>NZ_CP130346.1:0-2676782 GCF_030518715.1 Thermosynechococcus sp. HY596 | reverse complement strand
GCAAACCTCGTCCGTAGGATGTGAGCAATGATAGGCAACACGACCAAGACGGCAATAGCCCTGCAGGGCTACCGCTGCCTCACGGGAAGTGATACGATTGTAGATCGCTCTAACGACTGACTAGGGCGTGCCCCTTGGGGCAGTGTTTTTTCTGATCAACCATCATAACTGCAACAGCTATGACGCAACGTACACTGGGCGGCACTGTCCGCAAACGTAAACGCACCTCTGGGTTCCGGGCGCGCATGCGTACCAAATCGGGTCAGAACGTGATTAAGGCACGGCGGCGTAAAGGGCGGGCACGGCTGGCCGTCTAGTGTTGCCTCCTCAACATCGCCTGCGCGATCGCCATGATTTTGACCGCGTCTATCAACACAAAACTGCCCACCACGGCAAACTGGCCGTTCTTTGGCTGGCGCCCCAAGCCGTCAAGGCGGCACCACGGCTGGGCATTGTGGTCAGTAAAAAGGTGAGTAAGCGAGCCGTTGATCGCAACCGTTTGAAGCGGCAATGGCGACGGGTGATCCACCCACTCTTACCGCAGATCGCCGCAGGGTGGGATATGATTGTGGTAGTGCGTCAGGCGGCACTAAAAGTGAGTGACGAGGACTGTCGCGCTGAATTGACGCAGTTAATGGCCAAAGCAGGGGTACTGACGATGCCGGGAATTTCCGAAGACGTTTTCTACGAAGGCGGTCCCCATTGGGGTGACTTAGTGATCAACTTACTGTTGGGGCTAACGGTGATTTGTCTGCCCCTTACCGTTGGTGCCATTGTCCGTGCCCTTTGGCTGCGCTACCGCATTACAAATCGGCGGATTACGGTGATTGGCGGCTGGATGGGGCGCGATCGCTCCGATGTCATTTATAGCGAAATCACCAAAGTCGTCACCGTTCCTCGCGGCTGGGGCGCCTACGGTGATATGGTCGTCACCCTCAAAGATGGTAGCCGCTTAGAAATGCGCGCTGTCCCCCGCTTCCGTGAAATTTATGACTATATTTCTGCCAAATTGAGTCCCGCTGCCAAAAGTGTCAGTGGCGCGATTGGTTCTTAAGACCTAAGATAGTTCTGTTAACTGTTCACCCCTAATTGCAGGATTCCATGGATTTTGGTATCGGTTTCCTCTCCAACAATGTCATGCTGCCAATCCTTGACTTTTTCTATGGGATTGTGCCCAGCTATGGCCTTGCGATTGTGGCGCTGACACTGGTGGTGCGCTTTGCCGTCTATCCCCTCAGTGCGGGATCCATTCGCAATATGCGGCGCATGAAAGTGGTGCAGCCGATCATGCAAAAACGGATGCAGGAAATCCAACAGAAATACAAGGATAATCCTGCCGAACAGCAAAAGGCAATGGCAGAGGTCTATAGGGAGTTTGGTAATCCCTTGGCGGGGTGTTTTCCTCTGCTATTGCAGTTACCGATTCTCTTTGCTCTCTTTGCCACGCTCCGCGGATCACCCTTTGCTGATGTGAATTACCAGCTCAACCTGCAAATTGTTCCTCCTGATCAAACTGTCTTAGCCCAGCCCTTTGCCACTAAGCCGCAAAATATCTACGTTGATGAGGGCATCCACTTCCCCATTCAGGCGGTGGTTCCCAGCGGTACCAAGATTCCAGTGGGTCAAACGGTGGATCTCCAATTCCAAACCAAGGAGGGGAAACCCTTTAGTGAACTGGCCGCCGCCTATCCCAATAGTCACCTGCAACCCAAGTGGCAAATTATTCGCGGTCAAGAGCGGGCAACCATTGACAGTGAGGGGCATCTGCAAGCCCTGCAAGCCGGTGATGTAACGGTTCAGGGAACGATTCCGGGGATTGCGGCGGATAAAGGTTTCCTCTTTATCTCTGCCCTTGGCCATGTGGGTGCCATTGATCAAGGGGAACTCTTCATCACGCTGCCCGATGGCACACGCCAGTTTAATTGGGGCGCGATCCACTGGGATATCCTGATCATGATCCTTGGCTTTGGCGTCAGTCTCTACGTCAACCAGTTGCTCTCTGGCCAAGGCAGCAGCAATAACCCGCAGCAGCAAACCGTGAATCAATTGACACCGATCATCTTCTCTGGGATGTTTCTCTTTTTCCCATTGCCGGCAGGGGTGCTGCTCTATATGCTAATCGCCAACATCTTCCAGACGGTGCAGACCTTTATTCTTCAACAGGAGCCGCTGCCAGAGAACCTGCAGAAACTCGTGGAGGAGCAGGAGCGGGCTGAAGCCATTAAAAATCGGGCGGCTCTTCCCTTTGAGGGCAAGGGGGCTAAAAGTGCCAAGGCCACTAAAGCCAAGCGTCATCCATCAAGTTGAGGGGAGGCATGACCGCTGATCCAATTGCTGCGGGGTGTGCGTGGCTGGAACAGGCACTTGCTCTAGCAGGCTTTAAGACAACCGTTTCTGTGGTCGAGTCTCCGTTGGCAGGTGTGGTGCCGGGGCACTGGCTAGAGATCGATCGCCAGTCCCTGAGTGCTGCGCAAATTGAATCCCTGCTGGCCAACAATGCCCAAGCTCTCGATGCGTTGCAATATCTGCTCAATGCCACGTTGAATTTGGGGCGATCGCGGCAGGAGCAAACGGCTTTTACCCTAGAATTGGCGGGCTATCGCCGCGCCCGTTATCGCCAGTTGCAGGAGATTGCCCATCAGGTGGCTGCCCAAGTCCTCGACACCGGTAAACCCGTTGAAATTCGCTCCCTGTCAGCGGCAGAGCGGCGTGTTGTTCATAGCCTCATTAAGGTAGAGAGCGATCGCCTTGAAACCTTTAGTTATGGAGAGGAACCGGATCGCCGCTTGGTGGTGCAGTTAGCTCAAGGGACTGAGGCCGAAGTGGCGGCTGATGCGCTGGAGCAGGTATAGACCTAAAATCGAGTTGCCACTGGGATCAAGGGGTGGGCTGTAGCAGGCGATCGCCCCCTGTCGCGGCACAATGGCCAAAATCACACCGCTGACACCCGATTTCACAGGCAAGCCAATCTCTAGGGCATAGCGGGGGGAGTCCTCGTAGAGGCCACAGGTGAGCATAAGCACATTCACCTGCTGACGATGGCGATCGCTCACCTTGTCATGGGGCAGTGCCAACAGGAGACCCAAGCGCGCCACTTCCTCAATCGTTCCTTGGAAACAGCACACCTGATTGTAGATCTCAAGGGCAACCCCGGCATCGGCAATGCGTCCAGACTCCACTAAAAAGTGGGCAAGGGTGCGATTTTGCCAGTTGGGATGGCGATAAACGGCTGCTAACACCTCTTGATCCACCTGCAACTGCGTACCCGCACACTCATTGAGCCAAGTCTGAAAGACCGCAACACCGCCAACATGAGCCAATTGGCTAGCAAGGGCGATCGCTCCACTATTAATCATGGGATTGCGCGGCCACCCCTGATCAAGGGTTAACTGCAACACAGAGTTATAGGGGTAATCTGAGGGGCGCTGTCCCACCCACGTCCACACCTGCTCCTGCCACAGCGTTAAGGCATACAGCAGCAAGAAGGGCTTAATTGCGCTCATTAAGGGAAAGCGCAAATTGGAACGCCCAAGGGTAAACTGGTGCTTTGGGGTAACAAGGGCAAAGGCAAAGGCTTCAGACCCCACCCGCGGTAGCCGTTGAAGGGGTTCCCCCTGAGGAAGTTCTGCCGATGCAGCCTTGAGCCACTCTTGGATGAGGGCAGGGTCTAGATCCCCCAACATTGCTGAGCCTAAGTATTGGCATCGAGGGAGAGCTGCTCGCTAGTGGTGACCCGTCGCCGCCGCCGCCGACCTGCGGGCACGGAGGCCTCTGGAGTGGATGCTTCCCCGCCGGATTCAGACTCGGTCGTGACTTCTGACTCACTGGTATTGAGCAGCGTGGTGGCCGCAATCGGCTCGACATTAATCGTGCTAACCACAGAGGAGGGCGGCTCATCAGCAGTCTCTGGGATATCCTCAGGCATTCCCTCACTGACGGGTCGCGCGGTTTTCTGGGGCAGGGGTAGGGGGTCTTGGCCGGGGCGTGCCACCATCACAATCGTTCCCCGCGGATTCTTCACCTCTTCAGAGTGCAGCACAAGGGGTGAAATTCCCATTTCCGCATAGACTGCCTGCTCTTGATCCGTCATTGTTACGGTAATCACCTCCGCTGGTTCAGAGCGGCTAGGACGGGCAGGGCGCGGCGGACGGCTCTCCACTTTGACCACTGGCGGCGGCGCCGTTTCTGTAGGCATGGTAATCACCTTGCGGCCATTGCCATTTTCGGAGGTACGGCGAGGACTGCGTGGGGCTGGTGGATGACTACTGCGGGAAGCACGCGGGCGAATACCCCCCACCGCTTGATAGTCAGGGTGGTTAATGAGTTGGGTCTCTAGGCTGCTACTGGCAAAGCCATTGGGTTCAGTGCGGGATTCTAAACTGCGGCGTGGCTCCGGTGGACGCGGCATGGGCGATCGCTCGACAATTTCGCCGGGGCTATCCTCCGGTTCACCGGGTAAATGCACCAAGTGACCCAAGCCCCCACAGGCACTACAGGGACGGCCAAAAAGTTCATAGATATTTTGCCCTTGGCGTTTGCGGGTCAATTCCACCAGCCCCAGTTCTGAGAGTTGAGCAATTTGGGGGCGAGCTTTATCAGCACGCAGGGCTTTACTAAAGTGCTCCAGCAGTTGCAACTGGTCGCGGCGGGAATCCATGTCAATAAAATCCACAATGATCACGCCAGCAATATTGCGCAGTCGCAGTTGGCGAGCAATCTCCGTAGCCGCTTCGCAGTTTGTCCACAGCACTGTTTCCCGCGAGGTGGCTGAACTGGTGAATGAACCGGAGTTCACATCAATGACCGTCAGTGCCTCTGTCGGTTGAATGATGATATAGCCACCGGAGGGCAAATCCACACGGGGTTTCAGGGCCTCACGAATGGCAGCATTCACCCGAAAGTAATCCAAAATGGGAATGGGTTCTTGGTGATAGTCAATGAGAACCCCCACCGGCTTATTGACATTCCAGTTTTTCAGGTGCTGTTTGACCCGTTTGACCCCATCGGGCGTATCCACCACAATGCGGTTGACATCACTGCTATAGACATCCCGCAAGACTTTTTGGATAAAGTCATCATCGCGCCCCAGAAGCTGGGGAGGACGGCTGGAGGCCGCCTGCTGTTGGATCGTTTCCCACTGCCGTTGCAGGAGTTCCAAATCCTCAAGAATGGCCTCTTCGGAGACACCCTCGGCCTCTGTGCGCACTAGTAGCCCCATGCCAGCAGGTTTGACCAAAATGCCTAGGGCACGTAGCCGATGCCGTTCCGCTTCATTGGTAATCCGTCGCGATAGATTCACCCCCCGACCATAGGGCATCAGTACAAGATAGCGTCCGGGCAACGAAATATTTCCGGTCAGCCGTGGCCCCTTGGTGCCCGTGGGTTCCTTCATGACCTGAACCAGCACTTTTTGCTGCGGTGCGAGCAATTCCGTGATTGCTCCAGCCGTTCGCTTCAGGCGCAATGGGCCAAGGTCAGTGACATGGATAAAGCCATTACGGGAGGCATCCCCCAAGTTGACAAAGGCAGCATCAATGCCCGGTAGGACATTTTCAACCACCCCAAGGTAGATGTCCCCCACCTGATGGGTGCCCGTGGCCACGATTAATTCTTGAATTTGATCTTCGGCAAAGACCGCCGCTAGCCGATGTTCCTCGGCAATAATAATTTGCTTAGGCATTCATTATCCTTAGAATTTCTTAACAAAATAAACGTCAGCATGAATGGGCTAAAGGCATCTAGCACAGTGTTGAGCCACTCTTGCCCCTGTAAGGGACGTGTGCAAGTTTGGCTTTAAGATGGTTGGGAAAAGGGTTCCTGTAGAGGTGGGTTGGCATTGGAACGCGGAACGCAACTCTGGTGATACCTAAAAAGCTCTGCACGACTTGCAGAAGGAAAAGATGTCACCCCATGCCAGCCTTGATGAAAGTCTATGCTTAACCTTTGGTCTCTTAGGTTATGGAGGTTAAGCAAAAGGGATTTTTCTACAGTACCTCTAATGGTCTCTGATTATAGGTATCTCTGTCAAGATTGGCTAGGGGATTTTGCAAAAATTTTCACTGTCGCTGCCGCTAGCTTCGTGAGCACGAGCATAGTGTGCCACTTTGCAAACCTGATAGGACACTTTGGCGATCGCCCACAAAGCTGCTACAACTATAAACATCTATTAAGCGTCTTGGCTAGAAAATTAGCCACATTGAGGAGAATTGCCCATGGGAGTCCACATCAAGCAGGCAGTGGAAGTCGCGACCTATATCATCTCACAACGCCTACAGGGCAAAAAGCGCTTTCCCCTCACCTTGATGCTTGAGCCTCTCTTTCGCTGTAATCTAGCCTGCTCGGGCTGCGGTAAAATTCAGCATCCCCTTGAAGTCCTGCGCAAATATCTCACCCCAGAGGAATGCTTCCGCGCCGTTGAAGAATGTGGTGCACCGATTGTTGCCATTCCCGGTGGGGAACCCCTGCTGCACCCGCAAATTGATGAAATTGTCAGTGGCTTGGTGGCACGGCGGAAGTTTGTTTATCTGTGCACCAACGGTATTCTCCTAGAGGAAAATCTCCACAAATTCAAGCCCTCCCCCTACTTTAGCTTCAGCGTTCACCTCGATGGTCTGCGGGAGTGGCACGACAAATGCGTGGATCGCAAAGGGGTCTTTGATATTGCGGTGAAAGCGATTAAAGCGGCTAAAGCCAAGGGCTTCCGTGTCACCACCAATACGACAATTTTTGAAGGGGTGGATCCTAAGGAAATGCAGGAATTCTTTGATTTCGTGAGTTCCCTAGGGGTGGATGGCATGATGATCTCGCCGGGCTACGCCTATGAGTGGGCACCGGATCAGGAGCACTTCCTCAAGCGGGAGCAAACCCGTGCCCTCTTCCGTGAAATCCTTGCCCCTTACCGTGCGGGTCAGAAGAAGTGGAACTTTAACCACAATCCCCTGTTCCTTGATTTCCTTGTGGGTGAAAAGGACTATGAGTGTACCCCTTGGGGCATGCCCAGCTATAGTGTGTTGGGTTGGCAGAAACCCTGCTATCTCCTCAATGAAGGGCATTACAAGACTTGGAAGGAACTGATTGAAAATACGGAGTGGGAGAAGTATGGCCACAAAAGTGGCAATCCCAAGTGCCGTGACTGCATGGTGCACTGTGGTTATGAGGCCACTGCTGCCATGGATGCCTTTAACCCAGCCAATATGGTCAAGGCGGCGGGCAGTCTCTTCTAACGCGGGCGCATCAGTTGCCAACGTTGCTCTGCGGTTTCTGCTGCGGCTTGCGGGGTTGATTTGCCAAGGAGAACGCTTTCGATCGCTCGCCCAAGGGTTTGGGAAAAGCGGGTATAACCACGGAAGTTGGGACGTGCCTGAGCAGCGGCCATCTGATCTAGAAAAACACGAAGCGCGGGTTGCTGTGCCACAAAGGCCTGATAGCGATCGTTGGTACGCACCCGTTCATTCACGGGCAAATACCCTGTGCCCAAAGCCCACTCCGTTTGAAATTCTTCACTGAGAACGTAGTCCAAAAAGGCTAGAGCAGCCTCTTCCCGTTGCGGTGTTGAGCGAAAGACAAAGAGATTTTCGCCCCCCAGTGCGGTTGCGGCGGTTTTGAGGGCAGGCATGGGTAGAACGCCAAAATCCACCCCCGACTGTTGGAGTTGCGCCAACGTCCAAGGCCCTGTAATTTGCATCGCCACCTCGCCACGAATCAATTGATCCAGTTCATAACCACGTTCCGGGGCAGAGAGTGTCGCTAAGCCCTCCTGCCGCAGACGTTGCCAAAAGTCAAGAGCCGCGATCGCGGGGGGTGTGTCAATGTGGGCGCTTTCTGGTGTGTCTCCGAGACTGCCACCCGCACTCCAAAAAAAGGGCAACCAAGTAAAGACGGCAAATTCCCCTTGGCCAAGGGCAAGGAGTAGCGGGGTGATGCCCTGTGCCTTTAGGGTTTGGCTGACCTGCTCTAATTCCTGCCATGTGCTGGGTAGTGTTTTCACACCAGCGGCAGCCAATAAACTGGGACGATAAAAAATTCCAAGGTTGTTGGTGGCAAAGGGAATAGACCAGTAATGGTTGCCGTAGCGCATTGTTGGTATCAGGGCAGGACTAACTTGATCGCGGTAGGGGGAAGCTTGCCACCAGTCATCAAGGGGACGCAAAGCACCCAGATCAACAAACTGCCCCGTGATCGTGGGGTTATACCAGAGCAGATCTGGTGCGGCATTGCCCACCACTGCGGCCAGAATTTTCGGTAACTGCTGGTCGGGTTGGCCAACGTAGAGAGCTTGGACATGAATCTGGGGATGGCGGGCGTTGAAGCGATCCACAAGACGCTGGAGGATCACGCGGTTGGCGGGTGGGTTGACCCCATGCCAAAACACGAGTTGAATGGGCTTCGTAGATTGGGTTGCCGTTGTACAGCCGATAAGCAGGAGAGCTAAGCAACCCAGCAGCAGCGCAAACCAGCCGCGTCTATTGCAGGCGATCGAGCATGCGGTATTGAATCGCTTCGGCCACGTGAGCAGCGGCAATCGTTTCACAGTCGGCCAGATCAGCAATGGTACGGGCTACTTTTAGGATACGGTCTGTGGCGCGTGCCGAGAGTCCCAGTTGGGCGATCGCCCGTTCTAAGAGATTAGTCGAAGCCTCATCCAAACGACACCACTGGCGCAGATGGCGGCTTTGCATTTGGGCGTTGCAGTGGAGAGTGGGTTCTTGAGCGAATCGCTGTTGGGCGCGTTGGCGTGCCGCCAAGACCCGCTGCCGTACCGTGGCTGAATCTTCCCCTAGGGTTTGGCGGGTCATTTCTTCGGGCTTGAGGCGGCTGACACTCACTTGCAGATCAATGCGATCCAGCAGGGGGCCAGAGAGCTTTGCCCAATACTGTTCTCGCTGGCGCGGCGAGCAGGTACAGGGTTGCACTGGATCGCCATAGTAACCACAGGGGCAGGGATTGGTGCTGGCCACGAGGGTAAATTGCGCCGGGAAAACGACGGATTGGCGGGTGCGGGCAATGGTGACTTGGCCATCCTCAAGGGGCTGCCGCAAAAACTCCAACACATCCCGCTTGAATTCCGTTAATTCATCAAGAAAGAGCACCCCCCGATGGGCAAGGGAGATTTCGCCGGGGCGCGGATAACTGCCACCCCCCACAAGGGCAGGGCCAGAGGCAGAGTGGTGAGGACTCCGAAAAGGGGGTTCTTGGAGCAATTGGCCGCGTTCTTTGAGCAGTCCAGCCACGGAGTGAATTTTGGTGACTTCAAGGGCTTCCTCAAAGGTCAAGGGCGGCAAGATTGTGGGTAACCGCCGCGCCAACATCGTTTTACCACTCCCCGGTGGCCCGACAAAGATGAGATTGTGCCCGCCCGCAGCCGCAATTTCGAGGGCACGCCGCGCTTGATACTGCCCCTTCACGTCCTTGAGGTCGAGGCTAAAACGGGGAGAGGGTGGAGCATGGTAACTCAGAGAATTGGCTGCTGGCGATCGCGAGCTGGGGTCATTCAAAAAGGCTGCGACTTCGGCGAGGGTGTGGCAACCATAGACCTTGAGCCCCTGCACCACCGCTGCTTCCGTCACATTGGCCATGGACACCACGAGACCGGTCATGCCTTGGGCTTGCGCCGCAACGGCGATCGCCAGTACCCCGGCCACGGGTTGTAACGTGCCATCGAGGGACACTTCGCCGAGAAAGAGATGATCGCCGAGTAAATCCGTTGAAACCTGTCCTGAAGCGGCTAGGATGCCAATGCTAATAGGGAGATCAAAGCTGGGGCCTTCCTTACGTAAATCGGCGGGGGTGAGATTAACCACAATGCGCCGCATTGGGAAGCTAAAACCGGCATTGCGAATCGCCGCCTTAACGCGCTCCCGTGCCTCTTGCACACCCGCATCAGGCAGGCCCACCACCACAATCCCCGGTAAGCCGCCAGAAACATCTACTTCGACGCCGACGGGAATCGCGTCAATTCCTAGAACGGCAGCACTCCAAACCCGTGCCAGCATAGCCTCAAAATCAGAAAGAGCACCGACGACTGGCCGTGTTTCGTCTCGGTGCCCTTAACTGGTTCGCTCCTCACACACTTAATGACCTTAGCAGATGTATCGCTAATTTGTCACCATTGCATAGGATTTTTCATGAAGTTTATTTGCAAAACCCCAATTTCTGTGTCCAGTCTTAGCGCAAACTCCCTAAGGTATGCCGCCAAGCCAACTCTTTGTTGATAATTTCGAGCGATCGCCGTTCAGTTCCACTGAACAGTGGCGTAATGGTTTCCAGAATTTGCCCCAACAAGGGTGCAGCATAATTTCCCGTTGAGCGCAACAAATGGGCATAGTAGCGAAACTGAGCTTGGCCTTGGGCACTGCGATGGAAGGCAAGCACCTCTGCGCTTGTCAGCTGCCAAACAGGGGTATTTACTGGTACCACGAGCCTTGGTATCCCCTGCTGGCCATAGAGGCGATCCTCAGTAGTCACCAAATGACCAATGAGGGCAATCCACAGCAGTGTACGGGTTTCACTGACCAAATCTGGACTGAGAAAGGTGTCGGCATTGGTGGTGAGGCGGGGGCTGATTGGAGGAAACTGGGGATTGAATAGTTGGGAATTGTAAATGACGCCAACCGCCCAGTGGCGCTGCTCATCCTCTAGCTTGACAAAGCGACCAAACCCATAGTCTTCTGGGGCGGGGGGGTGGGGCACATCCAAGCGATCCACCAGTTGCGCCACATAATCGCAGTGGGAGTTGGACTTGACGATGTGTCCGAGGTAAATGGCCTGCTCACTCATAGCTTGCGGCTAAGACGTGCTGTTGAATCTCAATGAGTTCTTGAATCCCTTGGCTGGCGACATCGAGAAGGCGATCGAGGGTTGGCCGATCAAAGGAACCGATCTCTGCTGTACCTTGAACCTCAATGAACTGACCATTGGCCGTCATCACGACATTGAAGTCCACACTGGCCGCCACATCCTCAGCGTAGCTCAAATCCAAATAGGGGTCACCATCAATCAGCCCCACGGAGACTGCGGCCACCTGATGACACAGGGGAGATTCACTGAGTACCCCTTGCTGAAGTAGGGCACTAAGGGCATCCACAAGGGCAATGTAGCCCCCTGTAATCGCTAGCGATCGCGTGCCAGCATCGGCTTGGAGCACATCGGCATCCACAATCAGTGTGCGCTCTCCCAATAGGGATAGGTTCAAGGCCGAGCGTAAGCTGCGACCAATCAGGCGTTGAATTTCTTGGGTGCGCCCAGAGAGTTTGAGAAATTCTCGCTCTTGCCGTGGCCGCGTTGCACTGGGTAGCATGCGGTACTCCGCTGTCAGCCAGCCTTGGCCTGTGCCTTCTAAAAACTTGGGTACGCCTTCCTTGAGACTAACAGTGCACAACACTTGCGTTTGCCCCGCTTGGGCGAGTACCGATCCTAAGGCAAATTGGGTGAAATGCCGCTGAAACTGGTGCGATCGCAATTCCTGTGGTTGACGGCCATCGGGTCGCTGCCACCCCATGCTTGATCCCCTCTTAATCTCCTTCCCTATTAGAGCTTATTTTCTGGAGCCAGCGCGAGACCTTGCCATTGGGCGATCGCCCGAGGATTGGAGATAATGTAGTTATTGCTACACGCTATACTCTTTTGCCAATGCTAAATAAAGATTAGCCCGTTGCCATAAAGAAGGAGTTTGACATTGAAAAAGGTAGAAGCCATTATTCGTCCCTTCAAGCTGGATGAAGTCAAGATCGCCCTTGTCAATGCGGGTATTGTCGGCATGACCGTCTCCGAAGTACGCGGCTTTGGGCGGCAAAAGGGGCAAACGGAACGGTACCGTGGTTCAGAATACACGGTGGAATTTTTACAAAAGTTAAAAGTTGAGATTGTCGTTGAAGACAGTCAAGTAGACATGGTCGTGGCGAAAATTATTGAGGCTGCCCGCACGGGGGAAATTGGCGACGGCAAAATTTTTGTGACGCCCGTTGAGCAGGTCATTCGCATCCGCACCAGCGAAAAAGATCACGAGGCAGTCTAGGAGCGGATGCCGAAGATCTCTGGCCACACCCAGCTTCTGGGGGTGATTGGCGACCCGATTGCCCACACCCTCTCACCGGCAATGCACAATGCCGCGCTGGAGCATTTGGGGTTGAACTATGTCTATGTGCCCTTTGGGGTGAAGTCACAGCAGTTGGGGGTGGCGATCGCTGGCCTCGATGCCCTGAATGTCGTTGGCTTTAATGTCACCATTCCCCACAAAGAAACCATCCTTCCCTATTTGGCGGATGTCAGCGACCTCGCACAGCAGGTGGGGGCAGTCAACACTGTCTATCGCAGTGAAAAGGGTTGGGTGGGTACCAATACTGATGTGCATGGTTTCTTGGCACCACTGCGGCAACAGTCCTACCCGTGGTCAGAGATTGCCGTTTTAGTCTTGGGCTATGGGGGTGCCGCGCGAGCCGTGGTCACTGCCTGTTATGACTTGGGCTGTCGGCAGATCTATATCAGTGGTCGCCAAGGGGAACGGCTAGAGGCCTTTGTTGCCAGTTGGCCACAGATCACGCTCCATCCCCTCCCATGGTCAGAGCGGGCCACTTGTTTGGAGAACGTTAGCCTTGTGGTCAATACCACCCCCATTGGCATGAGTCCCCATACTAGCGCCACCCCCCTCACAGCCGAGGATTTGGCAAAATTGCCCGCCACCGCCATTGTCTATGACCTCATCTACAAACCTCGCCCCACCCTTCTTTTGCAATTAGCGATGGCACGGGGACTGCAAACCTTCGACGGCCTTGCCATGCTTCTCCATCAGGGAGCCGCAGCCTTGGAGTACTGGATTGGCCAACCCGCACCTACTGCCATCATGGCCACTGCCCTTGAAACTGCCCTAGGGAGGGAGAAATAACATGACACCTTGGCTGTCAGAACTGACGTGGTTATCGGTGATTTTCCTTGTGTCACTGTTGATTTCCCTAGGGATTAAATTTATTGCCCCCCTCTATCCCCTGCCGCCAAATTTGGGGCTAATTACTTTACTGCTCTTTTTACCGGCAGCTTTGATGGGGATTGTTTTACTGAGGCTCAACCAAAACGATAACCAAAACCGCGCACCGTAAGAATGTACTGGGGATGGCTAGGGTCGGTTTCAATTTTCTCCCGCAGCCAGCGGATGTGGACATCAACGGTTTTGCTATCACCAATAAAGTCATGCCCCCACACCTGATCCAATAACTGCTCCCGTGGCCAAACACGGCGGGGGTGGCGCATAAATAGCTCAAGCAGTTTGTATTCTTTGGGGGAGAGATTGATTTCCTCGCCCCGCAGGGTTACGCGGCATTCTTGGGGATAGAGGCAGAGATCGCGAAAGCGCAGAACCGTTGGCACCGTAGCCTGTTGAATTTGCGTCCGCCGTAATAGGGCACGACAGCGCGCCAGCATCTCCCGCATGCCAAAGGGCTTGGCCAAGTAGTCATCGGCACCAATTTCAAGGCCAACCACTCGATCAATTTCACTGCCTTTGGCACTGATCATGAGAATGGGAACTGTACAGCCTTCACGGCGAATTAAGCGGCATAGGTCTAATCCATTGATGCCCGGCAGCATGACATCTAGGATGATCAAATTCACCTCTGCCTTTTCAGGATTAGTATCCGTCAAGAGATAGGTATTAATGAGATTGAGAGCCTCATAACCATCACTGGCCACAAGGGTATGGTAGCCTTCCTCCTGCAAAGCAAGGACAAGGGTTTCCCGAATCAGGTCTTCATCTTCAACCACTAAAATGTTGGCAAGGGCAGGTGGTGTGGCAAAAGGAGCCTTGGCGGGTTCGGCGACTGTATCAATAGAAAGCATAAAAAACCTGCGTAGTGCCCGGTTGGCTTCATTCTATCACTGCCGTTCCTTGCCCCTATTGGTTCTTGAAGTTCATCGGGCCTGTGTATTGGCTGAGTTGACTGAGTTCGCTTAGCGATCGCGTGCCGGAGTAAAGCTGATCGTTGATTTCCCATGTGGGATAGCCCTGAATTCCCTTGGCACGGCAGCGTTCCACTTGGGGATTGGCACCATTGGGGTCACATTCAACATAGTTGAGTTCCCGTACTGCCTGCTTACCAAAGAGTTCCTTTTGATCGTGGCAGTGGCTACACCAATAGGCACCATACATAACCGCTCCCACTTGGGTGAGATGGCGAGCAAGGGCCATTTCCGCCGCACCTGAGGTATTGACGATGGGGATGCCAGGACCCTCAGGGTTAGCCATGCGGGCATTATAGATGCCAAAGACGGCCACCAGCGTAATCACAACAGTAATCACGCCATTGAAAAAGAGTTGGCCGCGATCGCTCCATTCACGACCAATAATCGTCAAGATTAAAAATGTAAAGCTAAAGACGGCTGAGGCAATGCAATAGGGACAAGTGGCCTTAATCTCTGTAACCAAGATATACATGAGGTAACTGCTGAAGCTGGCCATGGCCGTTGCCCCCAGAAAGAGCAAAAGCCAAGTGGTGTTTTCAGCATTGCGGCGGAGTTCTTTTTGCTGCGGCTGGTTCAACAACAGGGGCAGGGCCGCCAACGACAGCATTCCCGTGTAGGCGACAAAGCCAATGAGGGAGAGGGGAATACCAAACACGGTTGCCCAAGGACTATTGAGGACAATGTCACAGCCATCGGTGGGACAAGTGACCTCTTGATTGGTCAGCTTGGCGATCGTCAGGTAAGCGGTCACCACCATGCCAGCGAGGGCAACCCCGCCAATCAACCACCGTGACCAACGATGAATCCAAGGGGTGGAGCGTCGTCGAACCATAGGTGAGCCTCCGCATTGAATCATTTTTCATCATACCGATTGGCAGACAGCACCGCTTGGGCATTGCGGCGCCATTGGGCGAGTTTAATTCGCCGTAGGGCAGAACCACGGGTGAGTTCATCCCATGCTACATCGCTGAGGGTGGCGAGTTCCTCTGGAGAAGTCTTCAAGAGGGGCGATCGCGGGGCAAAGTCGGCCACATCCGTGGGTTGAGCAAAGCGTTGATTCCAAGGACACACCTCTTGGCAAATGTCACAGCCGGCAACCCAGCCTTCTAAATGAGCAGCAATGGCGGGGGGAATTTCCGGGGCACGGCTTTCGATCGTGTGGTAGGCAATGCAGCGGTTGGCATCCACCACATAGGGTTCAACAATGGCGCCGGTGGGACAGGCGGCCAAGCAACGGGTACAGGTGCCGCAGTGATTGGTGTGGGGGCGATCGCCCGGCAACTCCAACGTGGTAATTAACTCTCCCAAAAAAATCCAGGAGCCATACTGCCGCGAAATGATATTACTGTGCTTGCCAATCCAGCCAATTCCCGCCTGCTCCGCCCACACTTTGTCCTGTACCGGGCCTGTATCCACATACCAACGGTAGTCCATCTCAGGTACCTGCGACTGCAGCCATTGGCCTAGGGCTTGCAAGCGTTTTCCCAGAACCCGGTGGTAATCCCGTCCCCACCCATAGCGGGCAATTTTCACCTTGGGGGGTGGCTCTGGATCAGGCTGATAGTAATTGAGGGCAACGGAAATCACTGATTGCGCTCCCGGCAGGACGGCTTGAATCTCCTGTCGCCGCGGGTTGGCCATCCACGCCATCTCCCCTTGGAAGCCTTGGGCTAACCAGCGTTGTAGGGCAGCTACCCCAGAAGGATGGTCATCGGTATAGGTGCGCAAATCCACAATCCCCACCCGATGGAACCCCAACTGATGGGCAAATTGCTTAATCGCAGCAGCAGTAATCATAGAGAAATAATATCTCGCTCCTGTGAAAAGGGCTGTAGGATGAGGTTGCACCGTTTGCTGAGGGAGTAGGAAAGAGGGATGTCAGAGATGCCGCTGGTTGCCATTGTCATGGGCAGTGATTCGGATTTGCCAACCATGCAGGGGGCGATCGCCATCTGTGAACGCTTTGGCATTCCCCATGAAGTGGCGATTCTCTCAGCTCACCGCACGCCTCTTGCCATGGTCGAGTTTGCCCAAAATGCCCATCAGCGGGGTCTGAAAGTCATTATTGCGGGTGCCGGTGGCGCTGCTCACTTGCCCGGCATGATTGCTTCCTTAACCCCCCTACCCGTGATTGGCGTACCTGTACCGAGCCGCCATTTGCAGGGGCTGGACTCCCTCTACTCCATTGTGCAGATGCCAGCTGGAATTCCCGTGGCGACGGTTGCCATTGGCAATGCTCAAAATGCAGGTCTATTGGCCGTTCAACTATTGGCCAGTCACGATCCAGAGCTGCTGGAGCAAGTGATTGCCTATCGTCAAGAGTTGGCCGCCGCTGTGACCGCCAAGAATCAAAAACTGCAAACACTGGGGGCTAGCGCTTATCTGCAACAGCAGTAATCTCTGATTCAGGTTCTAGGGACGAACCCGAGAGTCTTGCCTTTTGCAGATCCTGTCTAAAGAGGGGGAGAATACGGCGACATTGATCCACAAAACTCACTAACCATGTTTCCAACTGCTGCTGTTGAGTTGGGTTCACAAGAGTCTTCCCAGTCCCTAACGACCCGTGGTAGGTGATGTAGCCATCATCGGTAACAACAAAATCAGCAAACCAACTACTAGAAGGGCGGCAGGCTCGCCAGTAATTCGCGACGATGACTTTGCCAAGGTATTTTTGGGCTAATTCACTGACGCGGTTCAAGTGATCGAGGGCTTGAGCCACCGTTAAAGATGGCTGCTCTTTGACAGGGATGACTGACTCCCTAGGCGCAGCTTGAGGACTCTCAGAGGGGCAGTCCATACCCAAAATCCGCCATAGTTTTTCCTCAAGGCTTTTTAATTGCATCTGTCGGTGAGGCTCCTCATTCCCCTCGTTGCTGAGGGAGCGGTGGAGGCGCACAATCATCTCTACAGCTGCTAATTCTGAGGGGGCAAGGGATTCTAGGCGATTTAGAATATCGTTCCCGCGATCGCCCACTGCTTTCTCTAAACTTTGACCGGCGAGGGCAAAAATATCGCTTCCTTGATTGAGTAAACGCAGAATGTAGTGCCGTGTCATTGGTGTGAGTGAGACCCCCACGATACGCTTCCCCCTTGCTGATTAAAGTCCTTAATTTTTATGTTAAAGGAGATCAAAATTGAACAATCCCTAGCTGTAAAACTTGAGAGGGTTTAGGAACGTCTTTACGATCAGGATGCGCGCGATAGGCATGAAATTGAACTAGAATGTACGTACTCGAATTCACTGTGCTGCTTTCCCGATCGCCTGCTGCTATGAACGCTTTTGCACCTAGCTTGCCGACTGATATTGAATTACCCGATTGGTTAGCGACGTGCCTGCGAAATCCAGAGCCTGAGAATGGGGATGATTTGGTCTGTCGAGCGTTTCAATTTGCTTACGACTTACACCAAGGACAGCGACGGGCGTCTGGGGAACCCTACATTGCCCATCCTGTGGCAGTGGCGAGTATTCTGCGGGATCTAGGCGGCGGGCCTGCTCTTTTGGCCGCGGGGTTTCTCCACGATGTGATTGAGGATACCGCTGTTACGGCAGAGGAGCTAGAAGCCAATTTTGGTGCCGAGGTGCGGCGACTGGTGGAGGGGGTCACTAAGCTCTCGAAGTTTAACTTCTCCAGTAAGACGGAGCGGCAAGCGGAAAGTTTCCGACGCATGTTTTTGGCGATGGCACAGGATATTCGGGTCATCGTTGTCAAGCTGGCCGATCGCCTGCATAATATGCGCACCCTAGAGTATCTACCGGAAGATCGCCGCCGTGCCATTGCCCAAGAAACCCGTGATGTCTTTGCCCCCTTGGCCAATCGCTTGGGGATTTGGCGGATCAAGTGGGAGCTAGAGGATTTAGCCTTTAAGTATTTAGAGCCAGAAGCCTACCGCCGCATTCAGGAACTGGTGGCGGAAAAACGCGCTAATCGCGAGGCACAACTGCAGCAGGCGATTCAAATTCTCTATGACCGCTTATCGGGAATGGGCTTTGGATACTTAGAAATTAGTGGCCGTCCCAAACACCTCTATAGCATCTATCAAAAAATGATGCGGCAGCAAAAAGAATTCCATGAAATCTATGATGTGGCGGGCATTCGCATTCTGGTGGCCACAAAGGATGAGTGCTATCGTGCCCTTGCGGTCGTCCATGACTGTTTCCTTTCTGTGCCAGGGCGGTTCAAGGACTACATCAGCTTGCCCAAACCCAACCAGTATCAATCGCTGCACACGGTGGTTATTGGTCTTGGGGGGCGCCCCTTGGAGGTGCAAATTCGCACATTGGCCATGCACCATGTCTCTGAGTATGGGATTGCCGCCCACTGGAAGTATAAAGAAACAGGTCATTCCTTGCCGCAACAGTGGAGTGCCCACGATCAAAAATTCACTTGGCTACGACAACTACTGGATTGGCAAAATGACCTCAAGGATGCCCAAGAATATCTCGATAGCATTCGCGATGATCTCTTTGATAAGGAGGTCTATGTCTTTACGCCCCAAGGGGACGTCCTTGCCCTGCAACAGGGGGCGACGCCCCTCGACTTTGCCTACCATATTCACACCGATGTCGGGAATCACTGTGCTGGGGCACGGGTGAATGGTCGGATAGTGCCCTTGGATACACCACTGCGCAATGGCGACATTGTTGAGATCATCACCCAGAAAACTGCCCACCCCAGTTTGGACTGGTTGAACTTTGTTAAAACCACAACGGCACGCAATCGTATTCGGCAGTGGTACAAGCGATCGCGCCGCGATGAAAACCTGCAGCGGGGACGGGAATTACTGGAGAAGGAACTGGGCAAAGCGGGTCTAGAAGCCCTTCTGAAGTCACCGCAGATGCAACAGGTGGCAGAGCGCAGCAACTACCAAAGTGTCGATGATTTAGTGGCCGCCTTGGGCTATGGCGAAATTACGCTGAATCTGGTGGTGAATCGGCTGCGGGCAATTACCCTAGCGCGTCCAGAGACAACCCCACCGGAACTGCCTTCAGAATCTGCCCCTGTTAACCGTGTACCCGCCAGCACGAAACCCAGTGATTCCCCGATTCTTGGAGTGGAGGGCTTGGTTTATCACATTGCTGGCTGCTGTTGTCCTGTGCCCGATGAACCGATTATTGGCGTGGTGACGCTGGGGAGTCGGGGTATTTCAATTCATCGTCAGGGCTGTAGCAACCTAGAGTCGGTGTCGAGCGATCGCCTGATTCCCGTGAGTTGGAACACAAAAGTCAATCAACGCCGTCCCCAAACCTACCCTGTGGATGTGCAAATTGAGGTGATTGATCGCGTTGGTATTCTTAAGGATATTTTGACCCGTTTAACTGATAATCAAATTAATGTGCGACGAGCCAATGTCCACACAGATCCGGGACGCACAGCGATTATTGATTTGTGTATTGATATTGTGAATGCAAAGCAGTTGGATCATCTCTTGGCGCAAATTAGAAAAATCACTGATGTCCTCAACATTCGTCGCCGTCAGCACACGGAAGTGAGTTCTCCCTAGGTCGGATCGTCCGCTCCCAAACCCCCAAGGACGATTAAGGAAACGCATTTGTGACATCACTCCTTCTGGAATCCCTACAACAGTACCCAGCGGAAGCCCTTTCCCCAACATTGGTTGCCCTGCAAGAGGCGCAAAAAATCTTGCCACCGCCCCATCCTGTCTGGCTGATTTCCACCAGTGTCTGGCAACAGTTACGCTCTGGCGTCATTCCCCTGTGGCAAGCGGCCTGCGATCGCTGGCAAGAGGTGCCCCCCAATGCGGCGGATTTCAGGGCACTGGCACTGGAAATGACCCATGAATTACCCCCTTTGGATGTGGGGGAATTAGAAACAATTTTTGCTGCTTGTCATCACTTTTGGCAACAACAGGGGGGAGAGAGTCATCTTGTTCTCACCACCTATCTTTGGCAGGAAGCGGTGGACTTACCTTGGGGGCTAGGCCGTGGAACCGTGTTACATCATCCCAGTTTACCCCTGTGTCATCAGGCGCTCGAAGCGGCCTTTGCGGCTCTTGTTGAAGCCAAGAATCTCTATACCTATTGGCAGCAGGGATGGGATTTTTGTCGGCTCAAAGTAGTGATTTTACTCTACCCTCTGAGTACCATTGTTGCCTCAGGCTGGTGGACAGGGAGTGATCCAACATTCCAGGCGATCGCCAGCGGTGTGACGCTCCCCCATCACGGCATTCCTTTGCCCCCAAGGGGAATTGAGCTGACGCCCGCAGAGGAACAATACTTGCAGCAGGCCTGTCGCGGGTCGGCGTCCCATCTCTGGGTTTGGCATCGCAGTCAGACACAGGTTTGGTGGGGACAGTGTTTGCCAGAGCCTCTGCCGCTGGCGCCCTTGCCGCAGGCCGTGGAGCGCACCCTCATAGCTGAAGGGCTACCCGCTGCGCCGGGGCAGGCGATCGCCCCTGCCCTTGTGGTTACAGACCCCTGTGCTCCTGCGGCTGTTGCTGGGCAGATCTTGGTGAGCAAAAGTATTCCGCCCCACTGGTTGCCCCTCGTGAGTGCTGCGGTTGGTGTGATTTGTGAGCAGGGGGGCTTAACCAGTCATGGTGCCATTCTGGCGCGGGAATTGGGACGGCCAGCGGTGGTCGGTGTGGTAAATGCGACTCAGCAGATTAGTTCAGGAATGACGCTGTTTCTAGATGGTCATCGGGGGTCTATCTATCAACTGCCCCCAGAGCCATTGCCCGTGGTGGCGACCCCCTCGCCGCAAACGCCCTCACTCCCGACGGTCAAGCGGTTGCCGTTGCAGGTCATGGTAAATGTCAGTCAAGTCAGTGCCCTGCGGGTATTGCGATCGCTCCCCTGTGATGGCATTGGTCTATTGCGCTCAGAGTTGATGTTGTTGGCCTTTTTGGATCATCGCCATCCCTGTCATTGGTTAGAACATGGAGAAGCAGAGGAATTGCGCGATCGCTGGGTACAGCACCTCTGTGAATTTATGCGGGCGATCGCCCCCCGTCCCCTCTTTTATCGCACATTGGATTTACGGCCAGCCGACTATCGCCAACTCTTGGGGGGACATCAGTTTGAACCCGCAACGGATTGGGGACTGCGAGGGGTGAGTCGCTATCCCCATTGTCCAGAGCTATTTCATTTGGAACTGTCAGCACTGGCGATCGCCCACCGCTTAGAAGCCTGCCCGCTGCGCATTATCCTTCCCTTTGTCCGCAGTGTCAGTGAAGTGGTCTATTGTCAAAAGACTCTTGCACAGCATGGTTTGACAGCCAAGGCGGGTGTGGAACTGTGGGTGATGGCCGAAGTGCCTGCTGTTCTATTTTTACTGTCTGATCTGGCCAACCTTGGCGTTGCTGGCATTACGATTGGCACCAATGATCTGACCCAACTGCTGTTGGGCATTGATCGCGAAACCACACTGCCAGACTTCAATGAAGACCATCCCGCTGTGAAAAAGGCGATCGCCCAATTGATTCAACAGGCCAAAGCCCATCACTTAAGATGCCATCTATGCGGCGAAGCCCCCGCTCGCTATCCCCATTGGCTGCCGTGGTTAATTGATTTGGGGATTGACGGCATTTCTGTGGGTCCTGAGGTTGTCACCCAAGTGTTGGATCAGTTTTAATCGTGAATAAATTGGTGCTTCTTGATGTAAAATCATGCTTATCTACTGCACCCGCCCCCAGTGTTCCTATCCCCACAATGACCTGCCTGAACTAGAGGGGGATGTGTTGGTGGATACCATTAGCCAAAAGTACTGCGCCAACTGCGGCATGCCCTTGATTTTGCGGGGGCGCTATGTTGCCCAACAGTTGTTGGGACAAGGGGGCTTTGGTATTACTTACCTAGGGCGGGATTTGGATACGCCCGCCAAGCGCCAATGTGTGATCAAACAGCTCCAAGTGGAAACCTCAAATCCAGCCCTCTTGCAAAAAGCAGAAAGTTTATTCAAGCGAGAAGCACGACTCCTAGAAAAGTTGGGGGAACATCCCCAAATTCCTACCTTATTTGCCTTCTTTCAGGAGCGGGTGAGCAGCAGCACAGGCGAAGCAGAACAAAACTATTTTTATCTGGTTCAAGAATTTATTGATGGCGATACGCTTGAGTGTGAACTTGCCCATCGCGGTTATCTGAGTGAAGAGGAAGTTCGTGAGGTCTTGAAAGAGCTCCTACCTGTTTTGCAGTACATTCATGATCAAGGAGCCATTCATCGAGACATTAAGCCAGCAAACATTATTCGCCAATCGGCAAAGAACAGTAAATTTCCGGGGCAGCGTCGCCTTTACCTCATTGACTTTGGTGCAGTCAAGGAGATTTCCCGTGTTACCGAAGTTGCGAAGGGGCATACAAAAATTTATACAGCGCATTATGCCGCACCAGAACAAGTCAGAGGTGAGCAGGTTTTTCCGAGTTCCGATCTGTACGCCCTAGCAGTGACCTGTATTGTCTTACTCACGGGCAAAGATCCCAAGGAATTGTTTGATAACTACCATCACACTTGGAATTGGCAAAAGTATGTCCAAATCACACCAACGTTTCGCGATGTTTTGGCAAAGATGCTGGCTGTTGCACCCAGCGATCGCTATCAATCGGCCAAAGAAGTAGAACTTGCCCTAGCGGATGCAAAGACAGAAACAAGAAAAGCGTTAGAGACGCAGGTGCTAGAAACAACAGTGGTTACTGAGGAGTCTCCACCACCTCACTTAGCGCCGTCGGTCAACTGGCTGCTTGAGAAGTACAACAGTCGTTTGCATAGCGATTGGTTAGAGCTGCAAAACTATGGAACACCGGTTCGTCCTGCAGGTTCTCAAAGGGAGGGTGCCATTTTTACTGAGTGTGCTGCTCATCCCAGCTATTTAGTAATCACAGATGTCAATCAACAGTCCTGGCTTATTCCCTTGCACAAGGGGGAATTCGATCCTTACCTATTTCGGCGAACGTTGCCCCAGCACCCCAGTGAAAAGTCAGGGCAATTGCTGAGGCCAGCACGGGTTGAACGGCAGGATCAACATTGGCGGATGATTGAGGCAGGCAGTATTGTCCATGAACCGGTTGTCACACCCCTACCCCTCTCTACCACGCCTACAGGACAACCCTTCTCTGGGACTCAACCAGTACCCACAGCTCAGTCATCATTCGCACCGTGGCTCATTCTCGGCTCACTTGTGATTGCCTTTGGGAGTATGTTGGCAGCGATGGCTGTAATTTTGCTGTCGAACCGCCTAGAACCCCGCCCTCCCTCCCTAGCCAATTCCCCTACCGAAGTCGCAGAAACTCCTGACCAATCGCTACCTATTGAATCTCCGTTGCCAACTCCAGAAACTGTTTCTACGCCCACACCCCCTGCAAGTGCTAGCGAACGCGTCCTACTTGACCCGGAACTGCTCCCTGATCCCAGCCTTTTTGTTGAAAATTACTATGCTCTGATTAACGCTGGCAATTACGAGGCAGCGTGGTATCGATTGACCAGTTCTTTCCAAAATGATGCCTCAGCGCACCCCAACGGCTATGGTTCATACATCGATTGGTGGACTAAAGTGCAGTACGTTGATGTTTATAGTACTGAAGTTGTCGGTTTAACTTCAGGTAGAGCCGTTGTTGATGCAAATCTTCACTACGTAATGAACTCTGGTCAAGATTTTTATCAAACGCTACGCTTTACTTTAGTCAATGTTGGTGGCGAATGGCTAATTCAAAGAACCCAAGCGCTCTAGCGTGCTAGGGTGGGAGTCACTGGCTGATGCACGATGGCACGGAGTTCAACCCAGCAATGCAGAGCAATCCCCAACTCAATCCCACGCGACAACCGACAGTGGAGGCACTGGCTCAGATTCTTGCCAATTACCGCGCCAAGGGCATTTCTAGTTTGACGTTATCGCAGGCTTTTTGTTAGAAGCCATAGTGTTCAATCGCTTCGAGAATCCCTTGGGCATAGTGACCTTGGGCAAAGTAAATATGGGGGCGATCGCGCAACTTTTCCAATTCCGGACTGTGATTGCCCACAACAACAGCAAGGGTATTCCCCGTCAGCATTTGCTCGTCATTGCCAGAGTCCCCAGCCACCAACAGTTTGTCCAGAGGATAGCCCCACTTGAGGGCAAGATAGCGCAGAGCATCGCCTTTGGAGGCACGCAGGGGCAAAATATCCAAAAACTGATTATGGGAAAAAATGGGACGACAATGGAGCTTTTGCTGTCGCAGTAAACGCAAGACCGGGGTAATGCTGGGGAGAACCGCAGTGTCCACGTTGTAGCTAATTTTGTGGGAGCGTTGATTTTCTGGGGGTTGCAGCGTCAGGCCTGCCACATCGGCGAGGGTGTCTCTGACCCGTTGGGGTTCCCAGCGATAGCTAATGTGCTGCTGCCAACTGGTGTCGGGAACCAAGTGAGGGCCATAGTGAATTTCACTGCCCACGGACGTAATTAAAACATCGGGAATCGGCACGCCCCATTCATGGAGGACCTCTAGGGTAATTTCGAGATGACGCCCCGTTGCCACCCCAAAGCCCATTTCAGGACGGCGTTGCAGAAGCGTTAAGAGTCGCTCAAGGGCAGGGCGATCGCCAATCAAGGTATTGTCAATATCACTAATCAACAGGCGTTCGAGGGTGAGCAGGCGGTTCCGTGTCAGCGTCGTTGGCAGTTTATTACTCTGGTACTGAGCCGGTTGGCGTTGCACACTCAACACGGGCAAGACTGATTTTTCCGCCAGTTGAGCAAGGGCGTGCAGATACATCTCCACATGACTGCGCCAAGAGTAGTGGGCTTGTACCCCCTTCAGGCCATTGTCTGCCCAAGTCTGCCACTGGCTGTCACTCTGAAAGGCTTGATGCAGGGCACTGCGAATGGCTTCTAGATCAAGGGCATCAAAGAGCAACCCATTGCGACAGTGACGGAGAATCTCCTGCGGCCCACCATCCGCTGTGGCCAAAATCGGTAATCCACAGGCAGCCGCTTCAATGAGCGTCAGGCCAAAGGGTTCGGTCAGTGCAGGGTTGATAAAGACCCCCCGTTGCTGGGCGGCTAAACGGTAAAGATCGGGGACTTCATCGCTGGTGTGGGTTTTCGGATAGGCGACTTTGCCATAGAGGTCATAGCGATCGACCAGCAAAAAGAGTTCGGTCAACACTTGGCGAGGGCTGGCCTCCATCTTGCTAATATCGGTGCGATTGCCGAGCACTAAGACCAGATTCGCTCGCTCCTGTAAAAAGGGATCAGTGCCATAGACATTGAGCAACGCAGCCACGTTCTTGCGCGGTACTGGCCGGGAGAGGCAAAAGATAAAGGGCTTTTCCGGTTCGACTAAAAAGCGACGCAATTCCTTGCGAAACGGCAAATCCGCTGGCACAGGCGCTGGATAGAAACGGCGGGTATCTACCCCCGGCGGAATGACGGCCATCCGTGCCGGATCGTATTGATCGTAGAGGCGATACTGCTCTTCGACCTCCTGATGGGTACTGGCAATAATGAGTGCGGCACTGGCAAGGGTTTGCTCCTCGGCTTCAATGCGAGTCGTAAAGTGAAACTGCTCCTCAATGGCATCGGGCTTACTACCCTGGGCAAGGAGTCGCTGTCGCTTGACCCGGCCGAGGGAATGCCCAGTGTGCACAAGGGGAACCCCCAACCAACCGGCAACACGGCAGCCCACATAACCGGCATCGGCATAGTGACTGTGGATCACATCGGGCATGCGGCCACTTTGGCGGAGATGGCGCAACAGTTCATCGGCAAATACGTCTAAATAGGGCCAAAGCACCTCCTTGCGCAAATAGCGGCGAGGACCACAGGCCAGACGGACAATGCGGGCGCGATCGCCAATTCGCTCAATGGGCTGGGCATAGTCGGGACTGACCTTGGCATCGGGAATCAGACGAGTGACCAAATCCACCTGCGCCACCCGAGGATGGGCTGCAAGGGTTTTTGCCAGTTCCACCACATAGCGCGTTTGTCCTCCCGTATCGGCATCTCGTCCTAGTTCAAGGCGATTGCCCCGAATCAAACCATGAATACTGATGAGGACAATGTATAATCCCTCTTGCATAGCCGCTCCCTTACTTGGTGCACTACAACCCAATTGGGGGTCATCCTCACCCTACCGAAAAACATGAGCATTGTCCAAAAACCCATGGCGGCAATCCCCCCAGCAATTCATCTCAAAGAGGTCTCCTTTGGCTGGTCGCCAGAGGTTTTAGTGCTGGATCGGGTCTCCCTAGACATCCCGCGGGGGCAACTGTGGATGCTCCTCGGCCGCAATGGCAGTGGTAAGTCAACGCTGGTGCGTATTTTGGGGGGTCTCTTGCAGCCCCAAAGCGGTGAAGTCTATGTGGAGCAACCCCTTGGCTTTGTCTTCCAGAACCCCGATCACCAACTCGTGATGCCCAGTGTCGGTGCGGATATTGCCTTTAGTCTCAATGGTGAATCCCTCAACTATTGGCAGGTGCGCGAGCGCGTCAGTGCAGCCCTACAAGCTGTGAATTTACAGGGGCTAGAACGCCGTCCCATCTATGCCCTCAGTGGCGGCCAAAAACAGCGGGTAGCCATTGCCGGGGCGATCGCTCGCCATTGTCGGGTGCTATTGCTCGATGAGCCCACGGCTCTCCTTGACCCCGATAGTCAGCGGGAACTCTTGGGCTACGTACGCCAACTGGTCAACAGCCAAGGGATCACCGCACTGTGGGTCACCCACCGTCTCGATGAACTGGCGCAAGCGGACGGTGCCATTGTTCTGGATCGTGGCAAAGTGATTGGCCAAGGGGCACCCAGCGACATGATGCCTCTGCTGCACGCTTGAAAAGCCAACCATTCCTGCACCGAAAGGGATCTCTCAAACCGCTGGCACTCCTCTTGGGCTGCTATGATCAAGGACTAGAGATATAGAATGCTTGCATACGAATTCACCTGTAGGATTGAATTATTGCATTAGGAGCGATCGCCATGACTGAAACGCCTCAAACCCCACCTCCCGAAGAACCCACGGCCAAAGCTAGCCGTCCCGCCCGTCGCAGCAACCCGCCCGCCAAAGAAAATAGCGGTCAAATGGTTTCCCTTGCCGAAAAAACCGCTCTTGCCCCCGCAGGCACAACCACAGCCAGCGACATCGTGGTATGGCAAACCTTTAATAGTGCCGGCTTGCGTCCCATTGAAGCCAGTCCCGTGCAAGTGGTGCACATGATCAAAGATGCCGGCGAGCGTCCTGTGCTCAGCAGTGGCCTGCAAATCTACGACAGCATCAACTCCGCCGGTATTCGCCCCATCGTGGCCACCAATTTCCGCGTGGTTGAAACCCTGAACATCATGGGGGTGCGCCCCGTGGCAGCGGATGACTTTGAAATTGTCGAAACAGTGAATTGGATGGGCATTCGTCCGATTACCACCAGTGGCCTGCACATTGCTGAAACCTATTATTCCGCTGGGGAACGGCCTGTGGCTTCTAATATCATTGATGATTCACCCGTCCTCATGGGCTATCTGGACTAGGGTCATAGGGTTGACCATTCAACCCTTTAGGTGGGGGAATGGCAGTCTGAATGGCCATTGATCCTTATCGGCACCTGCTGCGGCCACTTCTTTTTTCTGGGTTGCAGGCGGATCCCGAATTTCTGCACCAGCAGTTTATCTCCCTCTGTGGGTGGCTTAATCAGGATCGTGCCCTGAGCACTTGGCTGCGGCAGCAACTTCAGCAACGCTATGCCCTTTCAGATCCCCGTTTAGAGCGGCAAATGTGGGGACTACGCTTTCCCAATCCCATTGGTTTGGCGGCAGGGTTTGATAAGAATGGCGTCGCCCCCAGTGTCTGGTCGGCCTTTGGCTTTGGCTTTGCAGAGTTAGGCACGGTCACTTGGTATCCGCAGCCGGGCAATCCGCGTCCGCGCCTCTTTCGCCTAACAGCCGATCGCGCAGCAATTAATCGCATGGGGTTTAATAATGCCGGCGCAGAGGCCATGGCCGCCCTTTTGGAGCGATCGCCCCCGCCAACGATTCCCATCGGTATCAATTTGGGCAAGTCAAAAATCACCCCTTTGGAAGCTGCAAAAGAGGATTACTTAGCCAGTTTTCGCCGCCTGTATCCCCTTGGCGATTATTTCGTGATTAATGTGAGTTCTCCCAACACACCGGGGTTACGGGATCTGCAAGCCAAGGAACAACTAGAACCCATTTTGGAGACGCTACAAACCGCCAATCACTCCCACAAGCCCCTGCTTCTGAAAATTGCCCCCGATTTGAGTTGGGAGCAGATTGCGGCAATTCTTGATCTGATTCAAACCTATGAACTCGCCGGCATTGTGGCCACCAATACCACCGTGGCACGGGAGGGGCTAAAAACCCAGATGATTCCGCAGACGGGGCGATCGCCGGCGGCCGAGGCGGGAGGTCTCAGTGGTGCCCCTTTGCGCGATCGCGCTACCGCCGTGATTCGCTTTATCCACAAAGAGACCCAAGGCACTCTGCCGATTATTGGGGTGGGGGGGATTTTCACGCCAGAGGATGTGATCGAAAAACTAGCAGCCGGTGCAACACTGGTGCAACTCTACACCGGTTGGATTTACCAAGGACCGAGCCTATTGCGAGAGCTACTCCAAGGACTCTTAGCCCACGCCGCCGATCAAGAGAAACCAGAGAAATAGCGTTTGTGCCCTTGTCAAGGGGAGCATTCTAACTGTTAACTTTTCTATAGTATTGTCCCTATATTTTACGAAAGTATAAAAATATGACCGTTTCGCCCGAACAGATTGACCGCATTGTTTCCAACCAGCACCACGATCCCTTTGAAATTTTGGGCTGTCACCAGATCAGTGAGAATGGCCAATCCGTGTGGGCGGTACGCGCCTATTTACCCAATGCCGAACGGGTGAGTGTCCTCTGTCCAGAGCAGCGGCAAGAATATCCGATGACGCCGGTTCACCACCCCCACTTTTTTGAATGCCGCATTCCTCTGCCGGAACTGAATAATTATCAACTGAAAATTTATGAAAATGGTCACGAGCGGGTGATCTACGACCCCTATGCCTTCCGCTCCTCAAAGCTGACGGATTTTGATATTCATCTGTTTGCCGAGGGCAATCACCACCGCATCTATGAAAAACTCGGGGCACACCTGCTCACAGTCGATGGCGTTGCAGGGGTGTATTTTGCCGTCTGGGCACCCAATGCCCGCAATGTCTCTGTCATTGGCAACTTTAACCACTGGGATGGCCGCAAACACCAAATGGCACGACGTGGCAATGGCATCTGGGAACTCTTTATCCCCGGCTTGGGTGTGGGCGAGCACTATAAGTACGAAATTAAGAATCAAGACGGCCACATCTACGAAAAATCAGATCCCTACGGCTTTTACCAAGAACCGCGTCCCAAGACCGCCTCTATTGTCACCGACCTCAATAGCTACGAATGGGGCGATAACGACTGGTTGGAAAAACGGCGCCACACTGACCCCCTCACCCAACCGATTTCCGTCTTTGAGGTGCATTTAGGATCGTGGCTCCACGCCTCAATGGAGGATCCGCCCATTGGTGCTGATGGCCAACCCCAAGAACCCGTACAGGTGGCAGAACTCAAGCCCTGGGCACGCTTTCTCACCTATCGCGAATTGGCGGCCAAACTCATTCCCTACGTCAAGGAATTGGGCTACACCCACATTGAACTCTTGCCCGTTGCTGAGCATCCCTTCGATGGCTCTTGGGGTTATCAAGTCACTGGCTACTACGCCCCCACCTCTCGCTATGGCAGTCCCCAAGACTTTATGTATTTCGTGGATCAGTGCCACCAAAACGGTATTGGTGTGATTGTGGATTGGGTACCGGGGCACTTTCCCAAGGATGGCCACGGCCTCGCCTTCTTTGATGGCACCCACCTCTACGAACACGCGGATCCGCGCAAGGGCGAACACAAGGAATGGGGCACCCTTGTCTTTAACTATGGTCGCCACGAAGTGCGCAATTTTCTGGTGGCCAATGCCCTCTTTTGGTTTGACAAGTACCACATTGACGGTATTCGCGTGGATGCCGTGGCCTCGATGCTCTATCTTGACTATGCCCGCAAGGAGGGTGAGTGGGTACCCAATGAATACGGCGGACGGGAAAATTTAGAGGCAGCTAACTTTCTGCGCCAAGTCAACCACGTGATCTTTAGCTACTTTCCGGGGATTCTTTCGATCGCTGAGGAATCCACCGCTTGGCCAATGGTCTCTTGGCCGACCTACATGGGCGGACTGGGCTTCAACCTGAAGTGGAATATGGGTTGGATGCACGATATTCTGGACTACTTCAGCATGGATCCCTGGTTCCGCCAGTTCCACCAAAACAATGTCACCTTCAGTATGTGGTATCACCACAGCGAGAACTTCATGCTGGCGCTCTCCCATGATGAGGTGGTGCACGGCAAGAGTCACATCATTGGCAAAATGCCGGGCGATCGCTGGCAGAAATTTGCGAATCTACGCTGTTTATTTGCCTACATGTTCACTCACCCCGGTAAGAAAACAATGTTCATGGGGATGGAGTTTGCCCAATGGAGCGAGTGGAATGTCTGGAGTGATTTAGAGTGGCACCTGCTGCAATACGAACCCCACCAGCAAACCAAACGCTTCTTTGAGGATCTCAATCGCCTCTACCGTTCACAACCTGCCCTCTATACCCAAGATTTCAAACCGGAGGGCTTTGAGTGGATTGACTGTAGTGATAACCGCCATAGCGTTGTGTCCTTTATCCGCTGGGATAAGGACTACCAAGATTTTGTGGTTGTCGTCTGTAACTTTACACCGCAGCCCCATAGCCACTACCGCATTGGTGTCCCAGAGCATGGCTTCTATAGTGAACTCTTTAATAGTGATGCCCGCGAGTATGGCGGCAGCAATATGGGTAACTTGGGCGGTAAATGGGCGGATGAATGGCCCTACCACCACCGTCGCTACTCCCTTGATCTGTGCTTGCCCCCCTTGGCGGTGCTGATCTTGAAACTGGATCGCGAGAAAACAGCGGCGGAGCGGGCACGCTATAATCTCACACCCTAACCTTCAGGGAGGAGCTGGCCGGCTTGGACTTGCCAGAGGCCGTAATAGACGCCCTGCTGCGCCAAGAGTGCTTTGTGGGTTCCCTGTTCGACAATTTCACCGTGTTCAAGGACATAGATGCAGTCGGCATGGCGAATGGTGGAGAGGCGGTGGGCAATGGCGATCGTCGTGCGATGTGCCGTAATGTGGGCTAGCGATCGCTGGATGGCGGCTTCGGTTTCGTTATCCACGGCGGAGGTGGCTTCATCGAGCACTAGAATCGGTGGATCTTTGAGCAGGGCGCGGGCGATCGCCAGCCGCTGCCGCTGACCGCCGGAGAGTTTTTGCCCCCGCTCCCCCACCACCGTGTCGTACCCTTGGGGCAGTTGCTCGATAAAGTCATGGGCTTCCGCCAATTTTGCAGCATGCACAACGTCTGCTGGGGTGGCTTGGGGGCTGCCATAGGCAATGTTTTCAAAGACGGTGCCGTGGAAGAGAAAGACATCCTGACTCACCCAACCAATGGCACGGCGCAAGTCCCGCAGCCGATACTCGCGAATATCCACCCCATCAATGAGAATGCGCCCTTCTTGCATCTCATAGAACCGCAGTAACAATTTCACAAGGGTACTTTTGCCGGATCCCGTGGAGCCGACAATGGCGATCGTCTGACCCGCAGGGACGTGTAAACTAACATTTTTCAGCACGGGGGCACGCCCAGCATAGGCAAAGCTGACGGATTCAAAGCGCACTTCCCCTTTGACATGGCGCGGATCAAGGGGGCGATCGCCCGTACAAATCGCGATCGGCGTTTCCAGCAAATTCAGCACCCGCTGCGTTGAGGCCATGGCTCGCTGATACTGATCCAGTGTTTCCCCCAAACGGGTCAAGGGCCAGAGCAACCGTTGAATCAGATAGACCATCGTGCTGTAGGCGCCCACATCCAAGCGCCCCTGAAAAGCGGCAAAGCCCCCCAGCACCAACGTTCCCGTAAAGCCAAAGAGGATCACAAAGCGAATCAGGGGAATATAGGCCGCACTGAGGCGAATGGCGCGGCGATTACTCTGTTGGTAGGCTTCACTATCCCAGCGCAGGCGCTCCAATTCGTAAGCCTCGGCAGTAAAGCTCTTAATCGTTTGAATACCTGAGATATTGTTAGCCAAGCGTTCATTGAGGCGTCCCGCCTTTTCCCGCACATCGGCATAGCGAGGGGCGAGTCGCCGCTGAAAGATGACGGATCCCCAGAGAATAAAGGGCATCGGCAGCATCCCCCAGATCGCCACATTGGGCGCCAAATAAAAGAAAATCCCACCAATGACTAAGACAGTGGTTGTGACTTGCAACACCTCATTGGCACCACCATCCAAAAAGCGCTCTAGTTGGTTAATGTCATCATTGAGAATCGAGAGCAACACCCCACTGCTGCGTTCTTCAAAAAACGCCAAATCCATCTCTTGGACATGGGCATAGGTCTCAAGGCGCAGGTCGTGTTGAATCTGCTGCGCTAAGTTTCGCCAACTGCGGGCATAGGCATACTCAAAGAGGGACTCCAAGCTCCAGATCACAAATGATAGGCCGGCCAAGGCCAACAGTTGCTGCTCAAAGGTCACCAGCCCCCAGCGGGCGAAGAGGGAATCCTGCCGCTTCACCACCAGATCCACAGCAATCCCAATCAGAACGGGGGGAGCGAGATCAAAAATTTTATTGAGGATAGAGTAGAGGGAGGCAAGCCCCACTTGGCGTTGGTAGCGTTGGCTGTGGTGCAGCAGTCGTAAAAACGGATGCAAGGCTTCTTGGCCTCCCCAAAGTGCAGGATGATCGCGGGCAAGCAAATCACTCGCCTAATTCTTAAGATAGGCTAAAGAATTGCCCCCTTGGGGAACAACGCCTCCAACGCTACTGCCTACCTCTTAAACGGATGCTTTTCCTGCCTCCTGAATCGGTACCCACTCCGTATGGAAGGTTCCCGGTTTATCGATCCGCTCGTAGGTATGGGCACCAAAGAAATCCCGCTGTGCTTGGGTGAGATTTTGCGGCAGGCGATCGCGCCGATAGCTATCGAAGTACTCCAAGGACGCGCCAAAGGCGGGCACAGCAATCCCAGCACGGGTCGCCTCCACCAATACCTCCCGCCACGCCGCCTGTTTATCGAGGATGGTTTGCCGAAACTCCGGCGCCAGCAGCAAATTGGCCAGTTGGGGATTTTCGCTGTAGGCCTGCTTGATCTTATTCAGGAAGCCAGCGCGAATAATGCAGCCCCCCTTCCAGATGCGGGCAATTTCGCCAAGGTTTAGTTGATTATCAAAGAGTTCTTGGGAGCCTTTGGCAATCAGCGCCATCCCTTGGGCATAGGAGCAGATTTTCGAGCAGTAGAGGGCATCGCGGATTTTGCCGATGAATTCTTCAGTATTGCCGCTAAAGTGAGCCACAGGGCCGGGGAGGACTTGGGCAGCCGCCATCCGTTCGGCTTTGATGGAGGACATGATGCGGGCATTCACGGCAGCGGTAATCGTTGGAATGGCCACCCCCATTTCAAGGGCACTTTCCACCGTCCAGCGACCGGTTCCCTTTTGACCTGCCGCATCCACAATCACATCCACAAGGGGCAAATGGGTTTCTGGGTCAATATAGGTGAAAATCTGGCTAGTAATTTCAATCAAAAATGAGTTGAGTTCGGGGGTCTCATTCCAGCGTTTGAAGACCTCATGAAGTTGCTGGTGATTGAGGCCGAGGAGATTTTTCAGCAGGTCATAGGCTTCGGCAATGAGTTGCATATCACCATACTCAATGCCATTGTGCACCATCTTGACAAAGTGCCCCGACCCCCCCGGCCCAATGTAGGTGACACAGGGGCCATCATCCACTTGGGCTGCAATTTTAGTGAGAATGGGTTCGAGGGCTTGGTAGGCCTCACGACTACCGCCGGGCATGAGACTTGGGCCATTGAGGGCACCTTCTTCACCACCGCTGACCCCCATACCAAAGAAGCAGAGTCCTGCTGCCTCCATTTCAGCAACGCGGCGTTCGGTATCCGTGTAGAGGGAGTTGCCACCATCAATGAGGATGTCTCCCGGTTCAAGGAGTGGCTTGAGTTGCTGGATCAGGTCATCCACGGGTTTGCCGGCTTTGACCATCGCCAAAATGCGGCGGGGACGCGACAGGGAAGCAACAAACTCCTCAAGACTATAGGTGGCCTTGAAGCGACGGCCGGTGGCTCGTTCGGCCATGAAAGCTTCAGTGCGGGCGGGGGTGCGATTATAAACCGCCACGGAGAATCCATTTCGCTCCACATTGAGGGCAAGGTTTTCCCCCATGACAGCGAGGCCAATGACGCCAAAATCTTGCTGTGACATACATCCGTCCTGCAATGGCAAGGATCACTTCCACCATAGCGGCAAGCTCAGCCAGAGGAATGGAAGAAGACGTTAAGGTTCGCTAGCGATTGATGTCCCGCAGCAGACAGCGCAGGTTATCCCACGTGTTCAAGTAGATCAGGTTATCAATTTGCCAGCGATCGCTCCCTTGGCGAAGGAGTACTTTAATCGGCACAGGCGTTCCCGATCGCCCCCGCAGACCTGCCATAACCTCAATATCCACTTCCGCCACTTGGGGATTATTGGGCGATCGCCGGACATTGCGCACTTGCACCCCTTGAGTACTCACTTGGGTAAAGGAAAAGGGATCAAAGTCTAGCCAAACGCCATCCCGTGGCTGTCTGCGAAAGGCTTGCATCAACTGCTGGTATAGATCGGGTGTAAACACTGCTCGCTGCTGACTAAGCCGTTGGCGGCCTTGATCTTGGTTTCGCACCCACCACTGATAAAACTGGCTCACCACTGTTTCTGGTGCTGGGCGAGCGATCGCCCCCGTTTCGATGACAAGGGCAAGACTAACGCCGAGGGGCAACCACCGCTGCATCAGTTAGGCCAAACCGACGAGTTTTTCACTTAACTCCCAAAGACGGCGGGCTTTTTGCTCATCACTACCCTCTGCCGAGAGTTCTTGGACAAAGGCTTTGCGGCCCTCTTTTTGGCGGTTACCCCAGCTCCAGTGCACCCCCGACTGGCGAAACTCTGGATCGGCCACCACCATTGCGACGCGCTCACCCGCTAGTTCTTGACTGACATAGCCCCCAGTGATGTTTTTCTGGAAGAGGGGGAAGAGCTTCTGGAAGAGGGGAAAGTGGTGGCGAAACAGGGGGGTATCCGCCACACAGCCCGGATACAAGGAGCTAAAGACAATCCCCGTCGAATCATGGAAGCGGCGATGCAGTTCCCGTGTTGTCAGCATATTGCAGAGCTTGCTGTCTTTGTAGGCCTTGCCCGACTTGAAGGGCTTGCCGTTAATCATGGCAATGGGTTTCTTGAAGCCCTTTTCAAAGCCTTCGAGGTTGCCCAAATCGGGGGGAGCAGGAATGGGAATTTTACCGCCGAGTTCTTTGCGGTTGGCCGTCACCGTGCCGAGAATCACCAAGCGCTTATCGCTTTCGGGAGACTTCTTCAAATCATCGAGGAGGAGGTTGGCCAAAAGAAAGTGCCCCAAATGATTGGTGGCCACACTGATTTCATAGCCATCCACACTGTAGATCGGTTCCTTGAGCAGGGGATAATAGACAGCAGCATTGCAGACAAGGGCACGCAAGGGGCGATTCAATGCCCGAAATGACTCCACAAAGCCGCGCACACTGGCCAACGAGGACAAGTCCAAATGCAAAATCGTGTAGGCCTGCGGCGGAATCTGCAAGTCTTTGGCGGCTTGCTCTGCTTTTTCAAGATTGCGGCAGGCCATAACAACGTGCCAGCCCCGATTGGCTAAGGCTTTGGTGGCATACAATCCGACTCCAGAGGATGCACCCGTAATAATGACCGTTGGGCGTGGCTGATCACTCATAGGTTCTGTGGCATACCTGCGGTAACGTCGCTATTGATCCTGCCATAGAAGCGATCGCCCCCTAGGCACACCCCCAGCGATGATTTACAGTTACTTAATAAATAGACTCGATAGTTAATCAAGTTTTGTATCTAGCTCGCCTCTCCCCTATTTTCAGGATTAACCCCACTCTATGACCATCTGCCAACCTCTGCCGCCGTGGCTGCGCAAACCTCTTGGCAAAGCCAGTGAACTCTCCACCGTTCAACGCCTCGTGCGCCACTATGGCATCCACACCATCTGTGAAGAGGGGCGCTGTCCCAATCGCGGTGAATGCTATGCCCAAAAAACCGCCACTTTTTTACTCTTGGGTGCCACCTGTACCCGTGCCTGCGCCTTTTGCCAAGTGGAGAAAGGCCACGCTCCTGCTGCGGTTGATCCAGAGGAACCAGCAAAAATTGCCGCCGCTGTTGCCAGCTTAGGATTGCGCTATGTGGTTTTAACCTCTGTGGCTCGCGATGACTTACCCGATCAAGGGGCGGGTCAATTTGTGGTCACCATGCAGGCGATTCGCCAACGTTGCCCCGGCACGGAAATTGAAGTCCTCACCCCCGACTTTCGCATGGATCGGGGTCGAGTCTCCCAACGGGACTGCATTGCCCAAATTGTGGCGGCACAGCCTGCCTGCTACAACCACAACCTTGAAACTGTGCGCCGCTTGCAAGGCCCGGTGCGCCGCGGAGCCACCTATGAGAGTTCCCTGCGGGTCTTAGCGACGGTCAAAGAACTGAATCCCCACCTTCCCACCAAGTCGGGCTTGATGTTGGGCTTGGGAGAAACCGAGGCAGAGGTGATTCAAACTCTAAAAGATTTGCGAGCCGTGGGGTGCGATCGCCTGACCTTGGGACAATATCTGCCCCCCTCGTTGAATCATTTACCTGTGGTCAAGTATTGGACACCTGAAGAATTTAACACCCTGGGCAAGATTGCCCGCGAACTCGGCTTTTCCCACGTGCGATCGGGGCCTCTTGTACGTAGCTCCTACCATGCCGCAGATGCCGCGCCAACCCAAGAAGCGTGATGGGTACTTCATTCACTCAGGAAAGTATTTGCCCCTTGTGGTGACCATTACCGCACCGCGATCGCGAATCAACGCCTTGGCTGCCCGCTCAACGCGATAGCCAAAAAACAGAGGGCGAATTTCCTCAGTCGCTTCCACTTGAGCGACCAGATTCAAAAACCGCTCCACCTCAGATTCGGTGATATTGCTTTTGACTTCCCCCAGCACTAGAATCGGCTCTCCATGAACTTGACCCCGGATGACCAAGTCAAACTCATAACTGCCGTTGCGTAGGGGTAGGGTATCCCGCTCACAAAATTCGATTTCCATGCCCCAGCGATATTCCAGAATCTCGGGCACCACCTCAAGGGCGAGGTCTTCCAGCGACCCACCCAGGGCTTCACTGAGGCCGCCCACTTGGCGTGCAAGTTGTTTGACGGCTCGTTCGGTGTGCTTTTGCGCTTCCGCCAGTTCTGCAACAGCAACAGCTAGCTGATCCACTCGTTCTTCAGTGCGTTTTTGGGCTTGGGCGAGTTCTTCAACTCGTTCTTCAGTGCGTTTTTGAGCTTGGGCGAGTTCTTCAACTCGTTCTTCAGTGCGTTTTTGGGCTTGGGCGAGTTCTTCAACTCGTTCTTCAGTGCGTTTTTGAGCTTGGGCGAGTTCTTCAACTCGTTCTTCAGTGCGTTTTTGGGCTTGGGCGAGTTCTTCAACTCGTTCTTCAGTGCGTTTTTGGGCTTGGGCGAGTTCTTCAACTTGCTCCTCAGTGCGTTTTTGGGCTTGAGCTAATTCGCCTACGATGGACTTCAGCTCATTGAAGTCTCTTGCTTTCACCAAATCGTTGTAGGCTTCATGGATTACTTCTGCAAGCAGATGCGCTTGTTCGGGGGGAAACGCCGCCCGCAGCTTTTCTTCAAGGACAGAGGTCATTGCATCTATGAAATCTTGGCTGTACTTTCTATTGTACCGACCGGACAGAACTTCTCTAGTTGCCGCGACCTCTATCAGGAAGGCTCCTTGTGTGCAGCTCGTACCACGCCAGCCAGACGGATGAAATTCCAGTGTCAACAAATCACAACAACCTATTTGACAAATCCAAGGGAAAGCACTTAGAATCTATCAGAACTTGCATAATCAGCTTGCAACACATTTAAGCCATATTGTGTAAGCTAAGTACTAGGGGACAGCAGAATGAATTGATCGCTCTGCCGGACCTAGACGCTCGTGAGTGAGGAGTAACATCGTGAAAAAGACGTACCTGTTAGCAGGTAGCTTAAGCCTACTGGGTGTGGTTGCAGGGGCTAACATTGCTACCGCCAATGAACCCGCCAACTTCGAAAACCTAATTGCTGCTGAACCACAAAATCTCGCAGTTTCTGAAGCACTTGCTCCCAACACCATTGCAGACGCTTCTAGCACCATTACCTCTGTTAATCAGCTTCTGGCCAACGAAGAATCCATGGGGCAGGTGACCTCTGTCTCGCAGCTGTCTGACGTGCGTCCCACCGACTGGGCCTACCAAGCCCTCGCCTCCTTGGTTGAAAAGTATGGCTGTATCGCGGGTTATCCTGATGGCACCTTCCGGGGCAACCGTGCCGCCACCCGTTATGAAATGGCAGCAGCATTGAACGCCTGCCTCGATGTGATTAGCGATCGCTTTGCCACCAAAGAAGACCTCGCTACGCTTCAGAGACTCATGGATGAGTTCGCTGCTGAACTCGCCACCCTGCGCGGTCGCGTGGACAACCTCGAAGCCCGCACCGCTGCCCTTGAAGCCACTCAGTTCTCGACAACGACCAAGCTCACGGGTACGGCGGTGATGTCGGTGCAGTACGGTGGTCGCCCCAGTAGTCCAAATCCTTCGGTTACACCTAGTCCATTTGGCCTTGCCCCTGGTCGCACGAATCCCACCGTTATTTCTGCCGTTCTGCTGAACCTGAATACCAGCTTTACCGGCACTGACTTGCTGCAAACCACGCTGTCTACGGGCAATGGCGGTCGCGATGCCATTAGTACTTACGGTATTGGGTTACAAACTAGTTCAACTTTAGATCCAGCGGGTACAACTGATATTTTCACAGCACCTTTTCCTTATGCTAGCCCCAGCCAGTACTACTGGTCGAACTTTGGTCCGAATGTGGAGCTATACCGCCTAGCCTATACGTTTAAGCCCACCCAAGATATCACCATTACTGCAGGGACACGGTTCTATCCGAGCGATATCATTGACACCAATAGCTGGGCGAACTCTCCTGCTAGTGACTTTGGCACTTACTTCTTCCTCAACAACCCCTTCATTGTGCCCTACGCCATGAACTACCTAGGGGGTGCAGGGGTTGCTATTCAGTGGAACCCCAATGAAGGTCCTTTTACTGTGCGGGCATTGTATCTTGCGGCAGAGCCAGGACGAGCTAATTCTGTCATTGTCCCTCCAAGTCCGGGGGGTGGGTTTGCGGGTGATCCCTACCAAGCTTCCTTGGAGTTGGAGTATGCCAACACCTTTGGCAATGGTCGCAACAGTTATGCGGTGAAGCTTCAAGGTACCTACTCCAAAACCTATGGCATTGAGGCGCAAGCGGGGGGCATCAACTTTGAGCTCAATCTGGGTCGCTTGGGCATCTTTGGCCGTGCAGGGGTAGCAGGGATTCCCAATGGCTACTTCCCCAATGTTTCGCCACTGCCATTTTCAGTTCTTGGTGCCCCTGCCGCTGGCATGATGGCCTATAACTTTATGGCGGGTATTGGCTACAAGGACTTGCTGGTGCCAGGTTCAGTACTGGCGGCAGCGGCGGGTGCGCCGTTTATCAACAGTGCACCTAGTTTTGGTTTCATTAACAATGCCAATCAGGTCAACATTGAGGCCTTTTACAAATTCCCCATCAGTGACAACATCAGCATCACGCCTATCTTCACAGCGATTATCAACCCCAACAATACTAATGGTGGTGGGGTTATTTCTGGTCAGCCGATTCTGCAAGGCGTGATTCGTACCACCTTCACGTTCTAGAGCGGGTGAATTTGCCCTCACCCTAGATCCCTCTCCCCTGTGGAGGGGGATTTTTTTACGGGAAGTATTTACCGCGGGTGGTGACCATTACCGCGTCGCGATCGCGAATCAACGCTTTAGCTGCCCGCTCAACGCGATAGCCAAAAAAGAGGGGACGAATCTCCTCAGGCGCTTCCACCTGAGCGACAAGATTCAAAAATCGCTCCACCTCTGATTCGGTGATGTTACTTTTCACTTCCCCGAGGACCAAGATTGGTCGCCCTGCCACCTGACCCCGAATCACTAAATCAAATTCATACTCCCCATTGCGCAGGGGGAGGGTGTCGCGGTCACAGAACTCAATTTCCATGCCCCAGCGATATTCCAGAATCTCGGGCACCACCTCAAGGGCAAGGTCTTCCAGCGACCCACCCAGGGCTTCACTAAGGCCGCCGACTTGGCGTGCAAGTTGTTTCACTGCTCTCTCGGTGCGCTCTTGGGCTGCCGCCAGTTGATCTACTCGTTCTTCGGTGCGCTTTTGTGCTTCAGCGAGTTCTGCAACAGTGACAGTCAGTTGATCCACCCGTTCTTCCGTGCGCTTCTGGGCTTCGGCCAGTTCTGCAACAGTGACAGTCAGTTGATCCACCCGTTCTTCCGTCCGCTTCTGGGCTTGCGCCAGATCCGCGACAATCGCCTTTAGTTCGTTAAAGTCTTTGGCCTTCACCAAGTCGTCATAGGCCTCACGGATCACTTCCGCCAGTAGGTGCGCTTGTTCTGGCGAGAACGCTGTCCGTAGTTTTTCTTCGAGTGCAGAGGTCATTGCTAGTGCTGATTAGCCATATTCCCATTCTAGGGAAAGTACTTGCCGCGTGTGGTGACCATTACCGCGTCGCGATCGCGAATCAACGCTTTAGCTGCACGCTCAACGCGATAGCCAAAAAAGAGGGGGCGAATCTCCTCGGGCGCTTCCACCTGAGCGACAAGATTCAAAAATCGCTCCACCTCTGATTCGGTGATGTTGCTTTTCACTTCCCCGAGTACCAAGATTGGTCGCCCTGCCACCTGACCCCGAATCACTAAATCAAATTCATACTCCCCATTGCGCAGGGGGAGGGTGTCGCGGTCACAGAACTCAATTTCCATGCCCCAGCGATATTCCAGAATCTCGGGCACCACCTCAAGGGCGAGGTCTTCCAGCGACCCACCCAAGGCTTCACTAAGGCCGCCGACTTGGCGTGCGAGTTGTTTGACCGCTCTCTCGGTGCGCTCTTGGGCTGCCGCCAGTTGATCCACTCGTTCCTCTGTTCGTTTCTGAGCTGCCGCCAGTTCTTCTACCCGTTCTTCCGTCCGCTTCTGCGCTTGAGCGAGTTCTGCAACAGTGAGAGTCAGTTGATCCACCCGTTCTTCCGTGCGCTTCTGGGCTTGCGCCAGATCCGCGACAATCGCCTTTAGTTCGTTAAAGTCTTTGGCCTTCACCAAGTCGTCATAGGCCTCACGGATCACTTCCGCCAGTAGGTGCGCTTGTTCTGGTGAGAATGCCGTCCGTAGCTTTTCTTCAAGTGCAGAGGTCATAGATAATTATGGTTCAGAGAGGAGAGGCATCATTATTTTTGAGACAACGGGTCTGCTTTACTATCCTTTGTAAAAGTCATTAACTTTTCTGAAGTTTTCTTTCATCTTTTCCCCAACACTGCTTAATATAATCAACACATCGGTATTCTTAAGCACACCTCTTACTTAAGGATAGCTCCATATCTCAATTGGTTTTATTGTCAAATATCGCTGGTTGCTGCCGGAGTAGGACGAAACTTCGGTGGGGGTAGCAGCTCGGAGGCTAAATATGATGACATCAGATCGCGGTTTTAGTGGCGGGGGAACACCACAGTTTACAGAAACGCTTCAGCCGGAACGATTACTCCAGCAACTCAGCACTTCAGGAGGCACAGGTTGCTTCAGGGTGAGCGTTCAAGGGCAGCAGTGGTTTCTCTACTTTGATCAGGGAAGTATTGTCTATGCTACCCACACGATTGAACCGGGCGATCGCTTTGAGCGCCATTTGCGGCAACTCAGCCAAAGTGTTCCTGCCCTCGATCGCGAGTTACGTGCCCAAGTCCGACAGCAATGGGAACAGGCCAACACCCCCACCCCGATCTATGAATATGAGAGTCTGCGCTGGTTGCTTACTCAAGACATCATTACCCCAGAGCACTTCAGCCGCCTAGTCGAGGGGCTAATCGTTGAAGTCCTAGAGTCGTTTTTATATCTCAAGAGCGGTCACCATCAACTTGTGCCCTATGTTGAAGTGCCAATTGTCAGCCGCTTTGACGCCACCCGACTGATTCAGCAGTGCAAATCCCGAATTCAGCAGTGGCTCAGCCTTGGCCACAAAATTGTCTCGCCTTTTCAGCGCCCCTACTTCTTTAGTGGTGCGCAAGTCAATTTAACCCCAGAGCAGCAGCAACGCTTGGGGTCGATGTTGCGGGGGTTTAGCTTCCGCCACTTGGCCGTGCTCATGAACCAAAATGAAATTGCCTTGGTGCGTAGCCTCTTACCCTTGATTGATAAAGGAGCCGTAGTCGTTCGTGAGCCGCAACACCCCTTTGATTTGCTGCCCAGTTTTGATGCCAGTTTGTGGCAGGAAACCACGCCTACCGTTACAGAGGAGAGTGGCGATTTGGGCAGTGGCTTTTTTACCTCAAAAGTGCCAAACCGTACCTATCGGATCATCTGCATTGACGATAGTCCGACCATGCTCAATGAAATTAAGCGGTTTTTGGCGGATGATGCCTTTGAAGTCATTGCCCTCAATGATTCTGTAAAAGCCCTGATGGAGGTGATGCGCCTCAATCCAGATCTGATCCTGCTGGACGTGGGGATGCCCAACATTGATGGTTATAAGTTTTGTAAAGTCGTTCGCAACCATGAACGCTTTAAGTCAGTGCCGATCATTATGGTGACGGGTAACACGGGTCTCATTGACCGCGCCAAAGCCCGCCTCGTGGGAGCGACGGACTATATGACCAAGCCCTTTACTCAGGCGGAACTTCTCAAAATGGTGTTTCAGTACTTGACGTAGTACAGGCAACCTGTGGGCAGTATATTGACAGTAATCGATTATTTGAATTGACATTTGGGAGATGACATGACGACGGTTTTAGTGGTGGAAGATACCCCCTCGGAAATGGCACTGATTACCTCGTTTCTTAAGGACTCTGGCTATACCGTCATTGCGGCCACCGATGCCAAGGAGGCTCTAGAAAAAGTCACGCAGTACAAGCCCGATGTGGTGGTGACGGATGTGGTGATGCCGGGGATGAGCGGCTTTGAACTCTGCCGCAGTCTCAAGAAAAATCCGGAAACCGAAAAGCTCCCCATTGTTGTCTGCACGTCGAAAAACCAAGAGCTAGACCGCCTTTGGGCAATGAAGCAGGGGGCAGATGCCTATGTCACGAAGCCCTTCAGCCGTGAGGATCTCCTGCGGGCACTGAAGTCGGTGGTGGTGTAGCGATGCTTGGGGCAGCACCTTGGTTGAATCATGGTGAAGGGCGGGGCGATTCCCCAAAGGGTACGCTACGCGATCGCCCCCAAGGGGCGCCCTATTTGCGTTTGGTTATCCACGACCAATTCACGGCATTGCTGCCGATGACTGAGATTCAGCAGGTGTTGGTGATCCCACCACAACAGCTCACGGTGATTCCCAATATGGCCGCCGTGGTGATGGGACTGCTGAACTTTCGGAACCGCATTGTTTGGGTACTGGATTTAGCCCACTTGCTCAACTTGGAGCCACTGGATGCGGATATTTCGGTGTTGACGATCGCGTTGCTGCACACCCCCAAGGGATACCTAGGATTGGCGCTCAAGGAGGTACGGGGGATCGTCCGTCTTCCCGAGGGAGCCATTCAATCGCCTGTGGGTACAGTGAGCGCGGCGCTGGTTCCCTACCTCAAAGGCTGTTGTCGCTTAGGAGAGGAGTTGTTCTTTATCCTTGATGGGGCAGCGATCGCCGAAAGGTCTTGCTCAAGTGTTCTTGCTGTTGATGTCGGATAGCACTGCTGTTAATGCTGTTAGGATGTGCCAACAATGACCACTGCCAAACCCTCCCTTGATATTCCTCCTTTGCCACCGTCGGTATTGAACTACCAACTCCCTCCCCTAGAGGAGAAAAAAGCCACAACCAACGGCAAATCCCCTGAGCAACCTGCATCCCCACCCCCCCCACCCCGCAAATTTTGGGGCTTACGTCCGAAACTGATTACCAGTGCCGTTGCCCTTGCAACACTGCCGATGATTGGTGTGGGCTTGGCGGCAAATGAAGTGGCGCGTCAACAACTGATGGAGCAGGTCTTGCAGCTCCAGCAGCAGGAAGCCAGTAGCGCTGCGCTCCAATTTGATAACTATCTGCGCGATCGCCGAGGGGATGCGCGCGTCTTGGCTTCGGTTTTGAATAATCGTTATAGCAGTGAAATTCAGCAGCGCGATCGCGCCCAACTGCAAGCCGTTCTCGATCAGTTCCTTGATGCTTACGTGGCCTACGACAGCGCCGCGATCATTGCCAACAATGGCCAAGGAACGGTTATTGCTCAATCCTCAGCGGGAAATCGTCTCGCCAACAATATTCTCCAAAATCAAGAGTACTTTAAGCTCGCGATCCAAACGCGGGGCGCGGTTTTAACCGTTGAGCCAACGCTGTCACTGCCAGAACGCCCCTTGGGGATGTTTTTAGCGGTACCGCTGATTAATCCTCAAAACCAGCAAATTATAGCGGTGCTGCGGTTGCGGGTACCCAAAAGCAGTATTCAGCAATTTCTGAAAACCTATGATCGCACTCAGCAGCAGAGTTTTTACCTCGTAGAGCCGGGGGGAACGATCTTTGCTGCCTCTATTCCAGCATTGCAGGGTAAACCCCTAGAGGAAGTCTTTCCCAAACTGGCTCAGTCTAGGGACAATACCTCAGCAAGTACGCTGACAGAACGGCGCCGCTCTGATGGCGAGTCCCAAATTCTCAGCTACACTACTGTTTCCCAACCCTTTGCCTCCATTGTCCTCGGCACCGACCAAGACTATGCCCTTAAACCCCTACGAAACCTGACATGGACACTCCTTTCGGGGGTGGTGGTGACGGCAATTGTGGCGGGGGCGGTCGCCATCTACCTCAGCGATCGCGGGATTCAACCCCTGCTGCGAGCCACCAAGGCGGTGACGAAAATTGGTGAAGGGGATCTCCAAACCCGTCTGCCGGTGGAGGGGGATGATGAACTGGCAACCCTCAGCCGCACGATTAACCAGATGGCAGAACAGTTGGAACAATCCCTGATAGAAGCTCGACTGGCTGCCCAACGCGCCCAACAGTTACGTGATAGTGTCTTTCGTTTGACCCAGCAGAGCGATCGCCAGCAAATTCTCGATAATCTGGTCAATGAGGGGCGCCATCTTTTGGGGTGCGATCGCGTGATCTTCTATGAATTTGACGAGAACTATGTCGGCAAAGTCGTTGCCGAGTCTGTAGCCGTCGGCTGGCCCCAAGCCCTCGAACAGGTGATTGACGATCCCTGCTTCCGTCAAAATTGGGTTGATGCCTACACCAAAGGGCGCGTGCAAGCCACAGCAGACATTCTCAATGCTGGTCTGACGGAGTGCCACCTCAAACAACTTGCTCCCCTGAAGGTGCGAGCCAACTTAGTCGTTCCCGTGTTGGTGGAGAAAAAACTGGTCGCGCTTTTAATTGCCCACCAGTGCAGTGAGCCGCGTCAGTGGCAGCAGCCCGAAATTGATGCTTTCCTCCAGTTGGCCAACCAAGCCGGACTGGTGCTTGAGCGCAGCAAATTCCTTGAGCAGACCACCGCTGCCCAAAAAGAAGCAGAACGCCTTGCCCAAGAGCAACAGCAGCGTACGGAACGCATTCAAATGCAGTTGATTAACCTGCTCACCGAAGTCGAGGCGGCCTCCCAAGGGGATCTGACGGTACGGGCCGACATCACCGCCGATGAAATTGGTACCGTTGCCGACATCTTCAACTCCCTCATTGAGAGTCTGCGGGACGTGGTTGTCCAAGTGAAAGCCACCACGGAAAAAGTGAACACCGCCCTCTTGGCGGATGAGACAGCCATGACAGAGTTAGCAGAAGAATCGCTGCGGCAAGCCAAGAAGGTGAAGCGGATGCTGGAAGCGGTTGAGGCGATGTCCACCTCCATTGAATCCGTGGCCAACAGCGCCAACGAAGCGGCAGAAGTGGCTCGCAAAGCTTCAGAGCGAGCCGTGACCGGTGGTGAAACCATGGATGCCACCGTTGATAGCATTCTCCACCTGCGGGAAACCGTGGCCGAAACCGCCAAAAAGGTGAAACGCTTGGGCGAATCCTCGCAACAGATTTCCAAGGTGATTTCGCTGATTAACCAGATTGCTCTACAAACCAACCTCTTGGCCATCAATGCCAGTATTGAGGCTGCCCGTGCCGGTGAAGAAGGCCGCGGCTTTGCTGTGGTTGCCGAAGAGGTGGGTGAACTAGCGGCGCGATCGGCAGCGGCCACCCGCGAAATTGAGCAAATCGTAGAAACGATTCAGATGGAAACCCACGAGGTGGTGAGTGCCATGGAAACAGGTACGGCTCAGGTGGTTGAAGGCACCCGCCTTGTGGAGGTGGCCAAGCAAAATCTCCAAGAAATTGTGCAGGTGTCGCAGCACATTGACGAACTGGTGCAGTCCATTTCCCAAGCTACTGTCTCCCAAGCCCGCACCTCCAACACCGTCAATACCCTCATGAAAGACTTTGCTAAGGTCTCTGAGGGGATGTCTGCTACGTCCAAGCAGATTTCTGAGTCTTTGCAAGCCACCGTGGACATTGCTCAGGAACTCCAAAACTCCGTCAACATCTTTAAGGTGACTGCTGAGGGATAACCATGCCCGAACCCGGCGTTGAGGAAACGATTCGTCTCCAGTTCCTCGAGGAGGCTCAGGACTACCTGCAAACCATTGAAGCAGGGATACTGGAACTCTCCCACCAGCCGGGGGTGATTGATGCTGTACTGCGGGCAGCTCACTCCATTAAAGGGGGGGCAGCGATGATGGGCTTTATGTCCCTCAGTGAACTGGCGCATCGCCTTGAGGATTTCTTCAAGGTCTTGAAATCGCGCCCCTGCGACGATGTTGAAGTGCAACACCTCCTGCTCAAAGCAGTGGATCAACTGCAAGCAGTCATTACCCTCCATCGCCAAGGAGTTGAACCCAATGAGGGCTGGTGGCGCACCCAAGTCGAGCCAATTTTGGATGAGTTGCAGGGACGGCTGGGAGATCCCACGGCGGAGGATGATCTGGCGCTCCTCAGTGGTGATGATGGCCAGCAGATGCGGGTGGTGCTCTTTGAAACCGAGGTGGAAGCCTGCCTACAACGCTTGGAAACTGTTCTGCAAACCTCCGGCCAACCCTGCCTCAAGGAGGAGCTGGCGATCGCCGCCCAAGAACTGGAAGGCCTCGGACAAATGCTCGAACTGCCTCAATTTGCTGAGTTTTGTGCCTCCGTCAGTGCCTATCTGGAGCAACCCAACTGTGATGTCAGCGAAGCGGGTGCCCACATTGTGCAGCAATGGCGCCGCTGTCAAGCCCTCGTGATTACTGGTCAACTGGAGGCTCTGCCCACCCGCTTGGAAATCCCGGAAACCGATGACGAGGATCAAACCATTATTGATTTATCGCTGGCCAACCTCAATCAAGAATTAGGGGTCGAGGACTTTGCCAGTGCTGAAGTGGGGGCCTTCTCCTTGGGTGATTTATTGTCCCCCCCACCCACCCCTACAGCAGCCCCTTCCCCTGCGCCAGAGGCTGAGACCACCCCAGTAACTCCCCAGCCCCAAGAACCCAAGGAAATGACCGTGCGGGTGCCGGGGCATCAGTTGGATCAACTGAGTGATCTGATGGGGGAATTGCTCATTGAGTGTAATGGTCTGGATTTACAACGGGAGCGCCTCCATGATCTGCTAGTGGGTCTCAAGCAAAAAGTGCGTGCCCTTGAGCGTGCCAACTTTCGTCTGCGCGCAGAGTATGACCGTGTCAGTGCCCCCCATCACTTTAATCCCCAAAATCAGCATGGCTTCGATGTTCTCGAGTTCGATCGCTATACCGATGTGCATCTGCTCTCCCAAGAGGTGATGGAAACCATTGTCCAAGTACAGGAAATCACCAGCGATTTGGAATTGAGCCTAGAGGACACTGAACGCACTGGCCGTGATCTCAACCGCACCGCCAAGCAACTTCAAGCTCGGTTTACCCAAGTGCGGATGCGCCCCTTTGCGGATCTGGCCAACCGCTATCCTCGCCTAATCCGCGAATTGAGTCGCGAGCATGGTAAAAATGTCAACTTAGAGATTGAGGGCAGCCACGTTCTCATTGACCGCACGGTGTTGAGTGTGTTGGCGGATCCCCTCTTGCACCTTGTCCGCAATGCCTTTGATCACGGAATAGAACCCGCAGAGGAACGCCAAGCCCTTGGTAAGCCCGCAGCGGGAACCATTACCCTAAAGGCGGCCTATCGCGGCAACCAAACCGTCATTACTGTGGCGGATGATGGCCGAGGCCTAAATCCAGAGAAAATTCGGCAAACGGCACGGCGATTGGGCTTAGCCCGGGACTGGTTGGAAACCGCGAGCGATCGCGACCTTTGGCAACTGATTTTTGAGCCGGGCTTTTCAACGGCCTCACAGGTGACCAGCCTCTCCGGGCGCGGTGTTGGCATGGATGTAGTGCGCACCAATCTGCGGCAAATTCGTGGGGACATCCAGATCCACAGTACCCCCGGCCAAGGCACGCGATTTATAATTACAATTCCCTACACCCTCTCAGTGGTACGGGTGCTCTTGGTGGAGGCCGCTGGCATGCTCTTGGCGGTACCCACCGAAGAAATCGAGGAAATGGTGCTGGCCGATCGCTACCCGCCCATCGAAACCCTTGGCTCAACCCTAATTGACTGGGAAGGCTATCTCATTCCTTTAATTGACCTCACCCAGATTTTCCACTTTCAGCGCCCCTATCGTCCCGTGGAAATGGAGGGCGCACCCACAATTAACGAGCCAACCCTGATGATTATCAGTCAAGGGGACAGTGCCCTTGCCCTGCGGGTCGATCGCTATTGGAGCGAGCAGGAAGTCACCATTCGCCAAGTCGAAGGCGAATTAGCCCTCCCCCAAGGCTTTAGTGGCTGCACAATTTTAGGGAATGGCCGCATTGTCCCCCTACTCGATCCCCTTGCCCTCTTTGATTGGTCAGAACAAGAGAGTTCTCATGCCCCTGTGGCTAGCCCCGTTGCCCCTAGCCAAGACACCGTCCTTGTGGTTGATGATTCAGTGAACGTGCGGCGTTTTCTCGCCAGTACCCTCGAAAAAGCCGGCTATCGGGTTGAGCAGGCCAAAGATGGTCAGGAAGCCATTGATAAACTCCAAGGGGGGCTACACGTCAACGCTGTTATCTGCGACATTGAAATGCCCCGCCTCGATGGATTTGGCGTCCTCACTCAAATTCGCCGCATTCCCCAGTGCCAAAACACCCCCGTCATGATGCTGACCTCCCGCACGGGTCAAAAACATCGCCAGCTTGCAGAACGCCTAGGGGCAGCCGCCTACTTTAGCAAACCCTTCCGCGAAAGTGACCTCTTGGCCACCCTTGATCAGTTGATCCGCCATGCTTAAAAGCCGCCGTCGCCGCCAAAGCCAACCCGTTGTTTTAGAGCAGTTCCTGACCTTTATCGTGCGTCAAGAGCAGTTTGCCGTGCCCATGGCACAGGCCTATCGGGTCATTCCTTTACCTCCCATTCATGGCGACCCCCACCAGCGGGGGATTGGCCTTGTCACCTATGAGAATCACGAAATTCTAGTCATTGATATTGGCTGCTGTCTCTTTGATGATCCCCTCTCAACCTCAGAAACCCAGAAGCTGAAATTTTTGCTCATTCTCCAGCCTCGCTTAGAAGGGGAATGGCTTGGCCTGCCCCTCACAGACCCCCCCGTGATTGAGCGCATTCCACGGGATGCCATTCATCCCATTCCCAGCAACTATCTCCACTGGGGGAGCATTCACAACGTCAGTTCCCTCATGGTCAGTAGTCAAGAAGATCAGGAGCTACCCCCGATCTTTATCGTTGATATTGAGCAGGTTCTGCACACCCTAAAAACGCGATAACCTGCCTGCATTTCTAGATGGAGGCGCACCAGCCATGAGTACGCTGTATGAAACCGACTTTTATAGCTATTCCAATAGAGAATGAGATATCATCTAGCACAATACTTGCGAATCACCTCATCCATAGAACAGTTTAACCCTGCATACATCCGCGCTCGCTTCAGCGCACTGAAGTCGTGCTCAATCACATTCAAATCAAGAGAGTATTTCGGTAAAAATAACACCTCGTCACCCGCCGCTTTCACCACTGCCTGCATCCCCCCTTGGGGATGAATCGGTGCATTATCCATCATCAACAACGACGGTCTCTTTAACGTCGGCAAACAGTACTGACTCAACCAACTCACAAACCCTAACGCATTCAAATATCCTGAAAACAGCATTGGGGCGATGAAGTCTTTCTGGTATCTATACCGTCCTGCGACTCAACTCTCTCTTTTCTGACGCCTCCCCACTCACTCTCCATCAATTCGTTGGCCTCGCGCTGACCACCCATACTCAGACTCCACTCGATCGCTGGGCACGGTCGATAAACGGTCATCGGGATGGGCAGCAACATCGGCTGCTAAGGCCGCTCAATCCAGCTTCCAAGGACGACGGGGGACAACCGTGGGCGCTAAGTCGTCTCGCTTTAGCCAGCGATGGATGGTGGCGCGGCTCACCTGAAAGATTTGAGTCGCTTCACTGATTTTGCCACCTTGCTTGATGTAGGAGACAACCCGCTCTCGTCAGTCCAAGCTATAGCTCATATTCTTGAGTAACATTCATGACGCTTTGAGTATAGCCTATCCCTCTTGAAAATATCTCATCTCCTTTCGAAATGGCTATACGAAAAAGAATGACGCGATCGGAGGTGATTCTCTGGCAGCATCTCAAGGGCAAGCAGATGAATAGCTATGATTTCGATCGCCAACGTCCTATCGATGAATACGTTGTTGACTTCTACTGCAAAAAGCTGAAGCTAGCGATCGAAGTTGATGGCTCATCCCACGATAGCGAAGAAGCTCAAGAGCAAGACCGCTACCGTCAGCAAAGGCTTGAAGCCTTAGGGGTTCGATTCTTGCGGTTTCGAGATGAAGAGGTGCGCCACAATGTTGAGGCAGTCCTTGAGGCGATCGCAACCTAGATTAAGGACAACGCTCCCAAAACTCCCCCTCTAGGGAGGGATTAGGGGTGGGTCTGAGTTGGGCTGACTACGGACAGGGATGCGAAGGGAATCCTTGCCCTGTGAATTGCTGCGTGAATCTCATTTGTGACCTCTGCCCATCAAACTAAGAAGCCTCCCATGGCTCTCTAGTTCTCCTCATCCCAAACTGACGTGGGTGAGATGATGTGTTCGTGCTAAACGCTAGCCGAATCAGCGTCAATCCCTAGAAGGGCACCTCATCTAGGTTAATATCTTCGGGTTCGGGGGGTGGGGGCGCCACTTTCGGTGTCATAGGTGCCGTGGCTGCGGGTGTGGCCATTGGGGTTGCTGCGGGCTGGGCGGGATGATCCACAATGTTGCCGTCAACGGTGTAGAAGCGGCTCACTACCAACTCGGCACGTTTTTCTTTGAAACCTTCGGGGCGGTCAATGGTGTCCATTTTTAGCCGGCCTTCGAGGATCAGGCGATCGCCCACTTTGCATTCTGCCTGCATTTTTTGCCCCAAATTGCCCCAAGCCACTGTTCGCAAACTCATGGGTGGCTCTTCACTGCGCAGGCTAGCAAACTGCACCACCATTGTGGCCACCGCCATCTGATTTTCTTGGGTGTAGCGCAGTTCTGGCGCTTGAATCACTTCTGCAAAGAGGACGCAACTGTTCATCCGATCGGCTTCCAACAGGTCGTGTTCTTTCCAGTATAGTCCCAACGGCTGCCGCGACAAGGCCACAGGATCAATACAGCGCGACTCTGGGGTTCTCTCTAGCACAGACGGCTGTAGCCAATTGTATCTTCTTATACTATCATATAGTTAATTAGATAAATTTACAGAGGATACGGTTATGGCACGGGTGGTTGTCCTTGGGGCAGGCATCGGCGGGTTGTCCACAGCCTACGAATTAAGGCACCGTTTGGGCGATCGCCATCAAGTGGTCTTGGTCTCCGATGTGAATCGCTTTACATTTATTCCGGGACTAGTGGCAGTTGCCCTTGGACACCATTCCCTCGAACGCCTGCAAGTGCCCCTAGGGATCGTGAGCCGTCGCCATGGGTTGCAATGGGTGCAAGGCAAAGTTCAGCAGATTGACCCTAAAGCTAAGAAAGTCTATTTGCCTGAGCAAACCCTTGACTACGACTATTTAGTGATTGCCACAGGGGCAGAACTCGCCCTCGATTTGATTCCCGGCCTTGGCGTTCACAGTTATTCCGTGTGTACCCCCGCCCACGCAGTTGCCGCCCATCGAGCATGGCAAGCATTCCTCAAAGACCCCAAGGATTTAGTTGTGGGTGCGGCGCCGGGAGCCAGTTGCTTTGGGCCTGCCTATGAATTTCTGTTTTTGGCGGAGTATGCCCTGCGGCGTCATCGGTTGCGCGATCGCGTCAAGATTACATTCATTACTCCTGAACCCTACATTGGCCATCTGGGGATTGGCGGCTTGGCTAACAGTGATCAACTCACCCTAGACCTGATTGCACAGCGGGGCATTGAAACCATCACGAATGCCGAGATCACGGCCATTGAGCCGCATCGGATTTTGTTGCGGGATGGACGGGTAATCCCCTTTGGCTACAGCATGATTTTGCCACCTTTTCGCGGGCCAGCCTTTGTGCGTGCCTCGGGTCTTGGCAATGAAAAGGGATTTTTGCCCCTGCTGCCCACCCTTCAGCACCCCGACTATCCTGAAATCTATGGGGTCGGTATTAGTGTTCACCTGCCGCCGATAGAAGTCACCCCTGTGCCTATGGGCTTGCCCAAGACGGGTCAAATGACCGAGGAGATGGCGATCGCCGTCAGCCACAATATTGCTGTTGCCCTTGGGGAATTAGCCGCTGACCCTGTAGTGCCGACCCTCGATGCCCTCTGTTTTGCCGACTTTGGTGACACGGGTATTGCCTATATTGCCGCTCCTGTGATTCCTGAGACCCTCGGGCAGAAGCGCCGCTTGGCCTACGCTATTCAAGGATTGTGGGTGAGTTGGGTCAAGGCTGTCTTTGAGCGCTACTTCCTGCTGAAAATGCGATGGGGGCTAAGTGTTCCTTGGTTTGAACAGTGGGGACTGCGGCTCTTCTTTGGCCTCTCCCTTGTGCGTCCCCTTCACCCCCCCCTAGTTTCCGAGCAGCAACCGTTCGCAAAAGTTTGATATGCAACCGTTAACAACACTGACAAGGAGTAATTTTTATGGCGCGCCTCTTTCTCATGGGTCTGTTGATGGTTTGTCTATGGCTCAACAGTTCCTCAGCCACATTGGCCAGTGTGAATCCCGATGAACTGGGGAAAGCCGTAACCGCCATTGAACAGTTGGATCAAATGCGCATTGGCCTTGCCTCTACTTTAGAAGGAAGTCCCACGGAACCCACCCTTGACACCTTTAAGGCTGTTTGTGCCCCCGTGGGCAAGAAAGCGAAGGAAATTGCTGCTGCCAATGGCTGGCAACTGCGTCAGGTAGCCCTCAAGTACCGCAACCCCAACCATGCCCCGCGCACAGCGCTGGAAGTGCAAGCCCTCAATCGCTTTGATAACAATCGTCAACTCCAAGCCTTTTGGCAAACGGATGCTGAAGGGGTGCACTACTTCCGTCGCATTGATGTCCAAGCCAGTTGCCTTGCCTGTCATGGGGCGAAAAATCGGCGGCCTGCCTTTATTCAAGAAAAATATCCCAGCGATCGCGCCTATGGCTTCCGTGTTGGTGATCTGCGGGGCATGTACGCTGTGACGATTCCGCAAATTCAACAGGCACTCCAAACCTCACCCTAGGGAGGAACTTCAATGAAACGTTGGCAGCGTTTGTTACTTGTGATCCTGCTCGTCATTCCCCTGTGGCTAGCGGTGTCCCCCAGTAGCCCTGCCATGATGCGCACCATTGAAGAGGCTCCCAATCAAGTGGTGGTGCAGTCGCGGCATCAGTTGCGCGATAATCGTGGCTTCACGTGGCAGGTGATTCTCTTTTCCCGTCGTGACCAGTTGCAATTACGCTTGGTGGGGTTTCCCGAGCAGTACCACTTTCGCCATCCCGATCCCTTGGTGCTGATCACATCGAGCGGTCAAACCCTCACAGCCGTAGATGACTTTCCCAAGGCAGACTCCGTTGCCAATGTGGGACAGTTTGACCTGTTGCCCCTCGCCTCGCAATTGCCCAAGAGTGAACCTTTGGTACTGCGTCCGCCCCTAGAGGAGCAGGGGATTGAGATTGCTGTGCCTGCGGCTGTGGTAATTGAATGGCACGCTCTGATGGAGGGAGCCTAGGAACGGGGGCTGATGGGCATAGGTGTTCCGAGGGCAAGGAGCAGGGCTTGGGCTTTGCTCAGGGATTCTTGCCATTCCCGCTGTGGATCACTGTCGGCCACAATACCGGCGCCCACCTGTCCCCAGGTCGTCTGGCGATCGCCTGCCACCAACAAGGTACGGATGAGGATATTCAAGTCCAAATGCCCCCGCTGATCCCAGTAGCCACAGGAACCGTAGAACAAATTGCGGGGAAAGGGTTCCAGAGCCGCCAAAATCGCCATGCAGCGCACCTTGGGACAGCCAGTAATCGTGCCGCCGGGAAAGAGGGCACGGATCACATCCACAGGAGACAGCCCCGGCTGCAACGTGCCGCGAACATTGCTCACCAAGTGAATCACATGGCTGTAGTACTCCAGCGTTAGGAGTTCATCCACCACCACACTGCCCCACTGGCACACTCGCCCCAAGTCATTGCGCTCTAAATCCACGAGCATCATGTGTTCTGCCTGTTCCTTGGTATTGCTGAGAAGTTCCTCGGCCTGGGCGCGATCGCCCGCTGGGGTTTGGCCGCGCGGACGGGTACCAGCAATGGGTCGGGTTTGCACCCTATCTCCCTGCACTTGCACCAAGCGTTCCGGTGAGCAACTGACAATGTAGCCCCAAGGGGTTTGCCAAAAACTGGCAAAGGGAGAGGGGTTAATCTGCTGCAGCCGCAGGTATTGTTGCCAAGGATCAACGCGCCCGTAATGGCAAAAGCGGGCCGACAGATTGGCTTGAAAAATATCGCCAGCACGAATATGGCGGAGAATCTGCCGCACCGCTGCTTGGTAGGTATCGGGTTGCCAGCCAGCGGCTAGTTCAATGCTGCCGGGGCGATCGGGCACCCAGAGAGATGGCTCAGGGGGTGTTTCCGCAAGCGCTTCTTGCAGCGCTGCCAGTTGGCTAGGGGTCGAAGCCGCCAAGTAGAGCAGATCTTCCTGATGATCCAAGACGGCAAAGGCTGCGGGTTCATACCAAAAGGCCACTGGAAAAGGGAGAGGATCAGGTTTTAGAGGGGGGAGGGCTTCAATTTCCCACGCCAACTCATACCCCAGCCATCCCAACCAGCCACCAGTAAAGGGCAGATGGCGCACCGCTTCAGGAACCGCTTCACATTGGGGAAAGCTTTGTAGCGTCGGCAGGACTTGACCCAAGGAGAGTGGCCACTGGCGATCGCCGCGGGGGGAACCCGCACAAATGGAGTAGCGCGCTTGGGAGGTGGGGGCTTGGGCTGGACTTTCGAGGAGGACGGCAATCGGCTCCGCCAAAAATAACTGCTGAAAAACGGCGCGACCCGTGCGACGCCGCAGCGGCAAACAGCACCATAGCCACGGCTGACAGGGGAACATCAATGGTGTGTCACCCCCAACCAACCCAAACGAACCAACCAAAATAACCCCATGCCCCCCAGAGCCAACCAATCTCGCCGCTGCAGTCGCAGATGGTGCCAGGGATTATCGTAGGTTCCCGGTTCTTGAAAGCCCCGCACCTGCATCGCACAGGCCACCTGTTCTGCCCGCAGGAGTAAATTGTCCAACAGCCGTACTGCTAAGGTGAGCCACAACTTGATGCTGCCCTTAATGCCCACCAGTCGCCAATTGATGGCACGCGTCCGCACTGAGCGGCTCAGGTTTTGCACCTCTTCTAAGACCAAGGGAATAAACCGCAGCGACAGCGTCAAGGTCAGGGCAATTTCGGCCACCGGCAGCTTAAAGCGTTTCAGGGGCTGCATCAGATTTTCCAAGCCAGCGGTGACTTCCTCAGGGGCAGTGGTGAGCAAAAACAGATGCGTACTGTAAAGGAGCGTAAACAGGAGGGTACTCAGGCGTAACCCCAAATCCAGCGATCGCTGGGAGACTTGCAGATGAATGGGAAACTGACCCACTTGGGTATGAAACTGCCACAGGATATAACTGTAACTCGTGGGCGGAGCGGTGGCTGCCAAAGGGCGGCGGGGTTGATAGGTGACCGCCATCCCATCCGGCATCAAAGCCGTGATGACTAGAATTAAACTCCCCACCAAGAGGAGCCACAGCAGTTGCCGCCGCCACACCCGTGCGGGAATCCCCCCTAGGAGGGTCAGGAAAATTAAACTAACCACTAGCCCCAACCGCCAAGTGACATCCGCCAAAATAGGTGCCAACAGAAACGTCATCAACCATGCCAGCTTGACCCGTGGATCAAGGCGATGCAGCCAAGTCACAGGTTGTTCAAGGTATAGCCCCAAAGGGAGCGATCGCAGGAGATCCATGGAAAATAACTAGTTCTTCTCCAGTTCCCGCCGCAGGGCTTCCAACTCTGGATCGTAGGCAGGGGTGCTGCTGGGTGACAGTTGCGGGTTGGCCAATTCTGCCTTCAGCCGTGCCAAATCGTCATCCACACTGCCGGCTTCGAGGGCGGCAAACTTGGCTTCGAGGGTATCGCTATTGAGTTCAGCCACGGCTTGGGAGCGAGCCTCCATTTCCTGAACCCGTTCCTCCATGCGCTCAAAGGCGGCCATGGGGGCATTGGTGTTGAGGCTGCTAAAGGTTTGTTGCAGTTGCTCTGAGGCCTTGGCTGCCCGTGCCCGTGCCACCAGCATTTCTTTGCGGGTTTTCGCTTCCGCAATCTTGCTTTCAAGCTGCTGCATTTGTTTTTTGAGGGCTTCCACTTGGGTCACAGACTGCTCCAGTTGCCCTTTGAGAGCCATGGCTGCATTCAGTGCTGTTTTTTTGCGACTCAAGGCCTCAAGCGCTAGTTGCTCATCCCCATGTTGCAGGGCAATTTTGGCACGGCGCTCCCACTCAGCCGCCTGCTGTTGATGTTGGTTGAACTGTTGCTCTAACCGCTTTTGGGAGGCGATCGCTTGGGCGACGGCTTGCCGCAGGGTCACCAGATTGTCCTGCATTTCAATCATGGTCTGCTCAAGGATTTTTTCGGGATCTTCAGCAGCACCCACCAGCGCATTGAGCCAACTGCGAACCACACGGCTGACGCGATCAAACAGTCCCACAGCGTTATCTCCCTATTGGTTCCTTATCTATAGCAGTATGCCACTTTCCTTAGACCCTTTGGCCACGAGTTCCAAAAACGGTCGCTGCCCTAGGCTTAAGCTATAGTAAAATCATCAGAATCCTGATCCTACTCTAGTGATGTCTGCTTCTTCGGGGCGACCTTCAGACGCCTTTGATAAACACGGTTTTCTCAGTCGCTACGCCCCAGCCATGATTAATCAAAATAGAGCTGATCAAATGCTGGCAGACTATGCCAAAGGGCGGCGTGACTTTCGGCGACTGGATTTGCGCGGTGTCACCCTAGAAGATGTGAATTTGGCGGGGGCAGATCTCAGTGGCTCGGATTTAAGCAATGCCACACTGACCAACGTGGATTTGACCAATGCCAAGCTGATTGAAGTTAAGCTGATCAATGCTGAACTGACGGCTGTGCAATTGCGCCAAGCCAACCTGAGTCGCGCCAACCTGCGGGGTGCCACACTGACCCACACGTCTTTAGCCACGGCAACCCTGCGGGGAACAGTCCTGCCCAATGGCCGCTGGTCCGATTAGCTAAAGCTGGTGCAAAAAAGCTTGCAGCCGTTGCCAAAAGCGCTCCATCTCCGCTGGTGTGCCAATGGTGACCCGAATTCCGCCAGCGATCGCCCGCACAAGGGTACCCTGACGCCGCAAGGCATCACACAGGGGCTGGGTGTATTGCGGTTCCTGCAAGCGGAAAAAGAGGAAATTGGCCACACTCGGCCATACCCGCAGTTGGGGGCACGCCTGCAGCCGTTCATAAAGGCGCTCCCGCTCTGCCAGTACCGTGGGAATTTCTGCCAGCAACGTCTGACGATGGTCAAGGGCAACCTGCGCCGCCACTTGAGAAAACGTAGGCAGGTTATAGGGCAGACGAACCTTTTCTAAAACCGCAATCACCTCTGGATTGCCAATGGCGTAGCCCACCCGATGGGCGGCGAGTCGAAAGGCCTTGGAAAAGGTGCGCAGAATCAACCAGTTGGGATGCGCTGCCAAGTCCCCCACCAGTGTCTTGCCCGAAAATTCAAAATAGGCCTCATCAATCACCACTAAAATGTCCTCAGGAAGCTGCCGTAGCCAGTCCACCTCCGCTGCGGTTAGGGGGTTCCCTGTTGGGGAGTTGGGTTGCAGCATAAAGAGAACGCGCACGGGGGGAGCCGCTTGGGCAATGAGGGTATTGGCTTCAGCAATTTGCACGGCAAAGGTGTCAGGATCGCGGGGCGATCGCTGGACGGGAATCCCTAGGATTTGGGCGAGGATCCCGTATATGGAAAATGTCGGTTCTGCCACTAGGATAGAACCGTAGCCCCCGATCGCAGTGGCCAGTAAAATCGAGCGAATTAGCTCATCGGAGCCGTTGCCCACCGCAATTTGGTGTGGGGAGATTTCAGTTGAACTGTGTTCATTGACATAGCGGGCGATCGCCTGCCGCAGCGGCCAATGGTGACTGTCGGGATAGCGATGACTGGCGAGGGTGCTGACATACTGTTGAGCTAACGCCTCCTTAAGGGCAGTGGGCAAATCCCACGGAAACTCATTGGTATCGAGGTAATCCAGTTCTAGGGGTAGGGAGTCGCTCGTGGGGGTGGAGTAGGCGCGGAGGTTGCTCAGTTCTGGACGAAGAAACGTCGCCATGCCAAGACGGTATAAAGGGATTCAACTATAATAACACTGAGCTTTTTGCCCTAATTTGCTGCCAGCCCTGACACTCAATCTTCATCTTTTGATTACGTAGAGGCGAATGTTCCTATGGCGCGTACCGACTTCAAAGATTACTACCAAATCCTCGGGGTCAGCAAAAATGCCACGGATGCCGAAATTCGGCAAGCCTTTCGCCGCCTCGCGCGCAAGTATCACCCCGACTTAAACCCAGGGGACAAAGAGGCAGAAGCTCGTTTCAAGGAAATTAACGAAGCCCACGAAGTGCTCTCGGATCCGGAAAAACGACGCAAATACGATCAATTTGGTCAGTATTGGCAACAGGCCAGTGCGGCGGGTGCTGGTGGCTTTAATGTCAATATTGGTGACTTTGGCGCTGACTTTAGTCAGTTTGGCAGCTTTGAAGACTTTATCAACGAGTTGCTGGGGCGATTTGCCACCGGCACGACCACAGGGCGTACCCGCACTTGGAGCAGCGCTGGCTTTGATTCATCGGCATTTGGCGGCAGCGATGTTGATGCGGAAGTGCAAATTAGCTTCCAAGAGGCCTTTCAGGGCTGCCAGAAATCATTCGCCATTGGTAATGAACAGGTGACTGTGACGATTCCCGCTGGTGTTAAGCCAGGGACAAAGTTGCGGCTGCGGGGCAAAGGTCAATATAACCCCTACACCCAACAGCGAGGGGATTTATATCTCACGGTACAGGTGGCGCCTCATCCCCTCTTCCGCTTTGAAGAGGATCAATTGGTGATTGATTTGCCGATTACCCCGGATGAAGCTGCCTTGGGTGCTCAAGTCACGGTGCCGACGCCCTCGGGGACTGTGGTTTTGAATGTGCCTGCGGGCACGCGATCGGGGCAATCACTGCGGTTACGGGGCAAAGGGTGGCGCAGTAGTAGCGGCATTGCTGGCGATCTCCTTGCTAAGGTACAAATTGTGCCCCCCAAATCCCTGAGTGCCCAAGAAAAAGAACTCTACGAAAAGTTGCGATCGCTGCGCACCTTTAACCCCCGTGCCCATTGGCCGCTCTAAGTTAGGGAAATTGCCGCGATTTTACAGCTTGGCAGTAGCTCTTAAGGGCAGCGATCGCCTGAGTGCCCAAGTCGGCATACACCTTAGCAAAGGGGGGCACCTGTGGACTCAAGCCCAAAACATCTGCCGTCACCAACACCTGACCATCACAGTAGGGGCCTGCGCCAATTCCAATCGTGGGAATTTTCAGCTTGGCGGTAATCTGCTGTGCCAAATCCGCAGGAATATGCTCCAAAATGATGCCAAAGGCACCTGCTTCGGCCAGAGCAAGGGCATCTGCGAGAATTGCTTCTGCCCCCTGTGGCGTCTTCCCCTGTTGTCGCCATCCCCCCAACTGATGCACCCGCTGCGGCAACAGACCCACATGACCCAGCACCGGGATGCCGGCCTCCACTAAGCGCCGCGTTGCTGCCTGCACCACGGGTGAAGCACCTTCCATTTTCACTGCCTGTACATCTGCTTCTTTGACTAAACGCCCCGCCGATCGCAGGGCCTGCTCTGGGCTTTCGTGGTAGCTCAAAAAGGGTAGGTCACACACGAGGAAACTGTGGCTGACGCCCCGCCGCACCGCCTGCGCATGGTGAATCATCTGATCAAGGGTCACCGGCAACGTGGTTTGATAGCCAAGGGCAACCATACCAAGGGAATCCCCGACAAGGATCACATCCACCCCCGCCGCATCCAATAGCCGCGCCCACAGATAATCCCAAGCCGTGAGCATGGTAATTGGCTCTCCCTGCTGTTTTTTTTGCTGGAGTTGGGGTAATGTGACGGGGCGACGCACCATAGTCAAATCCACGAGCTTCGTATCCCCATCCTCTAAAGGAACGCTCAAAACGTCAATTTAGCCACAGGCATAGAGTCTAGTGATATGATTGGGGCGCGATGTTAGCCACAATACGCATGTCTTTGCCTGCCTTTGTCGAAGCCCTATTAACCCCTGCTGCGTACCCCCATGCAGTGACCTCTCCCATTCAATTGCTGCAAACGCATATTTCCTACGTATTTCTGACGGGGGACTATGCCTATAAGGTGAAAAAGCCGGCGGATTTTGGCTTTTTGAACTTTACAACCCTAGAAAAGCGGCTATTTTACTGTCGGGAAGAGTTACGGCTGAATCGCCGTTTGGCGTCAGATCTCTACTTGGCGGTGGTGCCCATTGTGGCGGTGGGCGATCGCTATTTTGTGGCGGATCCCCAAGACTTACCTGCGGGAGCTGAGGTGATTGACTATGCTGTGCAAATGCGGCAATTTGATCAGTCGCAACTGTTTTCGCACCTCTTTGCCGCCAACCAAGTCACCCCCCACCTAATTGAATCCCTCGGTAAAGAACTGGCTCACTTTCACCGCACGGCTGCCACCAGTCCCCACATTAGTGAATTTGGCTCCCCGCGGGCGATCGCCCAAGTGATTAACAATTGCCATGCCTTGGCAGCTCAGTTTGTCGGTCGCTGTCAATCCCCAGAGCAGTACGCGGCAATTCAAGCCTTTACCGATGACTTTTTGACGCGGCATCAGGAGTGGTTGGTGCAGCGGCAAGCCGGGGGCAAAATCCGCGAGTGCCATGGCGACCTGCACCTGAACAATATCTGTCTGTACAACGGCAGGGTGCAAATTTTCGACTGTATTGAGTTCAACGAAGAATTTCGCAACATTGATGTCATTTACGACGCCGCTTTTTTGCTGATGGATCTGGAGTTTCGGGGGCGCGGCGACTTGGCCAATCTTTTCCTCAACACCTACTTAGAGTGGAGTGGGGACTACGCTGGGGCAGTGCTGTTGCCCCTTTACCTCTGCATCAGAGCCTATATTCGCGGCAATGTGAACGCCTTGGCCCTCAATGATCCCGCCATTAGCGAGGCCGAAAAGGCAGACATCCAAGCCACAGCCGCCGCTTACTATGCCGCCGCCTATCGCTATACCCAACCGCGTCAAGCCAAGCTCTATGTCATGTGTGGTCTCTCCGGAGCAGGCAAAAGTACACGGGGGCGGGGTCTGGCTCAAGGGGAGCAGGCCATTCAAATCCGCTCCGATGCCGTGCGTAAGCACTTGGCGGGCATCCCCCTTGACCGCCACAGCAGTGATTTCCCGCAGGTCGATCTCTATTCTGAGGCCATGACCCAAAAAACCTATAATCAGCTCTTGGCCTATGCAGAATTGTTGCTGCGTCAAGGACAAACGGTGATTTTGGATGCGAAATACGATCGCGTGGCGCTGCGCCAACCCGTGATTGCCCTTGCAGAGAAACTGCACGTGCCCCTAGAGATTCATTTCTGTAGTGCACCCCCGGAGGAATTGCGCCGTCGCTTGAGCGATCGCCAAGGGGATATTGCCGAGGCCACGCCCGATCTCATTGCTGCCCAAATGGCCAGTTTTGAATCCTTTTTGCCTGAGGAGGAACCCTACGTTCGCCATGTGTGTGACTAGGACGAGCGCGACTGATAATAGGAACAGTGCAATAGGACGGGTCTGATGTATCACATTGGTTTACTGGGGTTGGGCACTGTTGGTGGTGGTGTGGCACAAATTTTGGCGGATCCAGCGGGGCGCCATCCGCTGATCAAGGAACTGGCGATCGCCCAAGTGGGGGTACGGAATATCCATAAACCCCGCGCCATTGCCCTTGATCCGCAACTGTTGACAACAGATTTAGAAAGTATTGTCACCAACCCAGCCATTGATATTGTGGTGGAAGTCCTCGGCGGCATTGAACCGGCGCGATCGCTCATCCTCAAGGCCATTGCCCACGGCAAGCACATTGTCACCGCCAATAAGGCCGTGATTGCCCGTCATGGTGCTGAAATTTTTGATGCGGCCAATGCCCAAGGGGTCTATGTGATGCTCGAAGCGGCCGTGGCTGGTGGGATTCCCGTCATTCAAGCCCTGAAACAGAGCCTAGGTGCCAATCGTATCCACAGTGTCAGCGGCATTCTCAATGGCACCACCAACTACATCCTGACCCGCATGCAGCAGGAGCAAGGGGATTTTGCCCCTATTCTTGCCGACGCCCAACGCCTAGGGTATGCCGAGGCGGATCCCAGTGCTGACATTGAGGGATGGGATGCAGCGGATAAAATTGCCATTCTTGCCAGCCTTGCCTTTGGCGGACGGATTCGCCGCGAGGAAGTGTATTGCGAGGGCATTAGTGGCATCACCGCAGCCGATATTGTCTATGCCGAAAAGCTAGGATTTCGCATTAAACTGCTGGCGATCGCCCGCCAGCTCAGTGGCCAGCCCCTAGAGGTGCGCGTGCATCCGACGCTTGTGCCCCTTGAACATCCTTTGGCCGGCGTCAATGGTGTCTTTAATGCCATTCTTCTCGAGGCAGAGCCGTTGGGACAGGTGATGTTCTATGGCCCCGGTGCGGGTGCAGGGGCAACCGCCAGTGCTGTCGTGGCGGATTTAATCAACATTGCCGCCCTTCTGCCCCAAGGACGTGCCAGCCATCCCTTGCTCACCTGCCAGCATGATCAGTTGATGCCGCTGCTACCGATGGCAGAGGTGGATAGTCGTTTCTATGCCCGTGTCCATGCCCAAGATCATCCGGGGGTACTAGGAAAACTCGGCACCTGCTTTGGTAACCATAACGTTAGTCTGGAGTCCTTGGTTCAAATTGGTAGTCACAACGATCTGGCAGAAATTGTAATTGTCACCCACCATGTGCGCGAAGGAGAGTTCCGCCAAGCCATGGCCGAGATTGGCCAAATGACTGATATTGAAGCCGTGCCCTCGATTTTGCGCGTCCTCGGCACCTCCTAGGGATTGGGCTTGATCCCTGTTTTCCGCTCCAAAATTTCCTTAACCACGAGCGTCACAAGCGCTAGCAAACCAAGGATCACCGCTGCTGCGTAGGCCGACTCCGTGTTGTAGTTTTTGTAGGCGTCTTCAACAAAGAGGGGCAGGGTTTGCGTCAAGCCCGCCACATTGCCAGAGACCACGGCAACGGCTCCAAACTCCCCCATCGCTCGCGCATTGGTCAACAGGACCCCATAGAGCAGCCCCCAGCGGATATTGGGCAGAGTGACTCGCCAAAAGGTTTGCCACTCATTGGCGCCTAGGGTTTTTGCGGCTTCCTCCTGCTCGGTGCCGATTTCTTCCAGGACAGGGATGACTTCTCGCGCCACAAAGGGCAAACTCACAAAGGCTGTTGCCAGCACCATCCCCGGAAAAGAGAAAATAACGCGAATATCTAAAGCTTGCAGCCAGCCCCCGAACCAGCCATTGCGGCCATAGACCAGTACCAGCATCAGTCCGGCAACAACGGGGGAGATGGAAAAAGGTAGGTCAATAATGCTCAGTAAAAGGGTGCGCCCCACAAAGCGATGGCGGGCGATCGCCCAAGCGGCACAGAGGCCAAAGACCGTGTTTAAGGGCACCACCACCAAGGCAAGGGCAAAGGTCAGCCACACCGCATGCAGAAAATCTGGCGCCAGCAAATTTTCCAGAAAGGGCATGACTCCCTTGTGAAAGGCTTGGAAAAGGACATTGGCCGCCGGCAGCAAAAGCACAAGGGCTAAGTAGGCGATGGCAATGACAATCAAAAGGGCATGGAGCCACGGCTTTTCTTGGGTGGGCGAGGGTTTAACGCTCCGCATAGCGCCGCCCCCACGCTTGCAGCAGATTAATCAGAAATAAAATCGCTAGGGACACCAAGAGCATCACCGTGCCAATAATGGTTGCTGCCTCATAGTCATACTGTTCTAAGCTCTGAAACACCAGCACTGAGGCAATCAAGTCCCGAAAAGGAGTGTTGGAGGAAATAATCACAATTGAGCCAAATTCCCCCACTGCCCGTGAGAAGCCTAGGGCAACGCCTGTGAGAATAGCGGGCATCAAAGGTGGCAAAATCACTCGCCAAAAGGTCTGCCCATGAGTAGCACCCAGCGACCATGCTGCCTCCTCCACATCCTTTTCCATTTCAGTGAGGACGGGCTGCACCGTGCGAATCACGAAGGGTAAGGAAATAAAGAGCATCGCCACCGCCACCCCCCAGCGGCTGAAGGCAATTCTGATTCCGAAGGGCGCTAGTAAGCTACCAATCCAGCCATTTTCGCTATAGACCGTTGCGAGGGTGAGACCCGCCACCGCCGTCGGCAATGCAAAAGGTAGATCCACGACAGCATCAAAGAAGCGCTTCCCCGGAAAGGAATAGCGCACCAGCACCCAAGCAATCAGGGTACCAAAGACGCCATTGATCAGCGCTGCGATGAGGGCAGTCACAAACGTGACTTCATAGGCCGACAGGGCGATCGGTCGCGTTGCCACCCGCCAAAAATGCAGTGGCCCAGCACTACTGGCACGGCTCAAGAGGGCAGCAATGGGTACAGCCAGCATCACGAGTAAGTAAAAGACCGTGATTCTCCAAACCCAAGGAAACTGCCAGCGCTGTTTCTGAGGAGAGAGTGACGGCGAAATGGGGTGGGTAGCGGTCATCAGGCTTGATTCTCCTGCTGAATTTGATCAAACAGGGCACCATTAGCGAAAAATTGGGCTTGCACCTTCTCCCAGCCCCCTAAATCTGCCACGGTAAAGAGGGTGGGCACGGGTGGAAACGTCTGCTGATGGGCGGCAAGGACGGTGGCATCCACGGGTCGAAAACCATATTGGGCAAAGATCTCCTGAGCTTGGGGAGTATAGAGAAAGTCAATATAGGCCTGTGCTACCTCCCGTGTGCCATGTTTATCCACGTATTGATCCACAAGGGCGATCGGGTTTTCAATCAGGATATTCACAGGAGGAAGGATATAGGAAAGGGTCTTGCCCTTTTGGCGAGCCAAGATCACTTCATTTTCATAGTTGATCAGGGCATCCCCCTGTCCCTGTTTCAAAAAGGCATCAGTGGCTTCACGACTATCGCGGGGGAGAGCGGCCACATGGCGAAAGGCTTCAGTCACAAACTGCCGCGCCTGATCAAACGTTCCCCCTGTTTCCGTGACCGATCCCCACAGGGCAAGGAAGTTCCAGCGAGCCGCGCCAGAGGTTTTGGGATCGGCAGTCACAAATGTCACCCCCTCACGGGTGAGATCCTGCCAGGTTTGCAGATTTTTCGGGTTGCCGTCACGGGTAATCAGGGCACCGACAGAAGTGGTGACAATGCTGTTGTGGGGGGCTTGGCTAGCCCAATCGGGGCGAATTAACCCTGCTTTGGCAATGCGATCGACATCTAAACCAAGGGACAAGTGGACGATATCGGCTTCTAGGCCATCAATCACCGCCCGTGACTGACTGCCCGAGGGACCATAACTCGTTCGGAAGCGCACTTTTTGTTGATGTTCCTGTTCCCATTGAGCAGCAAACAGGGGCATAATAGCCTCGTGCGCTTTTTTAGTGACCGAGAACGAAGAAAGGGTTAGATTCACCTGAGCAGGGCGACCATCGGGCAGAGTGGCCTGAAATTGACAAGCAGCGGTGAGACCACTGAGACCTACCGCTAGTAAGAACAAGCTCAACCAAACCCTAAAACGCCGCCAATTGACCATTCTGCTATCAATCTACGATAAATCGGTCGGAATACCGATGTGTAATCCATCTTAGCAGAAGGGGTGGCGATTCTGACTGGAGTTCTTAAAACGTGATCAGCACCCCACTCGGATTCGCGGGAATCACATACTGCGGTTGATTGCGATGGGGCTTTTTGCGGTGATGGCGCGATCGCGGGGAGACTGGCGGAACACTAACCACTCTTGGCTGTACCACATACACGGGTTGTGTTTGAGGGGTAGGCACCACATAGACGGGTTGGCTAGAGGGACTGGGCACCACATACACCGGCTGACGGGAACCACCAAGATTCACGTTGACATTCAGTTGAGCCGCGGCGGTATCCACAAAGGAAAGAACCGCCAAACCAGTCAAGGACGATAGGCCAACGACTTGAAGTGTCTTCAACATCGTCAACTCCTCCACAGAAAAAACGTACTGCGGGGTCTGACGCTTAAGGAGCAGGGTGGGTTCCGATCACATCGGCGTCCAAATAAAAAGGGGGAAGAGCTTCCCCCCAGGCGATTAACGTTGTTTACTCAACGCCCTCAATCTTGTCCTCGACCTCTTGATAGAGTTGCCGCAGCAGTTCCAGATTGGCTTCACTGGTCTGCCAGTAGCCGCGTCCGTGAAGTTCGAGGAAGGTGCTCACCATTTTGCGGAAGGAGTGGGGGTTGGTATTCAGAAGCCGCTGCCGCATCTGCTCATCGAGAATAAACGTGGCATTCGCCTCCTCATAAACCCAGTTATCCACAGCTCCTGCGGTGGCCGACCAGCCCATTGTGTTGACTAGTCGCTTCGAGATCTCGCGCACCCCTTCGTAGCCGTGGGAGAGCATCCCTTCATACCACTTGGGATTCAGGAGCTTGGTTCGGCTGTCGAGGCGAACGGTTTCCGAGAGCGTCCGCACTTGGGCATTGGCTGTGGTGGTATCGGCAATATAGGCCTTGGGTTGTTTGCCATCGCCGCGCAGTGCCCCCACCAGCTTGGTCGGATCTGAGTCAAAGTAGTGGCTGACATCGGTGAGGCTAATTTCTGAGGAATCGAGGTTTTGGAATGTCACATCCACCGTTTTGAGGGCGGTTTCAAAGAGTTCCCGCGCCTGCTGCATCGTCCCCGGAGAATCCGCCGAAAAGGCAAAGGACTTACGGGAGAGATACATATCCTGCAGTTCCGACTCCTGCTCCCAAGAGCTATTTTCCACCGCTAGGTTGACATTCGCCGCGTAGGAACCGGAGGCATTGGTGAAGACCCGTGTGGCCGCTTGGCGCAGGTCAATCCCCAATTCTGAAGCCTGTTGCAGTGCGTGCTTGCGGATAAAGTTTAGCTCAAGGGGTTCATCGGCTTCGGCAGCCATCTTGATGGCACGGTCAATGAGCGCCATCTGGTTGATAAAGAGATCGCGGAAGACCCCAGAACAGTTGACGACAACATCAATGCGTGGCCGCCCCAGCTCTTCTAGGGGGATGAGTTCCACTTTGTTGACCCGTCCCAAGGAATCGGGTAAAGGACGGGCCCCCACTAGCCAGAGCACTTGAGCAAGGGACTCGCCATAGGTTTTGATATTATCTGTGCCCCAGAGCACCATGGCGATGGTTTCTGGCCATTGGTTGTTGTTTTCCGCTTTTTGCCGCGCTAGAAGGCGATCGACCACAACTTTGGCAGACTGCACAGCAGCGGCAGTGGGAATGGCTTGGGGATCCAAGGCGTGGATATTTTTGCCCGTCGGCAAGACCTCAGGATTGCGAATTGGATCGCCACCGGGGCCGGGGAGAATGTACTCGCCTTCAAGGGCTTGCAGCAGTGCCCCCAGTTCATTGTCGGCCACAATCTGCTGTAAACAGAATTCGAGGTATTCCATCAGGGGCTTGAGGGCAGCGGCATCCACTTGGGTATAGCCTGCACCATGGAGGGATTCAATCCACGGCTCTTTGCGCCCCATGTTAAAGAAGTTCAGCTTCGAGACCCGCGACACACGACCCTCGGCATCGGCTTGGGCTTGGACGAGGGCACTGACGGCAGCACGGGTCGCCTCGTTAATCTGGCGCAGCAGTTCAACATCCGCCAGTACCCCGCGATCGCTATTTTGATAAATTTCGTCAATGTCCCGCCCTAGACTCTCGGCAATGAGCCTGGGCAAGCTCTTAATGCCGTCCTCAGAGCGATCCAAGCTGGCAATATTGACCAAGGTAGCCACTGCTTCTTCCGTTGTCGGTGGTTTGCCAATTACGTGCAGGCCACAGGGCAGGAGGCGGCTTTCAATCTCCATTAGTTTGATATAGACCTTGCCCACGAGGGTATCGCGCTCTTCGGCACTGAGTTCTGCCGCGTCCTTATCGGGGAGAGCCACATCCTGATCGAGATTTACCATGCGGCACTTGTCCATGATCGTGTTGACAATCTGAACCCCCCGACCGCTATCTTTCAGGGTTTGGTAGGAACCAATGAGATCGCTGAGTTCCCGCAGCCCTTTGTAGAGACCGGCATTTTCCGCCGGTGGGGTGAGGTAGCTAATGGTGTTGGCGTAGCTGCGGCGCTTGGCAATGGTGGCTTCGGAGGGGTTATTGGCGGCGTAGTAGTAGAGGTTGGGAATACAGCCAATGAGATTATCGGGGTAGCAATCCCCAGACATGCCCATCTGTTTACCCGGCATAAACTCCAAGGAGCCGTGGGTGCCAAAATGGAGCACCGCATCCGCTTGCCAAATGTGGTTGAGGAAGGTGTAATAGGCAGCAAAGCCGTGGTGAGGACTGGCAGAGCGAGAAAAGAGCAGCCGCATTGGATCCCCTTCGTAGCCAAAGGTGGGCTGCACACCAATAAAGACGTTGCCGTAGGTTTTGCCGTAGATGAGCAGGTTTTGGCCGTCACTGTTCAGGTGCCCTGGCGGTTTGCCCCAGTTTTCTTCAAGGCGCTTGGCGTAGGGGGTGAGGCGCTCGTATTCCGGTACGCTCATGCGGTAGGCAATGTTGAGTTCGGGACTACCCACTTGGGCACGGGCATCGTGGAGAATTTCCTGCATCAGGGCTTCGGCGCTCTCGGGCATGTCCTGCACGTCATAGCCGTTGTTTTTCAGGGCTTCCATGACTTTGTAGATGGAGCCAAAGACATCCAAGTAGGCGGCGGTGCCAACATTGCCTTTGTCGGGCGGGAAGCTAAAGATGGTGATGGCGACTTTCTTTTGCACCTTGGGTTTGCGGCGCAGATTGGCCCACTTCAGTGCCCGCTGCACGATCATTTCCACGCGGTCTTGGAGGGCGATCGCCTTACCGGTCATGCCATCGCGACCGGAAAGAATAATTGGCTCAATGGCACCATCCAGTTCCGGTAGAGCAATTTGCAGCGCCACTTGAATTGGGTGCAGCCCCAGATCACTTTCCTGCCATTCCTCGGTGGTTTGAAACACCAAGGGCAGTGCCACCATGTAGGGACGGTTGAGTTTTTTCAGTGCCGCCACGGCTTTGGCATGATCCTGCTTGGCCGGACCTCCCACCAAGGCAAACCCTGTTAAGGAAACAACGACGTCAACAATGGGTTTCTGGGGGTTGACGGGATCGTAGAAGAATTTTTCTAGGGGCGTCGAAAAGTCCAGCCCACCAGAGAAGACGGGAATCACCCGCGCCCCTTGGGATTCAAACTCTTGCACAATGGCGACATAGTGGGCGTCATCACCTGTGACAAGGTGGGTACGCTGCAACAGCAGGCCAATGGTGGGCACAAGGGGATCCTTAAGATCAGTGCCAATATCGCGGCGACTGTTGAACCAGTTGAGGTACTCCTTGAGATCCTCAAACATTTGCGGTGCAAGGGGGTGCCAAATACCGGTGTCGGGGTAGGTAACCGGTTCTTGGTAGCTGAGGTTGCTGTTTGGCTGACCTTTGAAGACGTAGCGATCGGCCAGCATGAGGAGGAAGTTTTCTAGGTTCTCTGGCGATCCCCCCAGCCAGTACTGGAAGCTGAGCATGAAGTTGCGGGCATCCTGGGCTTTGTCAATGGGGAGGTACTTCAGGACTTGGGGCAGGGTTCGCAGGAGTTTGAGCATGGCGTCTTGGAAGCCGGCACCTGACTTCTCCTTGCGCTTTTTCATGAAGTTGGCAATGACGCTCTTGGATTGGCCAATCTGAGCCAAGGAAAAGCTGCCCATTTTGTTGAGGCGCATCACCTGCGGCAGCGAGGGGAAGACAACCGCTACATCGAGGCGATCGCGATAGGGCTGAACCGCCTCGACCACCTTATCCGCTAAGTCCTCAATGAAAATCAGGGAGGCGATAAACACATTCGCCCGCGCCACGTCCTCACAGAAGGCGGCATAGTTTTCGGGATTGCGCAGTTCCTCAAGGAGATAGCCACTGATTTCAATGGCCACCTGTGGATGGGTATCGTTAATGCTGCGAACCGCTGCCGACAGCGCGCTCTGGTATTGGGCTTCAAGTACCACATACACCACTCGCAACAGCGATCGCCCATTTAACGCCGCTGGCGCGATATGCCGAATCGTGGACTTGACGTGGGTGAACATGCGTTCAAACTCCTTGTAACGATCGAGACCAAACCCCAAGTGGGATATACGCCCCTTTGCTAAAACGATGGAGGACATTGAGGAGGTACTATCCCGCACTGGCTTTACAGTGCTGTGGGTCTTCCATCCTTGCAAGAAGGGCTGTACCTCTTGTGGTTGTAGCAGAAAATCAAGCTGTGGAGCGACTTTGCGCCCCTGTGGTAACAAATTGCAAAGTTTTGCTACCTAAGTATTAAAACTTATTACAGGACTTGACTGATGGGAAGTCAGTGGCACTAGACAACCGTTTTCCAATCGCCACGTGCGATCGCTAATCTCCTGTAGTTCCGTTGCTTCGTGGGTCACCACCAGCAAGCTCCAGTGTTCCTTGAGGCGGCGCAGCACCTGTACCAATTGGCGGCGCATTGACCAATCCAGACCCGCTGTGGGTTCATCGAGCAAGAGCAGGTAGGGTTGGCGCACCAGTTGCACAGCAAGCGCGAGGCGACGCTGCTGACCACCACTCAAGGATTCGGGGCGGGTGTGCAAAGGCAAGTGATCGAGACCCACATCGGCAAGGGCACGGTAAAAGTTTTCGTAGGGAATTTCTGGGTGGCCAAAGCGCAGCTCTTCGAGAATGGTACTGCCACAGAAGTAGCGATCTGGGAACTGAAAGACCAATCCGGCCAACTGTTGTAAATGATCGGGTGTGAGAACCTGATCCTGCCATCGAATGATTCCCCGACTGGGGGTGGCCAAGCCCGCTAAAATCTCTAGTAGGGTGGTTTTGCCGGATCCACTGGGTCCGATAATTAATCCCAGTTCAGCCATACCCAAGTCTAAATTAATGTCCCGCAAAATGGGCTGAGGGGTGGCGGCGGGGTGGTAGCTGAGATGGTGAACCGCAAACAAGATGCAGACTCCGGAGGTAACGACCGTGCAAACACGTCAACTGCGCCTGTGGCAACGCTTTGCTCTCTATCTTAGTGGAGCGATCGCCCCTTGGGTACTGAGTACCGCTGCCCTTGCTGGCGATCCTTTCCGTACTGGCTCGCAGGCGCGACCCATTTCCGATCAAACGGAAGCCGTCTTTGTTGCCCTCTTTCGCGATGGTAACTATGTCAAAGGTAAAGAGTTACTGCCGGCGGCCTTGGAGCGCGATCGCCAAGAACCCCTAACGCTGACGTTGGCTGCTGCCATTGCCTATCTTAATGAAGACTGGGCAGGGTACAAACGCTATGCCGAGGAGACCCTGCGCGCTGCCCAAGCCCTCACGAGCCGCGATCCCCTGCGGGGAAATCTCTATCAAGCCGTGGGGCATTTCCTGATGGCCGGCTATGAAATTTCCGATGCCGGATCGGGGCCTGTGGCTGGTGCCCCCGCCGCTCTGTTGCGGGTACAGCGGGTTCTCGATCATGTGGGGCGAGCCGAAGCCGTCAATCCTCGCGATCCGGAATTGAATCTTGTTCGTGGCTTTATGGAGTGGGGCATTGCCAGTAATGTGGGCTTTGTCAGCATGGATCGGGCCATTCAAACCCTGCAAACCTACGCCGCTCCCAATTACTTGAGTTATCGAGGCTTGGCCTTGGCCTATCGCGATCGCAAGCAATGGCCGCAGGCCTTAAACGCCGTTGATCAAGCCTTGGCACTTGCCCCCAACAATCCAGAACTCCTTTATCTGAAAGCCCAAATTTTAGCCGCCAGTGGCAACCGATCGCAGGCACAGCAATATTTCCAGCAAGCCCTAGCCAAACAAAGCCAATTGCCGCGAGGGATTCGCGAGGAAATTCAGCAGTTTAGCCGCCGCCTTTTGCCCCAAGGCTAGGTTGTTGGCTCAGACAGCAGCTTTACTATTGGCAGCTTGGCAATATCTGTGCTGAGCAGGGGCTGAACCTGTTCCAAAATAGCGAAAATTTCTTTGCGGCAGTTCCACTGAGGGATTTCGCCATAGCGAAGCGTGAGTTGCGTTAAAACTTCCAGCGCATAATCGGGAAAGTCCAGTGCATCAGCAATTGCCGCCAGTCTTAGCAAGTGGCTAGGGCTCTGTAGGTGCCGATTTTGCTGCTGTTGATTCTCATTGAGCAAATCCCGCAGGTAAATTGCATCGGCCCATAGCAGTTGACCCCCTCGCTGTTGGGAGCAAAATGGGGAAACGTAGCGCGGTAATCGGCACCAACCATCATTGGTGAGTAGGTCAAAGAGCACAAAACCTTGAGCGCGCAAATATGCATCAATATCCCCAAAGAGGGGCTGCCCCCTGTAAACCTCCGAAAACTCAACTTCAACCATGATTGCTAAAGTACTTGCTGCCAGAAGCTGCTCACCGCCTTGCAACACATCCAGATCTGCCCCTTGGACATCCACTTGCAGGACATCTATGCTCTCTAGTCCTTCAGCTTGGGCAAATGCGTCAAGGGTAGTTGTTTCCACCTGAACAGTTGCCGCCACATTCAGGCTAGGATTAAATCCTTGAAATCGCGATGTGTAGCTCAAATTTGGTGGATATAAAGAACTGCAATGAATGGCGTTGGTAATGTAAAGGGTTGATTCTCCCACCTCTTTGCCCAGCGTCAGCGGATAGTGACGCTCAAACCAAGTGATTCCTTGGGCTGCTAAGGCGGTATTGGCCTCATCACAGGCGTCGGCATCCGCATCAAAACCATAAATTCTGAGATTGGGGGCAAAGATATGCCATGGAGATTGGGCATAATCATCCTCATGATAGATTTTGCGAGAGCCAACGATGCACAGCGTTAAAGAAATTGGATCGAGCTTGCCTGCCGCTTTTAGCGTATTGTTAACGAGTCCCATAGCAAAGTAAAACTTCTACGACATCAACGACAATTCTGAATTGTGCCCTAGCGAAGACTGCCTTTTGCTCAATCATCGCCACCTTGGTAAGGCGAGCAATCCAAGAATTTTCACCCCCTTGGCTCCCCAAGATTTTAGTCCTCGTGATAGGTTAACGGTGAAAATGCGACAGGATGCAGGACTATGCACGCCAGAACCAAAGGGAAATCGCTTGTCCGCTGACTGGATGTGGGTAAGGCCTACCGTCAGCCCAACGGTCAGGTCACTAGCATTTTTGGTTGCGCCTACGTCTGGGTTTGAGGGTGTTCCATCTTTGGGAAAAGGGCTGTACCGCTCCTGTGCGACGATAAATATAAGCAGCCAAAAATCTGGAGAACTTCCCTCACCCGATGATTGATGAACTATTGGAACTCTCGCCCAACTGGGGACTGGATACCCTGTTGTTACTTGTGGTGTTGTTGGCACTGGAAGCGGTTCTCTCAGCGGACAATGCGATCGCCCTAGCGGCCTTGGTACGAGGCATCGAAGACTTAGATGAGCAGCGGCGGGCACTCAATCTAGGACTGGCCATTTCTTACGTTTTTCGCATTGGCCTGATTTTCACAGCGACTTGGGTCTTGCGGTTCTGGCAGTTTGAGTTGGCGGGGGCACTCTATCTGCTGTGGTTATCGGCAAAGTACTTTTTCTTTACGACCGAGCCAGAACATGAACACGAGCGGGTGATTCGTTCTTTTTGGCAGGCAGTCCCCCTACTGGCCTTAGCGGATTTGGCCTTTTCCCTCGATAGCGTGACAACGGCGATCGCCCTGTCGGATGAGCGTTGGCTGGTATTACTCGGCGGCACGATTGGCGTGATTATGCTGCGCTTTATGGCGGAGCTATTTATCCGCTGGCTGAAAGAATTTCCTCGGCTTGAGGATGCGGGCTATTTCACAGTGACGCTGGTGGGTCTGCGGCTGCTCATTCGCGTGATTAATCCCCAACTGGTACCCTCGGACTGGGTAATGATTAGCCTGATTGCCCTTTGCTTTACGTGGGGCTTTTCCAAGCGGGAGGTGGAGGAGTCAGACACCCCCCCAACCCTTCCCAAATCAACCCATGAGCCTACATCTCATACACCCAAGAGGTGAAGGCCGGCTCCCAAGGCACCAGTTCCTGCGTTTGGAACCAGAGATTGATTTCCCGCTCGGCATTTTCGGGACTGTCGGAGCCGTGAATTACATTCCGTCCCACATCTACAGCAAAATCGCCCCGTAGCGTTCCCGGTTCAGCATTGAGGGGATTAGTGGCACCAATCAGTTTGCGGGCATTGGCAATCACCCCCCGGCCTTCCCAGACCATGGCCACCACCGGTCCAGAGGTAATGAAATTCACTAGCCCCGCAAAGAAGGGCTTATCTTTGTGTTCGCCGTAGTGCTGCTCTGCCAATTCGCGGCTGACCCGCATCAGTTTGAGGCCGACCAGTGTGTAGCCTTTTTGTTCAAATCGTTGGATAATCGTCCCCACTAGCCCACGCTGCACGCCATCGGGCTTAATGGCTAGAAATGTCCGTTCCACGCAGTATGTCCTCTGCTCGATCTACAGGATTGATTTTACGGTTTTCGGGGGTCGGATGCCGCTACCACTGTACCAAGTTGATGCCTTTACCCAAGAACCCTTTCGGGGTAACCCGGCGGCCGTATGTGTCCTAGGGACGTTTTTTGAGGATGCAACCTTGGGGGCGATCGCCCGCGAAATGAATCTTTCGGAAACGGCTTTTGTCGTACCGCTGGCCAGTGGCTTTCACCTGCGCTGGTTTACCCCTGTGGCAGAAGTGGATCTCTGTGGTCATGCCACCCTCGCAACGGCCCATGTCCTCTGGCAGCATCAGGGGGTGGTGGGGGATCTAGAATTTCACACCCGCAGCGGTCTCCTGCGTGCCCAGCGCCTTGGGGATTGGATCGCCCTTGATTTTCCGCGGCAGCCCGTAATGCCCCTTGCGGATCAGCAGGTGCAAGCTTCAATCATTGCAGCGCTCGGGACACCACCCATATTTATGGGGCAAGCGGGGAGCGATCTGCTGGTGGAACTGGCCGATGCCGATGCGGTAGCACAGTTGAAACCTGATTTTGACCAGATTGCCCGCCTGTCCTGCCGGGGATTGATTGTGACCGCCCGTGGCGAGAAATATGACATCATCTCTCGCTTTTTTGCCCCCCAATTGGGCATCCCAGAGGATCCCGTCACTGGCTCTGCCCACTGTAGCCTCTATTCCTACTGGCAACCCCAGCTCGGTCAAGAGGAACTCATTGCCTATCAAGCCTCCGTCCGGGGCGGCGTGATTAAAATGCAACCCCAAGGGGGCGATCGCCTGCGGCTATTGGGTCAGGCGGTTACGATTTTCGCTGGGGAACTCCTGCTTTAGAATTCAATCCCCGGCTGGGCTTTAACGCCCTGTTCGCGAAAGGGATGCTTGACAAGGGTCATTTCCGTCACCAGATCTGCGGCGTCAATCAGGGCTGGGGGAGCACCGCGTCCGGTGAGAATCACATGGGTCATTTCTGGCTTGCGGGCAAGTCCCTCGAGCACCTGTGCCACGTTTAAGTAGTCCAGCTGGAGGGCGACATTAATTTCATCGAGCAGTACCAAGCGGTACTCGGGGTTGGTGATGTAGCTGAGGGCAAGTTCCCAAGCGGCTTGGGCGCAGGCGATATCCCGCTGGCGGTCTTGGGTTTCCCATGTAAAGCCCTCCCCCATCGCATGGAAGGCCAGTTGGTCTGACCAATGGCTAAGAACCGCTTTTTCCGCTGGCTCCCACGCCCCCTTGATAAATTGAATAATTGCCACTCGATAGCCATGCCCCAAGGAACGCAGCACCATGCCAAGTGCCGCCGTGGTTTTGCCCTTGCCGTTGCCCGTATGGACAATAATGAGACCTTTTTCACGGGTGCGCTCCGCGAGGCGTTGGGCCTGCACGGCTTTGCGCTGCTGCATTTTTTGGCGGTGCTGTTCGTCAGTGAGCATGGGCTAGCTGGCAAGGTACTCGTGAATATCGCCGCGGCGTTTGCGGAGTTTGCTGAGGGCTTCCCGCTCAATTTGCCGTACCCGCTCGCGACTGATGTTGAGCAGTTCGCCCACTTTGGCAAGGGTGAGGGGCTGGCCATTCTCTAGGCCAAAGCGTAGGGAGAGCACATGGCGTTGCTGCGGGGTCAGATCTGCCATCAGCCGTTCAAGGTCACTGCGCAACGAGGATTGAGCGGCAAACTCCTCCGGTGAAATGGAAGGATCCTCGAGCAATTCCCCCAACTCCGTATCCTGATTATCGCCGACACGGACATCAAGGGAGAGGGGCTGTCGCGCCCGTTCAAGATATTCCCGCACTTGGGCAGGGGTTAATTCCAGTTCTGCCGCCAGTTCATTAATCGTGGCAGCGCGACCAAGGCGTTGGGACAGTTGTCGCTGGGCTTTTTTGATTTTGTTCAGCTTTTCGGTAATGTGGATGGGCAGACGGATCGTGCGCCCCTTTTCAGCGATCGCCCGTGTAATGGCTTGGCGGATCCACCAGTAGGCATAGGTGGAGAAACGATACCCCTTGGTGGGGTCAAATTTTTCTACCCCCCGCTGCATCCCGATTGTGCCCTCTTGGATTAGATCAAGCAAATCCACATTGCGCTTGATGTACTTTTTGGCAACCGAAACCACCAGCCGCAGGTTGGCCTCCACCATTTTCCGTTTGGCGCGCTCACCATTTTCGATAATTGTCTCTAATTCTGCTTCACTCATGTTGGCGGCGGCGGCCCATTCAGCACGGGTGGGTTCACGGTTGAGTTCTGCTGCGAGCTTTTCGCGAATCTCGTTCATAGCGGCAAGCTGCTGCACCTGTTTGCCGTAGATCACTTCCTGTTCGTGGGTGAGCAATGGCACACGGCCAATCTCCCGTAGGTAAGTGCGCACTAAATCTTTTGAGGTATCCATAGTCCCTATCGCTCGTTCTCAAGGTTGACAGCAGTGATTCGTCCAAGGCCTAGGAATATCGTTTTCTCTATAGGATGGGCGATCGCCCCTGCTAAAGATCGCGGCCAAGCCAACGGTGCTTTAACAGCGTTTTCGGAGATACGTTACATATATTAAGAATCTTAACATTTCTAAATCTGTTCATCGGAATACTAACACCGACCTTTGGCGGTTCTTAATCTTTTTTTTATATTTGCCCCATTGAAAAGTCTCTATGAATTTTGAAAATACAGACGGAGTTAATAAATCTTTAGTTCACGCCTCAGCCCTACTGAAGAGTTATCCATTCTCGCGGCTAGGGGTATGCAGTCGCGTCTTAGGAATGAGATGTATTTTCCTGGAGTAGGGATTTAATTTGTGCTAACAACTGCCCCAGTTTCCCCTCCTCAAAAAGGGCATTGATCAGGGCTAGCCCGCTAGTGGCTAGGAGCAGTTTATTGAGATCAGCAGGGGTGCCCCCGTTGGCAAAGGTATAAATTTTGGCATCGCCAATCACCCCCGGTTGCGGGGCAAGGGCTTGGAGAACTTGTGGCAGTTGCGGTGCCAGTTCTGGCCAGAGGGCTGTAATCACTTGAGCTGTCAAGTTAGCGTTGCTAATCACATTTTTGGCCGCGAGCATGGCCTCCATCCCTTCAGCTTCAGCAAGGGCTTTATCACGGTTGGCCGCCGCAAGGGTGCGAATCGCTGCCGCCTCCAGTTCCGCTGCCTGTTGGGCAATTTCCGCTTGCCGCCGCCGCCGAAAGGCATCAATTTCCACAACGTTTTGCTCTAGCACCCGTTTTTCAGCCGCTTCCCGCTCTGCGGCAATAATCGCTAGGTTTTTCTGGCGATTGGCTTTTTCCACTTCGATGGCGGTGGTGACCGCAGATTCTGCCCGTGCCCGCTCGGCTTCGGCAATCAGACTTTCTTTTTTCTTGGTGGCAACGGCAATCGCCACATCCTCTTGGGCAAGACGCGCTTGACGCTCGGACTCCGCAATGGCCACCTGCGCTTGCAAACGGTTGGCCTCCACCTGCTGCTGGCGACTGATCTCGGCGATTTCTGCCTCCTGCTGTTGCTGGGCTTGCGTTACCTTGAGGAGTTTATTTTTTTCCTCCAGTTCAATGCTGGCCTCAATTTCCTTCTGTTGGATGGCGAGTCTTTTGCGGATTTCTTCTTCCTCAACCGCTTGGGCTTGGAGCAACTTTGCCCGCTGAATCGCGGCTGCCTCTGCTGCTTTGGCCTCCTCAATTTCCCGCTCCCGCTGCGCCTTTAGGGCTTCCACCTTCAGGCGTTGGCTCAACAGTGCCGCTTCTTTTTCCTCTTCAATTTGCAGGGAGCGTTTTTGGGCATCCAGTTCCTTTTGTTCGATCGCTACCCGGGTTGAGAGTTCGACTTCCCGCTTTTGCTGAATCGAGCGTTGAATCGTTTCTGTGCGCAGCCGCACCCCCTGAGCATCAAAAAAGTTGTTTTCGTCGTAGGTGTCGCTCTCTTGGACTTCTGAGATGGCAATGTTGTTGAGGGTGAGTCCAACTTTTTGCAGATCCTGCTGCATCAGGTTGAGTACCTCTTGGGCAAACCCCAGTTTGTCGGAGTCAATTTCAGCCAAGGACTTGTGTTTTGCGGCTGCGCGAATGGCATCGTCCGCCCGTTTTTCAAGGGCATTCTTGATGTCTTCGGGGGTAATGCGGTTATTTTGCGAAAGGCGAGCGGCGGCAGTGAGGACATCCTCTTCGGTGGCATTGATGCAGACATAAAAGGTGACCCGCATATCAGCCCGCAGATAATCTTGGGTGCGCACCGCCAATTTGCCCGTTCGCTCTACGTCAATGGAGATTTCCCGCAGCGGTACCCGTGTCAACTCATGGAACCCCGGCAGGGCAATGCAGCCACCATTGAGAATGACTGTTTTTTTCTTAACAAAAATCCCCCCCGTGCGCACAAAGGCTTCGTTGTTGGGGGTAATGACATAGACGCGCGTGTAAGCCCAAATGCTCAGGAGCAGCAAAATCACAATGCCGGCAATCACACCGGGAAAAAAGAGCAGCCCACCCAGATTACCCATGACAATGGGGGGAGACTCGGCCAGTACCGTGGCTTTGGTTTGGGTGCGGGGGGGTGCTGGCAATTCTGGTGTCGGTAATGCCTGCAAAAATGTCAGCCAGTAAAGCATAGAACTGCCCCCTCAGCGTTAATTTCAGTGTGGCATTTTGGGGGCGATCGCCCGCTATTTTTAAGGGTTCTTTAATTCGCTGGAGCCACTTCAGTGGTTGAGGCCACGGCGGCATCTTTGCGCTTTTTCTTCTCTGTGACTGTCACAGGTCGCATTTCAATATGGTTGAGCAGTGTCGTGACAAAGGCAAAGAGCAAAAAGGGCAAGGTTAAGACCAAAATTAGCCCCCCGACCAGAAACGCCTGCACGGGATTGTTGTAGAGGGTAAGGGATGCGGCCAAACCAATAAAGATCACAATCAGCCAAACAATGACTTGGCCATAAATATCCCCGAAGGTGAGGGTGCAGACGAAACGGTATTTTTGTAAGCCGTTTTGTAGTTCATTGGCCATAGGGGCTATCCTCGCGGCGTATGCTGAACAGTTCCAGTTAAAAAATAAGCTTTTGGCTCAGGGGGAGTAAAACGGAGGTTGCGTGACAGGGTTGGCAAGTACAGAGAAACGAAGGTACCTGAATTTTAGAAAACCTGCCCCCAAGATTAAAGCCCTTGCAACAAATGTACAAACTTTGGTTAGAAAAAGCGGGCACGGGCATTGGACAGCCCTTTTCTAACATTGGGATCCACCAAACCCGCCTCTGTGATCGTGGCTTTCAGAAGCTGGCGTGTCTTCTCTCGGTGTGAAAAGGGCTGTAATATGACAGATTGTATCAAAACTGCACCGATCGCCCCCGAAGCACTCTATGGGTACGTTTTACCGTTTGACCACCACGGCGGGTTTACAGGCTGCCCTTGGCACATTATCTCCCGCAACCACCCTTGGTTTTGTACCGACAATGGGGGCACTGCATGGGGGGCATGCCGCCTTGATCCAGCGGGCACGGCAAGAGTGTGATGTGGTCGTTGTCAGTATTTTTGTCAACCCGCTTCAGTTTGGCCCCCAAGAGGATTTGGAGCGCTATCCCCGTGCCCTTGAGGCGGATACGGCGCTTTGTCAGCAGTTAGGGGTGGATCTGCTCTTTGTGCCCAGTGTGGCTGAACTGTATCCAGCGGGGATGGAGAGTCTCACGGTAGTTGAGCCACCAAGGGAGTTAACGGAACGCCTCTGTGGGCGATCGCGCCCCGGCCATTTTCGCGGGGTAGCAACAATTGTGCTGAAGCTCTTGCATTTGGTGCAGCCCGATCGCGCCTATTTTGGCCAAAAGGATGCCCAGCAGTTAGCAATTATTCGCCGCTGTGTGGCGGATTTGAATCTGGACGTGGAGATCATTGGCTGCCCCATTGTCCGTGATGCCGATGGCCTTGCCCTCAGTTCCCGTAATCAATACCTCAGTGCGGGCGATCGCGCCACCGCCTTAGCCCTAAGTCAGAGCCTAGAGGCAGCGACTGCTGCTTTTCGTCAAGGTTGCTTTGCTGCCAGCGATCTCTTGGAGCAGGTGCACCACCATCTGCGCCAGTTTCCCCAGTTGCGCCTCGACTATGCCGAATTGGTGCATCCCCAGACCCTTGTGCCCTTGGAACGCATTGAGACCGTGGGGCTATTGGCGATCGCGGGTTGGGTGGGGCAAACGCGCCTCATTGACAATTGCCTATTGGATCGCCGCCTGCCGATTCTGGCCGTGGATGGCCCTGCCGGCGCGGGGAAGTCAACCGTGACGCGACTGGCAGCCCAAGCCCTAGGGTTGCAGTACCTTGACACCGGTGCCATGTATCGAGCGGTAACTTGGTGGTGCTTGGCAAATAACATTGATCTCAGGGATGAGCCAGCGGTCGTAGAGGCGATCGCCCATTGTCAGTTGCGTCTTGAGAGCAGCGATCCCCCTCAACCCACACGGGTGTGGATCAACGATTGCGAGGTCAGCCAAGCGATTCGTTCCCTAGAGGTGACGCAGCGAGTGTCCCAAATTGCCGCCCTGCGGGGTGTGCGACGGCTCATGGTACAACAACAGCGGGCGATCGGAGCCAATGGGGGCATTGCTGCTGAAGGTCGTGACATTGGTACCCACGTCTTTCCCGAGGCGGGCTTGAAAATTTTCCTAACGGCCTCGCCTGAAGAGCGTGCCCAGCGCCGCTGGCAGGAATTACAACAGCAGGGGCAATGCGACCTCTCCTATGAGGAATTGCTCGCTCAGATTACCGCTCGCGACACAGCGGATCAGCAACGCACCTACGCCCCCTTTCGCAAAGCTGCCGATGCCATAGAAGTCTGTACGGACAACTTGGGGATCGATGAGGTAGTGAGTAAAATTGTCCATCTCTACCGCAGTCGCTTTCCTCAACCTTGATGAGCAAGGGAGATTTCCCGTACAGTAGCAGAGGAGAGTTCACGCCGAGCACATTTCTATGGATCGCAATCCCCTCGATCTTGTACAACAACTCTACTACACGGGTATTGGAGCGGCTGCTGCTGCCATTGAATCCCTACAGGATGAGGCCAAACGCCAAGAATACCTGACGCAACTGCGGGTGGATGCCCGCCAATTGGCCACCGTCTGTGCTGAGAAAGGCCGCCTCACCGAAGCGCAAGCACGGGAACTGATTCAAACCTTCATCGCCCAACAGCAGCAACCCTCTTCGACCCCTGAGCCTGCTCCTCGCGAGAGTGCTGACTTAGCCGCAGATATTCAAACGCTTCTCGAAACGCTGCGCGCCATTCGCCAAGACCTACAGCAGGATTCTCAGGCACCCACGCCCTAGGATTTGCGCATTACGGGAAGTAGGTGCCCTTAATGATTGCTCTTTAGTCGTTGTCCCAGCACTCACGGCCAATGAGGTCGCCAATGCGATCGCGCAGCATAAAATCACAGCGCTCTAGCTCTGCCTCAATGAGGGGCCACTCCCGAACGGGCACAAACTGGCAGAGGGTGTAAATGGGCTGCTGCCGACTCACCACACCTTTGGCCACCAGTCGTCGTGCTTCATCTTTGACGAGTTCGATGGAGTATTGAAGGGATTGAACCATAACATCCTCGTTTGGCTGAAGAGACCCTAGGATTCAGAATTGGCAAAGTGTAATATCCAATACTGAACTATTTTAACTTTTGCCCTAGGGAGCTACCTGTCATAATAACAAATGTTTCCTAAGTCAGGGGGTTCTGACCAAAAAATCCTACCACTGGTGGAAGCGAGTGGCGCCTCACCTGTTCTTGAAGTTACATTGACTGTCACTGCCCCAGAGCATCGTTTATCCTAGAGAAAGGCAATGCTAAACAAAATCTAAAGACTGCCCCATGGCTTTCCATCTTCCCCAATTGAGCTGCCAACTGCGCCTAGAGGTGGCCGCCCTCCAACCCGAACTTGTGCAGTGGCGACGCTATTTGCACCAGCGACCAGAATTGGGCTTTCAAGAACACCTGACGGCGGCCTTTGTCAGTGAGAAACTGCGGCAATGGGGCATTCAGCATCGCACGGGTATTGCGGAAACGGGAATTGTGGCCGTGATTCCGGGATCGCGACCGGGGCCAGTGCTGGCGATTCGCGCCGATATGGATGCGCTGCCAGTGCAGGAGGAAAACGATAAGCCCTACCGCTCTCTCCATGAGGGGAAAATGCACGCCTGCGGGCACGATGGTCACACAGCGATCGCCCTTGGGACTGCGAAATACCTTGCTGAGCACCGCGATTTTGCTGGTACGGTCAAAATCATCTTTCAACCAGCGGAAGAAGGTCCCGGTGGGGCTAAACCCATGATTGAAGCGGGAGTTCTCGATGCCCCCAAAGTGGATGGCATTATTGGCCTGCACCTCTGGAATTTTCTGCCCGTTGGTACGGTGGGGGTGCGTAGTGGGCCGTTGATGGCGGCAGCGGAATTCTTTGAGTGTGAAGTACACGGCAAGGGGGGACACGCCGCTTTACCCCAATTTACGGTGGATACGGTTCTCGTTGTTGCCCAGATCATTACGGCCTTGCACACTATCGTCTCGCGCAACGTGGATCCCCTAGAGACGGCAGTGATTTCCGTGGGGGCAGTACATGCGGGCACCGCCAAGAACGTGATTGCCGATACCGCGACCTTTCGGGGAACAGTGCGATACTTTAAGCCAGAGTTGGGGGACTGGCTACCCCAGCGCATTGAACAGGTGATTGCGGGTATCTGTCAGAGTCATGGCGCCACCTATGACTTTCGCTATGAGCGGATGTATCCCCCCACAGTAAACGATCCCAAAATGGCGAAATTAGTGCGCTCTGTTGCTGAATCGGTGGTTGAGGTGCCGGCTGGGGTCACGTCCCACTGTCAAACGATGGCGGCTGAGGATATGTCATTTTTCCTGCAAGCGGTTCCGGGCTGCTACTTCTTTTTGGGGTCGGCCAATGGCACACTGGGGTTAGATTTCCCCCACCACCATCCCCGCTTTGACTTTGACGAAACTGTTTTAAGTATTGGGGTTGAGCTGTTTGTCCGCTGTGTGGAGAAATACTGTGGTCTAGTGGAGACCTAAATTTCCTATGTCCCTCACAGTGCTTATTGCCGATGATGATCCGGGCATCCGCCTGTCAGTAAGCCGTTTTTTAGAGTCTGAAGGGTATTGCTGCCTCACGGCAGGAGATGGTGCCCAGGCTCTCGAAATGATCCACCGCTATCAGCCCCATCTGCTGATTACGGACATTGCCATGCCCAACATGAATGGCTATGAGTTGGTGCGGCAGGTGCGCCAGCATCCCTCATTGCGCTTACTACCGGTAATTTACCTCACCGCACGCACAGAACTGGAGGAGCGGATTCGTGCCTATCGCACCGGGGGCGATGTCTATCTCTCCAAGCCTTTTGACCTCAATGAGTTGGCAGCGGTGGTGCGTAACCTGTTGGATCGGGCGCAACTGGTACAAATCGAATGGCAGCAACGACAGCAACCCTTTGCAGCGCCGAAAACACGAACCCTCAGCGTTGATCTCACCCAACGGGAAAAGGAAGTGCTAGGGTTACTCGTGGCGGGACTCTCCAATGCCCAGATTGGCGATCGCCTGCACTTGAGCGCCCGAACGATTGAAAAGCACGTCAGTAGCCTCTTTCAAAAAACAGCGGTTCACAATCGGGCTGAGCTGGTGCGACTGGCCATTGAACAGGGCTTGGTGGAGCGACAAACCAGTTCCCAAGCTTGAGCCATAGCTGTTACCGTCAAGGAAGAGTGTTGAGGAACTGAAACCCGATGCAACGGATTCCCCCTGCCCCCGGCCAAGAATCGGTTTGGGACTATCCCCGTCCGCCCCGTGTTGAACCCACCTCAAAACACCTGCGGGTGGTCTTTAATGGTGTGGTGATTGCCGACACCCAGCGGGGACAGCGGGTATTAGAAACCAGTCATCCCCCAGTGTATTACTTTCCGCCAGAGGATGTACAGGTGCAGTATCTGGTGCCCTCAGCACGGCAAACCTTTTGCGAGTGGAAAGGACAGGGCGCCTACTACCACGTCAAGGTGGGCGATCGCCAAGCGGATAATGCAGCTTGGTACTATCCCAAACCTACCCCTGCTTTTGCGCCAATCTGCAACTACATTGCCTTCTATGCTGCTTTGATGGATGAATGCACCGTGGATGGTGTAGTGGTGATTCCGCAACCGGGGGGCTTCTATGGCGGCTGGATTACTCCGGACATTGTCGGCCCGTTTAAGGGGACACCGGGGACTTGGGGCTGGTAAGGGCTGCTAAGTGTTTCTCAAATCACTCCATCTGCGCCACTTCCGCAACTACAGCGAGCAATCGGTGACGTTTGCTGCGCCAAAAACCATCGTCGTTGGGGACAATGCCCAAGGCAAGTCCAATTTGCTAGAGGCTGTGGAGTGGCTGGCCACACTGCAATCCCATCGCACCCATCGCGATCGCGACCTTATTCAGCAGGGACAAGAGAGTGCCCAAATTGAAGCCACCCTAGAGCGCCAAGGCATCCCCCTTGATCTGGCGGTGAGTTTGCGACCGCTCGCAGGCCGTGTCCTACAGGTGAATGGCTGTACCGTTAAGCGCACGGCGGAATTTCTGGGGCAACTCAATGCAGTGGAATTTTCCTGCTTGGATTTGGAACTAGTGCGGGGCACACCGGCCATTCGCCGCAACTGGTTGGATCGGATTTTGGTGCAATTGGAACCCCTCTATAGCCAACTGCTGCAAACCTACCAAAAAGCCCTGCGCCAACGGAATGCTCTCCTCAAACAGGCCGGCAGCCAAGGATGGGATGAAGCCCTCTGGCAGGCATGGAATCAGCAATTGGTGATCAATGGCACCCGCATTATCCGCCGCCGACAGCGCCTCATTGAACGCTTGGCACCCTTGGCTCAGGAGTGGCATCGCGTGTTGAGTGGCGATCGCGAGACACTCACCTTGACTTATGAGAGCCATGTGCCCCTTGGGGATGGCACTTCTGAAGTGATTGTGGCTGCCTTTAATGAGGCCTTGGCCGCTCGCCGCACTATTGAACTGCTGCAAAAAACCAGTCTGGTGGGACCGCACCGTGATGATGTGGGCTTTTGCCTCAATGAGCAAAGTGCCCGTCAATTTGCTTCCCAGGGGCAGCAGCGCACGCTGGTATTGGCGCTGAAACTGGCGGAACTGGCTCTTGTGGAAAGTGTGGTGGGCGACACTCCCCTTTTGTTGTTGGATGATGTCCTCGCCGAATTGGATTTGCAGCGGCAGGGAATTTTATTAGAGGTGATGGGCGATCGCTACCAAACGCTGATTACCACCACCCACCTTGCCCCCTTTGCCACCCCCTGGCGCAAGCATGCCCAAATTCTCAAGGTGACGGCGGGGACGATCGCAAGCGTGCCTGACACTGCTGCTGAAACCAGCAACTAATCTGGGGAACGGTTAGCTCGGCAATGGGCACCCCCTCACTTTCAGCAATTTGCCGCAGTTGCTTGAGGGCACTGATCAGAATTTGGCCGTACCACGTCATGAATCCCCCTTGGCGCTGCTCCTCCGCTTGCAACTGGGGATCGGCAGCAACGAGTTCATAGACTTGGGCTTCCGTCAGGTCTTCGAGGGGGTTTCCCTCAGTCTTAGCTCGCAAATAGCGCTGGGCATACACCGCTACTCGAATGGCAAAGCGATCTGCGGCCGGTAAGAGCAGTTGATCAATCTCTTGACACTCACTGACGGTGAGCAGATCTTCAGGATTCATGAACGGCTTAGGCCAGTCCAGCGGGTGTCGGTGCCGCTGTGGATTCTTGGATATTAATCACGTTGGGCGTAAAGAGAAAGACACCATCCCCAAGGCGCGATTGATGGCCATTGATGGCATAGGTACTACCAGCGGCAAAATCAGAAATGCGCTGTGCCTCGGTGACATCGAGGTGCTCTAGGTTGAGAATCACTGCCTTGTCAGCCCGCAGCGCTTGAACGATCAGGGTCGTATCACTGAGGGACTGCGGTTTGATCACCACTACTTCATAGCCACTACTCAAGGAATGACCAAAGGCAGTCAGTTCACTCATGACAACTCCCCCCTGGGAACATAGCAACAGTACCTACGATTCAATAATGACATTAGACTTCATCCTGTTATACCGACTACATCAAAATTTATGCAAATTCCAGCCTTACAGTCTTGGCACTGCGTGAATTTTTGAGCATGCATAGCTCTTTCTAATATCGGTTGCAGCCCCCACTGGGCATAGGCAAGTTACTGGTTGCGCACTAGAATAGGCGCACTTAGGTTTAGGAATGTCTCAATGATCAAACGTAGCCAAGCGAAGCGATATGGCTCCCTTGGGGCGATCGCCCTTCTGAGCGCGTATCTCGTGGTCGCGAGTCCTCACCCCGCCTTGGCGATGCACATTAGCGAGGGGTTTTTGCCCCTTGGCTGGGCAGTGGGCTGGTGGCTGGTTTTTTTACCCTTTTTGGCATGGGGACTATGGGCACTGCGACAACAGATTCAACAGCAACCAGAGTCAACCCTGCTGATTGCCTTAGCCGGTGCCTATGCCTTTGTGCTCTCCTCGTTGAAAATTCCCTCGGTCACCGGTAGTTGTTCCCATCCGATGGGGATTGCCTTGGGGGCCGTTCTCTTTCGGCCACCGCTGATGACCGTCTTGGGAACATTGGTGCTGCTCTTTCAAGCCCTGCTCCTTGCCCATGGCGGCCTGACCACCCTAGGCGCTAATGGCTTTTCGATGGCGGTGGTGGGACCTTGGTTGGCTGGGTTGACCTATTGGGGGATGTCCCGTGCCACGGCTAAGCCAGCGATCGCGATTTTTAGTGCTGCTCTGATCAGTAACTTGGCCACCTACTCGGTGACTTCTTTACAATTGGCATTGGCCTTTCCCGATAGTATGGGTGGGGTGGCGACGGCTTTTGCCAAGTTTGCGGCGCTCTTTGCTGTGACGCAGATTCCCCTAGCGATCAGTGAAGGGTTACTCACGGTGTTGGTGTGGAACTGGTTGACCACGTACTGCACAGCAGAATTGCAAACCTTAAAACTCTTGCCTGGAGGGGAATCCAATGAATAAAAAAACAGTGGCGTTCCTATTGGGCGGCGCAATTCTTTTAAGTACACTTCCCCTCCTGCTGGTTAAGGGTGACTTTGAAGGTGCCGATGCCCAAGCCGAAGCGTTAATTAGCGAGGTGGCGCCAGACTTTGAACCTTGGGCAGAGCCATTGTTTGAACCCCCCAGCGCCGAAGTCGAGTCACTGCTTTTTGCCCTTCAAGCGGCATTGGGTGCAGGGGTCATGGGGTTTATCTTGGGTCAGTACCGCGAACGCCATCGCCAAAAGGCAGCTGCCGCCTCAAAATCGCAACAGTCCTGAGCAGTCAATGCACCATCACCTCGATACCTATGCCTATACCAATGGTCTGCGGCATCTGCATCCTGAACAAAAGCTGATTTTCGCGATCGCCAGCCTGTTATTGACGTTTTTTGCTCGCCCCCTTGTCCAGAGTTTGCTTTGGCTGTGGCTGAGCTTTTGGATTCTCGGCTATGCCCGCATTCCGTGGCGGGTTTATTTCACCCTCTTAGCCACAGTTGCTGCGTTTTGGCTGGTGAGTTTGCCGGGGTTAGTGGTACAAACCATCCCGACGGAGACTTTACGGGCTTCGGGGCAAGTGGTTCTCAGTGACATCTCCCTAATGGGCTGGTCGTTCTTTATCAGTGCCGAGAAATTGCACCAAGGCTTAACCCTAGGACTGCGGACAATGGTTGCCAGCACCTGTTTACTATTGATTTTATTGACGACCCCCTTTCCAGCCCTGTTGAGTGTGGCCGAACGCTGGCGGGTTCCCCATTTCATCCTTGATATTCTGATGTTGATGTACCGCTATATCTTCACCCTCTTAGAAACCGCTTTCACGCTGCAATTGGCGCAGCGGGCACGGGGCGGCTATCAACGGCGATCGCGCTGGCTCGTTAGTGTCAGCCTGTTGGCGGCTCAACTCCTGCGGCAGTCTCTGTACCGCTATGAACAGGTGAACCTTGCCCTGCTCAGTCGGGGCTTTCAGGGGCAGTTTCGGGTATTGCGCCCCCAGTCCTATGCCTATTCGCAACGCTATGGCCTTGAAATCGTCATTGGTGGCGGTGCCCTCATTCTGCTGAACGCAATCACCTGAGATGTCTGTGCCGCTACTGGAATTTCATCAGGTTGGCTTTCGCTATCCCAATACCACTACCCCCGTGCTGCAAGACTGCTCCTTTACCCTAGAGGCGGGACAGAAAGTTGCCCTTTTGGGGCTGAATGGCTCAGGCAAATCAACGCTCTTTTATCTGGCAGCGGCCCTCTATCGGCGCGATCGCGGTGAAATTTACTGGCAAGGGCAACGGCTCGTCCATCAACCAGAGCGACTGCGGCAGTGGCGTCAACGCATTGGCTTGGCCTTTCAAGACCCCGAACAGCAACTGGTGGCAGCCACCGTGGCGGAGGACATCTCCTATGGGCTGTACAACTTAGACCTACCCACCGCCGAAATCGAAGCGCGTTTGTACCAAACCCTAGAGGACTTTGATTTAGTGGAGCTTGCCGATCGCCCCCTGCATCATTTGAGTTTGGGGCAAAAACGGCGGGTGGCACTGGCTGGAGTAATGGCCTTAGCACCGACGCTATTACTGCTCGATGAACCCACCACCTATCTCGACTATCAGCAGCGGCAGCAACTGGAGCAGGCCCTAGAGAACATTCACCAGCAGGGAACCACGATTATGATTGCCACCCATGATCTTGATTTTGCCTATGGCTGGGCCGACTGGATCATGATTTTGGCCAATGGTCATGTAGTGGTGAGCGATCGTGCTTCCCATGTCTTTGGGCAGTGGCCGACCCTTGCTGCTGAACTTGGAACACCCACCCTCCTTGCCCTGTGGCAACAATTCCCCGCCTCATGGCGACAGCATCGCCCCTTTCCCCGTACGGTGGCGGACTGCAGCCAAGAATTGATAGCCCTTTTTCAGAGCCTTTTACAAAACGGTCCCCCTTAAACCCCTCTCGGTTCTGTCGCTAAGTGCTGTTCAATGGGCATAATAGGAGCGATACCCTTTACCGATCAGCGGCACATATAAAACTGTATGGCTACAATTATGATTGTTGATGACAGCCCCACCCTGCGGGCAATGATTGTTCAGCTGATGAAAGAGCAGAACTATGACGTTGTTGAGGCCGAGGATGGTATCGAAGCCCAAGAAAAGATCAAGGCTCAATGTCCTGATTTGGTGATTCTGGATGTGGTGATGCCGCGCATGAATGGTTACGAACTGTGCCGCTGGATTAAGGGTGAAGCGGCTTGCCAAAGTGTGCCCGTGATCATGTGCACCACCAAAAGCGAAGAGTTTGATATTCACTGGGGTAAAAAGCAGGGGGTGGATGCCTACATCACCAAACCCTTTGATCCTGCAGAACTCATTGCCACTGTTAAACAACTCCTAGGATAGTCCTAAATCCAAGACGGCAACCACATCCGCCTAAAAAAGTCTTGGGGCGTCAGGGGTAGTCCTAAGTCAAGGGGCAGCCAGTAGAGGAAGCCCCCAACAACGATCCCTAGGACGGCAATGCGTGCCCAGCGTGCCCAAACTCCCCAATCGCGGCTGGCTTCCCAGACCAAGGCCAAGGCCATAAAGCTATAGAGGGCAGCGGGGAGGTAGTGATAGATAAAAACACAGCGGCTCACCAGTGCCCAGGGCAAGAGATTGGCAGCATAGTTTAAGAGCACAAAACGACCTGCGGTTGTGGTCAAGCTAAGGGGGACAAGAGCCACCGTGGCCAAGGTGCCCAGCCACAGCAGGGGGGGATTAAAGAGGGCATAGACGGCATAAACCCATTGCGTATCTGCCAGTGGTAGGGGCGGGCCAATGACCGGCACGGGTTCACTCAGGGTTTGCACCCGCTGAAAAAAGTAGCTCATGGGGCGTAGCAGAAGCGGCCAAGACCACCACGGTGAACAGTAGGGATGGGCAGTACTGGCAACACTGCGATGAAAGTTAAACATTTGGCGATGGAGGTCAAGTAGGCTCTGGTGGGGATGAAACTGGAGATGGGGTAGCCAGAGCAGGGTATAAACCACAAAGGCGACAACGGGGAGTAGCAGGCACATCTGCCACCACTGGTAAGTGGTCTTCCATTCAGCAGGCAGCGGTAACCTCTGCTGGAGAAGCCAGAAAAGCCCTACCCCCAACAGGAATCCCAAGCCACTCCACTTCACCGCCCCACAGGCGCCAAAGGCAACACCTGCGGCCATCAGCCAGAGCGATCGCCCCCTTCCTCGGTAGCGCAGCCCCCACAACCAGAGAATCTGTGCCACCACCCCAAAAAGGACAAGGGAGATATTGATGAGAGCATAGCGGGACTCCACCAAAAAGAGGCCATCGAGGGCAACAAAGAGTCCCGATAACAGTGCCACTCGCGATCGCCGCGTCAGGAGATAGGCCAACACTGCCACCGCTACGGGAATCAGTGATCCCATCAGGGCATTCAACCAGCGATAGCCCCAAGGGTGAAAGCCGCCCCCCAGCCAAATGCTCAGGGCAATCAGGTATTTTCCCAAAGGCGGATGGGCATCAAAGAAAGGAACACCGGCAAGATAGTTGCGGCCAAAGCGGGCAAAATAGACCTCATCAAATACCAGTGTGGGAAAGCGAGTCAGCCCCCAAAAGCGGGTGGCAAGGGCAAAGAGCCACAGCAGCAGTAGCCCCAAGGGCATCCTAAGCCGCTCCCTGCAACTCCGCTGTCCGCACCGCAATCCGTTGGCTGCGATCGCCCCGTTGAACGGTCAGGTTGAGAACTTGCCCCACAGCAGCACTATCAACAATCCCCTGCAACTGATCGGCACTGGTAATCGGTTCCCCATCCACGGCTGTAATCACATCCCCCCAGCGCAGACCGGCTTTTGCTGCCGGTGTATTGGGCAACACTTGCAGGACAAGAACGCCATTGACCTCTGGCAGAATCACTGGTGAGTTGGGGTTAGCATTGTTTTCCTTGGCCATTGCTGGCGTGAAGGTGGTCATTTGAATGCCAATGTAGGCGTGTTGAATTTTTTCACCGCGAATCAGGCGTTCTTGCAGCGCTTTGGCCTTATTAATTGGAATCGCAAAGCCAATCCCCATGGCATCGGCACGAATGGCAGTGTTAATGCCAATCACTTCTCCCTCTTCGTTGAGCAACGGCCCCCCAGAGTTGCCGGGGTTGATGGCCGCGTCCGTTTGAATAAAATCAAGGCGCTTATCGGGGATACCCACTTGGGCGCTGGAACGGTGGAGTGTACTGACAATGCCCAATGTGACGGTGTTATCAAGGCCAAGGGGATTCCCGACGGCGATCGCCCAATCCCCCACTTTCACGTCACTGGAATCGCCAAGGGGCGCAGTGGGTAGTGGTTCGGTGACCCCTTTGAGTTTGACAATCGCTAGATCAGATACCTCATCCACGCCGCGCACCTCGCCCTCAAAGACGCGGCCATCCTTGAGGCGCACTGTTACCGTATCTGCTTGACTCACCACATGGGCGTTGGTCATAACAATGCCACTGGGATCAATGATGAACCCCGACCCCTGACCCCGCAGCCGATCCTCTTGAGGGGGCAAGGCTAAACCGGGGAAAAATTGGCGAAAGAAGGGATCACTCAAGAGGGGATCCGCTGGGCGCACAATCGTGCGTTCGGTATCAATGCGAACAACCGCATCGCCAACCCGCTCCACTGCGGCTGCCACAAAACTATGGTGAGCTGCTGCTGCCCACACCGGTGTACCGCTACTGAGGCACCAAACAAGGGCAAGGCCAAGGCAGCATTTGAGGGTCTGCTGAAGCAAATGGGCAAGGCGTTTCATCATTGGTGGCCTAAAGCGCAACAGATTCATTTCTGATTGTATCGAAGCCCCCCCCCTCTGGCTGTGAATCCAAAGCACAAATCTGCATAGGAGGGGAATGTCCCTCAGAACAAGAATCAATGTCACAATCGTAAAAGTATTCAAGTTTAGGGGCACTATGCTGCGGATTGGCATCGTCGGGCTGGGACTCATTGGTGGTTCACTGGGCATTGATCTGCGGGCAAAGGGGCACTATGTGGTTGGGCTGAGTCGGCGTCCTGAAACCTGTGAGCGGGCGATCGCCAAGGGTGCCATTGACTGGGGCAGTACGGAGCCAGAAATTTTGCGTGCCCTTGATCTGGTGTTTCTCTGTCCCCCCATTGGCAGCATTCTCAGTGTCGCCTTGGACATTACCCCCTACCTCAGTCCAGAAACAGTGGTGACAGACGTGGGATCCGTCAAAGGAGAAATTGTCCCCGCCCTCGAAAAACTCTGGCCTCGCTATGTCGGTGGGCACCCGATGGCCGGTACCGCAGAATCCGGCATTGAAGCGGCGCAAGCCCATCTCTTTGAGAATGCCCCCTATGTTCTCACCCCAACCCTCTACACTGACAGTGCGGCCATTGACTGTGTGGCTGGTGTGGTCAATGATCTCGGTGCCAAGCTACTCTATGCCACCCCCTCGGATCACGATCGCGCTGTTGCTTGGATTTCCCACCTTCCTGTCCTCGTGAGTGCAGCACTGATTCTTGCGAATGCCCAAGAAGGCAATGAGCCGATTCGGAAGCTTGCCCAGCAGTTGGCCAGCTCCGGCTTTCGCGATACCAGTCGTGTTGGCGGCGGCAATCCAGAGTTGGGACGGATGATGGCGGAATATAACCGCGCGGCGTTGCGCCACTGCCTGATTCACTACCGTGCCACCCTTGATGATCTGATTCGCCAAGTGGAGCAGGAGGACTGGGAGCGGCTGCAAACAACCCTAGAACAGGCACAAGCCTACCGCGAGCAGGTCTATCCCTCAGGGACGCCGCCGGTAGTTTAGGCGACGCACAATCCAGTAACTGGCAGACAAGGCCAAGATGGCGATCGCCAGCCCCAAGAGCTTTGCCACCGTTTCCGGTTGGCCAATATCCAGAATGATAATTTTACGGGCAATGGCAATTAGAGACGTGACAATTACTAGCTCAACGATTTGCGACGAGACGTGGGTTTTCAGGTAGGCGGTGATATTTTCAAGAATCTCCAGAGCCACAAGCACATTGAGAAAGAGGCCAAAGATTTTCACCAGTTCAAGGCTAAACTGTCCCAAGGGGGGTGAGAATAGCTCCACGGTCAGAATCCGCCCCAAATCAATAATGGCGACGATGACCACCAGCAGCATCCCGATCGCCAGCACCCGAGTCGCGATCCCCTCAATCTGACTGAGCAACTGCAAAAACCGCTGATTGTCCTGAAGTAGAAGAATTACCTCTTGCCAAAAGAGAATCAAAGGCCGTAGCCAGCGTCGCATCCCTAGAGCTCAGCCAGAAGAACAAGGGGAGTGTAGGCTACTGGTTCCACCAAACGAGTGTTGAGGCCTAGCCGCTGAAACGACACTTGCAGTTCCTCAAGGGTGCCTTTGACCGAGAGCAGTCGCGGTAGCCATCCCTGAAGACGGAGGGTACCATTGCCAGCGGTGGTGATCATCACCTTGGGCTGAAGCCATTGCCCCAATTCCAATGCCGTTTTGCCCCCCTTGAGAATCGCCCCCACCACGGGTAAACAGACATCCAACAGCGGCGTAAGCACCACATCCACCTTGCCGTAGGTGCGCAGCCACGAATCATGACAGCCGTGGGGTTCATAGTAGAGACTTTGAGTGCCCCAGCGCAGAACGTAACCATTTTCCTGTTGACGAGGGCCGATACTAGCGCCCTTCGTGGCTTGAATTGTGAGATCGCGGTACGTGTAGGTTTGGTGGGGGCTAAGGGCAATCACTGTTTCAAAGCCAAGGCCTTGGGCAACTTTGGCGGCACTGGGGGAGGCAATGACCGGTAGGGCGCGATCGCAGGTGCGGAGGGTAGGTTCATGGCAGTGATCCGGTAGCCCTTGGGAAAGCAAAATGACATCCACATCAGTCGGCATGGCACAGGGGCGCGATCGCTCCGCCTGAAACAGCCAAGGCGTGTTGCCAAAAGTCAGTGCCCCGACAAACCACGGATCAACCAAAATCCGCGTATAACCTAACTCCCACAACCAAGTATTGCTCTCCAACCACGTTAACTGCATTGCCCCGCTCCTACAGCAACCGCGCCAAGATATTGTAAATCAGCAAAAAAATGTTGCCCATAACCATGCAACCCAACCCCACTAAACCACAAATGAGCAGCGCTGTCACACCCCCTAGGCCTGCTTGCAAGAGGGGGACAAAAAAAAGAACTGCCCCTGAAATGACCGCAATGATCAACTGCTCCCAGTGTTCAATCCAGCGTTTGTACTGCAAAAACACCAAAAAGGCAAATAGAGCACCAATCAACCCCGCACTCACACCAACAGGCAACTGCCAAGCGGTCATCAAACTAAAAATCATCAACCCCAAGGCCGTCATTTCAAAGCCCGTAAAGCCAGCACCAATGAGAATTTTCAATGCCGGTAAGGGAGGCGCAGGCTGGCGGGGCGGTTTTGCTTTCGGACGTGGTGTGCTGGTCGGTGGCGTCACCGGTCCAGGTGAAGGAGGGGGTGCCGGTTGTGACACTACGGGTGGCGGGGAAGGGGGTGCTACTGTTACTGGTTGTGGCGGTGGGGGCGGTGGTGGGGCGGGGGTAGAGTAAGCATTTAAGTCCGCTAAGACCTCTGCCGCTGATTGGTAGCGATCGCTAGGAGCAGGTTGTAGCATGCGATCTAGAATGGCTTGCAGTTGTGGACTGACTTGGGCATAGGAATGCCAATGCCAGCGGTTGTTATAGGCGTCGAATAGCTCACTGGGATCTTTGCCGGTCAGCAATATGATACAAGTCACTGCTAAGGCATAGAGATCTGAACTGGGATAGACCCGTTCCCCCCGTGCTTGTTCCGGTGGCGCATAGTACTGGGTATAAATACCCGTAAAGTGTCCTTGCTGTCCCCCCGCTTGGGAAATCTGCTTCACCGCACCAAAATCCAGCAGATAGAGCCGCCCTTGGCCGGGAAACTTTGTCTTGCTGGGGTGCTGGCGCATAATATTTGAGAGCTTAATGTCACGGTGGATCGAGCCGTGGTCATGGACGTACTGCAACACGGGTAGGAGTTCCCGCAGCACCTGCCGCACCTCTTCCTCACTAAAGCATCCCTTTTGAGCCAGTTCATCTTCGAGGGTTTCGCCGTCAATATATTCCTGCACCAAGTAGAAATACTGCTCTGTTCCTTGGCCATTGGCACTGGGAACCTCTTCAGCAAAAAATGCCAGCAAGTCGGGAATTTGGGCATGCTGTCCCAGTTCCTCAAGGACTTGCCCTTCCCGCTCAAAGAGTTCCTGAGCTTTTTGCCGACTCTGGGGATCGGAGACGTTGGGGCGAAATTGCTTGATCACGCATTCGCGCCGACCGGGGGTATCCAAATCCCGCGCTAGATAGGCCGCCCCAAACCCCCCCTGACCCAGAACCCGCTCTGCAACGTATCGTCCCCGTAGAATCAAGGGCATCCCACAGGCCGTACAAAAGCGTTCAGCCACACGACTGTACCGTTTGTTGGGGTTGTCTAAGTCTGGAACATCGTTTTGGGGACAACGACAGTAGGGACGGGTGCAATAGACAAGCATGGCAGAGGTGGCGCGATCGTTTCCTTGATCATGATAGACCTGTTGTCGGCAGCAACGCTTGGCCTAAGGGACAAGCCCTATTGTGCTGAAATGAGTGAAAGTGGATCAAAGCTGATGGTCGGACTCGAACCGACGACCTACTGATTACAAGTCAGTTGCTCTACCAACTGAGCTACACCAGCACTACCCCTAGTGTACTACGCTTTGGCAGTAGTGAGAAATCCAAGACTATAGTCTCTTTCATAAACAATTGCGCACTGCCAAGCCAGATAGACAGTCTAAAATAAGGCTGCATGCTCAGTTAGAACAGTTAGCCTTGGCATCTTGAGCTGTTTATGATTTATTGCAAAACACTGCAGACATCGGCAAAGTGTAGGAAAATAGGCTAAATCTCGATGAGTTTGCTGTGGCAGTTCCACACCCGTGATTATTCTGCACCTGTTAGATCCTTGGAAACGCACTCCGGTCAAAACATGGCGTTTCCCGATTAAAACGACTATTCGTATTGGTCGTGCCGCAGACAATGATGTGATTCTCAATGATATTCTCATTAGTCGCTATCACGCTGAACTGTCTTGCTATCGGGATCCAGAAAATATCGGGCGTTGGTATCTCAAAAGTTTGGGGGCGATCGGGACGTTTGTTGATGGTCGCCTTGTTGACGAGAGCAAACTTGCCAGTGGCAGTCTCATTCAGCTAGGACCCACAGGCCCAATTCTTGAATTCCATGAGCAAACCTTTCGCCGCAGTGCGCCCACCCTCAGTGAGTGTACCCATGCCGGTAATATGCCAGGGAATCTGTTTTGCATTCACTGTGGTCAACCCCTCAATGTGCAGCGCACCGTACGCAACTATCACATCCTGCGCCTTTTAGGGCATGGTGGCATTGGCACAACCTACTTGGCCTGTGAAGCGCAACCCCCCGGGGGATGGACTGGCAAGGTTCCAGAGGTGCGGGTTCTCAAAGAACTGCGGTCTGATATGGAGGACAATGAAAAGGCACAGGAACTCTTTGAACGGGAAGCTCGCATCTTACAGCTCCTTGACCATGCAGGGATTCCCCGCTTTTATGACTTTTTCGTGGAAGATGGCAAAAGCTATTTGGTCATGGAACTCATTCATGGCATTGACCTAGAGCGCTGGGTACTGCGCAATGGCACGGTGCCAATTCCTCAGGCGGTGCAGTGGATGATTCAAACCTGCGGTGTCTTGGACTATCTGCACAATCAGGATCCACCCGTGATTCACCGGGATCTCAAACCCAGTAACCTACTGGTGCGATCGCGGGATAATCAAATTGTTTTGATTGACTTTGGGGCGGTTAAAGAACTGGGGCATTCCCCCGGTGGCACCCGCATTGCCGTGGAGGGCTACAGTGCTCCGGAACAGATGATGGGCAAACCCACCATTCAGTCGGATCTGTTTGCAGTGGGCGCAACCCTAGCCTTTCTGCTGTTGGGGGATAGTCCGATGCGTTTCTATCACCACCGTGATGGCTTTCATCGCCTTGATGTTTCGGATCGCCCAGAGATTCCTTTCCCTTTGAAACAGGTGTTGCACCGTGCTACGGCTCCTCTGTTGCCCGATCGCTATCCTTCCGCGATCGCCTTGGCTAAAGCCCTCAAGGAAGCCCTTGCGGCACTGCCCCAAGAATCCTCGCAAGTTTAACGTGATTGCCAATTCCTATGATTTATCTGCCTGTTACTGCTCTACTTTTTGTGCTACTGTTACTGTCGCTGCCTTTCCTTTGGCTAGCGATCGCTCTTGATGCTGTACAAGTGGCCGTTGCCAAGTTGGGCTTTTCACCCACTGCTGCCTCAGTGCTACTGCTGCTTGTGATTCTCGGCAGCACGATTAATATCCCCCTCTATGAGCGGGTCTCCACGGTGGCCATTGTTCCCGACTTTGAGGCACTCTGGTTAAGTCGGTTTTGGGGCATTCCCCTGCGCAAAATTGAGCAAAAGACGATTGTGGCACTGAATGTGGGGGGCGGCTTGATCCCGACGGTGCTAGCCCTCTATCAATTTACCCGCGTCAGTCCCTTGGCGATTCTCTTGGTGACGGCAATTGTGGCCGCTGTCAGTTACTACTCTGCTCAGGTGGTACCGGGGATTGGTATTCAAATGAATGCCTTGGTCGCGCCCCTGACAGCAGCAATGACAGCCATTTTGATTTCTGGAGGCGTAGCGGCCGCACCCATTGCCTTTGCTGGAGGTGTGCTGGGAACCCTGATTGGTGCAGATTTACTCCACCTACGGGAAATTGAGCGGATGTCGGCGGGAGTGCTGAGTATTGGTGGCGCGGGTGTCTTTGATGGTATTGCCTTATGTGGGCTATTTGCACTGCTATTAACTTAGGCATACCCGCTGTAGGAATGACCATGATAAAGTGCTGGATGGAATGCTAAAACCTGTGAGAAAAGATCTATGGGTCTGCTGGCTGGCTATCAATTTGTCAAAGATTTAGAATCGGCGGGGGCACTGGCACTCTTTGTTCCGCCGGAGGGGGGCTTTGAGGGTCGCTATCAACGGCGACTGCGTTCCAAGGGCTATACCACCCTGCACATGAGCGCACCGGGTTTGGGGGATTTAGCAGCCTACCTGACCCAAGCGCACGGGATTCGTCCGGCTCACACGGGCAAGGAAGACATTCGCGTTTATTTTCAGCCCCCCCTAGTGACCTACCACTTGGAAAACCTGCCCCCCAATGCCAAGGGACTGGTGCTTTGGCTGATTGATGGCAAGCGCCTCTCAAGGCAGGAATTTGCCTACTTGGCACAGTTAACCCAAACCCTACCGAAGTTCAAAGTGGTGGTGGAAGTGGGGGGCGATCGCACTGTGCGCTGGGAACCCCTTGCTGATTGGGTCGCTGCTGCTTAAAACCTAACCCTGACCTTCAACGTCAATCAACAAACTGCCTACTTGCCCCTTGACAGTCCCCCTGAAACCCTGAAGGATGTAGGCCAAGAGGGCGCGATCGCGCTGTATCAAAAATAACCATTGGGGAAGAAACCATGACCTCGAATTCCGATATTTCAGGGAAAAAATTGCAGCCGCCATTTGCGGTATTCTCTTGGGTGCCTTGGGCATTCACAAATTTGTGCTGGGCTACAACACCGAGGGCTTGATCATGCTGTTGGTGAGCCTTTTAACCTGCGGTTTGGTTGCCCCTGTCATGAGCATCATTGGCCTGATTGAGGGCATTATTTACCTGACCAAGAGTGATGAAGAGTTTTATAGAACGTACATTGCGGGTAAAAAAGGCTGGTTCTAGGGGCTAGGGCTGGTTCCATTGGGGGAGACTGAGGGGCGATCGCCGACAGCGAGCCTATGGCCATCGTTGGCCTGTTAGAATAACATGCGCGGCATTTACCCACCAGCGTCTTCTGGCATATCCATTGCAGCCCAGCAGTGACCTACGAACCCCTGCATCACAAATATCGTCCCCAACGCTTTGCAGATCTAGTGGGTCAAGGGGCGATCGCCACCACGCTGACCCAAGCCCTACTCAAGGAGCGCATTGCCCCTGCCTATCTTTTTTGTGGTCCTCGCGGCACGGGTAAAACCTCTAGTGCCCGTATTTTAGCCAAGTCCCTCAACTGCCTGAGGACTCCCAAGCCTACCCCCGATCCCTGTGGCCAGTGTGAGGTCTGCCGTCAGGTGGCCAATGGCACTAGCTTAGATGTGATTGAAATTGATGCTGCCAGCCACACCGGGGTGGACAACATTCGCGAACTGATTGAGAAGGCACAATTTGCCCCAGTACAGTGTCGCTACAAAGTTTATGTGATTGACGAATGCCACATGCTCAGTGTGTCGGCCTTCAATGCCCTCCTCAAAACCCTAGAGGAGCCGCCGCCCCATGTGGTCTTTGTCCTTGCCACCACAGATCCGCAGCGAGTTTTGCCAACAATTATTTCCCGCTGTCAGCGCTTTGATTTTCGGCGGATTCCCCTAGGGGAGATGGTTGCCCACCTTCAGCACATTGCCGATAAGGAGCAAATTGACATTGAGCCGCAGGCCTTGACCCTGGTGGCACAATTGTCCCAAGGGGGACTGCGGGATGCTGAAAGCTTGCTGGATCAGTTGAGCTTATATCCTGAACGGATCACGGTAGAACATGTATGGCAACTGGCTGGGGCAGTACCAGAACAGGATCTGCGGCAATTGCTGGGGGCGATCGCCCGTCGGGATGCGGTGGCGGTTCTTGAGCACACCCGCCAATTACTGGAACGGGGTCGCGATCCGCTGACGATTTTGCAAAATCTGGCCAGCCTCTATCGCGATCTGCTCTTGGCCAAGACAGCTCCTGAACGGCAGGACTTGGTAGCCCTGACAGCGGAAACATGGCAAGCACTGATTACCCTTGCTGAGGCCTGGTCAGTTGAGGAAATTCTGCACGCCCAACAACATCTGCGCACCTGTGAAAGTCAAGTCAAACAGAGCAATCAACCCCGTCTCTGGCTGGAAATTAGTATTCTGGGGCTGATCACAGAGACGGTTCCACCGCCTGCTGCAACGCCAGTAACGCCTACCGCTGATCCAAAACTCAGGAGCGTCCCAACGCCTAAGGCCGAACCCCAAGCCCTGGCTGCGCCTGCTAAGACCCCAGAACCGCCTCCCAAGGAATCTGAGTCACAGGCCAAACCGGTTCAAAAAATTAAAGACCCTGTTGCACCAACGCTTCCACCAGAGCCAGCCACTGAAGCACCAGCCGAGAATCCTGAAGAGGTGTGGCACCAAGCATTACAGCTCTTACAACAGATGCAAATGAGTACCTATGCTCTGCTCTCGCAACATGGTCACCTGCGACAAATGAGCGATCGCGAGGTGCACATCGGCATTGTTAATCAAACACTGTTAAATCTGACGAAGAATAACCAAGCCAAAATTGAAGCCGCCTTTTCCCAAGTTCTAGGCCGCCGCATCAAAGTTGCCTTTGAGATTGCCCCCCTACCCCACAAAACCACGCCTGCGCCAAAAGCTAAGGAGCCGCCGCACTCCGCTGTCGTCATTCCCTCTCAACCACGGGAAGAACTACCGCCACCCCCCATAGAACCAACCCCTACTCCACCCCCGCCCCCTCTCACCACTGACCCGGATCCTGTGCGTGAATCTGCCGAAAAACTGGCACGATTCTTTAACGGGGTGGTTATTCGCTTACCCGATGAGGGAGAAAGTCCAGACACCCCAATTGCTGAAGCGTCTGAAGAGGATGAGCTTGAGTTTTAAGGGCTGTCGGGGTCTAGGCTTGATCGAGGGATTGAGCAACGGCAAGATGCAACTGAATTTTTGGCTCTGAGTCAAGGGGGGTCTGAAGCTGCGCCTGTAACGCCGCCACTGCCGTCAAAAAGGCTGTCAAATCTAGGCCGCAAAAGTCTGGATCACACTGTTCAAGGCGACGCCGCCCTTCCCCCAACAGCAAAATCGCTCCCCGCTGGTTGCCCCGACTCAGGTGATAGCAGGCCACGGCAATTTGTAGCAGACCTTGGTAAAACGTGCGCTCAGGTTCACTGGCCTCTAACCAGAGGGCTTCGAGGGTGTCATGGCAGGCATAGAATTCACCTCTGTTGAATTGGCCAATGGCTAAGGCAAGCTCAGGCGGCATATTTGATTGGGGGAGCACAATGGGGGATAATAGTAAAGAATCATGACATTTTTTAACGAATATCGGCAGAGCTTGTGCAAAATCCTCGAACTGTCTCTGATACCAAACGCGCTTTTTATGCGGCTCACAGGCGACCGATTCACTCGATCTACCGCCGCTTTATTGAGGAACTACTTGTTGAAGTTCACCTGCTGCGCGTCAATGTAGATTTTCGCTACTCTCCCCTATTTGCCCTTGGGGTCGTGACCGCCTTTGACCAGTTTATGGAGGGGTATCAGCCTGAGGGCGATCGCGCCAGTATTTTCCATGCCCTCTGCGGGGCTGAGGAAATGAACCCGCAACAGCTTAAGGAGGATGCCGCCAGTTGGCAACAGTACCAAGGCCGCCCCTTGAGTCAAATCCTCGATGAACTCAACAGTGGTCAACCCAGTGCCCCCCTCAGCAGCCTCAACCACGAGGGCAAATATAGCCGCCTCCATGCGGTGGGACTGTATGCCTTCCTTGAGGAGCTGGCGGGGGATCTGACAACGAATCTCAACGAGACACTGGATCAACTGGCTCCCGTCATTAAGCTGCCCATCGAGAAAGTCAAGCGGGATCTCGAACTCTACCGCAGCAACCTCGATAAAATCAATCAGGCTCGTAGTCTAATGAAAGAACTGGTGGAGCAAGAACGCAAGCGCCGTGCCCAGCAGGCCTCTCCCCCACCCGCTGTAGATGCCAGTTCCGATGCCCCCGCTTGATCCGCCCCAACTCATTACCCTCGATGCGGTCGGCACCCTCTTTGGCCTACGGGAATCCGTGGGTACCGTTTATGGTCGCTTTGCTGCTGAAGTCGGGGTTCAGGTTGATTCAGCCGCATTAGATGTGGCCTTCTTTAAGGCCTTTAGGGCTGCCCCGCCCTGCGCTTTCCCTGATCTTGAGGCTGCACAACGGGCAGAGGCAGAATTGCGGTGGTGGCAAGGGGTTGCGGCAGAGACATTTCGCCGCGCGGGCGTCTTGGATCAGTTTGCGGATTTTGATCGTTTTTTTGCCCCTGTCTTTGCCTACTATGCCACGGCTGAGCCTTGGTTGCTTTATAGCGATGTCCTGCCTGCGTTGAAGGAGTGGCAAGCTCAGGGCATTCCTCTGATGGTGGTGTCGAATTTTGATAGCCGTCTCTATGGGGTGCTAGAGGCCTTGGGGTTAGCGCCGTTTTTCAAGGAGGTGTGGATTTCCAGTGAGGTGGGGGCGGCGAAACCGAATCGGCTGATCTTTGAGCGGGCGGTGACCCCCTATGCGACCTCTCAGGTTTGGCACATTGGTGACAGTTGGGAGGATGATGTCCTCGGTGCCCAAGGTGCTGGTCTGCAAGCGATTTGGCTGCGGCGCGATCGCCCCTTACTGCCAGAACCAGCTATCCACGAGACCCGAGCCGTGCCCCAAATTGCTGACCTCTCAAAGGCGCAAGTTATACTGAGGGGGATAGCATCATGACGGAATCAGCGGTGAAAAGCCAAATTTGTATTCTAGGTGGGGGGTTTGGCGGGCTTTATACCGCCCTCCGCCTTGGCCAATTTCCTTGGTCTGCGCCTCCAGAGATTACCCTTGTTGATCAGAGCGATCGCTTTGTCTTTACTCCCCTCCTTTACGAATTAATTACAGGGGAGCTACAGGCGTGGGAAATTGCCCCGCCCTTTGTTGAGTTGCTCAAGGAGACCCCGGTCGTCTTTCATCAGGGAACCGTGAGCGCTGTGGCTCTCAAGGAAAAAACGGTACACTTGACCGAGGGCACCCCGCTCATCTACGACAAGCTTGTCCTTGCCTTGGGGGGGGAAACCCCTAAAAACAGCATTCCCGGTGTTGCAGAGTATGCCTTGACCTTCCGAACCCTCAGTGATGCCTACCGTCTCGAAGAAGCGTTGCAACGGCGGGAGCGCTCTGATCGCGATCGCATCCGCGTGGTGGTGGTCGGTGCCGGTCCCAGTGGCGTGGAATTGGCCTGTAAACTAGCGGAGCGCTTAGGTAGCCGCGGGCGCATTCGTTTGGTGGATCGCAACACCGAGATTCTCAAGTCTTCTCCAGAATTTAATCGCAAGGCAGCTCTGCGTGCCCTTGAAGAGCGGGGCGTTTGGATTGATTTGGAAACAACCCCGGTTGCTGTCACTGCGGATCAGATTTCCCTGCAATACAAAGACCGCGTTGATGATCTGCCCGTTGATATTGTCCTATGGACGGTCGGTACAGCCGTTTCACCCGTGATTGCTGCCCTTGATTTGCCCAAAACCTCCACGGGGCGCCTGCAGGTGATGCCCACATTGCAAGTCGTTGATCATCCAGAGATTTTTGCCCTTGGGGATGCTGCGGATGCCGTGGATGAGCAAGGCCAAGCCATTCCCCATACGGCACAGGCAGCTTTTCAACAGGCGGATTATGCGGCTTGGAATCTCTGGGCCAGTCTGAGCGATCGCCCGCTACTGCCCTGTCGTTATTCCCATCTCGGTGAAATGCTCACCCTCGGAACTGATCGCGCCGCCTTGGCAGGGCTAGGACTGACCCTCGATGGCCCTCTGGCCTACTTGGCACGGCGACTGGCCTACCTCTACCGCATGCCCACCCTCGAACATCAACTGAAGGTGGGGTTGAACTGGATGGCGAAACCAATTTTGGATCTGTTGACCGGCACCGTGAACTAGAACGTGTGCGCATCCTTGGCCTAGACCCCGGCCTTGCTACCCTTGGCTATGGCTGTATTGAGGTGCAGCGCAACACCTGCCAAGTGTGCGATTTTGGTGTGATTACCACTCCTGCGGATATGCCCGTGGGCGATCGCCTCCAGAGTCTCTACAGCGATCTGCACACGTTAATTCTTGCCCTCCAACCAGATTTAGTGGCTTTGGAGCGCCTCTTTTTCTACAAAATGAGCCATACGATTGTGGTTGCTCAAGCGCGGGGCGTGATTCTTTTAGTCCTGAGTCAACTGCACTGTCCCCTCATGGAATTCACCCCTCCCCAAGTGAAGCAAGCCCTCACCGGCTATGGCAATGCCGCGAAAATAGACGTTCAACAGGCGGTGCAACGGGAACTCAATCTCAGCACGCTGCCCAAGCCCGATGACGCTGCCGATGCCCTAGCGATCGCCCTCACGGCCAGTCGTCACTGCCAAGGTTTCAACGCTTGACCAAGCCATTGCCACCGCTTCACTCAGCCATTGGCGGGTTTTGCGATCTAGCAGATCGTCCTCCGCAAGCACCCATTCCTGAACCTGCGCTAGACTGTGACCTTCCGCACGGCAAATCGTAATCACGCCGGCGATCGCTGCCGCCACCACCTCTTCACTGACAGGCTGCTGGCTGAGGGCTGCTATTTCTTCGAGACTCCTTGGAATGGGATAATGCATAGGGCAACAGGGTAATTCTGAGAAACCGTAAACTCTCTTAAACTGTTTAGTACAGTGCAGTTTACGCCAAATTGCGCCCTTGTCAAGCTCCTTAGCGGACTTTTGAAACAAAATGCAAGAACTGTTATACCTTGAGGTGCCCACTCCCGATACCGCAGCGGTGATTCACTGGCTGCACCACACCTTTGAGCCGCACATTGGCACCATTGCGCCAAAACCAAGCGGGGGTTGCTGGCAGGTTCCTGAGGCCCCCACGGAACTGGCTATTTTCCTGTGGAGCTTGCAGCGAACCACATACCTCAAGGTGATGCGCTGGGGAGAGCGGCCTTTCCCCCAGGAGCGGGCCTGTCTCCAACACCTTCAACAGCATTTGCGTTTGGCCTTTCCACTGCAACCTGAGGCGCTTCCCCCTTGGCCGGCTGGCAAGACAATTTTTGAAGCCTTGGTCGATCGCTATCCGCTGACCGTGAAATACTTCCAACGCATGCCCCAAGGTGAGGCGGATTTAGAGCGGGTTTATTGGTGGGAGCAACGCTGGCGCCAAGGGGTACAACAGCCCACGCCCCCGCTTCCAGTTTTGCACACTGCAACGACACCCTGTGATCCCCCTCGCTATGACCTAGTTTATGTGGGGGGTGCCTTGGGGGTGATCCACGCAGCGGTGATGGCGCGGTTGGGCTATCGGGTGCTGGTGATCGAGCGGTTGCCCTTTGGCCGCATGAATCGGGAGTGGAATATCTCCCGCATGGAATTTCAGAGTCTGATTGATCTGGGCTTGTTTACGACTGCGGAGTTTGAGAGCCTGATTGCCCGCGAGTACCGCGATGGCTTTAACAAGTTCTTTGATGCCACTAGTCCTCCCCATTGTCGGGCACCCGTACTGCACACCCCGACGGTTCTGAATATTGCCCTTGACTCGGCCAAATTCCTGCATCTGTGCGGTGAGAAACTGCGCCAAGCGGGGGGTGAGATTTGGGATTGGACAGAATTTGAGACGGCCACGATTCATTCCAATGGTGTGGTTCTGCAAACTCAGCACCGCCAGACCCAAGAACAGCGACAGGCGATCGCCCGTGTCCTCGTGGATGCGATGGGGACTGCCTCCCCTATTGCTCGTCAACTGAACGGTGGTCGTGCCTACGATAGTGTGTGTCCGACGGTGGGGGCGATCGTCAAGGGCATTGCCCCGCAAGTTTGGGATGGCGATTATGGCGATGTGCTCTTTAGCCACGGTGATATTTCGCGGGGACGGCAACTCATTTGGGAACTGTTTCCGGGGGCAGGGGAAGAGCGCACGATTTATCTTTTTCACTATCACCACATTCAGCCAGAGTTTCCCGGCTCTTTGCTGGAACTCTACGAAGACTTCTTTACGATCTTGCCGGAGTACCGCCGCTGCGATTTAGATCAACTGACTTGGGTGAAGCCGACGTTTGGTTACATCCCCGGCTACTTTAGCCACCACCGAAGCGATCGCGCCGTGGCCTTTGATCGCGTCTTGGCCATTGGTGATGCCGCCTCACTGCAATCCCCCTTAGTATTTACTGGCTTTGGCTCGCTGGTGCGCAACCTGCCCCGCTTGACGGATCTACTGGACACCGCCCTGCGTCATGACCTTGTGCAAAAGCAATTTCTCAACCAAATTCGCGCTTATCAGAGCAATACAGCGGTGACATGGCTCTTTTCGCGGGGAATGATGGTGCCCAGCGATCGCCCCCTGCCCCCAGAGCGCGTCAATGCCACGTTGAACACCTTTTTTGGCATCCTCGGACAAGAATCCCCCGAATTGGCCGATCGCTTTATCAAAGACCGTGCGGGTTGGCTGCCCTTTAACCGTATGGCACTGCGAGCTGCTTGGCAAAACCCCGGCCTCCTTTGGTGGATCTACGAAATGGTGGGGGTTGGGGATCTGCTGCGTTGGCTGCAAAGCTACCTCAGTTTTAGCTTGGATGCCCTGTACCATGCCCTCTTTGGCTTTTGGCTGCCCCCCTTGGTGCGCCGTTGTCAACCGTGGCTAGAACCCATGGCACCGCAACTTTGGTTTTGGCTCTTGGTGCAAAGCTATGCCCTGAGTTACTCTGTGGGACAACCCCGTTTGGAACGACCCTTAACCTCCCTCCCCACTGCCAGAGTTGATCAAGCGGTTTCCCCTCGCTAACCTTGGGAACAAAGGTGTTGCGGAGAGAATGACGGTGAATGCAGCAGAGCAGGCAGTGACCGTGCAGATGGCCAGCAAATTGGGGGCGATCGTCCACCTCTTTAAGCAGTGCAATGCGGATCTGCGGGCAGACCTGCACCCTTGGGCCGATGACCCCCATACCCGCAACCTAGTGGATCCCGATTCAATTGACATTGGTTTTCACCTACCGGGCTGGAGTCGCCGCTGGCAAGCCCGCAGTTTGCTCCTGCAAATCCGCCTCTATTGCGATCCAGACTCTCCCCAGCGCCGTGCCATTGGTCTAGACATCGTGGGGTTTAGCTATATGAGTGAGCAGTGGCGGTTCAGTAGTATTGGTGCTGGCGTATTCAGTGGTAACAATCTGCCCAGCGAAGACCTCCAACAGCAACTGCGCTCGATTAGTCAAAAAATCCTTGCGGTCTTAAATACTTAACTTGTAGGGCAATACTTAACTTGTAGGGCAGCAACTCTTCGGTAATGCTACATCCAACCGTCTCCTTTCTGGTGGGAACCTTGGCTGCATTGTTTCCAATTGCAGACCCCATTGGTGCAGTGCCTGTCTTTTGTGCCCTAACAGCTAGACATCCCCTCAAATACCGTCGGCAGAAAGCCAAAGAAACGGCCGTGAACGTTTTTGCGGTTTTAGTCACCTTCTTTCTCGTGGGTAAGTTTATCCTTGGCTTTTTTGGGATTTCCTTAGCAGTGGTGCGCATTGCTGGGGGCTTAATTGTCGCTCACACCGCTTGGCAAATGGTCACTTCGCATCAGCGTTTAACGCTTCAGGAGCACGCCGAAGCCATTGATAAAGACGATATTGCATTGACACCCATGGCGGTTCCGTTGATTAGTGGCCCAGGGGCGATCGGGGTGACGATGACGTTATCAACACGCTGCCAAATTTGGGAAGAGTACCTCGGTTGTCTATTGGGAATTGGATTGTTTAGTGGCGTAGTTTATCTTTGTCTTTTGTTAGGTGAATCTGTGATGCAAAAGTGGGGCAAAACGGGTGTCGGTGCATTAACCCGTATTCTCGGATTCCTGATTCTGGCGATCGCTGTGCAGTTTATCGCCGATGGCAGTCTGGAATTGATGAGGACAAAGCTATGTGAAAGTCGCTAAACTAAGCCCTTGATGGCATGAACCTAATTGATTTTCAACATGACCCTATTGCGCCTTTTTGTCTATGGCACCCTTAAACCCGGCTATCAACCCCATGAAATCCTCTGTCGGCCTTGGCTGAGTGCCCATCAACCAGCGCTGGTGAGAGGTCGCCTTTATCACCTACCGATGGGGTATCCCGGTCTGACGGCTGAGGAAGGTTGGGTGCAGGGGGAGTTACTGATCTTTCATGATCCACCTCCCAGCGTATTGGCGCAGCTGGATGCCTTTGAAGGCTACAATCCCAACTTGGCTCCCGAAGTAAATGCCTACCATCGCCAAGAGGTGCCAGTGTATAACTTGAATCATCAACCTTTGGGCACAGCATGGGCTTACATGATGAGCACTGAGCGGGTGCGGGATGTCAACGGCGAATGGCTGCTAGAGGGGGTGTGGAATCGGCCAACAGACCTACGTGCCTAGACTTTGGTTTTAGCAGTGGTTGTTGCGGGCTTGGCGGAAGCCACATGGAGTTCCTTGAGTTGCTGTGGCTCAACACTGCTGGGGGCACCGGTAAGAAGGCAACGCGCCTGTTGGGTTTTCGGGAAAGCAATGGTGTCGCGAATGGAGTCTTCGCCGGCAAGGAGCATGACTAAGCGATCCAGGCCATAGGCAATACCCCCGTGGGGAGGGGTACCAAATTCAAAGGCCTCGAGAAGGAAGCCAAATTTTTCTTGGGCAGCCGTCTCATCAAGGCCGATGGTTTCAAAAACTTGCCGCTGCAATTCCGGTTGATAAATGCGCAGACTGCCGCCGCCTACTTCGTAGCCATTAAAGATGAGATCGTAGGCTTGGGCACGGGCAGTTTTGAGGTCCTCAAGGTCGGCGGGATGGGGTGCCGTAAAGGGATGGTGCAGCGCCTCAAGGCGTTTTTCCTCAGCATTCCACTCAAACATGGGGAAATCAACCACCCATAGGAGATGGGTTGCCGTCGGATCAATGAGATCAAATTCACGGGCAATGGTCTGGCGCAGGCGATCAAGGGTTTTATTCACAGTCGCGGTATCCCCTGCCCCAAACAGGAGGAGGTGCCCCGGCTCGGCACCCGTGCGCTCTAAGAGCGTGGCTTTCTGCTCTGGGGAGAGGTTATCCTTGATGGCACCAATGGTGTCAATCTCGCCGTTGTCGCGAACGCGGATATAAGCCAGCCCCTTGGCGCCGGCAGTGGTGGCCTCTTGGAAGAGATCGCCGCCGGGTTTAATGCGCACGTTCGAGATGCGGTGGTTGCCATTGGGAATCGGCAAAATTTTCACCACGCCCCCTTGGGCGATCGCCCCACTAAAAACTTTGAAACCAGAGTCTTTCAGAATATCGGAGACATCCACCAGTTCAAGGCCATAGCGGGTATCGGGCTTATCGGTGCCATAGCGATCCATGGCCTGTTGGTAACTCAGGCGGGGAAAGGGGCGCGGCAGATCAATGCCCTTCACGGTTTTGAAAATGTGGCAGATGAGTGCTTCGTTGAGATCAATAATTTCATCCTGATCCATGAAGCTCATTTCCATGTCCAGTTGCGTAAATTCTGGCTGGCGATCGGCCCTTAAGTCCTCATCGCGAAAGCAGCGAGCAATCTGGTAATAGCGATCGCACCCCGCCACCATCAACAACTGCTTGAACAACTGGGGCGATTGGGGAAGGGCAAACCATTCTCCCGGATTCACGCGACTGGGCACTAAATAATCGCGAGCCCCCTCCGGGGTCGAGCGGGTGAGAATGGGGGTTTCCACCTCAATAAAGCCCGCCTCATCCTCGAGGAAGCGCCGCATGGCTTGGACAACGCGATGGCGTAACTGCAAATTCCGTGCCATCCGTTCCCGCCGTAGATCAAGATAGCGGTAGCGCAGCCGCACTTCTTCGCGGACTGGCTCGTTCTCGGTGCTGGAGATGGCAAAGGGCAGTTGCTGGCGCACCGTATTGAGGACATCAATGTGATCGGCGTAGATCTCGATATCGCCCGTGGCCAATTTTGGGTTCACCGAATCGGCAGGGCGCTTGCTGACACGGCCAACAATTTTCACCACATACTCACTGCGCAGGCGATCGGCTTGAGCATAGGAGTCGGGAGTGCGCTGGGGATCACTGACAATTTGGACAATGCCGGAGCGATCGCGCAAATCAATAAAGATCACGCCGCCATGATCTCGCCGCCGATCCACCCAACCGTAGAGGGTGACCGTTGTTCCGACATCCGTTAGCCGAACATCGCCACAGTAGTGTGTGCGCATAGACCCCAATGATTTGTAAGTATGTTGGTAAAGCCTTACTATTTTAGCGGTTCACCGCCCTACCGTTAGCGGGGCATTCCCAAGGAAGCACAGGTTTGCAGGAGGGCTGCACTTTAGAAATCGCAACAGAAGTTTGCAGGACTTCATGTGGATTCCCTAACTTTAGTTGCAGCTTCAGCAGATTGCGCCCCAATTTTCCGAGGGGCAACGTATGGTAGTAGATAGGTAAAATCTAAAGAAAACCTTAAAAGGAGGGCAAGTATGACCCCCTCTCTCCTCCGGCAGTTCTGGCACTTTGTTGAGCAAGCACAGGTGGGACGATTGTTGAGTATGGATGATCACGCCCTACAGGGGTGGCTGGTGACGCAGTTTAGTGATGTTTATCCTTTAGAGCATAACCAGCGCTATCATCTGGAACGCTACATTTCCTCGCGTCTCTCGTTAATCCGCGATGTGGCAAGGGAGCAGGTGCTGCAAGCTAGGGTCGACTGCCCCTAGGGAACCGTGAACTGAGTTCAGCCTTCAAAAGGTGAGAGGATAGTCCTAGTTCGTGTTGCCGTGCAGAATATCAGTATGTGCGAATGATCAATGGGTATCAGCGATTATGGCGGTGGGGAGCGATCGCCCTTATCACTTTCTTTTTAGTCCTTCTCTCTCCTTGGTCAACTGTAGCTCAGGTTCCTCTGCCGGGGATTAGTCAAGCCACCGTTGCTCCCACCCCCCCCGGCGTCACCCGCATTGGCGAACTGGAAATTGCCGATGTCCGCTTTGATGGCAATACACTCTTTACAATTGCTGCGCCAACAGTTCGCGATCGCGATAACCCCGGTAACGCAATTCCCGTTGAAGTCCGAGCGGATTTAATTCAATCGAACCTACGGCGGGTACTCCAGAGTGCCCTTGAGCATGGGCGGCGATCGCCCGCAAGGGTAGATATTGGCGTTGCTCGCCTCAATAATGTTTTAGTCATCAGTGCCCGCATTGGCCAAGCGGAACGCACCACTCGCCTCCTGACGGTGACAGAGGCCGACAGCGACTACCATCAACTGCCCCCTGAAACCCTTGCTCAGCAGTGGCGAGACATTTTGCAACAGCAGATGAACCGAGCGATTCAGGAACGCACCGACACAGCCCTGATGTCGCAAATTCAGGGGGCGGTCTTGATCTTTATCAAGGTGGGTGCAGGTAGTTTCGTGATTTTAATTGTGCAACGCTTCTTGATCCGCCAACGCAAGCATCTACAAGGGCAACTGGACACAGTGACCACTCAAACGACAGAACCGGAGTGGGTTTTGCCGCTGCTACCCCACCTGCGACATCACTTTTTTCTCAAGCAGCGCATCAAGCTCATTAGTCTCGTTCGGTATCTACTGTTGTGGGGGCAAGTGGCTCTGTGGCTACTCGGCCTAGCGGCAATTCTGCGCCTTTTCCCCATGACCCGCTGGCTGAGTTCCCAAGTCTATGGCTTGCCGATTCTGTGGATGGTGGTCTGGTTTGGCACGGGGCTGCTGAATCAATTTGCTGACTTGGCCTTTGATCGCATTCGTGTTTTCTGGGAGCAAAATAATCTGCTCAAGTTTGCCGATACCCAGCGTAAAACCCTGCGGATTAGTACCACTGTGGAAGTGATGCGCGGCTTTAAGACCGTTGTCATTTATTTGATTCGACTAGTGGTTATCTTGGGTTCCTTAGGGGTACCTGTTTCCTCCATTCTCGCTGTGGGGGGCTTTTTAGCCTTGGCCATTTCCCTAGGGTCACAGAACTTGGTGAAGGACATTATCAATGGTCTGCTCATTGTCTGGGAGGATCAGTACGGCATTGGCGATGTGGTGGAAATTGAACCCTACTCCGGCTTAGTGGAAAATCTCAATTTGCGCATTACTCAGTTGCGCAATGCCGAGGGTCAGCTGATTACAATTCCCAATAGTACGATTACCAAGGTAGCCAACCTGACCCGCACTTGGTCACGGGTTAATCTCGAACTGTGGGTGGATATTGAAACCAATCCCGATCGCCTGTTGTCGTTGCTGAATGACTTGAGTATCCACTTTTACGAAGAACCGGAGTGGCAACTGAAGATGCTGGAGCGGCCAGAAGTTCTAGGAATTGATCAGATTACCGCCAGTGGCTTACTGGTGCGCATTTGGATTAAAACCCAACCGGGACAACAATGGGTCGTGGGGCGGGAGTTTCGGCGGCGGGTGCTCAACCTGATGGCCGCAGAGGGGATTGCCGTGGGTCGGCTGCATCAACAGCTGCATTTGGCGCGCGATCGCAACGGCAAAAACGACAACGATGAACATACCCATCCTTTTCCCTTGGAATCTTGATGGCAGGTCAGCGCATTTTGGTCATCGGCGGTGGTGCCGCTGGATTTTTTGGAGCGATCGCCTGTGCGACGGCTAATCCCCGCGATCGCGTCACGATTTTAGAAGCTGGGGCAACACTGCTGAGCAAAGTCCGCAGCTCTGGTGGTGGTCGCTGCAATGTCACCCACCACTGTTTTGATCCAGCCCTATTGGTGCAGCACTATCCCCGTGGTGGCAAGGCCTTGCGGGGTGCCTTTAGTCGCTTCCAACCCCAAGACACGATCGCTTGGTTTGAGGCGCGGGGGGTGAAGTTGAAAACCGAAGCCGATGGGCGAGTCTTTCCCGTCAGTGATGATTCAGAAACCATTATTGACTGTCTGGTGCAGGAAGCAACGGCTCTAGGCATTCGCATCTGTACCCGCGCAGCGGTGAAGGAGATGGTGAAAGTCGGCAATGAGTTTCAAGTCACGGTTGCTCAGCAGCCTCAACCCCTTGTGGGCGATCGCGTCCTTTTGGCCACTGGCAGCAGTTCCCAAGGTTATCGCTTGGCAGCACAATTGGGACACACCATTATTCCCCCCGTCCCTTCTCTGTTTACGTTTCACATTGATGACCCGCTCTTGCAGGAGCGCTCAGGCCTCAGTGTCCAACCCGTGGAAGCAACCCTCAAACTGCCGCAGCAGCCGCCCTTAACCCAAACCGGTGCTATTCTCGTTACCCATTGGGGCTTTAGTGGTCCTGTGGTCTTGAAACTCTCGGCATGGGGGGCACGTGCCTTGGCGGTGCAGAACTATCGCGGCACCTTGGTGGTGAATTGGCTCCCCCATCTGTCACTGCCGCAGATTCAAGGGGAGTTGGCAGCCTGTCGTAGCCATACCCCGAAGCGAGCGATCGCTAACCATTGTCCCTTTCCGCTGCCGCGCCGCCTCTGGAGTTACTGGACAACCAGCGTGGGGATTCCGGCTGAGCAAACTTGGGCACACCTCAGTAAAAAACAACTGCTGGCACTGGCGGAGGCCTTGCACCGAGGTACCTTCGCGATCGCTGGCAAGGGCGCCTTCAAAGAGGAGTTTGTCACCTGTGGTGGGGTGGCTCTCAAGGAAGTGGACTTTAAGACCATGGCCAGCCGCTGCTGTGAGGGGCTATTCTTTGCGGGCGAAGTTCTCGATATTGATGGCGTGACGGGGGGCTTTAACCTGCAAAGTGCGTGGACAACGGGCTGGATTGCCGGTCAGGGATTGGCAGAGGGTTCGACGGGCACCGTTTCGGCAGGCGCTTCCACGGCCACACTCTCTTGAGCCGCACCTTGAAGGGCAAGGGGTTCGGTTTCTTTTTGCTTGAGGGTGAGGGGTAGGCGCAGGGGTTGTAGTTCCCGTTGTAGGGCGGGTGCCAAGGGCAACGATTGATCCAAATCCTCAAGGGGACGGGGTACCAACATCACTGCATGGAGTTCACCAATGCGATCGGCTTCTGCCATCCCCGCCTCAAGGGCGATCGCGGTATTGGAGGCCGTGCCGCGAATAATGGCCGTACATAGACCGGCGCCAATGGTTTCGTAGGCCGTTAGGATCACATCTGCCGCCTTGAGCATGGCATCCGCTGCCCCCACCATGGCTGGAAATCCTCGCGTTTCCAATAGGCCAACCGCGTGGCTACTGAGGCGATGGCCGCGACTTTTAGAGGCAATCTGGGCGAGAAGACTGCCAATCGGCAGAATTTTCTCTAGGTTGGGGTCAGGTCGGGGAATGACTAACGTACTGAGTTCTTGACCAAACTGCTGCGCCCGTTCAGCGCCCTCTGCCACGGCGAGGCGCACATCGGCAATTCGCCCGCGCACGATCGCGCTACAGTGGCCACTGCCAATTTTCTCATAGCCCACTAGGAGGACATCGGCGGATTTGAGCATGTGATCGGCAATGCCCACGATTGCCGGAAAGCTCTGGGCTGAAACCAGTCCCAAGGCTAAATCCGTAAAGTCATCCCGTCGCTCCATTAGCGGAATTCGTCAATCCTTTCCATTGGGTGCATTTCTATCTTAACGGTTGGGTTGCGGAGGGCGCGGATCCCCCAAAAAACCAAATGATCGTCTTCACGCCAGCGATCGGGGTCTAAAAATGTTTTTAACAGTTCACTGAGAAAGGGGCGATCGCCCCCGGTCACAATCACCGTACCTTGGGGAAACGCCTGAAAAAAGGCGCCCAGATAGGCGTGTAACATGGCGGCAGTACCGTAGTAAAGACCGCTTTCAATCGCTGTGGTAGTGGTGGCGCCCCAACGGGGGGGTGGCTCTGGGGGAAGCGTCACATAGGGTAAAGCTGCCGTATAGTCCGCCAGTGCTCGCGCCATTAACCCAACACCCGGGAGAATCACACCGCCCGCAAATTCACCGCGATCGTTGGCTAGGGTCAGCGTTAATGCAGTTCCCGCATCCACCACACACACTGGTGCCCCATAGACCTGAAGCGCTCCCCAGAGGGCAAGGGCACGGTCAATCCCTAGGGTGGGGTACATCTGAGGAATAGGAATATCCTCGAGGGTGAAGGCGATCGCTGTCGGATAGACTTGGTGCAAGGGCACAGAACCAACACTCGCACCCCAGCAAGGGAGTCCGGGATAGTCTTTGGCAGGATTGCAGGCAACTTCCTCAGAGGTGAGGTGCCAAGTGCGGCTGAGGTGTTCACCGCTAAAGAGTGCCCAGTGCTGCCGACTATTGCCAATCATGAGAGCGAACCATTGATTACTCTGTGGGGACACCATCCACCTCTTCTGGATCTATGAGGTAGAGATGAATATGTTTGTATCCCTGCTTAATTTTGAAGGTATCCCCGGGCTTTAGGTTCATCGCTTTTGTATAGGCGGAACCAATCACAATCTGACCATTTTGGTGCACTTTCACCCGATAGGAGGGCGATCGCCCCCGTCCTGATTGACCATTGACTTCTTTTTCCGATGACTTTACTTCTAGTCCGCTGGCAGCGAGTACCGCTTCGTAAAATTTCCCTAAGTCGACACGCACCTCACCGGATTTTGTGACGCGATAGTAGCCACAGAGCTTTGCGGCTTCTTTACGGGATGCAGAACCCAGTTCACTTAATCGCTGCAAGAGTGCTTTACCAGTTAGGGGCTTTGGTTTTTCCATTCGCTCTATATTTCCTCTATCAGAACACTATTCAAATGAATAAAGCAACTAAATTGTTCTTTAATCAACAGGTACCCACACTAGAGAGAAAAAGGGTGTCTGCGAGAATGATCTGACTAGAAATTATTAGATTTAATCAAGTTACCACTTTATTTGAAACACAAAGTATTCTTTTTAACAATATGTTAGTTTGAAGCAATCAGTATAATCATATAGTGATACCGAATCTATTTAACAAGAAAAGGGATTTGATGTTGGTTTGTTAAGTTTTATTTATCACTTATTGATTTTTGAGTCAAATTTATCTATAGCATTATGCCTCTCTAAAAATACGGAAGACATGTCGGCATTGAGTCTGTCAGAGCAGCCCTAGGATAGAAAAAAGGCTGTATAGTGGCTGTACCCTAGCAGATGAGTGACGAATGACCCCTTGGCAAGCGTTGCGGCGCAACCCCTTAGTGATGGTCAGTTTGGGGGTGTTGCTGACGTTGTACCTGCTGGCGATCGCCGCAGATTTTATTGCTCCCTACAGTCCCTATGCCTTTCAAGTGGAGGGTGCCCTGCTGCCCCCTACCCGCATTTACTGGCGCACCCCCAACGGTCAGTGGCTTGGCCCCCATGTCTATCCCACCCGCTTGGGGCCTGTGAACTTGGAAACCGGGGAACGACCTCTGATCGTGGACTGGCAGGAACCGTCACCCATTCGCCTTTTTGTCAAGGGCAGCCCCTATCGCTTCTTGGAAATTACCCTGCCCCTACCGACCCGCTGGAGTCTCACCAATCCACAAATTGAACCACGTACGATCTTTGCTGGGTTCCCCAGCGATCGCCATCTCTTTGGCACGGTAGGTAAGGGCTATCTGAATCTGTTGGGAACGGATGACCAAGGACGCGATCAGTTGAGTCGGCTGCTCTTTGGTGCCCGCATTAGCCTCAGTATTGGCCTTGTGGGGGTGGCGATCGCCTTCCCGATTGGTATTCTCGTGGGGGCGATTTCTGGCTACTTTGGCGGCTGGCTGGATGCCGTTTTGATGCGGGGTGTTGAGGTGCTGATGACACTGCCGACCATCTATCTGCTGGTGGCCTTAGCGGCGGTACTCCCCGTGGGACTCAGTAGTGGCGAGCGATTCCTGCTGATTACCGTGATCACATCGTTTGTGAGTTGGGCGGGGCTAGCACGGGTGATTCGCGGTCAGGTGCTGGGGATCAAAGAAATGGCCTTTGTCCAAGCGGCGCAGGTAATGGGGGGGCGATCGCTCTATATTATTGTGCGGCATATTATTCCCCAGACAGCAACCTACGTGATGATTGCCGCAACGCTCTCGATTCCCAGCTTCATCGTCGCGGAATCGGTGCTTAGTCTCATTGGTCTAGGGATTCAGCAGCCGGATCCCTCTTGGGGCAATATGCTCTCACTGGCAACGAATGCCTCAATCTTGGTCTTGCAGCCGTGGCTAGTTTGGGCACCAGCAACCCTCATTGTCATCACTGTGCTATGTTTCAACATTGTCGGCGATGGCCTGCGGGATGCCCTTGATCCGAGGCAAACCCAAAAATAGCTAGGAGCCTTGGGATACACTAGGGGGAGATTTTGCAGGCTGAAGCTATGAGCGGCGATCGCCAGCCCTATCGAATTCTCGTCATTGATGATGACCCTACCAGCCGACTGCTGCTGCGCAAAACCCTAAAGGATCTGGGCTACCAAGTCTCGGTTGCTAGCCATGGCCGTGAGGGAATCGCGATCGCCACCGCTGAGAAACCCGCCTTGATCATCTGCGACTGGATGATGCCCGAACTGGATGGCCTAGAGGTGTGCCGTCAAATCAAGCAGGATCAGGAACTCTCCCGCAGTTTTTTTGTCCTGCTGACCGCCAAGGGGGAACTGGAGGATCGCATTCAGGGCTTGGATGCTGGTGCGGATGAATTCTTATCCAAGCCCATTGACCCCAATGAACTGCGGGCACGGATTCAGGCGGGTCTGCGCCTTTATCAACTTAACCAAGATCTGCTCAAGCAGAAACAACTTCTTGAAGCGGAACTGCACGAGGCTGCGGATTATGTGCGATCGCTCCTGCCAGCTCCCCAAGAAGCCCCCTGCAAAATCAACTACTACTTCTTGCCGTCAAGTCAGTTGGGCGGCGATTGCTTTGACTTTTTCTGGATTGGCGATCGCTATTTAGTGCTTTACATTCTCGATGTGTCAGGCCATGGTTTGGGGGCTGCTCTGCCATCTGTCTCCGTCTTGAACCTCCTGCGCAGCACCACGCGAGAGCAAACGAGCGGCACATTTGACTATCTGCACCCTGCCCAAGTCCTCGAAGCCCTCAACAATGGCTTTCAAATGACGGATCAGCACGAGAAGTATTTCACGATTTGGTACGGCGTGTACGATCGCCAAACACGGCAGTTGACCTATGCCAGTGGTGGACACCCGCCGGCACTGCTCCTCACCCCTGAGGCTGATGGCTGGCGAGCGACTCTCCTCAAGACACCGGGCATTCCCATTGGCATGTTTGCCGACATGGCCTTTAGTCAAGCCACGATTGAAGTCCCCCCTTCGGCAGTTCTCTACCTCTTTAGTGATGGCATCTATGAGTTTGAAACAACCGACAATCGGGTTTGGGGTCTCGAAGCCTTTAGGAAGTTGCTCATGGTTGCCCACACCCAAGACCCTGTGCCGGCGCTGCCCCAGTTGATTGCCCAAGGGCAGAGCCATGCAGCACCCGATGCCTTTGGCAGTGATGATGTTTCATTGGTGCAAGTGGCCTTTCCATCGGCTTAACTTTGCATCTGAGATTGCATAATGTGGCCTTTTCTGTGCAATATCCTAAGCAGTGGGAGAGTGAAAATGCGCTATGGGCGGATGGGAGTTTTTACTGCAAAAGGAGGGCGATCGCGCTTGGTTGCCCCTAGAACCACCCTCGGCGGAAGTTTTGGAGGGCAGTTACCGCTTGATGGCGCGCTGTCCGGTTGCCGAAACCTCGGTGGAAGTGCAAATTACCCATCTTTACGATGATCAGGGGGTGCCCAAGCAGCGCTACCAACGCCGCACCCACCGCAGCAGCTCCACAGGACTCATGGGTATTCTGCCCTTTACGTATTTGCAGGCGGGGCGTTGGGAATTTCAATGCCGTGTGGCCCAAGAGGGGGTGCTGGATGCAGAGGTGTTTGCGATCGCCCTTGATGTCCTTGCCCAAAGCGAAGAGTGGGATTTGCCGGCACCAGAAACCTTGCCTGCGGTTCCAGAGCAGCCAGTGAAAGCTGCCGACCCCCCTAAGCCGCAAGCACCCTCCCCTGCTGAGCTGCCCACGACGCTCATTGAGCTGCCCCAAAGTGCCTATACGATCTTTGCCGATGAAACGCTGGTTTTAGAGGGCACAGTTGCCGTTCCCGGTACAGTGGTGATTCGTTTGCGCAATCCCGTTACTCGCGATGTCGTGCAGGAGCACTCAGTGCCCGCGATCGCCCGCGAGGGAAAATGGGGGTTTCATTGTACACTCACCCCCTTGGCCGATTATCCAGTCATGGTGGGGGAAGCCCGCCTTCTGCCCAACCAACCCCTAGAGCACAGCGATCTTCGCCAAGTGCAAGCCTTTATGGTCACGGTGTTACCGGCACCGGAGATTCCTGCCGTCTCTGCGCCCCCCCAACCCGCCCCACCTAAGAGCGAAACACCCGCTGGCCCGCAGTTGCCCATCTTAGGGGATAGGACTCTCGAACCTGTGCCAGTGAGCGGCTTTTCCCTACCGCCCCAACTGAAGCCTGTAAAAGCCCCTGTTGTCGTGGATTTGCCTAGCTTTTGCCAGCCCCTATCTGCCGTTACCGTACCGCCGCCTCGGGATTTGCCCATTGATCGCCAAGAGCGATTTTGGTTGCGATTGCAACAGTTAGCCGAGTTGGCACCTCCTGTTGAAGCTACTCCCCCAGCATCTAGGAATCCTAAGAGCGCCTATCTATTGACCCCCCCCCAGCTCCTGCTGTCACCAGAGCCACTGGTATCGCCGCTGCACCTCAAGGTGAATTTGCCAGCAACACAACGGGGCTGCTCTGTCAAGGTGTGGATCACCAATGGCGAAACGGGAGAGTTAATTGCTGGCCCCCGCTGGCTCGTGGAGTTTGATTTTTATCGCTATGGGGATTACTGGCAAACCGTGCTTCACATTGATGTGCCCGCGAGTGTACGTTCCATTGCCCTGATGGCGATCGCTATTGACCCCAAAACAGGCGCTGAGAGTCCGACGGTGACCCTGCGGCGGCAGCTCCAAGGGGCCTAGCTTTCGGGTTCCGGCTGTGTTTCTGCCCGCTCAAAGGCTGGACAGTAGCCCTCCGGTGCCACTTTGAAGTTGTACAGTGCAGAAGCCTCGTTCCAGCAGCGCTGACCGCGATAAAACTGGCAATTAAAACAGCTCTCCTGATCGGGGGCGATCGAAGCCGATGTCCCACCCAGCACTTCCTTGGGGGTCATACCGCGAATCAGCAACTGCTCCCCCTGCCATGAGGCAAGGACAAAGCCCGTATCCGCCAACCGTCGCCAGCGCGGATCCGTGGTAATAGAAGCGGGTAGGCGAATCATTGCTTCATCGTTCCACTCACTCACCTCCCCCTCATAGGCCAGTTGCACCAACGAACTCGGCGTCGAAAGTGTCAATTGACCAATGGGAAATTGAATCGTTGAACCACTGGTGGGGGTGTGCAGATGGTAGCGGTTGCTCAATTCATTCAAGCTGGCTAAATCAGCAAGGTAGTTGGGGTCGCCGTGGATAAGCACCACATGCTGCGGGCGAATATTGTGAATCAGTTGCGTCGTTGCAGGGCCATCGGCATGGAGGGAAAGTAAAAACGTATCCACCTCCACATTGGGCAAGCTGGCTAAGGTAGGATCACCGCCCCGAAAGGGCTGACCATAGCGCAGACGCGGGTAGAGCACGAGCCAAGGCCGTTTCCCCTGAGCCACGTAGGGACGCAGGTCTTGATCCTCCTCCACAAGGACAATGGTGGGGGCGTCGCCTCGAATTTGCGCCAAATCGCTTAAGGGCTGCACTTGGGGTTTGACCCGCTGATCCCAAAAGAGGGACTGGTGTTGGGCAAAATTTTGAATGGCCGTGGGTAAATGGGGCAACACCGTGAGGTAGGCATCACAGCCGCGCGCGATCGCTGGCGTGACCCAAATTTGAATCGGCTGTCCCGTAAAAAGATGATGACTGCGCAGTAGGATGAGAATTTCTTGAGCGGTACCGAGGGGCGGCAGCGGCAGTAGGATATTGTAGCCTTGATCAACCGCCGTGCGGATGCGTTCTGCCAGTTGGTTTTCCTGTTGACGGCGGTGGGGATGACGCGCGGTGCCCAAGCTGGCCTCAATGATCAGCACATCCGGCTGCAATCCTCGCAGATCCGCAAGGGGTAGTCCTTCCGTAAAGCGAGTATGGGAGAGGAAAAAATCCCCAGTATAGACCACGCTCAGGGGCGGTTGCTCTGGGTTTGGGTCTTGGTATGTGAGGGCAAAAACAGCAGCCCCCGGTAAATGCCCTGCAGGAAAGAGTTCGGCGGTCAGGCCATCCCCAAACTCAACGGGCGATCGCCAAGGCAAAGCACGACAGAAAGGGGGAACCGTTTCATCCGGCCAATTGAGGGGCAAAAGCTGGGTCGTGACCTCACTGGCATAGATGGGAATATGGGGAAAACGGCGATGGAGTGCCAACAGACTCTGGGCATGATCCGCGTGGGCATGGCTACAGAGGACCAAGTCAAAGGGATGCTGTTCAATTTCATCAAGGGGCAAAACATCAAGGGACGGCACACCACAGTCCAGCAAAATCCGATAGGTGCCAATTCCTAAGCCAATGCACACCCCCTCATCTGCGTGACCCACCCCATAGTTGAGGCACTCGATCATGAATGACGAACAGTCACCCTCCTTGGTTAGCTTTAGTGAGCAGAACCGTTGCCGTGGTAGTTATCGGTGTCGTAGAAGCCATTGCGGGTGCCAAAGACCAAACACAGCACAATAAACACCGGCGTAATAGCCAGTAGAATGGGTTTCACGTTAATAGCAACGTCCATGGCTGCGCTCCTCGCTCTTGTCAACTCAGACGATGGTGTGTTCTGCTACTCAGTGTATCGTGGATCATTGGGGGGCATGTGCTGATTTTCTCTCCTCAAAGTAACGCAACTGCCGCCAACCCACAAAATTGGCATAGGGCTGGCGATCGCCCATGCATTCTGCCACGTGTTCTAGGGGAGACAGGTGCTTCGGTTCTGCCCCCGCCAAGCGTTGATAAAGCGCCAGATCAGAGGCGGGGTCACTGCGTTGGCCATCCCGCAGATAGTAGGACACCCGCGCACAACGTGCCACAGACATATACTTACACTCCTCAAGGCTATATTGCTCGCGCTCACTGGGATCGATATAGGGAAGGTGCCAATCCCCCACCGCCACGGGTGTCGGTTCATGGGTTTCCAGCAAATGCTGAATCAGCTTAGCCAAGGCTTGCATTTCGGGCTGGGCATCGGGGTGGTTGCGCAGGCGCAAAAAGTTTTCCCACTCCGTGCTACTCACCACCGTTTGCATCCACATCCACGGCTCCAGCATGCGGTTCACCACCTGCTTGTGAATGCCTAGTTCATGGAGTTGGCGTGCCCCCTCAAGAACCGCGAGGCGAGTTTTCAACCAAATTTCCTTTGCTGCCTCCTTGTGTTCACTCTCTTGGCGCGCCTGCATGCCCCGCTGGTTTTGTCCCCAATGGTAGGGAATCACGGGATCCTCTTCCACCTGCGCCATCATTTTTGTGACCGGTACTGCCCGCGAACTGGCGGAATTACGGGAAAACACGCGATGGGTGAGAAGTTCACTATGGATAAAACGCGGATACGTTAGTTGCAGCGTCACCAAGCGCACCCCTGCTGGCGAAATTGAATCGGCAATCACACGCCCGTCTTGCATCTTTGTCTCTTCTGAATCTCTGCCTTTTCTAGGCTAGTGCAAGGGGAACACCGTCCGCGCGATCCGCAACCGCAAAGCGCGTCAACCTTGATGCTGTGGCACAGTGGAACTAGACCTGTTGTGGATATACCTTGCCATGTATGCGGTTGTTTCTCCAGCCAAAATTATTCTTCCCCCCGGCAGTGTCCTACGCATGCCGGGTACGTGGCAAGATTACTGTTGCCTCCGCAACAGCCGTGGCGATGGTTCGATTCCCCGCATCAAGTTTCGTCGGGGGGAAATTTTGCTCATGAGTCCCTTACCCCGTCATGGCCGCGAAGCGAATATCGTTGCCGATGTTGTCAAAATTTTGCTGGATAGTGAGGAGCGCAATTACGAAGCCTTTACGCCGATCACCATGGAGATTCCTGAGATGGGTGGCATTGAGCCTGACTATTGCTTCTATATTGACAATTGGACGGCAGCCGTCGGCAAAGACCGTATTGATTGGCAAACCGATCCGCCACCCGATTTGGTGATTGAGATTGATGTCACCACCTATACAGTGGCTGAGGACTACCTTCTTTATCGCGTTCCTGAAGTGTGGCTCTTTACGTCAACGGGCTTGAGCATTTATGCTCTCGATGGCCAGACCTATGTCCCTCGATCCAAAAGCCGCTATTTTCCAGACATTAACTTAGTAGCGTTGATGAGTGCTGTCCTCGAAGAGACGGCAACCCAAGGCACAGGGGCTGCGCTGCGACGGCTGCGGCAACAGTTTTCTAGTCAATAGGGAATTGTTAAAGATTGCTTTCTCAAGGAAAAAGGGGGTTGCTAGATCACCTAGGACGATTCCTCGTAGATGCTATGCTTTTTGTAGCATTGCCCTTAAGGTTTCTAACTGAATTCATCCCCTAAAAATTAAAAAATTTTAACTAATTGGCTTATTAGTGTGAAACTTCTATACCAATGACACACCAAGTTGCTTGTGTTTCCGAGTCTCTCAAGCCATACGTCCAAATTGACCAGTGGGGGACAGTTCCTGTTGTTCTAGGACACGGTTTTGGTACCGATAAAAGCGCTTGGGATTACCTAATGCCTTTCTTGCCTGAGGACTTCACCTATATTCGCTATGATCTTGCAGGCTGTGGCTCCGATGAAGACACGTTGCGCCGCTACGACCTGCAAAGACACAGTCATTTGTATGGTTATGCTGACGATCTCATTGAATTACTAGATAGCCTTGGTGTCCAATCCTGCATATATGTTGGTCATTCCGTCAGTTGCATGATTGGCGCAATTGCCGCGATCGCCAGACCTGACTTGTTTCGGCGACACATCTGGATTGGCCCCTCCCCTTATTACCTGAAAGAGGAGAATTATCCCGGCACCCTCCTGCCGGAAGACCTACAGTCGATTTATGAGGCAATGGTCACCAACTACCAAGCTTGGGCAGCGGGATTTGCTCCCCTGATGTTTGGTGTGACCGACGAGCACCGCTTGGCTAATTTTTCGCAAACCCTCTTTCGCTTGCAGCCCGATATTGCCCTGCGTACCCTACAAATGATCTTTGAAGCAGATACCCGCTCCTTTATCAGCAAGGTCAAGCAACCGGTTCATCTGATTTTTAACCGCGACGACTTTGTTGTGCCCCAAGGGGTGGCCCTGTGGCTGCAGGCAGCCCTACCCCAAAGTACCCTTGACTGGATTGACGCCCAAGGTCATCTGCCCCACATGACCCATCCTGAGGTTGTTGGTCCACTCCTCAGAAAATATGTCATATACGCCAACTAGGGCATGCTTAAAAAGTTGCAGCAACACTCCTCCCACCAGCTTCTGCCCACACCCGATGGCATTACTGCTTTTTGCCACTTAATTGCCAGTTGGTTTCAGGTGGATCTGGTGCTTGCCCTAACAGTGAATGAGGCGGGCGATCGCGCCCAAATCATCACCACAAGCAGCGCAACCCCCTTTCCGCCAATCGAGCTGCGGTGTCCGTGGCGAGACGTCCTGCCGGCTGCTGCTGTGGATTTGACGCCTTTATTACAGAAAAAACTGCCCTCAATTTTTTTGTGCTATCTAGACCGCATTGAACAACTGGTCTACCTGCCCTGTGGTGAGCCCGCACAATGGCGTCAAGGATTGTTATTGATTAATCCGCAGGCCAACCTTTTGGGGCGAGTGACCCAACAAAAGGAATACATCGCCGCCCTCTATCGGCAACTATTGGCGGATCACTACCGGAATCAGCAAAATTTTCTTTTTGAAGTACAATTTCAAGATATTTTTAACACTGTTCCCCTAGGCTTGGTACTCATCAAAGGGGATGGCACTACGGCAATGGTGAACGCCTATGCCAGTGACTGGCTGCAACTACCGCCGGGCAACCATCCCATTTCCCTTGTGGCGCAGCACATGAAACAGGCACGGCAACGTTGCGATAACCGTGAGGAGCTAGAGCGCATTTTTGCGGATTTGGGTACCAATGCTAACTTTAGTGCCAAGGGGGAATGTCAGCTTGGTGAGAAAACAGTGCTCATTGATACCCACCCCGTCCAAGGGGATGGCAGGCTAGGGCGCGTGTGGATTTTTTCGGACATCACCGATATGCGCCAGCGGGAGCAAGCACTTTTGGCCTTGGCGTGGTTGGATCCCCTCACTGGCGCCTACAACCGCCGGTTTTTGTTGAGTCGTGTAGAAGCCTACGAAACCCAAGCGGCAAGCGGACAGACGAGCCTAGCGGTCATGATTTTCGACATTGATTACTTTAAGCGCATCAATGATACCTATGGTCACGATCAAGGGGATGTTGTCCTGCGCACATTGGCAGCAAGAGCCAAGCAGGTGTTAGAGGCTTGCAAAGACGGTATTTTGGTGCGCTGGGGCGGCGAAGAATTCGTCCTTTTGTTTTTTGCCTTAAACGAGGACCACGCCAAATCGGTGGCGGAGAAACTTTGCGCTGTGGTGAGAAGCAAACCAATTGAACTAGGAGATCAGCAGTTTTTGGCTGCAACCATTAGTTTGGGTGGCACGCTTTTTCGACCGGGGGAACAGGTGATCAGTGACTCGATTCCTCGTGCGGATCAGGCCTTGTATAAGGCGAAACATGGGGGGCGCGATCGCTGGGTGTGGATATGAAAGCTCAGAAACGATTTGTTAGAGTAGCGGTGTCTAAGGGATCACGTTTACACCAGTTGAACTGATATGACCTCCCCACGGTTTAGTTTTAGCGGCTTGGCGGTGACCCGCCACATCGGCACCCTGATGCTGACCCTGACTGTCATTGTGTTGGCGGTCTTTATTCTCATGCGGCTGCAAGTGGATTTGTTGCCGGCGATTACGTACCCGCGCATTGGGGTACGGCTGGATATTCCGGGGGTGGTGCCTAGTGTTGCTGTTGAGGAGGTGACCAAGCCCCTTGAGGAAGCCCTGAGTCGCACAGAGGGAGTGGTACAGGTCTATTCCCAAACCCGTGAAGGTCAAGTCAGTATTGATTTATTTTTTGAACCCGGTGGCGATGTTGATCAGGCCTTAAATGAGACCACTGCTGCTTTTAATCGTGCCCGCAGTACCTTGCCCGATATTATTGAGTCGCCGCGCCTCTTTAAGTTTGATCCGTCGCAATTGCCGGTCTATGAGTTTGCACTGACCTCAGAAACCCTTAGTGGCCGCGAGTTAAGGGTCTTTGCCGATGAGGACTTGGATCGCGAACTGAGTATTGTCCCCGGTGTGGCAGGGGTGGACGTCTCTGGGGGCACCACCGAAGAAATACGAATTCTTGTGGATTTGAACCGATTGCAGGCCACGGGCGTAGGATTGAACCAAATTTTAACGGCGCTCAGCGATCGCAACCAAGATGTCTCTGGGGGGCGCATTCGCGGCCAGATGGCAGAACCCCTAACCCGCACAGTGGGACGGTTTCGTAATACCAGTGAAATTGAGGATGTGGTGCTGACAGGCGCCAATGGTCAGCGGGTCTATCTGCGGGATGTGGCGCAAGTGGTGGATGGTAGTGCTGAACAACGGGTATTTGTAACGCTCAATGGTCAGCCCGCCGTTAAAGTCAGTATTCTCAAGCAGCCGGAAGCCAATACGGTGGAAGTGGCCGATGGTATCAAGCGGCGTTTAGCCGAGCTACAGGCAGCCAATCTCGTGCCCCGCGATGCGCAGATCATTCCTGTCCTTGATGAGTCGGTTTATATCCGCAATTCCCTGAACAATGTGGTCACAGCAGGCCTGACGGGAACGCTGTTGGCAGCGATCGCGGTGCTGCTGTTCCTTGGCTCGGTGCGGCAAACCCTGATTATTTTGCTGGCCATTCCTCTGTCAACGATGGCCGCGATGTTGCTGATGGGGCTATTTAACTTCTCCCTCAATGTGTTTAGCTTGGGTGGACTCGCCCTTGGGGTTGGCATCGTTGTGGATAACGCCATTGTGATGTTAGAAACCTTGGCGGATATTGACCCCCACCACATGAGCCAAGAACAGTACCTTGAGGAGATAAAACGGCGTAGCCAAGGCATCGAATCAGCGCTTTTGGCCTCTACCCTCACTAACTTGGTCGCTATTTTGCCCTTTTTGTTGCTGGGGGGCTTGATTGCACTGCTCTTTAATGAGTTGATTCTAACCATTAGTTTTGCGGTTGCCGCATCGCTGCTGGTGGCACTCACGGTCGTGCCGGCCTTGGCCTCCCGCCTTTTGGGGGTGCCGGTGCAAAATCGCCTACGGCAGGTCGCGTTTATTCGCCTTTTTAATGAAAAATTTCTCTGGTTGACCGCACGCTATGAATGGGCCTTGGGGCAAGTGCTACGGGCACGCTGGCTGGTGGTGGGGCTGGCGATCGCCCTTCTAGGGGGAGGAAGTTGGCTTTTGGCTCAGCAAATTCCCCAAGAACTGCTGCCGCGCATTAATACGGGTCAAGTTAACCTCATGGCCATTTTTCCACCGGGAACCCCCCTGCCTACCAGTCGCCGTGTCATGGAGGCAGTGGATCAGGTGCTGATGGCTCAACCGGGCACGGAGGCGGTCTTTACCACAACTGGCGGTGCCCTCTTTGGCACGAATACCATTGCCAATCCCCTGCGAGCTAATAGCACCATTGTTCTGCGGCGTGGTGTTAGCGTGGATCGCTATATTACGGAAGCGACGAAAGCCCTTGATCAACTCAACCTTGTAGGGGTGCGGCTGCGCTTGAGTCCTGGCCAAGTGCGCGGCATTATTCTTACCAACTCGCCGGTGCGCGGTGCCGATGTGGATGTGATGTTACGGGGCAGTGATGAGCAGACCCTCAACCGCTTTGGTCGCCAAGTGCTGCAAGTCCTTGATGAAAAAGCCACATTGGTGCGCTTTCGCCCCGATGCGGATCCTCGCCAGCCAGAGATTCAAATTTTGCCAGATTGGGAGCGGGTAAGCGAACTGGGGCTGAATACCCTCAACCTTGGCCAGACAATTCAAACAGCTTTGGAGGGGTTTGTGCCCACTCGCCTGCAACGGGGCGATCGCCTAGTGGATATTCGTGTCCAACTAGACAGTGAAAGCATTCAAACGCCTACGGACCTGACAACGATTCCCCTTTTTACCGCCAATAACCGTCCCCTCCGCCTTGGGGATGTCGCTCGCATCGAACCCAGTCAAGCCCCCGGTGAAATCCGCCGCATTAACCAGCAGCAGGTCTTTATGCTAGCGGGCAATCTTGTTGAAGGTGCCAGTCTCAGTGCTGCCCTTGCCCAAGTGAATGACATTCTCAACGATCTGGAGTTTCCGCCGGGCGTGTCCCTGATGCCAAGTACGGCGGCTCAAGCCAATCAGCAATTGCAACAGGCCTTAGTGGTCTTAGGCGGTTTGGCGGCCTTTCTCGTGTTTGTGGTCATGGCGGTACAGTACAACTCGTTGCTTGACCCCCTAGTGATTATGTTTACCATTCCCTTGGCCTTGGCCGGTGGAATTTGGGGCTTGTACCTGACACGGACGGCCATTGGCGCCACGGTCATTGTCGGTGCCATTTTGCTTGTGGGGATTGTCGTCAACAATGCCATCATCATGGTGGAGTTAGCGAATGAGATTTACCGACAGGAAGGCTGTAGCCATAGCCAAGCCATTCGCAAAGCTGCCCCTGCCCGTCTGCGCCCAATTATGATGACCACAATTACAACGGTGGTGGGAATGTTCCCCTTGGCATTGGGGCTAGGCGAAGGCTCAGAATTTTTGCAGCCCCTTGGCATTGTTGTGTTTTCTGGGTTGGCTGTGGCAACACTGCTCACCCTCTTTCTCATTCCCTGTTTTTATGTGATCCTGCATGGCTTTGAGCGTACTGCCCACCGCGGTCTTCCTGATTCATTGCCAGCGCCGGCCCATCCCTCCCCTGAGGAGCTTCAGGAACGCTAAGCTGTAGGCCAACATTACTGTTTAGAGTGGTAGTGACGCCTCTGCCGAGGTTCTGCTGATGACTGCTGTTGACCCGATTGCCGTTGGTCAAAATACCCTCCTCGAGGTACGCCAACTGAGCGTGTTTTATCGCAGTCAACCACTGCTCAGCGATGTCAGCCTCACGATTCAGCCACGACAACTGGTGACGTTGATCGGTGCCTCTGGATCTGGTAAGAGCTTACTGTTAAGCTGTTTGAACCGCTTTATTGAACTTTTTCCGAATCTCCATGTGACTGGCGAAATTCGCTATCGGCAGCACGCCCTCAAGGAGTGGCATGCATCGCAACTGCGCTCTCGTATGCCGATGATTTTCAGCAGACCGAGTCTCTTTCCAAAATCAATCTATGAAAATGTCGCCTTTGGTGCTCGGGTGCATGGCTATCAAGGGGATCTCGATGCCCTTGTGCAATCTTCCTTGGAACAGGTGAATCTGTGGCAAACTCTGAAGAATCATTTGGGCGAGCCGGCACTAGAGCTATCCCTAGAGCAGCAACAACGCCTTTGTCTGGCGCGGGCGATCGCCCTGCAACCGGAGATTCTGTTACTGGATGACCCCTGTATGGGGCTTGATACTGCTGCAACCCGCCGCATGGAGGAGTGTCTGTGTCACCTCAAACAAACCTACACCCTGATTATGGCAACCCATCACCTACGACAGGCAGCGCGGATTTCTGACTGGACAGCCTTTTTAGCCCTGCAACCCAATCGTCAGGGGCAGACAGTGGGACAACTGATTGAGTACGCCCCCACGCGCTTACTTTTTCAAAGGCCACAGCATCCCTTAACCCGCGATTATGTCAGTGGTCGTTTCTAATAATTCCCACTGGGCAGCAGTTTGGCAATGAACCCGTGTAGAATTGGGGTGTAAAAGCTAACCTAAATGTAGAGGCAGCTAGCTTTTTTGGCTTTACTCTGGGAAGTAGAGACAAGCGATGGGGACCTTAATCTTAGGTTGGTTGGATCGGCAGTGGAATAGAGCATCATTTGTATGATTATCTGTTCCGAGTGTTTTCATCCCAATCCCGTTGGTGCTGTTCAATGTGAAGCGTGCTTTTCGCCCATGCCCAGTATGACTCCTTGTCCAAATTGTGGTGCCCCAGTTCAACCAGAGGCTAGTTTTTGTGGCCAGTGTGGTTTCAATCTGCGTCGCATTGCCGTCAGCGCACCCCCAATGCCAGAGGTGATGCAACACACAGCCAGTGCTGCCCCCACAGCCGCTGCCCATCAAGGCCGCCTGACAACGCTACCCCCGCCGCCCCCACCACCGGCCCATGTCTTCTCCGTTGAGATTGCCACCATTGAAGCCAAGCTGATTCATGTGCAAACTCGTACAGAACTGCAAATTCCCACCGGGCGTCCCGTCATTCATATTGGCAAGCCCAATGATCGCATTCCCCCCGATATTGATGTGGCTGGTTTCCCCAACTCAGAAATTGTCTCCCGTATCCACGCAGATCTGCGGATTGAGGGGGATGCCCACTATATTGAAGATGTGGGCAGTGCCAATGGAACTTACATTAACAATACTCCCCTTTATCCGGGCAATCGTCACCGCCTGCAGTCGGGCGATCGCATTGCCTTAGGGAAGGGAGATTTAGTCACTTTTATCTATGAACGCATCTCCTAGTTCTTTAGAGTGTATTCAGGTACGAAGAGGCGGTTAGACAACGTGATTACATTGACATTACTCCATCCTGTTCAAGCCACCCCAGTCCAAAGCTGGACCTTTGAGAATGAAAATGTCATCCGTATTGGCCGAGCAGTCGATAATCATGTCGTGCTCTATAGCGCGGTGGTGTCGCGTCACCATGTGGAACTCCGTCGTAATGGCTTGCAATGGGAAGTGGTCAATCTTGGCACCAACGGCACCTACTTGGATGGCAAACGCATTCAGCAGGCAACCTTGATGGATGGCGGCATCCTGCGCTTGGCACGCTCTGGACCCAATATTCAAATTCGCCTCGGTTCTGATCAGCGTCCTGCCACTCCCAATGCCCGCATGGAAACGTTGCCCGAAGGTCGCTTGGTGGATGTTGAGAAGGGCACCTATTCAGGGGAAGAAGAAGCCATTGGCACAGCCGCCGAACCCACCTCCCGTGCTGAAGAAAGCACCCCCACCTCCAGTAGTAGCAGTGCCACCGCCGAAGAGGAGGAAGAGGCTGAGTTTGCGGTGACAGGCCAACTACCGGTTCATTTACTCAGCGAGTGGCGTGCTCCCCCCGATTGCCAGCACAACCATGCCCAAGAGAACGATGTTTTTTGCATTGACTGCGGTGTGCCTCTGCGCGTCTGGAAAACCCTCGGCAACTACCAGATTATTCGTGCCCTTGGTCAAAGCAACATTTATTTGGGCTGGCGCAGTGGCTTAACGGCAGTGATTAAGGGACATAGTCTTGCGGCGTCACGCAACGAAATCCGTGCCTTTCAGCGCCAAGCGCGGCAATTGTGCAAAATCGAGCATCCGGTCTTACCCCAGTTTTGGGAGGCCTTTCAGTGCGGCAGCGATTCCTACTTGGTCTCAGAAATGATCTATGGTCAATCCCTAAAACAGCGGGTTCAGGAACAAGGGCCAATGAACGTGATTGAGGTCAGTCGTTGGCTGATTCCTGTGTGTGAATTGCTTGAGGTGCTGCACCAGCAAGACCCCCCTGTGTTGCATTTGCACATTCGTCCGTCCAATCTTATTCATCCCTACGTTAAGCGGGAAACAACCAATCTAGTGCTTGTGGGCTGGGGCAAAGCCTCTGTCTTGACCTCTGACTCAGGGACATTTATTGGGACAGTGGGCTATTCGGCGCCAGAACAGCAGGAGGGAAAACCCGAACCCGCTTCAGATCTATTTGCCTTGGGGGCAACGATGGTGTACTTGCTCACGGGCTATGAACCGGAGACCTATTTCCGCTGGGGCACCCGTGAATATCGTCTCTATGCCGAGGACATTCCCCATTTGGATCCGCTAATGGTGGATTTAATTAACTGCTTGACCCATCCTGATCCTCGGGAACGCTATCCCAACGCCGCCGAAGTCAAGAAACGCTTGCAGGAAATTGCGACGATTACCCCCGCCGTCTCTTCAAGTGCCTCATAGAACATCAATTTTCACCAAACACTTGCACGCTTCCAGAGGGCATCAACACTAACCGCAGTAAAATCGGGCGATCGCCCCCAAAGGGACTGGCAAGGGGGCTTTGCTGTAAAGGAATTGGGGTGCGATCAATAAAGCGAACGGCTGCACCATTGAGGGGCAGCGCTTGAGCAAGGGTGCCATCGGGGTTGAGCACAATGCGGTATTCCAAACTCGTGTCTAAACTAGCCGGCGGGCGCCAACGGTCTTGAAAATAGGTTTTCACCTCCCGCAGGGTGGTTGCAGGGACGGGGGTGGTTTCGGCTGGAGGGGTGATCATTGGGGCAGGTTCAATACCGGCGGGCGCGCGGTCAGCGGGAGCTTGCACCACCACATTATTTTGATCAGGGGGTTGCGGGGGAGGTGCCTCTTGGGCAACAGGGGGCGGGGGTGGCACGATCGCTGGGGGCGGCATTTCTGGCGGCGAGGGCAGCGGCACAAGGGTAGATGTTTCAGGGGCAGCTGGCGGCGGGCTAGGTAGGGGAGCCAGTTGTGGGGTTTCCGCAGGTTCTGGCAATTCTGGCAAAGGGGATGGCATTGCTAGGGGAGGCAAGTTAGGTTCCTCACGGGTGGCCTCAGAGGAAGTGACGACGATTGAAGCGGGGGGGATGAGCCAGCGTTGGGTGACAAGGGTAAAGGCAGCAACCACACCCACGGCCACCGCTGCACTTTTGGCCCAGATTGGGATTTGAGCAACAGTTGATTGGGCGCGCCCCACCAGTTCCGGCAACGGCTCCATCACGGCAGACCAGTCATCAAGAACCGTCACCAAATCGTATAGTTCTGTCAGTTGCAGAAGAATTACCCGCCCATCGGCTAGATGGAGTTCATGTTCGAGGGGCGATCGCGATCGCAGGACAAAGCCCTCTGCGGTTACTTCTGTCGGTGTTTGGTGATGACTCAAGAAAGCCTCAATATACTCGTTGACCAGCGTTTTGAGTTGATAGAGCTGGCGATCGTTACCCTCAAAGCAGAGTTTTTCTCCGACAGCCAGTGTAAAGTGGAGCGATCGCACCGGCGCACGGCGCAGCTTCTGAGTGAAGGGCAAAAATTCAGCAGCAACATCCAATTGGCAGGTGGGTTGAGAGTAGCTGAGGGTGGTACTCATTAGACATCGGAATGGGGAAACAGGGTGGGCAATTCAGGAGCTGGTGCAGGGATTGGTTCAGGTTCCACCAACGATAGCGAGGGGGGCGCGGGAGTAGTGCGTTCTAGCAGGGTGATCCAAAGGCGACGTGCCCCTTGGGGCGTACTGTAAAAGAGCAAATCCACGAGTAAATCTAAGGCCAGTTGTGCCAATTCACGACCATCGCTGCTGTTGTCGGCCATTCGCTCTTGATACAAATTGGTGAAGCGGTCAATGTAATCCCCGAGAATGGGTTCTAAGTGGGGCGGGCGACCTTGACTCGTCTGCTGTTGCCAGCGTTCAATGGCGGTGCGGATGGTTTGCTGGTGTTGCTGCGCTAAGCGGGTGCAGATCAAGGCCAAGGCACGGGCTTCATCCACATCCAATTTGCGTCGCCCATTACGACCTCGCCGCAGGGGACTTGATTGCCGCAGTCGCCATAACCCCACGCGATCGGGCAAATAGGCCTCAAACCCCATGGCTTCTGCCAATGCCAGTACCTCTGCCGAACCCACATGAGCCAAGGCTTCGAGACTCAGCAAAATCAGGTCAATTTGTGCCTTGATGGGCAGGGAAGAGGTCATCGTGCCACCTTATGCAGCGGTTAAACCCAACATTGCGCGTAACGTCAATGCCACAAATGTGAGGAGTCCCACCATGAGGCCAATAAGGGCGATCGCGCTCAGCGGACGCTTCAAAAGAGGCACCAATGGCTCAACGACATTCCACACTACGCCCAATAGAACCGTAACAAAATACCGTTGGTAGCGCAGGACATTTTCCCAAAAGCCATCCATTGATTGATGCTCCTAACTTGGTGACGCCAGTGGGCTTGAAATTGCTTTCATGATACTACTCCTGCGGAGACTCTAGGGAAGCACCACCCTTGGCCTATACCATAGGCACATAACTAGACGGCAGCACAAAGCCCTCCCGACTCACAACGGCACGGGTCAGTTCTTGGTAGGTGTGTTGCAACTGCTCTAACAGGCCTAGAGGAATAAGATGAGCACCCTCAAAGGCAGCAATCAACTCGCGGTAGTACCAAAGAACCCCCTCTCGACCCGCCCGAAAACGTGCCCAAACATCACCACCAATGTTGCCATAGTCTCTAAGAATGCACAGTAGGTTGTGCAATTTATCACTGGCGGAGACCAGTTGAGTGTCGCGATCGGCAGTGGTGCCCTGTTGAATGTGTTTGATATAGGCTAGTTTGCGAGTTGCCCAAGGCAATTTTGCATCTCCTTCTAGGGTATTGGCCACTGAATCAGAACAGGCGCGGACAATTGCAGCAACGCGATCGCCATAACGCTCACGAATAGCCTCTAGGGTCAGTAGTCCCCCTTGATCTTCAACAGCATCATGGAGCAAGCTGGCGATCGCCACATCCTCATCGGCACCATACTCAAGGGCGATCATTGATACTGCGACTAAGTGGGAAATATAGGGCACATTTGATCCCTTGCGCGTTTGTTCACGATGCAGAACAGCGGCATACTCCAAAGCATCGAGATAACGTAGAGAGGGCATCTGCTTCACCTCAAGCATCTATTGCTATTGTGCGACAGCTCTTTTCTGAAATGTGGCGTACATGAAGGGGATGCGATTCTCTTCTGTACCGGTTTTCAGAGTTTTGAGTGTCTTTGTGACAAGAATGGTATGTCTCTGCCTGCTGCCAGAAAGTATCACTGGAGAATCACTGATGAGCATTCATGAGAGCTTAGCGATCATCCTTGACTGGATGAGAAACCATGCGCCAAACGTCCTAGAAGGACTGAACCCACCCGCTAGTGCTGCTGAAATTGCCAGAGTGGAGTCTGCCATTGGCCTACCACTGCCCCCCTGCTTCAAAGAATTCCTCAGTCTGCACAATGGCGAATCTGGTATAGTCGGGGCACTACTTGGAGATGGGAATAAGCTCCTCTCCTGCGATGACATCATCCAGCAATACGAACTAGATCAAGACATTGGCCGCAGTTGCCAAGACCCTGATTTCTTTAGCATTTCCTTTTGGAAGAATCGGGTGGCTTCCCAAGTTATTTTTATCAAAGGGGCGGTGAAACCGTTGATTTATTATCCCCACTGGATTCCAATTACTTGTATGAATGGTGACATTCTGCGATACATTGACCTTGACCCCGCGCCCACAGGGACGATCGGGCAGGTGATCGAGGTTTGTGATGAAAACTGTAGCTATGAAGTTCTTGCCAATTCCTTTGAAGAGTTACTCAGTCACGATGCTCAGCAGTTGATCGCAGGTGACTATCAATTCAATCCAGAGTATGAAGAAGTCATGCTTCAAACCCCCAAAAATATACTGGAGTGGGAAATGCCAGACTGGCTGGCACGCTTGGCTTAAGGGAGAATCACAATGTACTTATCATATTTAGATCACATTATAAAGATTTGTTAGCAAATTGAATTGCTTATTGTTGTCAAGGATAATTTTGTTGGATATGCCTCTGAGCGCGCTCCCTGCATAGCGGCTTCCCATGGGTAATGAAGCAAATACGGAACAGAAAATTATCCTACCGTTGCTCAAGCAGTGGGGCTATCAGTCTTCTGAGTATCAAGCCAAACCTCGAATTGGAAAAGGCTACCCTGATTTTTTGGTGGCCTTACCGATGGCGGGCGATCGCCCCCTGAACTATCTGATCATTGAGGTGAAAACCCCAGCGCAGTCCCGGCTGACGGGTGGCCAGCAATTGAGGTACTACATGGAAGCAGCGCAGGCTGTTTTTGGGTTACTCACCAATGGCCGAGAATACCACCTTTTGTATCAAAATCCCCTTAGAGAACCACTTCAGCAGGTGACATGTGCTTCAGGGATCCTCGATCAACAAACCATTCAGAAACTGACTAAAATTTTACACCGCTCTGCAGCCGCTGCTCTAGTGACTGCCTTAACCCAGCAAAGGCTCAAAGTCTATCATTATTTTGAAAAGGCACTTGCAAAGAGTTTTTCTATCTCCTCAACCACTTCTAAGGAGTCACCCATGATCATTACCGTCTTTAATCACAAGGGGGGCGTTGGCAAAACAACGCTAACCCTCAATCTTGGTGCTGCCTTTGCCACGATGGGTAAGCGAGTTCTCTTGATTGATATTGACCCACAGTCTAACTTAACCATTGGCGTCGGCATTAACCCCCTCAAAGATGTAGAAGAGCAAGGCAAGAAGGATATTGCTGACCTATTGCTAGAGCCAAAGGTTGGCCTAGAAGATGTGGTCTATCAAAGAGCTTGGGGCAACCTACACCTTGACATTGTTCCCGCCCACATTCGCCTAGCTGACAAGGAACCCGCACTCATCAGCACGATTGATATTGATCGAGTATTACAACGAAAACTCAAAAATCATGGCTATGACATTGTGCTGATTGATCCACCACCCGCCTTTGGTAAAGTCAATGCCATTGCTTTAATGGCGTCTGATGGGGTACTCATACCGACGCAATTTGCCCCCTACCCTATACGGGCAATAGAGTACGTTCTAGCCCGCCTTGAGGCCATGAGGGATGCCATGGAAACTCCGCCTCGACCCCTTGGAATCGCTGTGAGTATGTATAATCGTACAACATCGGCAGCTAACTATGAGATGAAAGAGAAGTTGTCGAATATTCTTGAAAAAGCAGCCAATGGCAGACAGACCGTGCAAATTCTACCCGAATCAACATGGATTGCACACCGAGTTGTGATGTTGCGAGCCACAGAGTCTCAGCAACCGATATTTAGTAGAAAATTTTATGAAGAATTAGATCGATCAGATAAAGAATCGATTGATGATTTAACGACTTCATTTGAAAATTTAGCTCGCTATCTTTTTACTCAGGCATCATAGAGTATGAGTCACTCCAATCGCATCTCGAAGCACCTCGGCTTACATCAGACACATCAGGGTCAGATTCATATTGATTATCTGACAGTACCAGAGACCTACCCCAAAGACTTATTCTCTGCTTCACCACAACTGATCCGTGAAGACTTAGATAAATATAAAACCAACCTCATCCCCCTCATTATTCGTCCAGTCACTACACCAGAAGGTGAGACAGCGTATGAAGTTGTCTTCGGCAAGGAGATAGTTGAATTTGCCCGTGAATTGGGTATCCATCAATTATGGGCATCAAGAATTGAGCTTGAAGATGAAGAAGTTCTAACCTTCCAAGAAAGATTCAAATCTATCTTGCAAATAAATTCTAAAGATGATGGTTCTTATTCACAAAAATCAGAGAGAAGTAACTTAGTTGATCAAGATTCCCAATCAGTTATGAAATTATTTTCTGAGTTACAGAAGAGCTTAAATGACCAAAATAAGGCTATTGTAAATTTTCTAGAAAAAATTTTCCAAGAATTGGATAATCTGAAAAGCAAATTTAGTGAATTGCAGCAACATATCTCTAAAGAGACAAAGACTAATCCCAATCCACAAAAATCTGTGCGCATCAACTCCTATAAAAACGCTAAGAATCTTGCCAAGAGTGTTCCGAGGTTAGAGCTTAAAGAAGCTGAAAAAATTATTCAAGAAATTAAACAGGGTAGAAAATTTAAGTCTATTGATGAGTTGAAGACAATCGCACCATCAGGCCGCTGGGATGAAGTTAGCATCTCATTTGGGTAGAGCTTTCTGCAATACAGCCCTTGTATAGCCATTTCGAAAGGAGATGAGATATTTTCAAGAGGGATAGGCTATACTCAAAGCGTCATGAATGTTACTCAAGAATATGAGCTATAGCTTGGACTTATTCGTGATCAGAACATGGCAGTTTGTATTCATAAGTGCTGGTACAGATTTTATTGAGTCTTTTACTTAGTATAGCCTAATCCTTGTCAAAATTAGGTTTCCTGCCTCGCTGATGGCGACAATTTGGCGATCGCGCCCAAACAAGGCACATCCCACCTGTAATGACCGTCTGATGGGAGCAGCACAATGGGCATGGATATAGGTAATGGCGCGCTCATCAATGCGGTTGGCAATGTGGCTGAGAATCTCAGGTAAGGCTTGGGGAGCCATTGTTGCTAAAAATTTGAGGGCAGCCTCAACCGTTGGTGCTTGCCACACCTGATGCAGAATCTCTGGGTCTAAGCCTGCAAGGGCACAAAAGGCGGTGAGAATTTCTTGGCGAGCATCCGCAAGGTGGTGATGGGTATGGAAAATGCCGCCAGCGAGTTTAATTAATTTGCCGTGGTAACCCAAGAGGAGCAACTGTTGAACCTTGTGTTGAGCAGCGGCCACCAGCATTGGCCCTAGCCAATTGGCAGTTTTTACACACAGGGAAGGGGGAATCTGGAGTTGTTGGGCTACCTGAAGGCCGTTCTCGCCAATACAAAAGACGAGGATGGGAGATTTTGCTGCTTTCTGGGCTAAGTCCTCGCGATAGCGCTCCAGTTGCTCCGAGGCTGTGAGGGGTTGTGCTAAGGCAGTGGTTCCCAGTAGGGAGAGTCCCTCAACAATGCCAAAGGCCGCATTGGAGGTGCGCTCTGCTAAGTCTTTCCCTTGGGGCAGGAGAATCGTGACGGCGATCGCCCGCTCCTTAGGACAATAGAGCAACAGGTTAGTGGTTAACAACAAGCGGGCATAGCGATAGATAGCTGCCTCGCCCGTGGCGCGATCGCGCCCCACCCCAAAGCCCCCCTCAATGTGAATTTTGGGAGCAGTTGCAGGGTCTTGCCAGCGCACCCAAGCCCAGATCGGGGTATGGCGGGTGAGATCAAGGGCATCACTCGGTTCACTGTAGGTAATGGCCAAGGCCTGCTGATCATCTAAGGATGCCCCTTGGGCAATCCTAAAGGTTTCACAGCGATTGGGGCGTAGCAGCGCAAGGGTGATTTCCTTGGGACAGGTTCCTTCCGTGAGGCAACGCAATGCCGCCACCGCCGCCGCCGCCGCAAAAACTGGTAGCGTATAACCCACGGGTGTTAAGTAGTTAACTGAGCCAAACTAGTGCGAGCCGCTTCGGCAACCGCTTCCGCAGCATCAGTGGTCAACTGTTCCAGCAGGGGGCGAGTCTCTGGAGTGCCAATTTGGCCAAGGGCGATCGCTAGCCGATGGCGGACTTGCCAATCGGGATACTCGACAAACTGCCGCAGATGGACAATGCTTTCTGGTTGTTTCAGTTCACCCAGGGAACCAATGGCGGCTAATTTCACCAATTCTTGGGGATTATTGAGGGCTTCCGTGAGCAGCCCAACAGCAGCAGGATTGCCTAGGGCACCCAAGGCGGCAATGATACTAAACTGCAACAGCCAATCATCGGTACTGTGGTAGGCCGTTTCTAAATCTTCAAGGGCAAAGGGAACTTGCAGGGCAGCCATGGCATCGGCTGCGGCAGCACGGACATCCGTTTCGCTGTCATGGAGCAGGCGATCGCGCAACAGGTCATGGGCTTGATTGAGATTGACGTGCCCAAGGCTGGCAATTTGACTCACCGCAGCGTAGCGGACACGGGAATTTTCATCTTGGCTGAGGGGTTGAATGAGCCGAAAGGCATCGTTGGGGTCAAGGCTACGCAGTTGATTGATGCCCCGCAGGCGATCGCCCACATCCGCTGAGGTAATGAGTTCCTGAATTGCTGCTATGTCCACGCTAATATTCTCCACCTGATTCCTTTGATCCTACTTGCTGGCGTTACCCACAAAAAAGGGCAGAGCGATCGCGGCTTCAATTCTCTGCCCTCAGCTTAGGCGTTGTCACTGGGTTGTGCACTCTAGGCCTGTTGTTCAGCCTCAGCAATTTGCAGCATCGTCTTCAGGACGGAGTCGGGGTTGAGGCTAATGGAGTCAATCCCTTGCGCTACCAAGAATTGAGCAAACTCAGGATAGTCACTGGGGGCTTGACCACAGATGCCAATTTTGCGCCCCTTGGCCTTCGCCGTTTGAATCGCTTGCGCCACCATGCGTTTGACCGCTTCATTGCGTTCATCAAACAGGTGCGCCACCAAGGCCGAATCGCGATCCAACCCCAGCGTGAGTTGCGTCAGGTCATTGGAGCCAATGGAGAAGCCATCAAAGACCTCGGCAAAGGCATCCGCCAACACCACGTTGCTGGGGAGTTCGCACATCACATAGACTTGCAGACCATTTTCCCCTTGCTTCAGCCCATGTTTGGCCATCTCTGCCAGTACTCGCCGTCCTTCCTCTGGGGTACGACAGAAGGGAATCATCAGAATCACGTTCGTCAGCCCCATCTCATCGCGGACTTTCTTCATGGCGCGGCATTCAAGGGCAAAGCCTTCGGCATAGTTGGGGTCGTAGTAACGGGAAGCGCCCCGCCAGCCAATCATTGGGTTTTCTTCATGGGGTTCAAACTGGCGACCGCCCAAGAGGTTGGCGTACTCATTGCTTTTGAAGTCGGACATGCGCACGACCACAGGCTTGGGATAAAAGGCGGCAGCGATCGCCCCAATCCCCTGAGCCAATTTATCAACAAAGTATTCCGCCTTGTCGGTGTAGTTTTGAGTCAGCTCGGCAATTTTCAGCTTTGCCACCTCATCGGTCAACTCATCGTAGTGGAGCAATGCCAAGGGGTGCGCCTGAATGTGGTTGGCGATAATAAACTCCATGCGTGCCAACCCCACCCCATCATTGGGGATTGCCGCCAAGCTAAAGGCCTCTTCTGGGTTACCCACATTCATCAAGATTTGGGTGCGGGTCCGCGGCAGATTTTCCAGAGCCACTTCCTCCACATGGAAGGGCAGTAATCCCTGATAGACGTGCCCCTCTTCCCCTTCAGCACAGGAAACTGTGACCTCAACACCATTGGGGATGGTTTCGGTGGCATCGCCACAACCGACAATGGCAGGAATGCCCAACTCACGGGCAATAATCGCCGCATGGCAAGTGCGTCCCCCCTGATCGGTGACAATGGCACTGGCTTTTTTCATGATGGGCTCCCAGTCGGGATCCGTGCGATGGGTCACCAGCACTTCCCCCGCTTGGAACTGATCGATATTGCGGACATTGAGAATGACGCGGGCACGGCCTTGGCCAATCATTTCGCCAACTGCCCGACCTGTGGCGAGCAACGTCCCTTTTGCTTCAAGATGGTAGCTGCGCAGGACATTCGTGGCTTTTTGGGATTGGACGGTTTCGGGGCGGGCTTGGACGATAAAGAGTTCACCCGTGAGGCCATCCTTTGCCCACTCAATATCCATCGGTGTATAGGTACCCCGCAGAGCAGAGTAGTGCTCCTCAATGAGGCAGGCCCAGCGGGCTAGGGTGAGGATTTCTTCGTCGCTGAGGGCAAATTGTTTCCGCAGTGGCTCAGGCACGGGTTCATTGCGGGTGAGCTTCGTCCCGCCAAGGGCATAGACCATGCGGATTTCCTTGGTACCGAGGGCTTTTTTCAAGATGGGTTTATAGCCCGCCTTCAAGGTTGGCTTAAAGACAAGGTATTCATCGGGGTTGACGGCACCTTGGACAACGTTTTCACCCAAGCCATAGGCGGCAGTAATCAGCGCTGTGTCCTTAAAGCCTGTTTCCGTGTCAATGGAGAACATTACCCCAGAGCAGGCCAAGTCGGAGCGCACCATTTTTTGCACCCCCACCGACAGGGCCACATTGAAGTGGTCAAAGCCTTTGATCTGGCGGTAGGAGATCGCCCGATCCGTAAAGAGTGAGGCAAAGCAGCGATGACAGGCATCGAGAACGCCCTTGAGACCATGGACATTGAGGTAGGTTTCCTGCTGACCGGCAAAGCTAGCATCGGGCAAATCTTCAGCGGTGGCACTGGAGCGAACCGCCACGTCCGTATTTGGGCCATAGCGATCGCACATTTTTTGGTAGGCGGCAGCAATCGCATCCGTCAATTCTTGGGGAAACGGCGTGTGCAAAATTAGCGAGCGAATCGCTTGCCCCACGCGGTGGAGTTCTGTGACATCCTCGACATCGAGACCTTCAAGGAGCCGCCGCAGTTGGGTATCAAGATTTCCCGCTTGAATAAAGTAACGGTAGGCATAGGCCGTGGTCGCAAAACCATCGGGGACATTAATGCCTTTGGGCGTCAGTTGTTGGAGCATTTCCCCCAAAGAAGCGTTTTTGCCCCCTACCAGTGGCAGGTCTTTGCAGCTCAAGGAATTCAGTTCTAAAACAAACGCTGTTTCCCGATGGGTCACTTCACTGGTTGGTCTAGGGATGGATTGAGTCATTGTTATGCTCCCAAACATTAAGTTTCATTGATTAAATTGCCGTTTGCTGTCCCTCTGGGGATGCAACAGCAGTGCTTGAGCCGTTAAAGTTTTGAGTGTCTTTGGCTCCCTTTGCTATCGTGAATCTGTGAATCACCTAACTGCACGCAATTCCCAAGTCAGAATTGTCCGTTGACAAACGCAGGCTGCTCCTTTGCTCAAACACTGGGTAAAGCACGCAATACATTTCCAACGGAGACTGGATAGGCAAAGTTTGCAGCGGTCATCATCTGCACGGTGGTTAAATCACAATTGCCCTATATCTCCATTCTGAAACAGACAAATTGGCTTTGTTTGTTGCTTAACAATCCCTTAAATTCGTTAGGATTCCAAATCACGATGGGTAAAGGGTTTGGCATTGGCGCCGCTATAGGTTGCCACAATGTGGCCATTCCCCACCAGTTGGTATTTGTAGGTAACTAATCCCTCTAGCCCCACCGGGCCTCGCGGCGGTAATTTGTGGGTACTGATACCGACTTCAGCGCCAAAGCCATAGCGGAAGCCATCGGCAAAGCGGGTGGAGCAATTGTGAAAAACGCCAGCGGCATCCACCTCTTGCAGAAAACGGGCGGCGGCGGCAGCATCCTCGGTAACAATGGCTTCAGTGTGCCCCGATCCATAGGTGGCAATGTGATCCAGCGCGGCATCGAGATCGGGAACGACTTTGATGGAGAGGATCAAATCGCAGTATTCTGTCGCCCAGTCGGCTTCACTGGCAAGGGTCATGGGCACGAGGTGGCAGGCGATCCCGTCCCCCCGCAATTCCACCCCTGCTTTCTCAAGGGCAGCAGCCACTTTGGGTAAAAAGGCTTCGGCAATGCCCCGATGGACAAGAAGCGTCTCAATGGCGTTACAGGCGGCAGGGTACTGGGTTTTGGCGTCGAGGGCAATGGCGATCGCCTTCTCCAGATCCGCAGCGACATCCACATAGAGATGACACAGACCATCGGCGTGCCCCAGCACAGGAATCCGCGTGTTGTTCTGGATATAACGTACAAATTCATTGGAACCCCGCGGAATGATCAGATCAACCCATTGATCGAGTTGCAGCAATTCCGTAATTTCTGCCCGCCGCATCAGGAGGGCGATCGCCCCAGCGGGCACTGCCGACTTCTCTAGCCCTCTGTGAATGGCCTGCATAATCGCTTGGCAAGAGCGACTCGCCTCCTGTCCTCCCTTGAGAATGGCGCCATTCCCCGATTTAATTGCCAAGGAAGCGATCTGCACGACGGCATCGGGACGCGCTTCAAAAATTACCCCCAGCACCCCCAAAGGGCAGGTGACGCGACTGAGAATTAAGCCTGTATCCAATTCGCGATGGAGTTGGCGCTGACCTAGAGGATCCGCAAGGGCCGCCACTTGACGCACCCCGGCGATCGCCGCCGCTAGTTTACTGGGACTCAGTTCCAACCGCGCATAGAGAGAAGGATTGAGCTGATTGGCCTTGGCCTGCTCACAGTCGGCAGCATTGGCCGCCAGAATCTCCTCCCGCGCCGCCTCAAGGGCACAGGCTACCTGTTCTAAGGCATCATTGCGGGCAGTGGCATCCAGCGTCGCCAACAGACGCGCCTGCTCATGAACTTCTTTGACCCGTTGCACGAGGGGAGAATCGGTCATAGGGATTGTCAATTCCAAAGACGTATCAAGGGCGATCGTACGCCAAATTGTCCCGCACTTGTGGTAGGTTAACGGCAATTGCGTTGCCCTAGAATTGGCCAAAAAACAGGTTCAGGAGGATCATGCGAATTCTATTTGTTGCTGCTGAGGCGGCACCGCTGGCGAAAGTGGGGGGCATGGGAGATGTGGTGGGTTCCCTGCCCAAGGTGTTACGCCGCATGGGACATGATGTGCGTATCTTTATGCCCTACTATGGCTTCTTGCCCGATAAGGTGGAGATCCCCAAGGATCCCATCTGGATTGGCCATGCCATGTTTCAGACGTTCCATGTCTATGAAACCGTGTTGCCGGGGTCGGATGTTCCCCTTTACCTGTTTGGCCATCCCTGCTTTAATCCCCGCCGCATCTACTACGGTGAGGATGAGGACTGGCGGTTCACCTTCTTTGCCAATGGGGCAGCAGAATTTGCTTGGAACTACTGGAAGCCCCAGATTATCCATTGCCACGATTGGCACACGGGAATGATCCCAGTGTGGATGCATCAGGATCCCGACATTACCACTGTGTTTACAATCCATAACTTGGCCTATCAAGGGCCTTGGCGGTGGCGCCTCGAGCAAATTACTTGGTGTCCGTGGTACATGCAGGGGCACAATACGATGGCGGCAGCCGTGCAGTATGCCGATCGCGTCAATACGGTTTCGCCCACCTACGCCGAACAGATTAAAACCCCCGAATATGGTGAAAAATTGGAAGGGCTGCTGTCGTTTATTAGTGGCAAGCTCTCCGGCATTCTCAATGGTATTGATACAGAGGTCTTTGATCCCAGTACCGATCGCGCCCTTGTGCAAAACTACACCGTAGATACCCTTGAGCGGCGTAAGGCCAACAAAATTGCGCTCCAAGAGGAACTGGGGTTGGAGGTGAACTCCGGTGCTTTCTTGGTGGGGATGGTCACCCGCTTGGTGGAGCAAAAGGGGTTGGATCTGTTGATTCAGGTGCTGGATCGCTTTTTGGCCTACACCGATAGCCAGTTTGTCCTCTTGGGAACGGGCGATCGCTACTACGAAACCCAAATGTGGCAAATTGCCTCACGGTTTCCGGGGCGCTGTAGTGTCCAGTTGCTCTACAGTGATGTCCTGTCGCGGCGGATCTATGGCGGTGCCGATGCCTTCATTATGCCGAGCCGATTTGAACCCTGTGGCATTGCCCAAATGATTGCCCTGCGCTATGGCTGTGTACCAATTGTGCGCCGTACCGGTGGCCTTGTGGATACCGTCTTTCACCATGACCCCGAGAAGCAAACGGGAACGGGCTACTGCTTTGACCGCTATGAACCCCTTGACTTCTACACCTGTCTAGTGCGGGCTTGGGAAGGGTATCGCTACAAACGGGAGTGGCACACCCTCCAGCAGCGGGGTATGCGCGAGGACTTTAGCTGGACAAAATCAGCACTAGCCTACAATGCCCTCTATAACTCCATTTATGGCTTGCCGCCGGAGACCATGCCCAATCCTAGGCCAACCCTAGTACCGGCAACGACCTGATCCTCAGGACGATGTAATGTGTGGTCATTATTGCCTACGAGTACATTGATCCCCTCTGGCAGCCCCTACCCGATCCCCAAGTGTGGGGGCAGGAGATTGACCACTGGGTACTGGATGCGGAGGCTGCTCGGCCGCAGTTGCGGTACTGGTTGCAGCGGTTAGCACCGGGCTATTGGCTGTTGCACCAATTAAGTGCCCTTGGCCAAACGGTGATGGAAGTGAGCGATCGCCTGCGGCAACTGGAGGCAGCGGGTATTACCGTGATTGCCCTAGCCGAAGGCTACGTGAGCGATCGCCCCCCCAGTGGCGATCAACTCTTAGCCCTTTGGGATCAGGTAAAGCAGCAACTCCACCAGCAAACCCTCTGCCACAGCCATGCCCGCAATCGTCTCAAGCACCGTCCGCCGCCGGGTCGTGCTCCCTATGGCTATCGCCGCGGCAAAGAGCACTATGTCATTGATCGAGCGGCAGCCGTTGTCGTCAAGGATTTTGTCGAGCATTTTCTCCTCTATGGCTCCCTCAGTGCGGCGGTGCGCTTTATTGCCACCACCCACCACAAGCAGATTAGCGTAGCGACCGGTCGGCGCTGGTTGACCCACCCCGTCTATCGCGGCCATCTCTACTACCAAGGGAAAACGGTGATTCCCCAGACCCATGCCCCCCTGATTGCCCCCGATGAAGCGGCTCAGGTGGATCGGCTGTTGCGACGCCAACGCTCTCTGCCTCGTCGCAGTGCCAGTGCCCCCCATCCTCTGGCGGGATTGGTGATTTGCCGCCAATGTCAGCAACGCTTTGGCCGGACTCAGGTGCAACCCTACCGCCAACCGAGCCAATATGCCTATTTGCGTCCCCTCCACTGTCCCCTCTCCCCCAAGTGTCGCAGCATTCCCTACGACGCGGCTTTGGCTGCTGTGATTGATCAAATTGCTGAGCGCCTGCCGCCCGCGATCGCCCAACTGTCGCTGCTGCCGCCACCGCTGACGGCTCAACTGCAAGCAATTGAAACCCAACTGCACCGCCTTGCCGAACTAGAAGCCCAAGGCCTCTTGGATCCCGAAACCGCTCAACTGCGCCGCTATAAACTGGCTGGGGAACGGGCACAACTTGAAGCACAGCAGGCGCAATTGCCTCCTAGCAATCTTGTGCAACTAGCGGTGACCCTTGGTCAGCCGCAATTTTGGTACCAACTCTCGGCAGCGGAGCAACGGTTTTATCTACGGGAATTTTTGCGGGCGATCGAGGTGACCAGCCGCCCCTGCCAGCCTTGGTCGATCCATCTGCAATTTATTTGGGAATCCCCCATTGGCAGTACTGCTTAGCCATTTCTAGCTGAGTTTTTAGTCACAAAAGACCAATCGCCATAGCGGCAAGTTGCAACTCAGAATTGCTGAAATACAAAGGCTAGTTTATAGATAGATAAAAAACACAGATAACAAGTCACAGGTGTAAGGGGTTATGACGATTGAACTCAGCGATCGCCAAAAGCAAATTCTGGGCGCCACCATTAACCATTACATTGCCACCGCAGAACCTGTTGGCTCAAAGGCGATCGCCACGGAATACAACCTCAACGTCAGCCCGGCCACGGTGCGCAATACGATGCTGCTCCTCGAAAAAAGTGGCCTGCTTTACCAACCCCACACCTCCGCAGGGCGGGTGCCCTCTGATTCTGGCTATCGCGTCTATGTGGATGAACTAATCCAGCCCATTCCCGATGTGGCTCGCAAAGCTGAGAGCCTCTTGAGTGAGCGGTTTATCTGGGGACAACAACGTCTTGAGGTGATCTTGCGGCAAGCGGCGCAGTTGCTCTCAGATCTCAGCGGTTACATTACGCTGATCACGCTGCCCAATCGTTTGGAGCGGCAGATTCGCCTCATTCAGCTGGTGGCTTTAGAGCCGCACCAAGTGATGGTCATTCTTGTTCTCGATACCTATGAAACCCAATCCGCCCTGATCCAATTGGATCAAGGGGAAGAGGATCCTGAGCTGCGGGAGCGGACTGTACAGGTGCTTACCAACTTTCTTAACCATCAGTTGCAGGGGCGATCGCTGGTGGAACTCAGTGCCATTGACTGGCAAAAACTGGATTTGGAGTTTCAGACCTACAGTCAGCAGCTTCAGACCCTACTGCGGCAGTTGAGCGATCGCTACAGCCAGCAAGGCACCTCCTTTGTCATCAGTGGTCTTGCCGATGTTCTCCAGCAGCCAGAGTTTTCCCAAGTGGAGCAGGTACAAATGCTACTGCATCTTCTCGAAGACCAACAGGATCAACTGGCTCCCTTGATCAGTAGCGACAGCCAAGCCCCCTCGCAGGTGCAAATCCGCATTGGCAGTGAAAATACCTTAGCGCCGATGCAGTCCTGTACATTGGTTTATTCCTGCTATTGCTATGGGGACTCCCCCGTGGGCAGTATTGGCATTCTAGGGCCGACGCGGATGCCCTATGCACGGATTATTCCCCTAGTGGCCACAGCGGCAGATTATCTAACCGAACAGGTGAGTCGCCGCAAGTAAGAAAATCAAAACATCAGAGAATTCTTGTGCAGTCAACGGCCGGCTTTATCATGCACAATAAACTATTGGGCTTTCCCAGTTGGAGATATTGAAATGCCGACACCCGCCTTGCTGGTTCTTGCCGATGGTTCAGTCTTTCGCGGTTTTTCCTTTGGGGCACCGGGAACGGCCATTGGCGAAGTGGTCTTTAATACCGGCATGACGGGTTATCAAGAGGTACTCACTGACCCAAGCTATTGTGGTCAAATCGTGACATTCACCTACCCTGAGTTGGGCAATACCGGAACCACGCCCGAAGACGATGAATCCGATCGCCCCCAAGTGCGCGGTGCGGTTGCTCGCAATATCTGTGACATTCCCAGTAACTGGCGATCGCAACAATCCTTACCTGATTACCTCAAAGCCCATCGCATTCCCGCAATTTATGGGATTGACACCCGCGCCCTCACCCGCAAAATTCGTACTGTCGGTGCCATGAATGGCGGCATCTCCACGGAAATCCTTGATCCCGTTGAACTGCTGCAAAAAGTCCTTGCCGCTCCCAGTATGCAGGGACAAAATCTAGCCAAGGTGGTGACCACCCGCACCCCCTATGAATGGACAGAGCCAACGCCCCCGGCCTGGGAATTTCGTCCCCAAACGGCCAGCGAAGAGCCACCGCTAACAGTTGTGGCCATTGACTTTGGTGTGAAGCGCAATATTCTCCGTCGCTTGGCCAGCTATGGCTGCCGTGTGATTGTCGTGCCGGCGGATACGCCAGCGGAAACGATTCTCAGCTATGACCCCGATGGCATTTTCCTCTCCAATGGCCCCGGCGACCCTGCGGCGGTTCAGGAAGGCATTGAAACCGCCCGCAAATTACTGGTGGCTCAGCGTCCCATGTTTGGCATTTGTCTGGGGCATCAGTTGTTGGGACTTTCTTTGGGGGCGGAAACCTTCAAGCTGAAATTTGGTCACCGCGGGTTGAACCAGCCCGCTGGCCTGACGCGGCAAGTGGAAATTACCAGCCAAAACCACGGCTTTGCCATTACTGAAGAATCCCTTGCCCAAACCCCCGTTGAGATTACCCACTTTAACCTCAATGACAAAACCGTTGCCGGTCTGAAGCACCAAACATTGCCGATTTTCTCAGTGCAGTATCACCCTGAGGCCAGCCCCGGCCCCCACGATGCTGATTATCTCTTTGGCGAGTTTGTGGCGCAAATGCGTGCCTATCGTCAACAGCACCCCCGCAGCCAATGAAAGGGCGATCGCTCACCTCCTATCTCTTTCTTGCCCCTGCCTTGGGGTTACTCACACTGACGGTCTTTTGGCCAGCCCTACAGGCCTTTTTCCTTAGTTTCACTCGCTATGAGATGGATCTCCTGAGTCCGCCTGTGTGGGTGGGATGGGCCAACTTTGCGCAATTGTGGCGCGATGGTGTTTTCTGGAAAACCTTGGCCAATACTTTCCTCTATTTAGTGGTAGTGGTGCCGATTCTGGCGATCGCCCCCCTGCTGTTGGCGATTTTGGTCAATCAACCCCTGCGGGGCATCCACTGGTTTCGTGCTGCCTACTACAGCCCCGTGATTATCTCAATGGTGGTGGCGGGGATTGCTTGGCGCTGGCTCTATGCCCCCAATGGCCTCTTCAACCAACTGGTACAGGGTCTACATCTGCGGGACACCCCGATTCCTTGGCTGACAAGTCCCCAACTCGCCCTCTTTAGTGTCATGGCCGTCACGATTTGGAAAGGCTTGGGCTACTACATGGTGATCTATCTGGCGGGACTTCAGGGGATTAGTGGTGAACTCTACGAAGCGGCAGCACTCGATGGTAGTGACGGCTGGCGACAGCATTGGGATATTACCTTACCGCTGATGCGTCCCTATATTCTTTTGGTGAGCATTATCTCAGCAATTTCTGCCACGAAGGTCTTTGAAGAGGTCTATGTCATGACCCAAGGGGGGCCCCTCAATAGCTCCAAGACCATTGTTTATTACATCTACGAGAATGCCTTTCAGCGCTTAGAGATAAACTACGCCTGTACGATGGGACTGGTCTTATTCCTATTTATCCTGTCGTTGTCTCTCTTGAATCTCAAGTTTGGCCGACAGGTGGAAATGCCCCTTAGCTAACCACCTGCATGCGTTGAATCAACCATTGATTGCCGCGACGGGTAAAGGTGTAAATGACGCGGTAGGGATCGCTATAGGAAATATCATTGCGTAGCGTCCCCTGTTCATAGAAACGGGCATCCTCATTGACTTCCGCCAATACATCCACGCGATCGCTCCCTCGGGGACGGACTTCCTTCACTTCTAGGTTCTTGAGGGTATAGACCCAATGGCTGCCCTCGGATTTTAAGCTCTGTGCCCGCGATCGCCAGCGGCTGAGTTCTGGCTCCGCCAAAATCGTTGCTAGTTTGTCCATCTCAAATGCCGTGCCAAGGGCTTGGGCTTTAATTTGCTGCCACGTGCGGAGGCGATCGCGTGCCATCTCCGGCGTTAAGGTGGTGGCTAAGGTCGTTGGTTGTGGCGTTGCCACAGGAGTTGGCGTCGGGGTCACTGGCGGTGGTGGGGGGGCTTCAGCCGTTTTGGCTGGCCAATAGACTTTTGCCAAGGCGCCTAACCCAACAAGAACAACCCCTGCACCCATCCAAAACCAAGTCTGACGTTTTTTGTGGTGACTGGTTGGTGGGCGGCGCCGTTTGCGAGTGGATGCTGGGGGCGTGTCGGTCTCCGTGGCGGTTGAAGAGCGGGTAGCAGCCGATGCCGAAAAGCCTTGACCCAGCCCAGTATGATACTCCAAGGGCAACGTTTCCGCTGTGAAGGAGACGGGCGGCGGCACGGCCACCGTTGGTCTAATGACTTCGGGGAGGGCAGAGGCAGTGGTGCTGGGCGGTTCAGGGGCAAAGGAGTCGTCACTGAGAGCTTCTAGGTAGGTTTGGATATCGGGATCCGCAAAGTAGGCATCCAAGGCCACCGGCGTTTCCCCCAAATCCCGAAAGGCAGGATAAATTTCTTCCCGTAGCCATTGCTCTGTGTAGTAGTACAGCCCCGGCAGCAGATCGCTGGAGTCATGGGAATGACGGCGGATAAAGGCGAGACTCTGCTGATCTTGAGATTTATCGAGAGCGGCCAGTGCCTCAGCAGGTTGACCCAACAGCAGTAAACAACTGGCCAGTTCAAGGTAGATGTCTTGATTGGGAGAGAGTCGCTCTAGTAAATCCTTGGCGCGGCGAATATAGCTTGGCTGAAGTTCCTGTACACCCCGTGCCACCAGCGCATGCACTGCCAGATAGGTCGCTACTGCTGAGGGACGGCGGGATTCTCGTTCAAAGAGTTCCTGTTGCTCTGCTACGGTGAGATGGCTGCGCAGTTGCAAAATAAATTTCAGAAAATCCTCAACCCCAAGGCCAGAGTGATCGTCATGGCGACCTTCAATCCCCCCGCGATCGCTGAGCATCTCCCGCAGCAATAAAATACCCCGCTGCCGATTCACACTATCGGATAGCGGCAGTGCCAGTAACTCCAGAATGTGGTAGGGACGTAGGCGATTCAGTTCCGTCTGAAACTGCTCTTGGAGTTCAGGAAACAGGTTCGCCCGCTGAAGTACCCCTAGACCGGCTTCGAGGCGAGAGGCGGCTGCTTGGTAGGACTGCCGCTGCCATTCCTCGCGTCCCAATTCCAAATAGGCCAAAGCCACAGTCAGCGTAATGTCAGCAACGACGGCAGAGGAAGTATAGGGGCGGTTGAGATCAAAAGCATCCCCCTTTAGGAATTGTTCTCCCAGTTTGACCACTTGGGAGTAGTTCCCCAGTTCATAGAGCAGGAGGAGCGCCCCCGAAAATTGCTGATCACTAATTTCAAGGTGGGGAGCGGTGGTATCGGGATCCAACTGGGCAATTAAATCATCGGGGTCAACGGCACGGCGGTGGCGATCGTAGGCATGGCGCTGCTCAGGTTCTCGCAAAACCGCATAGGCTTGCTCAATGAGTTCACGACGGGTGGCAACGGTGGTGGGGGAGTGTTGATGGGTGGGCAGTTGCAACAGCCGATCCTGAAACGCTTGCTCGATTTGCTCCGGCGTTGCCTGAATTGGCACACCCAGCACTTGGTAATAGTCGAGGGGAATGCGCACCTGAACCCAAACCTCTAGAGATAAACCAGTCCATCAACCGCAACACGTGCCTTGATTTAGGAAGAACAGGGAACCCCTCCAAAAATGGCTAAGGGTTTAGAAATTACACCAGAAGCCTTTGGGAATGACACTACAGAGGATTCCCAGAAAAAAGGGAGCATCAAGCGTTCTAGGGTATCACAATTTTTGCCCCTCAGTGCGAGTTTGCGCAGAGATTGGCTGGCTTAGCCGCGCACTTTTGCTGTAAAGCCAGAGGCCTTAAATTGCTCCAACTGCAAAGGTGTTGGTTGGTCGTAGGGCACGCTAATGCGAATTTCAAAATCGCTAATGCCAGGTGGAATCACATCAATTGCCCCAACCCGTGTGCGGTTTTGCAACACTGGATTGCCATTGGCATCGTAGATGCGGCCAAAGACATCGGCATCCACCACTGTTTTGCTGGATTTATTCTCTGCTTTGCCAGTAATCAGGTAGCAGTTGGCCTTGAGGGTCGTGCCCCCGGGTGTAACTGAACCTTCACCAATTTCTGGCGGGCATTCATGGTAACTGAGGTCAAAGAGCCGCACTTGAATAGCGGCGATCGCCGGCAGCGTGGCGATACTTGACCAGCACAGGACACTCAGGAGCAAACACACCACTGCTCGACGCAGATAGGCCACAAACCGATTCGCACTCATGGTCATCGCTCAGCACTTCAACACGCCCCTATTATCCCACAGTGGTCAAAATCCACAGATCAACCGCTCCCAAGAGCAGCGTAAAGACGGCCAAAATACCGTACATCCAAGGCTGAGCAAGGGGCTTAACCACCTCTGTGGGCAATCCGGTATGGGTTTCAATGGCACGCATCATTTGGGCAAACCCCGCCACTCGCATCGGCAGAAGATACCCCTGACCTGTGGCAGTGACTAGATAATAGACCAAGCCCCCTTGGCTGGTACTGCGGGGCTGAAGCCCTTGAATCTCTGACCAAGCCAGTTGCCACTGCCGCCGCAGGAAGGGGGGCACCCAACCGGGATAGGTGAGGCAAATCCCTTGCGCGTCCAGTTCTACCCGCTGACTCAGTGCCCCCCAGAGCAAAATGCCCCCACAGGCGATCGCCCCCCAAAGCAGCAGGGGTGAAACAGGCGCCGCCGTCTGTGCCGCCAAAAAGGGGAGAGGAAGTGTGAGTGCGCCATAGAGGGCAATGAGCGTTCCCGAAATCAGGGGCGAGGTTTTGAAGCGCAGAGGTTCAGTCATGGTTGTTGCTGAGTTATTGCCTAAAGGGTTCATGATCATCCATCAATAGAATAGCCAAGTGGCAAAGGCATATTTAGTCCCCTGCACCACGGGCAAAGCCGTATGGGGATGGGTGTAGTAGGCGGGAAAGACAACGACATCACCGGTGCGGGGTGTGACCCTCACCCCTTGGCGATCGAAATAGGTTTCTCCCCCCTGAAAGTCCTCGTTGAGATAGCCCACTAAACTCACATCCCGTGTTGGGATACCTTGCGCCAGTTCCATTTGCCGACTGGCCAGCAGCAGGTTGTCCACATGGCGGCGATAGCCCTCGCCCACGCGATAGCGCAGGATCGAGAAGTTCTCAATTTCAGGAAAGCGAATGCCATAGTGCTGGTAGAGGACGATTTGAATCGTTTGTGTGGCTTGAAGCAGAATCTGCCGCATCGTGTCCTGTTGGGGATCTTGGGGATCAAAGCGGAGCAAACTGCCACCGCGCACTGAGCGATCGACCGTCCCCATGAGAATTTGTGCATCCTCAAACCCCACCTTCTCAGCCGTAGCAATCACCTGCTGACACTGGTGAGCCGGAATCAAACGCTGGAAGAGGAGAATCTCACCCCCCAAGTCAAGAATTTGCAATGGTGCAGCACTCATAGGGCAAAGATTGTTACTATCTCTACCATCGGTTTAGGGGAGGCGTAGTTGCAGCGGTACTTCGCTTTGGACATTGCCACTGACAATCACCTCTTGGCGATCGAGCCACCCCTTTGCCCGCTGTCCCTGAATTTGAATGCGGGGATTGCGCTGGCGGTAAAAGACGCCCCCTTGGGCTTCCACTTCCTGTTGGGGAATCCGCCAAATCAGTTGAGCCGTGCGCAGGTGGGCATTGGGGCGCTGAATTTCCACTTGACCACTGGCTTCCACCCGCTCTTGGGGAATCCACCAATTGAGGCGTTGGGCACGCAGTTGTGCCTTTTGGGGCTGACTATTGATCTGGGCATTGTCAAAGATGGCGCGGTTTTCAGCCATCAGGAAGACACCACGATTGGCCTGCCCTTGAATGCCTTGAGTGGAGTACTGCACCCGCACCGGGCGATCGCTCACCAATTGCTGCTGCGGAATCAACCAGCGTACCGTTTCTCCTTCAACCCGTAGGGCAGGGTTGGGAAGCTGCACTTGAACACCCCCCTCAAGGATAACTACCTGATCGCTAATCGACCAGATGGCTCTTTGGGCTTGCAGCCGCTGCCCTTGGCGATCGCCCGCCACACCGCGGACGGTGACCCCCCCTTGACCAATCACCCCTGCCAACAGTCGATTGGGTTGCTGCTGCCACACTAGACTCTCCGTACTGAGTTGCAAATCCTTGGCCTCCTTGGCTGACGAGGTCACCTGAACGGCATTGAGGGCACGCAGTTCTTGGCGTTGGCTATCGGCTTCGAGGCGCTTAGCAGTAACAGTGACTTGGGGATAGCGGGCTTGCAAGTTTTTCTGGGCAATGAGAACGCCGCGATCGCCCTGCCAGACCAATTGATCGGCCACAATCGTCCCCTTTTGCTGGAGATCAGTGACGGTGGTGCGGCCTTCAATCCAGAGTTGTCCATCCCGCTGCCGCACATTGACTGCCTTAGCTTGCACCTTGTAAGCAGTTTTGCCCTCTGCCTTTAATTCCCCCGTGAGGTTTTGAATCTCCAATTGCTGGCGATCGTCATCGCGATAGCGCGCTCCCGCCGCTTGTAATAACCAGAGAAGTTCACCTTTGGCATTGGTTTGCCGTAGGGTCAGATTTTGCAGCTTGACCTCCCCCGTGATTTCTGGTTCTGGTGAGGGTTCCTCGCCCACCCATTGATCCACCCAGCCGCAGCCTGTCAAGGCCAGTACAAGGCAAAGGGGGAGGAGGGGTCTAGGCAGAGGCATTGTTGTCTAGGTTCTCTAGGGTCTCGGGTGACTTATTGGCCGCAGCTTCATCTTTCCCTTCGGCGGTATCTTGCTCCCAATGGGGAGTCACAATGGGGGGCGGCGTCAGGCTACCCGTGACGGGGCGATAGGTATAGGTTGGGCGGGGTGCTTTTTGGATTTCTTCGCGGATGCTTTCGAGATCAATGTAGCGATCGGCAACGTTAATCAGGCTATCGCTCGTCATCGATCGCAAGCTCACCACCTCGACCCGTGCCCCCCGATAACTCACAGCATCCACCGCATAGGCCAAATCCCCATCGCCGCTAACCAAGATGGCCGTATCATAGCAGCCCACCAGTGCCATCATATCGACGGCAATTTCCACATCAAGGTTGGCCTTTTTCGAGCCATCCGGCAGTTGAACCAGTTCCTTGGAGACGACACGGTAGCCATTGCGGCGCATCCACAGCAAAAACCCCTGCTGTTTTTCATTGGTGGGGTCAACCCCCGTATAGAAGAAGGAGCGAAAGAGACGGGAACCTTGGGTCAAGTAGCAGAGGAGTTTTGAATAGTCAATTTCAATGCCCAGTTGGAGTGCTGCATAGAAGAGGTTGGAGCCATCAATAAAAATGGCAACGCGCCCGCGATTTTGTAACACCTGTTCTGGCGTGTAAATAGCTGAAGACGAAGATGTAACCATGTAGAAATCATCTCAAAAAAAGTGTGTTATCGAAATATGAAGTCATACCTCTAGCGTATCGCGCCTCAAGGGGAATCGGCGACAGTTGCAGGCAGCGACAGTTTTTGGAAAATCGGCTCTGGATTGGCCAGAGGTTGCAAGGCCGGTAAAACACCCCACTGGGCTTGGCGATCGCCCAAAAGGTCTGGGGCAACTGATCCGTTAAATTTAATACTATAGCCCAACTGCCCATAGATAGCCTCACTCAGTTGGGGGATAATCGGGGCAAGGACATAGGCCACAAGGCGCACTGACTCCAATACACAGTAGAGAATCTCCGCCACCGCTTGAGTTTCCCCAGCCTTATAGCGTTTCCACGGTGCCTCTTCATCAAGGAACTTATTCCCCGCCCGTGCCAGCGTCAGTGCCTGTTGACAGACCTCATGGAAGGCCAGTTGCCGATACCCTTGGCCATAGGTTTGGCAGAGGTGCTCCGCCAGTTGCCGCAGGGAATGCTCGCGCGGAATCGCTGACCCTTGGACATTGGGTACTTTCCCATCGGTATATTTCCAAGCCATTTTCAGCGTGCGATTGAGCAAATTGCCCAAATCATTGGCCAGATCCGCATTGAGGATATTGACAAAGCGGGTCTCACTAAAGTCACCATCGCGGCCAAACTCCACCTCCTTCATGAAGTAGTAGCGCACGGCATCGGCACCGTATTGCGCCACCAAGGCAAAGGGATCAAGGGTATTCCCCAGACTTTTGCCCATTTTTTGACCATCCTTAGTGAGAAAGCCATGGACAAAAATTTGCTCTGGCAGTGGCAAACCCGCCGACATTAACATTGCTGGCCAAGAGATGGCATGGAAGCGAAGAATATCCTTACCGATTATGTGTAGGTTAATCGGCCACCAGGTTTTGAGGGCATTGGCCAAGGTTGGCTCATCTTCTGGTTCCAAGAGGGCAGTGACATAGCCCAAGAGGGCATCAAACCAGACATAGAGGGTCTGATCTGGATCCGTGGGCACGGGAAACCCCCACGCCAAATTCACCCGCGAAATCGAAAAATCCTGCAGCCCCCGCTCAATAAAACTCAGCACCTCATTGCGACGGCTAGGGGGCTGGACAAAGTCAGGATGTTCAGCGTAGTAGTCCAAAAGCGCCGGCTGATACTTCGAGAGGCGGAAAAAATAGTTGCGCTCATCTCGCCATTCCACCGTGCGATTCACATGGATCGGGCAGCGCCGACCCTCAAGCAGTTCGCGTTCCTCCTTGAATTCTTCGCACTCGACACAGTACCAACCCTGCTGCTGACCGAGGTAAATGTCGCCGTTGTCCCATACCCGCTGAAAAAACTCGTTGACAATGGCGTGGTGGCGAGGACTGGTGGTGCGGCTAAAGCGATCGTAGTGGATATGCAGTTGTTGCCACAGGGCTTGAAAACCAGCGGCAATCTCATCGCAGTGGGCTTGGGGACTGAGACCCCGCTGTTGGGCGGTGCGCTCAATTTTTTGGCCATGCTCATCGGTACCGGTAATGAACCGCACCTGATAGCCCTGCAAACGATAGAAGCGAGCAAGCACATCGGCAGCAATGGTTGTGTAGGCACTGCCAATGTGGGGAAGGGCATTGACGTAGTACAGGGGGGTAGTGAGTGAAAAGTGCGGTGACAAGCAGTGTTTCTCCCTAGGAGGACGAGCAAATCGCGTTATTTATCATAGTGCCATCGGTAACAGCTTGGAGGCGATCGCCCACCGCCAGATCCACCCAAGGACTCAGGGGGCCTTCTTGCTCACTGCCATTGGCAGCCAAGTCACTGTGGCAAAGGAATAGGCGATCGCTCACCCGTGAACATAGATCCACCAGTAAATGCTCCAGACGTTCTGACTCCAATTGCCACACCCGTGCACTGGGACTCGCCGCCCCCTGCCGCAAAAAGATGGGCGCCTGCCAGAGGCATTGCAAGCCGCCATCCTGCCAACGCGGACTCCCCACATCCAGCCAAAAATGCCAGCGATGGGCCAGTTGGGCACTGCGATATTGAAACGTGGTTGCCAGTAAGACCCCTTGGGGCTGCCGCAGGGGTGGGGCAGGATCAGCGGTTACAATTCCCCGCCGCAGTAGGGCGATCCATTCCCGTAGTCGCTCAGCCGTTGGCGTAGCTCGGTGTTCTGGGAGGTGATCATAAATTTGCCAGTAGGCGGCTGTGCCCTCAAGGAGCGATCGCAGGGGTGCCAATTCACTGGCTGTCAGGTTTTGTGGCCAGAGATAGCGTTGAATCGCCGCCTCTAGGAGATACACAGGCATTTGGCTAGGATCTAGCGTGCTCAGCCAATGACGCAAGTTCTCATAGGCTGCGGTGGCACGATGGCCAAAGCGATCCCAATGGCTGTACTGGGTTGTGCTCAGCAGTTCGGCTTTCTCCAGACCCGGCTGAAAACAATAGCAAGAGAGCAGGCCTGCCCGCACAGGATCAATTGCTCGCGGCAGCAAAACCGTTAACATCTCTGCAACCGCCGTTGCCTCTGGGATCATTCCCGTTCGCGGATAAACAAACAGCAACAGCGTCAAAAGAGCACGCACAAAGGGGGATTGAATCAGGGGGCGCTGCTCATTCCAGATCACGAGGGGAATGCCGCGTTTTTTTAGCTCAGTGCTAAAGACATGGCGGGCAACGCTATCTAAACCGGGGGCAAGGATGGCGATCTCGTTTGGTTGCACCATCCCTTGATGAATGGCGGTGGCGATCGTCGCAACTACTTCCTGCAACAGTTGCATCCGCGAAGTGGTTTGAATGGCCGCGATGTTTTCAGGCAGCGTGGCTTGGGGCGTAGTGAGGCGTTCTTGAATCTCAGTTTGGAGAGGGGTGTTGCCAAAAATCGTTTCGGCAGGGCAGGGTTGCTCAATGACGGTGGCTTGGTTTTTCAGGCTGAGAAACGCATCGGGATCAGCTCCCAGACCGAGACGGACAGCGCCAATGGGTTGGTGAGTCAGGACAATCTTGATCCCCTGTTGGTTAAAGCGGGCGATCAAATCCGCCATCACCGCTGGATAGTTGTGGATGTTGTCAGCCAAAAGACACTGAAACCGTTGCCCCAAGGAGGCTTGGTATCGGGGATGGTCAAGGAGAACTCGGCCAAATAAATCCGTGGTGATGCCGTAGGTGAGAAGGCTGTGGGCAGTACACCAACTTTGCCACTGTTTCAGGGCAGTGACGATCGCCCCCACGGTTTCTGAAGGCATCTCAAGCTGATGATCCCAAATGAGTTGGGGTAGATCATCAAGGCTGAGGCGGGCAAAGGCAGCCAATTGAAAAATATCGAGCAGGTGACGGGTGGCGCGATCGCGATTTTCACTGAGGACAGCAAACGTCTGGTTGGCAAGCCAAGGCTGCCACAACCGCTCTGCCCACACCAACTCCGTTTCTGGTTTCAGACGCAAAGGGGGATGCGGATCAACGGCCTTCGCCTGCACCAGTAGTGGCCAAAAAAGTTCCACCTCATCCTGCATGAAGCCCACTGGCGTGGTGATATAAGGTCTGTAGCCACTGCCCAACTGTGACTCAATTTCCCGTTGGATGACTTGGCGGCCTTCTACGGTATCTGTCAAAAAGAGGAGCGATCGCTCACGGGGAATCACGGACTTGTCCTGCCCAACCCAATGAGCAAATTCCCTCACCAGTGCACAGGTCTTGCCACTGCGACTACCGCCACTGATCCACTGCAACACCGCCAACAAAGCCTGCAAAGTCAATTTGCTACGATCTTTATCTATCCTATCGATTTATTGCTTTTGCGGTAGCCGTTAAGAACAACAGCAATGTCCAGCAATCCCTTTATTCGCCTCAGAGACTGGATCAAGCGTGCAGAGCAGTGGTATCGTACAACTCCGAACCGCGCCCTACAGGAAGCCTATGAAGCCGCTCTGAAAATTCGCGCCATTGAACTGGAACACTTTGACGGTCAACCGATTAGTCTCCTCAATCTGCCCGTGGGAGAAGTCTCTACCTATTTCGAGACAGAGCTAAAACAACTGCTAAAAACCATTCGTATGCGGATGATGGAGTTCCGCGCCAGCCGTCAAATTTTGCCCCTTGCTCCCCCCCAAAGCCCCCCCACTCCTGTCAACGATAGTGTCAATGGTGCAACGGCAACCTATACGGTGACGGCTACGGTGAGTAGCACGACGGAGGAACCCAGCGTTTATGAAAAGCTGCGGCTGATTGATGCCACCCTCAACCGCTATAAACGGCAGCGTGAAAAGGAACTCAATGCCCTAGCCCGTCCCAGCCTCAGTCGCCAAGATCCCCAACAACGCCAACAGTCAGATGCCCTCGACAAAATTGAGGATGATTCCCTTTATCTCTCGGAATATATCAGTGATGATCTCACCGATGATTCCAAGCTGGACAGCAGCAGCTTTATTCCCCGCTCGATTTTGCGCACCGCCGATCGCTTTCGCCGTGAACTCAATTCTGATGAAACCACCGAAGCTGAAGTCGTTCGTGATTTTCGCACCTCAAAGCTGCGCACCCGTCTAGCGGTTCGTTTTATGCTCTTGCTGGTGATTTTGCCCCTGTTGACCCAGCAAATTTCCAAGGCCCTGATTGTGAGTCCCTTGGTCAACCACTTTAAGGCGGTAGGGCAGATTGAACGCATCATTAACTCACAATTGGAAGACAACATTCTCGATGAACTGGCTCGCTTTGAAAATAAAATTCGCTTTGAAAGCCTGGTGAGCAATGTTCCTGTTTCTGCAGAGGAAATTCAAGACCGCATCCGCGAAAAGGCGATCGAGCTATCCACGAAATACCAAAAGGAACTGATTGAACCCCTGAAAAACATCCTTTCCGATGCCTTGGGCTTTACGGTCTTTTTGGGACTCGTGTTTACGGGCCAACGGCAACTGGCGATTGTCAAAGCCTTTTTGGATGAAGTAGTCTATGGCCTCAGTGACAGTGCCAAAGCCTTTATCATTATCTTGTTTACAGATGTATTTGTCGGATACCACTCCCCCCACGGCTGGGAAGTGTTGGTGAACAATACCCTCGAGCACTTTGGCTTTCCGCGCAACGAGGATTTTATCAATATGTTTATCGCCACCTTTCCCGTGATGCTAGATACGGTGTTTAAGTATTGGATTTTCCGTTATCTCAACCAGATTTCCCCTTCGGCAGTGGCCACCTACAAGAATATGAACGAGTAGTTACGAGCACACCACTGGCTGGAGAATGGGACAGATCGTGCCCTCTGGGAGTTGCGCGGGCGATCGCCAGCCGGAGAGGAGGCCTTGCAATTCCTGTTTAAGAATCTGCAACTGCTGAATTTGTGCCTCAATGGCCGCCAATTTTTCCTCTAACTTTTCCTTGATGTGGTCACAGGGAATCTCACCGCGATCGTATACCTCAAGCAAGGCTTTGATGTCGCTCAGGGTGAGGCCAAGGGACTGGGCACGTTTGATAAAACTTAGGCGAGCAAAGACATCCTCAGCAAAGAGGCGATAGCCGCCACTGGTTCTGCCAACAGTTCGCAACAGCCCCAATTCCTCGTAATAGCGAATGGTCTTGACGGGCAGGCCACTACTGTGGGCAACGGTACCAATCAAGTAGGCGGCTGCATTCATGGCAGTTCTCCCAAGATCAGCGAGACAGCAATTTTAGAGAAGGGCACTTTAATTTTCTGCCATCGAGAGGCCAGATCACCACTTTCAGAAATTTAGCCATCTGCGCTATAATCATAAAGCTACGCGGATGTGGCGGAATTGGTATACGCGCACGTTTGAGGGGCGTGTGGCTTTGCCTTGCGAGTTCGAGTCTCGCCATCCGCATTTTTTTATGGGTGAATAAAGAAGGCGATCGCCAGCACGAGGTAGGTGATCATCAGCAAGACACCCTCTAGCCAGTTCGTGCGGCCATCGTTGCTAATGGAGTTGGTGATGGCAACCGCAGCCACAACGGCCAACAGTTCAAAGAGATTGAAGCTCAGGTTCATCTCCGGTTGACCCAAGAGCCAGCCCACCAGCACAAGCACCGGCGCCACAAAAAGGATAATCTGCAGGCTAGACCCAATCGCCACCGCCACTGCCCCTTCCATACGATTATTGAGGGCAAACTTGATACAGGTGATGAACTCAACCACACTGCTGAAAATGGGAATGAGAAACACGCCTGTAAACAATTGGGTCAACCCGATTTCACTAATGCTGTCCTGCAAACTATCCACGAGGATGTCGGAAACAAAGACTAGCAAAATCGTACCCACCAGCAGAATGGCAAGGGGCACCTTGAGATTGACAGTGGGGGAGGGTTCCTGACCAGCGATCGTCTCATCCATCAGGTAGAGGTGACGATGGGTTTTCATGGAAAAGAGCAACATCAGACCGTAAAAAATCAGCAGCAAAATCGCCGACGCATAGGAGAAGTGATCAATCAAGTGAAGCGGCACACTGGGTGCCGCCGCCTGAATCGCGGTCGGGGTCATCAGCACAATCACCGATAGGGTGAGGGCAGAGGCATTAATGCGTGCCACAGGTGCTGAGAACTGTTGCTCTGGAAATCGGATGCCCCCAACAACAATGGCCAGACCCAATCCCAAAAGCAAATTGGCAATAATGGCACCGCTGAGACTGGCTTTTACCACCTCTGCCAGACCCTGACGCAGGGCGACAATGGCGATAATCATCTCAGTGACATTGCCGAAGGTGGCATTCAAGAGTCCGCCAAGGGCAGGGCCAATGACTTCGGCGATCGCCTCTGTGGAATTGGCAATCCAAGCCGCCAGCGGTACAATGGCGAGACCACTGAGGATAAAGCTCACCATTGGCGGCATTTTGACGATAAAGTTAAGGAGGGCAAGGGGCACAAAAATCAATAGGCCCAGCAGCATTTTTTCCTGTGTTGTCATGGATCGATCCCCTTGAGCGAATCATCAACTGACTGTCTCCACCTCTCGGGAATTCGCTACTACGGCTATACGGGCGCCCTGCCAGAGGAACAAATTCTCGGCCAGTGGTTTGAGATTGATATTAAGCTCTGGTTGGATATGACACAAGCTGCCGCTAGCGATCGCCTTGAGGACACCCTTGACTATCGCCCCCTCTTGCAAGCCATCGAGCAGTTAATGCAGCAGCAACGCTTTCACTTAATTGAGACCCTAGCAGCAGCAATTATGAAACTGTGCCTAGCGCCCCCCCAAGTGCAGCGGGCTGCTGTGCGTGTAACCAAACTTGCCCCCCCCGTGCCCAATTTTACGGGTCAAATTAGTGTTGAAATGGTGCGCTGCCATGCCGAATCGCCTTAGCCAGTGCCAAAGTCTCTATCTGCGCAAGCATGCCGAAAACCCCATTGACTGGTGGCCGTGGTGTGATGAAGCCCTTGCCAAAGCAGCGGCAGAGGATCGGGTGATTTTTCTCTCGATTGGTTACTCCAGTTGCCACTGGTGCACTGTCATGGAGGGGGAAGCCTTTTCGGATCTGGAGATTGCCGCCTATCTCAATGCCCATTTCCTGCCGATTAAGGTGGATCGCGAGGAGCGACCCGATCTGGACAGTATTTACATGCAGGCACTGCAACTGATGACGGGTCAAGGAGGCTGGCCGCTCAATGTATTCCTGACGCCGCAGGATCGCCGTCCCTTTTATGGTGGTACCTACTTTCCTGTGCAGCCGCGCTATGGCCGTCCGGGCTTTTTACAGGTGTTGCAGGCGGTGCGCCGCTTCTATGACCAAGAAAAGGACAAGTTAGCCGCCCAACAAGCCACCCTCTGGCAATATCTCGCTCCCCCCGCTGAGATGGGAGAAGCCGTCCCCCTGAGTGAAGAACTCCTAAGGGCAGGGATTCGCCAAGTGACGCCGATTTTGGGCGATCGCCCCCAAGGCACCTGCTTCCCCATGATGCCCTATGCCCAAATGCTGCTTCAGGGATTGGCTTTGAGTCCCAATCCCCCGCAACTGCTGCACCTGTGTCGGCAACGGGGACGCAATCTCTTGCAGGGGGGCATCTATGACCATGTGGGCGGTGGTTGGCATCGCTACACCGTCGATCCCCAATGGACGGTGCCCCACTTTGAAAAAATGCTCTACGACAATGGCCAAATTGTGACCTATCTAGCGCGGCTGTGGCAGCAGGGCGATCGCTCCCCCCAGATTCCCGCTGCAATTGCCCAAACGATTCAATGGCTCGATCGCGAAATGACGGCCCCTGAGGGGTACTTCTATGCAGCACAGGATGCCGATAGCTTTGTCAGTGCCAATGATCCTGAACCTGAGGAGGGTGCCTTTTATTGCTGGCAATATGCAGAGCTAGAGCAGACCCTAACCCCAACGGAATTGGCACAACTGCAAGCCCACTTTGACATCTCTCCCAGGGGCAACTTCGAGGGCAAGATTGTGCTCAAGCAAGTGCGCCCGCCGGCGAATCCTGAGGTGCTAGCACCGATTCTGCGTAAACTCTTTGCTCGCCGCTATGGTGCCGATACGCCCATGGATCAACCCTTTCCCGTGGCCACGGATAATGCAACCGCAAAGGGACAGGCTTGGCCGGGACGGATTCCGCCGGTCACTGATACAAAAATGATTTTGGCTTGGAATAGCCTGATGATCACTGGCTTAGCAACGGCAGCCCAAGTCTGGAGAGAGCGCACCTACTGGCAGCGAGCGGCTAAAGCGGCACAATGGCTCCACGAGCATCAATATCAAGAAGGCAAACTCTACCGCCTCAACTATGGCGGCACCGTGGCCGAAGTGGCGCAGGCCGAGGATTATGCCTACTGGATCCAAGCCCTGATTGCTCTGCATCAAGCCAGTTTAGCGGTGGGGGAGGCGGCGCAGCCGTGGCTGGAATTGGCCACGCAGTATCAAACCCTCTTTGATCAGGAATTGGCGGCAACAGAGGGGGGCTACTACAATGCACCGGAGCGCGCCGATTTGATTGTGCGCCAGCGGGAAGGTCTCGATAATGCTACACCTTCTGCGAATGGGGTGGCGATCGCCAACTTGGTGCAACTCTTTTTGCTCACAGAGAATCCCGCCTACCTCGAACAGGCAGAGAAGGGATTGCGTTTCTTTAGCCCGTTGATGAAGGAGTCTCCCCAAAGTTGTCCGAGCCTTTTGGCGGCGTTGCAGTGGTATCTGCGTCCTGTCTGTGTCCAAGCGCGGCCTGATCAGGTCACAACCCTCTGGGATCGCTACTTGCCAACGGCTGTCCTCAAAGTTCGCGATGACCTCGAGCCAGTTGCCCTTGTCTGTGAAGGCTTGCGCTGCCGTGAACCGGCACTGACCCCCACCCAACTACAACAACAATTGGATGATCTCTATGGCTGAAGCGTTGCGTCGTACCCCCCTCTATCCGTTGCATCAAGGCGCACGGTTTACCCCCTTTGGCGAGTGGGAGATGCCCCTTCAGTACAGCAGCATTTTGCAGGAACACCAAGCGGTGCGGCAGCGGGTGGGGATGTTTGATATTTCCCACATGGGCAAGTTTCTGCTGCGCGGCCCTGAGGCGATCGCGGCACTCCAAGAACGGGTACCCACCAATCTCAATCGTCTCCAGCCCGGCCAAGCGAAATACACCGTTCTCCTCAATGAGGCTGGGGGCATTGTCGATGATGTCATTCTCTACATTGGGGATGGCCAAGTCCGCTGTATTGTGAATGCAGCCACCACTGCCAAGGACTGGGCATGGTTTCAGACGTATTTACCCGCCAGTATTGAGTTCATTGATGAGTCAGCGACACAGGTGCTGATTGCTCTTCAAGGCCCTGCCGCGACAGCGACCTTAGCTCCCCTGTGCGATCGCCCCCTAGATGACCTCAAGGCCTATCGCCATGCTCAAGTGAACCTGCTGGGACAGGCCGCTTGGATGGCGCGTACGGGCTACACGGGCGAAGACGGTTGGGAAATTCTTGTGGCACCAGAACTGGGGCAACAGTTGTGGCAAACCCTGCTGGCGGCGGGTGTGACTCCCTGTGGCTTGGGGGCGCGGGATACCCTGCGCTTAGAGGCGGCCATGCTCCTCTACGGCCAAGACATGGATGAGCAAACCACTCCCCTAGAGGCGGGTCTCGATTGGCTGATTGATTGGCAAAAGCCCGATTTTGTAGGTCGTGCGGCCCTCTTAGCCCAAAAGCAACAGGGGATTGAGCGGCAATTGGTGGGTTTAGAACTCGTGGGCAAAGGCATTGCTCGCCACGGCTATCCCATCTATGCGGGGGCACAGGCTGTGGGGGAGGTTACCAGTGGCACCCTATCTCCCACCTTGGGGAAGGCGATCGCCATTGGCTATGTCTTTCCAGAGTTTGCCCACATCGGTCGTGAACTGGCGGTACAGGTGCGCGATCGCCAAGTCCCAGCAGTAGTGGTTCCTCGCCCCTTCTATCGCCGCCCTCGGTAGCCGCTGCAATTCCGCTAAAATTTGATTCATCAGTCGTAAAACGCAACAAATGCTGGAAACTTGCCCTCGCTGTGGTGCTCGTTTAGGAAAGCCCTTGTCCTCTGGCCGCCAAGTGTGTAGTGTCTGCGGTTGGAGTACGGTGGTCATCGAGCGATCGCCCCCACCGCCGCCCACGGGATTACCCCTGCTTTTGAGTCAGATCGGGCGGTTGATCAAGCGATTTTTCCAGTATTTGGGGGTGCAGCTGCAACTACTGTGGCGATCGCTGACCGCTCGTTCGCAGCAGCAACAACCGCGCCACAACCTATGGGAAAGCCTCGTCACCAAGCTCAAACACCTCGAGGAAAAAATTCCCACTGGTGATCCCAGTAAGGAGTGGCTGACTCCTGAAGAGGCCTTTCAACTCTTGGGCGGCAACCCAGATAACCCCGACTCCAAGGTGAGTACCCTCGATGGCAAGCGGCGGATTGGCTTATCGGCCTTTCGGCGACTGGTGAATACCGCCGAATATGCGGATTTTGGCTTTCAATACTCTAGCGATCGCCACCTGAAAAATTTACCCTATTTGCGCCGTCTGCCTCGCCAACCCTAGGGCGATCGCAAACCGAGAATAATCTGCCACTCCTGTTCGGTGACCGGTTGTACCGAGAGACGGCAGCCCTTTTGCAACAGCAGCATCCCCTCTAGGCCGGGCGTTTGCCGCAGTTCTGGAAGTGTAATTGGTGGCGAAAAATCGCGGCGATACTGAATATCCACCATGAACCAGCGGGGATTGTCAGGCGTGCTTTTGGGGTCAAAGTAGCGACTGTCCGGATCCCAAGCAAAGTGGTCGGGATAGGCGGCCTTGACGACTTCGGCAATGCCCATGATGGCTGGTGGGTTGGCATTACTGTGGTAAAAGAGCACGCGATCGCCCACCTGCATGTGATCGCGAATAAAATTGCGGGCTTGGTAGTTGCGTACTCCTTCCCAACAGGTGGTTTGTTGTGGGGCTGCCTGCAAATCCTGCCAAGAAAAAACGCTTGGCTCCGACTTCAGTAACCAAATCCCTGCCATGAAAGACTCTTTAACTGTGGGTTTAGAGGTCTGCTGTGCCCAAGCTACAGCGTAGCAAATCCTCAACGGTTGCACAGTAGGGAGTTAGCCCCAAGGTTTGGGGATTGAGCACGGTGTCATAGGTGAAGTTACGATAGTTCAAGCAAAAATAATCCCACGGCGACATCTGCACTCGAAATACCCGCACAAAGAAGTTGATCACTGGCAGTGTCAAGGGGACTTGCAAATAGATGGGCAGCTTTGCCGCAGCGCACAACTGCGCCAACATCTCATTGACAGTAATTGGCGGATTACCCAGAGCCACCCGACGCGGTACGGGATACTCAGGATGCTGCAACAGGTAGAGAACCACTTGGGCAATATCGCGGGCATGGACAAAGTGAAAACTGGCATCAGCGCGGAAAAAGCGAGCCAACCACAGCCACTTGAGAACTTCGCGCATGCCCTCAGTGATGAACGAGGGACGCTTACCATCAGACCCGCCGCCAAACACCATTGTCGGAAACAGTTCAATCACGCGATCGCCCACGGGTAACTGCTCAATGGCATGGAGACACTCATACTTGGAGCGAATATAATCCGTTCCCAAGGTGCCTGCTTCCGGCAGCGGTTCCATTTGATGATTGAGGATACTTGCCGTTGAAAAATAAAAGACCCGCTGGCAGCGTTGCGGCTCCAGTTGCTTGAGGAGATGGCAAGTTTGCTCGTAGTTGATGGCAAAGACTTTCTTTCCCCCCCAAGCGGTTGCCGTTAGGATCGCAATATCGAGGGTGGGCAGCAGCGGTGCTAAGGGCGTCAGATCCATCAGATCCCCCTGAATGACGTTCACTCCGGGGCGCTGGTCAGGATCAACTTGCAACCGGGCTGGATCCCGCACCAGCAAAAAGAGCTCATGATCCGTCTCTTGGATCAGCGCCTCAGCGATGTACTGGCCAATGCAACCACTGGCACCCGTGATTAAGATGCGCATTAGCCGAGGGACTTCACCAGATCAAAGAGAAAACCCACATTCTCCTCAGGGGTTCCTTGGAGAACGCCGTGGCCAAGGTTAAAGATATATTTGCCCTTGCGACCCGCTTCGATAATGGCTAGCGCTCGTTCCTTGAGCACTGGCTGGGGGGCAAAGAGCGTGACGGGGTCTAAATTCCCCTGCAGACCGACACTGGCAGGAAACTGCTGGCGAATCGTGCCGATGTCCACGGTCCAGTCAAGGCTGACAATATCTGCCCCGGTTGCTGCCATGCGATCGACCACTGCGGCACTGCCATTGATATAGAGGATGATGGGCACATCGGGATAGACGGCTTTAACTTGCTGAACCACCTGCTTTTGGTAGGGGAAGGCAAAGCTATCGTAGTCCTGACGGCTGAGTTGACCCGCCCACGAATCAAACAATTGCACCACCTGAGCACCACAGTCAATTTGATAGCACAGGTAGTCGGCAATGGCAGTGGCCAAATGGTTTAAGAACTTGTGGAGCAACTCTGGCTCACGGTAGGCCATGGTTTTGATTTCAATGTAGTCCTTGGAGCTTTTGCCCTCAATGGCATAGGCGGCAAGTGTCCAAGGGGCACCGGCAAACCCCAGCACCGTGGCGCGATCGCCCACCTCTTGGCGCAGGGTTGAGAGAATCGGGCGAATAAAAGGACAGGCCGCTTCCGGTTCCAAGGGATGGAGTTGTTGCACCTGCTCAAGGGTACGGATGGGTGGATCAATGATCGGCCCTTTACTCTCGACAATGTCAAAGGGAATACCAATCCCCGGCAAGGGCGTGAGAATATCCGAAAAGAGAATCACACCGTCTGGGGCAAAGGCACGAAAGGGTTGGAGTGAAATTTCAATAGCCAGTTCAGGGATTTCCGATCGCTGACGAAACGAGGGATAGCGATCGCGCAGGTCACGATAGACCTTCATGTAGCGTCCAGCTTGCCGCATCAACCAAATGGGGGGACGCTCAACGCTTTCACCACGGGCAGCACGTAGGAGTAAAGGGGTGGTCATCCTAAAATGTGTAATTCCAATCGTTTTCAACCGCTCTGGAAACGTTGCTCAGCAAGACCCATTGCACTCAGGGGTTGCCTACGATTCACAGAGTTTAACCCTATAATCATACCCTAGGGGGCGATCGCTCCCACACCTCAGAGGAGAATTCCCTTGCTTTACCACGCGTGGGGCTGAAACTGCGGGTCGTTGAGAATTGCCACCCCATCCCCCGACTGTGCCAACACAAATAGACCCTGCCGATAGGCATAGCGAGCCACCTCAGGGGGCACAATCATCCCCGCCACGGCTCCCAAGAGTTTTGTGCCCCGATACTGATGAGCCAAACGGCGAAATTTGGCAATCCGCTCTAGGTGTTCATCCACATCACTTTGGCTGAGCCTAGTTTTCACCTCAACGAGAACGGCTTCATCGGTGTTAACGACCAACAGATCAATCTCTAGGCTCTCGTTCCCATCTTGGAGGATCACATCGCTGTAGAGTTGGGAGACAGCAATCCCCCGACTCTGAAATAAGCGCAGCACGGCTGGACGTACTTGCCATTCCACAAATTCCCCAAGACGGTTACCCAGTTTGCCAATTTGTTGGTTAAGTTGGCGAGCTTCTTCTCGCAGTAACCGTTCAGTCTCTTGAAAACGCCGCTCAGTTTCTTGAAATCGGCGTTCTGTTTCCTTTTGAGCTTCCAGTAACTCCCCCAATAACCGCCAAACATCTTCAGGGGTGTATGCTTGTGTCATGATCTTGGTCGGGTTTTCTAGGCTACAGCTAACCCTCTCATCATAGCCTAGGAGGCACTCAGAGAATTTCCATCATAAACTGCGCAAGGGCACTGCCACTATGCTTTACCACGCGCGGGGCTGAAACTGCGGGTCGTTGAGAATTGCCACGCCATCTCCCGACTGTGCCAACACAAATAGACCCTGCCGATAGGCATAGCGAGCCACCTCAGGGGGCACAATCATCCCCGCCACGGCTCCCAAGAGTTTTGTACCCCGATACTGATGAGCCAAACGGCGAAATTTGGCAATCCGCTCTAGGTGTTCATCCACATCACTTTGGCTGAGCTTGGTTTTCACCTCAACGAGAACGGCTTCATCGGTGTTAACGACCAACAGATCAATCTCTAGGCTCTCGTTCCCATCTTGGAGAATCACATCGCTGTAGAGTTGAGAGACGGCAATCCCCCGACTCTGAAATAAGCGCAGCACGGCTGGACGTACTTGCCATTCCACAAATTCCCCAAGACGGTTACCCAATTTACCAATCTGTTGGTTGAGCTGTTGTGCTTCTTCCCGTAGTAAACGCTCAGTCTCTTGAAAACGCCGCTCAGTCTCTTGAAAACGCCGCTCAGTTTCCTGAAAACGCCGCTCAGTTTCCTTTTGGGCTTCTAATAGCTCGCCTAATAATCGCCAAACATCTTCAGGGGTGTATGCTTGTGTCATTGACTTGATTGATGATTGCCGACAAATTCCGATATTTTCTATACGATCATAGCCTAGGGAATAGAACCCATGAATGATCAACTACTCGCACAATTTCTAAACCTCAGCCGCTGACAAACAGGAACCTGCATTCATGCCCAAACTATACTTACTGCGCCCAAGATGAGGCCACCAGTGTCATTTTTGGCCTCCCCAAGCAGGCCATTGCCCTTGGCGGTTGCAGCATATTTTGCCCATTGAGCGCAGAGGTGCCTTTTTGCAGGCGCCGGTAAATCCCTAATTAGCGTGACAGATTCGGGTAAATCCGCAGCCGCCGATTCGGCTCTTCCCCAAAGCTACAGGAGGTCAACTGGTAGTGCTCAATCAACTCGTGTTGCATTCGCCGAATGTTGGCCGATCGCGGTAACAACTCCACCACTTGACCCTTGGGAATTACAATTTCTTCAACGGCTAAGCGTGCCTCTTCAAGGGCCTCTAGCTCATCATCGCTCCCTGTCGGACTAAAAAGGGAAAGATCCGCTGATTCCGCTGGGCTGGGGTCTTCCATGCCAAGCAGCTGTCGCAGTCCCCGCACAATTTGAGCCATGCTGTTGGTTTTAATGGCATGCACCGGCAGGTGATGAATATGGGCAAGGTGCCGCAGCTTGCTTTCTCCCTTGAGGTGGGAGCGCAGCGTCAAAATAACATCTGCTTGATCAATGTCCTTGGTGACAATAATGGGCAGCTGCAAGGTGCGAATGGCTTGCTCCAAATGGTGGCGGCTGACGGCGTAGGGAAAGACATGCAGGGGCAGTTCCTCACCATTGGGGCCGACCGTGGGCGCCTCTAGGGTTGCCTCCAGTAGTTGGGCAAAATTGGCTCGTAGGGGTTCTTTAGTGCCCTCAGGGATGGGTAGCATCTGGCCACTATTGCGCCAAGAGGGACGCTGGGACAGGGGTTTGACCTCCAATCGCTGGGGAGTCGGCTCAGAACGACTAATCACCACTGAGCCATCGGCGGCAACACTGCGAATTTCAGGTGACGGTTGGCGACCCCGCAGCAGCAGATCCACACTAGCAGCCACGTCGAGATGTATAGCCCAGCGATCGCGCTCCAGCATTTCCACTGCCATTTGAAACGTGGGGGGAGCCTTCCGTTCGAGCACACTTTTTTGGGTGCCGCGCCGCCGCGCTTCTTCATCCCCAAGGGTGACCGATTGAATGCCCCCCACCAAATCCGCGAGGGTCGGGTTTTTCATCAGGTTCTCAATTTGGTTGCCGTGGGCAGTACCAATCAGTTGTACGCCTCGCTCCGCAATGGTGCGTGCTGCTAGTGCCTCTAGTTCGGTGCCAATCTCATCAATGACAATCACTTGGGGCATGTGGTTTTCCACCGCCTCAATCATCACCTGATGCTGAAGTTCCGGGCGAGCCACCTGCATTCGTCGTGCCTTGCCAATCGCTGGATGGGGAATATCACCGTCGCCCGCAATTTCATTAGAGGTGTCAATAATCACTACCCGTTTGTGCAACTCATCGGCCAAGACGCGGGCAATTTCCCGTAGTGCCGTTGTTTTACCAACACCGGGGCGACCTAAAAGCAAAATAGACTGGCCACTTTCGACCAAGTCGCGAATCATACCAATCGTGCCAAAGACGGCTCGCCCCACCCGGCAGGTCAAGCCAATAATCGTTCCTTGGCGATTGCGCAGGGCACTAATGCGGTGCAGCGTACGCTCAATCCCAGCGCGATTGTCACCACTAAACTCGCCCACCCGATCCACGGCATATTGCAACATCTCACGGCTGACGGGCGTCTCGGCAAGGTATTGGGTGCTGTGGATAAACCGTGCTTCCGGCAATCGCCCCAAATCGAGAACGATTTCTAAGAGTTCTTCCCGCTGCGGATGATCGGTGAGGGACTGTCCAAGGGGCGGCGGTAGGATCGCCAATAATTGATCGAGATCGTCAGTGACTTGGCGTTGTCCAGCAGTCAATTCAGCCATAGGGTACAGAGGGTGACGGGACAGATTTCAAAGGAGACACAAGGGTAGCTGCTTCAGCAACAGCCGCTGCAAGGACGGCAGGAACAGTTTGCCAAGGTTGGTCGGCGATCGCGTGGAAAGGGGCAAGGCGTTTGCGAGCATAACTACCATAGGCAACACCAGCAATTCCCTGTGGATCTAGCAATCCCATTGCCCTGAGTTTAGCAACCGTATGGCCATTTGTGCCGCCCGCCAACTGCACAAATCCGGGTAAATTTGCCCCTAAAATGGCTTGACCCAATTGAATGGTGGCTCGCGTTGCGCCATCACCAATATCGCCACTCATGGGACGACCATCCGCCTGCCAAATGAGGGCACATTCCAACGGTTGAATCTGCCCATTGATCCAGCGCAAATAGTCAATTACTCCCTCTCCTTGGGGACAACTGATGGCCAGCACCTGTAAATAGCGCACCCAAGGACGAACTCGCTGCCAAAGCTCGTGAAAGGCGCTGTAGCGTTGGGGTTGAGTATGAATTTCGAGGGCTTGGATCGTGCCCGCCTGGATCAGGGGCGTGATTTGCTCAAAGACTGCGGGTTGCTCATCGGTGCGAATCAAGCCCAAGGGGCAGAGGGGTAAACAGCGGCCACAACCATAACAGCGATCGCGCACCACCCCCTGCACCTGTTCATCAAAGCGAATGGCAGTGGCAGGGCAAATGCGTTCACAGGGGCGATCGCACCCTGGCGGACAGCGACTCGGATCAAACGTGGCCTTACGAAAATGGGGGTCAGCACCATCGTTGATGCTCACCATCAGCAGGGGGCGAGTGGCCCCAAGGCTTGCCGCAACCGTCAAAGCGTCATTAGCCGCGTAAATCACGGCAGGGTCGGCGGCCACATCAATACAATCAGCCCCTGCCAGTGCATAGGCCAAGGTCAGGTTATAGATTTGGGCAACATCTTGGAAACTGGCACCGTTAATGAGTTTGAACCAACGATGTGCCGCTAAAGCCGCTAGGGGGGCAGCAAAATCAACCATAAATATATTTTATGCGTTTTCAGGATTCAGCCTCGTCGTGACTCATCATCCGTTGTAGGGCTTGGAGGCCTTTTTTAATCTGGCGAGAGACTGTGACCGCACTTAGACCCAAGCGTTCAGCGGTTTCTTTTTGACTCAAATCGTACAAAAAGACAAATTCCAGAATCTGACAGGTGCGGGCTTCTAGTTTTTGCAGACACTGCTGCAAACGAATGCGATCTTCTTGGGCGAGTTGAAAACTTTGGTACCGTTGATCGGGCACGATGTCACCGAGGGAAACAGCATCTTCCTCACCCTCAAAGGTGGGGGCATCTAGGCTGACCGGGGTGGTGTGGTAGTTGGCAAATTTTGCCGCTTGCCATTCTTCAAGGGGGACATCGAGGGCTTGGGCAATTTCACTATCGCTGGGGGGACGCTGCAGTTGTTGGCGTAACTCCTGAATGACTCGCTTTGCTTGGCTTTGGAGGGTTTGCCAACGACGGGGGACGCGAATTTGCGGACTTTTATCCCGCAGGTAGTGTTGAATCTCACCGCGAATGTAGGGAATGGCAAAGGAACTAAAGGCCACTCCCTTACTTTGATCAAAGCGTTCAATGGCGTGAATGAGGCCAAGGGTGCCCACTTGCATCAGGTCGTCAAAGCTTTCTTGGGTGCACTGTACCCAGCGATGGGCTTCCTTGCGTACCAGTCCCATGTTCAACTCGACAAGGCGATTCCGCAATTCGCGTGCAGGGTTGTCTTGGTATGCCTGCAACAGAGACAAGGTAGAACCCTTTAGGTCAGTATGATCAGTACTCAGTGCCCTATTGGACATAGACACCCATGGTTTGGTTTCCCTACCGTTTCCAAAGTAAGCGGCTAGGGCGCTACTTGCTCACGTCATTGTAGAGCGATCGCGTCCCTGTACAATTTTCCCTACTTTCACTATTTCATACTCAGTATGGCAAAGCCTCTGTAGTTTCCCTGTGATCTCGACCACAGGTTAGGTTAAATTTTGCTAAATGTTGTTCCTTAGGTTCGCAGACTACCGAGGGCGATCGCGCCCCACAATGCAGTTCCCAAGCCAATGCGATACCAGATAAAAACCCAAGTGGAATGGCGTTGCAGGAATCGCAGCAGCCAAGCGATTGCCAAATAGGAAAAAACCATGCTCGAGAGTGTGGCAATCACAAGAGGAATAAACAGCGTCCCCTCATCAAAAACATCTTTGGCTTGGACAAGGGTGGCGATCGTCAGTGTGGGAATGCCCAACAGAAAAGAAAAGCGCGCCGCTGTTTGCCGCTCCAGCCCTAAAAATAAAGCTGTCGTTAGCGTCGATCCTGAACGCGAAGCCCCCGGCAGCAGGGCAATCATCTGGCCACAACCCACTAGAAAGCCATCTAAAATGCCAATGTCTTGATAGGTGCGTTTGCGGGAACCCCATTTTTCTGCGAGTCCCAAAAGAATCGCCATGGCGATCGCCATCGTGGCAATGATCTGAGGCCGATCCAACTCGACTTTGGCCCATTTCAGAAGAAGTCCTGCCGCTAGTGCGGGAATCGTGCCCACCGTGATCCCAACCAACAGTTTCCATTCTTCCCGCTGCCAATCCCGCTGTTGCCATGCCTGCCAAGCCCCTTGGACAATTTGGCGAATATCCTGCCAGAAATAGCCAAAAACCGCGATCACGCTACCAAATTGCATCGCATCTAGGGCAGTTTTATGCCAGACACTTTTCCACCCCAAGAGGTCACTAAAGAGAATCAAGTGAGCGGTACTGCTAATGGGCAAGAACTCTGTAATACCTTGCACGAAGCCGAGGATGACTGCTTGCAGCCAGAGAATAATATCCACGTTTCTGTCTCACCTTTGCAACCCCACCATCTTGCCATGAGTCGGTGAACAGGCTATCCTCGCCAAGATTTTGTAATAGATTGTAGAAACAGTCTTCTTAAACGCAGCAGCACTGTTTTGCCGGTTAGGCGTGTATGTCGGGTAACTTAGAAGCCGTTGAGCGGGAAATTTTAGGGTTACAGGGGATGCTATTGGCCGCCTTGGCGGAAATGCGTCAGCTTTATGATGTCTATCTAGAAATGCTCGCCCCCATTGCCCGCCAGCAGTTGATCACGGTTAGTTATCAGGTGTGCACCCAAGTCTTTCCAGAGCAATTTTTGACCCTTGCAGACCCAGAGCGACAGGACCTTCAGCGTCAGATTGTTGAACTGGCGATCGCCTTGGAAACCACGATTTTAAGCCTACAGACCCGTCGCCAAGAAGACTCAACTGCAAGGCAAGAGGCAACGAATGGGGAAGAAGACGCAACCAAGGAACAGGAACCCCCCTCCCTATCAGAGCAATTGAGCCAAGTTCTTTATCAAAGTTCGCTCAAGATTAACCATCTACTACAACGGGCGGCTATCTTACCGCCTGCCCCAATCGCGGTCATTTTAGAGATTGCCAGTAAGGCAGAAAATCGTCCCCTTGGGCGGATTCCCCATTTGTTGACGATGATGCTAGATGAGCAGAAACTACAAGAGGAGGGCGAAGAGGAGCGAGACACCAGTGAGTCCCCAAGGGAATCTTCCAGTCATCACCCCATGGCAGCCATTTACCTGCAACTTGAGGAACTGGAGTTTCAGCATCCCCCCCTCGGCAATCAGCGCAGTCAAATTCGCCAACTGGAAGCACGTCTGGCCACCCTCCAGAAGCAACTGCATAAAAAACAGCGGCAATATCTGGTTCTCAAGGCCAGTCGGGTATGGTGGCAAACGTGGAAAGCCAATGAAGCCGCAGACGCGACCGCCAGTGTCCCCGAAGCAATGGATGGTGAGCAATAGGGAAGGAGGCCTGCTGTGTCCCTTGACTGGCCACGCCTACAACGCGCCCTTGCCATTGAAACGGCGCGGGGTTTTTGCAACCTTCAGGGCAATACCTATCGGTTTAATGAGTATTTACACGCAGCGTTAATGCAAGCCCCTCTGCAACAACTCCCCCTTCAGATGCGCGATCGCTGGCAGGAAACGGCGGCAGCCTATGCCCACTACAACGATCTCTCCCCCAGCCAACGACAACACCTCGTGGTGAAAACGCGCCAACTGCTCCACGATGTCCACAAACAACTCACAAGTCCACCCCCGCGCCCCTGTCCCCTCGATCAAGCGCTCAAAACAGTGAATGGGATTGGTGAGCGCACTGCGGCGAAACTGGAAAAACTCGGGCTTTATAGGGTTGCGGATCTCATTTACTACTTCCCCCGCGATCACATTGACTATGCCCGCCAAGTCCCGATTCGGCAACTGCAAGCTGGGGAGACCGTCACCCTTGTGGGTAAAGTCCGCCGTTGCAACTGTTTTACCAGTCCCCGCAATGCCAAGCTGACGATCTTAGAAATTGTTCTTCAAGATCGCACCGGGCAAATTCGCCTGAGTCGCTTCTATGCGGGTGCCCGCTATGCCCAACGGGGGTGGCAAGAGCAGCAAAAACGCCTCTATGCCCCACAGACCATTGTGGCTGCCTCTGGCCTCGTGAAACTGACAAAGTATGGCCTTACCCTTGAAGATCCGCAGTTGGAAGTGCTGGATCATGCTGGGGCAGAAATAGACTCCCTCACGATTGGCCGTATTGTGCCGGTCTATCCCTTAACGGAGGGGGTATCTCCCGATGTGATTCGCCGTGCGATCGATCGCGTTCTGCCCTTGGTGCAGGGCTATCCTGATCCCCTACCGCAGGGGCTACGCCAACGTCACCAACTCCTGCCCTTAGACATGGCGCTACGGCACATTCACTTTCCGCCGGATCGAACGCAACTGAGTCTGGCACGGCGGCGGCTGATTTTTGATGAATTTTTTTACCTGCAACTGGGCTTACTGCAACGGCGGCGCCAGCAGCAACAGCAGGCCAGTGCCCCCCTCAACCCCCAAGGGGAACTGATTGAGCAGTTTTACCAAGGGCTGCCCTTTCAACTCACAGGGGCGCAGCAGCGGGTGGTGGCGGAAATTTTGGCGGATTTAGAGCGCCCGATTCCCATGAATCGCCTTGTCCAAGGGGATGTGGGGTCAGGGAAAACGGTTGTTGCAGTGATTGCCCTATTGGCGGCAGTGCAGTCCGGCTATCAAGGGGCACTAATGGCACCCACGGAGGTTCTGGCAGAGCAGCACTATCGCAAGCTCTTGGAATGGCTCACCCCCCTCCATGTGCCGGTGGAACTGCTCACAGGATCGATACGTACAGCCAAGCGCCGCCAGATTCTGGATCAATTGGCAACAGGGGAATTGCCGGTGCTGGTGGGCACCCACGCTCTGATCCAAGAGGGGGTGACGTTTCAGCGCCTCGGTCTCGTGGTTATTGATGAACAGCACCGCTTTGGGGTGGCGCAACGGGCAAAGCTGCAAGCTAAAGGACTCCTGCCCCATGTGTTGACCATGACGGCGACACCGATTCCCCGCACGCTTGCCTTGACCCTCCATGGGGATTTGGATGTGAGTCAAATTGATGAATTGCCCCCCGGTCGGCAGCCGATTCAAACAACCGTCTTGGGACGGGGCGATCGCTCCTGCGCCTACGATTTAATCCGTCGGGAAGTAGCCCAAGGGCGGCAAGCGTATATTGTCCTGCCTTTGGTTGAGGAATCGGAAAAACTGGATCTGAAATCCGCCATTGCCGAGCACGAGCGATTACAAACGGAGATTTTTCCCAATTTTCGGGTCGGGCTGCTCCACGGTCGCATGGTATCGAGTGAAAAGGATGCGACAATTCAAGCCTTTGCCAAGGGGGAATTGGATATTCTGGTGGCTACCACGGTGGTTGAGGTGGGGGTGGATGTCCCCAATGCCACGGTGATGCTCATTGAACATGCCGAACGCTTTGGCCTATCCCAACTCCATCAACTGCGGGGGCGGGTGGGGCGGGGTGCCCAACAGTCCTATTGTCTGCTGCTCAATAGTTCTCGCAATGATGTTGCCAAGCAACGGCTGAATGTGCTGGCACAGTCTCAGGATGGCTTCTTTATTGCAGAGATGGATCTGCGGCTGCGCGGTCCGGGGGAGGTGTTGGGGACGCGGCAATCGGGATTACCGGACTTTGCCCTCGCTAGCCTCGTTGAGGATCAAGATTGCCTAGAGGCGGCGCGATCGGCGGCCAGTGAACTGATCGCCCAGGATCCTGAGTTACGGGGCTATCCTCTGCTGCAGGCAGTTCTCCAGCAGCGGCGCGATCGCCTGCTTGAGGGCATGATGAACTAATACCCCCCCTTTGGGAGGGATATGTTAAATTTAGTTAAGAACCTGATAAAAAGCGCCGCCAATGAAAGTCTCTTGGAAAACTGTTCTCCTTTGGTCAATCCCCCTACTGCTCATGGGGGTTCTCCTCTGGCAGGGGGCGAGCAACTTTATGCTCAATCAAAGTCAGCCTCCTCTGAATACCGCCAGTACGCGCATGAGCTATGGGCGATTCCTCAACTATTTAGATGCGGGTCGCATTAGTAAAGTGGACATTTTCGATAATGGTCGCACCGCCATTGTGGATGTCTCTGATCCGGAACTGATTAACGGTCGCCCCCTGCGGGTACGGGTAGATATGCCGGGGACGGCTCCAGAAGTCATTAGTAAACTGCGGGAGCAGCACGTAGAAATTGATGTTCATCCGGCTCGCAATGATGGTGCCCTGTGGGGACTCTTGGGTAATTTACTCTTCCCCGTCTTGCTCTTGGGAGGACTCTTTTTCCTCTTCCGCCGCTCCAGCAACGTGCCCGGAGGCCCAGGTCAGGCGATGAACTTTGGTAAGTCTCGCGCCCGCTTCCAAATGGAGGCCAAAACGGGTGTCATGTTTGACGATGTTGCTGGTGTCGATGAAGCCAAGGAAGAACTACAAGAGGTGGTCACCTTCCTGAAGAAGCCCGAGAAATTTACAGCGGTGGGTGCTCGCATTCCCAAAGGGGTGCTACTAGTAGGGCCACCCGGCACAGGGAAAACGATGCTGGCCAAGGCAATCGCCGGTGAGGCAGGGGTACCCTTCTTCTCCATCTCGGGTTCAGAATTTGTCGAGATGTTTGTTGGTGTTGGTGCCTCCCGCGTCCGGGATCTGTTCCGCAAAGCCAAAGAAAACGCTCCCTGTCTCATCTTTATTGATGAAATTGATGCTGTGGGTCGCCAACGCGGGGCTGGCATTGGCGGCGGTAACGATGAGCGGGAGCAAACCCTCAACCAACTGCTGACCGAAATGGATGGCTTTGAGGGGAATACCGGCATCATTGTGATTGCGGCAACCAACCGCCCGGATGTCTTGGATGCGGCTCTCCTGCGTCCGGGTCGTTTTGACCGACAGGTGGTGGTGGATGCGCCGGATATTAAGGGTCGCTTGGCGATTCTCAAGGTGCATGCCCGCAACAAGAAATTGGCGCCTGAAGTTTCCCTTGAGGCGATCGCTCGCCGTACCCCCGGCTTTACGGGAGCCGATTTGGCCAACCTCCTCAATGAAGCAGCGATTCTCACGGCCCGTCGGCGGAAACCCGCCATCACCATGCTGGAAATTGACGATGCCGTGGATCGGGTTGTCGCTGGTATGGAGGGCACACCGCTGATTGACGGCAAGAGCAAGCGCCTCATCGCCTACCACGAAGTGGGTCATGCCATTGTCGGGACACTGCTTAAAGAGCACGATCCTGTCCAAAAAGTGACGTTGGTGCCCCGCGGTCAAGCCCGTGGTCTCACTTGGTTCATGCCCTCAGAGGATTCTGGTCTGATCTCGCGATCGCAACTCATGGCGCGGATGGCCGGTGCCCTTGGGGGCCGAGCGGCTGAATACGTCGTCTTTGGCGATGCTGAGGTCACGACTGGTGCTGGCAATGACCTGCAGCAAGTGACAGCAATGGCACGGCAAATGGTGACCCGCTTTGGTATGTCAGATCTAGGACCTCTCTCCTTGGAAACCCAAAACGGTGAAGTGTTCTTGGGGCGGGACTTGGTGTCTCGAACAGAATACTCCGAAGAAATTGCGGCGCGCATTGATGCCCAAGTGCGGGAGTTGGTGCAGCACAGCTACGAACTCGCCATCAAGATTATCCGGGACAATCGCGTGGTCATTGACCGCCTCGTCGATCTCCTAGTAGAAAAAGAAACCATTGATGGTGAAGAGTTCCGGCAAATTGTTGCTGAATACACCGTTGTTCCCGATAAAGAGCGCTTTGTACCGCAGCTTTAGATAACCTAAATTAGTAGATTCAATCACCCTAACCCCTCTCCCAGTGCGGACGAGGGGATTTTATTTTGACTGCCTTTCCCCTGTAAATTCTATGCTCAACTAAACCGACTTTCATGTCAGTTTCATTGACACCATTTCCACCAGTAAATAGAATGATAATCGTTATTATTTTAGGTACCCTATGTCCCAGCAATCCCGTAACCAGTTGTTAACCGTGCAAAGCAGCCTTGAAAGTATACCCACCTGCGTCTCGACCCAGGTGTCGGATGCTGAGATGGAGCAGGCGGTTCGCACACTCCTCATCGGGCTAGGGGAAAATCCCGATCGCGAAGGCCTGCGGGATACCCCCAAACGGGTTGTGCAAGCCTTGAAGTTTTTAACCAGTGGCTACCGCCAATCCTTGGATGACCTACTGAATGACGCCGTTTTTTACGAAGACACCAATGAGATGGTCTTAGTGCGCGACATCGATCTCTTTAGTTGTTGTGAGCACCATATTCTGCCAATCATTGGTCGTGCCCATGTCGCCTACATTCCCAATGGCAGGGTCATTGGCCTGTCAAAAATTGCCCGCATTTGCGAGATGTATGCGCGGCGGCTACAGGTGCAGGAGCGCCTAACCCAACAAATTGCAGATGCTTTGCAAGGACTCCTGAAACCGCAAGGGGTGGCTGTGGTTGTTGAGGCCACCCATATGTGTATGGTGATGCGAGGTGTACAAAAACCGGGCTCTTGGACGGTCACCAGTTCAATGCAAGGGGTGTTTGCTGAAGATGCCCGCACCCGCCAAGAGTTCCTAGATCTGATCCGCCACCAACCCTCCTTCCGCTAGCCTGATTAGCAGACAAGGGGGAGAGGAAATATTTCTCCCCCTCTGGTGGCTAAAACAGCGTTCCTGCGTTAACTTACTCCACTACCTTGCTCAAGAATTTTCGGAATTCCTGCCCTTAAGCAGATTCAGCCATTCTTCAACTTGAGACGCGGCAATTTGACGGCATCCCAACCCAAAGGCGAGGGCGATCGCCACCGCAATAGAACCAAAGAGCAAGCCAAAGGCTAAATTGACAATACTTGTTGCGATGCCCATCTGTTGCAAAGCCATTGCCCCCACAAATGTCATCGTTGCTAGCCGCGCCGCCTGAGCGAGAAAACGCCCTTGGGAGGTGCCAGAACTGGCAAGAAGCCGAAACACTAAATTGGCAAAATACAATCCTACCGCAAAGATCAGCGTTCCGACCAACACCCGACCAATCACCACTACTAGGGCAGTGACAAAAGCACTGAGAGCAGGAATATCCAGTACATCAACGGCAGCGATCGCCCCAAATAACAAAACGCCAACAAGGGCAACGATGCCCATCACTTCTGAGGGCTGTCGCCAGCGCTGCTCGGGTGCCTCCGCAGGCTGAGACTCCTGAGAATCCACCGTCGGACGCTCTAGACCTAGCCAGACAAACACTTGATCAAAGCCGATGGTTTGTAGGAAATTGGTAAGCGTCTCCGCCACAAAGCGGCCAATTACATAGGCCAGCAGCAGAATAATGGCTGCAGTAAAAATTTTCGGCAATGCCGTCAGCACTTGGTTGAGCATTGCCGTTGCCGGTTCCGTAATGGCCACAATTTGCAACGCGTCAAGGCTGGCGATCGCCGTGGGAATCAAGACTAAGACATAGACAATCGTACCGATGACCGTTGCTAGGGATTCCCCTAAACTGGTTTGCCCTAGACCGAGGCGCTGACCAATGCGCTGAATCCCCATGCCCGTCATTAAGTTAACGACTAAGCTGCGGACAATGCGGGCAATAAACCAACCAACAACCGCGATAATCACCGCCTTAAAGACAAAAGGCAGTGCCCCTAGAATATCATTCAAGAGATTTTGTACAGGCTGCAATGAGCCTTGCAGATCAAGCACCCCCAAAATTAAGGGCAGGAAGAAAAGAAAAACAAACCAATAGAGGGTATTTCCCAACATCTCAGCCACAGACATGGTGGCCGGCCCCTCTGAGGAACCATTCCCCTCAGATTCTAGGGGGAGTTGGCGATCCAAATTCAAAGAACGGGCGGACTGAGTAACCACCATTTTTGATATGGTCGCCACTACCCAAGCCACATCCGCCAGCAAGATGGCTGCCCCCAGCTTGGGCAGGAAACTAAAAACTTGATTGAGAAACGCATTGAGGGGCTGGGAAACCGTTGTTAGCCGCAGGGCATCCAAAAAGGCCACCACCGCCAGCAAAAAGATGACCCAAAAAACCACTGCTGCCAGAATAGCAGTCACTGATATGCTCTGAAGCGACTCACTGCCACCAAAGAACTGGGTCAATCGTTCATCAACGCGCAGTCGTTTCAAAACCGAGCGTGTTATCTTTGCCAGAATAGTGGCAACAATCCAGCCAATGAGCAACAAAGCAACTGCAATAATGACTTGCGCTAAAAGGCTCCCCAAATTGTTAAGGTCAAAAGCTGGATTCACTGAATTTTCACCGACAATTTGGGAAGTTTCTTCAGTACTAATTTGAGCCAACAAGCCTTCAATAGGGCTCTTAGATGAAAACCTCAAAATAGCTAGGTTAAATGTATCACGCATTACAACCGTCCTCAGTTAAAACCCAATCTCATCAATGGCAAAATTCAGTCCTAGGATATCTAAAAAGTAGCGTGATGTCATTGAAAACGTTTTTAGGGGACTAGTATATTGAGATACGTTACAAATCCCTAACTTTAGTCGTTGGCAAGGAACTAGTTTGCTGCCGACTTGAAACAAGCAGCTACAACTTTTTATCAAACTTATCAAAAACAAAAATCCCCCACCACGAGGGCAGGGGACTGAACGAAAGTTATCTCAACTCGATCAACCGAACTTGGCAGCGGTTGAAGCAATCAAGAAGGCCGCGTAGGTCAAGACATAGCCAACACTGAAGTGAGCCAAACCCACCAAACGGGCTTGCACAATGGACAGCGCCACCGGCTTGTCTTTCCAACGCACCAAGTTGGCCAAGGGAGTGCGTTCGTGTGCCCACACCAAGGTTTCAATCAGCTCTTGCCAGTAACCGCGCCAGCTAATCAGGAACATGAAGCCTGTAGCCCACACAAGGTGACCAAACAGGAACATCCATGCCCATACCGACAGGTTATTGGTGCCAAAGGGGTTGTAGCCATTGATGAGCTGCGACGAGTTCAACCAGAGGTAATCCCGCAGCCAACCCATGAGGTAGGTAGAGTTTTCGTTGAACTGAGCCACATTGCCTTCCCAGACACCAAGGTGTTTCCAGTGCCAGTAGAAGGTAACCCAGCCAATGGTGTTCAGCATCCAGAACATCGCTAGATAGAAGGCATCCCATGCAGAAATATCGCAGGTACCGCCACGGCCAGGGCCATCACAGGGGAAAGCATAGCCAAAGTCTTTTTTATCTGGCATCAGTTTGGAACCACGGGCATCCAACGCACCTTTGACCAAAATCAAGGTGGTGGTGTGCAGACCTAGGGCAATGGCGTGGTGCACCAAAAAGTCCCCAGGGCCAATCGTCAAGAACAAGGAGTTGGTACCACTGTTGATGGCATCGAGCCAACCAGGGAGCCAGACGTTACCGTAGTTCGGCCAAGCAGTGCTGGCAATGCTATCGGGGTTCGACAGCAGCGTATCAAAACCGTAAAGCAGTTTGCCATGGGCCGCTTGAATGAACTGAGCAAACACCGGCTCAATCAGGATTTGCTTTTCGGGGGTACCAAAGGCCACCACGACATCGTTGTGGACATAGAGACCCAAGGTGTGGAAGCCCAAGAAGAGGGACACCCAGCTTAGGTGGGAAATAATCGCCTCTTTATGTTGCAGCACCCGATCCAACACGTTGCCTTTGTTTTGGGCTGGATCATAGTCCCGCACCAAGAAGATGGCACCATGGGCAAAGGCACCCACCATCAAGAAGCCAGCAATGTACTGGTGATGCGTATAGAGGGCAGCCATCGTGGTGTGGTCTTGGGCAATGAAGGCATAGGGTGGCAGCGAGTACATGTGCTGTGCCACCAAGGAGGTGATCACGCCCAAGCAGGCCAAGTGCCAACCCAACTGGAAGTGCAGCGAGTTGTTGTAGGTTTCATAGATGCCTTGGTGAGGCATGTTGAAGGGACCTTCCACCTTCGTGCCAAAGAAGTCCTTGGCATCCATCATCTCTTTAATGCTGTGGCCAATCCCAAACTGGGTGCGGTACATGTGACCCGCCACAATAAAGAGCACCGCAATGGCAAGGTGGTGGTGCGCCATATCCGTGAGCCACAGGGACTCCGTTTGGGGATGGAAGCCACCCAAGAAGGTGAGAATCGCCGTTCCCGCCCCCTCTGCCGTGCCAAAGACGTGGCTAGCCGTGTCAGGGTTTTGGGCATAGACACCCCAGTTGCCCGTAAAGAAAGGCGCCAAACCAGCGGGGTGGGGCATGGTACTCAGGAAATTATCCCAGCCCACGTGCTGACCACGGGACTCGGGAATGGCCACGTGAATCAGGTGACCCGCCCAAGCCAAGGAGCTAACCCCAAACAGACCCGCCAAGTGGTGGTTCAACCGCGATTCGGCATTTTTGAACCAAGAGAGGCTAGGACGGAATTTGGGTTGTAGGTGCAGCCAGCCGGCAAAGAGAGCCAGCGAAGCCAGAATCAGCAGGAAGATGGCACCTTGGTAGAGGTCACCGTTGGTGCGCATACCGATGGTGTACCACCAGTGATAGACACCGGAGTAGGCAATGTCCACAGGGTTAGAAGCCCCCGCTTGGGTAAAGGCATCCACTGCGGCTTTGCCAAATTGAGGATCCCAGATCGCATGGGCGATGGGACGGGTGTTGACAGGGTCTTGAATCCATTGTTCAAAGTTCCCCTGCCACGCAACGTGGAATAGGCTACCAGACACCCACAGGAAGATGATGGCCAGATGCCCAAAGTGGGAGGCAAAAATCTTCTGGTAAAGATTTTCCTCGGTCATGCCATCGTGGCTTTCAAAGTCGTGAGCCATGGCGATGGCATACCAAATCCGGCGTGTGGTCGGATCCTGTGCGAGGTCTTGGCTAAACTTCGGAAATTTAGTTGCCATAGTTGGTTATCTCCTCCTCGCCCCTATCCTACAGAAATAATCCGAGCTAGGAAGAATGCCCAAGTAGTGGCAATCCCCCCTAGGAGGTAATGGGCTACACCGACGGCACGGCCTTGAATAATGCTCAGGGCACGGGGCTGAATGGCCGGTGCAACTTTCAGCTTGTTGTGGGCCCAAACAATGGACTCAATCAGCTCTTGCCAGTAGCCACGACCACTGAAGAGGAACATGAGGCTGAAGGCCCAAATGAAGTGAGCACCCAAGAACAACAAACCATAGGCGGATAGGGCTGAACCATAGGAGCCAATCACCTGAGAAGCTTGTGCCCACAGGAAGTCCCGTAGCCAGCCATTGATGGTGATGGCACTTTGGGCAAAGTTACCGCCCGTGATGTGAGATACCGTGCCATCGGGAGCAACAGTACCCCAGACATCCGACTGCATCTTCCAACTGAAGTGGAAAATTACAACAGAGATGCAGTTGTACATCCAGAACAGACCCAAGAAGACGTGATCCCAACCGGAGACTTGGCAGGTACCGCCACGACCGGGACCATCGCAGGGGAAGCGGAAGCCCAAGTTGGCTTTATCGGGAATGAGGCGAGAGCTGCGGGCAAAGAGGACGCCCTTCAGCAGAATCAGCACTGTCACGTGGATCGTGAAAGCGTGAATATGGTGCACCATGAAGTCGGCCGTTCCCAGAACAATGGGCATCATGGCGACTTTGCCACCGACTGCAACCACATCACCACCAAAGGCAACACTAGCGGTCGCTGCTGCATTGGGAGCAGTGCCACCGGGGGCTAGGGTGTGCAGGTGTTGTACCCATTGGGCAAACACGGGCTGAAGTTGAATCCCCGTATCCGAGAACATATCTTGGGGACGACCAAAGGCGCGCATCGTGTCGTTGTGGACGTACAGGCCGAAGCTGTGGAAGCCCAAGAAGATGCACACCCAGTTCAGGTGAGAAATGATGGCATCGCGATGGCGCAGTACCCGATCCAGAACGTTGTTTTGATTCATGGCCGGATCGTAATCACGCACCATGAAGATGGCACCGTGGGCAGCACCACCCACAATCAGGAAACCGCCAATCCACATGTGGTGGGTAAACAGCGACAGTTGGGTGGGATAGTCGGTAGCCAAGTAAGGATAGGGGGGCATTGCATACATGTGCTGCGCCACAATAATGCTCAGCGAACCCATCATGGCTAGGTTGATCGCCAGTTGGGCATGCCAAGAGGTGGTCAGCACTTCGTACAGACCTTTGTGGCCGGCACCGGTGAAGGGGCCTTTGTGGGCTTCAAGAATCTCTTTGAGGCTGTGGCCGATTCCCCAGTTGGTGCGGTACATGTGACCGGCAACGATGAAGAGGACGGCGATCGCCACGTGATGGTGAGCCGTATCCGACAGCCACAGGCCACCGGTAACAGGGTTCAAGCCGCCGTTAAAGGTCAGGAAATCCGAGTAGGCAGCCCAATTAAAGGTGAAGAAGGGAATGACGCCACTCAAGAAACCCCAATCCACTTTGGGATATAGGTCGGCCATCAAGCTGGGGTTAAGGATAAACTCGTGGGGCAAGGGAATATCCTTAGCAGCAACCCCTGCATCCAAGAGTTTGTTGATGGGTAGCGAGACGTGGATCTGGTGACCTGCCCAAGCCAAAGACCCCAAGCCAAGCAAGCCGGCGAGGTGGTGGTTGAGCATGGATTCCACGCTTTGGAACCATTCCAGCTTAGGAGCGCGCTTGTGATAGTGGAACCAGCCTGCAAAGAGCATTAAGCCAGCCATGACCAAGCCACCGATTGCGGTGCAGTAAAGCTGGAACTCATTGGTGATCCCAGAGGCACGCCACAGTTGGAATAGCCCCGAGGTGATTTGGATGCCGTGGAAACCACCGCCGACATCACCATTGAGAATGCCTTGACCCACAATGGGCCAGACCACTTGAGCACTGGGCTTGATACCGGTGGGATCGGCCAGCCAAGCCTCATAGTTTGAGAATTTTGCACCGTGGAAGTACATCCCACTCAGCCAGATGAACACCACAGCCAGATGGCCGAAGTGTGCACTGAAGATCTTGCGGGAAATATCTTCAAGGTCGCTCGTGTGTGTATCGAAATCGTGGGCAAGAGCGTGGAGGTTCCAAATCCATGTGGTGGTTTGGGGGCCTCTGGCCAAGGTGCGGTCAAAATGCCCGGGTTTTGCCCATTTTTCAAAGGAGGTGGGCACCGGGTCATTATCAACCACGACTCTGACCTTTGGCTCTCGCTCCGGTGGACTGATGGTCATCGAGTCTCTCCTCTCTCTTAGGCAAGGAAGGAACGAGGGCATTCACCTCGGCAATATAGAAAGATCTTTAGATCAATGATTGTGAAGAATCGTGAATCTAAAGACCCAGAATGGAACGATAAAGCCCGTTCAGGAGGCGAATGCTCAATTCAGCATTATAGAAGGGGAGTACAGACTTTGCCGATAATTAACATTATTTAAGATGCTTGAATTCTTGACATGATTGTGGGGGTATAAATGCATAATATATGCGCTATCATATCCATTGATTTAATACAGGTGGCCGTGGCTCAATTCCCTGTAGAATCGGCTTTTGGGGCGATCGCCCCCGATATGTAAATTGTTTTAAGTTTTATGACAAAAGTGATTATTTGTACCACTGATGCGCCTAGGCCGGTCGGCCCCTATAGCCAAGCCGTGCGCCATGGGGAATGGGTCTTTCTCGCAGGGCAAATTGCCCTTGATCCAAAAACGGGTGAGATTGTTGGTGGCGAAGATGTCAAGGAGCAGACCCGCCAAGTGATGGATAATCTCAGTGCTGTCCTCAAGGCCGCCGGTAGCGATTGGTCACAGGTGGTGAAAACAACCGTGTATCTTGCAGACCTCAATGACTTCGCCGCCATGAATGAAATCTATGCTCAGTACATGGATGCCGAGACAGCACCTGCCCGTGCCTGTGTGGAAGTATCGCGCCTGCCGAAGGGAGTCAAAGTTGAAATTGACTGCATTGCCTACTGTCCTACAACGGCCTAACGGCAATCACCGAGGCACGGAAATTATACTCTTTGCCCTCTAATTCTACGGGCGTCCCTACTTTGATGCCAGTATTCCCCAGCACAGGCCCCTTGTTAGTGATTTGGCCTCGGCCTTCGAGGGTCAAGAGCAGGTTGCTACTATAGGCCATCTCTGGGCGGGGATCTGGCAGCGCTTTAACCGATCCATCGGGCTGAGAAACAGTAACTGTGCGCGGCAGAACCTGGACATTTTTCACAGTGATTTGGCCGTAGGGCTGGTTGCGAATAATAAAGTTGGCGGTACTGCCCTTGGGAATCAGGTCTTGGGGAGTGGGAGTACTCAGACCCAGAACGAGAACATCTACTTCAATGGGTTGGGCAGCGGTCATTTGTGCCAACGAGGTGCCCGATCGCCCCGGCAGGAGGAACAAGCCCGCCAAAACGCACAGGAGAACAAGCCCTGCCCCAAGGTCTAGAAGACTCAGCTTGCCAAAAAGACGGCCATAGCGATCAATGAGTTTCATCGGCACTCTAGCTTAAACCCGCAGCAACATCCTACCACACGGGTTCTCCCTAACCGGCTTGCCAAACCCAGAGTTCCCCTTGGGTGCCCCCAGCGGCTAAATACGATCCCTTGGGGTGCCAAGCAAGAGTTGTGAAGTATTCTTGGGCACCTTGCAGTAACTCCTGCGGTTGAGTTTGCTGCCAATAACACAGCCATCCCTCATCGCCACTGGACACGAAGCCTTGACCTTGGGGATGAATAGAGAGGGCGCGCACAGTGCCACGGTGCAGATCCAGCACTTGGGGTTGCCAGCCGCTTTCGTCCTCGCTGAGGCGCCAGAGGATAATCCCCTCTTGGGAACTACTCAGGAGCTGGGGGGCTTGGTTGGCGGTTTCCAACCAGTGAAGATGCCGCACTTTACCGGGAAAGCCCTGCATTTGCCACGGATACTGATCGCCCCAACGCCAGACAAAAAGGGTGTGATCCATGTTGCTGGCCGCGAAATATTCCCCTGTGGCGGACCAGGCTACGCCCACTGTCGCAGACATAAACCCCAATTCTTGGGGATCGGCATCCCAATCTTTAGCCGACCACACCCGTACACCGCCATAACCGGCAACGGCCAAAGCATCACCCGTAGGTTGCCAAGCCAAAGCCAAAACTGACGAGGCTGCAAAATCAAGGGTGGCAATGACATCGGCTTGAGCCGCATCCCAAATCTGGACGTAGTGACCAAGACTAAAGGCAACCCAAGGCAATGTGGGATGCCAAGCCAGTTGATCAATCCAGTGGGAACCGTAGTGGAGCACCTGAAGATTCTCAGGGTGAGCTAAGGAACCAATGAGTACCCGTCCCTGCTCTCCCGCCGCTGCCCACCACTGGCGATCGCTCGCCACCGCGAGGATCGTTAAGCTTTGATCGGTCGCCGTTTGCAAGATGAGTTGCTCACCCACCTCTGGATCAATGTGATAGACCTCTCCTGCGGCGGAAGCGGCCAACAGATGGCGATCGCCCCACGCCAAGGCGGTGACGTACTCTTGAAGTTGGGTTTGTCCTAGTGGGATCAGAGAATTCACCAGTTACGCCCCTAGTGGAGGGTGTCGAAATAGATCTGAATGCCGACAATCATGGCAAACATGAGGGCAATAAACAAGCTAATGATCAGCCAGTGCCCCGCCACATTCACGTCAAAGATCTCACCATAAATGCCGTAGAGCCGGTCAATAATGCCTTCCGCTTGACCAATGGCTTTTTCCCGCTTCAGCATCCAGGATGATTCTTGATCCGAGGCTAAAACCGTTGCCTCATTGCTATAGGATGCCATGGGACACAGGCTCAACACACCGACGGTTCCCCTTCACGATAACAAGTGTTCTTGAGTCTTGGGGAAGGCCTAGACTAAACCGTTACGAAGTGCAACAACCGCCGCCTGCACACGGTCATCCACCGCCAACTTGTTCAAAATACCCCGCACATGGGTCTTGATAGTATTTGGACTGAGAAACAGCTTACTGGCAATTTCAGGGTTACTATAGCCTTCCACCATCAGCTTCAGGACATCCAGTTCCCGCTGCGAAAGGTGATAGTCCATTGTCGGTTGGGGCGGATGCAGGTGCTGGATCACATGGCGGGCAATCTGGGGATCAAGATAGGTGGCTCCCTCTTGGGCAGCAGCGATCGCCATCAGTAATCGCTCAACGGTTTCTCCCTTGATACAGTAGGCATCAGCACCACTAGAAAGGGCGGCAACGGCCTCAAGAGCCGATTGGTGGGAGGTGAGCATCACCACATGAATGTCAGGAAATTCTCGCTTCAGCCGTTGGGTTACTGCAATCCCGTCTAGCCTTGGTAGGCCAATGTCCATAATGACCACTTGCGGCTGCAACTGCCGTGTCATATCAATGGCACCATAGCCATCTTCGGCATAACCCACCACAGCAAACTGCTCCCCTAGAGCTTGTCCTAGCCCCAGTTGCATCATCGGATCATCTTCCACAATCAGGAGCCGTAGCTTGGGTGCCATGGTGGGCGGGGCAGTGCATTAACCGAGACCCGGAACGTTCAAACCACCTGTCAACTCTTCCATCCGTTCCCGCATAGTGGCGGTGGATTTTTGGTAGGCATCGCGCATGGCGGCGGTCACCAAATCAGAGAGCACTTCAGCCCCTTCACTCAGGAGATCTGGGCTGATTTCGACGCGGCGGGGTTCTTGGGTACCACTCATAACCACTTTGACGGCACCCCCTGCTGCTTGACCCTCAATGTCCATTTTTTCGAGGTCTTCCTGCAGCTTCTTGGCGCCTTCTTGAACTTGTTGTGCTTTCTGGATGGCTGCGGCCAGCTCCTTCATTTTGCCAAGACCGAAGCCAAAACCCTGTCCCTGTGCCATAGTGTTCCTTCTATACAGTGCGGACTATTGACTGCTATCTTATCACTGTCTTGAGAAGGGATTAGCGCGCTGCACGGGCAAGGGCATTGTAGAGACCATTGAGGACGGGAGGGGAAGGGAGGGGGGGCGAGTTCTCGAAAATTTGCATTGGCGTCAGGTTAGGCCGGCCATAGAAGCGGGTACTAGCACTACGGTCAAAACTAATATTGGCGCCCTCAAGGGCAACGCCGGCAAACAGACCTGCACTGCGCGTGTAGGAAAAGACTTGGGGACTCGGATCCGTAGGACTGACAACTTCGCCACCCACAGGGCCTGCCGCAACGGAGACATTGCCCCCTAGACGAAAGGACTGCGCCAAGCTGCGCATGACGACGGATTTATCCATGAAGGCCAGCACCACATCCGTGGATTGGGCACCAATTTGCAGGCCAAAGCTCCCGCCGGTCATTGTGATAAAGGCGGGCTTACTCCATTCGTTATTTTCATTGCGCACAAGCAGAATACCGGCGCCACGGCGGCCCCCAAAGAGAAACCCCGCTTGAACGACATTGGGAATAATGGCAATCCCTTGAGCGCGCTGGACAATCCTCGGTGGAATGCGGTTGTTGTTGTTAAATGTAAACTCGCCAAGGACAAATGTGGCGTTCTCGACCCGCTGCACCATGCGCGAATCAGGGGCATTTTGGGCAAGGGTGGTGTGGGGGATGAACATCAGGGCGATCGCCCCCCCCATGACAGACCCCACTCGGTATAAGCGTCCCATTACAAAACGCAATTCCATCGCCATCTCCCTCATCAGTGCATCAATATATCGTTAGACGGGTGAACCTTTCTGGCTTGTTCCATCACCAATCATGCCTTCTTAATGGCGGCAAAGCTAAAGAAAATCCGTTTTTTAATTTTCTGTCACTGGTAGCCCTCGTCCCTTGCTAAAAGGGATATGGCAGAATGTAGAGGGTTTTGCCTACACTAGCGATTCATACCTATTTGGTTTTCTAGGCAGGCAGCTCTCATGGAAAGTTAGGTGGCACGCATGGAACCCCTGTATCAATACGCTTGGCTGATTCCCGTTTTACCCCTCTTGGGAGCGCTGATTGTTGGCTTTGGCTTGATTGCCTTTTCAGAGACCACCTCGAAACTGCGGCGACCCAGTGCCATTTTCATCATGGCGTTGATGGCGATCGCCATGGTGCATTCTCTGAGCCTCTTCTGGAGTCAAGTCCAAGGCCACGCCCCCTATACGCAAATGATTGAATGGGCAGCGGCGGGCAATCTCCACATTGCCATGGGATACGTGATTGACCCCTTAGCGGCATTGATGTTGGTCATCGTCACAACGGTGGCCTTTTTAGTCATGCTCTACAGCGATGGCTACATGGCTCATGATGCGGGCTATGTTCGCTTTTTTGCCTATCTCAGCCTGTTTGGCTCCTCGATGCTGGGGTTGGTCGTCAGTCCCAACTTGGTGCAGGTCTATATCTTTTGGGAATTGGTGGGGATGTGCTCCTACCTGCTGATTGGCTTCTGGTATGACCGCAAAAGCGCGGCGGAAGCAGCACAGAAGGCATTTGTTACCAACCGTGTCGGTGATTTTGGCCTTTTGTTGGGCATGGTGGGGCTATTTTGGGCGACGGGTAGCTTTGACTTTGGTGGCATGGGCGATCGCCTGACGGAACTGGTCAATACCGGGCTACTTTCCCCTAGTCTTGCCGCCATTCTTGCCATCTTGGTCTTTCTCGGCCCTGTGGCCAAATCTGCCCAGTTTCCCCTGCATGTGTGGCTGCCGGATGCGATGGAAGGTCCGACCCCCATTTCTGCTCTGATTCACGCGGCAACCATGGTGGCAGCCGGAGTCTTCCTGATTGCGCGGATGTTCCCTGTGTTTGAGCAATTGCCCCAAGTGATGACCATCATTGCTTGGACGGGGGCCTTTACGGCATTTATGGGGGCAACTATTGCCATCACCCAAAACGACATCAAAAAGAGCTTGGCCTATTCAACCATTTCCCAACTGGGCTACATGGTCATGGGGATGGGCGTGGGTGCCTACAGTGCCGGCCTTTTTCACCTGATGACCCATGCCTACTTCAAAGCGATGCTCTTTCTTGGATCGGGGTCAGTCATCCATGGCATGGAAGGGGTGGTTGGCCACAACCCAGACTTGGCTCAAGATATGCGCTACATGGGGGGGCTGCGCAAGTATATGCCCATTACAGGGGCAACATTTCTAGTGGGGTGCTTGGCCATTTCTGGCGTGCCGCCCTTTGCTGGCTTTTGGTCAAAGGATGAAATTTTAGGCGCCGTTTTTCATGCCAACCCGGCAATGTGGCTGCTGACGTGGCTCACGGCGGGCTTAACCGCCTTTTACATGTTCCGCATGTACTTCATGACCTTTGAGGGCAAGTTCCGTAATGTGCCCCCAGAGTTACAGGAACACTATGATCACAATGCCCACCACGATCAGCAGACTGCTGAACCCCATGAATCCCCTTGGACAATGACCCTACCCTTGGTGGTGCTAGCAATTCCCTCGACGTTGATTGGTTTTGTGGGTACCCCCTTCAACAATCTCTTTGCGGCCTTTATCCATGCTCCCGGTGAGGAGATGGTGGCAGATCACGCGGTGGATTTGACGGAGTTTCTCATCCTTGGCGGTAGCTCTGTGGGCATTGGCCTGATTGGCATTACCTTGGCCTCCCTGATGTATCTCAAGGGCACTCCCAGTCCGCAGGCGATCGCCAAAGCCATTCAACCGCTGTACCAGTTCTCACTGCATAAGTGGTACTTCGATGAACTCTATGAGGCGGTCTTCATTAAAGGCTGTCGTCGCTTGGCGCGTCAGGTCTTGGAAGTGGATTACAACGTGGTGGATGGCGTGGTCAACCTCACGGGCTTTGTCACGATGGTCACCGGTGAAGGGCTGAAATACTTCCAAAATGGCCGTGCCCAATTCTACGCCCTCATTGTGCTGCTGGCGGTGTTGGGATTTGTCATCTTCTCGGTGCAAGCCTAACCCCGGTCATGGTTCTTTCCCAACTGCTGGAGGAGTAAACACGACTGCCATGAGTACGTTTCCTTGGCTGACAACGATTATCCTGTTCCCAATTGTGGCTTCCTTGGCGATTCCCTTCATTCCAGATCCCACAGGCAAAGGACGCCCAATCCGCTGGTATGCCCTGACGGTGGGGTTGATTGACTTTGCCTTGATTGTCTATGCCTTCACGAATTTCTATGACCTGAACACCCCCGGCATGCAACTGTGGGAAAGCTATGACTGGATTCCCGAAATTGGCCTGCGCTGGTCAGTGGGGGCAGATGGCCTCTCCATGCCGCTGATTTTACTCACGGGCTTTATTACCACGCTGGCGATTTTGGCGGCTTGGCCAGTGACCCTGAAGCCGCGACTGTTTTATTTCTTAATGCTGGCGATGTATGGTGGCCAGATTGCCGTTTTTGCCGTGCAGGATATGCTGGTCTTTTTCCTTGCGTGGGAACTGGAGCTGATTCCGGTGTACCTGCTCTTGGCAATTTGGGGGGGGCACAAGCGTCAATACGCGGCAACAAAGTTCATTCTCTACACGGCTGGTAGCTCCCTCTTTATTTTGGTGGCGGGCTTGGCCATGGCCTTCTATGGCGACACGATTAGCTTTGATATGCAGACCTTGGCGGCCAAGGACTATGCCATTGGGTTTCAACTGCTAGTTTATGCCGGCTTTTTGGTGGCCTACGGCGTCAAGCTGCCGATTGTCCCCCTGCACACGTGGTTGCCGGATGCCCACGGTGAAGCAACAGCGCCGGTGCACATGCTGCTGGCGGGGATTCTCCTGAAGATGGGTGGCTATGCCCTGATTCGCATGAATGTCGATATGCTGCCGGCAGCCCATGCCAAGTTTGCCCCCGTTTTGGTGATTTTGGGGGTGGTCAACATCATCTATGCGGCGCTGACTTCCTATGCGCAGCGCAATCTCAAGCGCAAAATTGCCTACTCCTCGATTTCCCACATGGGCTTTGTGCTGATTGGGATTGCCTCCTTTACCAATTTGGGCATGAGTGGGGCGGTGCTACAAATGGTCTCCCACGGCTTGATTGGGGCGAGTCTCTTCTTTTTGGTGGGAGCCACCTATGACCGTACCCACACGCTGATCCTTGAGGAAATGGGCGGTGTTGGCCAGAAAATGAAGAAAATCTTTGCCATGTTTACGGCCTGCTCCTTGGCCTCCCTTGCTCTGCCGGGGATGAGTGGCTTTGTGGCTGAACTCATGGTCTTTATTGGCTTTGCCACCAGTGATGCCTATTCTTTGCCCTTCCGCGTGATTGTGGTCTTTTTGGCCGCAGTGGGGGTGATCTTGACACCAATTTACCTGCTGTCGATGCTGCGGGAAATTTTCTACGGCCCTGAAAACAAGGAATTGGTGGAGCATGAAGCCCTTGTGGATGCTGAACCCCGCGAGGTGTTTATCATTGCCTGTCTTTTGGTACCAATTATTGGCATTGGCCTCTATCCCAAGCTATTGACGCAAATTTACGATGCCACCACGGGGCAGGTGATTGCGCGAGCGCGGGAAGTGGTACCGACACTGGCTCAGCAGGTGGATCAACCCTTAGGGACACTGGTGGCACCGAGCCTGAACTCTCCCTCTAAATGAGTTGGCTGCGAGACTGGGTACTGGGGGAGTGGAGTTGGTTGCGCTTGGGGCGATCGGCACTCCTGATTTATCTGATCATTGCGGTCTATCTCTACTTTGGCGCCGATGCCCTGATCTTCCATCCACCCCGTCCTACCTACTCCCTTTCTGAGGAGATCCGGCTGATTCCAGTGGGGCAGGGCGATCGCCTTGCGGTGCGGTATGTCGCCAACCCAGACGCTCACTTTACGCTGCTGTTTAGTCACGGCAATGGGGAAGACCTCGGCATGGTGGAACCCTTTCTACAGACGCTGCGGCAGTGGGGGTTTTCCGTCCTCGCCTACGACTATCGTGGCTACGGCTTGAGTTCGGGTCGCCCTAGTGAGCGTCATGCCTACGCAGATGCTTTGGCAGCCTATACCTATCTCACAGAGGAACTGCGAGTCCCCCCAGAGCGGGTGATTCTCTATGGCCGTTCCCTTGGCGGTGGGGTGGCGACGGAACTGGCAACACAGGTTGCAATTGCGGGGTTGGTCTTAGAAAGTACCTTTACTTCCATCTTTCGGGTGGTGGTGCCTTTCCCGTTGTTTCCCTTTGATCGCTTTATCAACCGAGATAAACTGCCGCAAGTCAAGGTGCCGCTGTTGATTCTCCACGGTACTGCCGATAGCATCGTGCCCTTTCGTCATGGCCAATACCTTTTTGCCATTGCCCGTGAGCCAAAATTTTCCCTCTGGGTCGAGGGTGCCGATCACAATGATTTTGTTGAGGTGGCGGCCGATCGCCTGCGGATAGCGTTAGAGGAATTTGCTGCTTTTCTGAAGGCACAATCTGCCTAGGGTGTTTATTAAGGGAAAGCTGATGTTCCCAGTAAGGGACAGTTGTTGAGGTACGCTGAGATCGTAGCGCGAAAATATTGTCTTATGGATGCTTTGGCTCTTTGGCAGCATTACCAAGACTGGTTGTACTACCACCCTGAGTTGGAGTTCTATGTGGATGTCAGTCGTATGGGGCTGACCCCAGAAGTGGTACGTCGCCTAGAGCCAGCTTTTGAGCGCGCGTTTCAGCAAATGAAGGAATTGGAAGCAGGGGCGATCGCCAACCCCGATGAGGGCCGCATGGTGGGGCACTACTGGCTGCGGGATGCCGATTTGGCACCAACTCCAGAACTGCGTGCCGAAATTCGCGATGCCATTGCCCAAGTGAAGCAGTTTAGCCAGCAAGTCCACAGTGGCGCCATTGCCCCACCCCAAGGGGGTCGTTTTACGGATATTCTCTCTGTTGGCATTGGGGGGTCTGCCCTGGGTCCGCAGTTTGTGGCGGCTGCCCTTGCCCCTGTGAATCCCCCCCTGAACATTCACTTTTTGGACAACACCGACCCTGCCGGGTTTGAGCGGGTTTTTGCGGAACTAGGCGATCGCCTGCGGACGACATTGGTGATTGTCATTTCCAAATCGGGGGGGACACCGGAAACCCGCAATGGCATGCTAGAAGCCCAAGCCCGCTTCCAACGTGCCGGTCTGGCCTTTGCCGATTACGCCGTCGCCGTCACCCTGCCGGGCAGTGGCCTTGCCCAAGTGGCGGAGTCCAACGGTTGGCTGGCCATTTTCCCGATGTTTGACTGGGTGGGGGGGCGTACCTCGGAACTGTCAACGGTGGGTCTATTGCCCGCTGCCCTGCAAGGGATTGACATTGATGCCCTCCTCGCGGGAGCAAAATTGATGGATCAGGCAACCCGCGTGCCGAAGATTCGCCAAAATCCCGCTGCCCTACTCGCCTTGGCCTGGCACCATGCGGGCAAGGGTCGGGGTGAAAAAGATATGGTTGTCCTGCCCTACAAAGATAGTCTGCTCCTGTTTAGCCGCTACTTGCAGCAGTTGGTAATGGAGTCCCTCGGCAAGGAAAAAGACCTCGACGGCAACATTGTCCACCAAGGGATTGCGGTCTATGGCAACAAGGGAACCACGGATCAGCACGCCTATGTGCAGCAGTTGCGGGATGGCCTGCCCAACTTCTTTGTCACCTTTATTGAAGTGCTGCGGGATGGTCAAGAACCCGGCATTGAAGTAGAGCCGGGAATTACATCAGGGGACTACCTCAGTGGCTTGCTGCTCGGCACGCGCCAAGCCCTCTATGAAAAGGATCGCCCTTCCCTGACGGTGACGATTCCAGAGGTGACGCCCAAAACGGTGGGTGCTCTGATTGCCCTTTATGAGCGAGCAGTGGGTCTCTATGGCTTCTTGGTGAATATCAATGCCTACCATCAGCCGGGGGTGGAAGCGGGCAAGAAAGCAGCAGCAGCGAATTTGGCGTTGCAACGGCAGATTGTTAAAGTCTTAGAACAAAGTGATGAACCCCTTGACTTGGGGGCGATCGCCGACGCTGTGAATGCGCCGGATCAACTGGAGCGGATTTACCTGATCCTACGGCACCTTGTGGCCAACGATCGCGGCATCGAGCAACTGGGGGATCCAGCGCAGCCAAGTCAATTGCAGTTTCGGTGGCAACACTAATGCAGCGGCGGCAATTTTGTCAGGGGTTGTTTGCCTTGGGGGCGATCGCCCTCAGTGGTTGTCAAGCAAGTGCCAAGGGGGGGCTAACCGTTCATCTGCTGCGCAAATCCCTACCGCCTCAACTGATTCAGCGATTTCGTCAACAGGCGGGTGTGGGCGTTCATCTGCGCCTTCAGGAAACCCCCCAAGCCTTAGCCCATACCCTTGCAGCAGGCAATCTAGGCTCAGCCGTCCTTAGTCTCGGGGATGCTTGGTTACCAGAGGCGGTGGCAAAAGGGCAGATTGCTCCCATTCCCAAACAACTCATTCAAAATGGATTTGATTGGGCTGAACCATTGCAACCTTTTGTGAAGTTGATCAGCAAAGAGGATGCCCTCTGGGGTCTTCCCTATCGCTGGGGAGCTACCGCCCTCATTTATCGCCGCGATTTCTTTGCTGACTTGGGTTGGGAACCCAAAGATTGGGATGCTCTATGGCACCCCGCAGTGCAGGGGCACTACAGCCTCTTGAATACCCCCCGCGAAGTGATTGGCTTAACCCTGAAAGCCTTGGGGCGGTCCTACAATGCCCCACCCACCCACCCGCAGTTACGGGAGCGATTGTCTCGCCTGCGCCAAGGTTGCCGTTTCTTTAGTTCCGATGCCTACCTGCAACCGCTGATGCTGGGGAGTACGCACTTGGCAGTGGGTTGGTCAACGGATCTACTGCCGCTGCTGAAGCGCGATCCGCAGACCTATGGAGCAGTCTTCCCCGCCAGTGGCACGGCGCTTTGGCTGGATTTGTGGGTCTGTGGCCAAGCCCCCGATCGCCCCACCTTGGATTGGTTGAACTACTGGTGGCAGCCAGAGGTGGCTGAGCAACTCAGTCAATTTAGTGATGCGCTCTCGCCCCGCGTGAGTAATCTAACGGGCACCCTCTTTCAGCGCTATATCCCCCTCGCTGACCCCACCGCCTTTACCAAGAGTGAGGTATTGCTACCCCTTGATGCCGCGACCCAAAAGACCTATGACACCCTTTGGCAAGAGATTTTTCTGACCAATTCCTAACGGTGTCTTGGTTCAGTTGCACTCTTGAGGAGTTGTGCCACATAGGCGAGGGCTTGGGGGCGATCGCTAATTTCTCCCCGCGCTTGGGCTGCTTCCACAGCTCGCAACAATTCACCCACACGCGGCCCCGGCGAGACCTGAAACACTTCTACCAGATCGGCACCCCGCACCAATTGGGGGGGATGGGCAATGGCATCCTTGGGGTCTAACCACCCTTTGACCAAGGGCACTAGATGCGCTTTGGGGATGCCACGACTAAGGGCAAGGGCAACAAAGGCTGGAAAATAGCTACCCGCCGCGCGAAATAGATAGAAGGCTTGCTCGCGGTTCAGGGGCTGTTCGAGGGGGACTAGCCAGTGGTTGAGCAGTCGGCACAGAACTTGGACAATGCGAATTTCATCGGTGGTGTAGGTGAGGGCAGTTAGTTCCTCGGCCGCTTGGCGATCGCTGGCATTCACGAGGCAGGTGAGCTTGGCCAAAGCCGCTAGGGTTCGCCGTTGGGGTTCGCCGGGGGCAGTTGTTGCGGCAATCGATGTCGTTAGCGCCGGCCAAAGGGCTGGGAAGGGAAAATTCGCTAGGGTGGATTCAAGGGCATGGTAGTGGGTAATCCGCTCCTCGGTGACCGACGGCAGCCACACCGCCAACACCCCATCCCGAAAGGCGAGGGTCACTTGGGCCGCACCCTCAACGGCACTGAGGAGATAGCTGAGTTCCACCCGCACCCGTTCTGGGGCGACTCGTCGCAGTTGGGGGGCAAGGATTTGGATCACCTGCCGCGTTTCGGGCGTAATCGTAAATTGCAGTTGGGCGGCTTGGCGATAGGCGCGTAGGAGTCGCAGTGGATCAGCAGCGAGATTTTCTGGTGCGACATAGTGAATTTGGCGGCGTTGCAAATCCAAAAGGCCACCGAGGGGATCGACAATGTGGTGGTGGTGAATGTCGTAGGCAATGGCATTGAGGCGAAAATCGCGATCGCTCAAATCCGTTAAGAGCGTCTCACCATGCCGCTGGGCAATATCCACGCTGGTGTTGGCAAAAACTAAGCGGGCAATCTGCCGCTGCCGATCCAAAACCACTAAGCCAGCCTTGTACTTATCCGCTAGTTTTTTGGTCAGGGCAATGGCATCCGCCGGCACAATAAAATCCAAGTCGGGGTACAACGTTGTCCGACCGAGGAGCGCATCCCGCACCGCTCCACCCACGAGGTAGGTATCGGCAGGTAAATCACTGACGGCGATCGGCCAGCGACTAAAATCAAAGGGCTGAACAACGATCATTAGAGCTGGGTTAGATCGATCGCCTGACCACCGATGGTGACCGTCAAATTTTCCCCCCGCACACAGACGGATCCCGCCGCCGTTTGAATCGTTAAGCAGTTATTTTCAAATTTCAGGACACCATTCCAGAGAGGTGCTGTGGGGGTGGGCGCTGGGGCAGTGGTTGTGGGTGAGCCAGACTGGACACTTTCTAGCCAAATCAGCGACGCATCGGCAGGATAGTGGCGATCGCCCGTAGCCGTTTTGATAATCAGACCACCGCCCGCCGACGGTGAAAAGGCAATATCGCAAATGGGCTGCCACTCCTTGCCCACCAACAGTTGTAGCTGTGCTGGCTCCTGCCCTGTAGCCGTGGACTTCAAGAGTAACCACCACGTTTTCCAGAGCTGCCGTGCCGTTCCCAAACGGACTTCACTGCCGCGGGGAATGGGTACTTGCTCGTACTGCCATGCAGGCACGGGGTCACTGATGTATTGTGTGGGCAAGAAGGAATGGGCTTGGAGGACACTGGCCACCACATCGGCAAAGGGCGCCTCGGCAAAAAGGGTTACTTTCTCATTGGCCACACTCTCACCTTCTACCACCGCCACCACCGTTTCCGTAACCGTGCGCAATTGATAACAGTGGTTGCCGAGGCTAGCCACCTTCAAATCAGCACTTTGGTAGGTACTGGGCAGGGGGTGTTGTTGCAGGATCAGCATTTGGATCACCTGCTCATTGGTCCACTCAATCACAGTGGTTTCGTTAGCGGTTGCCATTGGCTTAGCCATTGGCGTTGGAGTGGGCAACGGTACCTCTTCAATGTCCCCTTCATCAAAGACCACTTCGCCATTGGGCAGTATAGTTCCTGAGAGCTTGGCTTCCTCTAAGTCTTGACGGCGGGCGATCGCCCCGGTCAGATCCGCCTCTGAGAGATCTGCCCCCACCACATTTGTATCCTTGAGGTTACTGTCATGGAGCACCGCCCCCTTGAGGATTGCTCCACTGAGCACTGCCCGCTGCAAATTGGCGCGCGAGAGGTAGGCACCCACTAGGATGGCGCCACTGAGCATGGCTTCCTGCAAGTTGGCATCGGTCAGATTAGCACCACTCAGATCCGCACCAATCAGATTGGCGCCTCGCAGATTGGCATTGGCAAGGTTCGCTTTGATCAAATCTGCCCCGCTCCAGTTGATACCCTGCAGATTGGCTCCCGCCAAATCAATATGGCTGAGTTGCACCAACGGAAACACACTGCCCGCCAAATTCACACCACGGAAATTTCGCACCCCACGGGCAAATTCGCTTAACAAGGTTTCAAGGGTCATGGCTTTGCTCATAGCCGCTCGCAATCAGGGCACAACAGAGTCACTCAGGCACACTGCTTATAGCTATTCTAGGTCTTGATTGAAATCCAGAGGAGCCACTGACCGATGCCATGGTTTGTCAAAATTGAACGCGGTATTGTGGACAAGGCCACCTTTGATCGCCACGTTGGTGCCCATCGCGCCTATGTGCGCGCCCTCATTGCCGCAGGGCATCAAGCCCGCACGGGATACTGGGCTGAGCGAGGGGGTGGCATGTTGTTGTTTCAGGCCGATTCCCGCAAGGCGGCTGAGGAAATTGTTGCCCGCGATCCCCTCGTCCAACACCAGTGTGTGCAGTACGAACTCCATGAGTGGTGTATTGTCGAAGCCCCCGATTAGCCTTGGCGCAGTTTTTCTGCCCAGACGCGGGTGGGTAGCCCCCACACATAGATAAAGCCCTCGGCTGCCCTGTGATCAAATTGATCCTCGGCACCATAGGTAGCCAAGTCGGGCGTGTAGAGGGAGTAGGGAGATTGCCGCCCCACCACCCGTGCGGTTCCCTTAAAGAGTTTGACGCGCACGGTACCCGTCACCCGCTGCTGGGTCTGTTGAATAAAAGCATCCAAGGCTTCCTTGAGGGGGCTGTACCAGAGGCCGTTATAGACTAGGCGGCTGTAGGTCTCTTCAATCCCCCGTTTGTACTGCGTCACATCGGCGGTCAGGGTCAAACTTTCCAAATCGCGGTGGGCGTCAATGAGCACCAAGAGGGCAGGGGCTTCGTAAATTTCGCGGGATTTAATGCCGACAAGGCGATTTTCAATCATGTCAATGCGACCAAAGCCGTGGCGCCCCACCCGCTCATTGAGTTCACTCACTAGCGTTACGGGATCGAGGGAGCGGCCATCGAGGCTGACGGGAATTCCGGCCTCAAAACCAATATCCACATACTCCGGGGAGTTGGGGGTATTTTCAATGGCTTGGGTCATCAAATAGATTTCCTCAAGGGGTTCAATCCACGGATCCTCAAGGGGGCCTGCTTCAATACTGCGTCCCAAAAGATTGCGGTCAATGCTGTAGGGAGAAGATTTTTTCACAGGGGCGGGAATGCCAAAGCGTTCGCCGTAGGCAATGGTTTCTTCACGGCTCATGCCCCATTCGCGAGCGGGTGCCAAGACCTTGAGGTTGGGATTCAGGGCGGCGATCGCCACATCAAAGCGGACTTGATCATTGCCTTTCCCTGTACAGCCGTGGGCAACGGCATCGGCACCATACTCAGCAGCCGCATCCACCAAGAGCTTGGCAATCAGGGGGCGAGCAAGGGCCGTCGAGAGGGGATAGCGATTTTCGTAGAGGGCGTTGGCCTGAATGGCTGGAAAGGCATAGTTGCGGATGAATTCAGCTTTGGCATCGGCCACCAGCGAGGCACTGGCACCAGCATCAAGGGCTTTTTGGCGAATGGGTTCCAGTTCATCCCCCTGTCCTAAATCAGCGGCGAGGGTAATGACTTCCTTCACGCCCCACTCGTGCTTGAGATAGGGAATACACACAGAGGTATCCACTCCCCCCGAATAGGCCAAAATGACTTTTTCTGCACGCCCCATGACTTTTTTCCTGAAATAAACGCGATCGCTACTATAGCGGATCTGTTTGCCGGAAACGTTATGGGGATAACCGTTTCGCCGAGCCTTACATCTGTTCCACTTCGTTTGCTAGGGGCAGGCCTTGCTCAAAACAGGTCAGATTTTCAATTGTCGTACGGGCAATATCCGTGAGGGCATTGCGGGTAAAGAAGGCTTGGTGAGCAGTAATCACCACATTGGGGAAGGATTGCAGGAGTTGAAAGGTGTCGTCTTGGATAATCGTGTCCGAAAGATCTTGGAAAAAGAGGGAGTCTTCCTCTTCATAGACATCAATGCCCAGATAGCCGATTTGGCCGCTTTTAATGCCCTCAATCACTGCTTTGGTGTCCACCAGTTTGCCGCGACTGGTATTGATTAACATCACCCCTCGCTTCATTTGGGCGATCGTGGTGGCATTGATCAGATGTTCATTTTCGGGCACCAAGGGGCAATGGAGCGTCACAATATCGGATGCCGCCAGCAGCGTCTCTAGGGTTGTGTAGGTACCAATCTCCCTAAAGGCTTCACTAGGGTAGGGATCATAGCCGTAGAGGTGGCAGCCAAAACCAGCCATAATCTGAGCAACAATACGGCCAATTTTACCCGTGCCAATAATTCCGACCGTACAACCATGGAGGTCAAAGCCCATCAGCCCCTCCAAGGAAAAATTGTCATCGCGCACACGGTTGTAGGCACGGTGGAGTTTGCGGTTCAACATCAGGATCAGCCCCACCGTATGCTCCGCCACTGAATAGGGGGAATAAGTACTCACGCGGGTAACTGTGATGCCCAAGCTGGCCGCCGTTGCCAAATCCACATTGTTGAAGCCCGTACAGCGCAGTGTCACCAGACGCACTCCCAACTCTGCCAGCCGTTTTAGGGTCTCCACTCCCAAATCATCGTTGACAAACCCACAGACGGCATTGTGCCCCTCGGCCAAGGAGGCTGTTTGAGGGCGCAGCAGCACATCGTAATAGGTCAGGAGATGGGGGTGCCCCTGCGCTGCATTGGCGGCATTCAAAAACTGGCGATCGTAGGATTTGGCACTGAAAACGGCAACCTTCATGGCATTGCACTCCTGCCCTAGCGACATTACAGGTTTGAGAAAAGGGCTGTTGCTAGCTTAGCGAGTGAGATCTTAAGGTTGTGTTAAATGAGGACAAATCGTTAGGCGATGTACCTAAGGGTTCTGAAAAAACTGGCGAATGGTTGCGGCAATATGCTCAATGGTGGCATCGCTCAACTCAGGCCAAATGGGTAAGCTCAGTACCTCGCGAGCAAGGCGATCGCTCACAGGATTGGGTGGAGATTGCCCCTTATACATTGGACAGTGATCTTGGGGAATCGGGTAGTAAATCATTGAACTAATGCCAGCCGCCTTCAGGTAAGCCGCAAGGGCGTCCCGCTGGCCATTGAGTACCCGAATCGTATATTGATGAAATACATGTCCCGGAGATACTGTTGGGGTGACCACCGTCTCAAGACCCGCCAAGGCTTGGTTATAGGTTTGGGCGACTCGCCGTCGCTCTTGATTCCAGCGATCGATATGGGGTAGCTTCACCCGCAGAATTGCCGCCTGTAGGCTGTCCAAGCGAGAATTGTAGCCAATCATTTCGTGGTGGTAGCGTTGACGGGAGCCGTGAACCCGCAGCATGCGCGATCGCTCGGCTAAATCATCATCATTGGTGGTAATCAGCCCCCCATCACCATAGGCACCCAAGTTCTTGGTTGGGAAAAAAGAAAAGGCACCCATGCTGCCGATCGCCCCCGTGAATTGATGGGCTAAAGTCTTTTGAGTCACCTCTGTACATTGACAATTTTCACAGGGTGGGCAATAGCGGGCACCAAAGGACTGGGCACAATCCTCAAGAATTGCTAACCCATGAGCCTGAGCAAGTTCCACAATTGCTCCCATGGCTGCCGGTCGCCCAAATAAATGCACGGGCAAAATCGCCTTGGTGCGGGGGGTAATCGCTGCGGCAACTTTACTGGGATCAAGGTTAAAGGAGTCCAGTTCCACATCCACAAACACCGGGTGAGCCCCCACTAAACTAATTGCTTCTGCCGTCGCAAAAAACGAAAAGGGGGTGGTAATCACCTCATCCCCAGCACCTATTCCCAAACTGCGCAGGGAAATCACCAGTGCATCTGTCCCTGAATTGACTGCCACCGCATGGCGCACCCCTAAATAGGCGGCCACCTCTTCCTCAAAGGCTTGTACCTCTGGTCCTAGAATAAACTGACCCGATGCCAGTACGCGGGCAACTGCGCGATCGATGTCTGCTTGCAGGGATTGATATTGGGTTTTGAGATCAAGAATAGGGATGGTATCCATGAGAGCATCGAGCGCAAGTCCTTAATTATCATCCTCTCACGAGCGTAGTGTGGTTTTAGCGAATTAAGCTAGGCTTAGAGTGTAGAGCCGCTCTCAAGGGCGGGGTTCCAGACCCGTTTTTTTTGATGAATCCCCAAGAGTTGTTAAAACGCTATGCCAGCGGTGAACGGGACTTCAATCGTGCCAGTTTGACAAATGGCGAGTTTATCAACGCCGATCTACGGGGGATTATTCTCTCCCGTGCCGACATGGAGTGGGTCAACCTGAGCGGAGCCAATCTCAGTGGTGCGGTGCTCTGTGGCGCAGAAATCGTCAATGCCATGCTCATCAAAGCAGAACTGGTGGATGCCAACCTCGCTGGGGCAAACTTGAGCCGCAGTGATCTCAGTTGGGCAAACCTGACGCGAGCCAATCTCAGCCGCGCTGAACTTAGTGAAACCACACTACGGGGAACGGTGCTTCAGGGAGCCAATCTCTCCCGTGTGGATTTGGCGAATGCGGATCTACGGGGACTGACACTCGACGGCGTTAACCTTTCGGGGGCAAATTTACAGGGCGCGAATTTGCATGGCACAAATCTAAAGCAGGCGAATCTGACCCGTGTAGATTTAATTCAGGCGGATGTCAGCAATGCCAATCTCAGTGGCGCGAACCTCAGCGGTGCGAACCTGAGTGGTGCTAATTTAACGGCGGCGAATCTCACGGGAGCCAATCTCAGCCGCGTTGATCTCACAGAAGTCAAGCTCAGTGAAGCCAACCTTGCCAAGGCCAATCTGGTGGGAGCTGAACTGGCAAAGGCAGACCTCTCGTCCCTAGAACTCTCTGAGGTTAACTTGAGTGGTGCCAATCTCAGTGGCGCGAATCTGAGTCATACCAACCTTAGTCGTGCGGATCTCAGTGGGGCGAATTTACGGGGCGCCAACCTCAGCCATGCCAAACTGGTGGGCACCAATCTGCGGGGGGCGAATCTCCAAGGGGCAAACTTGCAGGGGGCATTGCTGGACAATGCGGATTTGAGTCAAACGGATCTACGCAGTGCCAACCTCAGTGGCCTCGTCTTTAATGGCGTGAAGCTGCGGGGTGCCAATCTCAGTGGTGCCAATCTCCGCGACGTGGAGTTAACGGAAGCCAACTTTAGCCGTGCTGACTTGGTAGAAGCGAATCTCAGCCGTGCCCGCTTGGTGGGAGCCAACCTGAGTCGTGCTACCCTCTCAGAAGCGAATCTCAGCCGCGCCACCCTCAGTGGAGCCACCCTCAGCCGGGCAACGTTTAGCGGTAGCTTACTGGGAACCGTCGATCTCAGCGGTGTTAACTTGAGTGGGGCAGATTTAGGGGATGCCAACCTTTCCGGCTCTAACCTGTCGCGGGCGGATTTGACGCGGGTGAACCTGACCGCTGCGGATATGAGTGGTGCCAACCTCAGTGAAGTGGATTTGCGGGGCACAATTATGCCCGACGGCCGGCGGCGAGCCTAGGGCTACTCCTCAGTTTCAAAGGATTCTGTCTCGGTTTCAACAGACTGGGGTCTCGGTGGCGCTTGACGGCCAAAGAGGTGCACCAAGTGCTTCAAATGAGCGGCAAGTTCAAGGGTGAGTTGGCCCGCAGTTAGCCGCCACGCCCAGTTGCCTTCGCCAGTACCGGGGAAATTCATGCGGGCATGACTATCGAGGCCGAGCAAATCTTGAACGGGAAGAATGGCTTGGTTGGCAACGGTTCCTAGGGCCATGCGAATCAAAGCCCAGTGGGGTTCGCTGGGGGTATAGCCCAAATAGTCAATGAGGCGCTGCCGTTCCCAGTCACTTAGGTTGCGGTACCAGCCGACAGTTGTGTCATTGTCATGGGTGCCGGTGTACACCACACAGTTGCGCTCTTGATTAAAGGGCAAAAAAGGATTATCTGAACCACCGCCGAAGGCAAATTGGAGAATTTTCATTCCCGGAAACTGAAACTGATCCCGTAGGGCAATGACATCGGGGGTAATATCCCCTAAATCCTCGGCGAGAATAGGCAGTCGTCCCAAGGCAGCTTGCAAGGTTTCAAAGAAGGCAGCACCGGGACCCGGTTGCCACTCGCCATTGACCGCTGTTTCCTCCCCTTCGGGCACTTGCCAGTAGCCCTGAAAGCCGCGAAAGTGATCCACACGGATAATGTCCATGTAGGAGAGCAGGGCACGGAAGCGCTCAATCCACCAAGAGTAGCCATCGGCAGCCAAGGCTTGCCAGTTGTAAATGGGGTTGCCCCAGAGCTGTCCTGTGGTACTGAAGTAATCTGGGGGCACACCGGCCATGAGGGCAGCCCCACCCGTTTCTGGATTGAGTTCAAAAAATTGGGGAAAGGCCCAGACATCGGCACTGTCGTGGGCAACGTAGATGGGAATATCACCGATAATCTGGATGCCCTGTTGATTGGCGGCTTCCTTGAGAGCCTGCCACTGCCGATAAAAGAGAAATTGCTGAAATTCGTATTCAAAGATGCGCTCTTTGAGAAGGGCTTGCAGAGCAGTAAGGGCAGTGGGTTCGCGATCGCGCAAAGGGGCGGGCCATTCATACCACGGCTGTCCCTCGTGGTGATCCTTCAGCGCCATAAAGAGGGCATAGGTGGGCAGCCAGTAGTGGGCAAGGGCTTGAAAGTCGCGAAAGGCCTGCCAGTCTTCTGGGGTGGCTTGATTCTGAAAGCGTTGAGCAGCAAGGCGGAGCAGGGGGAGTTTTTGGCTAATGACAGCCTCGAAATCGACGCGATCGCTATTCTCAAGCGTGAGTCCTGCCAAATCTGCTTCCGTTAACCAGCCCTCCTTGACCAGTTCATCCAAGCTGATCAGCAGTGGGTTGCCGGCCATGGCGGAGTAGCACATATAGGGGGAATTGCCAAAGCCCGTTGGCCCTAGGGGCAAGACCTGCCAGTACTGCTGATCACTGGCAACCAAAAATTCAAGGAACTCACGAGCTGCCGCACCCAAGTCACCAATGCCATGACCACCAGGCAGGGACGTGGGATGAAGCAGTAAACCACAGGAGCGGGGAAAGTGCATTATTTAAGCCACGGGGAAACTTGAGCTAATTATCGCCCAATTCTGGATCGGCAATCTCGCTGGATTCCGCTAGCATTTCTGCTTCAAGGGCGGCTAGCTCCTCTGGCGACATCCGCGCAAGGCGATCGCTCATCACGGCCTCTTCATAGTCTTTGAGTTGCTGATGGTAGGTCATCCGTCCTGTAAAGACCCGCAGGAAATATGTCGAGAGCCAACCCAGAACCACCAAGACAAAAATGGCTTGACTCCAAATCCCGGCTTGAAGCGGCTCAATCCCCGCAATGCGCAACAGGAGATAAACCAAGCCGCCCGTAAAGAAAACACCAATGCCAATCCCTAGAACATCAATGCGGCGCATAGCACCTAGGAATCGAGAGAGCGCGGTTGGGGACGAAAGTTAATAAAGGGTGCCAGCAGGAGTAATCCCGGAAAGAAGAACGTCACCAGAAAGTACATAAATGCCCGCTCAAAGGAGCCAGCCACATACCAGCGAGCATTCAAATAGGCATAGACGATCGCCGGCACCACCAGCAGATATAGCCCTGCCAAGGCGCCATAGACACCGAGTACCAAAAGCTCTGTTGAAACTGCCATAATTGCTACCTCTTCACCAACGATGACCAAACTATTCTGCAACGGTGCGGGTTTCCCTCACCGCTTCCCCAAGGGCAGGAACGGCCATTCCCATGGCTTGCGCAAGGGCTGGGGGCGGAGCTTGGCGACTGGGAGCATTGAGATATTGCCCTGTCAAAATAGGGGGCACCGGCTTCATCTTGTGCTTGGCGGTAAAGAGGCGATGGGTTTGGGCAAGGTTGCCACGCTCGTTGATATGCTCATTGGCAATTTTCTTACGCAGCTTGACGATCGCATCCATGATCGCCTCTGGACGGGGCGGACAGCCGGGCAAATAAACATCCACGGGAATCAGCTTGTCCACACCACGCACGGCGGAATAAGAATCAGAGCTAAACATTCCCCCTGTGATCGTGCAGGCGCCCATGGCAATCACGTACTTGGGATTGGGCATTTGATCGTAGAGGCGCACCAAGGCGGGTGCCATTTTCATCGTGATGGTGCCAGAGGTGATGATCAAATCCGCCTGACGGGGGCTATTGCGGGGCACCAAGCCAAAGCGATCGAAATCGAAGCGCGAGCCAATCATGGCCGCAAACTCAATGAAGCAGCAGGCAGTGCCATACATGAGTGGCCAAAGGCTCGATAGCCGCGCCCAGTCATAGACATCATTGAGGGAAGTCAAAATAATATTTTCAGCAAGTTCTTGGGGAACTTCAGGACGAGCAATCGGATTGAGAATGGCAGGCGAGGTCGTATTGGTCATAGGGTTCCCTCAAGGGACATCGGCCAAATGTAAAAACACTTAAGATTATAGGCGTTTGACCCAACAGATGCACCCAATCCGATGTAGTGAGCAATAAAAAAACTTGACACCAAGGATAAATTATTTTTGACTGCCCACCTGTAGCCCCGGTGGTAATTCCAAGGTATCGCCAATGGTCGTTCCATCCCAGTAGGCCGCCAGCAGGACATCACAGGTTTTGCCCCAAGCGATCGCCCCTTGATGGTCGAGGCCAATGGCGCCAAAATCCCGTTGCCGACTAGCGGCTTCGCGGAAGGATTTTTCAAAGGCCGCCTCTAGGGACAAGCCATCGGTTACCCGCACCACAATCCGCGTGGCCAGCGCCTCATCAAGAATATCCTCACCAATGCCAGTACAACTGACTGCTGCTAAGCTGTTGGCATAGTTGCCGGCTGGGGTTGCGGAGTCACTCACCCGCCCAATGCGCTCAAAGCCCTTGCCGCCAGTGGAAGTCCCCACGGCCAAGTGTCCCTGCTGATCTAAAACCACAACACCAATCGTGCCCCGCCTTGCCTCCTCGGCCACGACTCCGGCCATCGATTTTTGGAAATTGCCTTTGCGTTCCTCGAGCCACTCGTAGAGTCGCTGATCCGTGAGGGGTTGATACACAGGAATCCCTAGCTCACGAGCCAGTTCTGCTGCTCCCACATCGGACAGAATACGGTCAGGGCACTGTTGCAGCCAGTGGGCAAGATCAATGGGATTTTTCACCCGTGAGACATTAATGACACCGCTGAGGCTCTGCCGCTGCCCATCCATGAGCGAGGCACTCATGCGAATTTGACCGTCCGATTGCAGCACAGACCCCGTGCCTGCATTAAAGCGCGGTTCATCCTCTAGGAGCCGACACCCCAAAACCACTGCCTCAATCGCCGTTGCCCCTTCTTTTAGGGCCTGAACCACTTGGCTGACAATGGTATGCAGGGATTGGCGGACGGGAATGAGACCGCCTTTGTCTTGGAGCGAGCTGCCGGCGCCGCCATGGAGAATAACAGTGGGTTGGGGCATCCTCAATCCTAGAAATTATAGGGTGTTCTAGCTCCAAAATACCCTGTGGCGATCGCCGAAATCCACTGCCCTAAGCAACCGCAGCTGTCGGCATCTCCTCATAGTCCGTAGAGACTTCCTCAGCATTCAGGAGCGCTTGCAGTTCTTGGATGGCTTGCTGCGTATCTTCCACTTGACTGAGGAGCGATCGCGCGATTTTTTCCCCAGAGGCAGTGGACTCTACAACCTCGCGAATGTGATGGCGAAAATGATTGGCCATTTCCTCTACTTGTTGGTTGGCAAAGACCACTTGGTTGGCCAATTTGTTAATTGCCTCACTGATAAAATCGAAACCAGCCATCTGCTGGCCACTGCGACTGGCAATCAGCCCCGCCTGCACCGCAAGGTGTTTCACCTGACGGGTAATCTCAGCAATTTGATGGGTGGCTTGGTCGATAATTTCCACGTCCTGTTTCAGCCGTTCGCTGAGGCGATAAACCTCCGCTGTGTGACGGCTAATTTGGTTAACCCCGGTGAATGTTTGCTGAAAGGCTTTGCGCCCCCGCTGGGAAAGAACTTGGCTAATGGAGACGAACCGTTGATTGAGTTGGGCAATCCGCTCCGCTTGCTCACGCACAGAGCGCTCCTGCTGCTCTAGGGCTTCGTTCATTTGTTGGGTGCGGGTTAGCTCGCTTTCAAGGCGCTTGGCATAGTCTTGGTTCCGCTCTTTTTCCACCTTTAACTTCTCAAGGAGTTGCTGGGTGTGGAGGTGCTGCTGCTGAATGAAGAGATTTTTCTTGCTCAGCACTTGCGCTTGGGCAATCAGGATCACCCGCATATCCACCAACACCAGTTGCTTGCCCTTACGCACGACCACGGGTTCGTAGACAAAGGCGGGGGGGCGACTCAAGGCCTGTTCCACGGCTTCTTCGACGGGAGTGCGTGCCATCAAGACAAGGGGCGGTACTTGGGGGGCGGCAATTTCTGGCAGCAATTTAATCGGGCGCGGCAAGTAGAGATCGCGACCAAACTGCTTACTCATGCGCTCAAAAAACTTGACCTTGGAGATCATGCCGATGACGCGATTGCCTGCCACCACTAGGACCCCCGGTAGCTCAGGGTAACGTTGAAATTCGTCAGCCACTTCTTCAGAGATGGTTTCAGGGGAAACCTGATAGGAAAAATAGGGTAAGTCAGCCAACGTAGCGGCTGCGGACAGTTGGATATTGACTGTCTCATTCATTTGATTGTCCCCCGGAATGAGTATTGAATTTTTTAGGGTGAAAACTGTACTTTTGCTTTACCTCAGTTAAATTATCTCGACTTGAGAGTAGGAGGAATTTATTTTTTGGTTATCTTTTGGTTAAGTTTTATTCGCACTAGGGTCTAAAAGGTTTGAAATTTCCAAGGAATGTATAGAGTTACCAGCTTTTAAGATTTAAGAAATCCTAGTAATCTGGGATACAGTTTTTATTTTCTTAATCGATGAATTTTATGAATTTTCGGCATACCACTGTTCTACCTGCTGTTGAATTGCGGCTGTTTCTGCGGGACTAAATTTATCGAGATTTTTCAGAATCACGCTCATGCGTCCTTGGCGACTCAAGATTTTGCGGTGTCGGGCTAGAAAGTGCCAATAAAAAAAGTTAAAGGGACAGGCGCGATCGCCCACCCGTTGCTTGGGATCGTAGGCGCACCCTTGGCAATAATTACTCATGCGTTGAATGTAGTTAGCAGACGCCGCATAGAGCTTGGAGGCCAAGCGTCCGCCGTCGGCAAATAAGCCCATGCCGAGGACATTGGTTTGCATCACCCAGTCGTAGGCATCAATAAACACGCTGTGGAACCAGTTTTCCACTTGTTGGGGAGACAAGCCAGTAATCAGGGCAAAGTTGGCGAGGATCATCAGCCGTTGAATGTGGTGGGCATAGCCTGTGCGCTCAATTTGCTGCAGAACCTAGCGCAGACAGTTCATAGTGGTGCGATCGCTCTGCCAAAAGAACGTCGGTAAGGGATGAGTGTGCTGAAAGAAATTATGCTGGCAGTAGTCAGCACCAAGGTAGTGATAGAGACCATACATATACTCGCGCCAGCCGAGAATTTGGCGAATAAAGCCCTCCACACTGTTGAGGGGCAGCGGCCGTTCCCTGTAGGCGGCTAAGACAGCATCGATTACTTCTTGGGGGTGCAATAGCCCTAGGTTCAAATAGGGGGACAGCAAACTGTGCCACAGGCTCTCTTCTCCTGCCACCATGGCATCTTGGTAGGGGCCAAACTGGGGCAAGCGGTATGCAATAAAGTTTTCCAAGACCTGCAGCGCTTGGGCGCGGGTGACTCCCCAGTCAAAGGGTTCGATGTGGCCGTAGGTGTCAAAGTTCCCTTGGCGCACTGTCTCAATGACTTCTTGGCTGATCTGATCGGGAGAAAAGCGCAGCGGTGGTGGCGGTTTGAGGCGAGTAGGCGGCGGTTGGCGATTTTCGGCATCGTAGTTCCACTTGCCACCCACGGGGGATTTACCGTCCATGAGAATTTGAAACCGTTGGCGACCGGCGCGGTAGAAATACTCCAAGACCAGCGTTTTGCGACCTTTCGCCCAGTCCTGAAATTCTGCTTCTGACCAGAGAAAGTGATTGTTGGGCAAGAACTTAATGGTACAGGGGAGATCGAGGGTAGCGATCAGATCCCGAAAGGGGCGATCGCTGGGTTGCATGATCCGCAGTTCGTGGATATGGTGGGCTGCAATCCACTGTCGCAGTGGGGTAGCAAAGTTGGGGGCGATCGCATAGGTCACCGGCCAACCGGCTGCTTCCAGTTCTTGGGCAAAATGCCGCATGGCCGACCAGACCAGCACGAGTTTTTGAGCATGGTAGCGGCGTTGTTTCACCCATTGGCGGGACTCAATGAGGATGACGGGCACAGGGGTTGGACAGCTTTGCAGGGCTGATTGCCCTTGCCACAGTTGATCGCCTAAAACCCAAACGCCAATGGCCATCTGAACTCAGATTGTGAATATTGTGAATAAGGACTAAAGGAGAATGGTTTAGTACAACCAATGTGATTTATCTTAGTGTTCAACTGTTGCAACTCCATACGACACTCATCATGCAAATTCGCCGGCGTCCCCCTAATCCTGCTGTAACCGTTCGCAACCTCCACTACCAAGTACCGGTGGCCGATGAGGCTCCCCGCAATATCCTTGAGAAAATCGTGTGGCACAAGGAACAGGAGGTGGAGCAACTGCGGGAAGTGTTGCCCCTGCCGGACTTGCAACGTCAGGTGCTCGATGCACCCCCGGTGCGCTCCTTTTTAGGGGCACTGCAAAAACCCGTCACCCAGCCAGCACTGATTGCTGAGGTCAAGAAGGCCTCTCCCAGTAAGGGCATTATTCGCCCCAACTTTAATCCGGTGGCGATCGCCCAAGCCTATGTTGCCGCTGGCGCGACTTGCCTTTCCGTCCTGACGGACAGGGAGTTTTTCCAAGGCAGTTTTGAGTACCTCGCCCAAATTCGCCAAGTGGTGGACGTGCCACTGCTGTGCAAGGACTTTATCATTTACCCCTACCAAATGTTCTTGGCGCGGTTGCGGGGCGCTGATGCGGTTCTCTTAATCGCTGCCATTCTCTCGGATCGCGATCTGCGTTATTTCCTGCGCATTGCCCATGGCTTGGGGCTAACCGCATTAGTGGAGGTGCACACCGCCGAGGAGATGGAACGGGTACTTGAGCTGGAGGACGTACAGTTGGTGGGCATCAACAATCGCAACTTGACGGACTTTAGTGTTGATCTAGCCACCACTGAACAGCTTTTGGCCACCTATGGGGCGCAACTGCGCGATCGCCACATCCTTGTGGTCAGTGAATCGGGCATTCATCAGCGTGCCGATGTTGAGCGGGTGACACAAGCCGGTGCCCAGGCCATTTTAGTCGGAGAATCCCTCATGCGACCCCCAGTAGAGATGGCACACTGCAGCGAGGCGGAGCAACTCCAAGCACGGATTCAGCAGTTATTCCCAGAGTTAGCACGCTAGGTATGCCCCTGAAGGCAGTTTTGTTTGATTTCAATGGTGTCATCCTCGACGATGAGGCGATCCATGCTGCCCTCATTGAGGAGATTCTGCTGCAAGAAAATCTGCGACCCCAGCGGGGCGAGTACGACCTATTTTGCCTAGGCCGCAGCGATCGCGCCTGTTTGGATAATCTCCTCAGCCGCCGCGGCCGGGCAGTGACCCCCGCCTATCTGGATAAACTGGTGGCACAAAAGGCAGTCGCCTACCGCGCACGCTTGGCCAATATGGAGCCTTTTCCCTTCTTTGCGGGGGCGATCGCCCTGCTGGAGAAACTCCATGCTGCGCAGTTGAAAATTGCCATTGTCACCGGTGCCCTGCAATCCGATGTGGACTTGGCTCTTGAGCGGGGAAACTTGACTGGCATTGTGGACTGCATTATCAGTGCCGAAAGTGTGGAACGCGGCAAACCCTATCCCGACCCCTATCTCCGTGCCATTGCAGCCTTGCAAGCCCTAGGGGGCGATCTCACAGCCGCTGATTGTCTGGCGATCGAGGACACCTTGGTGGGGGTGCAATCCGCCCGCGAGGCCGGTGTCAAAGTCTTGGGGGTCGCGCACACCTATCCCTTCCACATGCTCCAGCGTCGCTGCCATTGGGTGCTCGATCGCCTTGATCAGTTTGACCTTGAGGAAATTGCCCCGGTGTTTGATCGCAGCGTGGCCGCCACCCCCTCCTAGAGGTGTTTCACCTCAGCAATGAGTTGATTGAGCACTTCCTTGGCATTGCCAAACAGCATTAGAGTTCTGTCCTTGTAGAACAACTCATTGTCAATACCGGCAAAGCCCGGATTGAGGCTGCGCTTGATCACAATCGTGTGTCGTGCCCGATCCACATCGAGAATGGGCATCCCATAGACGGGGCTACCGGGGTTGGTGCGAGCGGCTGGATTCACGACATCATTGGCACCAATGACCAGTGCCACATCCACATGCTCAAACTCTGGATTAATGTCCTCCATGTCCTTGAGTTGGGGGTAGGGGACATTGGCTTCGGCAAGCAGCACATTCATGTGACCGGGCATGCGACCTGCCACCGGGTGGATCGCGTATTTGACATCGACACCCAGCCGCTCCAGTTGATCCGCTAGTTCTTTGACACTGTGCTGTGCTTGAGCCACCGCCATTCCATAACCGGGGACAATGACCACCGACTTGGCATAACCTAGCATCATCGCACTTTCTTCGGGGTCAATGGTGCGCACTGACTTCGCGGTGGCATGAACACTACCCTCAGCACTGCCTGTGGTCGAGCTACCAAAGCCACTAAAGAGCACATTGGCCAAGGAGCGATTCATGGCCTTGCACATGATTTGCGTCAGGATCAGCCCCGAAGCCCCCACTAAGGCACCAGCAATAATCAGCATACTGTTGCCCACAATAAAACCGGCAGCACTGGCAGCCAAGCCCGAAAGGGAGTTCAAAAGGGAAATCACGACCGGCATATCGGCACCGCCAATGGGCAGAACAAAGAGCACCCCCAAAATGCTGGCGATCGCCACCAAGCCCCAGAAAATCGGCATCTGACTTGGATCCAACCACACCCAGCCACTGGCCACCAAGAAAGCCACCAGCAAGCCGAGGTTAATCGCCTGCTGCATCGGGAAAATGATCGGGGTTCCCGAAATCAATCCCTGAAGTTTACCAAAAGCAACAAGGCTACCAGTAAGGGTGACGCCACCAATCAGCACCCCCAAAATAATCGTGATCAGCGTACTGGGGGTCAGCGGTTCACCCACGGCCACAATGCGGCAAAATTCACCAATGCCCACCAAGGCAGAGGCCGCCCCTCCTAAGCCATTGAGTAACCCCACCATCTGGGGCATGGCCGTCATTGCCACTTTGTAGGCAGCGATCGCGCCAATGACACTGCCGAGACCCATGGCCGCTAGGATGCCCGTGTAGCTGATAATCTGGCGATCGAGGAGCGTGACCACAATCGCAATCAACATCCCCAAGGCGGCAAGGCGATTTCCTTGACGGGCCGTGGCCGGAGACCCCAATTTTTTCAAACCGAGGATAAAGAGCGCCGCAGCGCCCAGATAGCTCAATTCTTCAATGCGTGTTAGCCAATCCATGGTTCCTACCGCTTAAACATCTGCAACATGCGATCCGTGACCAAAAAACCGCCCACCACATTAATCGTGGCGAGCACTGTCGCAATGAATCCCAAGACCACCGTTAAAGTGGTGTGCCCACTCCCCGCCATCAGTAGGGCACCAATTACGGCAATCCCCGAAATGGCATTGGCACCAGACATGAGGGGAGTATGCAGCGTGGGCGGGACTTTGTTAATCACCTCAAAGCCAATGAAACTGGCCAGCACAAAAATTATCAAACCGACAAGAATAGGATCTGTCATAGAACCAACCCTCTAGGGAAATTTCTAAGCCGTTGTTGCCAAGGTTTGGTCAGGATGTAAAAGTTGCAGTACCCGTGGGTTGCGAACCCGCCCTGCATGGGTGATACAGGCGGCATCAACAATGTCATCGCCAAAGTTCAACACTAATTCCCCCTTGGGAGCAAGGTACTTCAGGAGCGTTGAAATGTTTTTGGCATACATTTGACTGGCATGAATAGCCATTGTCGAGGGCAGATTAATCGGGCCAATAATAGTGACCCGCTGATGACAAATAGAGCGCCCCGGTTCTGTGCAGGCACAGTTGCCCCCCTGCTCAGCGGCTAAATCCACAATCACCGAACCCGGTTTCATGCTGGCCACCATCCGTTCTGTCACCAAAAGAGGGGCAGGCTTGCCGGGAATTTGAGCAGTGGTAATGACCACATCGGCACTGTGGACATGGGCAGCGATCGCCTCTTGGGTTTTGTGCTTCGCCGCCTCAGAAACCTCTTTGGCATAGCCGCCGGCAGCAACGGTCTCCTCCTCAAGGTTGACTTCGACAAATTTGGCACCGAGGCTTTGTACTTCCTCCTTGACCGCTGGGCGAATATCAAAGGCTTCAACCACAGCTCCCAAACGCCGCGCGGTGGCGATCGCCTGCAAGCCCGCCACCCCTGCCCCAATCACAAACACCTTAGCGGGGGGAATCGTACCCGCTGCCGTCGTCAACATCGGGAAAAAGCGCGGTAAATTAGCAGCGGCCAATAACACCGCCGCATAGCCTGCCACCGCTGCTTGGGAAGACAGGGCATCCATACTCTGGGCACGACTGGTGCGGGGAATGCACTCGAGGGCAAAGGCAGTAATATGCCGCTCTGCCAAGTGTTGCATCTGCCATGGATTGCCCAAGGGATTGAGAAAACTAATTAAGGTGGTGCCGGGTCGAATCCACTCCACCTCGCGATCGCGCAGCGGCGCCACCTTGAGCACCACATCCACATTGCCCCAGACCTCTTCAATGGAGTAACCAATTTCCGCACCCGCTGCACGGTAGTCATCATCGCTGAAGTGAGCCATATCTCCTGCACCGGACTCCACACAAAGGTGATACCCCTGCTGCACCAGCTTGGCAACGACTTCGGGAATCAGGGCAACCCGTTGTTCACCCACTTCGCGTTCCTTAACGACCCCAACTTTCATAGGCACTCTTGGATAGGGTTTGTAGTCTTGACAGAACAATTCCTTGGTGTACTCATCCGGGCATTTTTATAACCGCCCGACACCGTCACAACACATTCACCTGCTGTCCTGTACTGATCCTCACGCTACTGCGATCCCCTCGGAAATGGGCGCAAATGTCAGCGTTTTGTGGGAATTCTCCACAAGTCTTATGATCCCCAGGGAGGGTTGTAACAAATGTTGACACTATGTTTGTTCTTTGTCCCTGCCTTGAGTGACCTTAGGAGCCATCAATCCCAGCACCCTTATGGCAGACTAAGAGATTGCAAGTACAGAGTCACAGGCATGTTCAAAACAATTTTAGTGGCCCTCGATACCAGTGAGCTATCGGCACGGGTGATGGCGGCGGTGGCACAGTTAAATCTTGACCCGGATGCCCAAGTGATTCTCAGTCATGTGATCTCACCGACAGAGGCGGGTTTTGGCGTCAGTGCCGATCGCCCCTCGTTGCATCCGCAAATGGGCACCTACCGTAGTATTGAGCAGCATTTACAACAGTTCCAAAGCCACCTCCCCTGTGACTCGGAAATTGAAATTGTTACCGGTGACCCCGTCGAGGAAATTTTACGCTTGGCCAATATCTATGGGGCAGACCTAATTGTGCTGGGGAGTCGCGGCCTCACGGGGGTTGAGCGGGTTGTGCAAGGCTCAGTAAGTGGCGCCGTTGTGGCGGATGCCCCCTGTTCGGTGTTTGTGGTTAAGTCAGCGGAAACTTAGGGTATGACAGCACCATTGACGGGTCTGACAGCGGCGGAAGTGGCGGAGCGGCAAGCCAGAGGTCGCATTAACCGTCAAGCGAGTGAAAGCAATCGCACCTATGGCGACATTTTGCGGGAAAACCTCTTCACGTTTATCAATGGGGTTTTTGCTTTTATTAGCGTCATTTTGCTCTTTTTAGGTCGTCCGGGGGATGTGGCCGCCATCATCGTGGTGGTGTTTCTCAATGCCATCATTAGCATCCTGCAGGAAATTCGCGCCAAACGGCAGTTGGATGAAATTAGCCTCCTCACCCGTCCCCGTGTCAAGGTGCTGCGCGATCGCCAAGAGGCCATTATTGATCCTGCAGAAGTCGTAGAAGGGGATATTCTGCTTTTGGAGCCGGGGGATCAAATCGTTGCCGATGGCACTGTCGTTGGTGATGGACAGATCCAAGTGGATGAGTCCTTGCTCACAGGGGAGTCGGATCTCATCTCCAAGCAAGCGGGCGATCGCCTGTACTCCGGGAGCTTTTGTGTGCGCGGTGCCGCTGCCTATGTCGCCGAACAGGTGGGGGAAGCCAGTACCGCCCATCAACTGACTGCTGCCGCCAAAACCCACCACCACAAACTGACCCCCCTGCAACGGGAAATTAACCTGATTATCCGCGTCATTCTGGCGCTGGCGGTTTTCCTATGGCTATTGGTGCTGCTCTCGCTATTGGTACGCCTGACCACCCTACAAATGAGTGTGCAAACGGCGGCAGTGGTGGCGGGTCTTGTCCCCGTGGGCTTGTATCTGACAATTACGCTCACCTATGCCTTGGGGGCACTGCGTATCTCCCGTGCCAATGTCTTGGTGCAGCAGGTAAATGCCATTGAATCCCTCAGTGGCGTCGATATTCTCTGCCTTGATAAAACGGGCACACTGACGGCCAATGCCCTTGAACTCCATAGCTGGTACGCCCTCACTGATACAGAGGAAAAGACAAAAGCGGCTCTCGCCACGTTTACCGCCAGTGTTAGTGCTCCGAACCGCACCATTGTTGCCCTCACGGAGGCCTTTGACGGCAGGCCCCAGCCCCTACGCCTCGAAATTCCCTTTTCCTCGGTCTATAAGTGGAGTGCCGCAGCGTGGCATGACTCAGAAGCATTTATTTTGGGGGCACCGGATGTCCTCTTCAAGGCTGAAGACCTCTCCCCTGAGGTGACTGAATTACTCCAGCGGGGACGGCAGCAGGGATTGCGGGTGCTTCTCTTTGCCCGTAGTTGCAGTGATCCTCAATGGGATGAGCGGCAGGAGACTCCCCTCTTGCCCCCAGATCTTGAACCCTTAGCAGTGATTTGGGTGGGCGATCGCCTGCGACCCCAATCCCGCGATGTTTTGCAACGCTTTCAACAGGCTGGAATTCAAATCAAAATTATTTCCGGTGACCATGCGGAAACGGTGGTTGCCCTCGGTAAACAAGTCGGCCTCGATGCGGGGGCGATCGCCATCTCCGGCACAGAACTCGCCGCCATGGATGATCCTAGCTTTGATCAAATGGCCGAGAAAGCCACGGTTTTTGGTCGCATTACCCCCGAGCAAAAGGCGAAACTCGTGACTCGACTGCGTGCCCTCGGGCATCAGGTGGCCATGATTGGCGATGGTGTCAATGATGTGCTGTCCCTGAAGCAGGCCAATGTGGGCATCGCCATGGAAAGTGGCAGTGCCATTACCCGAAATGTGGCTGATATTGTATTGCTTGCGGATTCCTTTGCCGCCTTACCAGCAGCCTTTCGTGAGGGACAGCGCATCTACAACGGCATTCAAGATGTCACGAAGCTTTTTTTGGTGCGGGTGTTTAGCTTTAGTTTGCTTTGTCTAGTCACCGTTATGGCAGGGCGCGCCTTTCCGCTGCTGATTAAGCACAATAGCCTGCTAACCCTGTGGGGAGTGGGTCTGCCGACCTTGGCGGTGGCTTTTTGGGCAGTGCCGGGGCCGCGTCCCCATCGATCGCTGATTCGTTCATTGCTGCACTTTGTCATCCCCGCCACCCTAAGCCTCGCACTGTTGGCCATTTTCATGTACTTGGGGGTGTTGGCACGGGAACTGACGCCCCTTGTGGCATTGCTCCAAGGACGCTTTGATCCAACGCTGTTGAATGGCCGCGAGGTGCTCTTAGAACTAGGGCAGAGTGTGGCGATCGCCCGCACGGCCTTGGTGACGACCCTGATGCTGGCCTCCCTTTGTTTAGTCCTGTTTCTCAAACCTCCCCATCCCACATGGGTTGGCGGTGCGCCTTTAGTGGGCAACTGGCGTTATGTTGCTGTGGTTTTAGCCCTGCTGGCTGCCTTCTTGACAATTAGTTTTTCGCCGACCCTACGGGCAGTGGCTGAGTTGGAACCCCTTTCGTGGTCGCTGTGGGCATTGATTGTACTGATTGTTTTGCTATGGGTGATTTTCCTGCGCAGCTTTTGGCGCTATCGACTCTTGGATCGCTTCCTTGGTGTGGATCTCAGTTAGGCACGAGGGGCGCGATCGCGCTGAATCGAGTAGAGATGGGCATACAATCCCCCTTGGGCGAGGAGTGTCTCATGGTCTCCCTGCTCACGGATTGTCCCTTGATCCAAGACCACAATTTGATTGGCATCCCGAACCGTACTGAGGCGGTGGGCAATCACAATCATTGTGCGAGTACCCGTAATGGAGCGCAGGGCCAGTTGAATTTCCCGCTCCGATTCATAGTCGAGACTTGAGGTGGCCTCATCAAAAATCAGGACATCGGGATCTGCTAAGAGGGCACGGGCAATCCCTAGGCGCTGCCGCTGTCCCCCCGAAAGCCGCAACCCCCGTTCACCGACAATGGTGCGATAGCCCAAAGGCAACTGCTGCACAAATTCATCCACCCGCGCAATGGCACAGGCCTCATAGACAGCGTCGGCACTGACCTCGGGGTTGGCATAGGTGAGGTTATCCCAGAGGGTGCCATTAAAGACATCCACCTCTTGGTGGACAATGGCCAAACGACGGCGATAGGCGCGGACATCGAGGGTTTGAATATCTTGGCCATCAATGAGAATCTGCCCCTGATCCGGCTGGAAGTAGCGAAAGAGCAGCTTGATCAGGGTGGATTTCCCGGAACCCGATCGCCCCACCAAGGCCACCGTTTGGCAGGGTTCAATGAGTAAGTTAATATCCCGCAGAATGGGACGCCCCGGCGTGTAGCTAAACCAAACGTGCTGAAAATCCACTTTGCCCGAAAACTTCAGGCTAGGAATCTCCTGTTGCTCCAGATCAATGGCATCGCGACCGGGGGGCAATTCCATAAATTCATGGAAGCGCAAAATGGAGGCATAGCGGCGCGCAAACACCTCCGACACCTGCGAGAGGGGAGTAATTTCGGCATAGGCCATACTGGCAAGGGTGTAAATCGTAATAAAGTGACCAATGGAGACCCGGCCGGCGATCGTGGCCGCTAGGGAAAACCCCAACAAACTAAAAAGACAGAACTGCACCACCGTGGCCTGCCAAGTGATGAGGTGCATGTAGCCGCGATGGATGCGGTCAATCACCATCTTGAACTCGCGATCAAGGCGCTGCCTTTGGCGAGCCAATTCCCGAGCCTCGGTGGCAAAGGCCTTGACGGTTTTGATATTGGTAATGATTTCTGAGGTGCGGCTTTCTGTGCTTTCGATGTGGCTGTCGAGAATTTCTTCCTTTTGAATGATCCGTCGCAGGGTGCGCAGGGTCAGCACCAAGATCACTGTAAAGGAGGTCAACAACCCAAGGGCGATCGGCCAATCTAACCACCAGACAATCACACCAATCCCCAGCACCCGTACCAGTTTGGGAATCAGTTGACCGGCAATTTCGGGATAGCTCCACGTATGGTTGGAAATCCCTTTGCTAACACGATTGGCAATGCGACCCGGGTTGTTTTCCTCAAAGAATTCTAGGGGCAGCGTCAGGATTTTCTCGATGGCCTTGCGACTGTGATCACGGCGGGCAGCCAAGGCAATCCACCAGTGGAACCATACTCCCAGCCACGGTTGAATTGGGGCACGCACCACAGTGGCCAAAAAGACAATACTGCCGAGAACGGTGAGATTGACGCCAAAGGCATTGTTCCAGCCCGTCCATGTTTGCAGCGTATGGGCGATTGCCACTACTGGCGGATCGAGGGGTTGTTGCGAGAGCAGGTTGAGAATTTGACCAATGGCATAGGGCACGAGCAAATCCACCAGTTCGCAGAGACTAGCTGCGGTAATACTGGCGATCGCCATCCCCCGATAGGCGCGGTAGTAACCCAGAATGGAGCGAAACGTGGCCATAAAAACAGGACAAGCACTGTTCCTATTTTAAGATTTCTTAAAATTTTCTGCCGTCGCTCTTGGGTTGAGAATGCCCTTAGACCTTCACAGAGACTGGGGTGCGATTGAGGCGCGTTTCATAGGGGGCACTGGCAATCAGCGATCGCCCCGTCATCTCAGGGGGTTGAGGCAGCCCCAAAATTTCCAGAATTGTTGGCGCAATATCCGCCAGACACCCATCCTCTCGCAGGCTCACATCTGTAGCATGGCCGGGGATTTTGCGTTTCTCCCCTTCCACCAAGATGAAGGGAACGGGGTTGGTGGTGTGAGCCGTCCAAGGGTTACCGTCCTCGTCAATCATGTACTCAGCGTTGCCATGATCAGCGGTAATCAGCAGCGTGCCCCCCACCTTTGTTGTTGCTTCCACCAATACGCCTACACAGCGATCCACAGTTTCAATGGCTTGAATGGTAGCTTCCATCTGCCCCGTGTGCCCCACCATATCGGGGTTAGCAAAGTTCACCACAATTAGGGCATATTCCTGTTTCTCAATGGCCTCCTTAACCGCTTCTGTTACGGCAAGGGCAGACATGGCTGGCGCTTGATCGTAGGTGGCCACCATTGGACTGGGGATAAGAATGCGATCTTCGCCGGGGAAGGGTTCCTCAAGGCCGCCATTGAAGAAATAGGTGACGTGGGCATATTTTTCCGTTTCCGCTGCCCGCAGTTGCTTCAGGCCATGCTCGGCAATCACTTCCCCAAGGATATGATTGAGGTTTTGGGGCGGGAAGGCGACACCACATTTAAAGTTAACATCGTATTGGGTGAAGGTCACGTATTCCAAGGGCGTAATTAGCGTCCGTTCAAAGCCGCTAAAATCAGGGTCAATAAAGGCTTGGGTGAGTTGGCGGGCGCGATCGGGACGGAAATTAAAGAACACCACACCATCGCCGGGTTCAACGGCTCCTTCAGCAATGCGCGTGGGGACAATAAATTCATCGCCAATATCTTGGGCATAGGACTTACTGGCCACATCCACCGCCCGCAGGGGTTGAATATTCTCATTGCTGGTCATGACGCGGTAGGCCGCCTCGGTGCGATCCCAACGGCGATCGCGATCCATGGCATAGTAGCGACCACTCACCGTCACAATTCGTCCGCAGCCAATGGTTTTCAGGCGTTGCTCCAATTCCTCAAGGACACCTGCGGCATCGCGGGGGGGTGTATCGCGACCATCGGTAATGGCATGAATACAGGCCGGTAACTCATGGCGCTTGGCCAGTTCCACCAAGCCGTACAGATGATCAATGTGGGAATGCACCCCGCCTGCAGAACACAGGCCGATAAAATGCAGCTTGCCCTTGCGCTCCTGCACAGTTTGGCAGAGCTTCACAAGGACGGGATTGCTAAAGAGGCTACCATCTTCAACGGCATCGGAAATGCGCACCAACTCTTGGGGAACAATGCGCCCAGCACCGATATTTAAGTGCCCCACCTCGGAGTTACCCATTTGACCCTTGGGGAGTCCCACCGCCTTCCCAGAGGTGCAAATCAATGTGTGGGGGTAGGCTTGCCACAAACTGTCCATGACGGGCGTATTGGCGCTAGCGATCGCATTACCGTAGGTCTCTTCGCGATAGCCCCAGCCATCCAAAATCATCAAAACAACGGGCGCAACAGGAGACGATGCCATGTGAATGCCCTACCTTAAACTTCTCTGGGAAATGGTGTAAATTGTCCAACCTCGCAAATGATACCATTCTCCACCGCGAGAGACAAATTGGGTAGCTTCTGCTACAGTCCGCACGCTGGATCAATTCTGAATCCATAGATAGATCTATCCTAACGGATCAACGATGGCCAAATGTTGAAAACTGTTACAGATGCGGCTTTTCGGGATTAAATCCTTGAAGACAAAAAATTGCCGTGATAGTATCCAAGCTGTTGTTTGTTAGCCAAAATTGGGAGTCGTCCGTTGTCACTTCGGGTAGCAGTGGTCGGTGGTGGTCCAGCGGGTTCCTCAGCCGCCGAAACCTTAGCCAAAGCCGGAATCCAGACCTATCTCTTTGAACGTAAATTAGACAATGCCAAGCCCTGTGGCGGTGCGATCCCCCTGTGCATGGTCAGTGAATTTGACTTGCCGCCGGAAATCATTGACCGCCGCGTGCGCAAAATGAAGATGATTTCCCCCTCCAATATCGAGGTGAACATTGGCCATACCCTCAAAGACCACGAGTATATCGGTATGTGTCGCCGCGAAGTCCTCGATAGCTTTATGCGCAATCGGGCAGCGGATTTGGGCGCCAACTTGATCAATGGCACCGTCTTTAAGCTGGAGCAGCCCGCCACCAGCGATCAGCCCTACACCCTCCACTATGTCCAAGAGGATGGCACAGCTCAGACCCTTGAAGTGGATGTGGTGATTGGTGCCGATGGGGCAAATTCCCGCATTGCCAAGGAAATTGATGCCGGCGATTACAACTACGCCATTGCCTATCAGGAGCGCATCCGCCTGCCTGAGGACAAAATGGCCTACTACAACGAGTTGGCAGAAATGTACGTGGGGGATGACGTGTCCCCTGACTTCTATGCATGGGTTTTCCCGAAATATGACCATGTGGCCGTGGGTACCGGCACCATGAAGGTCAACAAAGACCGCATTCGGGAGCTGCAGGCGGGAATCCGCGCCCGTGCTGCTGCCAAACTGGAAGGGGGGCAAATTATTAAAGTGGAAGCTCACCCCATTCCTGAGCATCCTCGGCCGCGGCGGGTGGTCGGTCGCGTGGCTCTGGTGGGAGATGCAGCCGGTACGGTCACGAAATCTTCAGGGGAAGGCATTTACTTTGCCGCCAAGTCAGCCCGCATGTGCGCTGAAACGATTGTTGAAACCTCCAACAGCGGTCGCCGTATCCCCACCGAAGCAGATCTCAAGCTGTACCTGAAGCGCTGGGACAAAGCCTACGGCATGACGTACCTAGTGTTAGATCTGTTGCAACGGGTCTTTTATCGCTCCGATGCCACCCGTGAGGCCTTTGTGGAGATGTGTAGCGATATTGATGTACAGAAGCTCACCTTCGATAGCTACCTCTACAAGACGGTGGTGCCGGCTAATCCCTTAGTGCAGTTGAAAATTACGGCAAAAACGATTGGTAGCCTGATGCGGGGCAATGCCCTTGCGCCCTAAGTGAGTTTCGGATCCGCCCTCGCCTCTAGAGGGCTTGGATCCACTCATGAATGCTGTACTCTGTCCACACCTGATGCTGCCAGTAGGGGTCGTTTTCAATCAATTGGCGCACGGTCTCTTCGCTATCCGCCTCGTAAATGGCAAAAAAGTAGCGCAGGTCTTTCGTAGGACCAATGGTGATGAGCACCCCTTGGGCTTTTTGAACCGCAAGGCCGTCGAGGTGTGCTTGGCGATGGGGGGAACGCCGTTCAAGGACATCTTCACAGTAGCGTCCCCAAGCCACAAATTTGGTCATTTGATCCTCCTAGGCTTGTTCGGCAGCCAGTTGTGCCAGTTGTTCCTGCTGATCACGGCTAATGCAGGCTTGGATAATTGGTTCTAGATCCCCTTCTAGGACACTGCTGAGGCTAAAGTTTTGTCCTAAACGGTGATCGGTGACGCGGTCATCTTTGTAGTTGTAGGTGCGAATTTTTTCGGAGCGATCGCCCGTACCCACTTGGGAGCGACGCATTGAGGTAATAGCTTCCTGCTGTTCCCGCAGCTTCATTTCGTAGAGTTTTGCCCGTAGGATTTGGAACGCGCGCTCTTTGTTTTTCAGTTGGCTACGCTCTTCGGTGCAGAAGATGCGAATACCCGTCGGCTTGTGGAAGAGGTCAACGGCTGTTTCTACTTTGTTGACGTTTTGGCCACCGGCACCCCCGGATCGCGCTGTGGTGAGTTCAATATCCTTGGGATCAATTTCTACTTCCACTTCATCCACTTCGGGCATTACCGCCACGGTGGCCGTAGAGGTGTGAACTCGCCCCCCCGCTTCGGTGACAGGCACCCGCTGCACGCGATGGACACCGGATTCAAACTTCAGCTTGCTATAGACGCGATCGCCCTTGATTTCGAGGATGGCTTCCTTGAAGCCCCCCATTTCCGCGAGGGATTCACTGACTAAGCTCACCTGCCAGCCTTGGCTTTTGGCGTAGCGGGAGTACATTCGCACTAAATCCCCTGCCCAAATTCCCGCTTCATCGCCCCCAGCACCCGCTCGAATTTCTAGCATGATGTTTTTATCATCATTGGGGTCACGGGGCAAAAGCAGAATTTTTAGGCGTTCCTCGAGCTCGGCAATGCGGCGGCTGAGATCCGCGACTTCTTCTTCAGCCATCTGGCGTAGCTCGGGTTCATTGACTGCTTCTTTCAGTAGTTGGCGGGCATCCACCAGTTGCTGATTGAGGGACTGCCATTCGTGATAGGCATTCACCGTCTCCTCCAAGGCAGCACGGGAGCGAGCCACCTTCTGAAATTCGGTTGGGTTGACCGCCACATCGGGATCCGCCAAGCGACGGGTCAGTTCCGTAAAGGTTTGCTCGACAGTGCGGAGTTTTTCCAGAAGATAGGCTTCTGCCATAGGAAGGGCGGCGATACTCTAGACTTTGCGGGAGTAGTACTCAACCACGAGGAGTTCATTGACTTGGAGAGCCACCCATTGCCGTTCGACAATACCGGTGACTCTGCCGGTGAGGGTGCTTTTATCCAGTTCCAAGTGGCTGGGAAGATTGGCAAGTCCGGGATTTTGCAGGTTGGTTTCCACCAAGCGGCGCGATCGCTCATTATCGCGAACCGTAATCACGTCCCCCGGACGGCACTGATAGCTGGGAATAGAAACGCTGCGACCATTGACCAGAATATGGCCATGATTCACCAGTTGGCGGGCGGCTGGAATCGTTGGTGCCATTCCAAGGCGGAAAACGGTGTTATCCAGCCGCATTTCCAGTAACTGTAGAAGGGTTTGCCCCGTGGAACCACTGACCCGACGGGCCTTACGCACATAGCGCACCAGTTGCCGCTCCGAAACCCCGTAGTTGAAGCGCAGTTTTTGCTTTTCGTCAAGGCGCAGGGCATATTCCGAGCGCTTTTTGCGGGCTTGGCCGTGTTGACCAGGGGGATAGCTCCGCTTGGGGGCTTTGCGGGTGAGACCAGCCAGTTCACCCAGACGACGGACAATTCTCAAACGAGGGCCACGATATCGAGCCATGCAACTATACCCAACCTACAGTGATGATGGTGTCCAACCAAAAATGGGCAAGAAATAGACTGATGTGCCGAGGGCAACTTAATCAGCTTGCCTAGTATATCAAGGGGCTGGGCGCGATCGCAACCCTAGGACGAGGATTTCTAGAGCAAACGCATAGTAGAAAAGTAAGCCAATCGTTTGTGGGAATGTCACCATGCCGACCCTCTGCCGGTCTGCTCGACCACGTCAAAACCCTACAAGACCCCCGCGCAGAACACTTGCTAGAGCATCAACTCCTTGACATCATTGGTCTGACCATCTGTGCCGTCCTCTGTGGTGCAGAGGTGTGGGTGGAGATTGAGGACTACATGACTGGACTGTAGTGTACGATAAAGACTTAATCTCGTCCCCATCGTAGCTGGCTTCCGCGTCGCGGTGGAAAATCGACAGGTGCGGGGAGTCCATGTCGCTCACCTTTTAGGTAGAGCGCGGGACTGATAGCTCCCTGAACCCCTCATTAAGTTAGAGCAACAGGTGTAACCCAATCTCTTCGATGGAACTGATCCAAGCTGCCCTGCCGGCCTTTTTGCGGGGAGCACTAAATACACTCATTTACTGTGGCATTTCCTTTCCGCTAGCGGTGTTGCTAGGCATTGTCCTCGCCGCCATGAGCACCTCCCCCTTTCTGTTTCTGCGCTGGCCAGCACTTGGCTTTATTGAGCTAATGCGCAATACCCCCATGATCACCCAACTGCTCCTGCTCTACTACGGCGTCGGTGCAGTATTAGCCCAGATGAATCTTGCGACTTGGGTGAATGCGTGGACAGCGGGGGTGACAGCCCTGGCGCTCAACTATGGCGCCTATGAAGCAGAGGTCTTTCGTGCGGGTCTGCAAGCGGTGGATGTGGGGCAACGGGAAGCGGCTCTCTCCCTAGGCATGAGTCAACAACAGGGATTTGTGCGCATCATTTTGCCCCAAGCCATTCAAATTGTGATCCCACCCCTCGTCAATGACTTTATCTACATGCTCAAGGATTCGGCCATTGTCAGTGTGATTGCCGGCGTGGACTTAACCTCAGTGATGCGGGTGTGGGTGATTCGCAACAGTAGCCAGCCATTTCCTCTGTATGCGCTGGCCTTAATTCTCTACCTGCTAATGAGTTTGCCGATCGCGTGGTGGGGACGGCGTTTGGAGCAGCGGCTAAAGGCTAAAATATCTTAAGGTCTGCACATTCTGGAGCCGCTTTCCCTGTGAGCGATCGCCTGCACCTGACCCACTTACCCAGTCTCGCCACAGAACGGGACGGCCAAGATGTTATCCGAGGTTTGACTCAGCAACCCAAGTCTCTTCCCTCCTACTACTTCTACGATGCTGCGGGATCACGCCTCTTTGAGCAAATCTGTGAGCTGCCGGAATACTACCCCACCCGTACAGAATTGGGCATTTTAGAGACCGCCGCCGGGGCGATCGCCCAACTCACGGGCGCCTGTGAACTGGTGGAACTTGGCAGTGGCAGCGATCGCAAGATTCGCCTTCTCCTATCGGCCTATGCCCACGTACAACCTCGGCTTTACTATCGTCCCATTGATGTCAGTGGCTCAATCCTCAAAACCAGTGCCATGGCTCTTCTTGCCGACTATCCGCAGCTCAGTATTCATGGTCTTGTCGGCACCTATCAAGTGGGCTTAGAGCACCTACCGCCCCCCTTGGCACCTCGGCGCTTGCTCTGCTTTCTCGGTAGCACCATTGGCAACCTCTCCCCCAGCGAATGCCAGACCCTTTTTCAACAGATTCATCAGGTTCTTAGGGACGGGGACTATTTCCTGCTGGGCGTGGATCTGATCAAAGACACGAGTATTTTGCTCCCTGCTTACAACGATGCCCAAGGGGTGACGGCTGCCTTTAACCGCAATCTCCTCCATCACCTCAACTGGCGCTTTCAAGGAAATTTTCAGCCCGCAGCCTTTGCCCATCGCGCCATCTATAACCCGATTGCCCAGCAAATTGAAATGTATCTCGATTCACAGCAGCGGCAAACCGTTACCTTGGCTGCCCTTGATTTTCAGTGCACTTTTACTGTGGGTGAACCGATTCTCACCGAAATTTCCCGCAAGTTTGATCTTGCTGCCCTCAAGGCGGCATTAACGGCTGCTGGATTTCGATGGATCAAGGCCTTTACCGACCCTCAGCAGTGGTTTGCCCTCTGCCTCTGCCAGGTTTAGAGCGAAGGTCTTTGGAATAGGTTAGAATCAGGGAGAAAAGCCGCCTTCGTGGCTCAGGTTGCGGCGTTGATAGCTCAGCGTGGAAGGATTCTATGCCCATCGGAGTACCCAAAGTCCCCTACCGGATGCCCGGTGAACCCTACACCCAGTGGATTGACATCTACAACCGTCTCTATCGCGAGCGGATTATTTTCCTTGGTAAAGAAGTCGATGATGAGATTGCCAACCAAATTGTGGCGGTGATGCTCTACCTTGACTCCGAAGATCCGGGCAAAGACATCATGCTCTACATCAACTCCCCCGGTGGCTCCGTCACCGCTGGCATGGCAATCTATGACACGATGCAACATATTAAATCCGATGTCGTCACCATTTGTGTGGGTCTGGCTGCCTCGATGGGGTCTTTCCTCCTTGCAGCCGGTACCAAAGGCAAACGGTTGGCACTACCCCACTCCCGCATCATGATTCACCAGCCCTCTGGTGGTACCCGTGGCCAAGCAACGGATATTGAGATCGAAGCTCGCGAAATTTTACGGGTACGGCGACAACTCAATGAGCTATACGCCTACCATACCGGCCAGCCCCTCGAAAAAATTGAGCGGGATATGGATCGTGACTTCTTTATGTCCGCCGAAGAGGCAAAAAACTACGGCTTGATTGATCGGGTGATTGAGGAGCGTCACAGCTAGTTTGCTGGCACATTGGCTGAGAGTTCAAATGAACATGAGGTTGAACATGTTGCAATTGCTCAAGTCGGCTATCGGCATTCCCCTTGTGATGGGTGGCATCCTTGTCCTAGGAGCAGGTCAACCAGTGCGTGCCCAAGGCGCCAGCCCGCTGCCTCCGGAAATGATGAAGACCATGGTTGAGCAGCTGAGTGATTCCTTGGCAAAATATGTGTCACGGGCAAGTTGTACAGATATCGCCCAGTTGCTCAAAATGCTACCCACCAATGGTACTAACCCAGCTCCCGATTCCGGTTCCATCATCGGTGCTGCTATCCTGTCAGTCAGAAATAATCCGGAGCTGCAAGGGATCATTGTCTCGCGAGTGGGGCCACCGCTGGTCAGTAAAGTTGTGGAATGCAACATGATTTCGGCGGATCTACTGCTGAAGGTCATGAGTCAATCCCCCTCCAACCCCTAAAAGGAGCAACCCATGACTTGGCGTGCCACGACCACTGCGTTAGATCGTATCTTTGCCAGCTTAGCGTATCTGCTGCCGCTCTTCTACGTCATGCCCTTTGGTGGCTTTTTGTTTGATTTGTTTCCACCACTGCAAGCACTGGTGTTAGTGGTTTTACCGGTAGCCTTGATCTACTCCATTCCCTTTGCTGGCCTAATTGTTTTTATGCTGTTGTACCTGCTGGTGGTGCGCAACAGTCGTATCAGCCTTTTTATTCGCTATAACACGATGCAGGCACTGTTGATGGGGATTGTGCTGTTTATTGTCCAACTACTGGTACAACTGCTGGTCCGCGTTGCTAGTTTTGACCTGCTGATTAAAGTGCTCTTCAACTTTGTCTTTATTGCCACGGTGATTGGCGTCATCTATGCGGTGGTGCAGTCTGTACGCGGCATCTATGCCGAAATTCCCACGCTGTCGGATGCCACAAAAAGCCAAGTGTTTTAGGGGATGCGAGGGAGTCCCTCATCCCGTATGATCAGAAGGTGACGCTACGAAAAACGACAACATCATGGAAACACTCAAAATTACCGTTTATATCGTTGTGACCTTCTTTGTCCTGCTCTTTGTTTTCGGGTTCCTCTCGGGTGACCCAGCTCGTAACCCTAAGCGTAAGGATCTCGAGTAATCCTCGCCAAAGGGGGTGGGCATCGGGTAACGTAACTAGGCAGTGGTCGTGAGGAAGTTTGGCCGTTGTTGTTTTTACCCCTTTTTGCTAGTCTGCCCCCCCCGACACAACCCGCAGAAATTACTGAGGTCAGCGGCGCATCACCAGCGGAGCTACTTGGAACAACGGTAGCCCCTGATCTCAGCAGTACAACGCCGCTCAGCCCGAGGCCAACACCGGATTTTACAGCCCCCCTCCGTCTTGGGGAGGCCAATGCTGAAACGCCCGTTGTCCGTGATCAACCCTTAGAGGTGACGGCCGATCGCCAAGAGTTTGATCTGATGCGGCGATTATTTAATGCCATTGGCAATGTTTTCCTCCGATTCAAGGAAGCTGAACTCACCGCTGATCGTATTCAAACCGATATTGACGCCCAAATTCTGGTGGCGGAAGGTAATGTGACAATTACGCGCGGCGATCAAGTCCTGCAGGGCGATCGCTTGGAATATAACCTCAGACTCGATCAAGGCTCTCTCACGAATGCTCGCGGCGTCGTCAATACCGCTAGGGTGGATCAAGACCTGAGCCTGACCCGCTCTCCTAGCCCCCCACCCCTTAGCCCTCTCCCCGGTCTTGACGAACAGGGCACAGATCCCCAAGCCGAAGTGACAGAAACATTTGATCGGTTGCGCTTTGAGGCCGATCGCCTAGAGTTTGATGGCCGCCGCTGGTTTGCTACCAATCTACGGATTACCAATGACCCCTTTAGTCCACCAGAACTGGAGGCACGGGCTCAGGAAGCAACAGCAGAACCCCTCAGTGCCGATGAAACCCTGCTCAAGGTACGACGGGGTCGTGTGGTCTTTGATCAGCGGGTGGCCTTACCCATTGTGCTGCGGCGGTTTGTTGTAGGTCGTCCCTACGAAGTGTTGCCCTTTGAGTTTGGCTATGATGAACAAGATCGCGGCGGCGTATTTCTCGCCTATCGCTACAGAGCGATCAACACTCCCAATACCCAAATCACCTTCCTGCCATCCATTTATTTAGAACGGATCATCAACAATGACTTTGATGTTTTTGATGCTAAAAGCTACGGGGCGGCGATCGAGCTAGGCCATCGGTTCACGCCGCAGACTCGTGTGCGCGGTTACGGCTTCTTGAATACGCTCAACCCTAACGACTGGCCGAGTACGTCACGCGCAGGGGTAGACTTGTTCTACAATTTTGATGCCCGCAATCTCCTAACTGTTTCTGCCCTTTATCGCCAACGGGTTTTTAATCGTTCCCTTGGGGAGCAAGAAATTACCAGTAGCTTTGGCGGCACGTTCAGTGGTACAGGTATTCCCTTAACTCAGGGCCTAGCACTCAGTTATCTTCTGGGAGGTCAATACGTCACGGCAGCCAGTGATGATCCCTCCCTACCCCCTAAGCCAAGCCTAGGTCGTCTTCAAGCTGCCGCAAGTCTTAACTGGGTGATGCCCATTTGGCGGGGCACTCCCTTGCCGCCGACGCGAACCCAAGGCCTGCGCTATAGTCCCCGTCCTGTCCAACCCTTCTTGCAGTTCTATGGTCAGGTAGGCGGTGTAGCGAACTACTATACCAATGGCAGTACCCAACCCGCGTTAGTTGCAGGGGCAGGGTTTCGGGGTCAAGTGGGTCATTTTTCTCGTCATTGGTTTGACTACACCAGTTTTGATGTGGGATTTACACAGACATTGAGTGAGCCATCCTCCCCCTTTCTCTTTGATCGGATTACTGATTTTAGTGTGCTCAACGTGGGATTGTTGCAGCAGATTTACGGTCCGCTGCGAGCGGGTGCCCAAATGCAAATTAATGTGGACACAGGGAGAGTTTTTGATACAAACATTATTGTGGAATATAGCCGTCGCACCTATGGGGTGATGTTTCGCTATAACCTCGATCGCCAGTTGGCGACGATTCTTTTGCGCATTAATGGGTTTAACTGGCGCGGCAATGCTGATCCCTTTTCCAGTCCCGGACTGGGTACGGCGACCGATGGTGTGATTCGCTCCAATTAGGAGGATGCTTCTATGCCAACACCCAATGTACGTGTTTTTCCAGATTTGGCTGCCCTGACGGCGGCGGCAAAGCAGTTTGTGCTTGAGCAGGCCACTGGGGCGATCGCCCAACGGGGACAATTTACGCTTGCCCTTGCCGGCGGCAACACGCCTAAACCGTTGTATGAAAGCCTTGTCTGTGCGGATACCCCTTGGTCACGGTGGCACATTTTCTGGGGGGATGAACGCTATGTTCCCCTCGATCATCCCGACAGCAATGCGGGGATGGCCTTTCAGGCGTGGCTCAATCATGTACCGATTCCCAAAAATCAGATTCACCCAATGCCAACGGCGGATGCGGATCCGCAGACCGCTGCCGATCGCTATGAGCAAATCCTGCGCCAAACCTTTGGCATCCGTGAAGGAGAAGTTCCCAGCTTTGATCTGATTTTGCTCGGTATGGGACCCGATGGCCATACGGCCTCCCTGTTTCCCCACACAGCAGCGCTGACGGTGGGCGATCGCCTGATTACCGTGGGCAACAAGGATGGCCAGCCCCGCCTCACCTTCACAGTGCCCCTGATTAACCATACCCGTCAAATTCTCTTTCTTGTGACGGGTGCCAATAAACAAACTGCCCTACGTCATATTTTCTCTGGGACAACTGATCCCCATCTCTATCCAGCACGGCTGATTACTGGCAATGCCCTTTGGTTTTTGGATGCGGCGGCGGCTGAGGGTGTCGTTGCAAACGCCTAGGCTGTGGGTCTGCCCCGTTCGTGAATGGCCTGAATAATTGCAGTATTGGCTTTTGGAAAGGGAAACTGCTCCAATTCCTCAGGGGTCACCCAACGGATGGCATCGCACCCCAAGGGCTGAGGACTTCCTGAAAGATACTGGCAGTAATAGACATGGAGCGTCACCCGAAAATGGGTGTAGGCATGATCAATGTCAATCAAATGCTCACCAACACTAATCTCAATGCCCAATTCCTCACGAATTTCCCGCTGAATACACTCCTGAACCGTCTCATTGGGTTCAATTTTGCCCCCCGGAAACTCCCATAGTCCCCCCAATAGACCTGTTGGTGGCCGCCGATCGATGAGAATCTGACCTGCCGCATTCCAAATCACCGCGACACCAATCTTTTTATGGGGTAAGGGGGAACGGCTCATTTTGCGAGGAATCTCATGGGTTAACTGGTGGCGATGCGCCAAGCAATGATCTTGCCAAGGACAAGCATGACACAGGGGTTGGCGGGGTGTACAGATGGTTGCCCCCAGATCCATCAGGGCTTGATTAAAATCGCGGGGGGCTTGGGAACACAGCAGTTGCGCCGACCACTGCCAGAGTTGGGCTTCCGCTTGCTTGGGGGGGATCGTGAGTCCATAGAGACGGGCAAGCACCCGTTTGACATTGCCATCGAGAATCGGCTGGGGCTGATTAAAGGCAGCACTGAGGATCGCACCTGCGGTACTGCGACCAATTCCCGGTAACGCCACCACGGCCTCGTAGGTGCAGGGAAATTGCCCCCCATGATCGGCCATGATCTGTTGAGCCGCGCGGTGCAAATGGCGTGCCCGTGCATAGTAGCCCAATCCCTGCCACAGTTTCAAGACGGTTTCCAAATCGGCAATCGCTAAGTCGGCGATCGCGGGAAAGGTGGCTAGCCAACGCTGATAGTAGGGAATCACCGTGGCCACTTGGGTTTGCTGCAGCATGATTTCTGAGACCCAGATGGCATAGGGATCGCGCGTGTGCCGCCAAGGTAAATCCCGCCCCTGCTGCTGATACCACTGTAAAAGTGCAAAACGAAGGGCAGGTAGTGTATACCCGCCCCCACGGTCCTGTACCGTTGGCATGGGTTATTTGCTGTCTTCCCCTTGGGCAGCCGCTTGCAGCGATCGCTCGAATTCAAGACGTTGCTCGGCACCGCGCAAGAAGTAACCACTCATCATTGCCGAAGCCAAGAGACGCCCAAGGTGCTCCCGATTCGTGGTAATGGAAACCTCAAACCCCTCCGGTGGCAAGTAGCCCAGCAGGTTGCCAATGTGGCGTTCCATCACAATGGCCATTTCCGGCGACGCGGGACGGGACAGGCGAGCCACCACTTCTGCATCCAAACTTTGCAGATAGTTCCAGAGGGAATCAGCACTTTCTTGAAGATTGCGAGGGTTCATGGTTGGCTCCATAGAGTGTCCTCCCAAAAAGGTAGTCTGGCCAACAGGTCATCGTGTCTGTGATAGCCTAGTTTTAATCTAGCAAGGGTGAATTTTAGGTGGGGGGTGGGAGAACCGATCTCCCAAGGTCTCATTTTCCGTCCCCGTTTTTATTATTATTTAGTTAATAAAAATAGGGTTGTTCTGGGTGAATTCCTATGACGGAACGTGATTTGTTTGACCTTGCACCCTACATTGATCATACCCAGCTTGACCCCTTGGCAACCCCAGCAGAGATTGAACGGTGTTGTGCCGAAGCCGAACAGTGGAAATTTGCCGCCGTCTGTGTCATGCCCGTGTGGGTGAAGACCGCAGTCCAGTTGCTCCATCGCACACCCGTGAAAGTGTGTACCGTCATTGGCTTTCCCAGTGGTGCCCACACCAGTGCCACGAAACTCTATGAGGCGCAGGAGGCGGTTGACAGTGGGGCAACTGAGTTGGATGTGGTCATTAACTTGGGTTGGCTCAAGGAGGGCAACACCGAGGCCGTCTATCGCGACATCGCCCAAATCTGCGCGGAAACGGGGGTAACCGTTAAGGCAATTTTGGAAACCACGGTGCTGACAGAGGAAGAAAAACAACTGGCAGTGGATATTTGCTTGGACGCGGGGGTGGCTTTCCTGAAAACCAGTACCGGCTGGCGCGGTGGTGCCACGGTTGCGGATGTGCGTTTGCTCAAGCGCTTGAGTCGCGATCGCGTCGGCATAAAGGCCTCTGGCGGCATTCGTACCCGGGAGCAAGCCCTTGAACTCATTGATGCCGGTGCCACCCGCTTGGGCACCTCCCGTAGTCTCGACTTGATGCAGGTTTAGCTATTCCCCTGTAATCGCAAGGGGACTCACCCACACGGACGGACAACAACCGTAGGGGGTCACTTCAACCTCAGTGCCCAGATGGAGGATATTTTTCAGCAGACTGCGAATGTCCCCGGCCACGGTGGCCGCTTCAATGCTGATGGCTTCGCCGTTACGCAGTAACCAACCGTCAAAGGGGAGGGAAAATGAGCCTTGGAGGGCTTTCACGCCCGCATGGAGGGCATGGAGTTCATCAATCCAAACAAGGCCATCGGCGCGATCGCCCCCTTCACCCGCTGGGACATCGTAGAAGTGACCACTCACTGTCACCTTTGCCCCTAAGTTGGCATGCCCCGTGGGCTGGGTTTGAAAGCGACGCGCCGTACCAGCACTGTGGTAGAGACCCGTGAGAATCCCCTGCTCAATTAAAGGGGTGCGGCGGGTGGGGGTACCTTCGCCATCAAAGAGGGGTTGACCGACATTTTCAGGGTGGCGAGCGTCATCATAGATGCTGAGAAGGGGGCTGGCGATCGCCTGATGGAGGGACTCCGGCGTCGAAAGGCTTTGACGATCCAAAATGTTTTGGGCATTAAAGAGATTGCTAAAGGCATTGAGCAGGCTGAGGAAGGCGGCGGGTGAAAAAAGAATGGGGTACTGACCCGAAACAATGGGTTCATAGGCCAAGTGGCGAATGGTTTTGTCGGCCACTTCATCAATGCAGCCCGCAATGTCTAAGTGCTCAAGATCGGGACTGATGCGAATGGCACCCGCACTGCGGGGTTTGCGACCCGCCTCATCGGTTTTGCTGTAGAGATAGAGTGTGGTTGTGGTGGTGGTTTGCTGGCGATTGGCACCCTCACTGTTGAGATAAAACCGTTCTAACCGTCGCTGGCTCAGGCCATTGTAGGGCACACTGGCGATCGCTGGGTGGCGTTCCAAGAGGTCTCGTTCCGCAGCAATCAGTTGATCCAAGAGGGTTTTCGCCGGGGCAAGGGGCACATCAGCCGTCGTTAGCGTCGTCTCCCCAAGGGGCGCTGTGGCCAAGGGACTAAAGTCGGGAATGTCCTCGGTGACGCCAAAGGCACTGGCTTCTTTGGCCATTTCTAGGGCTGTTTCCAGACCGCGATCGTCCAATTGGGTGGTGCTGGCAACCCCTAGGCGACCCGTTGAGTTCCACACCCGCACGGTAATCCCCGATCGCTGGGAGGCCTTCACCTGTTTGGGTTCTCCCTGCTGCACTTGGACACTCACCTCATCCACATGGGAGCCACCAAGGTCAAATTTCTCAATACCAAGGCGGCGGGCGATCATCACGACCCGCTCGTGGAGGGTGGATGCAGGGGTCAAGGTTACCGTCATGGTGTTCGGTTCAATGTAATTAACAAATCTTAAAACCATTCTAGCCCTATCCTCGGCGTGGTGGGCGATCGCCTAGGTGGGTTAAAAATCACATCGTTTCTCGCTAAGATTTTTGGAGCAATGTTGATCGCGAGAAGGGAGCCATGGTGCAACCATCCTTGGGGCTTGATGGTGACGGCGAGTGGTTGGGGGGAAAATCGCCCCAGTGGTCTGAGCGCCGCGCCCGCCTTGAAGAATTAATTGTGACACTGCGGGTTGCCGATGAATTGGCGGCTGGTAAATACTTGATTACCAGTGGTGAATTGGCAGAATTGATGGATGTGCACGCCAGTGCCGTCACCAGTCGCGGTGAAGAATGGACATGGCGCAATTGGCAGATTTCGCGGGTGCGCCGTGAAAGCAACCAAATTCTCTGGCAATTGGAACGCATTGATGTCGCCAAAGAGCAGTCCTCAGAATTGCCCCCGACGTAGTTTGCGAGCGAATCATGGATCTGGAATTTCCCCTTGAGTGTTTTGAGTACGACTTGAGTGCTACAGCCTTAGCGCACTTTCTCAATGCCGATCAGTTGGCCGTGGATACGGAAACCATGGGCTTGAATATCCCCCGCGATCGCCTGTGTCTGGTGCAGGTGTGTGACCCCGAGGGGCAAGTGGCCGTTGTCAAGATTGGCCGTGGCCAAACCGAAGCCCCCCACCTTCAGCAACTCCTAGAGCACCCCCGCATTACTAAAATCTTCCACTACGCCCGCTTTGATCTGGCCACCTTGCGCTACCATTTGGGGATCCGTGTTCATCCCGTTTTCTGCACCAAAGTTGCCAGTAAGATTGCCCGCACCTATTCCCCCCGCCACGGCCTTAAGGATTTGGTTCTGGATCTGCTGGGGGTAGAAATTGATAAATCCGCGCAAAGCTCCGACTGGGGGAATGCCATGGCACTGCGGGAGGATCAAATCCGTTATGCCGCTAATGATGTGCGCTATTTGATTCCTCTGCGGCAGCAGCTCACGGCCATGCTGAAACGGGAAGAACGCTTTGAGTTATTCCAAACGGCTCTGAGTTGTCTACCCGCGATTGTCGATCTGGATTTAGCGGGCTACACTCAAGTCTTTGAGCACGGCTAGGAATGGGTCAATGGTCGAAACAGAAGTTGGCTGGCCACGCTGACACCGCTCATTAAAGGCGCACGCATCGCAGTATTTCCGAATCTGGGCTGGGGGCACTTGGGGCAGCTCCTGTCCTTGCTCATAGGCTTGTAACCATTGGCGCAGTTGGCTAAGGCACTGCTCTAGGGTATGGTGGATTTGCTGGTGGATCGCCTCACTGTAGGGAAAGGTGTAGAAATTTGCCCCCTTTTCTCCTTGGGCAAACCAGTAGGTCATGGAAATCTCGCTGGGGGGGTAGGGACTGGTGGCTGCCAGGAGATAACAGTAAAGGCGAGTCTGCCAATGACGGGCTAAGGTGTCTGGGGCGGGCAGATGGGCATAGGTTTTCCAATCGAGGATCTGCGCTTGCCCTTGGCCAAAAATCACGTAGTCATACACGCCCACAAGGGTGAATTCCTGCCAGCCCAGACTGCGGACATGCTCTGCTTCCCCTTGGCCCTCGATCATCGGCGGTGGCATGGTTTGAAAGGCCGCAAACCACGGTTGTAATTCGGGCTGCGCCTCAAGAATTGGGCGGATATCGAGTCCTTGAAAGTGCTGTTGCATCAGGCGGTGGAAGTCGCGACCCTGCTTTTGGGCAGTGGTTTCCGTTAATTGTGTGGCCTCTGGCAGTATCAAGCTGTCAAGATAGCGGTACTGATATTGCCGTGCACAGGTTTGCAGGGTGCGCAGATGGGCTTGGGAAAGTTGCATAGTCTTAGATGTCTAGATCCAACCCAATAGTGTCATGAGGCCGTAGAGAATCCACAGCGTGGCAATGGCGATCGCCCAATAGGGGGCAGCCCAAGATTGCTTTTGCTGTAAATCTAGGGAGTGCCACTCACTCACCTCAACAAAGGGAACTGTCCCACGTCGAAACCAGCCGCGTACCACCAGCGATCGCCCCGCCAAGGTTTTCAGATAGGCTGGCTCAAGGATTGGCCAAATCGGCCCCCAAGCTCGATGGCAGCGCAGGGGAAACAAGCCCTGATCCGTCTCCAGCCACAGGTGCTGTCCTAGACCATTGCGCAAGCCGGTCACTGCCCGTAAATGCCCCTTTAGCTCGGCAACGGGACTATCGAGGGGCAAAAGACGATGGAGAAGCTGACCCAAGGTGTAGGTTTGGGGAGGCCGAGGCGGGTAGTAGGCATTCAGACGTAAAAAGAGGCCTAACCCAAGGCCAATGGGAATGAAGCCCCGTGCCAAGGTTAACCCATCCGCCAACCACCACAGAGGAAAGGCGATCGTCCCCGCCCGCAGTGCAAATTGACCAACGCCCGTGAGGATAATCGTCGTGATGACTCCCGCGATCGCCCCCCAGAAGGGAGCCAGTTGTAGCCAGGCCCGTTGACAGCGAAGGGAGGAAGTCGAGGGCAGGGAAAGCAGGGGTTCCAGTCGCCATTGCCGCGCATCGGTCATCAGGGCTTGCAGGCGTAGTCCAAGGGGACGATGGGAGGAGGTCAAGCGAAACCAATAGCGCAGGGGATGGGCGGTATCCCAGCGGAGCAGCATTGGCCAATCGAGGGGTTGATTGCCCCACAGGGCAGCTTGGGTTGGATTTAGGGGTAGGAGCAGGCGCAAGGATTCTAGGGGGGCACCGATTTCCCCTTGGGCACACACCGTCGTTGCTGTGGCTGCCATGAGGCGCAACCAAGCCATCACAAGGGTATTGGGATTACCGATCAAGGCTGCCCCTTGGCGATCGCTATAGTAGTGCCGCAATTGATTGCTCCAGAAGCAGAGCATCTCCAGCCCACGAAAGAGAAGATAACTTCCCTGACCCACTATGGCGCAGAGGAGATAGAGGGTACCCCTGATGATCCGCCGTTCCCAATTGTTGCCATAGGGAGGGGCAAAACGATCGCCCCAACGGCTACACCAACAGTAAAGGTCATAGGGCAGTTGCAACAGCAGTACAAGGGGGGTCACTAGGGTATTCAGCCCCAGCCGTAGTTGGGCAATTTCACTGGCCATTAAAGCCAGCAGTTCCTCGCCAGAGAGCGATCGCAATAGACCTTCGCTGACAATAATGCGGCGCTGCCAGCGTCCATAGCTAAAAATGATCGGTGCTGCCGTCATCAAGCAGCCTATTTGGGGACGGGGTTGCCACCACGACCACGACAAACGCCCCAAGAGCATCACCGTTTCCGCACTATACTCCTCAAGTTCGCCGAGACTCACGGGACGCAGACCATAACGGGCACGCAATCGCCACGACCACAGCCAACTGTCACCACTGAGCAGCCCCAGCCCCAAGCAGCCCAGCAAAAACCACGCCATCACCCCTTCCCAGCCCCGCAGGAGTGCCAGTTGATCATTGGCATAGTTGAGGAGACCCGCAATCATCCCTTGGAGCAGCCCTTGCAGCAGCCAAGCAATTAGCAGCAGTGTTGCCCCCTGACTCAGCCAGAGATAAATGCGAGGCATCTGCCGCAGTTGCATAGGCCGCCTTAAACTAGGCGCTGAAACACACTCAAGGTAGGAGGAAGTGGGTTCCTCATCCAAATAGCGTTCTAACTCTGGCAGATGTTTTTCTGCCCAAGCCCGAATGGAGGGGAGGGGCGATCGCGCCAAGAGTTGACACAGATCAATGGCCTCTTGCCACTGGTGGGTGTGGGCATAGGCTTTAATCAGGTGCAGATGAGCCTTTAGACCTTCGCGGCGTTGACCGTGGCTGGCAATGACGGCTTTGAAGGCGGCGATCGCCAGTTGATAATCTCCGCGATTAAAGGCCGCTAAACCCGCAATATAGCGAGGATCTAAGCGAAAATCGGATTCTGGATCGGGCATACTTGAGTATTCCCCAGATCACGGTTGCTGGTTACCACCAAGGGCGTGGGCTTTCAAATCCTCTAGGGAGACATACTCAAGGGCACTGACATGGGTTGCTTCCAGAATTACTGGGGGAGCTACGTCAGCCTCTAGGGCTTCCCGCCAACGGGAGGCACACAGACACCAGCGATCGCCCGGTTTCAGCCCCGGAAATTGATAGGCGGGCACTGGCGTCGAAAGATCATTGCCCCGCGAACGGGTAAAGGTGAGAAATTCGGCGGTCATTTCCGCACAGACCACATGGGCACCGACATCTCCTGCCCCCGTCCGACAAAAACCATCGCGATAGAATCCTGTGAGTGGATTTTGACAGCAGCACACCAGGGGTGTTCCCAACACATTCATTGCCGTCATCACCAATGCCCCTAAGTCATCAACCTAAGTCTAGCTATAGCATAGGAGGTTTCCCAATGTTCCTACAGCAAACCAACCAATCCTTCACAAATAAGTTAAACTAAGGGGCAGTGTAGCTACAAAAATGTTTGACCTATGCCTAGCGTTGTTCCCCAAGAGCGGCAACAGGTTACTCGCAAGCACTACCCCAACTACAAAGTCATTGTTCTCAACGATGACGTCAATACGTTTCAGCACGTGGCTGCCTGTTTGATGAAATACATTCCCAATATGACCAGCGATCGCGCGTGGGCATTAACGAATCAAGTTCATTACGAAGGCCAAGCCATTGTTTGGGTGGGACCCCAAGAACAGGCGGAACTGTACCATGAGCAACTTTTGCGGGCGGGGCTGACAATGGCACCCCTTGAACCCGCATAGGCATTGCCCTTTGTAAAGCCTGTTATCACCGCTATTAAAAACTTTGAATCCTGTTACCTTTCTTCATATGTCAGGATAAAAGGTAGTTTCAAAGATTGAGGAACTGCCTATGGCCGTCACTACGCCCAAACGTCCACCGCGCTTAACGCTTCAGGTGTTGGACATTGCCCCTGAGACGACGGCAATTCGCTGCCTAGATTGGGATCGCGATCGCTTTGATATTGAGTTTGCCCTTGAAAATGGCACCACCTACAATTCCTTTCTGATCAAAGGGGAACAGATTGCCCTCGTAGATACGTCCCATGCCAAGTTTAGTGATCGCTACCTCGAGCAACTCTGGCAACTAGTGAACCCCAGTGACTTGAACTATCTCATCGTCAGCCATACCGAACCCGACCACAGTGGCCTGGTCAAGGATGTATTGGCAAAAGCCCCCCATGTAACCGTGGTGGCCTCAAAGGTGGCATTGCAGTTTCTGGGGGATTTGATCCATCAGCCCTTTAGTCAGCGACAGGTGAAAAATGGCGATCGCCTTGACTTGGGGAAAGGGCATATTCTTGAATTTGTCATGGCACCCAATCTCCACTGGCCCGACACCATCCTCACATTTGATCACGGCACCCAGACCCTCTTTACCTGTGATGTTTTTGGTGCCCACTTCTGCAATGATGATCCTTTTGACAGCGAACCGGAACTACTAGAACCCGATTTCAAGTTTTACTACGATTGTCTGATGGGGCCTAATGCCCGCTCCGTTCTTTCGGCCTTCAAGCGCTTGGAACCCCTGCCCCCCGTGCAATTGGTGGCCACAGGCCATGGCCCACTGCTGCGCTATCATCTCCCGCAATGGCTAGATTCCTACCGCAACTGGAGTCAAGAACAGGCCAAAGCGGCAACGACGGTGGCTATTTTCTACGCCGCCAACTATGGTTATGCCAATGCTCTTGCCGAAGCGATCGAACGGGGGGCAGCCAAAACCGGTGTGGTGGTTGAAAAAATGGATCTGCTCACCGCTGAACCCCAAGATATTCGCGAACTCACCGAGATTGCTGCAGGAATCATTATTGGTACCCCACCCACCACTGCCGTGGCGAAAACGGCACTGAGTACCATTCGCGTTGCTGCCCATGCCAAGCAGGCGATTGGGGTCTTTGAAAGTGGTGTGGCCGATGCTGAACCGGCCTATCCCCTGCTCAACCAGTTTCGGGATGCGGGACTGACGCCTTCATTTCCTGTGATTCGGGTCACAGCAACTCCCACCGATGCCCTCTTTCAAGAGGCGGAAGAAGCGGGTACCGACATGGGTCAATGGCTGTTGCGCGATCGCACCGTCAAGCAAATGAAGGCCTTGGATACCGACTTAGATAAAGCCCTTGGGCGGCTCAGTGGTGGTCTCTACATCATTACGGCACAAAAAGGTGCCATTAACAGTGCCATGTTGGCCTCTTGGGTGGCGCAGGCCAGTACCGAACCTCTTGGGGTTTCCATTGCCGTGGCCAAGGATCGGGCTATTGAGTCCTTCCTACACGTGGGGGATGCCTTTGTCCTCAATGTTCTTGAAGAAGGGAACTACCAGCCCCTGATGCGCCATTTTCTGAAGCGATTCCCACCGGGCGCCGATCGCTTTGCCCATGTGAAAACCTATCCAGCCAGTAATGGCAGTCCCATTTTGGCCGATGCCCTTGCTTACATGGAATGCACAGTGGTCAGCCGTCTTGATGCCCACGATCACTGGATTGTCTATAGCACCGTTGACAGTGGCCGTGTCTCAAAACCCGATGGCATGACTGCCGTTCACCATCGCAAAGTGGGGAACCATTACTAAACTTGGGCACTCCCTACCCAAAGTGCGCTAGACTAGGTTTGCTGCGGACGTGGCGGAATTGGCAGACGCGCTAGATTTAGGTTCTAGTACCGCAAGGTGTGTGGGTTCAAGTCCCTCCGTCCGCATCCTAGGGATTAGCAATTGAGTACAAAGTTTGCAATTCACTCTTAAGAAAGGGGTGGCAGCAAGCTTCCCCATAGTGCAGATTTAGAAAAATGGACACAACTGGACTCGAACCAGTGACCCCCACGATGTCAACGTGGTGCTCTAACCAACTGAGCTATGCGTCCTCGGAATTCCTAATATAGCATACACAAGGCTAACCTTTAAGTAGTTTGACCGTCACATTTGTATCGGTGCGATCGCTCAACGAACGAGTGGCCACCCCTAAAACCACTGGCTCAGTCACCCCCGGTTCAGGATGTTCGATGGTTCGTGCAATCACGGTCAGGCGATCGCTCCCTCGGCCGAGCCGTCCCAAGGAAAATAAATCATTCGCTGCCTGTACCAGCGTTGCCTCAAGGGTACTGCTCTCAATGTCCGGGGGCACTGTGATCACAACTTGCGTTGCTCCGTTGTCATAGACGAGGGTGTATTTGCCGGCACCGGGCACTGGGGAGTGCACAATCGGTACAATACTCAAGGCAAAGAGTCCCACTGTCACAACACCGAGAAACCCCGTAATACCAACAAAGCGAAAGCGCACACCCCAGCGAAAAACAAATGTGAGTGCGGTTAAGCCAGCCATGACAAGGGTGGCAATGCCAGCCCAGCGGCTATAGGTGGCAAAATCGGCGGGGGTCAGCACTACTCTTCCTCCTCATTACTGACAAAACCATTCCCAGGGGCTTGATCCTGCTGCAACGCTGCCCGCAGGGTATGCCATGTCAATGTCGCACACTTAATCCGCACCGGAAACTGAGCCACCCCCTGCATGACATTGAGCTTGCGAAACTCCCGAGGGAACTCAAACTGCCCCTTCATCATCGCTTGGAACTGCTCCACCATTTGGAGGGCACGACTCACGGGTTGCCCCCGCAGGGCATCGGCCATCAAATCCGCTGAGGCCATGGCGATCGCACAGCCTTCCCCCTCAAACTGAATATCCTGAATGATTGTCTCCCCCTGCTCATTGGTGCCTAGGGCAACAGTTAAATCAATTGTGTCGCCACAGGAAGGGTTATGTCCCCGCTGCTGACGATCCACAGGCTGAGTGCGGCCACGGTGGCGAGGTTTCTTGTAGTGCTCTAGGATGACTTGCTGGTAGAGAGTGCGGAGATTATTAAGAGACATTTAGAATACTCTATGCTCAGTGCATTTCCTCAAGGATTTTATAAACTATATTAACGGCCAAGGGCGGTGAGACTTTGCCAAAAAAGCGTCAAGGTGGCTGCTGTGCCGACACCAAACATGAGGGAGCGACCAAGGGGAAAGTTGGCAATATAGCAGATGCTGTACAAAAAGCGAGCCGCAACGAAACTGAGGCTGGCGATCGCCACCGTTGCATTATCCACCCCCGCAAAAAGGGTCAGCAACACTGCTGCTGCAAAGGGCATAAAGGTTTCAAAGCTATTTTCGTGTGCCCACACCGCCCGCTGCGCAAAGGGGGGCAGTTTCTCAAAGAGGGCACGGGGAGCCGCCATATCAAAGCCCGCCTGCAAGCGCCCCACCACAACAAAAATGTAGGGGAAATAGATCAGCAGCGTTGCTGTCAGTAAACTGGCGGCTAGTAGCCAAGGGATATTGCTCAACATCACCTAGACTCGCTCCAACACTGGCAGCACACCACTGAGCACCCCATCGCGAGGGGGCAATTCCTCACAGAGAATTTCGCAAGAGTTATTGGGACTTTCAATCAACTTCACCTTATGCAGCGTCGCCCCCAACTGGCGAATCGGCTCCTGCAACAACTGGGCAATGTAAATGGCGATATTCTCTGCCGTCGGCACCACCGTCGCAAAATAGGGAATATCTTTATTCAAAAACGTGTGATCCAAAGGTTCAATCACCTGTTCCTTGAGCACCTCCTCGAGCTTGATCAAATCAACAATCATGCCCGTCCGCGGATGAATCGCCCCCTTGACCGTAATCTCCACGTGGTAGTTGTGGCCATGGCCGTGGGGGCGAGCACACTTGCCATAGATGCGGCAGTTTTCTTCGTAGCTGAGATCCTCAAGGGCTAGACGATGCGCCGCACTAAAGTGAGCACCAACAGAAAGATAGGCTTCCATAGGGTCTCCCGTGTAGTCCGCCCAAAGGCGGGGGTGTTCAAACAGTTGAATGCGCACAAGGGGTAAATGGGGAGAGAGTCGATCCCAAATCACCCGTGCAATATGTTCAGTCGTGGGTAATGTGGCTTGAAACTCTGGCCACACCTCATTGAGATAGGAAAAATTCAGGGGTGCAATGACTTCACGGCGAATGATGTGCTTGACATCCGATAGGTTCAACACCATGCCAAAGTCATCAACAACGCCGCCCATTGAAACAAACAACTCATAGTTATGACCGTGGCCGGGAAAGCGACTATTGGCACCAAACCGAGCCAAATTCTCTGCTTCAGACCATTCTGGCAACCAGTAGCGATGACTGGCGGCAAACTCAGCACGGCGGTGAATAATACAATTCATGTCAAGTTATGAAGATTTGCAACAATTCAGCAATCTCCCCCTATCCTAACGGATTCTGGTTCCCCCAACCATTGGCTTTTTTGGCACATTTCCCTAAAGTCCGCCAAGGATGAAAGGCTTTTGCCGTACTTGGCCAATCAGCCAGCGCAGACTGTGGTTACTGAGAATCGATAAAGGCCCCATGACCATCAGGGATTTCACCTCTGCACGGCTAATTTTAACTACCCCTCCCGGTTGCAGCATCGCCGTCGAGTGAGTGAGTTCCCGTAGGGTGGCATAGGCAAAGAGCAGCGGCAGCACGCAAAAGAGGCGAATCGGAATTGCCGCCTTGGGCACGGATAGCAAGTAGGCTTGAGCTTCATCGAGATCATGCCAAGCAAGGGCAATCAATTCTTTAATGGCGGCATGATTTTGCTCAAGATGTTCAGCACTGAGGATGGAGTGGTGGCTACTGCCTTGGAGCAGCAGAGATTCATTGGGGATATAGATCGAGTTTTCGTGCTCCGCATCCCAAGCAATATCCTTGAGAATGTTCACCGTTTGCAGCGCTTCACCAAAGGCAGCGCAGCGCTTGAGGAGTACTTGGTATTCATCGGCACCAATGCTGGGGGAATGCTCGTACCACAAATCCGTCAGGAGATAGCCAACGGTACCCGCGACGTAATAACAGTACTCCTTATATTCATCGAGGGTTTGAATGCGAATGCCATTGGGATAGAGGTTAATAAACTTTTTCATCCCATGCACCATTTCGCTCACCCAGCGTTGGACGTGCTGTTGGGACGTGAGGGGCAAAGAACGGTAGAGGGCAAAGACGAGTCTCGTATTTTTCACCAGTTGGACATGGGCTGGCTCCCCCTGAACCCCCCGTGCCGTTTCACCATAGCTATTGGCTAGATCGGCACTGTCAAAACACTCCAGCAGGTGATCCAATAGAGCTGTTTTTGCGGGGATACTGGCGACCGGATCATCCTCAACGGTATCGGCAATGCGACAGATGAGATAGGCCACAAGAACCGCCCGACCCAAATTTCCGGGGAGGAAGCGAATACTGAGGGCAAATGTGCGCGAGACTTGGGGGAGTATCTCTTGGCAAAAGCGCTCAGCATCCTTGACGGAAACTGGGTTCTCCAGCACCATTTGAATCATATGGGGGTTCACTCCTACACGCATTGATCGATAGTTGAGTCAATCCTCGACCGTTCCTCAGGCCAACACTCTAGGGCAGTCAATTCACGATTCTCCAAAAGGGTCTCGCGATCGCAACCCAGCAGGGGACGACTTCCACAAACAAGGATTGAGCAAAATCTATAGCTATCATACTCATTTTTGTTTGTCTAGGTGGCCTGTGACAGTTGCCGAGATTGCCTGAGGTAGAATGGTGGATAGCTCACAATTTGCCAGAACAATAACATAGCTTCAACAATTAACAACGGTATCAGATTTGGCGGAAAATGCCTCTCGTCCACCATAGCGGACGCTTGAGTGTGACACTCTTTCCATTGGTCAGTTTCTAAATTGCCCGCGATCGGTCTATCCAAAAGTTAAGACGGTAATGATAAAACAATGACCTCATGCCTCGTCCTTGTGCCCCAAGGGGCAGAATATCAAGCGGTACAACGAGGGCTACAGGCGTCCAAGGGGGTGATTATTCCGATCCGAGCGGGGGCAGCCACAGTGACCACACCGGCATTGATCAGTGCCCTCAGGGAATCGCCTGCCATGGTTCTCATCTTGGGGGTCTGTGGCGGCTTACGTCCTGATGATCGCATCGGTGAAGTGGTGGTTTATGCCACGTGTCAGGATGAAACAGGGCAAACGTATTCTTTAGACCAGACGTTATCGGCGAAATTAGCGCCTGCTTGGCGACGGGTAAAAGGCATCACAACCGCAAGAACCCTTTCTCAGGCTCAGGAAAAACAGAGTCTTGCGGTTCGCTGGGGGGTGGAGGTGGTGGATATGGAAGGGGTGCCACTCCTCAAGGCTTTAGCGGGAATGCCGGTGGTGATGGTGCGGGTGATCAGTGATGGTGGCGATCGCGACCTCCCCGATTTGAGTCAAGCCTTTGATGCTCAAGGCAATTTGCGGCCGGGGCCACTGGCTATTGCAATGCTGCGCAACCCCCGTGGGGCGGCACATTTGATTCAAGGCAGCCTCAAAGCCCTCAAGGTGCTCACAAGAATTGCCCCAGAGATTGTGCAGCAACTCAATGGCTAAGATAGGGGTAGCCAGCTTGGAGAACGCTGTGGCGCAGCTCATTGGTGAAATTTTGGGCGATCGCTATGAACTCCTGCGCGAACTGGGGTCTCATCCGGGGCGGCGCACCTATCTGGCGTTGGATCGGCGGCGCTATGAACAGGTGGTGCTGAAGCTGCTGCTTTTTGGTGGCGGCATGACATGGGACGACTTTAAGCTCTTTGAACGGGAAGCGGCTGTGCTGCAAACCTTGGATCATCCGGCCATTCCCCGCTATCTCGACTACTTTGAAATCAATACCCCTGATCTCAAGGGCTTTGCTTTGGTGCAAACCTACATTGAGGCAAAATCCCTCGCCACATGGCAAGCAGAAGGACGAGTGTTTAGTGAAGAGGATTTGCGGCTGTTGGCCGATCGCCTGCTGGATATTTTGATCTATCTCCATGGCCGTCAACCACCGGTGATTCACCGCGATATTAAGCCGACAAATATTCTCTTGGGCGATCGCTCCGGTCATGATCTTGGCAAGGTCTATCTTGTGGACTTTGGGGCGGTACAAACCGCGATCGCAGGCAGCACCCGAACCGTGGTGGGTACCTATGGCTATATGCCCCCGGAACAATTCGGCGGTAAAACCCTACCCGCCAGTGATCTCTACGCCTTGGGCATGACCCTCATCTACTTAGCAACCGGCACTCCCCCCGATGAGCTGCCGCAAAAGGAACTGCGGGTTCAATTTCAACCCTTGGTCTCCTTGAGTCCCCCTTTTATCCGCTGGCTCGAAAAAATGGTCGCGCCCGCCCTTGAGGAGCGATTTGACTCCGCGACTGCGGCTCGCCAAGCCCTAAAGCGACTGGACACATCACCCCACGAGGCCTCACTCATAACAAAAACGCCGCCCTACGGCTCCCGCCTACAGGTGAGAGAAACACCCCAAGGGCTACTGGTGCAAATTCCCCCGGTTGGATTTAATGTCAGTCTCCTCTTCCTGATTCCCTTTGCAGTGGCTTGGAATGGGTTTTTGGTCGTCTGGTACAGTCTAGCGATTAGTTCTGGCTTTTGGCTGATGGCTGTTTTTGCTACTGGTCATCTTGCTGTCGGTTTAGGCCTCATTGGCGGCATTCTTTACATGCTATTGGGATGGCAGGTGCTGATGGTCACCCGTAAGGATCTGCGCTTCTATGAACATATCCTTGGTTTCCGCTGGCGTCGTCCCAAAGTCCTGCCGCTTGAAGTGATTGAACAGATTGAATTTCAGCCCCACAGCACGTACCGCGATCGCGAGGGCGATCGCCAAGAGCTATCGAGCAAACTGGTGATTCGTGCCGGTAGCCAAGCGATCGAACTGACTGAAAATGCCCTTAGCGTGACCTCAAGGGATCTGGAATGGTTGGCCTACACCCTTGGCCGCTATCTGGGGCGACGGGTCACACAGGCTCGTCAGGATGTCCGAAGTGCTTGAGAACATCACCACTGAGGCGGCAGATACGCCAGTCAGGTAGCACAGTCGCACCGATGCGCTCATAGAATTGAATCGCGGGAGTATTCCAGTCCAAGACGCTCCACTCGATACGGCCATAGTCGCGATCGCTGGCTAGCCGGGCTAATGCCTTCAGAAGAGCAGTGCCCACCCCTTGACGCCGATAGGCGGGGAGGACAAACAAATCCTCTAGCCAAAGGCCGGGGCGGGTGAGGAATGTGGAGTAGGTGGTGAAAAACAGGGCATAGCCAATAACGTCTGTGGGGGTATGGGCAAGGAGTACCTCGGCATAGGGGCGATCGCCAAACAAATGCTGCCGCAGCGCTTCCTCTGTGCCCGTTACTGCGTGGCTGAGCTTTTCATAGGCCGCAAGCGCTTGGATCAGTTGGAAGATGATTGGAACATCCGCCGGGGTCGCTGCACGAATCGCAAAGGAGAAAGACACGCTAACCCAAACTAAATTGAGCGCAGCCAACCAGCACTCAGAGCAACGGTAAGCGCCATAAACAACACTGTCAAAGTCCACGTGGCACGGTTTAAGGTCGCTTCTGCACTTTTGGTGCTGGTAAAGAGCTGGGCTTGACCGCCAATACCACCGAGGCCATCCCCCTTGGGACTGTGGAGCAAGACCAATACAATCAGGCCAACTGCTGAAAATGCCCACAGACCAATGGCAATTTTTTCAATCATCCTCAACCTCGCTGGCGATGCGAATCTATACAACTTGACCTCTCCCTCATCTTACCGCAAGCCTAGGAGCCAATGGCACAATACAAGATAGGCGTTTTGAACGTGCCCCATGAACCAGCAAAATCTGCTTCAGCAATTGCTTTTAATTGGTGTCGGCACCACCTCCCTTGTGGCCGAGAAGTTGCGTCAAGTGAGCGACCAATGGGTGAAAGAGGGACGCCTCAATGCCGATCAGGCCAAGGCAATGGTGGATGAAGTCCTTGCCCACCTCAAAGAAGATGCCGCCTCCCTCGATGAAGCGGTGCAACGACAAACGCGCCAGTTTCTAGAGAGCTTGGGGGTGCCACAACAGTCAGAAATTGATGAACTGCGGGGACGCATTGATCGCCTAGAACGGGACGTTAGGGAGTTAAAAAATCGCTCATGGTAAGACAACGGGTGCATCGAGCCTACGGCTGGCTCCTCTGTGGTATTGTCCTAGTAGTGGTATGGTTGGTGGCCGCTCCGATCGCGATCGCCAGTGTGCCGCTGGAAGCGTCAACGGAGGCTGCGGGACTTATGGGGAATCCAAAGGTGGTGACCACTCCTTCAGGTTTGCAATACGAAGATATTGTTGTCGGCTCAGGGGCGCAGCCTCAAGTGGGCGATCGGGTAACGGTGCACTACACAGGAATGCTCACCGATGGCCGCATTTTTGATAGCTCCCGCGATCGCGGTCAGCCCTTCCAATTTCAAATTGGTGTCGGTCAAGTCATCAAAGGCTGGGATGAAGGAGTTGGCTCAATGCACGTCGGGGGGCAGCGGCGGCTGATTATTCCCCCGAACCTAGGCTATGGTGCACGCGGTGCCGGCGGGGTCATTCCCCCTAATGCGACGCTGATTTTTGACGTTGAACTTTTGGGTGTGCAATAGGATTGAACTCGGCAAGGGATGCCCAAGGCCAAGGTACTGTATATCTGCCGCGAGTGTGGTGCCGAGTCTCTGCAATACTTTGGTCGCTGTCCCAACTGTGGTCAGTGGAATACCCTTGATGAGCAGGTGGTTACCCCTGTAGAGACCGCTGCTCGACGCACAACCTCCCGAAAATCGACCGCTCCCCACCCCCTCAGCGCCAAGGCCTTAGGAGAGATTAGCGAACAGACCCAGAGCCGTTCTGCCTCTGGATTTGCTGAGTTGGATCGGGTTTTGGGAGGGGGGATTGTGGTTGGCTCCCTCGTGTTGGTGGCCGGCGAACCGGGAATTGGCAAGTCCACGCTTTTGTTGCAGATGGCAGCCACCTTGGGGCAACAGCAGCGGGTGCTCTATGTCTGTGCAGAGGAATCGGCGCAGCAGGTGAAATTGCGATCGCAACGCTTGGGCATTGCTGCCCCCCCTTCCCTTTATCTCTTGGCCGAGACGGATTTAGAGGTCATCCTGCAGGAACTTACCCATCTGCAACCCCATCTGGCGATTATTGATAGCATCCAAGCGGTGTATCTGCCCCAACTGACGGCTGCCCCCGGCTCGGTGTCTCAGGTCCGTGAGGGCACAGCCGCCTTGATGCGCTTAGCCAAGCGGGAGCAAATGAGTTTATTTATTGTGGGGCATGTCACAAAGGAAGGGGCGATCGCCGGTCCGAAGGTGCTGGAACATTTGGTGGATACCGTGCTCTACTTTGAGGGCGATCGCTTTGCCAGTCACCGCCTCGTACGCGCTGTCAAAAACCGCTTTGGTGCTAGTCAAGAAATTGGCGTTTTTGAAATGGGCGCGCAGGGCTTAGCCGAGGTCACAAATCCCTCCGCGCTGTTTTTGGGCGATCGCGAGCCAACCCCCGGTACCGCCACCATTGTGGCCTGTGAAGGCACCCGTCCGCTTGTGGTTGAGTTGCAAAGTTTGGTCAGCCCCACCAGTTATCCCTCTCCGCGCCGCACGGCCACGGGCATTGAGTACAATCGCTTTTTGCAAATTCTCGCCGTCCTAGAAAAACGCCTAGGCGTGCCCCTCTCGAAGCTAGATGCCTATGTGGCGTCCGCTGGCGGGCTGAATGTGGCGGAACCCGCTGCTGATCTCGGGGTGGCGGTGGCTGTTGTGGCCAGTTTTCGCGATCGCTGGGTACAACCCCAAACCGTGATCATTGGCGAAGTGGGCTTAGGGGGACAGGTGCGAGCGGTTTCCCAGTTAGAATTACGGCTGCGGGAGGCGCTGAAGTTGGGATTTCGCCGTGCCATTATTCCCGAAAGCCAAGCCTGTGCGATCGCGGGGCTAGAAATTTATCCTGTACATCGTGTCACCGATGCCATTGTGGCTGCCCTTGCCGCCATGACCACTGAGGAATCCCCCTGAGGGCTATCCTTGCGAGTCCAATTTATCCCTAAGATGTCTGAGACAAATACCCCATTGGTGCAGCGGCAGTGCAAAGCCAGTTGTGACAAGATACACTTCCGCCATCAACGGACTCAATTGCTGACACAGTTCCCCTAGGCGATCGCGAAAACAGCGGCCACTGGCATAGGCAGGAACAACTCCCCAGCCCACCTCTTCAGCAACAAAAATGAGTTGAGCGGCACACCCTTGCACACTCGCTAGGAATTCAGTAACGGTTGCTTGCCATTGATCTTGAGATTGATCTAGGCAATTGGCCACCCATGTTCCCAAGGAATCCACAAGGGCGCAATGATCAGGCGGCAGGTCACGCAGCAGGGCAGCTAGTTCGAGGGGGCACTCCCGCAATTGCCACTCAGCGGGGCGGCGAGCACGGTGCTGTTCAATCCGCTGCAGCCATTCTGTATCCTCTGGGGGGGCGATCGCCGTCGCAATATAAATCACCGGTTGTTCGCTTTGGGTAGCAACGGCTTCTGCCCATTCACTCTTGCCACTGCGACTCGGACCGGTCACCAAGACATGATCAGGCATGATTAGGCACTGTTGGTTAACTCAACTGTCGGGGATCAAGACGTTCTCCCAAACCCTCACCAAGGAGCGACAGACCCACGACCAGCAATGTCATGGCTAGCCCCGGAAAGAGCGTCGTCCACCAGATGCCCACCGACAACCCATCCAAGGCCTGTCGTAGATCCTGCCCCCACTCTGGTACCTGCGGCGGTAACCCTAAGCCCAAGAACCCCAGCCCTGCCAAGGTCAGGATGGCATCGGCAGCATTGAGGGTAAAGAGCACGGGGATACTGGGAAGCACATTCACCAAAAGATACCGCTGCAGAATGCGGGGGGTCGAGGCACCAAGGGCGCGGGCAGCTTCGATAAAGACCTCATTTTTTAGGCTCACCGTGTGGTTGCGCACAACGCGATAGTACTGGGGAATATAGGCGACACTAAGGGCGATCGCCGCATTGAGCACCCCCTTGCCGACCACAAAGGCCACCGTTACCGCTAGGAGTAGCCCCGGCAACGTGTAAATCGTATCCATGAAAAAGAGCAACCCGCGATCGAGCCAGCCCCCGCGGTAGCCACTCAACAATCCCAAGGGCACCCCCACCACCAAGCTCAAAAGCGTTGCCACCAAGACCACCTGCAAAGCCGCTTGGGCACCAAAAATCGTGCGGGAAAAGACATCATAGCCCAAGCGATTCGTACCAAACCAGTGCTGCGGCGAAGGCGGCGCGTGAATCGGAAAGTCAAGAAATTCTTGGGGATTGGCAATCCAACCGAGGGCTTGGCCAAGGGGAGCAAGAACCGCCAGCAGCAAAAAAGCCCCACAAATGACCGCCCCCACCAGCAATAACCGATCCGAGAGGCTGAATTTCTGCCAACGGGAGTAGAGCATCACCCTATCCCAAGAGAGTGGCAAGTAGAGCCTTCTGGGTATGGAGACGATTTTCCGCCTGCTCCCAAACCCGAGACTGCGGCCCTTCAAGAACACTGGCCGTAATTTCCTCGTCGCGGTGAGCCGGCAGGCAATGGAGAACGATCGCCCGTGGATCCGCAAGGGCTAGCAGTTGATCATTAATTTGGTAGGGCTGAAAAATGGGCTGGCGATCGCCCGCTTCTGCTTCCTGTCCCATACTCGCCCAGACATCCGTGTAAAGCGCATGGGCACCCTTAGCCGCGGCCTGCGGATCCGTGAGAACAGTCACTTCACTCTTACCGCCACTCAGTGCCTTGGCTTGCGTCACAATATCGGGCAAAGGCGCAAACGGCGGTGGGGAAGCCACACGAATATTCACCCCCAAGAGGGCACAGCCCAGTAGTAAGGAATGCGCCACATTATTGCCATCGCCAATGTAGCAGAGGGTCAGTCCCGCCAATGTGCCAAAGGATTCCCGGAGCGTCAGCAAATCCGCCAAAATCTGACAGGGATGCTCGCGATCGGTGAGGGCATTAATCACAGGTATCCGGGCATAGTCGGCAAAAAGTTGCAGTTCTGCCTGACCATAGGTGCGAATCGCCACCGCATCCAAATAGCGATCCAATACCCGTGCTGTATCGGGCAACGGTTCACCACGCCCCACCTGCATGGATTGGGGATTCAGGTCAATGACTTGGCCGCCCAGTTGGTACATCGCCACCGTAAAGCTGACACGGGTACGGGTCGAAGCCTTCTGAAACAGCAGCCCCAAGACCTTAGGACACTGGGAAGCCACCTTGCCGATTTTCATCTGTGCTGCTAAATCCAGCAGATATTCCGCCTCTGCCCGTGAGAGGTCGGCGATGCTCAGCAAATCACGCCCCCGCAGTGTTTCCATCACAAATCTCCCCACCAAAACTGGTATCCACTCATGGTAGCAACCTCAGAGGTCTTCCAAATGTACAAATACAACCCTTTTCTAAAATATGGGGGGCATTAAGGAACGCCGAACCCGTCCAAAAGTCACCTTCTAAGAGGTCTATCCTTCCGAGGCGCCCAACCGTGGCTCTGTCCCTGCAAGGAGGCGCTGAATATTACTCTGGTGTCGCCAAATCACAAAGGCACCTGCAATCACGCTAAAGCCGACAAAGGGCCACGACTGCGTAAAGAACCAAAACCAGAAGGGCAAGGAGATAGCAGCAGTGATTGAACTCAGGGAGACAATGCGGCTGGCCGCCAAGACCACGAGAAACACCCCAAAGGTGGCCAAAGCCGTAGGGGCATTGAGGGCAAGGAGCACCCCTAAACCAGTGGCAACGGATTTGCCGCCGCGCCAGCCCAACCAAATCGGCTTACTGTGGGCTAGAACCGCAATGAAGGCGATCGCCAGCAAGACAAATTCCAACCAAGTGGTCGGTACCGTACTCCAAGATTGCCCCAGAACCCATCGCGCCAAAAGAACTGCCCCTAGTCCCTTGCCCACATCGACTAAAAACGTCACTAGTCCGGGGCCTTTGCCCACTACCCGCAGCACATTGGTCGCCCCCGTTGAGCCAGAGCCATGTTCACGAATATCAATCCCCCGCAGCGCTTTGGTCAAGAGGTAGCCCGTGGGAATCGAGCCGAGCAGGTAGCTAGCGAGCGCCAGCAGTCCAAGGATGAGTGCAGTGGTCACAGGAGCCTCCCTACTCAAAGAAATCAGAACTACGGCTAGGACGCAACTGGGGTTCAGGGGCAAAGCCCAAGAGCAAGGGATATTGCAGTAGTGAAAGGCTGACTTGGGGTTGGGAATCATCAATAAGAATTAGAGGGATGTAGTCCTCCTGCTCGAGGCGATCGGCACGAAAGGCCAAGGCATCCGCAGATTCAAAGAGCGCCACCCCCTGATCGGGACCAAAATCTTGGCGACTAATGCCCAAGCAATCCTGCAATCCCCGTCGCCAGTCTCCCAGCCGCTCAGGGGAATCGGCCAAGACCAACACCCGCAACATATCGCCATAGAAGTCCCGCAGGATCGAGATGATTGCCGAGGCAACAAGGATATTTTGCAACCGACTGGGGAGCGATCGCAGGGCACCCCGTCCCCCGAGATCAAAGAACCAACTTTCTACCCGCTCAGCATGAACTTGCTCAAACGTACGTCGCAACTGCCAAGGAGGGCCATAGTAATTGGGGCTACTCCGATATTGCTCTAGCAAACGGCGAATCCGATCCGCTTCCTCCTGAAATCCCTCATCAAGAACTAACTTGGGTGGCGTTGTCGCTGTTGCTGCTGGAGCAGGGGCAGTTTCCACGACAGCGGGCGTCGGGGGCAGCAATTCCATTTCCTCAACGGTGGCCGCCAACTCCTGCATGCTCTTGACGAGAAATTCCTTGAACCCCTGCACTCGAATCGCGAGTTCTTGGGAGGCACCCACAAAGTTGCGGCGGAGCTCCTGTTCGATGCGTTCCTTGCGCCGTTCTAGTTGCTCAATGGTGAGTTGCAGACTTTGTTGCCGCTCTTCAAGGGACTTGAGGCGATCGTGGACGAGACGATGAAACTCAGCATCAAGGGCTTGAATTTCAGCTTTGAGGGCATCCCGTTGAGCTTTGAGGGCAGTTAGTTCCTCTGGGGTAGGTTCAGAGGCATCAGTCACCGTAGGGTCATCCGTCATTGCGAACCGTGGAAATAAAGGCTGTACGTGGGCAGCGTTCTTGGAGGCATTGTACTAAAGTTTTGGCGTCAAACAGAATCGGCAGAAAGTGGATATTCTTGACCTCCCGAAAATAAAAGAGCACGGGAAAGGCTGGCCAAAAGACCTCCCAATGCTGCCATTGCTGATAGGGAAAGTGGCGAATTTGTTGGCTGCCCCGATAGACATCTAGTGCTGTTGCCGTAAATTCTAGTCGCAGGGTAGCCGCCTGCACAGCCAAGAATAGCGCAAACAGGGAGATGGGCAAGCCCAGCCACCAGCGCAGCCACCACAGGGGCAGACTTAACAGCAGAACCCCCAGAGGAACAGCAAATGAGGGTTGAAGACGTACTGTGGCCAGTGAGGTTCCTTGCATGGTTTTACTCTACTCCTGAGGGGTCGTCGGTTCTTCTAATTGTGGCAAATCCTCTGGAGTGGGAGGAGTTTCCTGTTCAGTGACCTCAGGTGCAGTGGTCTCTAGAGTCGGTTGCTCCAAAGGTGGGGACGGCTTGGATGGAACTCGCGGGCTAACGAGAACAGAACGAGTCGGGCTTTCTGCTTTCTTAAAGGGATTCAGGCGCTGCCAGAAGGGCTTTTGCGGCGTGGGGGGCGGTGTCTCTTCGGCTGCTTTGACGGTGGGTTCTGGGGTTGGCTCTGGTGCAACGGGCGTTTCCTCTACAGGTTCAACGGTGCGTGTTGGTGCCTCTACTGCCGACGTTGGTGTAGGTTCCTCAGCAACGGGGGTCTGAGCGGCAGATTCTTCAACAACAGCTGTTGGCTCTGGGGTCGGCTCGGAGGGAGCGGCGGATTCCTCAACGACAGGTGTTGGCTCTGGGGTCGGTTCAGGAGGGAGGTTGCTGGGGAGATCCGGACTGAGGCTACTTTGAAGATTTTTGGCGGCCAGTTCTCCCCGCAGCAGGCGCGAGAGGACATCCTTGCCATTGGGTTGATAGGTCACAAGGCGGGTAATGGGATTATAGGGAGAGGGGATACGCTGACCATTGCCATCCAGAAGTTCGAGCCGTACCCAGTTATCCCCCGGCTGGAGTCCAGTGAGATAGTAGGCCTGCCAGCGATCGACCGTGAAGGATTGACCATTGATTGTGCAGCGCACCTGCCAGACTTTCTCATTGTTTAATTGTTGATCCAACGGCAGGTTGCTGAGATAAAAATCAAGGAGCACTGGTTCAGCGCCATAGGTGCCGCTGGGCTGATTGTAGGTGAGCAGGGGAAGACTAGCAGATCGAGTGTCCTCATCTGCAGTGTAAAGATGAAAGGCCGTTTGAGCATAGGCAAGGGGATGTTTCAGACTTTCACCCCAAGGGTACACAACAAAAGCACGCAGAAGGTGCGTTCCCGGCTCAAGGTTCGTAAATTCAATGGGGGTGTTCAGGTCATAGACACTGCGGCTGGGCAGATCATCGAGCACCACCTCCACATGGGGGCCTAACCCTGTGCGCTGATCTTGAAACAGGCGCAGCCCTTGGACACTCAGCTTGACGGTGACGTTGCGGCTTTGGAGGGTTTGGTTGGCTTCGGGGGTGAGAATTTTCAGCCGCGGTTCATAGCGATCGAACCAATCCTTCATATCCTCAATGGCCACAGGAGCCGCCACCTCTGCCAGCGAGCCACTGGCTTTTGCCGCGGCGATGTCCCCCACTGACCACAGGAGAACGATGCTGAGAACGAAAGCGATCGCCCGTTGCCAACAGACCTGCCAACCCTTCATGCCCACCTCAGATGGTTGTAGTACCAAGGACAATTTTCGCAGATGGGCTACCCACTTCAGCAAGCCAGATCTAGGGAGCACGATCGCCGCTGTAGAGGACATGGCCACTGCTAAATTCTCGCAACTCCCCATTGTTCAGGCGTACTTGCAACGTCCCGCGATCGCTAATGCCCACACCGATGCCCTGCCACCTTTGTGCTCCTTGAACAAGAGTCAGCGATCGCCCCCGTAAAAAATCCCGCTGCGCCGTGATCTGCACCCCTTGGGACTGTTGCCAACACCACAAAAGCTCAGCGCGAATCGCCGCTAGCAGTTCCAGATCCGTAGGCACCGCTTCGGGAGAATGAAGCAGCATGTGGAGGCTAATGGCTTGGGGAAGACCCATTGCGGCAACATCAACACAGCGGTTCAGTCCCACCCCCACCACCAGCCAAGGGGAACGGCGTTCACAGAGAATTCCCGCCAGTTTCTTGCCCTGAACCATCACATCATTCGGCCACTTCAATTGCAGATGGCGTTCCACCGTTGGTCGCAGCCCACTCAACGCCCGCATCACGGCTATCCCGGCTTGGACACTGGGAGCAACGATCGCCGCCGACTGCGGCAGGATAAAGGAGGCCGTCAACACTCCCTTTGGGGACTGCCAAGTGCGGTTGTACTGACCTCGCCCCCGTGTTTGTGCCTGAGTGTAGATGACTTGACCACCATAGAGTTGATCGGCGTGGTGCAATGCCCATGTATTCGTGCTCTCACAGGTTTCTAGCCACACCAACCAAGGAAATTCCATGGCGATCGCTTACTGGTGCACAGAAACAGATGGCTCAATGAGTGCCCGCAACAGTTCTGGTTTCGGATGCGCCCCTACCCGTTCAAAAAACACCCGAAGGGTCTGATCTAGCCACTGCGCCAGTGCGGCATAGCTTGCGGGAAGGGTTGTGATTTTCGCAGCAACAAAATAGCGATCGCCACTGTGGGGAGCTGGCACAAGAATATTGGCCGCTTGGCAGTTATTCAAGGCAATTTCAATTTGACTGCCACCAATCTCCGCTGGGGCGGTTTGCTCAATCATGGTGGCCAGTTCTTCTAGGGTGGCAGCGCAATCGCGATGGTCAAGGAGCCACGCTAAAACATAGGCTAAGGCTGGGGGTTGGGCGATCGCCACCCGTTCGTGACTGAGCAAAGCGCGATAGGTTGCCAGACTATGGAGGGGACGCTTTTCAAAATTGGCCATCACCACAGCACTGGGGGGAAGATGCTCCCGTAGGCCAAGACGCAGTTGATTGGCACTGCCCTGCCGATGAAAGACGCAGAAGATCGTGTTTTTGCAGACGTAGCGCAAGTATTCCGAGAACTTGACCATCCCCAACTGCAAAATGTCAAAGTTGGGCAGCAGGGCTTGTACCGCCCCTTGGACTTTACTAATGGGTAGCCCTTCCTGCCGCAGGAGCTTGCCACACTCCGAATCACGGCGGTACCAATCGAGAATCTGCCGCGTTTTGGCGATCGCCCCCTCGGCATGGCGAGCCAAGCTGATACTTAAATCCGCACACAAACGACGATTATCAGGATCTAAGGGAATGGCGGAGGATGGGATGCTGGGCGGCGGCGCTTCAATGGGGGGAGCGGGACTGGCGACAGGTGGGCGGGGTTTTACGGTTGGATCAGGGATGTGGACAAAGGCATCACAAATGGCCTGAAAACTCTTGCCAGCCGCATCTTCGTAGGCGCAGCCAATGACTGTTTTGCCGTACTGCCGTAACTTCTTGGCAAGGGAGCCAAAGCCACCATCGCCGGAGACAATCACAAACGTATCAAAGCGGTCATCCTGAAAAATCAAATCCACCACATCAATCGCCAATTGAATATCAGCAGCATTTTTGCGATTTTCGTAGGAAAAGCCAAAGACCTGTACAGGCTCAATGCCCAATTGGTGCATTTCCCGGCGCAGTGGCCCAAGGCGAGCATCACTCCAGTTGGCATAGGCACGTTGCAGCAGCACCCGCTCGATGGGGTAGGCTTGGCGAATATGGGCTTGGATGGCAGCGAGGGAGATTTTGGCCACATCTGCGGCTTTGATGTTGTAGCCTTTGATCAGGTTTTCAATGTCGTAGAAAATAGCGGTACGACGCGGGCCATTTCCAGAAGTGCGGGTTTCAAGGTGTTGCAGTCTTTCCTCTAAACGTTGGAGGAGGTCTTCGATCTGGGGGGTTAGGGAATGACGTTGACGATCTTGCACCCAAGTGCCCACCCATGCCCCCGCAGAACTGACCGCCACCACAGGAAGCGGTTCACGGGTAAGGGCGACGGCGAGGGAACCCGCCACAATCGCTCCTAAAGGAGGTATGCACCAGTTCTGCCATGCCATAACTTATTTTACGAATTCTTGGCAAACTCCCTCTCAAACACTAGTTTCTTGCAACAGTGCCATCCCGCGATCGCAAATCGTTTTTGCATAGTCTGTCCAGCGGCCACTGCCCCAGTAGCGAAAACAACTGGTTTGCGATGTCAGCACATAGAGGAGCGCTTCGCGGTAGGCAGGGCTTTGGGTCACTTGCGGGTCAGTCGCCACCAAAGGATCATAGATGCGGTGAAACTCGGCACTCAGGCGTTCCATCGGTTGCAGAACGGTCTCATAGCCCTTGACCCAACTGAGGTGATTCGTCCAAGAGGCACCCGCCATGGAGAAGTGGGGATTGGTTTGTTCAAGGTGGGCGATCGCTGCCGCAACCCTTTCTGGCGTTATCGGGCTATCCCCTAAGGTCTGCCAGAGTAGATGTTGGTGTACCGCTTGACAGCGAGGAAAGCGATCGCTAGTCACTCCCTGAGCCGCCAAGAGGGCAAGGTACTCACTGCCATTGAGACCCACCACCCCCGCCTCTGGATTCGCTTTTATCTCATGCCACACCGGCATAAAATCGCGGGGATATTCATTCATCATCACACCACCGTTTTCACCATCGGCAATTTGACTCACACAGGGGGGACCAAGGGGAGCCTGCCAGTGAGTGGCCAGATGCTTAGCTTCGTGATAAGGCTGCATTTGCGCCACAAGTTTCGTATCCGAGCCTTGGGTTTTAATCAGCACCGTTATTTCCGCCACCTCTCCTTGGGAGTTGCGCGCCACAAGGACATTCGGTACATACTTGGCAGCGTAGGGTAGCGGCGACCCATCCAACTGTTCAACACTGTGCTCCTGTACCAGCAACCAACTGTATCCACAGCGTTTGAGGCAGGTCACCAAGGTAAAGAGCGTATCCGGATGGTTGGGCAAATGCATTTCTGGCAGTGAAAAGCCCTGTACCCGTTGCAGCGCCTCAACCCCAAAGAGGGCCACAAATTGATGCTGCCAAGCGCGAATATGCAACTCAATGTCAGCGATTGGAGTGGAGGGAATCACCGCATGTCCCCAGCAGGTGCCCAGCCATTCCACATAGGGAGCATAGGCATCCACGGTAATCCGCCGTAGGGCGTCCAGCACCTCTTCCTGTCCCATCTGCTCCAGCCCCCAGAGGAGGTTGCCGGAGTAATCGAGCATAATCCGCGGTTGACAGCCCTCAGCCACCAACTGGGGAATCCAGTCCCCCATGCGTCGATAACACCAGAGAAATTGGGTTGCGTTGTGATTGTCCCCCTCGTGGGGATGCATCAGCATATACTGCAAGTGACTGATGAGGCTGCCGCCCTCCCCCGCTGGAATGGTCGGCTGGTGCATATGGAGGGCACAGGCAAAGGCCGCGCGAATAGAGGGGAGCATTTGGGGGGGCAAGGGGGGGCAACGGGGCACTTCACTCAACGCCTGTTCCCAACCACTGAGGACAGGTTCTCCTTGAGGCGGACAGGTTGACCAAGGGAGGGTAGGGCGGGGCATGATTCAAGCTCGAAAAACTTGGGCGGGATCAAGGCGCATCACTTTTTGAATCGCCAATAGGGAAGCACTGACACACATGGCGACGGTGGCACTAAAAACGGCGAGGGCAAGTTGGGGAGTAATGATAATTTGGATGGCACGGGCTTGCATGGTCCACATCCCCAGTCCCCAGCACAGGCCTAAACCGGGCAGATAACCCAGTACGGCCATCCACAGGGCTTGCTCAATAATAATGCGATACAAGTACCCGTCAGAAGCCCCCATTGCTTTGAGGGTGCCATACTCCTGTAGGCGATCGCTCACCGAGGAATAGAGAATCTGACTGACAATCACTATCCCTACAACGATGCCCACCCCTGCTCCTAGCCCCAAAATGAACCCCACACTGGTACTGGCCAACCAATAGCGCCGCGTCATTTCACTCAGAGCGGCACGACTGAGCACTTGATAGTTGGGAAAGGCTGCCCGCAAGCGCTCCTGCACTTTTGCTAGATCCTCTGCCGGGTTGGCTTTTACCATAACATAGGTGATGCGGGTACTGGGGGACACCAACGGCAGAAATTCGGGAACCGGCTCACTGGTATCAAACCGCGGGAAGTTCAAGTAAAGGTTCGCCGTTTCTAACGAGGTAAAGACATAGGGGCTAGAGACAATGGATTTGACACCGCGCGTCCAGCCAGTGACCGTCGCTGGGTAGTTATTCACGCGACCTTGCTCCCCTAGAGCCGTAAGGGAAAGGGCATTGAGGTCAATGCGATCCACGATGACACTGTAGGGTTCCTCTAGCTCCGTCAGGGTTGCACCAGCAACTGTCGTCAAGGGCAGCAAGGTGCCTGTTGGTTCAATACCCACCACCTGCACTGGATCGATCGCCTCTGTCTCTGAACGGCGCCACATCGCTGACTGGATCAACAGAGGTTCTGCGGCTACAACCCCTGCAACTGCCTGGGCATCGAGGACAACTTGATACTCAATAGGCAACGTTAAGCCAAAATAGCGCAACTCACTGGAGGCAATCCAGAAATCCGCTTGGCTTTTGTTCACCAAGAGAGTGGCCGATCGCCCAAATCCCTCAAGGAGTCCCGTTTGAATGGTGACGAGACTGACGGCAAACGTGATGCCTAGTTGAGCCACGAGAAAGCGACTAAAGTCTTCTAAGAGATTTTTGCGGGCAAGGGAAACCATTTTTCTATCTTAAGTTTGCGATGGGGACATGTCTAGACCGTGCTAGGCAGTTGGGGAAAAAACGGCCACCTTAGGCGGCTAGTAAAAAATCCCTAGTTAAAAACTCTGCTGGTACCTCTTGTTCCTGGGGCAAGTAAATAGCCACTTGAATCTGCATTTGTGAAAGATAACGACACATCAGTGGTCCTATTTCCCTCCAGTCTAGACCCCCCAAGCCACAGCCAAGGGCGGGAACAGCAAGAGATTGAATGCCTTCTGCTTGATAGCTATCCACTAACCATTGCAAACCTCGCTCAATTCCTGTAATGTCAGACGATCGTTTCCAGTGAGTTTTAGTCGGAAAGAGTAAAAACCATTTATTGGCATTCAAGTTGGGTAAGCTCAAAGGTTCATCCGCTAGATCGCTGTCTAGAGAAGCTTCACGTTTATACAAATATGGTTTCCCCATTGTAAGTTGCTTTTTCTTGCAGACATCTTGATAGACGACGTACATATCCGGAAATTGATATTTTGCCCGTGAGGCTAATCCCTTACCCATTACACCGACGGTATTGACACTGATTGTTAGGGTTTGCATTTGGGAGAAGAACATATCTCCATCCACCCAAGATAGATGAGTCGTAATTGCAGCACGTCGTCGGGGTTGGAAAAACATGTGGGGTTCAACTACGACTTCAACAGAACTGAACTGTTGTCGAAGGCGCTCTGCCATCTCCTGACTTGCAACATAAACAGAATGAATCTCAGTGGGGGGAACCACTTTTGGAACCAAGCATTCCGCCATAATTTTTCGCTTTGTACCATCTTCAGTTTTCCACCAGTCATTATTGAGAATGCTCCAATAATCGCGATGGATGATTTGTAGTCCAGTTTTAGCATCGCGGATTTCAGTAACGAAGTGGGCTGCATTCCCTAAAGCAATGAAGGTTCCTTTGATATCTAGGATACGGGGTTTAATTCCTAAAATGACAACATTGTTTTTATTGATTTCACTTAATACTTTATAAAGCATGGGATTTCGGGGTTGAAAATAGAGGTTGGCATATTGCCATAGACTCTGACCATTTGGTGCGAGGCGGTGTTGCCGATGCGCAACGATGTCTGCGTTATAGATAGGTGTCGGGGAAAGACCGCGTTCTACGACTTGCTCATGTGCAAGAATTCCGTGTTGGAATATAGAGGAGAGGTTGTTCACATGGGTAATGTAATATAAGCTTTTGATTTTGGGTTCAGGCATTCTTAACCTCTAGAGATTTTTTGAGTTTGTTCTTTGACCCAACTCAAGTAAGCAGGAGAACCGGCAATAATTGGCAGGGCAATGATTTCTGGAACTTCATAACTGTGTAATGCCAGCAGGCGATCGCGCACCTGCTCAAATAAAGTGATGCGAGTTTTAATGAGCAATTGCCATTCTGGATCGCGATGTACGGTTCCTTGCCAGCGGTATATTGATTGAATAGGCAGAATTTGCACACAGGCAGCGAGGTGCTCAGCCACGAGTTGATCGGCCAAGGAGAGTGCCTCAGCTTCTGTGGCCGTGGTAACCATCACCACACAATACTCCATTGCCGCTTCCAAGCCTGCTGTCCTCACGTCACGCTTGATGATGTCGATCATATCCTGAACAAATCTTGAATAAAATCGTGCAGTGAATGTTGTTATTACCGGTATTGGTCTGTGGACAGCTCTGGGGGAGAGCGCGATCGCCACATGGCGGCGCTACTGTCAAGGAAAAACGGCACTCATCGCCACGCCTAAAGGACTGGTGGGTGCAACGACCTTACCGATTGAGAAAATTATTGCTGCGACGACAACTCAAGCGCTCAACGACGCAAAATTAACGGTTCCCCTAGGCGATGCTGGAGTGGTGGTTGGCTCCAGTCGGGGCTTTCAAGCACAGTGGGAAACGTGGTTACGGCAGCCTTCTCTATCGCGAGAAACATGGTTACAAACCTTGCCAGCAACTGTCTCGCAGCAGGTAGCACAAATTGCAGGCATTCAGGGGATAGTGCTCAACCCCACAGCCGCCTGTGCCACGGGAATGTGGGCGATCGCCCAAGGGGCATTACTCATTGAGCAGAACCAGTGTGATCTGGTGTTGGCGGGAGGGGTCGAGTCCGCCGTCTCCCCCTTGACCTTGGCGGGATTTCGGCAGTTGGGGGTATTGGCTCAGGAGCGTGCGGCCCCCTTCGATCGCCAGCGGCAGGGATTTGGCTTAGCGGCCGGCGGTGCTATTGTCGTCCTAGAATCTGAGGCACGGGCGCGATCGCGAGGCATTGACCCCTATGCCCGAATTGCTGGAGTGGGTCTCAGTGCTGATGCCGAGCATATGGCTGCCCCCAGTGTCCACCAAACTGGTGCTCTCCTAGCCATTCAAAAGGCCTTGGCTCAGGCGGGGCTAACACCGCCACAGATCGACTGTATCCATAGTCACGGTACGGGCACACAGCGTAACGATGCCGCCGAAGCCACTTGGATGCAAACCCTTTTTGGTCAAGGGGTTGCGGTCACCAGTCACAAAGGGGCCCTTGGGCATACCCTAGGTGCTGCTGGCGCGATCGCGATCGCCCTCTCTTGCTTATCCTTACGGGAGCAGCAGATTCCTCCCTGTGTTGGCTGTGAGACTCCCGACTTTGACTTGGACATTGTCCAACAGACGCGTTCTGCCCCTCTAGAGCACATTCTCTGCTGTAGTTACGGCTTTGGGGGGCAAAATGCCGCGATTGTCCTCGCCCCTCCCTAGGAGGCAGTGACCACCCTTGGTTGAGCCACCCCAAACTTTTCCATGATCGTTTTAGCCATTTGTGGGGGTGTGAGTCCTAAGTCAGCCTTTGATTCTTCGGGACTAGCGTGCTCAACCAAGATATCCGGTACTCCTAAACGTAACACAGGCACCAAAATATCCGCCTCTTGGAGTACCTCGAGTACCGCCGAGCCAAAGCCCCCCATCAGGCAGCCTTCTTCTAAGGTGACCACGCGGCCAATTTGTTTCGCCAAAGGCAGAATCAACTCAGTATCTAGCGGTTTGGCAAAGCGGGCATTGATCACTGCGGCACTCATGCCGTGTTCCTTGAGGATTTCTGCCACTTGCATCGCCGGATAGACCATTGAGCCGTAGGCCACCAAGAGAATCTCTTCACCGGGGCGCAGGAGTTCCCCTTTGCCGATTTCGAGGGGTTCCCAGCCTTCCTCCATGAGGGCGACACCATAGCCATTGCCCCGGGGATAGCGTAGGGCGATCGGGCCATCGGTGTAGTTGATGCCCGTTACAATCATGCGTTGCAATTCCGCCTCATCCTTGGGTGCCATCAGCACCATATTGGGTAGGCAGCGCAAATAGGCAATGTCGTACATCCCTTGGTGGGTCGGGCCATCAGCACCGACAATCCCCGCCCGATCCATGCAGAAGAAGACGGGTAGCTTTTGGATGCAGACATCGTGAACAATTTGGTCGTAGGCGCGCTGCAAGAAGGTGGAGTAAATCGCCGCTACGGGGCGCATTCCTTGGGTGGCCATGCCGGCGGCCATTGTTACGGCGTGCTGCTCGGCAATGCCGACATCAATGTATTGGTTGGGCACCCGTTTTTGGAGGATATCTAGCCCTGTACCCGTGGCCATCGCCGCTGTAATGCCAACAATGCGCGGATCGTTTTCTGCGAGTTTAGTCAGGGTTTCGCCAAAGACTTTGGAGTAGCTGGGGGGCTTGGGTTTGCTGGAGGGTTTGGCCTTACCAGTGACGAGATCAAAGGGGTTTTGTGCATGGTAGCCCACTTGGTCTTTCTCGGCGATCGCGTAGCCTTTGCCCTTAACCGTTGCCACGTGAACCAAGACAGGACCGGAAATCGTATGGGCATGTTGGAATGTGGTAATGAGTTCTTCCAAATTGTGGCCATCCACCGGACCAACGTAAGTAAAGCCCAGTTCCTCAAAGACGGCGCCCACCTTAGGAACCGCAAGGCGTTTCATGCCCTCCTTGATGCGCTGCATCTCCGGGGTTAGGTTTTCACCAAAGAAGGGGATATGTTTGAACTGCTCTTCGAGGTTATCAGTAATAAATTGCACCTGCGGCGAGAGGCGGATTTTATTCAGATAGCGGGGAATCGCGCCCACATTGGGGGAAATGGACATCTCATTGTCGTTCAGCACCACCATCAGGTTGGTGTGGGGCAAGTGGCCGGCGTGGTTAATTGCTTCTAGCGCCATCCCCCCAGTTAAAGCACCATCACCAATAATGGCCACGACTTTGAACTTCTCTCCCTTGAGATCGCGGGCGATCGCCATCCCTAAGGCCGCGGAAATACTGGTGGAGGCATGACCGGCACCAAAGTGATCAAAGGGGCTTTCGCGGAGGTTGAGATAGCCAGCAATTCCTCCCTTTTGCCGCAGGGTATGGAAGTTGTTGTAGCGACCCGTCAACATTTTGTGGGGGTAGGCTTGGTGCCCCACATCCCAGACCACACGATCTCTGTCTAAGTCAAGGGTTTGGTAGAGTGCGAGGGTGAGTTCGACAACCCCCAACCCTGGCCCAAGGTGTCCTCCCGTGGCCGCCACCGTTTCCAAATGTTTGTCGCGGATTTGGGCGGCAATTTGACTCAATTGGGCAATGGACAACCCATGCAACTGGTTGGGATGGGTGAGTTCACTTAGGTGCATAGAAACCCGACCTCGCAAGATACCTAGGAGCGATAGCCTACCGCTGACCACAGAAAAACTATCTGTTGACTGATTCTAGCAAAGTCCCCCACCGAAGTTGGGCATTATTTCGCCCCTAGACGCGGTGAAAAGCCGCAATAATCCCGAAACAGTTGATCATAAATTTCTAACGCTGTTTCATAGAGTTCGCTCAATTCACGAATTTCTTCCGTGGATTCATTGGTATAATTTTCCACCAACCAAATCACCCATTGGTAAAATCGCTCCCGACCCCACTGTTGCCAATAGTTGGCGAGAATTCCCCGCGCAAGGTCAGTTCCCAACCGTTTGGGGTAACCGTGGCTTGTGGCCAAGTCTTGGAGATCCCCTAGGAAGCGTTCGGTCATCGCACTGAGGTGACTCAGGGACATCTGAGCACATTGACAAGCCCGCTCAAAGGCGGCGTTGGTCTCTAGGGAACTGGGCTTGACCGTTTCAGCCATCAAGCGACCATGACTATCTACCTGACGCTCGACAGCGCAGTGGGGAACTTTAGTGAGGGGGTAGCCTTCACAGGCGAGATACACCCGAAAGTTTTTCTCTAAACGATCCACTTCTTCGGGACTGAGGTGGATGTCGAGTTCAAGCAGGAGTTGACCAAAGGTACGCTCATCAGTGGTGGTGGTGGTTTGCGAGTAGGTCATCGCGAAGTCCCTCACAGGTCGTCAAAAGATTATCCTGTGATGTTTTTTCCGTTATGCACCTCAGCCAAGAAGGCAGCCTACAAAGCTCCCAACACCGTGTTCTCGAAAGTCATTAGTTCATCGCGGTGTCCCTCTAGGGTGACTTGGGTACCGATCGCATGGGGTTGCAAAGAGAGTTTGACGGTTTCGAGCCGTTGGGCACCTCGCCAATAGAACCACGGGGCAATGGGCGTCAGGCCAATCAGACCAAAGGCCAGAATGCCGCGATCGGGAAAGAGAACGGTCAACACAAGGGCGATCGCTGTGGCACCGGAGACGGCAAGGCCAAAAAGCAATGCGGCCAAAAAGGGACTAGCGGCAACATTTCCCTGAAACGTCACTTCACTGCCATCAGCACTGACGGTATGCAGGCGGTAGCCCCGCTGCTGGAAATACTGCTTGAGGCGGGGAGCAAGTTCAGCAATGGGCTGGGCAATGAGCCATTCTTTGGTTTCAATGCGTTCTTTGGTGGAAGCACGAATAAAAAACACAAATCCGACGGCCAAGAGACTCGTGAGTAAGAGAGTGGAAGGATAAATTAAATCGCTGGACATGGAGGTTGGGTAAATGGACTGTTTGTCTCTTATTGTCAAGGATTTATGGGGGTCTGCAAAGAGATATTGCACCGCGATCGCCCCTTGGGGTTCTGCGGAATACTAAACCCTAGCCATTGTTGTTGTGTTGCTCCATGATGCGGTCTCAAGCTTCCCCCCGTGATATTCGGGCACCCCGCTGCCGTCGGATGTGGTTGCGCTCAGAAACAGCTTTTGCCCTGCTGCTATTGACCAGTGACCTCGTGGGGTTGGTGTTGGCTTGGAAGTTGGGCTTACAACTCAATCGCTTCTATGCGCCGTTGCCCCCTGATTTAGCAGCGTGGTACTGGCTGGGATTGCCCAGTGTCTTTTGGCTCTTTGCCACTGGTCTATTGTTTTTGATTGCTGTGAGTGGGCTGTATCACCCGCGCGGCCATTGGAAAAATTATCTGCGCCTTGCTAAGGTACTGAGCTTGGGCTATTTGTTGGCACTGGCGATCGCCTACTTCTATGATCCCAAGGTAGATTTGCCTCGCTCACTGTTTTTTAGTGCTTGGGGTCTCAGTGTGGTTTTCGCCGTGATCTTGCGCTTAGCCGTGAGTCTGGCGTTTAAAATTTGCACCCTACGGCAACCGATTCGCGCTTTTCTGGTGGCGCCCCCGGAGCGACAGGAGCATCTCAGCAGCCTACTAGAGCAACGCTCGAACTATAAGATTGTCGGCAGGGCGATCGCCACCATGGCCAATGAACCGGAAACCCTGACCGAGATTCTCAACTGTCAAGCCCAAGAGGTGATTGTAGAAGGCCTCCCCCCAGCCCATCTCGCTTCAGCCCTCTATTGGCAGCTACGCCAACATGGCATTGCCCTACGGTTGATCCCCTCCAGCTTGGAAATGCTCTACCGCCGCGGCACCCCGGAAATTGTGGCGGCTTTGCCCACCCTGCGGGTAGATATGACGTATCTCAATGGTTGGGAATATCGGCTGAAGCGCTATTTGGACGTGATTTTGGCACTCTTTGGCATCGTGGTGCTGGCACCCCTCTTTATCGTGGTGGCGATCGCCATCAAACTCACCTCCCCAGGGCCTGTCTTTTTCCGCCAAGAGCGGGTAGGACTCCACGGCCAAGTCTTTCAGATGTGGAAATTTCGCACCATGCGAGCCGATGCCCCGCAACTCCAAGCGCAGTTGGAAACACAAAATGAATCCGCCGATGGCATTCTCTTCAAGGTCAAAAACGACCCCCGCTGCACGCGCCTCGGCAGTTTCCTGCGCAAGACCAGCATTGATGAACTGCCGCAACTGTTTAATGTCCTCTGGGGAGACATGAGTTTAGTGGGGCCGCGTCCGCTACCCCTGCGGGATGTTGCCCGTTTTCATTCTTGGCACCATATTCGCCATCAGGTGATGCCAGGGATTACCGGGCTGTGGCAAATTTCTGGCCGCTCTGAGATTGGCAACTTTGATGAAGCGGCACGCCTTGACCTCTACTACATTGACAATTGGTCGCTCAATCTGGATTTGGAAATTTTAGTGGAGACGGTGCGTATTGTGCTTTTTGGCAGTGGGGCGTACTAGGTGCGGCAACAATTGGCTGGCAAATAACTGTTCCACCTGTTGAGCTGAGAGGGGGCGGGCAAAGAAATAACCTTGGCCATAGTTGCAGCCAAGCGCCTGAAGAACGCGATACTGATCGCGTGTTTCAATACCCTCCGCCACCACCTTCAACCGCAAAGAATGCGCCAGCATGAGAATCGTGTGCACAATTGTCGCCGAAGATTCCTCATTGTTGAGAGCGGAAATAAACGTGCGATCAATTTTTAGTGTGTCAATGGGAAAACGGTGCAAATAACTCAGGGAAGAATATCCTGTACCAAAGTCGTCCATATACACGCCAATGCCCATGGCGCGAATTTCCTCAAGGGTGGCGATCGCCACCTCCTTGTTGTCAATCAAGATGCCCTCGGTCACCTCAAGGCGCAGTCGCTCAGCGGGAAATTCTGTTTCTGACAAAATTGATCTTAAGTTGAGCAGCAGATCCGCTTGCTGGAAATGACGACCGCTGAGGTTGACACTAATGCTTAAACCGCGACTGCGGGGAAACACCTTTGACCAGCGTTGCATTTGCCGACAGGCTTCTGCCATCACCCACCAACTAATGGGTAGGATCAGACCCGTTTCTTCGGCGACAGTCATGAATTCACTAGGGGAGACGATTCCCCGTTCGGGATGTTGCCAGCGCAGCAGCGTTTCAAAGCCGACAATATTGAGCGTTGATAGATCAACAATCGGTTGATAGTACACCAAAAATTCATCGCGCTCTGCCGCCCGTCGCAGATCAGTTTCCATTTGCATCAGGGCAATGCTCTGGGCACGCATCGTCATGCTAAAGACTTCATAGCGAGCTTTGCCCAAGGATTTCGCGCGGTACATGGCGGTATCCGCATCTCGCAATAAGTCCTCAGCCGTTTTGCTTTCCTCGCTGGGGAAGGCAATGCCAATACTGGCACTGGTAAAGACTTCATGCCCCTCAAGGAGAAAGGGACGGCTCAGAGCCACTAGCACTCGTTCTGCCACTTCGATCGCTTGGGCGGGAGTCGTTAACTCCTCCAAGAGAATGGCAAATTCATCACCCCCAAGGCGGGCGATCGTGTCCTCAGCGCGGGTACAGGCCGTCAGTCGCTGGCCAATGCCAATCAGGAGTTGATCCCCAGCTAAGTGCCCCAAGCTATCGTTGATCACCTTAAAGCGATCCACATCTAAAAACAGCACCGCAAAGAGGGAGTTGGGACGTCGCACGCGGCGGGTAATGGCCTGCGTCAGCCGATCCATAAAGAGCACCCGGTTGGGTAGCCCCGTCATGGCATCGTGCAGCGCATCGTGGAGAATTTGCTCCTGAATCAAGTGGTACTCTGTGACATCGGTCATCGAACCGGCCATGCGATAGGGCTGCCCCTCTTCATTGCGCAGGGCTTTGCCTCGCGATCGCATCCAACGGTAACTGCCATCGGCGTGTTTAATCCGAAACTCACACTCAAAATGGGGACGGGTACTGAGAAGATGCTCCTTCATGCTCTGGCGTAGCCGCTCTAGGTCATCGGGGTGGACACGCCGCCACCATTCCTCGATGGTGGGTTGTAGGGTACCGGGGGTTTCGCCAACCAGCAGTTCCCAGCGGGGAGAATAATACATCGAGCGATCGCTAATCTGCCAATCCCAAAGGCCATCATTGGCGCCCTCAGCTGCCAGAGCATAGCGTTCTTCACTAATGCGCAGGGCGAGTTCAGAACGTTTGCGTTCAGTAATATCGGTAATGTAGCAGCGAATTAATTGGCTCTCCCGCAGCAGATGGATTGTCACTTCGTAGGTGCGATCGCCAACGTTGATTTCTTCAACAGAAAATCGCTTTTCCTGCAACGACCAGCTTTTGAGGCGCGATAGCAGCGGATGCTGCACATCTGGTTCCCCAAGATCGGGAAATTCCTGAATGGCCGCTGGGTTGAGATAGGTAATTTGGCCATTGGGAGCCAGTTCAATGATCGGATAGGGACTTAACTCTGGAAAGGAGGACAACCGCAGCAGTTGGATTTCGGTCACCTCAGACATTTCACTGCTGACGAAGGCACCCCCCAAAGAGGCCACGTCTTGATCTGAGATACTTGATGCTTCGAGGGCGCGGGTGTAGCGATTGAACCCGGAGTCAGAAATATTGGCGATCGCGTGGTAGCGGGCACGCACATCACCGCCAAAGACGATCAAATCCTTATGCTGAAGAATGTGGGATTGACAGGGCTTGCCATTGACCGTCAGACCATTGACACTGCGCTTCCCTTGTAGATCGCCATCAATGAGGCGAAAGAAAAAATTACCACTGCTGGGATCCAAAACCCGTAGCAAAACAGCGTGCTGACGGGAAACCATTGGCGACTTAAGAACAATCGTATTACTGGGATGTCGCCCAATTGTATAGGTACTGGCTTCCAAGGGAATGGTACGCCGACCCTCTTGATCCTCAATAACGAGAAGATGGCGCCACTTCTTCGGCGGATCAGACTTCACATCAATCGCCTCGGCAAATTCTCATGACGGAACGGTTTTCACTAGAAACTCCCCAATCAAGCCGGTATTGATGAAGAGACTCACTTGCTATTCTAGGACGTGAGATTTTATTCTGTTTACAGAAAATTTACTGGGTTGCAGTGCAGTCTTTATCCTGACAATACTTGGAATAAGTTAAGCATTTCTTAACAGTGTAATGTAATTTTCATGGCTGGCAGTCTTTTTCACATCGATGGAACACACTTAAAACTGTGAAAGCTGCTCTGGGAGAGGATGATATCCCCCTCACATATCCCATAATTTAGAAAACAGTTATATGTTGGCTTCATCCTATCGGATTATTTTTATTCTTTTTCTCTCGATGGCTGTCTGGCTCCAAAGACGCCGTCCAGTGGGGCGATCGCTTTGCCTTGGACTCGTAGTGGCTCTCCTGCTATGGTTGATCCCACCCCCTTTGGCAGCAGCCATGACCCCCAAGCACTACACTGAGCTGACATTTCCCCCCTTACCGGAAATTCAAGTGCCGGCCTATGAACGCCGTCAGTTGGCCAATGGGATGGTGGTCTATCTCCTAGAGGATCACGAGTGGCCCTTGGTGCGAGGCACCTTAATCTTTCGGGCAGGTAGTCGTTGGGATCCGCCGGCTCAGGTGGGTTTGGCAGAAGTCAGTGGCGACCTGATTCGCACGGGTGGCACCCAAGTTCATCGTGCCGCTGAAATTGACCAATGGCTTGAGGATCGAGCAGCAGCCATTGAATCGGGTGTCGGCAAAAGTTTAGGGCGGATTAATTTCAACAGCCTCAAGGAACACAGTGAAGCGGTTCTAAGCCAACTAGCGGAGATGCTCCAAGCGCCAGCAGTAGAACCAGAGCGATTTGAACTGGCGATTCGGCGGCGGCAAGGGATCATTCAACGCCGCGATGATCAACCCAATGCCCAAGCAGAACGGGAATTTTACAAGCTGATCTACGGTGCTGAGAGTCCCTATGCCCGCACCCAAGAGTTAGAGACCCTTGCCAAGATCACACCGGCGGATGTGCAGCAGTTTTACCGCAGGTACCTCGCTCCCTCCCGCTGTATTTTGGGCTTGGTGGGCGACTTTGATGCCTCGCAAATGGGCGATCGCCTTGAAGCAATTTTTGGCTCATGGCAAGATCCACCGAATTTACCTCCTTTGCCCCCCTTACCTAGGGTAACAGTTGATACGTCGCCAACAACGGTGGTGATTAATCGCCCCCATCTCTCCCAAAGCTATATCTACACGGGGCAATTGGGGGGGACGCTCAAAGATCCGGACGTGTTTAACTTCTATGTTCTCAATGGGGTTCTCAATGGCTTTGGTGGGCGTCTTTTCAATGAAGTGCGATCGCGCCAGGGCTTGGCCTATAGTGTTTATGCCGCTTGGAGTCCCGAATTTGACTATCCGGGGGTGTTTTATGGCGTTGGCCAAACGCAAACAGAAACCACAGCCAAGTTTCTCAGCGCCCTACGGCAGGAAATCCAGCGACTGCAACAGGAACCCGTTAGTGCCGCAGAACTGAACTACGCCAAAGACAGTATTCTCAACTCCTTTGTCTTTAATTTTCGCGATCGCCTGCAAATTCTCAATCGTCTCCTGCGCTACGAATACTACGATTTGCCCAAGGATTTTATCTTCCGCTATCAGCGAGCCGTTAAAGCCGCAACGGCAGCAGATCTGCAACGGGTGGCACAAACCCGCCTAAAACCAGAACAGTGGCGTACCCTGATTGTGGGCGATCGCATCCCCTGCCCTACGACAAATTGCCAGCAACGACAATCTCAATCCTAAGAGCAAGATGAGCTTTCGCATTCAGAATATTGCGCGGCTGTGCCAAATCAAGCAATCATCGTTAGACTAGCGATACAGACCTTTTCCAAAATCAAGTAACAAGTTGTGAGGAAACCCTATGTCAGCTTTGCGTCTCGCTCTTTTAGTCAGCCCTACCTTTTTGGGATCCGTCCTGAGCTTGGTCGCATTGATTGCACCTGCCCATGCCCAACTCAGTACCCCCATTCCCGTGCCACCTCCAGAAAGCAGTGAGTGTGTCACTAATCCCCACCAGAAGTTTCAACTGGTCTGTACTCGCCTAGGCGCTCAGGAAACAAAACTGCAAGCCAGTCGTGATAATGGTTCGCTGCCCCCTCCTGTACTAGAGTTTACTGAGGAAGAAAGTAATACCGCGATCGCGCTATTTGGCTGTGATTGTCCCCTGTGTCTAAATGCCTTACGGCAAATGCGTGGCCAGCCTCCCCTCAATCAATTGGGTTAATACTGGATACAAGGGAGTAGGATCCAAGTATGAGCCGCTGGATTAACCTGCTTGCCCTGCTCCCTAATACCATCCTCACGATTTTAGTCATCCCTTGCCCCACAAGCGAGAAGTGAGGTTGAGAACCGTAGGGTCAGCGTCGGGAGGATGTCACACAATCCCAATTTGGGTCTGTTGATCATTCCACATTTTCCATTTTTCGTAGATGCGGCGTAATGTGCCGTCCTTCTTGAGGATGTCGATGGCTTGATCAACTTCTGTTTTGAGGGTTTCTCCTTTGGGGTTGTTCTTATTAAAGGCAATCACATAGTTATTCAAAAAGATCGGGACACCAATTGGACGCAGGCTATTGTTCACTGTGCCCCCCGGACCGGCGCCAAGAACATAGTAGGCAACAATCGGATAGTCTAGCATCACGGCATCAATCCGCCCTTGGGCGAGATCATCAAAGGGCAGGTTGCCATCGTAGGCACGGGTTTTAATGTTTTTGTCCCTTTCAAGAATTTCTTGGGCTTTGTAGCCAATGCCAGTGCCGACAGTCATGCCAGCCAGATTGGCCAGTGTGACTTCACTCGTGGCAGTGTATTGCTCAAAACGGGGGTCATTGGCTCGGACAACGATCTGTTGGCCATAGCGATAGTAGGGCTGGGAAAAGAGTTGGGTGCGATCGCGATCGGTGGTGATCTCCCAACCGTTAAGAATCATGTCAAAGCGATTGGCGGCAAGGGCAGCGGACAGTTGATCGTAGGCAGTGGCAACGAATACGGCATTGACCCCCATTAGTTGGGCGATTGCGTCGGCAATTTCCACCTCAAAGCCAATCAACTTACCGGGATCAACTGGGTCGTAAAAAACGTAGGGAGCACCACTAATCGCCTCAGCCCCCCAAGCCAATGTACCGGGATTGAGGAGACCTTTGCTGGAGACAGTGCCCGTAGTTGACGTTCCAGAGGTCGAATCGACATTGCCGGCACAGGCCGTGAGTAGGGTTTTACTCCCTGTGGCGATCGCGATTGCCCCCATCCCCTGTGCCACACGGCGCAAAAACGTACGACGGTGCAGTCCCATAGCGCTCTCCTCACATCAGGTTGATCTTGAATTTAGAGTTATCAATTGATCAACTTTGACTCAGTTTAGTTTCTATCGCTACCGCTGCCAAGACTACGACGTTTTGTTACTGTTTGGAAGGCGTAAATAATATCTCCTTCCTGCCATTGTTGAAAATCATCCAAGCGCACACCACATTCGTAGCCCGCCGCAACTTCGCGGACATCGTCCTTCAGGCGTTTTAGCGAACTCAAGATGCCTGTGTGAATGACGCTTTGCTGGCGCAGCACCCGTACTTTGCAGTTGCGCACGAGCTTGCCATTGAGGACATAACAACCGGCCACAGCTCCTTTGCTGAGGGGGAAGATAGCTCGCACTTCGGCTTGACCCAGTTCTTCCTCGACCAGTTCGGGTTCCAGCATCCCCTCCATTGCCCCTTGAATATCATCGAGGAGCTTATAGATGATGTTGTATTCGCGGACATCAACATTGTGCTGCTCAGCCGCTTGGCGTGCCCCTGAGGCAAGGGTCGTATTAAAGCCAATGATGACGGCACTACTGGCGGCGGCAAGGTCAACATCGGTTTCAGTAATTTCGCCGGGGGCAGCCAACAAGACTCGCAACTGTACTTGATCTTGGGGCAGTTGGTTGAGGGCCGCCAAAATCGCCTCGACGGAACCTTGAACGTCGGCTTTGAGAATGAGATTGAGTTCCTTGAGTTCCCCTTCGCGGGCTTGACTGGACAACGAGGTAAGGGAGACCCGCCGGGCGGCTGCGGCTTGGGCAAGGCGGGATTGGCGTTGAGCGGCGGCTCGCTCCTCCGCAAGGGCACGGGCGGCTTTTTCATCGCTGAGGACTTCAAATTCATCCCCGGCAGCAGGGACATCCGCCAGACCCAAGACTTCGACAGCAAAGGAGGGGGTTGCTGCCTCGACACGCTGCCCGCGATCGTCAATCATGGCGCGAACCCGACCAAAACAGGCACCTGCCACCAGAATATCGCCGACCCGCAGAGTACCGTTTTGTACCAGCAATGTGGCCACAGGTCCCCGTGCCCGATCCAAGTGGGCTTCAATGACGGTGCCTTTGGCAGGGCGATCGGGATTGGCGTAGAGATCCTCCACCTCAGCCACCAGCAGGATCATTTCTAGGAGCGTATCGAGATTTTGCTGTTGCAGGGCACTGACGGGAACCATAATCGTGTCGCCCCCCCACTCTTCGGGCACCAAGCCGTATTCGGTGAGTTCCTGCTTGACCCGCTCCGGTTGGGCAGACTCTTTGTCAATTTTGTTAATGGCGACAATGATCGGCACTTTAGCTGCTTTGGCGTGGCTAATGGCTTCAATGGTTTGAGGTTGCACCCCATCATCGGCAGCAACCACGAGAACAGCAATATCGGTGACCCGTGCCCCCCGTGCCCGCATGGCGGTAAAGGCTTCGTGACCGGGGGTATCGAGAAAGACGACCTGATGTTTTTCGCCGTTGTGTTCGACATCCACGTGGTAGGCGCCAATGTGTTGGGTGATGCCGCCTGCTTCCCCTTGGGCCACTTTGGCATTGCGAATGGCATCGAGAAGGCTGGTTTTGCCATGATCCACGTGACCCATAATCGTGACTACGGGTGGACGCCGTTGCAGGTGATCGAGGTCGCTCGACTCCAGCATTTCGGTGACTTTTGTGGCCTCGGCTTTCTGCTGTGCCGTTTCCACCGTAATCCCCAATTCCTTGGCCACGAGTTCAATTGTTTCCACCTCAAGGGTTTGGTTGATGGTGGCGGCAATTCCCTTAAAGAAGAGAATTTTAATGATTTCCGCTTCGGGGCGACGCACTAAACTGGCCAACTCCTGCACTGACATCGGGCCTTCAATCGTAATGTGATCGGGCGGTGGTGCTTCGGCTGGCTCTTCGTGACGGCGATCGCGATGCCGGGGTTGTTTTTTCTCGCTGCTTTTTTCGGTTTTCGCCGCTGGTGTAACGGGGCGGGCAGGACGAGGCGCCTTGGGCTTGGGTGGCCGTTGCAGCGATTGGCTGACATCAACGGTTACTTGGTGTACCCCGACCAAACGGCTGGTGAGTTCTAGTTCTTCCTCTTCGTCGATGACTTCTTCACGCAACTTGACAACGCGAGAGGATTTCCGTTTGTTCTCCTCATCATCAAAGTCTTTGTGACGGTGGCGGTCTTTGATGACTTTGCTAACGGACTTGTCATCGAGTACCTCAACGGTTTCGGTGACGGGCTTGGGTGGATTTGGTGCCCGCAGGACTGGCGCAACGGGTTTGGGTGGCGGTTGTAGCTCTGGTAAAGCTGGCTTGGGCGCCATTTCCGGGGGCTTGACGGGTGCCGGGGGAACTGCCCGCTGGACAATTTCAATGCGATCTTGACTGCTGGGTTTCGCAGGAGCGATCGCCACCTTTTCTTTTTTGGGGGGTTCCTTTAGCTCTTTGCGGGGCGGGGGAGCCGCAGCGACTTTTTCCGCTTTCTTGGTGGGGCGGGCGGGCGGGGGGACTAAAGTAGGCGCTGGACGCGGTGGTGTCGGTTCGGGTTTTGCGGGAGGTGTAGGGGGTTTGGGCGCCACAGGTTCCACTGGCTTGGTGGCAACCGGCGCAGGGGGTGTGGGTCGCGCAGGGGGCTGCGGTGCTTGGGGACGAGCGGGAGGTTGTTGTAATTGAGGCTTGGGCGCTTCTGGTGTCTCAGAGCGGGGTTGAGTGTGGACAGCAACAATTTGCTGCGTTTTTGGAGGGGCTGCGGCTTTCTTCACAGGAGGAGGTGTTTTTGAAACTTTACGGGGAGAGGCACTATGGGGTTGATAGGTTTTGGCAGCTTCGCGAATGCGATCGGCATCGGCATCGGAAATTGTGCTGCTGTGACTTTTATAGGCAATTCCCAACTGTTCACAGATCGCCAATAAATCTCGATTATCTAGGTTGAGTTCTTTTGATAGGTCATAAATGCGAACTTTACCAATGCTCATGCTGTCTCTCAAAGGCTCTGAAATCTCTACAAAGGGGCAAACGGTAGGGCGATCGCGATCGCTCAAGTAAAGGCTACCGTCAAGGTGGAATTAATGGGTTTTAAGGGATGGGTTGGGGCAACTCACTCAACAACAATCTCAAGAGTCGGGGCTAAAAAATAGAAGTATCCCTATTATTAACGATTTTGGTAGGGATTGATCAGGGCAACAGCCCCAAGGGGGGATCAATTTCAATTCTGCGGGCTGCTAGATCAACCAGCGGCACGATGGCTGGCACAAAAGGAATATACACTGATCGGCGGGCTTCTTGCGCTGGGTCGAGTAACTGCACTTCTAGTAGGTCATTGCCGGCATTGACCAAGCCCACCACTTCGCCAACTCGCTCACCGTGGTGATACACGGCGAGTCCAATCAAGTCCATGAGGTGGTATTCATTTGCGGCAAGGGGTGGGCGATCGCTAGCGGGGACTAAAATTTCTGCCCCCTTGAGTGCCTCCGCTGCGGTGCGATCGCTGACTTCGGCAAAGGTAACCACAAACTGTTCGACACGGGGTAAAAATCGCCCGCGCACAAGGGTAACCGCATAGGGTTGGAGCTGCCGGGGCGATCGCAACCAACGAGAACCCGCTACGGTAAAGCGTTCGGGAAAATCACTAAAGGGCTTGACCTTCACCTCCCCCCGCAGGCCGTGGGCACCGACAATTTGGCCGATACAGAGCCATTCACTTGTCTCAGGGAAGGGGGTCACCATAGGCCGTCCAAGCCAACTTGAGTAAACCGTTCATAATTGCTGTGGCAACGCTCACGCCCCCCTTGCAACCCTTAATGGAGATGTGGGGCACCCAAGACTTTTGCAGGCGATCCAAAATGGGGGGGAGAAAATTGGGGGCAGCGTCAATAATTAAGGCAGGGCGAATTTCCTGAGCCTCCACTAAAGTCAGGAGAGGTTCTAGGGCTGAATGATCACTACTGAGGACAAAAATAGCCGTGGGATGGCGTCGTGCCAAGGTTTCTATGCCAAAAGCAATGCGGGACTTTTCCTGCTGCGGACGGGTGAAGGTTTCTGCCCCACAGTAAATGGGATTGCCAAAGGTGTTTTGGGTGTAGGAGAGCACCCCCACCTGCACCATCGTCACATCCACCACAATCGGGGTATGAGCGGCAAGGGCAGCCACACCGGATTGCAGGGCCTGCTCTGAATAGACAATCAAATTCAGATATTCTAAATCCCCCGTCGCATAAATCACACGGCGCGTAATATCGTACTGTGCTGGACTCAGGTTGTGCCCGGCCAGCAACTGGTCAATAACCCGTAGTTGTGCAACGTCAGACTGGTGCCATTCCATCAAAGGTGCCGCAAGGGAGCTAGGGAATAATCAATATAGCAACAAAGTTTTCCCCCCACTAGACGCGGGGTAGGCGTGACACCCTCTAGTGTACGGGGCGATCGCCCGATTTCATGCATGGTGTGGCGATCCACGATTTCAGCGAGACTGGTATGCTGGAAACAGCGTCCTTGAACTTGTGCCACTGTGTCTCAGATTCTCTGTCCTGTCCCGGCAGATCAACGACCGATCAACGAATATCGTGACCTCAAAGCCTCTTGGTTTTTTGAATGGTCGAGTTGGCCGCGGCCACGCTTTCAACGGCGTTTGCTACTGCTGTGGGGGATGGCTTGGCTAGTCAGTGGACCGGTGGCGATCGCCAGCTTTTCTCTGAAAGAGGCACCCCTACATGTTTTCTTCGCTGGGGCGCTAGGAGCAAACTTCCTGCTGTTGCTGATTCTTTTGCGCCTTGTACTCGGTTGGGCCTACGTGGGCGATCGCCTGCACCGTCCCACCGTCATTTATGAGGAAACAGGCTGGTACGACGGTCAGGAGTGGCAAAAACCCGAAGCTGAATTGGCTCAAGATCGCCTGATCTATACCTACGAGTTGCGCCCGATTTTACAACGGTTACAGGTAACCCTTTTGGCGCTCGTGATCTTTTCTTTGGGACTGACCCTTGCTTGGGCACTCCTGTAGCTGCTGCTGATATTGTTGCTCATTGACCTGCATGACCGAACCTATGTCCAAACGCACCCAAGCCCCTCTCCTCGATGTTTGCTTACTGCGGGAAGGGATTGTTGAGTCGCGCCACCATGCCCATGCCGTGGTCTGTGACGCCCGGGGGCGAATTCTTGCCCTTGCAGGAAACGCTGAAACCGCTGCTTTTATCCGCTCTGCCCTCAAGCCCTTTCAAGCCTTGGCAGTGACCACCACGGGAACGATGGAGCGGTTTGACTTGAGCGATCGCGACCTCGCGATTATCTGTAGCTCTCACCAAGGTCGTATTGAGCAAGTGCGCCAAGTCTTTAACATCCTCTGGCGTGCCGATGTGGATCCCACCGCCTTGCAATGTCCCGTTCCCCCCGGCCGCCAAGGGGCACTGCAGCACAACTGTTCGGGTAAACATGCGGGGATGCTAGCGGTTTGTCAACAGCGTAATTGGCCATTGGCAAGTTATCTGCACAAAAATCACCCCGTTCAGGCTCTGATCCTCTCTAAGGTGGCGGAACTACTGAAGATGCCCGCCGCAGAATTTATCTGTGCCCACGACGACTGTGGGGCGCCCACGTATTTGATGCAACTGGTGCAGATGGCTACCCTTTACGGCCAACTGGCCTCGGGCAATGACTGGGCAATGGAGCGCGTCGTTCGTGCCATGACCCACCACCCTGATTTTGTTGCCGGTCCCGGTGCCTTTGATAGCGAGCTGATGCGCCTCACGGAGGGGGAAATCCTCAGTAAGTCCGGAGCTGAGGGGATTCAGTGTGTGGGTCGTGTGGGCGAAGGGATGGGATTGGCGATTAAGGTGAGTGATGGTGCGAAGCGTGCTAAGTATGCCGTTGCCATTCAACTGTTGAAGCAACTGGGCTGGATTACTCCCAGTGTGGCGGAAGCCTTGGGGGAGCAGTTTCTGATTCCCAACCAATTTACCCGTCTCGAGGTGAATGGTGAACTGACCTTTGCCTAGGGGGCTAGATTCTAGCCTGAATAGGCTCTCCCTTGGGTTATGATTTGTATTCAATTTTAGTGAGCACGGAGGCTGTTGTGGCTGTCACAGCAAATGTCGGAACCATCTTTCCTGTGGTGTGGGCGGGCGATCGCGTGCAGTTAATTGACCAAACCCGCTTGCCAGAACAGTATGAACTCAAGGACATCACCACCGCAGCGGAGATGGCCACCGCCATTCGGACGATGATTGTACGGGGTGCGCCAGCGATTGGTGTGGCAGCAGCTTTTGGTATGGTCTTAGGGGCACGGGAATACACAGGGAGCGATCGCGAGGGCTTCTTGGCTCACCTAGAGAATGTCGCTTCCGAATTGCGGCAAACCCGCCCCACGGCAGTGAATTTATTTTGGGCCATCGATCGCATGCTTGGGGCAGCCCAGCAAGCCACAGCCAGCCTTGAGGAACTCCAGCAGCACCTTCTTGAAACCGCCCAAACCATTGCCCGTGAAGATGTGCAAACCTGTCAAGCCATTGGTGAAAACGGCCTTAGTGTCCTGCCGAAAACACCCGAGAAGTTGCGCTTGCTTACCCACTGCAATGCCGGTGCCCTAGCGACAGCAGGCTATGGAACAGCGTTAGGGGTGGTGCGTGCGGCTTGGGCGGCGGGTCGCTTGGAGCGAGTCTATGCCGATGAAACTCGTCCTCGTCTTCAGGGAGCGAAATTAACCGCTTGGGAATGTGTGCAAGAGGGCATTCCTGTCACCCTGCTGGCGGATACGATGGCGGCGCACTGTATGCAGCGGGGGATGATTGATGCGGTGGTGGTGGGTGCCGATCGCATTGCCCTGAATGGAGATACCGCCAACAAAATTGGTACCTATAGTGTGGCTCTTGCCGCCAAAGCCCACAACATTCCCTTCTTTGTCGCCGCCCCCCTTTCTACCATTGACACCAAAATTGCCACTGGGGCGGAAATTCCCATTGAGGAGCGACACCCTCAAGAAATTTATCAGGTGGGGTTTAGCCGCATTACACCCGCTGGGGTAGATTTTTACAACCCTGCCTTTGATGTCACCCCTGCCCATTTAATTAGCGGCATTATCACAGAGCTAGGGGTTTTTGCTCCCGCTGACCTTGCACGGGGTATTGGTGCAGCAGCAGGTTAACGACGACAGACCGCACGGGCAATATCACCCGCTATCGTGCCGGGGGGATAGCTTTTGGTTCCCGTCCACTCCCAACCGTAATACTCACTTTTAATGTCATAGGGATTACAGGAGGCGGTTGCCCGATGCCAGTAATCGTCGCCAAGGGTCGAGAGGCTAAAATCCACTTGGATAATGCCATTCCTATTTCTATAAAAGCGACGGGAATCCATATCCACGGTGTAAACACGGCCTCTACTGTCGCGAGCCACTTCCACTTCCATTTCTGCGAAAGCAGGCGGGGCGATCGCCAGACTGAGGCTCAACGTTGCTGCCCCCACAAGGGCAACAGGTGTCCGAAACATGGTCAGAAACCTCTTTCTTTGGTAATACGATCGTAGCAATTGTGCTAGAACATCGTTATTCTTAGTTCAAAAAGCTTTATAGAAAAATAGAAAAAATGATTTCCTCACCATCCTCTTTAAGTACAACCGACCTCAACGCCCTTGCTGAACGGATCCGTATCGCGGCTGAGCGAGCCAATGGAAATGTCCATGACCTGTTGGCATTGCTGCGGCTTTTAGAGCAATTGCATCGTGAAATTTGTAACAATCAGTTTCAAGCGGCCTTGCCCACCAACCGCCAAGCGCTCTATAAACTACTGCGGGATATTGAAACCAATGGCGGCTGGCCCTACATTCCCCGCAAACGCCTAGAGTCTTTTTTGGGGGCAATTCAAGAGGAATCGGATAGTCATGAATGTTGAACGCTGGCTGATCCGCCAAGAGCCGCAGTGGCTAGAGCTAGAACACCTCCTCAACCGTGCTGAGACAGAGGGGATTCAAGCGCTATCGGCAACGGAGATTCGCCGCCTCAGTCAGTTGTACCGCTTGGTTAGTGCAGATTTAGCGCGGGCAAAAACTCGCCGCTTGGGCAGTAGCATCGTCAACTATTTGCAGGGTCTCACCTTGCGGAGTTATAGCCAAGTCTATCAGGGTGAGCGCTCCCAAGATTGGCGCCAAGTTTGGTGGTTTTTCCAGCGGGGCTTCCCAGCGGTTGTCCAGCAAACATGGGTCTATACGGCCTTTGCCTTGGGGGTATTTCTGGTGGCGGCGGCGATCGCTTGGTGGTATGCGTGGAGCGATCGCCAATTTTTGGAGCTGGTGGTGCCCTCAGACATTCTGTCCCTCGTGGAAGAGGAGGGCAAGCTCTGGATGGGATCGATCGTCGGGGTTGAACCCCTAGCCTCCAGTGCCATTATGACCAATAACCTGAGTGTGGCTTTTACAATGCTAGCGGGCGGCATCCTAGGGGGACTAGGAACCCTCTATATCCTCTGGAATAACGGTCTGCATATCGGGGCGATCGCTGCCTTGGTGGCGCAAAACAACCTAGGGTATCCCTTTTGGGCGTTTGTCAGTTCCCATGGTGCTTTGGAGCTGCCTGCAATTTTTCTGGCCGGCGCTGCGGGTCTGTTGTTGGGGCAAGCGATTCTCTTGCCGGGGCGTTACCGTCGCCTGAGCGCACTCAAACGCAATGGCGCTTTGGCAGCACAACTGATGTTTGGCATTGTTCCCCTCTTGGTGATTGCGGGCATTATCGAGGGCTTCTGGTCGCCCAATCCCCTGATTCCCAACAGTGTGAAATATTTGTCTGGCCTAGGGTTGTTTGCGGCTTTAGGCTTTTATTTGGCTTGGCCGCTAGAGCGATCGCCCACGGGTGAGGGAAAATAGAAGGATGCTTTATTGACGTTTAGGCCGATCGCGAGAACACTATGGCAGAAAACTGGCGCAGTCGCATCATTACAGAAGGCGTTCAACGCACCCCCAACCGAGCCATGCTGCGAGCCGTGGGCTTTGGCGATGACGATTTCAACAAGCCGATTGTTGGGGTGGCCAGTGCCCACAGTACGATTACCCCTTGCAATATGGGGATTGCCGCCCTTGCCAGTCGCGCCGAAGCAGGCATTCGCGCAGCGGGGGGGATGCCGCAGTTGTTTGGCACAATTACGGTCAGCGATGGTATTTCCATGGGCACGGAGGGGATGAAATACTCCTTGGTCTCGCGGGATGTGATTGCTGATTCAATTGAAACCGCCTGTAATGCCCAAAGTATGGATGGGGTGCTGGCGATCGGTGGCTGCGACAAAAATATGCCCGGCGCGATGATTGCCATGGCACGGATGAACATTCCCGCCATTTTTGTCTATGGGGGCACGATTAAGCCCGGTCATTGGCAGGGTCAAGACCTGACGGTTGTTAGCGCCTTTGAAGCCGTGGGTCAGTTTAGTGCCGGCAAAATGGATGAGGCGACGCTCCATGCGATTGAACACCATGCCTGTCCGGGGGCGGGTTCCTGCGGCGGGATGTTCACGGCCAACACAATGTCCTCAGCCTTTGAAGCCATGGGCATGAGCCTGATGTACTCCTCAACAATGACAGCGGAGGATGCTGAAAAAGCCGACAATACAGAGTTAGCGGGCAAGGTGCTGGTGGAGGCGATTCGTAAGAATATTCGACCCCGCGATATTATCACCCGCAAATCCATTGAAAATGCCCTCAGTGTGATTATGGCGATCGGTGGCTCGACAAATGCCGTGCTGCACTTTCTGGCGATCGCCCACAGTGCCGAGGTTCCCCTCACCATTGATGACTTTGAAACCATTCGCCAGCGGGTGCCCGTTCTCTGCGATCTCAAGCCCTCGGGTAAATACGTGACTGCGGATCTACATCGGGCAGGGGGCATTCCCCAAGTAATGAAAATGCTCCTCAATGCTGGCTTGCTCCACGGGGATTGCCTCACGATTACGGGGGAAACCATTGCCGAGCGGCTGCGGGATGTGCCCAATACCCCCGACCCCAACCAAGAGGTGATTCGTCCGTTTGACAAGCCTCTCTACGCCACCGGCCACCTGACCATTCTCAAGGGTAATTTAGCCAGTGAGGGGGCTGTGGCCAAAATCTCCGGGGTGAAAAATCCCCAAATTACTGGGCCGGCCCGCGTCTTTGACTCCGAGGAAGCCTGTCTTGATGCCATTCTTGCCGGCAAGATCAACCCCGGCGATGTCATTGTCATTCGCTATGAAGGCCCTGTGGGTGGTCCGGGGATGCGAGAAATGCTGGCTCCCACCTCTGCCATTATTGGTGCCGGTTTAGGGGATAGTGTCGGCCTCATTACCGATGGTCGCTTCTCTGGTGGAACCTATGGCATGGTTGTGGGTCACGTGGCTCCGGAGGCGGCAGTGGGTGGGACGATCGCCCTTGTGGAGGAGGGAGACTCGATCACCATTGATGCCCATCAGCGGCTGCTGCAACTGAATGTCAGTGAGGAAGAACTGGCAGCGCGGCGGGCTAAATGGCAGCCCCCGGCACCTCGCTATACCCGTGGGGTATTGGCCAAGTATGCTAAGCTAGTGTCTTCTAGTAGTTTGGGGGCGGTGACTGATCGCTTTGTTTAGAGGTGGCTAATTCCTGCAAAAAGGCCTCGATACCAGCGCGATCGCTTGTTTGGCGCGGATAAACCATAGGCGGGCGTTGCAGTGTAATCAGCTTCACCCCCAGCTCACGGGCAATCGCCTGTTTGATCTGCTCACTCTCGGTACCCGAGGCCTTGGTCACCACCGTTGTAATCTGCCACTGTTGCCAGAGGGCGCGCTCTAACTCTCGCGATACGGGGGGGAAAATGGCAATTAAGCGCTGGCGATCGAACCCCGCCGCCAAGGCAGCCTCCAGTGCGCTTGTTGTGGGCAAAATCCGTGCAAAGAGGGTAGCCTGACGCTGGAGGGGCACAAAAGCTGCCAAATGTTTGACTCCTAGGGTCAGCAACACCCGCTCACCCATGAGGAGATTCCCTTGCAGCAGTGTTGGCAAATCAGTATAGATGCCAAGAACTGGCGGAAATGCTGGGCGTTCAAAGCGCAGGTAGGGCAAGCCAAATTCTTGGCTGATGGCAATGGCAAGGGCAGAGATTGCCACCGCAAAGGGATGGGATGCATCCACTACGGCTCGAATCGAATGTTGCTCGATAAACTCACGGGCACGCTCAGGGGTCAAGCGCTCGATATGGCAACTCAACAACGGATGCGCGTCATAAAGATGGCAGGCCGCCGCTGTGGTCACGCTCACCCAGCAGGGAAACCCTTGGCAGACAATTAATTGGGCAATCCAGCGACTCTCTTGGGTGCCGCCAATCAGCCAAATCGCCCCAGTCACCTAGCCCAGCAGTGCGCGGCGAAAGTTTTCCCGATAGGACTTATTCATGAGCAGCGGTAGCCACAGCACGCTGAGGACAAAGCGCGATTGTGTGTAGTACGTGCGGTGAAACCCTTGCCAAAAGCGCAGGGCAATTAAGAAGTAGAGAACAATTGCACCAAGACCAAGGAGTTCCATAAACACATTGGTGAATCTGAACTACCACTTCCACATTACTGGATTCTCCGGATCAAGGGTGGCGATGACTGGCTGGCTAATTTCATCGAGCATGGCCAAAATCGACTCATCCAAGTGGAGGTCAGCCGCTTTGATATTTTCTAGCACCTGCTCTGGATGGCGGGCACCAACAATGGCACAGGTTTGCGGTTGATGGAGTAGCCACGCCAAGGCTAAATTCCCTATCGTTGTGCCCAAGCTGGTGGCAATGGGCTTCATCAGTTCAATGGCTTCAAGGGCACGGGCGTAAGTTTCCCCCTGAAAAAGTTGGTTTTTGGCGCGGTTATCTTCGGGATCGAACTGGTGGCCGGGGCCAAAGCGACCCGTGAGTAACCCTTGAGCCAGAGAGGAGTAGGCCAAAACCGTAATCTCATGCTCAATACAGAAGGGGATGAGTTCTGTTTCTGCCCAACGCCAAAAGAGGGAATAGGGGGGCTGGACACTCTCAATGCGTCCGTACTGCATCGCCTCCGCCAGTTGAGCACGGGAAAAGTTGGAGACCCCAATGGCACGGATTTTGCCCGCCACTTGCAACTCCACCATTGCCTGCATGGTTTCCTCGATGGGCACGATTTCCGAGCCAAAGGAACCGGCGGGCCAGTGAATTTGGTAGAGGTCAATGTAATCAGTGTTCAGGTTGCGCAGCGATCGCTCGCAGGCGGCAATCACCTCTTTGTAGCGCAAGTGATTGGCAAAGACCTTCGTCGCATAGACACAGCGATCGCGCAAGTCTCCCACGGCGGCGGCCACAATCCGCTCTGAATGACCATCCCCATAGACCTCAGCCGTATCAATGGTGGTCATCCCTGCTTCGACAGCGGTACGAATCGTGCGAATGGACTCCTCATCTTCAATACCGACCCACCAGCGTTTGCCTGCTTGCCAAGTGCCAAGAATCAGCGGTGTAATTTGAATCTCTGTGCGGCCGAGGGGGCGAGTTTGCATAAGAAATCCCCATAAAGGAACCACTAACGAGGCACTGTGGGCGACTTGACAATGGGGCGGACAACAATGCGGTTGCGTTCTTGGCGTTTAGCATCGTAAAGCGCCTGATCCGCTGCGTTAAAAAGCTCTAAGGGAGAATCACTGCCCCCCGGAATCAGGGCTGCCACCCCAAAGCTGAGACTCACACAATGACTCGCTGAAGAATATTCATGGACAATGTACCGTGCCTGCATAGCCTCCTGCAACTGCCGTGCTACCAATTCAGCACCACCAATGTCTGTAAATGTCAATTTTTGTAACAAACCAAGAAGAGTACTGTTGTGCTGCCATAGGTTTTAATGCGTTGCTGCTGCCAGCCGATCGCTAGGATCGCCTCTAAATCTGGTGGATTTTTGGTGCGACACTCAACAGCAATTTCCCCCTTAGGGCTGAGACGCTCCTCCTGCCAAAGCAACTGGAGAACGGGTAGATATAAATCACCATTGTAGGGGGGGTCAAAGTAAATAAAGTCAAACTGCGGAATAGGGACTTGCGGCAATTTCTGGCGTACATCTCCCCGCAAAACCAGCGTGTGCTGATGGGGTTGGGCAACGGCTGACCAGTTGTCACGAATGACTTGGCAGGCTTGGGGAGACTGCTCAATACCCACTACCCACTGGGCACCCCGCAGCAGGGCTTCCGCTCCCATGGCACCGGTACCAGCACACAAATCCAGCCAGCAACATCCTTGGAGGCGACCCTGCCAGATATTGAAAATGGCTTGGCGGACTTTGGCACTGGTGGGTCGCGTACTGTGACCCGGCAGCGTTTTGAGCGATCGCTGGCCAGAAATTCGCAAAGGCATATTCTTTAACGTAACGGTTTTCGCCCAAAATAAAAAGCCCCGGGAGTCTTGCCGTGTTTCGACCCCGAGACTTTTGTTTGCGAATCACTCCTCACTACCTAAAAGATACTCTGAGTCCTTGGGCACTCCTATAGCGGCACATGACACTTTCTCAAGCGGCACCCTTTTCTCTTTAGGCTGCGGGTGTTGACTGCATTGTCGTGGTTCCTTTGGTTTGGGCAAGCCTGCCAATTTCCTGATCAATAAAGAAGAGTCCTTGCCCCTCCGTGCCAATCAGTTCAATTTTGTCAAGGATACTCTTGAACAAAAACTCTTCTTGGTGCTGCTCGGCCACATACCACTGCAAAAATTGCAACGTCGCATAGTCAGGCTCCGTATCCGCTAACTGCACTAACTCATTAATTTTGTGAGTCACAAACTGTTCATGCTCATAAACTTTACTGAACATCTCCTTCAGGGACTGAAATGTGTGTGGGGGAGCTTCCATACCGCCTAGGATTGCCAAGGCGCCGGTTTCATGCATGTAGTTCAAAAGCCGCCGCATGTGTGCCATTTCTTCATCAGCATGTTGACTAAGGAAGGCCGCACAACCCTCAAGGGCTTTGTGGGCACACCAAGAACTCATCTGCAAGTAGAGATGTGCTGAATAAATCTCAAGGTTGATTTGCTCATTGAGCCGGTTGGTCATTGCTTGGGATAGCATTGTTGATTCTCCATTCGTAAAGTTCAAGAGGGTAAGAGCCACACTGATAACAGCCGCCACAGTGGCTAGGGATGATTTTTTTCACCCGTCCTTTGCGGATGAGTTGGCTAAGGATCAGTTCAATCATCGCTGGCGGTACCTGAAAATGGGCAACCAATTCTTCCAAGGAAACCACGTGGTGCTTCTGAATATAGTCCTGTAGTTGTAAGAGCATAATCATGTCCCCTGTGGCGAGGAAAACCGCTGGCGATCGCCCCAATATTTCAAGGCCATGATTACCATCCCCATCACTGCCCCTAGAGCCAGTAACCAAATCAACGAGAACATCGGATGCGCCGCAAAGGTCATGAGTTGGTAGTAAGCAGTGGCGACCCAGTAGGCCAATCCCGTTGTCCAAGCCGCTACAAAGATGGTCCAGCCCAAATTGGTTTCTCGATAGACGGCGGCAGTGGCCGATACACAGGGAAAGTAGAGCAAAACAAAGAGCAGGAAGGCGATCGCTGCCGTTGTCGTGCCAAACCGTTGTGCCATCTGGCCAAATGTTGTGTAGTGCACGCTCTGAAGTTCAGCCGCTGCTTCGGGGTTATCTGCCTCTTGCAACACATGGAACCCTAAAGGATCAAGCACCCGTTGTCCCAGCTCACTGAGATTTTTGGGAATGCTGAGCACCGCTTCCTGCAATCCCTCCCAAACGGAAAAGGGTTCTTCTGGTGTATCCCCAGCTTCAGTGCTTTGAGCTTCTTGGCGAGCTAACTCTGTATAGAGGGCATCCATCGTTCCCACCATCACTTCCTTGGCAAAGATCCCCGTAAAGAGTCCCACGGTTGCTGGCCAGTTGTCGGACTGAATCCCCATTGGCGAGAAAATCGGCGTAATTTGGCGACTAAAGGCGCTCAAAATCGATTGAGTACTATCCTTTTGGCCAAAGCGACCATCGGTGCCGACAGAGTTGAGCAGTCCGAGAATGACGACAAGGATGACAATCATCTTGCCTGCTCGACTAAGAAAGGTTTTTAGCCGCTCCCAAGCCCGCAGCAGTACCCCTCTGAAGGTGGGTAAACGGTAGGGGGGCAACTCCATTACAAACGGAGCAATCTCTCCTTGAAAGAGGGTGCGCTTCATCAAGAATCCCGTGAAGATGGCTGCGGCAATTCCCACCACATAAAGCAAAAACACGATATTTTGGCCGTTGCGGGGGAAGAAAGCAGCAACAAACAGGGCATAGACCGGTAGGCGGGCACCACAGGACATAAAGGGATTCATCAAAATCGTCATCAGGCGATCGCGCCGATTCTCGAGTGTGCGGGTGGCCATAATGCCGGGGATATTGCAGCCAAAGGAAACCATCATTGGTACAAAGGACTTACCGGGTAAGCCGAGCCAGCGCATCAACCGATCCATGACAAAGGCTGCCCGTGCTAAATAACCAGAGTCTTCAAGAAGTGTGAGAAAAATAAAGAGCAAGCCAATTTGAGGAATAAATGTTGCCGTTGTTTGGATACCGCCCCCCACTCCCTCTGCCAGAAGACCAATGAGCCAACCGGGGGCATTGAATGTTTGCAGCACTTGGGTTGGCCAACCCACAACCAGCGTTCCGACACCAATATCAAAAAAGTCAATAAAGGCACCCCCCACATTAATTGAGATGAGAAACATCAAGTACATGACGGCCAAGAAAATGGGAATTCCCAACCAGCGGTTGAGTACAATGCGGTCAATGCGATCGGAGACTGTTGTTGTCAGGCGATCGCCCTGTTCCAGAACCTCAGCCATTAGGTGCTGAATCCAGCCATAGCGACTATCGGCAATCACAAGGTCTATGTCTTCTCCTAGGGTCTGGTGAATCCGCTCTCGCCATTGGCGTAGTGGTGCTACAACATCATTGGGAACTGATTCAATATATTGCAGCCAAGCCAAGGCCTGTGCCCGATTTTTGAGGCCTTGAGTCAGCAAATCAGCAATAGCCTCTTCAATCACAGAGGGTTGGGGCACACTAACGCTGGAAACAGGTGGTGCTGCCAAGGCGGTGCGAATAGTTTGCCGCAGTTGAGCAAAATGCTGTTGTTGTTTGGCACAAAAAGGCAGCACCGGCAGACCTAAGCGCTGGCTCAAGGCTGGGATATCCATCTTGATTTTGGCGGCACGAGCCACATCCATCATGTTGAGGACAAGGATGAGGGGGACTCCTAGATCAAGCAATTGCGATGTGAGGTAAAAATTGCGCTCTAAGTTAGCGGCATCCAGAATATTCACTACCAAGTCATATTCCCCCGCCAATAGAAACTTGCGGGCAATCTGCTCGTCTAAGCCAGTGCTATCCTCGGCATCGAGGGCATAGACCCCCGGTAGATCCACAACTTGGACAGTGATGTCGCGATCGCGATAGCGGCCTTCCTTGCGCTCAACAGTAACTCCTGGCCAGTTTCCCACCCGCTGATTTGCCCCCGTAAGACCATTGAAAATGGTTGTTTTGCCACAATTTGGGTTACCAATTAACGCAATTGTTGCTGCCATGTCACACTCCTTTGCTAGAGCAGATGGACTTTGAGAGCATCAGCTTCATCCTTACGCAAGCTCAAATGAAAGCCTCGCACCTTAATATCTGTGGGATCACCCAAGGGGGCATGGCGGACAACCTCAACTTCGGTGCCGGGGGTTAAACCCATGGCTAATAATTTGCGTTTGTAACTGGGGGTCGTAGGGGCATAGCCGATAATGCGCAGGCGAGCACCAATGGGGGCACTGCGTAGGTTTACAGCTGCCAATTCCAGCTCTTTGAGCAAGATGTTTTGGGCTAGCTCGTGGTTCACACAAAACCGCTTTGAGTCAAGAGCCACCATGACTGCCCCGCGATCGCCCCGATGGAGGATGCTAATTATTGCCCCCGGTGCCAAGCCCATCCCCAACAGTTGCTGGGTATTGTTGCACATTAATTTCATAATGCAGTAGCGATCGCCCACCTTAGCTTCGGCAAGGGAAATCAGCTTAGACATGCCACGTCTCCAGCGCTGTCTTTGAGAATGGGGGTCGGCGATATAGGTAAAGGGTGGCCACAAAGGTGATGACATATTGCATTAATGATTTTTTGAAAGCTAGTTATTGCATATAATTCTCAATTTATAGCACAGCTTTGCAGTGGCACCGTGACTTTAGCAAGTCTTAACCTATCTCCAATCATCCTAAGAGCTGGGTCTATTTGAAAGTTTTAGTGTGAATTTTGTCTTAAGTGAGATATTGAGACTTGCAATAAGTCTTTTATTGAGATGTTTAATCTCATAAGAGATTTTACAAAGAGCGTTTTTATGGATGCGCAAAGCTCCTGCAAGTCACGGCGATCAAATCCGCTCAAAACGACGAAAGTCCCTATGGGTTTAGAAATCACCCTTGCTCATAAAGGCAGCTTGAAAATTTGCCTAAGTTTTGTCGTTAGCCAAGTTTTGATGCTGTTTTTCTGCCATTGGGTCATCTCCGCCTCGATAAAACAAATGAACAGGCCAGCGAGGTCAGAGCTTCTGATTTTCAAGTAGCGTTTGAACTCATTGGTTTTTTCAGGTCAGTGGGGTAAGGTGTCATCCCCCGTTCCCAGCGCTTTGGCAGCAACGATTAAATCGTAGTAATCGGTGTACCACACCTGCGGATCGTCCATGTCGGGAAAAAGCCGAGCGTTGCCAATCAGGTAAAGAAGAGCGACTAGGATCGTTTTTCTGGTGCGGTAGAGCTGTCTCGGCGGTCAATGTTCTGCTGTGAGCAGATGAACAAGACGAATCAGGGCAAACACGCGACTTAAGGCGATCTCGAAGTCTGACCGTACTTGAGAGGGGGGATGTTCTTCTCCTTAAGGTTTACAGTTGCCATCCCCAGAGACAAGCGTTGGTATCGAACCCTTGGAAAACCGCTCTACTGGACGGGTTCGGTTTGACCGATTGTGGGTGCCGCAATAAAGCAGATTCCTAAAACTGTCTCTTAGTGGGAGTTTTCAGTGCCCTAGTTTGGATGTTGGACTAAAATTGGCCTAAATTTCCTTGCCCTGTAACCCCCACATTTCCATTGAGGAAAAAGCCAGCAGATGCTATCTTAGATAAGTTATCGGGATGTAGCGCAGCTTGGTAGCGCACTTCGTTCGGGACGAAGGGGTCGCAGGTTCAAATCCTGTCATCCCGATTGGTCAGCCTTCAACTGTTAAGATAGGTAATACATACCCTAGGATTGTGTTGTGCTATGACCTCGGCTGCATCCTCAGTTGCCCGTTCTGACTTAGCAGAATTGCGTCGTCTCAAGTCTCTCTTGCCACCAGAGCTGCAAAGCTGGGTGATGATTGAACCAGCTAGTGGGGTGAATCCTCCCCTCATTACCTGTGAAGAAATTGGCAAGGATGAGGTGGAGATTCAAATTGATTTAGCCCGTTGGGATCAATTGGCCAAGGATCAGCGCAATCTCCTCTTTTGGCATGAGGTCGCCCGCATTCAAAATGACACGATTCCCCGCGATGGCTGGGAGATGGCAGCACTGGCGATTGGTTTAGGGGGTGCTGTGGGAGAACTCTGGGTGCAGGATGGCCTGTTGCTGCTGCTTGCCCTTGGGCTGTGTGGCTTTTCGGGCTGGCGGCTCTACCAGCGCAATAATGGTGAAAAGGTTCTCAAGGAAGCCATTGCTGCTGATGAGCGGGCGATCGCCCTTGCGACTCGTTTTGGCTATGAACTCCCCAACGCCTACAAAAGCCTTGGCAGTGCCCTCAAGCTCTTGATTGAGCAAGCCCCCAATCGCCGTCAACGCAAACGCTATGAACTGCGTCTGCAAGCACTGAAAAAGAGCGCAGCTAAAGCAAAAGCGCGCATGCAGGCCATGCAAAACGACACCCCAGCAGAATCTTAATCATGGCTCGCCTAAAACGCCAACTGCTGCTACCAACCCTCATTCTCCTATGGACAGTGGCCAGTCTAGGGTTTATGGCGCAGTGGGATTTACATCCTGTCCTGCGGTATTATGGCTGGGTCTTCACGGCGCAAGTTGCTTTTTTGATTTTCTTTGCGCCAGCGATCGCGCGACAGCTTAGGGGTACCAAACGTTCCCCAAAAAATGAAAGCCTGCCTTAAATTCATAAAAAACCCTCGATCGCTCTGACCGAGGGCAGCCCCTATGGCTCAAGAGGAAAACTATTGCAATTAATTTTCAAGAGCTGGATTGAGAAAAGTTTCTAATTGCCTGAAATTAAATCCCATGGCGCGCAGGGCATGCCAAAGGTGACCCTGTAGGAAGAAAAAGGCAAGGAAGAAGTGGGCATTGGCCAACCAAGCCCGTGGGGTATGCTGCCCAAGGGGCAAGTCAATCGTGTCGGCAAAATAGGGAGCAACTCCCAGTTTCACTTCTAGGGGTGGCCCATAAAACTCTACGGGATAGGCGAGGGTATTCACCGCACAAAAATAGGCCGCTACAAATCCGGCGAGGGCAATGCCGCCAAGGGAGTAGGAAAGGATAGCTTCAGCATTAAACATCAGCACTTTTCGCGCCCAAGTCAGCGGTGGTACCAAAATATGCCAAATGCCCCCTCCAATGAGCAAAAGGGCGACGTAGATATGCCCGCCCACAAGGTCTTCCAAATTGTTAATACTGGCGAAGTGGGTTTGATAGCCATAGATGACAAAGGGATCCAAGGTGGGCTGGGTGACAAGGCGTACCGTTTGCAAATTGGCATCGTACAACCCGCCCCAGATTGTTGCTTTGAGCACCAGTAGCAGGGCACCGAACCCCAAGAAGAGCAAATGGTGTCCCAAAATGATTCCCAGTTGCTTTGGATCATCCCAGCGGAAGTGGAAACGGCGCGCCCGGCCACTGGCAGTACTCAGATCCTGAGGGGCACGAAAGGTATGAAAGAGTGCACCGGCACCCAGCACGGCTGAGGAAATGAGATGCACTGTGCCAATGACAAAGTAGGGGTACAAATCCACAACTTTACCGCCCTCGCCAATGCCAAACCCTAAGGTCGCCAGATGGGGCAGCAAAATCAAGCCCTGTTCCCCCATGGGTAGATCGGGTTTGTATTGGGAAATTTCGTAGAGCGTAAAGGCACCCGCCCAAAATACAGTTAGCGCTGCTTGCGCCACATGGGCGGCAATGAATAGGCCTGAGAGGTTCACAAATCGGGCATTGCCTGCCCACCAGTCGTACTTGACATTGGCTTGGCCATAGGTTTGTAAACCTGCACCTGTTGGTGGTGGTGTAGTCACAGAGGTTGGGGATTCACTGGCGATCGCCATACATTCCTCCTTCGATAAACGCATAATATCGACGCTGAACTTATTGAGGATAAATCTCAATAAAGCCTAGGCCTACTATAGCATCACTGTTGAGAATTATTAGCATCTGGCAAGGATAAAATGTAAAGATATGTAACTACCCTCCAGCGGCAATCTGTATCTCCGAGAACTTGAGCAAGATCAAGCCAAGGCAGTAGGGTAATAGCAATAGGCTGTTGGCGGGCAAGTATGGCCATTTTGCTTTATCACGACGACGTGGCAACGGCAGCAACGTTGGTCTCCATTTTGACCACTGCGGATCATCGGGTGGATGTCGTTGCTCGCTCTGAAGACCTCTGGGGACTATTGGCCAGTAGTCGCTATCACCTATTGATTGTGGATGAGTCCCATTTAGGCACGGCAGTTGAGGCCTTTTGCCAGCAGGTGCGCGATCGCGGGTTTCAGGAACCGATTTTGATCCTGACGCGCAAGGATTGGCCAACCCAGCCAGAAACCCAAGTGATTTATTACCACTACCCCTGCTCGCCCGCTGCCCTTCTTGAAATTGTCCAGCAACTCCTCAGCGCGATCGCCACCTCCAAACCTGACAATCATAACGACTCAGGCCTGCCCCTTGTCCTGCACATTGACAACGACGCCGAGTTAATTCGCTCCCTTGAGGAGCACTCCGTTGATGGTGGGTTCCGCTACGTCGCTATGGATAGCTGGCCGCTGGTCAACACCTTACTTGAGGAATGCTGGCCCAATGCTGTCATTCTCAATCCTGAAGTGATGCCTGATGAGGTAACCACCCGCGAGTTCTTGCAGCAGTTGCGGCAACATCGTCCCTCCATCCCCGCCCTAGTATTTACTGCCCGTGACACCTGGCGCGATCGCCTCGCCGCCATTCGCCTTGGCTCGCGGATCACCTTGAGTAAGCCTGTTGATCTTGAGCGACTCTTGCAGACTCTCGAACAGTTACTGCAACCTCAAGAAATGACCTCCGCTAGTATCCTGACCGTGGATGATGACGCCGTCACCCTAGCCATCTTGAAACGGCTCTTGGAACCCTGGGGAATGAGTGTCACCTCCCTTCAGGATCCCGATCAATTTTGGGATGTCCTAGAGGCCACCAACCCCGAATTGGTCATTCTCGATGTCCAGATGCCCGGTATTAACGGCCTAGAACTCTGCCAAGTGGTGCGCAATGATCCGCGCTGGAACCAGCTGCCAATTCTCTTTCTCACCGCAACCACCGATCCAGCCCTCGTCACCCAACTCTTTGCCGCTGGCGCCGATGATTTTGTTAGCAAGCCAATTGTCGGCCCTGAGCTAATGACGCGGATCATCAATCGCCTAGAGCGTACTCGCCTCCTGAAACGCTTGGCAGAGGTAGATCCCCTCACGGGATTGAGCAATCGTCGTAAAGCCACAGAAGAGATTGAACGCTTTTTGACCCTTGCCAACCGCCAACAACAAACCCTTTGCATTGCTGTTTTAGATTTAGACCATTTCAAACGTATTAATGACACCTATGGCCATGACGTTGGGGATCAGGTATTGGTAACCACTGCCCGCATGCTGCGACAGTCCCTACGGATGGAAGATGTGGTTGCTCGCTGGGGTGGCGAAGAATTTTTAATTGCCCTCTATGATATTTTCCTTGATGTGGCCAAACACCGCCTTGCCATCTGTTTACAGCGATTGCGGAATCACACCTTCCACGCCCCCAACCATGACAGCTTCAAGGTGAGTTTTAGTGCCGGCATCAGTCAGTTTCCCACCCATGGACAGAGTTTACTGCAACTAGTGAAGATAGCGGATGACGCCCTCTATGCCGCTAAGGCAGCAGGACGTTCTCAGATTGTCATCGCACCAAAAGAGGCTGCCCCAGAATTTGCCAACGCTTCCTCCCCAGAGGAATAAGCTATCCTAAAGGAGCACACTCATTCTTAGTAAGACTTGGCGTCAGCACCGTTAACTGCTCTGAATGTATGAACCTTGAGGCTTCCCCTGCGCAAAATGCCACGATTTTACTGGTGGATGACGACCCTAATCTTGTCCTCTTGGTCAAGGATTACCTTGAGATGCAGGGGTATCGTGTACTGACGGCAGCCCATGGCAACGAAGGTCTGGCAATTCTGCAGCAGCAGACGCCCGACTTAATTATTTGTGATGTGATGATGCCCCAGATGGATGGCTATAGCTTTGTCAGTGCAGTGCGACAACAAACACACCTCAGTTGGTTACCGGTGCTCTTTCTCTCGGCCAAGGGGCAAACCCACGATCGCATTAAGGGGCTGCAAACGGGGGGGGATGTTTACTTGGTCAAGCCCTTTGAACCGGATGAACTCTTAGCCCAAATCCAAGCCCTCCTCAAACAAACCGCTCGCCTACGGGAAGCCCAAGGACTGCAATCGCCGCCTGTGCCCACCCCACCCCCCGGTGTCGAACTCACCCCCACAGAAACGCGAATTCTCCAATACGTCGCTCGGGGCATGTCGAATCGTGAAATTGCTGCTGAGCTACACGTGAGTCAGCGCACGGTGGAAAGCCACGTCAGCAATATGCTGGGGAAAACAGGCTGCCACAATCGTACTGAATTGGCTCGCTGGGCGATCGATTACCATTACGTGTAACATACTCTCGACGATCGCGGGGCTTCCCGCCTAGTCGCTAAACCCATATCACCGCTGCATGTGTTCTGCCAATAGGGCTTGGGCGCGGGGTTTATAGAGCAGATAGAAGAGTGCCTCCATATAGCGCATCATGTCTTCGCGGTTTTCTTGGGAAGAGAAGTTCCAGAAGCCGTAAATCTTGGCGAGGGAGAGCAGGCGTGTGCAGTGAATTTTCCAAGTGTAGGTGCTGTAGACCCGCTGGATACCCGCTTTGGAAATTCGTTGCCACTGCTGCGGATCGCGATCGCAAGCCTCTATAAAGCGGAGGATAGTCTCCGCCATTTCTTCTAGGTGGGTTGGGTTGATATAAAAACCATTCACCCCATCTTGGATAATTTCCAGAGGGCCACCAAAGCGGGTACCAAAGGTGGGCAGACCACTGATCATGGCTTCCAAAATCGTCAGGCCAAAAGCTTCAAACAACGCCGGCTGGACAAAAATCCCTTGGCGATCGGCAATGATGCGGTAAATTTCCCCCGAATCTGCTTTCGGTAAACGAATCCCTAGCCAGCGAATTTTGCCATGGAGATTGTACTCGTGGATGATTTGATAGAGCTTCTCAATTTCGGCGATTTCCTCGCGATCGCTGGAGTCTTCGGTACGCAATTTCCCTGCCACCAAAATTAAATTACAGCGCTCTTGCAGTGCTTTGCTGCGGCCAAAGGCCTCTGCCAGTCCTGTGAGGTTTTTAATGCGATCCAGCCGTGCCATCGAAAAGAGAGGGCGTTTTTCGGGATACTCTAAGTGACCGTAGATCTGCTGCGGATCCTCAAGGGTAAAGAGCAATTCCTCCAATCGCTGGCGATCGCCCTCTAGCCGCTCCGTGTAGTGGTAGTAGGGAAAGTAAACCTGTTCATTCACCCCCGGTGGCACCACATTAAATTTCGGGCTAAAGAGTTCAATGCCATTCACCACATGGTACAGGTCAGGCATCGTAAAGGATTGATAGGACTCGTACTGGCCAATACTGTCGGGTGTGCCCACAATCTCTTGGTAGGTGCTGCTGATGATAAAGTTGGCAGCATTCATGGCAATCAGATCCGCCGTAAATTGCATCGAGAAGTGATATTTATCCTCTAAGTCCTGCCAGTAGAGGTTACTAAAGAGGTATTTAGATTTCTCGAGGGCATGGGCAATGTTGCATTGGGTCACCTTCATTCGCCGCGCCAGCAAAAAAGCCACCAAGTTGCCATCGGAATAGTTACCAATAATTAAATCGGGCACATGGCCAAATTCCGCCCGCAACTCCCGCTCCGCGTCAATGGCAAAGGTTTCCAAATAGGGCCAGATTTCAAAGCGAGAAATCCAGTTTTGGGTCACCTTGGGATTAAATTCCCGAAACGGCACCCGCAGGATCCAAGCGTTGTTGGTGCCGTAGATTTTCTCTAGGCGTTGGTTGCACAGCGTTCCTTCGGCATTGGGAATCAGGCGAGTCAGGACAATAATTTTAGGCCGTGCCTCCAGTACCCCCAGCCCTGCCAGTTCTAAATCCTCCCGCATTTGTTTTTCAAGGCTTTTCACTTGATCGAGGATATAGACCACCTGCCCGCCGGTGTCGGGTCGCCCCAGCACCCCCTCTTGGCCAAACCAGCCGTGGGGAGAAATGAGGGCAATGCGAAAGAGCATCGGAATCCGCGAGACAAAGGCCTCTAGCACTTGGTGATCGGGCGAATCCAAGAGTTGATCTAAAATTTCTAGGGTGTCGCGTACCCGTGCCGCCGTATTGCCCCAACCCGGTTCAAAGCCCAGATTTTGGAGTTCAAAGCGAAACTCACTGTAGGCCTCGTCGGAGGCGCGATCGCTCAAGGCCACAAGAGCTTGCTTCACCTGTTCTGAGAGGTGCTGAGGAGAGCGAATCCGCTCATTAATCAGGAGTTGATAGCCGTTGTAGCGGTGAATTTGCAAAAAGTTAAAGAGGTTCTGCTGCCACTGGCGCGGATCTTGGAAAAGTTTACTAGATAAGTAACGGTTGAGAAATTCCACCCCCTTACCGATATTCTTGGCATCACGGATGATCGGCGAGTAGTCATAGAAGGGCTGGACATCAATTTCAAAAACATCCCCCTCGTTGGGATGGTACCGATTCACTAGGCGATCGCGCAGATCCAGTAGCTCTGGAATCGTCATTGGCACGATCGTCAAATCCTCCACCAGCAGCCGACATACCTCCTGCTGCGCAATCCGTGGCCGAATAATCCAACACAGACTCTCATTGTCGACAATGATCTCTTGGGTGTAAAACACCAGCTTGCTGAGGCGGGATTCGAGGGGCGTGGGGACAGGGCGATCGAGGGCGCGACAGTAATCTGCAAAGGCGCCCAGAATATCATTGCGCAGCAGATAGCGTTTTTCCCCTAGTTGTAGGATGCGTGAAAACTGACGCAGATCGGCACGTTCATCACTTTCAACAACGGATTCGAGGAGGACAGAGGTCATCGGCAAACTCACAACACGGCTTTTACCTGAGACGGCACAGCGGCTCAAGTCGTTTCTATTCTAGGTTTCTCCCTGAATACGGTCAATTTTGCGCCAGCGATGGCCGGATTTGGCCATAGTTCCAAAAACCAAACCACAACCACAGCAACAATAGCGCACCTGTCAATCCCAGCAGCGGCACAAGGCCAAAATTACGGATCAAAATCGGTGCTGCCGCCGTAAATAAGCCACCGCCGACAATTGGCTCAAAGAGAATTTGCTTGTAGGCAAAACTTTCCAGTGCCCCCGATTGGTTGTGGGGATCCACCATACGAATCAGCAATAGTCCAGTAGATGTCACCCCCATTGATTGCCCCATGTCGCCAATTCCCCGCTCAAACCAGAACATGGGCAAAATTCGCGGCGCTAAATAGAGCATGACAAAGAGATTCCAAGCAATTCCCCCCACACTCAAGAGGAGAAAGGGAATGAGATTTTCACCAATGGCGGCTAAAGAGAGGGTGGCCAAGGCGGTAATAATCGTCACATCCAAGGCGACACCGCCAATATGGTTAATCAGTGGCCGGCTAATCAGGTACTGTTTGCGCCAACGGGTCAGGATGAGCTGCACAATAATGCCACCGATCAGCGCCAAGGGAAATAGGGGCACATAGGCCATGAGCTTTAAACCCGTTTGTCCCCAAGTGAGACGCTCTAGGAGTCGCAGCGCTTCAAGAATCACCCAGCCCACAATAATCGCCAAACCCACAAAACAGAAATTTAATGACAAAGGATCAATGAGTAACTCCCGCAGCAGTTGTCGCCGCCGTTGCCGTGTTTCTAGGTCATCGTGGGGATGAAGGTCGAGATTCTCCTCGGTTTCAGAGTCCACCAAGGGTTTGATCTGCAAGCGCCCTGTGCGCCGTGCCCAGTTGATCAGTGCTACTCCAAAAACCACCCCAGAGACTAAGCCCACAGTGGCCAAGCCCAAGGCCATATCAGCCCCAGCGGTAAAGTTTAACTCCCTAAAGGTATCGGCCATGCCGGCGGCAGTGCCATGCCCCCCCTCAAAGCTGATCTCAATCAGGGCACCAGCAATTGGATCCATGCCAAAGACAGGAGTGAGAACGAGCAACGTCAGCAGCAGCCCCACCACGTATTGCCCCCAAGCCAAAATCTGACCAAAGGCCACCTGCGGCGAAGCTTTCTGCCAAATTTCCCGAGGGCTAGGGATGATCTCCCCTAGAAATAGACAGGCAAAAACTATGTTGATGAAAATGCTGGAGGACTGCTGCCAAACTTCGAGGATGTCTTCGGCAAAAAGACCGTTCCCTAAACCGGAGTTGGGAGCAATTTGACTGGCGATCGCCCCCAGCACACTAGGGCCAAGAATGAGTCCCAAAACGCCCGCAATGACTGAACTGGGCATATAGAGCGATCGCATCAGTACCCAACGCTGCCGCACGATTCGCCCCAAGAGTAGCAAAACACCAATAAAAATAAACGCCCAGAAAACCGTAATCAGCCTAAACATCCGCCATGCCAACTCTGAAGATTGTCGTGATCATAGAGCCTGCAACCGTAGGACTCAACCCCTTGCCAGTCTGTGGCTGCGCAACCAATCCAAAATCAGGCCATTGACGCGATCGGGCTGCTCATCGTGGGGGCAGTGACCGGTTTGATCTAGCTCCACCACTTGCATTCTTGGCTGTGCCTGTTGAAACCGTTGACTTAGCGCAGGCGGGATGAAGCGATCCTGTTTGCCCCAGATCAGCAATAGGGGTTGGGACACCGTTTTGAGCATCGTTTTAGCACTGGGGCCAAAGTCTGTACGACTCATGGCGCGGGTTATTTGCACAAAGGCGCGATCGCTACCATCGTCATAGGCAGGCGTGAGCAGGATTTCCAATAATTCATCATCCACACAATCAGGGTTGGCGTAGGCCAATTGTGCCCAACGCTTGACAATGAAGGGACGGCGAATCGCGTAAAAAAGGGTGCGCAGCAGCCAAGGAGCCGTAAAAATCTGTTCAATTCCGCTCACCAGGGGGGCGATCGCCCTCGGAATCAACTCCTCGCGCACCGCTGGATCGGGCAGACTCAGCATCACCACCCCTGCCGCCATCTGCGGATAGCGATAAGCACAGGTCAGGGCAATCAACGCCCCAATGGAGTTGCCAACAATCACCGCTGGCTGCCCGACAATCTTCTGCCAAAAGGCATGAACCTGAGCCGCCCAAAACTCAGCCCCATAGGCCGCAATGGGCTTTTCTGCTGCCCCCAACCCCATCAAATCAAGGGCATAGGTCGGCTGATGCTCTCCCAAGAGCCGCAAATTGTATCGCCAGTGCCCTAGAGAAGCCCCAAAGCCGTGGAGCAAGATCACTGGAGACCCCCCATGAGCGGGTCGCCAAAAACTATAGCGACTCTGCCATCCCCGCCAGCACCACTCCCGCTCGACGCCATAACGATAGGGGTCTACCAGTTGTCTCATGCACCTATTCGTCCAATAATGACTTCTATCTTAGTTATGAAGTTTTGCAACAGGTTCATCCAGCCCCAAAAAGGAGTTCGACCTTGAGTCCATCAGCAACAGTACAGACAAAGGATGCGATCGCCCCCCACGGCGGTATCCTCGTCAATCGTATTCTCTCCCCCGAACAAAAACAGGCGTGGCTCGCCCGTGCCGATCAATTGCCCCGCATTACCCTTGATGAACGCGCTGTCTCCGATTTAGAACTCATCGCTATTGGTGGCTTTAGTCCCCTGACCGGCTTTATGGGACAGGCCGACTATGAGCGAGTGGTCGAAGAAATGTACCTTGCCAATGGGTTGCCTTGGTCAGTTCCCATTACCCTCTCCGTCAGTGCGGAGGTGGCGGCTCCCCTAGAAATTGGCCAAACCATTCGCCTCGATAACGCAGCCGGTCAGTTTTTGGGAATTCTTGAACTCACCGAAAAATACACCTACGACAAACGCCGTGAGGCGCGCTGTGTCTATCGCACCGAAGATGACAAACACCCCGGCGTCAAAGTGGTCTATGAACAGGGAGAAGTCAACCTTGCAGGCCCGATTTGGCTCCTAGAGCGGCATCCCCATCCCCAATTCCCCAACTATTGTATTGATCCGGTGGATTCCCGTACCCTCTTCCGTGAAAAAGGTTGGCGCACCATTGTGGGGTTCCAGACCCGCAATCCGATCCACCGCGCCCACGAATATATCCAAAAATGTGCCCTTGAAATCGTCGATGGTCTCTTTTTGCATCCCCTCGTAGGTGCCACCAAGGAGGATGACATTCCCGCCGATGTGCGGATGCGCTGCTATGAAATCATGCTCGAGCACTACTTCCCCAAAGATCGGGTGATTCTGGCCATTAATCCGGCAGCGATGCGCTATGCAGGGCCACGGGAAGCGATTTTCCATGCCCTCGTCCGCAAGAACTACGGCTGTACCCATTTCATTGTTGGTCGCGATCACGCGGGTGTGGGGGACTACTACGGCACCTACGATGCCCAACATATCTTCGATGAATTTGATCCAGCGGCCTTAGGCATTATTCCCTTGAAATTTGAGCATGCCTTCTACTGCACCCGCACCCAGTCTATGGCCACCAGTAAAACCAGTCCCAGCAAACCCGAAGAGCGCATTCACCTCTCAGGGACAAAGGTACGGGAAATGCTGCGCCGGGGCGAATTGCCACCTCCAGAGTTTTCACGGCCAGAAGTAGCAGCAGAACTGGTACGCGCCATGCGACAACCGCAACTCACGCCATAACCTAAACATAAAACGAGGGGGTCAAGCTGACGGCAGCAAGACCCCTAACGAAGTTAGCAATGACGAAGTAACTCAACAACTAACGTGGACAAGACGTGGTTTTAGCTGGCGATCCAAACCCCCACTAGGCGATCTCAACCGATCAAGCTTGGAGCATGGACACTAGGTAATGAATTGCTGTCAACGTTGACGACCTTGGATACTGGGAGGTTACCTAGCTTTGCCTTAACTCCCATGGACGACAGGATGGGGACTTCGGCAGTAACCACACAAACGATAAGGCTGGATAAAGCGAGAAGACAACTATACAACGGTGAAGCTCAAAGGATTGGTTTTGATATTACTCGCAAGACAGGAGTGAGATTTATCTTGGAGTAACTTTGCTTTATCCCGAACTCAAGGACTGGGAGGCACAAGCCTTAAGTTCACTCTTATCGTTAACCTTTCTTTCTGTGCCTACTTTTAAGTTAGCATAGGCCTTTGGGAATGCTCAAATGTTAACGGAAAATTCAATATCTGAAATATTCCTTAACTGATTCTGAAATATGTCGTTAGATTCAGTGGTTGCAACCTTTTGGTGGTATCCTTAGCGCTGAGCGTTATCTCTAGGTTTTAACAGTTTGGGCGATCGCCCCAAGCTCATAAAAAAACTAAAAAAACTGCACCCGCCCCCTAATTGCCGCTATGGCGGAGCTGATGCGGAAGGAATACTAGTTATTTTTACCTGTAAAGTCTCTACAGGGATTCTGCTTGCGGAAGACAGTAACTAACTCTTACGGGAGGGCGTTCCCGTGAAGGGCTGTGCTCCTGTAGAAGGATAGTGATCATTGCGAGGGGTGAAGATGCGCCCAAATGCCTCCATCAAAAAGACCATCATACTTTGCAGTTTCTCACGTAGTGCTTTTAACATAGGTCAACTCCTAAAGAAAGCGATTTAGGCTTCAGCCTTTGGCTTAATGATTGAACACCGCAGGAAAAACTTGAAACTTGCTCTCCCGAAGCAACGGAATCGGACTTTGCCTCAAGATCATTAGGTACAGCCCTTTTCACATGAATGGAACACACTCAAAACAAGTAAGGCTCCTATAGAGGAGGTTCATTTCCCCTTATGCAGCCCGTACTTAGAAAAGGGCTGTAAAGGCTGTACTTTTAGTATAAAAAATCAGACCAGTTACCTGAGAGGGTTTGAGACAATTTTTTATATGCTGAATAAGAAAGTTATTCATTTGTGAAATTTTGCTCTGAATGAGATCACACCCATGACATTTATTCCCCCTCTTTCTGATCTTTCACTGCGGGCACAGGTGGCGCAGATGGTGGTTGTACGAGCCAGTGGCTACCTCTACGACAGCCAGATTCAGTATCCCGCTTGGGAGCCGCCCCAAAACACCTTAAAACACTGGATTAAAGACTGGGGAGTTGGTGGGGTGATTCTCTTGGGGGGCAGTGCCGTCGAAGTGGCAGAACGCTGTCGGCAACTCCAATCTTGGGCCACGATTCCACTGTTACTAGCGGCGGATATTGAGGAGGGGGTTGGTCAACGCTTCAGTGGTGCCACACAATTTCCCCCGCCAGCAGCTTTAGGTGCCATTGCCCAAAAGAACCAAAAACGGGCGGTTGACCTTGCAAAGGAAATGGGGGCATACACCGCAGCCGAAGCTTTAGCCATTGGCTTGAATTGGGTTCTCGCCCCGGTGGTGGACGTGAATAATAATCCCGCAAACCCAGTGATTAACGTGCGTGCCTTTGGCGAGGAGCCAGACATTGTGAGTACCCTTGCAACCGCGTTTATTCAAGGGGCACGTGCCTATCCAGTGCTCACAACGGCAAAGCACTTTCCCGGCCATGGGGATACAGCCACGGATTCGCATTTGGAACTGCCCGTGATTCCCCACGATCGCGATCGCCTGCAAGCCATTGAATGGCCGCCCTTTGTTGCTGCCATTGCCGCCGGGGTGGATACCGTCATGAGCGCCCATGTCCACCTACCCACCTTGGATGCCGAGCGACCCGCCACCCTGTCTCCCCCGATTCTCACGGGAATCCTGCGCCAAGAGATGGGGTTTAAGGGTCTAATTGTGACCGATGCTTTGGTCATGGGGGCGATCGCCAACACCTACGGTACCGCCGAAGCTGCCGTCAAAGCCGTAGAAGCAGGTGCCGATATTCTGCTCATGCCCTTGGATCCGCCGGCAGCCATTGAAGCGGTGGTTGCCGCCGTTGAGTCAGGGCGGATTCCTCCTGAGCGCATTCAGGCCGCTGTAGCCCGCATTCAAGCCGCGAAGGCTCGCCTTCAGCCTCTAGCATTACAGTTGGACTATTTCCAAACGACACCAGCCGTTGAGGTGGCCACCACCATTGCCCAAGACAGTCTCGAGCGGGCTGGCCAAGCCTTGCAACCTGTGCCCTTAGGGGTGAATTGTCTGATCGTGGATGATGCTCTACACGCTAGCTTTTTGAACCGTACTTGTCCCGCATTGACACTGCCCCCCACTTGGGGCTTTGACCAACGGGTGGTGATTGATCAGCAAACGCCCCTCACCATGATTGAGGGCTTCCCCAAGGCACCGACCTTAGTGCAGGTGTTTAGTCGTGGCAATCCCTTCCGAGGCAAAGCGGGTTTAAGTGCGCCAGCGATCGCCACCCTCGAACGACTGCAAGCCCAAAATCAACTGGCGGGTCTGGTGGTCTATGGCAGTCCCTACGCCTACCGCGAAATTGCCCAGCATCTGCACTCCGACGTGCCCCGCGTTTTTAGCTATGGGCACTACAGCATCGCCCAAGGTCTGGCTCTAGCGTACTTGCTAAAGGTTTCCTGATCTTTTGCGAGGGAATCGATAGGGAACCCCTATACTCTCTGTACGTCCCTAGAGATACCCCCATAGAGCTTGGTCTTTCATCACCATGATTCAGTTTCCCACTGCGGTTAGCTTGGCAACGCTCTACACAGTCACCACAACGCTGGCGATCGCCCCCCTGAGTTTCGCCGCCCCCCAATCTTGGCTCGATCAACCGCTGCGCAACTGGAATCCCAACCTTCCTATCCTAGATATTCCCCCACGGGGCAATCCTGATCCCAGTGAGTTGAACCGCTGTCGCAGCACCCTACGTTCTCCCCAATCCATGGCCGATCGCCTGATCCAACAGCGAGGCTGGTATCTCGTGGGCACCCCGATTCGCCATCAGAATGTGGAAATTATTCTTGGCAATAGTCGCTTTGATGGCATGTGTCGCCCGATGGGGTATCAGGCCTTTGTTTTTTCCGGAGGACGTTACTTGGGAACGCTATCGCCGAATCTCATGGATTCCCGCGCTGATGGCTCATTCCTAGGCGAGGTCAAGTTCCAAAACGATGGCACCTTCACCGCAGACTTTGCCCGCTACACGCCCAATGATCCCCTCTGTTGCCCCAGTCGCATCAGTACTGTCACCTATCGCCTCGCAGGGGGACTCCTACCCCTGCCGCGCTTGGTGCCTGTGGCGGTTTCCACACAAGCAACAGCAAATAACCCTCCCTCCCAACCCCCAGAACTGAGCCTCAGCGGTCAACGCTGGCGTCTCAGACGCATTGGCAATCAAGCCGTGCCAGTGGATACCGCCTTTATTGAGTTTGATAGTGCTAACCGCCGTGCCAATGGTTTTACGGGCTGTAATAGCTTTAATGGTGGCTACACCGCCAACGGCCCGCGTCTGCTTTTTGCCCCCTTAGCCACCACCCAACGCCTCTGCGGCCAAGAACCCCTTCAGAGTGTGGAAACCCAGATGCTACAGGGGCTAAGTCGCACCAATCGCTACCGCGTTCAAGGAAATACGCTGCAACTCTTTGAGGGCAATCGCCTGCTATTGACCTTTGAAGCGGGTGCGACGGAAAGTCCCCTCAGTGGCCGCTGGCAACTGCAGCGCCTAGCCAATATGCCGATGCCACCGCGCAATCCCATGAATACGGCGTTTATTGAGTTTGATAGCAATGCCCAGCGAGCAACGGGCTTTAGTGGCTGCAATAACTTTAACGGTGGTTACAGCGTCAATGGCCAGCAATTGCGGTTTTCGGCAGTGGCGACAACGCGGCGCGCCTGTATTGGCCAACGGGCACAAAGGATGGAGATGTCGTTTTTACAGACCCTTGAGCAAACGAACCGCTACCGCATTGAGGGAAATACATTGACGTTCTATGATGGCGATCGCCCCCTTGCGATGTTCCAGCGAACACCCTAGGGAAGATCTGCAATCTTAGTGACTTTTCATGACCGAGAAACCTCGTCCCCGCAAAAAAAACCGACCGATCGCGACCCGCCCTCCTCGCCCCCAGCGCCGCACCCCAGCTCAACTAATTCGGAAAGCACCCCCAACTGCCGAGGATGCCCCCGAACTCCTCTATGGCCGCCATGCCGTGCTCTCAGCCCTTGAAAGTGGCCGCCCCTGCAACCGTATTTGGGTGATTCCCTCGCTGCGCTACGATCCACGTTTTCATCAACGCTTGAATGAAGCTAAACAGCAGGGGGCGATTATTGATACCGTGACCCCCGAACGCCTCGATCAACTGTGCCAGGGGGGGCGCCATCAGGGGATCGCCCTTCAGGTGGCTGCCTATCACTACTGGTCCCTTGAGGATCTCTTGGCCAAGGCCGCAACCGTGAATCAACCAGTACTCTTGGCTGCCGATGGTATTACGGATCCGCAAAATCTTGGTGCCATGATCCGCACTGCGGAAGCTCTGGGCATGCAAGGGGTGATTATTCCTCAACGGCGAGCAGTGGGCATTACTGCAACAGTGGCCAAAGCCGCCGCCGGCGCCCTAGAGTATTTGCCGGTGGCACGGGTGATTAACCTCAACCAAGCCCTTGAAACCCTTAAAGAAGCCGGCTACTGGATCTATGGCCTCTCGGAACGTGGCGCGGTGCCCCTACCGAAAATTACCTTCGATCGCCCTACGGTCTTTGTGGTTGGTAGTGAAGGGGAAGGAATTAGCCTGCAAACGCAAAAGCACTGCGATGAAATTGTCGCCATTCCCTTGGCGGGGCGCACCAATAGCCTAAATGCCTCAGTGGCGGTGGGCATTGCCCTCTACGAGATCAGTTGTCAGCGATCGCCCGCTTGGGATTTGACCCAAGCATCAGAGGCCTAGGAAACCGCTACCACAGACCGCAGGGCAAAAATTTTATTGAGAACCGCCTCGACCACCTTATCGGGAGTGGAGGCACCGGACGTAATGCCAATGGTGATTGGGCGATCGGGCAGCCAGTTCTCGGTAACAGTGAGAGCGTGATGCAGCGGTTTGTGTTCAATGCGATTCCCCGGCCCAATGCGATCGGCAGAATCAATGTGGTAGGAAGGAATCCCATGTTCAATGGCAATTTCTTGGAGATGGGTGGTATTTGATGAGTTGTAGCCACCGATCACCACCATCAGATCTAAGGGTTCCTTGACCAAGTTCAGCATTGCATCTTGGCGTTCTTGGGTGGCATCGCAAATCGTGTTGAAGCTCATGAAGTGCTCATTGAGGCGATCGGGACCATACTTTTGGATCATCGTGCGTTCAAAGAGTTTGCCAATTTGTTCGGTTTCCCCCTTGAGCATCGTTGTTTGATTGGCAATGCCGACCCGCACCAGATCGCGATCGGGGTCAAAGCCCGCAGAACAGGCCTTGGCAAATTTGGCCATGAAGGCCTCGCGATCGCCTCCCTTGAGGATGTAATCGCAGACATAGCGGGCTTCTTCGAGGTTGAGGACAATCAAATAGGTGCCCGCAAAGGAACTGGTGGCGATCGTTTCTTCGTGGTTGTACTTACCGTGAATGATCGAGGTGAAGCTCACCTTTTTGTGCTTTTCAACACTGTGCCACACTTTCGAGACCCACGGGCAAGTGGTATCGACAATCGTGCAGCCCCGCTCATTCAGCAGTTGCATTTCTTGGACACTGGCACCAAAAGCGGGCAAAATCACCACATCCCCTTGGCGCACCTCACTAAAGTCCTTTGCCCCATTGACCACCGGAATAAATTCCACGGCCATTTGCCGCAGGCGCTCATTCACCGAGGGATTATGGATAATTTCATTCGTGATCCAGATGCGCTCCGTGGGAAAGTGGGTGCGGGTTTCATAGGCCAAGGCAACGGCACGTTCTACCCCCCAACAAAAGCCAAAGGCCTCCGCCAAGCGAATCGTTACATCCCCCTCCTGCCAGCGATAGCCATTGGCGCGGATTTGCTGAATCAGCGAACTTTGATACTCCCCTTGCAGCTGCTGGTTCACCTCCTCGCCGTGGCCAAAGCCTTTGCGGTGGTAGTTTTCGGAACTATGTAGCGATCGCTTGAATGCGCGGGTATCCATTGGCTTTCCTCTGAAGCAATCTGTATGGTATTTTGACACACTCTATAGCGCAACCATGGGGCTAACTCCCCGTTGTGCCAACTCCTGTACCGTTTCTCGCGCCCAGCGATCGGCGGCCAAAATGTCCTCTAGGGTAGGGTTGTTAATGTTTTGGGCAGAGTAGCGATCGCAGGTCATCTCAATCAGACGGGGAATCTCAAGGAACGAAATCGCCTCGGCAATAAAGAGCGCCACCGCCTGTTCATTGGCAGCGTTCAGCACCGCTGGCATTGCCCCACCAGCGCGACCCGCAGCATAGGCCAGCCCCATACAGGGATACTTTTGGTGATCCGGCGATCGAAAGGTTAAATCTCCTGCCTTTACCAAGTCCAGTGATGACCAGTTGGTGGGAATTCGCTCTGGCCACGAGAGGGCATACAACAGCGGCAACCGCATATCTGGCCAGCCCAACTGCGCCAGCACGGAGGTATCCTGCAACTCAATCAGCGAGTGGATAATGCTTTGGGGATGGATCACAATCTCGATATTGTCGTAGTCCATGCCAAAGAGGTAGTGGGCTTCAATCACCTCTAGGCCTTTATTCATCAGGGTTGCCGAGTCCACAGTAATTTTGGGTCCCATTGACCAGTTGGGGTGTTTGAGGGCATCGGCCACCGTCACTTGCGAGAGTTTCTCCACCGGCCAATCACGAAAAGCGCCTCCCGAAGCAGTGAGAATAATTTTCCGCAGTCCTCCCTCGGGCACCCCCTGCAAACACTGAAAAATCGCCGAGTGCTCAGAATCAGCGGGCAAGAGCTTGACACCGTACTCCTGAAGCAGCGGCAAAACCACGGGTCCACCGGCAATCAGCGTTTCCTTATTGGCCAAGGCAATATCTTTACCCGCTTTAATGGCGGCGATCGTCGGCACCAGACCGGCACAACCAACAATGCCGGTGACCACAACATCGGCATCCCCATAGGCCGCTACCGTCGCAATACCGGATTCCCCCGCCACCAGTTGCGGTTTTTGGGGCAGATCGGCCAGTGCCGCCTCTAACTCTGGCAGTTGCTTGGCATCGGCAATACTGACAATCTCCGGCTGAAATTGGCGAATTTGCGGAATCAGTCGCTCCAAGTTACGACCCGCCGCAAGGCCAACGACACGAAAGCGATCGGGATATTGGGCAACAATGTCAAGGGTTTGGGTACCAATGGAGCCAGTGGAGCCAAGGAGAGTGAGTGCCTTCACAGTTTTTGGGGGAGGGTCAGTGAACACCTTAATATCTACCGCAGGAGGGGACACAAGGCAAACCCATACCTATTCCGTTGAGAATAGCAACAGGCGTTTCTCTAGTCTTTCCCAGTCATGGTGTTACCCCTTTCCCAACTGGTGCAGCAACTAAATCATAAAAAGGCCGAATTTCTCAGCTATGACACCGCCCTAGCTCAGGTGCGACAGGCCTACCAACAGGCTCTCAAGACATGGCAGCAGCAAACCATTGCCGACATCACCGCTGCCATTGATCCGCAGATCTCAGATTGGGGAGCACGTCCTATTGAACCATGGCCTCAGGGGTGGCGCATTCCCTTGGGGGTACAGTGGCCCCATCGTCAGGCGGCGCAGGAGTGGGCAATGACTCAACTCATGGATGTCACCACTGTGGCGGTGGATGGTTCCCAGATTGTGCCCAGTGAAGAGCTATTTTTGCCCGTGGGTGTGGTACAGGCGGGGTGGTTTCTCAATCCCCATCGGCGCGATCGCCCCTACGCCAAGGAAATTGTCCTTGAACTAATTACACCAGCGGAACTGCGCCAAGCGGAAGAACAGTTGCGACAGCCGCAAATTTATCGCTTCCACGAACGCTATATCCATCTGCGCCGCTTTGAACTGGAATTAAAAACCCTACGGGAGCGCATGGCCGAGGTAACCGCACCCGCATTACTATTGTTTGATGGCTCCTTTGTGGCCACGTTTGCCGAGTCCTATGCCCCCGAGTGGCAGAGGCGATATGTGGCGGCACTGTGCCAAACCCTTGCCGCGAGCCGGCAACACCAGATTCCCTTGGTGGCCTATATTGATAGCTCTCAGGCACGGGATTTGGTGACCCTTTTGGGATATCTGGAGCAGCTGGCGCCGAGTCCCCACCTCTCGGATGCCCAACTGTTGAGCACGGTGTTGACCCAATGGGGCGATCGCTCCCCTGTGTTTATCTGCGATCGCGGGGGCATCCTCGAACGGTATGGCCCTTGGGCCAAGGGCATTGGCTTTTGCTACCTCAAGGCCCATCAGGGCTATCCTGTGCGCCTCGAACTCCCCCTGTGGCTCTACGAAGCGGGCTTACTGGATCAGGTGATTCGCTGGCTCTGCGGTGAACTGATTACGGGTCAAGGGTACCCCTACGCCCTCGAAGCGGCGGATCAATTGGCCGTTCTCCAAGGGAGCGATCGCCAAGCCTTCCTCAAGCAATTGCAAGTCTGGGCAGAGGGCGTCGGCATGGAACTGCGCTTTAGTCGCAAATGGGTAAGTAAGCAGCAGCGGCGTTAGCTCTATTGGGACGAATTTTGCAGCGCCTTCAGTGCCTGTTCCAATTCCCCTTGCGACCTCGGCATCCAGTCTTTGCCCCGCAATCGCCGCAACATTTCTAGGGCTTCCTCACGGGTTTGACCAGTATTTTGTTGGTGCCGTTGCCAGAAGTCGTCCCACCAGCCGGGGGGTTGCTGCTTGCTGCCTGTGTATTCCGTGGGGCGCCCAGTGTCACCATCAATGACGAGGCTGCCGACATAATCGGCATTGCTATAGACCTTGGCAATTTGATCCTTGATGTGGCGCATATCCTCGGCAGCAACAACGCCATTATCGGTGGCTTTATAAAATTGCACCGTGACGCGGATGGGGAAGCGGGGATCCCGCTCGATCGGCAGGTTATCAATTTCAGTGAAGGGGCCTTCCACCTTGCCATAACTAATGACTGCCGCCTCCACATTGGAACGACCAGCGCTAGGTGCTGCCTCCATGAGGGCGGGGGCGGGCATCGAGAAAGGGGGCATAACCGATCGGGGCCGAGGGGCTTGCTTCAGGGGCACTTGGATCAGCATCACCATATTCATCCCCGCCGCTTCCGCTTGGGCAGAGGTAATCTCACCACCACCAGTTCTCACCCCAAAATCACTGGCGCGTTGTCCCACTAGGCTCGCCCGTTCGCCATTCTTATTGAAAAACAGTCGCTGCCCCCACGTCTGCCCCGCTTCAAAGGCATCCCGCTTGTTGTCAATAACGGTGGCGCTGGTACCTTGGCGAGTGACGAGAATTGCTAAAACCGCTGGATTTTTTTCGTAGCTCTGGTAGTTAAACAGCACAGGGTTAAAGGTGGCTTCCCCTTGGGGTGGAATGGGTAGGAAACAGGCTTGGGCACTCACCAGCACATGGCTATCGCGATCGGCCAAAAGGGAGCGACGATTCCCTGCCCAGGAGCGGGGATTGTGGAGATACTTGCGGAAGTTACCGAGAAATTCCTTGAGGTTGACCCGTTGAAGCGGCTTGCCCTTTTCATTGCCCACCAAGATAAAGAAGCGTTCGAGGGGAATATCCGCTGTGCGATCGCTAAAATTGGGAAAGCGAATCACGGGCATCAGACTCAGTTCATAACCCTTGGTGCGTGGGTTGTACTGCTGAATTTGAATCGTCATGTCACTGATATTAGGGCCGACGGCAGAGTGGTGGTAGCGAGCGGTGTCCTCCCATGTGATGTCAAGAATGTTCAAGCCATATTGCTCGGCAAGCCGCCGCGCTTCTGAGTTGTGGATCATGCTGCGGGTGCGCTCAATGACTTGGCGGTAGCGATCGTAGTCAGCCACAGAAACGCGCGGTGGTGGTTCAGGTTTAGGGAGTGGCGAGGGGTTTGACTCAATTCCCCAATTGGGTTGACCTTGGGCAGAGGACATAAAGCTTTCTCCTGGGGAGAGCAACTTCCCCGCTAAAAGGGTACCGAGAGCGAGTAAACCAATGAGGCCAAGGGAGAGTTTGAGGGGCACAGCCATAGCAGCGTTCTGAATCCTACCCTCTAGCCTAGTCAAGGAAACTCAAAATCCTGCCATGGTTTCACTTTTTGCAACAGGGTTTTAGGATCAAAAAGCATCCTTGCCCGCAAATTGCCTGTGTTATCCGCTGCTGAAATTCGCGATCGCGCCACCCACCTCAAATCAACACTTCCCCCCCATGTCCGCCTCATTGCCGTGAGTAAGTTTATGCCAGCGGCCGCGATTCGGGCTGCCTACGAGGCCGGCATTCGGGATTTTGGCGAAAGTCGCGTCCAGGAAGCGGCCAGTAAACGCACTGAATTGGCTGACCTCACGGATATTACCTGGCATCTCATTGGCCATCTGCAAACCAATAAAGTGCGGCAGGCGCTGCAACTCTTTGACTGGATTCACACCGTTGACCGCTGGAAATTAGCTGAGCGCATCAATGCCATTCTCAGGGAAACCGACGCCCCCAGTCCCCACTGTCTACTGCAGGTGAAGCTCCGCCCCGACCCCCAAAAACACGGCTGGGAAAGATCCAAACTGGAAGCAGCCCTTCCCCAACTCGATGCCCTCTCCCATCTGCGCTGCTGTGGCCTGATGACGATTCTGCCCTTGGGGTTGCCCCCCGCAGAGCAATTGCAAGTCTTTCAGGAATTGCGGGCTTGGGGCGAGGAACTGCGTACAAAACCGTGGCAGCAGCTGCAGTGGCAGGAGTATTCCATGGGTATGACGCAGGACTATCCCCTTGCGGTGCAAGCTGGGGCAACCATGGTGCGCATTGGCACGGCTATTTTTGGCGATCGCCAAGCAACGCTAGAAATTCACCACGAGTAATGCCCTTGGAAGGGGTTGGTTCGGGAATCATCACCGGTGGCGGAAAGAGGGGACTGCCCGGCGACCAAAGTTCAACGCTATCGCAGTGCTGATCGTAGTACTCAGGATCAGTGGTGACCCGCACCGCTTGGGGTAGGCCGGAGGCAAGGTAGGCCACATCCACGCGATCGCCCGCTGGGGAATGACGCGGTGCATCATACAGATAATGCCAAACCAAAGCACGGGGCGAACAGGTCAGAACTGGTTCAGGGGTGGGGGCAGGTTTTGCGACTTGAGGGGTATAGAGCGTTGGGGTTTCCCGCAGGCGGCGGGCTTGCAGGGGCAAAGGGCAGTAACTTTTCCTCTAGGGCAGCCGGCACACTCAGCACGCGGGCACGGCGCGATCGCCCCTGCCACCCTGTCATTGCTTGAACCCTATCTAAAACCACGTCTTCCGCTTAAAAAGCAACACCACCCTATTGGGGCGCACATTGGGCTGCAAACCTGTTACGTATTCCTCGTTGCCAAAATTGGGATGCACCGTTTCATCCTCCACAAAAGAATCCACTAGCTCCCAACCCTGCTTACCCAGCTTTTCTACCTCACTCTCCAACTCCATCAGGGAAACTTCTTTTGCGGAAAATTTTGGGTACGCACCTAAAGATACTGTTTTTGCCGTAACATATACTGTCTTGTACTCCCACTTGCTATTCGGGAAAAGTCCCCCCAGCAACAGCATGAGGAAGATCGCAAGGGCTGATGCCGCCGTAATGGTTTGATTATAGAACTGAAACCGCTGCCCAAATTCCGAGAGACCTGTTTGCAGTGTTTCCTGAATAACCGCTTGCGGGGGTGGGGGGGATAGCGGTTCGGCATATTCCCATTCAGGGGTTCCCCCAGTTTTGCGCCCATAAAATTTCACGAAGTTGATCCGTCCCAAGGGTTGCCGATTTAGGATATCCACAGTTTGATCCGCTAGAGCCGTAAAGTCCACTGTTTTGTCCCTAGGGCGATTGAAAATCACTGTGAGTTGAGAGCCTGTTTGTGAAACTTCAACCGTCACTGCTTCACTGGCGATCGCGCCTTGGATCGCTTGCTTGATAGCCTCAAGATTCGTTTTCATCAGTGCTCATCCCACAATATCTTTGCCTAAGTTTTATCCATTGGAGTAAGGATGCAATATGCACCGCTACGCCTTTTTTCTCCGTCCAGTCAAAGCCAAAAGCTACACTAAAAGAGCGATGCCGCAGGAACCAAGCAACAGACTGCAAGATGACTAGACCTGCTATTTTCTAGCCCGCACAGTCCTATACCTTTCGACAACTACGCTCAACTGCGCATCGAGTATCCCCTCACCGTCAGTGACCAGCTTAAAGGCTCCCTCGACTACTACCTTTACGCTGTCGGCAAGCTGCTGGTGGTTGAAGCCCAAAATGCTGACCTTGCCAAAGGCTTTACCCAACTGGCCGTTGAACTGATTGCCCTCGACCAATAGACAGAGAGTCCGCAGCCCATCCTGCAAGGGGCAGTTTCCACCGGGGATATTTGGCAATTTGGCCTCCTGCATCGAGCGCAAAAGCAAATTCAACAAAGCCTAACCCTGTACCGCGTTCCCGACGATCTTGAGACTTTGATGCGGATTCTTGTTAAGATTTTGGAGCCAAATTAATTTTTACTCCTGCAACAACAATCGTAGTGCTGCCAAGACCCGCCGAGGATTCTGGTGATGCAGTGCCATGCCCAACCAATAGGCCGCTTCCTCCTGTCCCATTTCCTCAATCCCCATCACACAGGCCATCATTTTGTCGCGACTGCGCATCGGCGCCAACACCCGAAAAATTAACCCTAGCCGTAGTGCCACCTCTTCTGTCAGGGAATACACCTGAGGTTCATGGGGCAGTACTTTCCCCAGCTTCACGCGCGATCGCGCCAATTGCTGTAGCACCCGCTCTTCAATGAGGGCAAGATGTCGTCCTCCTAAGCCCCCCAAACGCAAGGGCTTCACCAGATCGGGCGTTGCTACCGCAGGTAGTTGCCACACCTCCATGTGCAGATCACTGGCACGGCTATAGGTCACCCGCAGTTGATAATTCGGCTGGCCAAGGGCAGACTCTAGGCTGGGAAGGGGAGCCGCTGTCGTTGTTGGGGTCATGCTACATCTCTAAGGTCTCAGGATCAATGCCCAGTTCTTGCAGTTTAGCTGCTGCCCGTGCCCACTGATGAAAATCTGCACTACCCAAACGGCAATCTTAGGCCCAGTCTCGACTTAAGATCAATTTAATAGAGGAATGAGCAGGCGATCGCATGCGCTTAACACCTGAACAAGTGACTGGCATTCGCTCTATTGTCAGCGAATTGGCGGGCGAAGAAGCCACCGTTCGCCTTTTTGGTTCTCGTATCTACGATGATCTGCGGGGCGGCGATGTCGATCTACTCGTGGAACTGCCCTATCCAGTGGTATCGCCTGCTCTACTGGCTGCCCGCCTTGCTGGCCGAATCAGCCGCTTTTTGGATGAACGCAATGTTGATGTGGTTTTAGCGGCACCCAATCTCCTCCGTTTGCCCATCCACGAGGTTGCCCGTCAAGAGGGGATTCTTCTGTGATGCTCGATTCGCGACTTGCTGCCCGCTGGCAGTATCTCTCCCAGTTGGTAGAGCGGGAAATTCTACGCTTGGAAGCCACTGACCGGCGTTTGTTTGACCAGCCTTTTACACCAGAGCGTGCTCGTCAATTGACTGAGGATGAGGATTTAGCCGAGCGAGTGGATGCTTTTGTCTGCCGCTTTAGTCGTCTCCAAGATACCGTTGGCGATAAGCTATTGCCGACCTATTTGGCTGTGCACGGCGAGCGTACGGCAACGTTTGCCCAGAATCTGGATCGGGCTGAAAAACTGGGTCTGATCCTCGATGCCCAAGCCTGGATAGATATGCGTAAGCTGCGCAATCAAATGGTGCATGAATACGTTGAAGATGCGGCAATTTTAGCTTCAGCGCTTGAGGCGGCTCATGGGTTTGTACCGGTATTGATTGCAACTGCTCGCCGTTTGCTCATAAACGCGACGTGAATTCCTCCTAGGTCGCAATTGAGGCACTTGCCTGCACATGGGCTGCCCCACCCCTTGGCGACAGAGGCGTTCTGTGACCTGCTCTGGGGTATTGCCCGCCAACTCTAACCCTTTGAAAAACTCGATCGCGTAGGTGGCATGAAGTTCTTTCTCACTGGCTGCTCGCATCTGTGCTGCCCAAAAGTCCTTCACAGGTCCTAGATCATTGAGATTGCCCTCGTACTCAAATTCGAGGTGACTGCCCGCCACTGTCTGACAGTTACCCTGCCACGAGACGGTTGTTTTCGTCTCAGGGAGTTGACAGACATAGGCCAGAATCACAAAGGCATCATTTCCCTCCTGTCCCGCCAACGCCCATGCAATTTCTCCCCAAGGAGTGCGTGCCAAAATGCCCGGTGCCAACTGGCGACCGTTGAGCGGATCCGCATTTTCACCATCAAAGGCAGCAACCCCCACCTTTTGCCGAGGCAGTAAGGCTGGATCAATAAACTCATTGAGGTGACTAGCATTTGCAAGATTGCCTAGGATATGTCACAGGGCGATAAGGGCATGGGTTTTCCCGCCGCCATAGCTGGTATCAAGGCGAAAAATTGCCCCCACCTGCTCATGGCTGCCCTGAAGTCGCTGGCAAACACTGGTGAGTAATTGCCGCAATCCCCGCGTGGGATGGGTATGGGCAAAAAATTGCTGTGGGTCTTGATAGGCGGGTGGTGCTTGACCGCGAATCACCTGCGCTAAATCTGCCGCGAAATCTGAGTCGACGATCTGCTCTTGACGGACATCCGCACGGGGCGTACACACTTGAAACAGGGACGGTAAACCCGCCTCCATGAATTGGGGTCTCCTAATTTAGCTTACTTAGAAGCCTCACAGTCTTTTGCCCTCACTTTACAGCTCTTTTCGCAATAATGGCACCTGCTCAACACAGCAGAAGCTGGCCTAGGATAGCCTCCCATTTCCTTCGATGTACCCCGTATTTGAGAAAAGCACTGTGGTGTCGTCACTGAATGTATCCCGAATTTATTTCGATAAAGAACTTATTAATACCAATTCAATTTGAAGATACCGCTAATGGTGGACTCGTTGCGATTTTATTAGGCTTAATGTTACAAAGAGCTGGTCTGAGGCCGTGGCCACCCATTTTGAACGGCAATTACAACGTCTGCGCAGTGACTTGCTGCGACTGGGGACACTGGTGGAAAGTGCCTGTCAGTTGGCCTATGGTGTCTTGATTGAGCGACATCTCCTCAGTGTCGAGCAGTTGATCCAAAGGGAGCGGGACATTGACCGCAGCGCCCAAGAACTCAATCGTGAGGCGATCGCCCTGCTGACATTGCAAGCCCCTGTGGCCGAGGATCTCCGATTTTTGGTCATGCTCTCGCACCTCTGCCGCGATCTAGAGCGGATCGGCGATTATGCCCTTGAAATTGGCCGTGCGGGTCAAACGCTGCTGCGCTATCCACCCCCACCCTACCTTGAGGACATCCGCGTGATGTTCCAGCGATCGCAACTGTTACTATCGGAAGCCCTATCCGCCATTGCTAATTTGGATCCTGAGGTCGGGCTAGCCCTTGCCAACTGCGATGATGCCGTCGATGCCGACTATCAACGTCTTTATGAGCGACTCTGCACCCCTTTGGATCCGCAAGAACCAGTGGAATTGCGCTTAATCCTCCTGCTGCTGATTCGCAACCTAGAGCGCATTGGTGATCATGCGGTAACCATTGGCCAGCGCGTCTGCTTCATTGTGCGGGGGGAAGACCCCTAGGAAAAATTGACGTTTTATGCTCGCTGTGCGCTGAATTGCGTCCACAACCTTTGAGAATAGAACTAGTCCTAATTCATAAGTGTTGTCGTGCCTGTGCTCGAATCTGAGGATGGGCCTGCTGGGAGGTAAGGCATGAGGTTAAGCCGTCGTTCTTTTTTGTACGGTGCTGCGGCACTGACACTGATGCCGTGGGTTTGGCAAACGGCAGGCGGCTCCTTGGCAGACTCTCTTCGTCCGTGGCGAGCACTCCTGATTGGCATTAACCACTATCCCCAGTTGGTGGGTGTGCCCCCTTTAGGCGGTTGTCTAACGGATGTTGAGCTAGTGAAAAACCTATTGCTAGATGGCTGGGGGCTAGCGGACAGTGACATTACGCTACTGACGGAACAGGCGGCAACCCTCGATGCGGTTCAAGAAACCCTAGGGGTGCTGGAGCACGCTGGTCAGCCCCTGTTAGTTTACTTTAGTGGCTACGGCACGCTTTGGCAGCAACAACCAGCACTGGTTTTCGCCGATGCCACAGCAGCAGGTGAGGGCATCTTACCGCTTGCTGAATTACTGCGTACCAAAGGGGTACAGGTATGGCTCGACACCCGCTTTAGCCCGCCACCCATTGAGGGGGAGATGTTGCGCTGGCGATTTGTGCCGTTGCAACCTGTAGAGAGCCGTGGCACAGGCCAAGTTCCCAAGGATCATCTGCTCTGGGTCGATTTGGGGGTAGAAACGCACCTGAATGGCGTTCCTATGGGACTCTTTACTGCTAGTTTGAGCCATTATCTAGCGGCTTTGGGGGGCGATCGCCCCTTGGCGACCAGCCTGATGTACACCGCCGATGAACTGCGCTGGCAAACTGGGGCAGAAATTCATCTCGTCAGCGATGGATTGCCGGGGAATGTCCCCCTACCCCACGGCTTTGATGGTGTGGTGCAAAGTACCGGTCACGATCGCGCCCTTCAAATCTGGTGTGGCGGCCTCAGTCCTTGGCTATTAGCCCATTGTCATCCCCACAGTCGTTGGAGCACTGCCGATGGTGCCACGGTCGTTGACATGGTTAGTTTTAATGGCATCATGGCTCAGGGGGTAAGTGGTCAGCCCCTGCAAGTGGGCGATCGCCTCTATGAGCAACAACGGCGCCTAGGGAAAAATCTGCAGCTACAAGTGGCACTAGACCCCAAGCTGAGCAAGATTGAGCGGGTAGATGCCATCAATGCGCTGACCAACGAAGAGAACGTTGCTGTGCTCAACGGCAGTGAGTCGCTGCCAGATGTGGTTCTCACTAGAAGTGCCACAGGGGGTAGCTATGGATTGGAATGGCCGGTGGGAACGTTGCTCCAACACAGTTGCACAGGGACCAATGAAGCCGCCAAAGCCAGCATCCGTCGCTTGAACCCCCTGCTGAATGCCCTGCTGGCTCAAAAATGGCTGACACTGACCTTGAACCCCACCTCTAGTCAGGTGGCCGTGTGTACAACCCTTGAGCAACTATCGCCAACCGCAAAACTCCTGAGCCGCCAATCCCCCCCCCGCAGCCCCAATCCCCTGCCGGAGGTTCTGAGCACCAAGCTGCCAGCCACGAACTTAGACACCCCCCTCACCTTGGCCAAGGGGGATACTTGCCGCTGGAGCCTCTACAACTATGGCGATCGCCCCCTCAACATTGTTGCCGTTGCTTGGGATAGCAGTCAGGGGATTCTCCTGCTGCCACTGCAAACGCAGTCGTGGCAGTTGGTGGTTGCGCCGGGCTTGAATATTCCCCTTTATACGTGGACGCTGAATCGTCCTTGCCAATGGCTGAAGGTCTTTATCATCAGCAGCCACCGCCCCCTGACTCGTTTTAGCCAACTGAGTAGCCACCCTAGCCATTCAGAGCCATTGCTAATTTCTGGTGAGGATAGTCTTGCCTTGGTTCTCGGTCTGCTAGGGGATCTCAGCAGTGAACCGGAGGGGAATGAGTTTTGCTTGGATGTGCGGGAGTGGTGTACCCAAGGCTTCACGCTGCGGGTGGTCTAGGCCAAGCGCCGCCGCAACAGGGGTTGAATGAGTAGGCTCATCCCTACGGCAACCGCCAAAAGAATCAGCAGCGCTGCTCCCAAGCTTAGGGATCCCCAAGGCGCCACCATGACCACATCACTAAACTGCCAGTCAGGATGTAAATAGACATAGCGAATCGGTTCAATCGCCAAACTGAGGGGGTTGAGGCTGGCAATCCACTGCAACCAGCGCGGCATAAACGACAGGGGCACCAAGGCAGTACTGGCAAAGAGTAACGGCAGGTTGATCACAAAAATCACCGCCAACAGTTCAATGTGACCGGGCAAGGCAAAGGTGAGTCCGAGACTTAGGGCTGTCACACCAAAAACCAAGATTAGTACGGTGGCCAAAACAACCCCAATGCCCGCTAAATTCGGTAGCCCGGTCCCTAGCAGCACCCCTAGGCTGGCGATCGCCACCACCTGAATCAAACTCAGGGTTGTGATGAACAAAGCCGAGGCCAACACAATTGAAAACCGCGAAGCCAATGGCGCCACCAACAGCCGATTCAAAAAGCCAAACTCACGGTCAAACATCACCGGCAGCCCCGCATTGAGGGCGCCACTAAAGGCGGTAAAGACAATAATACCGGCACAGAGAAACTGACCATAATTGGTACTCTCGCCAAACAGACCCTGCGGCACATTCTGGAAGAGAGCCCCAAAGAGGATCAGCCAAATCAAGGGTTGTACCACCCCCGCCACCAGTGTTGAAGGGCGCCGTTGCAGTTGGATAAACAGGCGACGGGTCAAAGCGAGCGTTTCCTGAATGAATTCACCTGAGAAAATACCGGGAACAGCCCTTGCTGAAGCAGTGGTCATAACGCAACTCCGAGATCAAACCCGTTTTCTAGGGTAGCAAGGCCTCTAAACCTTGGCGGCGCCTTTCTTTTCGCTCTTTTTCGGTTTTGCTGGTGCCACCTGCATTGCCCAGTTGCGGGTGAGGATCATGCGGGGGTGAATTAAACGGTGCTGGTCAACCAACCACAACAGCGTGCGATCGCACACCCGCCACACCGCCTCCTGTAAATTTTGGTGAGCCACCTTGCGCAATTCCTCTAGCTCCACCGTCTGGCCTCGCCCCGGCTCCAAGCTATCCGCCAGAAACACAACACAACTCAAGGCATCCATTCCCGGTTGACCCAAGGTATGGTTGGCAACGGCTGCTAAGACCTGTTCATCGGTAATACCAAATTGCTGTCGCGCCACAAGGGCACTCACATCCGCGTGAAGCAGGTGGGGATCCGCCTCATCCACCTCCGTAATCGGCAGCCCCGCCTCCCGTGCCATGCTCAATAGCCGCTCCGGCGGAAAGTACTTTGCCAAATCGTGTAATAACCCCGCCCAAGCAGCGCGATCCACATCCAAACCGTGGTGTAGGGCTAGCTCCGCTGCCATCGTTTCTACCCGCAGGATATGTTGGAGTCGAGGTGCAGGCACATTCTCCGTCAACCACGCCAAAACCTGCTGGCGATCGCACAGCGAATCTTTAGCATCAGTTGTCACAAGCGGGGTCATAGCCAAAGCCACAGCAGGGATGATGAAGTGCTACCCTTGTATCATACCGAAGGCTCTTTTCACAAGGTTGGGAAACCCTTAAAACAGTCAAAGCTACTGTCGAGCAGGATCAGCTTCGTCCCTATGCATCCCATATTTTAGGAAAGGGCTGTAAGCGTTTTGTCCAACTTCCGTAATTTCACGGATAGGGTGAGGCAAAGAAAAAAGAGTATCGTAAAAGTACGGAGTCGTCCTGTGGAAGCTATTGAATCATACTAGCGGTGGGGGCACATTCCTGTGAGCTGTGACTTGAAAACAGGTCACCCTATCACCCTTCCCCCTGTTGAACGTGCTATTCATCCCCTTGGCTGCCTATGAGTTACTGCCTAAACCCAAACTGTGTCAAGCCAGAAAACCCCGATCATGTAGAGGTTTGCCAATCCTGTGGCAGCAAATTGTTGCTCAACGATCAATACAAAGCCATTAAGGTGCTGGGGCGGGGAGGGTTTGGTACTACCTTTTTGGCCGTGGATACAAAACTGCCCGGCAACCCCAGTTGTGTGATTAAACAATTACGGCCAGCCGCCACTGCTCCCCATATCTTGGCCATGGCGCGGGAACTCTTTTTGCGGGAAGCGACCACCCTCGGCAAAGTTGGCAACCATCCACAACTGCCGCGTTTGCTTGGCTACTTTGAAAATGAAAATGAGTTCTATCTCATCCAAGAATATGTGGGTGGCCTCACCCTGCAACAGGAGGTCAAACGCTTTGGCCCCAAAAGCGAAGAAGAGGTGAAGCAGGTTTTGCAGGAAGTGCTGCCCATCCTTGATTACCTACACAAAAATGGTGTGATCCACCGTGACATTAAGCCTGCCAACTTGATCCGCCGTGATATTGACAACAAGCTAGTGCTCATTGACTTTGGTGCAGTCAAAGACAAAGTCACCCAGGCGATGGTGGAAAATGCCCCAGAGCTATCCACATTTACCAGCTTTGCCGTGGGAACGCCCATGTATGCGCCGCCGGAGCAAATGGCCATGCGTCCCATCTATGCCAGCGATATTTACGCTCTGGGTGTCACCTGTGTTTATCTCCTCACTGGTAAATCACCCAAAGAGATTGAGCGAGATCCGCACACGGGGGAATGGCATTGGAAGCGGTACGTCAAAAATATCTCCCCTGGGTTTGCCGCTCTCCTCGACAAAATGCTGGAGGATAGCGTTAAAAACCGTTACCAAAGCGCGATCGATGTCCTAGCCGATCTCCAGCTCCTTGATTGCCAAGAAACACCTGCGCTGGCTGCCCCTACCGTTACAGCAGAGGATGATGACCTCAGTAATGCCCTTGCAGCCCCTCCCAGCCAAGGCCGACCCCGTGGATCAGCTCAGTCCTCTAGTTATGCCTCCTCTGTGCGTCAAAATGCTGCAGCAGCTCGGTTGCGGCAATCGCGGATGACAGGATCTCCATGGGGTGGGCCGCCAGTTGTGGGGGCAGGCTCGGGTCAGCATCTGCGCCCCAAAGTCACCGTACGGATGACGGCTGCCCAAGTGCTAACGGCCTATAAGCGGGGAGAACGGGATTTTGTGGATGTCGACCTCTCCAATGTGGTATTGCGCAATGCCGATCTCTCCGGTGCCAATTTTGCCAATGCCAATTTTACCAATGCTGATTTGAAGGGTTGTATCCTCACCAATGTGGTCTTGCGGGAAGCCAATCTTCAAGGAGCTAACCTGAGTGATGCCAATCTCTGCGGTGCCTATCTGGTGCAAGCCAACTTTGAGCGGGCAAATTTGAAGGGAGCAAAATTGCAGGATGCCTCGATCTCAGGAGCCAACTTTACCGGTGCCGATATTTCTGGGGCAGACTTCAGTATGGTCTCTGGAATGGTTCAAGGCCAACTCGATCGCGCCAAGAAGAACTGGTTTACAAAGTTGCCTAAATAGAGGGGCGAGTTTGCCCCCTTTTCCTAGGACATTAGACACTTATCGGAGTCGCAGCCCGCAGGTCCTGCTTCCATGAGGGGTTGGGTATAGCGGGAGAGGGCTTCATGGAAATCATGGATCCGCTTGCGCCGAGCAACCGCAGTGACTTCCTGCTCGTACCGTTCTTTGCTAATGGGTTCAAAGGGCAGACGCGGGAATGTTTCATGGGCATCAAAGCGTGCCAAGAGCGCCGCAGAGATATACCCTTGATCCTGCTGAATCGCCGTGTAAATTGCCGTGGCAAGGGGTTCGACTTCAGGTTCCCGTAGCTCAATGGTGGCACTGGTGTTGTGGGTGGTGTAGTGCTGCTGCACCTGCATATAGAAGTCAAACTGCGCCAAGGCCGAAAACTGGCTAATATCAATCGTGTCTGCCCCCGGCAGATCTGCCCAAGAGACGGCAACGGGAATTTCCACTAGCCACTCGGTACACCGTGGATCAAAGGGATCATCAAGAAGTTTCCCTGTCTCATCCTTATCGGACTGGGAGGGAATGATATTGTAGCCAAAGTCATAGCAGGCCATGGCCACGGGGTCGCCCTTGCGGAAGGTAATCCGTCGAATAAAGCGTTGGGCTTTGGGGGGATGCCAGCCGGGAGAGGCACCCGTCAACAGGGATTTGGTACCGGAGGGTTGGACGGTGGTACAGCGATTGGGGCGCTTGAGGCCGTGGCGATCGCAATACTCCCAGACGGTCTCATGGACAATTTGCCGCCAGCGTTGCAGGAAGGCTGCCTCTTGGGCTTTGAATTCGCGCCCTTGGGGGGTATCCGGTCGTCCCGCGGCCCACCATTCCAGCCAAGGCACACCAAAGGCATGAACACAGAAGTCAAATAGCCCCGTAAAACTGACGCCAACAATGGGATCAATCGCGCGGGAGTATTGATAGCGATCGACAACAAAGCGATGGTTCAATAGCGCTGCCACTGAGAGCGCACCAGCCTTGAAGGCTTTTTCCTGTGTGATCGTATCCGCTGGATCAATTTGATTCAGGTGGATTTCCGCAAGGTTGCAGTGGAAATCAGCACCAATAATTTCACCGCAATTGTGAGCAACAAAGCCATTGGCATCAAAGCAATTCGGGCCGGGCACGGTACAGTCATACACTGGCTCAATGCCATCGGGAGTAATTGACTCAACGACAACTGTAAAGCGTTCGGGAGGTAAGGAGTCATTATGGGCGATCGCCCCCAATTCCAGAACCCGAGCCAGCGTTGTGAGATTATCCCCTTGGATAACTAGGGATGATTCTGCAACCACCGAAACGATTCCCAAACGCAGTAGCATGCGCTGAATAAGTGAAGCTAGTTGTCGATCCCCCAGTGTGACATGCAGCCGTGGTATTGATGTTAACTGAGTCGTCACGAAAATCTCTCGGAGGAACCCGCAGTAGAATGCATAGCTGCCTTCTTCGATGGTGATTAGGCGAAAGTTCTTTTCTAAGCTATGGGGGAGTACAGCTATCCAGTCGTTTTGGCGGTGTTCAATCCCTGTGAAACAGCCTGCTGCTTGGGTTTGCACAGCAGCGCTTCCTATGGCAACTTGATAAAGGGCTTGAGCGGTGTAACGGCCTTCTTCCCAAGTTCCCTTACCACCCCAAGGAGTTAGATCACGGTGATTGTGCAAAAGAAGGCGATCGCCTGCGTGCAATTGACCTGCTTCTACCCATTCCGTGTATTGTCTTTTCGGGGTTTGGGCGGTCACTTTCAGCAAACGATGGTTCGCGGTGAGCCGTAGGGTATAGCCTTCACGGGTGGTGAGTTTGAGAACTGGCTGGATACCACTCAGGAAAAAGCCAGCGGCGGTGGTACTAAACAATTTGCCATTGACATAGGTGCCGTGCTGTTGGCCGATCAAATCTTTGACTTGGCGCGGCCCTACTTCTGTGAGTACCCACGTATCGCTTGTAACACAGGGATTGAGGCCATAACGACCCAAGCGGTGAGCCAGCTCCCGTTGATCGATAGTGGGCAACAGTTGCCGCAAAAACGCCTCCCCCTGTTGATTTTCATAGGCACGGAGGAAGGCCTGCTTGAGATCCGCTGTAGTCAAAAGATCGGCATTGGCGCGGGCAACGGCCTCCCCGGCCCATTGAATGGCACCTTCCCCTGAATAGAACTGACTGCGCACGGCATTGATACATTCCTCGAGACTGGGCTTGGTGTGAAAGACACGGGTGTGGTTGGCCATCCGCAGCGCATCCCGCTTCGGATCAATTCGCCAATTGCCTTGCTCATCCTGTTGCCAGAGATTTTGTTTAGCCTGGGCAAAAGCTTCATCCTCACTTGCCCCCTGACGCATACCAGCGCTGTTGTGCATCAGATAACCATCACAGTAAAAACAGTGGGCATCTTTGACCTCAATATCATAGGTCTGAACATAGTCATAGCTGCCTAGTTCTTTTACTGTTACGGGAATATCAAGACTAACTTCAGCTTCAGCAATATACCTCTCGTAATTGGCATCCACGCTTCGGGAACCTTCAAAACCCATTTCCCGCATTTGGCTATAGGTATAGGTTTCCCGCATCATGGTTGCAGGAATTGTAAAGCCATGGGCTTCCTGTCCTTGATGAATTTTACCTTTCAAGGAATACGGTGCAATGAGACTGTTGTAGCGAGCCTTAAAAGCTGGTAGTTTGAGGTGATATTTGAGTTGCCAATGCTCTTTTTGGGGGAGCGTGACACCGATTCGAACAGCAATTCCCAAACTAGATAAAAGAGCGCTAACTTGACGAGCAAATTTAGGATATACAGTCGTTAATAGGTAAGGTGGCCGCCCACAGGCAGAACCGTCACTATCCACTAGACCTGCTAAGTAAGCGCAACGCACCTCAACCGTTCCCTGCAAGATAAAGCTAGGGACTTCTAACGGTTGTTTAGGTTGCTTAATATAGCGGTGAAAGTATTCTGCAAGATGAATAGAGGTTACTCGCGATCGCAAGGTATTCTCACCTTCAATACACTCTTGTCTGGCTTGTACACCGAAGAGAGTAAGAGCACAGTTGATTTTAGTATGAATCTGCTGAGCAAGCTTGGAATCTAAACTGTTGTAAACCCAACAAATGCTACCAAAGGGTTTGTTGTACTTGTTGCGTCCCAAGCTAACATAACCATCCCCGTGGGTAAAGCCAATTAACCAAGCAACATCAGCCGTCAGTTCTGGAATAGTGATTGCTTGAGAAGTATGACTACCGCGTGGTCGAGAATCAGTAAAGTCTGATGGCAAATGAGTAACTGTACCGGGTAAAACTTGAGTATTGTGAAGCAGGCGATCGCCCGGGTTTAAGGCATTGACAAATTTCCAGTGAATTCCCCCTGAAACATCCGCAAGAGTTGCGATCCGATGGTTTAGGGTAGCTCGCAGCAAGGGACCATTTGTTATTACTTCATAAGCCTCTTGGTAGCCTTGGTCAAATTTCTGGGTTACTTGCCGAAACCCTAAGGGCGTTTGCACCCAGTCCCCCACTTGGATGTCTTTGATAGGGATCAGTCCCTTGCTTGTGTGTACCAAAGCATCCTCAGGCAAACAACGCCTCACATTGCCAGCAACAACCACAACGGCTGCCTCATCAATCAGCAGACAACACTCCACAGAGGTCAACTGGCGACCCACCGCCGCATTCAACAGTGCCGCGCAGCGATGGTAGAGGTCTGGCAGCTTTACTGGATTGGCAACTCCCCCAAACCCCTTGAGCCGCTCGCCCGTAGGACGCACATCACTAATGTCAATCGTCACCTGAACTGAACCAGCGAGTTGAGGGTTGCTGGCGAGTTCAAGCAGCGTTTGGTAGGACTTCACCCACCCTTGGCGGCTATCCCCCACTTTGATTTGACAGGTCTGCCCCGTGAGTATTACAGTTGTTTGCTCTTGACGCGCTTCCTTGGGGGTTTGACCAATTTGACCAATGACAGTCACCTCAAGGCGATTGCAAATCGGCGGCAACTGGGAGATGTATTTCTGCTCTAGAATCGCCCCTGTGCCACAGCCCTGCATGGCCAAGTCCATCATCAGGCCAAAGGAATCCCAATCCACGACATTGGTGCTGGTGCAGTTGTAGGCACCGGAAAAGTTCTCGGGCTGGCGCACCCAATCCGTTCCTCCCACCCACAACCAACGGCCAGAGGGCAGTGCCTTCAAGTCCTGCTGCATTTCCCGGAGAAGGGCAACTTCTGCTGCGGTGAGGTGCCCCACTTCCTGTAGTCCTTGCAGGGTGCGATCGCACACCTGTTGCCAACTCTCCCGCTCGCCCGCTTCATTTTGGCGGCTGTAGGTGCGGTAAAACACGGGATAGGCTGTGGGAGCCGTAGCGGGGAAGCTGGTTTGAGGACGGGGAGGATTTTGCACCATAGGGGCAGGACTCAATGGCGGAATACTAGGTGTAGTGTACCGAAGCAATCCTTGGGGGTCAATAAGCACTAATTCTAGAGAGACCTGTAACTCCCCTGCCACAGCGAGAGGGAGATGCTAAGATAGCAGGAAGTTTTTGCTTTGAGTCCAGAGTCAATGGTTGCTGCTCTCCCAACGTCCTTCAGTACCGATGCCTTTGACCAAGTGGTGATGACCACCTATGGCCGCTTTCCCATTACGCTCGTGCGCGGTGAAGGCTGCCGTGTTTGGGATGATCAAGGCCGCAGCTATCTGGACTTTGTGGCGGGAATTGCCACCTGTACCCTCGGTCATGCCCATCCGGCTTTGGTGGAGACAGTCAGCCGCCAAATGCAAACGCTACACCACGTCTCAAATCTGTATTACATTCCCCAACAGGGGGCACTGGCGCAGTGGTTGGTGGCTCACTCCTGCGGCGATCGCGTCTTTTTCTGCAATTCCGGGGCTGAAGCCAACGAAGCCGCCATTAAACTGGCCCGTAAATACGCCCATACCGTTCGCCACATTGCCAACCCGATCATCATTACGGCACAGGCTAGCTTCCACGGGCGTACCCTCGCCACGATTACCGCTACGGGTCAACCCAAATACCAACAACACTTTGACCCCCTAGTGCCCGGCTTCGCCTATGTTCCCTACAACGATTTTGCGGCATTGCAGACTCTTGTTGAGCAGCTAGATCGATCCCAGCCCCAAGTGGCCGCTATTCTGTTGGAACCGTTACAGGGAGAAGGGGGAGTCCGTCCTGGCGATCGCCCCTACTTTGAGCAGGTACGCCAACTCTGTACCGAAAAAGGCATTCTCCTGATTTTTGATGAAGTGCAAGTGGGCATTGGTCGCACCGGATTCCTGTGGGGCTATGAAACCCTCGGTGTCGAACCCGATATTTTCACCTCCGCCAAAGGCCTTGCTGGCGGCGTTCCCATTGGTGCCATGATTGCCAAGGAGTTTTGTGCTGTCTTTCAGCCGGGGGATCATGCCAGTACCTTTGGCGGTAACCCCTTGGCCACGGCAGCAGCGCTCACGGTTTGTGAAACCCTTGAAAAAGAGAATCTCTTCGAAAATGTGCGCGATCGCGGGCAGCAACTGCGGACAGGACTACGCGAACTAGCAGCAACCTATCCCCAGCTCATTGCTGAGGTACGCGGCTGGGGACTGATCAACGGTCTGGAACTGCAACCCGACACCCCCCTCACCGCTGCTGAAGTCGTCAAAGCTGCCCTTGCTGAGGGGCTATTGCTGGTGCCGGCGGGGCCGCAGGTGGTGCGCTTTGTCCCTCCTCTCATTGTCAGTGCTGCCGAGATTGATATGGCCTTAGGGGCAGTGAGCCGAGCCTTTGCCCACTTAGCAGCCTAAAGCACATCCTTGCGTTTTTGAAAGACCCCCACTAGTCCCAGCATGAGGGCAATAATGCCCCCTAAGCGCAGGTTATTGACGGTGACATTGGCGTTGAACGTGTGCCTCTGAAGACTCCAAAAGCGATCAATAAGAGCTTCACCGCTGGCGATCGCCCGCCCCCGCTGCTCTTTCCAGAGGGCAAATTGGTCTTGCCAGCGCTCCATGGCCGCCTGATAGTCTTTGACCCGTTGATTGTACTCCTCGACGCGATCGCGATAGGCCTGATCAAACTCTAAGACCGAATTGGGCAGTGGCGGTGGATCACCCGGTTCCGGAGGTTGTGGGGGTTCGGGTTCATCTACAGCGGGGTGGTACTCCTTGCGCACGCCGGGAAAGCGGCAACGTTGAAAGAGGTTATCATCAAAACACGGACATTGCTCTAGGGCTTCAGGACTGAGTTTCTCCCGTTCAGATTTGGATTGCTGCCAGCAGGCATCCCGCGCCACATCCTGACCAAAACCGAAGAGGGACACCACATTGGCATAACTCCAGCGGGTCAACGTCACATCACTGATTAGATTGCCCACGCCCCCTAGATCCTTCAGAGGAATAATTGCTCCAGCAAAGGTAATCTGCGGTACCAAAAAGAGAATCGTTAACAAGGGAGCCACGGTTTGCGTCGGCGAGAGGGCAGAGACCAGTAACCCCATCACCATGCCACCAAAGGTGGCCAGAAACAGCGTTAGATACAAGCCAGCGATCGCCCCAATACCGAGGCTCAGATCGATCGCCAAAAACTTCACCGCCAAAAAAACCGCTGCTTGGTACAGTGCCAGCACCACTGCTGGGCCAAGCTTGGAGAAAATATAGGGCCACAGCCCCAACCCCACCATCCGTTCGCGGCGATAGATCTCCAGTTCCTTAACAATTTCCCGCATCGTCGCTAGGCTGCCCACCATCACCGCAATCAGCACAGTAACAAAGGCCATCGTAAATGCCTGCCCCGCATCCCCCTGATCCGGATCGAGAATCGTTGGCTTCCAGAGGACAAAATCCAAGGCTCCCAAAATCGGCGCGAGGGAGAGCATGAGAATGAGTGCCGCCCGATCCTGTCGCAAAATGGCCAAGTTTCGCTGGGTGAGGATCCACCACTGCCGCCACGGTGCCACTTGGGGAATCGTTGCTTTTTGGCGTTGCGGTTGAACTTGACGGGTTGCCCCCGTATCCACGTTGAGGGGACGCTGCCGCTCCACCACATAGGTTTGATACAGATGAGACCGGCGATAGCGCTGCTGCCACACCGCTGGATTTGGTTCGCTCTCAATCTTGAGGTAAATTTCATCAAAATCTTGGACATCAAAATAGCTAAGGGCCTGATCCGGTGGCCCAAAATAGGCAAGGTGGCCGCCCCGTGCCAAAAACACCACCAAATCGCAGAGCATGACATTCTTAGTCGCATGGGTAATCAGTAAAATCGTTCGCCCCTGATCTGCCAACTGCCGCAACAGCCGCATCATCTGGGTTTCTGTGCCCGGATCCAAGCCAGAAGTGGCTTCATCCAAGAAAAATAAACTGGGGCGGGTGAGCAATTCCACACCAATCGACACCCGTTTGCGCTGACCGCCACTCAGTTGTTTCACCAGTACATTGCGACGAGATGTTAACTCCAATTCCGCAAGGACGCGGTTCACCTGTTCCTGTCGCTCTTGATCGCTAAAATCAGCAGGTAAGCGCAGTCGTGCCGCATAGTCCAAGGCCTGAGCCACCGTTAGCTCGCTGTGGATAATGTCATCCTGAGGCACATAGCCAATCTGGGTGCGATAGGTGCCAAAGTAGCGGTACAGATCATAGCCGTTGACAAGTACCGTACCCCCCGTAGCAGGACGAAAGCCATTGAGGGCATCGAGGAGTGTTGATTTACCGGCACCACTGCCGCCAACAATCGCGACAAACTCGCGGGGCAAAATTGAAAGGGAAATATCTTGCAGCAGCTTCGCCCCCTTGGCCGTGGTTTTGCTGAGGTGGATGGCATCGAGGCGCAGATTACCACTGTCATTGTGGGGAACAATGGTTTCGTCGGGCGTAAACAGCGAGCTATAGGGGCCAATGCGCACCAAAGCCCCCGTGGGTAAAGGCACGGGTTTGCGGGGTTCAAGGCGCTGGTTATTGATGAAGGTGCCGTTGGCAGAGTCGAGATCGACAATGTACCACTGTCCTTCCTGAAGGTAGAGGCGGGCATGAAACCGCGAGACGACCGGATGATCCAGTACCATATCATTGCTGGGATCTCGGCCAATCCGCACCTGCTGGCGATCGCGCAGTTGGAGGGGGCGCGTTTGCTCCACAACCTCCGTGGCGGGCATCAACAAGTAGGTCAGCCGCAGGAATTCCCCCACATGGATCACATCCCCCGGTGCCAAGGCATGTTCGCTAATCGTTGTGCCTCGCCAGTGAAGGCCATTCTTGCTGCCCAAGTCAATAATTTTGTAATGCTCTCCCGATCGCACCAGCTTGGCATGGTGAAAGGACACAAAGGGATGGTCAATGGTGATGTCCGCCTTCGGATCCCGACCGAGAACCAGTTCCTCCTTCAGCAGCGGAAATTCCTGCAACCACTGGGGCGTTGCCACCTGCAAGATCGGCGTACTGGCAGCCCCCATCACCACCGTGCCCGGCAGTTCCGTTGTTGCCATGCCATCTGGATCAAAAATGGCTTCAAAGTCACCGATTTGTAGGCGATCGCCCGCCTTTAGAGCCACAGGGGTGCGTGGCCGCAGCTTCGTACCATTCAAAAAAGTGCCGCTGGCGCTCCCAAGATCCGCCACTTGATAACCCGTCTCCGTGGGAATAATCAAGGCATGGTGGCGGGAAATCCCCTCACCGACGAGAATCACTTGGCTTTGGGGGTCGGTACCGATAAGCAGGCGATCGCGCCCCAGTTGAATTTGCTGTCGTGAACCATCAGCCGCTAAAAGGTTGAGAATGGGCACTGCCATACCGCTTGTTTAGAAACCCCACTTCATTTTGTCACTAGAGCCAGAGTAAGAATTTTCTATTACAGGAACAAGAAAAAACCCTAAAGTATTAGTCGTTACGAAATCATTGGGATTAAATTTGCTAAATTAGCATCCAATTCATCCAGACATTGCCACTCTGTTGCACCCTCTCCCAGACATGTAGAAGAAATCTCTTTTTCCTGTACTCCGCCGTTGTTGTGGGGATGTATTCATGTTGATGCACGTTGAAATTATTGAAAGTAACCCCCACCTGCGTTCCCTCCTTGGCTGGCACCTACAGCAAGTGGGGCACATCGTTCATCTTGCCAGTGGTTGTCAACAGGGGCAGGAAGTATTTCAACTGCGACATCCCGATTTGGTTGTTCTCGATCTGGACTTGAATGAGGGCAATGGTTTGGAATTATGCCGCTGGCTTCACTACCAAAACACTGTTTTGATTTTAGTTCTTTCCGCCCATGAGGATGAAGCGGATGTGGTGACGGCGCTGCGGGTGGGTGCCGATGATTACTTGGCCAAACCCTTTGGGATGCAGGAATTTCTTGCCCGAGTCGAGGCCTTGGCACGGCGAGCACGCCCCTGTTTACCCAGTGTCCTGAACTTGGGTGAGTTACAAGTCGATTTAGTGCAGCGGCGAGTGGTGGTACGCAATGTGCCAGTGGATTTGACACCGCAGGAATTTAGCCTACTCTATGTTCTGACGCAAATGGGGGGCACGCCTTTGAGTCGTCAGGAGTTGCTGCGGCGAGCTTGGCCAGAGAGCATTGACAACCCCCGCACCGTGGATACGCATATCTTATCTTTGCGTAAGAAAATCGAAGTGGATCCGCAGCAGCCGCGCCTCATTCAAACCGTGCGCAATGTGGGCTATCGGCTGCACCTTGAGGCATTGAATGGGCGCTACCAGCAGAATGGCAATAAACCCCATTCCCGTCCCCCGCGATCGCCCCGCCACGTATTGGTTTAGACTTTGTCCAGTCTTCCTAAAATATGCTCAAGTTTCTCAAATGAGCGATCCCTTTGCGTGGCTAGAACCTGCCCTAGATGCCCTGCACCGTGCCCATTGGTATCGCCAACCCCTTCTCAGTAGCGCACCGGGGGCAGTGGTGAGTGTTGGCGAGCCACCCCGCCCATTGATTAACTTTTGCAGCAATGACTACTTGGGTCTGGCCAACCATCCGCAGGTGAAAGCAGCCGCCATTAAGGCGATTGACGAATGGGGTACTGGGGCGACCGGGTCTCGCCTTCTCAGTGGTCAACGTTGTCTTCATGAACAACTAGAGCGGGCGATCGCCCAGTGGAAAGGTACAGAGGCTGCCTTAGTCTTTAGTTCCGGTACTGCCGCCAATCTCGGTACCATTGCTGCCCTTGTGGATCAACGGGACTTGGTACTAGGGGATGCCTACAACCATGCCTGCCTCAAAAAAGGTGCTCGCCTCAGTCGGGCCGTCTTCTACGAATATCCCCACAACAACGTCGCCATCCTTGCCCAACTTCTAGAAACCCATCGCTGCCAATATCGCCGCTGTCTTATCCTCACCGATGGTGTCTTTAGTATGGATGGGGATGTTGCCCCCCTAGAGGAGATATTGGCGCTAGCCGAAGCCTACACAGCCATGGTACTGGTGGACGATGCCCACGGCACAGGGGTGTTGGGAACTAATGGTGCCGGTACCTTAGCCGCCTTGAAGCAATCGAGTTCGACCGTCATTCAAATGGGTACCCTCAGCAAAGCCCTTGGCAGTTTAGGGGGATACATTGCCGGCTCTCAAGCCTTGATCACCTATTTGCAACACCGTGCCAGCACATGGATCTATAGCACGGGACTTTCACCTGCCGATACCGCTGCTGCCCTTGCCGCCCTTGAGCAACTACAAGCAGAGCCTGCCCTGCGCCAAGCCCTTGAGGAGCGCATTCAACAACTCGAAGAAGGACTGCAAGAATTGGGTTGCCCCGTTTTGCCCCGTCCGCTACCGACCCCCATCTTTTGCCTGCCTGCTCCGGATCCAGCCACTGTTCTCCAATGGGGTCAGAAATTACAAGAGGCTGGATGTTGGGTGGCGGCGGTACGGCCACCGACCGTGCCCTTTAGTCGTCTGCGCATCACCCTAAGAGCCGATCACACTTCTGAGCACATTGCGCAATTGTTGGCAGCGTTGGGAGCCTTATTAAAGGGCTGTTAAGAATCGCTGACGATCACTCTCTATTTCGCCTAGGCTGTAGATAGTTCCGTGCCATCGGCAAACTGTGCCAAGGAGTGAGTGATGAGGACGATTTGGGTGAGCGAGCAAATTGATCCCTCTGGCCTGCTTTATGCCTGTATTGCCTGTCGTGATGAAGCACAGGCGAGGGAGTGTGTGCAGTCTTTTGAGAAAAACTTGACGACAGAACAAAAAGCCGCCGGTTGGCAAGTGCGCCTGCGTACGGTGGCCTCTTGGGATGAGGTTCCCAGTACTGCCCTCAAGCTCTGCTAATCTTTTGGCTCAGCCCTGCATAAGAATCTTAGTGGAGCGATTAAGCCAGTGGGGACGTTGCCCTCCCTGCACCTTTGCTATGATGGGTGCGATGTGCTGATCATTTCTTTTCCTTTGGAGGATGCCGCAGAATGGAGTTTGAAGCCCTGTTACTTGGTTTAGAACCACTTACCGTGCTTGCCCTTGGGGTGGGTGCTGTTGCTGTTGCCCCCGTTGTGGGTGCCGTTGACTCAATGACCGGTCACAACTTGGCAGAGCAAGCTCGCAATGCGGCAAAATCAGGCTTGATGTGGGCGTTTGAAGCCTATGAAAAGGCACAGACGGCTGTCGCTGAAGCCAGTGAGTCTTTCCAAGACTTGGTTGCCGAAGCCCGCTCAGAAATGATGGAGCAAAAAGCAGCAAAGGCCGCCGCGCCTGAGGAACCCCGCCAAGTGACGATTAGCTAAGTTTTAGTGCCTAATTGAAATGCCTTTGGGGTAGTTCTGCTGCCCCCTCTTTATTTTTTTTAATTAGCGACCAGCGGGCGGGAAATAGATCACGGGAAAGACGCAACGGCGAATGATCTCCCCGGCAAAGCTAGGGATTGATAACTCCCAAATTTTACCGACGGAACCAGAGGAAACGGCAATCCCATAGATGTCGCGATCGTGGGCAGCGAGTTGGGCTTCAACGACAGGGCTACCAAAGCGAATCTCAGTTTCGACGTTGAGGCCATAGCCTGTGAATTCTTGCTTTAGCTCGGCAAGAATTTTTTCAGCCTTCGGACGTTGCTCGCCAACTCCCAGTTCCCCTTTGCCGGCATCGCTGATAATCCAGCAGAAGGTCAGTGCAGCAATGCTGGTTTGATCGCGCTTTTGCACGCCTTCCCGCAGTTTTTGAACAAGGTGTTGGGCAGAGGGGCTGTGGTCGTAGGGCACCAGTAGGTGGCGAAAGAGATTTTGACAGCGGAGATTCAGTTCTGCGGTTGTCATCACCCACAACACTTGCGGGCGCATAATCATCACTGGCACTTTAATCCGTTGCAGCACCTCAATGGTTGTACTGCCGAAGAGCTTCTCGTCCAAGAGATTGCGAATGGGACGGCTGGCCAGCACCAAGTCAATTTGATGCTTTTCAACGGTGTCCAGAATGGCATCGGCGGGGCGGCGGTTTTCGATGATCACTTCTGCTTTAAGATCCGCTGGAACTTTTGCGGCATCGATTTTGAGTAATTCGCGTGCCTGTTGCAGCTTTTTTTCCCGCAGCCGAGGCTTATCGCCATCCTCGTCAATGGGGCGGGCATGGAAGAAGATCAACCTGCGAGCACCCGCTGTTTTCAGTGCCTCAAGGTAGTGGGTCAGTTTGGGGAGACCATCATGGAGATCTGTTGGAATCAATATGTTCTTGAACATGCTGTTGCTCCCCGATGCCAGACTCTAATTGCAGATTACCTTAGAAGGGGGAGTCGCGCTACTTGGTTCTTTTCTCTTTTTAAGTAATAAAATATTACCCTCTCGCAAGCTGCAGGGGTCTCTGCTGGCAAATGACAAGGGCACTGCCAAAATCTTGGGGGCAGTTGCGCGACCCTATACGGACAACTGATAGAGAAGAAAACGGTTGCTTAGGGGCAACTTTTCGGAAAACCACATCGTCAACTTCAACAGGAGTCACTAAAATAGGGATGGGTACAGAGTCATCATTAAATTCAATAATGTATCCATTACTACTAAATCCCTGTGAAGCAAGGAGATTGTCTATCGTGATGCGATTTTCATTGAGACTTTTCTGGGATTTCGCCCCTCGCTAAGAGCTGTCAAATCAGAATCACAACGACTTTTTTCCCATCGAATGCAGCGACACATTTGCCCTTCTCAAAAGAGGGTTTTAAGTAACTGAAATTGCCTTCTTAAACAGTTGAGGAAGGGGAGCTTTCGCTGCCAACTTCAATGATTGAGTTGAGGTGTTGAGTTGATGACAATTTTGACGTTGGGGCAACGCATGCTCCGCACAATTTTGTGGCCTGTCCGGCAGTGGCTAGAGCATCTAGAAGTGCACGATCGCCAGCTAGCGCATCGTCTATGCCGCTTGATCCCCGCCCAGTGTCCCTTTGAACGCGATATCGTGGTTGCAAAATGGCATATTCACATTCCGCCCCTGTGCCACCTCAATCCCCTTTACGAGGAGCTCATGCTGTTGCGCTACCGTGCCCTCTGCTATTTGGCGGATGAGTGCCATGAGGATATTAGTGCCTACTGTTAGTACCTAGGGGGTGTGCTGGTGTGGCGATCGCTCACCTCCTTTTTGGGGCAACAGCCCTGTTCCTGTTGCGGTCGAGCCAGTCCCCAAACGATCTGTAGGGATTGTGAACGGCGGCTAAGGTCATGGGAAGTGCACCAACGCCAACGCTACTGGCGGGGCAGTCTCCCCCTTTTTCCTTGGGGGTATTATCAGCAAGACCTCAAGCGGGCGATCGCCACCATGAAATACAACAATCACCCCGAACTGGCTGCCCTGTTTGGCCAATGGTTAGCCCTGAGTTGGTTGGAAGCGAAGATCGCCCAACGCCTCCCGTTGCAGATTGTGCCCATTCCCCTCCATCGCGATAAATTGCAGAGCCGGGGCTTTAATCAAGCAGCGCTCATTGCTGAGGGGTTTTGCCGTGCCCTTGAGCTACCCCTTGCCCCAGTGGGATTAATCCGCCAAAGAGCAACCCAGTCCATGTTTCAGCTTTCACTCACAGAACGCCAAGCCAATCTTGACAATGCCTTTCGCCTTGGGCGGGGTCTGCAACGCCAGCGCTGGCTCCTTTTGTGCGATGACATTTATACCACGGGGACAACGGCACGAACTGCAGCCGCAGTATTACGGGGGGCTGGCTACAAGGTCTTGGGGATCATCACCGTGGCCGTGGCGCTGCCGGATCAATTGACCGATCCCACCGTCAAGGCAACCAACATCAAGGCTTCCGTCCACTCAACAACCGCACCATAGGTATCCCCCGTGTGACCGCCCAACTGCCACTGCAACCATGCCGGGATCAAGAGAATCAAGAGCAAACCAAAAAGTAATTGCCCGAGGGGAAGCGGCAGCAGGAAGCTGAGGAAGAGCACTAGTAAACCACTCGGCCAAAAATCGCGGGGAAAGACACCACTGGCTTTATGGATCTGACCCGTGCCTTGGGGTTTCAAATAGGGATAGCGGGCGATCGCCCACACCTGAGCAAGGCGCCCCAGCACCAATACCCACACCAAAACGCCGCCCTTCTCTAAGCTACTTAAGCTCGTGACTTTTAAGAGCAGGATCACAATTGCGGCCATGACGCCAAAAGCCCCCGCTCGACTGTCCGCCATCACCTCAAGGCGCCGCTGTTGATCCCTGACGGCTAAACCATCGGCCGTGTCCATGGCACCATCCAAGTGCAATCCCCCAGTTAATCCTAGCCAAAGTGCCACAACCAAGACACTGGCCACGAGGGGGGGAACGTGCAAAAGTGCCAGCAGCCACTGCGCCCCCCAGAGAAGCATTGCCAACAGTAGCCCCACCCAAGGACACCACTTGGCAGCTCCCGCCAATTGCATGGGGCAGTTAGGGGGAATGGGCAAACAGGTATAGAAGGCGATCGCCCCCAGCCATTCCATCCAAATGGACTTCATGGGCGAGTTTGAATCTGTGCCACGGTTCGCTGCTGCGGTTGCAGGGATTGAGCCACCCGCTGAATATCGGCAGAGGTAATGTCATTAATGGCCTCTAAACGGGCAAAGAGTTGCTGCCAGCCGCCGCCTTTTACAGCATACTCCGCCAAGAGTTTGGCCATGCCCTCATTGGACATCAGATTTTGCAGCAGTTCCATCCGCAGTTGGGTTTTTACCCGCTCCAATTCGGCTGGGGTCACGGGGGCAGTTTGCAGTGCCTTCAGTTCTTGGGCAATACCTGCGGCAAGGGCAGCCGTCGTTTGACCCGGTGCCGGTGCCCCGTAGATGAGAAAGCGATTGGGGTATTTGTTGCCGGGGAAGCCCACATAGGTTTGGACATTGAGGGCGAGTTTTTGCTCTAGGACAAGGGAACGGTACAGACGGGACGTGCGACCGCCACTGAGGAGACGTGCCAAAATTTCATAGGTGAGGTACGCGGGATCCCCCAAAGGTGGACAGGGATAGGCTTCAATATAGAGGGGTTGACTGGCGAATTCGAGGGTAATCTGCCGAGGTTCCGTTTGCGGCGGTTCGGGGGGAATCGTTGGGGTCTTGGCGGCGCCTTTGGGATAGCGACCAAAATAAACCTTGGCTAATTTCTTAACCTCTTGGGGATCCACGTCTCCCACCAGCACCATGGTCATTTTGTCGGGGGTGTAATACTGGCGAAAGAACCGTTCCACATCGGCGCGGCGCAGGTTTTGAATATCCTCACGGTAGCCAATGACGGGTCGGCGGTAGGGATGCTGACGAAAGCTGGTGGCCAAAAAGGCCTCAAAGAGTTGGCCGGTGGGGGAATTTTCAGTGCGCAACCGCCGCTCCTCAAGGATGACTTCCTTTTCTTGATAGAAGTCGCGAAAGACGGGTTCCAAAAAGCGTTCCGACTCTAGGGACATCCACAGTTCCAATTTGTTGGCGGGAAAACTGTAGAAGTAACGGGTGGCATCGGCAGATGTGGTTGCATTGAGACCCACGCCCCCGGCCTGCTGGACAATTTGGCCATATTGATTGCGAATCACATAGCGATCGGCAGCCTGCTGCACAGCGGCAAATTCCGTAATCAATGCCTGACGTTGCCGCTCATCCGTCGTGGCTTGCAGTTGCTCAAAGAGGCGATCCAGTTGGGCAAGTTTTTCCTTTTCAGCGGTATAATCCGTCGTCCCAATGCGGCGGGTGCCCTTAAAGGCCAAGTGTTCCAGATAGTGCGCCACACCGGTCTGGCCTTCCGGTTCATCAACGCCCCCCACATCCACGTAGGTGAGAAATGACACTATCGGGACTTGGTGTTGCTCCATGACAATGAAGTGCATCCCATTGTCAAGATAGAATTCACTAATTTGATCCATGGCACGGTCAATGTAGGAGTGAATCGTTTGGGCGTCGGCCGGCAAGGAGAGGGCGATCGCCCCCAAAACAAGGCAGAGGAGAATTTGCCAGAAATAAACTTGCCAGTGGCGTTGCTGCCGCATCAACAAACCTAGTTGGCCTCCAGCCAGTTGGCCGCCGCGTAAATGTCCACCGCAAGGGGCACACTCAGGGGCACTGCTGTACTCATGACTTCGGGAATCGTAGTTTGCAGTTGTTCCCACGCCTCAGGGGTCATCTCCAACACCAATTCATCGTGGACTTGGAGCAGCAGGCGGGCTTCTTCAGGGGAAAGTAGGGGAGCCAGTTTCACCATCGCACACTTAATAATATCGGCACTGGACCCTTGAATCGGGGCATTGGCTGCCGCCCGCAATAGCCCCCGCTCGTAATTGCTCATTTTTAGTTTACTGGGATCGACATCGGCTAGCGCCTCTAAAGGCTTGCCCCGCAGGACTTGCAGTTCAGAACTCTGAAATTCAAAATAGCGCCGCCGTCCCAAAATGGTTTCCACATAGCCTTGGCTGAGGGCAAGCCGTTCCATTTGCCGCAAATAGTCAAAGACCCGTGGATAGCGATCGTAAAACCGCTGAATAAACACCTTAGCATCGGCCACACTCACCCCGGCCTCACGGGCAAACCGCGGCGCTCCCATCCCGTAAATGACGCCAAAGTTAATAATTTTGCCCAAGCGTCGCTCACTGGAACTAATGTCGGTTTTTTCTAAGAGAAACTGAGCTGTGAGATGATGGACATCCTCTCCTTTTTGGTAGGCCTCTAGCAGGGCAGGCTCTTGACTCAGATGAGCAAGGATGCGCAACTCAATTTGGGAATAGTCCGCTGCCACCAGCAACCAGCCCGGCTCGGGAATAAAGGCGCGGCGAATTTGCCGACTAAACTCGGTGCGAATGGGGATATTTTGCAGATTGGGATTAGAGGAGGAAAGGCGCCCCGTAGCGGTCACCGCTTGGTTGAATTCCGTATGTACACGGCCTGTGTCCGGACGCACCAAGGTGGGCAACACATCCACATAGGTGGATTTGAGCTTGGCGAGGGTGCGATGGTTCAAAATGAGTTCAATCACAGGATGATCTCCCCGCAGTTTTTCGAGGGTTGCGGCATCGGTGGAGTAGCCCAGTTTCGTTTTATGGGTCTTTTTCGTATCTAACCCCAAGGTGCCAAAGAGCAGTTCACTCAGTTGCTTGGGGGAGGCCAAGTTAAAGGGTTGTCCCACGGCATCCCATGCTTGTTGTTGCAGGGCTGCCAGTTGCTGTTCCAGTTCTTGGGAGAGTTGCCGCAAATAGTCACTGTCAATACGAATCCCCGTGGCTTCCATTTCCGCCAGAATGGGTTCGAGGGGCAATTCTATCTCTAGGAGGAGTTGCCGCAGGCGGGGGGTCAAGTCGGCCTCTAGTTTGTCCTTGAGAAGATAGGTGGTATAGACATCGAGGCCGCAGTATTGTGCCACCGTGGCCGGAGACAGATCCGCAAGGGTTTGATCTTTGCCGACAAGACTGCGGTAGGTTTGGGCTTGGAGGGGCAGATAGCGTTGACACAGATCCTTGAGGTTGTGACTGGCTTCGGGATTAATCACATAGCTCGCCAGCATCGTGTCAAATACGACACCTTGTAATTGAATCCCCTGAAACCGCAGCACCAAGCGGTCAAACTTGGCATTTTGCAAGACTTTGGGGTAGCGATCGCCCTCAAGAATCGGTCGCAAAGCGGCGAGGGTCTCTGGTAGGGGTAGGTTCTGCCCCTCTTTGTGCCCCAAGGGCAGATAGGCCACCTGATCAGGCGCTGCGCCCCAACAGCAGCCCAAGCCCACCAAGGCAGCATCACGGGGGTTCAAGGCCGTGGTTTCCGTGTCCCAAGCCACGGGATGGTTCGCATCGGTACAGGTTTCTAACTGGGCGATCAGCCATTGCAGTTGCTCTGGCGTTTCAATGAGTTGCACATTCACTGGATCGGGGGTGTCCGTCGGGGCAAAAAACCATGTTGCATCCGCATCGCTCTCTACATCCGGCAGTGTCCCCCCCAAGCGGAGGTGCCAGTCCTGAAGTTGCATCCGCAGGGCACGAAACTCCAACTGATCCAATAGCTGATCCAGCGTTGGCCAGTCAAAGGGACTCAGATGCAATTCCTCTAGGGGGAGTTCCAAGGGGACATCGAGGATAATTTGAGCTAGGGTGCGGGAATGGCGGGCATCGGCCTCCCCATTGATCAGCTTCGTTCTCAGGCCGGGGGGCGTAATCTCACTAATGTGGGCGTAAATATCTTCAAAGGTAGGGTACTGACTCAGTAATTGCACCGCTGTTTTCGGGCCAATCCCCTTAATACCGGGAATGCGATCGCTGGCGTCGCCACAGAGGGCTTTATAGTCCACAATTTGCTCGGGCCAAACCCCCATTTTTTCCTTGACCTTGAGGGCATCAAAGGCCTCCAGACCCTGCTTGCGTTGGCCAAGGGTATTCCCCAGATACAAGACTTGTACTTGACCTTCGCGATCAATCAATTGAAAGAGGTCGCGATCGCCACTGACAATGGACACCTGCCATCCTTGGGGTCGCAGGCGATGGACCACCGTACCAATCACATCATCGGCTTCATAGCCCGGCTGACTCAACAGGGGTAGACGCAGTGCCCGCAGCAACGCCTGCAAATTGGCAATATCGGTCATAAAGTCCGCTGGAGTCTCCGCCCGTCCCGCCTTGTAGTTCTCATCGGCTGTGTGGCGAAATGTCGGCTCCCCCAAATCAAAAGCAATGGCCACATGATCCGGCTGCTGCTGCTCCAGAATCTCCAGCAGCGTCTTAAGAAAGCCAAAACACACACTAGTGGGAATCCCCGTGGAGGTACGCAACCCCCCCTCTCGCCCCTTACTAAAGGCGTAGTAGGCACGAAAGGCCAAGGAATGGCCATCAATAAGCAAGAGATTGGGGGTGGACATGGGAGCGTGAAGAGGACAGCTTTTCCATTATTCAAAAAATTGCTCCAAAACCCCACCCCTGAAAATGCCAGCGTATCAACGGCTAAAGTCACGGCGTTTTTGGCAGAAGGGCAAAGCCACTAGCATTGCCAAGATGAGAATGCTTTGATCGCGCCAATGGCGTTGCACATCTACGGTAAACATGTAGCCTTGATCTCGTTGGAAGCGGCTGATAATCCCTTGGGCTTCATTGATGGCACGACTGCGTTGGCGGTTCCACTCAGAATATTTTAGTTCCCACTCATCCATGGCTGCCTGATAGGCTTGCAGCCGTTGCAGATAGTCTTGGAGCGCCGCTGGATCATTGGGGGGATCGCCGGGAGACGCCGGTCGAGGGGGGGCGGGTTCATCCACTGCCGGTACATATTTGGCGCGAATACCCGGAAAGTTGCAGGTTTGAAACAGACCCGGACCATAGCAAAGACAAAAATCCCGCTGCATCTCCTCGGTCATTTTTTCCCGCTCTTCCTCTGGCTCCAGCCAACAGGGGTCATTGGCAATGTCATCCCCCATACCCGTGAGCTTCACCATCGCCTCAAAGGGCCACTTAATCACCGTCAGATGGTTAATAATCTGCCCCGGTAACCCGAAGGAAGAAACGGGCTGAATCCCGCCACTAAAGATAATTTGGGGCACTAAAAACATCAGCACCAGCAGCGGCACAATGTTCTGGCTAGGGGCAAAGGCAGAGACCAAAAGACCCATCGCCATACCGCCAAAAATGGCAAGGGCAAGGGTGACGTACATGGCAAAAGTAACCCCCCAATCTCCCGGTAAATCCACCGCCAGCTTTGTCACCGCAAGGTAAGTGGCCGCTTGATAAAGGGCTAGCCCAAGGGCGATCGCCACCTTGGAGCCAATGTAGGGCAACAGCCGCAGGCCAATCATCCGCTCCCGCCGATAAACCTCCACCTCCTTAACCAATTCCCGCATCGTTGTCATCGCACCAATCATCACAGCAATCAGACTGGTGACAAAAATCATCGTCAGGGCTTGACCCCCATTCCCCGTTTCCGGATTAAAGAGATCCCGCTGCCAAGAAACAAAACTCAAACTCCCCAAGAGGGGGGCTATTAAGAGGGTCAGCAGCAGGTTACTACGATCTTGGCCAAGAATTGTGAGATTGCGGCGGGTGAGAATGAGAAATTGTTGCCAAGGGGAGATTTTCGACTTGGTTTCACTGCTGCGACGGGATTTGCCCTTGGTGCGCCGTTGACTTTCATCGGGCATGTGAGCTAGCACCTGCTGTCGCCCGACCACATATTCCTGATAGAGGCGCGATCGCCGGTAGGCTTCCTCTAGTTCTGCCGAAGTGGGAGCATTGGGGTTTTTCTCTTTGTCTAGGGCACGATAAATACCAGAGAAATCCTCAAGCTTAATGCCACTAAAGCGATCGCCAAAGGTAGCCCGAAAGTAGGGCAGCAGTTGATCAGGAGGACCAAAGTAGGCCAGCCGGCCGCCCGCCGCTAGATAGATCACCAGATCACACTCCCGAATATTTTGGGTGGCGTGGGTAATAATGAGAATCGTTCGCCCCTGATCCGCCAACTGCCGCAGCAAAAACATCAGGTCAGCTTCCGTGCCCGGATCTAAGCCAGAGGTGGCCTCATCGAGGAAGAAGAGACTGGGTTGCGTGAGCAATTCGGCCCCAATACATACCCGTCGCTGCTGACCGCCACTGAGGCGGGAAATGGGTACATCGCGACGATGGTTCAGTCCCAATTCCGTTAACACCTCGGTCACCCGCTGTTGGCGTTCCGCTGGGGTTGTATCGGGAGGCATGCGTAGTTTGGCGGCGTATTCCAAGGCTTGGGCAACTGTCAGCTCCTCGTGGATGATATTTTTCTGCGGCACATAGCCCAATTGCGCTTGAAAGGCCTGATAGTTGCGGTAGAAATTTGTGCCATTCACCAGTACCGTGCCCGTTGTTGCTGGCCGCAGTCCATTGAGGGCATCGAGGAGCGTTGACTTGCCGCTACCACTAGGTCCCAAGATGGCCACAAACTCCTTGGGCATGATCGATAGCGAAATATCGTGGAGAATTTGCGTTCCCTTGCCCACCACCTTACTGAGATTGATGGCATCTAGGCGCATGTGACCCGATTCGGCATATTGGGTCAGGGTTTCATCAACATTGAGGACAAGGCGATCGCTACCAATGCGAATACTGTCCCCCACCCGCAGCAGTGTGGGTTCCTCCACCTCACGGCCATTGACAAACGTGCCATTACTCGACCCCAGATCCGTGAGCAGGAAATCGCCATTGCGGCGCTCAATTTTGGCGTGGTGACGGGACACCGTTGGATGCTCAATCACCAGATCATTGCTTGGATCGCGGCCAATCGTGAACGTGTTGTATCCCACCAGCGAAATCGTCTTCACGGGGACGGTGGATGTCGCATCGGCCTCAGGAATCGCCAGTACTGTTGCTGTGCTCAACTCCGTCGCGGGGCTAAAGACAACGGCATGAGGCTCTGTGTCAATGCGATCGGGCAACTGCTGCCCCACATAGGTCAGTGTGACAAATTCCGTCAGGGCATAACTCTCCCCGATTCCCAAATGCACATTCATTGCCGGTTGCGGGTCACTGAGATCTACCACCTGCAAATGCTGATCCGCAAAGCGTAATTTCAAGTGGCAGGGCAAAAGTTCAGGGGTATCCACCACCACATCGCAGGCGGGATGGGTTCCCAAAAGCGTCGTTTGCTCCTGTAGCCCCCAGCGTTGTCGCCATGTTTTGGTGCGCACTTCAATCACAGGGACTTCAGTCTCTTTGCTGACCTCAGTGGCACGGAGTTGATAGTCGTGGTAGTGCCAGATGAGGCGAAAGCGCACAGCAGAGTTGCCCAGTGTAATCAGGTCGCCATCTTCGAGGGGAATGGGGGTATTGGGCACAACCGGTTGGCCATTGAGATGGGTGCCCGCTGTACTGCCGAGATCCACGAGGTGAACTTTCCCTTCTTGCCACTCCAAGAAAGCGTGGTAGCGGGACACGGAAAGATCATTGAGGACAATGTCATTATCGGGGGCACGGCCAATTTTGAGGCCGCTGGCGGGTAGCTGAACCCCCTGCTCACTGACGGATTTGACAAGTTCTAACCATGCTGTTTGAGTCATGACCTTGGGGCAAAGGGGCTTGATGCCGGTCAGTTTACTGGATTCTGGCCGATCTGACAAAAGACGCCCGCCAAAGCTCAACCGGCGCAGAAACCTATCATTATTGCGAGGATGGCAAGGAAGGCATCGGCAAATAACTCGCCACCTGTGACCATAGAAACTGCGCTTGCTCCCACAGGCGATCGGGACCAATGCCAAAAAAGAGTTGCAATAGGAAGACAATTAGGGCAATCCTCAAGGCAGTACCCACGGTCACCTTCAGCACCCTGATCAACCAGTGCAGCACCAACCCACTGATGGCGATCGCCCCTAAGGTGATCAGGATTTCAGTCACCGTCATCGCCGCACCAAAATATCTTGGCCATGGGTATCCGTGCCGCAGGTCTCCAGCAACTGGTGTTCAACGGCCAAAGCATGCACAAGGGCTGTTGTTTCAGGGGTGGGTTCCCACACATCGGGATTGCTGTAACAGTAGTAGGTTTCCACCCCATCAATCCCCCGCGCCACAGCTGCGGGAATCAATTGTTCAGCGGGCAGCCGATAACGTGCCGGGTGCGCCAAAATTGCCAGACCCCCCGCCTCATGGAGAGCCGCAATCACCCGTTCTGCTTGTGCCAATTCTCCTTCGGGAGCAGTTCCCAAGGCGTAGGGATGCAAAACCCAGGCATGGGGGTCAAAGCCATAGCCCAGAATATGCACCTCAGTACCCAAGAGTTGAGCCGTAATTTCAATGCCCGTGTAAATTTGGGGGCGATCCGTTCCTGGATAGGCTTCTACGTAGATGCGAGCCTGAAAATAGCCCTCTAGGGCATGGTGATCGGTAATGGCAAATCCCTTGAGGCCATGGATCATTGCCTGCTGTGCCACTTGCTGCGGTGTCAGCTGGCCATCGGAGCAGATGGTATGGAGATGAAAGTTATAGCGATAGGGACAACTGGTTGCCGTCAATGTCCGAAAGAGACCTTTGAGGGTCTCCGCCTGCGTCACCATCAGTGCAGCAAGGGTCATAGGCATTACCAAATCTTACGCTGTTACCTCTTTAATATAAACTTTCTTTAAGAAACGAGAGATAAAGATTCCTAATAGGGCGATTTATGTACCTCGATGGGGTGTGCTAGGATACAAGTTGGCTCGGAATCATGCGATCGCAACGCCTCAACCTTGTCAGGTCCGGAAGGAAGCAGCAATACGGGATGCTTGCGGTAGGCGTGATCTCCGGGTCACCCTCTTGAGACCTGCGAACAATTCATGCCTGCCACTACCCTTAGCCTCCCCCTCGATGAGATTCGCTACGATGAACGGGGTTTAGTGCCAGCAATTGTCCAAGACTATTTGGACGGCACCGTGTTGATGCTGGCGTGGATGAATCGGGAATCGCTACAGAAAACCCTTGAAACCGGTCGTACGTGGTTTTGGAGTCGTTCGCGCCAAGAACTGTGGCCCAAGGGCGAAACCTCTGGCCATGTCCAGTGGGTCAAAAGTATCCGCTACGACTGCGATAGCGATGCCCTGTTGTTAACAGTAGAGCAAGTGGGCCAAGTCGCTTGCCACACGGGGCAGCGCAGTTGTTTCCACCGCCATGGGGAGGCCGGACAACGGGTAGAAGACCCACCAGCAGATACCCTTTCGCAAGTGTATAACGTGGTCTGTCAGCGGCGCGACTTTCCACAGCTACAGTCCTACACTTCCAGCCTGTTCACAGCCGGTGATAATAAAATTCTCAAGAAGCTGGGCGAAGAAACCGTAGAAGTGGTGATGGCCTGCAAAGACGATGACACCGAGGCGATCGCCGGTGAGGTGGCGGACTTGTTTTACCACACGCTAGTTGCCCTTGCCTATCATGGGGTGTCCCTGCGGCAGGTCTATGAGCAGCTGCAGTTGCGGCGGCGCTAGTTGCTTGCCGTTTTCCTTGTCAGCACTGGCTCAACGTCGTTAAAGTGCTAGATACAGGTAATTTACATAACTATACAAATGGCAAAGCAGGTGGTCGTCATTGGCGGCGGCATTGGGGGTCTGACCACAGCGGCATTGTTGGCACGACGGGGCTATCGCGTTCAGCTGTTTGAGCAGGCAGCCCAACTGGGGGGCTGTGCCTCCACATTTCAGCGGCGGGGCTTTACCTTCGATGTTGGCGCCACCCAAGTGGCTGGCCTTGAGCCGGGGGGGATTCACGCGGCAATTTTTGCTGAATTGGAGATGCCTCTGCCGGCAGCAACCCCCTGCGATCCTGCCTGTGCGGTGTATCTGCCGCAGGAAACGACGCCCATCAATGTTTGGCGCGATCGCGATCGCTGGCAACTGGAACGTCAACACCACTTTCCCCACAGTGAGCGGTTTTGGCAAGGCCTCGAACACCTCTTTGCCATTAGTTGGCGATTTCAGCAGCGGCAGCCCATTTTGCCCCCGCGCAATGGCTTTGATCTGTGGCAATTGGTGCAAGCCCTGCGTCCGGAGACGCTTCTCACGTTGCCCTTTAGCCTGATGACGGTGACCGATTGGATGACTCTCTGTGGTGTCGGGGGCGATCGCCGGCTGCGGCAATTTCTGGATTTGCAACTCAAGCTCTACTCCCAAGTGGATGCCAGTGAAACTGCACTCCTCTATGCCGCCACCGCCCTCTGTCTGTCCCAAGACCCCCACGGCCTCTACCATCTCCACGGCAGTATGCAGGTTCTCAGTGATTTACTCGCCAATGCCTTGCAGCGCGATGGCGGTCAAATTTACACCCGGCATTTGGTGCGTTACATTGAAGTCGAGCGGGGGCGTGCCGTTGCTGTACAGGTGGAGAACTTAAAAACAAAAACCCTTCAGCGGGTCGAAGCCGATCACATTGTGGCCAATGTCCCTGCCCAAAACCTACCCCAACTCCTAGGGGATGCCCTTCCCGCTGGCTATGCCCGCCGTCTAAAAACTCTGCCCCCAGCCTCCGGTGCCTTTGTGATTTACCTTGGCGTTAAAGAGGCCGCCATTCCGGAAAGTTGTCCGCCCCACTTGCAATTTCTCTACGATCCTGCAGGCCCCATTGGCGAAAACAACTCCCTCTTTGTCTCCGTCAGTCAGCCGCGGGATGGCCGTGCCCCTGTTGGCTATCGCACCCTGATTGCTTCGAGCTTCACCGAAGTGAATTTTTGGCGTCAGCCTGACTTAGACTATGCCGCCACCAAGGCGCAATACACCCAAACAGCTCTTGAACACCTCGGGGAATTCTTTGATCTGCGGCCTGAGCACATTGTCCACTGTGAAGCGGCGACCCCCCGCACCTTCTGGCGCTATACCGCGCGGCTAGATGGCATTGTCGGGGGCATGAGTCAACGCCTGAGCACCTTTGGCCCCTTTGGCTTAGCAACCCGCACCCCGATTCCTCACCTGTGGTTAGTGGGAGATTCCGTGCATCCGGGGGAAGGTACGGCCGGTGTCAGCTATGGTGCCCGTGCCCTTGTGCAGCAACTGCTCGCCAATGATGCCTAAGGGATTCCTATTTTGGTGAAAATCACTATAATAGAGAGACTCGTTACCAATTGCGAAAGGAACCCACTGCCTGTGTTTGCGACTCTCGCTGCCCCTCAACCGTCCCTGCCGTTGGATTTAATTGCGGCCATCCAAGACCTGAAGCGGGAACTGAATGCAGTGATTCTAGCCCACTACTACCAAGACCCCGCCATTCAAGATGTGGCCGATTACATTGGTGATTCCCTTGGGCTGTCGCGGCAGGCCGCCAGTACCAATGCCGATGTCATTGTTTTTGCTGGGGTGCATTTCATGGCCGAAACCGCCAAGATTCTCAACCCCGATAAGCTGGTGTTGCTGCCGGATTTGGCGGCGGGCTGTTCTTTGGCAGACAGTTGTCCTGCGGACGCCTTTGCTGCTTTTAAGGCGCAGTATCCTGATCATTGGGTGATTTCCTACATTAACTGCACTGCTGAAATCAAAGCCCTGAGTGACATTATTTGCACCAGTTCTAATGCAGTGAAAATTGTGCAGCAGTTGCCTGCGGATCAGCCCCTGATTTTTGCCCCCGATCGCAACCTTGGTCGCTATGTTATGGCACAAACCGGACGGCAGATGGTGCTGTGGGACGGCAGTTGCATTGTCCATGAAACCTTTTCAGAGCGGCGCATCCTCGAACTCAAGGCCGCCTACCCCACGGCCCAGGTGATTGCCCACCCCGAATGCGAAGAAGCCGTACTCCGCCATGCCGATTTTATTGGTTCGACAACGGCTTTGCTCAACTATAGCCAACGCCAAGATCACGATACCTTTATCGTTGTCACCGAGCCAGGGATTCTCCACCAGATGCAGCGGCGCAACCCAGAGAAAACCTTTATCCCTGCGCCCCCTCAGGATCAGACCTGCAATTGTAATGAGTGCCCCTTTATGCGCCTGAATACCCTAGAAAAACTCTATTGGTGTATGCGCGATCGCCAGCCCCAGATTGAACTACCAGAAGACATCCGCCTTGCAGCGCTCAAACCCATCCAACGCATGCTGCAAATGTCCTAAACCAAGGGTGTCAGCTCCCTTAAATCTCAGCAACTGCTCGCTCAATCAGGCGACGAGCTAGGGTCTGAACGCCCGTATGGTAGTAGTAGTTGGTGCTCATGTCCAAAAAGGCTCCCAAGTAGTCGAGGTTATCCTTCGAGAGTTCAATAAAACTTTGCAGACTATTGATCACCTTTTGCGGCGTTAACTCGTGGCTGCTGACAAATTGGTTCATCCACCCCTGCACCGCATGAAAGCTCTGAATAATAAAGCCCAATTGACCGCTGGGATTGCCCCCCGGCACGACACTGCCAATTGCTTTGAAGGTGGGGTTTTCCTGGAGATCATTGGGTTGCAAGCTTTGCAGTGTGCCCAAGCATTTGAGAAGAAAGTCAGGCCCTAGGGGAATCAGGCCATCAAAGCAGATGAGGGCAGCCATCCGCATCAGGGATTCACCACTGTAGTCGGCAAGGGCACGCAGGAAGTCGCCGAGGCTATCACCGGGAATGCCATTGATTTGACAAAAGGCCAGAATTTCCACAATCAGCTTAATGCTGAGGTCAATGGACTGCGCCCGCTCTGGCTTGGGCGTCATTTTATCCAAGAAGCCGAGGAAGGAAATTTTCTCGCCCACTTTGTTGGCAAGGGCAGCCGCTCCTAGGAGAGCATCGGTGTTGTCCACGGTTTGATAGAGCCACAGTGCCCGCTGATAGCCTTGGGATTTGTCATTAAAGAGCCGCACGGCGCGATCGCCAATTTGGCGAATCAAGGCAGGATCCGTTTCCCCAGTCACATGGCGGATTGTGTTATCAAAACCAACGATATTTTGCCACTGGCCGGGAATGATGAAATCCAAGGACTTGAGGGCCATAACGGTGATGCCCCCAGTGGGGAGTTGATCAACAATTTTGTAGATAGCTTCGCTCACGGTGGTCTCCTTAGGGGGCAAGTTGGGCTAAACCAGCAAGATCAAATTTTTCAATCCATTCCCGGCGATCGCTGGCAGTAAAGCTGGGATCACGGGAGAGTACCTTCACCTGATAGCGGTTGGCCACCAAAATGGCCGTTTGTGTGGTTCCCACCTCTACTGCTGGATAGCCGGCAATCTGCATCGTACTGTTTTGAAACTTGGCGGCAGCCTCAGGGGTGCTAATCGTATCGGAAATGGCCAGCATCGCCAGTTCTTTGCCATCTTTTTTCAGCTTAGCCTCGGCAAAGCCCTTTTTCTCTTGGACATAGATGCGCTCAAAGCCATTCCCCTCGGGCGGAAAGAAGCGATTAAATTCACTGCCTTGGGTGGCTTCACGACTCACTGCCGGGGGTGCATTACGCTGGGTGCTTTCCTGTTGCACCTGCTCATAGGGAGAGGGCGGGGTAGGAGCGCAACCGGTAATGAGAAGCGTCAGGGCTAAAACAAGCGCAGTCAGCCAGCGTGCCATGTGAATCCCCAAGACAACAAGCCAATCATAACCTAGAGGGGGAAGCCACAGCCCTAGTTTGATACTTTGTTAATTTCTGCATTAATCTCTTGCCACTCGCGATCGCTCAAGGGTTCCGGGGTCAGTTTCACTTGCCACTGCGCCTCAAAGGCGTCCAAGAGAGCCGTTTGCACCACCTCTAAAGGGGGAAGGGACTGCCGATGGGGAACACTGCCAAATACCTGCTGCCATAGATCGAGGTCAGGGGTCAGGACAATTGAACCATGTTGCAGGACGCGATCGCCCCGCCAAGCTTGGGCACTACCAATGACTTTCTCGCCCGTAGGTAAAACCAAATCGGCCACGGTGGCTTGGGCAAAGCAATTGATCGGCGCTTGAGAGGAATAGGAGTCTTGTCCCAACTGCAGAGGCCATCCTAGGCGCTCAAACCCTACCCTCAGGAATTGACACAGATCGGTATAAACCTGTCGCCGCCGTTGCCCCAACCCCCACACCACTAGACTGTAGGTGAGATCCCCTTGGTGCAAAACAGCCCGCCCCCCCGTGGGTCGCTGCACCAGTTCGATGGGTTGCCCCTGCCAGTGCAGGTGTTGCCAGTGCTCTGGAATTTGCCGCTGACTATAGCCAAGGGAGATGGCGGGCGGTGACCAATTGTAAAACCGCAGACAGGGGCGATCGCTAGACTGCCACAACCACCGATCCACCGCCATTTGCACCCTCCCCGGTGCTGCCAAGGGGGGCAGATAACGCCACATCAACTCGACGTTGCTTCCGCTGGATGGTAGGCTGCCGCATCCCGCCGACACCCCATATAGGCAAGGATATACAACTCCTTCAGGTCCTGAATCAGCGGATAGCGAGGATTTGCCCCCGTGCACTGATCGTCAAAGGCGAGTTCGGCCATGCTTTGCACCTGTTCATAGAAGGCTTGATCCTCACTGTTGAGGGCTTCCTTAATGGTGGCTGGAATCTCTAACTGCGCCTTCAGGTCTTCAATGGCGGCAATCAGGCGCTCCACTTTTTCCTCTGGAGTGCTACCACCCAATTCAAGAAAGTCGGCAATTTGGGCATAGCGTTCCTTGGCTTGTGGATACTTGTACTGTGGAAAGATTGCCTGTTTCAGAGGGGCATCCGTGGCGTTATAGCGGATGACATGGCAAATCATCAGCGCATTGGCAAGGCCGTGGGGCAAATGGAAGGTGGAGCCAAGTTTGTGGGCCATCGAGTGGCAAACCCCCAAGAAGGCATTCGCAAAGGCCATGCCGGCGATCGTCGCTGCATAGTGAACTTTCTCGCGAGCTTCTGGGTCAGCCGCCCCCAAGCGATAGGCACGGGGTAAGTACGTAAACAGCAGTTTGATTGCCTCCAATGCCAGTCCCTCAGTAAACTCCGTCGAGAGCACCGATACATAGGACTCCAAGGCATGGGTTAGGGCATCAATGCCGCCATAGGCCGTGAGTTTCTTGGGCATGTGCAGCACCAAGTCGGGATCCACAATCGCCATGGTGGGCGTGAGGGCATAGTCCGCCAAGGGGTATTTAATCCCCACGCGATCGTCGGTAACCACTGCAAAGGGCGTTACTTCGGAACCCGTCCCCGAGGTCGTGGGAATTGCCACCATCATGGCTTTTTGACCCAAGGGGGGCAGTTGGTACACCCGCTTGCGAATATCCATGAAGCGCATGGCCAGGCCGTCAAACTCTACTTCGGGATGCTCGTACAACAGCCACATCACCTTGGCCGCATCCATGGGTGAGCCACCCCCCACGGCAATAATCACATCGGGCTGATAGTCTCGCAGCAGTTCTAGGCCGCGATTCACCGTACTCAGGGTCGGGTCTGGCTCCACTTCATGGAAGATGTCGTGCTTGATGCCCAGTTCTTCGAGGGTGTGCACAATCGGGTCAGTGATGCCCAAGTCAAAGAGGGGTTTATCGGTGACGAGGAAGGCGCGTTTTTTCCCTTCCAGATCCCGCAGGGCAATGGGTAGGCAGCCGGGTTTGAAGTAAATTTTCGGCGGCACGCGGAACCAGAGCATATTTTCGCGGCGATCGCTCACCGTTTTGATATTCAACAGGTGATGGGGACCGACATTTTCCGACGTGACATTACCGCCCCACGTACCACACCCCAAGGTCAGCGAGGGATCCAACTTGAAGTTGTAGAGATCCCCGATCGCCCCTTGGGAAGAAGGTGTATTAATCAGAACCCGCGCCGTTTGCATGCGGTATTTGAAATAGGCAATATCATCTTGATTGCGGGGATCGGTGTAGAGCACAGAGGTATGCCCCATGCCGCCAAAATTCACCAACTGTGCGGCAATCTCCACCCCTTTGTGGAACTGGGGTGCCCGATACAAGGCCAATACCGGACAGAGTTTCTCATAGGAAAATGGCTCCTGCGACCCGACTTCACTCACTTCGCCAATGAGTACCCGCGTCTCGGGCGGCACTTGGATATTGGCCATTGCAGCAATGGTGGCTGCCGATTGACCAACAATGGCGGCATTGAGACGACCATCTTTCAGGAGGAGTTGTGCCACCCGCTGCCGTTCCTCAGGGGAGAGAATGTAGCCCCCCCGCCGTTGAAACTCGGCCTTGACCGCATCATAGATCTCATCAACAACAATCACCGCCTGCTCCGAGGCACAGATCATGCCATTGTCAAAGGCCTTACTCAGGAGAATCGAACTCACTGCTGTGGGAATATCGGCTGTGGCATCAATGAGCACTGGGGTATTCCCCGCCCCGACCCCGATCGCCGGATGGCCAGAGGAATAGGCCGCCTTCACCATGCCCGGCCCTCCTGTAGCCAAAATCAATTTAATTTGGGGGTGCTGCATCAGGGCTTGGGAGAGTTCAATGGTGGGTTCATCAATCCAGCCAATAATATCTGGGGGCGCCCCGGCAGCAACCGCTGCATCCAACACCACCTTGGCTGCGGCCACCGTACAGCCCTTGGCTCGGGGGTGGGGCGAAAAGACAATGCCATTGCGGGTTTTCAGGGCAATCAATGCCTTAAAGATGGTCGTCGAAGTTGGGTTCGTCACCGGCACCACACCAGCAATGATCCCCACGGGTTCAGCAATTTTTTGGATGCCAAAAATGGGATCATCCTCAATTACGCCGCAGGTTTTCTCATGTTTGTACTTGTTGTAGATATATTCCGAGGCAAAGTGATTTTTAATGACTTTATCTTCGACAACCCCCATGCCCGTTTCGGCAACGGCTTGTTTGGCAAGGGGAATCCGCGCTTGGTTGGCCGCCATGGCCGCTTGGTGGAAAATGTGATCCACCTGCTCTTGGGTAAACTGGGCATACTGGGTTTGTGCCCTTTGGACGCGCTCAATGAGTGCTTCGAGATCGGCAATGGTTTGAACGGGTTGAGAATGAGTTAAGGCTTGGGCAGTCATGGGCGACTCCTTAGGAAAGAAATTTCTTAAATGGGCAAGTTAATGAACGTTGAGATCGTATTCACGGAAGAGGGCGATCGCCCGCTGGACATCCTCTGGACTCGCCGCCGGCGTATCAAACAGTTCATAGGGCAGCCCTAATTGCTGCCATTTGTATTCCCCCATTTTGTGAAAGGGCAACACCTCCACTTTCTCCACGTTACGCAGACCCGACACAAATTGCGCCAATCCCCGGATATTTTCGGGATCATCCGTCAGCCCCGGTACCAAGACAAAGCGGATCCACGTCGGTTTATGGATCTCATCTAGGTACTTGGCCAACTCCAAGGTGGGGGTAATCGTGACACTGGTGACCCGCCGATAGGTCTCGGGCAGAAAGGATTTAATGTCGAGCAACACCAGATCCGTTGCCGCCACCACCGGCTTGGCCGCCTCCAAAACCACATAACCTGAGGTATCTAGGGCAGTGTGCAATCCCAACTCGTGACAACGCTCAAAAATTTCGCGGACAAATTCTGGCTGCATCAGGGGTTCACCGCCGCTGGCTGTTACGCCCCCTTGGCGCAGATAGGATTGGTAGCGCTGAATATCGGCAATCAGTTCATCCACGGTTACGAGCTTGCCCTGATGGGGTTCACGACAGTCGGGATTGTGGCAGTACAGACAGCGCAGCGGACACCCTTGGGTAAAAATCACATAGCGAATGCCGGGGCCATCTACCGTGCCACAGGTCTCAACGGAGTGAATGTAACCTGTCACCTTTTGTTTTTCGGGTTGTTTTTCAGGGAGTGTAGAAACCATCATTGGAACCTCGGTGACAATAGATCGCTTGAGATAGCGTTTATAGGGTTGAAGAGCACCTCTCTAAGAATTCGCTAAAATTTTAATCGCTTAAGAAAGTATCCCGGTAACAAAAACTCCGTTTTCAATTGCTCTCTACATCTTGCCTACGGCCTAGGGGGTACATCTGTTATGTAGCCATTTTGAACGTGCTCCATTCTTGGGAAAAGAGCAGTACAGTGCTGCGCTTGGTAAAACTATAATTTCAGCATAAAAGCAGAGGCACAATTTGCCCGCTGTCTTAATTAACTTTTAGGATTGGTGGTTGTTTCGCAACGTTGCCTAACTTAATAAAGAGTCTTTAAGTACACCCCTATTGATGGGCGATCGCTCGCTCAAAGCTTGGAAAATATCAAGATTGAGGCTTTTGAGGACTTGTTCAATCTTGTCTTTATTCTACAAAATTCTCTTGATCTAGGCCAATTGCGTGATTAGTGACAAAGTAGCTCTACTCGCCCTGCGATCGCGCACATTTGCGGGCCTCAAGCACGGCTGCATGTAAGGCTGCTTCCAGTTGCTGCGTTAATTCCATAGCCTGTTGTTTGAGGTTGCCCTCGCGCTCAGCGGGCGTCCACAGGGGCGCTCCAATCCAAAGGGCTACCCGCGCACGAAACTGCGGCTGTGGATCGTAGGCAATACCAACGGGAAAAATCGGCAGGGGGCGATCGGCCTGCAAGACAAGACGGGCAAGACCGGGCTTCAGGGGACGTACTACCTGATCCGGCACAATCCCACCCTCGGGAAAGATCACTAGGGGCTGACCTGCATTGAGAATCTCCAGCACATGGCGCAAACTACTGGGCTGAGGACGGTTGAGGTTCACAGCAAAGGCACCCAGACGACGGATAAACCAGCCCTGCACCCCGCCAAACTCGATCGCATTGGTCATAAAGCGTAGCGGATAAGGCCACACCAAGGGCAAAATCACCGGATCCCAACGGCTACAGTGCTTGGGGGCAAGCAAGAAATGACCCTCCTTGGGCAACTGCTCGCGACCGACAATCGTAATCCGCGAAAAGTAAAGGGGCAAAAATAGGCGATGAATTGGCCACAACCCCCAATAGAGCCACGGTGAGATATGAGATGTGGTGGGTGCCGTTTTTTTATGGCGCATCCGTTCTCCTCTGTAGCTGCCCCCACTACAATAGTAGGCCTGTAGCCCCTTGCCACTGTCGAGGAACAAGCCAATGTCGCAGCCGACCCATCGCTTTAATCTCCGTGTTTGGGGGCAGTTTCTGCGGATTGCCCAACCCTATTTCTTTCCCCGCGATCGCTGGGGCAGCAGTGTGATCTTTATTCTGCTGCTTTTTCTAGTCATTGCCCTCATGTTTGGCTTCCTCTTCGGTCTGACGGCAGCCGTGACCTTTGGCCTTAATGCCCTTGCCCCCGAACTGATGGGACAAATTGCTGGCGGCCTCATGGAGATGATGCAATCCCTGTGGGTGCAGCCCCTGAGCCGTAGTATTCTGCTGGGGACGGTGATTGTCCCCTTGGGCGTTTTTGCGCTGCTGCGGCAACCCCTGCTGCCTCGGTGGCAAGCGTGGGCACTCTTGGGGTTACTGCTGATGCTTTCCCTCTCTGTGAGTGGCCTCAACGTGATCATTAGCTTTGTCGGGCGCTTCTTCCAGACGGCACTGGCGGAGAAAAATGCTGAAACCTACTGGCGATTCCTCTTGGTGTATGCTGGCGTTTTTGTGGTGGGGACGCCGATTGTCGTCATTTATCGCTACGTGCGCGAATATCTAGGGCTGCGCTGGCGGGATTGGCTCACCCGTCATTTTTTGGATCGCTATTTCCAGAATCGAGCCTACTACACCATCGAAAACCAAGGCGAGATTGATAACCCTGATCAACGGATCACCGAGGATATCCGCTCATTTACCCAAACCTCACTCCAGTTTCTACTAATCATTCTGGGCGAAATTATTGACCTCATTGCCTTTAGTGGCATTCTCTGGAGTATCTCCCAAACCCTAACGCTGACCTTGGTTGGCTATGCCATTGTCGGTACGATTGTGACCGTTTTGATTGGGCAACGCCTGATTTGGCTGAATTTTAACCAACTGCGACGGGAAGCAGACTTTCGTTATGGCCTTGTCCATGTGCGCGATAATGCCGAGTCCATTGCCTTTTATCGCGGTGAAGGCCAAGAGTCGGTACAGGTGCGTCAACGCTTTCTCGAGGTGCTGCGGAACTTTAACCTCTTGATTGGCTGGCAGCGAAATCTTGATTTTTTCACGACGGCCTATAACTACTTTGTGATCATCGTGCCGGCAGCGGTGGTTGCTCCCCGCTACTTTGCCGGTGACATTGACTTTGGTGCTATTAGCCAAGCCAGCTTTGCTTTCTCGCAGGTGCTGGGGGCACTCTCAATCATTGTGAACCAGTTTACGAACCTCACGGGCTTTATTGCCGGTATTGAGCGTTTGGCAGAGTTTGATGAGGCGCTGACAACTCCGCCGGTGCCACCCCAATCGCAAATTGAATTGGTGGAGAAGTCCTACATTGCCCTAGAACACGTGGCTGTGGATACACCGAACTTGGCACGGCGGCTGGTGGAAGATGTCACATTTGCCCTTGAGGCGGGGGACAGTGTGGTGATCATGGGGCCGAGTGGGGTGGGTAAAAGTTCGCTACTGCGGGCGATCGCTGGACTCTGGCAAAGTGGCAGTGGCCGTATTATTCGTCCCCCCGTGGATGAAGTGCTCTTTTTGCCCCAACGCCCCTATATGGTGCTGGGTACGTTGCGCACCCAACTGCTCTACCCCAGTGGCGATCGCCAGACCCCGGACGATGTGCTTTTGCACGCCCTTAACGAAGTCAACTTGGCACATTTGCCGGATCGCGTCGGTGGCCTCGATGTGGAATTAGCGTGGGATGATGTGCTGTCGCTTGGGGAGCAACAACGACTGGCGATCGCCCGCCTGCTGCTAAATCACCGCCCCTACGCCATTTTGGACGAAGCCACCAGCGCCCTAGACTTAGCCAACGAAAAACGGGTCTATGAGCACATTCAGCGCACCACCCGCAACTACATTAGTGTTGGCCATCGTGAGAGCCTGATGCAGTACCACAAGTACGTTTTAGAACTCAAAGGCGATCGCGAATGGAAATTTTACCCTGTACTCAACGCCCCATAGCGCTAACGTCCCCCACAGACTTGCCCACTGGGATAGGCTGTTAGAACCAGTGTTTAGGGTACTGCCGCCCAGAGACTAGGTTATTGAATAACGCAGTTGTCAAAACGATGAGAACTGAGCCGATAAATACCGGCGTAATTAGGAATTGCCATGAGGCTGCTCCCATCACACCCACCAAAGCCACAGCGCCGCCGGGGGGATGGAGTGTCTTCGTCAGTTGCATAAGTTTAATCGCAGTAGCAACCGCTAGCGCCATCACCCAAGGAGCTGTACCAAAGAAATGTACCGCTAGAATTGCAATTATTGCACCGATACAATTACCCCCAATAACATTCCGAGGTTGGGCAAGGGGGCTTTCTGGCACCCCAAATACCAAGACCGCTGTCGCCCCAAAAGGTGCAGCAATCAAAGGATAGTGGGTATAGGTGGAAAGGTAGGCTAAAAGAGCGATTCCCAAAAAACTGCCTACCCAAGAGAGTAACGTGTGCTGAAAAGAAAAATGGGGCTGGTACGAGGAGCCTCTAGCAATGTTTTGCGTGTTCCTGACAATCTGTACCCAACCGGCTCGATACAAATGATGGCGGGAAACTGCCCTAAGAGGACTCAATGGAAACTTCATTCGGAAGATCAGCGATAACGATGATTGCTTAGAATTTTTAAGCTGTTGTCATAAACCTACACGATCCAAGTGTACCAATGGGTATTTATCACTGTTGTAAATTCTGGAAATTCTGAATTAACCAAATTTTATCCTGAGGTTTTTGGGGGCTTATCCTCAAATCCTAGAAAATTAAAATTGGCAAATGGTTTTAATATTGACAAACTCCAAGAGTCCTGCCCGTCCCAGTTCACGGCCATAGCCAGAGGTCTTGATCCCGCCAAAGGGCAAACGTGGATCCGACTTGACCATCGTGTTAATGAAGACGGCACCCGCTTCGAGATCCCGCACGAGGATCTCCGCTTCATCGCTCTCCTGTGTCCAAGCACTGGCGCCTAAACCAAAGGGTGTGGCATTGGCCAGTTCGATTGCCGCAGTTAGGGACGGTACCCGAAAGAGCATTGCCACAGGCCCAAATAGCTCTTGGGTAAACACGGGGTTATCTGGAGTGACCTCTGCCAACATCGTCGGCGCAAAGAAATACCCCTGCTGACAATGGCTCGGCAGATCAAGGTTGCGGCGGTAAAAGACCTTGGCACCATGGGCAAGGGCAAGTTCAACCTGGGCGTGGAGTTCATCACGGATGGCGGCAGTAGCAAGAGGCCCCAGTTGTGTGGTGGGTTCCAAGGGATCGCCAATCACCCACGTCTCGAAGGCGGCTTTCATGCCCTCGGCAAAGGTGTCATAGACAGCCTCATGGACAATAAAGCGTTTAGCCGCAATGCAGGATTGGCCATTGTTAATCATGCGGGCTTGGACAGCGGTGGCAATTGCTTGGGGGATATTGGCACTGGGCATGACAATAAAAGGATCACTTCCCCCCAGTTCCAGAACGGTTTTCTTGAGGTGCTGACCTGCTGCTTGGGCTAAACTTTTGCCCGCTGCTTCGCTGCCCGTGAGAGTCGCTGCCTTAATACGCGGATCCGCCACCAGATCAGCAACGGCACTGCCAAGAATCAGCAGGGTTTGAAAGACCCCCGCAGGAAAGCCCGCTTCCCTCAAGAGCTGGGCGATCGCCAGCGCGCACTGAGGCACATTAGAAGCATGCTTGAGCAGAACCACATTCCCCGCCATCAAGGCCGGTGCCGCAAAGCGAAACACCTGCCAAAAGGGAAAATTCCACGGCATCACGGCCAAAATAATGCCAAGGGGCTGGTAATGAATCCCGCTGTAGCTTGCCTCTGTGGGAATTAATTCAGGCCGCAGGAAAGCTGTCCCCTGCTCGGCATAGTAACGACACACCCACGCACATTTGTCAATTTCAGCCCGCGCCTCTGTCATTGGTTTACCCATCTCAAGGGTCATGAGGCGAGCAACCGCATCCCGCTGCTGTTGCAGGAGATTTGCTGTGTTTTCTAGCCACTGGGCACGCTGCTCAAAGGCTGTCAGACGATAGGTCTCAAAGGTCGTCGCCCCTTGGGCAATCGCCCTCTCCACTTCCTCAGCCCCTAAGGGGGAAAAAGTTTTTAAGACCTCAGCCGTTGTGGGATTAACCGACGCGATTGCCATGATTAAATTTCCCTATCTGGCTGACGCCAGCGATCGCTAGCGCCTAGGACGTGGGTTCAGTATGCTAATTCTAGCGTTTGTTACAGTCCCCATCCTCTTGATGAATGGGGCGATCGCAAACCATCGTTGTGCATTTTCATCGCAGTTTTGGGGCACGCTTTTATGGCAACCATTGTTGATGTTGCAGTGAATACTCCTGGCTTTTCCACACTAGTGACTGCTGTCAAGGTGGCCAATCTGGTGGAAGCCCTGCAATCGCCGGGGCCTTTTACGGTGTTTGCCCCCAATGATGATGCCTTTGCCAAGTTGCCCGATGGCACCATTACCTCCCTTGTGCAAAATCCTCCCCAGTTAGCGCGGATTCTCAAATACCATGTGGTTGCCGGTGCCTACAAAGCCGCCGACCTGAAAAAGATGGGAATTGTCACTTCCCTCGAAGGTTCCACTATTCCGATTCATGGCGATCATCCCTTGGAAGTCAAAAACGCCACTGTCCTTGCCGCTGATATTGAAGCGGAGAACGGTATTATCCATGTCATTGACACCGTGATCTTGATGGGGCTGAATCCAGCCCACTCCTTTCAGGACACCAACATCCCCTACAAAGTCTAGGGCGTTAGCGAATTTCCCGCACCAAAAGCCCTTGGCGGATTTTCTCCTCCACAAACTGGCGGTAAAGCTCTAGCTCTTCATAGGTGACTTTGCCATCAGCGCGAATTTGTCGCTTGATTTGCGCCATTTCGTCGACAGTCAATACGCCGTCGGCGATCGCTCGCTCTAGCAGTTGTTTGAGTTGGGCTAGTTCTGCTTTATCGGCCTCTGAGAGAGGGGTTCCATTTGGCTGATAACGTTCCATAGCACTCTTGCCTCAACAACCTCTCTACCCTATTCTCACCCTGCAACGTTGGTGTCGAGGGGCTAGGAACTTAAATCTTGATAAACTTTAGTTATGGTCTAAAGAGAATCTCTGAGTCGTTCTCAAGCTGTTGGAACCAAACAATGCAAGTATCAGAAATGAAGTACGGCGAACGCGCCATTCAAGAAGGGCAACTGATTACATTTCCCAATCCACGTCCCGGTCGGCAATACACCATTGAGATTACCCTGCCGGAGTTTACCTGTAAGTGTCCATTTTCTGGCTATCCTGACTTTGCCACGCTTTACGTTAGCTATATTCCCCATGAAAAGGTGGTGGAACTGAAAGCGATTAAGCTTTACATCAACAGTTATCGCGATCGCTACATTTCCCACGAAGAAGCGGTGAATCAAGTCCTCGATGATCTCGTGGCCGCCTGCGACCCCCTCTACATGAAAATCAAAGGGGACTTTGCCCCCCGTGGCAATGTGCATACCGTTATTACAGTCGAACACCATCGCCAGCCGGACAGTTCGTGCTAAAATTATAGGCTGCAAGACTGCGGACGTAATTCAGTGGTAGAATGTCAGCTTCCCAAGCTGAACGTCGTGGGTTCGAGTCCCATCGTCCGCTTTCCCTAAAAACCACCAAAATACGGTACTCTAGGACATTTCAGAGATTCAAAGCTGCCCTTTCGCGCTAGCGTGGCGGAGCCATGAAGGGCGGGGCTTTACCCAATTGTTTGGTCACCAACCCCCTCTATCAGCAGGTATAATCTAATGATGTTCTGCCCCTGCGGTTTCACTGATTATGCCCTTCGAGATCAATCACGGTCTGGGTCGCTTTAACTCCAAACGGGATCTCCATGCTGCCCTAGGCATTCCATTGTCGGCAGCACCCGGGGAAATTCGCAAGCGGTATCTCAAAATTGCCAAGACACTGCACCCCGACAGCCGTGATGATGAATCGGGCAAAAAAATGGCCAGTGATTTGCTCTCCAAGTTTGTGAATCCTGCCTATGAGGTGCTTTCCCAAGAAAAAGAGCGGGAAGAATATCAAGTCATTTTGCGCTTGCTTGAAAAGCAACTGCTAACGGCCAATATTGTGCCAACGCCCACCTTTGATTTGGCACAGGAAGTCTTTAACGCCGCCAATATTGAAGAAGCCTATCAAAAGGCGCTCAATACCCTTGCCCAAGATCAGTACAAAGACTTAAACAATGCCCTGAAAATTAGCGAACAAATTAGTGAACTCAATTTGATTTACTTGTGGCGATCGGCGGGCGGCAAGGCAACCGCAGCCACGGTTTCTACGCCTGCACCCCCACCCAAATCAGATGAAACCCAAGTGCGTGCCACACCAGCAGCCGCCACAGGGACGACACCGCCGACAGAGGCTCCCAAAACAGAGCAATTTACAGAGCAATACCTCCGACGGGCAGAGGAACTCTTTAATAAAGGCATTTATCTGGAAGCCATCAAAGAATTGAAGGATGCCCTGAAAATTGACCCCCGCAGTGCCCGCTGCAATGCTCTACTGGGCAAGGTGTACCTGCAACAAGGCTCCCTCAGTATGGCCAAAATTCACTTTAATCAAGCCCTGAAGCTGAATCCTCAAGAGGTGACGGCCATACAGGGACTCGAAGCAATTAGCAAGAGGGAGCGCAAAGCCCAGCAACAGCAAAAAAATACTGAGCCGCCAAAACCGGAGAAAAAGAAATCTTCCTTCTTTGGTCTTTTTGGGAAAAAATAATTCACTATGGTGTATCAACCTGCCTGTGGTGCCCGCGATATTTTGCCCCTTGATGTGGCACGGCAACGGTGGCTAGAGCAGCGCTTGGAGCGCGTCTTTCAAAGCTGGGGGTATCAAGAAATTATTACGCCGACGATCGAGACCCTAGCAACCCTCACAGCAGGGGGAACGGTTCATCCCGAGACGGTCATTCAAGTCCAAGGCAGTGGTGATGAACCCTTGGGATTGCGGCCAGAATTAACGGCTTCCATTGCCCGCGCCGCTGTAACTCGTATGGCAGGCAGGCAACTGCCCCAACGGCTCTATTACAAAACCAATGTCTTTCGGCGGACAACCGTGGCAGAGTTGGGCAACCAGCAGGAATTTTTCCAAGCGGGAGTGGAGCTACTGGGGGCAACAGGTTTAGCGGCGGATGCAGAAATTCTCTGGCTGGTGCAGGAGTGCCTTGGGGCGTTAGCGGTTGAGGAGGCCTATCTCTTGGTGGGGGATGCCCACCTGACGCAACAGTTGCTCAGTCCCTTTCCAGCGGAGCTGCAAAAAACGGTGCGCCAGTGCTTGGCTAATTTAGACCGCGTGAGTTTGCAGGCTCTCCCCGCTCCTTGGCGCGATCGCGCCCTTGCCCTCTTTGATCTACGGGGCACTCCAAGGGAAGTGGGGGAACGCTTGGCGCAGTGGTCTGACGTGGCAGGGGTGGCCGATCGCTTTGGGGAATTGCAACAGTTGTTGGGCTTGGTGGCTGAGTCTTTGGCGATTACCCTTGATCTCAGCCTTGTGCAGTCCTTTGATTACTACACGGGGATTATCTTTGAGGTTTTAATTCCCACGGAAACGGAACTGCGGTTGGTGGCTCAAGGGGGGCGCTATGATCAACTGCTCAGTATCTATCATCCAGACGGTGCCACGGTGCCGGGGATTGGTTTTGTCTTTAATGTCGAGGCGCTCTTGCAGGCGATCGCCATTCCCCCAGCGGCTCTCTTAGCTCCCCGTAGTCAGTGGCTGGTGGTTCCCCGCACAAGCAACGCCCTCGCTGCTGCCCTCCACCATGCCCAAACCCTACGCTTGGATGGCTCGACTCGGGTGGAGTTGGCACTTCTAGATCTGACGCCAGAACAAATCCGCGCCTATGCCCGCGATCGCCAGATTCCCTATATTGCTTGGATTGAGCGTGATGCGCCACCGCAGATCGAAGCCCTCAGTGATGGGGCAACCTATTTGCAGATTCAGAGTGTCTAGGCCATGCTAACGATCGCCCTACCCAAAGGTGCCCTACTCAAAGATAGTATTGCCTACTTCCAACGGGTGGGCTTAAATTTTGCAGCGCTCCTCGAGCCGGGAAATCGCCAACTGCAAGTGCTTTCTGAGGATGGCCGTGCCCGTGCCCTTTTGGTACGTGCCCAAGATGTCCCGGTTTATGTGCAGTATGGTCAAGCGCAGTTGGGCATTGTGGGCTACGATGTGCTGCGGGAAAAAAATCCCCACGTGGCCAAGCTAGCGGATTTAGGTTTTGGTCAGTGTCGGCTGTCGGTGGCCGTCAAAGCCTCTAGCCCCTACCGCAGTGCCCGCGATTTGCCCCCCCATTGCCGCGTCGCCTCAAAGTTTGTCCGCTGTGCCGATGCCTTTTTCCAGCAGTTGGATTTGCCCGTGGATATAGTGCCGCTCTATGGTTCGGTGGAACTGGGACCGATTACGGGTATGGCAGAGGCGATTGTGGATTTGGTGTCAACGGGGCGCACCCTCAAGGAAAATGGCCTTGTGGAGTTAGAGCAAATTTTTAGCAGCACCGCCTACTTGATTGCCCATCCCCGCAGCTATCGCCTCAACCTCAATGGGCTTGGACACTATGTTCCGCAGTTAACAGGAGCGATCGCCTGATCTCATTTTTGGCCGTGCACAACCATGGCTGGCAGGGGTTCATTGATCGACCCCCGGCAGTTGCCATTGGCGCGATTGAGTTCCTGAATCTTGTGGTGAGCCCGCTGCCATGCTTCGACAAAACGGCTGACACGAATGGGGTCAATGGGTTGTTCAATCTGGCCATTGCGCTTCAGAGAACTGGCAACAATGACGCCGTTGACGTAGGGCACTAATTGCTCCACATTGTCCCAAGAGGCACCACTGCCAATAAAGAGGGGTTGTCCCTTGGCGGCACTGGCGGCGACCGATAGATCTTCCTCAGTGGGCGGATGTCCCGTTGCCCAACCGGAGAGAATCACCCCATCGGCGAGTCCCCGTTCAAAGGTGTCCCGTACCGCAGTGGCGAGGTTCGGACTGTGGAGCGGCTGGGCGTGCTTGACCATCACATCGGCAAAAATTTTGATGTCTTGCCCCAGTTCGCGGCGGTAGCGCAGGAGTTGATGGGCTTGGCCTTCAATAATGCCTTGATCTGTCGCCATTACCCCAGTGAGCACATTAACGCGGATAAATTGTGCCCCGGTACAGGCAGCGATCGCCAGACCACTGAAGGCATCATTGCGCAGCACATTCAGGCCAATGGGCAAGGCCACCAGATTCTTTAACCGCTGCACCACCAAGGTCATGGCACTAACGACGGCGGCATCCACCCGATCTTTGGTGAAGGGAGCATCAAAGAAATTCTCAACAATAATGGCATTGGCTCCCCCTGAGGCGAGGGCTGTGGCTTCCTGTTCTGCGCGGTCAATAACGGCCTTCAGGCTCCCCCCCCAACGGGCAGAGGTGGGTAAGGGAAGGAGGTGGACAACACCAATGACGGGGGTTGCAGTGTGAAAGAGAGTCTGGAGATCCACAACGATTTCGGCAATAGGTGAACAGTGCAGGTATAACAGGAGGAGTGGCAGGCACTCTACACAGGCACAATGGCAGAATGCACTGACTTAAGTATATCCCCGTCTGACCCCCCCCTCGTGGCGATCGCCCTCGGAAGCAACCTTGGTGAGCCATTGCTGCAACTGCGCTCAGCCGTCCAAGTGCTTGCCCAAACGCCGGGGATTCATGTCTTAGCCTGCTCGCCGTGGTATCGCACGACCCCCGTAGGCCCCCCGCAACCGGACTACTGGAATGGCTGTCTGATTGCCCGAACGCAACTTTCCCCTTGGGCACTTCTGCAAACGCTGCAAAGGATTGAGACGCAGTTTGGTCGCCAACGGCAAGAGCATTGGGGATCCCGCACGCTTGATCTGGATCTGCTGCTCTATGGCGATCGCGTCATGACCACTGCCGAACTCACCCTGCCCCATCCCCGCTTGGCCGAGCGACCCTTTGTCCTTGTGCCCCTTGCAGCGATCGCCCCCCACTGGCGACACCCCCTACTGGGTGAAACCATCCAAACCCTACGGGAGCGGGTGGGGGATGCGGGCATTATTGCCGTTCTTTCTGACGATGCTGGCGAAACCACGTTTGCAACTGCTGCCGACAGGCCGCCGCCTGAACCCCGCTAATCACCTGAAGCCGGTGGAACACCGCTGGGCTTTGCGGAAGTTGCAGCACTGAATCAATGGCCCCTGCTTTTGGATCGGTCGTCCCGTAGATGAGGGTGTGAATGCGGGCTTGAACAATGGCAGCGGCACACATCGGGCAGGGTTCTAGGGTCACATAGAGGCGGCAGCCCGTTAAATACCACGTACCTAGACGTTGACCCGCGCGGCGGAGGGCAATGATTTCCGCATGGGCAGTGGGGTCATGATCTCGCTGGCGGCGATTTTCCCCCGTGGCAATGAGTTCATTCTCGGCACTGACAATCACCGCGCCTACGGGCACTTCATCGGCGGCTCCTGCCTGTGCTGCGAGGGCGATCGCCTGTTGCATCCAAAAGTCATGCGGGTCTGTTTCGGATAAAGGGAGAATGTCTGGCATGGCGATCCCGTTGCCGCAGTGGCTATGGTACTATTTTTTCAGTTCTCTTGCGATCGCTGAATTCTTTTAGGAAAACACCATGATTGATGCTTTAGTTTTGGTTGCTAAACTCCCGGAAGCCTACGCCATTTTTGATCCCCTCGTGGATGTGCTGCCGGTAATTCCTGTGCTCTTTTTGGCCTTGGCCTTTGTTTGGCAAGCCGCTGTCGGTTTCCGTTAAAGATAGCTTCGATCAAAATAACCCTGTTGACTTGCCCCGTTGATTTCAGCGGGGTTCTTCTTGACTTTTGGCATGTGTTTCCCCTATGGCAGGTCACAGTAAGTGGGCAAACATTAAACGGCAAAAGGCGCGGGTGGATGCCCAAAAGGGCAAGACCTTTGCGCGGCTATCGCGAGCGATTATTATTGCGGCGCGGCATGGGGGAGGGGATCCAGCGGGCAACTTTCAACTGCGCAGTGCGATTGAGAAGGCAAAAGCCGCGGGGATTCCCAGTGAAAATATTGAGCGGGCGATCGCCAAGGGCACCGGTACCCTCGACAGTGATGCTCCCCTAGAGGAAATTCGCTACGAAGGCTATGGGCCGGGGGGTGTGGCGTTTTTGATTGAGGCCCTCACGGATAATCGCAATCGCACGGCAGCGGATCTGCGGGCAGCCTTTAATAAACAGGGGGGCAACCTCGGCGAAACCGGCTGTGTGGGCTGGATGTTTGAGCAGTGGGGCATTGTTACTGTTACCGCCCCTACAGATGAGGAAGCCTTCCTTGAGGCACTACTGGCGGCGGATGTGGAAACCTACGAGATCCTAGAGGGGGTGGCTGAAGTGCGCTGTCCCGTGCCTGCCCTAGAAACCGTCAGCGAAACCCTGAAAGAACACGGCTACACTGTTCTCGACACCGAAAGCCGCTGGGTCTCAATGAATACGGTAGAAATCACCGATGAAGATACCGCGCGGCGCGTCCTTAAGCTTATGGATGCCCTCGAAAATCTCGATGATATTCAAAGTGTGGCCACCAACGTCACGATGAGCGATGCCCTCATGGAGGCGATGTACGTCTAGGCATCCGTGGTTTTACGGGATTTTGGCAAAGATTTCTGCGCTGCTGAGACTCAAAAAATTGAGTGGAAACACGGTAGGCAGCCAAAGGCAGCCGTGGGAGCATAAAAGTACGGTTGCAGGCATTGCACCGAGGCACGTTGTGTGTAACCAGACTGAGGCTCTCCTGAGAGCGATCGCTCTTCTTCTCTCAATCAACGTTGATTGCCCGTGTGTTCCCGCCTTTGTGTGTTTCCCCTGTCGGCTCGTGTGTGTTCCTCAGGTTCCCTGCTGAAAAAAGTTGTAGCCAGTTTTTAATGTGTTTCCTGAAGCGCTGGGAGGGGGGCGGCAGCGAAATAGCGACGACGGAAATTTTCCTCGGCGATCGCTGCTGTGAAGGTCTCTAAGGCCACCGCCGTATGGGGGGAAGACTTCACTTCAGGTGGCCACTCACACCAAAACTCTTCTCCGCTCTGCATAACTTGAACCCCCAGTGTCTCCAGCACATTGAGGGCATAGTTCAAGGTGGCCGCTTCAATGCCAAGGTGTTCCCGCAACTCCTCGCGTTGTAAAGATGTTCCCTGTTGACTGGCTTGTTGGCATAACGTCAAAAATACCTGCCAGACTTTTAGGGCGTCCTGCTCTGGGGGGAGAGAGTAGGCCAGAATTAAAGGTTGCTGTTCCCTTTTCGCTCGCTGAATCCACTGGCGCCAGCTTTCCCGTGATGTCGGGCAAGTTTCGACGCGCAGACCCTTGCCGCTTGCCTCGTGGGGGCGATCGCGATAATCCATGAGGGACTGAAAAGAGGCCGATTGGATGACATTGGTTGCACTGGGTCGCAGCTCTTTAATGACGGCTGATAGGGACTTTTGCCACTGCTCTAGCTCAATCACCAGATCACAGCGTTCTTTGGGACAATCCGCCACTTGATGATCCCACCACTTGGCAGGAAAGGAGGACTTCCCTTGGGGATCGCGAAGCAGCATTGAGACGTATTTTCTGATGTTCTGATTCCCCCTGTTCTGGTTATCTTTGAGGTCAGTAAGTTCCACATTGCGCACCAGCAATCGCGGCAAGGGATGGTGAGTTGAATCAAAGGGAGCCAACACTTCCAGTTCCCTGAACAATCGCTCATTGAGTTGATCCAAGGTCACTTCCAAGTCAATCCGCAAGGGTTGCGGTGTGGCGCTAGCTGTGCCCTCCTGCTGTGCCAAGAATTGGTTGAGGGCGGCTTCCAAAAGGGGAATATGCGCCACCTTCAGCCGAAAGCCCGCTGCATAGGGATGCCCGCCAAACCCCTCAAATAAGTGCCGTTGGCTATAGAGTGCCTCATAGAGGTCCACAAAGCCATCAGACCGCGCTGAACCTGCGGCCATTCCCGTTTCTGGATTTGTCTGAAGCAAAATGGCGGGGCGGCCATAGGTTTTGACAATCTCGTTTGCCACTAGCCCCAAAAGACTCAAGGGCCAACTGTTATCGGTGAGGAGAATCACCCGCGATGCTGAGAGGTCCAACTGAGCGACTTTGGCATGAGCCATCTGAGCAATCTCTTTTTGGCGTCGCTGCCGTTCTGCATTCACTTTTTCAATGTGCTGTGCCAACTGCCGTGCTTGACGCCAATCTTGGGTGGTCAAAAGCGTAATCAAAGGCCGCACATCTCCCTCTACACGACTGACAGCATTGAGGCGGGGTGCGACGGTAAAACTAATCTGCCGTTGCCGAGCCGTGTCTTTGGACGCGCCCTGCAAAAGGACAGCAATACCCGGGCGGAGGGGCTGACGCTTGCCGAGTTGTTCTAGGCCGCGCTGGGCAAGGTAGCGGCACTCATCCCTCAATTCAACCAAGTCGGCAATCAGGCCAATGGCCACCAAATCAAGGAGGTTTTCGAGGGCATACCCCTGGGTTTTCTCTGGCCACGTTGCATAAACGGCTTCCAAGAACTTGTAGGCAACGCCAACCCCGGATAAATGGCGCAGGGGATGCTCCCAAGGCAACTGCCGCGGATTGATCAGCGCCACAGCCCCCAAGGGTGTGGGTTCAAGGGTGTGGTGATCGGTAACAATCACCTCCATCCCCAACTGACGGGCAAAGGCAATTTCAGCACCATTGGTACAGCCCGTATCACAGGTAATGATCAGGGAAACTCCTTTTTGCTGAAGCTCCTCAAGGCCATGGGGCGAGAGACCATGGGAATCTTGCTGGCGATTTGGAATATAAAAGTCCACCAATTGCGCCCCCAAAAGCGGTTTTAGCCCTTCCCAGAGAACGGCGGTGGCCGTGACCCCATCGGTGTCAAAGTCTCCCCAAATGGCAACGTTTTCTTGATTGTTTAGGGCTTTCTGCAAACGGGCTAGGGCAGCTTGCATTTCTGGAAACTCAAAGGGAGAGGCAGGTTGGTAGTGTCGCCAATTTAAAAAAGCGGGCACTTGCCGATGAAGATCGCGATAGCCCCGCTGCCAAAGCAACTGGGCAGTGATTGCCCCCGCATCGGGGTGGAGGCTCTTGACTTGCTCGATAAAGTCTAAGGGGGCAGGGTGAGCAGAACAGGATTGCCAAGGACGCTGCATGGAAGTTCAGTTTCTAGGGAAGGGCAGCAGAGATATTCTTTGACTATTCCTTTAATCATAGCGATCGCCCGCGCAAGCTGGAGAAACCAACAAGAATTTCTGCTGATCTCTACCCCTACCCATAGGGTAACGATACAATCAGGACAGCCATTGGGGATATGAGAAACGTGAATCATACGTTTTTAGTTGATGGGGGACGGTGGCTGCTCAAGGGAATGTGGTTAGAGGCCAATCAGGAACCCATTCCCGTGACGGGGAGGATTCTTGTCTCCTACGGCCAAGATGACTGGTTTTCAATGGCCGCCAAGATCACCTTTCCCGATCAAGTCAAGCCAGAATTAGTGTTGCAGTCGCGGGGGAAGTTGGAATTGGATGAGCAGGTGTTTACCTATGTGCTCCAACACAGCCTCTTTGGTCGGCTGGAGGGAGAGGGATGGATTACGCCCCATGCGATCGTGCAGCAGTTTATTTTGCTGGGGGATGCCAACCGCTGTACAGGCTTCGAGCACTACTGGCAACTGGATGCCAATCATTACACACTGCTGAGTGGGATTCACAACAGCCATAAGCTCAAACATTTGCTCGAGGCAACGCTTGAACGGGTTTAGCGGCCTGCACGGATGCGCTGGCAATGGCGGGTGTACGAGGAACTCCTTCGAGAACCCTTGGCAACGGCGCAGCGGGTCTGGCGATCGCGCTCAGGGATTTATCTGCGCCTCGAAGATGAACAAGGTCAAGTCGGCTACGGTGAAATTGCCCCCCTTCCCGGCTGGGGCAGCGAAACCCTCAGTGCCGCTATTGCCCTGTGTCAGCAACTGCCCACCCACCTCACCCCAGAGATCATTGCCGCAATTCCTGAGGACTTACCCGCCGCCCAGTTTGGTTTTGCCACGGCATGGCAAAGTGTGAGCCAACTTCCCTATCGGCTACGCCCTTGGCCAATCTGCGCCCTTTTAGGCAGTGGTCGAGCCGCCCTTGAGCAGTGGCAGCAGCCTTGGCAGCAGGGGCAAACTACCTTCAAATGGAAAGTTGGTGTCCTGTCCCCAGAGGAGGAGCAAGGGATCCTCAGGGAGCTACTGGCCGCACTGCCTCAGGGGGCTAAATTACGCCTTGATGCCAATGGGGGTTGGGATTTGGCAACTGCAGAGCGGTGGTTTGCTTGGCTCGATCGCCATGGGAACGGCAAAATTGAGTATGTGGAGCAACCGCTACCCCCTGACCAATGGCAAGCTCTATTGACCCTTGCCCAGAGGGTGACCACACCCATTGCCCTCGATGAGAGCGTAGTGAGTGCAACAGAATTGCAGCGTTGGTTAGAGCGCGGCTGGCCGGGACGCTTTGTGATTAAGCCAGCGCTGTTTGGCTCTCCAGAACGCTTGAGTGTCCTGTTGCGTCAAGGTTTAGAACCGCAACGGCTGGTCTTTTCCTCTGCCCTCGAAGGGGCGATCGCCCGCACGGCAATTTTTCAGTGCTTTGAAACATGGCAGCCCTGTCATGCCCTTGGCTTTGGCGTCGAACGCTGGCGATCGGCTCCCCTACTGACCACTCTTGCGGATTACACAGCGATATGGGATTGCCTTGACAATTATGGTAAAAGTTACTATAAATAAAACATCCTTTACCTCTCAAAGCCATGACAGGTTTCACCTTGGCCGCCAGTGATTACAGTTTGCTGACGGATCTCTACCAACTGACAATGGTAGCCACCTACGCAGGTGAGGATTTGGCTGGGACGCCCGCCAGCTTTGAACTCAGTGTGCGGCGACTGCCCCGGGGATGCACCTATTTGGTGGCCATGGGGTTGGCTCAGGTACTGGAATACCTACAACAGGTGCAATTCACCCCCCAGCAAATTGATTACTTGAAAAGTCTAGCGGTTTTTGAGCGGGCACCTGCAGCATTTTGGGACCTGTTGAGCCACAGTGAGTTTCGTGGGGATGTCTGGGCGGTTCCGGAAGGGACAGTGGTGTTTGCCCAAGAACCCCTGCTGCGGATTGAAGCCCCCCTCTGGCAAGCCCAGTGGCTAGAAACTTGTCTGCTCAATATCGTGAACTACCAAACCCTTGTGGCCACCCGCGCTTCTCGGCTGCGCCAGTTGGTGGGGGCAGAGATTGATCTGTTGGAATTTGGTACGCGCCGTGCCTTTAGTCCCCAAGCGTCCCTGTGGGCAGCACGCTCAGCCCTCGCCGCCGGATTTACAGCCACCTCGAATGTCTTGGCAGCACAGCAGTTGGGGGTTTCCCCCACAGGCACGATGGCGCATTCTCTGGTGATGGCGATCGCCACCCTCGCTGGTACAGAACAGGATGCCTTTACGGTTTTCCTGCGTTACTATCCGGAAGGGGCACTCTTGGTAGACACCTATGACACCCTCGCCGCCGTTGCTACTTTGGCCGATCGCCAAGCGGCCGGGGAAATTATCGTCAAGGCCGTGCGCATTGATTCAGGGGATCTCCTCAGCCTCTCCCAAAAAATTCGCCAGCTCTTGCCCCAAACAAAAATTATTGCCAGTGGGGATCTCGATGAAGCCGAAGTTCGGCGCTTGAAAGCAGCCAACGCCCCCATTGATGCCTATGGCATTGGCACCAAGCTGGTCAGCGGCGAAACCGTCAACGGTGTCTATAAACTAGTGGAGATCAATGGTCAGGGGGTGATGAAGGTCTCCAGTGGCAAAATGACCCTACCCGGACGCAAGCAAATTTATCGCCGTCCCAGTGGGGATTGCCTTGCCCTTGCCAGCGAGGAAAATGTTTGGGGCAGACCGCTCCTCGAACCCGTCATGAAGGCAGGGCGCCCCCTCTCTCCCCCGGAGTCTTTGGCGACAATTCGCGATCGCCACCGTGCCAGCCTAGCAGAGTTGCCCGAGACCCTCTTGGATGTGACCCAGCCCGTGGTTTATTCCCCTGCCCTTGACACCCTGATTCAACAATTACGCCACCGCCCATGACGATCGCCCTTTTTGGTACCAGTGCTGATCCACCCACCGCCGCCCACGGGGATATTCTCCAGTGGTTGAGCGATCGCTATGACCGCGTCCTAGTGTGGGCAGCCGATAACCCCTTCAAAGGGCAGCAAACCCCCTTGCCCTATCGCCAAGCCATGCTCAATCTCTTGGTGCGCAGCCTCAACCGCCCCAACGTCGAACACCACCCCGAACTCAGCCACCCCTACACCATCCATTCCGTTGAGCAGGTGAAACAACAGTGGCCCGATGAACCCCTCACCCTTGTGGTGGGCAGTGATGTTCTCGCTAAGCTGCCCCAGTGGTATCAGGCGGCGCAGCTCCTTAAACAGGTGAAGCTCTTGGTCTTGCAGCGTCCCGGCGTCATCATTGACCCCAAGGATTGGCAAGCTGTGCGGCAATTGTGTCCCCAGATGGAACTGGCAAACTATCGGGGGCCAGCGGTCTCCTCGACGACCTATCGGCAACAGCGGGATGAACAACAACTTCTGCCGGCGATCGCCCAGTATATTCAGCAGCAAGGACTCTACTCCCAGCCATGAGCGCCTCCCCTTTGCCCCTTGCGGAATTTGTTGTCGGTGTGGACAACGTCATTTTCTCCGTGGATACGGATCAAAATCGCCTCCTTGTGCTCTTGGTGCAGCGACAACAGGTGCCCTTTGCCGGGTATTGGAGTCTCCCCGGTACCCTCGTGCGGCAGGGGGAATCCCTCGAAGCGGCTGCCTATCGCACCCTCGCGGAAAAAATTCGCGTCAGTAACCTCTATCTGGAGCAACTGTACACCTTTGGCGAACCGGCGCGGGATCCCCGCGAGACCACCTATGGCAAGCGCTATCTGTCGGTGAGTTACTTTGCCTTGGTGCGCTTTGCCGATGCGGAACTGATTGCGGTGGGCGAATCTCCAGTGCAGTGGTTTGCCCTAAGTACCTGTCCAGAACTGGCCTTTGACCATAGCAAAATCTTGGCCTATGGTCACCGCCGCCTCTGCAATAAGCTGGAGTACAGCCCTGTGGCTTTTGATGTGTTGCCTGAGTATTTCACCCTCAATGATCTTTACCAGTTTTACAGCACCGTTTTGGGAGCCAACTTCTCCGACTACTCCAATTTCCGCTCACGGCTTTTGAAACTCGGCATTTTGCAGGATACGCACCAAAAAGTGATCCGCGGCGCGGGCCGACCGGCAACGCTCTACCGCTTCGATCGCGAGGCCTTTGCGCCCCTTAAGGATAAGCCCCTAGTTTTTGTCTAACCTTTGAGGAATTTCTATGGCTGTGCATCTGTGGATTGCGCAACTGAACCCCACCGTCGGCAGTCTCAAGGCCAATGCCCAAGCAATTCTCACCGCAGTCCAAGAGATCCGCAGCCAGCACCCTCTGGATTTGCTGATCACCTCTGAACTCGCCCTCTGTGGCTACCCCCCCAAGGATCTGCTCCTCAACCGCTACTTTGTTGAAGCGATTCAAGCAGAACTGCACCGCCTTGCCGCTGCCTTACCGGCTGATGTGGCAGTTTTAGTGGGCACAGTGCTAGCCAATCCCGCCGCTGGCGTCAAGGGAGAAAAGCCCCTCTACAATGGCGCAGCCCTCCTGAAGGGGGGACAGGTGCAACAGGTCTTTGCGAAGCAGTTATTGCCCACCTACGATGTCTTTGATGAATGTCGCTATTTTGCCCCCGGCGGTACGGAGAATCTCTTTACGCTGACGACGGCCAGCGATCAACTCAAAATTGGCGTCACCATCTGTGAAGACCTCTGGAACAATGAGCAGTTTTGGGGAGAGCGGCACTACCAGCGCAATCCGGTTGCTGCATTGGTGGCCCAGGGAGCAGATCTGATTGTGAATCTTTCGGCATCGCCCTACTGTGTGGGGAAACCGAAGTTACGGCAGGCGTTGATTGAACATACGGCTCGCCAATATGGCTGTCCCTTAATCTACGCCAATCAGGTGGGAGGCAATGATGATTTGATTTTTGATGGCAGCAGCTTAGCGGTGAATCGTCAGGGGCAGATCGTTAGCCAAGCCAAGGGGTTTCGTGAGGACTACCTAGCCGTGCGCTGGGAAAAGGGAGACCTCGAACCAACGGCGATCGCCCCTGCAGCCACGGGCGAACCTGAGGAAATTTGGCAAGCCTTGGTTTTAGGGGTGCGCGACTATGTCCGCAAATGTGGCTTTCAACAAGTGGTCATTGGCCTCAGTGGGGGGATTGATTCCGCCTTGGTGGCAGCGATCGCGACGGCAGCCTTGGGCAACCAACAGGTGCTGGGGGTGTTGATGCCCTCTCCCTACAGTTCCGATCACTCAATCACCGATGCTAAGGACTTGGCCGCAAATCTGGGCATTGCCACGCAGATCTTACCGATTGCGCCCCTGATGCAGACCTACAGTGAGGTGCTGGCGCCTCTATTTGCTGGTACCCCCAGTGGAGTTGCTGAGGAAAATATCCAAGCCCGTATTCGCGGTACGCTGCTGATGGCGATCGCCAACAAGTTTGGCCACTTGCTTATTTCCACCGGCAATAAATCTGAACTAGCGGTGGGCTACTGCACCCTCTACGGCGATATGAATGGTGGCCTTGCAGCCATTGCCGATGTGCCCAAAACCCGTGTCTATGAACTCTGCCATTGGCTGAATCAGCAGGCCGCTCAGGGGCATCCGATTCCCGATCTGGCGATCGCTGGTGCCGTTGTCATTCCCCCCCACATTCTCACCAAAGCCCCCAGTGCCGAACTCAAGCCCGGTCAAACGGATCAGGATAGCCTACCGCCCTACGACATTCTCGATGGCATTTTGGTACGAATGATCGATCGCCACCAGTCAGATCAGGAAATTGCCGCTGCGGGATACGACCTAGACTTGGTGCAGCGGGTGCGCCGCATGGTTCAACGGGCAGAATTCAAACGTCAGCAGGCGGCACCGGGGTTGAAAGTGACCGATCGCGCCTTTGGTTCCGGTTGGCGGATGCCGATTGCCGCCCAGTGGTAAGCTACAGCAGTCCCATGGCTTGCAGTTCTTGGCTGAGGCGTTGCGCTTCTTGGGGATTTTGAACCTGCAGTAAATGAATGGCTTGCTGCAGTTTGTCAAGGGCCGGTCTGACTTGTCCTAAACGCAGCAGCAGTGCCCCCTGATTTTGATAGGCTAAGGCACAGGTGGGATCCACGGCTTGCAGGCGATCGTAGGTGGCAAGGGCATCGCCCCAGCGTTTCAATTGCTTTTGGGCCTCCGCCAGCCGCAGATAGGTTGCCAGATGCATCACCGCAGGGGTGGGGGTTCTGAGGGCGGTTTCATAGGCTTGGATGGCTGCCGGCCACTCACCGCGTTCGGCATAGAGATTGCCCCGTTGATAGTGGAGTTCGTAGGCAACGGCGGGGGGGGCGCTTTTGACCTTTAGCCCCTGCTCCAGACAGTGCTGAGCCTGCTGCCAAGCTCCTTTAGCCAGATACACCCCTGCCAATTTACTCCACAGGTAGGCATCCTGCGGGTGCTGCTCAAGGTGGCGGCGCATGATCCGCTCCGCCCGTTCCTGCTTTTGTTGTCGCTGGGAACCAAGGTAGCCACTGTGCACAATGGCCACACGGTTAACTTGACCAATTTGCCAATGGGGTTCCCGCTGTTGCAGGGCAAGAACGCTGTCATCAATCGTTTCGTGGTACGGACGCTGAAAAAAGAGGTCGGGATGGTGACGAAAGAGGCGCGACACATAAGTATAGGGGGGCACAACGCCCAATTCCTGCCGCAGCAATATCACCACCAGCCAATTCGGTTGTCGACAGATCTCAGGCAGCACGGCGGCAAAGGACGGTGTCAGCGTTTCATCCGCATCGAGAACCAGTACCCACTCGGTAGTGACATATTGCAGGGCAATGTTGCGAGCGGCAGCAAAATCCTCTTGCCAAGGAACTTCATAGACCCGTGCTCCCCACTGGCGGGCGATCGCCACCGTTTCATCCTGTGACCCCGTATCCACAATCACCGCCTCATCCACCACACCAACCACACTGGCAAGGCATCGGGGTAAGCGTGCCGCCTCATCCCGGACAATCATACAGAGGGTAATGGCCATAGCAACTAGGCAAAGTCACCAATCAGCTTCACTTCCGGCTGCAACCACACGGACCAGTGATCCGCAACAGCAGCTTGTACATGGCGAATCAAGCGATAGACATCCATCGCTGTTGCGCCACCACAGTTGAGAATAAAGTTGGCATGTTTTTGGGAAACTTGGGCGCGGCCAATCTGGTAGCCCTTCAATCCCGCTTGCTCAATCAACCAACCGGCCGCCTGCTGCTGAGGATTGCGAAAGACACTGCCACAGTTGGGGAAGTCGTAGGGCTGCGTCCGCAGGCGATCGCTCAGGTGTTTTTGGGTGTCTGCTTTGACCTGGGCTGGATCATGTCCCGGTTCCAGCTGCCATGTGGCCTGCAACACCAATCGCTGGCTGTTCTGAAGACAAGAGGTACGGTAGCCATAGCCCAACTCCCGTGCCGCCACCACCGCCAACGTGCCATCGGGTTCTAAAATCACTGCTGACACCAACCGCTCCGCTGTACAGCCGCCGTGGGCACCCGCATTCATCACCACTGCCCCGCCTACGGTACCGGGAATGCCAACAATCCACTCCAGACCGCGCCAGCCCAGTTTTGCGGCATAGTGAGCCAACTTGGGCAAGGGATACCCCGCACCCACCGTCAGTTGTCCAGTTTCTAGATCACTTTTGAGATAGCGCAGATGCTTGGTTGCGATCACAAGACCCGCCACACCGCGATCGCTCACCAGCAGATTAGACCCTGCCCCCAAAACCGTAATTGGCAGTTCCTGTTCCTGCGCCCAAATGTAGGCTGCCTGCAATTCAGCGACCGTACGCGGTTCCACAAACCATTCAGCACAGCCACCCACATTCAGGGTCGTAAACTCGGCAAGGGAGATGTGGCGTTGCAGAGGGCACTGGGTTTGGGGCAAGCAGGGCAAGGTCATAGGGCGATCGCCTCAGTGAGGGAAGAGACACTTAATTGTTCTTGATCCGCCATTACAGACGGAATCAGTTGATTGAGGTTGCCAGCCCCAAGAAAGATCACCAGATCCCCAGGTTGCAGCAGATGCGCCAAGCGAGTTTGTACCGCTTCAAGGGTGGCGCAATAATCCACTGCAGCATGATACTGACGGGCACAGGCGGCCACATCGGCACCACTAATTGTGCCGGGATTGGGTTCACCCGCACTATAGATATCCGTCAAGATCACGTGATCCGCTGCGGTGAAGCACTGGCCAAAGGCCTCGAGAAAGGTTTGGGTGCGGCTATAGCGATGGGGTTGAAAGACTGCCACGATCCGTTGCCAAGGGGCGTGCGTACCCACCTGCAGGCGGGCTGCTTTTAGGGTAGCTATAATTTCGCTGGGATGGTGGGCATAGTCATCAATAAAGCGAATCCCATTCACCTGTCCCCGTTCTTCAAAGCGGCGGCGGGCACCGCGAAACTCCAATAAAGCAGCAGCAATGGTGGCAAAGTCAATGCCAAGATAACGTCCCACTGCAATCACCGCCAGAGCATTTTGGAGATTGTGGGCACCTAAGACACTCAGTTGCAGAATGCCAAGGGACGTGCCCCGCTCCCAAACCCGTGCCGTGGTGCCCTCAGAGGTGTATTGAATATGATCCACACAGTAGTCCACCGTCGCTTGTCGCTGAAGGCTATAGGTCAACAGGCGCGGATGATGCAGGCGATCGTGGATATTCGGACAATCGGCACAGCCAATCACAATGTCTGCCTGATCAGCAAACTGCTGAAACGTGGCCACCACCTCTTCCAAGGAATTGTAGTGATCGGGGTGGTCAAGCTCGATATTCGTAATGACGCCAATATGGGGATGGAATTTGCGCAGGGAGCCATCGGACTCATCCGCTTCAGCAACAAGGTAAGGACCTTGACCCACGCGGGCGTTGCCCTGCCACGCCGCCACTTCACCCCCGACGATAATCGTTGGATCCAGCCCGGCTTGCAACAGCAAATAGGCAATCATGCTGCTGGTGGTTGTCTTACCGTGGGTACCGGCAACGGCAATACTTTGGTGACGGTGCATTAGGGCAGCCAGCAGATCGGAACGATGAAAAATTGGACAGCCCAATCGTTGAGCCGCTTGATATTCAGGGTTATCGCTGCCAATGGCAGTGGAGGAGATGACTTGAGGCAGCGGGGCAAAGGGATACCTTTCAAGGTTGGCCGCACTCTGACCAATAAAGATCTGCACACCTAACTCAGCCAGTTGCTCGGTCAAGCGGTTGGGACGCAAATCGGATCCAGACACCCTAAAGCCCTGCTTGGCGAGAATGTAGGCAAGGGCTGACATACCAATACCACCAATGCCAATGAAGTGGAATGGACGCTCACTAAACTCCATCACTGGCTGATTTGCCACAAACAACTCCTTTGCTCCACCAAAAAGAAATACGTTAATCAATAATTAATATCAATAGATTAGTATCAATAGGCATAAATCCTTAGGCTCATCATAGCAGGTCACCCTCAATCCTCATGGGCTAATACTGGCAGATCCAAGGCAAATATGTCACTCTGAGCCAAAAATTTTTTGCAAACAGTTTATTCAGCCCGTGGCACCCTCTTCCTTGGGGATCAGCAGTTCGACAAAGAATAAACTCTAGCAGAGACAAATTCAGTGCGGTGTAAGGTAGAAGGTTGATACCGCCTTGTCGGTGTGCCGTTATCTTTCTGAGGACTGGGAATGCTGACGAACTTGCTGGCTTGGAGTATGGCGATCGCCAGTTTAGGCTTGTATCTGTTGGGGTTCTTCCTGCCGGAACTGTACCGTAGGTTTGATCTGGTGGCCAGTGGCGCGGGATTATTCTTTGCCCTGACTCTGTGGATCTATGGCGATCGCATTGGCGGTGGATTGCTCCTAGGAACAGCAGCCGCAGTGGCCTTAATTCTCTGGTTGGGTTGGCAGACCCTCAGCTATCGCTGGCAACTCACCTACCCGGGCGATCGCACCGACACCCAAAAAGCTCAAGCCCTCTGGCAAAAAGTCCAGTCTCTGCTGCCCGAAGGTACCTTTGCAAAAATCGGTGAGCAACTGCAAGGCTTCATCAGTAGCTTGCGCGATCGCCTCCAGAAACAGCCGGATCGCCCCCAGCTTCCTGTGGATACCCCACCACCGCCGATGGATACTGGCGACATTAAAGAAGATCTGTGGACAGGGGAAACCAGCACCCCCAGTACCGTTGCCGAACAACCCACCCCAGCCACTGAGGAAGCTGCCGCAGTCCCAGAAGAATCTGCTGAACCAGCGCCAGTCGCAGAAACAACAGCCAGTCCCACCGCAGACACTCCTACAGACGCACCGGCTGATCTGCCGTCCGAAGGGGTTGCCGAAATGACTCCCCCAGAAACCCCTAGTGTTGAAACGCCGCAGCCGCCCACTGCCAGTACCCCAGAGGAGTCAGAACCAGCAACGGTTACTGCTTCAGAAGAACCAGCCCCTCCTGAGACAATAGTTGACGCTCCAGAACCCACAGTGACCGCCGAAGCACCAGAAGAGCACGCATCTCCTGAAACGGCAATTGAGACTCCAGAATCCACGGTGACTCCTGAGGCAGTGGCAGAACCAGCCCCTCCTGAAACGGCAGCAGTGACGCCCCCTGAGACAGTTGTTGATGCCCCAGAACCCACGGCAACTCCTGAGCCAGTGGCAGAACAGGCAGTTCCTGAAACAGTGGTTGAGACTCCAGAACCGACGGCGACCTCTGAAGGAGTGGTTGAACCGCCTCTAGTCTCTGAATCTGCTCCCGATGCTGAATCGACAGAAACGCTGCCTCCAGTGCCAGAATCGCGCACCGCTGCCGCCGATCTCCTAGGGGATATTCCCGAAAGTAGTGATATTGAGGATGAGGGAATATCAGAGGGGACAACCATCGAAAATCCAGAACATACTCCCCCTGAAGATGATGACTGGCCGCCCCCTGAAGCCCGTCTGTGACCTCTCACGCCATCGGGTACAGGGCAGGACTTATCGCTCCGCGAATCCCGCAAAAGTTAATAAAGTCATGAATCCCTGACTTTTGCTGCTTTTATTTTCTCTGAAGCGAACCTTAATAGAACCTTAATTTTCCCCTAACTTTCCCCAAAAATTCCCCAATTTTCCCAAGGTTTTCCACAGATTGGGGCAAAGTTTTCCACAGGCCTTGACGGTGTGATCGGATTTCAAGACATTTTTGGGGATAACTGCTGCTGAAGCCTTGGGGAAAACGCAAGGAGCGCTAAAAGTCCGGAAACGCTGATTCTGTCGTGGATTGCGATCGCCAAGATGGGTGAAAACAAGGATTGACAGACCCTAGGACAACCCAGACAATGGAGTTCCACGGATAGAGATTCACTTGCTCTGAAACCTTGTGAATGTAGGGCTAAATCCCGCTCTGAGTCAGGGGTCTGGGGATTTGGTCAGAACTTTTATGGGAGTTTTCCACAGGTTTACCCAGGGCGAGCTGATGGCGCCTGCAATTTTGTCTTGGTTTTATTGAGGTAACTCACGGTATGAACGCTCAAGCCACGATTAGTATTCTTGCCGAGATTCCAGAGGAGCTACACGAGACCCTGAAATACTACCTCGAGCGGCATCCCGATTGGGATCAGGATCGCGTCTTTGTGGCCGCACTGTCCCTCTTTTTGCTGCAAAATGGAGAATGCGATCGCCGCACGGCACGGGTCTATCTCGACTCGTTGTTCAAGCGATCCTAAACACGTTGGAGGGTAGCAAAACGGGTGAGTGAAGTAGATGTCGCAATTGTGGGTGGTGGCCTCAGTGGCCTAAGTCTGGCTTGGCGGTTGCAGCAAAGCGCCCCCCAGTACAGTGTGGTTCTCCTAGAGGCCAGCGATCGCCTTGGGGGGAATATTACGACACAAGCAGCGGAGGGCTTTGTTTGGGAACTGGGCCCCAATAGCTTTGCACCGACCCCTGCCCTGTTACAACTCATTGCTGAGCTGGGCTTGCAGTCGGAACTGATTCGGGGCGATCGCCACCTACCGCGCTACATCTACTGGCGGGGACACCTCTACCCCCTAGAACCCACCCGTCCCCTTGCCTTAGCCACCTCAAATCTCCTCAGTCCTTGGGGAAAAGTGCGGGCAGCCCTTGGTGCCCTTGGGTTTGTGCCCCCCTATCTGGGCAGTGGCGATGAATCAGTTCATTCATTTTTCCGTCGCCATTTGGGGCAAGAGGTGGCTGAACGGCTGGTGGCGCCCTTTGTCTCTGGGGTTTATGCGGGTGATCCACAACAACTGAGTGCCGCTGCTGCTTTTCGTCGTATTGCCCAACTGGAAAAACTCGGGGGTGGCCTCATTGCCGGTGCCCTGCGCCTACGGCGTCAACAAGCCCCTAAACCGAAGCCGCCTACGGGTGTGCAGATGCGACCGGGGGAACTTGGCTCCTTTAAGGAAGGCTTGGCTGTGCTACCTCGGGCGATCGCCCAACAATTGAAGGCACCGATTCACCTGCAAACCCCGGTTCAGGAAATTACCCCAGAATCCAAGGGTGGCTACCTGCTGCGCAGTGGTGAGCAAACCTGGCACGCCCGCAGTGTGGTCTTGGCAACGCCCGCCTATCAAACTGCAGAGTTGGTAGCACCTTTTCAACCAGCGATCGCCCGTGTTTTGGCTACCATCCCCTATCCCACCGTGGCCTGTGTGGTCTTGGCCTACCCCGTTGGACTCGGGCGCAGTGTCCGCCCCGGCTTTGGGGTACTCATTCCTCGCGGTCAGGGCATCCGCACCCTTGGCACCATTTGGTCGTCCTGTCTCTTTCCCCAACGCACTCCCGCCGGTTGGCAAGTCTTTACGAGTTTTATTGGCGGTGCCACGGATCCTGATTTGGCTAGCCTCAGCGAAGAAGCCATTGTCCAGCAGGTGCAGCAGGATTTGAGCCGACTCCTTGATTTACCTGCAGCCAAGGCACGCTTACTCGGTATGAAGGTTTGGCGACGGGCGATTCCCCAATATATTGTCGGCTACCCTGAGCAGTGGCAGCAGGTGACCCATGCCCTCAGTCAAACCCCCGGCCTTTTCCTGTGTAGTAACTATGCTGAGGGTGTCGCCTTGGGCGATCGTGTTGAACATGGCAATCGAACCGCTGCTGCTGTTGCTGCCTACCTTTCAGGAGGCCAGCCCTAGGGATGTCGCTGTCGGACTATATGAATGCGGCTCTTGAGCGGGCTATCTATCACTTCAATGCAGAGGATGGACTGATTTACGGTGAAATTCCAGACCTTGAGGGGGTCAAGGCCCATGGCAAGACAGTGCTTGAATGCCGCGAGCATCTCTCCGAACTCTTAGAGGATTGGATCTACTTCCATGTCTCGCGGGGCATTCCCGTACCCGTGATTAACGGCATTGAAGTTCCCGTACGGGAGATTTTTTGAATCTCACCCTCTTTGGGTACCCCTTATCTATAGAACAAGGACTGTATTCTCAATAGGCCAGCGATCGCTCCCCTGTAACATAAACGAGCAAACATAGCCTAAGATTATCGGTAAGGTTAACGAAGCGATACATCCGCTCTACTAAGGAGGACATAACCCTATGGCACTCGTACCCATGCGCTTGCTGCTCGATCACGCAGCCGAAAATGGTTACGGCATTCCCGCCTTCAACGTCAACAACATGGAGCAAATCCAAGCCATCATGCAGGCGGCCCATGAAACCGACAGTCCCGTGATTTTGCAAGCATCGCGGGGTGCCCGTAAATATGCTGGGGAAAACTTCCTGCGTCACCTGATTTTGGCTGCGGTGGAAACCTACCCCCACATCCCCATTGTCATGCACCAAGACCATGGTAACGAGCCTGCCACCTGCTACTCCGCCATTCGCAACGGCTTTACTAGTGTGATGATGGATGGCTCCCTTGAAGCCGATGCCAAAACCCCCGCCAGCTATGAGTACAACGTGGCCGTCACCAGCGAAGTGGTAAAAGTCGCGCACTCCATTGGTGTTTCTGTGGAAGGCGAGCTGGGCTGCCTTGGTTCCTTGGAAACCGGTAAAGGGGAAGCCGAAGATGGCCACGGATTTGAAGGTGCCCTTGATCACTCGATGCTCCTCACCGACCCCGATCAAGCCGTGGACTTCGTGGAGCGTACCCAAGTCGATGCCCTTGCAGTGGCCATTGGTACCAGCCACGGTGCCTATAAATTTAGCCGCAAACCCACGGGTGAAATCCTCGCCATCAGCCGCGTGGAAGAAATCCACCGTCGTTTGCCCAACACCCACTTGGTGATGCACGGTTCTAGCTCCGTACCCCAAGACTTGATTGACATCATCAACCAGTACGGTGGCACGATTCCTGAAACCTACGGCGTGCCTGTGGAAGAAATCCAAAAAGGCATCAAGAGCGGTGTCCGCAAAGTGAACATTGACACCGACAACCGCCTAGCCATTACCGCTGCGGTGCGCGAAGCTCTCGCCTTGGCACCCAAGGAATTTGACCCCCGTCACTTCCTGAAGCCATCCATTAAATACATGCAAAAAGTCTGTGCCGATCGCTATCAGCAATTTGGCACCGCCGGCAACGCCAGCAAAATCAAGCAACTCAGCCTTGATGACTATGCTGCCAAATATGCCAAAGGTGAGCTGAAACAAGTGACTCAGAAAACCGTGGTGGTCTAGGCACTCTGCGATCGCTGAGCAACGATAAGTAACGTGATAGAGGGTGGCTACGGTCACCCTTTTTGATTTGAATAAAAAATAATAGCTCTATAGTTTTATTCAGCTTTACTCAACGGGCTTGGAGGGACTCGAACCCCCGACCTGCTGATCCGTAGTCAGCCGCTCTAATCCACTAAGCTACAAGCCCAAGTCAGGAACACTATCCTAGCATGAATTCCCAGAGAGATCAAAGGGGCGAAAGGAAATTTGCGCGCGGGTGTGTCATAGTCGGGAGCGGAGACCCTTGACTCAAACGGATAGATGCTGAAGAAACTCCACCGCTGGTTCTTGACCACTCCCCATCTGCCGCGATCGCTGGTGGCTTTTGGTCTGAGTCTGGCTGCCCTTGCCCTCTTGGATAGCAGTGCTAATCTTGTCCTCGCTCATCTAAAAGCAACTGCCCCAAGGTTCTTTGCTGGCTTGGTTGCTGGTACCTTTGATACTGGCTTTGCCCCAGAGGTGTGGCTCTCGGTGATTGGCCTCACCCTCGGCACGTTAATCATTGTGATTTCCATTGCGGCGCAAAATATCCCCAAAATTACTGAACTGTACATGCAGGACTGGACGAGCCTGATCTATGTCTGGTGTCTGGTTTTGGGGGGTGCCCATATCTTCTACATCAAGATTTTGCAGGACTTGGGCAGGCATCCTGTGGGTAGCATCCTGTTGAATGTATACGGCCTCTTGCCCTTGGCAATTTTGACGGCACTACCCTACATCTTCTACATCCTCAAGTCCATCCAGCCAGAAAGTGTGGCTCAGCAAATTTACCGCCGCCAGTATCACTACATGAGTCGACTGGGCATTGTTCTCAAGGATGGGGTGTCCTATCAACCGCAGTTTTTGCGCCGTAGTCAGGCTCACCTGATCGCGGGATTGAACCAATTGGATGATTTGCTGGCCTATGTGGCGTTTCGCGGGGCGCAGGCTGAAATTATTGGTGTAGTCAGTGAACTACTGCAGCACTACATCAGTTGCAAACCCAGCTATCCAGCCTATTTCTTTCGCCTCAGCGGTGCGGTGATGGGGGATATTGCCTTCAAGACCATGTTTGATCAATTTGGTCAAATTGAAGAGAACCATACCTTCTACGAGCAAAAGTGTTTTCGGCTCCTTGGGAATGCCTATGTGCGCTTTTTGGAGGAGGAGCAGTTTCCTCTCGCGTCGCTGTGTGGCTCTGAGATGTGCGCGATCGCCCACCGCATTCTCAGTAGGGGGGATGACATTTTGCTGGACCTAATCATTATTCGCTTTAATACAATGATGCGCTTTGCCATTAAACACGGCAGTCGTCACAACGAGGCACGCAATCTCTATAACTTGGCCTTTCACTATCGGCGGTTTATTGAGAGTCTGGTGCATTACCAGCGCCCCCAGCTCACCCAAAAGTGTGTGAATTATCTACGTGCCTACGGGAATGAAGTCTATGAGTTAGCACAGAATAGTCCTGCACTGTATTTCATTGTTGATGTCTTTGCCGCTGAGCTAAAGAAGGTCTTAATCTTGGTGAACGAGCAGCAGTGGGAGGAGCGACTGCAACTGGAACTCTTGGAGGAAATGCTTCGCCTAGATAATCCACCGGAACTGCGGCAACCCCAAAATGGCGATCGCCCCTATGGCAAAAGTACAGGGGTTCGCCTACTACAAATGGGACTCGCCCTCTTTTACTTGGCACGGCAGCAACCTCAGTTTGCGCAGCGGATTGTTGAGGATATGGTGGAGGATGCAGCGGTTCTCGGCTTGGCGGGGTTTAAGCGTCTCTTTCAGCAAAATTGCGATCGCCTGCGCCAGGCTCAGCCCAAGTTTTGGGAGGACACCGATCGCGGCAATGCCAATTTGTACTACTCAGAACACACCGAGCAACTGCCTGCCCTACAGACCCTTGTGGATCGCGCTTGTCACGCTCTGGAGATAACTCAGTCGTCCTAAAGCATGGTATAGTAATAAGTCTGAGGGCGAGTGGCGAAATGGTAGACGCACTACACTCAAAATGTAGCGGGGGTTCCCCATGTCAGTTCGAGTCTGACCTCGCCCATTTCTGAAAACCTAGTCTGGTAGCGGGTTTCCAAAGCCCCTAACTCTGAAAAGGTTGGCCAAGGCGAGCGCATTTGGCGGTTCTGGATAGGTGCTTGGGTATTGTCAGGGTATTCAGCGATTATCCGACGCCGGAAACGCTTAGGGAAAGACATGACAGAGAAGTGGTCAATTCCTTGTTTTTGCAGTGAATGGCCTTCTTTGCTATGAAACTTACGCTGGAAAACTTTAAGGGGTGCTACCGGTGTCGGTTCACTATCGCCGGCAAGCGCCATGCTGTTTACTATGGGACCAGGGACTACGCTACGGCAGTTCGATTGCATCGAAAGCTCCAAAATGACGTGCTGAACGGCACCCTGAATCCCGATCTAAAGAGTTATTCCCTGCGCCACAGTCTTCAGGTTAAGAGTTCCCCTGCTCGGCCAAAGATAACCTTGCAAGGGCTTTGGGATAGATGGGTAGAAACACTAAATCTAGAGCCGGCTGTACGACACAACCACTACCACTGGACAAGAGCAGCTATCCCCGGAAAAGCACTGTGGTACGAAACGGCATGGTTTCTCAGAAAATCTGCTGAATGGTCTGCTAGCACTGCTCGCTCCCGTCTCACGATGATTCGGCGTTGCGTGGACTGGGGCATAGCGACTGGCTTAATTTCCGGGGAGAATCCTTGGGGCTCCGTTAAGCTGCGATGCAAAAGAGGGCAATCGCGGATCAAGCCGTTCAGTAGAGCAGAAGTACAAGCAATTGTTAAGGCGTTTAGCGAGGATACTTTTTGCTCGAAAACCGCCAATACTAAGCACTCCTACTATCTCCCTTTCGTGAAATTCCTATTTACTTATGGAACACGGCTGGGAGAAGCTATTGCTCTCACCTGGGATAAAGTTCTTTGGGAAGACAGGTTAATTGTTATTGAGCAAACTGCCAGCCGTAATCTGAGTCAATCCCCAACCTCGTCAAGCCTCATTCTCAAGGAAACGAAAACTGGAGAAATCCGTTTTCTTTATCTGACTTCCAGTATGGAAGCAATGCTGAAGGAGCTAAAGGAGACAAGCGATAGTCCCTACGTATTCCCCGGCAGACGGGGCGGATTGCTCGACATCAATTCCTTTAGGAAGGCATGGCGTAGGGTTTTAGAGGGGCTGGGTATTCCCTACCGATATCCCTATCAATGTCGCCATACTGTCCTTTCCCATGTGGCCAAAGAGCATGGATTACCTGCTGCGGCTGAATTAGCTGGCCATAAAAGTCTTGAGATGGTGACCCGCCATTATGCGAAGTTTGTGGGCTGCCAAGCTGATATTATCCCGAATCTTCTAGAGGAAGACTCTAGATAGCTGCACTAAAAAAGAGCGACACATTAACCAAAGTGTCGCCAATCTAATTTTGTAAAGGGGTGGAAAGAATGCAAGCCAAAATCATACTGGACTTTGATCACAATTTAGCTGAGTTATGGTTCAACGGTGAACCGATTCATGTCGGTCACTGCGAATTGTTCCCCCCAGTACCCTACTTTTCGGATGGGTACTGGCAGCTTTCTCCTTATGTAGCGCGAGTCTCAGAGCTTTTCTATTTCACTGGAGGGATTAGACCCTTTTCGCAGGTAGATTTTGCTCTTTGCGATCCTGATTATTCTTTCCCAATTGAAGAAGCAAAACGAGTCTGGGCTACCAAGCCAATACCTAACCCACACCTTGTGGCCCTAGCAGCTAAAGCCTTGAAAGACCTTGATCGAAACGTTCTGCGTTTCTTGCAGTCCCGTTACTCTGCGGAAGAAATTTATGAAGCCATGAAAAGGAGAGATTCTGATGCATAGAAAATTTATTCCATCTTCCAAGACGAATCCTTGTCCTGTGTGTGGGCGAACCAAAGATAGCGACTGCCGCATTACCCCTGACAAACAGCTTGTTCTTTGCCACTCCTACACTGATTCTCTCCGTTTATGGGAAGAAGTTAATGGCTGGAAGTTTATTGGTCTGTCCGATAATCCACTATGGGGCAAGTTTATCAAGATAAGAGAAGATTGGCACAAGCCTTATCGCCCAGCAGGGAAGCGGTATTGGGACTATTATGACAACAAAAAACAAAAAATTATCCGAGTTCATCGCCAAGACTTCGGGGATGGCCGCCCAAAGCGAATCTGGCAAGAGTCCTTAATAAAGGGAAAATCCCCCGCAGAAACGTTAACGTTTGCGCTGCCTTACCGCTATCCCGAGTGCATATCCGCCCAATCCCAAGGGTACCCCGTATTTTGGGTGGAAGGTGAAACTTGCGCTGACAGCTTATGGGATATAGGCATTGCTGCAACGACGACTATTGGCGGATCTGGCCAATATAGGCCCCACCAGTACCGCAATCTGTTTGACTCCAAAGCGCTAGTTATATGTCCGGATTGGGATGAGGTGGGATTTAAGTACGCAGAAGCTGTCGCCCAAGATTATCCTGAAGCACGCTGGCTGTATCTTGATATTGCTTTTGAGAAGGGTCTTTCTATTCCCAAGAATGGTGGTTTTGATATCGCTGACTGGATTGCTATTCTTGCTGAACAGGGACTGCAAAAGCATGAGATAAAAGAATTGATTCTCAGGTCGGCAGAGAGCCGACGGAAGGGTTTTGCGCCTACCAATCCCCCTGCGGATGACAAGCCCAAGGAATTACTAGATTATGAACTGCTAAAAAATCGGTTTGAAGGCAGACTGCGCTACAATCTGCTGACCAAGGATGTAGAGCTGGATGGTCAGCCGATAGAAGTCGGCGAAGCAAAGCTCCTTTTTGCGATTGACCATGGAATCAAACTGAAATCCACTAAGGAAGACATCGCCAGTATTACTGTAAAGCTAGCCAAGGAGCACGCTTACTCTCCAGTACGGGATTACTTAGAGAGGGTTTGGCTATCCAATCGGTCAAACCCCCATCCCCTGGAATCCTTGCATCGGCGAATTGAGGCATATCTAGGTTGCGACAACAGCGTGCTGCGTTTACTTGTCATCAAAACATTGGTGGGAGCTGTGGCGCGCGCCTATGAACCGGGGGTTAAGGTGGACACCATCCTAATCTTGTGCGGTCCTCAGGGATACCGTAAATCTTCCTTTTGGCGCGCTTTGGCCAGTGCGGCATGGTTTGATGATTCCCTCGACTTGGAATCTTTGGGCGATAAGGATTCGCGGCTACAGTTACACGCTTCTTGGATAGTCGAATTCCAGGAAGCGGAACAGATGTTCGCCACTAAGCAACAACGCGGAACGCTCAAAGCTTTGCTTTCGACTTGCCGAGATCGGATTCGTCGCCCCTACGGCCGAGTCTTTGAAACCCTAGATCGGCACTTCGTAGTGGTTGGGACAACCAATCATCTTCAATTCCTCGATGACCCGACTGGAAATCGCCGTTTTTGGATAGTTCCGGTGCGCGCCCCCATCCCCCTGGAGAGGGTAGAAGCCGAGAGAGACCAAATTTGGGCAGAAGCTGTCGCTCTTTACAAGTCTGGTTTTGCTTGGTGGCTGTCTTCGTCGGAGCAGCAAGCTGTTTCGGACTTGACCAGCCGACACGAAAATGAAGACCCGTGGCAGGAGCCGATTGCCAACTTCCTCGCGGCGCGCTCAGAAACAACCATGGCAGAAATTTTTTCGGAAGTGCTGGGGGTAGACATGTCACAGCGAGAACAGTATAAACAGCGGCGAATTGCCGCAATCCTGCATCAACTTGGTTGGGAGCGGCGGCATGGGATGCGTGGCAAGAAATGGGTGAAGACGGAACCGCAACAACCTAATAGCCAGGGTTGTTCTGAGCGAATGGAACAACAGCGCTCCCCCTTAATTCAAAATTTTGATCAATACGGGTCATATGGGTCATATGGGTCATATAGTACTCAAAAGCTAGACGGATCAAGCACTTCTAGCGATGACCCCTCTAATGACCCCTATAACGGCAAAGTAGATGACGGGTCATTGGGAGATGACCCCAACGACTCTCATGACCCCTTAAAAAAAGAGGAAATTTACCAAGGAGTCATAATAGAAACCTCGATTTTTCAAGCCTTGCGCCGACTGGATGACCCGAATGACCCCTATGACCCCTCAAAAGTGCTTTTTACCCAAAACTTTTCCGTGAATGGATCCGAATGGGATCTTTATTGCGATGGGTATGAATGACATGATGGCTTTACCACCTCACGCGAGTCTCATTTTTCTCGCTTAAGAATGAATATCAAGACTTTTGCCAAAGTGAGAGAAGTTGCTAGCGGTTTTTCCTTTCTGCTTGCTAGAGCGATTTGGTGCCGCGAAGCCGCTCCCCTTTCCATAGTCCTTAAGAACTGACTAGGGGAGGGTTGAGCTTGATCTAACACGTCTTAACACCGCCGCACCTATAGGGTCAGCATGGGCGCTCAAGGGGAGTCTGATCCGTGATCCAGTACCCTGTACTGCCGAGGATTTTATTCGCTATACCGATACTGTGTTTCTCGGCTGGGAGTGGATGCCTATCTTCATACTGGGTCAGTTGTGCTTGCTGATCGTTTTTTTCGTTTGCCGAACCCATAGGGGGGCACAGTTTTTTTTTGGGATGAGTGAGTATGGTACGTTTTGGGTATAGTAGAAGGAATATGCACTGCTCTGTCAAAAACTGATTTATGAGGGGATAGCCACTCAAAATGTAGCGGGGGTTCCCCATGTCAGTTCGAGTCTGACCTCGCCCATTGACTTAGCCGCCACCAAAGACTTGGATATTGGCAAAGGCACACACCGGTGAAGCGTGACCGACACGAATGGCCTGGTTGGGTTCGCCCTTACCACAAAACGGTGTACCAAAAATACCGAAGGTGGAGGCATCTCCCACCGCAATGAGGCTGTGCCAAAATTCAGGCGTGGTGCCGCGATAGTTGGGATTGCGCAGGGTTTGGGTCAGGCGGCCATTTTCAATGCGCTTGGCATATTCGCAGCCAAACTGAAATTTGAGGCGATAGTCGTCGATTGACCAAGAGCGATTGGACTCCATGTACACCCCTGACTCGATGTTGCCGATAATCTGATCAAACGATTGTGTGCCCGGCTCGATATTCAGATTGGCCATCCGGTCAATGGGGGGACGATTCCAAGAACAGGCACGGGCATTGGCAACTCCGGCAACCCCGGCTCGCTGCTGACTTTCAAGGCTGCCCAGACCGCGCAGGAGGCGTCCTTCCTTGATGAGATAGATGCGTTCAGCCGCCACCCCCAAATCATCAAAGGCATAGCTGGCCAGTTCACCGGCAACGGTCGGATCAAACGTGACGTTCAAGAGGGGGGAGCCGTACTGCCGCTGCCCAAAGTCCTCAAGGCGAATAAAGCTGCTGCCGGCATAGTTGCGCTCATCCCCCAAAATGCGGTCTAGCTCTAGGGGATGACCAATGCTCTCGTGGATTTGCAGCATCATTTGATCGGGGGCAAGTACCAAGGTTGTCGTTGTTTCTGGGCACTCTTGGGCACTGAGGAGTTCAACGGCCTGCTCGCCAATGTGATGGGCGCGATCGCTCAATTGATCAGCCGTCAGCCACTCTAGCCCCCCTTGATAGCACCGCGCTAACCAACCATGATCGGTTCGCTGCTGAACCACCCCTGCCCCCTGAGCCGTGGCGCTCATATCGGTGAGCACTTGATAAAATTGCTGTTCAATTTCACCGCCATCACTGGTGAACCACTGGCTAGTGGTCTCGACGGTCTGCACAAAAGCACGGGTTTGGACAATATCGTCACTAACCTTGAGCCAATGGCAAAGGTCTTGGAGTAAGTGATTCAATTCAGCGGCTGAAAGTTGGTCAAAAGGTTGCCGCTGGGGCGATCGATAGTGTCCCTTGCCCTTGCCCCGTGCCGCTGGCGTAAAGTTAAAGACTCGCCAATGGGCAGCGGTTTTCGCCTGTTGATAGGCCTGCTGAATCGCCCGATGGATAGCACTGGGTTGCAAATTTGGGGTTGCTGTATAGGCAAATTGACCATCGACGAGCACCTCAACCATGACCCCCCGTTGGTGCGATCGCTGGTTCATTTCAGGATTTCCATCCCGAGCACTGCGAGTCGTGACAATCTCCTCAACGTAACGCAGCCCTAGCCAATCGAGGGGTAAATCAATCTGATTCAAAAGGGCGGTGAAATTCTTCGGTGTCGTCATGGCAGTGTGCTAATTTAAGGCATGGTAAAGTTTGAATCCTTTCCTATGCTAACGGCTTTTACTGCGGGGCTGTCCCTCATCGCGATTTCTGAGCTGGGAGACAAGACCTTCTTTATTGCCATGGTTTTGGCAACCCGTCACAGCAAGCGGTGGGTCTTCCTAGGGTCATGGGCGGCTTTAATTGTGATGACACTGCTTTCAGTGGCCGTGGGCAAGGTCTTTCAACTTTTACCGCGAGAGTTCACCTTCTATGCGGCGATTTTGCTCTTCACCGTTTTTGGTCTCAAGATGCTGATTCAAGGCTGGCGGATGGGGGATAGCCCCTGTGAGGAGGAGTGTGAAGCGGCAGTGGAAACCGTTGAAAAGGCGGAAGCCAATCTCAGCCGTTGGGGCAGTAACCCTGCTTGGGCGACTTTTGTGGAGGCTTTTAGTCTCACCTTCATTGCTGAATGGGGCGATCGCACCCAAATTGCCACCATTACCCTTGCTGCCACCAGTCATGCCCTAGGGGTTGCCCTCGGCGCGCTTCTTGGTCACGGCATCTGTGTGGCGATCGCGGTTCTAGGCGGCGGCCTGATGGCTGGACGCATCTCCGAACGGACATTGACCTTGGGCGGTGGTGCCCTATTTTTAATCTTCGCGATTGTTACCGCCTTGCAAGGGATGCCAAGGGCTTCTTGAGCCGCTTCTGAATCTAGAACTCCAATTGGTTATAGAAGGCGGCCAGAGGTGGCAAACTCCTGCACTGCAGCGCGAATAAAGTCTTCAAGGGAGCGCACCCCGGCTTGATCCTCGAACACCTTCGGCAGATTGTTTTGGATTTTTTCGCGGATAAATCGGCGATACTCAGCGCTTTGACCCAGTTCAATGGCTTTTTGAATATAGGCAGAAACATCTGGCGCAATTAATTCCGGTAGCTCTAGGAGTGTGAGAATACCAGCGGTATGCCGCCCCCGCATAAAGCGTCCTGGTGTGGTCACCATAGGGACTTGGGCATAGTAGAGGGCTTCAAGGGTAGAATTTCCCCCTGACCATTCAAGGCTGTCTAGGAAAACATCGAGACAATGCAACATGGAGGTAAAACCATAGAAGTTTAAGGGGCGTGAGAAAAAGCAGTACGCCCTATAGTCAAGGTTTTTGGCAGCAAAAGCTCGTTCTAGACGTCCTTCAAACCGCTGGCGGCTGTTTTTGGTCATAAGATTGGTAATAAAAACAAATTGACAATTCCCGACCGCTGCGGCAATTTCGGGGTAGATGTGGTCAAACTGTGGCAGGTACTTAAAGACACTTTGCAGGCAACCGTAGATAACGGCATCGCTTTTGAGGCCGAATTCCTCCCGCGTAATGGGCGATCGCGGATCGGGTGGCGGGGGACTAAAGGCAATCCCCAGATTTTTTAGCCTGATCAGCTTTTCTGTGTAATGCGTTTCGCCATCAGGGGGTTCCATCAACTCACTACTGAGGAAATAATCAATTGTGGGTAAGCCAGAGGTGTCGGGATGCCCCCAAGACATACATTGAATCGGCGCTAATTTCAGAGCGGCAATCTTGATCAGTTCCAGATCCATGCCCAGTTCGGGGAAAATCACTAGATGTAATTGATCGGCACGAATCTGCTCAAACCATTCTTGAGGCGATTTAGTGCCCATGACAAAGCGATGGCAATAGCTCTCTGCGGCCTCTGTCCAGCGATCGCGATAATCTCGCACGTAGTAGCCATAAAGCTGAAATTGTGTTTTATCAAGATGTTTAAGCCAGCCGTGGAGCAGCAACTTCCAAACCGTATGCGCACGAAAGTGCCCTGAAACAAACCCAATCCGTAGGGGTTCATTGACCTTCACTGGTGGCATTGGGGGGTGTTCTTTGGCGGCTGGAATCACACTGGTCATGATTTCGTAGATCATCTGCCCGTACTGTTGTTGGACATCGCGGGTTTCTTTCCCTTGATAGGGCAGTAAAAATGTGTTCACATTCCCCAGCCACTCAGAGAGATATTGTTTCTTATCTAAAGAGAAACTTTGAAACGTTTGATAGAACTCGGCAACGGATTCTCTGATTTTTTGACGGCAATCCTGTAGCTCTTCTACATCTTTATAAACGTAAATCAAGTACCTCGTACACTTGAGAAAGTCAATGCCAATTTGCCAGTCAGGTCTCAGTTCAATCGCTTTTTTGTAGGCTTCTAGTGCCTGTTGTAAATCACTATCAACACCACTGATCATGCCCAACAGGTACCAACATCTTGCTAGGCGAGGATCAAGTGCCAAGGCATGCTTCAGGCCTGAGACCACAGCTCGATAGCTGTTATCATTCCATTTATTAATGGCTAGTTTTTCCCACCCCTTGGCAAAGGCAAGGTGGCCTTTTTGTTGAGTCGTTCTTGCAATGAACTCTTCGATACACCCCATAACCTGAAACTTAGCAATCCCGACGGTATAAGCGCAGATATTTGAGGATAATCTCCCGCGCTGTGGGGCGGAAATCTCGCTTTAGTTGACGATTTTCATCCACGCGATTCACCGCTTGCCAGACTTGACACCAACTGACATCAAAGAGGGTTTGTGCTTCCACAAGGCCGCGTACCATCGCGATCGCATAGCTTTCGGGGTCACGTTCCTGTGCCATATTGAGAAAAGACATCCCCCGCTGTGGTTGAAAGTAGTTGTCCATTGCTGTGAGATACCCTAGGGCCATTAACTCATCGGCGGTAAGGCTTTCCAGCAGGATATTTTCAGGGGTCGTACCCTGTCTTAGGGCAAGATAGGCGCGGTAGGCTTGACCATTGGCTTTGCCGTTGAAATCCCAGCCGAGGGCATTGATCAGGGCAGCTTTGTGATCTGTGGGAACCTGCGGCGAAAAGAGCCACTCCGACATTTTCAGATCAAGGCGGCCACTGCGCTTGGCTCGCATCACCATGGGGACATCGGTATAGGCTTCGTAGAAGGGGGTGGAGGTCAAGGGCGAATCTGCTCGCCCACTGTACTGAAGGCAGACCACCGTTGTCAGGGCAAGAGCAGTCGCTAAAAGAGGCGATTTCATGGACTTGGCCTCCAAAGAGTTATTGGGTTTGCAGTTGCGATAGACCCGCCCCCGGATAGTAGGTGCCTAAAATTTGCAGGTAGTTGTAGCCGCGCTTGCCCAGTTCATAGGCACCCGTCTGACTCATGCCACGCCCGCCAAAGACATCGCGCACAATGTCGTCGGTTGCTGCATACATCGAAACCATCACTCGTCCACTTTTGGTGAGGACAATGCCCCGCGTGGCTTGGACTGCCGCTTGAGTGGTGTTCCACTCGGTTTCAATCCCACGATACACCTGCCAACGCTCGTCGTTCCCCAGATCAAAAAAGCGGCTAGCGGGTTGAAACATTTGGGCAAGGGCATAGGAACGGGCGGCGATCGCCTGGGCTTTGAGGGTTTCCATTGGCCAGTCGGGATAGACCTCTGAACCCACGACACTGACGAGGTATTGTTCCAAGTCCACTTGATTGACGGCTGTAACCGTGTTTCCTTGGGCAATAAGGCGCACCACACCGCGATACCATTTACCGCCAACAAATGTGAGTTGATTGCTGGGGCGAATCCAGAGGGAGGGGGCAAGGGGTTGGCCATTCCAGAGCAAAAAGCCATCGCGGGCTGTGACCACGACCCCTTGGGAAGGGGTAAGCTGCGTCATCACTTGCTGTTGATCATTGGTGACAGCGGTAGCTACGGCGGTGCCAACGGTCAGTTGACTTTGATCACGGGCGATCGCCACCCGCACTTGAGGGGCAGGGCCTTGGCTCGGAGGCACGGGTTGCAGAGCAGGAGGGGGCACTGTGGGCAAGATTGCCTTGGCGTGGGTAGAGGCAGCCGCTGGTGGTTGGGGGGCTTGATTGGGGACAGTTGCTAATAGGGGATCGCGGCCATCCAAAATCGGCCGGGGCAGAGGTCGTTCAAGTTGAACTGGGTCAGGTAAAGGCATTGGTTCTGAGAGAGCCATCGGTGTTGGGGACAGGCTCCGCAAAAACCAGAACCCTAGACCCGCACTAGCGATCGCAGCCATCGTAAAGGAAATGAGCAAGGGTGAGTGTCCTCGCTTTGTCCCTTGGAACAGAACCCAGCCCATCCAAGTGTCATCTCCACTAGCACCTTGCCTATTGTATAGGGGAGCACGGAATTTGCCATGCAACATTTGCTGGTTTAGGGCAGAGAGGAAACTGCTACCCGTTGTAGCCATTGCTCCACCCTATCCCCATAAACAGCTAAGCTATACTCCTGTTCCGCCTGCTGCCGACAGGCCGCCCGATCAATTTGATCAATCTTGCCAATGGCAGCAATTAAGGCCTCGACAGAATCCGGGGTAATGAGAAACCCGGTTTGACCATCACGGACAATTTCCCTCGGCCCACCGCGATCGTAGGCAATGACGGGAACGCCACAGGCAAGGCTTTCGATGACCACATTGCCAAAGGCTTCAACCCAGCGGGAGGTGAGTAGGAGAGCACGACACCGCCGCAAGCGTGCCTGCATTTCCCGAGTGGAGAAAAATCCCAAATATTCAATGGGGGCATTGGGGTAGTTGGCTTGAATGCGCTGCCAATAGTCTATATCTTGCAGTTGCCCCATGATTTTCAAAGGGGTGCGGGTGACATTGACGGCGGCGACAGCATCTTCGAGTCCCTTTTCGGGAGCAATGCGTCCCAGCCAGCACAGGGAATCCTCTGGCTCTGCACAAAAGTCATAGAGGGAAAGATCCAGACCACTGCCCAAACACACACAGCGATCGCCAAAGGGGAAGGTGGCCGCTTGGGTACGGGTATAGACACTAATGGTTCCCGGATAGTCATCAATGACACGGGCGATCGCCTGATCCATCACGTCTGAAACCGAGGCCATGCTCACCAAATGCCCCACCGGCCGACTCAAAAAGGGAGTGAGGTAAAAGGGCAGCCAGTCGTAGGCAAAGTTGACAATGACATCAAATTGGTGCTGGAGCTGCCGCACCCGTGCCCACATATTGGCTAACACACTATTGGCCGGCAGGGTAATGGGTTGCTCGCGGCTTTGATGCTGCGCTGGCACTTGAAGGGCACCCGCTACTGGTTCAATGGTCGCCGCCACCGGCAAGTGGGAACCCTCGGAGGCCAGGATGTGAATGGTATGCTGGCGATCGCCCAAGGCCTGAGCCATATTGAGGATCGTCAATTCAACACCGCCCCCTTTTCCTGTGCCTAGAGGGCCAACCGAAGTGGAAACAAAAAGCAGCTTCAGAGGTCAACTCCTAGCGCAGAGCCTCAGCACCCGCCACCACTTCGAGAATCTCTTGGGTAATGGCGGCTTGACGCGCTTTGTTGTAGGAGAGGGTGAGGGTCCCAATCAGCGCTTGAGCATTATCGCTCGCGTTATTCATTGCTGTCATCCGCGCTGCCAATTCCGAGGCGGCGGCCTCTTGCAGTGCCCGTAGCAACTGGTTATTCAAGTACAGGGGCAGCAGGGCATCGAGAATTTGCACCGGATCCTGCTCAAAAATCATATCGGAGGGCAAAGCGGGTAAGGTTGAGGTGACTTTCTCACGGTTGACTTCCAGATGCGAACCCCGCGTCGTCAGCCGAAAAATTTCATCATCGGGCGCTTCTAGCCCTTGGGGATCGAGGGGGAGCAGGGTTTGGACAACGGGCTTTGAACTAATGAGGGAGACAAACTTGGTGTAGATGAGCTCCACCCGATCCACCGTTTCCGAAAGAAAGAGGGAAAGCAGTTCACTGGCAATTTGACCCGCTTCACTGGCGGAGGGGATTTGCTCTAGGCCAGAGTACACGGCATCAATGGGATAATTACGGCGCTGGAAGTATTGGGCTGCCTTGCGACCGACAATGACAAGAATATACTTGACGCCCTCGGCTTCCAGTTCTTGGGTACGCTCCTTGGCACGGCGAATGACGTTGGTATTGTAACCGCCGCACAGACCGCGATCGCCCGTCACCACCAGCAGCGCCACCGTCTTCACAGGACGCTTGGCCAATAGCGGTAAATTAGCATCCTCAAAGCGCAGTCGGGTTTGCAAGCCATAGAGCACCTGAGCTAAGCGATCGGCAAAGGGACGGCTCGCCATGACCTGCTCTTGGGCACGGCGAACTTTTGCTGCCGCCACGAGGCGCATAGCTTCAGTGATCTTGCGGGTATCTTTAATCGTTTTGATGCGATCGCGAATAGCTTTGAGATTGGGCACGGTAATCTAAACTCCTAAGCAAAGCGTCCCTGCCCTAAGATTTTAGCCCAGAGGGGGATCGCCTAAGCAGTCTTTTCACTTGACCCACCCCTACCAACCAGCGTTGTGATCACAGGAACTGCCAAAGCGGCGACAGGGGGAATGATGCGGCCAATGGGCTGCGGCAGATTTAAGCTGACGCTCAAAGCAGAAACTACCGTTGCCGCAATGCCACTGATCCAAAGCACGGTGTCACGCCGCCGTTGTTGTCGCTTTAGTTGGCGATTTTCTTGGGCAGCAAGGGTGAGTTCAGTGGGGACAACGGTTGCGGATTGGTTGCGCAGCACCTCTAAATCGTGCTGCAGACCGAGCAGTTCATTTTGCGCTTGGGCAAGTTCCTCTTGCAGGCGATCGCGCTCCCTTTCCACTTGGGTGAGTTGCCGCGTTATCTCCGCCAGTTGTTGGGCAAGGCCGGCGTCTGGGGGATTACCGAGAAGGGCGGTATCCTCCAAAGGAGCGGGTGGTGAAGCAGCCAATACCGCCTGAAGTTGTTGTTCGAGAGCTGTTTTTTCTGTTTGCAGTGAGGCAAGTTGATCTTGAAGTTCTTGAATTTGTGAGACTTGGGATTGCAGGGTTGCCACTTGACTTTGCAGTTCCTGAATCTGGGAGGCTTGCAGTTGCAGTGTCACCAGTTGCTGCTGAAGTTCATCTTGCTGAATGAGAGCCTGGGCCAGTTCCTGTTCAAGATTTTGCCGCAGGCCGCTCAAGGTGGCATTTTCTTCCTGGAGGCGAGCAAGGTCTTGGCTCAGTTGATCTCGCTGCTGTTGAACGTTGTGCAGTTCTGCGGTGAGCTGGCTAATTTGCTCCTGTAGGGCTTGGTTTTGGGCGATCGCCCGCTGTTCTGCGGTAAGGGTGAGTGACTCCAATTCAGCCGTCAGGGAGTTGAGATCAATATCCTGTGCGGGAGGCTCGTCCAACTCACCCAAATCAGTAATGATGTTTTCTAGGAGATCGTCGGGTTGGTTGCTAGGGGGTTCTGGACTGGCCATGATCCTGATACCTGCGCGCGTGCTAAGAATTGCTCCAATTATAGCGATCGCCGTCCCTATCCTCTAGGCTAGAAGGCGTTCGTTCCTAGACCGACTCGACTAAAATGCTCAAACGCGAATTGGGGCTGTGGGGTGCCACTTTAACAGGTCTAGGTTCCATGATCGGTACGGGTCTGTTTGTCAGTTTAGGCATTGCCACCGACCTCGCTGGCCCTTGGGTGTTGATAGCCCTGATCCTAGCAGCCGCGATCGCGCTGTGTAATGGCCTCAGTAGTGCCCAATTGGCTGCCTCCCATCCTGTGAGTGGGGGCACCTACGAGTATGGGTATCGCTATCTTTCTCCCCCTTTCGGCTTTACAGCGGGGTGGATGTTTTTACTGGCCAAATCGGCTTCTGCAGCCACTGCTGCCCTTGGCTCTATGGCCTATCTCTTCCAATGGCTCGGCCTAGAGGACAATAGCGGGCGCTGGCAAATCATGGCTGCTCTGGGGCTACTGGCGGTCTTGACCTGTGTGGTGCTTTTGGGCATCCGGCGATCGGTGCAAGTGAATCTGGGGATTCTCCTAGTCACGTTCACCAGTTTGTTGCTCTTTGTCGGCATTGGCCACGTCCAACAACAGGGAGGGCTACTTTGGTCGGCAGCATCGCAACCACTCTCGCTCAAGAATCTTCTCCAAGCAACGGCACTGCTCTTTGTCGCCTATGCCGGCTATGCCCGTATTGCTGTGCTGGCAGAGGAGGTCAAGACTCCTCGGCGAACCATTCCACGAGCCATTGCCCTAGCCATTGGTATTGTTGTCCTGCTCTACTTCAGTGTTGCCTTGATTGTTCTGGGGAGTCATGGCTCTGGGAAGTTGACCACGGCCGCCTCTTTAGAGATTGTCGCCAGTGAATTGGGTGTCTCTTGGCTGCCGCCTCTGATTACGCTGGGGGCGATCGCGGCCATGGTGGGGATTTTGCTCAATCTGTTGCTCGGCCTCTCCCGTGTGGTGTTGGCAATGGCGCGACGGCGAGATTTACCGGCAATTTTGGCTCAGATTCCAGCCCAAGGAAAACAACCTGTTGCTGCCATTCTTGCGGTGAGTGGGGGGATTGCCCTCTTGATCCTGATTGGCAATGTAAAAACTACGTGGTCTTTTAGTGCCTTTAGCGTGCTGATTTACTACGCCATTACCAACCTTGCCACACTGCAACTGAAGGAGCCACAATTTCCCCGCTGGCTTGCGGTTGCAGGTTTAATCGGCTGTCTAGGGCTGGCTTTTTGGGTCGAAGTCCAAGTGTGGCTGTCGGGGTGTGGTCTCATTCTTCTTGGACTTGCTTGGCACTACTGGGTGCGGAGGGCAAAGGCCGTTTGAAAGTCTTGCCGGGTCATCGGTTGCGTCACCTCTAGCCCCTCACCCCCTAGGACGCGCAGGGGTTCACCCCCAATGGAAATCCAAACTGGCGCATTGGGATTACTCACTGTTGCTGTGTACAGTACCTGTCCTAGGCGTGCTTGCATCGAAGCACTTCCCCCCCCTTTGGTAAACTCTGGGGAGAGATCCACATGGATGCCATCGGCCTTGACTTCTACCCGATTGACACGGGTATTTTCCGGAATGCTGGTAGTGACATCTTGATTGGCAGGACCCGCCAAAAGCCGCTCGAGACGAGATTGAATAAAGAGTTCTGGCCGCGTTGCCGGGGTATTGATCCGTACCGTAGAGGGCACTAAAACGAGGCTATCCCCTTCATTCTTGACCCAAAAGATTTGAGTTTCCTGCTGCTGGGCAACTTCCGCCGGATTAGGAACCGGATCTCCCTGCCGGGGGGGACTCAAGGTTAGCCATGCCGCTGTGCCAGCCGAGGCAAGGCCAATAACCGCCAGCACAATCAAGGCGGGGCGGGAGCGGGTGACTTTTGCTACCATCACGATCTCTCCTTGGCGGGATGCACCTGCCTTTACCTTAGACGCTATGATTCAAGGGTAAAGTTCCAGTGCCTGTGGCCTTAGGGGCAGTTGCTCACTGCTTAAACTAGAGGATAGTTCTCCCTTTAGATCAAGTTTAAGTCATGGTGCAAACGACTCCCCGTGCAGAAGAACTAGCCACTGCCCTCCTTGATGCGGTTAGGATTGCTCCCCAAGATTGGCATCGCCTCAAGGGGAATCGCCGTGCCCGCGCCCTCGAACAGGCGGCTGCCGCTCTGGTCTATCTCCTCAAGGAAAATGATGCTGAGGCACTGGCGCATCTCCAACAGGCAGTGGGTTGGCTCGATCGCTCCATTAGTGCGCCGCCTTGCCCTACGCACCACCATTAGCGGTGCCAGCGTCGCCACCGAGAAACCACCAGATCGCTGGTGACATGAAGCAGTGCCGATAGCTCTAGGCCAAGGGCGATCGCAACTCCCCAGCGCCAGTCAATTCCCGGCCAACGATGTAGCCATTCCTGCACAAGGGAAAGGTGGCCTGTGAATGCGGCGACCCCGGCCACAAGACCCAGTCCTAACCCCAACCAAAAGCTGAGATAGAGCAACCGAATCACCGTGCCCACCACTGGGCCATGGGTCCAAAAGGAGCGATGGTGAAAGGCTTTTTGGTAGGGTAGCCATATTGCCCGCAGCCAGCCCCAACGGTAGTAGGGTAGAGAGGGGGTATCGAGGTCTGGACTGAGGAGAAAGCCGCCAATACCAAAGCTACTGCTGGCAATTGCCCCCCAGATCCAATCACGGGTGAGGGCACTGGCGGTGAAGCCCACAAGGGGCATGCCGATCCAAGTCAGGCGATCGTGGGTAGGGCCACTGGGCATTGAGGATTCCGCAGATATTTCCTAGGGCAAAGCTACGGCAAAACGGGCTAGATCATGCAATCGGAGAACTCATTGGCACCCGTGTGCGTCTAAGTGGACTTGAACCAAGCTGAAATTTGAATCTGATGAAGGGCGATCGCGCAAAACTAAATCGCAGGGTGTGCCAGTTCACATACCTGTCCCCGATCAAGTATGCTGAGCACGTTTGAGCGAGCGGCTTGGCTAGCCAACTTGGCAGTGTATTGTGCATCGCTGGTGGAGGAAGCGTGAATGGATCAACCGTGGCGTTCTTGGCAATTTCGAGCTGTAGTGAGTTTGCTATGGGCACCTGCCGCTGCACTGGTCATGGCTCAGCCTGCTTCAGCCAGCCGCCTACAATTGTGGCGACTCAACCCCGCCACCAATCAACTAGAAATTCGCACCGAACGCGCTGTTCAGCCCCGTGCTGAGTTGGTCTATAACCCGACCCGCCTTGTCATTGACTTGCCGGGTGTCGTTCTCGGTAGCCCCCAGATCAGTCAAAACTACAGTGGTGCCATTCGCCAAGTGCGGGTTGCTCAGTTTGACCCCCAAACGACGCGGATTGTGGTGGAATATGCGGCTGGTTTTACAATTGAGCCGCAGCAGGTGCGCTTTCGGGGAGTCACGGCTAATAACTGGTTGGTGCAACTGCCTACCCCCCAGCAGCAAACAGTTTCGCTACCGCCGCCACCCCCACCGTCTCCTCCTTCTGCTCCTCCCGTAACGCCCACAGGGCCGCTGCAAGTGCGAAGTTGGCGGGCAGATGCCACAGGTTTTCTAGTGCTAGCCGATCGCCCCCTGCCCGAAGGAAGCTACACTATTCGCCGCCCTCGGCGCGATCGCATTGAAATTCTCCTCAGCAATAGTGAATTGATTCGCAACTTTAGTCCGCGGCGCTTGGAACTGCGCCGCTTTGGTCGGGATCGTGTCCGGGCAGAGGTACGGACTCAGAGCAATCGCCAAGTCCAAATTACCCTCGACATTGACCCTCAAGATGCCGATTGGCAAGTGACGCCCCGTCATGATGGCTTTGTGATTGTGCCCTCCACTACTGCCATCACACCACCGCCAGCCCCCCCAACACCGCCGCCGCGCCCCAGTGTGATTCCTGCGGCCAGTGCTCAAACTCCTGTCACAACGATTCAGCGCGTTGACTTGGGGGGACGAGAGTTGCTGATTCAAGGCGATCGCACCGTTTTCTATAACGTGGGCTGGGAAGGCAATCGCTATCGCATTCGCCTACGGCAAGCACAGTTGGACAGTAATCTGCGCGAACCCCGCCTAGTTACCGGTAGTCCCTTAAGCAACATTGAATTTCGTCAAGAGGATAACCAAACCGTCTCGATTCTGCTCACCCCAGCGCCCAACTTTCGCATCCTTGGCCCTCGTCCCCTGTCAGCTGAAGCGTTTGTGGTGCAAATTCAGGGAGCAAATGACCCTCCGAGCAGTACGCCCACCCCAATTGATATTCCCCCCACAGCAACCCCTCAGCCCCCCAATCAGCCCGTCCCCCGCGGCCGGTTTGTGGTGGTCATTGATCCCGGACATGGCGGACGCGATCCCGGTGCCATTGGCATTGGCGGTATTCGTGAAAAGGATATTGTTCTCGATATCAGCCTGCAAGTTTCCCAATTTTTGCAGCAGCAAGGTGTGCAGGTGATTATGACCCGCACCACAGACATTGACTTAGACTTGGCTCCTCGGGTCGCCATTGCGGAACGGGCACGGGCAAATGCCTTTGTGAGTATTCACGCCAATGCTATTAGTCTGGCTCGCCCCGATGTCAATGGTTTAGAAACCTACTATGCCCCCGGACGCTCAAGTCGTTTGGCATCTGCCATTCACAATAGTATTCTCAATTCCTTGAACATTCGCGATCGCGGGGTGAGGGCGGCACGATTCTATGTGATTCGCAATACGTCAATGGATTCTGCCCTTGTCGAGACAGGATTTGTCACGGGCGCAGAGGATGCCGCAAACTTTCAAAATCCTGCATGGCGGACGCAGATGGCACGGGCGATCGCCCAAGGCATTTTGAACTTTTTGCATGGAAGATGATGGAGCTGACGGGAGTCGAACCCGTGTCCGCCCTAGCTATTCATCGACTGCTCCTTCACAGGTTTAGCCTTTCTCACCCTCAGGCGGGAACTGTTCTTTATCCCGAACAGTAGGATGCTCTGGTAGAGTCTTTGCTAAACAGCCCACCAGAGAGAACTGCCTAGCGCATCCGTTGGGGTTAACCCGCTGCCCTTAACGGAGTCGGACAACGAGTGCTCGAACCTGTATAGAGGTCTTAGGCTACCGCAGCAGCTTTACGAGCGAAAGGAACGATGTTGTTCGCAGTTACTTTTAGTTTGGACTCTGGATTAACGAGAGATAGCCCACTCTCGACCTGCATCACAGCCCAACTTTCACTAGGACGTCGAAGCCGTTTCAGCCCCTTGTGTAGAGCTACTCCTAAGCTAGCGCATTTTTTTGGAGTTGACAACGGCTAATTATTCGAGCGATCGCCGGTCAATGGTTCGCGGTTTAGGACGGGGCGCCGGGCCTGCCATCGCCACCATGCGATCCAACTGTTTGTGGTGGGCAAAATACTCTTGCCACAGGGCAGAGGCATCCAGCGTGTCACCCCCATGAGTTGTTAAGCGTTCCCGCACCCGACAGAGGACAGGCGTATTCACACAGGCACCCGCAATAATCACTTGCCCCTTACTCAGGGCAGGCAGTTCCTTGAGCAGATCTCGGCCAGCGGCCTCCACCCCATGTTTAAGGCTCTCTTGATCGACAGGGTTGACAATCCGCAGCATAAACTGGCTCATACACTGGGAGAGCACATCGCTATCCAGTTTGCCGGGACGCTGAGTAATCAGTCCCACCCCAAGGCCAAATTTACGGCCCTCACTGAGAATCGTGCGCAGCACCCGCTTACATTGGGAAGGTTCATGGGCGGGGGCAAAGCGGTGCGCCTCCTCAATTAAGATGAACACCGGGTAGGGGAGGTACTGCTCATCCCCCTCAAAGACACGGTCTTTTTGGGTATTCATGCGGGCATGGTTGGTTTGGCGCAAAATTGCCGTGGCAATCACCTGCTGCTCTTCAAGGGGAATCTCATTCATTTGCAGGATGGTGACTTGGCCGGGGGCAAACAACTCGCAGGGGGGCAAATGCTTGTAGGCATGGAAATAGTCAGAGCGCTGCATTTTTTCTAGCTTCCAAGCCAAGGCATCAGCCGAGGAACCCTGCTTGACATTGCCCTCTTCATCCTCAACGCGATCCACAGCATAGACCGCTGCAATCAAGTCTTCGGTACTCCAACGGCCATCTTTGAAACGACCGCGTACTTCGTCATAGGCTTTTTTGAGAATGGCCTGCTGGCGATCGCTCATCGGGGGGAGCAGCGTCAGAATATCGTAAAACTCTAGGGAAGAAACACGAATTTTGACCTCTTGGGGCGTAATAATTCTCACTTGGGGTTGATAGCCATCCGCCCCTTGAAAAGCGGGGTGTCCCCTCAGCTGCGCCAGCGTGTGGTATTCACCATGGGGGTCGAGGATCAGCACTGCGGCGCGATTTTTCGGCGACAGCAATTCCTCCACCAATACCCCTGCGGTATAGGATTTCCCGGAACCTGTGCCGGCTAGAATGGCCACATGCGTACTCACCAGTTCCTTGACATCGAGGGCAATGGGCACAGCACCCTCCTGCCGCAACAACAGTGAACCGATATGGGCAGCCCCCACCTCCTCTGGCTTTTTCTTATTGAGGACATGCCGCAACAGCGCATCGTCAGCTAAATAGACCTTGGCACCCGGCAGGGGAAGCCGCCGCAAATTATTAAAGCCAAAGACCTCATGAAATTCCCCCATCACTTCTACGGTCATTTCGTAGAGTTCCGCCGGTTCACAGGTAAAACCAATCAGGGCAGCCACCGCACCGGGATTCAGTTCGTGATCAGCAAACATCCGATCCGGTAGATGCTCAATCAGACGGCAGCCAGTAATCTTGCCCAAGACTTGGTGAACAGCAGCAGCATGGGAGTTTGAGGCCACACTTGGGGAATGGCTCAACTCATAATAGACAAATTCACCCATTCGCACAGGCTGGGCATCGGCAGTAATAAAGACGTACTCGCTACCGCTGTCTCCGGGGCCTTTGACAATGCCGACAATGTGACGCGAGGAATGATGACTATTCATAGCACGGGACGGGTTCCCCAACCAAGGGTGTAGTGTAGTTAACCCCAATCCTACGCGATTTTCTGATCAAGGGTCTGCAAGGTGCCTATTCCTCAAGCACTGGCGGCGGCCCACTGGGGGCAGGAATTAAAAAGGCAACAATGGCACCCAAGGCAAAACCAGCAACATTGCGCAGAACGGGTAGCCATTCTTGGGTGCGCACTAGAACAGGACCAAGGCCAAAGGCAAAGAAAAGCATCCCCCACAGGGGCGAAAAGAGGAGAATCCACGTCCAAGCCACTTTTTGATCCGCACGGCGGGGACGAGCCACAAAGCCCAAAATGATGCCGCCAAAGATGGAGGTGGCAAGGGTGAGAAGCCATTGCTCTTGGGGTAATCCCGGTACGGCACGGCACCCCCCTTGGGCAAGGCAGGTTTCAATGGCATGAAGCGATTGCAGGATGGCCTGATCTTCGCCGTTGTCACGGACAAAGTATTGATTGCCAAAGCGGGTTTGCAACTCAACCCAAAAGGTGCGCTGGAGGACGCGGTAGGCGGTGTCACCAACATTGAAGTTCAAAAGATTGCCGCCGCGCGTATCGGCCACCAGCAGAATACTGCGATCGTCTAAGTCCCAAAAATCCCGCACTGCTAGGCCGGGGGTGCGATCGTACTGGGTGAGGACGCGCAACTTCCAGCCCGTCTGTGCTTCAAATTCTGCCAGTTCGCTGTCAAGGCGTTCCTTTTGAACGGGTGTCAGAATCTGCGCTAAGTCAACGACATTGGTTGGCTCCGCGGGCAACAACTCTGGATTGTTGAAGCTGTGGGCAGGGGCGATCGCTCCCAACCAGCAGAAGCTCACAAGCACCATCACTAAACCAATTTGGCGAAACCAGCGCCGAACTTGTTGAAGCATCGTAATAAAAATTTACAAATAGGGCATCTTTTTTGATTATCTTAAGGGTATGCTGCGAAACATTGCAATCAGCCTCGGCGTCTTCTCAGATAATATGCAGCTTTTGTTAAACTCACCCTATCCTGAGAATCCCATTGCTATACTGCAAGTCTAAAAGTTTTGTTGTCCCTGCCTCATCAGTCACTCCTCACCTGCGATGCCCTACTCTCCTCAACTACTGCAATACCTTGAACAGGAACTGGCACTGCCGCCAGAGAGTATTGCGATGGCTTTGCGTCAGTGGCAACAGCAGCGCGGATCTTTGCCGATTATTCTTTGGCAGTATGGCTTCATTACCTTGGAGCAGTTGGATCGGATTTTTGAGTGGCTGGATCAAACGCGGGGCGATCGCCTGCCTAAGGCTCCGTAAGTGGCAAACTAAGTTTTCGACAACAATCCTCGGTGCCGTAGTAGAGGTTCAGTAATGGGTTCACGGCCGCGGAAGGCTTTGAAGATCTCCATCGGGGGTTGGCTGCCGCCAAGGGCAAGCACGGTTTCGCGATAGCGTCGTCCCATTTCAGCAATGGCTTGCTCGTTGTCTAGGCCTGCTTCCTCAAAGGCGGCAAAGGCATCGGCACTGAGAACTTCTGCCCACAGATAGCTGTAGTAACCCGCAGCATACCCCCCAGCAAAAATGTGGCCAAAACTACAGAGAAAGGCATCCTCGGGCAAGGGGGGCAAAATGGTTGTTGTCTGCGCTAGGCGATCGCGCACCTGTTGGGGGGTTTCTCCTTGCCCCGGTTGATAGCGATGGTGCAGTTCTAAATCTAACAAACTAAAGTGCAACTGCCGCAATAGGGCACTGCCTGCGCGATAGGTACGGGCAGCAACCAGTTTTTCATAGTAGTGTTCTGGCAGGGGTTCCCCCGTTTCATAGTGGCGTGCCATGCCAAAGAGCGTTGGCCGATGGTAGCACCAGTTTTCCATAAATTGACTGGGAAGTTCGACGGCATCCCACTCCACATTGTTGATGCCCGCTGCCCCCGCTTCATCCACCCGCGTCAGCATGTGGTGCAAACCATGCCCAAACTCATGGAAGAGGGTTTCCACTTCGCTAAAGGTCATCAGGCTGGGCTTGCCATCCACTGGGGGGGTTTGATTGCAGACCAAGTAGGCAACGGGTAAGCGGGTGCGCCATTCCCCCTGAATGCGATATTTGGCACGGCCAAGGCAATCGTCCATCCATGCCCCACTGCGTTTTTCGGCAGGACGGCTGTAGGGGTCAAGGTAAAAGTGGGCGATCGTCAGATGATTTTCATCGAGGATGGCAAAAAAGTGCACATCAGGATGCCAAACGGGTACTTGACCATCCGCAGGCACCACCGTCACCCCAAACAGTCGCTTCACTAGGCCAAATAAGCCCTCCAGCACTTGGGGGAGAGGAAAGTAGGGACGCAGTTCCTCATCATTGAAGTCAAAGAGCGCCTCCCGCTGCCGTTCAGCCCAATAGGGAATATCCCAGTGCTGCAGATCGGTGGCTTCGGGTGCCCCTTGGGCAGCAGCAAAGGCTTTCAGTTCTTCCAGTTCTTGCGCCGCCGCACGATAGCTGACTTGCCGCAGTTCCTCGAGGAGCTTTTCCACACTGGCCACACTATCGGCCATTTTGCTGGCAAGGCTGAGTTCAGCATAGGTGTTGAATCCCAAAAGCTGTGCCTCTTCGACCCGCAGGGCAAGGATGCGCTCAAGAATGGGACGGTTATCCCACTCACCACTGCTGGCACGGGAAATGTAGGCGCGATAGAGCTGCTCCCGCAAATCCCGCCGTTGGCTGTGCTGCATAAAGGGGCCAAAGCTGGGGAAGTCGAGGGTAATGTGCCATGGCCCTGTTTCGGGGGTGGCGGTCTCAATGCCATCTTGGCGAGCGGTTTGGGCAGCCAGCGCCAGTAGGCTGGGGGGAAGTCCAGCCACTTCATCGGGTTGGGTGAGCTTGAGGCGAAAGGCCTTGGTGGCATCCAAAAGGTTATTGGAAAACTGGGTGGATAGCTCGGCCAATTCCAGTTGAATGGCATTAAAGCGTTCCTTGGCAGCACCCGTTAGGCTGACACCACTGTGTTCGGCGTTGCGAATGGCGGCTTCGACAATGCGTTTACGCGCAGGGGAAAAGGTTTGGAACTCAGGACTGGCAGCCAGTGCCTTAAAGCCTTCATAGAGGGGGCGCGATTGACCCAAACGGGTGTAAAACTCCACTACTTGGGGTTGAACGGCTTCGTAGGCTTGACGCAATTCGGGACTATTTTTGACGCCGGTGAGATGACTGACAATGCCCCATGTCCAACCGAGGCGATCGCTCAAACGTTCGAGGGGTTCCACTAGCCCTTCCCACGTGGGCGTGAAGGATTGCTCGAGGGTCTCTAATTCTTGGGTGAGTTCCTGCAACAGTTGGCGCACGGCTGGCTCAACATGGCTCACCTCAATCTGATCAAAGGGGGGAAAACCATCGCCCCGCAAGAGGGGATTATCGGTGTGAGGGGAAGTCGCAATAACCATCGGTATCCTACTAACTGCGATTCGATTGCTGACGCGCTTGGGCGATCGCCTGCTTTAACTGTGCTAAGGCCAATTCTAACCGCGCTTCGGGGGCAACGGGAATCAACCCCTGAGCCGTCATCTCATGGATTTCAAAATGCAGGTGCGGACCTGTGGAGTTGCCAGTACTGCCGACAAGGCCAATAACATCCCCCTGCTTCACCCATTGACCGGGATTGACAAAAAGCTGTGAGAGGTGGGCATAGAGGGTTTGGTGCTGTTCTGGCAGGTGTTGCAAAATGACGGTGAGGCCATAGCCCCCCAGCCAGTTCGACTCAACCACACGACCATCAAAAACTGCCAACACGGGTGTCCCTTCAGGAGCGCCCAAATCGGTTCCCGAATGGAAGCGGCGATCGCCAAAAATGGGATGGATGCGCCAGCCAAAAGTTGAGGTAATGGGCACCGGAAACGGCAAGGGAAAGAGCATTTGGCCATTGTTGACCTTTAGCCAACGCAAGGGATTCGGTCCCGGAAAGGGCTGGCGTACATAGGCCGGCGCAGCCGTTTGGGCAGATGGCACAAAATTTCTTGGGTTTGCAGCCACCAAGGGGCGATGGGAAGCTGGAGCAGAAGGTGATGTAGCCGTGGGGGTCACTAGGGGGTGTGGAGCACCTTGGGCTTGGCAAATGTTGGGGGGAACGCCCTCGCTAACGATCGCTTGACAGCCTGTCGAGCGTTCTTGGATCACCACGGGGATAGAGCGGGCAGGCTTCAGGTTTTCAAGGGGTTCGCTGCCGGGAGGTGGATCCACGGGTTCTGTGGAGAAAACAAGAGGCTCACTGTCCACCGGTTGAACAGGATTGACAAGGATCGGTGCAGCCGCTTCTGGTTCAGCAAGAATCGTTTCAGCAACACTCTGGCGAGTCCCCAAGGCGGTTGTCAAGAGACCTATTGTCAGCCCAAGGGCAAGGACGCGCTGCTCGATCATGGTTCACCCCATCACACGCATTCCTTCAAATTCTAGGCGCAACCTTGGGGAATGACAATCTGCTTGGCCGCAAGGGGCTAGCGATCGCGAATTTTCATATAGGTCTGAATCACTTTGAGCACCATCGGACCTGCCACAGACCCACCCCCACCACCAGAGTTTTCGGCAAAGGCGACGACCACAATTTCCGGTTTGTCTGCAGGGGCATAGGCACCAAACCAAGTGTGGTTAGGGCGAGGTGGGTCTTCCCCGGTACCACTTTTGCCGGCGATCGCGACCTCAGGAACATTCAGGGCAGCCCCTGTACCACTGGTCACCACCTGCCGTAACCCTTGGCGCAGCACTTGAATGGTAGAGGGCTTTAAGTTCAATGATTGTCGCCAGCGATCGGGATGGTCTGAAGCAATTAGGTGCGGCCGCACTTTATAGCCCCCATTGGCGGGCACTGCAAACATCACTGCTGCCTGAAGTGGACTCACCTGCAAGGCCCCTTGACCAATGGCGGTAATCAAGGAATCGCCGTCGTACCACCCCTCGCCAAAGGTTTCTTGCTTCCACTGGGGGGTTGGCACAAATCCGGGAGCTTCACCGGGTAAGTCAATACCCGTTTTAGACCCCATGCCAAAGCGCCGTGCCCACTCAATGAGGGTCTCAGGACCAATACGGCGCGCCACTTGACCAAAAAAGGTGTTACTACTCCACGCCATCGCACCCGCAAAGCCAAGGGGGCCAAAGCCTGCCCGGTTCCAATCATGGAAGGCAAAGCCACCTGTGTAGAGGGCAGGATAGGTCATCAGTACCGTATCAGGGCTAAACTTCCCAGACTCCAGACCCGCCACCGTCGTTACGATTTTGAACGTACTCGCGGGAGGGAACCCTTGGAGGGCACGGTTGACAAAGGGAAATTGCCGCCGTTGTAGCTCGTCCCACTGGGCTTGGGTCATGCGGCGGGCAAACCAATTGGGGTCAAAGGCAGGATAGCTGGCAAGGGCAAGAATCGAACCATCGCGGGGATCCATGGCCACGATCGCCCCCGGCCGACTCCCTAGGGCTGCTTCCGCCGCTTTTTGCAAGTCCAAATCCACTGACAGCGTGATGTCATTTCCCGGTCGAGCCACCTTTTGGCCTAGAATGCGAATCACTTTACCTTGACCATCCACCTCCACCTGCTGACCGCCCCATGTCCCCCGTAGTACCTTTTCATAGGTGGCTTCGACGCCCATTTTGCCCATGACATCGCCAAGGCGGTAGCCCTGATCCCGGCGTGCTGCTAGTTCCTCCTCATTCAGTTCGCCGATGTAGCCAATGATGTGAGCTGCCGTTTCGCCGTGGGGATAAAAGCGCATGGCCTCGCGGTCAATTTCGACCCCCGTCAGGAAATTGCGGTGTTCTTCAAGGGCAACAATTTGCGCTTGGCTAATCCCTTGGGCAATGCGAATCAACGAAGGAGAATTCACCCCTGCTTGTTTGACCCGCGCTTCGATCTCACTGGCAGGGATATTGAGCACCCGCGAGAGAATGTTCACCGTCTGCGGCCATTCGGGCTTTTTCGCCGCAAGGGGCCAGAGAAATACCGAGTAGGAGAACTTATTTCCCGCGAGGATCCGCCCTTTGCGATCCAAAATCTTCCCCCGCTCCGGCGGTTTGGGAATTAGGCGAATGCGGTTTTCATCGGCCATCTGGCGGTTGCGATCGCCCTCAACAATTTGCAGATACCCCAAGCGGGCACCAATGCCCCCCAGCAAAAATATGGTCATGATCGAGAGCAACACCAAGACCCGACCCTGTTTGCCAACCACACGATCGTAGGCTTGGTAGGTGAGGGGACGAGGGGGACGGGTTTTTAGCATTGCCATAGGCAGGGGGAGTTGAGGAATTGATCACTGAGGCTATTCAATTGCCACTCTATCAGATGCGCTAAGACCAGAGGTCAAGAATTCCGATAACCTAGAAGAAGTCTCTGTACTGCCGCTTCATGAAGCGATCGCGCTGCCGTCCCCAAGTCCAAGCCCCCAGTCAAAATCTGGACTCGTTCCTCGATGTCCTCACCAATACCGTGGGGGTGATGATCTTTGTCTGCCTCTTTGCCAGCTTGACAGCAGCAGTGTCTCCTGCTCTTGTGCGCACGCCCATTGCCCGTGAAACCCGCAAGCAGGTGTATTTCTTTGAGTGTCGTGAAAATCGCGCCCTGCCCCTTGAGGAGGATCAAGCCAGTGAGGCCATCGATCGCCACCTGCGGCGCATTACAGAAAATCCCTTTGCAGATCCCCGCCAAATTCAGCAACAACTAGAGTCCTTTCGCCACCGTACCCGCCACTACGATGTGCGCCTGAGTCTGGTGCACAGCCAAGGGCAACCAATTTTGCAAACCCTTTTTGAACTCCGCGATCGCAGCGGTGGCGAATCCTTTAGCACGCTGGAAAAACCCGCGTCCAACTTTCGGCGTACCATTGATCGCCTCTCCCCCAGCCGCTATTCCCTTGTCTTTTTTGTGCGTCCCGATAGCTTTGATTGTTTCCGGGCAGCCCGTGCGGTGGCTTGGCGCAGTGGCTTTGATGTCGGTTGGGAACCGATGGCGGAGGGTCGCGCCATTATCTTTGTCAGTGGCGGGGGTCGCCGTGTCACTGTGCAGTAGTCCCAAGGAGGCTAAATGCTTGCCAAACGAATTTTGCCCTGTCTGGATGTGAAGGCGGGTCGCGTCGTCAAGGGCGTGAACTTTGTCAACCTGCGCGATGCCGGCGATCCGGTTGAACTGGCCCAAGCCTACAATGCAGCGGGTGCGGATGAGCTGGTGTTTCTCGATATTACGGCCACCCATGAAGAGCGGAACATTATTATTGATGTCGTCTATCGCACCGCGGATCAGGTGTTCATTCCCCTGACGGTGGGGGGCGGGATTCAGTCCCTGACGATGATCAAAGACCTATTGCGCGCCGGGGCAGATAAAGTCAGCCTGAATTCGGCGGCAGTGCGGCAACCCGATCTCGTGAATCAGGCCAGCGATCGCTTTGGTGCCCAATGTATTGTTGTCGCCATTGATGCGCGGCGCGAACCCCATTGGGATCCTAAAAACCCCCGTTGGCAAGTCTATGTGCGCGGCGGACGGGAAGCTACGGGGCTAGATGCGATTGAATGGGCGGTGGAAATGGCTAAACGGGGTGCGGGCGAACTGCTGGTGACCAGTATGGATGCCGATGGGACACAGGCGGGCTACGACCTCGAATTGACGCGGGCGATCGCTGAGCGGGTGGAGATTCCTGTGATTGCCTCTGGGGGGGCGGGTACCTGTGAGCATATTCGCGCGGCTCTTGTGGAAGGGAAAGCAGAGGCGGCACTGTTGGCTTCGCTCCTACACTATGGCCAACTGACGATCGCCCAGATCAAGGACTATCTCCATCAGCACCAAGTGCCCGTGCGCCAAGAAGAACCCCTCCCTTGCCGATAAGCGAAGAGAGGGGCAGAACATCAACCTAGAGGATCAAGCTAAAATGGCCAAGTCCAGTGGCTAAACTCCGGCTTGTCCACACCGTACTCGTAGGCGTAGTTGCGGGCTTCAATTTGCATGTTGCGGAATTTCTCCTTGGCATGGGCACCCGCCACTTGAAGACCGGGGAGGCGATCAATGGCATCAATGGCAAGACTAAAGCGATCAATCTCATTATTGATGGCCAACTCAAGGGGGGTGTTAATGTTGCCCTTTTCTTTGTAGCCGCGCACGTGCAAATTACGGTGATTGTGACGGCGGTACGTGAGACGGTGGATCAACCACGGATAACCATGGAAGTTAAAGATAATCGGGCGATCGAGGGTAAAGAGACTATCAAAGTCGCGATCGCTGAGGCCGTGGGGGTGTTCGGTTTCGGGTTGCAGCTTAAAGAGATCCACCACATTGATATAGCGAATCTTCAGCTCTGGAAACTCCTGCCGCAGGAGGGCGATCGCCGCCAACGCCTCTTGGGTAGGAATATCCCCCGCACTGGCCATCACCAGATCCGGTTCACAGCCTTGATCATTGCTGGCCCAATCCCAAATGCCGACTCCCTTGGTGCAGTGGATAATTGCCTGATCCATTGTCAGGTACTGCAAGTGCAACTGCTTGTCGGAGACAATCACATTCACATAATTTTTGCTGCGCAGGCAGTGATCCGCCACCGACAGCAGTGAGTTCACATCAGGCGGTAAGTAAATGCGCGTAACCTTCGCACTCTTGTTGCAGACAATATCCAAAAATCCCGGATCTTGGTGGGTAAAGCCATTGTGATCCTGCCGCCACACCGTGGACGTAATCAGCAAGTTCAATGAGGCCACATCCGCCCGCCACGAGAGTTCATTGCAGATGCTCAACCATTTGGCGTGTTGGTTAAACATCGAGTCAATCACATGGACAAAGGACTCATAGGTGGAGAAGAAGCCATGGCGACCCGTCAGCAGGTAGCCCTCCAGCATCCCCTCCATGGTGTGCTCGCTGAGCATTTCAATGACGCGACCATTGGGGGACAATTCACCGCCATCGGCGTCCTCCTCAAAGTATTCCGCAATCCAGAGTTTCTTGCTGACCTCGTAAATGGCATTGAGCTTATTCGAGGTATTTTCATCGGGACCAAAGACACGGAAATTGGTCATGTTATTGCGCATCACATCCCGCAGGAAGACCCCAAGGGGACGGGTATTTTCCACCTCAATTTGGGCGGGTTTCTCAAACGTAATGCCGTACTGCCGAAAGTCGGGCATTTTCAAATCCTTGCGCAATAGCCCACCATTGGCGTGGGGATTCATGCCCATACGGTAGTTGCCGGTTGGCGCCAAGGCCTTGAGTTCAGGACGAAATGTGCCATTCTCATCAAAGAGTTCTTCGGGGCGGTAGCTGCGCAGCCAATTTTCAAGGAGCTTAAGGTTTTCAGGGTTGGTGTGGACATCGGCCATGGGCACTTGGTGTGCTCGCCAGAAGCCTTCCACTTTGTGGCCATTCACTTCCGCGGGGCCTGTCCACCCTTTGGGGGTGCGCAGCACAATCATCGGCCAACGGGGCAAGGTGGTGACGCCCTCTTCCCGAGCTGCTCGTTGAATCTCCTTAATTTTAGTCACGCAGTAGTCGAGGGTGGCGGCCATTGCTTGGTGCATTGAGGGGCGATCGGAACCTTCCACAAAGCAGGGTTCATACCCTAGGCCCCGGAAGAAGTTTTCCAAATCCTGATGGGGAATCCGTGCCAAAATCGTCGGGTTGTTAATCTTGTAGCCATTCAAGTTGAGAATCGGCAAGACTGCCCCATCGCGCGCCGGGTTGAGGAATTTATTGATGTGCCATGAGGTGGCCAAAGGCCCCGTTTCTGCTTCCCCATCGCCAACCACTGCCGCCACAATTAAATCAGGATTGTCAAAGGCAGCACCACAGGCATGGGAGAGGACATAGCCCAATTCTCCCCCTTCGTGTATCGAGCCGGGCGTTTCTGGGGTGCAGTGGCTCCCAATGCCACCGGGGAAGGAGAACTGCTTGAAGAATTTTTTGAGGCCGTGGGCATCCTCACTAATGTTGTGGTAAATCTCGGTGTAACTGCCTTCAAGGTAAACAGGTGCCAAGACCCCCGGTGCCCCATGACCGGGACCCGCTAGGAAAATCACCTCCTGTTGGTACTTTTTAATAATGCGATTGAGGTGAAGGTAGCAAAAGGACAGACCTGGACTCGATCCCCAGTGACCAAGGAGGCGTTTTTTGATGTGTTCAGGCTTGAGGGGTTCCTTGAGTAGGGGGTTATCGAGCAAATAGATCATGCCCACGGCCAGATAGTTACAGGCACGGAAGAAGGCATCCATGGCCTCAACTTCACTATCACTCAAGGGCTGTCCTTGAATCGTGGCGCGAGCCGGCCCAAAGGCATGAATATCAGCGGTGAGTTCGGTGGGACGGGGAGGAGAGCTAACCATACAGTATCCTCGTCAAGTCAGCATGAGTATCAGGAAAATCAACTTAGATCAATAGATCAAAGTAAAGTGCCAACGGCATTCAAAAGAGTCCACAGGTTACTAAAAGCATTTGCTAATTAAGGACACATCCTAAACAGCCGTCTTTAGCCTACAGCCCCATCCTAGGATGCTGAAATGGCTAGGCTCGCAAATGCGCTAGATTTTTTAACGTTGATTCGACTCAGTGAATGCCCCAATGCCTGAAAAATTTATGCGGCAAGTTCAGCGGGCAGGGGGAGGCGAAAGAGCTGACAGGCGTTGAGGGTGGTTTGCTGTTCTAATTCCAAGAGGTCACATTGTCGCAGACGGGCGACGGCTTCAGCCACAAAGCGCACATAGCTGGGTTCATTGCGTTTTTCGCCGCGTTTGGGCACAGGGGCAAGGAAGGGGCAATCCGTTTCCACCAGTAGGCGATCGCTGGGAACCATTTGTGCCGAGGCATGAATTTGTTTGGCGTTCTTAAACGTGACGGTGCCGCTAAAGCTGATAAAAAGACCCAGATCGAGAAACCACTCCGTTTCTTCGGGGGTACCGCCCCAGCAGTGCATCACTCCTTGCACCTGCCCGCGATCGCGAACAAACTGTTGAAGCAAATCCCGCGCGGCAGCAGCTGCTTCCCGACAGTGGATAATCACTGGCAGATTCAAGCTGTGGGCAACCTCCAACTGTGCCCAAAAGGCCGCTTCCTGTTCTTCGCGATTCGTGGCTTTGTAAAAATCTAAACCCGTTTCGCCAATGGCCACCACTTTAGGATCACTGGCGGCAAGGCGGGCAATTTTTTCCTTGAGATCCGGCTGCCACTGCTCCGTATCTAGGGGATGGAGACCCACTGCCATAAAGAGTTCGGGAAACTGCGCGGCAAGGCTCTGAATGGTGGGAAATTCACTGGGTTCAACGCAGGAGTGAACCAGCCGCACCACTCCCGCCGATCGCCAGCGTTTAGCCACTGAGTCGAGATCGGGCGCGTACTCTGGAAAGTTGAGATGGACGTGGGTATCCACCAACATGGGGATTAGGCAGCCGGTTGCAGCGTTTTGTTGAGGATACGGGTCAGCCGCGCTTTACGACGGGCACCGGTGTTGCGATGGAGAACACCGCGCTTAACGGCTTTGTCAATTTTGCTAAAGGCCAAGTTGAGTCGCTGCTGGACTTCCGCCAGTTTTTCCGGAGTGGGATCGGCAGCATACTGACTAATAGCCGTCAAGTAGTTTTTAATCAGCGTCCGCACTGCCGAGCGATAGGCTTTGTTGCGAAGACGGTTGCGCTCAGCAATTTGGGCACGTTTAGCGGCAGATTTGATGTTAGCCACAGGTCACCTGATGATCAATCACACATTAAGAACAAATAACCATTATAACCGTTGACTGAGCGATCGCAAGATCTTGGCTGCCAGCATTGCCGCCCCAAAGCCATTGTCAATATTGACGACACCAATGCCGGGGGCACAGGAGTTGAGCATTGTCAGTAGCGCTGCCAAACCGCCAAAGTTCGCGCCATAGCCAATACTGGTGGGCACAGCAATCACGGGCACTGAGACTAGCCCCGCCACCACACTGGGCAGTGCCCCCTCCATGCCGGCAACCACAATGAGCACGGCCATCTCCTCTAGGCGATCGCGCACACTCAACAGCCGATGAATCCCCGCCACCCCCACATCCCAAAATCGCTCAACCCCAAATCCTGACAGTTGCAACGTCACTGCTGCCTCTTCGGCCACGGGCAGATCCGCTGTGCCCGCACAGACCAAGCCCACCGGCAGGGGAAACTGCGGCGGCAAAATGGGGGCTGTACTGCAAATCCGTGCCTTTTCAAAATAGTGCAGTCCACCAACGCGCGATCGCAGGGCCTCAAACACCTCGGGAGAAATACGTGTGGCCATTACACAGGGATAGTGGGGACGCATCCGCTCCAAAATCTCGGCAATCTGCTGCGGGGTTTTGCCGGGTCCCCAAATCACCTCTGGAAAGCCAGTGCGCTGCTGCCTTTGGTGATCAATGCGTGCAAAATCGCCAATGGGTTCGTAGGACAGGTGTTGCAGTTGGCGATAGGCGGTCTCTACGCTCAGTTGCCCTTGGGCGATCGCCGTCAAAATTTGCCGCAGTGGATCGGGCATTTAGCCTCCAATTCCCAAGCGACCCGCTAGCCCCGGTGCCATCGGGATCAAGGTAGCGGCCATCAGGAACAATAGCAGCAGACCAAGACCAGCACGGGTATCATCGGGTTCGGTGATCTCATCGAGACTGGGCTGATCCATATCCCGCTGCAACAGCAGAATCACCAACGCCCAATACAAGGCCAAGGGGTTGACGATCGCCACCAAGCCCAAGACCACAAGGGTCATAATCGTCAGTCGTTTGGCGGTTTTGGTACCGTAAATGGCTTGAATAATCCGCCCCCCATCCAGTTGTCCTGCGGGCATCAAGTTTAAGGCCGTCATGATCAAGCCCAGCCAGCCCAGAATCACAAAGGGATGCACCATCACCACTTCACTTTGCAACTGCTGCCCCAAAAAGAGCTTGGCGATCGTCCCCACCAAAATCGAGCCTTGGAAAAAGAGGGTCGGCACCTCTAACCCCTGGCTCGTGGGCGAGAGAACAAGGCCAATGGCCAACAGCAGCAGCGAAACACTACCGGCGGCGATCGCCCCCGCTGCACCAATGTCAAAGAGTTGACTGCGATTGGCAAGGAAGGATTCAATGCGGGTCATGGCCCCAAAAGTCCCCAACTGCCACGCGGGTAAGAAAATGGGCGGCCCTAAGCGTGCCCGATAGCGGTTGGCCATTAGCCAGTGACCCCCTTCCCGTATAGCGGCAATGCCAAAGAGACCCAAGGCAAAGGGGAGCGATCGCTGGAAGAGGCCAGTGGTTGGATTTCCCAGTAAGCTAAACCCCTGCAGGATGGCACTGGTCTCGAGACAGGTTCCAAGGGTGGCCACCGCCAAGAAAACCGCTGCCAGCTTCTGAAGATTGCCCGAGCGAATCGGTTCGGTCGTCATCGGTAAAATCACGACCATCGGCTTGCCATCCCCATTGGCCACCATAAAGAGGCGATAGCGATCGGGCAAGGCGGCCTGTAGGCGTTCAGTGAGTTGCTGATGCACCACTTTGGCCTCTCCCCGCAGATTCCCCGGGCAGATCACGCCCCCTTTGTAGGGAATGTAGTCGGTGGCGAAGTAGGTATCCACGCTAAAGATACTTTGAATGGCTTGTAGGTCTTCGGCGGGAAGGCTGGGTCGTGCAGTAGGCTGGGCTGGGGTCGTCTGCTCTGTGGTGGCTTGCTCTAGTTCCGAACGGCCAGAGGGAGCAGAGGGTAGGGGCAATTCGGCGGTGGCCGCCAGCGATCGCAACCAACGGCCAAGGGCAACATAGGCCACAATCGAGAACACCAGCCCAAAGAGCACGGCAGCAAAGTTAATCACAATCCCAAAGCTGAGGCTGCCAAAAACCACTAGCCAAGGGAGCATCAGGACAAGGGTTTGCAACCAAGCCACAATCCCCAGCTTGCCGTAGGGCAGGTTGCGGTACAGTCCCCACGCCAGTAGGGCGATCGCCCCCGCCAATAGGCCTACCGTAATAATCATGCGTTACCTCCCGCGTTTGCAAACGTTAGCGCGTGGCCATCGTGGTCAGTTGGGTCAGAACTTGACTGGCACGCTCTGTAAATTGCTGCATACCATTGGCATCAAAGCCCCGCTGTGACAATAGAGCCAAATCGTAGATATACTGACACAGCTTTTCGACCAATGCACCCGTTTCTGAGGTGCCGCTGGTTTGAATAATCGTGCCTTGGTTGAGGCTGAGGAGATTTTGCACCAAGGGATGGGCGGTATTGACAACAAGGGTATGCTCCTCCGGCAACTGCGCATTGGGTTGCTGCTGCATCATTGCCATCATTTCCTGCATCCGCCGACTGGTTTCGGGCAACAGGATCATTGCCGGAGGGGCATCGGCCTTGAGGGCTTCGGTGCGAATGGTCAGTTTCGGCTTTTTCAGCACGGATTCAAAGAGGGATTTGATCTGCTCGCTGCGCGTCTTCTTCGTGGTGGGATCCACTAGTTCGCTCTCTTTGTTTTTGTCAATGAGCGTCTCATCGAGTTCTGCATCCACCCGCAGAAACTTGACATCGCTGTAGTTCTGCTCCAGCCACGGCACAAAGTGGGTATCAATGAAACTGTCCATAAACAGGACTTCAATCCCTTGGCTTTTAAGCAGTTGCACGTAGGTGGCTTGGCCGACCTCATCGGTGCAGTAATAGACGCGCTTGCCTTGGCGCTCTTGGTTGCGCTCGAGGTACTCCTTGAGGGTGGTGTAGGTTTTGCCATCCACTTGGATGCCCCCCTCACTGGCCCAGACATCTTCGCTTTCTTTAGAGGTTAGTTCAGCGGTGGTGCGGTAGATGAGAATGTCCTCCACCTGCTTTTTGAACTTCTCATCGTTGATGGAACCGAATTTGACAAAGGTGCCCAAGTCTTGCCACGAGCGTACGTAGGCCGCCGGGTCTTCGCGGTATAGCTCCTTCAGGCGATCGCCCACCTTTTTAGCAATGTAGTCGGCAATTTTGCGCACCGTGCGATCGTTTTGCAGGAAACTGCGGGACACATTCAGGGGAATGTCGCTGCTGTCAATGACCCCCCGCAAAGGCAGCAAAAAGCGCGGGATCACCTCTTCGCAGTTATCGCTGACAAAGACTTGGTTGCAGTAGAGCTTAATTTGCCCCTTAGTGACATCAATATCGGGGCGCAGCTTGGGAAAGTAGAGAATGCCATTGACCACAAAGGGATAGTCGGTATTGAGGTGAACCCAAAGCAGCGGGTCTTCTTGAAAGGGATAGAGATAGCGGTAAAACTCTAGGTAGTCCTCTTTGCTGAGGCTATTGGGGGCACTCTTCCAAGGGGCAATTTGCTTATTAATTTGCTCACCCCCTAGCTTAATTGGCACCGGCAAAAAGTCACAGTATTTGCGTACCAATTCGCGAATGCGGCCGGGTTCTAGGTACTCCAACTCACCCTCTTGCAGGGTTAGGGTGACGGTTGTACCAACACTGGTGCGCTGACCATCGGAGAGGGTAAATTCAGTGGAACCATCACAGGTCCAATGCACGGGGACGGCACCTTCGCGGTAGGAGAGGGTATCAATTTCCACCCGTTCTGAAACCATGAAGGCAGAGTAAAACCCCAGCCCAAAGTGACCAATGATTGCGTTTTCCCCTTCCCCTTTGTACTTTTGGACGAATTCCTCGGCACTGGAAAAGGCCACTTGGGTAATGTACTTTTTCACCTCCTCGGCGGTCATGCCAATGCCGTTGTCGGCGATCGCCAGCTTTTTATTTTCTTTGTCAATCGTGATCGTCACTTCCGGGTGATCCACATCGCCGCTATATTCCCCAGAGCGTGCCACCATCCGCAGTTTTTGAATGGCATCTACGGCGTTGGAGACCAGTTCCCGCAGGAAAATCTCATGATCGGAGTAGAGCCACTTTTTAATAATTGGAAAAATGTTCTCAGTATGGATTGAAATGGTTCCCTGTTCCAACATGATGCTTCCCGTGAGTGTATTCTTGGTCAGACAACCTCTAGTGTATCGGTAGGGGTTGCGCTTCCTGTTGGCGGAAAACCGATCCCTCCAATGCTTCCCACAGGGTGACAATGACGTGATTGGCCACTAGAAATCCTTCTGGCTGGGTCAAGTGCAGGCGATCGCCCGTCAAAGAAAGCATCTCTGGAGACATGTTTGCCGCTGCTGCTTGTAGGGCTTCAACCCACGACATCGGAAATTCATCCGCCAGAGCAGTTAAAGAGAGGCCATCCCTGAGGCGCAAGCCCAGCATCAGGGTTTCCAACCAGCGATCCCACAGGGCATCTGGACTCACTTGATTGAGGCTCTCGGGTAAACTTTGCAGCCATTGATAGTATTCCCGGCGGGTACGCGGACGGCTGAGGCGACGATGCCCGAGATAACTGGTGGCGCCCATGCCAAAGCCATAGTAGGGTTGATTGCGCCAATAGACTTGATTGTGACGACAGGCAAACCCCGGTCGGGCATAATTGGAAATTTCATAGTGCTCATACCCTGCTGCTGTTAGCCTCTTGTGGGTAAGGCAGTAGGCGGCAGCGGCTTGCTCTTGAGTGGGTAGGGAGTCTGTTTCGGGTTGATAGCGTTTGCTAAAGACGGTTTTGGGTTCAATGATCAGGTCGTAGATGGATAGATGGGCAGGGTTGAGGGCGATCGCTCGCTCGAGGGAGAACTGCCAATCTGCTAAGGATTGTTGCGGCAAGCCTGAAATGAGATCCATGCTCCAGTTTGCTACCCCCGCCCTATGAAGCATCGCAACTGCCTGCTCAACATCGGCTACATCGTGACTACGGCCACACACTTGCAATAGCTCATCGTCAAAGGCCTGTACACCCAAGCTGACGCGATTCACCCCTACTTTGAGATAGCCCTGCAATTGTTTTAAGTCAAAGGTTCCCGGATCCATTTCCATAGAAATTTCTGCCCCTCGGGCAATACCTATTTGGCGATCGAGGGCTTCCAGCAGTTGGCCAATGTATTGCGGCGGGACTAGAGACGGTGTTCCCCCCCCAAAAAAAATCGTTTGGAGCGGTAGCCGCTCAGCAGGGGTATGGGCAATTTCTTGACAGAGTGCAGCCACATACTCTTGGATAAGTGATTCTGCCAGTGTCGGAGAATCCCCCACTACCGTAATCGGAAAGTCACAGTAGAAGCAGCGGCGCCGACAAAAGGGTAGATGAATGTATGCGGCTCTAGTCATTGTTTTCTTAACTGGTTTGTGATGAAATCTGGCTAGGCAGCCGACCTTTGGCAACCAATAGCTCCCATGCCCGCAAAACAGCGACCAAATCAGAGGCAAGGCGGTATTCATTGGCTTCAGCAAAGCGCACCGTTGCGGTGGGGGTCGAGACGAGATGAATAGGCACCGGTCGTTCTACGGGTGTGGGTACAAAATCAAAGCCATTGAAGCGCTCAAACCGGCGATCGCTCAACAATTGATTAAATTGACTGACTTGAGCAGGTGTCACTGTGCGTAGGGTGCGGCTGAGGGTTTCCCCGCGAGCATTGGTGGTTTGCTGCACAATCCGACCATCGTTATAGAGCAGTGTTGTTGTCGTTGAGGGTGAACGATTTCCAGAGGCATCACTTTGCCGAATCACGCGAAAACTCACGCCCTCAGGAAGGGGGGGCGGCAACTCTTCTGGACTCAGGCGTTGGGGGCGCTGAATCAGGGTGCCGATCATCCGACTGCCAGCGGCATCCCAAAGAATCAGGGAACCACTTTGATTGGTGCGATAGACCCACTGTTGGGGATAGGGAGCATTGCGATTCGTCAGGGTAATTTCCCAACCGGGGGTTAAACGCTCAGCACAATCAACCCGCAATCCCCCCAAGCCCAAACAGCCATCGGACCAAACTTTGGGCTGAACTTGAACCACGCTAATTTGCGCTGGTTCCTCACCAAACTGCTCGGCAGCGATCGCGATCGCCCGCGTAATGATCTCTGGAGCTGGTGTTGCTGCTTGCACCACAAGAGGCACTGCCACTGCCAAGAGGGATGTCCAACCATTCATTAACAAAGTCTCTACCCTTTGACCATCATCATAAAAAAAGACCGCCCCCGATGAAGAGGCGGTTCCTTTAACTAAACGCTAGTTAGAGTTGCTCTAGGAATTAGCCGTTGATGCTAGGAGCAATCATGGCCACAGGAGCAGACTCAGCGCTGGCCAAGTCGAGGGGGAAGTTGTGAGCATTGCGCTCGTGCATTACTTCCATACCCAAGTTGGCACGGTTGATGATGTCAGCCCAAGTGTTGATCACGTTGCCTTGTGCATCCACAACGGAGTGGTTGAAGTTGAAACCGTTGAGGTTGAAGGCCATCGTGCTGATACCCAGAGCGGTGAACCAAATACCGATCACCGGCCAAGCGGCGAGGAAGAAGTGCAGCGCACGGCTGTTGTTGAAGCTGGCGTATTGGAAAATCAAGCGACCAAAGTAACCGTGGGCAGCCACGATGTTGTAGGTTTCTTCCTCTTGACCGAATTTGTAACCGTAGTTTTGAGACTCGGTTTCGGTGGTTTCACGGATCAGGCTGGAGGTCACCAGCGAACCGTGCATAGCGGAGAACAGGGCACCACCAAAGACACCAGCCACACCCAGTTGGTGGAAGGGGTGCATCAGGATGTTGTGCTCCGCTTGGAACACAAGCATGAAGTTGAAGGTACCAGAGATACCCAGGGGCATCCCGTCAGAGAAGCTGCCTTGACCAATGGGGTAGATCAAGAACACAGCGGTAGCGGCAGCCACAGGAGCGGAGTAGGCCACGCAGATCCAAGGGCGCATACCGAGGCGGTAGCTGAGTTCCCACTCACGACCCATGTAGCAGAAGACACCGATCAAGAAGTGGAAGATGATCAGTTGGTAAGGGCCACCGTTGTAGAGCCACTCATCAAGGGAAGCAGCTTCCCAAATGGGGTAGAAGTGCAAGCCAATGGCGTTGCTGGAGGGGACAACCGCACCCGTGATGATGTTGTTGCCATAGAGCAAGGAGCCAGCGACAGGCTCACGGATGCCATCGATGTCCACAGGGGGAGCAGCGATGAAAGCAATCACGAAGCAGATGGTAGCAGCGAGCAGAGTGGGGATCATCAACACACCGAACCAGCCCACATAGAGGCGGTTGTTGGTGCTGGTAACCCAGCTACAAAATTGCTCCCACAGGTTCAGTTGCTCGCGACGTTGTAAAACAGTCGTCATAGTGATAAGTCCTGTTGAACAAGATGAATGAATGTTACAAACCGTTTACACTCCCAAATCGAGTCCCTGAGAGACCTCAGGCGCACCCGCTGGTGTTGTGCAACGGAATGTAACCTTATATTAATCAATCTCTTAGGAAAATGTAAAGGGTTGTGTCTGAATTTTATATTCTGTTAATGATTTCTCAGGGATCAGGGGTGTCCTCGCGCGATCGCTGGCTGGGAATCCAAGTAATGGGTAAGGTCAATAGATAACTGGTTAAGGTGGCGATCGTAATCAAGGGCAGCATTGATGTATGGGAAATCACCGTCAGAATCACCGCCAGCCCCAAAGGTGTTTTGGTCACCACCACCGTGATTGCCGCCATCATGCCAGCCAAGGCCACACTCAAGGGTGTATTCGGGAGTGCCTCATGTACGGCCATGCCCACACAAGCACCTACAAAAAATAGGGGAAAGACGACCCCCCCACGGAAGCCCCCCCGCAGACAGAGACTCAGGGCAACCAGCTTAAAGAAAGCGACGCTCAGCAGAATGCCAATGCTGTAGCGGTTGACCACTTGGATGACTTGTTCAATTTGCCGCTCACCGTAGAACAGGGTGATCGGATGCATCAGGGCAATCAAACCAATCAGAAAACCCACCGCCACAATTAAGACAAGAGGATATTGTCGATAGGGGTTCAGCCAGCGTTGAATCTGCCGATCTACAAGGATAAAGAGCGTTCCCACCGCCGCACCAATGATGCCGAGCAACACTGCAAAGCCAATATCCTCAGGACGCAGCGTATCGTAGGCAGGGAACCGATAAATGTCACCAATGGTTGTGCCTGTAATGACCCGAAAAAGGGTAAACCCAGCAGCCGCAGAAATCAGGGCTGGAATGATTGCCTCATAAAACTCCACACTGCGGCGATGGGGGACTTCCAAAACAAACAGTGTGGCGCCGAGGGGGGACTCAAAAAACACGCCCATGCCCGCTGCCATACCGCAGAGGGTGAGAATACGGGTGCTCTCTGGGGGTAGATGCAAACGCTCCGCGAACCAACTGCCCAAGCCGCCATTGATATCAATCATGGGACTTTCAGGGCCAGCACTACTGCCAAACAGCAAAGATAGGCTAGAAGCCAATGCCATACCCGGTAGAAAGCGATAACTTAACCGACCCTCGTGGTGTAACTCTGCGATCGCATCCGCGAGTCCCTCCGTTGCCCCCAAGAATTTGACCGATAAGCCCACCAACAAGCCACCAAAGGCCGTCAAAAGCGGCATGTAAGGATAGAGGTGCGCCCACGTGCCAATGCTCACTTGGCTAGGATCAGTCCCCCACAACAGCGCAAACCCCAGCTTAAGAGCGAGATAAAAGGCCGTGGCCACGCAGCCACCAAGCAGACCAATGATTAGGGCATACAGGAGCAAACAAGGGTAAGGGCAGGAGGCTCTGGCCATAGAAGAAGAGTTAGCGGCGCCGCCACCAGACAAAAACGGCTGAGCCAAACCCGACAAGGGGCAGCAGAAAGACACTGATAATCTCTAGCCAACGACTGGTGGTGACATTGAGTTGCAGGCGGCGATTGGTGGTTTCACGCGGACGAATGGAGAGTGCCTTTTGGTCGCGATCGCCCAACCAGAGCACGGAATTGACAAAGAGATCACTATTAATCCCTTGGTAGGCAATCACGCCATCGGTGGCAAACTCCGAATCCCCAAAGACCACCAAGCGGGCTTCCTTCGGTGGGTTATCACTCAACTGACGAGTAATCGCTACACCAATCGGCAGCGGCCCTTTGGTATCTACACCTTCAGTGAATTCAAGGTTGCCCGACTGCCAGTCGGTTTCCGCCCAAGTTTGCGGGCCCGAGAGGACAATTTCCACAATGTCATCATCCTTCACAGGATCAATGCGAATGGCTTGCGCGCGGGGAAAGACACTCGGACCTTGGGCAAAGCGTTGAGTAATCGGGTGATTGCCATAGGTGGTGACAATAATCGTATCGGGACCGAGTCCCACCTGTTGACCCACACCAGAGCCATCAATGACCCAGCGATTATCGAGGGTGAGTCCCCAGTTTTTCAGTAAATCATCCAGACCGGCGTTGACATCAACATCGAGCATCAGCAACAGGCTACCACCCCGATTCAGGTACGCCTTGAGAAGATCCTGCTCCAGACGCAAAAAGGGCTGCCGGGGGCCAGCCACAACAATGACATTGGCATCTTCGGGAATTTTGCCCTTCTCCAGCAAATTCAGGGGCAGGAGTTCCACATCTCGCTGCTCAAGAAGTTTAGCCACTTCACTGAGACTGGCGGAGCCACCTGTGAGGGGAAGTTCATTGTGCCCCGTGGTGAAATAGGCACGGATCGTGCGATCGCTCGTCACCCGAATCAGGGCAGGGGTGAGGTTACTTTCGGAAAGGTCTTCATCAATGCGCTGCGTTTTCTCGCCCGCCACAACAATCACTTGCCCCACTTGCGTCACGTTGTACTTTTTAGCAAGGGCGGGTTGCTCTTGGGGGTCAATGAACTCGAAGGAAAATTGGTTGTTGGCCTGACGGCGGTACTGTTCCAACAGCAGGCGATCGCGACTGGCGGCATTGGCATCAAACACCAATACCCGCACCGGCTGCTCCAGAGTTTGCAGAACATCACGGGTTTCCGCTGCTAAGGTAAAGGCACGGTTTTCGGTGAGATCGATTTCAACCCTGTAGCGATCGGCCAAAAAATTGACGATGCCCAATAGAGCAATCACCGCAATCACAGTCAGGATGGCATTCGTACTGGTTTGGGTAGAACGCCGCCCCCAAAACCCTGTGGAGACACGACTTTGCTGGATCAGCCACAGCAGTAGGGCAATCCCCCCCAAAGCTAAAAGGCTCAAGGGTAACCAATTCCAGCGATTGGTGACGATGCCAGCACTCAAGCCAGCAATGATCAAAAGTGGCGCCGCCCACAGCAATACCGTGGTCAATCGTTCAGGTGAGCCTAGGGCAAAGCGTTTCATGACCGGTACCCCCTAATTGCGCTGGTAACGAAAGGCATCAATGGACTGTGCCGTGAGGAAAATGCCGAGGAAAATATAACTACCAAAGACAACAAGACTACTGCTGCGGAAAATTCCCCGTGTCAGGTTGGTAAAGTGCTCTAGGGGTGAGACGTAGGTGAGGATATCACTGAGATTCCCGCCAGTATTTTTAGCCAAGACATCGAGTACCCAGAGAATCAGCAACACCGCAAACCCCAAAATGGCCGCTAGGATCGTGCTATCGGTCAAGGATGAGAGAAACATCCCCAAGGAGAGAATGGCTGCTGCTAAAAGAATCAATCCGCCATTGCCCGCAAGAATTAGCCAAGGGGAGAGGGGGGGCGTACTCTGTTGGAGTGCCACAAACTGATAGACAATCACAGGCAGCAACAGCGTGGTATAAAACGTCAGCACTGCCAAGAGTTTACCCGTTGCCACACACCAGTTCGTAATCGGTGAGGTGGCTAAAAGTTCGAGGGTGCCGCGTTTGCGCTCTTCGGTGTAGAGTCCCATCGAGAGCATGGGCAAAATGACTTGGGAAATGGAGCCGAGGAGTCCAAGGAAACTTTCGAGGATGAGCTTGGGAACGTCAATGGCTTGGCTCGGCGCCCCAAACTGTTGTTGCAGCAAATCCTGCTGAGCCACTTGGCTAATAATTGTCGTCATCACAACGAGGAAAAACAGGCCGCTGAGCAGCCAGAACACCCCGGCAATCACATAGTAGAAGGGGGCACTAAAGTAACTCTGGAGTTCGCGGCGATAGATGGCAAGAATGTTGGCAAAGAGGACACGCAGCCCGTGGAGGGAAACGCTAAGCACGGGCTTCTTCGGTGGTATCGCTGGGTTCATCGGTCGTTAGCTTCAAGAACACCTCCTCTAGGTTGGCACGGGAGCGGCGCATTTCAAAGAGTTGCACCCCATTTTGGACAAGGAGACTGGCGAGATCGGCACCGATTTCTGAAGGACTGCTGACTTGCAGTTGCTGTCGCCCTTGGGGAGTGCTATTGCCCCATGTGATCTGTTGCAGAGCAGGCAACTGTTGGAGGAGGGATTCAATAGCGGCGCGATCGCCCAAGAGTTCGAGGTCATAGGTGTAGCTACCGCTGAGGCGTTGCAGCAGTTCATCCAGTTGGCCAATGCCCGCCACTTCGCCTTTATTGATAATCACGGCGCGATCGCAGGTCATGCTCACTTCCGCCAAAATATGGGTGGAAAGAATCACTGTATGCTGTCCCGCCAAGTTTTTAATCAGGTTGCGCACCTCAATAATTTGCCGCGGATCGAGACCCACCGTGGGTTCATCCAGAATGATGGCTGGCGGATCGTGAACGATCGCTTGGGCAATGCCGACCCGCTGCCGATAGCCCTTCGAGAGTTTGCGAATAATGGTCTGTTGCCGATCCCAGAGGCCGCAGCTTTTGAGGGCATATTCCACCCGCTGGGGGCGATCGCCCGCACTGACGCCCTTGATGCGAGCCACAAAGTGCAAATAGCCCGCCACCGTCATTTCCGTATAGAGGGGGGGATTTTCTGGCAGATAGCCAATGCGCTGCCGCACCGCCATCGGATTCGTGTGGACTTCATAGCCTGCAATAGATGCTGTGCCACTCGTTGCCGGTAGATACCCCGCCAAAATCCGCATTGTGGTGGTTTTGCCTGCGCCATTGGGGCCGAGGAGACCGAGAATCTCACCACTGGCCGCTGAAAAGCTGACATCCCGCAGCGCGACGGTTGTACCGTAAACCTTGGTCAGGTGTTCGACCTGAATCATGGCGTTTCCTCAACTCGTTCTACGGGAAACATTGACACACAATGTAGCCGTTTTCCTCATCAAATACTGAGGACTTGGATAGTGGTATTTTGGGGCAGATTGGCTGCCGATAGACTGAGGGAGGCACCCCCACTGCGGCGAACCGGGGTTCCCTCCATAACTTTCAAAAAGTCCTCTAGCCCTGTCAGATCACAATTATTGGGGTCAGCCGCTGCCGTCCGATAGTGGGAAGGAATGACCAAACGGGGTTGCAAAACTTCAACGGCTGCCTTGGCCTCCTCAGCCCTATAGGCTTTGTCACTTCCTCCCACTGGCACAATCATCACATCAGGCCGTCCCATGAGAATGCGTTGTTCAATCGTGATTGGCATGGCAATGCCGCCCATGTGCAGGAGATTGATGCCCCCCTGCTGCCAGCGCCAAACCACGTTGACGCCAAAGCGAAAGCCACCGACGCGATCATGACTGGTGCGGATGCCCTGAATACTCAAACCATTGACTTTATAGGAACCGGGTTGAAAAAGCAGTTTAGGCCGACCGGGTAAGCCTTCGATGTAGCCCTCGTCTAGGAGGCGACTACTGATCATGACAATATCCGCAGTGACACGGGGAGGCCGCAATCCTTTGGTGCAACCAATGGGACGGAAGGGATTCACCAGTACCCGCTGACCACTGCCGGTGAAGAGAAAGCAGGTGTGGCCAAACCATTGCAGAGAGAGACCCCCCCCTTGGGCATGGGCTGCCCAGTGTCCACTCAGGCTGGCGATCGCCCCAACTTGAGCCAAACGCAAGAACTGCCGCCGTTCCATTTTCTCTCCCCACACTCCTATTCCAGCTCAGTGTACCGAAAAGTGGCTGGCTCACAACGATGGACTGGACAGCCGTCGCAAAAAGTTCCGTAGCAGGTCTTTGCCGCAGGTGGTGAGAATGCTCTCCGGATGGAATTGCACCCCTTCCAGCGTCGGATATTGGCGGTGGCGCACCCCCATAATCAGGCCATCCTCTGTCCAAGCCGTAATTTCCAATACATCAGGGCAACTGTCACGATCAATAACAAGGCTGTGGTAGCGGGTTGCGGTAAAGGGTTGGGGCAAATTTTGGAACACCCCCACACCACTGTGGTAAATTTCTGACGTTTTGCCGTGCATGAGGGTTGGTGCGAGCGTCACCGTGCCGCCGAAAACTTCACCAATCGCTTGATGTCCCAAGCAAACCCCCAAGATGGGTAGTGTGCCAGCATAGGTGCGGATCAGGGCTTCGGAAATCCCCGCATCGGCAGGGCGACCCGGGCCGGGGGAAATCACAATACCCGCAGGGGCGAGGGCAGCGATCTCATCGAGGGTGATCTTGTCGTTGCGAAAGACCCGCAGATCCGCAGCAACTGGGAACTCCTGCGCTAGCTCTCCTAGGTACTGGACAAGGTTGTAGGTGAAGCTGTCGTAGTTATCAATAACGATAATCAAGGGAGAGGTGTCCTCATCATCTTCGATGCTTTGTGTTTTGATCCTACTACCCAAGGGGTTGAGGCAATGGTGCAACTATGGTGTCAGGGACGCTGTTTTCCCTCGGTAGCAGCGGTGATCTTTGATAAAGATGGCACATTAGCAGATGTTGCCCATTACCTGCGGTGGGTGGCGATCGCCCGCGCTGTGAAAATTGCTGAACACTTTCCCAATCTCAAAGCGTTGCTACTTCAGGCCTTTGGGGTGATCGGCGACCATCTCGATCCCACTGGATTACAAGCGGTGGGGACACGGCAGGAGAACCAAATTGCCGCTGCAGCCTTTGTGGCCACACAGGGAATTCCTTGGATTGCTGCCTTAGAACAGGCAAATGCCGCCTTTACTGCCGCAGAGCGAGAATTTACTGCCAAAGCAGCGTTTACACCACCCCTGCCGGGGGTCATTGAACTCGTGCAACGGCTCCATGGGCAAGGATGCGCGTTGGCGATTATCTCTAGCGATCGCAGGTCGGAAATCGAGGCTTTTTTAGACACCTATCACCTGAAGCCCTTTTTCCAATGCTGGCAGGGGGGAGATGAGCCACCCACGAAGCCCGATCCGCAGGTACTCCTGAGGGTGTGCGATCGCCTTGGGGTGCGACCCAATCAAACCGTGGTTATTGGCGATGCCGATAGTGATGGCCTCATGGCACAGCGGGGGGGTGCAGCGGGCAGCATTGGTGTTACGTGGGGTTGGCATCGGCCACCAGTGCTCAATTACTGTGATTGCATCCTTGCCTCACCCTTGGAGATGCAGATTAGTGCTGACTGAGAACTAATTAGACTCAGTGGTGATTGAGGGTTACTCGCAATGAGTCAAGCATAATTAAGGCGGTAGTGGAGATAAACCTCATTGCCCACGGGCAAGACATTCAGGAGCATCAACCTCCCTGAGAAGGCAATCTCCTCTGGATAGAGGCTAGGCGCTACCGACCCTAGGAGGAGGGGGCAGAGGGTCAACCACAACTCGTCAATGGCAGCCATCTGCAACAGGGAGGCGAAAAGCTGTCCTCCTCCCAACACGGCCAAGGTTTGCACACCAGCCTCTTGAATGTGCCTAAACGCCTGCGGCCAGTCAATCTCCGCCACCCCAGCAGACCAACAGTGATCAAAGGCAGTGGATCCTTGCCAGCGGCTGGCGCCTTTCTCGGTGGTCAGTAAGGCACGGTGAATCGGCTGGCGAAAGAAAGGGAGATTGAGATCGAATTCACCACTAGCGGAGCAGACAATTTGCAGCGGTTGGGGCGATTGCCCTTGGTGCTCACGCTCAGCAATCAGATGGGGAGACTGAAGGCGCATCGCTGTCCCCCCCAAACGCAATGTTGTCGCCCCAAAGAGTACGGCATCCACCTGTGCCACCTGCTGTTCAAGGTGCTGAAAGTCATAGGCCGAGGCAATGCGCTGACCCAAAGCATCGGCGCGAGCAAGGCGGCCATCTAAACTACTGGCCAAAACTGCAATTGTGTAGGGGCGAGAAATCGGCTGGAGCTGGCTCAAGGGATCATGACTTTTTCAGTCGCTGGCGCAGGCGTCTCATTGAGCAATTCTAGCCGTTGCTGGCTGACGGGATCACTGGGAAAAAAATTATCTCTCCCCTCTTGCACCAGTAGCTCCGTACAGGGGATCATGTCGGAGAGAATTGCACTTGCCATCATGCCGCTGTGAACTTCCAGTTGTCCTGCCCGTGGCGATTCAAATACCAGTCGCTGCCCCGGAAAAACAACCCGCTCGAAATACCAGTTGGCAATATTTGTAATCCGCACCACCTGAATTTTGCTGGTGGCGTTGACATAACAGCAGAGGATGCGATCGCAACTATCGCTAGGGACAGGATCAAAGATTTGCGGCATAGGAAGTAATGGTTTGTTATAGGACGTGTCTTTACCCTTGTTAGCCTAACATTGCCAATTCGATCCAGTTGTAAACTCAACTACAGGATGGACAGTTCATCCTTTCCTTGAGTTCCCGTGATCCCCTGCTGGAAAGGCGCAAATGTGTTACAACCTAAACAGCGATAGAGATTTATTAAGAATTTAGCGTTTCCATAGATCTTGGGCTAGCCTATGTCCCCGCGTGTCCTCTACGTCCGTCTCCCCTGCAATCCCATTTTTCCCATTGGTGTCGTCTATCTTGCGGATTATATCCATAAGCAATTACCCAGTGTTGAACAACGCATTTTTGATTTGGGAACGGTGCCCCCCCTTGATTTTCGCCGTGCCCTTGCCCAAGTGATTGATGACTTTGAACCCACGCATCTTGTTTTTTCTTGGCGGGATATTCAAATCTATGCCCCTGTGGGGGGACGGGGGGGCAATCCACTGCAACATGCCTTTGAGGTCTATTACGCCCGCAATCCCTTGGTGAAGCTGCGGGGGGCGATCGGGGGTCTGCGGGTGATGAGTGCCTACTATGGTGAACTCTGGCGAAACCTCAATTTAATCCGTTTGGGACGCCACCATGCCAAGCGTCACCATCCGCAAGTCACAACCATCGTCGGTGGCGGTGCGGTCAGTGTCTTTTATGAACAATTGGGTTCTCAACTGCCCAAAGGCACCATTGTTTCCGTTGGTGAAGGGGAAACGCTGCTGCACAAAGTCCTAACGAGCCAGCCAATTGCCGGGGAGCGTTGCTACATTGCGGGTGTGGAAAAGCCCCGCGATCGCCTCATCCACGAATGGCCAACCCCCATCGAAAAAACCGCCTGCAACTACGACTACATCGAGACGATTTGGCCAGAATTTGAGTATTACCTTCAGGGGGGCGACTTTTATATTGGGGTGCAAACCAAGCGCGGCTGTCCCCACAACTGCTGCTACTGCGTCTATACCGTGGTTGAAGGCAAACAGGTGCGCATTAACCCTGCTGAAGAAGTCGTCGCCGAAATGCGCCAGCTCTACGATCGCGGTGTGCGCAACTTTTGGTTTACCGATGCCCAGTTTATCCCCGCTCGCAAATTTATCCCCGACGCGATCGCCCTGCTGCGGGAAATCCTGAAAGCAGGCATGAAGGATATTCACTGGGCAGCCTACATCCGTGCCGACAACCTCACCCCCGAATTGTCTGAGCTAATGGTGCAAACGGGGATGAACTACTTTGAAATCGGCATTACCAGTGGCTCCCAAGAACTGGTGCGGAAAATGCGCATGGGCTACAACCTGCGAACGGTGCTGCAAAACTGTCGTGATTTGAAAGCCGCCGGGTTCAACGCCCTCGTTTCTGTGAATTACTCCTTCAATGTCATTGACGAACGCCCTGAAACGATTGCCCAGACCATTGCCTACCACCGCGAACTGGAACGCATTTTTGGTGCAGATAACGTTGAGCCAGCCATTTTCTTTATTGGCCTGCAACCCCACACCCATCTTGAGGCATATGCCCTCGAGCGCGGCATTCTGCGCCCCGGCTACAACCCCATGAGCCTCATGCCTTGGACTGCTAAGAAATTGCTTTGGAACCCCGAACCGATGGGATCCGTCTTTGGGGAAGTGTGCCTTGCGGCTTGGCGCCTCAATCCCAATGACTTTGGCCGCACCGTCATGGATCTACTGGAGGAGCGCTTTGGCTGTGCCCCCTTGGCGGAGGCCTTGTCTGCGCCTCTTGAGGAACGCCCTTTGGTGCATCGTTAAAAAAAGCGCGATAAAATGACCATTCCCCCTTAGAATGTTTCCTAGATCATTTCTGGCAATGAGTTAGTAAACAGAGGAAGGGATCAGGTGGTTAGAGTCGCTATCAATGGTTTTGGGCGCATCGGTCGGAACTTCATGCGTTGCTGGTTACAGCGGAAAGCCAATAGCAAGCTAGAGATTGTAGGCATCAACGATACCTCCGATCCCCGCACCAATGCCCATTTGCTGAAGTATGACTCAATGTTGGGCATTTTCCACGATGCCGAAATCAGTGCTGACGACGACTGCATCTATGCCGGTGGCCATGCGGTCAAATGTGTGTCCGATCGCAACCCTGAAAATCTGCCCTGGAGCTCCTGGGGAATTGACCTCGTTATTGAGGCCACGGGGGTCTTTACCAGCCGCGAGGGCGCGAGCAAACACTTAAGTGCAGGGGCAAAAAAAGTTCTGATTACCGCGCCCGGCAAAGGCAATATCCCCACCTATGTGGTCGGGGTGAATCACCACACCTACAATCCCAGTGAAGACATCGTCAGCAATGCCAGTTGCACCACCAACTGCTTGGCGCCGATTGTCAAGGTGCTCCATGAAACCTTTGGCATTCAGCAGGGGATGATGACGACGACCCACAGCTACACGGGGGATCAACGCCTACTCGATGCCAGTCACCGCGATCTGCGGCGGGCACGGGCAGCAGCGATGAACATTGTGCCCACCTCTACGGGGGCTGCTAAGGCAGTCGGATTGGTGATTCCCGAGTTGCAAGGTAAGCTGAACGGGATTGCCCTGCGGGTACCCACCCCCAATGTTTCTGTAGTGGACTTTGTTGCTCAGGTGGAAAAACCCACCATTGCTGAGCAGGTGAACCAAGTGATCAAAGAAGCCTCTGAAACCACCATGAAGGGGATTATCCACTACAGTGAATTGGAACTGGTGTCTTCCGACTATCGCGGTCACAACGCCTCCTCGATTTTGGATGCGTCCCTCACGATGGTGATGGGGGGCAATCTAGTGAAAGTGGTGGCTTGGTACGATAACGAGTGGGGCTATAGCCAGCGGGTTCTGGACTTGGCAGAGCACATGGCCGCTCACTGGGCTTAGTCGTTTCATTTTAAGGATTGGTTCGCAACTCACGATGCAAGATAAATCGATGTTAATGATTCCGGGTCCGACGCCGGTACCGGAGTCAGTTCTTCTGTCCCTCAGCAAACATCCCATTGGCCATCGCAGCGGTGACTTTAGCGAGATCATGGCGGCGGTGACGGCAGGGTTGAAATGGCTGCATCAGACTACGAACGATGTGCTGATTTTGACCGCCAGTGGCACAGGGGCAATGGAGGCCGGGATCATTAACTTTCTCAGTGCGGGCGATCGCGTCCTTGTGGGCTGTAACGGTAAGTTTGGCGATCGCTGGGGGGAAGTGTGCGATGCCTACGGCCTCAAAACCGAGCGCATTAGCGCCCCTTGGGGACAACCCCTCAACCCCGATGACTTCAAAGCCGCCCTTGAGGCGGACAGTGCCAAAACGATTAAGGCGGTCATCATTACCCACAGTGAAACCTCCACAGGGGTGATCAACGACTTAGAGGCGATCAACCGCCATGTCAAAGCCCACGGCCAAGCCCTGATCATTGTGGATGCCGTCACCAGCCTAGGAGCAGTCAATGTCCCCGTTGATGAGTGGGGGTTGGATGTAGTTGGCTCTGGCTCCCAAAAGGGCTATATGATTCCGCCGGGGTTAGCCTTTGTTAGTGTGAGTGCCAAGGCATGGGAAGCCTACAAAACCGCTACACTACCGAAGTTCTATCTTGACCTTGGCAAATACCGCAAAGATGCCGCCAAGAACACAACCCCCTTTACGCCACCGGTGAATCTCTTCTTTGCCCTGAAGACCGCACTGGAGATGATGCAAGCGGAGGGCTTAGAGAATATCTTTGCCCGTCACCAGCGCTTGATGCAGGCCACCCGCGCCGCCATGAAGGCGCTCAACTTGCCCCTCTATGCGCCGGATCACTGTGCCAGTCCCGCGATTACGGCGGTGGCACCCCAAGGGGTGGAGGCCGAAAAGATTCGCAGCCTGATGAAAAAACGCTTTGACATTGCCCTAGCTGGCGGTCAAGATCATCTCAAGGGGCAAATTTTCCGAGTCGGTCACTTGGGCTTTGTCAGCGATCGCGATATTTTGGCAGCCATCAGTGCGCTTGAAGCCGTGCTTGGCGAATTGGGGTACAGCAACTTTAGCCCCGGCGCTGGGGTAGCCGCCGCCAGTCGTGTATTGACCACGGCCTAAGTGATGGAGCCTTGGTTACAACCACTGGCCGTCCAGCAGGCACGACGCATTTGCGCCAGTTTTCAACAGTGGACAGGGCGATCGCTCCTGCCGCATCCTGCTGAGGATGATTTGGGTTTGGCGCAACAGTTGTTCCACTGGTCACAACCAGTGCTGTCCCACGGCTGTGAGACGGATCCCGTTCTCAACTATGGCAACCACGCCGCTCTCACCCTGTGGGAACTCTCTTGGCCAGAACTGGTGCAACTGCCTTCGCGGTTGACGGCGGAACCCATGGCTCAAGAAGAACGCGCGAGACTTCTTGCTGCAGCAGCCCGCCAAGGCTATGCCAACAACTACAGTGGTGTTCGCATTTCTCGTTCTGGGCGGCGGTTTCGCATTGAAAATGCTTGGATTTGGACGGTTTTGGATGAGACGGGCAATCCCATAGGACAAGCAGCAACGTTTAATCAATGGCAGTTCCTGTAGCATTGATCTAACCACTCGCGTGTAAGTTGCTGTACAAGGTTGTCCATGAAAGAACTCCTTGCCCATTGGTTGCATCAGGTTCAAGCCTTCCGCTATCATCGCCGCACGCCAGAAAGCCTCAATCAATTGATTCAGATACTGTATGCTGAATCCCATTTGAATGTTCCCTATGTGGTCTTGATTGTTACGTCCTGCGCAATCGCCACCTTTGGTTTGCTCGCCAACAGTGCCGCTGTGATTATTGGGGCGATGGTGATTGCACCGCTGATGCTGCCGATTCGCGGATTGGCCTTAGCCGCTCTCATTGGTGATTTCAAGATGTTTCGTGAGGCAGGGATTGCCTTGATTGTCGGCACCCTCATGGCCATTGGCATGTCTTGGACGATTGGTGTCATGGTGGGTCTTGAGATCTATGGCAGTGAGATCATGGCCCGCTCCCAACCCAATCTGCTGGACTTGGGCATTGCGGTGGCCGCAGGTGCCGTGAGTGCCTATGCGGTGGCGGAACCCCGTGTTTCAAACACCTTGGCGGGGACAGCGATCGCCGTTGCTCTCATGCCGCCCGTTTGCACCGTTGGCCTTGGGATAGCGCAGTTGAATACGAGTCTGAGTGTGGGTGCAACGCTGTTATATTTCACAAACCTGTTAGGAATTACGCTGGCCTGCATGGTAGTTTTTGTCATTGTGGGCTATATCCCTCTGCACCAAGGGCGCCGTCCCCTCACCATTGCCGCTGCCCTCACCGGTCTGTTGGTGATTCCCCTTGCCATTAGCTTCAGTCGGCTCATTGAACAAGCGCGGTTGCAACAGCAAGTACGAGAGGCGCTCATTCGCGGAACGCTGACATTTCAACGCCTCGATCTGTTGGGCATGGAGACGAATTGGGTCAGTAACCCACCCGTGATTCGGGTCAATGTGCGTGCCCGCGAGCCGGTCACCCCAAAACAAGTGGCACTCATGGAAGAGTTTATCCAACAGCGGATGAATCGCTCTTTTCGTTTAGTCCTACAGGTGTCTAGCATTGAAGAGGTCACCTCAGGGGAGCCGTTGCCCTAATTTTTTGAGCGTTAAGCCAAAATGTTAGACTATTGAGATTGCAGCTGATCTTTGGTTGCATCTGTCTTTTGTCAACGCTTCCCATTGACGCATGAGTGACTTTCTCCCCTACGCCTATCTCAACGGTCAGTTTGTTCCCTTTGCAGAGGCCAAAATTTCTGTGGCCACCCATGCCCTCCACTACGGAACAGCCGCCCTAGGAGGCTTGCGCGGTCTCCCCAATCCGGCCAATTCCAAGGAAATTCTCCTCTTTCGGCTGGAGGATCACTGTCGTCGCCTCAGTCGCAGTGCCCACTATTTGGGCTATGAATTGCCCACCAGCGAGATTAAGTCGAAAATTGTTGCATGGGTGCAAAAAAACCAACCCAGCGTGCCCTTCTATATTCGGCCTTTGGTCTATACCTCTGGGCTAGGCATTGCGCCACGGCTCCATGACATTGAGAAGGATTTTCTTATTTACGGCATGCCCCTTGGCGATTACCTGTCAGCTGCAGGCGTTACCTGTCGCATTAGTTCATGGCAGCGGCAGTGCGATCGCTCCTTCCCGTTGCGGGGCAAGCTGACCACCTCCTATATTGTCTCGGCACTAGCAAAAACAGAGGCTGTTTCCTCTGGCTTTGATGAGGCGATTCTCCTCAACGATCAAGGGAAAGTCTGTGAAGCGTCGGGGATGAATCTCTTCTTGGTGCGGGATGGGCAATTGATTACGCCGAGCGTGGATCAGGATATTCTGGAGGGGATTACGCGCCGCAGTGTGATTGAACTAGGGCAAGCAGCCGGTGTCAAGGTGATTGAGCGGCCTGTGGATCGTACGGAACTGTTGATCGCCGATGAGGTCTTTTTAACCGGCACGGCTGCGCGAATTGTGCCCGTCAGTCGGATTGAGACCTACACGCTGCCGAGCGATCGCCCCCTGACACGCCAACTGCAAAAACAATTACAGGCCATTGTTGAAGGCCGGGAGCCACAGTATCGCCACTGGGTTGATGTCATTCCCCTCTAGCTCAAAGGTTCGTAATCCGCTTAGGTGAGGTACTTACACAGACTTAATTCAGTTCCTTTCGGGTTCCAATAGACCTCATCAAAGATGGCATAGATCAAAAATAAGCCCCGACCACATTCACAGTCGGCGGCTGGCAACAACTCATCAGCGGTCTCAGAAACATTACTAGGAGGAGAGAAACCATCCCCCTGATCTGTAATCACCCACCAGCATTGATCGGGAGAAAAGGTATAACGGACAGACACCAGCTTTTCGGGATTGAGTTGATTGCCGTGGCGAGCCGCATTGACGAGGGCTTCTTGGAGACCTAGCCTAATTTCATCTTTGTACTGGGGGGGAAGATCACTGAGTAGAATCTCTAGGATGGGTTGGAGAAAAAGTGTCGAGGGAAATGCTAGGGTTTGCCACTGAGGCGCAACGTACATTAACGTCATAGACGGCATAACCCGCGAAGGATAACTGGGCAGCGGGATACAGTTCCGAGACTGACGAGAGTCATTGGCGGATAACCGAACCCCTCTTCCTCTAGCTTAGCAAGGGAGTTGTTGCTCGCACAACCGCTGCCTGTCCTGCCAATGATTCAGTCCACTAGTGCAGGCGATCGCCAAAATAGCGGCGGTAAAGATCACAGCGCACCTTAGCTAAATTTCCCTCTAGGGTAATCAGTCCCAAACTGTGGAGCTTAAAGCCAACAGTGCTGTCCACGACACTGCCACTCTCCACTTGCAAAATATTCCTAAAAGCAGGCACCAGTTCCGCCTGCTGCTGGAGATGCCACCACTGCCGCCGCAGGTGATCTCGATATAACCCCGTTTCTGAGGCCGCATTGGCTATTAACGCCTGCCATGTCAAGTCTTGGCGAGCAAGATGGTAAAGGCTCAGGCGAATCAGATAGGGATGCCCCCCCACCAAGTGCTGAAGTTCTTGGATCTGCGCCTCTGAAAGGGTCAAACCATGGAGGCGACACAACTCGGCGATTTGTTCTTGATTAAATTCGGGCAGGTCAACGGCTAAGCCAACGTTAAAGGGGGACTGGTTGATGTCAAGGGGAATATAAACCTCGGTGCCATGAACCACAATTAAGCGCAGGTTGCGCCAAATATCGCGGTTTTTGCCCTCTTCATGCCATGCCCGCAACAAGCCAAAGAAGTCACTGGCCACTTCCGGATACTCAAACACCCGATCCACTTCATCGAGACCCAAGACAAGGGGACGACCCTCAAACTGTGTCCCCGCTTTTTGGCAATTGGGTAAGAGATACTCCTCAAAGTAGGCGGTACAGTTGTATTTACTGCCAAAAATGTCATCCCAATACTCATTGAGGCGGTTTTCTAGCCCTAATCGCCGCCCCACACTGGCACAGAGCCAGCGCAGGAGTTTTTCCAAATCACTGAAGACTTGGGCATCCGCCAGCTGAAAACTGAGGGGAACAATGCCATAGCCCTCTTGGGTCGCGCGGTACAGCAGCCGTGCCATGAGTGAGGTTTTGCCCATTTGACGGGGGGCTTTGATGCGAATCAGGGAGCCGGGTTGCAAGAGGGTTTCACGACAGCGTTGCTCGATGGGGGGGCGCTCAATATAAAACGCCGAGGCCACTTCCACCTGCCCTTCTGGGAGTTCTGGCTCAGCCACGGGAACAGGCGCACCATCACCCACCAATGTGCCAATTTGCGCAGATTCAGCAATGGTTTCTTGGGCGGCATCGCTACTGGTGGCTACAGGGGCAGTAGTCGCATTCACCAAGTCGAGAATCTCTTGCAGCAGGGTGTCGGTGTCCGCTGGCGATCGCCAGAAGCGCTGTTGTAGGCGATGCAGGTAGCCCCGCAACTCATAGTTCAAGGGCATATCTAGCGGAAAATTGACCCGTACCGGCAGAATAAAGGGACGGCGATCGCCCCGTTGGGCTTGCAACAGCTTGACCGTGCGGACTTCCTCAAGCACCATTTCACTTTGCGCCGCCGTTTGTGAAAGCAACAGAACAAAGAAATCACACCGCTTTAGCTCCTGATCAATCCGCTGTGCCCATGCCTCCCCAAGGCGGATACTTTGGCTGGCCATAAAGGGTTGGTGACCCGCTTTTTGCAACACCTCTTGGAGGGCACTGGCCAACTGCAAATCGGTGCCGTCACTGGAGTGACTGATAAAAACATGGCGACCTTGGTTGGAAAGGGCGGCGGTGGCTGCCGCTGGAGAGGACACTGGTTTCGGTTCGGTGACTTGTGGCGGCAGCGGGGAAACAGCGGCTAGTGGACGGGGCGGCACTGTAGAAGCACCCTGATCCTCCCTTGGCGATCGCGCAGCGCGCCCTTCGGGAGATCGCCAGAGGTCTTGAACGGGAGTTTTGAGAAATTTGCCAAGGCGAAACCAAAAGGATCTGGGCACCTCCACCTGTTGCAGGCTGGCAAGGGCATCGGTAGCCGTGGCAAAGCGCTCGTAGGGAGAAGGGTGAATCAGCTTATTGACAAACTGCACTAGGCGATCGCTCACTGGTTCAGCAGCTTGCCAACACCAACAACCGTAGGGGTCTTGGGTGAGTTGCAGAGGACTCAACCCCGTCAATGCCTGTACCGCCACCATCCCCAAGGCATAGAGATCGCTGGCCGGACGCGGACGCCCTTGGGCTTGCTCTGGGGCCATATACCCTGGTGTGCCAATGGCAATTGTCTGTGGATTGGTCTCTCCCACCAAGGTACCGCCACCAATGGAGACCCCCATCTCCTTCACTGCCCCAAAATCAATGAGCACTAAGCGGTGATCCGATTGGCGACGAATCAGATTATCGGGTTTAATATCGCGGTGGATAACACCACATTGATGCACAAAGGCCAAAACCCGCAGGGCATCTTGGAGCAACGCCATCACCCGTGCCTCTGACCACGCACAGCCCGGCAACAATTCCTGCCGTAGGACTTGACCCTCAATGAAGTCTTGGACAAGGTAAAATTCTTTGTCTTCCTCAAAGTAGGCAAGGAGGCGGGGGATTTGCTCGTGACTGCCCAACCGCTCTAGAATTTGTGCCTCCCGCTGAAAGAGCGATCGCGCCAAAGGGAGAAAGGCCGCATCCGTACGGGCGGGGCGCAGGTACTTAACCACACACTTGGCACGAATGGGACGGTGAATATCCTCAGCGAGAAACGTTTGGCCAAAGTTCCCAGCCCCTAAAACTCGAATCAATTTGTAGCGCCCGCCAAGGGTTTTCCCAATCATGGTAATTACGTTTTACTGGTTTCTGTGGTTGTTGATATATTTTGGCATAGTCTTTCCCGCCCCCTGCCGAAGGCTCACTAGCTGGCGAACGCCACTGGTTCTAAAAGCAACCCTGCTGCCAAGCAGAGGTCTGGGGAAATGGGTATTTGCATTTTGCACCTGCTGCTGAAATCAGGGAGAGAGGAAGCTTACAGTCTGAGGGGAATGATTTGACCAAAGAGGCCGAGGCTCCAGACGGTGTCAATGGGCAACTCTGTCACAAAGAGGGTGGCAACGCCAAGGTTATAGGATTGGGTGTTGTAGGCGATGTAGCGTTCAATGTCTTCTGCTGGGCGGGATTCCAGTTGATCGCAGACTTCCAAAGCCACTAGGGCGATCGCGCTATCGCGATTGATGATCTCTGGACACACTTGAGTCAAAAGGAAGGTGTTCATTTCCGCTGCGGCGCGGCGTTGATAGTCGGCAGGGGTGGGATTAGTGAGGCAGGCCGCAATAATCCCCAAGAGCAAGAAGGCGCCACCGCCCCACCAAAGAGGGCGTGCCATGACTTGGGAAAGGAGAGGCACTTTCATAGGAGAGTTCTCTATGCTATGCTAGAGGACTAGCTCAGGAAGCATGGCGAGCGTAGCCAAGTGGTTAAGGCAGTGGATTGTGGTTCCACCATTCGTGGGTTCGAGTCCCATCGCTCGCCCTTTATTCTAGTGGATGATGTACCGAGCGGGTGTATCCGTGACACGACGGTTACTGTGGGGATGTCTGGTACTGTTGTTGAGCCTGCTGCTGGTTGCCTGTGGCGGTGATCAGCCTCGCCAAGGGGATGACAGTATTGTCATTGGTACCACGGCTCGCCTGCGCACCCTAGACCCCGCTGATGCCTACGAAAATTTGGCGGGACTGCTGCTGTTGAATTTGGGCGATCGTCTCTATAGCTACGAAGGCAAAGACCTCATTCCCCAACTGGCCACAGCGCTACCTGAAGTGAGCGAGGATGGCCTGACTTACCGCATTCCCCTGCGGCGGGGGGTTCGCTTCCACGATGGCACACCGTTTAATGCAGCCGCCATGGCCTTTTCCCTTGAGCGATTTATGAATAGTGGTGGCCAACCCGCCTCCCTCTTGGCCGGGCGCGTTAAGGAAATTCAGGCGATCGCGGAGGACTTACTGGAAATTCGCCTCAAGGAACCCTTTGTGGCTTTTCCCCATTTGTTGGCCTTTAGCGGCTTGTGTGCCGTTTCGCCGACGGCCTATGGTGCAGCGGGCGATGGCTTTTTGCCGACGCAGTTTGTGGGCACAGGCCCTTACCGTTTAGCGGCCTACAGTACCGATGGGGTACGCCTTGAACCCTTTGCCGACTATTGGGGAACCAAGCCCCAAAATACGGGGATTCGCCTGCAAATCTTTTCCAGTAGCGCTAATCTCTACAATGCCTTTCGCACGGGGGCAGTCGATGTGGCCATCGGCTCATTGGATCCCAATCAAATTCATGCTCTAAGGGCTCAGGCAACAACAAAACATTGGCAGGTGATTACAGGCCCAGGCAACGCTGTCACCGTCTTAAGCATTAATTTGCGCCAGCCCCCTTGGGATCAATTGGCGGCGCGGCAGGTGTTGGCCGCCAGTGTCAATCGTCAACGCCTCGCGGAACGGGTCTTTTTGGGGGAAGCAGAACCCCTGTACTCCCTGGTGCCCAGTTTATTTCCTGAGAGTGAGCCTGTTTTTCGCGATCGCTATGGAGACGGCGATTCGAGCCAAATAGACCACTGGTTGGAGAACACGACCATTTCACCACAGCAGCCCTTGGTGGTCAACCTTTGGTACCGTGCCAATGTTCCCAGTAATGTCTTGGCGGCAACGGTTCTTAAAGCCTCATTAGAGCGGGATTTGGGCGATCGCGTGCAGGTGCAATTGGACAGCGCTGACTCGGCTACGATCTACCGCAATTTAGACAGTGGGGCTTACCCCTTGGTCTTGCTCGATTGGTATGGTGATTTTTACGATGCTGATAACTACCTTGAACCCTTCCTGAGTTGCGATCGCGGTTCTGTGGAAACAGGCTGCGACAGTGGTGCCAGTGCGGCGTGGGGATCCTTTTTCTACAGTCCTGAGGCCAATGACCTCATTGTTGCCAGTCGCCGTGAGGTCAATCCCCAACGCCGTGGACAGCTCTTGCGCCAGCTTCAGGAACTCAATGCCGCGGCAGTTGCTTTTATACCCCTGTGGCAGAGTGAAACCACCCTCTTTGCTCAAGGGAACTTGCACGGTTTAACACTGGATGTCAACCAACTCTTTGCCTTTGCGCCCCTTCGGAAAAACCTATGAGTCCCCGCAAACAACGCTTGGATAGTCTCCTTGTGGAGCGGCACCTGTGTGAGAGCCGCCAACAGGCACAACGCTGGATTCGCGCTGGGGAAGTGCAGGTCAACCATGTCCCCATTGATAAGCCGGGCACACTGGTGGCAGTGGATGCCACGATTCAGGTGAAGGCAAAAGCCGCCTATGTTTCGCGGGGGGGTGAAAAACTTGCCCATGCCCTAGGGGTCTTTCCTGTGGTGGTGCGCGATCGCGTGTGTTTAGATGGCGGTATTTCCACGGGCGGCTTTACGGATTGTCTGCTGCAAGCGGGCGCCAAACGGGTCTATGGCATTGATGTCGGCTATGGCCAAGTGGATTGGAAACTGCGCCAAGACCCCCGCGTTATCCTCAGGGAACGCACCAACCTGCGCTATTTAACCCCCGCTGATCTCTACACCGACGATGCGCCCCGCCCCGATCTCGGCGTGGTGGATCTCTCTTTTATTTCCCTGACTAAAGTTTTACCCGCCCTATGGGAATTACTGCTGCCGCCGCGAGAGCTAATTGCCTTAATTAAGCCGCAATTTGAAGTGGGGCGCGATCGCCTCGGCAAACATGGTGTGGTGCGCGATGCCAAGGCGCGTCAAGAAGCCGTGGATCAGGTGATTGCCGCCGCCGAAGCGTTGGGGTGGCAGTGCCACGGTGTGACTCCCTCGCCGATTTTAGGGCCTGCGGGCAATCAAGAGTTCCTCGCCTATTTTTTCTGTCGTGCTGTGGAAAATGCTTCCCTAGAGAACGAGATGGTATCATCATCCTGACAAAAATGATGGCTTTTCGAGAATGCAGCAAGTGGCACCGTTTATTCCTCCTTGGGCAAAATGGCTCAATGGCATCTTTTTGGTGTGCCTAGGACTGGGCATTCTTGCCTTTTGTGGCTACCTTTATTACTTTCATGAGACGTTGATACTGTACGCGCCGTTTCTCCTGCAGGCGGCAATTACGACGTTTTTGATCTCAGTCTTTAGTTTGCTGTTGGCGGTCATCCTGGGGGCGATCGCCACCTGGGCGAGGTTGCATCCTGTCCCGCCATTGCGCTGGCTGAGTACGGTTTACATTGAATTTGTGCGCGGTACCCCAACCTTGGTGCAACTGCTGGTGTGGGGCTTTGGCATTGGTGGGCTCTTGAGTCAATGGGGTTTTGATCCTCGGCAAATTGCCTTTGATGTCATGACTGTGCTGCAAAGCAACCGCTTGGTGTCGCCGCTTTTTAACTACATTTTCTACGGCATTCTTGGCTTGGGCTTTAACTATGGTGCCTATTTGAGTGAGGTCTTTCGCAGTGGCCTAGAGGGGGTTCCCAAGGGACAAACAGAAGCCAGCCTCAGCCTTGGCCTCTCGGGTCGGCAAACCCTATGGCGGATTATTCTGCCCCAAGCCATTTTGATTATCCTGCCCCCCTTTACCAATAACTTCATTACGCTGATGCAGGACTGCGCCCTCTTGGTGGTGATTGGTGTGCCCGAACTGCAAAACATGACGAGCACCTTTGCCAATCCCATTACCGATCCGCAGCGGAAGCTCTTTATCTATGTCTTGGGTGCGATGTTCTACTTTGCCCTCTGTTTTCCTCTGTCACGGCTCTCCCGCTTCCTTGAGCAACGGTGGCAGCGATCAGCTATTTCATAATCAAAACCGTTATGAGTATGATATAGTAAGCATAGCTGTTAAAAAATGTGAACAGCTCTATTCAACCTGTCGTAGTTAGGAGTACGAGGTTTTCTATGTCTGACTGTCTGCGTGTTGGTCAGCCCGCCCCGGATTTTGAAGCGGTTGCTGTTTATGACCAAGAGTTCAAAACCGTCAAGCTCTCGGACTATCGCGGTAAGTACGTTGTTTTGTTCTTCTATCCTTTGGACTTCACGTTTGTTTGCCCCACAGAAATTGTCGCTTTTAGCGATCGCTACGATGAATTCGCCAAACTGAACACCGAAATCCTTGGCGTGTCTGTGGATAGCCAGTTCTCCCACTTGGCGTGGACGCAAACCGATCGCAAAGCTGGTGGTGTGGGCGATCTCAAATATCCCCTCGTGTCTGATCTGAAAAAAGAAATCAGCACCGCCTACAACGTGCTGACCGAGGAAGGGGTGGCACTGCGCGGTCTCTTCATCATTGACAAAGAAGGGATTATCCAACACGCAACGATCAATAACCTGGCCTTTGGCCGCAGCGTCGATGAGACCCTGCGGGTGCTACAAGCGATTCAATACGTCCAAGCTCACCCCGACGAAGTCTGCCCTGCGGGCTGGCAACCCGGCGACAAAACGATGAACCCTGACCCTGTCAAATCCAAAGTCTATTTTGAAGCGGTGGGCTAATTGCCCCTCTGTCTCAGACTGATCCGTGCTGTGAACCTGCCCTTGGGGTGGGTTCTTTTTTTGTCTCGCCAAGACCTGTGGGAAAACGTTAGGGTGGAACAGGAGGCCTTTTACCGAAGAGGGAGGCAAACATGACGGTCGATCGCCGCCTAATGCAAGCTGTAGAAACACTGGGGTACCGAGTGACCGCAGGGGATGTGGCGGGTACGGTGGGATTACCACTGCAAACGGCTGAAAAAGGATTAATGGCCTTGGCTGCCGATGTTGGCGGCACGCTACAAGTGGCCGAAAGCGGCGATATTGCCTACGTCTTCCCGAGAAATTTTCGCAATATCCTGCAAGCAAAATACTGGCAACTGCGACTGCGGGCGGTGGCGCAGCGGGTTTGGGGTGTTGTTTTCTATCTGATTCGCATTTCCTTTGGTATTTTTCTCATTGTTTCGATAGTTCTGATTTTTCTGGCGATCGCCATCATTTTGATTGCCCTTTCCAGTCAAGGGCGAGACGGTGACGATCGCGGCCAAGGCGGCTCTTGGGGGGGCGGTGGCATCAATTTTTGGGTCTTTCCCGACTTTTGGTATTTCTTTGGCGATCCCTCTCCCCAGCGATCGCGCCCCCGGTCACAGGACAATGACGAGGAAATGAACTTCTTTGAGGGGGTCTATTCTTTCCTCTTTGGCGATGGCAATCCCAATGCCGACCTCGAAGAACGCCGCTGGCAACTCATTGGCCAAGTGATCCGCAACAATGGCGGGGCAGTCACGGCAGAGCAAATTGCCCCCTATCTCGATTTAGAAACAGATCCGGGGGACGATGAGTGGTATATGCTGCCGGTGCTCACCCACTTTAACGGTCGCCCCGAAGTCACAGAGACAGGGCAGATTATCTATCGCTTTCCTGAGTTACAAACGACGGCTCAAACTCGCAAAGGGCAACGGCAGACGCTTCCCCCCATCTTGGAAGAGCACCGCTGGCGCTTTAGTCGGGCACCCGCTTGGCAAATTATGGTGGCCATTGGCTTGGGCTGTGTCAATCTGATCGGGGCGCTGATGCTGTGGTACCTCTTGGGAGATGGGGCGATCGCCCAAGAACTGGGGGGGCTGGTGGCCTTTGTGGCCTCCATCTTTTGGATTTTGCTGGGCTATGGTATTGGCTTTTTGGGTATTCCCTTGGGGCGGTACTACTGGTTACTGTGGCAAAATCAACGCATTCGCGATCGCAATGCCCGCCGCTACCACTACGCCAATATTCTGACCAATCCCACACCGCAGTTGCGTGCCAAATTACGGGCAGCTCAAGCCTATGCCCAGCAGCGGCAAATCCGTGAACAGGATGTTATCTATCGCTCAGATCAGGATTTAGTGGAGCAGGAACTCGCCCAATCGGAAGCCATCGATCGCGAATGGTTACGCCGACTGGAATCGGAGTAGATCATGACCCGCTCCTCCCTGCGCCCAGCGGCTGCCACTGGAGATCTCAAGGCCATTCAAGCCCTCCTAGAAGCGGCCCTTGCTCCCAAGGGGATAACCGTCACGGTGAGCCAGCGGCGCGAATGTCTCTTGTTGCACCTCCAGTGTCCAACGAGTGTCCCAGCTGCAATTGTGCTAACGCTACTCGCTCGCGAACTGATCCACTGGCCAAGCTATGCCCACAGCAGCATCCTGATCACGGCCTGCCAAGACAGCCATGAACTCTGGGAAGAGGTGCTTGATCTCATCAGTCGCCATGAGTTACAACGCCTTGCCAAGGGGGAGCATCTACGTCAGACTCTCTCCCTCCCTTCTCCTCCTCGCAAGGAAGAGTTCGGCATTCCTGTCCAACCCCTCAGCACCAAAGATTGGCAAGTGATCGCGGCGGGGTTGGGTCTATCGCTCCTTCTTCTTACGTCAGAGCAGGTGATGTTTTTGCTCAGTCCGCTGATTACCCTTGTCCACGAAATGGGTCATGCAGTAATGGCGTGGCTCTTTGGCTATCCAGCGGTTCCCGCCTTTGATTTTCGCTACGGTGGTGGCGTCACTCTCCATGGCGATCGCGCGGGCGGCATCGTTCTGCTCATTTATACGGGATTGCTGGCCTTGGCCTATTTCTACCGTCACAATCGGCTGACCCTTATTTGCCTTGGGGTCTTTACGCTGCTTTATACCCTTGTGGCCTTTAGTCCAGTCCATGAAATGCTCTTTGTAGCGATGGGGCATGGCTTTGAACTCATTTTTGCCGTCGTTTTTCTCTACCGTGCCCTCAGTGGTTGGGGCTGCCGCTATCCCATTGAACGTCCCCTCTACGGTATGGTGGGGTTTTTCATTGTGTTTTTTAATATGCGCTTTGCTTGGCAGTTGCAGTTTAATCCTGTGTTTCGAGAGATGTACCTGATGGGCAAAGGGGGCATTGATCACGATTTTGTGCGTCTGGCTCGCGACTTTTTTCACACGGACTTAGCCACCGTGGTGGGGCTGTACGGCTTTTTTGTGGTTCTGACACCGGCGATCGCCTTCCTGCTCTATCGTTATCGCCAGCTCATGCTGTACCTGTTCATTCGCCTCTTTATCTCTGAGGGCTAAAGGCTACGCCCCTTAGCCACCACAGCAGGAGCCAAACTGGGGGAAGATAGATATGGCCAACCATTGGAAATTGCTCAGAAATGTCCCTGACCGTTGGGGCGATCGCCCCTTCCTTTGAACTGGCGGATGCTACGGGTGAGCGGGTGCGTTTGGCGGACTTTCAAGGTCAGTGGGTGATTCTCTACTTTTATCCCCGTGACAATACCCCCGGCTGCACCAAAGAAGCCTGTGCCTACCGCGATGTCAGTGCCACCTTGGGCGATCGCAACGTCGTTATCCTAGGCATTAGCCCCGATAGTGTCGCCTCCCACGCCAAATTTCAGCAAAAGCTTAACTTGCCCTTTCGTCTGCTGGCCGATGTGGACACCAGCGTTGCCCAAGCCTACGGCAGCTATGGTCCGAAAAAGTTCATGGGCAAGGAATATCTCGGTGTTTATCGGGATACGTTTCTCATCGATCCCACGGGCAAAATTGCGGCTATTTATCGGCGGGTGAAGCCCGATGCCCATGTGGCACAAGTGCTGGCAGATCTGGAGCAGCTGCAAGCGTGAATTGGTTCTGGCGAGTTGTCCGTTTTTTCCTGAAGCGATTCTGGCGGCACCCCTTTGTGGCAGTGTCGGTGATTGCCTTGACAGCGGGCGATCACCTAATTTTGGTTCAACGCCGCGATACCGGCCAATGGTCACTGCCGGGGGGCATGATGGACTGGGGAGAAACGATTCTTGATACGGGTGCCCGCGAACTGGCGGAAGAAACAGGGCTGCGCCTCAAGAGCTTTGAAGGCCTAGTGGGGGTTTACTCCGACCCGAAGCGAGATCCCCGTGTTCATGCCGTGTGTATCGCGATCGCTGCCCGCGTTGTTGGTGAGCCGCAGGTTTTGGATGTCAAGGAAGTGCGTGCAGTACAAGCCTTTCCCCTCAGTGACCTCCCCTTAGCCGATCTCGCCCACGACCATGCCCAACAGTTACAGGACTATTTGAGTGGACATCTAGGATTGTCATGAACACCAAAGCTAGGTTGTTAAGTCTTATTTAACGACAGAGCACTTTCGTTGAATAGAGTCTAGGCTTATTTAACAAATCATAGATATGCCAACCGGCTATGGGGCGTGGGCTAACAGGATAGTATGCAATAACCCAAGTAGCTGGGGAACAGGTACAAGCTTTTATTCCCTTCCCCCTACTCCCCAAGCCTGCAGGCGCCGCTTCCAAACAATGAGCAGCGAAAAGTAGGGCAATTCCAATTCTGGATAGTCCCTAAGGGAGGCGTAAATCTGCTGTTTGGGGGTTGTTGCCCAAGTCACTACTGCTGCTTGATCGAACAAGTCTTGTTCCTTGAGCCAATGCCAGACGTGGCCATAGACCGATCGCACCTTCATTAAAACCACCACCTCCGCCCATGCCCATACCCGCGTCAAGTCCTCCACGTGGTACATTGCTGGCAAAATCGCTAGGCGATCGCTCCCCAAGGTCAGGGGCACCCCTAAGCTAGCCGCTGCAGCCAAAGGCGAGCAAATTCCCGGAATCACTTCAATCGCAATATGGGGGTCAAGGCTCTGGACGGCTGCCGCTAGATAGGAAAACGTACTGTAGAAACTGACATCCCCCTCAGAGACAAAGACCACATCAATGCCCTGAGCGAGGTAGGCATAGACTTGCTCTGCCGCCTTTTGCCATGCCTGTTCTAGAACATCTTCTGCAAGGACATAGGGGAATTCGAGGGGCAGATACATTTGCTGGGGGTCTTTGTAGGGGGAAATGATCTCCTCGGCAATGCCGCGCCGTCTTTGTAGTCCCGCCGGAAAGGCAATCACCCTTGCTTGCTGTAAGCGTCGCCAACCCTTGAGGGTAATGAGTTCGGGATCGCCGGGGCCTACGCCAATGCCACAAAGGGTGGCCATTAGCCCCATCCCCACCAGTGCCCCAGTTGATAGACACTGCCACTCACCACCCACGCCATCACCAAGGCATAGAGGGTCGCAAAAATCGTAAACTGCCCGCGTTTCGATTCACTCCAGAGGGTGGCAAGGGTGCTCAAGCAGGGGGTGTACAGGAGAGTAAAAAGCATAAAGCTGTAGGCCTGTAGGGGCGTTAAATCTTGGGCGATCGCCTGCTGTAACGAGGTACCCGAAAGGTGATAGATTACCGCCAACGCGCCAATCACAATCTCCTTGGCCACAAAGCCGACAATCAGGGCGATCGTTAGGGCAGGTGTAATGCCCACCGGTGCCAAAAGCGGCTGTAGCGCTATCCCCAGTTGACCCGCCCACGTTTCTGGACTTGAGGGCGTTGCATTCAGGGGTAAATGGGTCAATGCCCACACCACCAAGACACCTATCATAATGAAGCCCGCGGCTCGCGAGAGAAAATGCCGCACCTCGCCCCACGCCCGCAGAATCACCTGTCGCCCCGTCGGCCAGCGATAGGGGGGCAACTCCAGCAAAAAGGGATCCGTATTCGGGAAATAGCCCTGGAAACAGAGGGCAGTAAGCAAGGCCGCCAGAATACTCCAGCCATAGAGAGACAGCAGGACGACTGCCCCCCACTGCGGGGGAAACAAACAGGCAATGAGAAAGACAAACACCTGTAGCCGCGCTGAGCAGAGGGAAAAGGGAATGATCAGCATCGTCAGTAGCCGCAGCCCCGGCGAGCGAATAATGCGGGTGGCCATCAGGGCGGGGACATTGCAGCCAAAGCCCATCAAGCTGAGGACGAAACTGCGTCCATCTAAACCCAAGCGTGCCATCAGGCCATCCATCAGGTAGGCGGCACGGGCAAGGTAGCCACTGTCCTCAACGATCGCCATCACAATAAAGAAGATGGTGACTAAGGGCACAAACGCTGCCACCGTGGTCATACCGCCATAGATGCCCTCAATGAGCAAACTGCTGAGCAAGGGGGGCAGCCCCGCGAGGAATGGCTCCAGCACCTGTCCCTGAAAGGCTTCAAACGCATCACTAAGCCAGCCTTGAACCCCCAGCCCTAGCACCCATACCACTTGAAAGACAAGGTATAGCCCTACAAAAAAGAGGGGCAGTCCCCACAAAGGGTGTAGCAACCAGTGATCCAACTGTTCTGTTAGTCTGCGAACGGTGCGACTGGGGAAAGTAACGGTGCCCGCCAATAGGGGCGCGATCGCCCCCGGTTCAATTTCTGGCAACGTTGGCTTGAAGAGCGGGGCTTGGGGAATCGGTGCTTCCTTGAGGGCATGGCAAATCGTTGCGTAGGCCTCCCAATAACCACCACCATATTTGGCACTCAGGGCCACCACCGGCACCCCAAGGCGATCGCTCAATTTCTCGGTATCAATCTGAATCCCCAGTTGCCGCGCTTCATCGGCCATATTCAGGAGCACCACCATTGGTAGTCCCCAAGCCTTCACCTGAAGGGCTAAGCGCAATTGATGCTGAATCTGACTGGCATTGAGAATAACCAACACCAGCCGCACCGGCACCCGTTGGAAAAACTCACGCACAAGGGTTTCATCGGCAGCCGTCCCCGCCAGATCGTAGATGCCCGGCAAATCCACCAGTTTAACCATTTCACCATTGAGGGAAATCTCGGCTTCTGCTAAGTCCACCGTAATCCCCGGCCAGTTGCCTACATGGGCACGGGCAGCGGCAATGCGATTGAAAAATGTGGATTTACCAGTGTTCGGGAGGCCAAGAAGGGCGATCGTGCTTAGGGTCATTGGCGCGGCTGTGAGGATTGCAATTCAAAGGTACCCGTGTCGCCACTATTCAGGGGAATGAGCAGACGACTCAGGAAGCGGCCATCCTCTAATTTATACATATCGAGGTTATAGCCTAGGCGTTGACACAGGTTAAAGCAGACTTTGAGGTGTCGTCCGGGGGGCTGATCAAGGCTGGAGGGAGCAAGCCAGTCGAGATGTTCGAGTTGGTGCAGTTTAATGAGTAACTGTGGCTCTATTTCCCCATTGTCGGTGATTGACAGTTCCAGCCAAGACTGCATTTTGCCCCCCTGACCCATGCCTTCAATTTGTTGGCACCAGATGTCAATGCGGCCTTGGGAGGGCGATCGCTGGCAGGCAAAAAGCAACAACTCGTAAAGGATTAACTCCAGCTTGCTAATGTCACCATTGAGGGTGAGGACAGGTTGATTGTGAACTTGAATCCACAGTTGTTTGCGCTGCTTCCAATTTTCGATGCGATCCATCACTCGCTTGAGGAGCACCGCTAGGCCTGCTGTGTCAGTCGTTTTGTCCAGTTGCCATACCTCATGACTCAAGAGGGGATGGAGGGATTCCAACTGGGTTTGCAGGAGTGTGCCCAACCGCCGCAGCAGGGGAGCCGCCTCAGGGTGTTGCTGAACCCATTGCGTCAACTGATTGCAGAGACTCGCAAGTTGACTATAGACCTGTTCAAGGCGACGGTGCTTGTACCAGTTGAGGGTTTCAAGGGTTTGCCAGCCTTGGGTGAGCATTTGAATGAGGGAAGTACTGCGGTGTGCCCAAGCCAAATGGTTGACAAGGGTAAGGAAGGCCTCTAGGTGCAAGGTTGACCACCGGCGATCGCGGCGATCGGCGACAATGAGAACCCCAGAGGGTTCGTATTCCGGATCAGTGCGCAGGGCGATCGCCAAAATTTGGCCAATGTCTGGTCCTGATAGCCATTCCCGCGTACGCGGATCCAGTTCTGCTGCTGTGGTTTGAATTAACCAAGCGTAGGGATTGCTGCTGACATCGGCTTGGGAGGCCATCAGGGCACTGTGGATCAGCGGATCCTCATAGAGGGCAATCTCAGCATCGTTGCGAATGGCAAATTTGGGATGGCCGGGGGGCGGTGCCACAATCGAACCAACCGTCTGACCGGGTCGCCAAGTCACTAAGGCCACAAGGGGCACCTGCATTAAGTTCATGAGCTGCTGTAAGCCCGTCAGTTCAATGCGCTCGAGGTTTTGGGTGCGTTGCAGTGCCGTAAAACCCGCCAACATCGCTGATCGCACCTGCTCCTGCTGCGTATTGGTGGTTTGCAGTTGCCACTGATGGCTAATGAGGCCAAGGGTGCGCGCCACCTCCTGGATCAGGGTTTGCTGACTTTTGCTCCAAACTGTGGGTTCAGTGCGCCCCACTAACAGCAGTGCTTCCAAGGAATGGCCGGGGGTGGTGGTTGCTACCACAAGGGACTGGATATGCAGCTTGTCGAGAACCTCTTTCCAAGAGTAGAGGCGCAGTTCATGGCTATAGTCCTCAAGGGCAATGGCTGTGGTGGCCGTTTCCAAAAGTTGCCAATCCATTTTTTGTAATGGCGGGAAGGGCGGATGGCGATCGCGCCCCCGGGGCGCTGGATACTGAAATAGGACATCAAACGCTTGGGTCAGGGAGTTGTAGCTTAACAAAAAGACCCACTGTGCCCCTAAATCTGCCGCTAACCTTTCGCCCGCATGCTGGAGCACCCGCTTCCAGTCCTGCTCATCACAAATCGCTTGCGCCAACTCACTCACCAAGCTTTGGGCATGCTGGGTCTGTGCTAGGAGGTGCTCGAGGCGTTCAGTGGGGGCTGCCAAGGCCAATAGCTCTGCGGTGACTTGGAGAAGTTTCTTTTCATTGTCATTCCAAGGGTAAGGCTCACTGCGCTCGAATGTGAGAAAGCCCACGACATCGGTGCCCACCAGAATCGGGGTCGCCACTAGGGCACGGCAATTCAGCATTTGCATTAACCGTAAGGGTGCGGTAGCACTGACCACACTTTGACTATCGCTGACACTCACGGTTTGGCCGCTGGCAAGGGCAGTATAACAACCTGCTAACTCCTGCTGTGTAATCGCTAAGGGTTGCCGCTGGCTCTCGCGGCTCTGGGGTTTACCAACGGTGTAACTGCGCCGCCGATAGAGGGGTTGCTCCAAATCTCGCCAAAAGAGGCTGGTACGTTGAGGTTGACAGAATTGGTGCACTGCCCGCAACAGGGCTTCAATGCGTTGACCCAAGCTAGGCGCACGACTGGCCTCCTGAAGCAGATGGCGTACGGGGTCATCACTAGTAATTGTGGGAGCAGCCGCTTGCTTTGCTTCTGGTGCTGCTTTCGTTGCTGGCGTGGCTGTTAGGCGTTCCAGTTCGGCGCCAAGGGCACTCACCAAGAGGCTCATGTGGGCCAAATCATCCCCCCGCAGGGTATCGCCCCATGTGGTGGAACCGATCATGAGAATGCCGAGGGGTTGACGATGGCGGATAATGGGATAGATGGCCGTGCCTTGAATGCCCAAACGGGTAGCGGCTTCCCGTAACTCTGCTAGACGTACTTCCTCCTTGAGACTGGGCAAACTAATCGGCTTGCGGTTCATCAACACCTGATCGAGAAGGCTGCCGGCAGCAAGGGTCAGTTTCTGCTTGAGGAAGGGATGATCACCAACGGGCGTGGTTCCCCCTTGGCCAATGAGTTGTTTGGCGGCTTCATTGTATAGTCCCAGCCAGACAAAGGACATGCCGAGGGTTTCTTGGACAAAGCTGACCAAGGGAGCAATGAGTCCGCCAATTTGCTCTTGCTGTTGCAGTTGCTTAATGGTGTTAACCAGTGCCGCCAAAGCGGGGCTGACCTTCGAGGATTTGGCAGAGGTCATAGGGGCGATCGCAACCGAGAAGGATGTCTTCTATTCTAAACTTTGCCCCTCCGCAATCCTGTGCTGCAACTCACAGCAGGCAAGGAGAAAGTCTGGGGGCACAGGAGCAGGCCATGTCCCCTCAACTCGGCGATCGCCCAACACAATTAGATGCAGGCTATAGGCATGGGGATAGCCCTCCAATTCCAAATGCACAGCATCGTTGCTGCCACTGAGGGTAATCATTTCCTCTGCCATCAATTCGGGGGCGATCGCCTGAAGCTGCCCGTGAAGTTGGCAAAATAAATCCACAAATGCCTTGAATTCTACTGCGGTGAGTTCCGTGGCCCAATCCTCAGCGCCCACCAGAGCGGCATAGAATTGATCATTGCGCCAGCCCACCCGCCAGCCTTCCCCCACCCGCAGTTCCACAGACTAGCCCTCTAAAACGTGGGTACGAGGCTACTGCTGCCGCCAAAGAGAGCCCAAGACAGGAAAAAGTTGAGAATAAAGATTGCCAATAGCGAGATCACCACAGCCGCCGTAGTGGATTGACCGACCCCCTTGGCGCCCCCTGTGGTTGTAATGCCCCAATTGCAGCCAATGATGGCCACCACACCGCCAAAAATGCCTGACTTGATAATTGAACTCCACAGATCCCAAGTTTGCAGAAAGTTCTGAATGGACTCAATATAGACCCCACGGGGAATGCCGTAGAGATAATCGGCAATCATCAAGCCCCCCCACAGCCCCGTTACGAGTGCCAAGATATTGAGAATGGGCAACATCAGCACACAGGCAATAAACCGTGGCACCACCAGATAATCTACAGGATCCGTGCCCAACATATAGAGGGCGTCAATTTGCTCAGTGACTTTCATGGTGCCAATTTCAGCCGCAAAGGCAGAGCCAACTCGCCCGGCGAGTACCACCGCTGTCAGTACTGGCCCTAGTTCCCGCGCTAGGGCGATCGCCAGTACGCCACCCACCGCAGAGGTGGCACCAAAGGTAATAAATTCACGGGCGACCTGAATCGTAAACACCATACCCACGAAGGCCGCTGTAATCAGGGCAACACTGAGGGAGGCAGGCCCCACCAAAGCCATTTGCTCAATTGAGTTGCGCAGCGCAATTCGCCCCCGCACCAGATAAAAGATCACCTGACCCGCCAAGAGAAAGGCTGTACCCAAGCGTTGTACACCCTGACTTGCACGCCAGCGCAGCCGTGGCCACTTCATCGCCTTCATTGTTGCGTCCTAGAAATTACCGGTTTCACCCGCAGCACCATTGCCCAAGCCTGAGAGTTTGAGGAAGAGGTTTTTATCTGTTGTGCTCTGATAGACACAGCTTATTTCCGGGTTACTCTCCAAGTTGCCCACATAGCCAAAGGTATTCAGCCGTTGCCGACAACTGCGCAATTGCTCACCCGTAATGAGTTGTCGCTGTTCTAAGAGGGCGACGTTATTGGCGCGAATCACACAGCCCGGTTGCATCACAGGTTGGGAAACAAAGACCGAGAAGGGGTTAAAGGTGACAAAAATCCGCGTATCCACCGCGATCGCGCTCGCGCCAAATTGCACACAAATATCGGGATTGGGCGCCGCCTGATCAATAAACTGCGTTGAAGCCACGTTATCAGGATTGAGGGTGGTCGTTTTGCTAAAGGTGACACCCACACCGACGCCAATAATAAAGACCCCTCCCAACACTGCCAGAGTGCGGGTATTCACCGCTGACTTTGATTCTGGCTGTGGGGGACGACGAGTTTGAGGACGGGGACGCGGTGGCGATGGCGAACGTCGAGGCATAGCAGGAAGAGTGAACAGCACTTCCCTACCAGTATGCCCTTAGAAGGCAGGGTTTGACTGCCCCCCCGCTTGTTTGGGCTTCGCCTTGTTGACCTTGAGCACCCGTCCTAGCCATGTTGCACCGTCGAGATCATCAATGGCAGCGGCCTCCTGAGTTTCATCCACCAGTTCAACAAAAGCAAAGCCACGCCGTTTGCCTGTTTCTCGATCCACCGGCAACACAATCCGGCGAATAGCACCATATTTTTCAAAAACTTCGCGAAGATCGTTTTCTGTCGCCTCATAGGAGAGGTTGCCGATGTACAGTGTCATAACCCGAACTCAGAAGCAATTTGACAATCATCATAGCCTCTCGCTTTCCCTTATCCATGCGATCCAGACTACAGACCCCAACACCTTGCAAAGAAAATTAACGTTTTCTATCAGCCCAAAATATACCAAGGTTAAAAAGAAATTAATTCCTCCCTTGATGTCACCTACAGCCCTTTGCACAGGGTTTGAGCCGCGTCCGACAGATTCAGCAAATTGCCGCCAAGCCCATTCTCTCGTGGAATCCACCGGAGTCTCTCTAGGAGAGGATTTGAGTATTTTCAGTGGCCTTGTAGAAAATAATTTCACCCCCCTCGCAAGGGATCCCTCGGAACAGGGGGTTGCAATCCGCTCTGGGAGAGGCTATGTTGAAGGTGCTCTTGCTTCTCTTCGGGGAAGTGGATTAAATGAGAATTCTGACAGTTTATCAATCAAAAACAGTAGTTGTTCTTTTGTTCTTTAGTTATTGGTAGTGTTAAGATATCGCCTCTTGTCGCTTGAACTCTGTTCATCCAGCGAACTCAAACAATCTGCCATCTTCTACTGCTCAGCAAATAATGGTATAAACTCCCTTCCCTTCAAGGCAGTGGACTAAATGGGAACGCTAGCAAGGACTATCCTCTTTAGGGGTCAATTTGTGCCTGTGCCACTACTGGCATAGTTCCAACGAAAAACGGCTATTCACCTGTCAGGATCAAAGTATCAGCGTAACGACACCGCCCTTCGCTACGGTTGAGGCTTCAAAACGCTGGTTTAGGCCACTTCGCGTTTCAGGTAGGGAAATAGAATGATTTCGTTGGCACGTTTGGGTTGGTCACTTTCAGTTGTATTGGGAGTTGTTACCCTTGGGTTCACCAATGGGCTGGCGATCGCTCAACCGCTCTTGGCCCGACAAAATCAATCTCCATTGGTCAATGGCCTGTATCTCCTTGGCGAGTCGCCCCAACCCCAACAGGTGGGTCATAGCTATATTGTCTTTGAAGTCAAAGATCAGAAGGTCTATGGGGCGTTTTACATGCCCAATTCCTCCTTTGATTGTTTTCGGGGTACCGTGGGGGATCGCCAGTTGCAGGTGACGGTTCTACCCACCTATGAGGAGGAACCCTACCAAGCAGAAATTGATTTACCCAGTTTCTATAGTTTGCGTCGTATTAGTGCTAGCGATCGCGCCATTTTGGCCGCCTGCAAAGCCGAGTCCCTGCCCATTGCCACCCAAACCGGAAGCTAGGCAGAGGTGCTATCATCAGACGGTACCTTTTGCCGTTAACTTTTGGTTAAGTCTGAATGGTTAAGCTGACCCCGACGCCTGCCTATAGTCTGACGCTGCGATTGAAGACTTCCTTAGATCCAACGGAATTAGGAACCGTTCTCCAGATCATTGGTGGGCAACAGGGGCAAGTGGGTTCCATCACCCTGATCGAGAAAACCGCTAATAAAATCCTACGGGAACTGGTGGTGGTGGCTGCCAGCCGCGATCATGCTGCGGCCATTGTCAATGCTGTGAAATCTGACACCCAAGCCACGGTGCTAGAGGTGAGCGATCGCACCTTTCGGCTCCATGAGGGCGGCAAAATCACCGTTAGAAGCAAGCATCCCCTTCAGGAGTACGACGATCTGGCGATGGCCTATACACCGGGCGTCGGTCGGGTGTCCCAGGCGATCGCTGACGATCCTCAATTGGTGCACAAACTGACGATCAAAAGCCATACGGTGGCCATTGTCAGTGATGGCAGTGCGGTCTTGGGATTGGGCAATATCGGCCCAGAGGCTGCTCTACCGGTGATGGAGGGCAAGGCTATGCTCTTTCAGGAATTTGCCGGTCTGGACGCCTTTCCCATCTGCTTGAGCACGCAGGAGGTGGATGAAATTGTTGCCACCGTGAAGCACATCGCCCCCGTCTTTGGTGGCATCAATCTAGAGGATATTAGCGCCCCCCGCTGCTTTGAAATCGAAGCCCGTCTGCAAGCGGAATTGGATATCCCTGTGTTTCACGATGACCAGCACGGCACGGCCATTGTCACCCTTGCCGCCCTTAAAAATGCCCTGCAACTAGTGGCTAAATCCTTAGATACGGTGCGCATTGTCATTAACGGTGCGGGGGCAGCCGGCATCGCCGTGGCTAGGCTCCTGCGCAAAGCCGGCGCCCACCATCTAACTCTCTGCAACCGCCAAGGCATCCTCTCAAAAGACAAAGCACAAACACCAGCACAGCAGGAATTTGCCGTCGCTGAAACAGGAACGCTGGCTGATGCTCTAGAGGGTGCCGATGTCTTTATTGGCTTGAGTGCCCCCGGCGTCCTGACATTGGAAATGGTGCAGCGCATGGCCCCAAAAGCGATTGTTTTTGCGATGGCCAATCCCGTTCCGGAAATCCAACCCGAACTCATTTATGATCATGTGGCGGTGGTGGCCACTGGCCGCAGTGACTATCCCAATCAAATCAACAATGTGCTCGCTTTTCCGGGGGTGTTTAAGGGTACCCTTGCCTGTCGGGCACCCCGCATGACGGAGGAGATGTTCCTCGCGGCAGCAGCAGCGATCGCGGCCTTGGTCAGTCCCTCGGAACTGCACTCAGCCTATATTATCCCCTCAGTGTTTGATCCACGGGTGGCACCGGCAGTGGCCAAGGCTGTCGAGGACTGCGCGCGATCGCTGGGGTTAGCGCGTGCCTAGTCTCTATTGCGAGACAGTAAAGGGTTGAGTCAGGGTCAAGCCCAAATCCGTATTGGCATCAATCACCACTAGTCGCTGCACGGCTGGATCAATCGCACCACCAATGGTGGCACCGGCGGCTGCACCGGTAATCACTTTTTCGGGCGTAATCTTGCGATCGCCAATCACTGCAGAAGCACCCGTGGCCAAAGCGGCACCAATCAGCGTATCGCGAATAATGGAGGTAGCAGGCCGTCCTTGGTTGGTTTCAATGGCTGTACCGGTCAGGGTTCCTGTGAGAACCTTCAGGGGCGTAATCCTGCGGTCTCCCGCCAAGCCAGAAATCCCCGCAGCAACAGCGGAACCAATGGCCGCATTACGGAAAATATTGCCAATGTTGGGATCACGGGCATCGCGAATCGTACGAATGACTTGGGAATTGGCGGCGATCGGCAGCTGTCGGTTATTGATCACCACCGTGTTGGCGACAAATTGCGCCCCCCCTTGGGCCGGCTGAATCTGACCAAAAACTTCACTGCCTAGGGGAATGACAACCCGCCCTTGGCCATCGCGCACATCCGCCGCCGTCACCAAGCGAATCGCCACGGTTTCATTGGGACTGACGACAATCCGCTCTGCATCGGGGAAGCGAGCCGGAATTTGCTGACCGGCGGGTAGAGCAAGGGGTGACGGGGAAGCGGTGGCTGCACCAGCAATGTACTGGCTGGGAACCAGCGCTTGGGCAGCGGGGGCACGGGTTGCTTGACAAAGGAAAGCCGCAATATCGGCACGGGTAGCCAGTTGGTTCGGCGCAAAGAACTGCACATTGGGATAGTTCACCACCACTTGTTTAGCGGTGGCAGCGGCCACACCGGCACGTCCATAGGCGGGAATTGCCGCCGCATCATTGAACTGGGCTAAGACCCCCTCCACAGAAGGCGGTGTGGGATATTGCAAGCCACTGGCCAAGGCCACGATCGCCTGAACACGCGGAATATTTTGATTGGGCTGAAAAACATTGCCGGGGTAACCACTCAAGAAGCCGGTACGGGTGGCATTTTGAATCGCACTCGCTGCCCAAAATGTGCTGGGGACATCGTTAAACGTACTGGGGGTACGCACCACTGGGGCATTGGGAAACGCCTTCCCCAGCATGGCCGCATATTCAGCCCGAGTGACGGGGGCAAAGGGGCGAAAGGTGCCATCGGGATAGCCGCTGATAATGTTGCGACTGGCAAGGTGGTCAATACAGGCCTGTGCCCAGATGCCTTGGGTATCGGTAAAACGGGATTGGGCTTGGACCGGAACAGCCGCTACAAGGGCAAGGGTACCAGAACTCATTAAACCGCAGCTCAAAACAGCCAAGCTGCGCTGTGCGAGGCTTTGCATAGCAAATCTCTCCAAGTAAGAGGGTATTCAAGTTATCTGAGAGGGTTTTGGATACCCCTCAGCAATTTTGATTGGGAAAACACGTCAATCGTTGACTCTGCTGATGCCTATGGACGCAGTGCCGGAGATTAGGTTCCCTTGGGCGTAGGGGTTTCACTGGGGACAAGAACCGATTCTACTTGGGTATTCATTTGCCAGCCCGAAATTAAGGCGGCGGGTAGGGTATGGGGTTTGGGGCTGTGGAGCAGGTAAATCAGGCGATCGCCCACTTGCCACTCTTCATTGGCTCGCACCACCCGCAATCCCTCTGGCCGTTCCACAAGCAGGGGAAGCACTTTCCCAGAGCGGATCAAGGCGTCAAGGTGCTGGCGTTGCAATTGCGATCGCTCCTCCTCAATCACCAGTTCCCCCAAACGAACCGCCTCAGTGTTGATATATTGGTTCCATTTTTTGATGGACAGTTGCCGAGCAAAGGCTGGACTCAGACCTAGGGGACAATCCTCTACCTCAAGGGCGGCCAAGACCCGTGGCGGGTGAAATTCTTCGAGGACGCGCTGTGCCAGCACCGCATTCACCTCAGTATTACTAGTCACAGCCAGATAGGTGCCCAATTCAGTAATGCCGGCCTCCTGCAAAATATTCAGGTCAAGGGCACTACTGAGATAGACGGGTAGGTGTTCACGGCGGGCTTGTTCAACGGCCTCAGGATCGGTGTCAATCATCACCACCTCTTCGCCGCGATCGCGCAAGATCCGCGCCAACAAACGACCCAAGGGCGTACAGCCAGCAATCATCACCCCTGAAGCCCCTTGGGCACGCACATTCAGTTGGGTTGCCACCCAGCGCGCCGTTAGGCCTTGGCCGAAAACCGTCATCAAAATCGTCAGGAACACTTGTCCTTTAATGGCATCCCCCCCACTAATTCCCGCATTGGTAAGGGTAATCGAAAATAGCGAAGCCACTGAAGCCGCAACAATTCCCCGCGGCGCAATCCAACTGAGGAAGGCTTTTTGTTGCCAACTGAGGTCACTGCCCCACGTACATAGGACAACGCCGAGGGGACGGATCAGGAACATTAAGCACAACACCGTGAACACCCCCGACCAACCTAGCTCCAATAGACCAGCGATCGAGAGATCCGCAGCCAGCAGCACAAACAAGACCGAGATCGAGAGCGTACTCAGTTGCCCCTTAAAACGCCGCAGTAGCCGCCCCCCCGGCACATCCGACCAACGCAGTACCAGCCCCAGAACCACCGCCATCATCAAGCCGGATTCGCTCACCAGTTGATCCGAGAGCCAAAATAGCCCCCACAGCACTGCCAGCACCAACAGGTTCCGCAAATCTTCCGCCAAAAACCAAGCGCGGTGCAGGAAGCGATTGAGACACCAGCCACCAATACCACCAATCAAGACCCCCACTGCCAAGCGCTGAATAATCCCGAGGGCGATCGCCCCCATGCCGAGGTCTTGATTGAGAACTACGTTCAGCACCATCACCGCCAAAATGGCACCAATGGGGTCAATCAGTACCCCTTCCCCTTCGAGGATGACCGCTAGCTTGTGCTCTACCCCCACTTGCCGCAGCAGCGGTCCAACAACCGTAGGCCCGGTCACCACCACGAGGGAGGCATAGAGAAAAGCCAGTTGCCACGGAAATTCGCCAATCCAATGGGCAGCCATTGCCCCCGCCACAAACGTCACCAATCCCCCCAGCGTCACTAACTTCCAGAGGCTACCCGTAATATCTTGGTCAGCGCGGCTCAGGTCTAAGCTCAAGCCCCCCTCAAAGAGAATCAAGGCCACACACAGGGGCACTAACACCTCTAGGCCTTCGCCTAAAACTTCCGGATGGACTAGCCCCAAGCCACTGGGGCCTGAAAGAATACCCGCCAGTAACAACAGGACAATACTCGGCAGCCGTAACCAATGGGCAGTCACTTGGGCACCAATGCCTAGGACAACGGTGATGACGAACAAGGCGGTGAGTTCGGCACTACTTTCCATCGCAGCCTCCACAGAGGTTTAGGCGTTTAGGGCTAGACTGACGGGCAAGCGTTCCTCCTTGTTCTACGTCAAAGTTCAGTATTGGACTGTTGCATTTGTCACACCCTATTGCAGGGAACCTGATTACAGGATACTGGAAGTCCTTGAGCACTGCCAATTTCAATCAATCTTGTTAAGCTTTACTTCAAGAGGGCAGCTACAGTGCGCTTTGCGATCGCCACCACAGCCATGCTGCTGCACCACAGAGGGTACAGTTGCCAATGAACGTGAGCAGCGCTTGCAGATCCACCAACCAAGCCAGTGTCACTGCATTATCGAAGTAATGCCACGTACAGGCACACATGGCACTCACCAACGCTGGTAGCATTGCCCACGCCAACCACCGCCATCCCTGCTGCGGACAGCGGCGATCCAGTTGTGCCACAAACCAAATGGCTGCCATCCACTCCAGCACACTGGAAATATGCACCATCCACGTGGGAATTGATAGGGCGTGCATTAGGATTCTGGATAAATGAGGATTTTATAGGTTTCCGGCGTCGGCTGTACTGCCTGCTCCACCGCTTCAGCCAGCTTTGATAGGGGATAGCGATCGCTGATCAGGGCTTTGACATCAATGCGGCGGTTAAAGATAATGTCGCAGGCAAGCGACTGTAAGCGGTAGGAGGAACTGTAGCTGCCCATGAGGTCAATCTCACGGCGATAGAGAATGTTGGGATTGAGGGGAATTTCCACTTCATCGGGAAACTCGGCAAAGAAGAGAATTTTGCCCCCCTTGCGCGTACACTCTAGGGCTTGGAAAAAGGCTTTTTCACTGGGAACCGCTAAAAGACTGACATCCACCCCCAAGCCATGGGTCAGGGCTTGCACCTTGGCACTGAGATCGGGATCGCGGGCATCAAAAGCGGCAGCGGCGCCCACTTCTTTGGCTTTGGCGATTCGGGAGGGCAGTAGATCGGTGGCGATCGCCCGTGCCCCAAAGAGATTCACCAACATAATAAACATCAGGCCAATAGGCCCTGCCCCAGTGATCAGCACTGTTTGACCGGCAGTAATGCCCGCCTTCTTGACTGCCTTCAGACAACAGTTGGTGGGTTCAACGAAGCTGGCTTCTTCATCGCTAATCTCATCGGGAATCGGAATCAGACCGCCATGCTGCACAATGTGCCCCGGTACTTTCACATACTCGGCAAAGCCCCCACCACTGGGAATAAACCCCGCCGTGGTTGTAACGGTTTTATACACATGGCACATTGAATAGTTTTCATTCAAGCAGTAGGCGCAGTGCATACAGGGAATATGGTGCATGACCACCACCCGCTGACCCACCTGCCAACCCGTCACGGCCTCACCCACCGCCGCAATTTCACCCGCCGTTTCATGGCCAAAAATACGAGGCGGCTCATAGAGGGGATAGCGAATTTTTTTGATGTCCGATTGGCACAACCCAACCACCCTGACCCGCACTAGCACTTCATCGGCAGCAGTCTCAGGGATGGGAATGTCCTCGTAGCTGAGTTGATTCACCCCTCGGAACACTTGGGCTTTCATTGAGACCTTTGCAAACTCGTCACCCCTAAGATAATTGCCCGTCGCACCGAGGGCAAGTCTTGATGAAAGACCTAGTTTGAGCAGCCAGCAAAATTTGCCAAAGGCGATCCAAATCTTTGGGGGCCATTCCTTGGCGATCGCCCTCCATCAATTCATCCTGATAGGCGCTTTCCTGAGGGATGATGGTTGTGGCTTCCTGCCTAGGATCATCAAACCTTTCCCAATGGCTCTTTTATCCTAACTAGGTTGTTCTTCCCAACGCACCACAGGATTGCCTGATCACTAGCCCCAGTTCTCCAATTCACGGGAAGCCCACTGCCGATCGGGCGATATGGACGAGAGAGGGAACCCCCTGATTGGGTATTAAGATTCTTGCGGCGTTTGAGATGTTGTGTAACAAAGTGGTACCACACCAAACTCCTCTGAAATACTGGAGAAAGCGTCTGTCCTAAGTCATGGAGGCAAATTGGTTGTGGCCTATCCCTTGCACGTTGCCTTCATTTGGCACCAGCACCAACCCCTCTACAAAAGTTGTCGCACCGGTCAATACCTGCTCCCTTGGGTACGGCTCCACGGCACGAAGGACTACTTAGATCTGATCTTAGTCCTCGCCAAATATCCCCGCCTCAAGCAAACCGTCAACCTTGTCCCCTCCCTGTTGCTGCAAATTCAGGATTATGTCAACGGTACGGCCCTTGATCCCTATCTGACAGCCACACTGACCCCGGTGGAGCAGCTCACCGATCAGCAGCGCTGGTTTATCATTGAGCATTTCTTTGATGCCCACCACCGCACGATGATTGACCCCCATCCCCGCTATCGCGAACTCTACGAGCAGCGGCAAACCCAGGGGAAAACTTGGTGTTGGCAACACTGGCAGCCCCAAGACTATGGGGATCTGTTGGCGTGGCACAATTTAGCTTGGATCGATCCCCTCTACTGGGATGAGCCAGAGATTGCCCAATGGTTGTCCCAAGGGCGGGATTTTAGCCTCAGCGATCGCCAGCGGATCATTGCCAAACAGCGGGAAATTCTTGGCCAAATCATTCCCCAGCATCGCGCCCTTCAAGAGGCGGGTCAAATTGAAGTCACCACAACCCCCTATACCCACCCGATTTTGCCCCTCTTGGTGGATACCGATGCCGCCAAAGTAGCGGTTCCCAACATTGCCCTGCCCCAACAGCGGTTTCAATATCCCGAAGATGTTCCTCGGCATTTGCGGCGGGCGCGAGTTCTTTATGAACAATTCTTTGGGCGATCGCCCCGCGGACTGTGGCCGTCAGAGCAATCCGTAAGTCCAGCCATTCTTGAACCCATTGTCGAGCAGGGATTTGAGTGGATTTGCTCCGATGAAGCAATCTTGGGCTGGACAACGGGAACCTATTTTCACCGCAACGAAGCGGGGGTTGTCCAACAGGCCAATGTTCTTTACCAACCCTACCGCCTGACCACGGCCAAAGGGGATCTCAACATTGTCTTTCGCGATCACCGCCTCTCGGATTTGATTGGCTTTACCTACAGTGCCATGGCTCCCGAAGCAGCGGCAGCGGATCTGCTCAAGCAGCTTGAGGGTATTCGCCAGCAACTCATTGCCTATGAAGGGACTGGCCAATCCAGTTTGGCACAACCATGGCTTGTGACCATTGCCCTCGATGGTGAAAACTGCTGGGAGTACTATCCCCGCGACGGCCTGCCCTTCTTAGAAAGGCTTTACCAAGGCCTGAGCGAGAACGAGCACTTTGCCTGTGTTTCTGTGGCGCAGTATCTGCAACAATATCCCCCACGTGCGGTGATTTCGGGTTCTGCTCTCCACAGCGGCTCTTGGATTGATGGCAATTTCTGTACATGGATTGGCGATCCGGTAAAAAACAAAGCTTGGGACTATCTAGGGGCTGCCCGCCAAACCCTTGAACGCCACTCCGAAGCCACTGAAACGAAGAATCCGGCAGCATGGCAAGCCCTTTTGGCGGCTGAAGGCTCTGACTGGTTTTGGTGGTTTGGTGAAGGCCACTCCTCGAACCACGATGCCATGTTTGATCAGCTTTTCCGTGAGCATTTGATGGCGCTCTACACAGCATTGGGGGAGCCAATTCCTGAGGTTCTCAATGATCCCTTAGAAGTCCACGAAGCCAAGGATACCTACCCGCCCCAAGGCTTTATTCACCCTGAGATTGATGGGCGCGGTGATGAGCAGGACTGGAACTTTGCTGGCCGGATTCAAATCGGTGGCAGCCGCGGGACGATGCACCGCCAAACGCTGATCAGTCGCCTCTGGTATGGGGTGGATCACCTAAATATCTATCTGCGTCTTGATGCTCCGAACCAGAAACAGCCCTTTGGGAATGACATCAGCACCCTGCACTTTTGCTGGTACTACCCCAACATGGTGACGTACAATAGCCCCCTCTCTGATCTGCGAGATTGCCCCGACGAAGCCCCCCTCAACTACCTGTACCACCATCAATTGGTGATTGACTTTGAAAAGCAACAGATTGCCTTCAAGGAGGCGATCGCCAACTACCAGTGGAAAGAGCGACCCAGCCATGCCCGCTATGCCTTGGGCATCTGCCTAGAAGTGGCCATTCCTTGGGCAGATCTGCACCTGTATCCCGATTGTGGCCTGCGTCTGTTGATCGTGCTGGCTCAAGAGGGCTATTACCTTGACCATCTGCCCCCAGAGCAACTGCTCTTTTTGACTACCCCCTAGTCCTTGAGCGTCTTTTCCACGGCCAAAGGATATCCGACAACCCCTTGGCGGTAGGAGCAAATAATTTGCAACGAGAAATTATTTTCTAGATCCCAAAGTTCTGTAAGCTCAGATAGGAAACCTCTGCGGGATCAACTTGTGCAGTTAGGAGGGTTGTGTGGATAACGTCATTGGCTTAGAGATTATTGAAGTTGTCGAGCAGGCGGCGATCGCCTCAGCGCGGTGGATGGGCAAGGGCGACAAACACATGGCCGATCAGGTGGCCGTGGATGCCATGCGCAACCGCATGAATCAAATCCATATGCGCGGTCGTATTGTGATTGGCGAAGGGGAACGGGATGAAGCCCCCATGCTCTACATTGGCGAAGAAGTGGGTATCTGCACCCGTCCCGATGCAGCGCAGTACTGCAACCCGGAAGAACTCATTGAAATTGACATTGCCGTTGACCCCTGTGAAGGGACCAATCTCTGCGCCTATGGCCAACCGGGATCGATGGCTGTGCTGGCCATTTCGGAAAAAGGGGGGTTGTTTGCGGCTCCCGACTTTTATATGAAGAAATTGGCGGCGCCCCCCGCTGCTAAGGGTAAAGTGGACATTCGCAACTCGGCGACAGAAAACCTGAAAATTCTCTCGGAATGCCTTGACCGCGCCATTGATGAGTTAGTGGTGGTGGTAATGAAGCGCGATCGCCACAATGACTTGATTCAAGAAATTCGCGATGCGGGTGCCCGCGTCCAACTGATCTCCGATGGCGATGTCTCGGCAGCGCTCTGCTGTGCCTTTTCGGGAACCAACATTCATGCCCTGATGGGAATTGGTGCTGCGCCGGAAGGGGTGATTTCTGCTGCTGCCATGCGCGCCTTAGGGGGGCACTTCCAAGGGCAACTGGTCTATGATCCCGCTGTGGTCATGACCAAGGAATGGGCGAATCGCACCCGCGAAGGCAACCTCGAGGAACTCAAAAAAGCCGGCATCACTGATCCCGACAAGGTCTATGAAGCGGAGGAATTGGCCTCCGGCGAAACCGTTCTCTTTGCTGCCTGTGGAATTACCCCCGGTATACTCATGAAAGGGGTGCGTTTCTTTAGGGGGGGTGCCCGTACCCAATCTCTGGTCATTTCCACCCAGTCGAAGACAGCGCGCTTTGTGGACACTATCCACATGTTCGATAAGCAGTTGAAGTCGCTCCAGTTGTACTAAGCACTGACTGCGATAAAAGATAATGAACTCCCTCTGCGTGAGGGGGTTTTCTTTTGCATGAGTGCTATGCCTGTGAACCTCGCCACTACGATTACCCTTGCTCGCCTGTTGATTGTGCCAGTGATCCTAGGCTTGCTCTCCTTCAATCATGGAGTGGTCTATCGCTGGTGGGGGGTGGGTTTATTTTTGGTGGCAGCCCTGACGGATTGGCTGGATGGCTACATTGCCCGCCGTTTTAATCAGGTCACGGATTTGGGCAAAGTGCTGGATCCGCTCGTGGATAAGTTGCTAATCTTGGTGCCCCTGTTGCTGTGCATTGAATGGGGAGAGGTGCCCGCATGGTCAGTGGCGTTGATCCTCTTTCGGGAACTCGGGATTGCCAGTTGGCGGGTGCAGCAATCTCAAATTCAGGGGGCAAACCTTTGGGGCAAAGCCAAAACCGTTAGCCAGATTATGGCCGTGGCATTACTTCTCGCTCCCTTACCACCCAGTTGGCAGGGGGGAATTCTCATTGTTTATGGGGGGGCGATCGCCCTCACACTGATTTCTGGGGCACTTTATCTTCGTGGTTGAGTGCCAATGCGCCCCGCGAGCACCTCCTGCAACTGCTGGGGATTGATGCGATCCAGCCAATAGGCTTGAAAAGTGGGCTGGGTCACCTGATTGACAAAGGTTTGACTCAAGAAGGGACGCAACTGCTCATTTTGTTGATTAAAGACACCAAAGAAGGCAGTGCTTACCCCCTTAAAGAAGGGCTGTGCCAACTGTGGGTTCGGGCCAATGAGATCATTGGGAACCGGTAATACTCCCGCTTCACTGACCCCCACTGCTGAGAAGTGGGTACCGGGCACGAGCATGGCAAGATACTTGGGCTGCGCCTGCAACCATGTAAAAGGCCAGATCTGCTCCTCTAACGGGGGCGCAAAGACATCCTTGCTACTGGAAATAATCAGCGTCGGCACCTTGATATTGGCCATGCCCCGTTCACCAATGAGAATACTACTCACTGGATTGACAGCAATCACAGACTTGACCCGTGGATCCGCCAGTGTAGAGGGCCCATCGGCAAGACCGAGACTACGACATTGCAGGGGCACTGAGATATTAAAGATAAAGAGATCCCTAGCGGCTGCTAGACAGCGTTGTTTCACTGCATTCCAGTCAACGGTACCCCCAGCCGCTGCCAGTACGGTAAAGCCCCCCATGGAGTGGCCAAATAGCCCCACATTATTGGTGTCAATTTTCAGGGCTGGATTTTTCTGAACTAACGCCGCTACAGCATCTACCCCCAATTTCAAGTCAAGGGGGCGCTGTGCCCAATCCTTTGGCAAGTTCTCGTAGTCGAGGGGTGCCCCGGAGAGAAAACTATTAATTCGGCTGGCATCGGAACCGGGGTGAGTGACTGCTAAAACCGCTAGGCCATAACTAGCCAAGTGCTCTGCTAAGTAGGCAAATGTCGTGCGGTCTGAGGCTAAACCGTGGGAAATGACAATGAGAGGGGCCGGCGCCGTAATTCCTGTGGGGACATAGAGATCTGCGGGAATGGAGCCTGTGGTGCGATTGGGATTAGTAAATTCAATTTTTTGCTTTTGCCACTGGAAGGGTCCTTTTTGGGCAGGATTAAGGCTACTGGCAGGCAGTGGCGTTCTTGGTTGGAGTTGCGCCAAGCGTTCGATAAAGTCTTGCGCCCGTTGTTCTTGATTCACGGCACGGGTAAAGGCACCCACTGCCTTCAGACCGAGTTCACCATTGACTTTAACACTCTTGCCGGGAAAGGCCTGTAGTACTGAGAGTAGGGTAATGCCTGCGGGGGAACTGGCGGCGGTTTTCAGGGCTTCCCCAAGGGCTGGGCCACCATTGACATCATTATCTGCACGAATGACTTGGCCAATACGCTCCAGAAAGGCTTGACCGATGGGGCTGTTGACAAACTGGCTAACGGTTGTGGGTGCTAGGTCCATACGGGTGGTTAAGCTCTCCCGCAGGTTTGGCTGTTGATCATTGGGGAGCAACCGAATTAAAAACCCTAGCTCTGGGCTGGTATTACCCGTTTTGGCAAAGCTGGCAAGGTCACTCACTTGGATGTTGAAGGTGCCAAAGGGCGGATACACAAGGCTAATTTGTTCAGCCGCCAGTCCCGTCTGTGCCCAAACGGTTGCTGCTGCGCCCAACAGGGAGAACCACTGCCATTTTTTCCTTGCGCGCGCGATCGCCATCCCTGAGATACCCTCACTTAATCACTAGCATTATCGTTGTTTGCAACGTCACCTGCAACTCATTTCCAAGGACTGGCAGCCTGAGGCCTAGGTTCCGACTCTCTGAAAAGGGCTGTAAAGGGCGGCCGCTGTGGTATGGTGCTTTTGGAAAAAATGAGGGAATTCGCCCATGAGTGATGATGCAGTCAAGCAAATGAAGCAGGCTGTTGCCAAAGCTGCTGCCGATCGCGTGCAGTCTGGAATGATTGTCGGCTTGGGCACTGGGTCAACCACCGCCTTTGTCATCCAATTTTTGGGCGATCGCCTGCGCAACGGAGAACTGAGCAACATCGCTGGTGTGCCCACCTCGTTTCAGGCCTCTGTCCTTGCTAAAAAGTATGGCATTCCCCTAGTCACCCTCGATGATGTGGAGAAATTAGACATTGCCATTGACGGTGCCGATGAAGTGGATCCCGCCAAAAACCTGATCAAGGGGGGTGGGGCAGCTCATACCCGTGAAAAAATTGTTGACTCCCTTGCGGATCAGTTCTTGGTCGTGGTGGACAGCAGCAAACTGGTGCAGAAATTGGGTGCCACTTTCCCTGTGCCCGTGGAAGTGTTACCCTTTGCCGTGGCTCCCGTCACTCGTGCCCTGCAAGCTCTTGGGGGGCAGCCTGAACTGCGCATGGGGGTGAAAAAAGATGGCCCAGTGGTGACAGATCAAGGCAACCTTGTCCTTGATGTCAAATTTGATGACATTTCTAACCCCGCCGAACTAGAGAAAACGATGAACAACATCCCTGGCGTTGTCGAAAATGGCCTGTTTGTCAACGTGGCCGATGTCATCCTCATTGGTGAGATTGTGGATGGCCAGCCCCGTGTGCGTGAAATGGCCTAGCAGTTTTTCCATTTCCTGCGAGGAAGCAACAGTTACTTTCCGGTGATCAATCTCTCAACCCATCAGTGATTGAGGTCTCAGGCGGCGACAGGATTGCCATCAATAATTGGGGTATCCACTCCATAGGAGCCTCCAATGTCTCTCCACTCCTTCACCCATCGGTTGATCACCCTAAGCAGTATTGTGGTTTCAGGTGTTGTGGTTGCTACTACGGCAGCACAGGCAAACCCACCGATTATCGTCAACTGCAACAGCAGTGGCCAAGTTTGCGATCAAATGGCGCGTTACAACTTCCGCTCTGAAAGTCCGTATTGGGATTATGCCCTCCAAGTCACTGCGCCTGCTACCCACTGCTCGGAAGTGAAATATTTCACCACCAATCGTCAGGGACAGCGGGTCGAAACGGAGTTCCTTGGCCCCAACCGTTCAGCCTTTTTGCCCATTGGTGGCAATTGGGAGCGGGGGAATCACACGATTCAAATTGGGGCGATTGGACGGCAAGGTGGCTGTAATGTAGGCACGCTCAGTTCATGGGGCATCCAAGTGCAGCCTGCCGTTGTTCCCCGTTAATGAGGAATAAACTCCTAGAAACTTAACTCGTCTTCATCTATTCAAGGGTCGGTGGCAACGACACTGACCTTTTTTTGTGCTTATTTTTAGCGTACTTTACCAATTTTCATTTATTTTACTTCCGCGAAGGAAAGCAAGCGCATCTTTAATATAGCCTCTCCCTGAGCGGATTGCAGCCCCCTGTTCCGAGGGATCCCCTGCGAGGGGTGTCAAATTATTTTCTACAAAGCTACTAAAAATACTCAAAGCCTCCTATAGAGAGACTCCGAGGGATTCAACGCCAAAATCAGACTTTAGGAAATTTGAATAGATCCGTCGGCAGAGAAAACTTAATTGAACTCTTGGGGGCGATCGCTCGTCAAATTATTGGGAAACCTTCTACTTGAGGATTTGTGCCATGGGATTGCGTTGGTTGGTATTGGCATTAGGAGTGGCAGGAATGTTGATCACAGGAGCGATCGCCAGCCGTGCTGGTAAGGAGGTGCCCGCCACGCTTACGGGTCAAATTACGGCGGTTGTTGATGATGATGAAGTCTTAATTGAGGCCAATAACCAACGCTACAAGCTCGATCTACCGGATGCCTGCAAACCTGCCCTGCGCAATGGCGTTCTTAGGGTGGGCGGCGTTGTTACTGCCAGTGGCAAACTTGAACTTGATGATCGCGAGCTAGATGTTTCCATTGTTCAGATGAATGGGCGTCAGGTCTGCCCATAATAAATGCCACAAATGTCACAGTTGCGCACGCCAAAGGGGACATGCACTGAGGGAATCGAACCCGCTGCTGATTCTAGATGAGTCAGTTGATCATCAAAGAAAATATGCGGTTTGAGTTGCTTGAGAACCCGTACCTTCTCCATACCGCCAAGGAAAAAGGTTTCATCCGGCATGACGCCCCAACTATTGAGGGTAGTTACCACCCGTTCACTAGCAAGGATATTGCGTGCCGTCACAATCGCAATCCGTAACAGCCGCCGATAGCTGGCATCCTGCTGTTCTTTGGCCATCTCTAACTGTTGAAAGGCTGCCAGTTTTCTAAACAGGTCACTCAGGGGGCCTGGGTTGTGGGGAATGTTGGCCTTTTGCAGTTCATGGGCTTGAAATTGCTCGAGATCCCCTTGGCGAAAGACGGCTTCCGCTTCATCATCCGCTAGCACACCATCAAAGTCAAAGGCAATGCGCAACTCGGCATCCTCTTCCTGATCGGTAATGGGCGATCGAATCACCATGCCCGCTGGATACCCAGCCGCGATCGCCTGCTGCACGTCCTTGGCATTTGCCGAGAGAAATAGGGACACATTAAAGGCAGGAATGTAGGGATGGGGGGATTTGCCGCCCAAAAATGCGGCGCGGGTAATGTTCAGACCGTAGTGCTGAATTGAATAGAAGACCCGCTGACCGGTATCGGGATCGTTTCTCGAAAGAAGCACGACCTCCACGGGCTCTTGTTCGGGATAGGCACGGTTGAGATTTAAGAAGCGGCGAATAAAGGGAAATGCCACCCCCTTCGGCAAGACATCGTATTTCCTTTCCCGCTGAAATTGGCGGTACTTTTCGGTCCCCTCATTGCGAAAGACATCATCCGCCTCCCCCAAATCAAAGAGGGCACTGGAGGCCACTGCAATCACTAATTTCTGCTCAATTGGGTATCCCATTGCTGAGCATCCGATAGTGGGATTGAAGCGCAGTCCGCAATTGGGCGATCGCCCCTTGCCAATCACCCCGCTGGGGCTGGCGAATTAACTGCGCCGAAGGATACCAAGGCGATCGCGATCGCTGCCAGAGCCACCGCCAATCCGCCACAAAGGGCAACAGGATCCACAGGGGCTTCCCTAGGGCACCCGCCAAGTGTGCCACAGCCGTATCAATTGTTACCACAGCATCCAACTGCTGGATCAAAAGCGCCGTATCCAGAAAATCCCCCATATAGGGCTGGCAATCAATCACCCCCACCTCCTGTAACTGTTCAGCTTCCGCTGGCGATCGCTCCTTTTGCAGGCTATACCATTGCACCTCAAATTCCCGCAGCAGGGGTAGGACATACTCAAGGGGACAAGACCGCTGTGCCGTCGTGCGTGTTTGACTATGGCTGGCCCAAACCAGACCGATCCGAGGTTTAGAGATATTAAAGATACTGTGGGGTGGGTGGGCGGGCAAAGGGAAATAGGGCTTGAACTTAGGAAAGTGGTCTTTATCAATGCCTAAGTAGCGCGGCAGACTCAGCAGGGGGGTATGGCAATCAAAGGGGGGAGGCGTCTCCTCGGTGCTTATCACTTCAATCCCCGGCAGTGTTTGACACAGGCGCACCAAGGGCGGATAGGCAGCAAAAATGAGCCGTTGGGCACGCCGCGCCATCAAGGGCAGTAAGCGCACAAACTGAATGCAATCCCCTAGCCCCTGCTCACTATAGACAAAGAGGGTTTTCCCCGCCAAGGATTGACCTTGCCAACGGGGTTGCGCATAGGTGCGTAATCCGCCCGTGGGTTGTTGCCAGCGCCATTCGTATTCCTCCCATCCCTCTTGAAAATGTCCTAGCATGAGCAGGACAAGGGCAAAGTTGAGGCGCACATCCGCCCCATTGGGGTCTAGGGCAACGGCTTGGCGAAAGTGGTGGAGGGCCGCCTCTGGGTTTCCTGTTTCCAGAAGCGCTGTGGCCAAGCCCGCTTGGGCAGAACCGTTGCAAGGGTTGAGGTCAAGACAGCGTTGGTAGTAGCGGATGGCTCCCGTAAAATCCGCTTCGCTGAGGCAAATTTGCCCCAGTTGCAGGAGTGCCTGTGGATGTTTATTTTCCCGCAGCAAGACCTCTTGATAGCGATCGCGGGCCGCTGCAAGGTTGCCCTGTAAATGGAGGGCATAGCCCAGATTGTAGTGCGCTGCCAATAGTTCTGGATTGGCGCTGAGGGCAGCTTGAAATTGACGAATCGCTGCCCTGTAGTTCTTGAGTTCGAGATAAACGCTGCCCAGATTGTTGTGGACATCCGCTTGACCGGGTTTAAGATACAGCGACTGTTCATAGCAGGCACTGGCCTCTGTAAGTTTGCCTTGGGAGTGCAGACACAGTCCCAAGTTATACAGGGTCGTCGGTAAGTCCGGATTCAGGGAAAGGGCTTTTTGATAGCAGGCGATCGCCCGCTCAATCTCCCCTAAGTCCAAATAGGCATTCCCTAGGTTGCTGTGGGCTTCCACCCACTCTGGCTGCACCTCAAGGGCGCGTTGATAGTGGGGTACAGCAGCGGCCGGTTGCGACAGCAGATCGTGGAGAACAATCGCCAGCCGATAGTGGGCAGCAGCATGCCACGGATCAAGGGCGATCGCCTGTTCATAGGCCGCTTGCGCCCCAAGGGGTTGCCCCCGTTCCTCGGCAATCACCCCCAACAAATAGTAGGCCTCTGGCTGCGGGGAACGTTCAATGACTTGACGAGCCAACTGCTGTGCCCTGCGCCAGTGCTGTTGCTGATAAAGCTGCCAAGCCTTTTTTAAAAGCGAGGCTGTTTGCCATCCAAAGATACCCACGGCAATTGCTACGAATAGGAATTGTGTTGATTCAAATAATAAGCAACAGCGGTAGCGATCTTAGAATTGCCATCAAGATCAAGCGGTGTGGGGTCTAAAGGCGGCTGAGGTTCCGCTGCCAAAAAGTGCCAGTGGCCACCAAAAAATTCTTCATGACTGAGGATCTGATGGTAGTGATGAGCCTGCAATCCGGCCACTAAAATTGGCCCCTCGGCAAAATCATCACGACGAATCGTTGCCACCGGTACCCCCAAGCGACAGGCCTCCGCGTAGGTGCCATAGCCGGGCTTGGACACGACTCGACCACAGAGAGGCATCACATCCAGCGGGCGGAGTTGACGGCCACAGAGCTTCAGTAGGTTTGGCAGATCCTCTGGTGCAGCCCCATCGAAGGTGAGAAACTGCCAATCGGGAAAGTCCTTGAGGGCTTCATAGGGAATGGCCTGCAGGCTCAACCCGCCAAAGGTCAACAAAACCGTGCGATCGCGGGGAGTGGTGAGGCCAAGGCGCTGCCGCAACTCCTCTGGTTCAAAACGCGGTTCGGCTCCCGTCAGTCCCACGGGTTCTTTGTGGGGAAAAGCATTGAGGGGTTCGGCAAAGGGCAGTTGAAACAAGCGATCGCACCCGCTATAAAGATTACTCACCCAATCCGCAATCTCGCTAAAGTCATCGCCAAAGGAGCGATAGATAAAATCCCAGCCAAAGTTACTAACCATCCAACAGGGCACCCCCGCTGCATGGGCGATCGCCACCGCCAAAGGGGGAATATCCGCTAGCACCAACTGTGCCCGATTTTGCTGAATAAAATCTGCCTCGGCGTGGATCAACTCAGGGGCTGCCGCCTGAAGTTCCAAGAGCTTGGCACGGGTTGCGGGCAAATCCATTTGCAAACTATCGGCTTGCACGACCCCCAGATCAAGGGCACGGGGACGATGAATAAACTCCCCCTCCAGATTCGCCTGCAACAACCAATAGGGAGCTGCCGTCACGATCAGTGGCAAGAGATCAGGCACTTGGCGGCGAATGGCATTCACCAGCGCCGTTGTCCGCGCCACATGACCAAAGCCATGATTGGTGATTGCTACGTAGAGGGTTGGTCGAGCCACAGCAGTGTTCCTGCCAAAACCGATGCAATCTTAACATTTGTAACAACCCACCATGGAGGTTGCTAACTGCTTTTTTGCGCAAGAGGGCAACAGCGGGATTAACTAGGACATGTCCTTGGGTTTAGCCCTCTACAATGTATTGAGTTTATTCTATTTGATTAACATATAAGATAGATTTATTGTCGGTATTTATAAACTTGTGTTGCTTTTTATGAAGATATGTAACATACTGTTGACTAGGAGGCAGAGATAACCCTAGCGACAGACTAGACATTTAACATCTCTGAAGCGATATGACCTACACCACCGATACGCGTTTCAATCCCACCACCCTAGCCACAGCGGTTCAAGAGGTAACCACTCTCTTTAACTGCCTGAGCGTGGATGACAAGTTGGGACTCCTGTGGTTTATCTACACAGAAACGGGTCGTTCGATTACAGCCGCCGCCCCCGGTACGGCTCGCCTACAACTGGCGGAAGGGCTGCTCAATCAGGTCAAAGCACTCAGTTTTGATGATCAACTTCAATTCATGCGCGACTTGGTGGCCAATGTGGACACCCCTCTCACCCGTGCCTACGGTGTCTTTAGCCCCAACACCAAGCTCGCCTTCTGGTATCAACTGGCAGAACTGATGAAACAGGGGTTTGTGGTACCTGTGCCCCCCGGTTATACCCTCAGCCGCGATGCCGATCGCGTGTTTGCAGCCATCAAAGCCCTTGACTTTGGTCAGCAGATTACTGTCCTGCGGAATGCAGTGGTCGCCATGGGTGTGGATCCACTTGCCGTCTAATTGAGATGCCATGGGTTACGCAAGGGGGCAGCTCGCTCCCTTTTTTTGTCTCGATTCAAACCACTGAGGAACTGCAACCATGACCCATCTTGTTCAAGGAAGTCCTGTTCTCGGCATTGATGAACCGACGCTGATCGCCTATTTTGCTGCCCTCAATGAGGAACGCTACGAAGATGTGGCCGCCCTGTTTGCTGAGGCGGGAGTTCTCTATCCGCCCTTTGAGGATGCTGTCATTGGCCGCGGGGCGATCGCCCATTATCTCCACCTTGAAGCCGTGGGTATGCGGGCAGAACCCCTTAAAGGAGAACTACTAAGCACAGAGGGCACAGAACGTCGCTACCGCCTTGTGGGTAAAGTTACACTCCCCCTTTTTAGCGTCAATGTGGCTTGGCAATTTGGCCTCAATGCTGAGGATCAAATCACATTTGTGAAAGTGGATTTGCTGGCAACCTTGGAGGAACTCCTCAACTATCAGCCTCTACGTCAGCAGCGCTAGGGCGACCGGGAAACACCTCGGACTCTAAGGCCTCCACGCGATCGCGCAAATTGTGGAGAATGCCCGAATGACTCAGGCGCACCGCTGCCAACTGTTCCCGTAGGCGATCGTAGTTTTCGGGCAGTTGTTGGCGCAGATGAATCACTTCACGGCTGAGGGCATTCACCCGTCGCTCTAGATCCGCCACCCGTTCAGGCAAATGCTCCGCTTGAATATAAAACTTGCAGACAATGTCAACAATTGCCGCTTCAAGGCTAGTAAATTGATGCTCCCGCTGATAGGCATACAGCCAACTGAGAACATCGGGCGGTAAATGCTCCGTAATTTCCGACTCAGAATTCACGATTCTATCCTGTGGCAGGCTGTACTTCTATTTTGTCGCTTTAGGGAGAGCAGTGGCGAGAGGGTCGAAGCATCGGAATGGACACCTGTAGTCAGGCAAGGCCACTGCCATTAAGTAAAAACTTGGGAGGCGTCAGCCAAAAAAGTTGACTATTACCAAGGGGATCGGTTTCTGGAATCAGCAGGCCAATAATGCCGGCTTTCTTGAGCTGGAGGTGTCCCAAGGCTTTACCACAGATGAGCAGTTCGGTCCAGTGACTGAGATTGGGTTCATGACCCACGGCAATCAGGGCACCCTCATGGTCTTGACGCCAGTGATTTAGCCAATGGAGCCAATCTAGCAAACGACCGCTTGGAGCCAACAGGTCAGAAATCATCAGATCGGGGGCAACCCCCACTTCAAGGAGAATTTCTGCCGTTTGCCGTGCCCGCACCAGTGGGGAGGAGAGAATCAGTTCTGCCTCAATGCCTAGATCAAGTAACCGCCGCGCAATCTGCTGGGTTTTCTTTTCGCCTTTGGCGGTAAGGGGGCGATCGCTATCACTGCCTTCAAACACTTCCCGTTCGACCGCGATTCCGTGGCGGAAAAAAAGGACTGTTAGCTCCGTCATAAAGACCTAAAACTTGATTACTACGAACAGTGCCTTACTCCGTACCGTGGAGGACATTGTTCTTCGGATTGACGAGGTGGAGGAGCTTCTGCTTAATCTGCGTATCGTAAACGCTCCACTTGAGTTTAGCGTATTCTGGATTCTCATTGAGACCCGACAAGAAGCCCACGGGAATTTCAAAACCGCCGGCTTGGGAGCGACCCCCACCAAAGAAGCGTCCTTGGCGATCCTTACCAAAGGCCTCTTTGATAAATTCGTCGGGGTCAAGGGTAATTTTTGTTGTGCGCAGCGAACCGATAATCAGTTCCACCTCTTCGTCTTCGTCGTGGACAAGGCCATAGACAACGGCAGTGTGGACGTTCTCTTCAGTCACAAGGAAATCCGCCGCTTGGGGAATGGCATCGCGGTCTTCGTAGCGGATATAGCCCACGCCAGAAATTGAGAAATTGTTGTGAATGGAGCGGTTTTTCAGCGATCGCTCGATCACATCCATCACCTGCTTCGAGCGGTGGGACTGCAAAATGGTGTTCAGCAGTTGATAATCAATAAAACGACTCAGGAAGGCGGCTGCGAGAAAGTCCTCTTCTTTGGCTTGTTTGAGGCAATCGGTGTCAGAGCGCAGGCCATGCATCAGAGCCGTGGCACATTTCACGTGAACTGGGTTGCTACTGTCGAGGGTGAGTAGCCCCGCTTGCAGGTATTGGGTAAAGATGGTAGCCGTGGCGCGGGTCGTGGGTCGAATGTCTGTAAACTCGGCTTGAATGGCTTCTTGGAGACTGTGGTGATCAATGATGGCGATCGCCGGCAGGCCAGCCTCCTGCACCATGGGCAGCAGTTGACTGGTGGTGCCTTGGTTGTCAATGAGAACGTAGCCTTGGTAACAGGTACAATCCCGCTGATCTTTATTTTTCGTACCTTGCACCGCCCAGCGCACAAGGGGCATCCCCGTCAGCCGCACTAGGGTGATATTCTCCTGATGGCTCAGGGCACCGGCGTAGGCAATATCGCACTGAATCTCAAACTGCTCAGCAATGAGTTTATAGGTCCATGCCGAAGAGAGGGCATCGGGGTCAGGAAAATCTTGGAGAATAATCAACTGCCGCGTACCGCGATGGCGTTCCAACATTTGCCGCAGCGCTTCGGCACGGGGGTCACTCAAGCGAACTTCCGCCTTGGCCAATTCTGTAGAGGTCGTCTCCGATTTCACCAGTGCGTTACCATTCAGTTCAGGATGAGTGGAACCGACGTCACTGGCAGCGGGGTCACTGAGTTCAAGTGGATAGGGAGATTGCATAGTTGTTTCAGCGTTGGATAACAGGGTTGAACCCAATGGGGAACGCGCAGAAGATAATTGTCGTCACCATACCGTCAACGACTCTATCTCGATCTTGGCAGATATTTTATCGTTTGGCATCCCCCCTTGGACAGCGGTTGCGCCAGTGGCGATCGTCCCCTGCTTGGCAGCCTTTAGCTTTTACTTTAGCGATCGCCCTTTTGGTCGCGGGAACCCACAGTGTGAAAGCGCAGCAGGTCTGGCGGGGCAGTGAATCCGTCCCCCTGCAAAGAGCCTATGCCGACTGGCAGCAAAAGCACATCCTCTATTTGGGTGAAACCCACGATAGCGTGGCCGATCATCAGGCACAACTGCAAATTTTGCAGGAATTGCAACGGCGGGGTCGCCCCCTAGCGATCGCCCTTGAAATGATTCAGCGTCCCTTTCAAGCCGCCCTCGATGCCTACATTGGCGGTGAAATTACCGAGATGGAATTGCTGGAGCAAACCCAATATGCCCAGCGCTGGGGCTTCCCTTGGTCGCTGTATGCACCGATTTTTCGCTTTGCCAAGGAGCAGCAGATTCCCCTGATTGCCCTGAATACGCCCACCGAAGTCACCCGCCAAGTGGCACGCCAAGGTCTAGAGAGCTTAGGGGAAGATGATTTTCGCTATATTCCACCCCTAGCAGATATTGACTTGAGCAACACTGCCTATCGCGATCGCCTGCAGGAGATTTTTGTTGCTGCCCATCAAGGGATGAGCCACAGTATGAATTTTGACTTCTTTTACCAAGCTCAAGTCCTTTGGGATGAAACGATGGCCAAAGTCATTGCTAAACAGCATCAGCGGCATCCCGATCGCCTGATTGTGGTGCTGACGGGGCGGGGTCATGTTTATTTTGGCGATGGCATTCCCCAACGGGTACAGCGACGGCTGGCCCCCAACCTCCGCCAAGCCATTATCCTCCTCAATCCCACAGCAACGGAAAAAGCCAAACCCCGCATTGCCGACTGGTTCTGGCAAAATGATCCCTCTCTCTAAACCTAATCAGCCAAGCCATGTTCAAGGGCAAAGCGCACGAGTTCTGTGCGGCTACTGGTACCGGTTTTCACAAAGAGGCGACTGACATACTTTTCAATATTGCGAACACTGGTATTCAGTTGGCTGGCAATTTCCTTATTCATCAGACCCTTGACCACCAGTTGCAGCACACTGGCTTCGCGGGGGGTGAGATCCAGTTGAATTGGGGGAGCCGTGGGATTGCGTTTGCCCTGTTGGACGAGCATTGCCCGCAGTTCGGCAATTTGTTGAGCTAAATTGGCCAGATTGGGTTCTCCCTCATCGCGAGCAGCCGCTTGCCGCCGCAGCAGATTTTTGATAATGGCCACCAGTTCATCGGGGTCAAAGGGTTTGGCTAGGTAGGCATCACAGCCAGCATCATAGCCTTGGATGCGATCGCGCTTCATGCCCCGCGCTGTGAGGAAGATAACGGGAATATGGTTGAGATGGGGTTGTTGGCGCACTGTTTCCAAAAAGGCATAGCCATCCATCTGCGGCATCATAATATCCGTAATAATCAGGTCGGGTACATTGGTTTCTAGATACTCCAGAGCCGCTTGACCATTGGCCACTGCTGTCACCTCAAAGCCACTGTCCTCTAAATAGGCCGTTACCGCCTCGCGCACCCCCGGCTCATCATCCACCAGCAATAATTTTGCTGTCATTGGCTGTCTCCTATGCCAGTAGGACTTAATTTACAGCCCTTTTCACACGGATGGAATACGCTCAGTCAGTGCTCATCTGTGTACCCCAGAAAAGGACTGTATTTATGCTCTAACATAATTGGCAGTACCTAGGTGGAATAATTGAATGGCGATTATTGCGCTGCGGGCATGGTACCTACCGCAGTATGAACCCCTCGAACACATCGAGCAACGTCCCCACGATCTACGGCTCAACAAAAGTAGCTTGCTGAAAACGGCATTGCGGGCAGATTTTCTCGATGACTTAGAAACCGTGCAGCGTTCGGAGTGGTTTCAACGCTATCGCCTTGGGGAAACCGTGGAATTTTATATTGAGGGGAGCGGCAGCTATACGATCGCCAACATTGATGTTCTCAGTCATGAAATCTATTTCATCAAGAGCGATCGCCTGAGTTACTTGGAACCGACCCTCTTTTTCAGTCCCGCCGATAGCCCCAGTAGTGACGAGATTCGCACCGCCCTCAAAGCATTTGTGACCAATACCCCTAGTCGCTTCCCCTTGGAACTGGTCGAAAGCCCACGCTCAGCCACGGCTCCTCTGCGTCTGGATAGTCCCGTGATCACCCAATTGCGTCGCTCGCTCCTGTTTGTTGCCGATGGCACAGCGGTTGAGAATGGCCAGTTGTCCACCATGATTGCCCTAGAACTCGGCTACGCCCTTGCCAGCAAACGCCGCAATCAAATCCTTGTCATTCAGCAGGAGCACCCCAGCCAGCGGGCGCCTCTTCCCATTGAAGTTCCCAGTCGCCAGCGCCTCATCTATAGCCATTCCCAAGAGCTAGCCGAGAAGTTGCCCACCGTGCTGCAAACGCTCCTAGAACCTTTTGATTTCCATTGATATTTGCATAGGGAAGCCCCTTTCGGGAATAACCTGACCGTTAACGAACGAGATCGTAGAGCAGGTGGGAAGGAACTCCTGCCGCCAAGAGAAGGCGCGGTAGAGTGGGCAGGACACGACAGCAATGCCGAATGAAATCATGGATCCACCGTTGCAAGGTTTCGACTTCATAGTTGGTTAAAAGTTGATCGTGGGGCGTGAAGTTACGGTTGTGGAACTGCTCCACTTGAATTTGCGCCAGCCAGCTTTCACGGGGTCGTGTCAATAACCAATAGTTAGTGACAATCATTTTGCCAAGGTAGCGTACCGTTACTTCTGTAATTCGCCGACAGTATTCATAGTAATCAGCAAGGTTTGTCGATTCATGGTTTACGCTAGGCACAGGAATCTGCTCTTGAGTTTCCGCAACCTGACTAAAGAAAGACATCAAATCTGTTAAGGCACTGTGGGAGACAGGAAGTTGAATACCAATGAGGTCAAAAATTTTCTGCTCAATCTGTTGAAGCTGGTGAGTTTGATGTGGTTCGTTAACTTTTATTTTTTGATGTAACTCAATGAGAAATTCTAATTGATTCAGTTGTGGATAGGTTAAATGATCTAGATTAATGTAACGCTCTAGGTATTCTTCCTCAATGCCCAGTGGGTGTGTGTCACGGGCAACATAGGATTGAATGGCGGGATGCTCTGCCAGTAAGCGCCGCATATAGTAGCGAGTGACTGGAGAAATATTCATAGGGGGAACCCTCACAGTTAGGACGGGACATAGCAGCAAAAGGGAGAGAGGCACGTGACATGCACGTACTTTCAGATGTGTAAGAAGTTAAGTCAATGATGAATACTTAATACTTGTTTAACAAACGCAGGGACTAGGGAAGCAAGTTAATATAACGAAATAGTTATTCAAAAAAAACTAATCATCATCAGGGAAACACCAATTACTTTAGTTTTACAGGTTAATTTAAGGTATTTAAGTGAAAGACAACCCTAACTGCCTTGAATGAAACATGTTTCTGTTATAAATGCTGAGATCTGAGATCGTCAAGTATTGCTTGATACAAATAGTTTTTGCGTCACCATTCTGTAACATAGCCGCTACGTGACACTGCAAAATTTAAGAAATCGTTTACATTAGTTCATATTGAGCCTAAATTTGGTAGCTAAGGCTACAAATGTTGTCAATAAAGCTGTAATAATGATTTGATTTTTTTATATTCTGATTACAACTCTTTACATTAATTTTTATTAATTGCAGCAGCTCCATTTCTATCCACAGACGGGGATCATTCATCCCCTTGGTTGTAGGGTTGATCGGCAAAGATACAGTCAGAAAATTTCTGGGGCGATCGCGAGTGGTCTGCCAATGCAGCAATGGTATCCGCTGTTCCGAGAAATCAGCGATGATTGTCTTACCCTTGATGCTGTTTAACCTCTCATCTCGTTATTGAGCCGCCTATGCTTGCTGTTTATCCTGGAAGTTTTGATCCCATTACCCTAGGGCACTTGGACATTATTGAGCGGGGTGCTCGTCTCTTTAGTGAAGTGATTGTGGCGATCGCCCACAACCCACAAAAAAAAGCCCTCTTTAGCGTCAGCCAACGGATCAAACAAGTAGAGGCGGCTACCGTTCACTTAAAAAATGTGCGGGTGGATACCTTTGATGGCCTGACCGTTGAGTACGCGCGATCGCAACAGGCAACAGTTCTTCTGCGGGGGCTACGGGTTCTGTCGGACTTTGAATACGAGCTGCAGATGTCCCACACCAATAAAAGCCTCTGGCCAGAGATTGAGACCGTGTTCCTCACCACGTCCAATGAGTATAGTTTCTTAAGTAGTAGCTTAGTAAAAGAAATTGCCCGATTTGGCGGTAATGTTCGTCATCTAGTACCAGCCACTGTTGCAAAGGATTTAGAAGCATGCTTTACTCAAACGCCGATCCCATCTCAACGACCACTGGAGTAAATGAAGCGCTTGATGTCCCTTCCGTACCGCTGCAACTCCTGCAACAATTGGAAAAGCTGGAAGAACTCCTAATTCTCGAAGGGACGAAGATCCCGCTGACCGGCCGCAAACTCATTGATGAAGAGCAGATCCTGAATCAGCTTACCCACATTGAACAGGCGATCCCCGAATCAGTGAAGACAGCGCAGCGGATTCTCAATCAGCGGGATGAGATCATTAAACAGGCCCAGCACCGCGCCCAAGAAATTATCCGTGCCGCAGAGCAACGCGCTGCCCAAATTGCCGATGAACTGCGGATTCGCCAGCAGGCAGAACTCGAAGCCCAGAAAATTCGCCAGCAGGTGCAGCAAGAGGTGGAGTTTATGCGCCAGCGCGCGATCGAGGAAATCAATCTGCTACGGCAAAACACAGAAAAAGAACTAGCCCATCTGCGCCAAGTGACCCGCCATGAATGTCAAGAGCGGCAACAGGAAGCGGATGCCTATGCCGATCGCACCCTTGCGGAAATGGAACGCCAATTCAAGGAAATGCTAGCGGTGATTCAAAATGGGCGCCAATACCTCAAGCAGCACCAAGCCCACCGTCAACCCTAGGCAATACCCCAATTCAATTGTCACGCTAGCGGGCTTTCACAGGCTCTAGGGTAAAGAACGTTTGAAAAATTTGCGTATCCACCTCATTCATTTGCTGCTGCAAGTGATCGAGGAACTCGTGCATGCCTTGGCCAATAATTTCATCAATCGTCAAATAGTCCAGTTGCGATCGCAGGCGTCCCAGTTGGCGTTCCACGGGCTGGTGCCAGCTCCCCAAGGGCGTTCCTGTAATTTTGTAGAGGGATTTTTCCACCTGCAACAGACAAAAGCGGATCGCGCGGGGAAACTCGGCATCGAGAATCAAAAACTCTGCGACCCCTGCGGGTGTAATCCGATGCGAACCCCGTTTACGATACATCTCATAGGCACTGGCGGACTTGAGGAGCGCAATCCAACCCAATTCATCAATGGGCGTGCCCACATCTTCCACTGAGGGCAACAGCAGATAGTATTTCACATCGAGAATCCGCGAGGTTTTATCGGCTCGCTCCAGTAGCCGCCCCATTTGACCAAAGTGCCACGCTTCATTGTGGCTCATCGTACTATCCATCACGCCGGCAAAAAGGTGACTGGCCTGTTTCACTTGCTCCAAAAAGCTGGCAATCTCCAATTGATCCGGGGCTTTAGCCGCCTCCCGCACCATCGTATAGAAGGCATTCACCTGCTGCCACATTTCTGAGGAAATCACCTCGCGAATGGATGTGGCATTCTCCCGTGCCGCCCGCAGACAGGAGATGATCGAGTTGGCATAGGTGGTGTCAAAGGTGAGGAACTGAATCACATTTTCAGCCGTGGCCGTGCCATAGTGTTCCTGAAAAAAGGACAAATCCCCCGTTGTTAGCACTAGGGGATCCCATTGACCTGAAAGACTCGTGGGCAGATCCAGCAGCATGTTCAAGTTGACATCAACAAAACGAGCAATATTCTCTGCCCGCTCAATGTAGCGATTTAACCAATAGACCGCATCGGCAACACGACTTAACATATACTGGCAAGCATTCACTCTCTGCCCACCCTAGCAACCTTTTCCCGTCCTGAGTATATGCAGCAAACCCGTCTTAATACCCTGCTTGATCGTCTAGGCGCTGGGATTCAGGAGCAGTTAAAAAATCCGTGGCGACGGCTAGCGACACTGACTATTGCCTTTCTTTTTGGGGTGTTCTTGGGCTTGGCCATTTCCTCGAGTGCAGGTCAATTGGGCTATTTAGATATTGTGGCCTCGAGCATCGTAGCAATTATTGCTGAAGTGATTAGTGCCTTGTTCTATAGCGATCGCTGGAAACTGCGGCAAACTCTCTTTGGTCAAATTCTCAATGCCCTGAAGTTTGGTCTGCTCTATGGCTTGTTCCTCGTTGCCTTCCTTCTGGGAAGTTAGTTGCTGATTACCTCGATCAAGTTTACTGGGGACTTCTGAATGAGTATTGCTGCAATTTTAATCGCCATTCCCGACAATGAACCGCCAACAGACCTTGAAGCGCTCATCGTAGCTGCAGAGGAAGGAGACTTACCCAGTTGCATCCTAGAAACTGCATGGCACGGTCTGCAAACGACCCTAGCAAAACGTTTTGACCCAGAGGCAATGGCTGCTGCCCACATCTATCCTGCTTCTCTTTTTAGCAAACCAGCAGGGGGCAGGAATACTCATTTACTGTGATTAGCAGAGGCTGGCATTCCCTTGTCACTCCCATATTTAAGAAAAGGGCTGTAATTTGAGTACAATAGTGTGATGCCAACGGCGGCTTGCCCTGTTGGTACGGCGTTTACCCTAGGTTGATCACTGCCTACTATGGTTCAAGAGCGTAGTCTGCCCTCTTTGTCCATTCCCCAAACCACGATTACCCGTGAGCAGGGGTTAATGCTCTATGAAGATATGGTACTGGGGCGCACCTTTGAAGATAAGTGTGCCGAAATGTACTACCGAGGGCGGATGTTTGGCTTTGTCCACCTCTACAACGGTCAAGAGGCAGTCTCTACAGGTGTGATCAAGGCGATGCGTCCCGATGATTACGTCTGCAGTACCTATCGCGATCACGTTCATGCCCTGAGCGCCGGTGTTCCTGCCCGTGAAGTGATGGCTGAACTCTTTGGCAAGGCAACGGGGTGTAGCAAAGGCCGGGGCGGCTCAATGCACCTCTTTTCTGCCAAGCATAATCTCTTGGGGGGCTTTGCCTTTGTCGCTGAGGGGATTCCAGTCGCAACGGGGGCAGCATTTCAGACGATGTACCGCCGTCAGGTGATGGGCGATGCCAAAGCCGATCAGGTCACCGCCTGTTTCTTTGGCGATGGTGCCAGCAATAATGGCCAGTTCTTTGAGTGCTTGAATATGGCGGCACTCTGGAAATTACCTATTCTTTTCATTGTAGAAAATAACAAGTGGGCGATCGGTATGGCCCATGAGCGTGCCAGTTCCGAAACAGAAATCTACAAGAAGGCCAAGGTCTTTGGCATGGTGGGTGAGGAAGTAGATGGCATGGATGTGCTGGCGGTGCGTACAGTAGCTGAGGCAGCGATCGCCCGTGCCCGTGCCGGAGAAGGCCCCACCCTCATTGAAGCGTTGACCTACCGTTTCCGGGGGCACTCCCTTGCCGATCCCGATGAACTGCGCTCCAAAGAAGAGAAAGAATTTTGGCTGAAGCGCGATCCGATCAAAAAGCTGGGTGCCTACCTCGTGGAGCAGGAATTGGCCACTAGCGAAGACCTGCGTGCCATTGAGCAAAAAGTACAGGCAATTGTTGATGATGCTGTGGCCTTTGCCGAGGAAAGTCCTGAGCCTAAGCCCGAAGAACTCTACGACTACATCTTTGCAGATGAATAGGTTGGGCCGCTCCTAGCAAATAACCAAACATCTAGGAGCGTTCGAGGTATCGCACCGTTACTAAGTAAATCGCATCGCCCACACAGTAGCCTGCTAATACATCACTCACCCAGTGGGCACCTACATAAACAGGGCTGATGCCCATTAAAATCATCAGGGCGATCGCGACTCCATAGCTCAATCCTCTCAAGGTTGGTCGCTTCTTAGAAAGGAAATAGCTCCAGAGGAAGTACAGCAGAAGATTCCCTGCTGCATGCCCACTGGGAAAACTATGCCCGCTCAAGTGCAAGACCAGTGGATTATCGGGTCGAGCGACATCAAAGAACGGTTTGAGCACCCGATCAATGAGAATCAGGATGAACAGCGTCGAGAACGCGATCGCCCTCACCTCGCGCCAGCGGCGATGTCTCCCTAAAATCACGAGGGAAATAAACACCAAACTGCCAGCAACGGGGGCATTGCCCGAAAAATAGGACAATTTTGCAACAGGAGCAAACTCACGCGGTAAAACGGTTCGGACAATCTCGGACAAAGCAATATCCCACTGTTGGCCAAGTCCACTGAACACTAAGAAACAAATGCCTAAGAAGCAACCGCAAACACAAATAAGTGGAATTTGGAATGTTGCAGGGGGCTGGGGTGTTGTCTTTTGGTAAACACTCGTCTGGCAAAATGCGCTGAGGGGCATAGCTCACAACGACAGTTCTAGGGGAAACTCGTGTTTAAGAGAACATTATTTACAGATTAAGGGATTATAACCTAGCCCCACACCCCTACAGCCCTTGGCAAATCCCAGTCTCAGCAACGTCAAGAATATATTTTTATCAATGAATAAACTATTGCTGGGTCTGTTGACTAGGATAGTCACTAGAATAAAAGGAGCTTTCCCTAGAACATTGGCATGTTGTTGACTCCTCCTTTATTTGCTTGGCTGGATGGTCTCTGGGATGGGGTATTCTCCACCCAGGGGATCATGATCATGCTGCTGATGGGCTACGCAGGGGCAATGTGGCTCTTTTTGTCCAGTGCCCCCAAAGTCTATACGATCATGGTTTCGGATCTAGAGCACGCGCGGCAGTTCTACGAGCAGGAGTTGCATTTGCCGATCGCTGATGTACCGCTGCACTACTACTACAACTATGAGCAAACCCTTGGCGTGGCTTCGATGGATCCGCTCTATGTGCCCTCGGCCTTGAGCTACAGCAGCCCCAAGCGCCCCAGCCCTAGGGATGGGTTGTGGTACCAACTCAAGAAAAATACGCAACTGCATGTCATTAGTGGTGCCAGCAAGGGGGAACGCAACCGTCAGCGCCATGTCTGCTTTGACCGTGAGTGCCTCGAGCTCCTATTGCTGCGGATTCAGCGGCGGCAGTTGCGCTACAAAATGCGCAGCGATCGCCCCCTCAATTTCCTTGTTAAGGACTACGACGGCACTGTGATTGAAATGGCAGAAATTTCAGCGCGGCCATGACAGATCTCCAAGAACTCCCTAGTCGTGGTCATCTCTTGACGGAGCAGATCAATCCCGCCAGCCAAAATCTGGATCAGCTCACTCCCTTGGAACTAGTTGATCTTTTTAATCAGGAAGATGCCCAGACGCTGCGGGCGATCGCCCAAGCCCGCGAGGCCTTAGCCCAAACCATTACCGCCACAGCAGCCCGCCTTCGCCAAGGGGGACGCCTCTTCTACATTGGTGCCGGCACCAGTGGTCGCTTGGGGGTTTTGGATGCTGCCGAATGTCCGCCCACGTTTTGTACACCGCCCCATTTGGTTCAAGGCATTCTGGCTGGCGGTGAGGCTGCCCTTGTGCGCAGTTCTGAAGGCCTTGAGGATCGCTACGAAGATGGCGCCGCCGTGGTGGGCGATCGCCAGATCACTGCCCAAGATGTCTTGATTGGGATTACCGCTGGCGGAACCACTCCCTATGTCCATGGGGCACTGGATGCAGCGCAAGCAGTAGGGGCACTTACGGTCTTTATGGCCTGTGTTCCCTCGGATCAGGTACAGCGGGCTGCCGACATTGACATTCGCCTGTTGGTTGGGCCAGAACTCCTTGCCGGATCTACCCGTTTGAAAGCCGGTACTGCCACAAAGATGGCATTGAATATCATTTCCACGGGGGTGATGGTGCAGTTGGGCAAAGTCTATGGCAACCGCATGGTGGATGTAGCCGTCAGCAACCGTAAGCTTTTGGATCGTGCCCTGCGGATTCTTACGGATCTCACGGGAATTGATCGCGCAGCAGCAGCAGACCTTCTCGAACGCAGTGGCTACCAAGTGAAGCGTGCTCTGCTCATGTACTGGACAGGACTGGACGCCCTTGCCGCTCAAGCTCTACTCGATCAACACAATGGCCAACTGCACGCGGCCAAAAGTACTGCCCTGAATCCCTAGATGCCCACTTTGAAGCCAAGACCGCGATTATTACGCGGCTCTTCAAACTGCCTGTACACCTTTGGATCGGGGCGAGTAGGCACAGGCGAAATCTCTAGGCTGTTTTCAATCTCTGCCATATTACTCGCAGGTTGGACAGCATTGGGGTTTGCCGTAGGATCGGGGGCTGATTGCAGTACCGATCGCAACTCGGGGCTAACTTGAATCGTGCCAATGGCAGCGGAATTAGCAAAGACAGGTACAGCAGGCAGCATACTGGCAATTACTATCCAAGGGATTGAGGAGAAACGCATAGTAAAGAATCCTCAAGGGGGTTAGAAATTAAGCACTTAAGAACCCCTAACTGCGTTGGGAGTATTCTCTATGCTTTCTATTCTAGGGCAGCCACCTCTCCCTTGGTTGCCGCAAAGGATACCCCCTGTAGTGGCAAGATAACAATAGGACGGAGAGAGAGGGATTCGAACCCTCGGTGAGTTGCCCCACACAGCATTTCCAGTGCTGCGCCTTCGACCACTCGGCCATCTCTCCACGTTTAGGCAGTTCTACTATCCTATCAGAAGTCCTGTGTCTCTGCTGCATCCCATTGCCCAAGCCAGTTTTGCCATCATTGATCGCGAGATCGGTCCTCACCCTTTTGATGCCCCAAGCTATGCGATTTTGCGGCGAATTATCCACAGCACAGCAGATTTTGAGTTTAAGAACCTGCTGGAGATTTCGCCGGGGGCGATCGCCCACATCACACAGGCCCTGCGCTCAGGTGTGCCGATTATTACCGATGTGGCCATGGTCAGGGTCGGCATTCAAACCATGGTCAGCCGTACCTTTCAGAATCCAATTATTACCGCCCTCGACGATGGCAGCCACACCGCCCCTAGTCAAACCCGCAGCGAAGCAGGGATGATCCGCGCTTGGCAACAGTGGCCCTATGGCCTGTTTGTGGTTGGGAATGCGCCAACGGCGCTCCTTGCCCTGTGCGATCGCCTGCAACAAACCCGTGTACCGCCGGCGGGCGTCATTGGTGTCCCCGTTGGCTTTGTCAATGTTGTAGAGTCAAAAGCAGCCCTTGCCCAACTGCCCGTGCCTCAAATTCGCGTTGCCGGTCGCAAGGGGGGGTCGCCTGTGGCGGCAGCGATTGTGAATGCCCTACTGGAGTTGGCCGATAGTGAGGAGTCAGCGTGACCCCGATTCATGTAGTCGGCATTGGCCTAGAGGGGCTGGCAGGGTTGGGGGCAACAGTTCAGGAAATTATTCGCACAGCGACGCTCTTGGTGGGGAGCGATCGCCATCTTCAGTTGATTCCCCACGGAGACGCCCCCCGCTTGTCTCTACGAGACTTTCATGCCACTTTCAAGGCGATTCAAACCCACTTGGCAACAACCCCCGACCCCCAAGTGGTCATTCTCACCAGTGGCGATCCCCTGTTTTACGGCTTGGGACGCTGGCTCCTTGAAGTTTTTACCCCCGATCAGTTGACATTTCATCCCCACCTCAGTGCGGTGCAGTTGGCCTTTAGTCGCCTCAAGCTCCCTTGGCAGGATGCCGTGATCTACAGTGCCCACGGTCGCGATTTAGCCGGGTTGGTGCCGCTGTTGCAGCGGGGGGTGGAGAAAATTGCCATCTATACCGATGGTGAGGCTAATATTGCTGCCATTAGCCGCTTATATCAAGCATTGCACCTGCCTGTGTCCTATCGGGCGTGGGTGTGTCAGGCCTTGGGTAGCGCAGAGGAAGCCATTCTGCGGTGGGACTTAGCCCAACCAGTGACGGAATTGCCGCCAGTACATCCCTTGAATTTGGTGGTGCTCCTGCGTCAACCCCAGCACCTACCCCCTCGGGAACAGCCCGTTTTTGGCTTAGGGGATGATCAATTTTTCACCTTTGGCGATCGCCCCAGCTTGATGACGAAGCGGGAAGTGCGGGTATTGGCCTTGGCGGAACTTGCCCTCACCAGCACTATCGAAACCGTTTGGGATATAGGTGCCGGCACCGGCAGTGTCGCTGTGGAAATCGCCCGCCTTGCTCCCCAAGCCACCATCTATGGGATCGAGAAAACGGCGATTGGCTGCCAACTGATTGAGCGCAACCGCAAGGCTTTTGGTTTGACCAATCTGATCCCAATTCAAGGGGCGGCTCCCCAGAGCCTCAGTGGCTTGCCGCAACCGGATCGCGTGTTTATTGGCGGCAGTGGTGCCCAATTACTGGCCAATCTTGACTATTGTTGGTCACACTTGAAAGCTGGCGGCCGGGTGGTGCTGGCGATCGCCACCCTTGAACACCAAGGCCAAGTTCTCCATTGGTGTCAGACCCAGCAAATCAGCCCGCAAGTGCTACACGTGCAACTCAGCCGCTCCGTTCCCTTGGGTCAAGGCCACCGCCTCCATCCCCTTAATCCAGTCACCCTCATCACCCTGAGTCAGGGGTAAAAATAGCCATCGGGATAAACTGTGGTGCGATCGCACACCGCAGCCGACAGATCAACACCCGTTGCCCGAAAAAAATTACACCGCTGTACCTGTGCTGCCGTTAAATCTGCCTGCTCTAAATTGGCCTGTTGCAGGTTGGCCCCTTGGAGATTCGCTTGTCGCAAATTGGCATAGCGCAGATCCGCCCCCTGAAGATTAGCGCCTTGCAGGTTTGCCCGTTCCAAATTGGCCGATCGGAGGTTGGTGCGGACAAGGTTGGCTCCTTCAAGATCCGCTGCCGCAAGGTTCGCTTGATACAACTGAGCATCCCCTAATTCACTGTGGCGTAGATTGGTGGCAGTCGCTTGAATTCGATTCAACTGGCAATAGGGCAGATAGGCATTCTCCAGATCACTGTCACTAAAATCGGCATCGCTGAGATTGGTGTCAAAAAGGCTCAGACCCGTCAGATCGCTGCCCCGAAAATCTCGTTCCCCCGCTGCATAGGCTGCCAATAGTTCCTCATTGCTGAATTTGGCCATAATGGTATAAAGAGCGTTGTACTGTGACTAAGTATTTCTACCTAAACCTTTTTGACTGTAGGGGGATTTATTGAAGAAGTTCATTTTATTTAATGGTTTCTTAACTTGGTGAGGCACCACAATGGGGTTTCAACCGCTTTCCTTGGCACAGCATTACCACGAACGCACCAAGTACGCCCCTGAGACCTTAGCCCAACAGGCAGCACCGCTCGATTTTAGTCGCCAGCCCAGTCCCTTCAAAACCTATCCCCTTGGTCAGTTCTTCTCCCTCAAGCCGTTTTTAGAACCTGAGCAGGGGGCAGCCCACCCCCACTGGCAGCGACTCTCACGGTTGTTGTACTGTACCTATGGCATTACTGGGGTGGTTCCCTATCCCGATCAGCCCTTTTATATGCGGGCAGCACCTTCTGCCGGGGGGCTATATCCAGCGGAAATCTATCTCCTCACTCGCAACGACACCGCCATTCCCGCTGGCATTTATAACTACCAAGTGAAAGACCATGCCCTTGTGCAGGTGTGGCAAAGCTATTCTTGGTCAGCCCTACAGGCCGCTTGTCTTTGGCATCCAGCGCTAGAAAGGACGCACATTGCGCTGATCGTGACAGCCGTCTTTTACCGTTCCGCTTGGCGTTATGGCGATCGCGCCTATCGCCGCATTTGCCTCGACATTGGGCACCTTTTGGGGAATGTGGAACTGGCCGCCAATATCCATGACTTTCGCGCTCACTTCATTGGTGGTTTTGTGGATGCCCAAATGAATGAACTGCTTTACCTTGATCCAGAACAGGAGGGAGTGTTGGCGGTGGTTGCCCTTGCCAATTTACTCGAAGTGGGTGAAAACTTGTCCACCTTCCCCGCAGTGTTGGCCTCTGCCACCTGCTATGACTATGGGGCGATCGCCAGTGGCGAGCTACTGAAGGCTTACCATCGTGCCAGTGCCCTCACCAATAGTGACATGATCTACGGCATGGCCAAAGAGATCCCCAGCCCCCCTGCCAAGGAGCCTACTGAACCCCCTGCTAGTAAATACAACTTTCCCTTTGGTCTGCGGGTGAGTCTCAGCAAAACCATCATTGACTGGGAAACCCATCTAGCCGCTCTCCAGCAAACTATTCTGCAGCGGCGCTCGACTCGTCAGTACAGTGGCCAAGGGATTGAGGTGGATCAACTAGCTGCCCTGCTCACCTTTGCCTACCATCCTCAGGACTACCGCGATCAAGGCCTAGATGAAGCCCCTAGTTTCTTTGACCCGACATTGGTGGAAACCTTTATTGCCGTGACGCGGGTCAAGGATCTGGAGGAGGGCTGCTACTACTATGCTGTGGCCGAGCATGAGCTACGCCAAATTCGCTTCAAGAACTTTCAAGAGCAGTTGCATTTCCTCTGCCTCAATCAAGACCTCGGTCGCGATGCCGCCGTGGTGATTTTCCATACCGCCAATCTGGAGCGGGCGATCGCTCGCTATGGGGAACGGGCTTATCGCTACCTCCACATGGATGCTGGCCACCTTGGACAGCGGATCAATTTGGCTGCCACCGCTTTGGGGCTAGGGGTCAGTGGCATTGGCGGTTTCTTTGATGATCAGGTCAACGATCTCTTGGGCATTCCCCCGCAAGAAGCGGTTCTGTACATTACCACCGTTGGCAAAGCAGCGTGACCCTCACCACCCGTGGCCACTACAGTATCAAGGCTCTATTGGACTTGAGTCTGTTACCCAACTATGGGCCTGCCTCCGTGCGCGCCATTGCTGAGCGGCAAAAGATTCCTGCCCCCTATCTGGAAAAACTCTTGATTGAATTGCGGCGGGCTGGCTTGGTGCGATCGCTGCGAGGCGTCTATGGGGGCTATCAACTGGCCCGTCCGCCGGCCGCCATTTCCCTGCGGGACATCCTCACTGCCGTTGGTGAATCGCCAACCCCCCTGTTTTTGCATCCTCCCCAACCAGAAGACAGCACAGCAGATTGGGTAACCCTCAGCCTCTGGCAACGTCTGCACCAAAAACTTCAAGATGCCTTGGCCAGTATTTCCCTTGAGGATTTATACTTTGATGCCCGTAGTTGGCAAGCGGCTCAAGGGGATGGGGCAACGTTTGTCATCTAGGCGATCTAGGCTAAGGGCATCCCAGAGTGGGGGGAGACACCCATGTCAGCACCAACCTACCCCAAAGCATGGCTGATCATTCGCGAACGTGGTTTGCCGAAACGGGAAGTTATTCTCAGTCCCGATCGCCAGTGGACGATTGGTCGCCAACTGGATTGCAGTATTCTCCTCAAAGATACCTACGTCTCGCGAGTGCATGCCGTCATCAACGCCTTTCTCTTTAAGGGGCAGCCCCTCTATTTCATTAGTGATTACCACAGTCGCAATGGCACGCTCCTCAATGGCCTGCCAATTCAGCACAGCACCCTCCTCCACCATGAAGATGTCATTTGTGTGGGTACCACCCTCATTGTTTTTTACTATCCAGACATGTTTAAGGACATCTCCCTCGATGAGCGCCCCAAACTGAGCAAACGTTCAACCGGCAGTCTGCCTTGGGTTGGCTAGGGGTTTGACAGCCACAGGGGATAAATTTTATGATGGAAAATTGTTGAGTTTGCACGGAACAGGTTTTGCAAGAGGCACGCATCCCCTCACCTGCACGGCAAGGAGTTTTTTAGTTTCTATGGCATACGCAATCATTGAGACCGGTGGCAAGCAACTGCGCGTTGAAGCCGGGCGCTTTTACGATGTGGAGCGGCTCCCCGTCGAGCCAGAGGGCACAATTGATCTAGAACGGGTGTTGCTGGTGCAAACCGATAGCCAAGTCCACGTCGGTCAACCCTACGTTAGTGGTGCGGTTGTCTCTGGTACGGTGATGGAGCATCGTCGCGGCCCCAAGGTGATTGTCTATAAAATGCGTCCGAAAAAGAAAACCCGCAAAAAACAAGGCCATCGCCAAGAACTGACCCGCATCATGATCAACGAGATTCGTCTCAACGGTGAATCCCTAGGAGGTTAACATGGCACACAAGAAAGGAACAGGTAGTACCCGCAACGGTCGTGACTCCAATGCCCAGCGTCTGGGGGTCAAGCACTTTGGCGGTGAAGTGGTTAAGGCCGGTCACATTCTTGTACGGCAGCGGGGGACAAAGTTTCACCCCGGCGTCAATGTCGGTCGCGGCAGTGACGATACTCTTTTTGCAACGATCGCGGGTGTGGTCACCTTTGAGCGCTATGGCAAAAATCGCAAGCGCGTGAGTGTCTATCCCCTAGCCGAGGGCTAAAACCACTCCTCGATAAACATTCAAAAATCATCTAATTGGGTCAATCCTCTGGGTTGGCCTTTTTTGTTGTCTTAGCCCATGACACCCCTAAGGAAGTGTTGACCCGAGTATTGTAAATTTCTATGAACAGCTTGCTTTAAGGTCGAGAAATTGTTAAATTAGATACAGAAATAAATCGTTCATCTCTCGCAGGACATCAGTAAACGCTTTTCAGACCGAGTTTAATTGTCAGCGTTGTACCTTCGCGAGGGACGGAAGTAGGGCAACAGATCCCGAAGGAACGCGCCTCAATCAGTCCACCTTGTAATAAAAATGGGGCGAAAATTATGACGACTCTTACTTATCGCGGCGTTCAATACAACTACGTTCCTCCAGCGATCAACAGCCAAGCAACGGATGTCGTGGCCAAGTATCGCGGTAGCACCTATCGTGTGGCTGCTCCGACAAATCCACCGGAAGACTCCTTAAAAATCATGACCTATCGGGGTGTCAAGTATCAAAAAGGCAAACAACCCGCCGGTGTTCCCGCTGCTCGCTTGGCCGATAATGTGGCTTCTGTGCCCGTGACGGCAACGGTTAACGAAATGGCTCGCTCCTTGGCGATGGCACATCATGTGATGATTAAAAGCCGTGAACAAACCCTCCTTGCCCGGATGGCAGAAGCAATCGGCATGCCGGTGGCGGCAGCCCACTACTGGAACCAAATCCAAGGGAAAATTAACCCCGTCTTTGGTGCCACCTACGATCGCTCCCCTGTGGCGCTGAGCTAAGGCAGCAATGACACTGGGTTGAAGTGTTGAGTTGAGTCAGTAGGAAAATAACGAGGGAGTCAGGTCATTCTTGGCTCCCTTTTGCTGTGGGCATTAACCCCGCCGATCCCAGGGCCCCCAAATGGCAAAGGTCATCCCCGGATGGTAGAGATTGACAAACATGGTTTGGCCGTCGGGTGAGAAGCAAACCCCTGCCAGTTCTTGATCATTGAGGGCATTGCGCGCAAAGGTGTATAGCTCTCCTTGGGGGGTGATACCAATGAGGCGATTAATGGCATCGTCGCCATCTTCGCAGCAAATGAGATCTCCCCAAGGGGCCATCGTCAAGTTATCGGGATAATCAAGAACCTCTTTGCCGGGGGACTCGACAAACAGCTCAATCGTGCCACCATCTGCTGCGGTGCGACCGGGGCGGTATCGCCAGATTTGGCCTAGCCGCTTTTCACCACCACTGGTGGCTGTAAAGTAAAACTCGCCATTGTGGTAGCAGAGGCCTTCACCGCGTACAAATTGGGCTGCCCCCTTGTCATAGCCCTCATAGCGCACGGTGTCTAGGGGAGGGTCAGGCTGGGTGATATTTACCCATTCCACCTCGAAGGGTTTGCGTAGGGGAAAATCCTGACCGGTGTTAATTTTCGGGTAGCGTTTGATTTTCAAGGCTTGGAGTTGGCCGCCAGCAGCAAGGTTGGTGGGTTCCTTGGGAATAAAGCGATAAAAGAGACTATCGCCGCGATCCTCTGTTTGATAGACGATATGCGTTTGCGGGTCGATGGCGATCGCCTCATGTTGAAAGCGCCCCATTGCCTTGAGGGGAACTGGCGTCACGGGGCCTTGGGCACTGATCGGTACTTCAAAGTTGTAGCCGTGGCGTTTTTGCACCGGACCGCGGTTGGCAGGATGTTCGGGCGTGGAAATGGTTTCCTCGCAGCTAATCCAACTGCCCCAAAGGGTTTTGCCGCCACCACAATTGCGCGAGGTACCGGCCAAAGAAACGTAATGCTTGAGGAGTTGCCGATCTTTACTCACCACGAGTGTAGTGGTGCCGCCGGGGGCAATGGGGTCATACATCCGCTCCTTGGGAGCCACCACCCCCTGAAAGGCACGGGGTAGCCCCGGATACATCTCATGGTTGCGCACAAGGATGGTCGTGCCATCGGGGCCGGGGAAGGCGGCCATGCCATCATGGAGCGTCGGGACGGGGGCACCATCACTCAGGCGATCGCCCAGCTTGGAAAACACCCGATACTGAAAGCCTGCCGGCAAATCCAACAGGCCATTGGGATCCTTCACCAAGGGGCCAAATCCGCGTGTGGTCAGCAGTTCACCTTGGGCTGCCCGTTGATAGAGAAGCTGTAATCCTTGGGGAAAAAGTGCTGCCCCCATACCGGCGGCGGCAAGGGTGAGGAAGCGACGACGTTGCAAACCCATAAAAAACCCATGTAAACTGCACAACCAACGGCTAAAAGCCGACCCCTATTGTCTTACTGCAAACTTAGGAAGTTATTCAAGGGAGTTTTGTGGCCGATTGCAGATCGCTTGCTAAAATAAAGTCATAATGAGTTTGGATAAGTCAATGCGAGTGATCGATTTGCCCCTCAATGCCATTCGTCGTCCCCTGATGCGGCAAACGGATCCTGCAAAAGTCGCAGCCTTGATGGCCTCCATTGCGGAAATTGGCCAGCAGGAACCCATTGATGTCCTTGAAGTCGAAGGGCAGTACTATGGCTTTTCGGGGTGTCATCGCTACGAAGCCTGTCAACGGCTCGGACTGCCGACGATTCGGGCACGAGTCCGCCGTGCGCCCCGTTCGGTACTGAATCTGCACCTTGCCTAGGTGTCTTGTCAGATTCGCCTCAGTGTGGGATTCTAGCCAATTAGCCCCTCTAGGATAGCGATCGTGACCGGTGTACGCCTTGAACAACTGACCAAGGTCTATCGCGACCCCCAGCGCGGGCATGATGTCACGGTGCTGCAAGGGATTGATCTGAGGGTCGGTGCGGGCGAGTTTTTGGTGCTGGTGGGGCCTTCGGGGTGTGGCAAAAGTACCCTGCTGCGGCTGATTGCGGGTTTGGATGAACCAACCACGGGCACAATTTGGGTGGGCGATCGCGTGGTCAATGGTTTACCCCCCAAAGCGCGGGACATTGCCATGGTTTTTCAAAGCTATGCCCTCTATCCCCATCTCACGGTTTATGACAACTTGGCCTTTGGCTTGCGCCGCAACTCGCAAATGAATGGCCTGTTACCCGCCCCCATTGAAGCGACCCTGACCCGCTGGACGCGATCGCTCCCCAAGGGGATGCAACTCTCTTTTCCCCGCGAACGCATGATTCACCAGCGGGTGATGCAGATTGCGGCGATGTTGCAAATTGGTCACTTGCTCTATCGCTATCCCAAACAACTGTCGGGTGGTCAGAAGCAGCGGGTGGCCCTCGGACGAGCCATGGCCCGCAATCCCCAAGTCTTTTTGATGGATGAACCGCTTTCAAACCTTGATGCCAAGCTGCGCACCGAAACCCGCGCTCAAATTGTCCAACTTCAGCGGCAATTGGGCATCACAACCATTTATGTGACCCATGATCAAACGGAAGCGATGACGATGGGCGATCGCATTGTGGTGCTGCACCAAGGTCAAATCCAACAAATTGCCAGCCCCCTCGACCTGTATCAACGCCCTGCCAATCGCTTTGTCGCTGAGTTTATTGGCTCACCGCCAATGAATTTCTTAGCCGTGACCCTCAACCAAGGGAAGATTCAGTACCACCATTGGCAGTTGTCCCTAAGCCAGCCCTTACCCTCGGTATCCAAGGCATGGTTGGGGATTCGTCCTGAGCATTTTGTGCTGGCGACGGCCGATGCAGAGAATACGCTGCCCGTTGAAGTAGATCTGGTGGAAGCCCTTGGCCATGAAACGGGGTTGACGGTTCACCTCACTGCAACAGGAGAATTGTTGCGGGTGCGCTTGCCGGGACAACAGCCGATTCAGCGGGGCGATCGCCTGTATTTGCGCCCTGATCCCCAGCATTTCCACTTCTTTGATGAGCAAACGGGGCAGCGCCTAGAACCATGAGCCAGCGTCTGCAAGCCCGCCTCGCCATGGCCGGCATTACCCGCAAGAGTCAACTACGCCGTAAAGGATTTAGCCGCCAGCAAGCCAATGCCATTTGGTCTGGCGACCTACACCAACTGCGCCTAGAAACCCTCGAACACCTTGCCCAAGTTCTGGGGGTGACTCCCTTGGAGTTGTTTCAGTGGCTCTATGGTGAATCGGCTGCTGAGGCGGCGCTCCAACACCAAGCCCTTCAGATCCTGGAGCCGTTTCTGCGTTTCTGGCCCACTGCCGCTTATGCTGCTAGCCAAAACCCCACCGCCCCCGCCCAGCGGATTTTGCCCCTGGTAAAGCCAGTGTTTCAACTCTTGCAACAGTGGGGAGTCAAAGCCATTGGTGAGGTTGGAGCCTGTGTTCCCTTTGATCCGCACCAGCACCAAAGCGATCGCGTGTCCTTAGAGAAAGGGACACCGGTGCGCATTACCCATGCGGGCTATTGGTGGGGCGATCGCCTGCTCTTTCGGGCGGTGGTGACGCCAGTAGATACTCTTGGACAATCTGCCCCCTCAGCACATGCTCCTGAATCACCCGCTCAATAACTGCTGGCGTTGCCGAGTGATACCAGACGCCATCGGGATAGACCACTAAAATGGGGCCTTGTTGACACACCCGTAGGCAATTGGCCTTTGTGCGAAAAATACAGCCCTCTGGGCGCGGTTGATCCAAGCCCAATTCCTTGAGGCGTTTTTTCAAATACTCCCATGCTTCTAAACCCACTGCCTTGTCACAGCACAGGGGTTTGGTTTGATCAGCACATAGGAATAGATGCCGCTGAATGTGATCAATGCCGAGAGCTGCTACTTGCTGCGCTAACGAAGGAGATGTCATAGTTGGCTTTTTCTAATCTGCAACAAGGGTTTCCGGTGTTGGTAGCACCATTGAGGACGTGGGGGAGGGTTGACGCCGATTCCATTCAATGTCGGGCATTTCCTCAAAAGCCCGCCGTAGGGAGGCCTCCCAGAACTGCCGCACCTTCGACAAAAAAGGATCACCCAAGACAAATTCGGCGCGGTGACAGATCTGAAAGCTATCGGTGCGGTACATGATCAGGTCAAGGGGGGGGCCGACGGAGATATTGGATTTCATCGTTGAATCAAGGGAGAGCAGTGCATACTTTGCCGCCGCATCTACCGGCGTATCGAAGCGCAACGTGCGGTCTAAAATCGGCTTGCCATATTTTGTTTCACCAATTTGAAGAAAGGGAGTTTCGGGGGTCGCTTGCAGAAAGTTGCCCTGACTGTAGATCAGGTAGAGGTAGGGTTCCTCGCCACGAATTTGCCCCCCCACCAGAAATGTGCATTGGTAGTCAATGTTATCTTTGGCCAACCAAGGGCGATGACTATCGGTGACCTCCCGCAGCTTACCACCGACATAGCGGGCTACCTCGTACATATTGGGCAGTGAGTTGAGACTGTGCTCCAACTGACCCTTGAGATCACGGCGAATGAGCGTGAGCACTTCCTGAGTAATTGAAAGGTTACCAGCGGTACAAATGACAATCACCCGCTCCCCCGGCACCGAAAAATCAAAGAGTTTCTGATAGGTGGAAATGTAATCCACCCCCGCATTGGTGCGAGAGTCTGCCGCCATCACCAGACCCGACGTGGTGAGAATTCCCAAGCAATATGTCATTTTGCCTATGCTCCGCCAATAACCAAGCACTATAGAGCATATAAGGGATTTGCAGCGATCGCTAGGGACGCTGAGGATTGGAAATCGACCTGATCATCCGATAGGGTAGGGTTCGGTGTCACAGCGAAGTTTGCAGCGATGTCAGCCATTCTAGAAACCCTTGCCCTGATTCTCCTGCTGGGATTCTTTGCGGGTCAGTTGGTGCGGCGACTGCGGGCACCGGCCTTGATCGGTATGATTCTCGTGGGGATTGTCCTCGGGCCTGCGGCCTTGAATCTGTTGCAAACCAATGTCCTAACGGCAGCCCCCACCTTCCGGGCCGTGGCGGTGATGGTGATTTTGATGAAGGCGGGGCTGGGCTTGGATCGCCAGAAGTTGGCACAACAGGGCACGGTGGCGCTACGCCTCGGTGTATTACCCGCACTGTGTGAAATGGTCGTTGTGGCTGGGGTGGCGATGCTGCTACTGGGATTTGATGTGCGCCAAGGGCTATTGTTGGGGGCGATCGTGGCACCGGAGTCCCCGGCTGTCATTGTGCCGGGCATGCTACGGCTAAAAAGTTTGGGCTGGGGCGTGGACAAGGGGATTAGTGATGCAATTCTCTCGGGCAGTGCTATTTCCGATGTAGTCATACTGCTGCTGTTTAGTTTGCTGATGGGGGCTGAGCATGAGGGAGGATTCCTAGGGGCTTTGCCGCCCGCCTTGGGGGTGAGTGTGCAGGCACTCCTTGAAATTGGTGGTGGCTTGATCGTGGGCTATGGCTTGGCCTGGGCGCTGGTCTTTTTGTTGGTCAAGCAAAACTGGAGTCAAAATCGGGTGCAAACAACCCTCGTGGCAGCAGCAGTGGCCTTGGGAGCGGTGGGCTTGGCCGATCGCCTGCCCTTGTTTTCCGGCTACCTTGCGGTGATGAGTGCCGGCTTCTTCTTGATTGAGATGGATGCCCCCCTAGCGCGGCAATTGCGGGGCGGCTTTGATGTGCTGTGGCAGGTGGCAGAGATTTTTCTCTTCGTGCTGTTGGGTGCCAGTGTCCAGTTGGGGGTGTTGCAAAGTTCCCTCGGTGTGGGTTTGGTGATTTTAGCGGTGGGTACCTTGATTGGGCGGGGCATCGGTTGGTATCTTTCCACCCTAGGCAGTAATTGGACACTCTCCGAACGCCTCTTTTTGCTGCCGGGGAATTCCGCAAAGGCAACGGTGCAAGCGGCGATCGGTGCTTTACCCTTATCCGCTGGGGTGGCGGGGGGTGAAACGATGCTGGCGATCGCGGTTCTCTCGATCCTGATTACGGCTCCCTTGGGGGCATGGGCAATTCCCACGTTTGCGCCAAAACTCCTGCAAAAGGGCGAGGTGGATCCCACCAAAGTCCTGCTACAACCACGCGTAGTCCTCTTAGCACCGGTGGATGTTTCGAGTGTCACCCCCTACGTTCTCCAAAAGACGGCGGAATTAGCGCGGCGTGCTGATGCGGAAGTGATTGTGCTCCATGTGCAGGACGTACCTGATCCCAAGGCAGTGGCCACACTCGAAGCCCAAGTCAAGCAGTACCTCGCAGACATTCGCTATCGTTTCATTGTGACCGCTGGCCCGATTACCGAAGCCATTTTGGATACCGCTGCCCTGTACAACGTGACGGAAATCATTCTTGGCAAACATGGTCAAAAGGGTCTCAAGCGTGTCCTCATGGGGTCTGTGTGTCAGAGTATTCTTGAGACCTCAACTCGACCCGTGTTGATTGTGGAGGAGCCACGCTCGTGATCTCGATTCATCCTCGGCTGCGCCCTGCGTTGGCCGTTAGTCTTGGAGCCATCCCCGCTGCCTTGAGTCGCTTCTTACTGGAGGCCTATTTGGAACCCTATCTTGCGGGTAATGTGCCCTTTGCTACCTTGATTGTGAATGTCACTGGCTGTTTTTTGCTGGGGGTGATTGCTCCCCTTGCCTTTGCCCGCACGTTTGTACTGCACCCCGATTTGCGCTTGCTATTAACAACGGGGTTTATTGGTTCCTACACAACCTTTTCATCCTACGAGTTGGATAACGACAAGCTCTTGGGGATCACAGATGCGGCAGTCGAGGGTTTTTACTGGCTCGGCAGTACGGGGCTGGGATTGCTGGCCTTGGAGTTGGGCAGCCGCTTAGTGCTGCGGGGGTTAGCCGATTGGGAGAAATGGGATGATCTCACCTGAAGGATTGTTGGCGATCGCCCTTGGGGCTGTGCCCGGCGCTTTGACACGCTACTACGTCGGTTTATGGAGCGATCGCCGCTTTGGCACCCTTGTCTTCGGTACCCTGAGCGTGAATCTCATGGGTGCCTTTCTTATGGGCTTTTTGAGCCCTGTTTTAGTCCGTTGGGGGGCACCGCTGTGGCTTAGCTATGGCATCACCGTCGGTTTTTTGGGATCTTTGACCACCTTTTCTACGTTTATCCTGGAGGTATCGAACCTGCGTCGTGAAGGCTACCCCCGCATTGCGTGGCTGTACTGGCTGAGTACGCCTATCCTCGGGTTTCTCTGTGTGGAAGCCGGCATTGGCCTCTCCCATTGGATGTAGCTCAACGGCTAGCCGCCAATACTGGCCAGTAGCTTTGCTTCCTCCTCCTTGGAAATGAGGCGACCTTGGTTTTCGTAGTCGGGAATTTGGTCAAAGTAGAGGTAGCGATAGAGATCCGCTGCAAAGGGATCAATTTTCCGCGTCACAATCTCTAGGTACTCCTCGCGGGTGGGAATGCGCCCCAGTAGGGCACAAACTGCTGCTAGCTCTGCAGAACCAAGATAGACCCGTGCCCCTTTGCCCATGCGGTTATTAAAGTTGCGGGTGGAGGTGGAGAAAACCGTGGTGTGATCAGCAACGCGGGCTTGGTTGCCCATGCACAGGGAGCAGCCTGGCATTTCCATGCGGGCACCAGCGGCAGCAAAAATGCTATAGTAGCCCTCTTCGCGCAACTGCTGCTCATCCATGCGGGTGGGGGGTGCAATCCAGAGGCGAACCTTCACCACCCCCTCTCCTTCCAGTACCTTGGCAGCGGCACGGTAGTGGCCAATATTGGTCATACAGGAGCCAATAAAGACCTCCTGCACTGGATCGCCAGCACATTCGGAGAGGGTTTTGATATTGTCGGGGTCATTGGGGGCAGCCACAAGGGGTTCCTTGATTTGATCTAGATCCACCTCAATCACATCGGCATACTCGGCATCCGCATCCGCCGAGAGAAGACTGGGATTGGCCAGCCATGCCTCCATCTTTTTCACCCGCCGTAGAATCGTACGCGCATCGCCGTAGCCACGAGCCACCATATTTTTCAGGAGGGCTACATTGGAGCGCAGGTAGGTTGCCACCGTTTCTTCACTGAGTTTAATCGTGCACCCTGCGGCTGATCGCTCCGCTGTGGCATCGGTGAGTTCAAAGGCCTGCTCCAGTTGCAAGTGCGGCAGCCCCTCCATTTCCATGATCCGTCCGGAGAAAACATTCTTTTTATTCTCCTTGGCAACGGTGAGCTTACCCTGCTGAATGGCCACATAGGGAATGGCATTGACAATGTCCCGCAGCGTCACCCCCGGTTGCAACGCACCTTTGAAGCGCACGAGCACCGACTCCGGCATATCCAAAGGCATCACCCCCAAGGCCGCTGCAAAGGCGACCAAGCCAGAACCTGCTGGGAACGAAATGCCCAAGGGAAAACGGGTATGGGAATCGCCCCCCGTGCCCACGGTATCCGGCAGCAGCATGCGGTTGAGCCAAGAGTGAATAATGCCATCTCCCGGTCGTAGCGAGACGCCCCCTCGCGAGGTCATAAAGTCCGGCAGTTCTTTGTGGGTTTTGATGTCAACGGGCTTGGGATAAGCCGCCGTATGGCAGAAACTTTGCAAGACCAAATCCGCACCAAAGCCAAGGCAGGCCAGTTCCTTGAGTTCATCGCGGGTCATTGGGCCTGTCGTATCTTGGGAGCCAACCGTTGTCATGACCGGTTCACAGTAGGTGCCGGGGCGCACGCCAGGCAGACCACAGGCTTTACCGACAATCTTTTGCGCCAAGGTATAGCCCTTACTGCTCTCAACGGGGGGCTTGGGACGAGTAAAGAGGGGACTGGGTTCTTGGCCAAGGGCAGCCCGTGCTTTGTCGGTGAGGGTACGCCCAATGAGAAGGGGAATGCGCCCCCCCGCTCGCACTTCATCCAAGAGGGTCTCGGGTTTGAGGGTAAACACACTGATGACCTCCCCCGCTGCATTGGTGATTTCGCCGCGGTAGGGGTAGATCGTGATCACATCCCCCATATTCATTTGGGTAACATCGCACTCAATGGGCAGCGCGCCGGAGTCCTCCATGGTGTTGAAGAAAATGGGGGCAATTTTGCCACCAAGACAGACGCCCCCGGTGCGCTTATTGGGAACGTAGGGAATGTCGCGACCAATGTGCCAAATCACAGAGTTGGTGGCGGACTTGCGGGAGGAACCGGTGCCGACCACATCCCCCACATAGGCAAGGGGGTAGCCCTTTTGCTTCAGTTCGGCAATGATTTGCAGTGCCCCCGGCAAGCGGCTTTCCAGCATCACCGTAGCGTGCAGCGGAATATCGGGGCGAGTGGTGGCATGGGGGGCAGGGGAAAGATCATCGGTGTTGGTTTCACCCGCCACTTTGAAGACAGTGACGGTAATCGCTTCTGGAAGGGGTTCACGGCAGGTAAACCAATCCCCATTGGCCCAAGATTCCATCACCTGACGGGCGTAGGGGTTGCCTTGGTGCATCAGGTCTTGGACATCGTGAAAGGCGTCATAGACCAAGAGGGTATGGCTGAGGGCCTTAGCTGCCGCAGCGGCCAATTCAGGGGTCTGATGGCACAGCAGATCAATCAGCGCTTGGACATTGTAGCCCCCCAGCATTGTCCCTAGGAGTTCCACCGCTGCCACGGGGGTGATGAGGGGACTGGTGAGTTCTCCTTTGGCGATCGCCGTCAAAAAGCCGGCTTTAATGTAGGCCGCTTCATCGACACCGGGGGGCACGCGATCGCGAATTAGGTGCAGTAGGTAGTCTTCTTCGCCCGCTGGGGGGTGTTGCAGGAGATCACAGACCGCCGAGGTTTCTGCCGCCGTCAGGGGCAAGGGGGGAATTCCCAAGGCAGCACGCTCTTGGGTTTGCTGACGGTATTGGCTGAGTACGGTTGTGTCCACGCGCTGTTGACCTCAATTTGGCTCCAAGGAAAAACAAAATCATTTAGGTGCGGATCTAGATTTTAGAGTACAGATTCCCCTTTGGTGGTTTAGTTGCCTGCCATACCCTTGCCCCTATCGCCAGTCCCGCTGTAACTCTTCAGCAACGCGACGGTAATCCGCTTGAGCTTCCTTCGCCTGTTTGCCCTTCCATTGGGTAATGGGAACCCCATCGAGAGCTGCCCGTTCATGGGCTTTGTAGGCGCGAATAAAAGAATGACAAGCCGCCACCCCCAACTGCAAGAGCGTATTTTGGGCTTCGAGGGCTTCATTGACACAGCGGGGGTCAACGCGGGTGAGCAGGACGCGGTGGGGAACTTTAGACGGTTGCACCACTTGCTTCACTGTTTCAATGAGGGCGGCAAGGTCAATGGGGGCGGGGGGGGTGGGCAGCACCAGATAGTCGGCGATCGGTACCACTGCTGCTAGGGCACTGGAAGCTAAGGCCGGCGGCGTATCGACAACAATCAAGTCATAGCCAGAGAGCTGGCGTACCCTGCTGAGGAGTTTGGGGTTAAGCTCCTGTGCGAGATCGAAGCCCATGGATTGGCCACTGCGCTGAAACCACCACGTCGCCGAGGCTTGGGGATCCGTATCCACCAACAACACTTTGTACTGCTCGGCATAGGTGGCTGCTAGGTTGATTGCCGTTGTGGTTTTACCAACGCCTCCCTTACCGTTCAGGACAGCGAGCAGACGGGGTTCAGCCAAGGCCCTATCCTCCTAAAACTGCCGCAGAAAGCGCAAATCGCTGGTGTAAAAGCGGCGAATATCATCAATTTGATGCAGCACCATGGCAAACCGCTCCACACCAAACCCGGCGGCAAAGCCCGTGTAGACCTCTGGATCGTAGCCGACATTTTTGAGCACAGCAGGATCCACCATGCCACAGCCCATCACCTCTAGCCAGCGTCCCTGCCACTGCACATCCACCTCCGCCGAGGGTTCGGTAAAGGGGAAATAGCTGGCACGGAAACGAATGGGAACATCGCCAAAGAGTGCCGCCAGAAAGGTGGTGACCGTGCCTTTGAGGTCGGTAAAGGTCAGCCCCTCATCCACTGCCAAAATCTCAATCTGATGGAACACAGCCGCGTGGGTGGCATCCTCCGTATCCCGCCGATAACAGCGGCCGGGGGCAACAATGCGAATGGGCGGATCATTGAGTTCCATGTAGCGAATCTGCACCGAGGAGGTGTGGGTGCGCAGCAGATTGCCATCGGGCAGGTAGAAGGTGTCCTGCATGTCGCGCGCCGGGTGATCTGCAGGTGTATTCAGCGCCTCAAAGTTGTAGTAGTCGCTTTCCATTTCGGGGCCATTGGCAACGGTATAGCCGAGACCCACAAAAATATCGAGGATGCGGTCAATGGTGCTATTGAGGGGATGAATGTGCCCTTGGGGACGATAGACGCCCGGCGGGGTGACATCAAGGCTTTCAGCCGCCAGTTGGGCAGCAATTTTTTCGGCTTGCAGGGTTTCGCGGCGGGCTTCTAGTTCTTGGAGCAGTTTTTCCTTGAGGGTGTTGGCGAGGGTACCGATGGTGGGGCGATCGCTAGGGGGCAGTTTGCCCATAAGGGCGAGAATTTGTGAGAGTTCGCCTTTTTTGCCCAAGTAGGCAACGCGCAATTGCTCTAGGGTATCGAGGCTGCGGGCTGCAGCGATCGCCTGTAGGGCTTTGGCTTCTAAATCTTTAAGTTGTTGGCTGAGCCGATCACGATCAAGGGTGGGGGTCGTCATGGCAAAATGCAGTTGCGGGGTGCACAAATGGCAACAATTTCGGTCAAGATAAAGCATTCCCACCTGTCGGGAATAAGCCTTGATTATAACGCTATGCCCGCAGTTGCGATCGCGATGGTTCTCGAATGCCGATTCCTAACCTCACCAGCCAGCCTAAACATACGGTCAGTCAGTGGCTAGCCAGCGCACCCCAAGCCTTTCTCCGTTCACCGCGGTTTTCTGCGAACCGCGAGCAACAGATGGCGATCGCTGCCTGTGGGCTGTGGTTTTTGGCCCAGCTTCTTTACCTGCACGATTTGTCTACAACCCCTTGGCCGTGGCTCGAAAGTCTGGTGGAGGCCGCCGCCGTCGTCATCATTGGTGGTTTCCCAGTGCTGTGGTGGGCAAGGGGCCAGCGGGATTTTAATAAGATGGCTCAACGGTGGCCGGGGCGGTTGCTCCTCAGTTTGGCACTGTACATTGCCATTGGCTTGATTCTCCCCCAAGCAGGCCGCTTTCCTTGGCAGCGGGTTCTCACCAATTTAATCTTTGCTGATCAGCCGTGGCTGAACTTGCTGATCTTTCTCGGAGGCGTCTGGGCCATGGTGCGCGTCCCTTTCCTCTTGCGGCAGCAAACCACACCGCCACCAGTGTTGTGGGCTTGGATCAGTGGAGCAGCGCTTTATTTGTTGCTCAGCCACAGTGGGTTGATTTCGCCAGCCTTCCCCAAGGCGTACACGGAAGGATTCATCATTACCCCTATCTATTTGCTCCTATGTGCTTGGGGCGATTGGCAGCGGCGACACCCCCCACGGACGACCCCCACGGGATTGGGACTACACGACCTTCCCCTAATTGCGGTCTCGCTTTTTAGTCTCTACTGGTTCTCGACCCCCTACTTTCGCTTTGGCCCTTTTGTGGCACTGCAACTGTTTATTTTGGTGATCATTTTTGGCAGGGGGCTGGGGCGATCGCACTTTGGCTATAGCTTTGAACCCCGCTGGCGCGATGCTCGTTTATTGGCGGCAATGTTCTTGGCGGCTTTGGTAACCATGGTGCCCTTGGGGAGTCTATTGGGCTTTTTGCCCTTGGCGAAATTTAACTTGACGCCTTCGCCTTTGGCGGTGTTTGTCTATGTCACCCTCTTTGCAATGCGGGTGGGCATTTTTGAGGAGGTGCTCTTTCGCAGTGGTTTGATGATTTTCGTGCGGGATCTGTGGCAGCACTATGGGGGCGATCGCCAGCGGCCGGTGGTCATTACTTGGGGTGCCATTCTCATTTGTTCGCTGCTTTTTGGTATTCTCCATGTAGGCAATGAGCCGAATGCCGATATTCAACTGCCCCTCATGGCCTACCGAGCGGTGTATATCATCATGGCAACCTTGGCCTCCCTCTTTTACTGCCTCACCTTTGCCTGTACCCAGCGCCTCTGGGCGGGCGTTCTCCTGCATGGTCTGGTGGATGCGATCGCCGTCGTCTTTTTTGGCGCTGCCCTTGTTGCCCCTTTCTAGCGCACCACAATCACAGGCACACCCGGTTGCACTTTCTCAAAAAGCTCCTCAATGTCGCGGTTGTACATCCGCACGCAACCGTGGGAAACCGCCTGACCAATGGAATCCGGATGGGGGGTACCGTGCAACCCAACCCAATTGGTGCCATCACTCCAAAAGCCAATCCAACGCCGCCCCAAGGGGTTGCGGGGATGTCCACCGGCAATCACTGCCCCGGTAAAGGGATTTTTCCAAGCGGGATCGCGAATCATCTCCCGCACTTGAAATTGACCTGTGGGGGTTTCCCACCCCGGACGACCCACGGCCACGGGATACCGGCGCAGGGGAGTTTGTCCTTGATAGAGGGTCAATTGGCGCCGTGATAGGCTGATTTCTAGGCGCAGGGGAGCGGTGACCGCTGGGGGAGGAGCAGTAGCAAGGGCAAAGGGGAGACGACCCAAGAGGCTCAAACTCACCCAGCCAATAACCGCGATCGCGCGCTGGCCAGCTTTTAGGAAGCCTTGTGCTTTCATTCCGCAATTCACTCCTACCACTGTGAGATTGGCATTGGGGAATAATAGATAGCTACGTTGCTACTGAAAAATTTTTCAAAATTCTAGATGAATGACCAAGTTCTCCGCTATTTACCCCTTGCAACGGGGGTTTTGGGGGGCACACTTCTCCTCATCAATCGCCTCTTGACCCCCATGCTGACCCCTTCCCAAGCCCGTGCCGATGTCGTGGGGGTGATCCTTGCGGCAGTCTTGATTTTGACGACGCTGATTTGGCAGCGGGTGCAGCCCCGTCCTGCGGAAGCGGTGATCCTTGAAGGGGAAGAGGGATTTGAACTTGCCGATGATCTGGATGCTGCCCTGAAAACAGAGCTGGCGTGGCTGTCCTATACCTTGCTGACGAATACGCCGACAAAGTCCATTGTCATTTGGCGGGCCGATCGCCCCCTCCTGCGCCGCGGTATTCTGGGGCCCAAACCAATGAGCGCCACGGGTGCCATTGTGCAGCGCGCCCTGCAAACCCAACGCCCCATCTATTTAGTGAATTTAGCCCTTTACCCCGGACGCATTGAATTTGACTATTTGCCCCCCAATACCCAAGGGGTGATCTGCCAACCGGTGGATACGCAAACGGTGATGATTCTCGGCACCAATGCCCCCCGCCGCTATACCAAACAGGATGAACAGTGGGTAGCTGCCCTTGCCGCCAAGCTCGCCCAAGTGCTGGCAGAACAGTACAATAAAGCCTAGACACGCTTTGCAGCGACTTTTTTTTGACACTGAAGACCGTTGATTAGGATTTCGATATTTACTATGACTGTTGCCACTTCTGCTACCCCTGCTGTGCCCAGCGACTCGCGTCAACGGGCAGCGACTTTTTTGAAAGACCTCCAGGATCAGATTTGTCAGGCCCTAGAGGCAGCCGATGGCGGTGCCCAGTTTCAAGAGGACAGTTGGCAACGTCCCGAAGGGGGCGGTGGTCGCTCGCGGGTGATGAAAAATGGCCAGCTTCTGGAGCAGGGGGGCGTTAATTTCTCAGAGGTGTGGGGGGAGCAATTGCCGCCCTCAATCTTGGCGCAGCGGCCGGAGGCGGCGGGGCATGGCTTCTATGCCACGGGTACCTCCATGGTGCTCCATCCCCGCAATCCCTATGTGCCAACGGTGCATTTGAATTATCGCTACTTTGAAGCTGGGCCGGTGTGGTGGTTTGGCGGTGGCGCAGATTTGACCCCCTACTACCCCTTTGCTGAGGATGCGAAACACTTCCATCAGGTGCATAAGGCTGCCTGCGATCGCCACCACAGCGAGTACTACCCCGTGTTCAAACGCTGGTGTGATGAATACTTCTACCTCAAGCATCGCGGCGAAACCCGTGGCGTGGGCGGCATTTTCTTTGACTACCAAGATGGCAGCGATCGCGAGCTTTACCGCGGCCCTGATCCCCATGGCGAAGCTGCTCGCTATAGCCGCCAAGTGGGGTCTGTGGGCAGTCGCTCCTGGGAAGACCTGTTTGCCTTTATTCAAAGCTGTGGCCAAGCCTTTCTAGAAGCCTACCTACCAATTGTGGAACGGCGGCGTCACCTCGAGTATGGCGATCGCGAGCGGCAATTTCAGCTCTATCGGCGCGGGCGCTATGTGGAATTCAACCTCGTCTATGACCGCGGCACCATCTTCGGCCTGCAAACCAATGGCCGCACCGAGTCTATTTTGATGTCTCTGCCCCCCCTTGTCCGCTGGGAATATGGCTATACCCCGGAACCCAACAGCCGCGAAGCGGAACTGTACACCACCTTTCTCAAGCCCCAAGACTGGGTGAATTGGCCAAGCTAAATGAGGATCAGTGCCCCTGTGTTGCGCCGTGTGCTTGCCCTCCTAGGTGATCTGCGCCTAGCGATTCTCCTGCTGCTGGTGATTGCGATCGCCAGTATTGCCGGCACCGTGATTGAGCAGGGGCAATCCCTCAGCTTCTACCAAGAAAACTATCCCGAAGACCCTGCCCTGTTTGGTTTTCTCAGTTGGCGGGTGCTGCTGGCCCTAGGGCTAGATCATGTCTATCGCACCCCTTGGTATCTCACTCTGTTGGTGCTCTTTGGGGCGAGTTTAACGGCCTGTACCTTCACTCGGCAGGTGCCTGCCCTCACCACGGCCCAACGCTGGCAGTACTACTCCCAACCGCGTCAATTCACCAAACTGGCCCTGAGCACCACGATTCCCCAAGGCTCCCTCAAGGAACTGGCCACTGCCCTAGGTGCAAAGGGCTACCGCGTCTGGCAAACCGATAATCAACTCTATGCCCGCAAAGGCATTGTTGGTCGCATGGGCCCGATTGTGGTTCATGCCAGTATGATTCTGATTTTGCTGGGGGGGATTTTGGGGGCGCTAACGGGCTTTATGGCGCAGGAACTGATTCCCAGTGGTGAAACCTTTCATCTTCAGCACATTGTGCAGGCGGGGCCACTGGCGCGCATCCCCCAACACTGGTCGGTCAGGGTAAATCGCTTTTGGATTGATTACACTGATGCGGGGGAGATTGATCAGTTCTACTCAGACCTCTCGATACTGGATGCGCAAGGCCAAGAGGTGAAGCGGGGCACAATCCATGTCAACCAGCCCCTGAAGTATGGCGGGGTCACCCTCTATCAGGCGGACTGGAGTATTGCCGCCATTCGCTTTCGCCTGAACAACAGTCCCGTGCTGCAACTGCCCATGGCCCAGCTAGACACAGAAGGCAAAGGTCGTCTTTGGGGCACATGGCTGCCCACGAAACCGGATCTCTCGGAGGGGATTTCCCTGATTGCGCGGGATCTCCAAGGCACGGTGCTCATCTACAGCCCCAAGGGCGAGTTTCTCACTAGCTTGCGCACCGGCATGAGTACAGAAATCAATGGGGTCAGGCTGACATTGGTTGAACTGGTGGGCAGTACAGGGCTACAAATGAAAGCCGATCCGGGGATTCCCCTGTTTTATGCGGGCTTTGCCCTGTTGATGGCGGGGGTGATCATGAGCTATGTGTCCCACTCGCAGGTGTGGGGGCTGCAGGAAAACGATCTCCTCTATGTAGGTGGCCGCACCAATCGGGCGCAGTTGGCCTTTGAGCAGGAATTGGTGGCGATCGCCCGTCAATTGGCACCCCAAAGCCAAACCACAGAAGTGGAAGTTTAGCCCCTTGACTCTCTAGTTGACTGGAGACTTGAAGATTCTCAATAGGGAGTGCTCTAGGGGAATCTCACCATGGTTCTCAAACTGCGCGTGCCCGACATGGCCTGTGGCGCCTGTCGTGATGCCATTATCCAAGCCATTCAAGCGGTTGACACCGGTGCCACTGTTAGCGCCGATCTCGCAACCAAAGAGCTAGAAATTGACACCCAAGCCGCAGCGGCAGACATCCGCAGTGCCATTCGTCAAGCCGGTTATACACCCCAATGATCACCCAGCTCACCTTCCAGGTGCAGGGGATGCAGTGCGCCGCTTGCGCCAATGTCATTGAAACTGCCCTGCGATCGCTACCGGGCGTCAGGGACTGTGAAATTTATTTTGCCGCCGCTCAGGCCACGGTCACCTACGATCCCCAGCAAGTGACCTGGTCAGATCTACAGGGGGCGATCGCTAAAGCCGGCTATCACGCAGAGCGACTGCCTGAAGAAGGCTTGGTAACTGACACCGCCACCGCAGAATTGACCTATCGGGCTGAGCTGCGCCGTCTCAAACGCCGACTCCTCTTTGCCGGTAGCGCAACCCTACTCCTGCTAGTGGGGAATCTACCCATGATGACGGGCTGGCATCTCCCTTGGATCCCGCCATGGCTGCACCATCCTTGGCTGCAACTGTTGCTGACAGCGCCAATTCAGTTTTGGAGTGGTGAATCCTTTTATGAGGGCGCCTGGCGAGCACTGCGCTATCGCACAGCAACGATGGACACCCTAGTGGCTCTGGGCACCAGTGTCGCCTTTTTCTACTCGCTCTTTGTGACGCTCTTTCCCCAAGCCTTCCATGCCCACATGCCAGAGGTCTATTACGAAGTCTCAGCCGTCGTCATTACCCTGATTCTCCTGGGACGCTTTCTCGAAAGTCGCGCCAAACGGGAAACTGCTGCCGCTATTCGCAAACTCCTCGCCCTGCAACCGAAAACGGCACGGGTAATTCGTAACGGAGAAGCGGTGGAGGTGCCCCTGATTGAAGTGCAAGTGGGGGATCGATTGCTGGTGCGTCCCGGCGAAAAGATTCCCGTCGATGGTGAGATTGTGGCTGGGGCCTCAACCGTCGATGAATCCATGGTAACGGGGGAAAGCTTACCAGTGGAAAAGCGCGAGGGGGATGAAGTCATTGGCGCCACCCTCAATCAAACCGGAAGTCTGCAGATCCGAGCCACGCGGGTGGGGTCGCAAACCTTTTTGGCACAAATGATTCGACTGGTGCAGCAGGCCCAAGCCTCAAAAGCCCCCATTCAAAAACTAGCGGATCGCATCACGGCTTGGTTTGTACCGACGGTGCTGGCGATCGCTCTCCTGACGGGGCTGCTGTGGCTAACCATTGGCCGCAATCCCACCCTAGCCCTGTTGACCACCATTGGCGTTTTGATCATTGCCTGTCCCTGTGCCCTTGGCTTGGCCACCCCCACCTCAATCATGGTGGCCAGCGGCAAAGCAGCGGAGTATGGCATTTTGATTAAAGATGCCCGCAGTCTCCAGCTCGCCCATCGGGTGCAAACCGTGGTTCTCGACAAAACAGGCACCCTCACCCAGGGCCATCCCAGCGTCACCGATTTTTATCCTCAGGCGGAGGCCACAACCCTTTTGCGGCTGGCCGCCAGTGTGGAATGGCACTCGGAACATCCCTTGGCTGCCGCTGTGGTCGAGTATGCCCAAGCCCAGGGGGTATCGCCGCAAGCGGTTCGCGACTTTGGGGCCACGATTGGTCAAGGGGTACAGGGCATGGTTGAGGATCAATGGGTGCTCATTGGTACCCCCGCCTTTCTAGCAGGCCACGGCATTGCCACCGCCCCTTGGCAGCCTCAAGCTCAAACCCTTGCACAGCAGGGGAAAACGGTCATCTGGATAGCGGTGGATGCCCAAGTCAGGGGGCTGATCGCCCTTGCCGACACGCTGAAACCCGAAGCCCCAGCGGTAGTGGCTGCCCTCAAGCGCATGGGATTAGAGGTGATTCTGCTGACCGGCGATCAGGCCGTAACCGCTGCGGCCATTGCCCAGCAAGTGGGAATTGAGCATTACGTTGCCAGTGTCCGCCCCGATCAAAAGGCAGCGATCATTGCTGAACTGCAACGGCAAGGCAAGTGTGTGGCCATGGTGGGGGATGGCATGAATGATGCCCCCGCCCTCGCTCAAGCCGATGTGGGCATTGCTCTGGGCACGGGTACCGATGTAGCGATCGCCAGCAGTGACATCACCCTCATTGCCGGTCATCTTCAGGGCATTGTCACCGCCCTCCAACTCAGCCGCGCCACAATCCAAAATATTCGCCAGAATCTCTTTTTCGCCTTCCTCTATAATGTGGCTGGCATTCCCATTGCCGCTGGCATCCTTTATCCCTTAACGGGCTGGCTCCTCAATCCCATGCTGGCCGGTGCAGCAATGGCCTTTAGTTCCTTCTCCGTGGTGATGAATGCCCTGCGCCTGCGCTCTTTTCGACTATCCTAGACATTCTAACCCCCTAAAATTACTCCGTTGTCTGAATCGGAAAATACTTGACTGGGTCATTAGAACCTTCTGGCTGCTCTTCCCAACAATCCCCAGGGGGTGCTGCCGTTGTTCCCTCCTTCACCGAAGCACTCGTGACCCCAAAATCCCCCGGCTTCGCCCAGACACAGCCCGACACCCCCTTGCCTGCCGGATCAATGGCTTGGGCATGCACAGCGGCATACCACGGATTACCGCCCCCATGGAGGATGCGGCCAGTATTTTCCTCCTTCACTTGGTCATAGGTGAGCGTCAAGGGATAGTAGCCATCCACTCTGTAGCCCCCCCCTTGGGTGTTATAGAGACCCAAATAGGCAATTTTGGTGGCAAAAATTTTGTGGCGCACCCGGTAGGCCTCCTGGGCACGGTTAACCGCCCCCACCGCTGATTTGGCCCCCGCCAGTTGTGCCTTGAGCCGTTGATTCAGCAGCGAAGGCAAGGCAATTAGGGCAATCACCCCTAAAATCACTATCACCACCAGCACCTCCGGAAAGGTGAGCCCCCCATTGACTCCCCACCGCCGCCGCTCCTGCAGAAAAAACAGCAGCTTCAGATACACACTGTCCCGACCCCTGTTTCCCTGTGCCGTCATAACCATCACTTCCTCTTCAAGGCTGCTCTACCGCCATGTTACTCACGATACGCGCCACAGGATTGTCCCTGCTCAATGCGCATCCCCCCCAAAATGGTTGGTATCCGCACGCACTGGAGGTACTCCTGTTCATAGGCATAGATGCTAAAGGCAATCCGCCGTGGCGTCACCGGCGTGATCACCCGCCCCTGATGGTCAAAGGCCAGCTCACACTGTTGGACTGCCGCCGATTGCGCCTGGGGCTGCCAGCATTCCAAAATTCGATTCCCCTCCCCCACCTCCGTGGAGTTAAAGTCAGTGGCGTACATGACCATCACCAACTGCTCATCGTCATCCACCAGGGGCTGCCATTGCCAATCCCTCCTATCCCGGTCCACTGGATTGGTCGACCACTGCGGGCCAAAATCGGTATTGCGAAATGCCGCTATCCAAGGCAGCTTTTCCCTTTTGGCATTGGCCTGGGCAAGGCGCAGTACATTGCGGGCATTATTTACGGCGGCGCGCACCCGTTGCCGTTGCAGCAGCGGAAATAGGGTCATGGTGCCAATGCCCACAACAATGGCAATCAGGACAATGACCACCAGCATCTCAGTCATGGTGTAGCCCCGTTGGCGGCTGTTCATAGCTGCGGCGCTCCTTTTCCTCAGGTGGTTGGCTAAAAGTTGGGAACCTTTCCTTGCACCGAACGGCTCAACACCGTGGTGGTCAGCACGGGCCGATTTTGGATATCCTCTTCACGGATCCCCGGCAAGCCCTGGGGATTGCCCCGCAGATAAACAAAGGTGGCAGCATTAAAGCTTGAGCCGCGCTCTTGCACACAGGCAAAAAAGCCCGCCGGCGCATCACTGGGGTCTCGGGGAGTGCGAATTGTCCCCGCTGGGCAGTTTGGCCTTGGCATACCGGTGTCAGTATCAATAAAATCTGTGACCTCAGTATCAATAAAATCTGTGACCACTGTCAGATCTGTGACCCGTAGATAGCCCTCAATGGTGCTGACGGGGCGACTAGATTGCAGATTGGCACCAGTTTGCACATCAATGGGCCAGCGGGCAAAGTTGGTTTTTCCCGTAGGGTCAACATACCCTTGGTTAATTCCCAGCCAGTCGTAGTTAGCATCACTAGCCCTCGCCGCTTCCTTATATTTGCGCAGTTGGTAGCGCACGAGTCGTGCCTGCCCCTGCCAATCCGATTCCGGTGCCCAAAAGGACTGGCGGGCGGTATCGATATAATACACCACCAAGGTATAACTGCGGCGGCCACTTCTCAGCTCTTCGCAGTGTGCTTTCGCATTTGCCTGATCCGTCGACCATACCCTTGAGCAATCCCGCGGCATGACGAATTTGGCATACCCCAGTTGGTTTTGGTAGTAGGGAAAGGGCTCCAAAATCCACATCGCCAACACCGGCCGCATGGTGTTTGGAAAGTTGGGCAGGTAGTTTGTCAGGGGTTCGGGGCGGGAGGTATCGCCACAGGGGTCGCTGTTGCTGCCAGCTAAGCAGTTGCCGTTATAGACAAACACCGCCTGGGACAGATCCGTACTGATCACATCCAGGGTCGCCTTGAGGTCTTGGCGCAGCTGATTCAAAGCGGCCTCGCGGCTTTCGGTTTGGATCATGTCGATCAAAATTGAGCCTAGGGAGGCGGTGATCACCCCAGCAATGACCAAGGAAACCAGAATCTCGGTGATCGTGAAGCCCTTAGATCGCCGCCGCCACCAACCCCGTAGTTTCATTGCAACCTCTCCTAATTTCCTAATTGCGACAACAACACCTTATGAACCAGAACCTGAACCGCCATCTCCATCCGGCACAGCCATCAGCGGCAGGGTTTCAGCGGAGTCACTGCGCAGCAGCACCGTTGTCAACACCGCCAAAGGCCGTCTTTCAGCCCCCACAATGCTGCTGGTCATCATCACCGGTTCTGGCTCAATGGGGTCGGGGTTCATCTCTGACTCCATCGGCAAGGCTGCAGCGCTATAGACCCGCACCTGCACTGGATAAGCCAAGACCCTGCGGGCAGCGTCGGTAATCATGGTACCGCGATAGATTTGCACCCCAAAGCGGGCATTGTTCAGCTGCCGCTCGCAGGCCGTGGTGGCATTGCTGGGCAAGTCGCAGCTTGTCAGACTGGTGGGCGGCGCTTGCCTAGAGAGGACTGAGGGATTGCTCACGGAGGCGCCAACGGTGCTTGCAGGCGGCAGCAGGCTATGGCTGTCTGCGCGAATGTCGATGCCCTGCTCCATCATCACCCGCAGCCGATCCAGCTCGCCACGGGCAATTTCTGTGGCCTGGTTAATGCGGTCATTGCGCAAGCGGGTAGCCGCCACCAACAGCAGCGGTGCGGCCAACATAGCCACAGAGAGGTTCACCACCAGAATGGCAATGAGACACTCCACCAAGGTCAGCCCCCCATTGGCTGGCTGCGGCCGCTGCAATTGTCGAATCATCGAACTCACCTCCATGGTTAGGCAGGACAATTAGACACCGTTGGATCAACTCGTCCACTACCGTCAGGACGTTGGGCACAGCGTAGGCGTAGGATATAGGGATCGTCGGCACGCAGCTCAGTGTAGAATTCATTGCGTTGCCGCCCTGGGGTAATAAACCGCCGCGCCACTGGCCCTGCCGGTGCCAGTTGCAGACCCACGTCATAGCCCCAACGCCGAGTCGGCGCTCCGTAGTACTGAATTAACTCTACAGATTGCGCTGGACAATTGAAGGCGGTGTTGACATCCCGGCAGCGAGAATCGTTGGGAATTTCCCACTGGTCTTGGTCAAAGGGGGCAGTGGCTTGGGTCGAGAAGTTCAGTTGAATAAAGGATCCCTGAATGGTAAGGTTACCCCATCCCTCCAGAAAACGCGGGAAGTTATGCATGCCGCCATAGGATTGGGTTGGCCGCGAAGGCACAGTGCCACTGATGATTACCGCATTGACTTGGGTATCTTGCGCCCCATTCCGGGAACGGCTTTGGCCAAAACCGTAATAAGCATTGTAGGGTTCATTCCGTTCACCTGTTTGGTAATTAATCGCCCAGGGCGTGCCATTGCGATCCACGTAAATCGGTGAACTGGGATCAAAGGGACTTTCCCGCAGCCAAACAGCATTCTCCGGTAAGTTGGCACTAGGACGATTGGGTAAGTTGGCACTAGGACGATTGGCATTCAAGAAAGAGGTGCGCAGGTTTGCGTTGTTGGCACAGGTCAGGTAGATTCGGCCAGTATTGTTGCTGTTGTTAACCCGTGCGTCACTTCCGGTGTTTTGCACATAGTTCGTGGCGAGGTTTTCAGGGGAGTTGTTGCCAAGCCCTTGAATATCATCGTTGTAAGCCTCGGCAAAATAGTCATTGGCAGAGCCATTGCAGAAATTGTCAGAGAGAATCGTCACCGCATCCCCGAGGATTTCTGCGGGTCGCCAAGTGTCGGAGTTAGGACGGGCAAAGCGATTATCGAGCGTATTACGGCTGTAGAAGTTGCTCCAGTTTGCGTCTAGGGTTGTGGTAAATTCCTCCAGATTGTTTGTTGTGCCGTTGGTACTGTGGAGGTTAAAGTTCCCCTGAATATACACGGGGTTATCGCTAATAAACGACAGGCCAGCGATATTCTTCTCGGCAGGAATTCCTTGGCGGTCAAGGCGCCGGCCATTCCACAATCGAAAGCCATTGGGTCGCCGCATTGGATCGGCAAAGAAATCCACTGGTTTTGTCGAAATGCCGTTGGCGGCTCGGATCGGATCATGAGGATTGCTGGGATCAGTATTCATCCAGTTTTGACCTGTAATGGCAGGTCGGGCAATGCCATCTTCGCGCACTGCATCCTCGCGGAAGGCATAGACAATGCCCCCCATCGGCAGCCATGTATCCCCACCAATGGTCTTGCGCCGCAGCAGGTCAAGGTCAATATCCATCTCCCGCACCGCCATCTCTTCACGACCATTGAAGAGGGTGTTATCAAGGAAAGCGACATTGCGAGCATTGCCGTCAAAGTCAATGATTTGATTCAGGCGGTCGGGATAGCGGATATTATTCACTAGAGTCCCAGTAGCTGGCTCGGTAGGGGTAAGGAAATCTGTTGGATTCCTACGTGGGGTTGCTTTAATATCTCTCGGAGTTACACGCTTCTCCTCCGAGGGGTTGAAGATCTCCCGCAACGCTGGATATTTAATCACCGTATTAAAGGTACCGAGAGGCAGTTCACCTTGGCGTTTGAGCACCACCAGTGTCGAGTTCACAGCAATGTCAGTTGTACCCGTACCCGTACGTTCTGTGCCGCCAATGTAGCGTAGAGTTGCTGTAGTTGAAGTTGGTAGAGGAGGATCGTCAATGACCTCAAAGATTCCCTCTATGCGATTATTGATGGGACTGCGAATTTCCACAATGTCTCCAACTTGGAGTTGGGGCGGTGGCGTGGGCCCTAGCCTGTATGTGATTGTGATTGGGGGGGTACTGTTGCTTGTTGGGTTATTGGGAAACGAAACGGCAACGCTGATAGTACCAGTACGAGTGTTTCGGAATTCCACGGGGTTGAAATTCGAAATCGACGCAGAAGCTCCTGCTGGAATTTCCTTTTCTGGTGGCGCATTACCTGGGACGCCGCTTGGGAAGTCCTCAGTGGAGTCCGGATTTTTCAACTTTACTCGGAGGATTTTGCCATGGTCATCACGGTCGAAGTCCTCCAGAATCATCCACCCCGCACCGGTGACATAGACAACTTTGCCCTTATCAGAGTTGCGCAGGTCAAAGTTATAGCTGGGGGCATCTTCAAGATTGACACGAGGCACTGTATTGACAGTCACTATTCCACCGGGGTTCGGCATCTCAAACTTCTGGCCAATCACAAATCCTCGTTTGTCTTGCCCTAGGCAAAAAGCATTCCGCAAGTTGCTATACTGAGGTTTGTCAGGAATTCCACACGTGTACTTTTGTGGATTAAGGTCATAGGCCACCTGCTCCTTGAGGGCAATTAACCGCGCAAGACGGGCATTGACATCGGCATTAGTTTCTTGCAGCGGGCGCTGACTCCAGCGAGCATTAGGGATCAGGGCTGTGATGTAGGCATTGGCATCCAAATAGCCCCCGCGATACCTCAATGGCTCACGGCCGTTGCGATCGACCTTGATGGCACCACTATCACTATCGAAAGTCACTTTATTGACGATCTCATCATCCAGATCACTCAGGTTGAGGTTTTGGTAATTTAGATTTTTAAGGGTATCCACACTATGAGCCAGCATTCCCAACATACAGCCTGCGGTGTGGATTGTACTTTGATCGGCCAAGCTTAGAGCGCTCAAGCTGCCTCTTTGCTCTAGGAGTTGAAGCGCACGAGCAAGGTTCGAGAAATTCCCAGCACGGGTCTTATCAGGATTGGGGTGAATTGTGGTTCCCCCTATTTCCTGTTTGGGTGGAAACGCCCCATCCACACCATCACTCGCATAGGCCACGAGGTTCTCCATCGCCTGTATCATCTGTCGATTGGTGAAATTAGGAGGCTCAAACTCCCAACCATTGGTGCCGCGCCCGGTAAAGAAGTCAAAGAAGCGGAAATTAGGGGGCAAGTCCTGAATGCCATCGTACTGGTTGAACATGATGCTGCGCAGGGCAGTTTGCGGTGTGCCGTGGTGGTGAGTAGTCGCCAAGCAGGCGATCGGCTCATAGCCCCCTGTGTTTTGCCCTGGATAAGGCTCCGTGAACGGATCGGGAATACTGGAGTCAACCGTTGTTCCCCTCGCTTTGTAGTGATAAACGGCTGTGGCTTGCACGGCCGCCAAATCATCCCGCAGTGTGCGGTGCTGATAAAACTCATTGCGGCGGCTGTCATCAGCGGTATTACCCTTAGGTGGATCAAGAGGTTTGCCCAGTTCCAAGCGTTCCCCCACAATGATTCGTAGGCCTTCTTGGCGTGCCCGCCGCTCCCAGTAGCCATCCAGTCCCAAATCCTCCCGTTTATTTTGGCTGTCGGGGGGGGCAACATTGCGCGTCAGCAGATCGCGCCCCTCAATCGGGTCGCCCACCTTAGCGCCTGGCGGAATTTGCCGCAGCGGATCAGAAGCAGGCATCTTGACGTCATACACGGGCTTAGGGCCATAGCGGTCATCAGCGCGGTACGTATCATCCACGTAGGGCTTAGGTTGGGTTTTATTGTCAAAGCGCCCCTGCTGCACATAAAACTGACTCGACCAGTTAGGATCCCGTACCGTCACATTGGTTGGATCACTCCCGCGCGCCCGACTGCGGTCTTCGGTCACAATAGCCACTGGGTTGAGAGCGACATTTGCAGGCACGAAATCATTCTTTACAGAGTCGCGGCTCGCGTTAAACCTGACGTTTTCAGCAGGTGGATTCGCATCCCCACTGGTGTAGGGGGCACTGGGCGGCTCGCGGTAAGAGTGAATGTAAACATTTGGCGCATTGGTGTTGTTATCCCGCAAGCTCCCCGCCATAAATTGGCCTTGGAATTCAATCTCATTGGTTTCTGGGTTGCGGATTTCCGTTGCCGTAATCTCTGAAGCCGCGCGGGTATAAACACAGGACTTCGGCGCGCTAATCAGATAGGCGGTGAAACCAGTACCACCCGTCAAAAAGACACTCCCCTCGGTGTGCAGTGCCCCATTCCAGCGAAAGGCCGGCCCCGGAAAAATCTCCAAATCATTGCGGAACCATGCCCCCCATTTATTGCCCCGCTCCATTTGGCGTTCCTGCACAAACTCAATCGTCGACAGTGCCTGACCGCCATTGCGGTTTTCATAGACAAAGGCATTAATTTGAAAGTTCTTGCGCAAAATGGCACTGCCCACTTCATCCCAGCCCACTTCCACCTGTTGGCCTGCGGCGCCGCCCAGATCACTACACTGATTCCCCAGTTCAGTAATCCCCATTGACCGACTGCGGGTGATCAATTGACCAGCTTTTTGCGCATCCGGTTGATCGAGTTGTGCATCGCTCGGCCGCCGCATCAAGATCGAGTAGGCAACAATGGAGTCACTGGTGGGTTGAAACACCCAAGCATTATCCACTTGGCCATCGCCATTAATATCAATCCGCTGCTCGTCAGCCATCGTATAGGGATCGGGGTTGCGGGGGGTGTCTAGCCGATTGCCAATAATCCGTTCAATGGTTTCTTCCCCCGGCACCCCATTCGGACGCAGCGGATCTTGGTTAAAGAAGTACTCTAGCTTGGCACGCGCCCTATCAATGGCCGGTGCAGTGGCATTCAAAACTTGGGTGGTCTGCCGTTGCCCCCCCACCTCTGCGGTGCGATTCAGCGTGCGGATCATCAGTGCTGCCACCGTTAATGTCAGCACCACCAACACAATCACCGCCGTCGGCAACACAAAGCCCCGACGCCCAAACCGCAGTTGCCGCCCCCCTAGGGGTGCCAGCCGTCGCTGTACCCACAGGCGCAACTGGTAAAGCAAATGACGGATTGCGCGAGTCAGCTTGCGATACTGCCGTTTCGAGAGGCCAAAGCGTCGGTCATTCTTTTTCATAGGGGCACCTAGTCAACGCACGGGAGCAATAACCTACCACTAGTTATGGAGCGATCAATAGATCTGAAATAGGCTAGTAATTAGTATGGTTTTTCCTTGGTAAAAAATTTCAGCCTCCAGACAATTTTTCGGATTGTTGCGCACAGCAATCATCCTTAAAGATCAAAAACACAATTGTTCAAAAGTCCAAACTAGCGATTTATGATGCCTAGGAAGAGCGATTTAGCCATGCAAAAACTTCCTCTAGGTCAGTGAAGTCCAGAAGAGCTTCTGCCAAGGCTTCAATCTCATGGACAGGGAGCTGGCGAATGCGCTCCTCAAGGCCAGCTGGTAACTCGCCAAACCGCCGCCTTAACTGCCGCAACACAACGAGGGCCTCTCCCTGCTGTAATCCCTGCTGTAATCCTTGCTGTAATCCCTGCTGTAATCCTTGCTGCAATCCCTGCTGCAATCCCTCCTGTAATCCCTGCTGCAATCCCTCCTGTAATCCCTGCTGCAATCCCTCCTGTAATCCCTGCTGCAATACCTCTTCCCGTACCTCAGCATAGACCTCTTCCCGTACCTCAGCATAGACGTCCCGATAAAACCGCGTCCGCTTCAGTTCCTCAGTAGTAAACCCCAGCATGTGCAACACCTCCTCGCGACTCAGCTCCGTAAACTTGTACAACACAATGGTGGTGATTAACTCTATTATGGCTTCTGGCCTTGGAACCGCCTCTGTGCGAGTGCGCTCTGCCAGCAACCGTGCTGCTGTCGGCATTTCTGCTTCAGGTAACACTGTGAGCTGCATCAGGGCTAGGCTCAGTGGCAACGCCTCAAGTGACCCCAGTTCATTCAAATAGACCCGATGCAGGCGATGACTATTCACCAACACCTCATAGGGGTCAAAGGACACTTGTTCTGCTTGACGATGGGGATAAATCACCACCGCTTGCCAGTCAGAAAAGGTGTGGCGATACAGCCGCAGATAGAGAAAAATTTCCGCAAAGAAGCGTTCATAAAAGGTGTTGTCCCGCTGAAACTGCACTTCACAAAAATAGACTATTCCCGAGGGGTCAGGGGGCACGAAGACGCCATCAATGCGAAAGGCCGTTTGCTTGAGTTCCACGGAGTCAAAACGATACCCCTGCGGCGCTTCTCTGCCCAAAAGATCAAAAAGGGTTTGGGGTAGCTGGGCAAAGAGTTGATAAAAAAGGGAGTCGCGGCGCATGGGCTAGGTGGAGTGCTCTAGCCACGCAAAAACTTCCTCTAGGGTAGTGAAGTCCAGGAGAGCCTCTGCCAAGGCTTCAATTTGATGGACAGGGAGCTGGCGAATGCGCTCCTCAAGGCCAGCTGGTAACTCGCCAAACCGCCGCCTTAACTGCCGCAGCACAACGAGGGTCTCTCCCTGCTGCAATCCCTGCTGCAATCCCTGCTGCAATCCCTGCTGCAATCCCTGCTGTAATCCCTGCTGTAATCCATCCTCTCGCGCCTCAGCATAAACCTCTTGATAAAACCGCGTCCGCTTTAGTTCCTCAGTGGTAAACCCCAGCATGCGCAGCACCTCCTCCCGACTCAGCTCCGTAAACTTGTACAACACAATGGTGGTGATTAACTCTATTATGACTTCTGGCCTTGGCACTGCCTCTGTGCGAGTGCGCTCTGCCAGCAACCGAGCTGCTGTCGGCATTTCTGCTTCAGGTACCACCATCAACTGCATCAGCGCTAGGCTCAATGGCAATTCCTCAAGTGACCCCAGTTCATTCAGATAGACCCGATGCAGGCGATGACTATTCACCAACAGCTCATAGGGTTCAAAGGACACTTGTTCAGCTTGACGATGGGGATAAATCACCACCGCTTGCCAGTCAGAAAAGGTGTGGCGATACAGCCGCAGATAGAGAAAGATTTCCGCAAAGAAGCGTTCATAGAAGCTGTTATCGCGCTGAAACTGCACCTCACAGAAATAGACGATTCCTGAGGGGTCAGGGGGCATGAAGACGCCATCAATGCGAAAGGCCGTTTGCTTGAGTTCCACGGAGTCAAAGCGATACCCCTGCGGCGCTTCTCTGCCCAAAAGATCAAAAAGGGTTTGGGGTAGCTGGGCAAAGAGTTGATAAAAAAGGGAGTCGCGGCGCATGGGCTAGGTGGAGTGCTCTAGCCACGCAAAAACTTCCTCTAGGGTAGTGAAGTCCAGGAGAGCCTCTGCCAAGGCTTCAATTTGATAGACAGGGAGCTGGCGAATGCGCTCCTCAAGGCCAGCTGGTAACTCGCCAAACCGCCGCCTTAACTGCCGCAGCACAACGAGGGTCTCTCCCTGCTGCAATCCCTGTTGCAGCCCTTGTTGCAATCCCTGCTGTAATCCCTGCTGCAATCCCTGCTGCAATCCCTGCTGCAACCCCTGCTGTCGTCCTTCCTGTCGTCCTTCTTCTCGCCCTTGTGCTCGCCCCTCTTGTAACCCCTCTTCCCGTGCCTCAGCATACACCTCCTGATAAAACCGCGTCCGCTTCAACTCTTCCGTGGTAAACCCCAGCATGCGCAGCACCTCCTCCCGACTCAGCTCCGTAAACTTGTACAACACAATGGTGGTGATTAACTCTATTATGACTTCTGGCCTTGGCACTGCCTCTGTGCGAGTACGCTCTGCCAGCAACCGCGCTGCTGTCGGCATTTCTGCTTCAGGTAACACTGTGAGCTGCATCAGGGCTAGGCTCAGTGGCAACGCCTCAAGTGAACCGAGTTCATTCAAATAGACCCGATGCAGGCGATGACTATTCACCAACACCTCATAGGGGTCAAAGGACACTTGTTCTGCTTGACGATGGGGATAAATCACCACCGCTTGCCAGTCAGAAAAGGTGTGGCGATACAGCCGCAGATAGAGAAAAATTTCCGCAAAGAAGCGTTCATAGAAGCTGTTATCGCGCTGAAACTGCACCTCACAGAAATAGACGATTCCTGAGGGGTCAGGGGGCATGAAGACGCCATCAATGCGAAAGGCCGTTTGCTTCAGCTCCACGGACTCAAAACGATACCCCTGCGGTGTGTCTCTGCCCAAAAGGTCAAAGAGGGTCTGGGGTAGCTGGGCAAAGAGTTGATAAAAAAGGGAGTCGCGGCGCATGGGCTAGGTGGAGTGCTCTAGCCACGCAAAAACTTCCTCTAGGGTAGTGAAGTCCAAGAGAGCTTCTGCCAAGGCTTCAATTTGATGGACAGGGAGCTGGCGAATGCGCTCCTCAAGGCCAGCTGGTAACTCGCCAAACCGCCGCCTTAACTGCCGCAGCACAACGAGGGTCTCTCCCTGCTGCAATCCCTGTTGCAGTCCTTGTTGCAATCCCTGCTGCAATACCTCTTCCCGTACCTCAGCATAGACCTCTTCCCGTACCTCAGCATAGACGTCCCGATAAAACCGCGTCCGCTTCAACTCTTCCGTCGTAAACCCCAGCATGCGCAGCACCTCCTCCCGACTCAGCTCCGTAAACTTGTACAACACAATGGTGGTGATTAACTCTATTATGGCTTCTGGCCTTGGCACTGCCTCTATGCGAGTGCGTTCTGCCAGCAACCGTGCTGCTGTCGGCATCTCTGCTTCAGGTAACACTGTGAGCTGCATCAGGGCTAGGCTCAATGGCAACGCCTCAAGTGACCCCAGTTCATTCAAATAGACCCGATGCAGGCGATGACTATTCACCAACACCTCATAGGGGTCAAAGGACACTTGTTCTGCTTGACGATGGGGATAAATCACCACCGCTTGCCAGTCAGAAAAGGTGTGGCGATACAGCCGCAGATAGAGAAAAATTTCCGCAAAGAAGCGTTCATAGAAGCTGTTATCGCGCTGAAACTGCACCTCACAGAAATAGACGATTCCTGAGGGGTCAGGGGGCATGAAGACGCCATCAATGCGAAAGGCCGTTTGCTTCAGCTCCACGGAGTCAAAGCGATACCCCTGCGGCGCTTCTCTGCCCAAAAGATCAAAAAGGGTTTGGGGTAGCTGGGCAAAGAGTTGATAAAAAAGGGAGTCGCGGCGCATGGGCTAGGTGGAGTGCTCTAGCCACGCAAAAACTTCCTCTAGGGTAGTGAAGTCCAGGAGAGCCTCTGCCAAGGCTTCAATTTGATGGACAGGGAGCTGGCGAATGCGCTCCTCAAGGCCAGCTGGTAACTCGCCAAACCGCCGTCTTAGGAGGCGTAAAACAACAAGGGTCTCTCCCTGTTGTAATCCCTGCTGTAATCCCTGCTGCAATCCCTGCTGCAATCCCTGCTGCAACCCCTGCTGTCGTCCTTCCTGTCGTCCTTCTTCTCGCCCTTGTGCTCGCCCCTCTTGTAACCCCTCTTCCCGTGCCTCAGCATACACCTCCCGATAAAACCGCGTCCGCTTCAACTCTTCCGTCGTAAACCCCAGCATGCGCAGCACCTCCTCCCGACTCAGCTCCGTAAACTTGTACAACACAATGGTGGTGATTAACTCTATTATGGCTTCTGGCCTTGGCACTGCCTCTATGCGAGTGCGTTCTGCCAGCAACCGTGCTGCTGTCGGCATCTCTGCTTCAGGTAACACTGTGAGTTGCATCAGCGCTAGGCTCAGTGGCAACGCCTCAAGTGACCCCAGTTCATTCAAATAGACCCGACGCAGGCGATGACTATTCACCAACACCTCATAGGGGTCAAAAGACACTTGTTCTGCTTGACGATGGGGATAAATCACCACCGCTTGCCAGTCAGAAAAGGTGTGGCGATACAGCCGCAGATAGAGAAAAATTTCCGCAAAGAAGCGTTCATAGAAGCTGTTATCGCGCTGAAACTGCACCTCACAGAAATAGACGATTCCTGAGGGGTCAGGGGGCATGAAGACGCCATCAATGCGAAAGGCCGTTTGCTTGAGTTCCACGGAGTCAAAGCGATACCCCTGCGGCGCTTCTCTGCCCAAAAGATCAAAAAGGGTTTGGGGTAGCTGGGCAAAGAGTTGATAAAAAAGGGAGTCGCGGCGCATGGGCTAGGTGGAGTGCTCTAGCCACGCAAAAACTTCCTCTAGGGTAGTGAAGTCCAAGAGAGCTTCTGCCAAGGCTTCAATTTGATGGACAGGGAGCTGGCGAATGCGCTCCTCAAGGCCAGCTGGTAACTCGCCAAACCGCCGTCTTAACTGCCGCAGCACAACGAGGGTCTCTCCCTGCTGCAATCCCTGCTGCAATCCCTGCTGCAATCCCTGCTGCAACCCCTGCTGTAATCCATCCTCTCGCGCCTCAGCATAAACCTCTTGATAAAACCGCGTCCGCTTCAGTTCCTCAGTGGTAAACCCCAGCATGCGCAGCACCTCCTCCCGACTCAGCTCCGTAAACTTGTACAACACAATGGTGGTGATTAACTCTATTATGACTTCTGGCCTTGGCACTGCCTCTATGCGAGTGCGTTCTGCCAGCAACCGTGCTGCTGTCGGCATTTCTGCTTCAGGTAACACTGTGAGCTGCATCAGGGCTAGGCTCAGTGGCAACGCCTCAAGTGACCCCAGTTCATTCAAATAGACCCGATGCAGGCGATGACTATTCACCAACACCTCATAGGGGTCAAAGGACACTTGTTCTGCTTGACGATGGGGATAAATCACCACCGCTTGCCAGTCAGAAAAGGTGTGGCGATACAGCCGCAGATAGAGAAAAATTTCCGCAAAGAAGCGTTCATAGAAGCTGTTATCGCGCTGAAACTGCACCTCACAGAAATAGACGATTCCTGAGGGGTCAGGGGGCATGAAGACGCCATCAATGCGAAAGGCCGTTTGCTTGAGTTCCACGGAGTCAAAGCGATACCCCTGCGGCGTGTCTATGCCCAAAAGGTCAAAGAGGGTCTGGGGCAGCTGGGCAAAGAGTTGATAAAAAAGGGAGTCGCGGCGCATGGGCTAGGTGGAGTGCTCTAGCCACGCAAAAACTTCCTCTAGGGTAGTGAAGTCCAAGAGAGCTTCTGCCAAGGCTTCAATTTGATGGACAGGGAGCTGGCGAATGCGCTCCTCAAGGCCAGCTGGTAACTCGCCAAACCGCCGTCTTAGGAGACGCAGCACAACGAGGGTCTCTCCCTGCTGCAATCCCTGTTGCAGCCCTTGTTGCAATCCTTGTTGCAATCCTTGTTGCAATCCCTGCTGTAATACCTCTTCCCGTACCTCAGCATAGACCTCTTCCCGTACCTCAGCATAGACGTCCCGATAAAACCGCGTCCGCTTCAGTTCCTCAGTAGTAAACCCCAGCATGCGCAGCACCTCCTCCCGACTCAGCTCCGTAAACTTGTACAACACAATGGTGGTGATTAACTCTATTATGACTTCTGGCCTTGGCACTGCCTCTATGCGAGTGCGTTCTGCCAGCAACCGTGCTGCTGTCGGCATTTCTGCTTCAGGTAACACTGTGAGCTGCATCAGGGCTAGGCTCAATGGCAACGCCTCAAGTGACCCCAGTTCATTCAAATAGACCCGATGCAGGCGATGACTATTCACCAACACCTCATAGGGGTCAAAAGACACTTGTTCTGCTTGACGATGGGGATAAATCACCACCGCTTGCCAGTCAGAAAAGGTGTGGCGATACAGCCGCAGATAGAGAAAGATTTCCGCAAAGAAGCGTTCATAGAAGCTGTTATCGCGCTGAAACTGCACCTCACAGAAATAGACGATTCCTGAGGGGTCAGGGGGCATGAAGACGCCATCAATGCGAAAGGCCGTTTGCTTCAGCTCCACGGAGTCAAAGCGATACCCCTGCGGCGTGTCTATGCCCAAAAGGTCAAAGAGGGTCTGGGGCAGCTGGGCAAAGAGTTGATAAAAAAGGGAGTCGCGGCGCATGGGCTAGGTGGAGTGCTCTAGCCACGCAAAAACTTCCTCTAGGGTAGTGAAGTCCAAGAGAGCTTCTGCCAAGGCTTCAATTTGATGGACAGGGAGCTGGCGAATGCGCTCCTCAAGGCCAGCTGGTAACTCGCCAAACCGCCGCCTTAACTGCCGCAGCACAACGAGGGTCTCTCCCTGCTGCAATCCCTGTTGCAGTCCCTGCTGTAATACCTCTTCCCGTGCCTCAGCATACACTTCTTGATAAAACCGCGTCCGCTTCAACTCTTCCGTGGTAAACCCCAGCATGCGCAGCACCTCCTCCCGACTCAGCTCCGTGAACTTGTACAACACAATGGTGGTGATTAACTCTATTATGGCTTCTGGCCTTGGCACTGCCTCTGTGCGAGTGCGTTCTGCCAGCAACCGTGCTGCTGTCGGCATCTCTGCTTCAGGTAACACTGTGAGTTGCATCAGGGCTAGGCTCAGTGGCAACGCCTCAAGTGACCCCAGTTCATTCAAATAGACCCGATGCAGGCGATGACTATTCACCAACACCTCATAGGGGTCAAAGGACACTTGTTCTGCTTGACGATGGGGATAAATCACCACCGCTTGCCAGTCAGAAAAGGTGTGGCGATACAGCCGCAGATAGAGAAAGATTTCCGCAAAGAAGCGTTCATAGAAGCTGTTATCGCGCTGAAACTGCACCTCACAGAAATAGACGATTCCTGAGGGGTCAGGGGGCATGAAGACGCCATCAATGCGAAAGGCCGTTTGCTTGAGTTCCACGGAGTCAAAGCGATACCCCTGCGGCGTGTCTATGCCCAAAAGGTCAAAGAGGGTCTGGGGCAGCTGGGCAAAGAGTTGATAAAAAAGGGAGTCGCGGCGCATCGGCTAGGTGGAGTGCTCTAGCCACGCAAAAACTTCCTCTAGGGTAGTGAAGTCCAAGAGAGCTTCTGCCAAGGCTTCAATTTGATGGACAGGGAGCTGGCGAATGCGCTCCTCAAGGCCAGCTGGTAACTCGCCAAACCGCCGCCTTAGGAGGCGTAAAACAACAAGGGTCTCTCCCTGTTGCAATCCCTGTTGCAGCCCTTGTTGCAATCCTTGTTGCAATCCTTGTTGCAATCCCTGCTGTAATACCTCTTCCCGTACCTCAGCATAGACCTCTTCCCGTACCTCAGCATAGACGTCCCGATAAAACCGCGTCCGCTTCAGTTCCTCAGTGGTAAACCCCAGCATGCGCAGCACCTCCTCCCGACTCAGCTCCGTAAACTTGTACAACACAATGGTGGTGATTAACTCTATTATGACTTCTGGCCTTGGCACTGCCTCTATGCGAGTGCGTTCTGCCAGCAACCGTGCTGCTGTCGGCATTTCTGCTTCAGGTAACACTGTGAGCTGCATCAGGGCTAGGCTCAGTGGCAACGCCTCAAGTGACCCCAGTTCATTCAAATAGACCCGATGCAGGCGATGACTATTCACCAACACCTCATAGGGGTCAAAGGACACTTGTTCTGCTTGACGATGGGGATAAATCACCACCGCTTGCCAGTCAGAAAAGGTGTGGCGATACAGCCGCAGATAGAGAAAGATTTCCGCAAAGAAGCGTTCATAGAAGCTGTTATCGCGCTGAAACTGCACCTCACAGAAATAGACGATTCCTGAGGGGTCAGGGGGCATGAAGACGCCATCAATGCGAAAGGCCGTTTGCTTCAGCTCCACGGAGTCAAAGCGATACCCCTGCGGCGTGTCTATGCCCAAAAGGTCAAAGAGGGTCTGGGGCAGCTGGGCAAAGAGTTGATAAAAAAGGGAGTCGCGGCGCATGGGCTAGGTGGAGTGCTCTAGCCACGCAAAAACTTCCTCTAGGGTAGTGAAGTCCAAGAGAGCTTCTGCCAAGGCTTCAATTTGATGGACAGGGAGCTGGCGAATGCGCTCCTCAAGGCCAGCTGGTAACTCGCCAAACCGCCGCCTTAGGAGGCGTAAAACAACAAGGGTCTCTCCCTGTTGCAATCCCTGTTGCAGCCCTTGTTGCAATCCTTGTTGCAATCCTTGTTGCAATCCCTGCTGTAATACCTCTTCCCGTACCTCAGCATAGACCTCTTCCCGTACCTCAGCATAGACGTCCCGATAAAACCGCGTCCGCTTTAGTTCCTCAGTGGTAAACCCCAGCATGCGCAGCACCTCCTCGCGACTCAGCTTGGTGAATTTGTACAACACAATGGTGGTGATTAACTCTATTATGACTTCTGGCCTTGGCACTGCCTCTATGCGAGTGCGTTCTGCCAGCAACCGTGCTGCTGTCGGCATTTCTGCTTCAGGTAACACTGTGAGCTGCATCAGGGCTAGGCTCAGTGGCAACGCCTCAAGTGACCCCAGTTCATTCAAATAGACCCGATGCAGGCGATGACTATTCACCAACACCTCATAGGGGTCAAAAGACACTTGTTCTGCTTGACGATGGGGATAAATCACCACCGCTTGCCAGTCAGAAAAGGTGTGGCGATACAGCCGCAGATAGAGAAAGATTTCCGCAAAGAAGCGTTCATAGAAGCTGTTATCGCGCTGAAACTGCACCTCACAGAAATAGACGATTCCTGAGGGGTCAGGGGGCATGAAGACGCCATCAATGCGAAAGGCCGTTTGCTTCAGCTCCACGGAGTCAAAGCGATACCCCTGCGGCGCTTCTCTGCCCAAAAGATCAAAAAGGGTTTGGGGTAGCTGGGCAAACAGTTGGTAAAAGAGGGAGTCGCGGTGCATGGGCTAGGAAGAGCGATTTAGCCACGCAAACACTGCCTCTAGGTCAGTGAAGTCTAGAAGTGCTTCTGCCAACGCTTCGATTTGATCGGGAGAGAGCTGACGAATCCGTTCTTCAAGGTCATTGGGCACACTACCAAACCGCCGCCTTAACTGCCGCAGGACAACGGCTGCTTCGCCTTGCTGTAGTCCTTGTTGTAATCCTTGCTGTAATCCATCCTCTCGTGCCTCAGCATACACTTCTTGATAAAATCGCGTCCGCTTTAGTTCCTCAGTGGTAAACCCCAGCATGCGCAGCACCTCCTCGCGACTCAGCTCCGTGAACTTGTACAATATGCCGGTAGTTGCTCTTCACCAACATCTCATAGGGTTGGACACTTGTTCAGCCTGGCGATGGGAATAAAAGCAAAAATTTTTTCAGGTTGCCAGTGTAACCGTTTGCCAAGATACCCCTGCCTTCATCGCACTCAACACGCCAATGGCCTCGGCATAGGACTGGCAAGGGATTGTCTCTATCCCCAAATCGGCAGCTGTAACATTGAGGGTTGTGGTATTGTTAGTCACCGTTAGGATGGGGACGCCCCGCTGAGCCAAGGCCAGAATTCCCCGTCCACCAAGGGCAGTGGCGGGTACAATCACCGCATCCACGTCCTGTCGCCACAGGGCCTCCCTAGCAGTTGGGCTATAGCGGGGAGCACGACTCAATCCCACCAACACCGAGGGCAAAAAGGTGTAGCCAATTTCCTCAGCTAGGGCGCGGGGATGTACAGTCTCCTCTAGGGGCAATGGTTGCAGGGCTGGGGCATGGGCTGCCGGAATCTGAAAGTGCTGGACAACCAAATGACTAATGACCGCTTCTGCCCCGGCGAGGGGATCGACACCTTGGCCACTGCGATAGTGCTGTAAGGCTGCCGTACCGGGATCGTCGGGAAAGCGGGTGACAATCGCGATCGCCTCCGCCTTGGCCTCTTGAATCAGTTTTTCTGCCGCCCGCAATAAACTAGCGGGGTTCGCCAGAGTCCCCCAGGTTGCCCCCGAGGCAGCGGTTTGCAACTGCACGCCCAAGGGTTCATCTGTAATTACAGGTTCAGTCATCATTAGACCCAAGGTGGCAGCACAGGCCGCCGCTGCTTGACGATGGCGCAGTTGGAGATCCGCTTCAATCGCCGCATCCAGTAACAGGCCAATGCGATTGGGATGGGGTGGCAGCAATCCCCAACGGCCAACAGCAAATTCATCAAGGGCATAGCCTTCCACATACCAAACATTGGGCAGCGGCCAATAGAGCATTGCCCCATTGAGAACGTTGGGATGGGTGATCAGGCGATCGCACACTTGAGCCAAAGCACGAACGACGGGAATCGCATCACCCGCATAGCCGCCAATGGCAGCCCCAATGCCGGTTGGAATGATCAGAACGGCCGTCAGCACGTTAGCGACTAGCTTGGGCAGGGAGGGGAGCCGGCTGCACGGCCACAGTTACAGTTTGGCCACTACGGCGCACTTCCAGTTCCATGGTGCGACCAATGCCTGTGCTTTCCACCATTTGCTGCACTTGATCCGCTTTGGTGATGTTTTGGCCATTGATGCGACGGATCACATCTCCGGGTTGCAAACCTGCACGGGCAGCGGGAGAGTTGGGCAAGACTTGAAAAATCAAAACACCCGAACTTTCCTGCACACGCACAGGACTATTGGGATTGGCGTTGAGGCGCTGCTGCATCTCAGGGGTGAGATTGGCCATGCGAATACCAAGGAAGGGGTGATCGACACGACCATTGGCAATCAGTTGGTTGGCAATCCGCTGAGCCGTGTTGATGGGAATGGCAAATCCCAAGCCTTGGGCACCACCAATGATCGCGGTATTCATGCCAATCACCTCTCCCCGTTGATTCAACAGGGGGCCACCAGAGTTGCCGGGGTTAATGGCCGCATCGGTTTGAATGAAGCCCACCCGCTTATCGGGCACGCCAATATCACCGCTAGAGCGTCCCGTCGCACTAATGATGCCCGCAGTCACCGTATTATCGAGACCCAAGGGATTGCCGATGGCGATCGCCCACTCACCGGGGCGCAAATGATCAGAATTGCCAAGACGCACCACCGGTAAATTGTTGGCATTCACCTTGACTACGGCCACATCCGTCAGTCGGTCTTGCCCCAAAACTTGACCCTCAAATGTGCGGCCATCCTTGAGTGTCACCCGTACGCGATTGGCACCATCCACCACATGGGCATTGGTCAGAATCAGGCCATCACTGCTAATGATGAAGCCAGAGCCTAAACCCCGCTCCTCGCGGCTGCGGGGGGGCATCATTGGCCCAAAAAACTCCTGAAAGAAAGGGTCATTAAAGATGGCTGGCACGCGGGTCTGCACCGTACGGGAAGCATCAATCCGCACTACGGCAGGTCCTACTTGTTCAACAGCACGGGCAATAAAGTTAATGTCATTTCCCGCTGGTAGCGGTGCCGGTAACTGCGCTAAACTGGGGGTCACCAAGGGCGTTGACGCTGGCATTAAGTGGGTGGCAAACATGGCAGCGGCTGCCCCCAATGCCATTAACGACAGATAAGTGACCGATTTACCAAGACGCACTGTCATAGGCCATTGCCCCTTTGCTGACACTGGTTCTTGAAAAGAAGACGACCATTCAGGGAGCCAAGTTCCAACTTCTAGCCTACCACTTCAGGAGGTTGAATTTCTCCATGTCAACGGTCTGGCGGTTGCGATAGATGGCCAAGATAATGGCTAGACCTACGGCGGCTTCGGCGGCTGCCACCGTAATCACAAACACAGCAAAAACTTGACCCTTAATTTGCTGACCATCCAGATAGTTGGCAAAACCAATCAGGTTGAGGTTGACAGCATTCAGAAGCAACTCAATGGACATGAGCACGCGCACAGCATTGCGACTGGTGACGAGGCCATAGATGCCAATACAAAATAGCAGTGCTGCCAAGATCAAAACATAGGTTAACTGCATCGTCTTTCCCTATTTTTCAGACAAGGCTACAGGTTCACGGGGACGTTCCGGCAACTCCAAGGGGGGAACCACCTCTTCCCCTAAGAGGGGTTCAGGTTCCAAGACCAGTTCGCGGCGGGCGAGAACCACTGCCCCAATCAAGGCCATCAGCAGCAAGACCGAGGCCAACTCAAAGGGCAAGAGGAAATCGCTGAAAAAGTGCTGGCCAATCGTTGTGATGCTGTCAGTCGTAGGCGGCAGGGAACTGAGTTGCCAAGGGGTTTGCAAAATCATTTTTGTCAGCAGGGCAAAGACGCCAAGGGAGACTACTGCGGCACCCCCCTGACGCAGCCAACGCCCCGGCACTGGGGTATAGGCCTCGCGCTTATTGACGAGCATGATGGCAAAGAGGATGAGAACGTTCACCGCGCCGACATAGATGAGAATTTGTGCCGCTGAGACAAAGTCAGCATTCATGAGGATATATAGCCCAGAGATGCTCAGGAACACACCCCCCAGCAAGAAGGCAGAATAGACAACGTTGTTCAGGAGCACAACGCCAAGGGCAGCAACAATCACTGCAGCGGCAAGGGCAAAGAAGGTCATCGTTTGGGTCAGGGTGGCTAAGTCCACAGCAACAACTCCTAGTTCTCAGATGATTCAGCAGTGTTGGCGATCGCCTCCGGATGCTCTCCCGCCCGTTGGGCACCCGCAGGCAAATTATGACCAGACATTACCCCCGCCGGCAGGTAGGCAAACTCGCGGATCGGGGTCACCATCGGATCTTGGGTCACTTTATAGGGAATGCGTCCCATTGCCACACTGTCGTAGTTCAGCTCATGGCGATCGTAGGTGGCCAGTTCGTACTCCTCTGTTACCGAGAGGCAATTGGTGGGGCAGTATTCCACACAGTTGGCACAGAAGATGCACACACCAAAGTCAATGCTGTAGTGCCTCAGTTCTTTCTTCTTGATCTCTTTGTTGAAGACCCAATCCACCACGGGCAGGTTAATCGGGCAGACGCGCACGCACACTTCACAGGCAATGCACTTGTCAAACTCAAAGTGAATCCGTCCCCGAAACCGTTCCGAGGGAATGAGTTTTTCGTAGGGATATTGCACCGTCACCGGCCGCCGCCGCATGTGATCAAAGGTCACGGAGAGGCCTTGACCAATGTACTTAGCGGACTGCACTGCCTCTTTGGCATAGTTGGTAATCTGATTGAGGAATTTCATGGTGTCACCTCATGGAAATGGGGAGTTTCTTAACCGCCAAAGGCTACGGGAAAGGCGAGCTTCAAGCCAGCGGTCAGCAGCAAGTTCACTAGACCCACGGGTAATAGGAATTTCCAACCAAGGTCTAGGAGTTGGTCAATGCGCACACGGGGCACAGTCCAGCGCAGCAGAATCGCCAAAAAGACAAAGAAGTAGGCCTTCATCAGGGTCATCGTGATGCCCAGCACCGCAAAGGCAATCTGCAAAAAGGGATTGCTCTCACTCACCCCAAGAAGATTGGCAATGGTTTCTAGGGGAATGGGGAAGCTCCAACCCCCGAAGTAAAGAACACTGACCAAGAGTGCCGAAAGCACAAGGTTAACGTAGGCACCAAGGTAAAAGAGGGCAAACTTCATGCCAGCGTACTCTGTTTGGTAGCCAGCCACGAGTTCTTCCTCGGCTTCCGGCAAGTCAAAGGGGAGGCGCTCACACTCTGCCAGAGCCGCAATCCAAAAGATCAAAAAGCCGATGGGCTGCCGCCAGACATTCCAACTCAGGATGCCATACTCCGACTGCTGCTCGACAATTTCCACCGTACCCAAACCATTGGACATCATGGCCACCGCCAACACCGCCAAGGCAAGGGGAATTTCATAGCTAATGGATTGTGCCGCTGCCCGCAGTCCCCCCAGTAGGGAGTATTTGTTGTTGGAGGCATAGCCTGACATCAGTAGGCCAATGGGCGCAATACTTGAGAGGGCAATCCAGAGAAAGACCCCCATCGCCAAGTTGGAGATCAGTAGGTTTTGGCCAAAGGGGACAATAATATAGGACAAAAAGACAGGAATCACGACCACCGCTGGCCCAAGGGTAAACAGCCAGCGATCAGTATTCGCGGGGAGAACATCTTCCTTAAAAATCAGTTTCAGGCCGTCGGCCAAGGGAGCCAAAATCCCCAATGGGCCAATGTATTCCGGGCCAATACGCTGTTGCACAGCGGCAGAAATTTTCCGTTCTAGCCAAACGGCCACCAGCACACCCACGGTAGCCACAATGAGCATCATTAACATTGGCAGAGGTAGCCATAGCAGCTTGGCCAGATCATGGGAGAGGCCAAGGGATTCCAATGCACGAATAAACTGCCCCTGTAAGTCAATACCAGATTCCATAGCGATTCGATCGCGCCCCACCTACAGACACGCTCTACAGTATAAGGGTTTTATTTCCGTTCCGAAGATAGATCTGGGGCAAATTTTTATCACCACAGGTATTACAGATGTTTATAGTTTACACCTCGTGTCTTTGGGTCTCAGATGCCAGTAGGATCAAGGGAGAGAGCCAATTTTGCAGGAGAACAGGGTGGCGATCGCAATCCAAAATGCGGTGATTTGTACCCCAGAGGGAGAACTGCGACAACAACAGGTACGCCTTGAGGGCGATCGCATCACCGAAGTCGCAGAAACTGTCACCGTCCACCCAGAGGATACGGTTATTGATGCTACCGGTCTCACGCTCCTGCCCGGTGTGATCGACCCCCAAGTCCATTTTCGTGAACCGGGCTTAGAGCACAAAGAGGATCTATTTACTGCCAGTTGTGCCTGTGCCAAGGGGGGGGTCACCAGCTTTTTGGAAATGCCCAATACCCGTCCCCTGACCATTGATCAGGCCAGCCTAGACGATAAACTCGCCCGTGCTGCCGCCAAATGTGTTGTTAATTATGGCTTTTTCATCGGCGCTACTAAGGATAACCTTGCCGTCCTCAACACCGTCCAGCCCGTCTGTGGCATCAAGATTTTCATGGGGTCAATGCACGGCCCCCTCTTGGTGGATGAGGAGCCAATTTTAGACCGCATCTTTAGTGAGGGTAAACGCCTCATTGCTGTCCATGCCGAAGATCAGGGGCGCATCCGTGCCCGTCGCGAACAATTTGCTGGCATTAGCGATGTGGCCGTACACTCGCAAATTCAAGACGAGATTGCTGCCCTCAACGCCACCCAGTTAGCAGTGAAGCTCTCCCGTAAATACGAACGCCGCCTGCACATTCTCCATCTGTCCACAGGAATTGAAGTGGACTTTCTGCGCAAGCACAAGCTTCCTTGGATAACGGTGGAAGTTACCCCCCAGCACCTATTGCTGACCACAGAGGCCTATGCCAACATTGGCTCCCTTGCTCAAATGAACCCGCCCTTGCGCACCGCAGGAGATAATGGAAAACTCTGGCAGGGACTATTGGATGGGGTGATTGACTTTATTGCCACGGATCATGCTCCCCACACCCTAGAGGAAAAGGCGCAGCCCTATCCCCAAAGCCCTTCGGGTATGCCGGGGGTGGAAACCTCTTTGCCCCTGATGTTGACCCAAGCCATGGCCGGTCGCTGTACGGTGCCCCAAGTGGTGCGTTGGATGTCCACTGCCGTTGCTGCGGCCTACGACATTCCCAATAAAGGCAAAATTGCCCCCGGTGACGATGCGGATCTGGTGCTCGTGGATTTGCAGACCTATCGCCCAGTGCGCCGCGAGGAACTGCTCACCAAGTGCGGCTGGAGTCCCTTTGAGGGCTGGTCATTGACGGGGTGGCCAGTTTACACCTTTGTCAATGGTGAGATTGTTTTTAGCCAAGGGCGGGTGAATACCGACGTGCGTGGCCGCCCCCTTCAATTTGGCAGCTAACGGGGAGCGATCGCGGACTGGAATGAGACATTACTGGCTTCCTATGAACTCGTGCTAATCTGAGGCAAAGGAATAGCGTAACTCTATTTAGACAACACAATGCGTATTCTGGTTACTGGCGGTGCTGGGTTTATTGGTTCCCATCTAGTTGATCGGCTGATGGAAGCAGGTCATGAGGTCATTTGCTTAGATAACTACTTCACTGGTACAAAGCGCAACATTCTGCGCTGGATGGGTCACCCCAATTTTGAACTGATCCGCCATGATGTCACCGATCCGATTCGCCTTGAGGTGGATCAAATCTATCACTTGGCCTGCCCCGCCTCGCCAGTTCACTACCAGTACAACCCCGTCAAAACGATTAAAACCAATGTCATGGGCACCCTCCACATGCTGGGGTTGGCCAAACGTGTAAAGGCACGGTTTCTCCTTGCTTCCACCTCAGAAGTCTATGGTGACCCGCTGGTGCATCCCCAATCTGAGTCCTACTGGGGGAATGTCAACCCCATTGGTATCCGCTCCTGTTACGACGAAGGCAAGCGGGTGGCAGAGACCCTCACCTTTGACTACCACCGCCAAAATAATGTGGATGTGCGGGTGGCACGGATTTTTAATACCTATGGCCCCAAAATGCAAGTCAACGATGGCCGCGTAGTCAGCAATTTTATTGTTCAAGCCTTGCAGGGCATTCCCCTCACCGTTTATGGCGACGGCTCGCAAACCCGCAGTTTTTGCTATGTCAGCGATTTGGTGGAAGGGTTAATTCGGCTGATGAATAGCGATCACATTGGCCCTGTGAATCTGGGCAACCCTGATGAATACACCGTGCTGGAGCTAGCCCAAAAAATCCAAGCCCTGATTAATCCGGGGGTGGAAATTCAGTTTAAGCCCCTGCCCAGTGATGACCCCCAGCGCCGTCGTCCTGACATTACCCTTGCTCGCACGGTGTTGGGCTGGCAACCGACCGTCCCCCTCCTAGAGGGATTACAGCGCACAATTCCTGACTTTGCCGAGCGACTAGGCGTGCCCTATACGCCTATGATGGTGGAAGTTTAGGGAGGCCACAGGGAATGCGGGTATGTGTGATTGGCACTGGCTATGTGGGCTTGGTGACGGGAGTGTGCTTGGCACATATTGGCCATGAGGTGATTTGCATTGACAACAACATTGATAAAGTTAAGCTGCTGCAACAGGGGGAATCCCCTATTTATGAACCCGGTCTAACGGAGTTACTCCGTGGTTGCATTGCCAGTGGCCACATTCGCTTCAGTAGTGATCTTGGCGCTGGGGTGGAGTTTGGTGAAGTGCTCTTTATCGCCGTTGGTACACCCGCCTTACCCAATGGTGAAACCGATACCCGCTATGTAGAAGCCGTTGCCCGCGGTATTGGTGCCCATTTGCATCTGGGGTACAAAGTCATTGTCAACAAATCCACGGTGCCGATTGGCTCAGGGGACTGGGTGCGGATGATTATTCTCGATGGTGTGGTTGAGCGAGACCCCGATTTAGCCGATGCCATTAAAGGCGGGGCGACCCATCCGCCGTTGGATTTTGATGTGGTCAGCAACCCTGAATTTCTGCGGGAAGGCTCAGCGGTCTATGACACGTTTAATCCCGATCGCATTGTCTTGGGCAGCAGTAGCCGCAAAGCGATTCAAATCATGCAGGAACTCTATGCGCCGATCATTGAACGTAAGTATGCGGCTGATCCCACCTTGCCCCCCGTGCCGGTGTTGGTGACGGATCTCAGTTCGGCGGAAATGATTAAGTACGCTGCCAATGCCTTTTTAGCCACTAAAATCAGCTTTATCAACGAAATTGCCAATATTTGCGATCGCGTGGGGGCGGATGTGGTTCAAGTGGCCAAGGGGATTGGCCTGGATTCCCGCATTGGCGAGAAATTTCTGCAAGCGGGCTTGGGCTGGGGGGGTTCCTGTTTTCCCAAGGATGTTTCGGCGCTCATCCACACGGCGGAAGACTACGGCTACGATGCCCAGTTGCTCAAAGCAGCCGTTCAAGTCAACCAGCGGCAACGCTTTATTGTCATTGAAAAACTGCAACAGGTACTGAAAATCCTCAAGGGTAAAACGATTGGCCTTTTGGGGTTAACGTTTAAGCCCAACACCGATGATCTGCGGGATGCCCCTGCCCTGAATTTGATCGAGGAACTGTATCGCTTGGGTGCCAAGGTCAAGGCCTATGACCCCCTCGTGTCCCAGTCGGGTCTGCGATCGGGTCTCTCCCATGTGATTGTGGAAACGGATTTGCTACACCTCGCCGATGGCTGTGATGCTTTGGTGCTGGTGACCGACTGGCCACAGTTCCAAGAGGTGGATTATGGGGAACTGGCCAAGGTGATGCACCAACCCGTGATCATTGATGGCCGCAACTTCTTGGATCGCAAGGGGCTAGAGTCACTGGGCTTTCGCTATGTGGGGATTGGCCATTAAGCATGGAACCGCCCAGCCTCATCTATGAGCAGGCCTACTGGCAACAGGGCTATTGTCGCGTTGTCGGTGTGGATGAAGTGGGTCGGGGTTGTTTGGCAGGGCCAGTGGTGGCAGCAGCCGTAATTTTACCGGTAGACTGTGTGCCTCTTCCAGAGGTGCGCGACTCCAAACAGTTGAGTGCCCGCCAGCGATCGCGCCTCTTTAGGCAGATTTATAACCACGCGATCGCCATTGGCATTGGTAGTGCCAGTGTGGCGGAAATTGATCAGGTGAATATCCTGCAAGCCACCTATCGAGCCATGGCGCGTGCCCTAGCGCGGGTTGCCCCTTGGGATCATGCCCTGATTGACGGCAAATTAACAAAAACAGCACCCTTTGAAAAGGTAACGGCCATTATCGGGGGCGATCGCCACAGCTATAGTATTGCCTGTGCCTCAATTATTGCCAAGGTACGGCGCGATCGCTTCATGGCACGCTTAGCTCGGTGTTATCCCCAGTATGGCTGGGAACGCAATGTGGGCTACGGCACCCCCCAACACCGTCAAGCCCTTGAGCAGTATGGCCTGACCCCTTGGCATCGGCGATCGTTCTTGAAATCCTAGCTTCATACCGACTTACACTTGTGTAATGCCATCACAGGAGAGTAGGCTGAAAAATGGCAAAGTATGACGTTTTTTTGAGGGTTCCATGCGGGTTTCCCTTCGCTGGCTACAGGAATTGGTGGCTGTTGATCTCGATGTGACGACTTTGGCCGATCGCCTGACGATGGCGGGGTTTGAAGTCGAAGAAATTGAAGATCGGCGCACATGGGCGCAAGGGGTTGTGGTGGGTCATATTTTGGCCTGTGAACCCCATCCCAATGCCCAAAAATTACGGGTTTGCCAAGTGGATGTGGGTCAAGGGGAACCCCGCACGATTGTCTGTGGGGCACCCAATGCCGCTGCAGGCTTGTATGTACCTGTGGCACTACCGGGGGCATATCTGGCCAAAATTGATCTGAAAATTCGACCGGCAAAACTGCGGGGCGTGAAATCTGAGGGGATGATTTGCTCCCTTGCTGAGTTGGGGCTAACCAAAGAGTCTGAGGGCATTCACCCATTCGCTGATGCAGTAACCGTCGGGGAAGATGTACGTCCTCTCCTCGGCTTGGATGATGTGATTTTGCACCTGACCTCAACTGCCAACCGTGCCGATGCCCTGAGTATGGTGGGCATTGCCCGTGAAGTGGCCGCACTTACTGGTGCTCCCCTGACGCTACCCGCCCCAAAGGCGATCGCCCCCAAAAAGTCCCGTGCTAAGGCTCCTGTACAGCTTGCAATCGCTGATCCCCAAGCCTGTCCTGCCTACTGTGGCACACTGATCACCAATGTTCAGATTGCCCCTTCGCCCCCTTGGCTCCAGCAACGGTTAGAGGCTGCCGGTTTGCGTGCCATCAATAATGTGGTGGATATCACCAACTACATCCTGCTGAAGTGGGGTCAGCCCCTCCATGCCTTTGATTGGGATCGGTTGCAAGGGGTTGCTGCCCAAACCCCAGTGAGTGTTGGCGTGCGTTTTGCCAAGGCCGGGGAAACCCTGAAAACCCTCGATGGTGAGCAGCGGGTGCTGAGTGCCGACAATCTCCTGATTACCGCCGGGGATGTGCCCGTTGCCCTTGCCGGAGTAATGGGGGGCGAAGAGACTGAAGTTTACGAGGGTACGCAGAATGTCTTCCTTGAGGCGGCACTCTTTGCTAGTCCGGTGATTCGGCGATCGGCTCGCGCCCAAGGATTACGCACGGAAGCTTCGGCTCGCTATGAACGGGGGGTGAACCCCGCAGAACTAGAGGCGGCCACCGCTGAAGCGATCGCCCTATTGACTGAGGTGGCTCAAGGGACAGTGACCTACACTACACTAGCGGATCAGCGTCCGCCCCTCGAACGTACCCTCACCCTGCGGCTGGAACAAGTGCACCGGCTCTTGGGGGCCGTGGTTGCTGATGAAGCGGAGAGCGATGAACTCGCCTATTTGGGCGCAGAGACCGTTGAAGAGCTACTCAGCCGCCTTGGCTTTCACCTCAGCCGTCAAGAAACCTTTGAGGACGAGTTAGTGGTGTGGTCGGTGACGGTGCCCCCTTACCGCTTCCGGGATATTGAGCGAGAGGTGGATCTCATTGAGGAGATTGCGCGGCTCTACGGTTACGACCGCTTTGAGGAAACCTTGCCCGCTCAATCGGAATTGGGAGCACTACCGCTGGAACTCACCCTACTGCGGGAGCTACGGGCGGCCTTTCGCGGGGCGGGTCTGACGGAATTGATGCACTATTCTTGGGTAAAAGGTGGTCAGCCCAACCAAGTCACCGTTGTGAATCCGCTAGTGGCGGAGTTTTCGTCGCTGCGTACGGATCTAATTACGGGTCTAGTACAGGCCTTCCGCTACAACCAAGAACAGGGGAATCCGCCCCTCAATGGTTTTGAAATTGGCCGTGTTTTTGGTCAAGATGAAGAGGGTCTTTGGGAAAGCGATCGCCTTGGGGGCATCATCGGTGGCGATCCGTGGCAGGGGAAATGGGTACGCCGCTCACAGCAAGCCCAACCCCTCACATGGTATGAAGCCAAGGGGATTCTCGAGAGTGTCTTTCAGCGGTTTGGTTTGCATGTAGAATATCAGAGCGATCGCCAAGAAGAACGCTTGCACCCGGGGCGGACGGCGGCCCTGTGTTTGAATGGAGAACGGCTCGGTATTTTTGGCCAGTTACACCCGCAGTATGCGGCGACCCTCGACCTGCCGGCGGCGGTGTATGTCTTTGAACTGGATCTGGAGGTACTCCTGAGCCGCCTTGAGGAACGCTATCGCCAGATTATTTTTCAGCCCTTTTCAACTTATCCCGCCAGCGATCGCGACCTCGCCTTTTTTGCGCCGGCGGATCTCACTGTGGCAGAACTCAGCCGCACCATTTGGAAAGCTGCAGGCGGGCGCGACTCCCTCCTTGAGAGTGTCGAAGTCTTTGATGAGTACAGTGGCACTGGTGTCCCCGAAGGGCAGCGCAGTTTGGCCTTTCGCCTCACCTACCGCGCCAGCGATCGCACCCTCACCGAGGCCGAGGTGAATGAACTACATCAGCGCATTCGCGACAGCCTTGTGGAAAAATACGCCGTGACCCTCCGTAGCTAAGAAAAAACCATGAACACAGTATTGACGACCGATTGGCAGCACCTTGCCGATTTAGCCCTTGCCGATGAATGCCTCAGCCGCGATCAAGCGCGGGCGGTGTTACAAGCCGCGGATACTGAACTCCTGAATCAACTGGCGGCGGCCTATCGGGTGCGCTACCACTACTGGGGGAATCGGGTACGGCTGCACTATCTGCTCAATGCCCAAAGTGGTCTCTGTCCAGAGGATTGCCACTACTGCTCACAATCAAAAATCTCCACGGCTGAGATTGAAAAGTATCCCCTGCTCTCGCAGGAAAAAATTCTTGCTGCGGCCGATCGCGCTGCCCAACTCAAGGCTGGTACCTTTTGCATGGTCATTTCCGGGCGATCGCCCAATGAGAAGGTCTTTGAGCAGGTACTTGCTGCTATTCGGGCAGTTAAGGAGCGCTATCCCCTGAAAATCTGTGCCTGCTTGGGCTTACTCACCGCTGAGCAAACAGCCCGGCTAGCGGCAGCAGGCGTCGATCGCGTCAATCACAACCTAAATACCTCGGAAAACTTCCACGGCGAAATTTGCACCACTCACACCTTTAGCGATCGCGACCAGACCTTGGCCAATATCCAAGCCGCTGGAATTACAACTTGCTCTGGCGGCATTTTGGGTATGGGGGAATCCGATGACGATGTCATTGATCTTGCCCTTTCCCTGCGGCAGCGTCAGGTGACCAGTGTACCAGTGAATTTTCTGATTCCCATTCCGGGGACACCCCTTGGCCAACAGCACAACCTCAATCCGCGCCACTGTTTACGCATTCTCGTGCTCTTTCGTCTGCTTTTGCCGCGCCAAGAGATCCGCATTGCTGGTGGCCGCGAAGTGCATCTGCGATCGCTGCAACCCCTTGGCCTCTATGCCGCTAACTCTATATTTGTGGGGGATTATCTAACGACCCGCGGCCAAGCTCCCCACCAAGACTGGCAAATGATTGCCGATGCTGGCTTTGTCCTTGAAGACCCCGAAGGGCGGGCGATCGCCCCATAACATGTGGGCTACCCATCGCTAAACTAGGGATTGGCGGCGCTACTGTTGCGGAGTCTCCGATGAGCATTTTTGGTGGCCTTTTGCTAATTGCGGCGATTGCCCTCTTTTTTGTACAGCGCCACTATCGCCTGAAGCTCCGTAGTCTTAAGCTAGCCACGCCATCCACCACGGCGGATCTCCATCAGCTCCAACAGCAGGTGGCACAGGAAATTGGCGGTGGCAACCTACGGGAATATGTGAAGGTTTCTGGTCAGATTGTTGTCGATCAGCCCCTGATCTCGGAGTTAAAGCAGGTGCCCTGCGTCCATTACCGCATGTGTGTCAGCCGCGAGTATGAAGAACAGGTGCGCGAAACCGATAGTGAAGGCCGCACCCGCTGGCGCACTGAACGCCGCTCCGACACGATTAGCAGCAATAGCCAAACCATTCCTTTCCGCGTGCGCGATCGCTACGGCGAGATTGAAGTGGATCCCCGCGGGGCTGACATGGAAACGATCCAAGTCATCGATGAATTTCGACCCGCCAATAACACTGCCCGCCTTGGCTTTGGCAGCTTTCAGGTAAACGTGGGCAGCCTCACCTTTGGCAGTGGCAATACCATTGGTTATCGCTATCAGGAATGGATCACGCCAGTGGATCGGCAGGTGTTGGTCGTGGGCACCGCCAGTGATCAAACGGGCACGCTACGCATTGAACGTCCCACCGTCAAGGGACAAAAGTTCTTTGTCTCCCTGAAATCAGAAGACAGCCTGAGTCAAGACACCAGCAATGCCGTGCTCTATTCAACCATTGGTGCTGCCGCCTGTGGTGGGTTGGGGATTTTGTTGATCTTGGTGGGACTGCTGTAGCAGTTCACTGAGGGCTAGCCAATCCTCGAGGCTGAGGGCTTCGGCGCGGCTATTGACATCTCGCCCCAACTGAAGCAGCGCTTGGCGCACTTGATCGGGTTCAACAAGGGACTTGAGGGCATTGGCCAGCATCTTACGGCGAGTGGCAAACCCCTGTTTCAGCAGCGTTTCTAACCATTGGGGCGATCGCACCCTTGGCAGTGTCGCGTGGGGTCGCAGACAGATCACCACAGAATCCACCTTAGGCGGCGGCTGAAAGGCGCGGGGGGGCACTGCACATACCTTCTCACAGGTGGCCAGAAATTGCACCCGTACGGAGAGGGCACCGTAGGCCTTGCTACTAGGCGTTGCCATCAGGCGATCGCCAATTTCTTTTTGCACTAGCAGAATCAACCGCTCAAAGGGCGGGCGACGCGGTCGCGCAATACTGCCAAGCAGATGCCCCAGTAACGGCCCTGTGATGTTGTAGGGGATATTGGCCACCACTTTGTTGCACCCCAAGGGCGCTAAGTCCAGCCGCAGAATATCCCCCGCAATCAACTGGAACCGCTCACTGCCAAACTGCCGTTGCAATTGGCCACAGAGATCCCGATCCAGTTCAACGGCCACCACCTCAGCACCACTGGCTAGAAGAGGGCGAGTGAGGGCACCCCGACCGGGACCAATTTCTAGGATGCGATCGCCCGCGTGCAGTTCAGCCGCTGCAATGATCTGAGCTAAAACCGATTCGCTGCGCAGCCAATGCTGGCCAAACCGTTTGCGGGCACGAATCACCTAGCGCGGCCCCAAGCCCACCGTGGGCGCATAGACTGCTTGATCCCCTAGTTCTGCTTCAATGCGCAACAGGCGATTGTACTTGGCAACCCGTTCACTGCGGCAGAGGGAACCGGTTTTAATTTGACCCGCACGGGTAGCTACAGCCAAATCCGCAATCGTGGTATCTTCGGTTTCGCCAGAGCGGTGGCTAATCACTGAGCGGTAGCCCTTGCGGGTTGCCAGATCAATGGTTTGCAGGGTTTCGGTTAGCGAGCCAATCTGATTGAGCTTAATCAAGATGGCATTGGCCACGCCATTGTCAATCCCCCGTTGCAAGCGCTTGGGATTGGTGACAAACAAGTCATCCCCCACGAGTTGAATACGACTGCCAAGGGTTTCGGTCAAGAGTGCCCAGTGATCCCAGTCCTCCTCCTGCAAGCCGTCCTCAATCGAGACAATGGGATAGTTGCTCACTAGGTCTTCATAGTAGCGAATTAACTCAGAGCCGGTGCAGCTGGCATTATCAAACACATATTTGCCGTCTTCATAAAATTCATTGGCCGCCACATCGAGGGCAAGGGCAACGTCAGTGCCGGGGGTGTAACCTGCGGTTTCAATCGCCTGAAGTAAAATATCCAAGGCTGCTTGGTTGGAGTCGAGGTTAGGCGCAAAGCCCCCTTCATCCCCCACCCCGGTCAGCAAACCCTTATCCGCCAGCACCTTACTCAGAGCGGCAAAAACCTCTGCCCCCCAGCGCAGCCCCTCCCGAAAACTAGGGGCACCAATGGGCATGATCATGAATTCCTGAAAGTCAATGTTGTTGGCGGCATGGGCACCCCCGTTGATCACATTCATCATCGGCACGGGGAGGACATTGGCCAGCGGCCCCCCCAAATAGCGGTAGAGGGGTTGACCGAGATATTCTGCGGCTGCTTTAGCCGTGGCAAGGGAAACGGCAAGAATGGCATTGGCACCGAGGTTGGATTTGTTCTCACTGCCATCCAGTTCCAAGAGGCACTGGTCAATCACCGTCTGATCAAGGGCGTTGAGATCCACAAGGGCACTGAGAATGGTGGTTTCAATGTTTTCCACCGCTGTGAGGACACCTTTGCCACCGTAGCGCTTGGGATCGCCGTCCCGCAGTTCATGGGCTTCAAAACTCCCCGTTGAGGCACCACTAGGAACCTGCGCCAGTCCAACAATGCCACAATCCAGTTCAACTTCTGCTTCTACCGTGGGGCGCCCCCGCGAGTCGAGAATTTCGCGGGCACGAATCGTTGCGATCGCCGTATCCATCATCTGCTTGTTCCTCAATATGCAGCTAGATTGTACGATAGATGCCCGATAAAACTGAAATGGCTTAAGGATGACCTAAGCTATAAAGTGTCCTGTATTGCATTGCCTTTCTTGTCTGAGACTGGTTTAATTTGACTCAACTTTGGTGTACATCATCCACAATTGGGGGAAAAGATTACCAAGACTTTTAGCCAGCTTCACTTGCCCGACCATTCGTAGGAATCCATCATGACCACTATTGCCCGAAGTCGTTCCCCGCAGTCTGAAGTACTCACCCGCCCTATCACCACAGAGACCGTTCACTATCAAGTTGTGCATTGGATTAGGGGTCGCTTTCGGATTCGCATTCCTCGGCTGGGCTTTGATGCTGAATATGGGGCACGGCTGCTCTACATTGTGGGCAGTTTACCCGCAGTGACAACGGCACGCATTAACCCCCCTGCCCGCTCCCTTGTGGTGGAGTATAATCCCAAGCTCTTTGGGGAAGCCCTAGCAACGATTCAAGGGCAAATTTTTGAGTCGATTCAAGTGGCGGCCAATCCAGATCTTCCCGCCCTAAGTACTGAGAAGGCCACCCCTGCGGCGGAAGCTCACGAAATTAACTATTGGGAACGCTTGGGCTTACCGGCTCTGGGTTTGGGGTTGAGTGTGGCCTCCCTGATGGGGGTACCGATTCCCGGCTATGTGATTGCCAGTGTGGTGATTGCCGGGGCAATGCCGGTGTTTCAGCGAGCATGGGAAGCGATTCAAGAGGAAAAACAGTTAACGATTGACTTCCTCGATGGCTTGGCAATTTCCCTCCACACCATGCAAGGGCACTATTTTGCCCCCTCCTTTATGCTGGGTCTGATTGAGGGGGGGGAAGTGATCCGCGACCTCACGGCACGGGGATCGGAGCGGGCGAACCTTGATTTGCTCGACTGTCTAGGCAAAACCGCCTTTGTGGAACGGGATGGCGTTGAGGTGGAGGTGGAAGTTAAAGATCTCGTGGAGGGCGATCGCGTGGTCGTCTATCCGGGGGATCAAATTCCCGTTGATGGCATTATTTTGCGGGGCACAGGCCTGATTGATCAGTGCAAACTCACGGGCGAGTCTGTACCGGTAACGCGCACGGAGGGGATGGAGGTTTTTGCTTCGACCCTACTGGTGGATGGCCAATTGGTCATTTTAGCGGAGCGGGTGGGTAACAATACCCGGGCAGGGGTGATTGTCGGCTTAATGCAGTCGGCACCGGTACATGACACGCGCATTGAAAACTATGCTGCCATGGTGGCTAACCAAGCCGTCATTCCAACCTTGGCCATTGGCACAGGTGTTGGCTTACTCTCAGGGGATCTCAATCGGGCGATCGCCCTGCTGACCCTTGACCTCGGTACAGGGATTCGGGTCTCGGTGCCTACCACGATTTTGTCGGCGCTCACCTATGCCGCTCAACATGGCGTCCTCATCCGCAGTGGTCGGGCGATCGAAAAACTGGCTCAGATTGACACCATTGTCTTTGATAAAACTGGCACCCTGACCCAAGGCCATGCAGGGGTTACCGAGATTAAAGTCATGGATCCGCGCTTCAGCGCCGATGACATCCTCAGTATGGCCGCCAGTGCTGAGCAGGGACTCACCCACCCTGTGGCTGAAGCCATTGTCCGCCATGCCCGCGAAACCCATCAGCCCCTCTTTGACTGTGAAGACTGGGAATACCGCGTTGGCCTCGGTGTGGCCACAAAAGTGCGGGGTGTGGATCTGCGGGTGGGCAGCCGCCGCATGATGGAGCAGGAAAACATTTGCCTAATTGATCTCAATGAACGTTTCCCCGATCTCGATTCTGGGCGGGCGTCAATTGTCTATGTGGCCGGGGATGGTCGCTTGATTGGGGTGATTCTCTACAGTGACCCAATCCGCAATGAAAGTCCTGAAGTCATCCGTGAACTCAAGGGGGCAGGCATTACTCCCCATATGCTGACGGGTGACATTGGCCGCGTTGCCCGGGCGGTTGCTAAGGATCTAGGAATTGCTCCTGAGCATATCTACGCCGAAGCCTTCCCGGAAAAGAAAGTGGAGGTGGTGCGTGCCCTCCATGACAGCGGTAAAGTCGTGGCTTTCTGTGGCGATGGTATCAATGACTCTGCCGCTCTTGCCTATGCCGATGTCTCTATTTCCTTTGCCGGCGCAACCGATATCGCCCGTGAAACCGCCGATGTGGTGCTGATGGAGGATGACTTGCGGGGATTGACCCTTGCTATTCGGATTGCCAAGCAGGCGATGGAGATTGTCTGGCAAAATACAGCGATCGTGGCCATTCCTAATATTGGTGCGCTGCTGTCGGGGGTCTTCTTTGCCCTTGACCCGATTTTGGCGGTGGTTATTAACAACGGCACTGCCATTTTAGCCGAGTTGAATGGTTTGCGTCCCTTGGCAGGTCCCGGTGGCTCCTTGCCCTTACCGCCCGTCAAAGACACACAGGAATTTCTTGCGGAATGGGAAGCCACCCATCCCGATCATCCGGTGCAGCATATTCCACCCAAAATGACTGGCTCTCAGGCTGGGCCTTCACGGTTGGCTGGATAAGCAAGGGCGGCCAATTCACGGTGGCTGAGGGGACGAACGGCTCTGGGGCGAAGATTGCCGAGGTGAACCGGGCCGATCGCGATCCGTTGCAAGGCAACAACAGGATAGCCAAGCTGATCGGCCACACGGCGAATCTGGCGGTTGCGACCTTCGTGCAGGATGATTTCCAAGAGGGAGCGATCGCCCTCGGTGCGCAGGAGCTGAACCGCTGCGGGTAGCGTCATCACCCCGTCCAAGGGAATACCCTGTCGCCATCTTTGTAACACCCTTTCTGGCGGCTGTCCCTGCACCCAAACGCGGTAGGTTTTGGGGATGTGATGGCGGGGATGGCTGAGATAGTAGGTGAAAGCCCCATCATTGGTAAGCAGCAGCGCCCCACTGGAATCGGCATCTAAACGCCCCACAGGATGCAGACCGGCCACCTGCTGATACCTAGGCGGCAAAAGATCCAAAACGGTGGTGCGCCCTTGGGGATCGTGACAGGTACAGAGAACCCCCTTGGGCTTATGGAGCAGCAGGTAGAGCCGTTGGGGTGGGCGGGGTGGGTTCAGGGGTTGTCCTTTGTATTCAATGCGATCGCGCACCGCATCCACTTTGTCCCCCAATTTTGCCCGCTGCCCATTGACAAAGACCTGACCACTGCGGATCAGCATTTCGGCATGGCGGCGGGAGGCCACTCCCCAGTGGGCAAGGACTTTTTGTAACCGCTCTGTGGTCATCGTTGCTGTCTAGGGTGACGTTGCGTTCTTGAGGGGACTCTCTATAGACCCATTATTGCTGCAGAGTTGCCAATCCCCTAGCAGAATTGGTAGAAAAGAACTGTTCAATCCTTACCTATTATCTACCGTGAGGAGTTCTATGAAATTTCTTTACAAACTCGCCGCCTTAGGGTTAATTTTAGTGGGCTTTTCGACAACGCTAGTTGCCTGTGGCGGTGGCGGTGGTACAACCGATAACCAAACGCCAACCGAATCCCCCAGTCCGCAAACGCCAGGGCAGTAGTTCCTTTTAGCTTTTAGCGATATTGTCTATTCTTAATGATACTGAAGCTAGGGGTAGCCGTCAGGGTTGCCCCTTTCTAATGGGAAATTGGCATTCTCCAGCAGGCGATCCAGTTATCCAAGGGAGCTTTCCAGCTGATACCGCTGCCAAAGGGATTGATATAACCCCCCTGCTGCCACCAGTTCATCATGGGTACCCTGTTGAACAATCCGCCCTTGATCCATGACCAGAATGCGATCGCAGGTTGCCGCTGCCGACAATTGATGGGAAATAAAGAGCACCGTGCGTGTGTGCTGTTGCTGCCGCAGCGCTTGCAAAATTTGGCTAGCCGTTTGGTTATCAACGCTGGCGAGGGCATCATCGAGGACTAAAATTGGTGCATCCACCAGTAGGGCACGGGCTAAGGCGGTTCGTTGGCGCTGTCCCCCAGAGAGGGTAATGCCCCGCTCGCCCACAAGGGTGTCGTACTGCTGGGGAAAGTTGAGGATCTCATTGTGAATTTGGGCTTGGCTGGCGGCGGCAATCACCTTTAACTCCGTGGCATCGGGTTCGCCGTAGCGAATGTTGTTTTTGATTGTGGTGCTAAAGAGAAAGCTTTCTTGGGGCACGTAGGCGATCGCTGCCCGTAAGTCGCCAAGGTGCAAGCGCGTAATGTCAATGCCATCCAGAAAAATCTGATTCGGGGCAATCTCCAATAAACGGGGCAGGGCACTGGCCAAGGTGGATTTGCCGCAGCCAATGGGGCCGACGATCGCCACCATTTCCCCCGCTTGAATTTCAAAGCTGAGGTGATTGAGGGCAGGGGTGCGGCGATTGGGGTATGTAAAAGTTAGATTTTGACAACGCAGGTGCCCCTGAACGCGATCGCGGGGTAAGGCAACGGCATTTGGCGCATCTGTAATGCGGGGTTCCACACTTAAAATGGCCTCAATCCGGTCAATGCTCACTTCACCCCGTTGGTAGGTGGTAATCGTAAATCCCAATAATGCCGTCGGGAAAATCAGCCGCTCAATGTACAGCAGCAGGGCAATAAAATCCCCCACTTGAATCGTATTGGCAGCAATCATGCGGCTACCAAACCACAGCAAAATCAGCAAACTAAAGCTGACCATCCCCCCCAAGAGGGGAAAGAGAATGTTGCGGGTTTTGGCCAAAACCAAGTTATTGCGGAGTAAGTCTTGATTTAGCTGGTCAAACTGGCGTTGCTCGTTGGCCTCTTGGCCATAGATTTTAATCAGGGCAATGCCACTCATGTCCTCTTGGATGAGATCGCTGAGTTCCGCGAGGCTTTGTTGCACGTCCAGTTGTTCTGCCCGCAGGCGATCGCTAAAGGTTTGGACAATAAAAAGAACCGCTGGATAGACAGCGATCGCCCCCAAACTCAAGCCCGGATGAATGGCTAACATCACGGGCAGCGTCATACCGTAGGCAAACACGGTGTTCGCCGCATTCAAAAGGCCAAAACCCACCAGACGGCGAATATTATCCACATCACTGGTGGCACGGCTAATGAGATCTCCGGGGGTATTCTCCGCAAAGTAACTGGGTTCTAAACGCAGCAGATGTTCAAAGAGCCGTTGCTTGAGGTCAAATTCCACCAATCGCCCAGCACCAAAGATCCAGAGGCGCGAGGCCATGCGAATGAGCCACATCAACGAGGCTAAACCAATCAGCAGCAGGGCATAGAACACCACCCGCTGAAAGTCAAACTTGGCCTGCAATTCATCAACCGCAGTACCAATGAGCAGGGGCAAATAGGTGCCCAAAAGGTTGACGATAAAAAGCGCAACAATCCCCCCCCAAATTTTTGTTTGGTGAGGACGCAGATAGGCCAAGAGGCGACGAAAACGGCCAGAGCGGCCAGCTTTAGGAAGAGTAACCATATCCTCAACCTAACAGATGTTGTCCCCCTAGGGGGGAGCGCTTTCGAGAAACTGGTTGAGGTCTTCCACGAGACGATTTAGCTCTGCTTCAGTGGTTAAGCGAATGCGGTCATCACGTACCGTCAAGAGGACTTTAGCGGCGTAGGGGTTAGCCCAGATATTCGGGTTGCAAAATACTTCAAAAAAGACTTCACCCACGTGTTGGTATTCCATGGCCGCTTGGGGAGGCAGAGGAGTCCCTGCGGTTTTGGCGGTGGCGATCGCCCGCATCCGTTCCATTAAAGCCTGAATCTGTTGCCGTAGGGCCTCTGCGGCTGTCCGAGAGAAGCGAAAACTCACCGAGCCTTCGACCAAGTTCACCCGCATCCGATAGTCATCCATAGGCTCTGGCTGCACACAACTGTTGTCATTTGCTGTCATTATAGGTGTCCGTTCACAAAGGACAGCCCTAGGGAGCCTCCTCCCCCTGTGGGGAATCTACGCCCTGACCCACCAGATATTCATAGCGCAGCAGTTCAAAACTCCGCTCACCGTAGCGATCGCGAATGTGTTCACAGCAGCACTGAATGGCAAATTCATCGAGTTCCTCGGACGTGACGCCGTACAAGTCCTCAAACACCTCTGGGGTGACGCGGCAAAAGCGGGGGCGATTCTCGTAGATACGACAGCGGTGACTGAGGGGGTCAAAGTGAATACACCAGCCATCGGCACCAATGAGGGATTGGTAGAGGGCAAATTCCTCTGCATTGAGAATGGTGGGCACCTCTGAGCGATCGCTCAACTCAAGGTAACAGCAGGCACCACACCCCTGCATACACTGCCACTTTTTCATGCTTTCAGGATAATGCAACGGTTTCTGTGGGCATCGGTGCCTCAGCAGGCACTTCCTCCAGCCAAATTTGATCACTGCGGGGATCAACACGACTCACCCGCACCAACACACACTCTCCCAAATTGGCCTGCCGTTGAAAGCGCATTGCCAGTTCTACCCCCAAATCCTCCAGCAGAACCAGCCCCAGCCCCTCCTCAGGACGCAACCAACGCAGTAAAATGCCCCGCCACACCTCTTCGCGATGCCGCCGCAGGTATTCCAAGCACCAATAGCGGTTGGTCTGCCGCTCCACAAGGGAGGACTCCTGAACTGACGACACCAGCCCCAATAAAATTTCATTCAGTTGCTCGGGTGTGAGGGGTGGGGTTTCCCCGCGGAGGTGGGCTTTAATCTGACGGTGCGCCAGCAAATCCGTGTAGCGGCGAATGGGGGAAGTCACTTGGCAGTAGGCATCAAGGCCAAGGCTGGCATGGGGATTGGGTTGGGTGCTCATTTCACTGCGGGGCATACAACGACGAATGGCACAGTCCCGCACCATTCCAGCGGGCAGTTGCAACAATTCCTCCTCTGAGGGCAGTTCTGGCGGTGATTGACTGCGAAAGGGCAGAGGGATGCCCTCACGGGCGCCAAAATGGGCGGCTACTTCACCGGCAAGAATCATCATTTCTGCCACCAGTTGGCGGGCGGGGGAGTCATGGAGGGGCGAGATTTCCACCTCTTCACCAGCCACTTTAATGTTGGGTTCAGGGATATGAATGCGAATCGCTCCCCGTTGTTGCCGCCACTCACTACGCCGCTGTCCCCATTGGGCGATCGCCAGCAGATCCGCTTCCCCGGTCACCCCCTGCTCCAAAATCATGTCCACATCGTCATAGCTCAGGCGATAGGTGGGGCGAATCCAACTGGGGCAAATTTCGTACTCCAGCACTTCGCCGTTGTCGGCTAAAAGAATGCCAAAACTCAGGGCACAACAGGTTTGTCCCGCAACCAAACTCATCGGTCCTGTGGCCAACTCCGTGGGAAACATGGGAATCATCCCCGTCGGCAGATAGACCGTTGTGGCGCGGCGGCGAGCCTCCTGATCCAAGACATCATCCACCATCACCCAGCGGGTGGGATCGGCAATGTGGATCCACAGCTTTTGGCGATCGCCCACGACTTCGAGGCTGAGGCCATCGTCAATTTCTTGGGTACTTTCGTCGTCAATGGTATAGACCTTGAGATGGGTGAGATCGCGGCGCAGGGGAGCGTCAATATCTGTGGGGGGTGAGGTGAGGCGTTCATGGGCCACAGCAAGTACCTTGGCAGAGAATTCAACGTCAATTTGACTACGGCGCAGGAACAGATTTTCGTGCTCTGACCAGAGGCCGAGATCCACCAACAGTTGGAAAGCGCCCAAGGGTTGGGTGGGACGCTGCAATTCACTGAGGAGGTCAATGGCTGCTTGGTGTTGGCCACTGGGTTCAATGGCTATAGCATAACGTTCTAACTGCTCAAGGCGCTTGCGATCACTGGCAGACCACGCCACAGTTTCCCCCTTCAGGGCTTGGGTCAAATGTTCACGGAAGCTGACTTCCTCCGCCAAGCGTTGGGCTTCCCGCTCCCTTTGATGTTTGAGTTCTGCCACTTGGGCAGCCGGTCGAGCCTCGTAGGTTTCCCCCTTGAGCTTGAAGTAGAAACGATCCTCACTAAGGAGATAGTAGGCCGCATAGCAGGCCACCGCCGATCGCTCCGAAAAAAGCAGCTCTGCTAGATCCGCTGGCGTAATGGCGCGGTTTTCCTCGCGGATAATTTCCCAAGCCACTTCTAAACTGTCGGCATCCAAGAGCGGCTGCACCTGCTGCCAAAATGTGGGAATCTCTTGGGGACGAAACCGCTCCTCGGGCACCGTAAAGGTCAGTTGGCGCGGATGAATGGTGTGGGCTTGCAAATGCTGATCAATGGCAATCCAATGCTTTTTACCTTCGGGGCGATCGATCACCGCCAAGCGACGCTGGTTATTGACCCGAAATTCAATGAGGGTGCCTTTCTCCACGGCTGCCGTGCTGTACCATAACCTGACAATTATAAAGTTTATTGCCTCTGACTGAGCAGTAGGGGATAACCACAGTAGCGTTCCAACAGCACAATGGCGACAATATCATCAATGGGTCGGGGGGGCAGGCGCAACCCCTTGGGAATCAGCCGCTGCCAACCGTGGGGCGGAAAGAGTTGCCAATAGCGATCGCGGGCGTCTAGGGTGCTATTGCGCTCATCCACTGGAATAATTTCTACAGCCAAAGCCGCTTGCAATTGCTGCTGCCACTGGCGAGAGGTGGTTTGATTGCCCATAATCACTTGTTCAAATGGGTAGGCTTGATGCCACTCTTGGACACGGGCGATCGCGCGATCGCTGGCCACCACTTCATAGCGCACCACTTCTTGACCGAGGGCAAGGGCTAACCCACACTTGTCCCGCCCTGGATCAAACCCCAATAAATACTTAGTGCGACCCATTTGCGTCATTTGCTAGAGTGGAAAGGTTATCGAATTGAGAGCGATCGCCCTGTGAGCCTACCCGCTGCGACCATCCGTCGTCTGTTGAATGTACCGCAAGTTGCCGCCACTTGGGTGGGTGGTGGCCGCAGACTCGACAGCAGCGAGGAAGTCTTTTGTGCGGCTTGGCTCGATCCCAAGGATCAGGGGGTACGCAGCATGGAGGTGGGTCAGTTTCCCCCCACCCCAGAGCAACTCATGCGGCTCTTGGTGCAGGCGATCGAATATCCCCGCCATCCCCAAGCTCAGCCCTGCCGTCCCCACACCATCATCGTTGATGACCGCGAGTTGCAATTTTTTCTGCGCGGTGTGGTGGCTCCCCTCGATATTCAGGTGGAGTATCAAGCCCACATTCCCCTGCTGGATGAATTTTTTGAATTCATTGCGGCGGAAGTCACCAGTGATGATGTAGATATCGAGGTGCTCCCCCCTGAATATGTTTCCCTCTACACACAGAAAATTAGGGAATTTGCTCAACTGGACATCTGGCGGCGCCTAGACAGTCTTACCCCCCTTAAACTCCACTGCGACGCTTGGGACTCTCCCACCCTCTTTGCAGTACTGGTGAACCCCCAAGGAGCCAACCGTGACTTTGGTCTGATGCTCTACCGCGGGGAGGAGGCACTACGCAACTTTTGGCAGCAGATTGATCACGAGTATCCCTACATTGACGAAGACGATGATGAGCGTTTAGAGGAAACGGTTCTGCGCAACGATTGTCTCTTCTTGAATTTTTCCGAGGTTGGCGAAGAGGATTTAGGCAATGATCTCTCTTTTGTCCTCAAGGGGCATCTTTACACCATTGAACCGGGTGTCATCCATCCTTTGGAGGGAATGCGACCCTTTTATGCCCCTGAGGAAGCGGAAATGGTCTATGTGGCGATCGAGGCGCTGATCAAATTCTGGAAAAAGACCAAGAAACAGTTTGAGAAGGAGGAGTGCCCTGAACTAGACCTGAGGTTCAAGATTCCTTCACCCCGCCATTCTGCCCTTAGTTATCAGGTGCACGTGGCAACAGTGCCAGCGATGATGGCAGAAATCAATGGTGACCCTGAGGAGAGCAAATCACAGCACCAGATTCCCATTGATACGGAAGCAATTCCGGGGGAGGCCTATATCCTCTTTAAGTTGTTTCCGCCGAAAAAGCTACAGGAATTACAAGCAGCCGTCTCTTACCATCAACGGGGGGAGATTCCCGAGGCGTTTGAGGGCTATCCCGTGTTGACGATTCAAACCAAAAAAGCCGCAGCGGCGGCGCTCGCCGCCAAAATTGCTGAGGAGGGCGGCATTCACCATCTAACGGTCTTTCCCCTCTCAGGTTCCGAGCAAATAGTCATGCTCCTTGCCCAAACCAATGCCAACCATCTTTGGCTTTTGGATACCTTTGACCCCGAAAGTGGTCCGCTGCTCCTCGATTGGATCAAGGAGGTCAATGACCTTGAGGGCGCCTGTGGCCTTGCTGTGGCCTATGGCATGACGGGCAAAACACGGATGCAGCCAACCCTCAAGCAAATCGTGGGACTTTTTGAAACGTCCCTTGTGTTTAGTTTCGTGGACACCCAACGTCCACCGACCCCTCAGCCCATTGAGATTTCTAAACGCTAGAGAACGGTGAAGTCTCTACGGATTCTACTGCTTCAGGCACGGGGCGATCGCACTACGCAGCAGGAGGAATTGGCAGAATTTATCCGCCTGAGCGGTTTGGCCGCCGAGCAATTTACAGTGCTCAATGGCTTTGAGTGTGCTGACTTTACCCCCGACTGTATTCAAGGCTTTGATGCCCTTTTTATCGGTGGCTCCAGTGATGCCACAGTGCTCAAGCCAGAGATCTATCGCTTTGTACCGCCGGCAATGGACTTAATTTTGGCCTGTATTGAGCAGGAGATCCCCGTGTTGGCCTCCTGTTTTGGCTTTCAATTGGCAGTGCAGGCCTTGGGAGGGCAGGTGATTGTGGATCGGCAGGGGATGGAAATGGGCACCTACCCTTTGTATCTCACGCCTTTGGGAGTTGCTGATCCACTATTTGCCGGCTTTCCCAATCCTTTTTTGGCGATTTCTGGACACCAGGAGCGCGCCTTGACCCTGCCAGCGGGAGCGACCTTACTGGCCTACAGTGAGTTGTGTCCCTACCATGCCTTTCGCTTGGAGGGTAAACCCTTCTACGCCTTTCAGTTTCATCCGGAGGTGGACGATCGCGACCTGATTGCCCGCATTAGCCGTTATTGCGATCGCTATCAATTGGGCACTGCCGAACTGGAAAAACTCAAGCAAACAGCCCGTCCTACCCCCTACGCCAATCAGTTGATCCGCCGCTTTGTTGAGGTGGTGCTGGGCTATATTCCCAGTTGTGCTTGAATCTCTGCTAGTTGCTCCTCTAGGGTGGTGGCTTGCAGCCAATGGATGCCGGGTTCTGCCCGAAACCATGTCCGCTGTCGTTTGGCAAATTGTTGGGTGTGCTGTACCGTGAGCGCAATCGCCGCCTCAAGGGTGAGTTCTCCCCGCAGATATTGGCGCATCTCGCGATAGCCCAGTGTATCTAATAGGGGCAGTTCATCACCGTACTGCGCTTGCAGTTGCCGAATTTCATCCAACCATCCCATGGCCAGCATTTGCTGGGTGCGCTCTTGAATGCGGCGGCGCTGTTGCTGGCGATCGCCCCCCGCTAGGGCAAAGTACCAAATCGGATAGGGAGGCGGTTCGCGCCGCTGCTGCTGGCTGAGGGGTACCCCCGTTACGTAATAGACTTCCAAAGCCCGCAGGGTACGCACGTGATCGTGGGCATGGATGCGTTGCGCCGCCACAGGATCCACCTGCTGAAGCCATTGATAGCATTCCTGCTGACCTAGAGCCATCAACTGTGCCCGTAGATGTGGTTGCGGTGGGACTTGGGGCATCGTTAGCCCTTGGGTAATACTGCGGATGTACAATCCTGTCCCCCCCACCAAGAGGGGCGTGATCCCTTGGGCATGGTAGTGGGCAATGAGGGCTTGGGCTTTGGCTTGATAAATGGCCAGGGTCAGAGTATCGCGGGGGTCACAAATATCAATGAGGTGGTGGCGCACTTGGCGTTGTTGGGCGGGGGTGGGCTTGGCGGTGCCAACATCAAAGCCGCGATAGACTTGGCGGGAGTCGGCACTCAAAATCACACTGTTCAATTGCTGCGCGAGGGCGATCGCCAGTGCCGTTTTGCCGGTGGCCGTTGCCCCCCCAATAACAATTAGCCCTGCATCCCCCACTCAAATACAGCCTGAAAATTTCCTAGAATCGCCTATAACCCTTATGTGCTAAAATTTAGGTCAGATTTGACATTTAGGCAAGTGAAGACGCATTTGCCTCGATTCTATAGCAGTTAGGGAGTTGCCATGACCGCCGAGTATTCCTCTGCCCAGTTGCGGGTGCTCAAAGGCCTTGAACCCGTACGAACCCGACCGGGGATGTACATCGGCAGCACTGGCCCCAAGGGACTCCACCACTTGGTTTATGAAGTCGTGGACAACTCCGTTGATGAAGCCTTAGCAGGATACTGTTCCACCATTCTAGTTCAGATCAATGCTGATGGCTCCGTCACGGTCACCGACAATGGGCGCGGGATTCCAACGGATATTCACCCCGATACCGGCGTCTCTGGGGTTGAGACGGTGATGACGGTGCTCCACGCCGGGGGCAAGTTTGGCGATGGTGGCTACAAAGTCTCAGGGGGGTTGCACGGTGTGGGTGTCTCTGTGGTCAACGCCCTCTCGGAATGGCTAGAAGTGACGGTCTGGCGTAATGGTTTTGTCCATCATCAGCGCTATGAACGGGGGGTTCCCATTACTCCCCTCGAAAAGACCCCCGATAGTGAGGAACGGCGGGGTACCTCAGTGACCTTCTTTCCTGATCGCCAGATTTTCACAGAAACGATTGAATTTGACGCCAAGGTGCTGATGACACGGCTGCGGGAACTGGCCTATCTCAATGCCGGCATTCGTATTGATTTCAAGGATTTGCGCGTTACGCCCCCCTTGAGTGAAACCTACTGCTATGAAGGCGGTATCCGTGAATATGTCCGCTACATGGTGCAGGAAAAGGAACCCCTTCACCCAGAGATCATCTACATTCAGGGGGAAAAAAACGATGTGCAGGTGGAAGCAGCCCTACAGTGGTGTGCCGATGCCTACAGTGAAAACCTGCTAGGCTTTGCCAATAATATCCGCACCATTGATGGCGGTACCCACATGGAGGGGCTAAAGGCAGTCCTAACGCGGACCCTCAATGCCCTTGGCCGCAAGCGCAATAAACTCAAGGAGGGGGATGCCAATTTGGCGGGGGAAAACATTCGCGAAGGCCTGACAGCGATCATTTCCGTCAAGGTACCCAACCCCGAATTTGAAGGGCAAACAAAAACCAAGCTGGGCAATACCGAAGTACGCGGCATTGTGGATGCCATTGTGGGCGAAGCCCTAACGGAATACCTTGACTTTCATCCGACCGTCACCGACACGATTTTGGAAAAAGCCATCCAAGCCTTTAATGCGGCTGAAGCGGCGCGGCGGGCACGGGAAATGGTACGGCGCAAGTCGGTGCTGGAGTCTTCGACGCTGCCGGGGAAATTGGCGGATTGCAGTTCACGGGATCCCGCTGTCTCGGAAATTTTCATTGTCGAAGGTGATTCTGCCGGTGGCTGCTTTGCTGGTGATACAAAGGTGGCTCTCGCCGATGGCCGTTGCCTCAGTTTTGTGGAGTTAATGGCAGAACAAGCGGTAGGCAAGGAGCATTTTGGCTACACAGTTCGCCACGATGGCACGATTGGTATTGAGCGACTGGTCAACGTCCGCAAAACTAAAACAAATGCTGAAGTCATTAAGCTCACCCTTGACAACGGCGAGGTGATTATCTGCACCCCCGATCACCGTTTCATGCTCCGCAATGGTGAGTATAAAGAGGCACAGGCGTTAACTCCCGATGATTCCCTAATGCCACTTTATCGAAAAGCATCTAGCAGCGCTGATTCGGGAATTACGATCGATGGCTACGAAAGGGTTTGGGATCCTCGATCAAATTCTTGGCTGTTTACCCACATGCTTGCAGATTGGTATAACCGCTGGCAAGAAAAATACGCCTTAGAAAGTGGTGAGCATTGTCATCATGTTGACTTCAACAAGCGAAACAATAATCCCACGAATCTGATTCGTCTGTCTGCTGATGCACATCTTGAACTTCATCGCCAGCACATTGATAAAACCTTAGATCATCCTGAAGTTAAGGAGAAGTGCCGTCAGAAGCGGAAAGAAGCACTATCAAAGACCTACTTTGACAAGACAATTAAAGCCCTAAAGAAAATTGAGTTAGAACAAGCTAATATTGATTTAGAGTCTTATCGCGAATATCGTTGCCAAACACGTGATAAGTCGCTCTTACGCTTTAAAACTTTCTGTAATCGGTACTTTGATGGCGATTCAAATCGTGCCTTAGAAGCAATCAAAAACTATAACCATCGCATTGTCTCAATTGAGGTTATGGGTGAAAAGATTGATGTTTACGATTTAGAAGTGCCGGGAACCCATAACTTTGCGCTGGCTAGTGGCGTTTTTGTTCACAACAGTGCCAAGCAAGGGCGCGATCGCCGCTTCCAAGCGATTTTGCCGCTGCGGGGCAAGATTCTCAACATTGAAAAAACCGATGATGCCAAAATTTACAAGAATAACGAGGTACAGTCTTTAATTACTGCCCTTGGTTTAGGCGTAAAGGGAGAGGAGTTTGACCCTGCCAAGTTGCGCTATCACCGCATCATTATTATGAGTGTGGCCGGGGATGAACCCACCCTTGTCAGGAATGCCTACGGGCAGGTGGAATTGGTCAAAATTGGCGAGTTTATTGATCAGTGCATTGAGGGGCAACGGATTGCTGAGCACTATCAGGTGATGTCCTTTGATCCCAAGACGGGTCAGACTCGCTTTCAACCCCTGAAGGCAGTGATTCGCCATTCCCATGAAGAGCCAATGTATGCAATTCAAACCCGCTACCATCGCTCCATTAAGGTGACGGCCTCCCACAGTGTCTATGTTTATGAAGACGGTCAGATCAAGTTGAAAAAAGGAAATGAGATTCAAGTGGGCGATCGCCTTGTTGCCAGTCGCCGCTTACCGCGTCTCCCAATTGTTGAGCGCATTGATCTGCTGCACTTGTTTTACCAAGCGGGTCTGACGGAGGGACTGTATCTCAAGGGGGAAGGTGTCAAAGCCCTGTGTGACCAACAACTCCTAGCACGGGTCGAGTGCTCCTCGGAGGGGCAAGAACCGCGTGTTGCCTATGATCCCCAGCTGTGGGAACCCCTACGGCAAGCGCGTCACGTCCAAGGGCTCAGTCAACAGGCCGTTGCTGCCCAAGTGGGGGTCAAACAGGCCATCATCATTTCCCAATGGGAACGGGGTCAAACCACGCCCACACTGAAACACTTCCTCAATTACCTCGAGGCCATTCAGTGGCATTACCCACTCCAATACCAAACGTTACCGTCGCGGCTTGAGAGGATTCAGCATCAAAGTGACGACAGCAAAAATGCCCCCTACCGCCAAATCAGCGGTTATCAGCCCCTCGATAGCTTTACCCTTGCGGAACTAGAGTGCCTCACTGGGGATGTGCAACTCGTGCCCCGTGCCCACCATAACAAAGCTTTTGGCCGATATTTAGAGGTTAATCGGGAGTTACTGTGGTTTTTAGGTTGGTATGTAGCCGAGGGAAGCCTGAGTCAACATCAAGTTAGCCTCAGCTTAGGGCGAAAAAAACAGCCCTTTATCCCTGAACTCTGCCGTACCATTGAGACCCTCTTTGGCGAGTCTCCTCGCTGCGATGCTGACCCTGAAAGTCAAGGACAAAAACTCTACTTCCACAGTGTCTTGGCAGCCTGTTTACTCAAAGCCTTGGGGGTGGGGGGCAAAGCCCACGAGAAGTGCCTGCCCTCCTTGGTGTGGCGGGTGCCCCTAGAGCTACAGTTGGCCTTTTTGGAGGGGTATTTCCTCGGCGATGGGGCGATCGCCCACAGCCACATCTCTATGACCACCACTTCTCCTACCCTCAAAGATGGCCTCCTCTACCTGTTTGGTCAGTTGGGTTGGGTAGCAAGCTGGACAACGCTAAAACCAGAAGCCGTTGCCAATTCACGGGTACAAACCCGCCACGAAGTGCATTGCCTCACCCTGAGCGGTAAACCCCAACTGGAAGCTGCTCGGCCCATTTGGCAGCGTCATCCCCACAGTGAATCCCTGAAGGCCTATCTGGCTTCGCCCCACCACAAGCCACTGGCTTTTACCCCTATTAGTGAAGACTTAATGGCACTAGAGGTGACGCAAGTTGCGGAAATTCCACCCGTGGGTGAGTATGTCTATGACTTCTCAGTGGAGGGGGATGAAAACTTTATTTGCGGTGTCGGTGGGTTGTGTGCCCACAATACAGACGCTGATGTGGATGGTTCCCACATTCGCACCTTGTTGCTGACCTTTTTCTATCGCTATCAGCAGGAATTGATTAACCAAGGCTTTGTCTATATTGCCTGCCCACCCCTGTATAAGGTCGAACGCGGGCGACAGCACTTCTATTGCTATAGCGATCGCGAGCTGCAGCAGCAGATTGCCGCCTTCCCGGAAAATGCCAATTACACGATCCAGCGCTTTAAGGGTCTCGGGGAAATGATGCCTGAGCAGTTGTGGGAAACGACGATGAACCCAGAGACGCGCATTCTCAAACGGGTGGAAATTGAAGATGCTGCTGAGGCCGATCGCATTTTCACCATCCTGATGGGCGATCGCGTGGCACCTCGTCGCGAATTTATCGAGACCTATGGCCCCCAGTTGGCCCTAGAAAACCTCGATATCTAAAGCCAGCCCCCAGAGTAGATGTGCTATAGTAGCTCTGGTTTGGCTGCGACGTTGGTGACTGCCAATATTGTTTTGTGATCTACAATTGCAAAACATTTGGGAATCAACACTGTGGGCGGCAGTAAACTGGTCTTCGAGCCAGAAACTTCTAAGTCTGCGGTTAGCATTCCCCCCTAGTCTTTACTAGGTCATAAACTGAGGTAAAACGGCGTCGCAGTTAGACTTTTCCTAACGATGAACCATCGCTACATTCTCCTGTACAAGCCCTATCGGGTGCTTTGTCAGTTTCAAGATCAAGAGGGGCGATCGACCCTCAAAGATTACGTTCCCATTCCTGATATTTATCCCGCTGGCCGCCTCGACTACGACAGCGAGGGGCTGGTTCTCCTCACCAATGATGGCTGGTTGCAACACTGCTTGACGGATCCCCGCTATGGTCATCCGCGCACCTACTGGGTACAGGTGGAAGGTGAACCCAACCCCGCAGCCCTGACTGAGTTGGCCGAAGGCGTTGTCGTCCAAGGCTATCGCACGCGACCTGCGGTTGTCCAAGTACTGGAACAGGAACCCTCCTTACCCCCTAGGGAGCCACCCATTCGTTATCGTCGTTCTATTCCTACCCACTGGCTAAGTCTAACGTTGCGGGAAGGTCGCAATCGCCAAGTCCGCCGCATGACGGCTGCGGTGGGCTTACCTACGCTGCGCTTGGTACGGGTGGCGATCGCCAACTTGCAATTGAGTGGCCTTGCCCCCGGAGAATGGCGCGAGGTTCTGCCCCAAGAACGGCAAACCCTTTGGCGAGCCTGTGGTCGGCGACCGCCTCGACTTGCTTAGCACTTAGCATTCCTTAATAACCGAGGGCGTCTATATTAAGATGAGGTAACACTTGTTATTTTTGACTGCACTGCATTCAAGAGGTCGTCCCATGGGACAGCCGTTTCTCAGCAAAATTGGTCGTCCATGGCTGATCGGGGGGGCGATCGCCATCGGATTAGGCAGCTTGGCATTCAGTTTGAACTATTGGCAGCAGCGTCAACGGGTCAATGAAGAACAGGCAATTCAGGCAGCCCTTGCCAATCCCATGAGCGATCGCATTACCGCCCTTGGCCGACTCGAACCGGAAGGGGAAGTGGTGGCGGTGAGTGCCCCCTCGATGACGGAGCGATTGGGACAGTTGTTAGTGCGCGAAGGCGATCGCGTGGTTGCCGGTCAACCCCTTGCCTATTTAGATACCTACCCGGAACGCAAAGCCGAACGGGACTTGGCGGCCAGTCAGTTGCAGGAAGCCCGCCTACGCTATGAGGCCGAAACCCGCCTAGCTGTTGCTCAAATTGCCGAAGCCGAACGCCGTCGCGATCGCGCCAATGAACCGGCCATTGCCGCCATTCAAGCCCAGCAGGCCACAATTCAACGCATTCAAGCGGAATTAGAGACCGCCAATCGCGAGTACCAGCGCTTTGCCCAACTCTTTGCCGATGGGGCAGTGTCGCAACAGGATCTCGACGATCGCACAGTTCGCGTCCGGAGCTTACAGGAAGAACTGCGCAACGCCCAAGCCAACCTTGTTCGCCTACAGGAGGAACGGCGTACGGAACTTGCCACCGCCACTGCTCAGATCGAAGCCGCCCAAGCCAATCTGGGACGGGTACAAACCCAAGTGCAGCTCCTCTCAGCAGAGCGCAATCTGCAGCTGGCAGAAGCCCGCCTTGAGCGCACCATTATTCGCGCCCCCCGCAATGGTCGGGTGCTGCGGATTCACACCCGTGCTGGCGAAACTATCAATGAACGGGGGATTCTTGAATTGGGGAATACCGACCAAATGTATGCCGTTGCTGAGGTGTATGAGACCGATGTGCCTCGGGTTCGTGTAGGACAGCCCGCTGAAATTCGCAGCAGTGCCCTCAGCGCGCCGCTTAGTGGCCGTGTGGCGCAAGTAGGGCTGGTGGTGGCCAAGAATGACGTGACTGATACGGATCCAGCCGCCAAAACGGATGCGCGGGTTGTGGAAGTGAAAATTCGCCTTGACAACAGTGAGCCGGTGGCGGGTCTAACAAATATGCAAGTGGAAATTGCCATTGATCCACGCTGAGGTTCAAGGATGATTTTTGCAATTCCCTTAGCTTGGCTACAACTGATTCGAGAGCGCATTCGCCTATTGGTGGCGATCGCGGGCATTGCCTTTGCGGTTGTGCTGATGCTGATGCAGTTTGGCTTTCGCGATGCCCTCTTTAAGGCGGCAGTGCGCTTCCACGAGAGCTTAAACACCGATATTGTCCTCATTAGTCCCCAGTCGACGGCGCTGATTGCCATGCGCAGCTTTCCCCGGCGGCGACTCTACCAAGCAGCGGGCTTTGAAGGGGTCGAGTCGGTTTCTCCCCTCTACCTGAGTTTTGGTCTCTGGCGCAATCCCATTAACAAAAGTACTCGCCAACTGATGGTGATTGGCGTCGATCCGATGGCGGTGTCCATTGCCGTATCCGATACCCCCCACTGGCAAGAGGCGATTAAGCTAGCGGATCATGTTCTTTTTGATGCCCAATCCCGCGCTGAGTTTGGCCCGATTCCTGAGCTATACCGCCAAGGGGAAGAGGTCACGACCGAAGTCTCTGGCCGCAAAATCACCGTGGCAGGCTTGTTTCGCATGGGAGCCAACTTTGGTGCCGATGGTAATTTGCTCACGAGTGATTTGAACTTTTTGCGCCTTTTCCCCGAACGTCATCCGGGGCTGATCGATGTGGGTTTAGTACGGGTGCAGCCGGGGGTGAATACGAAAGCATTGGCACGGCGGATGAATGCTTCCCTCGGCAATGATGTACTGGTGATGACCCGTGAGGAGTTTGCTGAGTTTGAGCGCAGTTATTGGGAAAAGAGTACCTCCATTGGCTTTATTTTCTCCCTTGGTGCCCTGATGGGATTTATCGTTGGTTCCGTGATTGTCTATCAAATTCTCTACACCGATGTCACGGATCACTTGGCGGAGTATGCCACCCTCAAGGCCATGGGCTACCGCGATATCTTCTTCTATGGCGTGGTCATGCAGGAGTCCTTGATTCTCTCCTGTATGGGCTATGTTCCAGGCTTTATCGTGTCATTTTTACTCTACATCCTGATTGCCAGAGCCACGTCACTGCCAGTGTGGATGACCGTAGAGCGCGCCAGTTTGGTCTTTACCCTCACGGTCTTAATGTGTACCCTTTCGGGAGCGATCGCCATGCGGCGGATCCAAGCGGCTGATCCTGCCGATATTTTCTAGGATGGTGTTATGGAGCCAGTGATCCACATTCAAGGCCTCAATCACTACTTTGGTCAGGGGCAACTGCGCAAGCAAATTCTCTTTGATCTCTGCGCTCGCATTGAGGCGGGTGAAATTGTGATCATGACGGGGCCTTCGGGGTCAGGGAAAACCACACTGTTAACCCTGATCGGTGCCTTGCGATCGGCACAAGAGGGCAGTCTGCGGGTTCTGGGTCAGGAGCTACGCAACGCCACAAAAGAGCAGCAGATTCAAATTCGGCGGCAAACGGGCTACATCTTCCAAGGGCACAATCTGCTCCATGCCTTGACGGCTCGCCAAAATGTGCAAATGGCGCTGGATTTGCAACCCCACCTCAGTCCACAGGAAGTTCGAGAGCGGGTGGAAGCCATGCTCTGTGCCGTTGGCCTTGGAGAGCGCCTTGACTACTATCCCCATGAACTTTCGGGGGGGCAAAAGCAACGGGTGGCGATCGCTCGCGCTCTCGTGGGACATCCCAAAATTGTCCTTGCCGATGAACCGACGGCTGCTCTCGATAAAAAATCCGGTCGCGATGTGGTGGAAATTATGCGTAGCCTTGCCCGCGAACAGGGCTGCACCATTTTAATTGTGACCCACGATAACCGTATTCTTGATGTCGCCGATCGCATCATTCACATGGAAGATGGCCGCCTCTCAGAAACCACAATTGGCCTTTCCGCCTAGCCTAGAATAGAGGCAAGCAGTGCAGGGCAAATCCGCTGATCATGTTTGCAGCTCCGCAGGGGACAGTGCCAATGTTGGAGAGTGGCGATCGCCTCAGTCGCGAGGCCTTTGAGCGCCTGTATGCCCAATGTCCTCATATTAAAAAAGCTGAACTCATTAACGGAGTCGTGTACGTGGCCTCCCCTGTGCGGGTGAATTCCCACAGCCGTCCCCACAGTCTCGTCATGGGCTGGTTGATGGCCTTTGAAGTGGCAACAGCCAACGTCATGGTGCTCGCTAATGCCACCGTCCGCTTAGATGCCCAAACAGTGGTGCAACCCGATGCCCTGCTGCGCCTTGTCAATGGCACCTCCCATATCAGCGAGGATGATTATCTTGAAGGGGCGCCTGAACTCATTGTCGAAATTGCCAGTAGCAGTGCCGCCTACGATCTCCACGACAAACTAGAGGTTTATTGTCGCTGTGGGGTTCAGGAATACTTGGTCTGGGTGGTACCGGAGCAGGATTTTCATTGGTATCTCAAGGAAGGAACAAGCTACCGCCGTCAAGCACCCGATGACCACGGCATTTTTCGCAGTGGGCACTTCTCTGGATTGTGGCTCCACTGGCCAGCCCTGAGAGACGGTCATTTAACGCTTGTTTTGGAAACCCTGCACACAGGATTGAAGTTGCAGCAACCCCCATAACTATTAGTGAACTGTCGCTTAACTGTAAGAACTCTGTGCTATGGTCATAGGTAGCGGCTTGCAAGCGCGGCAGTGGCACTTGTCAACTCTTCTCGTTTCCAACAGCTTTATCTTGCCAGAGGTCTCCGGCGGCAGTGTTTGCCGTAAGCGGAGCTTTTGGTGTGCTTGACAGGGCAACGCCTCTTCATTTAAGATGCAAGATCCGCGTTTTAGCGATACCCTCTAGAGGATATACATGGCTAGTAATCAGATTTACACGCCACCCGCTTTTACCTTGCCAGACCTTGTCGAGATTCAGCGGGCCAGCTTCCGATGGTTTCTGGAAGAAGGACTCATTGAAGAGCTAGAGAGTTTCTCCCCCATTACTGATTATACCGGCAAAATTGAGTTGCACTTTTTGGCCAAGGACTACCGACTCAAGGAGCCGAAGTATAGCGTCGATGAGGCCAAGCGGCGGGATGCCACCTACTCAATGCAAATGTATGTCCCGACTCGCCTCATTAACAAAGAAAACGGCAATATCATTGACCAAGATGTGTTCATCGGCGATCTGCCCCTGATGACCGATCGCGGGACATTTATTATCAATGGTGCAGAGCGCGTCATTGTCAACCAGATTGTCCGCAGTCCCGGCGTTTACTACAAATCAGAAACCGACAAGAATGGTCGCCGTACCTACAATGCCAGCCTGATTCCCAACCGGGGCGCTTGGCTGAAATTTGAAACCGATAAAAACGATCTGCTCTGGGTACGCATTGACAAAACCCGTAAGCTCTCAGCGCACGTTCTCCTCAAGGCCTTGGGGTTAACCGATAGCGAAATTCTAGAGCGGCTGCGTCACCCCGAGTACTACCAAAAAACTGTTGAAAAAGAAGGCAAATTCTCCGAAGAAGACGCCCTTATTGAACTGTACAAAAAACTGCGCCCAGGGGAGCCGCCCACGGTTTCAGGGGGACAACAGCTTCTGGAGTCGCGCTTCTTTGATCCCAAACGCTACGACCTTGGCCGGGTAGGTCGCTATAAGCTCAACCGCAAGTTGCAGTTGAATATTCCCGACTCGGTACGCATCCTCACCCCAGAAGATATTCTTGCGGCCATTGATTATCTAATTAACCTCGAGTTTGATCTGGGCACGATTGATGACATTGACCACTTGGGCAACCGCCGCGTCCGTTCTGTGGGTGAATTGCTGCAAAACCAAGTGCGCGTTGGCCTCAATCGCCTAGAGCGCATCATTCGCGAGCGGATGACGGTGTCTGACACGGATTCTTTGACGCCCACTTCGCTGGTCAACCCGAAGCCCTTGGTGGCGGCCATCAAGGAATTCTTTGGTTCTAGCCAGCTTTCCCAATTCATGGATCAGACCAACCCCCTCGCGGAACTCACCCACAAACGGCGCTTGAGTGCCCTAGGCCCCGGCGGTCTCACTCGGGAGCGGGCGGGCTTTGCGGTGCGGGATATTCACCCGAGTCACTATGGTCGCATTTGCCCCATTGAAACTCCTGAAGGTCCCAACGCTGGGTTGATTGGTTCCTTGGCCACCCATGCCCGCGTCAACGAATATGGCTTTATTGAGACGCCTTTCTATCCAGTGGAAAATGGTCGGGTGCTGAAGGATCGCCCTCCCGTTTACATGACCGCTGACGAAGAGGATGATAAGCGGGTGGCGCCGGGGGACGTGCCCACCGATGAAAACGGCTACATCCTTGGGGATGTGGTGCCTGTACGCTATCGTCAAGATTTCACCACCACCACCCCCGATCAGGTGGACTACGTAGCAGTTTCGCCAGTACAGATTATCTCTGTGGCCACCTCGCTGATTCCCTTTCTAGAGCACGATGACGCCAACCGTGCCCTCATGGGATCCAACATGCAGCGGCAGGCAGTCCCCCTGTTGCGACCGCACCGTCCCTTAGTGGGTACCGGTCTAGAGGCTCAGGCAGCACGGGACTCTGGGATGGTGATTCTCAGCCAGACCAATGGTGTGGTCACCTATGTGGATGCCAATCAAATTCGCGTCAAAACCGATAACGGCCCTGAGATGACCTACACGCTGCAAAAGTACCAGCGCTCCAACCAAGATACCTGCTTGAATCAACGACCGATTGTCTTTGTCGGCGATCGCGTGCAGGCAGGACAGGTGATTGCTGATGGCTCCGCCACTGAGGGGGGCGAACTAGCCCTTGGCCAAAACATCCTTGTGGCCTATATGCCTTGGGAAGGCTACAACTACGAAGACGCCATCCTGATCAGCGAACGGCTAGTTCAAGAGGATGTCTATACCTCCATCCACATTGAGAAGTACGAGATCGAGGCGCGGCAAACCAAACTAGGTCCTGAGGAAATTACCCGCGAAGTGCCCAACGTCTCTGAAGATGCCCTGCGGCAGTTGGATGAAAACGGCATTATCCGCATCGGTGCCTTTGTAGAAGCAGGCGATATTCTCGTCGGTAAAGTCACCCCCAAAGGGGAATCGGATCAGCCCCCCGAAGAAAAACTCCTGCGTGCCATCTTTGGTGAAAAAGCGCGGGATGTGCGGGATAACTCCCTGCGGGTGCCCAATGGTGAAAAAGGGCGCGTTGTCGATGTGCGCGTCTTTACCCGTGAGCAGGGAGATGAACTACCCCCCGGTGCCAATATGGTGGTGCGGGTCTATGTGGCCCAGAAGCGCAAAATTCAGGTGGGGGACAAAATGGCTGGCCGCCACGGCAACAAGGGGATTATTTCCCGCATTCTCCCTGTGGAGGATATGCCTTTCCTACCCGATGGTCGCCCCGTGGATATTGTCCTCAATCCCTTGGGGGTGCCTTCACGGATGAATGTGGGGCAAGTCTATGAGTGTTTGCTGGGCTGGGCTGGGGAGTGCCTTGGTCGTCGGTTCAAAATTACTCCCTTTGATGAAATGCACGGCAAGGAAAAATCCCGCGAAACCGTCCATGCCAAGCTACAAGAGGCCAAAGAAGTCACGGGTCAAGATTGGGTCTTTAATCCTGAGGATCCGGGCAAAATGGTCGTCTATGATGGCCGCACCGGTGAACCCTTTGACCGGCCCGTGACGGTGGGGATGGCCTATATGCTGAAGCTCGTGCACTTGGTGGACGATAAGATCCACGCCCGCTCCACAGGGCCTTACTCTTTGGTTACTCAACAGCCCCTCGGTGGTAAAGCCCAGCAAGGGGGTCAGCGCTTTGGCGAGATGGAGGTGTGGGCATTGGAGGCCTATGGTGCCGCCTATATTCTCCAAGAGTTGCTGACGGTCAAGTCCGATGATATGCAAGGACGCAATGAAGCCCTCAATGCCATTGTTAAAGGGCAATCCATTCCACGACCGGGCACGCCAGAGTCCTTCAAGGTGCTGATGCGGGAGCTGCAATCCCTGTGCTTGGATATTTCCGTGCGCAAGGCCAGTATTCCCAGCTTTGATGACGATGGCGAAATGAAACCTGACCCCGAGGTGGATTTGATGGTGGATGTCAGCCCTCGCCGTACCCCGGCACGACCCACAATTGACTACAGTGCCCTCGACGACACGGACGACAAAGAAGGGGCAACGACATTCTAAACACTCAGAACTGAGTCAGCTTGTTTGGGGGCGATCGCCCCCTTGATCCATTCACCGCCAAAGGATTTGTGAGTTTATGCCCAGAATCGAGCAACGCTTTGATTATGTAAAAGTGTCTCTCGCGTCACCGGAGCGCATCATCCAATGGGGGCAGCGCACGCTCCCCAACGGTCAAGTGGTGGGCGAGGTGACTAAACCAGAAACCATTAACTATCGCACCCTCAAGCCAGAGATGGACGGCCTCTTCTGCGAGCGGATTTTTGGTCCTGCTAAGGATTGGGAGTGCCACTGCGGTAAATACAAGCGGGTGCGCCATCGTGGCATTGTCTGCGAACGTTGTGGCGTTGAAGTCACCGAATCGCGGGTGCGCCGCCATCGCATGGGCTACATTAAGTTGGCTGCCCCAGTGACCCATGTTTGGTATCTGAAGGGGATTCCCAGCTACATGGCGATCCTGCTGGATATGCCCCTGCGGGATGTGGAGCAAATTGTCTATTTCAATTCCTATGTAGTGCTAGATCCGGGCAATCACCCTAGCCTCAGCTACAAGCAGCTCCTAAGCGAAGATCAGTGGCAGGAAATTGAAGAAGAGATCTACAGCGAAGACTCGGAGCTAGAGGGTATTGAGGTGGGCATTGGGGCTGAAGCCATTCAACGCCTACTTCAGGATTTAGATCTGCAAAAAGAGGCCGACCAACTGCGGCAGGAAATCCTCAACTCCAAGGGGCAAAAACGCGCCAAGCTCATCAAACGGCTGCGGGTCATTGACAACTTCATTGCCACTGGAGCAAAGCCAGAGTGGATGGTTTTGACGGTAATTCCCGTGATTCCACCGGATCTGCGGCCAATGGTGCAGTTAGATGGTGGGCGCTTTGCCACCTCTGACCTGAATGACCTGTACCGCCGCGTCATTAACCGCAACAACCGCCTTGCCCGCCTGCAAGAGATTCTCGCCCCCGAGATTATTGTTCGGAATGAGAAGCGCATGCTTCAAGAGGCGGTGGATGCCCTGATTGATAATGGTCGTCGCGGTCGTACGGTAGTGGGCGCCAACAACCGTCCCCTGAAGTCCCTTTCCGACATTATTGAGGGGAAACAGGGTCGCTTCCGCCAAAACCTGCTGGGGAAACGGGTGGACTACTCCGGTCGTTCGGTGATTGTGGTGGGGCCAAAACTGCAAATGCACCAGTGCGGCCTGCCTCGGGAAATGGCCATTGAACTCTTCCAGCCCTTTGTGATTCACCGCTTGATTCGCCAACAAATTGTCAACAACATTAAGGCAGCGAAGCGGATGATCCAGCGCAATGACCCCCAAATTTGGGATGTGCTAGAGGAGGTGATTGAGGGTCACCCGGTGCTGCTCAACCGGGCGCCAACCCTCCACCGTTTGGGGATTCAGGCCTTTGAGCCAATTCTGGTGGAAGGGCGTGCCATTCAACTGCACCCCTTGGTGTGTCCTGCCTTCAACGCCGACTTTGACGGGGATCAAATGGCGGTGCACGTCCCCCTCTCGATTGAGGCCCAAGCGGAGGCGCGGATGCTGATGCTAGCCTCAAATAATATTCTGTCGCCGGCCACGGGCAAGCCGATTATTACCCCCAGCCAAGACATGGTTTTGGGCTGCTATTACTTGACAGCAGAAAATCCGAAGCTGCCAGATTATAGCGATCGCTACTATGCCAACTTCCAAGACGTGGTCATGGCCTACGAACAGGGACACTTGCCGCTCCATGCCTTTGTCTGGGTGCGCTACGACGGTGAGGTGGACGATGGTGACAGCAGTGAACCTCAGATTACGACCTATGAAGATGGTTCCCGTTTACTGGAGTATTCCCTGCGGCGAGTCAAGGAGGATGCCAACGGTCAACTGATTTCCCAATACATCCGCACCACCCCCGGTCGCATCATCTACAACCAAACGATTCAAGAAGCCCTAGCCAGTTAATTTGGGAGAGCCCAACACCATGACTGAGAAAAAGCCTGTTTTCTTTAACCGCATCATTGACAAAAAAGGCTTGCGGAACCTAATTGCTTGGTCGTTTAGCAACTTTGGCACCGCCCGCACAGCGGAAATGGCCGACAAAGTCAAAGACCTTGGCTTTCGCTATGCCACCCGCGCCGGTGTCTCCATCAGTGTTGATGACCTGCTCGTGCCCCCGAAAAAACAGGAACTCCTCGAAGCCGCTGAAAAGGAAATTAAAACCGCTCAGGAGCGCTACTCGCGGGGTGAAATTACGGAGGTGGAACGCTTCCAGAAGGTGATTGACACTTGGAACACCACCAACGAAGAACTGAAAAACGAGGTGGTGCGGCACTTCCGTAATACTGATGTCCTCAACTCCGTGTATATGATGGCCTTCTCGGGGGCACGGGGGAACCTCTCGCAGGTGCGCCAGTTGGTGGGAATGCGGGGGTTAATGGCCAATCCCCAAGGGGAAATCATTGACCTGCCGATTAAAACCAACTTCCGCGAAGGGCTGACGGTGACGGAGTACATTATCTCCTCCTACGGTGCGCGTAAAGGACTGGTGGATACAGCACTGCGGACGGCGGACTCCGGTTACTTGACCCGGCGCTTGGTGGATGTCTCCCAAGATGTGATTATCCGCGAAGAGGATTGTGAAACGGAGCGGGGCATTACGCTGCGCAGTATGACGGTGGGGGATAAGGTACTGGCGCTAGAGGATCGGCTTTTGGGTCGAGTGGTGCTCAATGATGTCTGCCATCCGGAAACGGGCGAAGTGCTGGTGGCCAAAAATCAAGCCATCTCTGCTGATCTAGCGAAGAAAATTGTTGATGCGGGTATCGAAGAAGTAGTGGTGCGATCGCCCCTCACCTGCGAGGCCACTGGCTCTGTGTGTCGTCTTTGCTACGGCTGGAGCCTTGCCCATGCCCAACTGGTGGATATGGGAGAAGCGGTGGGCATTATTGCCGCTCAATCCATTGGTGAACCCGGTACGCAGTTGACCATGCGCACGTTCCACACTGGTGGGGTGTTTACGGGGGAAGTGGCTCGCCAAGAACGCGCTCCCTTTGCTGGCACGGTGGAGTACGGCAAGAAATTACGGGTACGTCCCTACCGCACTCGTCACGGGGATGATGCCTTTATTGTCGAAACCGCTGGCAAGCTTGTGATCAAAGGCGCTCAACAAAGCCAAGAATTTGACCTCTCCCAAGGGTCAATTGTGCTAGTGGCAGAGGGTGAAACCGTTGAAGCGGGTCAATTGTTGGCGGAAGTGGCGCAGGCCTCCCGCAGTGTCCGCAAGTCCACGGAGAAAGTGACCAAGGATGTGGCCTCGGATTTGGCGGGTCAAGTGAAGTTCGTCAACCTCGAAGCAGAGGAGAAGCGCGATCGCCAAGGCACCACAACGCGCATTGCCCCCAAAGGTGGCTTGATTTGGGTACTGTCTGGGGAAGTCTATAACCTGCCCCCCGGTGCAGAGCCGGTGGTGAAAAATGGCGATCGCATTGAAGCCGGGGCCGTGCTTGCAGAAACCACGGTGAAAACCGAGCATGGCGGTGTCGTGCGTCTCCCTGAGCAACAGGATAGCAAAGGCGGTCGCGAGGTGGAAATTATTACTGCCTCGGTGATGCTCGATAAAGCCAAGGTGCTCAAAGAAACCCAGCAGGGACGCGAGCATTACATTATTGAAACCGCCACTGGTCAGCGCTTCTCCTTGAAAGCTGCCCCCGGTACGAAAGTCGCCAATGGTCAAGTGGTGGCCGAACTCATTGACGATCGCTACCACACCACGACTGGCGGTATCCTCAAATATGCCGACATTGAAGTGGCCAAAAAAGGCAAAGCCAAGCAGGGCTACGAAGTCCTCAAGGGGGGGACGCTCCTGTGGATTCCCGAAGAAACCCATGAGGTAAATAAAGACATTTCGCTGCTCATGGTAGAGGACAACCAATACGTCGAAGCAGGGACGGAGGTTGTCAAGGACATCTTCTGTCAAAACAGCGGTGTCGTCGAAGTCATCCAGAAAAACGACATTCTGCGGGAAATTATTATCAAGCCCGGCGAACTGCACCTTGTGGATGATCCGGAAGCCGCGCGGCTGAAGCATGGTGTGTTGGCGCGTCCGGGTGAAGAGGTACTCCCCGGCCTTGTGGTTGAAACCCTCTCGCAAGTGGATTATCTGGAGGACACTCCCGAAGGACCAGCGATTCTGCTGCGCCCCGTCCAAGAATTTAGCGTGCCTGATGAGCCATCGGTACCCAGCCAAGACTCCAGTGATAGCTCAGGGCAGTCCATTCGCCTGCGGGCTGTGCAGCGGTTGCCCTACAAACACGATGAGCGAGTTAAATCCGTTGATGGCGTTGATCTGCTGCGGACACAGTTAGTCCTTGAAATTGGCAGCGAAGCCCCCCAACTGGCTGCTGACATTGAAATTGTGACGGATGAGGTGGATCCAGAAGCCCGGCGCCTCCAACTGGTGATTCTGGAATCCTTGGTGATTCGCCGTGACATTGCTGCCGATCAAACCCAAGGCAGTACGTTTACTTCCCTCTTGGTCAAGGATGGCGATCACATTGGCCCCGGTGCCGTGATTGCCCGCACGGACATCAAAGCCAAGCAGGCAGGTGAAGTGCAGGGGATCTTGCGCAGTGGGGAATCGGTTCGCCGTATTCTGGTCGTTACTGAGAGCGATCGCCTGCGGATCGAGACCAACGGGGCTAAACCCACGGTCAAAGTTGGCGATCTCGTGCGTCCCGGCGATGAACTGGCCAAGGGGGTGACTGCCCCAGAAACAGCAGCGGTCATGGCGGTGGCCGATGACCACGTGATCCTGCGCTTAGCCCGTCCCTACCTTGTCTCGCCGGGGGCAGTGCTGCAAATTGAGGACGGTGACCTTGTGCAGCGCGGGGATAACCTCGCCCTGTTGGTGTTTGAGCGGGCGAAAACGGGGGACATTATTCAGGGGTTACCTCGGATTGAAGAACTCCTTGAAGCGCGCCATCCCAAAGAAAAATGCGTGCTGGCTGTGCGCCCCGGCACCTGTCAAGTCACCTATAACAGTGATGACAGCGTAGATATCAAAGTCATTGAAGAGGATGGCACGATTCAGGAATACCCTGTCCTGCCGGGTCAAAACCCCTTGGTGGTGGATGGTCAAAAGGTCAATCTCGCTGACCCCCTCACCGATGGCCCTGTGGATCCCCACGACATCCTCTCCATTTACTTTGAGTACTACAAACCCCAAGGGTTGCTCAAAGCCGCCCAAATTAGCCTTGAGAAGGTGCAATCCTTCTTGGTCAACGAGGTGCAGTCGGTGTATCTCACCCAAGGGATTGAGATTGCCGATAAACACATTGAGGTGGTCGTCCGCCAGATGACCTCGAAGGTACGGATTGATGATGCCGGCGATACAATCGTTCTCTCTGGGGAACTCATGAGTCTGCGCCAAGCGGAGCAAGCCAACGAACCCATGGCACTCACCGGTGGTGCACCTGCCCAATATACCCCTGTCCTCTTGGGGATTACCAAGGCTTCACTGAATACCGATAGCTTTATTTCAGCCGCCAGTTTCCAAGAGACAACACGGGTACTCACGGAAGCGGCCATTGAAGGCAAGTCCGATTGGCTGCGGGGACTTAAGGAAAACGTCATCATTGGCCGTCTCATCCCAGCGGGCACCGGCTTCAACAGCTACGAGGAAAGTAGCAACGGCGACGAAGAGTGGGAAGAGGGTGAAGATCGCTTGGGTCAAACCCACGTTATCAGCCCTGAACCCGAACCCCCCTCAATGACGGTCAATGTGACCGCTGACCTCGGTGAGGATGTCCTCATTGACGATGAAACGGCGCCCCACGTGATTGAAAAAATCACTGGACGGACTCGCGATTTTGAATTCGCCAGTAGTGATGCTGACGATGAAGAGGACGAACTCCTAGACGAGGACGATGACTATGGGGAGGAAGAGGAGGATGACGCCTTCTAACTAAAACTCCCTTGACTAAAGAAGGCTACGGTAGAGGTGAGCACCTAATCTAGGAGCAAGCGATGGGTGCACTTGCCGTAGCTTTTTTGGTCTCAGGTCGCAGATCATGCCGAACACCGCCGAACGTTTTGGCAGGGATGCGAGAAACCTGTGCCATACCTTAAAATTGGCAGTAGAGGGGTCAAAGTAAAAATCACGATTTCATGCCTGTTCCAGCGTATTCCAGCCTGAGGGCTGATCAGTTTCGTCATCCCCGCGATCGCGAGGCCACCCAAGCACTCCAACAACTGCCGGGGTTAGATCTTCTCGTGCGATCGCTCCTAGGTTCGGTGGCGGAGCAGGCCTTTTATCTTGAAAATATTGGCAGCAGTCTGCGCCTAAGTGAACAGCAACTTCCAGACATTTACGGGCTTCATATCGAGGCTTGCCGCATTTTAGGCCTAGAGCCACCCCAACTGTATCTGAAACAGCATCCTGTCCCCAATGCCTATACCTTTGCCATGCGGGGCAAGCAGCCCTTTGTTGTACTGCACTCCTCCCTTGTGGAATTGCTGACACCCAAGGAATTGCAGGCAGTACTGGCGCACGAGTTGGGACATCTGAAGTGCGAGCATGGCGTGTATCTGACGATCGCCAACCTGCTGCTGTTTGCCACTAGTCAACTCTCCCCTTGGGGCTTGCTCTTGGCGCAAGGACTGCAAACCCAATTGATGCATTGGTTGCGCTGTGCTGAACTCACCTGCGATCGCGCGGCCTTGTTGGTGACCCAAGACCCGCGGGTTGTGGCCTCGGTGCTGATGAAACTCTGTGGTGGCTCGCCCCAGTGGAGCGATCGCCTGAATCTCGATGCCTTCATTGCCCAAGCGCGTGACTATGAGGCCGCTGATCGGGGTTGGTACAACCTTTTCAAGGAATTGCAGGCCAGTCAACTGACTCACCCACTACCGGTGCTGCGGGCACGGGAAATTCTAGATTGGGCGGAAACGCAGCAGTACGATCGCCTCGTCAAGCAATTACACCCTGTTCGTCAATAACGATGGCCAAACCGATTCCCTATCAACCCCTTCTGCTACGCCTTGCCCATGGGGCGATCGCGATTTTGGCACTCCTCGCTCTCATCTCAGGGTTTTGGGTCTACAACACCTACGATGGCCGCTGGGGATCACTGCCCCTACCCAAGATTCCCGATATTCAAGGCCTCCACGGGACGATTGCCCTCGTCCTTTTATTGCTGTTTCCCTTCTTTGCGCTCTACTGCTTTCATTGGGGCGATCGCCGGCTGTTGCACAAGAAATCCTTGGCGCAACTTTCCCAAGGGAATTGGCACGCTTGGCAACGGTTGGCAAATACCCTAATGCTGGTGGCGGTCACGTTTGCCCTTATCAGCGGGCGGATGATGCAGGAGGAGTGGTTGCCCACAGGCGAGCTAAATCGAGGCTGGTACTTGGCTCATTTAGGGGCTTGGAGTGTGGTGCTCCTGAGTTTGCTGTCTCACTTGATTCTGGGGGCAAAGGCAGGGGGGCGGCCACTTTTGGTTTCAATGGTGAGTTTTGCAATCCGCCCAGAGGATCGGCGGATCGGGAACTGGTGGCGTGGCGGTAGGCTCAAGCCTTCCAATCAAGTGTTGTTGGGCCTAGAAATTGTTATTTTGCTGGGGATTGTGATTGCTTTTGTTTTGCCCGCTATCATAACTGCTCGATAATGCCCCGCAGGCGATCGTAGTCATCCTTGAGGAGTCGGTTCAGGTATTGCGCTGCCTGCACCAGCCACTGGCGATCGCGCTGGCGGAGTTGATACAAGGAACGCAGCGTTGCCGCCACCAAGGCATCGCCGGGACCATAGCGCAGGGTCAACAGTGTTCGCAAAAAGGTCAATGTGCCACTGAAGGCAATCACTTCCTCAACAGGACAGCCATAGACCTGCTGGTGCATTTGGGGTGGGTGGGGGGGCAAATGGTGATAAAAGTGTTCCTGTTCCTGAAAGCCAGTGATGGCGATCGTGATCTCAGTTTTCAACATGGCAAAAATATGGGGCTGCTCTTGCCGTAGTTGCTCTAGGGATAGCCCCAAGGCGGTGGCACGGTGAATGGTGTCAATGGGAGCCGTTACTACATAGGCAACAACGCCATAAATGACGCGATCACCTTCAGGAATCCGCACCCAACTACCCAAGGCGGGCACTAGGGGAAAATCGAGGCTAGCGGGTTCGTGGCACTGGGCAATGCAGTGATCCGTTGCGGTTTGGATAATTTCCGCAAAGGGCTGGGGGGGAGGCGATCGCCGCGCCATCGTTTACTTTTTCGCTTTCGCTTTTTCCTTGGGCGTGGTCACCACTGGCTCTAGCTCACTAGTCTGAAAAGTAACCAATTTATCCCAGTTCCCGCCTTCAAAGAGCACTGCCACTTTGCCATCTGTAACCCGCTGTACAATCCCCTGAAATTGGTAGTAGGTATCGTTGGGATTGGTGACCTTCACGGTCATACCAGGGAGAATTGTCATTGCTAAGTCGCTGGCCATCGTCTTATCCCAAAGATGTTTATGTGAATTTATTATCTCCTGCCCTTGCCCCGTTCGCGCTTTGCTGAGGGGTAGCAAAGGATAAGTGTCAGCTATTGGTTTGATGATCTTTTCTTCAACGGAGAGGGAGGGATTCGAACCCTCGGATAGGAGTTACCTGCCTATCAACAGATTAGCAATCTGCCGCTTTCGACCACTCAGCCACCTCTCCTTTTTGAGGGTTCCTTATTGTAGATCAGTTTTCTCCCCCTTTTCAATCCTCGTGGTCTGCGGCTGTTGCTCTAGGGGGCGATCGCAATCGAGAATCCATGCTAGAGTTTTGCAGAATGGGTGTGTTGTGGGAGTGAAGCACATGGCTGTATGCTGGCAATCTTCACCAGTGCTTAGGCGCAGTCCTACCGTGGCTAAGTTGAGCAGGTTGCACGTCTAAGTTCTCATGTTGAATGATCTTGCCCTGAATCCCCAAAAAATGCTGGTGTCGGGACTCCTCGCGATCGCCCCCGTGACGCTGTCTAGCTCGGTTCAAGCTACACCCACCACGACTCCAATGGCACAGGCATCTTCCCAAACGCCAGCCTCGGATGTCCTCACGCCTCTCGACCCCAATCCCGATAGACTGGCGCTTCCTGAGACGGTCAAGATTGATCTCAATCAACCCCTCACCCTCGAGCAAGCGATTGAGGTGGCGATTCGCAATAACATTGGCCTACAGATTAGTGAGCTACAACTACAACGGGCACGGGCACAACTGCGACAGGTGCAAGCACAGCTTTATCCCACCCTTGTGTTTCAAGCCAGCATTGGCCAAAATACCTCCCCCGGTGGCCAGCCTGCCTACCTGCCCCTCAACTTTCAGCAGCAACTCTCTTTACAACAGCAGCAACAGCAACAGGCGCAGCAACAGCTTCTCGCTCAGCAACTGGCCGCCAGCAGTATTTTGAATACTCAGGTGCAACGACTGCAACAGCGATTTCAAGGCCCCCAACTCACGGCGTTTTCGGATCAGCAAAACCTTGAGCTGCAACAGCAACTGCAACAACTGCAAAATAGTGCCAGTCAGGCGGCTACCCCCTCCAACTTCACTCCCATTACCCTTGCACCAGTAAATCGACTCAACTTTACGAACTTTTTTACCAATCTTTTTGGGGCGACGAGTGGGGCAACGTCGAATGCAGCCCTGGTGATGAACTATACGTTGTTTGCGGGGGGCGGGCGATCGGCGGCCATTGCAGCAGCTCGTGACCAAGTGCGCCTCAGTGAACTAGAGGTACAACGCCAACGCCAACAACTGATCCTTGATGTAACGAATGATTACTATTTGGCGCAACAGGCCAAGGTACAGGTGCAAATTGGTGAAGCTGCCGTAGCCAATGCCCAAGTGACCCTGCGGGATGCGACGGCCTTTGAGCAAGCCGGGATTGGCACTCTATTGGATGTGTTAACTGCCGAGGTGAACCTTGCCAATGCCCAGCAAAACTTGAGCCAAGCGCGCAATTTGGAAATCACCACCCGGCGACAGTTGGCACAGCGATTGAATGTGAATCAGACGGTGGATGTGGCGATCGCTGACCGCGTTGAACCCGCTGAAGAATGGTCACTTTCCCTTGAGGATAGTATTCTCCTTGCCTATCAGAACCGTGTTGAGCTAGAGCAGCGGCTGCTACAGCGCACGATTGCCCTGAACAATCGTCAGGTAGTATTGGCGGCTACCCGTCCCCAACTGAGTCTCTTTGCCAGTGGCAATCTGCTGGACAAGGTCACGGATGATCTCGCACCTCGCTTTGGCTATGGGGTAGGACTGCAAATGCAATTAGACCTCTTTGATGGCGGCAATGCCCGTGCCAGTGCGGCTCGCCAAGAAGCCCTTGCAGCAACCGCTGAGGAACAATATGCCAATCAGAAAAACATCATCCGCCTAGAGGTGGAAACAGCCTACACCAATCTCAGAGCCAATGCGAAAAACATTGCTACAGCACGGACAGCGGTTACCCAAGCCACTGAAGGGCTGCGCCTCGCTCGGCTGCGTTTTCAAGCGGGGGTAGGAACGCAACAAGAAGTCACCAATGCCGAAACGAATTTGACCCAAGCCCAAGGGAACCTTCTTGCTGCCATTTTGAACTATAATCGCTCCCTAGCCGCATTAAAGCGGGCTGTGGGCTATCCAGAACAAACACGTTTAGGCGCAAGGCAATAAAGGATGGGCGATCGCAAGCGGGCATTAATTACGGGCATCACCGGTCAAGATGGATCTTATCTGAGTGAGCTACTCCTTGAGAAGGGCTATGAAGTCCACGGCATTATTCGCCGCACCTCCACATTTAACACCGATCGCATTGATCACATTTACGTTGACCCTCACCAAGAGGGCGCTCCCCTGCGCCTGCACTATGGCGATCTTACCGATGGCGGTACCCTACGGCGCATTTTAGAACTGAGCCAGCCCGATGAAATTTACAATTTGGGGGCGCAATCCCATGTGCGGGTGAGCTTTGATGCGCCACAATACACCGTCGAAACAGTGGCCATGGGCACCCTGCGACTGCTAGAGGCCATTCGTGAATATCAAGAGCGCACGGGCAAACAGGTGAAGTTTTACCAAGCGGGGTCTTCCGAGATGTTTGGCTTGGTGCAGGAGGTGCCGCAGCGGGAAACAACGCCCTTTTATCCCCGCAGTCCCTATGCCTGTGCCAAGGTCTATGCCCACTGGCAAACGGTGAATTATCGCGAGGCCTATAATCTTTTTGCCTGTAATGGGATTCTCTTTAACCACGAGTGTGTGACTGGCACCACACCAGTGATTCTGCGGCGGCGGGGACTAATGGATATTCGGCCTATTGCCGATGTTGTTCCCCATCGCAGTGATCCCAAGCAGGGTAAACGCTACACAACCGACTTGGCACCCGAGGATCGCTTTGAGGTCTGGGATGCCGAAGGCTGGACCAGTGTGACCTGCATGACGGCCACTTGGAATGGCGGCGATAAAACCGTTCATCGGATCATGGCAGGGGCGGCTCTCTACGAAACAACTGCTGATCATCAAGTTTTTGTCCTCGATAGGGAAACGCCCTGCGCGAAGGAGACACAGCAGGTCCAGGTGGGCGATCGCCTTGCCCTCATTGATCTGCCCCCCGCTACAGAGCAAGTGGATGTCAGCCCCAGCGAAGCTTGGCTCCTCGGGATTCTAGTTGCAGAGGGGCATATTACCCCTGAAGGTAAAGTGAAAGTCGCTAACCAAGACCCAGAATTATTGGCGCGGGTCAGTGCCACATGGCGAAAAGTTGCCGCAGGATATACCAGTGAGTACACCGCTGCGAGCGGCTTCCCAAACGGTCAGCCTGTGACCCAACTGCATCTCAATGGCAATTGCGACTATGGCCGCTACCTCTACCCCCAAATCTATACCCGTGAGGGTCACAAGCGGATTCCCCAACGCATTCTCAACGCTGATCATGCAGCTCGCTTGGCGTTTCTTGAGGGCTTTAACGCTGGGGATGGTTTGCGCAGTACCCCTTGTACCTATGAATTTCAGGGCTTTTGCACGGCTTCACCCGTATTGGCGGCAGGCCTCTATTGGTTGGTGAGCACCACCTTGGAGCAGCGTATTACCCTTGGTCTCGAAGAACGGGGCGATCGCACCTACTACAAGCTGAATTTGAACAGTCCCCAGACCACCCAATCGGGACAGCATCTCTGTAAACCCAAGGACGAAGTCATTAAAGCCCACGCGATCGCCCATGAAGGATGGGTATTCGATTTGGCAACCACCTCGGGCACCTTTCATGCTGGCATTGGCCAAGGTTGGATCCATAACTCCCCGCGGCGGGGTGAAACATTCGTGACCCGCAAAATTACCCGTGCGGTGGCTCGCATCGTCGCCGGCCAGCAAAACAAGCTCTATTTGGGCAACCTAGAAGCGAAGCGAGATTGGGGCTACGCCAAGGACTATGTGCGTGCCATGTGGCTGATGCTGCAACAGGAGAAACCCGATGACTATGTGGTGGCCACAGGTGAAACCCACTCCGTGCGGGAATTTTTAGAACTGGCCTTTGGTTATGTTGGTCTCAACTGGCAGGACTATGTGGAGTTTGACCCCCGTTATTTGCGTCCCACAGAGGTGGATTTACTCTTGGGGGATCCAACCAAAGCCAAAACCGTTTTGGGTTGGCAGCCCTCGGTTACCTTTCCGGAACTGGTGGCGTTGATGGTGGAAGCGGATCTCCATGCCGTGGGGATTCAAGGAACAACCCCCAAAACCACCTCCGACACCGTGCTGGATCTCATTGCCCAGCGGCAGTTTATCAGTAAGGCAGACTAGTGATGGATCTCAGTAAAAAAAGGATTCTTGTCACCGGTGGGGCGGGATTTTTGGGACGCCAAGTGGTGGCGCAGTTGCAAAACGCCGGGGCAGTGCCTGAGCAAATCACAGTGGTGCGATCGCGCGACTACGACCTACGCCAACTCTCTGCTTGCCAAGCCGTCGTTCAAAACCAAGATATTATCATTCACCTTGCTGCCCATGTGGGGGGAATTGGCCTCAATCAAGTCAAGCCCGCTGAACTCTTTTATGACAACCTGATGATGGGGGCACAACTCATTGATTGTGCCTATCGCGCGGGAGTCGAGAAATTCGTCTGTGTGGGGACGATTTGCGCCTATCCCAAATTTACCCCTGTTCCCTTCAAAGAAAGCGATCTTTGGAACGGCTACCCCGAAGAAACCAACGCCCCCTACGGTATTGCTAAAAAAGCCCTTCTCGTGCAATTGCAAGCCTATCGGCAGCAGTATGGCTTTAATGGTATCTATCTCTTGCCCGTGAATCTTTATGGGCCGGGGGATAACTTTGACCCCCTGAGTTCCCATGTGATTCCTGCTTTAATTCGCAAAGTTTACATTGCTCAGCAACAGGGGGAGAGGGTGATTCCCGTGTGGGGGGATGGCAGCCCTAGCCGCGAATTTCTCTATGTTGAAGATGCTGCCCGTGGGATTGTCATGGCCACCCAAGCCTACGATCATCCTGATCCGGTTAACCTCGGTACGGGTGAAGAAATCACCATTAAGAATTTAGTTGAACTCATCTGCGACCTGATGGACTTTCAAGGCCAGATTAAATGGCAAACCGATAAGCCCAATGGTCAACCCCGCCGCTGCCTAGATACCACTAAGGCAAAAGAGGCCTTTGGGTTTCGTGCCCAAGTTTCCCTCAAAGAAGGCTTAGAACGTACAATTACTTGGTACCGTCAGCACGCTACGTCCCTATGAGACACTGGATCCAGCTTATTCAAGAGATTGCCCAAGACATCTTCCAAGAATTAGGCAGTGGTTTCAGCGAAGCCATCTATCAAAAAGCTTTTGAGGTTGCCCTGCGGGAACGGCAAATTGATTACGAAGAACAACGCAAGGTACCGATTTTCTTTCACGGTTATTTTGTGGGGGAGGCCATTCCCGATCTCATTGTGCGTGACAATGGCCAAGCGGTTGTAGTCGTTGAACTCAAGGCTGTTCAGAACATTGGCGATAAGGAAGTCAAGCAAGTCAAGAAGTATATAGAAACCCTCAAAATTCCTGTAGGGGTTGTCGTCAACTTTTCCACTTCTACAGCAGGGGATCGGCCGCAAATCATTGAAGTGAACCTATAGCTGTTCCAATAAAGAATGAGATATCATCCAGCACAATACTTGCGAATCACTTCATCAATCGAACTGTTTGACCCTGCATACATCCGCGCTCGCTTCAGCGCACTGAAGTCGTGCTCAATCACATTCAAATCAAGAGAGTATTTCGGTAAAAATAACACCTCGTGACCCGCCGCTTTCACCACTGCCTGGATCGCTCCTTTCGGATGAATCGGTGCATGATTCATACACCGTTCTTGGTAACGCATTTGTTTTTTTCGGGTGATGCCCATCTGGTCGAGGGCGTAACTAACAGCGATGGATGGTGGCGCGGCTCACCTGAAAGATTTGAGTCGCTTCACTGATTTTACCACCTTTCTTGATATATGAGACAACCCGCTCTCGTAAGTCCAAGGTATAGCTCATGTTCTTGAGTGATATTCATGAATTTTTGAGTATAGCCTATCCTTCTTGAAAATATCTCATTCCCTTTCGAAATGGCCATAGGTGACAACCAGCAGCTCGCTAATCTTACCGCGTTTGTGGTGATTGGAGTTGATCACACGGCTAGCTTTCAGTTCAATGCAGCGCCAAGATTGATACAGTTGCAGCATCGGTTCTACCCAAGCATTGCTGAGCATGACGTAGCATCCCCGTTGAGCCAACTCACCAACAACCTTAGCTAAGGCAATCTGTTCTGCTTCACCAAAGGGTTGATCGGTGTAGCTGGTGAAGCTGGCCGTTTTGGAAAGGGGATAGTAAGGCGGATCAAAGTAGATAAAATCCCCCGCCGTTGCCCAAGTTAAGACCTCTTGAAAATCCGCCACACTTAATGTCACGTTTTGCAGAGCAATGCTCGCTTGGCGCAGAGCCTCTGGATCAAAAATCTGGGGATTGCGATAACGACCCATGGGAACGTTGAACTGCCCCGCACGATTAACACGATAGAGGCCGTTAAAACAGGTTTTGTTCAGATAGATGAAGCGAGCCGCTCGCGCGAGGGGATCAAGTTGCTGCTGATCTAAGCTACGAATGTGGTAGTAAAAGGCTTCGCTGTGCTGCTGGCGATATGCCGTGAGTTCTTGAATTAAGTCCTCCACGCGATCGCGCACAATTTGGTAGCAGTTCATTAGTTCAGGGTTGCGATCGCTCAGCCGCGCCTGCTGAAACTGAAACTGCCCCTGTTGGGCTTGGCCAAAGAGATACCAGTAGAGTGCCGCGCTCCCACAAAACGGCTCAGCATAACAGCGACATTGATGGGGTAAATAGGGAGCCATTTGGCTCAACAATTGCGACTTGCCCCCCGCCCACTTGAGAAATGGTTTCGGGCTGAGGATTGTTGCTGTCCCCACTAGGCCGGTGGAAACAGGATGAACAACAGTCCCTGCTGCCCCACGAGCAATTCCCGTAGGAGCGTGACAATACCCACCCAGATAATGGGACTAATATCCACTCCCCCAAGGGGCGGCACGACGCGGCGAGTTGGTGCCAGCACAGGCTCTGAAAGCCAGTAAATCACTTTCAATGGCCCTTGGGTGAGGTTGATCTGGGGGTACCATGTGAGGACAATCCGCACCAGAAAGATCAGGGTAAAAAGGGCGAGGATGATTCCCAGTACCCAATTGATGACAACGACAGGCATTGGCATTGCTTACACTATCCCAAATCATTATCCCAAAAAATGATCAAGGGCAGCTTTAAGTTCTGCCAGTTCCTGATCAATGCGTCCCTCTTGAGCGGCACGAGTCACACATTCATTCAAATGCTCATCGAGAATCAGCCGTGCCACCCGATCCAACGCTCCCCGCACTGCGGCAATTTGAATCAGTACCTCTGGGCAAGGGCGACTATCCTGGACCATCGTTTTGATACCACGCACGTGCCCTTCAATGCGCGAGAGCCGATTGACGATCGCCCGCAGCGATTCCTCACTGTGATGATGGGGATGGGAATGTAGGGAAGGGGAAGAATGGGAATGAGATTCAGTGCCCACGGCAAACAGTCCTAAACAATAACAATCAGTACAACAATCAACCTATTGAACAGAATATTCAACAGATTAGGAACTAGGTGTTGTGTTGCTCCCTGTTGAAAATAATTTCTTAAATTCACTAAGCGTTGGCGATTCATAGCTGCCAGTTGTTGGCGCTGAGCAGGGCTGAGAACTTCTTGGACTTCTAAAGCAGCCGCAAAACGTGTTCGTTGCAGCATCTCCCGTAAGCTCATCACCAATGCCGCCGCTCAAACGCTTGATCTAGCCGCTTCAAGTCTTGCTGCAATGCTTGGGCGTTAACCGACGCTAAATCAGGGTTGGTCTGCTTTGCTTCAGTCAATCGTTGGCACTGCACGTTGAAGCTGGGGTAAGGGGCATCCGCTGGGATGATGTACTCGCTACGCACAGAGCAGGCATTGACTGGACATTTGCGCGAAGCAATCCAGTTTTTGCGCTCCCTCAGCGCGTGATTCCAAACCCTGCGGCACACCTCTAGATCGTGGTCGATCTGCTTGGCCTGCTGCTGGGTTAGTTTTAGTTTGTACTCGTACGTCAGGGTGAGCATGAGTGGATTATAGCTATTAGTCGCGCCCGATGTTCGGTGCTAGCTCAATATATCCAGCAACAAGCTGAGATTGAGTGACTACTCCCTGCAGTCGCCCGCTGCCTCACCACCACCTAACCGCTTTGCGGTATAGACGGAGCACTGCGGCGAATTTTGGTAGCAAACTTGCTAGCTGCGCTTGGTTTTGGCCATGAATGTTACGGCTCTTTCCTAAATTTTCGAATGGGCGTTTGCCTTGGGCGTCACTCCCGTAACTGTTGTCCCTAGGGAAGTCGTGATAGTATCGGGACACATCCCCCGCAGGATTCAGTGGACGAACCAACGTGACAGAACCAATTTTTTGGTTGGCGGTGTCACTGGTATTAGTGGCCGTATGCTTGGCAGCCGTTCTGGTTGCTGCGATTCCGGCATTTATGGAATTGGCACGGGCGGCGCGCAGTGCCGAAAAGCTCTTTGATACCTTGGGGCGTGAACTGCCGCCTACCCTAGAAGCAATTCGCTTGACGGGTCTGGAGATTAGCGATCTCACCGATGACATTAGCCAAGGGGTAGAAAGTGCGGGCAATGTCGTCAAGCAGGTGGATCAAGGAATTGCAGCGGCAAAACGCCAAGTTCAAGAGGCGAAAGTGACCACCCGTAGTGTTTTTGCCGGGGTAAAAGCCGCATGGCAAACGTGGAATCGTCCCAGTCGCAAACCTTCGCGGTTGCCGCCGAGTCAATTCTCACCGCCGCCAGAGCGATCGCTCCAAGAACGCCGTGAGCAGGCCAAGGAAAGCTGAATCATCCCTTGGCGTAGAGTCGCCACTGGCTCAGCCCCTAGCTTGAGTTGATACTCCGTGGTTAAGAGAATCTGCAAACAGGCTTGAAGGGCCGGCAAAGCAACAGCGTTCACTTCTTTTTGCAGGAAATAGACCCGTTTCGGATTTCCCACTTCGGCGAGCTTGGCAATGCGTTGATTGTCGCGCTCATGGCTGAGCAACTTGACCCACAACCACGTGCGAAATTGTTTCGTCAGGGTGGCCAAAAGGCGCAAGGGGGGTTCATTTTGGAGTAGCAAGTCCTCCAGTTGGCTCAGGGCAGTGGCTGTGTCTCCCCGCAGCAGGGTACTGGCAAGGGTGAGGCTACTTTGTTGGGTGGCATGAACAAGGGTGGTGATGTCTTCAGCGGTAAGGGGGCGATCGCCCGCAAACAAGGCCAATTTTTCTAATTCATTGTGGAGTTGGCGACTGTCATTGCCCACGGCTTCGGCAAGCAGTTGTATTCCTTCTGGGGGCAGGCGGACTGGATAGCGTTGAGCCGCCTCACGGATCTGCTGTTCAATCTCAGGGGTTTTCCAAGCGGCAATCGGACTAAATTCCTGAATCGTGCCATGCTGTTGCAGCAGCTTGACGGCTTTACTGCGGCTGTCGGGTTTTTGGCTACTGGTGAGCAGTAAATGACAGTTCGGAGGAACTTGCGGCAAGGTGAGTTCTAAATCTGCGAGTAGTTCCGCACTACAGCGTTGACCCAAGGTCGTATTCACCAGCCACACCAAGCGATCGCCTTCTCCAAAGGGCGGCGTCATCACCTGCGCCAACGCGGCTTGAACGGCCTCAGCATCCTCCCCAGCAAATTTTTCGAAGTTAAAACTCTCCCACAGGGGATCAACCACCCGCTGCCGTAGGTCTTTGACGGCCTGCTCGAGTCGAAATTGATCTTCTCCCCAGTAGAAGTAAACGGGCATGATGCGGAAATTTTCCCTTATCCACTAGGATAAAGACATTGTGGCGGAGACTTTAAGGAAATGTTGCACTCTTGTTCCCGATGGCCATCCCGCCTTTTGGCGCTGGGTACACTGGGGGTAGGGTTAGCAATCGCTCCCCTCCTCTGGCAGCCCGCAGACTCCCAAGAAACGCCTTCCCAAGCCCTCACCATCTTGGCGGATGTGCAGCAGGCAAATGCCGTCACAGGCGTGATCACGGCACGGGGCAATGTGCAACTACGTTATCCCGCCCGCCAAATTCAGGCCACGGCGGCACAAGCACAATACTTTAGCCGGGAGGGGCGCATTGTCCTCAGTGGGAATGTGTATGTTTTGCAACAGGGGAACAGTCTCCGCGCTGACACCATCACATATCTTATTGAGGAAGCAAAATTTGTCGCTCTGTCCGCCCCCAGCCGCCAAGTCGAATCTATTTTAATGATCCCCGATGACCCTAACCAACAAATTCTTACACCTGTGCAGCCCTAATGGGCGGTTTGCGCTACCGACCACGCTTCGCCTAGAGGGGGTATGTAAACGGTATGGCAGTCGTTGGGTGGTGGATCACGTCAGTCTCTCGGTGGCACGGGGAGAAGTGGTGGGTCTGCTGGGGCCCAATGGTGCAGGGAAAACGACGACCTTTTACATGGCCACGGGGATTGAACGACCGGATGATGGCCGAGTATGGCTGGATGATGAGGATATTACCCAAGCTCCCTTGCATCAGCGGGCACGGCGGGGCATTGGCTATCTGCCCCAAGAACCGAGTATCTTTCGCCAGTTGACGGTTGCTGAAAATATTCTCTTGGTTTTAGAGGAGACGGGAGTGCCGCGGCGACAGTGGCGCGATCGCTTGGATCAACTGCTGACGGAATTTCGCTTGACCCACATTGCCCACACCCTCGGTCGGCGAGTCTCAGGGGGAGAACGGCGGCGCACCGAATTAGCCCGTGCCTTGGCAGTAGGCAACCAAGGACCCAGTTTTTTACTGCTCGATGAACCCTTTGCGGGTGTGGATCCCATTGCTGTGCATGACCTCCAGGACATGATTGCCAAGCTGCGCGATCGCCAAATGGGCATTCTCATTACCGATCACAATGTGCGGGAAACGCTGGAAATTATTGACCGCGCCTACATTTTACGGGAAGGGCAGATTTTAGCCGCAGGGAATAGCTGGGAATTGGCACAGGATGCCAAAGTGCGGCAATACTACCTCGGTGAGGATTTTCGCTTCTAGACATGATCAGAGCACTGCGGCGGATCTGGCTGCCGACCCTCCCCAAGTTAGATCAGTATCTTCTCTCGCTACTGCTGCCGGGGTTTGTTTTTGGCGTTACAATCTTTACCACTTTGGCGCTGACCGTCGGCACGATTTTTGATCTGGTGCGACAAATTGCCGATGCTCAACTGCCCCTAACGATTTTGCTGCAATTGATTGGCTATCAACTGCCTACCGTCTTGGTCTTGGTGTTTCCGATGGCCGTGTTGCTCGCGGTTGTGGGGGCGATGAGTCGGCTCTCAGAGGAGGGGGAGTGGGTTGCGCTGCGCAGTGTGGGGATTTGTCTGCGCCGTGTCCTCGTCCCTGTGGTGGTTTTTGCATTGTTTGTGAGTGGGTTGACCCTTGCGCTCAATGAAATCGCCGTACCCATCGCCAAGTATGAATCGCAAAAACTCATGCGGGAGTTACTGCAACAGCAGCGTACCCTCGGCTCAGGCACCGATATTTTCTACCCTGAGTACGATCGCCAAGGAGATGTGCGGCGACTGTATTATGGGCATCGCTTTGATGGCAGCCGCATTCAGGGAATCACGGTTTTGGACTTTTCGCAACCGCAGGTGACTCAGGTCATTAGCGCTGAATCCGCGGAGTGGAATGTGCGTGAGAGTCGCTGGTTACTCTCTCAGGGGATAGCCTATTTGATTAGCCACACGGGGGTCAGCCGCAATCTGTTGCAATTTGACCAACAGGAGATCCGCTTGCCTCGGCCTGCCCAATCTCAACAACTGCGGCCAACGGATGTGGATGAACTCTCGATCACCCAAGCACGCCGTGCGCTGCAACGTCTCGATCCCAATCAAGAGCCAGAACTGGTGCGTGCCCTCAAGGTTCACTTGGCTCAGGCCTATGCCCAACCCTTTTTGGCGGTGGTCTTTGCCCTTTTAGGGGTGGGGTTTGGCCTCAGTCCCTCCCAACGGCGGGGGCGGCAGGGATTTGGCATTAGTGTGGCGGTGGTGTTTGGTCAGTACGTGCTCACGTTTTTTCTCGGTGCACTGGGGACGATTGGCACCCTCTCCCCCCTTGCAGCAGCGTGGTTGCCCCACGGCATTGGCTTGGTGGTGGCGATCGCCCTACTGTGGCGTGCGGATCGCAGCTAGAGAGGTATGATGAAAAAAGTGCTGATTGCTGATCCATGCCGCAAACGTTTGATCTTCACGTTGTTGAGACGCGACCCTTGTTGACGCCTGCTACCCTGCTGGCGGATTTGCCGCTGACCGAATCCCAAGCCACCCTTGTGGCCACAACCCGCGATCGCATTCGTGATATTTTCAAGGGGCGCGATCGCCGACTGCTGGTCATTGTGGGGCCTTGTTCAATTCACGATGTCAAGGCGGCCTTGGAATATGGGGAAAAGTTGGCGCGGCTGCGCGATCGCCTGCGGGATAGTCTTGAAATCGTCATGCGGGTTTATTTTGAAAAACCACGCACTTCTGTAGGCTGGAAAGGGCTGATCAACGATCCGCACCTCGATGGCAGCTATGATATCAACACTGGGTTACGCCTCGCACGCAAGCTGCTGCTGGATTTGGCCAACTTGGGGATGCCCGCCGCTACAGAATTGCTCGATCCAATCATTCCCCAGTACATTGCTGACGTTGTGAGTTGGACCGCCATTGGTGCTCGTACGACGGAAAGCCAAACCCACCGTCAAATGGCGTCGGGTCTCTCGATGCCCGTAGGCTTCAAAAATGGCACTGATGGTCACTTAGATTCGGCAATTAATGCCATGATCGCGGCACAGCAGTCGCACCATTTTCTGGGAATTAATGCTGAAGGCCGTGCCAGTATTGTTGCCACCACTGGGAATCCCGATACTCACCTTGTACTGCGCGGCGGCAAAGAGGGCCCTAACTATTCTGCCGCTCACATCGAAATGGCGGCTGCCCTCCTAGAGCGTAAGGGACTCACCCCCCGCCTGATGGTGGATTGTAGCCATGCCAACGCTGCCAAAGATGCCCAACGCCAAGTGCTAGTGTGTGAAAATCTTGCCCAGCAGGTACAGCAAGGTTCCCGTTATTTGGCGGGTGTGATGATCGAGAGCCATCTCAAGGCGGGTAATCAACCGATTCCCAAGGATCTTTCGCAGTTGGTCTATGGTCAAAGTATTACCGATCCCTGCGTGGACTTTGCGACAACAGTAACGATGCTCGAGGAATTGGCTAGTGCGGTGGGGTCACAACTGGTTGCCAGATAACTGAATCGCCTATTGTAGCAGGGGAAGCTAGTTACTTGCCCCTTGGGAAGGTAGATTCAATGAAAAGAATTCTTCCTCATTTTTGAGGATGTGAAAGACCTTATCCATGCTCGTGAGTTCAAAGAGCATCATCATCTGCTTGGGAATATTGCATAGGTAAAGCTGTCCCCCACCTGCCCGGACCGTTTTTAGGGCAACAACAAGAGCGCCTAAGCCAGAACTATCAATGAAGGTGACCTCACCACAATCCAGCAATAGGGCTTGAGTCCCCCCTTGAACCAGCTCACTAATGGTTTGACGAAATTCCTGAGCTTGGGGGCCACCAAAGACCCCAGACAGCTTAATCACTTCGACAGTATTGGCCATAACAGGATGATGGAAAGGAGTTCCCCGCTAGTATACAGCCTTTTTTTACCGAGATTCGTCACGCGACCAACCCATAACCGCCCTTTGCTGGGTTCCAGAGATGGGGTGCTCTGTGAAATTTTGTGGAGCGAGCGTAACAAGCCGTAGTAGTCATAGTAGGCTTAACTCTAGCCGTTGAGAAATTTTTAGGACGATAACTCATGGTGCAACGTGGTTCTAAGGTCAAGATTCTCCGCCCTGAATCCTACTGGTACAACGAAGTGGGTACCGTCGCCTCTGTGGATCAAACCCCCGGCGTCAAATATCCTGTGATTGTGCGCTTCGACAAAGTCAATTACACCGGCTACAGCGGCAGTGCCAGCGGTGTGAATACCAATAACTTTGCGCTGCACGAAGTGCAAGAAGTGGCTCCGCCCAAAAAAGGGAAATAGTTTCTGAGACCGTGCCGGAATTACCGGAAGTTGAAACCGTACGTCGTGGGCTAGAGGTGGTCACCCTTGGGCAACCCATTGTGGGGGTCGAGGTGCTTCTAGCCCGTTCTATTGCGCTTCCGGAAGAGCCGCAAGCGTTTATTGATCACCTGCGCGATCGCTCTATTCAACAGTGGCATCGGCGGGGCAAGTATCTTTTGGCCGCCCTCAATGACGGCAGTCGCCTCGTGATTCATCTGCGCATGAGCGGCCAGTTGTTGTGGCTGACGACTCCCCAGCCTCCCTGCCCCCATACCCGTGTGCGCTGGTTTTTCGCAACGGGGGCAGAACTCCGCTTTGTGGATCAACGGACGTTTGGTCGCTGTTGGTGGATTCCTGCACACTGCCGCCCCGAAACGGCGATTCCCACACTGGCCAGCTTGGCACCGGAACCCCTGAGTGAGGCCTTTACAGTTTGGTTCTTGGCGGAACGGTTGGTGCATTATCGTCGCGCGCTGAAAACGGCGCTCTTAGATCAAACCGTTGTTGCGGGCATGGGGAATATCTATGCCGATGAAAGTCTTTTCTTGAGTGGTCTGCACCCCGCCCTACCCACCTACACCCTAACGATTGAGCAGATCGTTCACCTCCATCAGGTGATTCGCCAAGTGCTGAGGGAAGCGATTGCAGCGGGTGGTACGACAATTCGTAGCTTTGTCACTCCGACGGGGGTGAATGGTTGCTATGGGGGTCAAGCATGGGTCTATGGTCGCAAGGGGGAAGCCTGCCGCGTCTGTGGCACAACAATTGAACGGCTGCGCTTGGCAGGACGCTCCAGTCACTATTGTCCTCGCTGTCAGCCACTCTCTTCCGCAATGGGCAAATAAAGGGTGAGAATTTCGCCCGCTTGGCGATCGCGCCGTTGAATGACCTTAGCGCCGACCGCTTCTATTAAGAGTTTTGCCGCCTGAAAGTTGAGACTCAGTTGCCCGGTTGCGGGATGCCACAGGAGCAGGTGCCCCAAGGCGGCCAGATCGCTGCGGTGTTTGTACTGGGGCGATCGCAATTCTAGCTTCACGTGCTGCCCTGCCCGCTGCACCACCAATTGCAGTTCACTCTCTGGGGCAAGGGTTTGGCTATAGTATTCCACTAACCCGGTCAAGACCTGATCTAAAGACCTTGGATCACTGAGAACAAGGGGTAAATTGGGCGGATAATCAAGAACCAATTTGACCTGACGACGCGCCGCCTGCTTTTGCCAGCGAGCCAAGTTGGTTGTGAAGAGTTCCGTCAAGTGGGTCCGCCCAAACGCAAGGGGGGGTTTGGGGCTAGGACTGGTGAAGATTTCGGCGGCATCACTCAGGAGATTAAAGCGGGTGATTTGATCTTGAATCTCTTGACCAATCTTTTGCAGATACTGGTACGTGCGCTGCGGTAGATTCTCTTGCCGTTGTAGCAATTGGATAAAGGTATTGATGGTGGTGAGCGGAGTGCGCACCTCGTGGGAAAGGGCTTGAAGCAGGCTAATGTCCGCAGCCATGGGGGTAGAAGTCACAGTCAGGGGCGTGGCCGCCGGTTGACTATAGTCCAGCAGCCATTGACCAAACTGACTCACCAAACGATAGCTGGGGGGCACCATCTCCACACTGGCCAGCCACTGATCAATGGGGTCGAGATCGGCTAAGGGAAGTTGCTGCCGCAACTGCTGCCAAAAAGCATGAATTTCCTCAGGAGCAAAGGAAAAGTGCAGTCCGCGCTCCCCTTGATAGATCAGTAAAAGATTAACCTCTGGACTCAGTAGTAGGCAAAAGGGATTCATGCCTTCTCGCGCCGCGGGCAAAAGGGTCATTGCCGGCAAAGCAGGATGGGTGTCTGTGGGGGGCAGGTAGGGCAGCGATCGCCCCTGGGGCATGAGGACATAGGTTTTTAGGGGACAATCTTGAAGAATGAGGCTGGGGAAGGAGACTAAAAAGCCCTCAATGGGATGCGTAACTGCCAATAATCTTTCTAAGGCAGCAACCCCCGCTTGCCACTGCCAAAAGCGATCGCCAGCACGGGTATCATACCGATCAATGGTGGAATGCGAGCGTCCCATAGCAGCCGATGCAACGTCCCCAACTGCCTCGACCATAGCCCCAATGATTCCAATCTGCCTAGGAGTAAAACCGAACTTAGGTGGGGATGATGCCGTACAGATCGTAAATATCAGCAGCGGTGATTTCTACGGGGACAATTGTGCCCAAGGTGGCAGCTCCCTTGACATAAACCACGCCATCCACATCCGGGGCAAAGCGGGGCGATCGTCCAATCAGTTCCCCAGTTTGCGGGTTTTCCTGCTCAATGAGCACAGGTACGGTTTTGCCCACTTCAGCAGCATTTTTGCGCTGGGCAATGGGTTGTTGCAGTTGCATCAGGCGATCGCGCCGCGCCATTTTGATTTCCTCTGGAACCTGATCCGGCAGATCATAGGCGGCAGTCCCTTCCTCGGCGGAGTAGGTAAAGACCCCCACATGGTCAAATTCATGGCGCTGCACAAACTGGCAAAGATGCTCAAAGTGGTGCTCAGTCTCACCGGGGAAGCCAACAATAAACGTCGTCCGCATCACTGCTTCGGGTAAGTCCTGCCGTAACCGTTCAATCAGGCGATCGTTCACCCCCGCTTGCCACGGCCGATTCATAGCGCGCAGCACCTCTGGGTGGGAATGTTGCAACGGCAAATCAAGATAGGGCAAGATGTTAGGAGTTTCCCGCATCGCTGCAATCACCTCAGGCGTTAGCCCCGTGGGATAGGCGTAGTGCAAGCGAATCCAAGGCACATCCACTTTGCCAAGGGCACGAATCAGCGCCGCGAGTTGGGGTTGACCATAGAGATCAATGCCATAGTTGGTGGTAATTTGGGAAACAATAATGATTTCTTGGACGCCCTCGCTGGCGAGTTGATGGGCTTCACTGACAATGGACTCAATGGGGCGCGATCGCTGGTTGCCCCGCAGATGGGGAATGATACAAAAGGCACAGCGATAGTCACAGCCCTCAGCAATCCGCAGATAGGCCACCGGTTCCGGCGTGGTGCGGTAGCGAGGAACGGTTTCATCGGCAATGTAGGTGGGCACAGCACTAATTTGTTGCACCCGCTCACCCGTTTCTACCCGCTCAATCACCTCAACAATGTGCTGGTAATCGCCACTGCCAACGACGGCCACCGCCTCAGGAAGCTCCGCCAAGAGTTCCCCTTGAAAATGCTGCGCTAAGCAGCCTGTGATCACAATCTTCTTATTGGCTTCTGCCAGTTCTACCAGTGTGCGCACCGACTCTTCGCGGGCGGCTTGGATAAAGCTACAGGTATTGACAATAACGTAGTCGGCTTCGGTTTCATCGGTACCCACCCCATAGCCCGCTGCCGCAAGGAGACCAATCATGTGCTCCGTATCCACGCGGTTCTTATCACAGCCAAGGTGGGCAAAGGCAATTTTCGGTTTAGTTGGGTTTGGCATCTAAACGGGTCAGCAGCATCTAACAGTAGGGGGTAATATCTTCACCACACTCGTCGGCTAAATAGCTGAGCGAGCGGAAGCGCAACCCCACTAATTGATCATAAAGGGGATTGAGTTTACAGAGGGGGGGAATATGGACAATCTTGCGACCAAAAAGGGTAATGTCGCGCTCAAAGGGGCATTGGGGGGGAATCAGGCGGCAGAGAAAGCGAGCCACCTTGGCATCTTTGACCTCTAAACCATCCAGCCAGTGGCGCACGGGATCCAATAGGCGCAGGGTTTGTTCATTGCTCTCGTGCTGACCATCAAGGGTGTGCTTCAGGGACTCAAGGGCAGTAATTTCCAGTCCCAAGGCGTTGCAGAAGCGTTGCAGTTCGGCATCCTCCGATTGGGAGTAAATGCCATTGGCAAGCGCCACCATTACGGCTGTGCGCACGAAATTTTCCGCAAGGGCGCGATCGCCGCCAAAGGTGGCCACCAGCTCTTCATCGGTGACTGGAGCAAAATGTTCAAGATCAATTTCTGGGGCAATTTCCTCGCGAATCAGGCTCGCAATCAGTTGCTTCTCTTCGGGATCAAAGTGACCATCGGCGCCGGCAATGCTCAAGAGACCCTTAATCCAAATGGCCGTTTGTTCCGGTGTCAGTTCAAGGGGAGATGCTGCGGTGGTTGCCATAGAGATTGCCCCAAGATTGCTGCTCACTACGACTGTACTCTAGGTCTGGGTCTTTCGTGCCATCCTGAAGGACGGATAAAATCCTTGCTACAATTGACGAAGTTTTGTTAAGCACTGTGTCACATCCTTGACTGTTTCGCTGTTGCCCTCCACTTGCTCAACCCCTTGGTATGCCCTTGATCCCATTTGGCAGGGGGACGCGGCGGCGATCGCCCAAGGATTGCCCCATGATCTTTTAGCGCCGGCGTGGCAAATCCTGATTCTCGGGGATGGCTCCCCCACCCGCCACTTGCAACTGCTGACGGGTGAAACCACGGAAGTGGACGTGATAGATATGTCGGCCATTGGCCATGCCAGCGATCGCGCCCCGGCGCAACTGCAACTCATTCCCGGCCCGCGGCTGCGGCGTCAAGTGTGGCTACGCACCGCTTCAGGTCAACGTTTGGCCTACGCCACCTCTTGGTGGGAAGCTGCCCATGTGGATGAGTATTTGCAAAACCGTGCCATGCCCATTTGGACGAACCTCGCCCAACGCAAGGTGGAGCTTTACCGCGACATTCAGGCGGTGTATCTCGGGCACTCTGGAACCTTGGCGGCAGCCTTTGGCGAGGCGGGGCCTTTTTGGGGGCGGCATTATCTCTTTTGGCACGATCGCCGTCCCATTACGCTGATTTATGAAGTCTTTTCGCCCTACCTCTGCCGGTACCTTGGTCCGATGGGAAATACGGCCTATTTGGCAAATTCAGCCCCAACATTAGGCTAAAGCGGGTGTCTCCGTAACGTTTTGTAAATATAATATGAACAGCTTTTTGTCCCCCTAGGGGGTTGCGTTCATCTTCGTCAGTTAGGGTAGCGTCATTCATGCGAGTTGCAATTGCCGGTGGTGGCTTAGCGGGCTTAGCTTGCGCCAAGTATCTAGTGGATGCAGGACATACCCCCATGGTGTTTGAGCGTGCCAATGTCCTTGGTGGCTTGGTGGCGGCATGGCAGGATGCCGATGGGGATTGGGTGGAAACGGGCTTGCACGCCTTTTTTGGTGCCTACCCCAATATGCTGCAACTCCTAGCGGAATTGGGGATTAGCGATCGCCTGCAATGGAAACGCCATGCCCTGATTTTTAACCAACCCGAAAAGCCGGGGGTGCTCTCGTGGTTTGATGTTCCCGATATTCCTTCGCCTTTTAATGTACTGCTCTCCATTTTGCGCAACAACGATATGCTGACGTGGGAGCAGAAATTCCGCTTTGCCTTGGGGCTGTGGCCAGCGATCGTGCGCGGCCAAAAATACGTCGAGGCAATGGACAAGTACACCCTCCTCGAATGGCTGCAACGCCAAGGGATTGATGAGCGGGTAAACTCCGACATTTTTATTGCGGCCTCAAAGGCACTGACCTTCCTGAACCCCGATGAGGTCTCGGCCACGATTCCCCTGACGGCGATGAACCGCTTTCTGCGGGAACGCTATGGCTCAAAAATTGCCTTCTTGGATGGGGCACCCCCCGAACGGTTGTGTCAGCCCATTGTGGATTATGTGACCGCACGGGGCGGTGAAGTGCACACCAGTGTGGCTCTGCGGGAGATTGTCCTCAATGAAGATCTCTCGGTGCAGTCCTTTGTCATGGCCGATCGCGAGGGGCAACAGCGCTTTGAAGTCACAGCGGATGCCTATGTCTCAGCGATGTCGGTGGATGCCATTAAACTGCTGCTGCCGCAGCCGTGGCAAGACCTACCCTTTTTCCAGAAACTCAATGGCCTCGAAGGCGTCCCTGTGATTAATGTCCAAATCTGGTTTGATCGCAAATTGCCGACGGTAGATCACCTGCTCTTCTCGCGATCGCCCCTGTTGAGTGTTTATGCCGATATGAGCGAAACCTGCAAGGGCTATGCCGATCCCGACAAGTCAATGTTAGAGCTGGTATTGGCGCCTGCTGCGGAGTGGATTGGCCGCAGTGATGAGGAGATTGTTGAGGCGACCCTTGCGGAACTGGCCAAACTCTTCCCCAATCACCTACCGGAACCTGCTAAAGTGCTGAAAACGGCGGTGGTGAAAACCCCCCGCTCAGTCTATAAAGCCACCCCCGGTCGCCAAGCCTTTCGTCCGGATCAGGCCACGCCCATTCCCAACTTCTTCCTTGCGGGGAGCTACACGATGCAGCCCTACCTAGGGAGTATGGAAGGGGCGGTACTTTCTGGTAAGCTGACAGCGCAGGCGATCGCGAAGCGGCTCGCAGAGAGCAACGCCCCACAGCCCCCCAAACCCTCTACTCAGACTGTCGCCAATGCTGCAACTGCCTAGAGCCGAGTACGTCCCTCCCCTGATTTCCCTCGACGAAGCCTACGAGCTGTGTCGTCAGGTCACTGCCGCCTATGCCAAGACGTTTTACCTCGGCACGCTGTTGATGCCCCCCGCCAAGCGCCGTGCCATTTGGGCGATTTACGTCTGGTGTCGCCGCACCGATGAACTGGTGGATGGCCCCCAAGCCGCAACGACAACAATGGCCACCCTCGACGAGTGGGAAGCCCGCCTTGAGGATATTTTTGCCGGTCATCCCCACGATGGTATGGACTTGGCATTGACGGCGACGCTGGAACAGTACCCCCTCGACATCCAGCCCTTTCGGGACATGATTGCTGGCCAGCGGATGGACTTGCATCGCAGTCGCTATGAAACTTTTGCTGAACTAGAACTCTATTGCTATCGCGTGGCCGGTACCGTCGGCCTCATGTCCCTTGAGGTGATGGGGGGAAACCCCTACAGCGATCGCCTGTGTTCCCCCTGGGTGGATCCCTATCAGGCCAAAGGCACCCTCAAGGATCAAGCCATTGCCCTTGGCATTGCCAATCAACTCACCAATATCCTGCGGGATGTGGGCGAAGATATGCGGCGGGGGCGTATCTATCTGCCCCTAGAGGACTTGGCTGCCTTTAACTACACCGAAGAAGACTTGCAGCGGGGGGTGATTGACGATCGCTGGCGGGCACTGATGCGCTTTCAAATTCAGCGGGCACGGCAATTTTATCGGGAAGCCGAAGTGGGGGTGGCTTACCTAGAGCGGGATGCCCGTTGGCCCGTGTGGTCGGCGTTGATGCTCTATCGCCAGATTCTTGATGTCATCGAAGCCAACGATTACGATGTCTTTAATCGGCGCGCCTTTGTCTCTGACTGGCGCAAGCTGCTGTTTATCCCCATTTCTTGGTTCAAGGCCAGCTTTTAGGCACCATGGCAGATCTCTACGTGGATTGGGACGAGTACCATCGCACCATTGAACAGTTGGCGATCGCTATCTATGAATCGGGATGGCAGTTCAATCAAATCCTCTGCTTGGCCAAGGGGGGGCTGCGGGTAGGGGACATTCTCAGCCGCTTGTTTAATCAACCCCTCGCGATTCTGGCGGTGTCCTCCTATGGCGGTGTCAATAACCAAGAGCGGGGTCGCATCACCTTTGCGCGGGACTTGACCATGACGACTGCTACCCTTGGCAGTCATGTCCTCTTAGTGGATGATTTGGTGGATTCCGGCCTTTCTTTGCAGAAAACCCTGCGCTGGCTAGAGGTCAAATATGGCTTTGCGGTGGAGGAAGTGCGCACTGCCGTTCTCTGGTATAAAGCGGCCTCTTGTATTCGTCCGGACTACTATGTTCATTACCTGCCTGAAAATCCTTGGATCCATCAACCCTTTGAACGCTACGAACAACTGACAGCGGCTGATCTTGCTCAAACCCTAACCCCCTGTCCATGACGCCTACCCTCACTCCCCCCCTCCAATGGCAGCGTCGCCACGTCCTCTCCCTGCAAGACTTTACGGTGGCGGAGCTAGATATTGTGCTGCAAACAGCGCTCAGTTTTCAGGAAGTCCTGAATCGTCGCACTAAGAAAGTTCCCACCCTGCAAGCGCGGGTGGTTGCTAATCTTTTCTTTGAAAGCTCGACGCGCACCCGCAATAGCTTTGAACTGGCGGCCAAACGTCTTTCTGCGGATATTCTCAACTTTTCCCCCGGTACCTCGGCCCTGAGTAAAGGGGAAACGATCCTCGATACGGCTAAGACCCTGTGGGCGATGGGGGCAGAATTCATGGTGATTCGCCATCAGCAGTCGGGGGTGCCCCATACAATTGCGGCGGAAATGGATCGCCTTGGCGGTCAGGTGGCGGTTCTCAATGCCGGTGATGGCCTGCACGAGCATCCCTCCCAAGCGCTGCTGGATCTGTTTACCCTTTGTCAACTCTACGATTCACGTCAACCCCGCTGTGCCCTATTGCAGGGAAAGAAAGTGGCCATTATTGGCGATATTCGCCATTCCCGTGTGGCGCGATCGAACCTCTATAGCCTGAAAACGGCCGGTGCTGACGTGCATTTGGCTGGCCCCCCCACCCTGTTACCCGCCGAATTTGCAGAGTACGGCGCAACGCTCCACTGGACACTGGAACCTGCCCTTGCTGATGCCGATATTGTGATGACGCTGCGCCTGCAACGGGAACGCATGGATCAGCACCTGATTCCCAGTTTGCGGGAGTACCATCAGCAGTTTGGTATCACCCATGAACGGCTGCACCTGTGCCGACCGGAGGTGCGGGTTTTGCATCCAGGACCGGTGAATCGCGGTGTGGAATTGAGTTCGGCATTGCTGGATGATCCGCAGTTCAGTTTAGTGAATCAGCAGGTGACCAGTGGTGTGGCGGTACGGATGGCGTTACTGTATTTGATGGGAACGTACCATGAGGTCAAGGCATGATTAGGGTGACGTTTCTGCCGGATCAGGTCTGCGTCGAGGCCGAAGTGGGTGAAAGTTGGTTGAGCGTCGCTGAGCGTGCCGGGATTGAAATTCCCACCGGCTGTCGTATGGGGACGTGTGGCGCCTGCACTCTGGAACTCGAGGACGGCGAAGAAATTCGCGCTTGTATCTCTACGATCGCGGGCGATGGCGAGGATGGCACCCAGATTACTGCCTATGTCTTTCGAGATCCCACGTGGTGATCACAGGAATCAAACCCTTAGCGCCAAATGAGAAAGCGCACAGTTAGAAAGAGTGCTGAAACCCCCAACTGCAACGCCGTAATCGGCACCCCATAGCGCAGAAAGGTTTTGAAGCTAATGCGGCGGCCATGGAGTTCCGCAATTCCGGCACCAACAATGTTGGCAGAGGCGCCGACCAGCGTGGCATTGCCGCCCAACGTTGCCCCTAGCATCATGGCATAGAACAGGGGCAGCACCTGGGGGGGCAAATCACCCCCATAACCAGGGTGGAGAATTTCTGAACCTGCTAGACCCACATCGACAAGGTATTTTTTCAGCAGTGGCACCATCGCCACCACAAGGGGGATATTGGGAATGACGCTAGAGAGAATGCCAATCGCAAATAAGAGCAGCAGGGAGCCAAAAAAGATATTTTGGCCAATGAGAATGGCGAGGAGGTGGGAGAGTTGACCAATGATGCCGGTTTTTTCTAGGCCACCGATCAAGACAAAAATGCTCATAAAAAAGATCAGGGTGGCCCAGTCCACATCCCGCAGAATGTGGGTGACCGTATCGATTTTGCTTTGATGGGATAAAAGGAGTGCAAGGGCAGCCCCCATTAAAGCGACCGCAGGGGGAGACACTTTGACGACCATGCCATCGCCAATAACAAAGAAGGTCAAGACAAAGACGATGATCACACAACCCACCGCTAGGGTGCGGGGATGATTAATTTTGGGGTGGGGCAAGTGATCAAGGGAGTTGAGTTCTTTGCGCCAAATGCGGCGAAAGAGAACCGGCAGACAAAAAACAATGACAGCGATTGCCAGTACCCCCCCTAAGCTGAGACGCAGGAGATAATCGGCAAAGCTGAGATTAATGGCATCCCCGACAATATAAGTCGCTGGATCCCCGACAAGGGTCAGCAAGCCAGCGCTATTGGAGACAATCACCATCAAGATAATCAGGGGGACAAAGTCCACCCCCACTTCAGCCGCCATGGGGGGCAACAGGGGGGCAAGGAGCATCACTGTTGTGGCATTGGGCAGTACGGCACAGATGGGGGTTGTCAGAGCCACGATCCCCAGCAGCAGGCGTTTTCCCTGACCTCGGGCAAGGATCACCATTTGGGTGGCCAGATACTCAAATACCTTGGTCGGTTCAAAGGCGCGGACCAGAACCATGACACCGAAAAAGAGAGCGAGAGTACCGTGACTGCGGCCAATGTAGCTAATGGCCTCCCCAAGGGTCATAATGTTGAGAAAGACGAGGAGAATCGCGCCCAAAAAGGCTGCAATGGTAATGTTGATCCACTCGGTCATGATCAGGAGGATCACGCCTAGGAAGATCGTGCCAGCAGCGAATGTATGCCAGTGTTCAATCAGCATTGGGCTTCCTAAAAGTTTCTAAGGTAACAAATTCGGTCAACCCCACGAAACCGAATCACTGGAACACTGAGCAGTTGTGAAAAACAGCCAGTCTCCAACTGAATGCCGACGAAGTTAGCTGACGGGCTAGGATTCAGTGGTATCCTTTCTCGGTGGAGAATGCGCCCCTGATTCGTTGGTTCCTCCGCTCCAAGCTGCCAAGGCTCAGATTAGGCATAAAAAGATAAATTGCTACTCAACGTAGCATAGGCCTCTTGGGGGATTCAAGAGAAGTTCTTCTATGACGTGAATAGAAAATCTTAATAAAAACTTTCCCAGACTGTTGCGCCGCGGTTAAATGTGTCAAAATGTTTCCTGTGTCAATTGAATAGCGGCCTACCCTTGCAAACTCCTACGGCGATCGCCCTTGGCAATTTTGACGGTGTCCATCGAGGGCACCAAGAGGTTATCCGTACGCTTGTTGAAGCAGCGCCTCCCGACTGTTACCGGTCAGTGATTACGTTTTCGCCCCACCCGCAGGCATTTTTTACGGGAGAAGAGCGCCTGCTGCTGACCCCAGAGGCGGAAAAACGTGCCCTTTTGAACCACTATGGCATTGAGCAGGTGATTGTCCTGCCCTTTACCCATGCTCTTGCCCAACTGTCGCCCTTGGAGTTTGTTGAGCAGATTTTGGTACAGCAGTTGCAGGCCAAGGTATTGAGTGTGGGTTTTAATTTTGGCTTTGGCCGTGGGCGATCGGGGACGGCGGCGGATTTGCGCACCCTCTGTGCTGCCTTTGGTATTCCAGTGCATATTGTGCCCCCCTATTGTCGGGGGAGCGATCGCGTCAGTAGCTCAGCAGTAAGGGCCGCCCTCGCCGAGGGAGATGTGGCCTTGGCACGGGAGCTTTTGGGACGCCCCTACCAATTGACCGGCACCGTGATTCAAGGGGAACAGTTGGGACGGCAGTTGGGATTTCCCACCGCCAATCTAGCCCTCCCCCCAGACAAATTATTGCCTCGCCACGGCGTTTATGCTTGCCGCGTTACGGGGGCAGCGTTTGCCACTGAGCAATTGGGGGTGGTGAATATTGGGATGCGACCGACGGTGACGGGTCGGCAAGTGACAACAGAGGTGCATCTATTCAACTGGCAGGGAAATCTTTACAATCAAGAGATCACACTTCATTTAGAGGCCTTTATTCGCCCAGAGGTACGGTTTCCCAGTTTGGCTGCCCTACAGGCGCAAATTGCTGCCGATTGCCAAGTAGCGGCTGATCTTCTTGAACGAGTGGTCTCCTATGCGTGAACCCCTACAGCGACTGGTCAATAACCTTGGACAGGTCATGGTGGGCAAAAAAGCTGCCATTGAACTCATGCTAGTGGGGTTGCTGGCGGGGGGACACGTTTTGCTGGAGGATGTACCGGGGGTGGGAAAAACCCTCTTGGCCAAGGCCTTGGCGCGATCGCTGGCGGGTACCTTTCAGCGCATCCAGGCCACACCCGATCTCCTGCCCACGGACTTATCGGGCACCAATATCTGGAATCCCAAAACAGCGGAGTTTGAGTTTCGCCCAGGTCCTGTCTTCTGCAATATCCTGCTGGCGGATGAAATTAACCGCGCCACACCCCGCACCCAATCGGCACTCCTAGAGGTCATGGAGGAGTACCAAGTCACCATTGATGGCGTCACCTACCCCCTGCCCCAGCCCTTTTTTGTCATTGCCACCCAGAACCCCGTGGAATACCAAGGCACCTTTCCGCTGCCCGAAGCCCAGTTGGATCGCTTTGCCCTGTGTTTTAGCTTGGGCTACCCCACCGAGGAAGAGGAACTACAAATGCTGCAACGGGTGCAGGGGGGCTTAGATGTCAATCAACTGGAACCGTGCCTCAGCTTGGCGGAGATCCAACAGTTGCGGCAGCAGGTGCTACAGGTGCGGGTAGATTCAGTCTTGCAAAAGTACATTCTTGCCCTTGTGCGGGCGAGCCGCGAGAGCGATCGCATTACCTTGGGGGTGAGTCCTCGCGGTACCGTGATGCTCCAGCGCACAGCTCAGGCCTTGGCCTTGCTCAATGGCCGTGACTATGTCCTCCCCGATGATGTGAAGCAATTGGCGCCCCATGTTCTAGCTCATCGTTTGATTACAGCAGCAGGGCGCTCAGGGCGAGCCTGTGTGGCAGAATTGTTGGAAATGGTAGTCGTTCCCTAGGGAGAGTTGGCGCGACTGTTCTCTATGAACATCTCTGCGATCGCCAACCTGTCATTGTAGTGTTAAGTCTTTTTAACATCGCGATCGCCCTCGCAACCGTCGAAGGATTTAGGCATTTATGACAACGATACTCATGACACAAGCCCTCCAACGGCAGGGAGAAATTTGGCACAACGTCCTCAGCAGTCAAAACCTTACGGTCATCTGGGAAAACCTTGATGCTGACATCCTTGTTGTGCTAGAGGGCATGGAGACGGCTGGCCTAGCATTGTCCCAATTGCTGCTGTTAGATATGGGCATGATGGTCACCAATCCCTACCGCTTTTGTCAGGTGGCACAGTCTCGCTTTCCGGCGATACCTGTGGTTATTAGGGCGGGTCACGATCGCCAAATTAGGGCAGCCGACACAGCTCCAACCCCAAAGGGAGAGGATGATGGGCAGCACCGCCGTCGCTATCGTAGCTCAAGTTATTAAACTCCCCAGGCTGGATTCGAACCAGCGACCAATCGGTTAACAGCCGACCGCTCTACCGCTGAGCTACTGAGGAATATTGACGATTTTCTAATGTAGCGTAGTTCACTACTCTTGGCAAGTCTCAACCGCCCTGAAGTTTTGGCCAGCGCTGCCGCAGTTCATTCACTACGCGATCCAAGGCAACGGCATGGGAGGCCTTAAAGAGGAGGCGATCGCCCGCTTGCAACTCCCGCAATAGGTACTCCATTAATTCTTCATGGGAAGCAAATTGCTGACTGGGAACGCGCCCAGCCCCCCGCGCAAGGGCTGCTCCTTCATCGCCTTTATCGAGAATTAAGAGGCCATCGAGGTCTAATTGGGCAACAGTGGCTCCCACCTGCTCATGGAAGGCAATCGCAAAGTCCCCCAGTTCCCGCATGGGGCCAAGAACCGCCAGATGCCGCTGACCGGGGAGCGATCGCAACAACTGCAAGGCCGCCACCATCGATTCCAGACCCGCATTGTAGGTTTCATCCAGTAGCCAAATATCGGGTTCGAGGCGATAGCGACCGCCCCGACCACTGGGCAATTCTATCGTCAACTGTCGGGGTAGGCGATCGCTCTTTAAGTTCAAGGCTTGCAACACCCCAAGGGCAGCCAGAAAGTTCAAGGCATGGTGTGCCCCCGCAAGGGGAACGGTGTAGGTGCGTTGATCCACGTGGAGGGTTTGGGGCGGTTGATAGATTCCCCGTAGGGTGCCCCCCTCAAGGCCATAGGTAATCGTGGGCCCTGACCAGACCTGCGCCGCTGTCGGCAAAAGTAGGGGACTATCGGCATTGAGCACGGCTGTTCCCCCTTGGGGCATTTCGGCAAGCAGTTCGCATTTGGCTTGGGCAATGGCTTCGCGGGAACCGAGGCGGCCAATATGGGCAGTACCCACATTGGTAATCACGGCAACATCCGGTTGGGCAATCTGGCTCAAAAGGGCAATTTCACCGCGCGCCCGCATCCCCATTTCAATCACGGCAAATTGGTGGTGGGGTTCCAGTTGTAAAAGGGTTTTGGGCACGCCAATCTCGTTATTGAAGTTGGCTTCGGTTTTGAGGACGGCGCCATAGTGACTCAGGACAGCGGCAATCATTTCCTTGGTGGTGGTTTTGCCCACGGAGCCAGTGACGGCAATGACTTTGGCTGGACATTGCTGCCGCCACCACTGTCCCAAGCGTTGATAGGCAGCTAGGGTATTGGCTACCTGAAGTTGTGGCAGAGCAGAAGACACCGGCACCTCGACAATTAGGGCGATCGCGCCGGCGGCGGCGGCCAGATCGACAAATTGATGGCCATCAAAGGTTTCCCCCCGCAGAGCAACAAAGAGATTGCCAGTTGCGATTTGGCGGGAGTCAGTGGAAATGCCTGTGATTGGCAGATCTGGATGAGTTGTATCTAACCCCAAAGCTTGGGCGATCGCCCCGAGGGTGGTGTTCACGATGTTGCCCCGCCAATGTAGCTGCACTTCAAGTAAGGTTGCAGCACCGCCGGTACCCGCACCGTCCCATCGGGTTGTTGGTAGTTTTCAAGAATAGCTGCCATGGTTCGTCCAACGGCTAGGCCAGAGCCATTAAGGGTGTGGACAAACTGTGTCCCTTTTTGCTTGGCAGCTTTGAAGCGAATCTTGGCACGCCGCGCTTGGAAATCGCCAAAGTTCGAGCAACTGGAAATTTCGCGGTAACAGCCGGCAGCGGGCAGCCACACCTCTAAGTCGTAGCACTTCATGGCGCCAAAGCCCAAATCGCCAGTACACAGTTCAATCACTCGATAGGGCAACTGCAGGGCTTGGAGAATAAACTCGGCATCGGCCACAAGGGCTTCATGTTCAGCGGCAGAGGTTTCCGGGTGAACAAACTTGACCAACTCCACTTTGTTGAATTGGTGTAGGCGAATCAGGCCGCGTGTATCTTTGCCATAACTGCCCGCTTCACGGCGAAAACAGGGGGTGTAGGCACAGTGGTAAATGGGCAATTGATCGGCAGCTAAAATTTCATCGCGGTAGAGATTCGTCACCGGCACTTCCGCTGTCGGAATCAGCCAGAGATCATCATCGGCACAGCGAAAACTTTCCTCGGCAAATTTGGGTAACTGCCCCGTTCCTGTCAGCGAGGCACTATTGACCAACAAGGGCGGCAAGACTTCCACATAGCCGCGATCGCGGTGGGTATCAAGCATAAATTGGATCAAGGCTCGCTCAAGGGCAGCCCCCATGCCCACTAGGGTAACAAAGCGACTCTGCGCTACTTTCACCGATCGCTCCACATCCCAGAGTCCCAATTGAGTGGCAATGTCCCAGTGGGGCTGACAAGGCTGGCTCGGTTTATACTCCTCACCCCAGCGGCGTACCTCAACGTTTTCGGTTTCATCGCGGCCAATGGGGGTGGTCTCACTGGGGGGGTTGGGAATCGTTAGCAGCAGGCGTTCCAATTCTTCCTTAAGTTGCCGTTCTTGGGGTTCAAGATCACTGAGTTGCTGCTTGAGATCGTTGGCCTCGGCCTTGAGGGCTTGAATTTCTGCATCCGTCGGGGCAACGCCGGACTTGATCTTTTTGCCGACGAGGGCACCTATTTCGTTACTGCGGGCTTGGAGGTGCGATCGCTGTTGTTCAAGCTGTCGCTGCTGCGCATCCAACTCTAAAATGCGCTCAAGGTCAAAGTCACCGCCGCGCCGCCGCAGGCGATCGCCAAAGGCTTGGGGATTTTCTCGCAGTTGTTTGAGATCAATCACAGGTGGACGAAAACCAGTGCAAACCGCATTGATCCTATCACCAAGGGAGCAGATTGGCTCTAGGGGGCTGTCTTGCTGTGGTTTGCCATCGACACCGCTAAATTCCTCTATCAACCGTCGAGATTTTGATCAGGAGTGGCGTCAACAAGGGGTCGCCGTCCTCTAAAATGAGGGATGTATTAAGCGGTGTTAGCAATATGAGTGTCATTAGTCAGGTTCTTCTTAAAGCGGACGATGAATTGCGCTACCCCACCACGGGCGAACTCCAGACGATTAGTGACTTTTTCCAAACGGGTGAGCAACGCCTCCGCATTGCCACGACACTGGCCGAAAATGAGAAACGCATTGTTGAGCAAGCCAGCAAACAACTGTGGCAGAAGCGGCCTGACTTCATCTCACCGGGGGGCAATGCCTACGGCCAGAAACAGCGTGCCCTCTGTCTGCGCGACTATGGCTGGTACATGCGCCTGATTACCTATGGCATCCTCGCGGGTGACAAAGACCCCATTGAGCGCACGGGTATTATTGGGGTGCGGGAAATGTATAACTCCCTTGGTGTGCCGATGACAGGGATGGCAGAAGCCATTCGTTGCCTCAAGGACGCCTCCTTGGCACTGCTAAGCACTGAAGATGCTGAAGTGGCGGCACCCTACTTTGACTACATTATTCAAGAAATGTCCTAGGGAGACTGACGGCAGCCAATTCTGCATTCAAGGGGAACACAACCCATGACATCTCCCCTTGAAATTGTGGTTGTCAGCAATGGCCCCGGTGAACTGACCACTTGGGTGTATCCCTTTGTAACAACGCTGCGGCAACAGGTCAGAGAGGGGCTGCGGGTTTCAGTGGTCATTGTTCCCTGTCCCCATGCCAGTGGTCAAGAAGCGGAGATTGCGCGCCGCTATGCGGAGGTGGATCGGGTGCTGCCGGCCACAGAGTTTTGGCACCTCATGCGCACAAAGACCACCTGTAGTAATTGGGATTGGTTTGCCGAAGGGGTTGTGGTTTTCTTGGGGGGCGATCAGCTCTTTGCGGTGCTGTTGGCCAAGCGTCTGGGCTATCGCTGTGTGCTCTATTGTGAGTGGCAGGCACGCTGGCAAGGGTGGGTGGATGGCATTGGGTTGCGGCGTCCGCTCCCCGTGGGCAAAACAAGAGCCAAGGTGGCGGTGGTGGGGGATCTGATGACTGATGTGCAAGCCCTTGCCCTCGATTCTCTGCCTGATGTGCGCCAACAGTTAGGCGTTGCTTCCGATGCTCCCCTTGTGGGTCTGATGGTGGGTTCCAAGCCCAATAAGCTCAAGCTGGGGGTGCCCCTTTCGCTGGCGATCGCCGACCATTTAGCTGCTGCTCATCCCCCGATTCAGTGTGTGATTCCAGTGGCACCCACCCTGACGATCAAGACCCTCAGTTGCTACGCCGATCCCCGCTTTAACCCTGAACTCAAGCACGTTGAGGGCACGACGGCGACACTCATCCAACCCAGTGAGGGGCTACCCTATCTGAAAACGCCGAGGGGTACGAAGGTCTATCTCTGGCAGCAGTTACCCAACTATCCCCTGCTGCGGCAGGTTGCCCTCTGTGTGACAACCGTTGGCGCCAATACCGCTGAACTGGCCGCCTTGAATGTGCCGATGATTGTTCTTTTGCCGGCCCAACAACTGCGGGTACAGCGGGCACACCCTTGGGATGGGTTAGCCGGGTTGCTGGTGGGCTTGCCAGCGATCGGGCGACAGTGGACGGCATTGGTGTTTTGGGCACTGGTGGCCAAGGGATTGGGCTGGCGGCGGTTTTGGCAGTTGTGGCGATCGCCAGAGATAGATTGGGACTTAGTGAAACAGGGTCTCGGCTACAAGGCGTGGCCGAATATCTGGGCGGGCAGAGAAATTGTACCAGAACTGGTGGGTCCGATTGAGCCGGCGGTGGTTGCTGATCAGATTAAGTCTCTATTGAGTCATCCTCAGAAATTGCATCAGATGCAGCAGGATTTGCGGCAGCAGGTGGGGGCGGCGGGGGCAGCGGCAAAATTGGTGGATTTGACCCTGCAGGTGGCGGGCTGGGCTGCCAGCGATCGAGAATGTCCTTGAGCACAATTTCTGTAAACCAAATTTGACCCACAATCACCAGAGGCAGTGCCAGCAGTAAGCCCAGAAAGCCAAAGAAAATGGCAAAAATAATTTGTGAAACCAGCGTCACCGCGGGCAGTAGAGCCACCTGTTTGGCCATGACGACAGGCACCAGCAGGTATTGCTCCAACTGTTGAATCACAATGTAGGCAATGAGAACGGCCACCGCCCGCCACGGATTGTCAATAAAAGCAATGATCATCGGCGGAATCACACTCAGGGCAGGGCCAATATTGGGAATCGCCTCCAGCAGACCGGCCAAGAAAGCATTGGCCAAGACCAATCGCACCCCCAGTAGCGCAAGAGCAATGCCACTGACCACACCAATGACCAGCATATTCAAGCCTGTGCCCGCCAGCCATGCCAAGAGCGCCTGTTCACTTTCGGTGAGAATCGTGTCAATGCGAGACCGATAAAACGCTGGAAAGAGGCGAATGAATCCCCGACGGTAGGGCTGAGGATCAATCACTAGCATCACCGTCAGCACCAAGACCAACAGCGTATTTAGTAGGACCGCCAGTGTATTGGAAAAGAGGGCAAGGAAGTTATTAAAGATTTGCTCAAGGAATGGCTCTAACTGGGTAATCAGCCGATTAATGAAAGGGGTATCATCAAAGCCGCTACTTGGCAAAAGGTAAGCCATCTCATCCAGCCATGCTTCCACCCGTCCTAACCCCTTGGGAATCAATACACCCAGTTGCTGTGCTTCCTGCAAAAAGGGGGGAATGATCATCCAAAAGAAACCAAAGATGATCAGGAAAGTCAAGCTAATACTGATGGCGATCGCCCGGCCTCGTTGTAGTCCCCAGCTCTGGAGTCGCAGTTGCAGCCAGTTGAGTGCCGTTGCCAAGACCACCGCCAAAAAGACCAAGAGTAACACTTGGCGAATTTCCCAGAGGATGTAGAGACATACCCCCAGTACCAGCAAGCCAATCCACTGACCAAACGTCACTACTTTGCGTCCAATTCGTGCCTCAACCCCCTATTAGAGCAGGTTTTGGGACTCTACCATCCCAACCAAGGGAATTGCGAGGTGCTAAATGACAAAGACCGTATTGTTGTCCCGCAGCTGGGGATACTCCGCTGGTGCTCTGTGGTTAAACTGGGCAAAGTAGGCGGCCAAGGGTTCGGGTAGGGTCGGTAGTGTGACTTGGGTATCTCCTTGGGCAATTTCTGGCCAGAGGGACGATAGGGCTTGGGCGAGGGGCTGGGCCTCAGTTTCCGATAAATTAAAGGGCGGTAAGGTGAGAAAGCGCACCATAAACCCCGCACCCCGCTGCAGCATCCATTGGCGAGAGAGGTCACTCAAGGTGGGATAGGTCTTCAGGGATTCAATGCGGTAGGATTCCACATCCACTTGCCAGCCCCCTTGGGGATGTTGCTGCAAAATGAGCCGGCGATAGGGATGGGGATAGCTGACGAGGGAACCCGTCGTTAGATCAAACAGCCCCTGCTCATAGGCAATATCTTGGACATGGAGATGTCCGGTTAAGACCAAGGTCACCCCCGCCGATCGCAGGAGGTTGAGGAGTTCCGCTCGATTCTCCAAGAGGTAGCGCTGCCCCATCGGACTTTGGCTCTGTTGTGGCCAATGCTCAAGGACATTGTGGTGAATCATTACAAGGCGCAGTCCGGCAAAAGGTTTTGCCAATAGAGCCGCCAACCATGCCAGTTGTCCTTGATCGACAGCCCCCATCTGCTGACCCGTTGGACTAAATTGGTTGGAATTCAGGGCAATCAGTTGCAGGTTGTCTGCGAGCAGAGCTTGATAGTAATGCTTGGCGCCCTTGCCATAGCCCGCATGGGGATACCACTGGGGAAAGTCAGCCCAGCCAATACGCTTGTGATCTCCTAGCGGCAGAGGCACATCGTGATTCCCCGGAATCACATAGCAGGGAATGGGCAGGGTTTGCAGATAGGTGCTAAGCCAGCGATGGTTAAGGATTTCGCCATCCCGCGTCAGGTCACCGGGAATCAATAGGGCGTCAATGCCTAACTCTAGGAGATGGGCAACGGCAGCTTCAAAGGCAGGGATACTGACTTCGTAGAGAAAAATGGGGGGATAATCTGTCGGAATTGTCTCCGGCAGGGCGATGTGGGGATCACTGATAATGCCGAGTCGCACCGCCATCGCTATTTCCTAGTGGCGGAAGTGTCGCCGGTTGGTAAAGACCATGGCAATTCCCGCTTCATTGGCTGCTTGGATAGACTCATTATCCCGCAAACTGCCCCCCGGTTGAATAATGGCGGCAATACCAGCAAGGGCAGCGGCTTGCACGGAATCGGCAAAGGGGAAAAAGCCATCACTGGCCAGCACAGCGCCGCGGGCAGCCTCACCGGCCTCCCTGAGGGCAATGTGTACAGCAGCCACCCGATTCATTTGACCGGCGCCAATGCCGCGGGTCTGGCGATCGCGACTGACCACAATGGCATTGGACTTAACGTGTTTCACCACTTTCCAGGCAAAGATCAGTTCCGCCATCAACTCTGGACGAGGGGCGGTGGCGGTGACCACTTGCCACGCCTCTGGATCAATGGGAGCGGGGTGAATATCTTGGACAAGAAAGCCGCCAGCAATGGTTTGAATCGCCGTGGTGGGAGCCGTCTGCAACTCAGGTAAGGTGAGAACCCGCATCTTGGGCTTGGTTTTCAGGATCGGTAGTGCCGCTTCTTCACAGGCAGGTGCCACCACACACTCTAAAAAGGTACGGGTCAGGGCTTCAGCGGTAGCCACATCCAAGGGGCGATTCAGGGCAACAATGCCGCCAAAGGCAGAGACACTATCGGCTGCAAAGGCGCGCTCGTAGGCCTCCACAAGGGTTTTGCCCTCAGCCACGCCACAGGGATTCGTGTGTTTGATAATGACGGCAGTGGGGGCACCCTCCCCTAAAAATTCACTGATCACCGCCCGTGCCGCTTCTAGATCCAGCAGGTTGTTGTAGCTAAGTTCTTTGCCCTGAAGCAGGTCGGCGGCTGCCCAACCACTGGGGTGTGCCCCACTCATGTACCAAGCAGCCCGTTGATGGGGATTTTCGCCATAGCGCAGGACTTGTTTTTGCTGCCCCGTTAGGTGGAAGACCGGCGGCAGAATTTCTGGTTCAGTACCAAGGGACGTGATTTCTTGGAGATACTCGGCGATCGCCTGATCGTAACTGGCCGTCAGCGCAAACGCCCGCTGGGCACAGGCAAGGCGAAAAGCAGGTTGAGCTTCCCCGTGTAATCGTAATTCCTGAAGGTAAGTTTCATACTGGCTGGGATCCACCAATACTGTCACATGGGCATGGTTTTTGGCAGCAGCGCGAATCAGCGTCGGCCCACCAATATCAATTTGCTCGATCGCCTGGGCAAGAGTCACGTTGGGCTGGGCAATTGTTTCGGCAAAGGGATAGAGATTGACAACCACCAGATCAATCGGATTAATCCCTTGGGCTTGCAGATCAGCCTCGTCTTCGGGGCGATCGCGCCGTGCCAAAATACCGCCGTGAATTTTGGGATGCAGGGTCTTGACCCGCCCACCAAGGATTTCCGGTGCCCCTGTGTACTCCGAGACCGTTGTCACGGGAATCCCCGCTGCCTGTAAGGTCTTTGCGGTGCCACCACTACTCAGGAGCGTAAAGCCAAACTCCTGCACCAAGGCCGTAGCCAACGCCACCAGTCCCTGCTTATTGCTGGTGCTGAGTAAGGCAATTCGCCCCATGCCTGCAATCCTCCTAGGCGACTAAGAACACCTATTTTAGCGGTTTTAGCGGAACATACTGCTCACAGAGCTATCTTCATGGATGCGCCAAATGGTTTCGCCGAGAATACTCGCCACCGACAGCACCGTGAGTTGGGGAAAACGTTGCGTCTCCGGTACAGGAATCGTGTTGGTGACAATCACCTCTTCAAAATCGCCCCCTTGGAGTCGCTCAATCGCTGGCGGTGAAAAAACCGCATGGGTGGCACAGGCATAGACTTCCTTGGCACCTTCCCGCCGCAGTAACCGTGCTCCTTCTAAAATCGTGCCGGCTGTATCAATCATGTCATCCACGAGCACCGCTGTCTTGCCCTTAACATCCCCCACCACGTTCATCACTTCGGCCACATTGTGGGCTTGGCGTCGTTTATCAATAATGGCGAGGGGCGCATCATCAAGCTTATTGGCAAAGGCACGGGCACGAGCCACCCCACCCACGTCGGGGGACACCACCACAATATCCTCAAGATTTTTGCTGCGCAGGTAGTCAAGGAGTACGGGTGAACCATAGACATGATCCACGGGAATGTCAAAGTAGCCTTGAATTTGCGCTGAGTGCAGATCCATGGCCAAAACGCGACTCGCTCCCGCTTGCGTAATCAGGTTGGCTACTAGTTTGGCGGTAATGGACTCGCGGCCAGCGGTCTTGCGATCGGCACGGGCATAGCCATAGTAGGGAATCACCGCAGTCACTTGGCGGGCTGAAGCGCGGCGGCAGGCATCCACCATGATCAGCAGTTCCATCAGGTGGTCATTGACGGGTCGGCAACAGGGCTGGATCAGATAGACATCACAACCGCGAATGGATTCTTGAATCTGCACGTACAGCTCGCCATCAGCAAATCGCTTGCGCACCATTGGGCCGAGATCAATACCGAGGTAGCGGGCAATTTCCTGAGCAAGGGCAGTGTTGGCAGAACCCGAAAACAGCTTTAGACGACTATGATCAGAAATGTGAGAGGGGGTAGTCGTGGGCAATGGCGCAGTGTGAATCACAGCATCTCCCCAAGATGGCGTGCATTTTGACTTTGATCTTATCATTTCCAATTTTGGGAGCCACTACCCTAGGATTGAATTTATAGAAAGATGAATTTTGAGGTCATCAGCTTTGCCAATGGCGCGATCGCAATTCCCACGATTGGGGGATGTTTTTTTGTCACCGATAGGGGTCGCTTGGTTATTCCTTTTACCTGCACTTTTGTTTCTGACAATTTTTGTTTTTTTGCCGATTTTGTACCTTGTCTATCTTAGTTTTACGACGGGGAGTTTTAGTCAAGAAGGGGTGCGTTGGGTTGGCCTGCAAAATTATCAGCAATTGCTCCTGAGTCCAGACTTTTGGCAAGTGATTGGCAATACCCTCTATTTCACAGGGGCAACGGTGCTACCGACGATTGTGCTGCCCTTACTCTTGGCGGTGGGTCTCAACCAAGGGATCAGGGGACGGGATCTGCTGCGCACGGCCTACTTTTTACCAACAATGACCTCGATTGTGGCGGCGGGTTTAGGGTTTCGTTGGCTGTTTCAAACCGATGGCCCGGTGAATCAACTGGTGCAAACCTTGGGGGGACAACCGATTGCTTGGCTGAGTGATCCCACCTGGGCAATGCCAGTGCTGATTTTGCTCAGTAGCTGGAAGCAATTGGGGTTTAATTTAGTGGTCTTTTTAGCGGGGTTGCAAACGATTCCCCGCGATCGCTATGAGGCGGCACTTCTCGATGGTGCCAATGCTTGGCAACAGTTTCGCTACATTACGCTGCCGGGGTTGCGACCCACCTTAATTTTGGTGTTTGTCACAACAACGATTTTCACATTGCGCAGTTTTGAACAGGTCTATGTGGTGACCGGTGGCGGCCCCTTAGATACAACAAACCTGCTGGTATTTTATATTTACCAACAGGCCTTCGCGTTATTTGACTTTGGCTATGCCGCTGCGGCAGCAACGGTTCTTTTGGGAGTCACCTTTGGACTGATCTGGCTACAATTGCGTACGCGCCAAGACCCCAATCTCTAGAGAGAGGAGCCAAGACCAGCGTAGGCACCGTAGAAAAACAGCCCGACAATGACAATCACTCCCATGCCGGCCACCGTGGCCACAACCCAGAGGGGAATGCGTCCGCCTTCAGACAACATGATCAATTCCTCCTAAGCAGATTCAGTTATAGAGAAGAAATTTAGTTAAAGAAGTAGCTTGAAAAGAGCAACGCAAGGACGAAGATCAGCAGCAACCCTAGGTACAGGGATGTGCGATTCAGTTCGACCGGCTGACGGTTGGGATTCGGTTCCATGGCTGCACCTTCCTAACGTTGGATAAACTGCATTGCCGCGATCGCCCCGAGGAAGAAAATCGTGGGCACAGCAAGGGTGTGAACGGCCAACCAGCGGACCGTAAAAATTGGGTAAGAAACGGGTTCTTGATTGGGGGTATTACTGGTCATGGCAATCCTACTTCACCTGTTCTAAGAAGGTTTCAACTTGTTGTTTAGCTTGAAAGCGATCGGTCACCAGAGGAATCGACCGCTGTTCCTGAGCATAGTAGCTATCGGGGCGTGGTGTGCCAAACACATCATAGGCCAAACCGGTGCTGACAAAGAGCCAGCCAGCAATGAACAACGCCGGAATGGTGATGCTATGAATCACCCAATAACGGACACTGGTAATAATGTCGGAAAATGGTCGTTCTCCTGTCGTTCCAGCCACGTTGCGATGCCTCCAAAGTGTCTAATGTTAAAAAAAGGAAACGGTACTATCTATCATACAGCCTTTTTTCACAACGATTGAGCCGCATAAACTAAGAACTGCAAGCCCCCTCTACAGCGCTAAAACTTGGGTCTATAGGCCTAAAGTCCAGCCTTGGCCAAATCGGTGAGCACTTCTGCAGCACTCTGGTAGCGATCGCGAAAGTTATACTTGATCATTTTATTGATAATGGCAACAAACTGCGGCGAAAGATGCCGTCCCGGCTGCCAAATCATATCACCCGTGTTGCGATCAGAGGGCAAATCCATCGGGGCGAGTCCCGTCAGACCTTCAACAATAACCATGCCCAAAGAGTAAATATCACTGGCAATCACCGGTCGTCCTGCCATTTGCTCGCTAGGGGCATAGCCACGGGTACCAATGGAGATCGTATATTTGCCGTGCTGGAGCAAATCCTCGGGCTGGACATGGCGTACCGCCCCAAAGTCAATCAAAAACAGTTGTTGATCACTGCGGCGGCGCATGATATTGGCAGGCTTAATGTCGCGATGCACCACCCCAAACTGATGCACATACTGCAAAATTTCCAGAATACTCTTGAGAATGGTGAGGGCTTCGGCTTGGGAGAGGGTAATTTTCTTTGCAAACTCCTCCTTGAGGGATTCCCCATCCACATACTCTTGGGTGAGATAGAAATATCCCCCCTCTTCAAAGTAAGCGAGTAATCGAGGGATACGCTCGTGTTGACCCAATTGGGCTAAGGTTTCTGCTTCCCGCTGAAAGAGGCGACGGGCAATGGCCAAAAAACGTTCATCCTTGCGGGAGGGCACCAACTGCTTGACCACGCAGATCGGATGATCCGGCAGGTGTAAATCCGCAGCCAAGAACGTGCGCCCAAATCCCCCTTCGCCTAGTTGACTCAGGACACGGTAGCGTCCCCCCACAGTTTGTGGTAAGGGTTCACTGGCTTCTTCGCTGATGTCAGAAATGACGGTGGTTTTGGGTTGGGTGCCGCTCGGTGTTTGTGTCTCTGTGGTTGGGGGGGGCGGCGAGGGGACTGTCGTGGTGGGAATCACCTCTGGCCGCTGGGTGGCATCCACAGGCGCCGCGGTTAAGGGGTCAGGGTTGGATGGCTGGGTTGCTGGTAGGTCTCCCTTGGGGGTGGCTGGGATTGACAATTGGGTTTCGGGCAAATCTGCGCTGGTTGTAAATTGGGTGGGTGGAGTTGAGGTGATGTTCAGTGGTGTTTCAGGAGTGTCCCCATCGGGAGTTGAGGTGACTTCTGCTAGACTCACGGTCTCAGGTACTGATAGTTGGGTTTCAGGCAAGTCCACACTGGTTGCAAATTGGGTTGAGGGCGTCGAGGTCAGTTCTGGGGTAGTTAGTGGCTCAGGTAGGGTGAGTTGCGTTTCGGGTAAGTCAGGGCGCAGTGTCGAGGGGATCTCTGAGGGAACTGTTGGCTGCGGGGTAGGAACCACCCTCTGGGTTTCAGGAAGCTCAACATGGGTAGGTTCAGGAGCAGTTGTGGGAGTTTCTGGCAATTCGGTGGCGGCAGTGGCAGCGTCCTCAGGGTGAACCACTAAGAAGGTTTCCCTCTCAGTGATGGATTGTGGTGGTGTCTCGCGGATCTCTGTGGGGGGAATTTGATCAACGACGGAGGTGAGGAGGGTAGGTGCGGTGTGGGGTTTATCTCCAGGGGGTGGGGTGGGTTCGATGGGGGTAAAGGAAATTGCTGTTTCCGGTTGCAGCACCGTTGCATTGGCATCCGTCTCTAGGCGAGAGACTTCTGTTGGCGAGGTTTCAGGGATTTCCAGAATGGGGGCTGATTCAGGTGTGGTTGATTGACTGATGCCTTCAGTCATGAACTCCAAGGGAGTTGCTGAGCGGCCACTGGGGACAGCCGTCGGTGTAGAGGGGGTAGGGGTGGATTCTCCAGGACTGAAGGCACGATAGCCCAGCATCAAAACCGCCGCACTGCCAAAGCCAACCAGAGGTGCCACCAGCGGAAGCCAACTCCCCTGTAAAAAGAGGAGGAATGTCAGGCCACTGAGACCCAGTCCCCCAGCAACCAACAGCGGCACGATCACCCAGCGCTGTCCCTTGGCGATGATCAGGGCACCAAGGCCAGACCAAGCCAGAATCCAAAGGGAGATCGCCTCCTGTGGCCATGTACCAATTGGAAAACGGTTATCCAGAGCCGCTGCTAGCAAATCTTCAAGGATCGCTGCTTGAACCACAACACCGGGGGTGAGGCGGTTGGTTTGCCCCGGCAGGGTAATCGGAATCAAAAACTTATCGTTACTACTACTGCCAGTGAGGCCAATGAGGACGGCGCGATCGCGCACCTTGGAGGGCAGCACTTGACCTGTCAGCACCTCGCTCAGGGTGACGGTTTCATAGGGCTGGGTTGGGTGGGCATAGTTGATGAGGATTTGAAACCCCGCGGCATCTAGGTTGTTGTAGCCCCCCCAGTTGCTGGTTAAGGCCTGAAAGCGAGCCGTTCCTAAGTCAAGGCGGTTCTCAGTCACAGCTTGGGGATGAGTCCCCAGAAAAACACGCGCCAAGGCAAGGGCAAAGGATTGAGGGGTGGAGCAGCGATCGCTGGCTTCGGGTTGAGTTGCCAAAATCGCCCGCCGCACCACGCCATCCTCATCAATGGGAATGTCCGCAAATCCCACCTGATCATTGAGCAGTCCAGCGGGAGGGGCAATTCCGGCATCCGTTTCGCCCCCCACTTTACAGACAATAACGGTGTTGGGCTGGGTCATCATCACCCGTCCGAGGGAGGGCAGCACATCGGTTGGCGGCTTGAAGCGATCGGACACCGGAAAATCGCGAAAAATGTCAATGCCAATGACCTTGGGTTGGTACTCCTGCAATTCGTTGACGGCCTGAATGAGCACTTCGTCAGGAATTGGGTACTGCTTGAGGGTTTGAATATCAGCCTCGGTAATCTCAACAATCAGCAGTCGCTGGGACGTGGCCGGTGTCGATCGCCAGCGCAGCCATTGGTCATAGACTCTTAATTCCAACGGTTCCAGCAGGCCACCCACTCGCAGCGCAAGGACACCCACGGTGGCGATCGCCGTGGCAATGGCCGCCGGTAGAGCGCGTTTAAGATAATCAGGGATGGAGACAGGGGTCATGGCACAAATTGGGGCTGTTCTGCTGAGGCTGAAAGATGCTAAGAGCAGTTTCGCTTCTATCCTGACCTACACCACGGGCGATCGGCAAATTTACGAGGACAACTTTTAACATCCTGCCCACTCCAGAGGGCAACATGATCCCCCTAGGTGGCGGAAGGTGAAACGACTATAATCATTGAGGTGATTGCTGAGCACAACAAGCGCTATGACGGAAACCCCCGATTCAACGACGACTTCAACATCCCCAGAAAGTACAACGGCAGCCGCACGTCAACTGCTGGGCATGAAGGGCGCCAAAAGCGGCGAGACCAATATCTGGAAAATTCGCCTGCAACTAATGAAGCCGATTACATGGATCCCCCTCCTTTGGGGCGTGGTCTGTGGTGCAGCCTCGTCGGGGGGATTTACTTGGAGTCTGGAGGATGTGCTCAAGGCAGCGACCTGTATGCTGCTGTCGGGGCCTTTGATGGCGGGCTATACGCAAACGCTCAACGATTACTACGATCGCGAGATTGATGCGATTAACGAACCCTACCGTCCCATTCCTTCAGGGGCGATTTCCCTTAACCAAGTGCGGGCGCAGATTATCTTCCTCGTTGTCGCAGGTTTGGGTCTAGCTGTTCTACTCGATCTATGGGCTGGCCATCCCACGTTCCCTGTGACCAAAATTGCTTTGCTGGGAGGCTTTTTGGCGTATATTTATTCCGCACCGCCCCTGAAGCTGAAAAAGAATGGTTGGCTGGGGAATTATGCCCTAGGGGCCAGCTACATTGCTTTACCGTGGTGGGCAGGTCACGCCCTTTTTGGCGAATTGACACCGACGATTGTGATCTTGACGTTGATTTACAGTTTGGCGGGCTTGGGTATTGCCATTGTCAATGACTTCAAAAGCGTTGAGGGCGATCGCCAACTCGGCTTGGCTTCCTTGCCGGTGATGTTTGGCGTTACTACCGCCGCATGGATTTGTGTTCTGATGATTGACATTTTCCAGTTGGCAATAGCTGGTTACCTGATGGCGATCCATGCCAATCTTTATGCAGTGCTGCTGATTTTGCTGATTATTCCCCAAATTGTCTTTCAGGATATGTACTTCCTGCGAGATCCCTTGAAAAACGATGTGAAGTACCAAGCCAGTGCTCAGCCCTTTCTCGTCTTAGGGATGCTAGTGGTGGGTCTAGCCCTTGGACATACGCTGGGGTAGTTGAGGGGCATGGCGACATCCCTAATCTTCAAGGTAGAACAGGGGGGCGATCGCCTCGATACGTTTCTTGCACAGCAGCATCCTGAACTCTCGCGATCGCGCTGGCAGCAGCTGATCCAACAGGGACATGTGCGTATGAATGGCCAAGTGTGCGATCGCAAAAATCAGCCCCTCAGTGGTGGGGAGGTACTAGAGGTGGTGCTCCCTGAGCCAGAGCCATTGGATTTAATCCCTGAACCCCTACCCCTGAGTATCCTCTATGAGGATGATGAGTTACTAATTCTCAATAAACCCGTGGATCTAGTGGTGCATCCTGCCCCCGGTCATCGCCACGGCACCCTGGTTCATGGTCTGTTAGCCCATTGCCCTGAGTTGACAGGCATTGGTGGTGTCCAGCGACCGGGGATTGTGCATCGCCTAGACAAAGACACCTCTGGGGTGATGGTTGTTGCCAAAACGGAGTTTGCCCTACACCATCTGCAACAGCAATTGAAAGCACGGCAAATGCAGCGCCACTACCTTGGTGTTGTCTATGGTCAACCCCCTGAGGACACTGGAACCGTCATTGCGCCCATTGGTCGTCACCCGGTAGATCGCAAAAAGATGGCGGTGGTGCCCCCTGAAAAAGGCCGCACAGCAATTACCCACTGGTACGTGCAGGAGCGCTTCCGCCACTGTGCCCTTGTGGAGTTTCGCCTTGAAACCGGTCGCACCCATCAAATCCGCGTTCATGCTGCTCACCTTGGTTGGCCGCTGTTGGGGGATCCTGTCTATGGCCGCGGTGCACCGCTAAAAGTAAAACTGCCCGGCCAAGCGCTCCATGCCTATCGCTTACAGTTGCAGCATCCACGTACAGGTGAGGAGATCGTGGCGATCGCCCCTCTGCCAGAGCATTGGCAAAAACTACTGCGACTACTGCGCCAGAATAACACTTCGTGACCCGCTGCTTTCACCACTGCCTGAATCGCCCTTTTCGGATGAATTGGTGCATTATCCATCATCAACAACGATCCCTAACGCCGGCAAACAGTATTGACTCAGCCGAATACTGTGATGGCAAACGTGGTCATGGTGTCTGACCACCTTGCTGTGTGATTACGGAAAGGTTGGGTATATTCTGGAAGTCTTTCTCGTTATGAGTAACGAGCGGCACCTGATAGCACAGCGCACAAGCAGCGATCCAAGCATCGGCAAAGGAAATCGGCTTACCGATACGCTTTCGTCCTGCAACAATCTCGCCGTACCTTTTTGCGATTTCGTAGTCATAAGGAATCACCACAAAGTTACGGAGCACGCTCTCAAGCTTCTTTCGCTTCTGCTCTCCCCACCCAGCGTATTCTGCCCCTGCCCAAAGTTCGCCAACAGTGATGAAGGAAATCGCCAAGGTTGTGCCGAAGAGATGATTCTCATAAAGCCTCGCCTCTGGCGCACCTTTCATGATGTACGAGAGAATGTTAGTATCCAAGAGCAGATAGGCGGATGTCACGAGCCATGCCTCCCGATGACATTGCCTTGTCGCAATTCTTGAATAAACTCCTCAAAGCCATCGTTGCGTTCGCCGGGCCAAGTGCCATATAAAGTAGCAAGATTAGCTACAGGCTGGACGCCCTGCATTTGGGCAAGTTCTTCCAGTGTCCTTGAAGTCCAGAAATCATAAACTTCTGCTGGAGCGAGCGGAATTTCCTCTATCGCCTCCGTGAGTTCCTCTAAAGGTTCGATGTCGTGGATACGCACTCGGTTAATCTTGCCGGTCTCAGGATCGCTGAGTGCTTCACCGATTATGCGGACGCGACGCAGAAGATTCTCAAGTACCTCTTCCTTTTGCTCCTCATCGAACACGCATACGACTGGATCACCAACAGGAGGATGAACCCGTAACCGCATACCTTCTTCTTTGAAGTCCGCCATAAGCAAGCGGCCTTCAATGGTGGTGAGGTGAGTTTTGGGTCCCTGAATCCGCTGCTGGATTACCTGGAACGCTTGGGGGGTGTACTGAACCCGTAGCGGACTTGGACGATGATTGAGTTCAAAAGTTATTGAATATACTTCTTTCTGGAAAAGCCTGCCGACATCACGCCATGCAAGTAAGACTCCCCGATCAAATCCACGAGGAAGGACATCAGCCGGCTCTTGGACTTCGCGTATGCCTGTAAGAGCAGTCTCTAAGATGTGAAGTAAAAAATCCTCTTCGGGGAACAAGCTTGGTTCAGCTCGCCTGTCGAAGCGGAGTAGGGTTGATGGGCTTCCGTGGTTAATCTCAATAAGGTCTAATTCCAGAAGCTGCTTGAGCTGTTTCGACTTGGGTCCTTTGCGAATACTATCGGTTTCGCCTAAGAGCACTTGGCCTGTTCGGTAAAAGACTTTTTGAAGGCTCGACAAAAGCTCTGAAAGCTGTGAAACAGCTATTCGACCTGAGCGGACAAACCTGCCTTCTAAAATCAGGGTCAATAGTGAAGTTTTCCCGTTCATGGTGCGCACCTCCTCATGACTAGGCTAATTTATTAAGCATTTATCATTAAGCATTTATCGAGCGTTGTGAACTGCTGACAAAATTATTTCTCGATACCATCGCCAGAAGCTGGCGCAGGTCTTCAGTATATTTCCTCCTCTAGCTCCAGCAGGCGATTGATGAGCACCTCCGGCTTTTCGTGCTCGACGGCCTCGGCTTGGTGCCGGCAGTAGCGGCGTGCGGTCGGGTTGTAGTCGGTGGCGCGAATCTGGTCTATCGTTGCCCACGACGCCGTTGGGCAGGCTGATGACCGCTAGGATCTCGAACTGCTCCACAAGCTTGCAGCAGATATGGCGCAGCATCTTCTTGGAGTCAAATGGAGTCAAACAGCAGCCCTTCCTTGAGTACCACAGCGGCGCGCTCAGCGGGGCGCAGGGCATTCATCATGTGCTGGATAAAGAGCGTCTCATAGAGCTTGATGTGGTATTCGAACTGCGCCAGCAAGCGCTCAATTCTGAATCAATCCCTCTAAATGCTTACTTCGGGCAGGGATGAGGGGCAGTTTCCGCGACGGAGGACGGTATCATACAAGCCGATGTCTTCCCCTTCATGCTTATTGATCCCTGTATAGGCCAAGCTCGGGTCTTCATATCTTTTGAACTTATACACCGCATCGTTCATCAGAGCACTGTTGAATACCCCCAAGCTGACGAGCAGTTCAAAGTCTTTGACCGTCAACCCTGTGACCTTCTTGAACAACCCAGGCTCCAGTTGCGTGATCACATCCCGCAGGGTTCGTTCTCGGTAATCGGTCAGGTACATGAAAATGGGGATGCGGGTGGCAAGTTTGATAAGTTTTTCCTGAATTTGCTTGCGCTTGCTCTTGAATTCCTTTTCTTCTTCCGTGAGCTGCTTTTTCTCTTGAGAGGAAAGTTTCTGGTCATTTGCCTCTTTCTTCGCCTTCTTGACCGCTTCAGATTTGTTGATGATGGTTTCGATCTCCTGATTGAGATTGCGAAACCCCTCGATGCGCATGAGAGCCTGCATCGCCTCTTTATTGTTCATCAACCGCCGCAGGGTGTCGTCGTCCACGTTCACCAGTAGCGCGCTTTCCCAGCGGCGGGCCAACAGGGTTGCCGTGGTACCGGCCATGGCCATATCGAGCACACCGGCGGCGTCAATCTGCCTCATGGAACTGCCGTCGTAGGCCAACACCGGCAAAAATTGGATAAATTCTGCCACCTTCTTTTCTGGGTCTTCCCCGTTGACGTTGAGGCGGCAACTGTAGTCGGCAATCTGGCGCAAGGCCCGATCCGGTGCAAAATCGAAGACGTAGCACTCCTCTTTGAGGATCAGCTCCTCATTGGGCGAAACACCGTCGGGATTTCTGATGGTCCAAGGGCTTTGCACGCGAAAGGCGGCCTGAAAGTAGGTCTCCGGGCTGGAGGTGTTGCGCAGCATGAAAATACCCGTCCAGGGGCGCACCGTCACGCCGGTGGTGAGCTTGCCGCAGGTGAGGGTGATGGTTTTGCTCTTCAGCGGATCGCCCATTGCCTCCAGAACTGGCGGTAACGCATTGACCCCAATACCCGCGGCTGCACCGGCAGCAACGATGACTTTGTAATCGTAGTAGAATTTATTTTGGCTCTTTGCCAGCAGATTCTGCATAGCGTAGCAAGAGGCAACGCTGGGCAAGAACCACAGGGTGTGCGAGAGCACATTCAACAGCCGCACATCCGAGAAAGGCAGCGGCGGTTTCTGCGCACCCAGTTTTAAGTTGTCTCCACTCGTGGGGAGATAGGCGCCCCGAATCAGATCGAGCCACTTCTGGACTTCCTCTTCATACTTGAACCGCGCCTGCTCGCCGACGCCTTCTGCCGAGAAGAAGACATTTAGGTCGAACTCGTTAAACTCGCCCTTCATCGCCACGTCGCGGATGGCATCTGGCAGTTGATAGGTCAAAAGCACCATACGTGGCAAAGCGCGATAGGGGTTGTCTTCGGAAGACCCTTGCCATTCGGCTTTGGCTCGCTGTTCGTCGGAATAGGTCCAGTTGTAGATCTGCTCTTCGATGAATTCGCCGGTGGCAATGGCTCGGAACGGTGTGCCGGAAAGATACAGATAGTGATCCGCGGTGATGGGCAAAATGTCTTCATCAAAGTAGTCGATGGCTTCACCTTCCGCCGCTTTTCTTTCCTGTTCGTCTTCGGATTCAAAAAGGTCTTTAGCTTTCTCCCGCCAAGCGCCGAAGTGATATTCATCGAACATCACGCAGTCCCAGTGTGTGGTATGCACCCATTCATTCTTGGTTTTAATCCCGCCGGTGCTCGGATTGCGACCCAGATAATCCTGAAAGGAACCGAAGCAGACGATGGGTCTGTTCTTGTCCGCCTGTTCGTAGGTGAGGCCGCCGGGTTTGATGAATTGCCAGCCCTGAAAATCCACGTGACAGCGCAAGTCTTCTTCCCAAGCGCTTTGCACTGCCGGCTTGAAGGTGAGCACCAGCATCTTTTTCCAGCCCATGCGCTTGGCCAGTTGGTAGGCGGCAAAGGTCTTGCCAAAGCGCATCTTGCAGTTCCAGAGGAAATGGGGCGGCTTGTCGCTTTCCCGGCGGCAGGTCTGGAAATAGGCGACGGTTTTTTGAATCGCGGCTTCCTGCTCGGGACGCAAGCCGAAACTCAGCGATCGCTGCTCCTCAAAGAGTTGCCCATGCCGTACGGCGTTGATGGCCGCTTTCACCTGCTCCACGGTGCAGCGGAACCACTCGCCGCCGGCCTGCTGAACGCCATTGATGCGCAACATGCGGTGCACATCGTGGTCGGTGAACCCCGTGCCGTCGTTGCGAATGGCCGGCTCCTCCAGCACGATGCGATAGGGCTTCTCGCCAGGACGGAGCGTGGGATACTGCTGCGCCACCCGCTCCTGCACGCTCTTCGTGGTGTAGCCGATCTTGAGCAGACCCGCATACTGCGGGTTGGTGTCCTCGTAGGCGTAGATTTTCGGCTCGATTTTGGGTCGGGGCGGGAAAAAATCTTTTGTCATGGTTTCATCTTAGCAATTCTCATTCCAAGCACAGCGTACGTCATTTCGACCAAAGCGAGAAATCCTCACACTCTAGGCAAGATTTCTCAGTCGCTGCGCTCCTTCGAAATGACAAGGTTGCTGCGCTCTTTCGAAATGACAAGGTTGCTGTGCTCCTGCGCAATGACAAGGTTGCTGTGCTCCTGCGCAATGACAAGGGTGTGTTGCGCCATTCGAGCCGTGCGTGCGTCATTTCGAGCGAAGCGAGAAATCGTCATGCCATGATGGGTAGGATTTCTCAGTCGCTGCGCTCCTTCGAAATGACAAGGTTGCTGTGCTCTTTCGAAATGACAAGGTCGCTGCGCTCTTTCGAAATGACAAGGTTGCTGTGCTCCTGCGCAATGACAAGGGTGTGTTGCGCCATTCGAGCCGTGCGTGCGTCATTTCGAGCGAAGCGAGAAATCGTCATGCCATGATGGGTAGGATTTCTCAGTCGCTGCGCTCCTTCGAAATGACATGGTTGCTGCGCTCCTTCGAAATGACAAGGTCGCTGCGCTCTTTCGGAATGACATGGTTGCTATTGCTCTTTCGAAATAGCGGTGTTGCCTTGCTCCTTCGGTGTTGCTTCCCATTCCAAACTCAAGTCCTTCCACTCGGGGTTCGTGGTCATAACCAATTGGTTCTTTTTTTCTCGCCGCCATTTTTTGATTTGTTTTTCTCTGGCGATCGCGGCGTAGACGTCAGTTGTGTGCTCGTAATACACAAGTTTGTTCACGTTGTATTTTTTGGTAAAGCCATCCACCAGTTTGTTTTTGTGTTCGTATATTCGGCGTTCAAGGTTGTTTGTCATACCAACATACATGACTTTGTTATTCCAGTTAGTAAGGATGTAGACGTAGAAGTGATAGTCTCTTTTCATGAGCGCTCCTTACTTTGTGATTTCAAGAGAGGTTCATCCTTGTGGGTTCGATCGCAGTGTGCGCATTCGCGCGCCGCAAGTGTCACTTCGAGCGAAGCGAGAAATCGTCATGCCATAATGGGTAGGATTTCTCAGTCGCTGCGCTCCTTCGAAATGACAAGGTCGCCTCGCTCCTTCGAAATGACATGGTCGCTGTGCTCCTGCGCAATGATAAGGGTGTGTTGCGCCATTCGAGCCGTGCGTGCGTCATTTCGAGCGAAGCGAGAAATCGTCATGCCATGATGGGTAGGATTTCTCAGTCGCTTCGCTCCTTCGAAATGACAGCGTCGCTGCGCTCCTGCGAAACGGCGATGTTCCATTCGAGCCGTGCGTGCGTCATTTCGAGCGTAGCAAGTGTCATTTCGAGCGAAGCGAGAAATCCTCATCCCACAATGGGGAGAAGGATTTCTCAGTCGCTGCGCTCCTGCGAAATGACAGCGTCGCTGCGCTCCTGCGAAATGACAGCGTTGCTGCGCTTCTGCGAAATGACAAGGTCGCTTCGCTCCTGCGAAATGACATGTTCTATTCCTTCCGGCGCAACGGGAAGCAGGTGTCAGGCATCACCAGCCTCCATCGGGCGAATTTTCGACTCGATAAAGGCAATTTCTTCTTCCGTAAGCCCGTATCGCTTGTAGAGCTTTTCATCGGTCCATTCGGTGTTCATGTCGAGGATGGGCACGAAGGCGTAGGCATCCTTTGTAATGTGATGCGAATACATGAACTGCGATACCAAGAAACGAAAGAACCGCGTCTTCATATAGGCCGCCAAATGTTCAGCCTGCTTTTGGGAATCATAAGCTCCAATGACCAGATACGTTTCTGTGCAGATGGTTCTCGGGGGTAGTATGTCTATTTTGGAAAAAACCCTTCTCCTTCCGTCTGTTCCGGGATTTCCGGCATGGTCATAGCCCACGTAGGATGTAATAACTTTCCATTTGTCGATCATTTCCACGCCAACGGTTATGTCCTCCCTTTTGTACGGTCCTTCGCCGTTTTGCCAGCGCAGGATGAGGTCGCCAGATTCTTGAGGGCGAGCATTGGTAGGTAATCCAAAAGGTTTTCTGCTTGACACCTGTTCGCTCATCCTTCTTTCTTGCTTAGCGAGTACTTTTCTCACAATAAACACGGCCTGACTATGGCGGATGAAGGTTGGGAATTCATCGAGTTTCCGTATCGAAACGACCTTCTCCCCTTGATGCACATTGGTCACTTTGCAAGGCCCACGCGCGTCCCGCTCCCAAAGGAAATAACACACCCCGCCGGCAATGTCTACGCCAGGGAAGACCTCTGACGCATCCTCGAAATCCACCAGTTTTCGGATGCGATCATCGCCAAGCATCTCGGCTCGGAAGGAATCCAAGCCCTTACCGCCTGCAAACCAGCGGGAAGGGATGATCATCACCAAGTAACGTGGATTCAGTTTCTTTGCTTGATGGACAAACTTGTTGTAAATGGGCGTCGCGCTTCTGCCAAACCCCCCATCGCTCAACTGATACGGCGGATTGCCGATGATGACATCGAATTTCATCGATTTCTCCTCGCTGTGCTCGTCGAAATGACATGGCTCGTTGTGCTCGTCGAAATGACATGGCTCGTTGTGCTCGTCGAAATGACATGGCTCGCTGTGCTCGTCGAAATGACATGGCTCGCTGTGCTCGTCGAAAAGACGGAGTGGGTTTTCGGTGTGGATGAACTCGTAGGCGTGGGTTTCCAGTTCCTCGCCGCGGGCATAGTTTTCTTCACTTGCACCGCAGAAGACGCAGCGTCCGTTTCGCCATGTGTGTTCAGTGCGCCGGTAGCGGATGTTGCCTTCTTCGGTGTTAAAGGCGGTGCAAATGGAGTATTTGCCGTTGGCGGTCTTGGAGCAGTAGAGGGTGCGCCGCGCGATGAGCGCCGTCAGTTCCGTAATGGCGATGCCGAAGAGCTGGTGCTTCATGATGTGGTTGATGCGCGCTTGGCGGTCAGGAATGTGGTTCTCCAGGCCCTTGTCGAGCCGCTTCGCGATTTCGCGAAGGAACACGCCGGACTTGCAGGCCGGGTCAAGAAAACGGGCGTCGGGGTTACTCCAGAGTTCAGACGGCAGCAGATCCAGCATCTGGTTAGCCAGCGCCGGCGGGGTGAAGACCTCGTCGCTGGAGAGGTTGGCCAGGCACAAGAGCACGTCCGGGTTGTGGCTACTCATCGTAGGCATGGGCCACCTCCAGAAAATGCACCGGCGGGTAGTCTTTGACCGGTTCAGGGATGAACACCTCCTCGCCGGCATCCGAAAAGAGCGGCAACTCCCGCATCGCCCCATGGTTCACTAGTTCATGGAAGGCAAAGTCCCGCCGCTTGAGCAGGCTGCCACTCACCAGTGACCACTCTGGGAAAATAATCGGCTGGGGGTTGGCCCCTGCGGTTTTCAAGGTCAGCGCGTCGCCGTGGACGATGTTTTTGCTGAGGATATAGCGCACCGTTTCCCGGCAGGACGCTTTGATCTTGTCTTTGAAAAGCCGCGTGTAGGCTTCGTCAAACACGGCAAACAGGCGTTGCCGGCATTCCGCAGCGTTGTCTTCCAGAATGTCGATGCCATAGATGGACGACACGGCAAGGATGGCGTAGCGCTCGTACTCCAGTTGACTTTTGGCATAGCGCGCTTCCACCACGCGCAGTTTTCGGTTCAGAATCTCGACCAGAAAATTCCCTGTGCCACAGGCCGGCTCAAGAAAGCGCGAATCAACCCGCTCGGTCTCCTGCTTGACCAGATCGAGCATGGCGTTGACGATGGGCGGCGGTGTCAGAACCTCACCGTAATCCACCACCCGCTGTCTGGATTTTGTCATTGTTCTCATCGCTCGCCAACATGGAAGTCAAACCTCAATTTCGCCCCATGGACAACTGGTCGGCCGGTGGGTCGGTCTGGAAGGGAGGATTAAACGCTCCTTGTTGCGGGTGGATGCGATCGCCCGTTCGGTTTCCTTTGCGAGTGCCATGGTTCATTGCGGTGCTGATTTGGAGTGACAGCCTATACTGACTGCACCCCTCGGCCTAACAAAAAGCATGGTTTGCGTTTCCACTGGAGCTAAGCGGATTCGAACCGCTGACCCCTTCAATGCCATTGAAGTGCTCTACCAACTGAGCTATAGCCCCGAACTAGCAGAACTTTATCATTGCGCAAAATGCTGCCCTTTGTCAACTCCTGCCCCCAAAGTCACCCTCTGCTGAGGATGGACAACCATGGTTTCCCCTCGCGATCGCCCCTTTGCGCAAAGGCGGTCTCAAGTCCTCAGTGTATAGTGGGTGTGAGTGCTGAGTGGCTAGGACTTTGAAAGTCTCATCGTCCCCCTTGCAGTTGATACGGGTACTAATGAATCGCGATCGCTCCCCCCTCCATCCAACGCTGAAGTATGCGGGTGTGCTGCGGCAAGTTTCCCCTGAAGTGGGGCAGTTTTGGCTGTCTCAGGAGGATGTGACCATTATTGGTCGTGACCCCGCTACCTGCCACATTGTCCTTGACGCTCACATCTATACTTCTGTTTCCCGCCACCATGCCCAACTCACCTGTCAAAAGCGTGGCAGTATTCCCGTGTGGGCGATCGCTGACCTCGGCAGTGTCAATGGCACCTATGTCAATCAACAGCGAGTGGAAACATCAACTGTGCTCAAGGCGGGCGATCGCATTCAATTGGGGCGCCAAGGGCCTGAATTTGTCCTAGAATATCTTCCCCTCACTGAAGTCGTAAGCACCCAGCCCGATCAACCCCTCACCCTCACCCAACTCCTACCCATTTTTGCCATTCATCCCGACTGGGTACGCAAAGCCTATCTGGTACCGGGGATTGTCACGGTTGTTGCGGTTATCCTCCTTTTTGCCACTGCTGGCTCCCCCGATGCCTTCAAAGTCATCTTGGCGCTCTATTTGGGCAGTGCTGCCTATTACTTCATCTATCAACTCTGTGGCAAACGCAAACCCGCATGGGTTCTACTGGGCACGTTGACGCTGGAAATTTTGATTCTGCAAAGCCCAATTTTGCCAGCGATGATCTATGTCTTTCGCACCGTTTTACCCGGCCAACTGCATCCGCCCCATCCCTCATTTTGGGTGTTATTCAGCCGCAACTTCATTGGTGCCGGGTTAATGGAAGAGCTACTCAAGGCGTTACCCATTATCGTAGCCTATGGCTTAGGGCGATGGCTGCCGAGTCCGTGGAAACAAAAGGTGGGCGTATGGGAACCCCTCGATGGTATTCTCTTGGGAGCGGCTGCCGGCCTTGGTTTTACGTGGACAGAAACCCTTGGGCAGTATGTCCCTAGTATTGCCGGTCAATTTGGTAATTTAGCTGGTCTGCAAGTGCTGATTCCCCGGGTCTTGGGATCCCTAACGGGGCACATGGCCTACACGGGCTACTTGGGCTATTGTGTGGGATTGAGCGTATTGCGCCCCCATCGAGCGCCCTTGATTTTAATGGTTGGCCTAGGTCTAGCGGCCTTTCTGCATGCCCTTTGGAATACGGCTGCCGCCCGTTTTGGTCCGATGGGTTTGGCAGTGGTGGGGATTTTGGCCTATGTATTTCTCACCGCCGCGATTTTGAAAGCGCGTCAACTGTCCCCGACGCGATCGCAAAACTTTGCCACTCGGTTCTATGGTTATCGCTAGGCAGGTGTATAAAATATACTCATTTTGATTCCTTCATCCACTGGCGCGATCGCAACAGCGCAGCGCAACTGTCTCGCCCTTAACTTCGATGATCTAAATGGTTGGCTATCTCATTTCCCTTGGTATCTTTACTGCCACCTTTGCCCTTTTTAGCTTGGGGCTGAATTTGCACTGGGGCTATACGGGGCTAATTAACTTTGGCCATGTTGGCTTTTTGGCCATTGGTTCCTACACCACGATTTTGTTGGGGATTGCTGGCGTCCCCATGTTCTTTGCTGTCCTTGCTGGCGTGGTGCTGGCGATGGGACTAGGCTTTTTAATGGGGATTGCGACGCTGCGGCTGCGGGAAGATTACCTCGCGATTGTGACGATCGGCATGGCGGAAATTGTCCGCTTGATTGCCCTCAATGAGGATTGGCTAACCCGAGGCGGTCGGGGGGTGTATGGGTTTCCGCTGCCCCTTGCTCAGTTCAATCCCAATCTGCTGACCAAACTGGGGATGATTGCTCTTTTTTGGGCTGTGGTGGGGGCGGCTGCATGGCAGTGGTGGCAATGGCTACAGCGGCAGTATGGGCGATCGCATCCCCGCTGGTTACTCCCTAGCTATGCGGCCCTGCTGATAACCGGTACCCTCAACCTTTGGGCAACGTTGCTCCCCTTGAGCTTAGGCCGGGGAATTGCCCTTTTTCCTCTTGGGTTGACACTGGTGACGCTGGGTGGGGCGATCGCCCTTGTGAGCTATTATTGCCATCCAGAAAAACGAGCCGTGGTTCCCATTGTCCTGAATACCTTGGCCGCTGCTTTGGTGGGTCTGGTGGTCAAAGCTCTAACCCTTGGTCTGTGGGCCTTTAGCTACCGCGCTGGGTTGTTGTGGCTGCTGGTATTGGTGCTTGCTTTGGTGGTGTGGCAGTTGGAGCGTTTGATCCGTTCTCCTTGGGGACGGGTGCTCAAAGCCATCCGTGAGGATGAAGAAGTGGCCAAGGCCTTGGGTAAAAATGTCTTTGCCTACAAAATGCAATCCTTCCTTCTGGGGGGGGCGATCGCGGCGGTGGCCGGGTCGTTTTATGCGTGGCAGCTGACCTTTATTAACCCCGACGGCTTTGTATCCCTGATTACATTTCAGGCGTGGACCATTGTGGTTTTGGGGGGCGCAGGCAATAACATGGGTACCCTCCTCGGCGCTGCCCTCTTTTGGGCCTACACTGCCCTGACCCGCTTTATTCCCCTTGATGGCGGTCGCCTAGAGGCCTTGCGGATGATGCTCATTGGCCTTGTCCTCATTATCTTGATGATGTGGCGACCCCAAGGTATTTTGGGCAAAAAGGAGGAACTCAGCCTTGGTCGATGAATCTTCTCTTGCGCCCGTCTCTAGTGGTGTCAGTCAAGTCTTGCCTTCGGATCTCCTAGTGGCCACGGGGCTGTGCAAAAGTTTTGGTGGTATTCGCGCTGTCGATCATGTGGAAATTCGGGTTGCCCGCGGCAGCATCACCGGTCTCATTGGCCCCAATGGTGCGGGCAAAACCACCCTATTCAACCTGTTGTGCAATTTCCTCACCCCCGACCAAGGCCGCGTGATTTTTGATGGTGCCCCCATTAGCCATCTGCCCACCCACCAAGTTGCTCTCCAAGGACTCCTGCGCACCTTCCAAGTGCCCCGTGTGCTCTCGCGCCTCTCGGTTCTCGAAAATATGCTCTTGGCGGCGCCGCTGCAAACAGGGGAGAAATTCTGGAATAGTTGGCTACAACCGCTGCGCATTCGTCAAGAGGAACAAAAGCTGCGGCAACGGGCGTGGGAGATTTTGGAGTCTGTGGGGTTAACCGCTAAGGCCAATGACTACGCTGGCGCCTTGTCGGGAGGGCAACGCAAACTTTTAGAAATGGCACGGGTGATGATGCACCATCCCCGCATGGTGCTCCTCGATGAGCCAGCAGCAGGTGTTAACCCCACCTTGATCCATCAAATTTGTGAGCACATTGTGCGGTGGAACCAACAGGGCGTGACATTTTTGATTATTGAACACAATATGGACGTAGTCATGTCCCTGTGTCAGCACATCTGGGTCTTAGCAGAGGGGAAAAATCTGGCGGATGGTTCCCCCAGTGAGATTCAAACCAATCCTGAGGTTCTGACCGCTTACCTCGGACAGTAGTTCCTACTCCCATTAAGGGCTAAAGCTTTGGGGATTGTTGGCATGGCTCTCCACAGCTTTGAATCCTCACGCGCATTGGGCCAAAACCGCTAAAAAAGCTAAGGTCGAGGCAAATGGGCAGGCAATAGCGCCGCAAGGATCAGGCTGAGAAATAAAAATGCTGAGCCTGTTTCCAGCAAGGCAACGTTTTTTATGGCTGTGTTTCTGTACCAGTTGGCTTGCCAAACAATGAGACCAAACTTGAGCAGTGCAATGGCAAAGGCCGCCGCTGCCAAGGGGGGCAACCACCCTAGCCACCACAAAAGACCAATGAGGAGAGCGGCAACACTGTGATAAATCAAACCAGGGAGCCAAAAGGCGGTTTTGTGCTTACGCAGCTTCACAGCAAAAATCGCACTGCCAAAGAAAAGGGTATTCAACAGCCATAATCCAACAGACAGGAAAGAGGCCTCTCCAGTTGTGGCCATCTCCGTTAGGGGAGCCACCAAGCAGACCCCTGCAAAGGTGAGTAACTCGTTCCAGATGGCTTTGCGTTGACGATAAAACACAGCAATACTATCAATCACAAAAATGGCGATCGCCCCTAGGTAAATCCAAAGTAACCGTGGCACCTCAAGGTAAAGATAAAAAGCAAGGCCAAGGGCAAGGGCACTGTAGACGCCTCCCCACACCAGGCAACGGGGTTTCCAACTTCGCCGCTGCTTGATTTGTAGTGTTAAGGGATGCTCCGCCTGAAAGGCACTAAAGGCAGTCACCAGAGCCAGCGTGGTTCTCCAACTCCAGTGCTGCGCTGCTGCTGCCCCCGTGAGAAACGCCACAATCAACATCACATAAACCCCATGTTCTGGGGAGAAGGTGGGCACGTACCAAGGTGTTCCCCTCCTTGCTGCTGATGCAGTTTCCGCAACCGCTGATGGCTCTGAAATGGTCATAATTGCATCCTCCGCTAAACCAATCCCCCTAGACGAATACCAACACCAAAAATAGTCAACAGAACAGCCAGAACGGTGACCCCCATAATGTGAAACCCCAGCCGGGGCAGTGTTTCTGCTGTCAGCTTGGGCAAAATGAACCAGCGGGCCTGTACAGCGAGGGCAAGGGTTGCCAGCAACAGTCCCAACTTCACGAGAACATATTGGGAGACCACAGACTGCGGTGGCCAAAATCCCACCCCGCCGGGAAAATAAATGAGGGTTAGGGCAATACCCGTCAGCACCTGCAGCAATAATGCCCCCAGACCCAACCTTTCAAAAGGCTGCTCAAACTGCTGGATAGGCGTTGCATCCTGCTGCCTAAGGGCCTTGGGTAGAACGGTTAGGGCAAGAACAAGGTGCCCGCCCACCCATACAGTTGCGCCGAGGGTATGGAGAATCACTAGGAGTTTGAATAACATCACGACGCACAGGCTAGACGCTTGGCTTCAAGGAGGGCGATCGCCTTGGGAAACAGGAGATTGTTTTCCTTGTGGATATGTTGGTGCAAGTCTTTCTCAAGGCTCAACAGCCCTGCCAAAAGCACGCGGTACGTATTGCAGGCCCACTCAGGCGGCGTAAAACCATCGCTCAGGCGCCGCAACTGGGTGAGGGCTACGCCTGTCTCTGTATGCTCCCGTTGCATACAATCAATCGCAGCTGGGATCAAGACATCGACTGCCTGATCATAGCTTTTCTCCAACTGCCGCAGCCTGGGGAACAGAACTTGCTCCTCTTTTTGGAGGTGGGTTTTTAGCTCTGCGGCCAAGGCCACTACGGTTGCGTGCAGTTGCTGGAGACGGGCATCCCGCGAGCCGTGAACGGCCGCCACCTTCTCCGCCTGCGCCTCGAGGCGGGGGAGTTCCCGCTGCAAGTAGGCATGGTGCACTGTTTCAATGTGGTCAACGAGGGCGGTCAGTGAAAGGTCAGCGATCGCCGGCTCAGGAGCAGTTTCTATGGCAGCTTCTAGCTCCTTAAGGAAGGTTTGGGCATCGATGCCCCGCTGGGCACAGGCTTCAGCAAGGGTTTGCCGACCGCCACAGCAGTAATCAATCTCTGCCGTCTCAAACAAGGCCGCTAAGGAAGGGTAATCCCGCACAAGGGCACCCACCGTATCCGTCAGTTGTAAAGATGTCATGGTCAGGCCTCCAAATGCAAGGTGGAGAGAGAATCTAGGGGGTAAGGTCGAGGGAGGCCGCAACACTGGGTTGCCGCCAAATCCCCCAGAGGGCGCGTCCTACGCCATAGATGAGCAGTCCGGCACCAACGGCAAAGATGACATCCCCAGGAATCCGCAGCCAGACGGTCCATTCCATCCAAGGGGAGTGAATGACGGCTCCACTGCGGGCATACCAAGTACCGTGGTTAATGGATTGCACCAGCTGATAGAAGCCATTGGGAATCAGACCGAGCACCAGCATGCCCACCAAGCCACCGTTGAGCCACCAAAATGCCCAGTTGAAGGTCTTTTCATCCCAAGCAGTTTCCGGGGTGATTTCCCGCAGCACAAAGAGCATTAAGGCGATCGCCAGCGAGCCGTATACGCCGTAGAGGGCGGCATGGGCATGAATTGGCGTCGTATTCAGTCCTTGGGAATAGTAGAGAACTATCGGTGGATTGATTAGAAAACCAAAAACCCCTGCCCCCAGCAAATTCCAAAAGCAGGTAGCAATGAAAAATCGCAGGGGTAGCCGATAGAACCCTTGGGCTTCTTGGGAAAGCTGCAGCGACTTCAGAACCTCAAACCCAATCAGGGTCAAGGGAACCACTTCCAACGCTGAGGCCACAGCGCCCAAAGCAGTGATCAGAACCGGTGTACCCGCAAAATAGAGGTGATGGAGTGTGCCAATGACACCACTGCCGAGGTAGAGAATGGTGGTCAAGTAAGTGGCCCGCAGAGCTGCGGAGCGCCTTAGGAATCCCAGTTCACTGCACAAGTAGGCGATCGCCACCGTGGCAAAGACCTCAAAGAAGCCCTCTACCCACAGATGAACCACCCACCAGCGCCAATACTCAGCCACACTGAGAGGGGTATGGTTGGTGTACATCAGCCCTGCCCCATAAAAGAGGGGAATGGTAATGGCGCTGTAAAGGAAAAAGTGGTTGAGGCCTGTCTTGCTCCCTTCTGCCTGAAGGGCAGGTCGCAGCGCCCGAAACATCAACCATAACCAAAATACCATGCCACCAATCAGCAAGAGTTGCCAAAGTCGCCCTAGCTCCACATACTCATAGCCCTGATGGCCCAACCAAAAACTCCGGGCACCCAGATAGCCCTGAACGGCTGCCCAAGCTCCCCCAAGGGAACCAAGAACCACTACGGTGAGGGCAATCAGAAGCCCCATGTTTCCCCAAGCCTGAAACTTCGGTTCATGGCGCGCAAAGCGAGGACCAAAGTATAGACCGGCCGCCAGCCAGCAGGTGGCAATCCAAAAGACCGCCAGTTGCACGTGCCATGTCCGTGAGGCAGCGTAGGGGAGATACTGCTGAATTGGCACACCATAAAATCCATCTCCTTCCACGGCATAGTGGGCAGTGACCATGCCCATGAGGATCTGCAGGAGAAACAGACCCATGGCCACCCCAAAGAAAAGGGTAGTCACTTTTTGGCTGGGGGTGGCAAGGCGGATGGCGGGGCGCTCTGTTACCGCTTGAACCGCATCCTCCCCTTGGAGCAGATAGACAACGAGAAAGCCGGCGATCGCAGCAATTAACACGACGACTGAGACAATCGACCAAATGACAAACTGCCCTGGGGGTTGGTTGCCCACCAGTGGATCATGGGGAAAATTCGCCGTGTAGGAAAAGGGCGCCAAAGGACGAGTGGCGACTGCTGCCCAAGCGGTCCAGGCAAAAAAAGCAGTCACATCGCGGATTTGCGCGGGATCAGTAAACCAGTTGCGCGGAATAGAGTGCGCCGCAGCACCTTGGGATAGCAGTGTTTTGTACTGCTCAAAGACGTGGCGCAGTCCTTGGGTTTGAGCACGGGTGAGCGTCAGCACTCCTGTTTCAGGATTGTAACGGTTGGGCTTAAATTGCTCTTGCACTTGCACCTGTAGTTGAGCCCGCTCAGAGGCAGAGAGTGCCTCCCAATCTGCTTGGCTAAAGCTCGCATCGCCGCGGTAGAGAATTCCAGCGGTGGCTAGACCCCAGCGGTGCAGCACATCCGCTGTCCAGTCTGGAGCCAGATAACTGCCATGACCCCAGATGCTGCCAATGTGCTGGCCGCCCCGTGCCAGATACAGTTCTTGACCTCGCTGTATGTTCTCACGGCTAAAAAGCACCTCCTGTTGGGGCGAGACAATCGTTGTCGGTATCGGCGGGGCATGCCGGTAAATAACGGCGCCTGCTGTCAGCAGCACACTAAAGGTAATGACACAGACTAGCACTAACCAAGCGGGCAGCCGCAAGTGCCACCCTCGCTCTAGGTGAGCTGCTTGAGTAATATTGAAGGGGACGTTTGCCATAGACACTTCCTCTCGGCAGCTATTGAGACTTAAGGTAGCTGCGGCGTGGGGGGTAGCGCCTTGACTTAGGTCAAAAGGAACCTTGAGAAATATTTAACTTTTACGGTGGGTCATGAAAGCGGGTATTGAGGAATGTCTGCGCCAGTCACCAATGTTTAGTGAACTTTCGCCACCCCAGCTAGGGCGGTTGGTTGCAATTGCACAGTTACAGATTTGGCAACGGCAGCAAATCATTTTTAGAAAAGGCGATGCCGCTGCGGGGTTTTTTGTCGTGAAAACCGGGCGGGTCAAGGTCTTTAATCTTTCAGCGGCAGGGAAGGAGCAAATCCTAAATATCTTTGAACCGGGCGACAGCTTTGCGGAGGTGGTGGCCTTCGATAACCAGCCCTATCCTGCCTCGGCAGAAGCAATTGAATACGTTGAACTGATCTTTTTGCCGCGGTTCGCTTTTTTGAATTTGCTCCACCAAGATGCGGATCTAAGTGTTCGTTTGCTAGCTAGCTTTGCTAGGCATCTGCGTCATTTGGTGAGTCTTATAGAAGACCTTTCCTTTAGACAGGTGCCCCAACGCCTAGCAGCCTATTTGTTGCAACGATTGGCCACTAGCGATCGCCCAGATAGCATTACCCTAGATTTGAAAAAAACAGAGCTGGCCGCTTTGCTAGGCACTATTCCTGCAACGCTGTCGCGGGCGTTTTACGACCTGAATACCCAAGGCATTCTGAGGGTAGAGGGCAATGAGATTACCATCTGCGATCGCCAGCGGCTACAAAGATTGAGTGAAGAATAGTCCAGCTTTTTCCCCAAGGCTCAACCGGCTCAAAACTTTCAGAAACAATTTTGGGGAGCGATGAAGGGGCTCAGTATTGAACAGCACCAGAACTAGACCTAGGTATAGCTGCGAATTGCGGCCAACGGCGGACAGCGCTGCTGATCCAATTGCTGCAGGTATTGGCGATGCTGGTAGTAGTCACGGCGCAGTTGGGCAAGCACTTGCAGTCGCTCTGGCGCCACACCGGGGACGTCGTCAATCGCAGGTTCGTTGTCGGTGAGCAGGCGATCCAAATACTGGCGCAGGGCTTCGCTGGCAAGGGATTCACTTAAAATCAGCGCGACAGTTTCCTGCCAAGCCCGGAGAATATAGCGACATCGCTTTTCAACAGCAATGCGCTCAAGGGCTGCTGCCGCTGCTTGGATCACGAGTTCAGGACGATCCAGACTCACGGCAGTCGTTTCATCCAAATGGAGTAGTGGAGTAATGAGGGCGGCCTCCTCTGCCTCATCGAGGCGATCAAAAAGGTGCGTGACCAAATCTAAATCCGTGAGTTGGGTTCCTGTTTCCGTGGGCGAATGAAGGAGCCACTCAGTGGTATAGGGATCATCGGGCGCTGGCAGACCGGCACAGTACGCTTCTTCAATGGCCAAGATCTGCCGCCACAGCCAACGATGGTGGGAGAGGCTAAATTCAATGTCCCGCGCTTGCAGGGCTTGGCGAATCAGGGGACGATAGTCGCCGCAGTGGAGGTAGAGGCGTAGCAGTTGTTCTTCCGCCGCTTGACGGAGGTTATAGTCCGCCGGACGTTGCCATTTTTGCGATCGCCCCTGCCAACGTTGACCCCGCACCTGTTGCCGCAGGGATTCTTCTAAACGGAGAACGAAGCGACTATCATGGCCTCCCAATAGCTCAGCACAGTGGTGAATGTAGTGGCTGCGCAGTGTGGCATTGGGCAGTTTTCCCAACAGTTGGCTCAGGGCTTGGCTGGCTTGCTGAAATTGATCACTTTGCTTGAGATCGTACTGCTGCACAATGGTTTGAATTTGCCAATCCAGCCACAGGGGCGCTTGATCTAGGAGGGCTTGGTAGTGTTCACGCTGTGCTTCACCCGCACTGAAAAAGTCAGCGGCATCTTTGCCCGCTGGTAATGTGAGAATTCGCAGTCGCAGATCACCCCGATAGGCCAAATCGGCAGCCTTACCAATGGCGCGATCGGCCGCCCGTTCTCCCGCTGGGTCGGCATCAAAGTTGAGAATAATTTGCTTCGACTCGGTGTAGCGCAGCAGTAATTTAATTTGAGCTTGGCTGAGGGCCGTTCCTAGACTGGCCACCGCTTGGGAAAACCCCGCTTGGTGCAGCGCCATCACGTCAAAGTAACCCTCGACAACAATTGCTTGATCTTTGCGGGCGATCGCTTGCCGCGCCTTATCCAGCCCAAAGAGCAACTGACCCTTGTTAAAAATCGGAGTTTCTGGGGAGTTGAGATACTTTGGCTCTTCGTTGCTGAGGGTACGACCGCCAAACCCCACCACCCGTCCTTGGGCATCCATAATCGGGATCATCAGGCGATCGCGAAAGCGGTCATAGTAGCCGTCTCCTGTCTGCCGAGGCATAATCAAACCGGCCTGTTCTACCAGCTGAGGGGGATATCCTTTTTGCTCCACAAGGTAGGTGTAGAGCACTTGCCAACCCGCAGGGGCATAGCCCAAGCGAAATTGCTGAATCGTGTCCTCTTTGAGATGGCGTTGTCGCTGCAAATAGTCTTGGGCGGCTTGGCCAATGGGTTGCCGCAGGGCATGTTCATAGAAACTGGTGGCGATCGCCAGAATCTCGTAGAGTTGCTCTTGAAGGGAGAGCCGCGCTTGTAGGGCCTGTTTTTGCTCACTATCGAGGGTGCGCACTGGAATCTGATGGCGTTGGGCAAGGTCGAGTACCACCTCGGCAAAGGAGCGTTTTTGCAGTTCCATCAGGAACTTAATGGCATTGCCCCCGGCACCGCAGCCAAAACAGTAATAAAAGCCCTTCAGGGGACTCACCGTAAAACTGGGGGTTTTCTCCTCATGAAAAGGACAACAACCCACGTATTCTTGCCCACGCTTGCGTAGGACAACGTGCTCGGCCACCACATCGACAATGTTGACCGCTTGGCGCACTGCCTCAATCGTATCGGGGTGTAGGCGAGGAATTTCCATAGATCACTAGTCTAAGCGATCCCCCTAATCAGATATTCCCCGCTGCAAAATTCAACGATTCCTAAGGATGTTGCAAGCTCTTAACTCAAGCAGTCAAGGGCGATTGACCTTCGCTAGGATGTTGACGGTGCCGTTGTTAGGCGCAGAGGCAGGCTTTGAGGCCATAACCGTTCACATAGGAAGCAAGGATTCATGAGTACCAGCCGCAAACGACTTGGTGTGTTCACCAGTGGCGGAGATTGTCCGGGTCTAAATACGGCCATCCGTGCCATTGTTGCCCATGCTACTCTAAGTTACGGTTGGGAGGTGCTTGGCATTCTCCACGCCACTCAGGGGTTAATTGAGCGGAAGGCGATCCCCCTCAATGCCGAGGGTCTCGGGGGAATGGATGTATTGCTCAACATGGGGGGAACCATTCTCGGAGCAATTAATAAGGGCGATACCCTTGGTCATGCCGATGAAGTCATTGCTGGGTACTATGAATTGGGCTTGGATGCGCTTATTGCCATTTGTGGCGATGGCAGCCTGAAAATTTTGCATCAACTGGCGCAAAAGGGAAACTGGAATTTCCTTGCCGTGCCGAAAACCATTGATAACGATGTCGCCTTGACCGATCGCGCCCTTGGCTTTGATACCGCCGTCAACATTGTGGTGGAAGCCCTGAGTCGGATTACCTCCACCGCCGCTAGCCATGATCGCGTCTTTGTGGTGGAAGTGATGGGGCGCACTGCCGGTCACTTGGCTCTGTATTCGGGGATTGCTGGGGGTGCCGATATGATCCTCATCCCAGAAATTCCTTACTCCATTGAAGGCATTTGCCAGCATCTGCAAAAGTTGCGCGATCGCTGGGGACGTAAGTTTGCCCTCATCGTCGTTGCCGAGGGTGTCAAAGAACTGGAGCAGGACGCCCACCAGCGCCGCCATTGCAGTATTGGTCAGTACATTGCCGATAAAATTGCCCAGCACAGTCCCATCCCCATTGAGCTGCGGGTTTCAGTCCTAGGTCACATTCAACGGGGCGGTGCCCCCATGGCCATGGATCGGCTGCTGGCAGCGGGCATGGGCAATACCGCTGTGGATTTGGCCGCTCAAGGAACCTTTGGCCGCATGGTAGCCTGGCAGGCAGGACAGGTGGTCACTGTTCCCATTGCCGATGTGGTGGCTCAATGCCCACGCCATGTGGATCCCAATAGCTTCTTGATTCGCACGGCTCAAGGCTTGGGAATTTACGTTGGCGATAAGCCAATGCTGCCCTACGTGGATCCCACCCTCTGCCGCGATGAAGTGATTTGTGCGATCTAGCCCCCCTAAATCAGCCAACCAAGGAATGAGCTGTCAGAGGCATGCCACTGAGGCTAAAGGCTCGCGCCTCGGTAATGCGGACCCGCACCAGTTGTCCCCGTAGGGTCTCAATCTCACCGGGTAAGTAGGTCAGGCGGTTGCCATCGGTGCGGCCATAGACTTGTTGCGGATCCTTGGGATTGACCCCCTCCACCAGCACCACCTCTTCCCGGCCAAGATAGCGTTGGGAGCGATCGCCAGCGATCGTGGCCACTAAATGATTCAGCCGTTGCAGACGGTCTTCTTTAATTTCTTCCGGTACTTGATTGTCCCAAGTGGCCGCTGGCGTATTCGGGCGCGGCGAATAGGCTGCTGTATTCAGTTGGTCAAAGCCCACCTCCGCCACCAGATCTAGGGTGCGTTGGAATTGGGCTTCTGTTTCGCCCGGAAAACCAACAATGGCATCGGCACTAATGGCAGCATCCGGCATATAGCGGCGAATCGTTTCAATGATTTGTAGGTAACGCTCGCGAGTATAGCCCCGTGCCATCGCCTTGAGAACTTCATTATCCCCCGACTGAAAGGGAATGTGAAAATGCTTACACACCTTGGGAAGTTCAGCACAGGCGCGAATTAAGCGTTCTGTAAAATAACGGGGATGGCTGGTGGCAAAGCGAATCCGCTCAATCCCAGCAACATCATGAATGTAGTAAAGCAAATCAGTAAACGTGTGCTGTCGCCGCCCCTCTGGGGTAATTCCCGGCAAATCACGACCGTAGGCATCAATGTTTTGCCCAAGGAGCGTCACTTCCTTGTAGCCTTGAGCCGCCAGTTCCTCAATTTCGGCGCGGATTGCCTCGGGGCGGCGGGATTGCTCTTGCCCCCGTACCCCCGGCACCACACAGTAGGTACAGCGTTCATTACAGCCATAGATCACATTGACCCAAGCAGTGACCCTACTATCGCGGCGGGGTTTGGTAATGTCCTCAACAATGTGCAGTGGCTCCGTTGCCACCACTTGGCTGCCATTCCACACCTGCTCCAGCAGCTCACCAAGGCGATTGGCATACTGCGGCCCCATCACCAGATCCACTTCAGGAACTCGCCGCAGCAATTGTTCCCCCTCCTGTTGAGCCACACAACCGGCCACAATCAGCGTTAGGTTGGGTTCTTGATGCTTGCGCTTGGCTTGCCGCCCTAGGTAAGAATAGAGTTTCTGCTCGGCGTTGTCGCGAATCGTGCAGGTGTTATAGAGCAAGACATCGGCCTCATCCGGCTCGGCCACCGGTTCTAAGCCCATTGCTTCTAGAACCCCGGCCATGCGCTCGGAGTCGGCCTTGTTCATTTGGCAGCCAAAGGTGGTGATGTAGTAGCGGCGTGGCATTCCCTTGAAGTGCCCCTATACGTCCGTCACATCATTGGTGGGATTCGTGTCACTGGCACTACCCTCTTCAGGAGGAGCGGCCACTTTGACCATGGCATGGCGCAACACGCGATCGCCCAGCATATACCCCCGCTTGAGTTCTTCAATCACCGTGCCTTCAGGGTGCTCATTCGTTGCTTCCCGCAGCACAGCCTCATGGAGATTGGGATCAAAGGGCTTGCCTTTGGCCTGCATCGCCGAAACACCAATGCGCTTGAGGCACTCCACCAGTTGCTTGTAAACCCCCTGATAGCTGCGGTGAATTTTTTCTTCCGCCTCTGTTTCGGTTTGAATGTGGGTGCGGGCTAGCTCAAAGCTATCCACCACCGGCAGTAAATCAGCAATGACGCTGCACTTAATCTGTAGCTCTAGTTCCTCTTTTTCTCGCTGGGTGCGTTTGCGGAAGTTTTCAAAGTCAGCGGCAAGGCGCATATATTGGCTATTGCGCTCCTCCACCACCTGCGAAAGACTAGCCTTGGCAGCTTCAAGGGCAGCAATTTTCTCTAGCAAGTCCGCTGCATCCGCAGGAGTATCCGTAGAGGTCGCCTCAGATGCTTGACCCTCTTCGCTCGTGGTGGCCTCTGCATGATTCTCAACGACATCGGGGGTAATTTCGCCTTCTTGGGCTTCAGCAGCGGGGTTGGTTACGGTTTCATCACTCATAGGTTGACTCAGGTTTATGCCCTCTAGACTGTGGATTGCGCACCGCAGTGCGTTTAACTCATGCAATCGTTTTAGCCTATCACTTTACCCATTGTATCAATAGGGGCGAGGCATCCGTCTATTACGGACTTCTCTACTACGGCTCTTTTCCCAAGGCTGGCACGCAGCCAAAAACCTGAGGGGCACTATTGAAGAGAATTGCCTCCCCTTTATGGATCCCCTATTTTAGGACAAGGTTCATATTGGGTTTGGAACTGAAAGATTCAGTTGCTCGTCACTTAAGGGGTACATGACTGCCAAAGCAAAGTTTAGGAGTGGGAGTTTGCGTTGATGTCCTTTCGTCCTATGGCATTCAGCCTGATTCTAACGTGCGCGTTGACAGGTATCAGTCCAGTGCTGGCACAGACAGAGCCACCACCACGGGAAAACTTTAATCCCTTTGGGGTAGATAATCCAGTCCTCCAGCGGGCACGGAATTGGGCACGACAGGCAGCAGAGCGGGCGAATGGCGGGTTGAGTCGCTACCGCGCTGAAGCATCCATGTTTGGGCCTGCGAGTCAATCTCCCTACGTGGACAATGGTGATGGTACGTTTACCTTTCGCTTTCTAGGGGGGGCACCTGCGGAACCACCAACTATTGAAAGTATTGTCACGGTCAACCCCGACCCCAGCAATCCGATGATTCGCATTGACTACAATGGCCCTATTCAGTCAGTCGCTCCTCCCCCTCAGCCGTTGCCAGAAGTGCCACCCCCAAGCAATATGGGCAGTTTCTAGTGCTATCGGTGCATAGAGATTCGCCTATTCAGGAACTCGAAAATCTCTGGCACGTTGCCCCTCGTCAGGGGATCGCTGCTGCGCTATGATAACGGAAGCCCTGCTACCTCATAACTTCCAATAAATTTGTGTTTAGGAGAGTTCGCAATGACAACGGCTACCGCTACCCCTGAGTTGGACTACCATAGCGATCGCTACAAGGATGCCTACAGCCGCATCAACGCCATTGTCATTGAAGGTGAACAGGAAGCTCACGACAATTACATTGACCTAGCCAAGCTGCTGCCTGAGCACCAAGAAGAACTCACCCGCCTGGCCAAGATGGAAGCCCGCCACAGAAAGGGGTTTGAGGCCTGTGGTCGCAACCTGAGCGTGACCCCGGATATGGAATTTGCCAAGGCCTTCTTTGAAAAACTGCACGGTAACTTTCAAGCGGCACTGGCAGAGGGGAAAATTGCGACTTGCTTGCTGATTCAAGCTTTAATCATCGAGTGCTTTGCGATCGCGGCCTACAACATCTACATCCCGATGGCAGATCCCTTTGCCCGCAAAATTACTGAGGGTGTGGTCAAAGATGAGTACAGCCACCTCAACTTTGGCGAAATCTGGTTAAAGGAAAACTTTGAGAGCGTCAAAGCGGAAGTTGAAGAAGCCAATCGCGCCAACCTGCCCTTGGTCTGGAAAATGCTCAACCAAGTGGAAGCAGACGCCAAAGTGCTTGGCATGGAAAAAGACGCCCTTGTGGAAGACTTCATGATTCAGTACAGTGGTGCCCTAGAAAATATCGGCTTTACCACCCGCGAAATTATGAAGATGTCGGTTTATGGCCTAACTGCGGCATAAGGGTGGCTTAACATATCGTTACATTTTAGTCACCGCACGCTTGTATGTTTGGATTAATTGGTCATCTGACGAATCTGGAGCACGCCCAAGCCGTTGCCCACCAGTTAGGGTATCCCGAATACGCCGATCAAGGCTTGGAATTTTGGTGTATGGCACCGCCGCAGATCGTCGATGAGATTACGGTGACAAGCGTCACGGGCAAAACTATCTATGGCAAATACGTCGAGTCCTGCTTCTTACCGGAAATGCTGGCCAACCAGCGGGTGAAGGCGGCCACTCGCAAAATCATTAACGCCATGGCCCACGCCCAAAAGCATGATATTGACATTACGGCGCTGGGGGGCTTCTCCTCGATCATTTTTGAGAATTTTGATCTGGAGAAAATGTCCCACGTTCGCAATATCGAGCTAGACTTTCGCCGCTTTACCACGGGGAATACCCACACCGCCTATATCATCTGCCAACAAATTGAGCAGGCGGCGCCCCAAGTGGGGATTGATTTGCGTCAGGCAACTGTGGCTGTCTGTGGGGCTACTGGGGATATTGGCAGTGCCGTCTGCCGTTGGTTGAATACCTGCTTGGATGTGCAGGATCTCTTACTGGTGGCACGGAATCGCGATCGCCTGCTAGACCTACAGGCGGAATTGGGACGGGGGAAAATTCTAGACCTAATGGATGCCCTACCCCTTGCCGATATTGTGGTTTGGGTGGCCAGTATGCCCAAGGGAGTCGAGCTGAGCGTTGAGCAGTTGAAGCGCCCCTCGCTGATGATTGATGGCGGCTACCCCAAAAATATGGGCACCAAAATTCAGCACCCCGAGATTCATGTTCTCAATGGTGGCATTGTCGAGCACGCCCTCGATATTGACTGGAAAATTATGGAAATTGTGAATATGGATGTGCCCTCACGGCAGATGTTTGCTTGTTTTGCGGAAGCCATGCTTTTAGAGTTTGAGGGCTGGCACACCAATTTCTCTTGGGGGCGCAATCAAATCACGGTGGAAAAGATGCAGCAAATTGGTGAAGTCTCCCGTAAACACGGATTTCAGCCCCTACTGTTGAACACCCAGTAACACCAAAAGGAACCCAATCGCCTATGGCAAACGAACGTCGCACGCTTCTGTTGGAGTTTGAAAAGCCCCTCGTGGAGCTAGAAGCCCAAATTCAGCAGGTGCGGGATAAGTCCTCGGAGTTTGGCGTTGATGTCTCGGAGCAAATCCGTGAATTGGAAGAGCGCGCCAAGCAACTGCGCTATGAAATTTTCAGTAAGCTGACGCCGGGGCAAACCCTGCAGGTGGCTCGTCATCCGCGCCGTCCCAGCACGCTGGATTACATCCAAGCCATTAGCGAAGAGTGGATTGAACTCCATGGCGATCGCCGAGGCAGCGATGATCCAGCGATTGTCGGTGGTATTGGTCGCCTCAATGGTCAACCCGTCGTGATGCTGGGGCAGCAAAAGGGTCGCGATACCAAGGACAATGTGGCTCGCAATTTTGGTATGGCCTCACCAGGGGGCTATCGCAAAGCCCTGCGTCTGATGGAGCACGCGAACCGTTTTCAGATGCCCATCCTCACCTTTATTGATACACCAGCGGCTTGGGCTGGGGTAGAGGCGGAGAAGTTTGGCCAAGGGGAAGCGATTGCCTACAATCTGCGGGAGATGTTTCGCTTTGAGGTGCCGATCATCTGCACCGTGATTGGTGAAGGTGGCTCAGGGGGAGCCTTGGCCATTGGTGTCGGCGATCGCCTGCTGATGTTTGAGCACGCCGTCTATAGTGTGGCGCCCCCAGAAGCCTGTGCCGCGATTCTCTGGCGCGATGCCCAAAAGGCGCCCCAAGCGGCGGAAGCCCTGAAAATTACGGCTCGCGACCTGCTGAAGCTGGGAATTATTGATGAAATTGTGCCCGAGCCTGTCGGCGCTGCCCATAGCAACCCCGTAGAAGCGGCGGAAAATCTCAAGGGGGCTCTCCTGCGAAATTTGGCGGAAGTGCAAGCCCTCAGCAGTAGTGAACGGCGGGAGTTGCGCTATCAAAAGTTCCGGCGCATGGGCGTCTTTAGTGAAGCAGTATGACCCAACAAGTCTTAATCACGGGCGCCAGTAGTGGCATTGGGGCCGCCACGGCCATTGCCTTTGCCCAAGCGGGGTTTAATGTCGTGCTGTTGGGGCGATCGCCCGCCAAACTTGCTGCCGTTCATGCCCAAGTGGTGGCCTGTGGGGTTGAAGCCCATACCTTTAGCGTGGACTTTAGCGATCCTGAACCCCTGCGATCGCGCCTTGATGAGATTCTCGCTCGTGTTGGCGATGTCCATGTACTGGTGAATAATGCCGGTATGGCAAGAACCGTGCCCCTGATTGATCAACCCTTGGCGGACTGGCAGCAAATTCTTAACGTCAACCTCACCAGTGCCCTCATTTGCTCGCAAGCGGTACTGCCGCAACTGCGATCCCGCCAGTGCGGTACGATAGTAAATGTTGTTTCAATTGCTGGACGCCAAGTTTTTCCCGACTGGGGCGCCTACTGTGTCTCGAAGTTTGCCCTCATGGCCTTGACCAAAACGATGGCGGCTGAAGAACGCGCCCACGGTATCCGCGTGATTGCCATCTGTCCCGGCGCCGTTGATACCCCCATTTGGGAAGACGTAGCAGGAGACTTTGACCGCACGGGGATGTTAACCCCTGAACACGTTGCTAACACGATTTTGTACACGACTCAATTGCCGCAAACGGCTTTTGTGGAAGAGCTAGTGGTGATGCCCCTTGGCGGAACCCTCTAGGCTCCCTTTGTCCTTCACTTGTCACTCTTTCTATGACAACGTTCAATATGCCCGATTCGATCATTAACGGTAAAGCGACCACTCCGGCAATTCTGCCCGATCGCAACACCCACCAAGGCAAAGAAGCGATTCCCCACCCACCCCCCCCAGATGTTGCCAAAGAAGAAATGATGGCCGCAGTGCGCACAATTCTGCTGAATGTGGGTGAGGATCCCGATCGCGAGGGGTTACTGAAAACCCCCAAGCGGGTTGCTGAAGCGATGCAATTTCTCACCAGTGGCTATAGTCAATCCCTTGAAACCCTTGTCAACGGCGCGATTTTCGATGAAGGCCACGATGAAATGGTCTTAGTGCGCGACATAAACTTCTTTAGCCTCTGTGAGCATCACATGTTGCCTTTCATTGGCAAAGCCCATGTGGCCTATATCCCCAATCAGCGGGTGATCGGCCTCAGCAAACTGGCACGGGTTGTCGAAATGTATGCGCGGCGGCTGCAAGTGCAGGAGCGCCTGACCCGTCAAGTGGCCGAAGCCATTGAAACCGTTCTCGATCCGCAGGGGGTGGCTGTGGTCATGGAAGCCAGCCATATGTGCATGGTGATGCGCGGTGTCCAAAAACCCGGCTCGTGGACGGTGACCAGTTCAATGTTGGGGGTCTTCCGTGAAGATCAAAAGACCCGTGAGGAGTTTCTGAATCTGATTCGTCATCAGCCGAATTTCTAGGACGTATTCTTGGGGGGCGATCGCTAGCCCCCGCAGTGGTTCTCAGAAACTTAGGTTAGGATGAGAAGTAGCGGAATCCTCCTGAGATCATGGGGCAAACACTCTACTTTTCCACTCATCGCCAACGCTGGCAAACGCAGCCAAAATTCCTCAAGGTGGGGGTTGCCTATCTGCTGTGGTGCTTGAGCTTTGTGGGTTTCTGTGGCCTGCAACGCTTCTATGTCGGCCAGCCGATGATTGGCTTTTTATACCTGATCACCTTTGGCTTTTGTGGCATTGGTCAATTCATTGATCTCTTTTTAATTCCGGGGATGGTGGATCACCGCAATACCTACCTGCGGGGGCGCTATCTGACCGCATGGGAACAAGCCGACCTCAACCCCGCGACGCCCATGCACCGCTTACTGCAAGTGGCTAAGGAACACGGTGGCGTCCTTTCTGCCGCCCAAGCCGCACTTTATACCCATTTTGATGCCCAAACCGTTGAGGAACTGCTCTTTGAAGCCCAACGCCTCGGCTACGCCACAGTATTTAACGATCCAGAAACGGGCGCAGTGCGCTATCGCTTTGATGTCTAGTTCATGCCACGGTTAGACCAGTTTCAACCCATTGGGGCGATCGCCACCACTGCCCAAGGGCTGGCTCAACTGCAACGCCTTGTGGACACGGGGATTCCCCTGAGCATCTGGGTACCCAGCCATTTAGCATCCACTCACCCTAGGGTACAAAGCTACGATCGCCCCCTTGCCGCGCATCTCGAAAACCACTGGTGCCACTATCAGGCTTGGATTTTTGCCCTAGCCTGCGGTGCTGTGGTGCGGTTAATCGCGCCCCTGTTGACCCACAAAAGACAGGATCCGGCGGTCTGCGTTCTGTCTGAGGATGGTCAATGGATCGTGAGTTTGCTAGGTAGTCATGGGGCTGGGGGCGATCGCCTGTGTCAAGTGCTCAGCGCCGCCATTGGGGCGACACCCATTCTCACGGGAGCAAGTCATGCCCAAGGCTACTTTGCTGTGGATACCTGGGGAACGGCCTTGGGGTGGCAACGGGGGGCAGGAGACTGGAATGCGATCGCTAGCCAACAGGCTCAAGGAAAACCGCTGCAAGTGTATCAAACCTGCGGTAGCTCTTTGTGGCGCACGGCTCTTAGTTCAGATCACCCCCTTGAGTTTGTCAGCACCCCACCCCTAGAAAATGCGGTTTGGATTACCGAAAAAGCGTTGCCCTCCTCTTTGACCTCAGGTGTGGCTTGGCATCCACGGGTACTGTGGCTCGGCATTGGCTGTGAACGGGGAACATCGGCAGCCCTGATCCAGCAGGCCATTGATCATACCCTTGCCCAAGCCGGGTTAAGCCCGCTGGCGATCGCCGGCCTTGCTAGTATTGATCGCAAAGCCGATGAAGTGGGGTTATGTCAGGTGGCTGAGGCGCACGATTGGCCAAGCCGCTGGTTTTCCGCTCAAGAATTGGCGCCTGTTAGCGTACCCACCCCCTCAACCATTGTCGCCGCAGAAATGGGAACGCCCAGTGTGGCTGAAGCCGCAGCAGTGTTAGCCAGTGAGGGGGGGCGTTTAATTGTTCCTAAGCAGATTTACCGTCAAGGGGGTGAACCCGGTGCGGTGACGATCGCCATTGCCCAGTCTGAACGGGAATTCATTCCCCGCCAAGGTGCCTTGAGCCTGATTGGCACTGGTCCGGGAGCCTTGGATCAACTCACCCTCGCAGCCCGTTCTGCCCTTTTGGCCGCCGATATTCTCGTGGGCTATGGGCTTTACTTAGAATTGCTGGCTCCCCTGCGGCGACCGGGACAGATGGTTGCTGCCTATACCATTACCCAAGAGCGACAACGTGCCCAAGCAGCGATTGATCTGGCTCAGTGGGGACTCAATGTCGCTGTGGTCTCTTCGGGCGACTGTGGCATCTATGGCATGGCGGGTCTGGTGCTGGAGCTATTGGCAGAAGCGGGTATCAGTGATTTACCCGTAGAGGTGTTGCCGGGGGTGAGTGCTGTTAATGCGGCGGCAGCTCGTTTGGGAGCACCCCTGATGCACGATTTTTGTACGATTAGCCTCAGCGATCGCCTGACCCCTTGGCCAGTGATTGAGAAGCGCTTACGGGCAGCGGCAGAAGCGGATTTTGTAACTGCCCTTTACAATCCCCGTTCGCGCGATCGCCAGCAGCAATTGGTGGATGCCAAAGCCATTTTCTTAAAATATCGTTCACCACAAACACCCGTAGCGATCGTCCGTGCCGCCTATCGCCCTGAGGAGCAGATCACCCTCACCACCCTTGGCGCCTTGAAACCGGAAACGGTGGATATGTTCAGCTTGGTGCTGATCGGCAATGCCAGTACCCGCTGCTTCCATGATTGGCTGATTACCCCTCGTGGCTATCTAGGAAAGGCATCCTAGAGCAAGCCGGCCTGACCCAGCAGACTAAAGCAAGCCCAGTTGACAATACTGAGGGCGATCGAGCCAAAAAAGGCGCTCCAAAAGCCATTGCGTAGTCTAAAGCCATCCACAAGGGCTGCTGCAAGGGCAAAAATAGCGGCATTGATAATCAGCGCAACCAAGCCAAACGTCAGAAAAATAAAGGGGAATGCAAAGAATTTCAGGATAGCCCCCAACGTGGCATTCAAAAAGCCGAAGACAATCGCCGACCACAGCGCAGTTGTGAATTTATCAATTTCCACGCCCAAAAACGAGAGGCGCGACACAATAAACAAACTAATACTGGTCACAATCCAAGTAATGAGTAAACCCCACATACGCAGCTCCCCACAAGTTAAACAACAATCAAAAAGAAGGGCAGTACGGGTATCCCGAAAGTCACGCTAAGCCAGTAGCTGATCAGACTGAGGAGAAGGCTCAGGAGCAGTGAGAGACACAATGACCACAGCAAATGGGAGCCAAACTCCTGCAACCCTTGCCAAAAGGAATCAAAGGGCACGTCTAGGACATGGCCATTGGCAGAGACCAGTACAGGGGCTTGAGACATCGCACCATCCTCTAGCAGCGTTGCCTTTATTTTAGGCCAGAGATGGGAAGGTCACGTTTTGAGACGCAAATTTTTGTAAATCATGTGTATTCAGAATCTGGGGCGATAATGGAGATAGAGCGCGATGCACTGAGGTGGGCATGGGACAAGGTTGGCAAGTGGGGCGTGTCTTTGGCATTCCCCTCTACATTGATCGGTCGTGGTTTCTGGTGATTCTGCTGTTTACCTTTCTCAATGGCAGTGACTGGCAGACCACGTACCCGCAGTGGGGAGCACTGGCATGGGGAATGGGATTTGTCGTTTCCCTGCTGTTGTTTGCCTCAGTCTTGCTCCATGAATTGGGGCACAGCTTGGTGGCTCGTTCCCAAGGGATTACGGTGCGCTCGATTACCCTCTTTCTCTTTGGTGGTATGGCGGCTATTGAACGGGAATCCAATACCCCCGGTCAAGCTTTTCAGGTGGCGATCGCGGGGCCTTTGGTGAGTTTTGCCCTTTTTGCCCTGTTGCAAGGGGCAGCCGTGGTACTGCCGGCGGATCATCCCCTCCATGAACTGTTGCTCTATCTGGCCAATATCAACTTTGTCTTGGGGGTTTTTAACCTTCTGCCGGGACTTCCCCTCGATGGGGGTCAAGTGCTCAAGGCAGCCGTTTGGAAATTGACAGGCAATCGCTTTCAGGGGATGCGCTGGGCGGCGCGATCGGGGCAGATGTTGGGATGGTTAGCTATTAGTTTTGGGCTATTGCTGACCCTCCTTGGCAGTGGTAACGGTCTGTGGTTGGGACTGTTGGGTTGGTTTGCCCTGCAAAATGCGATACTCTACCACCGTCTCAGCCAGCTCCAAGAAACGCTGCTCACTCTAACGGCTGCCGAGGCCATGACACGGGATTTTCGCGTCATTGAGGGGACGCTCTCTCTGCGGGAGTTTGCCGATCGCTATCTCCTCCTGGCTGATCGCCAGCCCACAGCCTACTTTGTCGCCACCGCTGGTCGCTACCGAGGCTATTTGGATCCCCAAGCCTTGAACCATGTGGAGCGCAGCCGCTGGGAAGTGACGCCAGTCGAAGAGTTAGCCGTCCCCCTGCGGGCGATCGCCACCGTCAAAGAATCAGACTCTCTCGCCAAGACGGTTTGCACCCTAGAGGAGCAGCAACAACGCTTTGTTACGGTTTTAACCCCTGCCGATGCTGTGGCGGGCGTCATTGATCGCAGCGATGTCCTACTGGCTCTAGCCAAACGGTTGCACTGGCAACTGGGGAAACAGGACATTCAACGCCTCAAGCAAGAAAGGCACTATCCCCCTGAACTGCAATTATTGGAACTGGCAAAAACAGCGCTACAATTTCAGGGGAGCGATCGCGGCACACCCCTCGTCTCTGAAGTTCGCTAGGTATCGTTTTTAATGGGTAATAATGGCTACTGCAACCGCGATCGCTAGAGGAATCATCACCTTTCGGGATTTAGAGACCAAACTAGGCCTCACTAAATCAAGAAACCCTAACTTTTTCCCTGAGTGGCAATCCGCAACATCACAGCTCAGCGATAGGGAAATAGAGGCATTAAACCGCTTATCCCAACGGTATTTACTCTACTTAGAAGAAAGTGAAGTGAGCGAGGGAACGCTAAACATTATCTTGCTATCCCCCTTACTAGACGCATTAGGCCTGTGTGACCCCCCCTATCGCATTCGCGGTGAAACATGGGTAGAAATCCAAACGGAAGTTGATAGTGAGGAGGGCAAAGTCAGCCTAGAGGGACGGATAGATGCGCTGACCATTCGGGACAACTTCTGGCTAGTCGTGATTGAAGGTAAACGGAGTGGCTTTAGTGTCTTACGCGCTGTGCCCCAAGCCCTTGCCTATATGTCTGCCCGTCCCGACCGCAATATCCCCATTTTTGGCTTGGTGACCAATGGCTATGACTATCTTTTTGTGAAACTGCTCGGTAATGAATTTGCGCTATCCCACAACTTTAGTTTGCTTGGCGATAGCGATCGCAATCTCATCCGCGTCGCCCAGATACTCAAGCATTTAGTCCAGTACATCCCTGTTGCAAAGGACTTTAAGACGCCAAAACCTTCAGATCAGACTAACTAACGCGCCCTGGAGGACTCGAACCCCCGACATCCGGTTTTGGAGACCGACGTTCTACCAACTGAACTAAGGACGCAAGGCTGTTTACAGAGGGCGATCGAACCGTGCTTTGATGCGCGAGGCTTTACCTACGAGGTTGCGCAGGTAGTAGAGTTTGGCACGGCGGACTTTACCCCGCTGGATTACTTTTATACTATCAATTCGTGGCGAATGTAGCAAAAAGACGCGCTCAACGCCCACTCCTTGGAAGACACGGCGCACGGTAATGGTGCGGTTAATGCCCGTGTTGCGCATGGCAATCACATCCCCTTCGTAGGGTTGGACGCGCTCTTTACCGCCTTCTTGAATTTTGACTCCGACCCGAACGCGATCGCCCACATGAATCACGGGCAAGTCAGTCTTCATTTGCTCCGCTTCAATCGAGCGAATAATCTCTTGGGCGTTCATGACAGTTCCTTAACTCGCAATCTCTTAGCATACCCTAAGCATTTAGACTTGTCTAGGCTAGTTTTTCATTTCTTGCCTTGCACATCGCCAAGGGTGTATCCCAAGCTCAGCAGCATCCGCCGCAGTAGGGGCAAGCTCAAGCCAATGACATTACTAGGAGTCCCGACAATTTTCTCGACAAAGGCACCACCTTGGCCATCGAGGGCAAAACAACCAGCACAGGCAAGGGGTTCACCAGAAGCGACGTAGGCAGCGATTTCGGCATCGCTAATATCGGCAAAAACAACTTGGGTGGACTCCACCTCAACACAGGTGCGCCCCTGTGCCAAGTCAATCAAGGCATGGCCTGTCAGCAATTCTCCCGTTTGACTGCGCATTTGTTGCCAGCGGGCGATCGCCACCTCCGGTGAGGCTGGTTTACCATAAATTTCTCCCCCTAGAACCAGCACAGAATCACAGCCCAAAATGAGGGCGGGGGGTGGGTAGGTTTGAGCCACTGTTTCTGCCTTACACCGTGCCAGTAATCGCACCAGTTCCGTGGGAGTAGTTGCCTGAATCACGGATTCATCAAAGTGACTGGGTTGAATAATGGGATCAATGCCAACCTGTCGCAGCAGTTGGCGGCGCGCCGGCGAAGCAGAGGCAAGAACAAAGGGCACCATAGGACTGCTTGCTAAGTAACCGATTCTTATGATCTCACATTGAAATTGTTAAACCTGCATGAGGTGTCCCATTGAGGGTTTATTATCTAGGTGTTGCGTCTGGAGCCAAACCAATGACCAGTGCGGCCTACACCTACACTCCCCCCGGCGGCCTCCCCCAAGATGCGTCGTTACCCGATCACTTTTTGGCCTACAAAACCCTCCAGTCGCTGCCGGAAATTTGGCCTCTACTAGCGCAACGCCATGGGGAGGTGGTGGCTGTTGATGCGCCCTACGAAGACCCTCCGACGCGCATTACCTACAGTGAACTCTATCAACGCATTCAACGCTTTGCTGCTGGCCTACAAGCGCTGGGTGTCGCTGCCGGCGATCGCGTGGCCTTATTTGCTGACAATAGTCCCCGCTGGCTGATTGCCGATCAAGGCAGTATGATGGCCGGTGCCATTAATGTGGTGCGCAGTGGTACCGCAGAGGCCCAAGAACTGCTCTACATTCTGCGCGATAGTGGCGCAACCCTGCTGCTGATTGAAAACTTGGCCACCTTGCGCAAACTTCAAGAGGGTTTAGCAGAGACAGGGGTGGAAACTGTTGTGCTCTTAAGTGCAGAATCCCCAGAACTTGAGCATTTTCCCCTGCGGCTCTTGAATTTTGGTCAAGTCTTTACGGAAGGACAATATGGCACAGTGCGGGCAGTCGCCATTACCCCCGATGACTTGGCAACGCTGATGTACACCTCCGGTACCACAGGTCAACCCAAGGGCGTGATGGTCACCCATGGGGGGCTACTGAGTCAAATTGTCAATCTCTGGGCAATTGTGCAACCGCAGGTGGGCGATCGCATTCTCAGTATCTTGCCCATTTGGCATGCCTACGAACGGGTGGCCGAGTACTTTCTCTTTGCCTGTGGCTGTAGCCAAACCTATACTAACCTCCGTCACTTCAAGAATGACTTAAAACGGTGTAAGCCCCACTACATGATTGCCGTACCTCGTATCTGGGAAGGCTTTTATGAAGGGGTGCAAAAGCAACTGCGCGATGCCCCGGCCACAAAGCGGCGTCTTGCCCAGTTTTTCCTCAGTGTGGGCCAGCAATATGTCCTGCAACGGCGACTGCTCACCGGCCTCAGCCTGACCAACCCCCATCCCAGCGGTTGGCAAAAATTGGTTGCCCGTCTGCAAACCTTTTTCCTCAAGCCTCTCTACGAACTGGGGGAGAAGCGTGTCTATAGCAAAATTCGTGAAGCCACAGGCGGTGAAATTAAACAGGTGATTAGTGGTGGCGGTGCCCTTGCCCCCCATTTGGACACATTCTATGAAGTCATCAACCTAGAAGTGCTAGTGGGCTATGGCCTCACAGAAACGGCTGTGGTACTGACCGCTCGCCGCTCTTGGGCAAATCTACGCGGCTCCACCGGCCGTCCCATTCCCGATACCGCCATTAAGATTGTGGATCCCGAAACTAAAGCCCCCGTCGAGTTTGGCCAAAAAGGACTGGTGATGGCCAAAGGGCCACAAGTGATGCGCGGCTACTACAACAAACCGGAGGCCACTGCCAAGGTGCTGGATGCTGAGGGCTGGTTTGACACGGGCGACTTGGGCTACCTCACCCCCAATGGCGATTTGGTGCTGACGGGGCGGCAGAAGGACACGATTGTTCTCAGCAACGGCGAAAATATTGAACCGCAGCCCATTGAGGATGCCTGTATCCGCAGCGCCTACATTGACCAGATTATGCTGGTGGGTCAAGATCAAAAAGCCTTGGGTGCCTTGATTGTGCCTAATTTGGAAGCGCTGGAGCAGTGGGTGGCTGCCAAGGGGTACCGGCTAGAGTTGCCGAACCGACCGGCACCAGCGGGCACGGGTGAACTGGTGACGCTGGAGAGCAAAGTGATTATTGATCTCTACCGCCAAGAACTGCTGCGGGAAGTGCAAAATCGCCCCGGCTATCGCCCAGATGATCGCATTGCCACATTTCGCTTTGTCCTCGAACCCTTTACGATAGAGAATGGTCTTTTGACCCAAACCCTAAAAATTCGTCGTCATGTCGTGAGCGATCGCTACCGCGATATGATTAACGCCATGTTTGAGTAATCTCCATGACAGACCCTATGGATACTAAACTGCTCCTGCGGCGCCAGATTATGGTGAAAGCAATCGTCACTCCCGAGTGGAAAGACGATGCCCAAAGGCAGCTTCAGGCACAACTAAATCAAGTGGATGGCCAAATTCAGCAGTTGGATTTTCAATTGCAGCAAGTGATTGACGAACTGCGCAAAAGTAATGAAGCAGCGGATGTGGTCAATGCCCGTATTCAAGAGGTTCAAGGACAAGCCAACAACCAAAAGGCGCAACTGTTGCAGCAAAAAAATCTGATTCTTCAACAATTGGATCAGGTGCAACGCCTAGAAATGGGGCAGGAAGTGGATCAAGGTCAAGTGGATAATTTCTTCTATGTCACTAAAGGAGACAACTTGATCCAAAAAATGCAGGTGGAGATTCTCCTGCGCAATGGCGTCATCGAAGAAATTCGCGGCACGCTCTAACTTTTACCTTTCATCTTTAGTGAATTTGACTCCCTCTCGATTGCCAACCAAGGATAGCAGCCTCTATGATTCGTGAACTGTTCATGCCCGCCCTCAGCTCCACCATGACCGAAGGGAAAATTGTCTCTTGGGTGAAATCTCCCGGGGATAAGGTGGCCAAGGGGGAAACCGTGCTGATTGTGGAATCCGACAAGGCCGATATGGATGTGGAGTCCTTCTACGACGGCTATTTGGCGGTGATTACCGTGCCTGCTGGCGAAGTGGCACCCGTCGGTTCCACCATTGGCCTCGTGGCAGAAACAGAAGCAGAAATTGCGGAAGCAGAGGCAAAGGCCAAGTCCCTTGGGGCGGCGACCAGTTCTACGACGAGTTCTGCAGCAACGGCCTCGACTCCCGCTGCGGCCACAAGTAATGGCTCCGCAACGGCTCCTGTGGCAGTGGCTTCTCCCACCAGTGCTGTTGCTGCAACTACTGGGCGAGTGGTTGCTTCCCCCCGTGCCCGCAAATTGGCCAAGGAACACAAAATTGATTTGCAGACGCTCAAGGGAACGGGTCCCAATGGTCGGATTACCGCCGCTGATGTGGAAGCCTTGATTGGTGCGCCTGCAACTCCCGTTACACCAGTAGCGACACCCCCTGTCCCCACAGCCCCCCCTGCGACTGCCCCGGTCGTCGCCAAAGAGGATCTGGTGCCCCTGACAACGCTACAAAATGCCGTTGTGCGCAATATGGTGGCCAGCCTCGGCATTCCTGATTTCCATGTGGCCTACACGATTACAACGGATGCGTTGGATCGGCTGTACCAGCAAATCAAGTCAAAAGGGGTGACAATGACGGCGCTGCTTGCCAAGGCGATCGCCCTGACGCTGCAAAAACACCCGATCATGAATGCCTATTACACGGAGCAAGGGATTCAATACCGCCGCGACATTAACATTGCTGTGGCTGTGGCGATGCCGGGAGGGGGGCTGATTACACCGGTGTTGAAGAACGCCGACCAAGTTGACATCTACAGCCTCTCGCGCACTTGGAAAGAATTAGTGGAGCGGGCGCGCGCCAAGCAACTGCAACCTGAGGAGTACAGCACGGGTACCTTTAGTCTCTCCAATTTAGGAATGTTCGGGGTTGACTTCTTCGACGCCATTCTCACCCCCGGTCAAGGAGCCATTATGGCGGTGGGGGCGTCGCGTCCGACGGTGGTTGCCACCGAGGATGGCCTGCTGGGGGTGAAACGGCAGATGAAGGTGAATATCACCTGTGATCACCGTGTGATCTATGGTGCCGATGCTGCCGCTTTCCTTCAGGATTTGGCGAAACTGATTGAAACCAATCCCCAAGCCTTGACGCTCTAAGACGCTCTAAACTGTGACTGCCCTGCTGGAAATCAGGGATCTCCATTTTGGCTATGGAGCAACCCCCTCACTACTCCAAGGGATTGATCTCACGGTGCAGGGGAGGGATCGCCTAGGCATCATGGGGGACAATGGTTCTGGCAAAACCACACTTCTGCTGCTCTGTGCTGCTGTTCTTGCGCCACAGCGGGGAACGATCACCTGCTTGGGACAGTCGGTGGTGGCTGGACAGTTTCAACCGGCGGTGGGGGTCGTGCTGCAACATCCAGCGGATCAGTTAATCGGGGCTACCGTGGCCGAGGATGTCGCCTTTGGCCCAGAAAACTTGGGCTGTTCCCCTCCAGAGGTTCAGCAGCGAGTTCACCAAGCCTTGGCCAAGACAGGAACCAGTCACTTGGCCGATCGCATGCCCCATCAACTGTCGGGAGGCGAACAACGCATGGTGGCGATCGCGGGCATTTTAGCCATGCAGCCCCAGTTGATTCTCTATGATGAACCCACGGCCTTTTTGGATCAGCGAAGTTGTGGCACGTTGATCGAGTTTTTGCAGGCGGATACCACCCCCGGTCTCATCGTCAGTCATGACCCTGCATTTTTACGCAGAGTCTGTACTCAGATTTTTCTCCTAGAGTCAGGACATCTCCGTCCACTGGCGTTGTAACCTATGCTGCATCGTCGCGTTTGGCTGTTGTTCGTGCTCTTCTGTTGGAGTTTGTGTTGGACGATTTGGCCAGTACAGGCACAAAACTCAACGCTGATTCGCGGCGTCTGGCTGACAACCAATGATTTACCGATCCTGCGCGATCGCCCTCGGTTGGAGGCAACCCTCAATGATTTACAGCGGTTGAACTTCAACACTCTCTATCCCGTTGTCTGGAACTCTGGGTATGTCAGTTTCCCCAGTGCTACGGCTAGGAATCTGGGCATCCAGCCCTTTGTGCTGCGAGGGATTCAGGACTACGACCTTCTTTGGGAACTCACCCAGCAGGCGCACTGCCGTAATCTGTTGATCATTCCTTGGTTTGAATTTGGCTTCATGGTGCCAGAAACCTCAGAACTCGCCCTTGCCCATCCAGACTGGCTCACCCAAGGGGTCAATGGTCAAACCACTCGCTTAACGGCGGCTGGTGAAGTAGCTTGGATGAATCCCTTTCATCCTGAGGTGCAGGCTTTCTTGACCAACATTGTCCTAGAGGTGCTGCGGCAGTATCCCGTGGATGGGGTGCAGTTTGATGACCACCTCAGCCTGCCCGTGGAGTTTGGCTACGATGACTACACCCGTGCCCTCTATCAGCAGGAAACCCAAAAGCCCGTTCCCGACAATCCCCGTGATCCAGACTGGATGCGCTGGCGTGCCGACAAACTCACCGCCTTTGTGCAAACGTTGCGGCAGCGGGTCAAGCAAGAATTTCCCAATGCCATTTTTTCCGTCTCACCGACCACATTGCCCACCGCCTACCAGACATTTCTCCAAGATTGGCCGCAGTGGGTCGCCCTCGGCCTCCTCGATGAAGTGATTGTGCAAGTCTATCGCTACAATCTCCCCAGCTTTGTGCAGCAGTTAACTCAGCCAGAGATGCTCCACGCCCAAGCGAAAATTCCCACTGCCGTTGGTGTCCTCACGGGGCTACGCACCAACCCTGTGCCCATTGAACTGGTGGATGCCAAGGTAGAAGCCGCGCTGCGATCAGGGTTAGGGGTGTCCTTTTTCTCCTTTGAAACGTTATGGGGGCGTGGTCCCGAACCGCGCGATCGCCGCCAAAATACGATCCTCTTTCATTTTCGCCAGCCCCTGCCAAGGCGGTTGTTTGCTCAAGCCTGTCCAACTCCCTAGAGCTTACTGCCGCACTCTGGACAAAAGCGATGGGTCGAAATTGTCTTTGCCCCACAGTTGGCGCAGTAGATTAATTCGGCAGCCTTTTCCAGCACCTTGCGTTCCGGCAGCCCTAGCATTTGGGAGTTGGCTTTGCCGGGAGCCACCATCGGATAGCAATTTTCCTCACGAGTGACATGGGCATCTAGGAGCACGGGGCCATCGTAAGCTAAGACCTCTTGGACAATGGCATCCAAATCGTGGCGATCGCTCACCCGCAACCCCTTAACCCCGTAGGCCTCCGCCAATTTCACAAAATCGGGCATCCCCTTGGCCATATTGGAATGGGAATAACGCTTCTCGTAAAAGGCCTGTTGCCACTGGCGCACCATTCCCTGCCAAAAATTGTTAATAATCACCGTCTTGACAGCAATACCGTACTGCGCCAATGTGGCCAACTCTTGGGAATTCATTTGAAAACTGGCATCGCCACTAATACAGATCACCTGTTGATCGGGTAGTGCCACCTTCACCCCCATTGCTGCAGGCATGCCAAAGCCCATCGTGCCCAAGCCAGCACTGGAGATCCAACGCCGCGGGCCATTTTTCAGGAATTGCGCTGCCCACATCTGGTGCTGACCCACATCAGTCGTGTAGTAGGCATCAGGCGCATGGCGGCCAAAGGCAACAATCACCTCTTGGGGCGAGAGTTCACCACTGGGTTGCGGCACGACAAGGGGATAGTCCTCTTTCCAGACCTTGATGCGCTCGAGCCACACCTGGGTGGCGGGTTCAACGGCTTCACCACTGTCTTCAATGTGCTTGAGAAGTTGCTGGAGCACGGGTTTAACGCTGCCAACAATCGGCACATCCGGCACGCGGTTTTTGCCCACCTCAGCAGGATCAATGTCAATGTGAATCACCTTAGCGCGGGAGGCAAATTCATCCAGTTTACCGGTGACGCGATCGTCAAACCGCGCCCCCACGGCAATCAATAGATCACACTCACTGACGGCAAAGTTGGCATAGGCGGTGCCATGCATCCCCAACATACCCACGGAGAGGGGATGGGACTCAGGAAACGCCCCCTTGCCCATCAGGGTTGTTGTCACCGGAATCTGGAATAACTCAGCTAACTTGAGCACTTCCTCGTGAGCACCTGCTGTAATTGCACCGCCGCCCACATAGAGCAAGGGTCGCTTGGCCTCACGAATCAGTTGAACCGCTTGGGCAATTTGGCGCACATTGCCGCGAATCGTGGGACGATAGCCCCTTAGCTTGACTTGCCCCGGCTCGATCGGTTCATACTCACAGACCTCTAGCCCCACATCCTTGGGAATATCCACGAGCACCGGCCCTGGCCGACCGGTGGTGGCAATGTAGATTGCCTCAGCAACAATCCGTGCCATGTCCTTGGCTGCCCGCACGACGTAGGAGTGCTTGACAATGGGCAGCGTAATGCCAAAGATATCCGTTTCCTGAAAGGCATCGGTGCCAATGGCGGAGCGAGACACCTGACCGGTGATCACCAGCAGGGGAATCGAATCCATGTGGGCTGTGGCAATGCCTGTCACTAAGTTGGTTGCTCCTGGCCCTGAAGTGGCAAAACAGACGCCCACTTGACCTGTAGCACGAGCGTAGCCGTCAGCGGCATGGGCTGCCCCCTGTTCGTGGCGTACTAGAATATGCTGAATCTTTCCCTGCGACTCAGCACGGTAAAGCTCATCATAAATTGGTAAGATTGCGCCACCAGGATAGCCAAAAATATGCTTAACGCCGTGACGGCATAGGGTATCAATAAGAATGTATGCTCCAGTTGCTTGCACAGGCCAACCTCGTCAGGCAGTGGTGGTAGATGTTTCTAAATTCTAATTTTTCAATTAGGGTCTCGGCAAGAGCACAAAGGCTTGAAAGCATTGAATTCTTGGCCTTAAACTCCTCAATGCTTAACATATCTTTGCAATTAGTGCCTGCCTTTGCTGAAAAAACAAAAAACGATATTTAGTTAGGCAAAATGCGCATTAAGGTTTGACCATACTCAATTGGTTCAGCATTTTGCACCAGAATTTCGACCACTTGGCCATTGACTTCGGCTTCAATTTCATTCATCAGCTTCATGGCTTCAATGATGCAAACCACTTGGCCTTTTTTCACTGTGTCCCCCACTTCGACAAAGGGGGGTTCATCGGGAGCGGGGGCACGATAAAAGGTTCCTACCATTGGCGCCACAATATCCACGGTTTTACGGTTGGCGGCGGGTGGCGTCGGTTCCGGATCGGCAGTGACGGCTGGCGGGGGCACAGGGGTGGGCGTGACGGTTGATGCAGGAGCTGGAGCCACAACCACAGGGGCGCTGCCACTGAGCTGCTCACGCTTGCGGAGTTGAAGTTCCAGTTCGCCACTCTTAAGGTTGAGTTCGGTGACGCTGGTTTGGTCGAACATTAGTAGCAGTTCGCGTACTTGGTTGAGGTCAAGCTCCACACCCATTACTCCTATTCGCGGCCAAGATATGTATCTGAGCGAGTATCAATGCGAATCCGCTCGCCGACAGAGATAAATAACGGTACCATGACTTGGGCACCGGTTTCGACAATGGCGGGTTTCGAGCCACCGGTGGCGGTATCCCCTTTAACCCCCGGATCGGTTTGCACCACTTCTAAAACAACGGAGTTGGGTAGCTCCACCTCAAGGACTTGCTCACCCCATTTGACAATATTGACTTCCATTCCTTCTTTGAGATACTTGGCGCGATCGCCCATTTGTGCGGGCGTGAGGCGAGCCTCCTCATAGCTTTCCATGTCCATAAAGACATAGTCTTCGCCATCTTTGTAGGTATGCTGCATGGTGCGTTTTTCAAGGGTGGCTTGGGGAACGGTCTCGCCGGCGCGGAAGGTGCGCTCAATCACGTTGCCCGTTTGTACATTCTTTAGCTTTGTTCGCACAAAGGCTGAGCCTTTACCGGGTTTGACGTGCAAAAATTCGACGACTCGCCAGACGGCACCATCCAGCTCAATACTTACACCGGGGCGAAAATCATTACTGGAAATCATGTCCTACCGTGCAGTTCACCAAGCTATTATTGTATCCTTGAGCGTTGCCCTTCCTAAACATTGTTCAGCAGATTTCCCTAGAGTCAGATCCATTGCCATCCCTTGCAATTCCCAAAGGGCGATCGCCCCTGCAAATGCTAGACTAAGGAAATGTGAACGATACGCCAAGGACAGTAACAATGGCTGCAACCCTTGAACTAAGTCAAGAAAACGTCGAAAAAGTCCTTGATGAACTGCGCCCCTATTTGATGGCCGACGGCGGTAATGTCGAACTTGTGGAAATTGAAGGACCTGTGGTACGGCTGCGCTTACAGGGTGCCTGTGGCTCTTGTCCTAGTTCGACGATGACGCTGCGCATGGGGATTGAGCGCAAGTTGAAAGAAGCCATTCCGGAAATTGCAGAAGTGCAGCAGGTTCTCTAAATAGTTGGCCGCCGGGGAGAAGTGAGGTAGTGGCGATCGCGATCCAGTTAACGCCAGATCAAATTGATCGTCTTGATGTATCTCCCCTGCAACAAGTCCTTGCTCCCCTGATTGCAGAGCAGCGGCTTCTAGATCATCACCAAGCACTGCGTTTTGTCATTGACTACCCGCGGCCAGCTGATGAGCCTGATCTAGAGCTTTCGGAATTGCCAGCTGTGCGCCTTTGGTTCATTCGTGCTGATGTCTGCTACCCATGGTTGCCCTATTTACTGGATTGGTCAGCAGGTGAGTTGGTGCGCTATGGGGCAATGCTGGTGCCCCACGAATTTCATCCGCAGCAGGGTATTATCTTCAACCCCCAAGCCCTTGATATTTTTGTGATGGCCAAGGTCTTTACCCTTTGGCAATGGCTTCAGGGACAGGGCTATCCTGCTGCTGAAAAAATTAAAGGCATGGCGGCAATGTTTGGCTATGAGCTAGATACGGCTCTTTTTGACCTCCTTGAGTTTTGAAGGCTCCCTAGCGCTATGGCGGTCATCGCACTGGGGATTGATTTTGGTACCTCGGGGGCGCGGGCGATCGCCATCGATCCTGAAGGCAAGATTCTCGCCACTGCCCGTCGTCTGTTGCACCAGCCCGATCGCCCCCAAGAATGGGCGGCAACCCTGCGGGCGTTGATTTTAGATATTCCAAGCGCTATCCGTCAGCAAATTCAGCGGATTGCTATTGATGCCACCTCTAGCACCGTTTTCCTCTGTGATGCTCAGGGGCAGCCCTGCTCACCCGTTCTCCTCTATAACGACGATCGCGCCCAGAATCACGTTCAAACCCTGCGGCAGATTTTAACCACGGATCACCTTGTCCTGAGTGCCACCAGTAGTCTCGTTAAGCTGTTGTGGCTCCAGACCCACTACCCCACGGTCAACGCTGTTTTGGTACACCAAGCGGATTGGCTGGCCTTTTTGCTCCATGGTCAACTGGGCATTTCCGACTGGCACAATGCCCTGAAGTTGGGCTATGACCCGGCACAGGAAGCTTACCCCGACTGGTTCAGCCACCCCACGCTTGCGTCCTTGCAGCCCCTGCTCCCTAAGGTCATTCCCCCCGGTACAGTTCTGGGAAAGGTCACAGCCACCGATTTAGGCTTGTCTTTAGAGTGTGAGGTGTGTGCCGGTACCACCGATAGCATTGCCGCCTTTTTAGCGAGTGGTGCCTCGCAGGTGGGTGAGGCGGTGACATCTTTGGGGTCAACCCTTGTGCTCAAGCTCTTGAGTGCCTCTAGGGTAGAGGATTTGGCAGCAGGTATCTACAGTCATCGCTTGGGCGATCGCAGCTCGCGCGCCGTAGGCGATCGCTGGCTGGTGGGGGGTGCCTCCAACTGTGGCGCCGCAATTTTAGCCCAGTTTTTTACCCCAGAGGAACTAGAGCGCCTCAGCGCCCAAATCGATGTCAATCAACCCACGGGGTTGGATTACTATCCTCTGCTCAAGCGGGGTGAGCGCTTTCCCATCAACGATCCGCATCTTGAACCGCGCCTAGAACCCCGACCCGACGACCCTCGCCTCTTTTTGCAGGGACTTCTCGAAAGTCTCAGCCGCATTGAAGCCCAAGGCTATCAACAATTACAACGTCTGGGTGCCTCGCCCTTGAAACGGGTCTGGACGGCGGGGGGCGGTGCCCGTAATCCCGCATGGTTAGCCCTCCGCCAGCAATACCTAGGGGTTCCCGTGACCGTTTCACCTCAAACAGAGGCCGCCTATGGCGCCGCCCGTCTGGCTCAAGCAGGCCTGAATTTTAACTAGGGTAGAGTTGGGCTTGAATTTCTGACTTCAGCCGATTGAGAATATGGCGCTGATCCAACTGACTGAGGATTTGTTGCACTACGGTTTTCGGCCCAGCCGTTCCCCAGCCTGCGCCGTTGGCAAAGTAGGTTTTGGCTACTTGTCCCATCGTATAGGAGGCAAAGCCAGCAATCCCCGCTTGGGTCATGGCGACTGAGAGGTAAGGGCCAAGGGCAATGCCGCCACTCATGGGCGTAGCTAATCCCAACAGTCCCTTGAGGGAACTGAGTCCCAAATTGACGGCAAATTCCCCTAAGCTAATGCTGCCCATGGCAAGGGCAATGGTTTGCAGCAGTTCCTTGGCGCCTGCTTCTGTGAGTTCAATGCTGTAGAGGCGCGAGAGCAGTTGAATTGTGGTCAAGTCAATGACGGCACTGCTGACCATATCGAGCACGGTAACAGGGTTGAGGGCGATCGCCAGCGCCTTGGCGACAGCTCCTTTCCAAATCAGTTGGTTGGCCTCCTGATCCCGCAGTTCCAGCTTGTAGCGGGCTAATTCTTCACTGACTTTATTGGCAAAAAGCATTGAGTTCAGGGCAATCAGGGCCTTCCCTTCGCGATTGAGCACCTCCAAGATCTTTTGCTTCAGGGGTTCCACTTGGGGAGCACCGACGGTCATTTTCACCTGTACTCGGCCTTGGCGATCGCGGTTCACTTGGGGGACAAGGGGCGCTGCTGCTACCATGACAATCTCTTCGGGGGAGAGGAGTTCTTTGACGCGCTCATCGCGGAGTTTGGCATAGATTGCTTCCCGGTCAGCCTCTGGATACTGATCCACTTTGTTAAAAACCAGAATCATTGGCTTGCCTACCTGCCGCAATTCACTGAGGGCTTGATATTCAAGACGGGTCAAGTCGCCAGCAATAACAAAGAGAATCAAATCCGCTTGAGCTGCTACCTCTCGTGCTAGTTGCTCCCGTGCGGCGCCATTGACTTCGTCTAACCCCGGTGTATCAATGAGGCGGATGGGATTACCCCGCTGGGCTTCCGAAATTTGCCACAGGGCACTGGCTTCTTCTTGAGTGACGCCATGAATCGGCCCAGTCGCAAAGTAGGGTTCCCCTAGCAGCGCATTTAGTAGAGAGGACTTTCCCCGCCCCACCATACCAAAGACGGCAATTTGCACGACACCATAGTGGAGCTTGTCGAGCATTGCTTCGAGGTCAGCGATCGCGCGGGCGAGGGAGGCTTTTTCGCTGCCAGTGGCTTTGCACTCGAACAGTAATTTTTCAAGGGCACTCTTGGCCGCTTCGTAGCTACGGGCGCTTTGGTAGTCCTCAAGGTCATCAATCGTGCCTTGAAGTTCCTTTAGGAGGGAATTCGCTGGCGATCGCTCTATCACAGATGCAACACTGACGTTACAAAGATTTGCTTTTTATTCTAAGGGCAAGAACGGGACTGGTGCGATTTGAACGCACGGCCTAGCGCTTAGGAGGCGCTCGCTCTATCCGACTGAGCTACAGCCCCAAAGAGATACCTTCTATCCTAGCGAGTTTTGATCGCCCCTAAGCTGCTGTTGCCACTGTTGCCCTCAGGGCGTCAATTTCCTGAAACAAGCGCTCTAGGGGAGCATTGGGTTCTAAAAACGAGAAGAGATGCTTGTAGCGCAGCTTGCCTTCCTGATCAATGAGAAACTGCGCCGGTAGCGGTGCCCCCAAGGCTTGACCCGTGCGGTATTTGCGAAAGACTTGGCAACTGGGGTCATAGAGCAGGGGCATCTTTAGAGCCATATCCGCCTTGACCTTTTCACTTTGCTGGGCATCGGTACTAGTGACCACAAGAACGGCCACTCCCTTGCCTTGAAATGCTTCATAGTTTGCATTCAAGGCCTTGAGATAGGGGTAGCACAGCGGACAGTACTGATGCTCCGTAAAGATACGGGTAAACACCAGTAGGAGCGGCTGCTCTTTCCACACCGTTGAAAGGCGCACGGGCACGGTTAGTCCTACGCCGGGTAGTTCCACATCAGGCACTAGTTCACCCCGCTGCAGTTGATTTTGGGGCGGTAGTGGCCACGCATTCTGCCAAAACCGCTCATTAAAGAGGCCACTGAAGTTGGTGGAGGTAAAAAACGGTAATTGAACAGCCATGGCTCCCTCGCTGGTGGCTCAACACTTTCCTAGCGATCGACGGATCCCATAATCACATCGATACTGCCAAGGATAGCAACAATATCCGCCACTTTCATCCCCTTCAGCAACTGGGGCAGCACTTGCAGATTATTGAAATCCGGTGGCCGAATCTTCCAGCGCCAAGGGAAGACATTATCATCCCCAATCAGGTAAATCCCTAGCTCCCCTTTCCCCGATTCAACCCGCACATAGTGTTCGCCTTTGGGAATTTTGAAGGTGGGAGCCAGCTTCTTGCCAATGTACTGATAGTCAAAGCCATTCCATTCCGACTTGGCACCCTCCAACATCCGCTTGGCTTCGAGGTTTTCATAAGGACCACCGGGCAAACCATCCAAGGCTTGGCGAATGATCTTCACCGACTCGCGCATTTCTTGAATACGGACAATGTAGCGGGCAAGGCAATCACCTTCGGTGGCCACGGGTACATCCCAGTCAAAGTCGTCATAGCACTCGTAGTGATCCACCTTGCGCAGATCCCACTTCACCCCAGAGGCACGGAGCATCGGCCCCGATAGCCCCCAGTTGATGGCATCCTCACGGCTAATTTTGCCCACCCCCTGTAAGCGGCGCACAAAGATGGGGTTGTTGGTGATCAGGCGCTCGTACTCATCCACTTTGGGCAGGAAGTAATCGCAAAAGTCGCGGCACTTGGTTACCCAGCCATAGGTGAGGTCGGCGGCCACTCCCCCCATGCGGAAGTAGTTGTTGTTGATGAAGCGCATGCCTGTGGCGGCTTCAAAGAGATCGTAGATGTATTCCCGCTCACGGAAGATGTAGAAAAAGGGCGTCTGGGCACCGACATCCGCCAAGAAGGGGCCTAACCACAGCAGGTGATTGGCAATGCGGTTCAACTCTAGCATGATCACGCGGATATAGCTGGCGCGTTTGGGCACAGGAATACCAGCCAACTTTTCGGGAGCGTTGACGGTGACCGCTTCGTTAAACATCCCGGCGGCGTAGTCCCAACGACTCACGTAGGGGATGAACATAATGTTGGTGCGGTTTTCAGCAATTTTCTCCATGCCGCGATGGAGGTAGCCAATCACCGGCTCGCAGTCAATGACATCTTCGCCATCAAGGGTCACCATTAACCGCAAAACCCCGTGCATTGAGGGATGGTGCGGCCCCATGTTGATGACCATGGGTTCTGTGCGAGTCTCTATCGTGGGCATAGATGGCAGTTCCGCTAGAGGGTTGGACGCTTACTGTTGATATGCTACACAGGTTTTCCGCGCTTGCCAATTCAAATTTGCTTATGGCTTAGATAACCATACCATCGGGAATCGCGGCATTTTTGATAATCACCACCACCCCGCTGCGGATATAAAATCCTTGATCCTCACGGTTGGATTCTTCAACATGGTCTTTGTTGATGATTTTGACATCGCGGCCAATGCAGGCATTTTTATCGACAATTGCCCCGCGAATGACACTGTTGGCACCAATGCCGATGGGAATTTTATGTTGCAACAGGAGCTGGCTGCGCTGCGCCGAGTCTTGGTAGTAGTCGGCGCCCATCAGCAGGGAATGATCAATGACACAACCGGATTCTACGCGCGATCGCACCCCCAAGACGGAATGGTGGACTTGACATTCCTTGAGGATACAGCCCTCACTAATAATGGACTCGGTGATGGTGCAACTGAGAATCTTGCTGGGGGGCAAGTAGCGGGGACGGGTGTAGATAGGGGCGTTTTCGTCGTAGAAGCTAAAGGGCGGTTGGGGTTGTTGGGTAAGCGCAAGGTTGGCTTCGTAGAAGGAGCCGATTGTGCCAATATCTTCCCAGTAGCCATTAAAGACGTAGGTTTGGACAAGATGAGAACGGGCCGCGGCGGGAATGATTTCCTTGCCAAAGTCCGTGGCATCGGCCATCTGTTGCAGCAGATCAATCAGCACTTGCCGCTTAAAGACATAAATCCCCATTGAGGCAATGTAGGGTTTGCGATGGGCTTCCTCGGCACTAAGGCCATAGCGGGTTGTGTCCACGCGCATATCCCGTAGGGCATCACCGCTGGGTTTTTCGCGGAATTCAATGACTCGCCCTGTGCCATCTACCTTAATCAAGCCAAAGCCAGAGGCGGCTTTTTCATCGACGGGCAAGACGGAGAGGGTAATATCGGCGCCCGTTTCGCGATGGCGCTGCACAAACAGGCGATAGTCCATGCGGTAGAGGTGATCTCCTGAAAGAATCAGGTATTCATCCACGTCCCAATCGGCCAACAGCCACAGGTATTGACGCACCGCATCAGCAGTGCCTTGAAACCAGTTGGGATTTTCTGGGGTTTGTTGGGCTGCTAGGACTTCGACAAAGCCGCCCGTCAAGCCGGGGAAGGTATAGGTACGAGCAATATGACGGTTGAGGGAGGCCGAGTTGAATTGGGTAAGGACGTAAATGTTATTAATTTCGGAGTTGATGCAATTGCTCACAGGAATATCAATGAGGCGATATTTTCCAGCAAGGGGAACCGCAGGCTTGGCTCGACGCTTGGTCAAGGGATAGAGACGTGTGCCGGCACCGCCCCCAAGGATAATCGCCAAGACTCGTTTCATTGCAAACTCCATCTGAACGGCCACATCAACAGTGTACGCTGTGGCGGCACTTCTCTTTGCGAAGGGGACGCTTTTTGGTAAAGAAGCCGCACAATGGCATGATAATGATACTTGGTCGTTGATCCCAAGCGGAGAGTAGCAGCATGGGATTTGTGGATATTGCGATCGCTGATTTGGCAGCGGACTACGGCGTCTCGGTCGAAACCGTCTGTGGGTTGTGCGATCGCTTGGGTATTCGCTATACCAGTCCGCAAACGCGCCTGCCCCTTGAAGATGCCAAAGCAATCATTTTGGCTTTGACGGACTCTGCTACACCGACCGATCAACGGGACACGTCACCGCACTCGTAAGACCTGCTTATTGGGAGAACTATGTTAAAAAAATGCATTTGGCTTGCGGTCGCCCTTTGCCTCTGCCTCTGGCAACTGACCCTAGGTACAGCACTGGCCGCTGAACTGACCCCTGACGTCCTGACCGTTCCCCTCAACAGTGAAGGAAAAACCATTACCCTGACGGAAAAGCAATACTTTGAGGGTAAGCGTCTCTTCCAGTATGCTTGCGCCTCCTGCCATGTGGGGGGGATCACCAAAACCAACCCCAATTTGGATTTGCGCACTGAAACCCTAGCTTTGGCCACACCGCCACGGGATAACATCGAAGGCTTGGTGGACTATATGAAAAACCCCACCACCTACGATGGCGAGCAGGAAATTGCTGAGGTGCACCCCAGTTTGCGCAGTGCCGACATTTTCCCGAAAATGCGCAATCTGACGGAGAAAGATTTGGTGGCGATTGCCGGTCACATCCTCGTCGAACCCAAGATTCTTGGGGATAAATGGGGAGGCGGTAAAATTTACTACTAGTCACAACTCAAGAAGGATCTTCCCAACTCATGCACCAACCTCACTCTCGGCTTCGGCCTGTTGTCTGGCTCTGCAGTGGCCTACTGTTCTTGCTGCTGGGCTGGGCGATCGCCCCGGCAACGGCGCTGGCGGCCTCTGGGGTCGATAACTATGTGATCCAATACCTGAAGGTCACAGATACGGTGGAACTGCCCCTCAATGACCGCGGTGAGACCAAAACCTTCACAGCAGCGGATCTGACCCGTGGCAAGCGGCTCTTTGAGGAAAACTGCAAAAACTGTCATGTCGGTGGCAGCACGTTACCCAATCCTTTGGTGTCCCTCTCTCTGAAGGATCTCAAGGGGGCAACGCCGCCACGGGATACGATCGCCAGCCTCGTTGCTTTCCAGCGATCGCCGATGTCCTACGATGGCAGCGAAGAGAGTTATTCCTGCCGCCGCGTGAGTGAGGACTGGTTGACCACGAAACAGCTGGAGACCTTAGCTGCCTTTATTTTGCGAGCGGCAGCCGTAGCCCCCGGTTGGGGCGTAGAAAGCTTTCCGGACAGTGCCCCCTAGGTTGGGAACTTTGCTACACTGACCTTTGGTGAACCTTGCACCCCTTGATTTTTGGGGCTTTATCCATACCCTGACGCATTCCATGAAAGGAGAACTCCGTTGAAAAAGCTATTCATTTGTGTTTGCGCGATCGCGATCGCGCTGTTTGTCAACCTCACCCCTGCGGCCTTTGCGGCAGATTTAGCCAATGGTGCCAAAGTCTTTAGCGGCAACTGTGCAGCCTGTCACATGGGGGGTGGCAATGTGGTGATGGCCAACAAAACCCTGAAAAAAGAAGCCCTTGAGCAATTTGGTATGTACTCCGAGGATGCCATTATCTACCAAGTGCAGCACGGCAAAAATGCCATGCCCGCTTTTGCTGGTCGTCTCACCGATGAACAAATTCAGGATGTAGCCGCCTACGTGCTCGATCAAGCTGCCAAGGGTTGGGCAGGCTAAAATTGCCACCGTCTGAAAATAAGGATTGATGAAGGGTGTAGGCGTAGGTGCTACATCCTTTTTTTATTCTGTGACTGCCCTCCAAGTCCTGCAAAGATAGATGTTGTGTTCTGCATCCCCTAGGGAATCCTCTCTAGAACCAGTGCAATTCATATAATGATGAAAGACTTGCTCCTACAAAAAGGCGGTACACTTGGGCTATGCCTGCTGCCCCATTGCCAGCAAATGAACCGGAACGGCAACGTGCCCTTGAGCAGTATCGAGTCTTAGATACGCCTCCGGAACCGATCTTTGATGAAATTACCCACTTAGCGGCGGCAATTTGCGAAGCGCCCATTGCCCTCATTAGTCTTGTTGATCGTCAACGGCAGTGGTTTAAAGCCAAAGTAGGCATTGATGCCTGTGAAACCCCTAGGGATGTTGCCTTTTGTGCTCACGTTATCCTGCAACCAGAACTCGTCATTGTACCGGATGCTCGGCTGGATCCCCGCTTTGCCGATAATCCCGTTGTTACAGGGCCGCCCTATATCCGCTTCTATGCGGGGATGCCCTTGATGACGCCCGATGGCTATGGCATTGGTACCCTCTGTGTGGTGGACTATAAGCCGCGTGAGCTAAACCCCGTTCAACAGCAAACCCTGCGCACCCTTGCTCGCCAAGTCATTAGTGAACTGGAAATCCGCCATCACTTAGAGGTCACCCAGCAACAACTGGCCTACATTCAGCAGATGAGCAGCCTCCAAGAGGCGGTCTTCAATAGTAGTAATCACGCCATCATTGCCACCCGTACCGATGGCATTATCACGCTGCTGAATCGAGCCGCTGAGGAATGGCTAGGATATCCTGCTTCAGAACTGGTGGGTAAAGCGACTCCAGAACGTTTCCTTGATTCTCAAGAGGTGGAGCGCTATGCCCAGATCCTCAGTGCACAATTGGGAGAACCCATTCCTGCGGGGTTTGAGACTCTCGTGGCTCGGGCGCGGCGGGGCTTGGCCGATGAGCAGGAGTGGACATTTGTACGGCGGGATGGCTCTCGCTTTCCTGTGTCCCTGTCAGTCACCCCGATTCATGATAGCCAAGAGCAACTGATTGGCTTTTTGGAGTTAGCCATTGATATTACCGACAAGAAAAAAATTGAGGCGGAGCTGCGACTGCGGGAGCGAGCCATTATTGCTAGCACCAATGGCATTGTGATTACCGACTACCGCCAACCCGATAATCCAATTATCTATGTGAACCCCGCCTTTGAGCGGATGACAGGATACCGAGCAACGGAGGTGATTGGCAAAAATTGCCGCTTTTTGCAGGGGCGCGATCGCCATCAACCGGGGGCTGAAGCCATTCGTAATGCCATTAAAAAAGGCCAATCCTGCCGGGTGGTGCTGCGCAACTACCGCAAAAACGGCCAACCCTTCTGGAATGAACTTGCCATCTCCCCGATTTATAACGAATTTGGTGAAATTACCCACTACATTGGCATTCAAAGTGATGTCACCGAACGGCAGCGGGCACAACTGTTTTTACAGCAGCAGGTGAAGCGCACGCTCCTGCTCAATCGCATTACCGAGGAAATTCGCCAGCAAATTGAACGGGAGCACATTTGTCGCACGGCAGTTCAGCAGGTGGGGACAACCCTCAATGTCAGTCGTTGTCTCTTGTTTGTCTATCAAGAGCATGCGCCGATGGCACTGGTGGCTGAGTACTGTGCACCGGGGGTGTCTTCCGTCAAGGAATGCCCTCTCGATTTGAGCCAGATGCGGGGAGCGTTTTTGGAATCGGTTTTTGCCTCCGATGAGGTGTTTAGCTGCGAGGATGTGGCAACAGACAGTCGTCTAACCTCACTTCATGAGTACTGCGAAGTCCTGAATGTGAAATCTGCGGTGATTGTGCGCACGGCCTATCGCAATCAAGCGAATGGTTTGCTCATTTTGCACCAGTGCGATCGCCAGCGGCGGTGGACGGAGGCGATTAAAAGTTTACTCAAGAGTGTGGCGGCGCAAGTGGGAATTGGCCTTGCCCAAGTGCAACTTTTGGAACAGGAAACCCGCCAACGTCAGCAACTGCAACAGCAAATGCAGCGGGCGTTGCTTCTGAATCAAATTACCGAACAGATTCGCCAGAGCCTCGATACGGAAACGGTGTTTGAAACAACCGTCACCCAAATTGGTCAGGCCTTTGGGGTCAGTCGCTGTTTAATTCATCGCTACGAGCCGGGGCCACCGCCGCGTATTCCCGATGTGGCTGAATACCTGCAACCGGGCTACCCCTCAATGCGGGGGGTCAGTGTGCCCGTGGAAAACAACCCCCACGCCTTGGAGGTGCTCAGGAGTGATGCCGCCGTTGTTTCCCACGATGTGACTCAAGAGCCCCTACTTGGCAGTGCCATTGAGCTGTGTCATCAATTTCAAATCCAGTCAATGCTGGCTATTCGCACCTCCTATAAAGGCGTACCCAATGGCATTATTGGCCTGCATCAGTGCGATCGCCAGCGGCAGTGGACGACTGATGAGATTGAACTTCTGGAAGCAGTGGCCGCGCAAGTGGGGATTGCGATCGCCCAAGCAGAACTGCTGCGCCATGAACAGCAGCAGCGACAGCTGTTAGCTCAGCAAAACCACGAACTGGAACAGGCGCGGCTGCAAGCGGAACTGGCCAACCGGGCCAAGAGTGAGTTTTTGGCCACCATGAGCCATGAGATCCGCACCCCGATGAATGCGGTTTTGGGCTTTACCAATTTGCTGTTGGATACGCCCCTCAATGAGCAGCAGCGGGACTTTTTGCAAACTCTGCACCAGGCCGGCGAGGCACTCCTGACAATTATTAACGATATTCTTGACTTCTCGAAAATTGAATCGGGCAAACTGGTGCTAGAGCAGCAGTTCTTTGATGTGCGCGAGTGTGTGGAGGATGTCCTAAGCCTATTGGCCAGCAAAGCCGAGGAGAAGGAGTTAGAGTTACTTTACACCTGTACCCCCAAAACCCCTGCCCAAGTTAAAGGGGACGTGACCCGGCTACGGCAGATCCTCGTTAACCTAGTGGGCAATGGCATTAAGTTTACCCACGAAGGCCAAGTCGTCGTCCATGTGAGCGCGGTCAAGCACGAGGGCAAGGATTTTCTCCAATTTCAAGTTCAGGATACGGGCATTGGCATTCCCAGCGATCGCTTGGATCGACTCTTCAAGCCCTTCAGTCAAGTGGATGCCTCCACGACGCGCGAGTATGGCGGCACAGGCCTAGGGCTAGTCATTAGCAAACGCCTCTGTGAGCTAATGGGCGGCGATATGTCCGTTGAGAGTACTGAAGGTCAAGGTACAACCTTTACCTTTACGATCCTCGCTGAGGGGCAAAAACCCTATGTACCGCCAACGCTTCATCCGGCTTTGGAGGGCAAGCGTGTCCTCGTTGTTGATGACAATGCCGCTAGCCGTGAGAATCTCTGCACATTACTGCAAAACTGGGGGATGGTGCCTATCGGGTATGGCAATCCCCAACTGGTGCTAGAGGCCGCTCCCCAGTGGGATTTGGCAGTAATTGATTTGAATATGCCCGAGATGACTGGGCTTCAGTTAGCAGAGCGGTTGCAATCAGAGCCCCACTTCAATCAACAGCCGATTATTCTGCTCACACCCCTGAGTTGGCTGGAAACCGCTAGTCGCAAGGAGTTGATCACAGCCCACGTCCCCAAACCCATTCGCCCTCTCACCCTACGGCAAACCCTAATTAAGACCCTTAGCAGTGAATCTACAACTCAGCCTGCCCTGACAAAAACAGGCATTGATCCCAACTTGGGCAGTCGCTTTCCGCTGCGTATCCTCCTTGCTGAGGATAATGCTGTTAACCAAAAGGTGGCACTGCATATTCTCAAGCGGATGGGCTACCGTGCCGATGTGGCGGCCAATGGCCTCGAGGTGCTTGAAGCACTGCAACAGCGCCCCTACGATGTTGTGCTGATGGATGTGCAAATGCCAAAGATGGATGGCCTCGAGACCACCGAACGCATCTGTGCCCAATGGCCCCCCAGCCAGCGTCCTTGGATTATTGCCATGACGGCAAATGCCCTAGCTGGCGATCGCGAACGCTGCTTTGCGGCGGGGATGGATGACTACATCAGTAAACCGATTAAAATTGAAGCCCTTGCCGCCGCCCTCAACCGCTGTCGCTGCCTCAGTCCCAAGACGACCTATCCGCAACTGTGTGAGCAGATCAGTTTTGAGGGTGATCAGAATACAGCAGAGTCTATGACCTAGAGATACTTAGCCAAGAGCAGATGCAGTTTCTCCTTGGTGGCTGCGGGTACCTTGTCAAGGGGAGTGAGAATGGCATTCTTTAAGGCACGGTGGGCTTTAGAGGCTGGTGGATTGGCATGGAGGCGTTTGACGGTTTCACAGATAATCGCTTGGGCATTTTTGACATTGCGCTGCAAGTTGCCAATAATCATCTCCACTGTGACTGAGTCATGCTCGGGGTGCCAGCAGTCGTAATCGGTAACGAGCGCCAGCGTTGCATAGGCAATCTCCGCTTCACGAGCCAGTTTGGCCTCCGGTAGATTCGTCATGCCAATTACGGTGCCGCCCCACGAGCGGTACAGGTTGGACTCTGCCAGCGTTGAGAAAGCAGGGCCTTCCATACACACATAGGTACCTTGGCGGTGGAGGGTGACATCGGGCAGGTTGAGATCAGCGATCGCATCCGCGAGAACACCAGCAAGAGCAGGACACACCGGATCGGCAAAGCCAATGTGCGCCACAATGCCATCCCCAAAGAATGTGGAAATGCGGTTGCGGGTACGGTCAATAAACTGATCGGGCACCACCATATCAAGGGGTTTCACCTGTTCCTGTAGGGAACCCACCGCAGACGCAGAAAGCAGGTACTCGACCCCAAGGGATTTGAAGCCATAGATGTTGGCACGAAAGGGAATCTCCGTCGGCAGTAGATGGTGATCGCGGCCATGGCGTGCCAAAAAGACGACTGGAACCCCAGCAATCTTGCCGCAAATAAAGGCATCGGAAGGATCACCAAAGGGCGTAGTCAGACGTACCTCTTCGACATCGGTGAGAGCCTCCATCTTGTAGAGACCACTACCGCCAATAATGCCAATTTTTGCAGTCATGGAGATTCCTAAAACACCAATCGGCAATAGCTTAGCATTAGTTGACCGGCTTTAGATGCTACCGAGGGGGTTGAACTGGTAGTTGGAGCCTTTAGGGCCATTGGGTCCCGGTGCTGCTTGCACCAGAGGAACTCGATCAAAGGTACCACTGGCGGTTTGCCCCTGAATTTGTACCCCTTGGCGGAGCAGTTGTTGGGTGCTGGCGCGATCGCCCCCTTTGGCCATGGCTTGAGCCAGCGCCTGCGTAGCATCGTAGGCGGTTGTGGTGCGCCAACTAATTTGCCCCCGCCACGCTTGGGCTGCCTGCTGCGCAAAGGGATCACTGGGGTTAGTACTCCAAGGCACTGCTAGAATCATGCCATTGATGGCGCTATCCCCCTTGATCAGTAAATCAGGGCTGTAGAGTTGATCACTACCAAACAACTGCACGGGGGTAGTTTGGGTTTGATTGGCAATAGCAAGGGCAACGGCATCATTCACCCGGGCGCGACTCATGGCCAAAATGACCACATTGGCTCCCGCTTGCTGTGCTGTGGTCATTGCTGTATTGGCATTAAAGCCGGAGGCGGCCACATCCATCTGTTGCACCACTTGAGCACCAAACCGAGGCAGAGCAGCGACTAATTTAGTTTTCAGTTCATCACTGTAGGGACTATCGCTGTTGTAGAGAACAGCCACTTTGGCATTAGGGACTTTTTTCGCAGCGGCTTGGGCGAGGGTATTGGCGGCATTGTCAAGGTAGGTATTGAGAAGTTGTTGCCCCTTTTCATTCAGGGATAGCGTCTGTACCTGTACTGTGCCGCTGCCTTGGGGGGTGACATTCGTGGTCAGGGGAGAAAGGGCAGCAATCCCTGCTTGCTCATAAACCTGTAGAGCGGCACGACTATTGGCGTCGGTGCCATGACCCAGTACCCCTTGGATTGAACTGTTGATCAAATCTTCGGCCAAACTGGTCACACCATTGGGGCTGTTTTCATTGACAATGGCGACTTCAAGGGCACGACTGGGGCCACTGGCATTAAAGCGCTCTTGGTACTGAGCGACCCCCCGCAGAATTTCCTTGGCAGTATCGGGGCTAGTACCAATGGGAACAACGGTGGCCATCGTCATCGGGTTGCCGGCTTGGCGAGCACGGGCATTGTTAAGATAAATGCGCGCCTCTGGATCATTGGGATCGAGGGTGACGAGTTCTTGATACTTGGCGATCGCCTGTGCCCAATCTCCCTGATCAAAGGCAAGGGCGGCTTCTTGCTTCAGGGCTGCTCGCTGCGGATTGGGTTCACTGATCAGGATGCGCTCCCCTTGGCTAATATAGGCTGTGTTGCGGGCAGTGGTTTTGCTCACCAAGTGGTTGCCGCTGGTTGTCCCTCCTATCGGCAGTGGCGTAGTGCCGTTGCGGTTAGCAATAAAGATTCGATAGCCAAGGAAACCAATACCACCCGCGAGTAATAGAACCACCCCAAGGGCAGCAGCAACTAGCGGTAGTTTCGATTTTCCCGCCCCGGCACCGCCATTACCACTGGCAGGATTCATGGCCTCACGGGGTAGTCCACAGATGTTACAGTCGGGGCCAAAGTTTTCATAGGGGGGGTGGGGACCACTGGCATTGGGGTAGGATTTACCGTTTTTAGGTACGCCATCGCACTTCCAAGAACCGGGAGATGGTGCCATGATGCCCCCCTTTCAAGTGAATTTGGATCAGTGTACTGTCCTAAGCACGGGCAAGAACAGGATTTTCGTCTTCGGCGTCTTCGGTGTCGGCCTCTTCTTCAAGGACAATCGTCATGAAGCGGAGGATGTTTTCATTGAGGCGCATGGCGCGTTCTAGGGGGGCGATCGCCGTCCCAGCAGCGGTATAGGTCATCAGAATGTAGTAGCCCTCCCGCAGTTTCTTGATCGGGTAGGCAAACCGACGCTTACCGCGATTTTGCACCTTAAGCTTTGTCGCACCCTGTTCTTCTAAAAAAGTGCGAAATTGGCTAATGGTTTGTTCCAGTTGTTCTTCGCCCACATCAGGACGAATAATATAGAGCGTTTCGTAGTTCCGTGTAATCATTGAGGTCAACTCCCTTTGGACAAATGGCCTTTTGACGGATGCAAAAAGCAAGGCTTTATAATTCTAGCACTGCAGTTTGCCATTCTTGGCAAGGAAAAGAGGGGACTAAGTTCACTATGGTGGAACGGTTTGTGCGGGTACAGACCACGGGGGGACAGATTCATTACGGCACACTGCAACTCAACCGCGAAGTGATGATTTGGGATGCGGCACCGTGGCTCCATGGCCAACCCACGAACCAAGTCCTCAGTCCCGATAGCTATCAACTGCTGGCTCCCTGCTCCCCCTCAAAAATTGTTGCTGTCGGACGCAACTATGTGAAGCACGCTGCCGAAATGGGCGATAGTGTGCCCCCTGAGCCATTGATTTTTCTAAAGCCGCCGACAACGGTTCAAGCCCCCGGCTGTCCCATTTGGTATCCGCCCCAAGTAAAGCGGGTGGACTATGAGGGGGAATTGGCGGTGGTCATTGGTCGTCGTACCCGTGCCTGCCCTGAAAATGAAGCTCTTGAGCATATTTGGGGTTACACGATCGCCAACGATGTCACGGCTCGGGATCTGCAGCAGCGGGAGCAACAATGGACACGGGCTAAGGGGTTTGACACCTTTTGCCCCCTAGGGCCTTGGATTGTGCGAGAGGTTCCTAGCGATGCGCGGTTGCAAACCTTTATTAATGAGGCCGCGCAACCCGTCCAATCAGCAACGATTGATCAAATGGTTTTCTCACCCGCCAAGTTGGTGAGTTTCATTAGCTATGTGATGACACTGCTGCCGGGGGATGTGGTATTGACGGGGACACCCGCAGGAATTGGTGCATTACAGGTGGGCGATCGCGTGCGCGTCGAAATTGAAGGCATTGGCAGCCTCCTGTCGGTAGTCACAACACCGGAGACCCCTTGGACACCCCCCTTAGGTCGCGTCTATTAGGAATATCCCTCTTTAATGACTTTAGGCGGATGAAAAGACACATTGTCGGCTCCATTGATGCACCAGTGGACAGATAAAGGCATTCATCTGACGGCTGAGTTGGGCAAAGCCAAACTGTAACGATGGAACGGGAAAAACCTCTAATCAGGGGAAGGATATTAAGTTTTTCAATGCCTTATTCTTGGTAAATTTGACACAATGCTAGCATTGTAGTAGCGATTTAGAAACCTTTTCAAAGAGATAGAAACTAATTATCAGTAACCAACATTTTAGAAAAGGACTTTAGAAGCAATTATTTTTTGATTTTTTGTAGTTAATTATTATTTCAATTTCAGTCACTTTGGGGCTGTTTTCAATTAGCTATTCACTATTGAGGAATTATTAGGGAGGCAGGGCAATGTTAAATATCCACTTTAAGTCAGCGCTGACGCTGTTGCTAGGCATGGGTCTTGTTGTTGTTCCCCAAGGACTCGCCAACCCCGTCAATTTTCGCTTAGAGGTTAACTGGCCAGCGATCGCTGGCTGGCAAAACTGTAGTCAGCCCAAGGAAGGATGGTTCAAAGTTCAAGGCCCCGCCTACCTGAAGCAGGTCACCGATAAAACGCCTTACCTTGCCCTCAACTATGTAGTTCGTCACCCAGTGCGCATGGCACGCTATACCGCTACTGGTTAATTGCTGAACCACAGCCCAGATATTAAAACGATCTCTAGTACCGTGTACCAAGGGGGACGAGAAGTGAGGAACTATCAAGAGGGTGTACCAATGCATCGTGTCAATATCTGGCACTTAACCTCAAGGGAAATGTACTATTTCCAAGTTTTGATTGATTCTCCTTGCGTGCGCCAAGCAGGCGGTGGGCAAGCAGCCCAACGGGTCGTTACCTCCTTTACAGTGGAACCTGATTCTACGGTGACTCGGCCAGCGGCACCAACCCCCACCTATAGTCACCCACCCCAGATGACACCAAGAATTGTCTTCTCCAACAACAATCCCCATGCCGTTGCCAGCTGTCCTCCTGAAGCACGGATTCTAGTACTCGATCGCCCCTATCACTTTAGTAAAATTACTACCTATCACTGGAACGGTGGTCGGGGTGCCCCTGCTGGACAAGTGATGCTCTGAAATGTGGAAACGCGGCAAGTGGTGGGCACATGGACTGCACGGCTGGAAGATCGCTACTATTGGGTCGTGCAACCCGAAATTGTGGTAGCGCCGGGGCGGTATGCAGTGTTGACCTCCAGCCCGCAAACGTGGTCTTATAATGCGACTTCCAAAAATGCTGGCATGACTTGGATTGAAGGGTACCCAATGCCTCGCTAGTGTCAAAGTTGGAGAAATTGTTGGCAGGGGGGCGATCGCGAGTCGCAGGGCGGGGCTTTAGACCCAATTCTTTGGTAAGCTAAAGAATGCTTTCTAAAACCGTGCTAACACCTCCTATGGCTGCATCCGTATCCTTTGACCTCGACGCCCTCAACCAACGCTTTGAGGGAGCACATCCCCGCGAAATTCTAGCGTGGGCAGTGGCTGAAATTCCCCAAGGGCTGGTGCAGACCAGTGCCTTTAATGTCGATGACATGATGATTACGGATTTGCTCTACCGTGATCTACGCCCCAATCCGCCGGTGCCTGTTCTCTTTTTGGATACGCTGCATCACTTTCCAGAAACCCTTGAATTTGTGCAGCAGGCCAAGGAAAAATATGGTCTGGATTTGCGCACCTATAAAACCCCCGATGTGGACAGTCGTGAGGCCTTTGCTGCTCGCTATGGCGACAAGCTTTGGGAAACCAATGTTGAGCAGTTTCACCATCTTACTAAAATTGAACCACTGCAACGGGGCTTAGCAGAACTGAATACGGTGGCTTGGATTACGGGACGGCGTCGCGATCAAGCGGTCACCCGTGCCAATATGCCCTACGTGGAACTGGACAAGCAGGGTCGTCTGAAAATTAATCCCCTCGCTGCTTGGACACGCAAACAAACATGGACCTACGTGATGGAGCACGGAGTAATTTACAATCCCCTCCACGATCGCGGCTATGCCAGCATTGGCGATGAACCCCTCACTACCCCTGTAGCCGAAGGGGAAGACGAACGGGCGGGTCGCTGGCGTGGCATGGGCAAAACCGAGTGCGGCATCCACATCTAAGCCCATGTACTTTCAGGACGTTATTGCCACACTGCACCAATTTTGGGCGGCTCAGGGATGCCTGATTGCCCAGCCCTACGATGTGGAAAAGGGCGCCGGTACCAAAAGCCCCCATACCTTTTTGCGTGCCCTCGGCCCTGAGCCTTGGGCAGTGGCCTATGTCGAACCCTGTCGCCGACCGGGGGATGGCCGCTATGGCGAGAATCCCAACCGCTATCAGTACTACTACCAGTACCAAGTGCTGATTAAGCCCTCTCCTGACAATATCCAAGAAATCTATTTGGAGTCGCTGCGCGCCCTTGGCATTCGCCCCCAGGAGCATGACATTCGCTTTGTTGAAGACAACTGGGAGGATGCGGCCGTTGGCGCGTGGGGGGTGGGCTGGGAGGTCTGGCTCGATGGTATGGAGGTGACGCAGTTTACCTATTTCCAGCAGTGTGGTGGCTTAGATTGTCGGCCGGTCTCCATTGAAATTACCTATGGCTTGGAACGGTTGACCATGTACCTCCAAGAGGTGGATGCGATCGCCAGTATCCGCTGGAACTCTACGCTCACCTATGGCGATGTCCATCTCCAAGGGGAAATCGAGCAATCCACGTACAACTTTGAAGCCTCTGACCCGGAACGATTGTTCGCCCTTTTTAGTCTCTACCAGCAGGAGGCGGAGCAGCTTCTGGAAAAGCAGTTGGTACTGCCCAGCTTGGATTATGTGCTCAAGTGTTCCCACACCTTTAACCTGCTGGATGCCCGTGGTGTGATTTCGGTGGCAGAGCGCACGCGCTACATTGGTCGCATTCGTGGACTGGCACGGCGCGTCGCCCAAGCCTATGTCCAACAACGGGAAGCCCTAGGATTTCCACTGCTGAAGGAGCCAACGCCGATCGCCCCCTAAGTCACCATCGCTCAAGGAGTATCCATGGGACGGCAGTGGCACCTGTCGGTGGTCTTGGCCTTGTTTGCAGCATCGGCAACGCTAGCAGCGGATGTGCCACGCTTTCTCAGTCCTAGCAAGTTTTGGGGGCAGTTGGTCTATCAAGTCAAACCCTTGAAGCCCGAAAAAGTGGTGGCGCTGACCTTTGATGATGGCCCTTGGGGAACCTCAACCCGCCAAGTGCTGCAAATTCTCAAGGAGGAGGAGGTCAAGGCCACATTTTTTGTTCTTGGCAAGCACGCCCTCATGTACCCCAATATCATTGCTGACATTGTCAAAGCCGGTCATGCCGTTGGCAACCATAGTTGGAGTCATCCCTATCAGCCCGTTGATCCTGAAGTCGCCAAGCAAGAAATTGAAAACACCTCTGCGCTCATTGCCAAGCAAAGCCAAGCGCAAACGCGCCTGTTTCGGCCACCGGGGGGCAATCTGACCACGGGGCTAGTGGATTATGCCAAGTCGAAAAACTACGCCATCATCCTGTGGTCGGTGGATACCCACGACACCCGCCCCAACACCACAGCAGCGGACATTGTTGAGCGCACCCTTAAGGAAGTGAAGCCGGGTAGTATTATTTTGCTCCACGATGGCGGCGGCGATCGCGCCACTACCCGCAAAGCTCTCCCCACGCTGATTCGTCGCCTACGGCAAAAAGGTTATCGCTTTGTCACTGTGCCGGAACTGCTGCAACTGGCAGTTAAAGCCTCCACGCCGAAGCCTCAACCTACAATCACTCCGACACCCACACCAACACCCACCGCGGAACCCAGTCCAACCCCAGTTCCCACTCCAGAAAGCCTGCCCAGTCCTGAGCCGATACCGATACCCCCCAGTAGCATCCCCGGTGGACCGCAATTGGAGCCACCCCGCATGCCCCCTAACTAAGGCTCTAGGGGAAATTCACTAATCTGTGGCGTCGAGGTACCATTGAGGGTTTCGCCGAGTTGATGGAGGGGTTCATAGACCGGTTCTAAACTGGCTTGGGTGTGGGCGATCGCCCGCAGGAGTTCAGCCGTGAGATATTCCAAGGGATGGGGAGGGGGCGGTTGGCGGCGCCGATACTTGGGGGTGGGCACAAACTCACTGGCCACGGCCTGAAGCTGGTAGGCCAATGCTTTCACCTTGGCAAGATAGGTCAGGGTTTCCTCAAGGTGCTGGGTAATTTGCTGGTGTTGGGCTTGCAGTTGTTGCCACTGTTCGGGGGCGATCGCACCCGCTGCTGGTTTGAGATCGAGGGGAGTCAAATCTTGAAACAGTGCTTCTAAGTCTGGGGTTTCACTACTCACGAGTCCCTCCAACAAGGCCGCATCAAATAACTCCCCGAGCACTTCGGGAGAGACGGCTGCCCACTCACTGGGGGAAGAAAATGCAGGGTCAGGCGCTGTCATGGGCATTTACCAAGTCGCGTTGGGCGGGATTGCAGTGCATCAAAAGGGGGTGGTTGCCCTAACTTTGTTAACCTTATAACGGTTTTGTTTGGTGATCGCGGTTGTGACCTCCTCTTCTTTGCCAATTGTTTTGGGTGTAACGGGTGCGTCTGGTCTGATTTACGCAGTGCGTGCCATTAAATTTCTATTACGAGCGGACTATCCTATTCAATTAGTGGCATCAAAGGCTGTGCATCAGGTGTGGCAAGCAGAATATGGCCTCACCCTGCCGATTCAGCCCGAGAAGCAGGAACTGTTTTGGCGCGAACAGGCGCAAGTCTGGGAAGGTTCCCTCACCTGTCATCGGCCAACGGATGTGGCAGCAGCGATCGCCAGCGGTTCCTTTCGCACCTTGGGCATGGTGATTCTCCCCTGTAGTATGAGTACGGTCGCTAAGTTGGCGGCAGGACTGAGTTCCGATCTCCTAGAGCGGGTGGCCGATGTCCACCTCAAGGAACACCGTCCATTAGTGCTGGTGCCCCGCGAAACGCCTTTTAGTCTCATTCATCTGCAAAACCTCACCCAATTGGCAATGGCCGGGGCGCGAATTGTACCCGCCATCCCTGCGTGGTATCACCGGCCGCAGACCATTGAGGATCTAGTGGATTTTGTCATCGCCCGTGCCCTTGATCAGTTAGGGTTAGATTGTGTGCCGCTGCAACGTTGGCAAGGACCCCTTTCCTAATGCGCGCTTGGATTTATCTGGGGGCGATCGCCCTGCTCACGACACTGGTCGTCCAAAATTGGCAACCGCTGGTCTCCCTGCGCTTTTTGGGACAGCAAACTCCGGCGCTCCCCCTTGCCGCTTGGCTTGTGGTGGCAGCCCTCTCAGGAATCGTGGCGGGGCAGTGTTTACTCTGGCTAACCGCAGAAGCGCCAGCGCCAGTAGCACGGCCAACCCCGCGATCGCAACCCCCTGAACCAGAACTGGATGCCTCGATGCGTCCGCCGGAGGATGAACCAGAGATCGATACCAGCGATGTGGAGGATTGGTTTAGCGAGCCTGAGTCAGCCCCCCGCGAACCAGAGATTCAAGATCGCCCCCGCACGACCTACTCGTACCAATATCGCCCTTCCCGCAAAGCCACCGCCAAAGCCCCACCGCCCCCAGAAGAGGTTGTGGATGCCGAATACCGCATTCTGACGCCGCCACCCCCCAAGGACGCTCCCCCAGAGGATGAAGAAGACTGGGATATTCCCCTATGATCAAAGGCGTTGCCATCGGAGGAACAGCTTGTGAAAGTTGCCGTGGTTGGTGCCACAGGTCGCACAGGTCATCGCATTGTGAATGCCCTACAAGCGTCTGAGCATCAGGCGATCGCTGTTGTGCGCAATCCCGCCAAAGCCCAAGGGCGCTGGCCAACGGTAGAGATTCGCACCGCTGATGTGACCCAGCCGCAGACGCTGCCCCCAGCGCTCAAAGAGTGTGAAGCAGTCATCTGTGCCACGGGAGCCAGCCCCAGCCTCAACCCCTTGGAACCCCTAAGTGTGGACTATCTGGGCACCAAGAATCTGGTGGATGCTGCCAAAGCCGCTGATGTACAGCAGTTTATTCTCGTCTCGTCGCTGTGTGTCTCGCAATTTTTCCATCCCCTGAATCTTTTTTGGCTGATTTTGTATTGGAAGCAGCAGGCAGAACGTTATCTTCAAGAAAGCGGTCTAACTTACACGATTGTGCGGCCGGGGGGGCTAAAGGAAACCGATGACGGTGGCTTTCCGATCATTGCCCCAGCAGATACCCTCTTTGAGGGCAGTATCGCGCGATCGCGGGTGGCGGAAATCTGTGTGGCAGCCTTGGGCGAGCCGAGTGCCTACAACAAAATTTTTGAGGTGGTCAGCCGTCCTGATCAAACCCCAGCCGCCTATCCAGAGTTATTCCGCTCAATTGCGGCAGTGTGAGGATCAGTTGGTGCGGTTTTCCCGTTGGTTGCTGGCGATCGCTCTTCTAGTGGGCATGGGCTATTTCTTTTTTGGGTCGCGTTCAAGTGCCCTCTGGTGGTACTGGTACCGCTGGCAGCCGGGTCAAATTGCCCCCTTAGTCATGCAGGGGGGTGATCCCTATGTACGGGCACTGATGCGCACCATTTCTGCCAGTGAGGCCAACGACGCCAATCCCTACACCCTGCTCTATGGTGGCGAGCACATCCAAGACCTCAGCCAGCATCCCGATCGCTGTATTCCCATTCGCCGCGGTCCCAATCAGCACCTATGTACCACCGCCGCAGGCCGCTATCAATTTCTCACCACCACTTGGGCAGAAAAAGCCGCCCGCTATCATCCCCAACCGCCGAGCTGGTTTTGGCAGGGCTATAGCTTTGCCCCAGAGTATCAAGATCAGGTGGTCTATCGCTGGCTCACAGATCCGGCTGCTTGGAATGCCGATATTCCCCAACTGTTGCGGGAGGGGCGTGTACAGGAAGTTTTTGCCCTACTGTCGGATACGTGGACTAGTCTGGGCTACGGCCTTGAAAGCAACCTGATCACACCCCACCTCGAAGAGATTTACCAGCAACTGTTGGCTCAAGAATTAGCCGCCTCCCAGACTGCACACTCTCCGGGGAGGGATGCGTTACGCTAGTCAATTTTCTCTGCCGACGGATCTATTCAAGTGCCCCAATTTCTGATTCTTGCGTAGAATCCCTCGGAGTCGCTCTAGAAGAGGGTTTGAGTATTTTCAGTGGCTTCGTAGAAAATGATTTGACACCCCTCGCAGGGGATCCCTCGGAACAGGGGGTTGCAATCCGCTCAGGGAGAGGCTATATTGAAGATGCTCTTGCTTCCCTTCGGGGAAGTAGATTAAGTGGAAACTACATAATTAACCTCCAGATGATAGTACAATTTAACCATAACTTGCTTCCCTTCGGGGAAGTAGATTAAGTGGAAACTTCTAACAACCATTCATCGATCTTGGTCGGCATCAACTTGCTTCCCTTCGGGGAAGTAGATTAAGTGGAAACAAACGTCTTCAGCGTTTGAAATATAATCGCGGATTTGTCTTGCTTCCCTTCGGGGAAGTAGATTAAGTGGAAACACCAAATCGCGATCGCCCACCAAGATAATCTGCCTAGCTTGCTTCCCTTCGGGGAAGTAGATTAAGTGGAAACTCCGCTTTTGGGTTGTCCAATAAAAAGTCAATATAAACACTTGCTTCCCTTCGGGGAAGTAGATTAAGTGGAAACGATCCAATCCTCCAATCTGCGTTGCTTAGCGGCACTTGCGCTTGCTTCCCTTCGGGGAAGTAGATTAAGTGGAAACATGGAAACATGGAAACATGGAACATGAAGAACGGAGAAATACCAATTTCTGTGAGGGGGTGTTTTCTGCACCCCTAATTGTTTTGTCGCAAGAAGTGTCAAGGCCGAGCTGTCAGTTTCATCCGTGAGCAAAGGGCTGTACCGCTCCCGGAGAGATTAAAATCAGAAAAACCCTCTGGTGCAAATCGGCTGGCCTTGGTGGATGTCTATGTCGTTTCTTGAGTATCTCCATGCAGAACCGCGGCGCGTCATTGTCTTTGATGGCGCAATGGGCACGAATCTTCAGGCGCAAAACCTGACGGCAGAGGACTTTGGGGGCAAGGCGTACGAAGGCTGCAATGAATACTTGGTCATCAGCAAGCCAGAGGCGGTGGCCAAGGTGCATCGGGACTTTTTGGCAGCAGGCGCCGATGTCATTGAAACCAATACCTTTGGAGCCTCCTCCGTTGTTCTCAGTGAATACAATTTGGGCGATCGCGCCTACGAAATTAGCAAGAAAGCCGCCGAACTGGCCAAGTCCGTGGCCGCTGAATTTAGCACCCCCGAAAAACCCCGCTTTGTCGCTGGCTCAATGGGGCCTGGTACCAAACTCCCCACCCTTGGCCACATTGACTACGACACCCTCTACACAGCTTTTCGCGAACAAGCGGCGGGTCTCTTTGATGGCGGGGTTGACCTATTTATTATTGAAACCTGCCAAGACGTGCTGCAAATCAAAGCCGCCCTCAATGGGGTAATGGCCGTCTTTCGGGAGCGGGGAGAACGCCGCCCTCTCATGGTCTCCGTGACGATGGAGCAGCAGGGCACGATGCTGGTTGGCTCGGAAATTGGTGCTGCCCTGACGATTCTGGAACCCTATCCCATTGATATTTTGGGACTCAACTGCGCCACAGGGCCTGACCTGATGACGGAGCATATCCGCTACCTCTCGCAGCACTCCCCCTTTGTGATTTCCTGCATTCCCAACGCCGGCTTGCCTGAGAACATTGGTGGTTGTGCCTACTACAAATTAACACCGATGGAACTGCGGCTAGCCCTCACCCGCTTTGTCGAGGACTTTGGGGTGCAAGTGATTGGCGGCTGTTGTGGCACGCGACCGGATCACATTGCTGCTCTGGCGGAGATTGCAGCGACCTTGACCCCCAAGGCGCGATCGCCCCAACGGATTCCCGCGGCTGCCTCGATCTACAGCCCGCAGCCCTACGACCAAGAGAATTCCTTCCTGATTATTGGTGAGCGGCTCAATGCCAGTGGCTCGAAAAAATGCCGCGATCTCCTCAATGCCGAAGATTGGGATGGCCTCGTTGCCCTTGCCCGTGCCCAAGTGCGTGAAGGTGCCCACATCCTTGATGTCAACGTGGACTATGTGGGGCGCGATGGCGTGCGGGATATGCACGAGTTGGTGTCGCGGTTGGTTACCAATGTCACCCTGCCCCTGATGCTTGACTCTACGGAGTGGCAAAAGATGGAAGCGGGGCTAAAGGTGGCGGGGGGCAAATGCCTGCTCAACTCCACCAACTTTGAGGATGGTGAACCCCGCTTTTACAAAGTTTTGGAACTGGCGAAAACCTATGGCGCTGGCGTTGTGGTCGGCACGATTGATGAAGAGGGGATGGCACGAACGGCTGAGAAAAAGTTTGCCATTGCTGAACGGGCTTATAAAGCCGCCCTTGACTACGGCATTCCCCCCTACGAGATTTTCTTTGACCCTTTGGCACTGCCGATTTCCACAGGGATTGAGGAGGATCGGGTCAACGGTCGGGAAACCATTGCCGCCATTCGGCGTATCCGCGCTGAACTCCCCGGCTGTCATATTTTGCTGGGGGTCTCGAATATCTCCTTTGGTTTGAACCCGGCGGCGCGCCAAGTCCTGAACTCGATGTTTCTCCATGAGGCGATGCAGGCGGGCATGGATGCTGCCATTGTCAGTGCTGCCAAGATTCTGCCCTTGGCGAAAATTGAGCCAGAGCACCAAGAAGTGTGCCGTGATCTGATCTATGATCGGCGGCGATTTGAGGGGGACGTGTGTGTCTATGACCCCCTTGCGGAACTGACCCGCCTCTTTGAGGGCAAAACCACCCAACCGGATCGCTCGCAGGTGGAGAACCTGCCCATTGAGGAGCGGCTAAAGCGCCACATTATTGATGGCGATCGCCTTGGTCTCGAGGACACCCTTGCCAAAGCCCTTGAAACCTATGCCCCCCTTGAAATTATCAATACCTTCTTGCTCGATGGCATGAGAGTGGTGGGCGAACGCTTTGGCGCTGGGCAGATGCAACTGCCCTTTGTCTTGCAGTCCGCAGAAACGATGAAGGCCGCCGTTGCCTACCTCGAACCCTTTATGGAGAAATCGGCCACGGGGGACACCGCCAAGGGCACGGTTGTGATTGCCACCGTCAAAGGCGATGTCCATGATATTGGCAAAAACTTGGTGGATATTATCCTCACCAACAATGGCTATCGGGTGATTAACTTGGGGATTAAGCAACCCGTTGAAAATATCATCCAAGCCTACAAAGAACATCAGGCAGACTGCATTGCCATGAGCGGCCTTTTAGTGAAATCCACCGCCTTTATGAAGGAGAATCTGGAGGTCTTTAATGAGCGAGGCATTACCGTTCCCGTGATTCTGGGGGGGGCGGCCCTCACACCCAAGTTTGTCTACGAGGATTGCCGCGCCACCTACCACGGTCAAGTGATCTACGGCAAGGATGCCTTTGCCGATTTGCATTTTATGGATCGGCTGATGCGGGCAAAGGCCGCAGGGCAGTGGGACGATCGCCAAGGATTTTTGGATGGCACAACGGTCTCTCCCCCAGAGGCAGAGGCCACACCGGCCCCCCCCTCGGTGACTGAACCCGAAACGCCAGAAGTAGTAGATACACGCCGTTCTGACGCTGTTGCGGTGGAGATTCCCCGCCCCACACCCCCCTTCTGGGGCATTCGTCACCTCAAGGCGGATCAGATTCCCCTTTCTGAGGTCTTTGCCTATCTGGATCTCCAAGCCCTGATTGCCGGTCAGTGGCAGTTTCGCAAACCCAAGGATCAAGACCGTGCCACCTACGACGCCTTCCTTGCCGAGAAGGTCTATCCCATCCTTGAGGAGTGGAAACAGCGCATCCTTGCGGAAAACCTACTCCATCCTGAACTGATTTATGGCTACTTCCCCTGCCAAAGTGAGGGTAACACGGTCTATCTCTACGATCCGCAGCGGGTTGGTGACAAAAGTGCCTGCGTCCCTGAGCGGGCGATCGCCCAGTTTACCTTCCCTCGCCAAAAGAGGGGGCGTCGCCTCTGTATTGCCGACTTTTTTGCCCCTGTGGCATCGGGCATCATTGATGTCTTTCCCATGCAGGCGGTGACCGTTGGCGAAATTGCTACCCAAGTGGCGCAGGAGCTATTTGCGGCCAATCAATACAGTGACTACCTCTACTTCCACGGCATGGCGGTGCAAACGGCGGAAGCCCTCGCAGAGTGGTGTCATGCCCGCATTCGCCGTGAATTGGGCTGCACTCCCGATCCAGAGTCGATTCGCGATATTCTTGCCCAGCGCTACCAAGGCTCCCGCTATAGCTTTGGCTATCCTGCCTGCCCGAATATGCAGGATCAATATACGTTGCTGCGACTCCTCGAGAGCGATCGCATGGGGATGTATATGGACGAGAGTGAACAACTCTACCCTGAGCAATCCACCACGGCGATCATCTGCTACCATCCCACCGCCAAGTATTTCAGCGCCTAAGCCTCAGCTTTCTTCGTGCTAAAACTAATCATTCAAGGGTGTCCTAATCCTCTAGGGCAACGGGTTCAGTGGGATCAGTGTATTCGATGGGTACCCCCCGTAGAGGATAGGGATTTTCTGAGATTGCTTGGCCAAGCTGTTGCCCCAAGGCCACGATGTCTTTGTAGCGTGCCAAGGTCTGCCACCAATCCGCAGGCACATCCCCAAGGCCAAAGGCAAGGGCAGCTATGCCGCCTGTCACTGTTGCGGTTGTATCGGTATCGCCCCCCAAGTTGACCGCCTTCAGCACTGCCTCCAAGTAGGATTGACTGTTCAAGAGACACCACAGTGAGGCCTCAAGGGTATGCACGACATAGCCCCCCGATGCGATCGCGCCTCGATCAAGGTGGGGCAGCTTGCCACTGAGGATGCGTTCAAAATGGTGCAGTTCGGCAGCAAAGGAGTCATGGTTGTAGGTGGTATTTGCCCAAGCAATGGTTGCCTCATAGGCACGCATGGGGGCCATTCCCTGCTGAAGCTGGATGGCAAAAAAAACATAGATTCCACAGGCCAATTGCGATCGCGGGTGCGCGTGGGTGATGCCACACACCTGATGCACTTCCTCTAGGAGCCGCTGCTGATCGCGATGCCGCCAATAGTGAAAGGCAAGGGGGAGCGTGCGCATCAAACCGCCATTGCCATTGCTGTATTCGTCAGTCCCGCCGGAGGTAAGGGGTGAATTCCCTGCTTCCAACTTCATCAGGGCGCGACGGGTGGCAATACCGATATCAAAGACGGTGCCACGGGCTGTCCAGAGATTCTCGGCGTACCATGCCAGAAACTTAGCGGCAATCTGCTCTAGGTCAAATCCCCCACAGAGGGCATCGGCAAGGCACAGCATCAGCGAACTATCATCCGACCATGTCCCCCGCGGCTGGTAATAGGTACCATAGCTGCGCATATCCACCACCGGGTCGCGATCGCGCTCCCAGCGAGTGCTAAATTCCACGGGTACACCAAGGGCATCCCCTAAACAGGCACCCAATAATCCATTGACAACGTATTCAGCATTCATAGGGAGCAACCAGATCGGATTTTTCAAGAGTTCTCAAGAATTCTTATCACCCTAGGTACCCCATATTTTAGAAAAGAACTGTCGCGATCACCCCAATGATAAACTGCAAACGAAAGAGTGTCGGAGATGCCCGCGGTGACGCGCCCAAAAATTATTGTCCTAGATGATGACCCCACCGGTTCGCAAACGGTGCACAGTTGCCTGCTGTTGAGCCGCTGGGATGTGGATACCCTCTGTCGTGGCCTCACCGATCCTGTGCCCATTTTCTTTATCCTCACCAATACCCGTGCTTTGCCAGCAGAAATCGCAGCGGAGGTCACGCGCACCGTCTGCTGTCATTTGAAGGCAGCGATCGCCCAAACCGGCACCACCGATTACATGGTTGTCAGCCGTTCCGACTCCACCCTCCGCGGCCACTACCCCCTTGAAACCGACGTGATTGCCGCTGAACTGGGACCCTTTGATGCCCACTTTCTGGTGCCTGCCTTTTTAGAGGGGGGGCGCATTACCCGTGATAGCCAGCACTATCTGCTGATTGCAGGTCAGCCGGTGCCCGTCCATGAAACGGAGTTTGCCCGCGATTCCGTCTTTGGCTATCACCACAGCTACTTACCCGACTATGTGGCCGAAAAGACCCAAGGGCGCATCCCCGCTGCAGCCGTAGAGCGTTTTGTCCTTGCCGATGTGCGCAATCCAGAGACCCTGCGCAGCCGCTTGAGTCAGTTACAAGGCAATGTCTGCGGGGTGGTGGATGCCGAGAGCCAAGAGGATTTAGACCAGTTTGCAGCAGCAGTGCTTGAGCTTGCCAGTCAAGGAAAACGCTTTTTGTTCCGCAGTGCTGCCAGTTTACTGACTGCCCTCGCACAATTGCCCCCCCAACCCACCCCCCCAGAGGCAATGGCCACCTATTGCCGACCGGGTCGTTATGGTGTGGTTTTAGTGGGTTCCCACGTGCGCAAAACCACTGAACAACTGACCGCTTTGCTGGAGGAACCCGATGTGTTTCCCATTGAAGTGCCCGTGGCTCGATTGCGCGACAGTGGGGCGGCTGAACCTGACATCATCAACGAAGTCTTGGCGGCAGTGGATCAGGCGATCGCCAGTGAGAAAACCCCCGTCATCTTTACCAGTCGTGAGGAACTCACCTTCGCGGATGCAGCGACACGGTTAGCCTTTGGGCAGCGAGTCTCGGAAGTGCTGATGGCAATTGTTCAACAGTTACCCGCCGATTTGCGCTATCTGATCAGCAAGGGGGGCATCACCTCCAACGATGTGCTGAGTAAGGGCTTAAACTTAGCCACGGTTCGCCTCTTGGGGCAAGTGATTCCCGGCTGCTCCGTGGTGCGCACGGGTGCTGATCATCCCCGTTTTCCCGAATTACCAGTGGTGCTGTTCCCCGGCAATGTCGGCGATCGCGCAGCCCTGTGCACGGTCTATCATCGCTTTCAGGGCAATGGCACCGCAGTCTAGGAATTATTACTTAGTGGCTTGAATCTGGCTGAGTGCAGGGTTTAGAATGCAGTTGCAACAATAATAAACAATTTTTAATCTTTCCCGATAAGTGAATGAGTTTAGTCAACACGGTTGGGGTTCGATCAACGGTATGGCGCTGGCTGCTGCCTGTCTTGGTAGTGCTGGTGATGGGTGGCGGTTGGGGGGTTTCTCTGCTATTGCCCCTGCGGGATCCCTACATTCAATCGGTACGGGCGGCGGTGGGCGATCCGAGTCGCGGCGAGCAAATTTTTATTCTCAATTGTGCGGGTTGTCATGGCATTGATGGCAAGGGCGAAGTGGGCCCTAGCCTTGTGCAGATTAGCCACCGCCGATCGCAAACAAAACTCATCCAGCAAATTATCAGTGGCAATACCCCTCCCATGCCCAAGTTTCAAGCCCAACCCCAAGACATGGCCGACCTATTAAGCTACTTGAAGACACTCTAAAACTTTTGACAAAAGCGCTACAGGTCGAGGCGGTATATTAGATTGTGTTATCAGTATTACCAATTTCAAGCATCCTTTGGTGGGAATGGAAGAAGCCTTTGCGGTGGGCGATCGCGTTCGCCTTGTGGAACTGCCCCCCTATGTAAAAACAGCGGAGCCAATGCCAATGTTGCGTCCCGCCAGTATCCTCACCCTCGGTGAAGAAGGGGTGATCCTCAGCCAGCAACCGGGGAACTATTGGGTCGTGCGCCTAGGGCGGGGTGCCTTTTTGCTGGAAGCCAAGTATCTCAAACGGCTGTAGTGCCTTCGCTGCTATGGCTCCGCTGCTGTCTCTGTGCATGATTGTCAAAAACGAAGCCCATCAATTACGGCGCTGCTTGCAGTCGGTGCGGCCTTGGGTGGATGAAATCATTGTTGTGGACACGGGTTCCACCGATGAGACGATCGCCATTGCCCACGAATTTACTCCCCATGTCCATGCCGTTGTCTGGCAAGCGGATTTTGCCGCCGCTCGCAATGCCTCCCTAGCCCACGCAAGCGGGGAGTGGGTCTTTTACATTGATGCCGATGAAGAATTGGTGGTTACGGATCCCCAATGGCGAGACCAATTGACCGCTGCAAGTGCACATATTATCAATCAGTGGAGTCTGCTGCGTCGTGAACAGGCGAGGGAGCTCAACTGGAGCGAGTTTTGGAATGTCCGCTTTGGCCGTCGCTTTCCTGATCTTCACTTTGCCGGGGCACTCCATGAGCAACTGTACTATCGGGAGCGGCAGGCAGTGGTGGGTCAGTTGCAGGGGGTCTATCTCATTCACCACAACCAACAGACACCAGATCAGTTTCTGGCAAAGCTTCGCGATCGCAATATCCCCATCCTCGAAAAAATGGTGCAGCAGGGCGATCGCCGCCTGCAAAACTTGGTGTGTCTTGGGGATCACTATGCCGCCTGTGGCGATGGCGATCGCGCCCAAACATGGTATGAACAAGCCCTTGAGCAAATTGCCCCTGCCGTCGAACAGGGAGTTTTGCCGAAGGACACCACATGGCTGCGTCATCTCCTTTTTTGGGTGAGCTACCGCGCCTTTGAGGCCAAGGACTACGAAACGGCTCAGTATTACCTCAGCTATGGCCTACGCTTCTTTGATCGCTATCCGCCCCTGCTCTATGTGGCGGGGTTACTCATCTTTGAATTGGGTCTACATCGCGGAGCACTGCCCTACTTTCACCGCTGTTTAGATCTCTTTGAGCAGGGAACCTACGATCGCGCTGAACCCTTCGATCGCCAGTGGATGACGACTCAACCCGCCTACAGTCTAGGTTTTACCTACATGACCCTTCAGGAGCGCGATCGCGCCATTGCCTATTTTCAAAAGACCCTTGAATTTAACCCTGACTATTCCCCTGCACAGATGTACCTGCAACAACTGTTGACGGCATCGGCAAATCAAGGGTGATGCGAGTTCCCGCCCCTGCTGCCGAGCGAATCCAGTGCTCAACGCCTTACGGCATCAAAGGTAGAGGCACTTTTCTGACTAAAACTAACGATGAACGCCATCAGTGCTCAACGCCTTACGGCATCAAAGGTAGAGGCACGGATGGGGACGACAACGGAACGGGATGGGGACGAGTGCTCAACGCCTTACGGCATCAAAGGTAGAGGCACATCAGACTCCTTATTGTTGAGTGCTGCCGATTCTATTGTGCTCAACGCCTTACGGCATCAAAGGTAGAGGCACCCTTAACATGGTATTAGATCAAGCCTATGAACTTGTGCTCAACGCCTTACGGCATCAAAGGTAGAGGCACTTCCTAGTGCAGGTGGTGAATTGCCTCTAGAAATTTGTGCTCAACGCCTTACGGCATCAAAGGTAGAGGCACTAGCCATTAACTTCGATAAATTTATCGATACAATCAGTGCTCAACGCCTTACGGCATCAAAGGTAGAGGCACGCTTTAGATGCGGCCATGGCTTTAAGCTCTATTGCTGTGCTCAACGCCTTACGGCATCAAAGGTAGAGGCACTAGCAAAACCAAAATCCCGCGCAAACAAACTGTTTTCGTGCTCAACGCCTTACGGCATCAAAGGTAGAGGCACTTCCCGCCCTACTTGAACTGTATCAAAACGGGTTTGGTGCTCAACGCCTTACGGCATCAAAGGTAGAGGCACGCTATAGGCGCATAAATGAGGCGCATAAATGAGGGTGCTCAACGCCTTACGGCATCAAAGGTAGAGGCACCTAGTCTCAATGTTCGATGAACTTCTCTGCCCATTCGTGCTCAACGCCTTACGGCATCAAAGGTAGAGGCACACTTGAATGTGAACACTATCCAATTTAGGGGTGTTGTGCTCAACGCCTTACGGCATCAAAGGTAGAGGCACCTCCTCGACGGTTTCGAGGATCCAATTTTCGACTACGTGCTCAACGCCTTACGGCATCAAAGGTAGAGGCACATTCACGACCAGAAAATACATTATACAGCATAAAAGTGCTCAACGCCTTACGGCATCAAAGGTAGAGGCACTCGTCCCCATCCCGTTCCGTTGTCGTCCCCATCCGTGCTCAACGCCTTACGGCATCAAAGGTAGAGGCACTGCATCACAGTCGTAAAAATTATGTGTATCGTGTAGTGCTCAACGCCTTACGGCATCAAAGGTAGAGGCACAAACAAATCTAAAGCATAACTAATGGCATATAACTCTAGTGCTCAACGCCTTACGGCATCAAAGGTAGAGGCACTGGGGCAGTAGCCAAAAACAACAAATTAACAGGAGGTGCTCAACGCCTTACGGCATCAAAGGTAGAGGCACTGGTCAGTAGACGTAGCTACCAATGCCAACGCAGGGTGCTCAACGCCTTACGGCATCAAAGGTAGAGGCACGCAGCAATTCTGTCTCTAAAGTTTTACCACTACTAGGTGCTCAACGCCTTACGGCATCAAAGGTAGAGGCACTTGAAAAAACTTCAGTAGCGTCAATTAAACTAAAAACGTGCTCAACGCCTTACGGCATCAAAGGTAGAGGCACTTGAAAAAACTTCAGTAGCGTCAATTAAACTAAAAACGTGCTCAACGCCTTACGGCATCAAAGGTAGAGGCACATAAAGCGGTTAATAAAGGCGCTTAAAATGCCCTAGTGCTCAACGCCTTACGGCATCAAAGGTAGAGGCACAACCAGCTTTTTATTAACCGTTGACATGAGATAAGTGCTCAACGCCTTACGGCATCAAAGGTAGAGGCACTCAGACATTTTCTTACTCCTAATAAAGTCCACTAAAGTGCTCAACGCCTTACGGCATCAAAGGTAGAGGCACAATCCCTTGTGCGACAATGCCTTGAAGTTTAGGTGCTCAACGCCTTACGGCATCAAAGGTAGAGGCACGGAACGGGCAGTACTTTTAAGTGAATGCTTAAGTGTGCTCAACGCCTTACGGCATCAAAGGTAGAGGCACCCCGCGCCGCCTTCAAATCCCGCTCAATCTCAGAGTGCTCAACGCCTTACGGCATCAAAGGTAGAGGCACGCACACATTGATTGGGGAGGTTGAACGTCAATGAAAGTGCTCAACGCCTTACGGCATCAAAGGTAGAGGCACGCCTTCGCACACCTTCTAATATCGCTGCCCAGCTCCAAGTGCTCAACGCCTTACGGCATCAAAGGTAGAGGCACAAGCTCTGTTTTGTTTGATGTTTCCCAAGAAGAAGTGCTCAACGCCTTACGGCATCAAAGGTAGAGGCACTGCCTGTGTAGTAAAGTTGATCGCTCTGTCGCAACGTGCTCAACGCCTTACGGCATCAAAGGTAGAGGCACGCTTTTTCAAACTTACTGAGATATTTCATTGACGTTGTGCTCAACGCCTTACGGCATCAAAGGTAGAGGCACAACAATTACAGGCAGAAATGGGCAGCATTAGAGAAGTGCTCAACGCCTTACGGCATCAAAGGTAGAGGCACCTGAGACCACTATCTCTCATCCCAGAATGAGCACCGTGCTCAACGCCTTACGGCATCAAAGGTAGAGGCACTTACCACCTGCAGTTTATAATAAGCTTTTTGCAAAGTGCTCAACGCCTTACGGCATCAAAGGTAGAGGCACATGGTGGATTGAATTAACGCCTATTAACCCAAAAGTGCTCAACGCCTTACGGCATCAAAGGTAGAGGCACTCCGTCCCCGACTACTCCCGTCCCCGACTGTTTCGTGCTCAACGCCTTACGGCATCAAAGGTAGAGGCACGTGAATTATTAAACATTAAATCTTTGCCAGAAGGTGCTCAACGCCTTACGGCATCAAAGGTAGAGGCACAACCAGTAACTGCTGAACTATTAAACAACTATATTGTGCTCAACGCCTTACGGCATCAAAGGTAGAGGCACTCGGTCAGTTTTGTTAAATTTATGTACCGGTCGTGTGCTCAACGCCTTACGGCATCAAAGGTAGAGGCACATCCCTGCTCCACCAGTCCATCCCTGCTCCACCAGTCGTGCTCAACGCCTTACGGCATCAAAGGTAGAGGCACAGCGGCGCCCTAGAAATGCCTCTAGGACTAGCTTAGCACAGTCACTTTTCAAGCACCTCTGGCACTTGGTTTTTTTGTGACTGTAAAATTTTTAGCCTCGGCCAGTATTCAGTTGTCAATCCCGCTCTGGGGAATAGGTTCAGAGATTTTCAAGCACCTCTAAATCTAACAAAAACTCTCAAACCTAGTCAAGGGGCTGTATTTGAATATCGGTGCGTTCGGAGAATATTTGAGTCCAGAGGTGCTTGCATGCGCCACAATCTTGGACAAAACTCAGCTGGCATTCTCTGGGGTCTCGCAAATTTTAGTGCTGCTGACCCGTCAGCAAGAGAAAGATTAACTGCTCTTAGCAAAACTGCAAAGCAATTGTCCCAGCGCCTCAGCGTTCTTTCTTGTGCCCCTATTCCAGAAAAGAGCAGGTTGGCAGTTTGTTAGGATCAAGGGGAAGTGAAGCGGTTGAACACTATGGCGCTGCTGGGACAGTCCGCAGTAGAGTTGAAAGCATGGGTCGAAGCCCAAGGGCAGCCCGGCTATCGGGCGCAACAACTCCATCAGTGGCTCTATCAAAAGGGGGCGCGATCGCTCCAAGAGATTACGGTTTTTCCCAAGCAGTGGCGTGACGCTCTCGCTGAGGTAGAAATTGGCCGCTCTCAAGTTCGCTATCGCCATGATGCCCAAGATGGCACTGTCAAGCTTCTGTTGACCTTAGCCGATGGCGAAACCATTGAAACGGTGGGCATTCCCAGTGGCGATCGCCTGACGGTGTGTGTATCTTCCCAAGTGGGTTGTCCAATGGCCTGTGATTTTTGTGCCACGGGCAAAGGGGGCTATCGCCGCAATCTGGCGAGCCATGAAATCATCGATCAGGTACTCACCATCCAAAGTGAAATGGAGCGCCGCGTCAGCCATGTGGTGTTTATGGGTATGGGGGAACCCCTGCTGAACCTAAAGGCTGTCCTGCAGGCCGTCACCTGTCTCAACCGCGACATTGGTATTGGTCAGCGGCACATTACCCTCTCAACGGTTGGTATTCCCCAACAAATTCAGCGACTGGCACAATATCAATTGCAAATCACCCTTGCCGTCAGCCTCCATGCCCCCAACCAAGGCCTACGGGAGCAGCTCATTCCCAGCGCCAAGCACTATCCCCTCAGCCAACTGATTGCCGATTGTCGTGCCTATGTGCAGCAAACGGGGCGCCGCATCACCTTTGAATATACGGTTCTGGCGGGGGTCAACGATCGCCCCCAGCACGCCGAGGAGCTAGCACAGCTATTGCGGGGCTTTCAGAGCCATGTCAATCTGATTCCCTACAATCCCATTACTGAGGCAGCCTATCAACGTCCCACCGAGCAGCGTTTGCGGCAATTTCTCAGCCAACTGCAAGCCCTAGGGGTTACTGCCAGTATTCGGCGATCGCGGGGTCTGGATCGGCAAGCCGCCTGTGGTCAACTGCGCCAAGCCCAACTCAGTGCCTAAACATTTTTTGCTATCATGATCTTCTAATTCGTGTAATTCCTATCACATTTTGAATGAAGCCAGAGCTTTGGTTCATTGCTCCTGTTAGCGCGATCGCCCTCGGTGGTATTGCCACACTGATTCAACCCCAACAACCCTTAGCAACCCTTTTAGGGAGTGGCATCGGTGCCCTTGCGGGTGCGCCCCTCATTGAAAAGAACCAACGCCGTAGCGATCGCCTGCTTCGAGACATTCACACCTTCCTCTGCTCCTCCCCAGAGACCACCGCACTCAAAGCACTTCTGCTGCGAGAACTCGAACAACAACGCCGACAACTCACTGACCTTGAACAGCAACTGCACCAAGCACTTCCTGAAGCCCTGAACCCGATTCACAACGAGATCATGCAGAGGCTGGAAACCCTCAAGGACAATCAAAGGGACGCTGCTGTTAACACGGCGACGGCGCAGCAACTTGAGCCACTCATTGAAGCCATTCACGCCCAGAGTGCCGCTCTGCAAACCATTCAAACCCTTCTGCAAAGACCCCAACCCCCAGCAACTGCCCTAAAAACCGCTGTCCTCTACGACATTGAGAACTTAGTCTTTAACCAAGGGCAGCGACTAGACCCCGCCAAAGTGAATGAGCTTGTTTCCCTAGACAACGTTCTGGAGGCAATTAAAAGCACTATTGATCTGGGGGAAATTGCCATCCAGCGTGCCTATGGAAACTGGCAAAATCAAATTCTCCAAGCCCTCAATGCTCAACTGGAGCGATCGCAAATCGAGCGGGTTGGCGTCTATGGTCGCAATCACAATCAGCGGAATGCAGCGGACATTCAACTTGCCCTTGATGCCATTGATCTAGCCTACCAACATCCCGACATCAATACTTTTGTACTCATCTCCGGGGATGGTGGCTTTGGCTCCATTGCCCTGCGCCTGCGGGATTACGGTAAAACCGTGATTGGCTGTGCCTACCGTAACGCCGCCAGTGATAGCTTTCAGCGGGTGTGCCACCAATTTATTTTCCTTGAGAATCCCTTCATTCATTCTGCCCCCGCCACCAATGGCAGAAACGGCACGCCTCCCCCGCGTCAACCCAATCCAGAAAATCGCACCGCGCCATCCTCACCTCGGCGTCTTCCCATTGAGCCGTTGAACTATGAACAAATTCCGCCATTGGCGATTCAACAACGGGAAACTGAAAAACTTTTGGAGCTATTCTCCTACTACACCACTGATGCAACAAGACGGCGAGAATTGGCTAGGGGTATGGTCTTTAATACCGTATTTTTAGAAATGAGATCCGTTGCCCCCCAATTGGATCCGCTGCGATTTGGCTTTTGCAAGCCCTCTGAATTAGTGGCCTACTTAACCACACACCATCAGTTACAAATTGGCGTTGCGGTGAATGGTCAATTGGGTAGAACGATTCTCTGCTGGCGCAATAACCTACCTGAGCGCTACACCCTGCGCACCTCCAGTCCCCAAACCATTCACACCGTCTCGATCTACCGTGGTATCTTTGCCGATGAAGTGGCGGCAGATTTTTTACTGACTCAGGTGGGACAGTGGTTAATTGCCCATCGTCCCCGCAATGCCCCTTTTGAGAGAATGATAAATATTATTCTTGAGCAAGCTCGTCGGCAGCAGCAGCGCATTGGTCAGCAGGGGATTAAGCGGGCGATCGCCAACTATGTCAAAGCGGGTATTCTAACACGAACAGGGAACACCCTCACCCTCAACCCTGCCATCACGGACTTTTCTAGTTTGGCGATCGAGCTACAAACTCGCTTTCGCCAAGCCGTGGCAGAACGCCTCAGCAAGATTGGTGAAACCATCAATGAGCAGGTCTTTGCCCAAGCGGTTCCCCTCAAGCCTCTACAACTACCGACTGCGAACAACCCAACCTAGGATGCAGATGGTGGCTCAATCTGACTGGGCAGTTCTAGACAGTAGCCAGCCCCATAGACGGTTTTGATATAGCGCGGATTCCGCGGATCCGGTTCTAGTTTTGTCCGCAGGTGGCGGATATGGACACGGATGGTTTCAATGTCATCGTCGGGATCGTAGCCCCAGACTTCCTTGAGAATTTCACTGGGGGAAACGGTTTGGCCGTGGCGTTGCAGCAGGCAGTGCAGCAGTTCAAATTCAAGGCGCGTCAGCTTAATAATTTTGCCAAACCAAGAGACCTCAAACCGTTCAGGCACTAGTGTCAATGGCCCATAGCTGAGGATTTCACGATGGCCTGCGGTTGCCGGAATGCGATCGGCTCGTCGCAAAAGAGCACGTACCCGGGCCAGCATTTCCTCCAATTCAAAGGGCTTGGTGAGGTAGTCATCGGCACCCGCGTTAAGCCCCTCCACTTTGTTATGGGTTTGGCTCAGAGCCGTCAGCATCAAAATCGGAACATCTTGGGTACGCGGATCACGCCGCAGGCGTTGGCAAATGGTGAAGCCATCCACTTGGGGCAACATCAGGTCAAGGAGAATTAGATCGGGCGAAAGTTGCACGGCGAGGGCTTGCCCTTGCATCCCATCTAAGGACTTAGTGACCTCGTAGCCCGCCATTTGCAGGTTTATTGCCAAGACGTCGGCGATCGCAGGATCATCATCAATGATTAAGATGCGGGGCTTCATAAAATGAACAGCACTCAATCCTCACAGGCGGCCAGCTACCGCTTCTGAGAGAATTATAAACATCGCTGCAAAAACCTTAAGAGTTTGTTGAGTTTCTTTAGATTTTCTGAATATTTGACACCAATCTAGGGATACAGAGCTTACTCTAAAATAAGGAATACCACCAGCAGATCAGAGGCTATCCTGCATCAACTTGTCCAGTGTTGAGCGTGTTCAATCTATAGGACACTGAACGATCGAGAATTGGCCTAGACCACTTTCTAATCAGCACTTGGCGCAGTCTGAAACCCAGTTCTAGGCTGGTATTACGCGCAGCAAGCTAAACCAGAATTACGTTCATGCCGCGAGCTTTATGCGGTCTTCAGCGGATTTTCTACAAACCTAGGCTATACTTTGGGAATGCAACTTTTGGGCAGAAACGATGATCCTGTCCTCACTTTTGCGAACTGCTCACTCATGTAATGCTGTGGTTTGGATCGAATATGCTTGCTCCCATTCTTGTGGCACAAGCCGCTCTAGCAACTCCACCCCAACATTCATCCACCGTTGTACAGGAATATTCGCCTCGCTCGAATGTTGTTGTTCAGGCCAATGCGGTACCCGTCAACGTTCCACCCCCTGAAGTCCCTTCCCCACCCGCTGCAACGGCCTACGTCACACCCACCAATTTTGCCTATTTTCCCCAAGACATTCGTCCACTTCCCGGCCAATTAGACGATGTGCCCGTCTTTAACAGCAACAGTCCAGAGATGGTGCGCTCTGAGGGAATTCTCCTCTCCACCTTTCCACCCCACGGGAAATGGCAACCGGCGGCTCACCTCAACTATCCCTTAGAGGGGCGCTTTGATGTCTTTGCCCACCACATTACCCAATCCAATCGGGCGGTGAGTACGCCAACCCTCTATTTGGGGCTGTTGGCCTATAACCCAACGGATCGCTATGTCACGGTGAGATTTCATCAAGCCGCTAGTTTTTTAAGTACGCCAGATGCTCCCTTCCGCAATTTGCCCGCCATGCTCGATAACCCCACGGGCTTTGTTTTTTCAGGGCCTGGGAGTCGCGTCACCAACCAAGTGCTGCGGGGGGTACGGCAGACGTTCTTTCCCTCACAGATAACCATTCCCCCTCGCGAAGCGCGGATGTTGGCGAATTTGCCGCTGCCGTTGCCCACTCAATTTCCCAATGCGGTACTCAATCGGGTTCGGGCAGAGTTTATGCTCAATGCCGATGGCAGCGTCGGCCCCAAGTTACCCCTAATCCCGGATACAAATCCCTTTGGTGAAGTCTCCTCCTCCAATGGCCGCTCCACCCTGATGTATTTAGAAAGTAGTGGCCCGATTTACTTAGCGCAAATGTCAATGTTTGCCCGCATGAACGAGCAGGGCACCGAACGGGCACCCACCCTAGAGGAATGGTGGGCAATGCTCCATCGCGGTCAACTGGTTACCCCCCGCGACATTCCACCCACGCCCCCCAATAGTAGTCAGTTTGGTCGCTTCTTTTATGGCCGTGTGGCCGGTGTCAGTCAGGGCTCTCGCTGGCAAGCTACCCTCACCGATGGCCAAACCCATGGACAGGCTTTAACGATTCCGGCACCGGGGCGAGCCATCTCCTATGGCATTAGTACGCTCCACCGAGGTACCCTTGGCACGGGTCAAATTCAAAGTGCCCCCATGTTAGTACGCTATCCAGACACCGCCTACTACGCCCATGGCAATTATGGTGTTCACTATAGTTTGACCTTGCCCTTGGTCAACAATACCCGTCAGTTCCAGTCGGTGGTGCTAACGCTGCAAACCCCTCTCAAACAAGATCACCGCAGTGTCGTCCTCCAATTTTTGGAACCCCCGGCTCCCCAAGTGTTTTTCCGGGGAACGGTGCGTGTTCGCTTTACAGATGATTTAGGACAGGCTCAAGAGCGCTATGTCCATTTGGTACAGCGGCGGGGTCAGCGGGGAGAACCATTAGTGACATTAAATATGCGTCCAGGTGAAAAACGGGATGTTATTGTGGATCTAGTCTACCCACCCGATGCCACCCCACCCCAAGTGCTGACAGTGGCAACATTACTTGGCCCTAGCTATGAGAACACCACTCAAGCGCCAGCGGCTGCCAATTCTCTGTCCCTTACACCAGTGACAGTGCCATAGGAGTGACCACAGTGGGCGATCGCGCAGCGTGTCGAAAGGACAATCGCCTTGTTCTGATTGGGGATGTCCACGGTCACTATGAAGGCCTGTGCCGTTTACTAGATCTCGTTTCACCTCGCGTGGGCGATCGCCTGTACTTTCTTGGCGACCTTGTGGATCGAGGGCCGAGTAGTGCCGCTGTCGTGGAATTCGTGCGCCAGTGTGGCTATAGTGCTGTGCGGGGCAACCACGAAGACATGATGCTCCTCACCTTCGAGGGCAAACAAATCAATGCCGCGCAGCTCTTTGTCTGGTCGAATAGTGGTGGGGATGAGACCCTTGCCAGCTACACCTCCACAGAGTTGCTTTGGCAGCACCTCGACTGGCTGCACACAGTTCCCTTCTATGAAGATTTAGGGGATGTGTTTGTTGTCCATGCAGGTCTTGATCCCTATCTTTCCCTAGAACAGCAAGGCAGTCAACAATGCTGCTGGATCCGCGAACAGTTTTTAGGCCACCCCATCCCCTACTTTGCGGATAAAACAATTGTGGTGGGTCACACGATTACCTTTACGTTTCCCAATGTCGAAGCAGGACAAATCGTGCGGGGTGCTGGCTGGATAGACATTGAAACCGGTGCCTACCATCGCCGCAGTGGTTGGTTAACAGCCCTCGACTGGACGAATCAATGGGTCTATCAAGTGAATGTGCTCTACGGTGGTACCCGCCAAGGAGAATTGGCTCAATTTTTAACTGATTTAAGAGATGTCTCCTACAGTATCAGCTAGCGCTGGCGCCACGCCGACCACAAAAGACAGGCAATGCCGATATTGATGGCAATGTCCGCCACATTAAAGACGGGAAATTGAACCAAGCGAAAATCCAAGAAGTCAACCACCTCGCCCGTGAGAAAGCGATCAATGCCATTGCCTAAGGCGCCACCCAGTAAACAGCCATAGCCCACTTGCTGCCAGCGATCTAATCTCGGACCGAGCACCGCCCAAGTGATCAGACCCAAGCTCACGATGAGAGACAGCCAGCGCAACCAGACACTGCCATTGGCAAAGAGGCTAAAGGCCGCCCCAGTATTTGTAACGTAGGTAATGTGAAAGACACCGGGGATAATGGGCGTTGTTTGCGGCGGCACTGTTAGGGCATAGGTGGCCACAATCCATGCTTTCGTCAGGCGATCGCTAATTAAGGCGAGGCCAGCCGCCCACCAAAAAAGGGGATTCTTGATCTTGAGCCGCTGACTGCTCATCCCACAGGACTAAGGGCAGCCACTGAGACCCGTGCCGCCACCTGTTGGGCGATCGCTCGCAGCGCTTGCGCCGAAGCAGACTGCGGATCCGCAATGAGAATCGGTTGACCCAAATCTCCCCCTTCCCGCACGGGCAATTCCAAGGGCACCTGTCCTAAAAGGGGTACACCCATTTCCGCCGCCAAGGCTTCACCGCCCCCACTGCCAAAAATGTCATAGCGACGATTGGGCAAATCAGGGGGAATAAAGTAGCTCATATTTTCCACCAGCCCAAGGACCGTGACTCCCAACTGCTGAAACATCCGCAATCCCCGCCGCGCATCCCCAAGGGCAACAGGTTGGGGCGTTGTTACAATCACTACACCTGCCATTGGTACCGCTTGCGCCAGTGTGAGTTGGGCATCCCCAGTGCCGGGGGGCAAATCCACAATCAGATAGTCCAATGCGCCCCAATCACTTTGGTAGAGAAATTGGCGAATAATGCCATTGAGCATGGGACCGCGCCAAATGACCGGCTGATCACGATCAATCAGGAAGGCCATCGACACCACTTTCAAACCATGAGCTACCGGAGGTAACAGGACATCGCCTCTGGCTTCCTTGCGCACTTCGACAATGGCATCCTCTAGCCCCAGCATCGTGGGAACATTCGGCCCATAGATATCCGCATCAATAATGCCAACGGCAGCCCCCGCTTGGGCAAGGGCAAGGGCTAAATTCACCGCAACGGTACTTTTGCCGACCCCCCCTTTACCACTGGAGACGGCAATAATGTTCTTGACTCCTGCTACATCGGTGCGATCGGGCAGGCTCTTTTGCTGCGGCGTTTCAGCGGTAACCGCCACTTGCACATCCATCACCCCCGGCAGAGTAAAGACGGCCTTCTTGCAATCCTCGACAATAAATTCCCGTAGGGGGCAAGCCGGGGTTGTCAGCACCAGTGTAAAGCGAACCGTGCCATCCTCAATGGCAACATCGCGGATCATGTTGAGTTCCACTAGCGATCGCCGTAACTCGGGATCTTCCACAGGACGCAGAACGGCCAACACAGACTCAACAGTAAGGGGGGCACTCATGCAGGTGATTCGTTACATTCGCTACTTAGATAGCGATCGTACCACTGTTAGGCAGATTCCCCCGCCAGCCACAGCAGCGATACAGCAAAGGATGCAAGCCAAGACCGCTCTCAGACGGGATTACACCCCCATTTGCCTACACCATATTTCAGAAAAGGGCGGTATTCTGGAAAGTATTAGCCATTTGGGATCAGAAGGATTGCAACGTTGACTCACTCCACCCTCCACCAACCCGCCACAGCCGCCGGTCAAGGCCTGCAACGCCAACTTATTGTCATTCTTGATTTTGGGTCGCAATACTCCGAACTCATTGCCCGCCGCATTCGTGAGACCCAAGTCTATTCCGAGGTCATTTCCTACCGCACCACTGCTGAGCAACTTGCCCAATTAGCCCCCAAGGGCATCATTCTCTCCGGTGGCCCCAACTCCGTCTATGACGAGAATGCTCCCCAATGTGATCCAGAAATTTGGAACCTCGGCATTCCCATCCTTGGCGTGTGCTATGGCATGCAACTGATGGTGCAACAGTTGGGGGGAACTGTGGAGCGAGCCACCGCTGGCGAGTATGGCAAGGCAGCGCTCTTTATTGACGACCCCACGGATCTGCTCACGAATGTTGAGCAAGAAACAATTATGTGGATGAGTCATGGTGATAGCGTCACCGAGTTGCCCTCCGGTTTTCGCGTCTTGGCGCATACCCACAATACGCCAATGGCAGCGATCGCCCATCCAGAGCGGAAACTCTATGGCGTTCAGTTCCACCCAGAGGTGGTGCACTCCGTGGGCGGTATTGCCCTGATCCGCAACTTTGTCTATCACATTTGCGATTGTGAACCCACTTGGACAACGGCTGCCTTTGTCGAAGAAGCGATCCGGGAAGTGCGCGCCAAAGTGGGGGACAAACGGGTACTCCTTGCCCTATCGGGGGGGGTGGATTCCTCGACCCTGGCCTTTTTGCTCCACCGCGCCATTGGCGATCAACTCACCTGTATGTTCATTGACCAAGGGTTCATGCGCAAAGGCGAACCGGAGCGACTCCTCAAGCTCTTTCAGGAGCAGTTTCACATCAAGGTGGAGTACGTCAATGCCCGCGATCGCTTCCTTGCCCAACTGGTGGGCGTCACAGACCCCGAAGAAAAGCGCAAACGCATTGGCCATGAATTTATCCGCGTTTTTGAGGAAGAGTCGCAGCGGCTAGGGCCTTTTGACTACCTTGCTCAGGGCACGCTGTATCCCGATGTCATTGAATCGGCGAATACCAACATTGACCCGCAAACTGGCGAGCGCGTAGCGGTGAAAATCAAGAGCCACCACAATGTGGGCGGTCTGCCGGAGAACCTGCGCTTTAAGCTGGTGGAACCCCTGCGCAAGCTCTTTAAGGATGAAGTGCGCCAAGTGGGGCGATCGCTGGGTCTGCCCGAAGAAATTGTGCGGCGGCATCCTTTTCCCGGTCCCGGTTTAGCGATTCGGATTCTGGGGGAAGTGACCCCGGAACGCCTAGAGATTCTGCGGGATGCGGATCTGATTGTGCGGCAGGAAATTAACCGCGCCGAGATGTACCACGACTTTTGGCAAGCCTTTGCGGTGCTGCTGCCGATTCGCACTGTGGGGGTAATGGGCGATCAGCGAACCTATGCCTATCCAGTGGTGCTGCGGTTTGTCACCAGTGAAGATGGAATGACCGCTGATTGGGCACGGGTGCCCTACGATCTCCTCGAGCGCATTTCCAACCGCATTGTCAACGAGGTGCCGGGGGTGAATCGGGTGGTCTATGACATTACCTCCAAGCCACCGGGAACCATTGAGTGGGAATAAATTTGCCAGAAAGGGGAGCGATCGGTTTAACTGGGAGAGATGGTGGTGTGAGTGATGTGGCATGAACAGCAAATGGACGCTGGCCCTTGGCTTTAGTGCAGGTGTATGGCTGCCCCTCGCGGCAACGGCGCAATCTAGCCCGCCCCAATGGCAAATTGAGGCTCGGCCAATAACTCACCCCACCTTTGAAGTGGCACCAACGGTGGAAGCACTGCCCCAATGGCAAGCCGTTCCCGAACCTAGGGGCGATCGCCTGTGGCAACCAGCGACGCCAGAAGAACTGGCGCAACCCATTTTGCCCCCTGTAGCTGAGCAGGCACCGACACCCGTCATTGCCGAAGAACCCCAGTATCGCATTCCCCCCTTAATGCGTCCGCCCACCCGTCTCTTTAACTTGGAGACCGCCAATATCCTGCCGGAGCAAACCCTTGAACTACGGGGGGGAATTCGCAACTATGATCCCCAAGTGGCTGGGGGCGGCGGCGGTCTGCAAATTTTCTATGGCTCCATTGACTATGCGATCAATCATCGCTTGCAAGTGAGCTTTAGTGGCAATTACTACGACGATCCCTTGGGACGCTTGGTGAAGGGGCTACAGCCCGACCTGCAGTTTGGAGCGATCGCTGCTGGTCTCAAATATCAAGTGCATCGCGGCGAGAATCTATCGGTGGCTGTGGCGGGCTCCCTAGAGGCAGTACGGGTGCGATCGGACAATTTCCTCTTTGTGCCGGGTGCCGCACGAGCCGGAACGTGGACGGTTGCCGCCTCATTGCAAGCGCCAATGACCTATTCCTTTAATCCCCAGTTGCAGTGGCACTTTACGCCCAACCTCACCTATTTTCCCGACACAGTGAACAAGGGAGGGGAATTTTACGGCACGAACTTCAACTTTGGCACAGGCATCAGTTGGCAGCCCCATCCTCGCTTTAATCTTTTTGCCGATGTCAATATGCCCGTCGGTCCGGGGGGCAATGCCGTGCGCAGTAGCGATGGCGCGATCGTCAACCTGCCCGTGTGGAGTGCCGGTGTGCGCTTTCTAGTGAACCCTGCAGTGAGTATTGATTTGGCAGCCACCAACGCCTTTGGCATTACACCTGCAAGTCGTACCTTGGCTTTTTTGCCCGGTGCCGATCAAGTGGGTGTCATGGCGGGATTAAGCTATACCCCCAATATGGGGCCTGATTTTGCGCCACCCTTTTTGCCCAGTTTTCGCAGTGGGCCTCGGCAACCCCTCACGGATCGCGATCGCCAGCTTTTACTCAATGGCCTCACCCTTACCTCCCCCAGCACCCTTGATCCGGGGATGCTGCACCTGCGGGGCAATAGCGGCACCACAGGAACCGGTTTTCAGGTGGGCTTTGGTCTTGCCTACGATGCCCAATTTGCCATTGCCATTGAACAGTGGGAGCGCGGCGAAACCCTCATCGAAAACCTCAACTACAGTGGTAACTTGCAGTTGGGGCTAGCAGCGAAGTTGCGCTTTCTGGATCAAACGCAAGGGGATCCCTTTTCTTTGGCCTTTCAAGGCTCATTTAATCGTGGCATTAAGCAGGGGGGAGGGGGTAGCCGTTCCCTAGGCGGCTTGGAACTGGCCTTTATGTATGAGCCAACCAAGAATGTGGCACTACTGCTGAATCCCAAGTTAGGGATTTTTACTCCTAATCAAAAAGTAGTGGGTGGTATCGGGGTCGGCCTCAATGTTGAGGTAGTCCGCAACCTCCAATTTATTGCGGAAGCCACTCCGGTCTTTGGTCAAACGGGGGTCTATAGTGCCGGCTTGCGTTACGTCGTGCCCCAGTGGGGACTAGGCATTGATCTCTATGGATCAACGGCAGTCGGCAGCAGTATTCCCAATGCAGGTCTTGTCGGTCAGGGGTCGCCGGGGGTGGGGGTCAACCTCCATTGGCTATTTGGCGGATCGCGGCCACAGGAGAATTAAAGTCATGCAAACTCAATAGTTGTTAGTCCCCCCTCAAGCGCAATGAAGGGGGAGAAGGGGCTAACGCCTAACTGCCGTAGATGCCTTTATCATCCCGTTGGAAGAGGCGCTTGATGTGCTCCCACGCCTTAATGAGGGCATTTTTTTCATCGTTGGACTCCTTCAGCGCCTCATTGTAGGCTTCGACAAATTTAGACTGAGCCGTCTCCGAGAGATCGGCACGCACTTCTGGGGAAATGTCCTCTGGCCCAGACAACTGACCCTCCGGTTGACGCGGAATTTGCATCTCAGTAATGGCCGCCTCTTGACCGCCAGCGGATTGTAACAGGAGAAAAATCTCGCCGGCTTTGTCCTCAGGGACTTCAACGACCAGCAAAAATTCACCTGCCTGTACCCGCGTTTGATAAATGGCAGCTTTGTCCTGCGGCATCCCCAAGGAAATCAGTGCGGATCCTAGGCCGGCGCCCAACGCACCATAGAGGGCACCACTGGTCGCCCCCAAAAGGGCAGCCGCCAAAGGGCCAGCAGCAGCCACCACGCCAATAAAAGGAATAAAGAGAACGCCGACTCCGGTTAGCAGACTCAGCAGCGAACCAAAGATCGAGCCATAGAGTGCCCCCGTGGTGACGCCATCCAAAATAATATCTTTCTTGGTAATAAATCCACTAATGCGGGCTTCAGACTGAAAATTGCGGCCAATGATTGAGATATTTTCCTTGGGCACACCGCGATTCAAGAGTCGTTCGATCGCCTCTTTGACTTTGGCCTCTTCCTTGAAGGTGGCCGAGACACATTTTGTTGCTGGTTGAGCAAAAGTCGTACGCATTGATGGGTTTCCTCGTCAGGACATGACCCCAGTATAGATAGGAGCAATTATCGTTGACACCGAACCTCCAAGGTGAGGAAACAGAATGCTCTCCCCACTCGACTAATCGCGGGCAAGGTTTTCAAAGCGAGTGTATTGGGGGTCAAAGAGGAGCTTGACGGTGCCCACTGGGCCATTGCGGTGCTTGGCAATCAGGAGTTCACAAATGCCGCGATCGGGGGTATCAGGGTTGTAATATTCATCGCGGTACAACAGGATCACCAAGTCGGCATCCTGTTCAATGGAGCCGGATTCGCGCAAATCAGACATCAGGGGGCGTTTATTTTGCCGTGATTCGACACTGCGGCTGAGTTGGGAGAGGGCAATGACAGGGACATTGAGTTCCCGCGCCAGTCCCTTGAGGGAGCGGGTAATTTTGGAGAGTTCCTGCACCCGACCTTCTGTGGTTTCTTCGCCACCCATCAGTTGCAGATAGTCAATCAAAATGAGGCCGAGACCGTTGGGATGCTCGGCATGGAGGCGACGGGCAGTGGAGCGAATCTCCCCAAGGGTGGGATTGGGAGTGTCGTCAATGTAGATGGGCAGTTGCGAGAGAATCCCGATCGCCCGACTTAGGGGTTCCCACTGGTGTTGGCTAATGCGCCCCGCCCGTAAATAGTTGCTGTCAATGCGGGCTTCGCTGGCAAGGAGACGTTGCACCAGTTGCTCCTTGGACATCTCAAGGCTGTAGATCGCCACCCCCAGATTGTGAATTTCGGCAATGCGACGGGCAATCTGTAGGGCGATCGCCGTCTTGCCCATTGAAGGACGACCGGCAATGATAATCAAGTCCGATCGCTGGAAGCCTTGGGTCATGTTGTCCAGATCATAGAAATTGCAGGATAGACCCGGCTGAATATTACCGATCGCCCGCTGCTCCAATTCCGTAAACGTGCGGGTAAGAATTTCATCGGTGCGGGTCAATCCCTGCTGAATCCGATCCTGCGTCACACTAAAGATCTGCTGCTCGGCCTGATCCAAGATCACATTCAATGAGAGGCTGCTATCGTAACCCAGCTTCACCACATGGGTACCGGCTTCAATAAGCTTACGGCGCAGGTATTTTTCCTTGACCAAGAGGGCGTAGCGATCGATATTGATCGCGCTCACTGTGCGCTCCACCAGTTCTGCCAGCTTGGTGTGCCCCCCAACTCGCTCCAATAGCCCCTGATCCTGTAGCCAAGCGGTAACGCACAGCAGATCCGTGGGGCTGCCGCGACTGTGGAGAGAAACTGCTGCCCGATAGATCTCGCGGTGGGCACTGAGGTAAAAGGCCTCAACCGGCAAAATATCCACCACCCGGTTGATGGCTTCCGGGTCTAAGAGAATACCCCCCAAGATCCACTCTTCCGCTTCGAGGTTCTGGGGGGGAATCAGTTGGCTATCGGGCTGAAAACTTGGCTCCTGAACCATCAAGGAGGCTAGCCCTAATCGGCAACGACTTGGATATTGAGTTTGACACTCACTTCGGGGTGGAGCTTGATTTCAGCCGTGTAGGTGCCCAATTTGCGAATCTCAGGCAGAATCATTTCACGGCGATCAATGGTTTCGCCGGTAATGGCTTGGATGGCATCGGCCACATCTTGCGGTGTAACGCTGCCAAAGAGCATATCTTTTTCGCCCACGGGCATTGAGATGGTAATGGTGGCCAGTTTTTCGAGGGTGGCTTTTTGTTTTTCAGCAACGCCTTTGAGTTCGGCAAGCCGCTGCCGTTCTTTTTCTTGGAGCCGCTCTACGCGCCGCAGGGCACTGGGGGTTGCTGGCTCGGCAATCCCTCTTGGAAATAGGTAATTACGGGCATAGCCGGGGGCGACTTCGACGACTTGACCCATTCGCCCGAGTTTATTGACGGTTTCATTCAAGACAACTTGCACCCGCTTTGCCATGGGGATCCTCTTTCATTAACTGGATGGGTTAACAGCAAGCGTCAGCGCTGGTGGCTACGGCTGCTATTTTAGGACAAATAACTATTCTATAGCCTCTCGGCAGCAATTGCGACAAAAAAAGGGCAGAACGCTGTTCCACCCTTGTACCGAGTTTGTTCCAAAGTTAAGGGTTCACTTAAAGGGGATGGAAGAGCAAGTCGGGATAGAAACGATTAAACTCAATCAAAATCCCAGCGGTAATCGTCATCCAAATGGCGGCCAGCACGGGCGCGGTGGAAAGATAGGTCAAAAAGTGTTTCATGGTACGTCGTCCTTATGACAGTCAACAAACAGTGAAGCTAGCGAGGGGAAACGGTGATTTCGTTGTCTTTGGCGGTGAGTTCACCCGCTGCCAGCTCCTTGAGGGCAGCCAATGGCCAAGCAAACCCCGTGAGCATGCATTTGATGGCAAGGGGCACATCAATAATGATTTCTTTTTCATTGGCTTCACCGCTATCGCGCACGGCAATCAAGTAGGCGCGACCCACCCAGCCAATCCAGCCGGCAATGTACAGGAAGAGCACACTGGGAATGAGAAAATCACCGGCACGGCTGAGGCGACCATCCACAACGAGGTGGGGCAAACCATCTTGGCCGCACAGGGCTTGACTATAGCGCTCAAACCGTTTTTGACCGGAGGCGGGATCAGCGGTGGTATTCACAGCAGCGGCAGCGCGTTTTTGAAAGGCAGGAGAATCTTTGCAGGGGACGAGTCCTGCCACATCAGCGGCGGCTAGAGGGGTAAAACCTAGCCACAGGGTCAAGACAAGGAGTAGGGCTAACAATCGACGCATGGAGTGTTGTCCTCAAATGCAGACAGGTCAAAGTGCATTCACGGAGAGAGCAATCCCTCCCAAAGCTGCCATCATTTTAGCGGATGGGCTTCAACCCAACCCTAGGGGAAAGGTTAATAATTTTTACGAGGGCAAATGCTGACTAATGCTTCCTCTGGCGATCGCTCTATGGTTGATTGGTGCTACCGCACAGACTGCATCTATTGAGCCAGACAAAGCTCCTTTGCTAGACTGGATCTATTGCTGGATTTGACTTTGAAACATCTACACATCGGTGGCGCTGGGGGGAGAGCTGACCCACGGTGATTTCGCAACTATGAAAAGTGTTTCTCCTATTTTGCCCCCCATGGATGCTGACCTGACGTTTAACTTGCCCGACCAAAAGATCCTCGAGACCTTACCTGCCCAACAGTTAGTGGCGATTATTTTGCGTCAGCAGCAAATTATTAATCAACTCCGCCATACCCTCTCGCAGATTCCCGGCGCCCCTGAGGTCGTTCACCCTGAGACCCCACCCCCCTCAGAACCCCATCTGGCACTGGTGAGTGAGGACACGGTTTGTTATTTTCCCTTGACAGGGGGGAACTGCTGGACCATTGGCCGCAGTGAAGACAATTCCATTGTGCTCAGCGATCGCTGGATGTCACGGAACCATGCCATGATTCAGCGCATGGGACAGGGGGAGTTTTATCTCATTGATCTCGGCAGTCGCAATGGCACGTTCGTCAATGGTCGCCGCGTCAGTATTCCCGTTGCCCTGCACAATGGCGATCGCATTACCTTTGGCCAAACGGAACTGGACTTTTTTAACGAACCCTTTGCCCCCCTATTTGCCGAAAATGCCACTCTGTCTTTGCCTCAATCCGAAGGCTCCTCCACAGCACTGCTCCATGTCCGCCGCCTGTTGACGGTCTTGGTTGTGGATATTCGTGACTTTACCAAGCTGACGCGGCAACTCGAAGAGGAGCTACTGTCGGAGCTAATTGGCACGTGGTTTCATCGGGCGGGTGAGATTATTCGTCAATACGGCAGTTGGGTCGATAAGTACATTGGCGATGCGGTCATGGCGGTTTGGATCCACGAAAGCGAGGAGATTGGCTATCAAGAAATTTGCCACACCCTCTCTGCCTTAGAGGATTTACGGCTGATGACGGGAGAACTGCACCAGCACTATCCCTTGCCGTGGCCACTGCGCATTGGTTCTGGTTTGAATACAGGCTATGCAATGGTGGGGAATACGGGGAGTGGCGATCGCCCCGACTATACTGCTCTGGGAGATACCGTTAACGCTGCCTTTCGCCTTGAGAGTGCCACCAAAACCATTGCCGCTGATCTGGCTATGGGGGCAACCACCTACCACTACCTTGTACAGTCTTGTCCAACCGTTGTCCCCTTTCGACCCCAAGTGCTGAACCTCAAGGGCTATGATGCCCCTGTACCCGCCTACGTGGGCAGCTTTGATGACCTCCATCGGTTCCTTGCCCAAGCCATCAAAGGGAGGGACACCCTGCACTAAACACCTGAAAAAAGGGATTAAGGGACGGCCTCCCTCTGATATTATTGAATCACCTGTAGGGGGCAGTCTAGACATCAGTCTATTGTGGGCGTAATGCCTCAGTTTCCTCTGTCACCCTGCTGGCGATCGGCTACCGCCGCCTGCGCTCGCTGTGCGATGTGGTCAGTTCTTTGCTTTGACTCTTAATGAACCGCTGTTTTTTGTAATGATCTGTGAGATTTGGGAGGTAAAGGAATTATGCAACGTTTGGGCCGCTGGCTAGCACTGGCTTACTTCGTGGGCGTTAGCCTGTTGGGCTGGATCAACTGGAGTGCCCCAACCTTGGCGGCAACTACATCCACTGAAGAAGAACTGGTCAATGTGATAGATGAAAAACTCGGCACTGCCTATGGTGAAAAAATTGACCTTAACAATACCAACATTGCCGCCTTTATTCAATACCGCGGTCTGTACCCAACCCTAGCTAAATTAATCGTTAAAAATGCCCCCTACCAATCCGTTGAAGATGTCCTGAACATTCCCGGTTTGACGGAGCGGCAAAAGGAAATTCTGCGGGAAAACTTGGATCACTTTACGGTGACCGAGGTGGAAACGGCTCTCGTTGAGGGTGGCGATCGCTATAATAATGGGCTATACAAATAACTACCCTCATTAGATCAATTTTGGGTTAGCGTTGACTCCCGCAACTTCTGGATTTGATGTCTTAATCATTGGCAGTGGTGCTGCGGGTCTCAGTGCTGCCCTTGCCCTTCCCCCTAGCTATCGCATTGGCCTGATTACCAAAACTGACCTTCGACAATCTGCCAGTGGCTGGGCACAAGGCGGTATGGCTGCGGCCATTGACCCGACGGATTCTCCCCTACTCCATGCCCAAGATACCCTTGCTGCGGGGGCTGGCCTCTGTGATCCAGTGAGTGTCCAGTTTTTGGTTGAGCAGGCACCGGTACAGGTGGAGCGGCTCTTGGCGATGGGGGTAGCTTTTGATCGCGTGGGCGATCGCCCGGCTCTGACCCTCGAAGCGGCTCATTCTCGTCCTCGGGTACTTCATGCCGCTGACACCACAGGTCAAGCCCTGATTACAACACTGCTCGAACAGGTCACTGCTGCACCCCATATCACGCTTCTGCCCAATAGCTTTGTCTTTGATCTGTGGCTAGAGTCGGGGCGATGCTGTGGGGTGTGTCTGTTGTGTCAGGGACAACTTCAGTGGCTGCGCTCGGGTGCAGTTGTTCTCGCCACGGGGGGCGGCGGTCAAGTTTTTGCCCAAACCACGAATCCCCCCTTAAGCACTGGCGATGGTGTGGCAATGGCATGGCGGGCAGGAGCACACATTCGGGATGTCGAGTTTTTCCAATTTCATCCCACCGCTCTTGCCGTTGAGGGAGCACCGCGATTTCTGATCAGTGAAGCGGTGCGCGGTGAAGGGGCACATCTCATAGACCACACAGGGCATCGCTTTGTGGCGGACTACCATCCTGCTGGCGAGCTGGCACCACGAGACATTGTCAGTCGTGCCATTTACCGTCACCTTCAGCAGAGCCATGCCCCCCATGTCTGGCTGGACTTACGACCGATTTCTCGCGATCGCCTGCACTACCGTTTTCCGAAAATCATTGCTGTCTGTCGGCAGTGGGGCATTGACGTTGAACAGCAACCCATTCCCGTGTCCCCAGCAGCCCATTACTGGATGGGGGGAGTCGTCACCGATTTGCAGGCTAAGACCAGCCTTCCCGGCCTCTATGCCGTTGGTGAAGTTGCCAGTACTGGTGTCCACGGTGCCAATCGCCTTGCTAGTAACTCCCTTTTGGAATGCTTTGTCTTTTCAGCTCAACTGGCACATCTGCACCCTCAGCCCCTTCCCTTGGCGGTGTCCCCTGTTAGCCAGCAAGCCCTTGAAATTGAGCCAGTGAGTTTTCGGCAGTGGCGCCAAGATCTGCGGGAACTCCTGTGGCAAAGTGCTGGCATTTGTCGCGATGCTCCCACGCTGATGGCCGCTCTTTCCCAAGTGAAGGAATGGCGCCAAGAATTGCTGGCTCATCCGATTGCGATCGCCCTTCGTGAACTCAACCCCAATCACTGCTATACCCTCAGCAATACAGCCGCCCAGACAACTCTTTGGGAATGGGGCGAGCTACGCAATCTCTTGGACATTGCCTACTTAATTCTCAAAAGTGCCCTCTTTCGCGAGGAAAGCCGCGGAGGCCACTACCGTCAAGACTACCCCCAACCCGATCCCAATTGGCAAATGCACACCCTAATTTGGGGAGAGCACTGGCAAAAAGCGGCAATTCAAGGCGTCCAGAGTAAACTATAGTTGCTATAGATTCCAAAAATTTTTTGCGGTGATCTATCCCTATGATGCAGTCACGACGTGTGCAGGAAAGTTTGGTGGGTCTGGTGATCCTTGCGGGCTTAGCCACATTAGGGGTCGGCCTACTCTGGTTGCGGGGCAACCTTGCCGGTACCAATAGCTACACCCTTGAGGTGGAATTGGATACAGCACCCGGCTTAGCGGTGGGGACACAGGTGCGCTATCGCGGTGTCCAAGTGGGTCGCGTCACGGCCATTGGGTTTGACGCCAATGGTGTCCAAGTGAGTGTGCGCGTCAATAATGTGTTAATTCCCCGTAGTGCTGTACCGGAGATTCGCCAGTCGGGTTTTATTGGTCAGGCCTTCTTGGACTTTACCCCCAAGGAGCGGGTACCGGAGATTCCCGAGGGCGTCACTGCCTTTGCCCCCAAGTGCCAACCAGACTTGATTTACTGCAATGGCGATCGCGTGACTGGGGTACGCACTGCCAGCTTAGAGGATTTGGTGCGAGCGGCCACTCGTTTTACCACTGCCCTTGAGGAATCGGGGATTATCAACAATGCCAATACCCTTATTTTGGGCGCAACCCGCACCGTCAACCGTGCCGATCAATCCCTGACGAGGGTGACCACTGCTCTCGATAGTTTCAACGCCCTCAGTAATGAAGCCCGTGCTGAACTACGGAATTTTGGCACCGCCTCGCAAGCAGTGACCCGTGCGGCCAACCAGATCAGCGAACTGGTTGAGGTCAACCGCAACACGATTAACTCCGCCTTGCGCAACATTGATGGTGCTGCCCGCGATCTGAGAACCACGCTCAAAGCACTGCGGCCCCTGACAAATCAACTGGAGCAGGGGGAATTGCTGGCCAATTTGGATGCTCTCATTAAAAATGGTGCCGAAGCAGCAGCCAATCTCAATAAAGTCTCTGGGACACTGAGCAGTCCCATCATTATGCTGTCGATCGCCCAAACCCTAGATGCGGCACGCGCAACATTTATCAATGCCCAAAAACTCACGAATGACTTGCTCAAACTCACGGGCGATGAATCCTTCCAGTCTGATTTGCGACGCCTTATTAAAATCCTCAGTCGCCTACTGGCTTCCAGTGAAGAGCTTGAGCAGCAATTCTTGGCACTCCATGCCACTTCCCTAGGAGAAACTCAGCCACCTGCCCCTAGCCCCGCCCCCAGTCCAAGTGGGGCGGCAACGCCCCCCAAAGAGGAAGAAGCTGCCGTGACCAATGATCCTTAGGTTGGCAATTGGTTTAGCGGGCGGTTTCTGTTCTACCCGTACGGGTAAAGCGCACTTCGATACGACGCCGGGAAACATCTGGATTGCGGTTTGCTGGTGCGAGCTGACCATTGAGCAAGTAGAGCTGCCCCGCAGAGTAAGCGCGAAATTTCAGGCCAGCCAGTTGGGGTTGTTTTGCTTGCACCTTGCGCAGTTCGTTGGCGATCGCCAGTGCCCGCATCAGGCCGAGATCAGCATTCGATCCGGGGGTCAAGCGGTTCAATGTATTGGTAGCTACCGCCTGCTCTAGCAAGGTATCGAGATTACTGACCCCGCCTTGATTGGGTTGGCCGTCGGTATGGCCAATGATTTCCACGGTGTCAATGCCATACTTTTTGCGGGTATCCATAACCATTGAGGCTAAATTGACCCAAATGTATTGGCGAAACGGTTCCGAGAGTTGCGCACTGCCCGCAGGGAAACGAAATTTTTCATTATCTGGAATAAAGAGAATCGGCGGCGGTCCTTGGACAGTCTGTTGGGTTTGAAGCTGTTTTCTCAGTTCATTCACTTGTTTTTGATTAACAATCATAAAAATCATCATGAAAAACGTGATTAAGCTCAAAATCAGCAAGCTGCCAGACATCAGATCCGTGTAGGACATCCAAGGGTTGAAGTCCTCTGATTCCTGTTGCCAAGAGCGACGGAGTGGGCGCATAGACAATTACCTAAGTTTGCGTGGGAGCGGGTGTAATTTTTTGGGAGAGAGTCACCAAGTTGCCATTGATTTGCTCAAGGGATTGAACGGCTTTGGTCATTGATTGGCTAGAGTCTTGGCTGTGTTTCTTCAATTGGCTTAACTGCTCGTTGACCACTTGGGTAATTTGATCCGTCACTTGCTCTAGGCACTTCTCAAGGGCTTTGATCTGGCTCTGGCGATCGCCATCGCTTGCGGAGCGTTGCTTGCGATAGTTTTCAAAGCTATTTCTGAGAGTTGTTAACTGGTCGGTGAGGGATTTATATTGCCGATCCAACTGCTCTGTGACACGGGAAATTTGGTTTGCGGCTGTACTCAGTTGTTCGACATGGGAGGTATTCTTCCTCAAAAGAGTGAGCAACTGCTCTTGACTGGTTTTGTTCTGCTCAATAATATTGGACACTTCCGTGCAAAACTTGCTAACACCAAAACGCACTTGCCGCAGTTCCTCATTCCCTTGGAGGAGGTGTTGGCCAACATCATTACTAAGTCGCTCCATAGAGCGCAGCATCGTTAGGAGTTCCTGTTGATTTTGGCTCAGGGTATTTTGTGATCTTTGGGCGATCGCCAGCAGTTCCGTCAGTTGATCTGCGACTTGTGCCAGTTCCGTGGACTTCTGCGCCACTTGCCGATTCACCTGCTCAATCTGGTTGACCAAGCCCAAAACCATGTCGTGAATATGTCTAAAGGTGGTCGTGGTGGTGCTGAGATCGCTGGCAATTTCCTCAAAATTCACGTGGGTGCGATTGACCCGCTCTAGGGTTTCTGAAACCTTGGTGGTCAGGGCAATCACTTGACTATTCAGTTCTTGCGATCGCGCCGCCGCTGTCGTCAACTGATCAATAAACTGCGCAAGTTGCTGTGTTGCCGTACTAAATTTCTCCGCAAACTCGCTATTTTCCAATGTCTGCACTGCGGTCTGAAAGATATTTGCCCCAGACACAAGATTGCCCGCTGCGTTATCGATTCTGGCAAAGACCCTCTCCGCTAGCTCAATATTCCTGCTGTACATTTGCCTAAGATTGGCCAATTCCCACTCGAGGGGTTCTCTAATTGCGCTAGTGACAGTTTCATGGAAGTTCTCTAAAAAGATAGAAAAGTTGTCATCAATGGATTTAATCAACCGTCCAGTGGGGTTTCGTTGTTCACTAGCTAGTTCATGATCCAGATACAGTTCTACGGCTGTGAAAAAGTGCCGCCGTGCCAAAGTGGTATTCCAAATAGAATTGATAAAGGTTAGCAAAATTCCCAGCGAAAGGCTGACCAAACTCGACACAAAGGCCAGCGCCATTCCCCGCAGCGGCTGACGGAACCGAGTGAACAATTCCTGAATCACAACATTCTGTTGGGCAGGATTTTCCCCTTGAAGGGCAGAAATATCCAGTGTTCCCAAGTTGTCGATGATGCTAAAGACATTGATCGTGATTCCCAAAAACGTGCCCAGCAACCCAATCGCAATCAGTAAGTTGGGGGTTACCCGTGTCAGGTACTCAATTTGCTCTAGGGACATGCCCCACAGCCGTTCTTGGCCAAGCATGTAGTCCACTAAGGTAACTGTATTGATCTCGTCGTACTTTTCTAAGCAGCGCGTCATCCGCTGCCGCAGGTTCTGAATGAGAACGGGCGCTTGTGTCGTCTCACTGGCCACAGCCCACTGCCAGCGGATAAACTCCATTAACCGTAAAAAAAGGCGCCACCGCAGCACAGCACTCATAAAGGCAATGAGGATCGGCGTGCCAATAAAGAGTTGGAGGATGGGCGAACCCTGCACCTCTTCTAGAAACAGGCTAAACAGCTCCATTCTTTTTACCTCAGGGAAAACAATGCGTTATTGCTCTAGTTTGTCTTGATCATCCTCATCTGCCGCGTCAACATCTTGTTGCTCAGGGGGTGGTGACTGATTGAGTAGGCGATCGCTCCGAGTTGTACCCGAGGTCAATGTTTGGCTCCAGCGATCCTCAATGCGTTTGTCCAGTTCCTCAATCAACTCCTCAAGAATGCCCTTTTGGGCAATCCCCGTGAGGCCTTGAATCTCTGTCCCTGCCACAATTGGCACCATGGCAAAGTTAATGTGATCGGGTGGATAGGCGCGAATTTCCTCAATGAGTGTCATCACATGTGGCCGATAGTCCTTTTGCCATTGCGGGGGATTACTCACTAGAAGCTCAATTACCCCATTCAGTTGTTGGTGAAGGACATCTGTTAATGTCATGGTACGTTGATCTTGGTTGCGAATCTGCACCCAAGTTAATTGATCAATAACGACTGACCAATCATTCCCAAAGGTAATTTTCCTGCCCTTGTTTTTAGGATCAAAGACAAGATTATCGCCCTCTAGGGCAAACATTCTCAAGCCGAGGCACTTAAAGAACAGCTCCTGCACTTCCCGCACCACTTCTGGCGGGGGCGGCAAAATATCCGTGAGCGTAATCGTTTTATTGGTATGCAGGGCGTCAAAATTGCCCGCGTCGCCTCGGTTTTCGTAGGCATACTGGAAATTCTTGGCCGTCAAATCATTGATCAACCGCAGGGGAAAGCCGGCATACTCCGTCATGAAAATCACTTGATGCTGTTCTGACGCCGGCAATTGCACCCGCTGTGCATTCCCCAGTATCCCTGTTTCCGTCAGCAGTTGGGTAAAGGCCTGCACATAGGCATCCTCTGTGGGGGGTTGGTGATAGGCAATGAAGACCGTTCGCTTATGGGGGGCGTTGTTAAAATAGCCGTCATTAAGATTCAGAGGCAGCAGAATGTCCGACTGATTCTTCAGCGATGTTAAATACGCAATCAACTGCTCGCGGCTGCCCATTTCCATAAAACGCTGAATTGCCGATCCCCGCAGTGCCAGCATCAAGGTCGAAATCCGTCTGTCCACCACTTGATCAAGGGCAATGGGAACTTCCGCTGTAAACTGGGGTTTGAGGAAGCGTTCTAAGCTCGGTGGCGCCTCTGTGCTGACAACCACTGCTTTTTGAATCACCTCAGTAGAAAGCTGTTCCAGAGCCAAGCGCCGCTCCCCTTCCTTGGGGGGCAACACCGCATTAATCGCATTTTCGGTGTCTTGGGGATTGACAATGGGCAAGCCAATTCGCTCTTGAACATTGACTTCCGAGAGCTTTTCACCCCGCCGTTGCAGTACGAGGATATTTTCTTGGATGAAGTTGCGTAACTGCACCAACTGGGCAATTTTTTGATTCGTAAATACAATCAGGTCTTCTGTAGCCACCCGGGCTTGACGACTCACCTGCGATTGGTAATTTTGGCGAGCGAGGGTCAGCACTTGATCCACAGCCACCCGAAAGGCAGTTTGAATTTTTGCCGTTTTGCCAAAGGGAAGAAGCTGCCCCTGAATTGCCTGCACCTCATTTTGCAGTTGGGTAGTGATATTGCGCAGTTCCGCATCAGCATTTTGGGGACGATTCGCCTCGTATTGAGCACGGACACGCTCGAAGTTAGTCTTGAGTCCCTGTAGCCAGTTAATGGCATTGTCGAGGCCAAAGAATTGGTGATCTGGTTGCAGGATTTGCTCTAGAAATTTTTCAATACTGGCTTTGATGTCATTGGTCACGTCTGACGTGTGCTCAACAATTGGCGTGAGCCAAACCCCCCGTTCTTTGCTGTTCTCCGCAGGGCGCACATAGTTCAGCAGTGCCATGGCATTCTGGGGAAATTGCGTTTTTAACAGATCTTGTTGCCCACGGGATTGGGCTGCACTAATTTGACTATATTGATCGTTGCGCCAGCGTTCTAAATTGGCACTTAGCGTTCCTCCCTGCACGGGGACTTTTTCTAACCGTTGTTTCAGCAGTTGCCCTAGATCATCCGTCCCCCAGTCAAATTGACTTGTATAGAACTGCTGCATTTGGCTGTTAGTGGGGGCTTGACCAAGACCATTTTTCCAGAACTCTAACACTTGAATTTTGATTTGGTTGGCGGCCAGCAAATTGATCTTGTCTTGGGGGAAGTAAATGCTCGCCAGTCCAGTGGCCATGTAGCGCTGGCGATTTGGGCGGGGGTGTTTATCGTATTCTTCGGTGGCATCAATGGAACGCAAATTGTCACGGGCAGAGATTGCAGCGGCAGCCGTCGCACTACTACTCAAAAAGAGGCAAATTTTCTGAGCAATGGTGTTGGCGATTTTGCCCTTGGCGTTGGGATCCGTTGGGGGAATGATGAATGTGCCGCCGGGGGTGGCGTTGGACATCAAGTAGATGTAGTCGTAGGGCGGGCGAGACTCCCCTAGACGGCGTTCGCCGGGGTATTGGGCATTAAAAATGGTGCCCTTGCGGGTGTAATAGTCCAATTCCTTGAGGGCAGCGTAGCAGTTGGCCTTGACGACATCGTTGCCACCGTAGAGATCGGGACTGACGACAAAGTAGCCGTAGGTTTCAAAGTTGGGCACACTTTCGGCAAAGAGCCGCCGCAGAATGTAGCCGATATCGAGAAACAGGCCGCTACCGGTACCGCCGCACAGGGAACCCGCCACAAAAACCCGTAACCCTGGCCTGACTTCGATGCCACGGGCAATCAGGGCACCCGCATCAGCACCAACCACACGGCCATGGGCTAAGTTCAAGGTTCTCACCACCCGATCATAATTTTTGAAGAGGGCAAAACGACCCACTGCCCTCACGGCACCTGCTCCCTGCTCAATGGCGCTGAGGTTGCGAATCAGTTGATCGGGAAACCATTCAAGGATATGGTCGTCGGAATTTTGCACATAGGCATTTTTTTTCCGCCGTTCGTAGTTCTGCTTAAATTCATTGACTTCGTTGAGGGAAACGCGGATATGGACTTCCTCAGCCGGGGTAAATTCAATGCTTTGGCCTCGGTAACTGGGAATGGGCCCCCCGCGATCGGTATCAATTTGCACAAAACTGACGATGGGTAGATCGGCCAAGGAACCAAATTCTTCAATGATATTTTGGCGAATGCGTACCAGAACATCTCGCCCGGTGCCCCCTAGCCCTACGCAGATAACGGGCATAACGGTCAAATTATTGTTTTCTGCGGTATCTGTGGTAAACATCCAGCCCCCCATGAGTCTGCTGCTAAACGAAAGAGATCAACCTTAAGGAATCACTTTATAGGGTTATCCTGATGATTTCATCCTTGTATGCAAGGAGAGCAAAGCTACGCTGTTTAGGAATGGTGATCGAGCCAAAGATTGGCTGACCATCACAGGTGAGTTCTCCTGATTCTAGGGCATGAATGATCAGGTTTTGATCTCGCCGTTCAAGGATGGCGATCGCCATCATACTGGGCAAAGGCACCACCAAGAACGTACCAGCGACACTACCGCCGACGCCAATTTTTTGGCCATGCTTGAGGGCAAAGCGATACTCTTGATCCCCCACCTGAACAGTGACAGACCAAGGAATTTGCTGCCGCAGCCAATGCACAGCGAACCACAAGCCAGCCCCAAGAACCAACACCCCCAAGACACTCGCCAGCAGAATCTGCCACCCCAGTTGTCCCCGAAGATAGGCGTCCACTAGACAGATGTCGCCGCCGCCGGGTTTAGGGGTACAAAATTCCTGCACTGTGGCTGGCACATCGACAACGGTTAGCTGAAAGTTGCCGGGCTGAATACTGCGCTGCTGCATTGGTAGAGCCGCAAACCATTGGCTGCGCTCTTGGGCTTCTGGGGTATCGGCTAGGCCACAGACACTATTGGGGACTTCTATCCACTGATCCGCTTGCCCTTGGGGAAGGTTGAGGGGAGCATCCGTAATCCAAATCACCGACTGGTTTTTGATCGGTTGCTGATTGTGGAGGCGGTCTTGGTTGAGTTGCGCCAAATAGCGATAGACAAAGAGTTCGGCACACATAATATCGGTGCCCTGCTCAGTGCCGGCATTCATGGGCACCGCTTCTAAAATTTTGGGAATATCCACAGGCCCTTGGTATTCAAAGACCACGGGCGATCGCACCGTCATGGCAAAGGGCAGAATATGAACGGTGTCCCCCTTGGTTAAGGTTTTTTCAATGATCTGCCGTAGGTGGAGCCGCCCTGGATCATTGAAGCCGACACTTTCCGTGAGGTCGATCGCCAGCACCACATCCCGACCGCCCCAACGCCCAACCCACGCCAACCCGTCCTTTTGCTGGGGGGTGAGGGGACGATTGCCGGGAACCACAGGTGGATTCATAGTCGGTGGCTTAAATTGCGAGATTTCTAGGGTTAAAGGGGTCGCCTCTGTTTATCATAGACCTAAGGAATAAATGCATAGCACCTAAGTTGCAAAGCGATCGGTTGTTACTGGGGATACGACTTACCATGGAGAATGCCTTACCTGCGGTTTATTTAAGTGTGTTGATTATTCTACTCGGCGTCTCAGCTTGGTTTGTGGTCAAACAAATCCTCAAAACCCGCCGCATTGAATCTACTTTGGCACGCCTCCAACGAAAACTCAAGCAGGAACCGGGCACGACTCAGGAATACTTTGAGCTAGGCAGCATCTACCTGACAAAGAAACTGGCCAGTCAAGCCATTCCCCTGTTTCAAAAGGCTCTGAAGGCGGCTGAAAACGAAGGCGAAACCTACCTTGCTCCCATCTACAATGCCCTTGGCTATGCCTACTTCATGCAGGAGCAGTATGACTTGGCCATTCGCCAGTACAAAGAGGCTCTAAAAAACCAGCCTGAGTACATCACGGCTGCCAACAACCTCGGTCACGCCTATGAGAAAAAGAACCTAGCCCAACCTGCCCTTGAAGCCTATCAACATACCTTGAAATACGACCCCAACAACGCGATCGCCCAACGGCGGGTGAATTCCCTGAAAAAACGGCTGAGTGGCGCGGCGGCTTGAGGATACCTCGTCAAGCAAAAACTAGTTAACAATAAAAAACTGGCTAGGACATTTCCCAACCAGTTCGCAATTCACTCTGTGTATTTAGCTGGATAAGCTACCCCTCGGTTTAGGCGTCTCCTTCGATATAGAGGAACAGCAACCCCATCACCACCGTGGGCATCAGCCAGCACACCACGGGAATAAAAATCCAAGGCAAAAAGGATGCAGCGTAAGATCCCATCATAATCAGCGGTTCTCCTTCTGGGTGATCAAAAGTAAAGTGTGACCAAAGCCCTAGTTAAAGAGGCCGGTCATGATGCCATCGACAACAGCAAAGTTTTCGAGGAGGAAGAAGGCCACAAAGGCACCACCCATAGCCCCCACAAAGAAGCCAGCCGTAAACTGACTCCAACCCTCACCGGTTTTCAGGGGATCGCTGCTGCTGCCACCCTTTTGAAAACTGACTAGACCATAGGCCGCTAAGCAGGCCGTGGCAATCAAAATCAGGGCGATACCAGAAATCAAACCGCCCAAGTTGGCCACATCGGAGTCCCGCAGGGGACCGAGCTTGACCCAAGGACCAATGAGGAAGTAGCCATGGGCCATGCCAATTTCAAGACCCCGCAGAATGGGGGAGAGGCCTTGACGATAGGCGGGGAGGTTACCAATAAAAGTCTTCACTAGGCCAGAGTCAGAAATGGGCGTTGACAAGTGCCCCACAAAGGGATCGCCATTGTATGGCTTAACCAGTTCTTCTGCCATGATTTTTATTTCCCTAGCATTCCGTCATGTCCGCGCACAGGCACGAACCTAAGTGGTTATTCTAGGCAAGGGCGGGCGATCGCGCGAGAGAGGGCGTTCATCTCTTCAAGAAAGTTCATGTATCGCAACATCCCCTTACGCAGCCCCGCCCTCGAGTTGGGGTTAGTAGGTGGGTACACTGGGATCGACTTCCTGACTCCAGGCGTTGATGCCCCCTTTGATATTGATCCCCTCAATGCCCGCTTGCTTGAGGATGCCCAAGGCTTTGGCAGAGCGCCCCCCCATCTTGCAGTGCACCAAGAGGCGATGGCCATTCACCAGATTGCGGATTTTCTCCACACCAGGGCCATTTTCAATTTCCGATAGGGGAACGAGTACAGCGCCGGGAATTTTGGCAATTTCGTACTCGTTGGGGTTGCGCACATCCACAAGGACGTAATCTTGGGCACCACTGTCCATGAGGGCTTTGAGTTCCTGCACCGTCATTTCGGGAATTTCTGCCATTTGGGCGGCCTCCTGTGCTTTGGCTTGGCGAATACCACAGAATTCTTCGTAGTCAATGAGCTTGTCAATGACTGGCCGTTCGGGGTTGGGGCGCAGCTTGAGTTCACGGAATTTCATCTCTAGGGCGTTGAAGAGCAAGAGGCGGCCACTGAGGGTTGTGCCTTTGCCAAGAATAATTTTAATCGTCTCCGTGGCTTGGATGACGCCAATCATACCCGGTAGAATCCCAAGAACGCCCCCTTCCGCACAGGAGGGCACCAGACCCGGTGGCGGCGGTTCCGGATAGAGATCACGATAGTTAGGGCCGCCCTCATAGTTAAAGACCGTGGCTTGGCCCTCAAAGCGAAAGATCGAGCCGTAGACATTGGGCTTATTCAGGAGCACACAGGCATCGTTCACCAAGTAGCGGGTGGGGAAGTTATCGGTGCCATCCACCACAATGTCGTAGTCTGCCATAATCTCAAGGGCATTGGCGGCGCTCAAGCGAGTTTCGTAGAGATCCACTTGGCAGTAGGGATTGATCTCAAGGATGCGGTGCTTGGCCGATTGAATTTTCGGCTTGCCCACCCAAGAGGTGCCGTGGATCACCTGCCGTTGCAAATTGGAGCTATCCACCACATCAAAATCTACAATGCCAAGGCGGCCAATACCGGCAGCGGCGAGATAGAGCAGCAGAGGTGATCCCAATCCACCCGTGCCAATGCAAAGCACGCTGGCAGCTTTGAGGCGTTTTTGACCCTCAACACCCACCTCTGGCAAAATCAGATGGCGGGAATAGCGTTCATAGTCGTCTTTCGTGAGTTCAATCGTAGAAAGGTCTGGATTTAGCATGGTAGCCCTTCATAAAAAATGCGGCTGATCTAACCCGATCAGCAAGGGTGAGGGGATTTTCTTATTTTACTTAGGGGCGCGACAGAGGATCTGCCAAGGTTTCAATTGTCAACACTTGGGGGGGGGTCGCATCCGGCGGATAGAGCATGGTGAACTGTACCCAGCGGATTTCTTGGGGTTGTAGCGTGAGCCGCACGAGATCGTCCCCCTGCTGGCCCTGACGTTGGACAAGGTGAATGATTCGACTTTGGGGGGTGCCTTGATCATCGCGGAAGCGCAATCGGATACTGCCTCGGAAAAAGATGCGGTTGGGTGGTTCAGCAAAGAACCGTAAGCCCCTGGCGGGGGCGTCGAATTTGATGGGGGTTTGGAGGGCAAGGCGCACGGTCTGGGGGCGATCGCTGGTGTTTTGTAGCGGTAGCACCAGATCATATTCAATGCCATAGTTGCCATGGGCAGCATAGGCCGTATCGGGATAGCGCACCACGAGGGGAGCCGTTTGCACTTGTCCTGTGCCCAAGCGCCCTGCCACTAACGAACTAATGGGATAGGAGAAGGCGGTACCCGCAGCGGGAATCGGAATCGGTTGTTGTTGGGGATTGTGCCAGCGGGAGCCAAGGGCGACACCCGCCACTCGGCCATAGATAATGCTGCCCCCTTGATCGGGGGGTGTGGGGGCGCGATCGCGGGGGGTGACCAATTCCCCTGCCGTCAGTGTCTGCTGCCATTGCTCTAGGGTCGGCGGTTCATTGCCAAAGCGGGCTAAACTGGCCAAGTAAATGTTGCCACTACTGCGGGCACGAATCAGCAGCGAACGGCCATTGAGGGGGGGGTCGAGTCCCTTGACCGGAATCGGTAAATTGGCGATCAGGGCATAACTGCGCGGGGGAATCACGACTTGTGCGGGCCATCCCGATTGCCGCCGTTGTCGCAGAATATCCAGCATGACGCGATCGCCCGGACCAGCAAAAACTTGGCCGAGATCATTCGCCTGCTGATTGGGCAGAGGACGAAAGGGCGCATCCGGCTGACTCAAGTAACTGGCGGCATGGATCAAATTCACCGTTACCGGTTCAGAACTGGGGTTGTAGGCGAGAATCCCTAGGTAGAGGGTCGTGAGATCCTGCGGGTCGCGGGGCTTCGCAATATGGTGGGCAAAAATATCAAAGCGATCGCGAAACGCAAAGTTCAAGTGGGCACTAGGAGTTGCTTTGCCCGCTGGCGGAAATGTGGACAGGAGAATCCCTGATTGCTGCACCACCTCTGGGCTATTGCTATTCAACACAGGCACCTGATCAAGAGCCCCCGGTAAAGGGAGCACTTTTTGCGGTTTTTCAATTGTTGCCGGCGCCTGAGCCAGCACTGGGGAAATGACAACCAAGGCCGCACCGCTCCCCAAAAACCAACGGAAATGAACAGACATTACCGAGACCTAGTAGCTCATTTGCAGCGTTACACTTGCCTCTACCTGTAATTCCCCGGACACCACAGGCGTGCTATCGGCCATGTTTGCTGCCCGAACGGCAAGGGGTCTTGGCGGGGGTGCCGCCTGATTAATTTGAATGCTCACCACTTGGCGCGGTTGGAGATTGAGGGCGCTGAGCACCGCTTGGGCTTGACTTTGGGCATCTTGGGTCGCTCGCTGCAGGGCAGTGCGTTGGGCAGCGGCAATCGTCGCCTCTGGTGCCGTAAAGCTAATATTGTCAATTGTCGTTGCGCCAGCTTGGACAGCAGCATCAAGCAGGGGCCCCACGCGATCGCTAGCAATGCGAAAACTCACCGTATTGCGCCCGATATAGCCCACCAGTATCCGCTGATTGTTGGTGTATTGATAATTGGGACTGAGGCTCAGCCCCGTGGTTTGCAGTTGACTGACTTCCCGTGCCCGCAGAACCGCCAAAACGGCATTGGCTCGCCGCGCCACCTCTTGCTGTACCTCTTGAGCCGTGCGACCTTGCACCTCGACCCCTAGGCTGACTTGGGCAAGGGTTGCTGAAATGGCTTCTGTGCCTCGACCTGTAACCGTCAGGGTACGTTGGGCTTCTTGGCTCACGGCGGGTCGCTCAGCAACCACCACAGATCCGCCAACAAGAAGCGCGGCAAGACTGAGGGTATAAAAAGGCGTTAACGGATGTTTCACAGCGGTATTCACCACAGCTCAGCAAAAAACTCATGAACCTTGTTTCTCTCCAGACCGCCTCTCACTGGGATTCTGTTCCCCTTTAGGCGCTAATCGTATGAATTTTAATAAAATTCGTTCCTTGGGGAGTTTGGGCAGGAATGCCGCCCAGAATCAAAATTTTATCGCCCTCAGTAACCATTTGGCGCTCCTTGAGTTGGTTTTCGGCCACGGCAATCATTCCTTCAAACGTCATAGGCAGCGTTTCTAAAAGAATCGGCTTCACACCCCAGAGCAAATTCATCCAGTGATAAACGCGGGGGCGATCGGTAAAGGCGACAATCATGGGTTTCACCCGTTCCCCAGAGGCAATGGTTGCGGTATAGCCGGTTTCCGTAAAGCAGGCGATCGCCCGCAGATCGAGGATTTGAGTAATGGTGGTTAAGGCTTCACCTAGGGCATGGGTCTCATCATTGCGGTAGGCGGGCATATTGTCAAACTCAAGGTGCGGCTCCACATCCGCTGCAATCCGCGCCAACATCTTCACCGCCTGCACAGGAAAAGCCCCCACAGCAGATTCGCCCGACAACATCACCGCATCTGTACCATCAAGAATGGCGTTGGCGACATCACTGGCCTCTGCCCGCGTCGGTCGGGGATTGTGGATCATACTCTCTAGCATTTGGGTTGCCGTAATCACAGGAATACTGCGGTAGTTGCACTCGCGAATAATTTGCTTTTGCAGCAGCGGCACCTTCTCTACCCGCATCTCCACACCGAGATCGCCCCGCGCAACCATGATTGCATCGGCCACCCCTAAAATCGCTGAGAGATTTTCCACTGCTTGGGGTTTCTCAATTTTTGCCAGCACAGGCATATCACTGGCACCGTGGGTCGCCAAGTACTCCCGCAACTCCCAGAGATCCTCAGCTCGGCGCACAAAACTCAGGGAGATAATATCGACCCCCTGCTCAATGCCAAATTGAATATCCTGCTTGTCTTTGTCTGTGAGGGAAGGCAGCCGCAGATTGAGATCCGGCAAGTTTACCCCCTTACGACTTTTGAGCGTGCCCCCCTGCACCACCCGGCAGGTGACCCGATCTCCCGCAATGGCCTCGACCACCAATTCCAAGAGGCCATCATCCAAGAGCACCTGCATCCCCGGCTGCGCCTCTTCGGCAAGATAGGGATAATCAATGCCAATGCCTTGTGTCTCTTCCTCAGTGAGCGGCACGAGGTGGACTTGCTCCCCTTCCACTAATTCAATGCTCCCTTCAGGAAGCTGACCAACGCGAATCTTCGGGCCTTGCAAATCTTGCAGGAGTGTCAGGGGCGTTGCTGCTTCATTGGCCACTTGTCGCAGCAGGGCAATGGTTTCGGCATGATCTTTATAGTCACCATGGGAGAAATTTAACCGTGCCACATTCATGCCGGCGGCGAGCATCTGCTGAATCACTTCCCGCGATCGACTGGCAGGGCCAATGGTGGCGACAATTTTGGTGCGACGAAACAGCATAGGAGAGGGGGATAACTTCATGCTCTCCTAAATCTTAGGCATAGGTCAGGGAATCCGGTGGTGTTCTGGCTTGCATTGGACATTAACTTTTGTGGCTACAGGGATGTGGCTATAATTTGCCTCGTGGAGACTACCGCTGGAGGCCGCGATGGCACGCCCCCTTACCCCCGATAATCAAACGCTGAATCGTGCTTGGACTTGGCAAGATGGCCTGATTATTTTGGCCTTGATTGCCCTGATCTTTTGGATTGTCAACACGGCTGCGCAGTTTACAGGACAGTATGATCCCACGATCACCATTGAGCTGAGTCCAGCGGTCTTGCCAAGTTACACCGCTCAAACGCTGCTGCGGATGCTCATTGCCTATATCATCTCCTTGGTGTTTAGCATCCTCTATTCCTATATTGCCTACTACAATCGCACTGCTGAAAAAATCCTGCTGCCGCTGCTGGATATTCTGCAATCGATTCCCGTGCTGTCGTTTTTGCCGGGGGTGGTGCTGGCACTGATTGCCCTCTTTCCGGGGAGCCGTATTGGCGTGGAATTGGCGGCCATTATCCTCATCTACACGGGGATGGCTTGGAACATGACGTTTAGCTTTTATCAGTCTTTGATTAGCGTGCCTCGGGAGCTGCGGGAGGTGGCAAAAATTTATCGGCTGGGGTGGTGGCAGCAGGTGTGGACGCTGGATTTGCCGGCGGGTGCCATTGGCCTGATCTGGAATAGTGTGATGTCAGTGGCGGGGGGCTGGTTTTTCCTGATGGCGATCGAGTCCTTTACCATTGGCGAGAAAACCTTTACGTTGCCGGGGTTAGGTTCCTATCTGGCGGAAGCAGCCAACCAACAGGACTATGCAGCATTGGCCTACGGTCTGGCGGTATTAATTGGCATCATTATCGTGATTGATATTCTGGTGTGGCGCCCTCTCATTGCTTGGGGCGAAAAATTCAAGATGGAAATGGTCGAGGCGGAGAATGTTCCTAAATCCTTCGTTCTTGATTTCCTGCGGCGATCGCCCACGTTGCGAGCCTTCCACCAAAATATCTTTGCCCCCGTCTGGGAACGACTGGATGAGCAGTTGCGCCCCAAACACCCACGTCAATCTGTTGCCCCCCAGAATGACCAAGGCAACTGGCCGATAACCCCCATCATTTTGCTGATTTTTGCCGCCTTCGTGGGTTGGGGAGCGATCGCCTTTTTGCGGCAAATGTTTGGTGTCAGTTGGCAAGATTGGCAGCAAATTGGTCTAGGGGCGGTTCTGACCACGGTGCGGGTAGTGGTGGCACTGGTTCTCTCCCTACTGTGGACAGTTCCAGTGGGGGTGGCGATCGGTCGCAATCCCCGTGCTGCTCAAGTGTTGCAACCCATTGTCCAAATTGCGGCATCGGTACCGGCTACGGCGCTGTTTCCAGTGCTGCTGTTGGCGCTGGCCAATGTGGGTGGGGGTTTGGAGATTGGCTCTGTGGCTCTCATGATGCTGGGCACGATGTGGTACATCCTCTTTAATGTCATTGCCGGTGCCCAGGCGATTCCCACGGAATTATTTGAAGCAGCGGTGGTCTATCAACTCTCTTGGTGGCAGCGGTGGCGCACCCTGATCCTGCCCGGCATTTTTCCCTATTTGATTACGGGCATCATTACGGCGGTAGGCGGCGCTTGGAACTCCAGCATTGTCAGTGAATATGTGGAATTTCAGAATCAAACGGAGCAAACCCTTGGCTTGGGGGCCACGATTTCTGAGGCTAGCGTTCGGGGGGATTTTCCCCTACTGATGGCCGCCACGGCAGTCATGTCACTATTGGTGGTTTTGACCAACCGCTTGGTTTGGCGCCCCCTCTACCGCTTGGCGGAAACGAAATATCAACTGTTGTAGGCGCAGACTATGCGTGTCATTGGCCTGATGAGCGGAACCTCGGTGGATGGGATTGATGCGGCCTTAGTTGCATTGGCGGGGGGCGATCGCGACCTTGAGGTACAGGTGCTGAATTTTTGTACGGTGCCCTATCCCACAGCCCTACGGCAGCAGATTCTCGACATTTGTGGCGCAAAACCCTTGACCCTTGCAGCGTTGGCGGAGTTGGATGAGGCGATCGCCGAGGCCTTTGCCCTTGCAGCACAAACGGTTCAACAGGGATATCCCCGCGCAGATCTCATTGGCTCCCACGGTCAAACGGTCTTTCATCGCCCCCCCACGGGCGATCGCCTCGGCTACAGCCTACAACTGGGACGGGGAGATTGGATTGCTTGGCGCACGGGGATTACCACCATTGCTAACTTTCGTGCTCAGGATATTGCCTCGGGGGGTCAAGGAGCGCCCCTCGTGCCTCGGATCGATTGGTGTCTTCTCAGTCATCCCACGGAAGTCCGCTGTGTGCAAAACATCGGTGGCATCGGCAATGTTACCTACTTGCCGCCTCAACGAGAGGATCCTGAGGGCAAAGGGGTCATGGGTTGGGATACAGGTCCCGGCAATGTGCTGCTTGATCTGGCCGTAACGGAGTTATCGGGGGGTGAATTCACCTACGATGCCGATGGGGCATGGGCGCGGCAGGGCAAAATTATCGATCCACTGGTAGAGCACTGGCTGCAAGACCCCTTCTTTCAGCAGCCGCCGCCAAAGTCCACAGGGCGAGAATACTTTGGTCTGCCCTTTTGGCAGCGATGCCGCACTGAGGCTGCTGGTCTGGCGCCTGCGGATCTTCTGGCCACACTGACGGAATTTACGGCTCGCAGTATGGTTGAGAGCTATCGCCAATTTTTGCCCCAAAAACCGCAGCGGATCTTCCTCTGTGGCGGCGGTGCCCACAATCGTTTTCTCAGGGAGCGCCTTCAGATGCATTTAGGAGACATTCCCGTGGAAACCACTGCGACGGCGGGCGTACCGGTGGATGCCAAAGAGGCGATCGCCTTCGCTATTCTCGCCTACTGGCATGAGTTGGGCTTGCCGGGGAATTTACCCCAAGTCACAGGTGCGCGCCAAGCGGTTCCCTTGGGTCAGTGTTGGATTGGACAGTCATGAAAACAACCTTTCCAGCCATTGTCACCACGGCTGAAATGCAGGCAATCGAGGGGGCGATGTTCAATGCCGGCTTTCCAGTGCCTGCCCTGATGGAAAAGGTGGGACAACGCCTCAGCGACTTTCTCCAGCATCAGTTTCCACGGTATTCCCGTGTTGGGGTTTTGGCCGGTCCGGGGCACAATGGCGGCGATGCTCTGGTGGTGGCGCGGGAACTATGGCACCGCGGCTATGGGGTGCAGGTCTGGCAGCCCTTTGAACGTTTGAAACCCCTGACGGCGGATCATGCCCGCTATGCCCGCTTTCTCGGTCTGCCCTTTGTCGAGACGGTGGACAGCTTGCAAGAGGTTGACCTGATCGTGGATGGTCTTTTTGGCTTTGGCCTAGAGCGGGAACTGACGGGTGAACTTGCCGCTGCCATTGACCAAATCAACACGTGGCGGCAACCACGGGTGAGTATTGATGTCCCCTCGGGACTCCACAGTGATACCGGGGCAGTTTTGGGTACGGCAATTCAGGCCGATCGCACCCTCTGTTTAGGACTGTGGAAGCGGGGGCTACTGGTAGAGGAAGCACAGCCTTGGGTGGGGCAGGGGGTGTTAATCCCCTTTGATATTCCTGCGGTGGTGATTGAAGCGGTGTTGGCGACTGCGCCCCGGCGATATTGCTTAGATGCTTCCTGTTGGCAAGAATTGCCCCTGTCGCGATCGCCCATTACCCACAAGTATCAGCAGGGACAACTGTTACTCATTGGCGGCTCTGCCCAGTTTGGCGGCAGTATTCTCCTCAGTGCCCTCGCCGCCCGCTGTACGGGTGTGGGAATGCTAGTGGTGGCAGTGCCCCAGTCCCTGAAGTCCCTTGTGCTCTCACGAGTCCCCGATGCCATTGTTGTTGGCTGTCCAGAAACAGCGAGGGGGGCGATCGCTGGCTTGCCGGAACCACTAGACTTGAGCAAGTTCTCAGCCATTGCCTGTGGGCCGGGGCTAACCCCTGAGGCGGTGCCCGTTGTGGAAACCGTTCTCGGTGCCGGGCAACCCCTTGTCTTGGATGCCGATGCCCTGAATATCCTAGCTACCCTCTCGCCATGGCCACTGCTGAGTTCCGTCATCTTAACCCCCCACTATGGCGAGTTTCGGCGCCTGTTTCCAGACCTTGTCACCGGCGATCGCCTTGATCAAGTGACCGCCGCTGCGAGCCGCAGTAATGCCATTGTTCTTCTCAAGGGCGCACGGACAGCCATTGCCTCTCCGAAGGGTGACCTCTGGATCAACCCCCACAGTACCCCCGCCCTTGCCCGAGGGGGCAGTGGCGATGTCCTCACAGGGCTTATTGGCGGTCTTTTGGCGCAGCAGGAAGCCCTCAGCGCAACCTATGGTGGGGTTTGGTGGCACGCTCAAGCAGGCCTTCAGGCAGAACGAGAGGCCACTGCCCTAGGGGTCTATCCTGAACAACTGATTGCCCACCTGTTACCGACGCTGCACGCTGCTCTAACTGCTGGCGTTTAGCTTTTTGGCCAAGAGTTGATTGGTCAGCTTGGGATCGGCGCGCCCGCCGGTTTTCTTCATGATTTGGCCAACAAAGAAGCCCTGAAGTTTTGTCTTGCCGGCGCGGTATTGTTCCAGTTCATTGGGGTGTGCCGCCAGCACCTCATCAATCATTGCCTCAAGGGTAGCGACATCAGAGATTTGACTGAGGCCTTTTTTCTCGACAAGGGCTTTCGGGGAGCCACCTTGAGCCAGTAACTCCGGCAGCAGATCCTTGGCCATTTTGCTACTGATAGTGCCCGCCTCAATCAGTTGGATCAGTTCCGCCAATTCAGCAGGTTTCAGAGGCAGTGCCTCGATCGCCAGCTTTTGTTCCTTGAGATAGGCGGTAATATCCCCCATGATCCAGTTGGCCGCTAATTTCGGGGGTGCCCCGGCGGCAACGGTGGCTTCAAAGTATTCGGCAACGGCTCGCTCATCGGTGAGCACACGGGCGTCTTGGGGGGGCAGGCCCCACTCGGTCTCGTAGCGGTGCCGCTTTTGCGCTGGCAGTTCAGGTAGAGCCGCACGCCAAGTGGCCAGTTGCTCAGCACTGACTTCAATGGGTCCGAGATCGGGTTCAGGAAAGTAGCGGTAGTCACTGGAGCCTTCCTTGACCCGCATGGTGCGCGTTTGCTGCGTGGCCTCATCCCAGAGGCGGGTTTCTTGAACGATGGCTTCGCCCGCTTTGACGGCAGCGACTTGCCGCTCAATTTCATAGTCAATGGCGCGTTGGATGGCACTAAAGGAGTTCATATTCTTAATCTCGACCTTGGTGCCAAAGGTGTTGCTGCCCACGGGGCGCACGGAGATATTGACATCGCAGCGCAGCGACCCCTCCTGCATATTGCCGTCGCAAACCCCCAAGTAACGGAGAATGCGCCGCAGTTCTTGGGCATATTCGGCAGCTTCTTGACCCGTGCGCAGATCTGGCTCAGAGACAATTTCCACAAGGGGCACCCCTGCCCGATTCAAGTCCACTAGGGAGTAGGTGGAGCCAGACAGGCGATCGCTCCCCGCGTGAACCAGTTTGCCGGCATCTTCCTCCATGTGCAGGCGAGTAATGCCAATTTTTTTACGGTGGGCGGTGCCGTTGTCATCCACCAGTTCAATCTCAAGGTAGCCATGCTGGGCAATGGGCAGGTCGTACTGCGAGATTTGATAGTTTTTCGGCAAGTCGGGATAAAAATACTGCTTGCGATCGAATTTGCTGTAGGGGGCAATCTGACAATTGAGGGCTAAACCCGCCTTCACCGCATACTCAAGCACCTTTTCATTCAACACAGGGAGTGTCCCCGGCAAACCCAAACACACTGGGTCAATGTTGGTATTCGGGGGTGCCCCAAACTGGGTCGAGCTAGACGAGAAAATTTTGGTTTGGGTACTCAGTTGGCAGTGAATCTCTAGGCCAATCACCGCCTCGTAGGTGAGACTGGCGGGATCCACAGGGGTGGGTTCAGGCGCAATGGTTGCTGCCTGCTGCGTCGAGGTTGATGGGGTGGATTTCGCCGTTTTTGATGTTTTTGAGGTTTTCGATGCTTGCCGTTTGCTTGATTTTGCCTTTGCCATCAGAAACTCCACAAGGGTACCGCCACTATAAAGCAGCTTACAGCCCTTTTCCCAAGGATGGAACACGCTAAGGCTGTGAAAGCAAGTACAGGAGAGTATTTGATTGCCCTAGGTCTATATCCATTTTCAGAAAAGGACTGTCTTCAGGGGGGGGAATTGAGGATCAAGAGCTAGGGGCGATGATTGCGCTCCTCCATGGGCACATAGGGCTGATTGTGGGCACCCGTATAGACTTGGGTGGGGCGATAGATGCGATTGGCCTCCAGTTGTTCTTTCCAGTGGGCTAGCCAACCGGCCACGCGGGCAATCGCAAACACAGGCGTAAACAGATCACTAGGAATGCCCAACCGCCGATAGACAAGCCCCGAGTAAAAGTCCACATTGGGATAAATCCCCTTGTAACTGAGGTATTCACCCACCACTTCTTCCAGTTTCAGGGCAATGTCGTAGTAGCGATCGCCGCCAAACTTATCAAACAACTGTTCCGCCAACTTCTGTAAAATCGTGGCGCGGGGATCCTTGACCTTATACACGCGGTGGCCAAAGCCGGCAATTTTGATCTTATTCTGGACGCACTTTTCCACATAGGGACGGACATTCTCCACGCTGCCGATTTCTTCGAGCATATTGATCACATCTTCATTGGCGCCCCCGTGGAGTGGCCCTGCCAGTGTACCCACCGCTGAAGCAACCACAGCGTAAGGGTCTGTCAATGTCGAGGCCGTCACCCGCGCCGAGAAGGTAGAGGCATTCATCGTGTGCTCGGCATGGAGAATCAAGCAAATATCAAATACCCGTGCCGCAAAGGGATCGGGACGCCGCTCATTGAGCATGTAGAGAAAGTTGGCCGCATAGTCCAGCTCATCACAGGGCATGACCGGATCATTCCCCTTGCGAATCAGTTGAAACGCCGCCACCATTGTTGGAATTTTGGCCAAGAGGCGGATGACTGCTGCCCGAATGTACTCCGGATCGTCGAGGGCCCGCCGCGAATAGAACAATCCCAAGGCTCCCGCCGAGGCCTGTAGGGCATCCATGGGATGGCCACTGTCGGGAAAGCATTTCATCATGTCGCGAATGCGATATTTCACGCGGCGATGGTAAGTAATATCGTGCTCAAAGGCTGCTAACTCCTCTTTGTTCGGCCAGTAACCCCAAATCAAGAGGAAGGCAGTTTCCAAAAATGTGCTTTTCTCCGCTAGTTCCTCAATCGGGACACCGCGATACTCAAGAACGCCTGCTTGGCCATCCACATAGCTAATGGCCGACTGAGCAACGGGAATACCGTCAAGACCGGGGCTAAATTCGCAAGCAACCATGCGTGGGTGTCCTTAAAAGGGGCAAACTGAATTGGAATTGCAGTATTGATCAATTTTAGGGGAGAGGGGAAAGATGTTGGTATGGTGAACGACCCCACTGCATAGGCGGATAGGGAATTCCGTGAGGTTTGTTAAGGGACATTCCCACTTCATTCAAGTTTTGTAACGTTTTGGCGGGCGAGGGAAAGAGCCTCGCTACGATCGCGATCGGACATCAAAATGCCTTTGCCCAAGGAGTTGACGCGATGAAACTTGCCTACTGGATGTATGCAGGGCCTGCCCACATTGGTACTCTGCGCATTGCCAGTTCCTTCAAAAATGTTCATGGCATTATGCACGCGCCCCTTGGGGATGATTACTTCAACGTCATGCGATCGATGCTCGAGCGAGAGCGCGACTTTACGCCTGTTACGGCCAGTATTGTCGATCGCCATGTCTTGGCACGCGGCTCCCAAGAAAAAGTGGTGGACAATATCACCCGCAAAGACACTGAAGAGCACCCTGATTTAATTGTGCTCACCCCCACCTGCACCTCTAGCATTCTTCAGGAAGACTTACAAAACTTTGTCCAACGCGCCAGCCTCAGCACCACTGCCGATGTCCTCTTGGCGGATGTCAATCACTATCGCGTCAATGAATTGCAAGCCGCCGATCGCACCCTTGAGCAAATCGTGCAGTTTTATATTGACAAAGCCCGCCGCCAAGGCACCTTAGTGACCAGCAAAACCCCCACCCCTAGCGTCAACATTATTGGCATCACCACCCTCGGCTTCCACAATCAGCATGACTGCCGCGAGCTGAAACAACTCATGGCCAACCTTGGCATTCAGGTGAATCTGGTGATTCCTGCGGCGGCCAGCGTCCACGACCTTGCCCGACTGCCCCAAGCATGGTTTAACCTTGTCCCCTATCGGGAAATTGGCGGCCTCACCGCCCAGTACCTAGAAACGGAATTTGGCCAGCCAAGCGTGAGGATGACGCCGATGGGTGTGGTGGAAACCGCCCGCTGTATCCGTGCCATTCAAGCGGTGCTCAATGCCCAAGGAGCCAATGTGGACTACGAAGCCTTTATTGAACAGCAAACACGGGAGGTGTCCCAAGCCGCTTGGTTTTCCCGCTCCATTGACTGCCAAAACCTCACCGGTAAAAAAGCAGTGGTCTTTGGGGACAATACCCATGCAGCGGCAATGACCAAAATTCTCAGTCGGGAAATGGGCATCCACGTTGTTTGGGCGGGGACGTACTGCAAATACGATGCCGATTGGTTCCGCGCAGAGGTGGCGGGCTTTTGTGACGAGGTACTGATTACCGATGACCACACGGTGGTGGGGGACGCGATCGCCCGCGTTGAACCCGCGGCCATCTTTGGCACCCAAATGGAGCGCCATGTGGGCAAACGCCTCAACATTCCCTGTGGTGTTATTGCCGCGCCCATCCACATCCAAGACTTTCCCGTCGGCTATCGACCCTTCCTTGGCTACGAAGGTACCAACCAACTAGTGGATTTAATTTACAACTCCTTCACCTTGGGCATGGAAGACCACCTGCTGGAAATTTTTGGTGGCCACGACACCAAGGAAGTGATTCACAAGGGGCTTTCCGCCGACTCGGATTTGACATGGACCGCGGATGGGCTAGCGGAATTAAACAAGATTCCCGGCTTTGTGCGCGGCAAGGTGAAGCGCAACACCGAAAAATTTGCCCGCGAACAGGGGATTAGCGAGATCACCGTAGAAGTGCTCTATGCTGCCAAAGAAGCCGTGGGGGCTTAAGTTTCACCTCTGGAACCTGCATGAACCTGACCCTTGCAGCGTATAGCGATTGGCATTTAACAAGCAATTGCTATGGTATTGCTGAAACGTTTCATTGCCCTTGGTTTACTGGCAGCAGGGGTAGGGTTTGCACCGGCTGCCCTTGCCCAGCGAGTTCCGCGTTTACGCCAAGGGATGAGCTATGCCGATGCCCGCCAACGCCTCCTTGATCGCGGTTGGCAACCCGTAGTTAATTCGGCAATGGTGAATCCGACAACGACAACCCCGATTGTGGCCTATCTCCTCAGTCAAGGCTATAGCGAACTGATGGGTTGTCAACTCATGGTGGGGGTGGATATCTGCACCTTTCAGTTTCGCAATCGCAAGGGGCATCTGTTGGAAATTGGCACCGTGAATTTGCTCATTTTCCCCGGCGGCACGGTGACCAGTTGGGTACTGCGGAAGAATTCCCCTTAGGCGATTATAATGGGGAGCCGTAACCTTTTGTCAGGAACCGCAGTATGGTGTCTTCTCCGATTAAACCTGAAGCCTCTGTTCGTCACGATGTCAAAGATTTGAGCCTTGCGCCCTTAGGGCAGCAACGCATTGAATGGGCCAGTCGGGAGATGCCAGTGCTGCGCCAGATTCGCGATCGCTTTGCAAAAGAAAAGCCCCTTGCCGGTATTCGCTTGGCCGCCTGCTGCCATGTGACCACAGAAACCGCCAATCTAGCGATCGCCCTCAAAGCCGGCGGTGCTGACGCGGTTCTTATTGCCAGTAATCCCCTCTCCACCCAAGACGATGTCGCCGCTAGCCTAGTGGTGAACTACGGCATCCCGGTCTTTGCCCAAAAAGGGGAAGACACCGCCACCTATATGCGCCACGTCAATATTGCCCTTGATCACCGTCCCAACATCATCATTGATGACGGCTGTGATGTGGTTGCCACCCTCGTCAAAGAGCGCCAGCACCAACTCAGTGACATTATTGGCACCACCGAAGAAACCACCACTGGCATTGTCCGCCTCAAGGCCATGTTCCGCGATGGCGTCCTCACCTTCCCCGCCATTAATGTCAACGATGCCGACACCAAACACTTCTTTGACAACCGCTACGGCACCGGTCAATCCACCCTAGATGGCATCATTCGGGCAACGAACATTCTGCTTGCCGGTAAAACCGTTGTCGTGGCTGGCTATGGCTGGTGCGGTAAAGGGACAGCGCTGCGGGCACGGGGCATGGGTGCCAATGTGATTGTGACGGAAATTGATCCCGTGCGGGCCATTGAGGCAGTCATGGATGGCTTCCGGGTGATGCCCATGATCGAAGCCGCGCCCCTTGGGGATATTTTCATTACTGTAACTGGGAATAAGCATGTGATTCGCGCCGAGCACTTTGCCGTCATGAAAGATGGGGCAATGGTAGCCAACTCCGGTCACTTTGACATTGAAATTGACCTTGCCACCCTGAAAACCCTCGCCAAGGAAGTCCGCGTCGTGCGCAACTTCACCGAGGAATACATTCTCCCCAGTGGCAAGTCCATCATTGTTTTGGGGGAAGGGCGACTGATTAACCTTGCGGCTGCTGAAGGCCACCCCGCCAGTGTGATGGATATGAGCTTTGCCAACCAAGCCCTTGGCTGTGAGTATCTTGTCAAAAATAAAGGTCAATTGGCGGCCGGCATCCATCCCATTCCCGCAGCAGTGGATCAAGAAATTGCCCGTTTGAAACTCCAAGCCATGGGCATTGCCATTGATACCCTCACTGCGGAACAGGTGGAGTACATGAACTCTTGGACTTCTGGCACTTAGACCCCCCATCCACCTGCAAAATCATTAGAACGTTGCGTGCTGCGTCCTAGCTAGGGCTAATCTCAGGGTGCAGCTTTTTATTTATTTTTTAATTTATTGTCATCAATAGCCTTTTTCTAAAATAGCGGCTACCGCAACCGGATGTCATCTTTTTATAGAGCAATTTGGGCTGTTTTAGTTGTTTGGGTAGATTAAGTCCCCCGCCCTGAAGTTAAGGTTAGATACAGTTTTGGCATATTTTTAATACGAAAACTGTATAGCGACAAAGAAAATGTAGCAAAATTTACAAATGTTCATGATTGACCTGCCTAAATTGGGTGTTCAAGTAACCCGTTGAAGACAAGGGCAACAACCGTGAGCAACAAAATTGAAGCCATTAAAAAAGAGAAAGATGTCTTAGCGGTTAAACAAGAGCTAGAGAAATTCGCAGCCATGGGCTGGGAAAGCATTCCTGAAGCTGACCGCGATGTTCGCCTCAAGTGGCTTGGGATTTTCTTTCGCCCCGTTACCCCCGGCAGGTTCATGATGCGGCTGCGGGTACCCAATGGGATTCTCACCAGTCAACAACTGCGAACCCTTGGCGAAATTGTGGACCGCTATGGTGAGAACGGCAATGGTGACATCACCACCCGTCAAAACATTCAGATTCGCGGTCTGCCCATTGAGGATATTCCCGAAATCATAGAGCGGCTGCAAGCCTGTGGCCTGACCTCTGTGCAATCCGGCATGGACAATGTGCGCAACCTCACTGGATCGCCAGTGGCGGGCATTGATGCGGCCGAACTCGTTGATACTCGCCCCCTGATTATGAAATTGCAGGCGATGATTACCAACAACGGTCAGGGGAATCCGGAATTTAGCAATCTACCCCGCAAATTCAACATTGCGATCGAGGGGGGGCGGGATAACTCTGTCCATGCCGAAATTAACGATGTTGCCTTTGTGCCTGCCTATCGGCAAGGGCGTTTGGGCTTCAATGTTTTGGTCGGTGGTTTCTTCTCTGCTCGGCGTTGCGCTGCCGCTATCCCCCTCAATGCTTGGGTGCCTCCCGATGATGCTGTGGTGCACCTCTCACGTGCCATCCTTGAAATTTTCCGTGACCATGGCCTACGGGGCAATCGGCAAAAAGCGCGGCTCATGTGGCTGATTGATGAATGGGGTATCGAAAAATTCCGGGCAGCAGTGGCCGCTAAACTCCCCTTTGAACTCCTCAGTGCCGCTCCCAAGGATGAAATTGACTGGGACAAGCGAGATCATCTGGGGGTGCATTGCCAAAAACAGCGGGGGTTGAACTATGTGGGACTGCATGTGCCCGTAGGGCGCCTCTATGCCACCGATTTTTATGAATTGGCACGGCTAGCTCAAGTCTATGGCCAATCGGAAGTGCGGCTGACAGTGGAGCAAAATCTGATCATTCCCCATGTGCCTAGCGCTGTTTTACCAAGCCTGCTGCGCGAACCCCTCCTCACTAAGTTTCGGCCGGAACCACCGCCTTTAGAACGTGCCCTCGTTTCCTGCACGGGTGCTCAGTTTTGCAACTTTGCCCTCATTGAAACCAAAAATCGTGCCCTTGCCCTCGTCCGCTGGCTGAATCAACAACTGGTGCTCCCTCAACCGGTGCGCATTCACTGGACCGGGTGTCCTAACTCCTGTGGTCAACCCCAAGTGGCCGATATTGGCCTGATGGGTACAAAAACCCGTCGTAACGGCGAAACCGTGGATGCCGTGGATTTGTACATGGGTGGCAAGGTCGGTAAGGATGCCAAGCTGGGCACCTGTGTGAAAAAAGCGATTCCCTGTGATGAACTGCCGGAGGTACTGCGCCAACTGTTGATTGATCACTTTGGTGCTCAGCCCATCAGTTCACATACGCTGCAGGTTCCGATACACGCTGAATTAGCCTTGTCGATTGTTTAGGAATTAAAGGATTTGTAAACCAATGGTGACTTTCTCCCGGCGTCACTTTCTCGTGACCGCTGCGGTTACAACGGCCGTGACATTGATCTCCCACGGTTGTGGTAATAGCCAGCAAACTAGTGATGTTGCCCAACCCACCACCCTAGCGGAAACTCCAGAAGTGATGGGAGCGAAACTGGGCTTTATTGCTCTGACGGACGCGGCTCCCCTGATTATTGCCAAGGAAAAGGGCTTGTTTGCCAAGTATGGGATGCCCGATGTGGAGGTGATTAAGCAGGCTTCCTGGGGCGTGACCCGCGACAACTTGGTCTTGGGTTCTGCCGGGGGTGGCATTGATGGTGCCCACATTCTTACACCAATGCCCTACCTGATGACCGTGGGAACCATTACCGGTGGCAAACCTGTACCCATGTATATCTTGGCGCGGTTAAACACGAATGGTCAGGGAATTGTCTTGGCCAATGCTTACAAGGATCTCAATATCAGGACTGACAGTAGCCCCCTGAAGGAGGCCTTTGCTAAAACCCGTGCTGAACGGCGTGCCCAGAATCAGCAAGAGCAGATCAAAGTGGCAGTGACATTTCCAGGGGGCACCCATGATCTGTGGATGCGCTACTGGCTGGCTGCCGGCGGCATTGATCCTGAGAAGGACGTTTCTGTGATCGTTGTGCCTCCTCCGCAAATGGTGGCCAATGTGAAAACTGGAACCATGGAAGCTTTCTGTGTGGGTGAGCCATGGCCACAACAAGCGGTGAATCAAAAGGTGGGGGTTGATGCTATTACCACGGGTGAATTTTGGCAGGATCATCCTGAGAAATCGCTGACTTTGCGGGCGGATTGGGTTGATCAGCATCCGAAGGCCACTAAAGCTCTATTGATGGCTGTGATGGAAGCACAACAGTGGTGTGACCAACCTGAAAATAAACCAGAAATGGTCAAGATAATTGCCCAGCGGCAATGGTTGAAGGTACCCGAGAAGAATATTTTGGATCGCTCCCTCGGTAAGTTTGACTTTGGCAATGGCCGTACCTTTGACAACCCCGATCTAGCGATGAAGTTCTGGCGAGACAATGCCTCTTATCCCTACCAAAGTCATGATCTGTGGTTCCTGACGGAGGACATTCGCTGGGGGTATTTGCCGCCGGATATGGACACTAAAGCTCTCATCCAAAAAGTAAACCGTGAGGATCTGTGGCGCGAAGCCGCTCAAGCGATGGGGGTGCCGGCAGCGGAAATTCCCACCACCACCTCTCGGGGCGTGGAGACCTTTTTTGATGGTGTGGCCTTTGATCCCCAAAATCCTCAGGCCTACTTGAGTGGTTTGGATTTGAAAAAAGTTTAGAGGTAAAGAGCAATGGCAAGTTCTTCTATGGGTTTCACTCAATCTCGACGGCGGCGCTGGTTAAAGCATCTCAAGAAGTCAGCGATGTTCCGCAAAGTGGTACTGGGTAGTTTGGGGGTGCTGTGTTTCTTGGTCATTTGGCAGTTTGTCTGCATGGCGGGGCTACTTCGCCTGCCAACGCCCCTCACTGTTATTACTGAAACTTGGGGGTTGATAGTTGATCCCTTTTATCAAGGGAGTGGCACGGATGTGGGGTTGGGGTGGCAAATTCTCTCCAGTCTGCGGCGGGTGGCCGTTGGCTTTTCCTTGGCAGCAGTCATTGGGGTGGGGCTGGGGATGCTGATTGGCTCTAGTCGAGTGCTCTACGATGCAGTGGATCCCATTTTGCAGGTGTTGCGTCCGGTGCCCCCCCTTGCGTGGTTGCCCATTTCCTTGGCGGCTCTGCGGGACAATGAACCGGCAGCGATTTTTGTGATCTTCATTACCGCCATTTGGCCAATTATCATCAACACGATTGTCGGTGTGCAGCAAATTCCCAAGGACTACAAGAATGTGGCACGGGTGTTGCAGCTCTCCCGCAAGGATTATTTCCTGAATATTCTCGTACCAGCAACGGTGCCCTATGTGTTTACGGGGCTGCGCATTGGCATTGGGCTGTCCTGGTTGGCGATTGTGGCAGCGGAGATGCTCATTGGCGGTGTCGGCATTGGCTTCTTTATTTGGGATGCCTGGAACAGTTCTCTGATTAGTGAAATTATTGTTGCCGTGATCTATGTCGGCATTGTTGGCTTGGTCTTGGATCGCTCGGTGGCCTTTGTGGGTTGCCTGCTCAGCCACGGTGAAGAGGTGCATTCCTAGCTCCCTCACGTAACCCATCCTCCCCTCTCTTCCCCTTACTGTCGAACATTAGGTTGTTTAACCCTATGGCCAAGTCTTTACCGTTTATTGAAATTGACCATGTGGATCAGGTTTTTGATCTGCCCGGGGGCGATCGCTACATTGCTCTCAAGAATATCCACCTCGAAATCCAAAAAGGGGAGTTTATTTCCCTTGTCGGTCACTCTGGCTGCGGCAAGTCCACGCTCTTGAATATCATTGCTGGCTTTCAGCGGCCTAGCAGTGGTGGCGTGGTGATGGCAGGACGGCAGGTGACGGAACCGGGTCCCGATCGCATGGTGGTGTTCCAAAACTATTCGCTGTTGCCTTGGAAAACGGTGTACCAGAATGTGGCCTTGGCGGTGGCGGCGGTGCTGGGGCATTTGAGCAAGGCAGAGCAACGACAGCGGGTAGAGGCGGCGCTGGAACAGGTGCACCTCAGTAAAGCCCGCGAGAAGTTCCCTGCCCAACTGTCGGGAGGAATGAAGCAACGGGTGGCGATCGCCCGTGCCTTGGCGATTCAACCGGAGGTACTCCTGCTGGATGAACCCTTTGGTGCCCTTGATGCTTTGACGCGAGGCTCTTTGCAGGATGAGTTGATGCAAGTGTGTCAGGGCAGTCAAACCACCTGCATTATGGTCACCCATGATGTGGATGAGGCACTACTGCTTTCGGATCGCGTGGTGCTGCTCACCAACGGCCCTGAAGCCCACATTGGCCAAATTCTCAAAATTCCCTTTGCCCGTCCCCGCAATCGCCATGACGTGCTCAACCATCCCAGCTACTATGGCCTGCGCAATGAGATGATTGCCTTTCTCAATCAGCAGAAACGCCGCCGTCCCTCCTTGACGGTACCGGCCATTGCGCCAACTACCCCCGTGGAACTGACCCTTGGCTTTATGCCCCTCATGGACAGTGCCCCCCTCATTGTCGCCAAGGAAATGGGCTTCTTTGCTAAGTATGGTTTGGAGTCAGTCACGCTGCATCGCGAAGAAAGCTGGCAGGACTTGGTGATGGGGGTGATCGCGGGTCGCTTGACGGGCGCTCAACTGTTGGCGGCCATGCCCTTAGCCATGACCTTGGGGTTAAACGGTCAGCCTTCACAACCGCTGATGACCTCGTTGGTACTGAGTCGCAATGGCAATGCCATCACCTTTAGTCGCCAGTTGTGGCAGCAGGGGGTGAAGACTGCTGAAGATCTGCGCGCCTATATTCAGCGCACGGGCGATCGCCCCCGGCTGGGAGTGGTTCATGCCGCATCAATGCACAACCTCCTGTTGCGGTACTGGCTGGCCGCCGCTGGCATTGACCCCGATTACGATGTCGAGTTGTTGGTGATTCCCCCCTCCCAAATGATCTATCACCTCAAGGCCGGCCATATCAGTAGCTTTTGTGTCGGTCAACCGTGGAACTCCCATGCAGTGCGCGAGGGTATTGGGGTGATTGTCGCTACGGATTTGGAGATTTGGTCGGGGCACCCGGAAAAAGTTGTGGGCATGCGTTCCGATTGGGTGCAGGCCAACCCGCAGCTACACCAAGCGTTGGTCAAGGCATTGATCGAAGCCTGTGAGTACTGCGATACGATCAAACATCGCCCCGAAATTGCCCAACTGCTTTGTCGGCCAGAGTATGTGGGGTGTACTCCTGAGGATGCCTATGCCGGCTTTGTGGAACCCCTTGATCGGGGGGATGGCATTGTTGCTGCTTTTCAACCCCGGTTTCACCAGTTCTATGTGGATCGCTCTCCCTGTCCTGGGCGGTTGGAAGGGCTGTGGATCATGACCCAATTGGCTCGCTGGCAACTTACGCCCTTCCCGAGAAACTGGCTAGAAATTGTTGAGCAGGTGCGGCGAGTCGATCTCTTTGGGGCGGCAGCGCGGGAACTGAAGGTTGTAGATAATGAGCCAGATCGTTCTGCCTTTGCTCTTTTCGATGGACTGCCCTTTGACCCCGATAATCCCCTTGGCTACATTGAGGCGGCTGCGATTCGCCGTGGCCTTGATATTCGCACTGTTGATCCCCAAGAGGTTGTTGCTGTCTAGGTATTTTTGAGAGAAGTCTATGGAAACCCTCTATCGTCTTGATCCCCATTTAACGGCCACCCAGCATCTACGCATTGATGGGGTGAGCAAAGCCTACCCTACGGCTAATGGCGACCATGTGGTACTTGAGGATATTCACCTTGAGGTGAGCAGCGGCGAATTTGTCTGTTTCATTGGCCATTCCGGCTGCGGCAAAACCACACTCTTGAATATGGTTGCGGGTTTTACAGCACCAACACGAGGGGAAATTACTCTCAATGGCGTGCCCGTGCGCCGTCCGGGGCCGGATCGCATGATGGTGTTTCAAAACTACGCGCTGCTGCCTTGGTTGACGGCCTATCAAAATATTGAGCTAGCAGTGAAGTCCGTTTATCCCCAGAAAACTCGCCAACGCCGGCGCCAAATTGTCGAGGAGCACTTGGAACTGGTGGGGCTAACAGCGGCTGCCCACAAACGCCCTGCTCAACTGTCGGGGGGAATGAAACAACGGGTGGCGATCGCCCGCGCCCTCGCCATTCGCCCTGAAGTGTTGATTTTAGATGAACCCTTTGGTGCCCTCGATGCCATCACGAAGGAGGAGTTACAGGATGAACTCTTAAAGATTTGGCGCAGGCACCGACTGACGGTACTGATGATTACCCACGACATTGATGAGGCGCTGTACCTCGCGGATCGGGTGGTGATGATGACCAATGGCCCTGCCGCCCGCATTGGCAATATTGTGAAGATTCCTTTTCCGCGGCCACGGCAGCGATCGCAACTCCTTGAGGATCCGCAGTACTACGATCTCCGCAACCAAGTGGTTGACTTTCTGTACACGCGGTTTGGGCACTAAGTAGCGTATGAGTACCCCCCGGGTTGGCTCGTTAGCCGTTCAGTCCAGTCGTTACCTCTGCTACTACCGCAATACCAGCGAGAGCGTTCAGCAGATTTATTTGTCAAATCAGCCCACTTGGCAACAGGTGGTGTTTCCGAGGCAAGAGCTTTTTTTCTATGGCGATGCTACAGCGGATCTGATCATTTGCTCGGAGCAAGGGGTCAGGTGCTGTTCCTGTGAATTCCTGCGGGTTGAGGAAAAAGGGCGTGCTGTGCCTGAACCAAGTGAGCCAGTGTCCTCGCTGTGTCCCTACTGTGGGGTGGGCTGTGGCTTAGAAGCAGTCCCTCAAGGCAAGGGAGCCTATAAAATTCGGGGCGATCGCCAGCATCCCTCCTCCCAAGGCATGGTCTGTGTCAAGGGGGCAACTATTCTAGAAGCCCTTGATCGCGATCGCTTGGTCTACCCCCTGTGGCGGGAGCGTTTGGATCAGCCCTTTACGGTCATTTCGTGGGACGAGGCCATGACCCGCCTTGTGGAACGCATCCAATGGGTACGCCGTGAGCGGGGCGCCGATGCCATTTGTATGTACGGTTCCGGTCAATTTCAAACCGAGGACTACTATGTGGCGCAAAAGCTGATCAAGGGCTGTTTGGGTACGAACAACTTTGATGCCAACTCGCGGCTATGTATGTCCTCGGCAGTGTCGGCCTACATGGCCAGCTTCGGTGCTGATGGCCCCCCCTGCTGCTACGACGATTTGGAGGCCACCGATTGTGCGTTCCTCATGGGTACTAATACTGCCGCATGCCATCCCATTGTCTTTAATCGTCTGCGCAACCACCACAAGCGCGATCGCCGCGTCAAGCTGATTGTGGTCGATCCGCGGCGCACCCCGACAGCGGAAGTGGCGGATCTGCACCTTGCCATCCGCCCCGGCACGGATATTGATCTGCTCCACGGCATTGGCCATTTGCTACTGCAATGGGGACAGATCGATGCTGAGTTTATAGAGGAGTGTACCCAAGGCTTTGCCGAGTATGTAAAGCTGCTGGCGGCCTACACCCCAGACTGGGTAGCGAAACGCTGTGGCATTGCTCAAAGTGATCTAGAACAGGCGGCTCGCTATTGGGGGCATGCCCAAGCGGTACTCTCCCTCTGGTCAATGGGCATTAACCAGTCTGCTGAAGGGACGGCCAAAGCTCGTTGTCTCATCAATCTCCACCTGTTGACGGGGCAAATTGGCCGCCCAGGGAGTGGTCCTTTTTCGCTGACGGGGCAACCCAACGCCATGGGGGGGCGCGAAGCCGGCGGCTTGAGCCATCTGTTGCCCGGCTATCGCCAAGTGACGAATCCACAGCATCGCCAAGAGGTAGAGGACTTTTGGGGACTGCCGCGAGGGCAAATAAGCGATCGCCCCGGTCGCACGGCATGGCAAATTGTCGAAGGTCTAGAACAGGGAGAAGTGGGTCTGCTGTGGATTGCGGCCACCAATCCTGCGGTTAGCTTTCCCCATTTAGAACGTGCTAAAGCCGCCTTTCTGCAATCCCCCTTTACGGTCTACCAAGATGCCTACTTTCCCACTGAAACAGCAGCCTATGCCCATCTGATTTTGCCGGCGGCGCAATGGAGTGAGAAAACAGGTGTGATGACCAACTCTGAACGCCGCGTCACCCTTGCCCCCGCCTTTCGATCGCCCCCCGGTCTGGCTCGCCCTGATTGGGAAATTTTTGCTGAGGTGGGGCGCCGCTTGGGATATGGGCATCTCTTCCCATTTGTCGATGCCGCTGCCGTCTATGCTGAATTTGTCCAACTCACTGCCGGTCGCCCCTGCGATCAATCGGGTCTGAGCCACGAACGCCTTGCCCGTTTAGGCGCCTTGCAGTGGCCCTGTCCTGCCGGTATGGATGATGCAGAAGCCCGCAAACCCAAACGCCTCTATACTGACTGGCGATTTCACACCCCCAATCAACGGGCATATTTTTGCCTTGCTCATAGTCAAGGGGTGGCTGAACCCACCGATCACATCTATAGCTTTACCCTGACAACGGGTCGTCTCTACGGCCACTGGCACACGCAAACCCGTACCGGTCGCATTGCCAAAATTCAAAAAATGCACCCCGATCCCTTTGTGGAAATGCACCCCGACGATGCCGCAAACTTACATCTCAAAGACGGAGATTGGGTGGAGGTGCGATCGCGCCGCGGTCAAGTGTGCCTGCCGGTCATCCTCACCAAGGCCATTCGTCCGGGCACTCTCTTTGTACCCATGCACTGGGGCTTTCTCTTTGCTGATAGCGGTGAGGCAAACCAACTGACCCATCCCATTGCCTGTCCGGTCTCAAAGCAGCCAGAACTCAAAGCCTGTGCGGTGCAGGTGCTGCCCCTGAAGTTGCGGCAGACGCCCCATACCCCCACCATGCAGGAAAGGGGCACTGCCCTCAAGCAATGATAGAATCTGATTCCCTGTGGAGGGTTATGGCTATTGATGTCCCACTTCTTTGAGTTTGAGGCCGAATTCACGGCTTCGTTACGCTGTATTCCAATGATTGTTCGCTATAAACTAGATTTATGTGGGGTCAAGCTGAAGCTGCTCCACTGGCATCAACTTTCCCAAGAACAGCGACAATGGCTCGTGGTGACTCCCTGCGACACCCCCGAAGCTCAGGCAGACTATCGTCAGCAACTGCGGGATTGGGTGACCCACACCCATGGAACCCCACCGAGTGATATAGAGATTCCCCAACCCTACCCTTGGGACATCACCACTGAACTGCCAGAGACAGTGCAGCAACAACTGATCAAGGTATCTCACCACAGCTTGACGGTGGAAAAATGGTCAGCCCTGACCCCCCTCCAACGCTTTGCCCTTGTGAAGCTCAGCCAGCCCGGCCACGAGAATCGCAATTTTTGGCCAGCATTGCAGGAATTTGGTCTGGCCTAGAGGGCTAGGAGAGTTGTAGTGGCATTTTTCTGCTGAGGTAGTACAGAGTTGTACCAACGAGGGTGCCCACTAAGAAGCCTTGGGGCACACTGAGGGCGATCGCCCCCACTAAGAGGGTAATCATCCAATTTGCGGGCATGGCGGCTTGATCTTTAATAAAGCCCATGAGTACCCACGCTTCAAACAAAAGAATGACCCCCAAAATCGAGAGGGGAAAAATTTCCAGCAGCTTATCCACACTGGAACCAAAGAAGAGACCCAAGAGAAGGTAGAGACTGCCATAGATCACCACCGCCCCACCTGTGCGGGCACCAAGGGCATAGTGTCCTGCCAAACCGCTACAGCCATGGCAGAGGGGGACGCCACCAAAGAAGGGCAGGATCAAGTTGGTGAGGCTATACGTGAGGCCAATTTGGCGAATCGAGAGGGGGCGATCGGGAAAGAGATCGTGGGCAGTTTGCTGGGTTGCAATCACTGCATTGGCGATCGATAGGGGTAACTGCGGCAGTGCCAATAGCACGAGTCCGGGAATCAAGGCCTGAGGATCTAAAGGCCGCAGGTAGGGAAGCTGCCAAGCAATGGTTAACTGCAATTCTGGCTCAGCCAGAACACGGCTAATCGCTACACCCACCCCCAGCAATACCACCAGTAACCCTGCGGGAACTCCCCGTTCCTTGGGCAAAAGGAGCAAGATCAAAAAGCCCATAACACCTAACAGATAACCAAAGAGGTCACCCGCGGGCAAGTAGGTCTTGAGGGCAACGGCGGCTAGAGACAGTCCCAGTCCCAATTGACAGCCCCGCACCACGGGTTGGGGAATCCAGCGAGCCAGCCGGGTCAGGATTCCGGTGGACGTTAACACCAACATCATTGCTCCTACCATCAGTCCCCCGGCCCAAAGGATAGATCCAGTGAGTTTTTCCGTCATCACAATTACAGCCATTGCCTTTAGGGGCTGCATGGGCATGGGAAGGCCATAGAATACCCCCGTGAGAATTTGCGCTACGCCAAACAAAGTGAAGACGTTAGCACTATCCAACTGGGCAGCAGTGATCATGCCCACCAACAGGGGCAAATCCGTACCCAAATCACCAAAACTGCCACTGAGTTCTTGCCAATTAAAGCGCAGTCGCTCCCGCAACACCTATATCTTCTCCAACATGGTTTGCAATTTCTGTAGGTGTTGAGCCACCCGACCACTACGGAGGAGTTCGCTGCTGAGTGCGAGTCCGGAATTGAGACTATCGGCTTTGCCCCCCTGCCACAGGTAAAATCCACTATTCCAGATCACAGAGGTGGTGAGGGGTTGCTCCTCTGCGGCTAAAACAGCAGCCATCATTTTTGTAGCGGTCGTTGTCTCCTCTGACCAAGGCACATTACTGCTGGCCATACCATACTCTTGGGGATGGAGACGCAGGCGTTGCCAAGGAGGGTCTTGATCACGGGCAAGGCCGATAATGGCGGTGCGATCGCGGGGCAAATCACAACTGCCTTCAAGACCTTTGACGGTAGTAAATTCATGAACACCGTGGAGATAGAGGGCATCGCGCATGATCCCTTCCGTCGGCGGATGAACAAACCCTGCTACGAGGTGACTGCGCCCTTGGTAAGGATTCCAGATTAATTCCAATGTGGCAATGGGGGGACGTTTACCAATTTGCTCCCGGTAGGGGACTAGCCCTTGGGCTGCTGGAAAATGACGCGGGAGATAGACAAAACCTAAACCCGTTTGCTCTAGGCAGTGGGCAATTTGCTCTAGGGTTAGGGTTGACCAGTCCACCCCCAAACATCGCCACAGCTCAATGAGGGGAATGCCTTCTTTGGTGGGTATGCGATCGCCCCCGTGTTGAAGTACTGGAATCCCAGCAGCCGCCAAAACCAATGCTGTTAAAGGACTCAGGGGAAACGTGCGATCGCGACCATCGTAGGGCTGACTGAGGATCATCACGGGGCAACTGGTCTCAACCGCTGGAATTTTCGGCCCTAGCTCGTTGTAGGTATCGAGCATACCCGCCATCTCTTCCGAGGTGGGTCGCTTAATCCGATGAGCAATCAAAAACGCCCCAATTTGGGCAGGGGTTGCCACCTGCTCCAGCATGAGTTGCAACGCCAAGGCTGCCTCGGCGCGGCTCAGGTCTTTGTGGGTGTGGGCACCACTGCCGACTTTTTTGAGCAGATCACGAAAGAGAAGACTCATGGGCAGCCTGCTGGCGGATCAATGTGAGCAATTGGGCAACGGGGGGTAAGGTCAGGCGATCGTGGGTGGTAATGGCCAACACCTGACGCAGGGGCAGTGGCGTGGATAAATCACGAATCCCTAGGGCAGGATCGTGGAGCGCTTCCTTGAGGGCAGAGCGCGGCAGCAAGGCAACCATCTCACTTTCGCGGATCACAGCAATAAACGCATCAGGGGTGTTGAGTTCAAGAGCGGGTTGCCAAGGTAAACCCCGACGGCTAAATTCTTCAGCCACCAAGCGGCGCATGCTATAGCCATCCTTAAATACCACATGGGGAAAGCGAGCTAGTTCTTGCCATGTCAAGGTCTCATTAACAGCGAGGGGATGTTCAGCCGCCATTAGCACTTGCACAGGCTCACTGTACAGCGGTTCAATCACCCATTCCGACTGTTTTAAGAGGTGGCGATCGCCCATGACAATCGCTAGATCTACTAAGCTATCCTGCAAGACTTTGAGGGCGCGATCGCTCCCTAGGGCAGTCACCCGCAACTGCATTTGGGGAAATGCTTGGCAAAACGTCGGTAACAGCATGGGCAAAAAGTAGCGGCAAATGGAGTGAATAGCGGCAATGCAGAGTTCCTGCTGCTGGCCATTTTGCATGGCTTTGAGTTCCGCATTGGCGGCCTGCCACTCTTGCCAGATGCGATGGGCACGGCGCAAAAACAAGTCCCCCGCCACAGTTAACTTGGCGCGATTCGAGCGGTGCACAAGTTGCATTCCCAAACTTTCTTCTAGAGCTTGAATTTGCCGACTAATTGTGGGTTGCGTCACCCCACACCGCCGCGCTGCCGCTTGAAAACTCCCCGTTTCAGCAACTGCTAAAAAAGATTGCAACTGATCAAGTCGCATAATACTTGCTGTGTTCTCCCTCTGCGTCTATTTCTATTGATGCAATTGTGGCTCTTGTGGCTCTTAATCTTATGCAACTTTCGGATAGTAAAGGGTGTTGATTGATACAGTTTCTTGAAAATGTCCTACAGCATACCCTCTTGGTTCCAGCGCTGAATTAGGTAAACTGATTGGTCATACTTGCCCTCCCATACCCATTCTGTTTCTTCTGTGCGCCTTTGAGAGGTGGGAGTTGTGGGATCCGTAGGTAGATTGCTGAGGCATAATCAAGGTAAACAGCAAACGCAAAAAGGTTACTATTGATAATTTTAATTGTTATCTATAGACTTACTAAAGCAAAAACTATGAACTTAGGGGGCTATGGTTTCGAAGGTGATGCGGACAGGACCACTGGAAGGCGGTAAAAAGTTAAGTGTTTCAAACCCAATCACTTGCCCCTGCTGATCCTTCATCAAAATCACCTCATCTTGAGGGTTACCAAACCAAACGACCAAGGTGTTACCTGTGCGGTCATAAAATACTTTTACTTCTGCCATAGTAGTTCTCCTTCTTTAATTACACTAGTTCGATAGGCTGTGATTAGAAACCCTTCTCCATTTAAGCGCTTCGCTACAGTACAGACCCAACGCTTCGCACCATCATCACGATAAAACAAGTAAACCTGAGCATCAGCTTTGCTCAGACGAATTTCATTTGGGTCGCTTAAGGTGTTTTGGACATCGGCTAGACGGTCGCCCATGACTGGATGTTTGATTGTGACAATAAACTGCCAATACTCAGCCGTTGTGCGAACGAAAAAGCCGAGCGGACTAGTCACTTCAAACAAAATTTCAGCATTAGCGATCGCATCATTTTCCATCAATTGCTGTTCCGATCGCCATACTCATTGAAAAATCCGTGCCCACACTCAAGGGTTGGCGATCGCCACCATAGACATCATCTTACGTCCTAAAACGGACTGTTATGGTGATGCTCACGACAGTACACCCAACTGGCTGGTTCATCTAGATAGTATTCCTTTTTCCAAATGGGTAGGCGGTGTTTAATTTCATCAATGATGTAGGCCGCACCAGCAAAGGCTTGTTGGCGATGAGGCGCCGTCACCCCTACCCACACAGCAATCTCGCCAAGAGTTAGCGTTCCATAGCGATGGCTGGCGATCGCCCCCAGCAAGTCAAATTTCCCAATGGCTTCTGCTAGGATCTGTTCTCCTTCTTTAAGAGCCAAGGCGGGATAGACCTCGTATTCTAGGGCAGTGACGATCTTGCCGTGGTTGTGATTGCGCACCCAACCCTCAAAGCTAACAAAGGCACCGGCCCGCAAGTTGGCAAGGGGCTGCCACAACTGAGCTGGCTCTAGGGGAGTATTGGTTAGGGAAAATTGCTTGATCACCATCGCTTAGTTAACCCCCGGCAACAGGGGGAATAAAGACGACCTTATCTCCTGCTCGTAGGGGTTGATCCAGTGTTACAAACGTATCATTAGCCGCCACCTTAACATGGGTGAGATCAAGGGTAAACCCGTACTGGGTCTTTAGCTCTTGGTATAGGTCGCCATAGGTTTGGGCGGTGGTCACTCGCTCCTCCTGTTCCCGTTGGCTTTGCTCCCGCAACTGGGCAAAGTAGCGTAGGTAAATTGTTTTAGGGGCGTCGGACATGGTGGAGGGCTTCAAGATAGTCTTCAGGGGTGTTGATGTTGGCAGTAATGGTCGGCTGGGGTGGGGCAATCCGCTGGCAGGGCGATCGCTGGAGAATTTTCACAGGGCAGTAGATCCCTTCTGCATAGGCGGCCTCAAATACCGGCAGAGCTTGGGGGGTATAAATGGCACACAATGGCTCTGGGAAACCCTCTTGGGGATGGTGATAGCAGGTGGCCACCACATCTTCGCGGTAATGGTGCAACAGGGGCGCAAGGGTTTCTGTGGTCAAATAGGGCAAGTCACAGGCCACCACTAACCAGTTCACGTGGGGATAGGCACGTAAAGCTGTTAGGATGCCGGCAATGGGGCCAATCTGAGGCAGGGTATCGGCGAGTGTTGGCAAATCAGCAAGGGGAGTCCCCTGCCATTGATTGGGTTGCGCTGAGAGAAAGACTTGTTCGCAGGATTGAGCCAACAAATTGTAGAGGTACTGGGCATGGGGTTCGCCGTAGTAGTCTAGCAGGGCTTTGGCCTGACCCATGCGCTGACTCTGGCCGCCAGTGAGCACAAGGCCGTAGAGGGGATATTGGCCGAGGGTTTTCTTGCCACCACTTTTCGCCAGCAGGCGCACCTCGCGAATCACAATATGGGGGCTGAGGGCTTTGGCCATGTCGTAGATTGTGAGGGCTGCGATCGCCACCCCATGCAGGCTTTCCATTTCCACGCCGGTGCGATCGCGGGTTTTGACCTCACAGCGCAGGCGAATTCTAAGGCCACTCTCAAGTGACTCGATATCCGTCTCAAAGCGACAACTGGTAATCGGCAGCGAATGGCAAAAGGGAATGACTTCAGCGGTGCGTTTTACCGCCATTGTGCCAGCAATAATCGCCGTTTGCACCACAGGCCCTTTCGTGAGAAAGAGATCTCCCCCTTGCACATAGGCCTGAAAGACCGGTGGCAATTCAATCAGGGCTTCTGCCACCGCTCGGCGATCGCTCACGGCCTTCTCGCTAATATCCACCATCTGGGGTTGTTGGTTCTCATTGATGTGGGAGAGCATCCTCCTAGCCTCCAATCTGGTGCATCGCATGGTGAACTTCTGCTCCGCGCAAGCTGGGTTTCATGCCCAACACTTGCTCATAGGCGGCATACCGTTCCCTTTGACTTAAGCCCCGTAGGGACACCCCCGCCTCCTTAAACAGGCACGCTCGCAGGACACCATCCGCAGACAAGCGCCAACGGGAGCAGTGGCCACAAAAGGGTTGGGATTCTGAAGCGATAAAACCAATCTGCCCGCCACAGGCCGTCTCAAAGTTAAACGAAGTGGAATCCAAAGGACGTGGCACAGGTCGCAGATCATAATGCTGACGCAAGCGCTCAATCATCGTGGCAGCACTAACAAAGCGATCGCCCCCCAAGTGGCAAGCATAGCCAATGCGCATCAGCTCCAAAAAGCGCACCTCAATCCCCAACCCCTTGGCGTACTCCACCATTGGCACCAGTTCGTGATCATTGACACCCGCCATAACCACCATGTTCAGCTTCACCTGAAACCCTTGGTGAACCGCAGTGGCCACCGCCGCCTTCACCGTTTCCAAGTGGTGGCCATGACTAATGGCGGCAAAGGTTTCGGGGTCTAGGCTATCCAGACTGATATTCAAACGCCGTACCCCATATTGTTCCAAGAGGGGCAAAAAGGGCACCAAGCGAATCCCATTCGTGGTTAAGCTTAGCTCTGGTACCCCCACTGCCACCAAGGCTGCGACAATCTCAGCAAACTCGGCTCGCAGGAGCGGTTCACCCCCCGTTAGGCGCACCGACTCAATCCCCAGTGCCACCAGTTCAGCCACAATCGTGGCATACTCTGTGGGGCTTAAATAGGTCTGGGGGGGCATAAAGGCGGCATCCACGGGCATACAGTAAGTACAGCGCAAATTACAGCGATCGGTAACCGACAGGCGCAACTTGCGAATGTGTCGCCCTTGGTTATCCAGCAAACGTTGGCTAGGGATAGCTGTGGTGACAACCATCCGCCCTAACTCCACGGAAAATAGCGATAGCACTCCCCAGCAGCAAATATCCCTTGCGAGGCAGGTAGCTCCAAGAAGCCATCACTGTCAGCCAAGGCCAAAAAATCACCAGAGTTTTGCATCGGACGGGGGTGGGCAATCAGTTCAGCAGTTTTCGTGGTTTCTAGTTTAACGGGTAAAAAGTAGGTTAAGGGCTGCTCAAAAGAGAAGGGAGTGGCCAAGCGGGCATAGAGGCGTGGCATGTCCAAAATATAGCGGTGTAAACACACCAAACTGGAGACGGGGTTCCCCGGCAAGCCAAAGACTGCCGTTTGCTGCATGTGATCCACCCCAAACCAGAGGGGTTTTCCAGGGCGCTGAGCGACACCGTGGATATATTGCTGCACGCCATGATCGCGCCACAGTTGCGGTAAATAGTCAAACTTGCCCTTGGAAACGCCGCCGCAATAAATCAGGAGATCGTACGCTTGGCTCGCTTGGCAGTAGTGGGTTGCCAGTTGCAGCGGATCATCGGGTAAATGGGTGATACTGACGTGGTTGTACCCTTGGCGCTTGAGGGCAGCCATTAGGGCGTAGGCATTGGAGAGGCGCAGTTGATGGGGTTGAGGTACGTGGTCTGGCGGAATCAGTTCATTGCCGGTGGCAACAATTTGAGTGCGGGGGGTGCGCTGGACACAAACTTCGCTCTGCCCCACAGCGGCAAGAATGCCCCAAGCCGGACTGTGTAGAGGGGTACCTGCCGCCAGCACCTGTTGACCCGCCGGCGCATCACTGCCACAGCGGTGGACAAATTGATAGGGCGACCACAGTTCGGCGTGGCGGATATGGGCAATGCCGTCACGAATTTCCAGAGCCTCGTAGGGAATGACCAGATCGCAGCCCTGGGGCAACGCGGCACCAGTCATCACTTCCAAGCAGGCCTGTGGATCCGTCAACGTGGGGGGTACCTCACCAGCAGGGACAACCCCCAGAATCGGGAAGGCACGCTGACCAGATCCATAGGCGGCCCACCGCAGGGCAATACCATCCATCATGATGCGGTCAATGGGTGGGTAGGGGCGATCGCTGGTAATGGCTCCCCCTAGTCGGCTGTACTGAGGCTCAGTCAAAGAGATGGTCTCTGTGCCCCAATCGGGCAAATGCTGCTGAATCAGGTCAACGGCTGTTTCGACGGAAATCATTTTCTAGACAGGATTAACTGCGAAATAGACGGCAGTAGAGCGTTTTGTGCTGCATACTGGCGAGGGCTAAGCCCAAGGTACAGCTTTCTAAATCATTGTTAGTCACATTTAAGCTCTGCTGCACGGTTTGCTGAATCTGGGGTTGAAGTTGGCGCAGAAGCACTTGACCCGCCGTCTGACCAAGGGGAATCAGTTTCACCGCTGCATTGATCAAAGTAAAGTAGTGACCCAACTATGGAAATAGGCTAGAAGTGCGGTTTCTAGGGGAATGTCGGCAAGGGCAGCGGCAATGCAAAAGGCAACACTGACATTCCAAGGGTAGGGCTGACCAGTCTGAAGTTCTGGCGGTAGGCGATCGAGGGCAGCGACGAGGTTGATCAATGCTGTTCCCATTTGCCAATTTTGGGCACGCAGTTCGGCGCTTTCGCGGGCAGCCGAGAGCCACGCATTCCACTGGTGAACGGCGTCAAAATCACCCTTGGCGATCGCCCCATAGACCCGCCCCATCACTGCTGTTGCCAAGTGAGCACTGCCAAAAGCCAGTTCAAAGGTGAGCCAATCCTGTACGGCGGCTGCCGAGGTGATCTTGCCTTGGGCAATCAGGGTCTCCAAGCCCTCGGAGTAGTTAAAGCCGCCAATGGGCAAAGCGGGACTCACCCGCTGCAACAAGGTTAACAGCGCTGACTCAGTGAGCATGGTACGCACCGCGTTCGGGACAAAAGGGCGCGACTTCAAACGTTACTATTAAGCCCCGCTGTTCCAGCATGGTTTGCAACACGGAATCTGCCCTCAAGCGGAGATAATCGGTGTGAATTTCCAAGGGGACGTGGCGATTCCCAAGGTGGTAGGCGGCCTGTAGAAGGTCAAGGGGAGTGGTAGCCATCACCTTTAGCGTGGGTTCGGGTTTGGCGTGAACCGTGACGACTACTGTGCCGTCCTCGTCCTGAAGGCGATCGCCCGGCTGTAACGTAATCCCGCGCGGCAACTTCAGATAGAGAGATTCCCCCTCATCACTGTGGCAATGGAGACGACTGCGACAGCGTTCCTCTGCGGTCAATAAGAGGTGCAACTGACGGGCATTTTCCAATGTTGTAGGGCAAAGTTGCGTCAGCGTGAACATCAAACCAGCGTCAACTCGACAATTTTATCAAAGCGGAATGTTTTCACCAGTTGCTGAAGGCCTGCAATCAAGGCGGCTTCTTCGGGTGGGATTTCAGCAATCAGTTCGCGAATGCGCTTGGCATTGAGCTTTTTGGCCGCTTCTTGGAGTTCAGCAATCCAAGGGCGGGGCATCACCATTAGGGCGGCTGGATCCAGCACCTGAGGACGGGGAGCACTTGCGGGGGGCAGAGCATCCTCGTAGGCATACTCTAGATTTAACTGGGCGGCGAGTCGTTCAAAAATCGTTTGCGGACGGAAGGGCTTGGCAATGTAGTCATCACAACCGAGAGTCAGCAGTTCCTGTTTGTCCTGCTCAAAGCTACTGGCGGTCACCGCAAGAATTTTCGGGGCGCAGACGGCTTCGCCGCGCCGCAGGCGATCGCCCACTTCTTTCTTGATCTGTCGCGTTGCCGTTTTACCATCCATCACGGGCATGCGAATATCCATGAGAATGGCATGGGGCTGCCATTCTCGCCAGATCTCCACCGCCTCTTGACCATTGCCGGCTTCTCGACAGCGAAAGCCGACAGGTTCTAGGAGCTGGGTCAATAATTGCCGATTTTCGGGCAGATCATCCACCACCAGAATGCGCACTGCTGAGGTGGGCGATCGCAGGCCAACAACGGTTTGTGCCCTTTCCTCCTCTAGCGCTTGGGGATCGCCAAGGCCAATGTTGATCTCGAAGTAAAAGTGACTTCCCTGCCCCTTGGTGCTGCGCACCTGAATATCACCCCCCATCAATTGCACAAACTGGCGACTAATGGCCAACCCCAGACCGGTGCCTTCACTGACTTTTTTACTGCTATCGGTTTGGACAAAGGGCTGAAAGAGCATTTTCAACTCTGCCGGGGTCATGCCAATACCCGTATCACTGACTTCAAAGGCGAGTCGCGGGGGTTCTTGGGCTTTATAGCTGACCTTGAGGGAGACGCCCCCCTCTTTGGTGAATTTAATGCCATTGCCCAAGAGGTTGACCAGCACTTGGCGCAGCTTCATTTCATCGGTGGTTACCGCCACCGGCAGATTGGCGGGCAAATCAAAGACCAGACGCAACCCCTTGGCCTCGGCTCGCACCTTGAGCATTTCTTCGAGGGTTTGCAGCATCCGCCGCAGATCAAAGGTGGTTTCCTGAAGCGTGATACGTCCAGCTTCAATTTTGGCCATGTCAAGGACATCGTTAATCAAACCCAAAAGGTGTTCACCACTGCGGTTGATCTTTTCAAGGGTTTGCCGATGCTGCGGTGCAAGGGTGCGATCGCTGAGCAAAATTTGACTAAAGCCCAAAATGGCATTGAGGGGGGTGCGCAGTTCATGGCTCATATTGGCAAGGAAAATACTTTTGGCTTTGTTGGCTGCCTCTGCTGCCTCTTTGGCCTTGAGTAACTCCCGCTCCGCTTGATGACGTTGATGGGCTGCAAGGGCGATTGTGACAATATCCGCCACATTGGAGACAAAACTGCGTTCCTCCACCAGCCAAACCCGATGCTCGCCAATACTCTCAACACAGATCACCCCCAATAATTGACCATTGAAGATGATCGGCGCATCAATCCGAGAATACACCCTTTGCATCTTGGCATACTCCCGCAGTTCATGGGTGCGCGGATCCGTGAGTAAATCATTGACCACAAGGGGTTCACCGGTGCGCAGCAGCTTCAAGTACTCTGGATAGGGGGGCTGGGTGAGGTAGGTGGATTGAGTAGGGTTGTTGGCAGCAGGGTCGTACTGGACAACACATTTTAGGCGATCGCCCTGGAGTTCCCATGCCGAAGCCCGCTGGACGCGCAGTGTTGTTGCCGTCACTTGGATAATCTCCTGCAACGCCATACGGAAGTGTCCCTGTTGCACATGGGGAGATTGGCTCAGCTGCACCAAAGCAACATTGTGGTCATGAAGTACCCGTTCTTTTTCGGTCAGTTGTTGATTGGCCGCCTCAAGGGCAGCCGTCCGGTGAGTCACTTCTTCTTCGAGACGTTGATTAAAGCGGTGGAGTTCACTAAAACTTTCCTGTAATTGCCCTGCCATATCCACAAAGGTGCGACCGAGGTTGCCCAACTCATCCTGAGTTGCGGTGTCCACCTCAGCGGCAATGTCTAGATCACCCACTGCAATTTTGTGGGCTGCAGCATTTAGCCGCTTCAGAGGGCGGACGATGTAGCCTGTCACTCCCCAAGTCAGCAAACTAATCAAGCCAAAGGACATCCCCAAAATCCACAGACCCGCCCACGTTTCTTCATGAATAAAGTCAAGCAGTGTGTCTTCATTGATACGAATGGCCAGACTCCAGCGTGCCTCGGGAATCGGCGCATAAAAGACCCATTGGCGCTCTTGGGAAAGCCAATCAGTGACCCATTGCTGTCCCCTTTGACCCGCCACCATTGCTCTGCCTAGGGCGGCAAGATCGCCGTGGTTGTTTTCCTTAGCAATGTAAAAAATAGATTGACCAATGAACTGGACATCGTTATGAAAGATAATCCGTCCCTTGCGATCCAAGACAAAGAACTGGCCTTCTTGGAGGGCTTGAATGTTCATGGTCTGCTGCAGGCTTTCTAGAGCCACATCCACCGTGGCGACTCCCTGAATTTGACCTTGGCGGCGGAAGGGCACCGAATAGGTTACCATCCAACTATCCCCCGCACCCCGATCAAAATAGGGATCACTCCAGCGGGGCTGACCGCTTTGAATTGGCTCTGTGTACCAGTTCCATTGGGGTTGGGTGTAGTCGTAAATTGTTCCCGTATCCTTTTGCCGCCATGTGCCCTCCTGCCGATAAATATAGGGGCAAAAGAGGCGCTTGCGGGGAGAAAAGCTATAGGGAGTAAAGGCAATCGCCGATCCATAGACCAAGGGATTGACAGTGACATTGCGGCGCAAAAATGCATACAGCTGCTGTTCATCGACCTTGGGGAAGGTTTCTAGGGCATAGGCAGTGGTGGTTGCCAGTTGCGCCACCTGCGCCAGTGAGTCGTTAAATTGATCGGCGTAGAGGGACACCAGCGTTCCCTGCCACTTTTCATAATCGGCAGTACTGCGGCCAATCAGGCGCGCCCGAATGTAGAGGAAAAGGCCGGTGTAGATGACAACAATCGGCAGGAGCGTCCCCAGCAAGAGCTTATGGCGAAAGGATAGCTTGCTGAGCATGGCGATCGCCCTCCGTAGGCCTTCCCCTCAATTTTAGGCTGCCTAAAAAGACCAATCCTCTAGGAAAGGGGACTGAGCACTTTGCTGTCGCTGTCAGTGGCCACTTCACCCACCACTTCCGGGGTATTGGCTTCCGAAGGCGGCACCACCTGCCAGAAGAGGGGTAAATAGTGCTCCCACTGCTCCAGAATCATTGCGGCCTTGGCACTCCCCGTGCGCTCGTGGTGGGCAGTAATCAGTTGTTTGAGTTGGGCGGCACCAATGGCAGAGGTGACCCGCTGGAGTTTGACAATTTCGGGGTTGACCTTGGCGGGGAAGTTACTGGCTTCATCCAAGATGTAGGCCAAGCCACCGGTCATACCGGCACCCACATTGCGACCCGTAGTTCCCAAGACCACGACCACCCCACCGGTCATGTATTCGCAGCAGTGATCCCCTGTGCCCTCGACAACGGCAGAGGCTTTGGAGTTGCGAACAGCAAATCGCTCACCGGCACGGCCATTGGCAAAGAGGAATCCACCCGTGGCGCCATAGAGACAGGTATTGCCAATAATCACGTTGTCCGCAGCCGCGTAGGGGGCATTGGCCGGGGGCTTGATAATGATTTCACCGCCGTGCATGCCTTTGCCGACATAGTCATTGGCTTCGCCTGTCAGATTGAGGATCATCCCCGGCAGGTTGAAGGCGCCAAAGCTCTGACCCGCACTGCCGCGGAAGTGGAGGGTAATCTGACCTTCAAAACCTGTGTTGCCATACTTTTTGGCAATGGCACCGGCAATGCGTGCCCCGACAGTGCGATCGGTGTTGACAATGGGCAGCTCTAATTCAACGGTTTGCTGCTTCTCAATGGCGGCTTGCACCTCTGGGCGTGCCAAAATTTCATCATCGAGAACGGCACCGTTACTGTGCACTGTTTCGTGCTGCAACCACTGGCGATCGCTGCGCGTATCCGGCAGCTTCGTCAGGCAAGCCAGATTCAGGGGGGCAGTTTTCGTCAGGGTGACATCTTGACGAGGCACCAGCAGATCAGCGCGACCAATGATCTCATTGAGGGTGCGGTAGCCCAGCTTGGCGAGAATAGAGCGCACCTCTTCGGCAATAAAGAGGAAGAAGTTCACCACATGCTCAGGGATGCCGGGGAAACGCTTACGCAGTTCCTCTTTTTGGGTGGCCACGCCCACGGGACAGTTATTGGTGTGGCAAATCCGCGCCATGATGCAACCCTCGGCAATCATTGCCACCGAGCCAAAGCCAAATTCCTCGGCACCCATCAGGGCTCCCATGACCACATCCCAGCCACACTTGAGGCCACCATCCACCCGCAGAATCACGCGATCGCGCAGTTGATTTTCCAAAAGAACGCGGTGCACCTCCGTCAGCCCCAATTCCCACGGACTGCCAGCGTGCTTAATCGAACTCAGGGGCGAAGCACCGGTGCCACCATCGTGACCGGAAATTTGAATCACATCGGCGTTGGCTTTTGCCACCCCAGCAGCAATCGTACCAATACCAATTTCGGCCACTAGTTTCACGGAGACTTGCGCTTGGGGATTGATCTGGTGCAGGTCAAAAATCAGTTGCGCCAAATCCTCAATGGAGTAAATGTCGTGGTGGGGCGGCGGCGAAATTAAGGACACGCCCGGCTTCGATCGCCGCAGCATAGCAATGTAGGGGCTGACTTTCGTGCCCGGCAGTTGACCGCCTTCCCCCGGTTTCGCGCCCTGGGCAATCTTGATTTCAATTTGCTGGGCATTGATTAAGTACTCAGGAGTAACACCAAAGCGCCCAGAGGCCACCTGTTTAATCGCTGAGCTGGCGGTGTCGCCGTTGCGCAAGCCCCGCAAATGGGGAAATTGGGGAGAGTGCCCCTCAGCATCCACATCCGTCAGTACTTGGAAGCGAATCGGATCTTCGCCCCCCTCGCCAGAGTTGGATTTGGCACCAAGGCGGTTCATGGCGATCGCCAGCACCTCATGGGCTTCCCGCGAGAGGGCACCCAAGGACATGCCACCAGTGCAGAAGCGCTTGACAATTTCACTGGCGGGTTCAACCTCTTCGAGGGGAATACTGGGACGATCGCTCTGGAAGTCCAGCAGATCCCGCAGGGCTGTGGGGACCCGCTGCCGCAATTGGCGACGATAGACCTCGTAGTGGTCATAACTGTTGCGGCTCACCGCCCTGTGGAGAGCCTTGGCCATCTCCGGGTTATTCATGTGGTACTCGCCCCCCGGACGGAACTGGATAAAGCCAAAGTTTTCCAGTTTTTTGGTTGTGAGTTCGGGGAAGGCCTTCTGGTGAAAAGCAATGGTTTCTTGAGCCAGATCCCGTAGCGTCAGGCCGCCCACGCGGGAAGTAGTACCAATAAAGGCCTTGTTGAGTAGGTCATCGCCAATGCCAATGGCCTCAAAAATTTGGGCACCGCGATAGCTAGCAATCAGAGAAATCCCCATTTTGGAGAGGATTTTCAGGAGCCCCTCTTCTACGGCTTTGCGGTAGTTGGCCTGCACCTGTTGCAGCGTCAGTTGGGGCAGCTTGCCCTTGGCCATCAGGCTTTGGGTGCGATCGCTATGCCACCACTGGCGAATCGTTTCCCAAGTCAGGTAGGGACACACTGCCCCCGCGCCATAGCCAATCAGGCAGGCAAAGTGATGGGTACTCCAGCATTGGGCTGTTTCCACGACAAGGGAGACGCGACGGCGAATGCCTTGGGCAATCAAATGGTGGTGCACTGCCCCCACCGCCAATAGGGGTGGGATATAGGACGTGTCGGCATCCAAAAGATGGGGTTCGCCAGCAAGGTTGTGGCGATCGCTGAGCACAAGAATTTCGGCGCCTCCTTTGACGGCGGCAGCAGCCTGTTCACAGAGCCGATTCACAGCGGCCTCAAGCCCCGCAGGCCCTTGGGCGATCGCAAACTGCGTTGAAAGGCGAGTCGTGCCAAAGGGTGCTCTGAGAATCTCCTCTAGTTCCGCTTCGTTGATGAGGGGGGAACTGAGTTGCAGTAGGCGGGCATCTGCTGGGCTTTCGCTGAGCAAGTTCCCCCGCTTGCCAAGGCGAGTCACCAGCGACATGACCAGTTTTTCCCGCAGGGGATCAATGGCGGGATTGGTGACTTGGGCAAAGCGCTGCTTGAAGTAGTCGTAGAGTAGGTGGGGTTGTTGCGACAGCACCGCCAAGGGAATGTCATCCCCCATGCAGAAGGTGGGTTCCTTGCCATCCTTGGCCATGGCCTCAATGATCATTTCCACATCTTCGGCACTGAAGCCAAAGGCCATTTGCTGTTGTAGGCAGGTTTGGCTTTCGAGGGTGGGGGTTTCGCCATAGGGTTGAGGGGCAAGTTCTTGGCGATAGGTTTTCAGCCATTCGCCGTAGGGTTGCTGCTGCGCCACCCGCTGCTTGATTTCCCAGTTGGTGAGGAGTTCTTGGTGTTCCAAGTCAACGGCAATCATCTGCCCGGGGCCAAGGCGGCCCTTTTCAATCACCGTTGCTTCATCAATTTGAATGCTACCCGCCTCAGAAGAGACAATCACAAGATCATCATTGGTGAGGGTGTAGCGGGCGGGGCGTAGGCCATTGCGATCGAGAGTGGCGCCAACAATTTTGCCATCGGCAAAGGCGACCAATGCAGGACCATCCCAAGCCTCTTGAAGGCCACTGTAGTATTCGTAAAAGTCCACCACCTCGGGGTGATCCGCCAAATCGGGCTGGTTTTGATAGGCCTCGGGAATCAGCATCATCATTGCCTGCAGGGGCTGCCGTCCCGATTGCACCAGCAATTCCAGCACATTGTCGAGGTTGGCAGAGTCGCTATTTTCGGCATTGACAATGGGCATGAGATCCCCAAAGGCTTCGCCCCAATAGGGATGGCTCAGTTGGGCGGCTCGTGCCCGCATCCAGTTGATATTGCCCAAGAGGGTATTGATTTCGCCGTTGTGTCCCAGCATCCGCATCGGTTGCGCCAAGGGCCACTTAGGCATGGTGTTGGTGCTAAAGCGGCGGTGATAGAGGGCAAAGGGGGTGATGTAGTTGGGGTTGCGCAAATCCTCATAAAACTGGGCCAGCACCACCGATCGCACCATGCCCTTATAGACAATGGTGCGGGTCGAGAAGGAACAAATATAAAAATCCTGTCGCCAGTCCGCTTTCGTTTGGGCGATCGCCCGCTCAATGCGCTTGCGGGTCAAATAGAGCTGCCGCTCCAGTTCATCGCCACTGGCTTTGCTCGAAGCCACAAAAAGCTGCTCAATCTGGGGCTGATTTTGTTTGGCCTGCACCCCCAACACACTGGGGTTTACGGGCACCGGTCGCCAGCCCAATAGGCGCAGTTCATTTTCACTGAGAACTTTTTCCACAATGGATTTGGCCGCTGCTGTTGCCGCCCCCTGAGGCAAAAAGATCATCGCCACCCCAATCCGCTGGCGGGGAATGCCAAACTCCGGCAACAACTCCCACGGAATCGCCGTCATGATGCCAGCCCCATCCCCAGAGTCGCGATCAGCACTACAGCCCCCGCGGTGTTCAAGGCAGGTCAATCCCTCAAGGGCTTGGGTCAAGATGCGATGACTAGCTACCCCCTTGCGATGGGCAACAAAACCCACACCACAGGCATCTCGCTCGGCCACAAGCCAAGGCTGTCCATGGTAACCAACTTGATGCACGGGAGAAGAAAAGGTGGATTGTTGCATGGGTCTGAAAGCGTTCAATCGACTGAGGGATGAAAACGTTGTCTTGGCAACAGCAACCGGCTCTAGGGACTGAAAAACGCCACGACTCGAACGGGGGAGCCAAGGCGACAGTATAGAGATTAGGGAGTGCTGGTGATGGGGCAACGTATAGGGTCTCTCGCTATTATAGGGGTTTCTCTTGGATCCAGAAACGCCAAAGCAAGAGATTGTTAAGGTTTGGCCATAGGAGCCGGCAAACCAGCGATCGCTGAGGCTGACTTGAGGGCTAGAACGCCGCAGCAGAGAGGGGTTAAGGTTGGCGTTCAGGCTGGCGTGATATCATTAAATTTTCCAACTGAACAACAAGGCTTCCCGATTAATTGCTTGGTAAAACACGCCCATGAGCTTTGCTGCTGATTCTTCTCGGATCATTCCCACTGAGTTGCGGGACGAAATTTCGCGCTCATACCTTGAATATGCCATGAGCGTCATTGTTGGGCGTGCCCTTCCCGATGCCCGCGATGGTCTCAAACCCGTACACCGCCGCATCCTTTATGCCATGCATGAGTTGGGGCTGACCAGCGATCGCCCCTTCCGCAAATGTGCTCGTGTGGTGGGGGAAGTGCTAGGGAAATATCACCCCCACGGCGATTCAGCGGTCTATGATGCCCTCGTGCGGATGGCGCAGGACTTTTCGATGCGTCACCCCCTCATTGAAGGCCACGGCAACTTTGGCTCCATTGACAATGATCCGCCGGCCGCGATGCGCTACACCGAGTGTCGGCTGCAAGCCCTAGCCACAGCAGCCCTCTTGCAGGACATCGAGCAGGAAACCGTTGACTTTGTTGATAACTTTGACGGCTCGCAGCAGGAACCCCTAGTTTTACCGGCGCGGATTCCCCAGTTGCTGCTCAATGGCACCGCCGGCATTGCCGTGGGGATGGCGACGAATATCCCGCCCCATAATTTGGGAGAACTGGTGGATGGGCTGGTGGCCTTAATTCATAACCCCCAGATTAGCGATCGCGAGCTAATGCGCTACATTCCGGGGCCTGATTTTCCCACCGGGGGGCATATCCTCGGCCAAGGGGGCATTGAAGAGGCCTACACCACCGGTCGCGGCTCGATGACGCTGCGGGCAGTGGCCACGATTGAAACCCTTGAAGCACCGGGTCGCCAACCCCGTGAGGCGATTATCGTGACGGAGTTGCCCTACCAAACCAACAAGGCAGCGCTGATGGAAAAAATTGCCGAGTTGGTCAACGAGAAAAAAATTGAGGGCATTGCCGATCTGCGGGACGAAAGCGATCGCGACGGCATTCGGGTGGTGATTGAGCTAAAGCGGGAGGCTTACCCACGGGTGGTGCTCAACAATCTCTACAAGCAAACCCCCCTACAGGTGAATTTTGGCGCCAATATGCTGGCGATCGTCAATGGCGAGCCGCAATTGCTGACCCTCAAACGCAGTTTAGAGGTGTTCCTTAGTTTCCGTGAAGAGGCGATCGCCCGCCGTACCCGCTATGCCCTGCGCAAGGCTGAAGAACGGGATCACCTGCTCCAAGGGTTGCTGGTGGCGCTGGCCAATCTCGATGCCGTGATTCAACTCATTCGCAGTGCCAGTGACACGGCCCTTGCTCGTCAGCAATTGATGCAAACCTATGCCCTCAGTGAAGCCCAAGCCGATGCCATTTTGCAGATGCAACTGCGGCGCCTCACGGCCTTAGAGGCGGAAAAAATTGAGCAGGAGCACGCAGACCTTCAGCGGCAAATAGCCGATTATCGCGATATTTTGGCCAATCGCCAGCGGATACTGGAGATTATTGAAAAAGAAGTCACCGAACTCAAGGCCAAGTTTGCCACGCCCCGCCGATCGCTGATTGTGCAAGCGGATGGGGAGATTAGCGACACCGATTTAATTGCCAACGATAAATCTGTCATTCTCGTTACCCAGCAGGGCTACATCAAGCGCATGCCCGTGGATACCTTTGAAGCCCAAAGTCGCGATGGGCGGGGACGCAAAGGGGCAGAGATTAAAGAGGATGATGCCGTTGAGCACTTCTTTAGCTGTAATGATCACGATCGCATTCTTTTCTTTAGCGATCGCGGTTTAGTCTATGCCTTGCCCGCCTACCAAATTCCCAGTGGCTCGCGCCAAGCCCGCGGCACTCCCATTGTCCAACTGCTGCCCATTCCCCGCGAGGAAAAAATTACCTCCGTCATTGCCGTCCAAGAGTTTAGTGAAGACGAGTATCTGGTGATGCTCACCCGCAAGGGCTTCATTAAGAAAACGGCACTAGCGGCCTTTAGTAATATCCGCACCAATGGCCTGATTGCCATTTCCCTTGAAGAGGGGGATCAACTGCGGTGGGTGCGGCGTACCCGCGAAGAGGACACCATTATCATCGGCTCGCGGCAGGGCATGGCCATTCATTTTCGCGCCAGTCACGATCAACTGCGCCCCCTTGGCCGTGCCACGCGGGGGGTCAAATCCATGAGCCTGCGGCCGGGGGATGAACTAGTGGGGATGGATATTCTGCCGGCGGCGATCGCCAACCGTTTTGCTACCCCCCCGGAGGATGACAGTGCCGAGATGGAAGACGTTGAGGAGACGGTGGCGCACAGTGAAGGCCCTTGGGTACTGGTGATTACCACCAATGGCTACGGCAAGCGGGTACCCGTGCAACAGTTTCGGCTGCAAAACCGCGCCGGCATGGGCATTACCGCCACCAAATTCAAAGCCAAAAGTAACGAGGATCAACTGGCGGCTCTGCGGATTGTCAATGCCGAGGATGAATTGATGATTGTCACCAGTCGCGGCATCATTATTCGCCAAAAGGTAATGGATATTTCCTCGCAGTCGCGATCGGCCACGGGCGTCCGTCTGCAACGCCTAGATGAGGATGATGTGATTGTCACGGCAGCCGTCTTGCCCCCCGGTAGCATGGAGGCTGAGGAAGATTGAGCACCACCGCCTTTCTCACGGGTGCCAGTGGCTTTGTCGGTACCCATGTGGCACAAGTCCTTGCCGAGAGGGGGTATCGTGTCCGTGCCCTTGTGCGCCAACCGCAGCAGGCTGCCCATCTCAAAGCGTGGGATGTGGCGTTGGTGCAGGGGGATCTCCGCACCAGTGACTTAGTGCCCTTGATGCAAGGGTGCCAAGTGCTCTTCCATGTTGCCGCCCATTACAGTCTGTGGCGGCGCGATCGCTCCCTCCTCTATGCCGTCAATGTGGAGGGCACCCGTCGCATCTTAGCTGCTGCCCGTGAGGCTGGCATTGAGCGCACCGTTTACACCAGTTCCGTGGCCGCCATTGGTGTGGATCCCAGTGGCCAACCCACCACCGAAGCCTACCAAAGCCCCCCCGAAAAGCTGATTAGCGAGTACAAGCGCTCCAAGTACTGGGCAGAGCAGGTGGCTCACGCGGCGATCCGCCAAGGGCAAGATATTGTGATTGTCAATCCCAGTACCCCCATTGGCGCTTGGGATGCGAAGCCCACCCCCACTGGTGAGATGATCCTGCGTTTTTTGCGGCGACAGATGCCCTTTTATGTCAACACGGGGTTGAACCTGATCCATGTGCGGGATGTGGCGATCGGTCATCTCCTAGCACTGGCAAAAGGCAAGACCGGTGAACGCTACATCCTCGGTCACCAAAACCTGACGCTGGCGGACATTCTAGAACGGTTAGCTGCGATCACTGGGCTGCCGCGCCCCTTGGGTGAAATTCCCGTGGTGATTCCCCTTGTAGTGGCTTGGTTTGATGAAGTGGTGCTGGGGTCTTTGGGCAAACCACCCGCGATTCCTGTGGATGGGGTGCGAATGGCACAGCAAAAAATGTTTTACGATGCCCGCAAAGCCGTGGCCGAATTGGGCTTGCCCCAGACGCCGATTGAGGAGGCGCTCCGAGACGCCGTGACTTGGTACCGCGAACGGGGGTACTGCCCTTAGGGTTTGCGATATAGTGAGGAATGGAAATTATGAAGTTTAGTTAAGAGCTATGTTGGTCGCGCCCTTTGCCTCTCAGTTACCCTTTGTGGAAGAGACGCTGCACAGTGGTTATCAAGCCTTGCAATGGGGCAAAAACATTTTTGCGATCGCCCACAAAACCCTGAGTGCGCGTCTTTTGAATACCTTCTTTCCCACCGAAGAGCGGACGCAACCCCTTAGCCCTGAATTGCAAGCATGGCTCAAGGAACGTTATGAAGCCCTACTCCAGCAGGATTGGCAGGATGCGGCGGCTGGCTTGTATCCCCCCACACTTCTCTTTGATGCCCCTTGGGAAGAGTTTTTGCGCTTTTATCCAGTGCTGTGGCTAGATTTGCCGCAGATGTGGCAGCGGGCGCGATCGCGCCAATTTCAGGAGTTTGCCAAAGACGTGCGCCTTGAAGACTATCCGCAGTATTATCGCCAAAACTTCCACTACCAAACCGACGGCTACCTCAGTGAAACCTCCGCCAACCTCTACGATGTTCAAGTGGAACTGCTCTTTGGCGGCACGGCAGATGCGATGCGGCGGCGCGTGATTGCTCCCATTGCCCAACATTTTGCCACTCATCCTCCTACGCCACCTGTACGCATTCTCGATGTTGCCTGTGGCACCGGTCGCACCCTGAAACAACTGCGCTATGGCTTTCCAAAAGCGGCACTCTTTGGCATTGATCTGTCGCCCACCTATTTGCGCAAGGCCAACTCGCTTCTTGCTACCCAGACCGGGGATTTGCCACAACTCATTCAGGGGAATGCCGAGACCCTACCCTACGTGGACAACTACTTTAGTGCTATCACCTGTGTCTTTCTCTTCCATGAACTGCCCGCCCCAGTGCGCCAAAACGTGATTAATGAATGCGCCCGCGTTCTCCAGCCGGGGGGTGTCTTTGTCATCTGTGACTCGATTCAAGCCTTGGATTCCCCAGAGCAGCGCCCGATGATGGAAAACTTTGCCAACCTTTTCCACGAACCCTTTTACCGCAACTACATCGAAGATGATCTCAACATCCGCTTAGAAAAGGCGGGCCTAGTGGTCAAAGAGGTGCAGCACCACTTTATGAGTAAGTATTGGGTGGCCCTTAAGGCTTCTTAGCCAAAAGTACCAGTCCGCTACACTTTGTAACGGTGCCCACCTCCTGCAATGCGGGACTGCTAGGCTGAACACAGTACGTCAAAATGTCTTTTCCCTGTGGCAGTCTGGAGGGTTAATTGATGGATGGGCTGGCATGGCAAGCGGAGTTTGTCTCTGGCTTGGCGGAAATCGATCAGGAACATCAGGCACTGCTGGAGATGTTGCAGCAGTTACGCTCGGCGATCGCTGAGGGAGCAACCTTTTCGCAAGTGAAGCTGCAATTACCAGAGTGCGCTAGCGAAACGGAACGCCACTTCCAGCACGAAGAAACTCTGATGGCTGCCGCCAACCATCCCCTCTATCTCTCCCACCGTGCGGCTCACCAAAATCTGCTACGGGATTTGAGTGGGGTGCTTGAGGAGGTGCAGGGTCATCCTGAAAAGCTGACGCCAGAGACGATTGAGGCGATTGGTGCCCTCGTGGTGCGCCATATTCGCGAAGAAGATCTGCCAATGCTCTACCTGCTCACCCATCCCGAGGAGCTAGCACAGCAACAAGCGGCTGAATTAACGGCTGAAAATGCGTTTTAGCTCCCTGTGCTAACTGCTGGTTTTGCGATGTTGGATTGCCGTTAAGCCACTGCTTTGCAGCAACTCACCACTCTCGACCACGGCGTAGATGAGCCAGTGGTTGCCACAGTTCATGCGGGATTCTACCGTACATTCCAAATAGGCAAGGGCATCGAGCAAAATCGGGGCACCACTCTCAGCGCTTTTGAGGCCAAGGGTGGCTAACTGTTGCTCACCAAGGCGTTGCGCCTGCTGAAATTGGCGAACGAGGGGACTGCCTTCCTTGAGAATATTCAAGACAAAGCGATCGCCCACCAAGCAGAGGCTTTCTGCCCATTCCTGCGGCAAGGACACTGTGATACCGGGGGGATTAAACGAGGCTTGGGAGACCGACGACACCAAAATCGCTGCCGCTTGGGTAAGGTGAAAACACCCTTCCGGTAGGGTGGTCAGAACACACAGGGAACCCACGACCCGGTTCATGGCTTGTTCGGTGCGATCCACCTGTGCCTCCACGAGACTGGGGGGGCGGACGGTGCGACTCTTGCGCAGTTTCTTCAGGGCTTGGGCAAACTCGTTGGCAGCAATTTGGCATTTTTCAAGATCGCTCGCCGTGGGGGTAAACTTCACCCGCAGCGTTTCAAAGCCAAGGGTATAGCCCGCATCAAGCAACTTTTGCTCAATGTCATCAATGGCCTCGCCACTCCAACCATAGGAGCCAAAGACCCCCGCCAGCTTGGTTTGGCTGCCCTCCGCCAAGATAAACCCCAAAGCGGTTTGCACCTGTGTCGGCATGTGTCCCCCTAGGGTGGGCGAGCCAATGATAAAGCCGTCGCTACTGTGGATCAGAGCTTGCATTTCTGCTGGGGGTGTGGTTTCACAGTTAATGGCTTCCACTTGAACGCCGGCGGCGGTTAAGCCTTGGGCGATCGCGTTGGCTAGAATTGCTGTATTGCCATAGGCAGAGGCATAGAAAAGTGCCACCTTGGTGTCCTGTTCCGTTTGGGCTTGGCACCAGTCGCGATAGTCCTGAAAGAGGCGGCTACGGCTAAACTTGACCATCGGGCCGTGGGCGGGGGCATAGAGGCGCGGTGGCGGTGTCAGTTCTACCAAGCGATCCAAAATACTTTCCACTTGGCGGGTTTGCGCCGCATGCAGACATTCAAAGTAGTAGGCACGATCCGCATCGAGTTTTTTCCACTGCTCATCGTAGAGGCTATCGCCACAGACATGGGCACCAAAGAGCTTATCGGTAAACACAATTTGATTCTGAGGATCAACGGTGATCAAGCCATCGGGCCAGCGGGGCGTAGCAGCAGCAATAAACGCCAGTTGGCGATCGCCCCCTAACTCTAGGGGTGTTTCCGCACGGGGAATCCAGAGATTCAATTGCTCGCCAAGGGTGGAGCGCAAGGTTACTGCCCCTGCTTTAGAGCAGACGATAATGATCTGGGGCGCTTTTTCCAGCAAAACCTTGACGGTCGCCAGACGGTTGGAGTTGACATGACTGAGAATCAGGTACCGCAGTTGACTCAGATCAATGTGCTGCTGGAGTTCCTGCAAATAAATTTGGGTAAAGGATTCCCCTGGCGGATCCAGCAGGGCGGGTTGGGGTGCTCGGATCAGGTAGGAATTGGAGGTGGTTCCCTGCTGACGGCCATACTCCACTTCAAACTTCAGCCGATCCCAAGTGCGCGATCGCAAGACCAAAACCCCAGGCGCAATTTCTGCGACTTGAACATCACGGGGACGAGTTTCCGTGAGCATTGGACACCTCCTGAAGACCTATCTGCGGTACTGCTATCGAAAATATTGAAATAGCACTGCCACTATAACGTAGTTTAATCGCCTAGGGAATTACCAGTAAAAACTTTTATTCTTGATCATTGATGTTTTATTTGATTATTTTTCAAATAGCAAAATCATTATTTCAAATCGCAAGGTTGTTAAGTCATTGGGATTCAAAAAATGGTTAACGCTTAAAAACTTGAATAATTTCCAATCCTATCAAATTAAGAGATTCAATGTTATGGTTTTTGATCTTTGTTTTTATATTTGCTTTATAAGCAGCATCAATAAATACAACCCTTTTTTAGAATATGGGGCACGTGACGGGTATGCAATCCTCTCCCGCTCTGGCAGTTTTGAGCCTGTGTCGGGCTGTATAGCCATTTCGAAAGGAGATGAGATATTTTCAAGAGGGATAGGCTATACTCAAAGAGTCATGAATGTTACTCAAGAATATGAGCTATAGCTTGGACTTACGAGAGCGGGTTGTCTCCTATATCAAGCAAGGTGGCAAAATCAGTGAAGCGACTCAAATTTTTCAGGTGAGCCGCGCCACTATCCATCGCTGGCTGAAGCGAGACGACTTAGCCCCCACAGTTGTCCCCCGTCGTCCTTGGAAGTTGGATTGGGCGGCCTTAGCAGCCGATGTTGCTGCCCATCCCGATGACCGTTTAATCGACCGTGCCCAGCGATTTGGCGTTCAAGTTTCCACCATTAGTTATGCCCTCGCCCAGATGGGCATCACCCGAAAAAAAAACAGATGCGTTACCAAGAACGGTGTGAAGAAGAGCGGCAAGCGTATCAACAACAGCTCGACACATGGGTAGAGAGCCATGGGGAGGAAACGGTAGTCTATATCGATGAGACGGGGTTTGACTCTCGAGTAGAGTGTGAGTATGGGTGGTCAGCGCGAGGCCAACGAATTGATGGAGAGCGAGCGGGGAAGCGTCAGAAAAGAGAGAGTTTAGTCGCAGGACGGTATAGACACCAGAAAGACTTCATCGCCCCAATGCTGTTTTGCGGATACTTGAATGCGGTAGGGTTTGTGAGCTGGCTGAGTCAGTACTGTTTGCCGGCATTAAAGAGACCTTCGTTGTTGATTATGGATAATGCACCGATTCATCCGAAAGGGGCGATTCAGGAAGCGGTCAAAGCGGCGGGTCACGAGGTGTTATTTTTACCGAAATACTCTCCTGATTTGAATGTAATTGAGCACGACTTCAGTGCGCTGAAGCGAGCGCGGATGTATGCAGGGTCAAACAGTTCAATTGATGAGTTGATTCGCAAGTATTGTGCTGGATAATGTCTCATTCTTTATTGGAATAGCTATAGTTCGAGGTACTGAATGGATGCGTTTTTTTCAGCGGTGAGGACAGTTCTGCGATTGCGCCAGCAAAACAACTATGCGATCCAAACCAGCACGGAGTTGAGCCGTGGCCTCCCCCCCTTGATTGACCACAAGACTAAAGACGAGGGGGCGATCCTGCACGGGTTCTACATAGCCCGCTAGGGCAACGACACCCCGCAGTGTGCCGGTTTTCGCCCAGACGCGCTCTTGAGCTGCTGTATTACGAAAGCGCTGGCGTAACGTCCCCGATCGCCCAGCAAGGGGGAGCGATCGCCGCCACAGCGAGGCATCCTTTGTTTGCGTTATATGTTGCAGCAGCGTGACTAAACCATTGGGCGTCAGCCAATTTTGCCGCGAGAGTCCCGAACCATCCACTAAAACCGCCCCTTGGACACCGATGCGCTCTAGATAGCGTTGGCGATAGCCGGGTTGGGCTGCCTCCAGAGCGGCAAGGAGCATTTCTGCATAGAAATTGTCACTCTCTTGGAGAACCGGCAAAATTAAGGCTTCTAGGGGGGGTGAGGCATGGCGCACCAACACATCCGGTAGGGGGTCTGCTGTCTCCACTAAGTGAATCTGCCGGATGTGAATGCCCGCTTGGGCAAAGGCCCGCTGCACCTGTTGTTGAAGATAGGGGGCAGGCTGAGGGAGGGGAATGCGCATTTCTGCTGGCTCACTGCCGACGTGGAGTTGACCCCGCACAATGATCTGCTGGCCGCGCACCTCACTTTCTAGAAATTCCGGCTCAGAGGGAGCGACGGTGCGGGTCTCATTCACCACCTGAAAATGAGTCTGCGGCTGCCGTAGTACCAAGGGTTGCCCCAACTGTTGGGGTATGACCTCTAGGTTCAGGGCATTTTGATTGAGACTAAAGCGCGTCACTACGGCGGCATAGCCCATCGTCAGGTCTTCGATCGCCCATGTGGGTTCGATCGTTACGGGTGTGACACCGCCGATTTCCAAGATTGGAATCTGGCGAATCCCCTGCTGAGCAAGACGGCTGGCCATTTGTTGCAGGTCTTGGCTGCTGAAACTGGGGTCAAAACTGCCCTGAAGACGCACCGTTTTTTGGTCGGGCGATCGCGTGCTGAGGGTGGTCTCAAAGAAATGATTAGCTCCCCAATAGTCTAAGGCGGCAGCCACTGTCGTTAGCTTGACATTCGAGGCCACCAGAAAGAGCTTTTTCCCTTGGTAGTCGTAGAGAAGATCCCCCGTGGTTAAATCCCGCACCACCATGCCCCACTGACCCCGTTGCCATTGGGGATTTTGAATTTCCTGTTGCAGGGCACGAGCCAAATCTTGGCGGCAGAGACCGAAGGCAGCAGGTGAAACCAGCAGAACAATCAGACTAGCAGGGGGCAGAAGCCATCGAAGCCATGCCATGAAGCACTACGTCCTTGACATAGACGCGATCGCAACGCTGCGTTTCCACACCCGTCGCCGGCTGATAGCCCGCCTTTTCGTACAAATGGACAGCTGTAGTCATGATTGAGGCCGTTTCAATCCAGATTTTGCGGTAGCCGGCCGCTGCAATGGCTGCCTCCAGATGGTGCAGGAGAAATGTCCCTAGGCCTTGGCCGCGTACGCGGGGATGGAGATACATTTTGCGAATTTCGACAGCCGCTTCGCCCCGCTGAATGGGATAGAAGGCGATCGTGCCTACAACTTCCGAGGCCTGCTCCACTACCCAAAATTGTCCGCCCCGGCGGTGGTAGTAATCTTCAACGTGAACCACATCGGCATCGGCGCCTTCGGGTTGCCAAGAAAGGCCAAACTCACTGAGGACATTAGCAATGAGGTGCATGACCGCTGCGCGATCGCGATCGCACCAATGGCGCACCCCACAATCCCCATAGTGAAGAAAAAATGCACTCAAGGACAGCTGCCTCCCATAAAATTACAGTCCTTTTCACAGAGAGAGAACACGCACAAAAGCATCGAAACCGCTGTGCCCCCAAAAGAACTGTACTGCCACTCTAACGATTCAGCGTGAGGCTCGCAAGATCATTTTGCTACTGTTTTTATCTTTGTTTCATCTTTGCTGCCGCCGCCGCTCTCTTAATCGCCAACTTAGTATAGGAAAAGATGCTGGACAAACGGACGATGCAAGACTTTGGCGTTGTGATTGTCGGTGGTGGCTTAGCAGGCTGTCGTGCTGCTTTGGAAATTTGCCGCCTTGCCCCAGAGACCCCGATTGCCCTTGTGTCCAAAACCCATCCCATTCGTTCCCATTCCGTTGCTGCCCAAGGGGGCATTGCCGCTACGCTGAAAAATGTGGACAGCGAAGACTCTTGGGAAAGCCACGCCTTTGATACCGTCAAGGGGTCAGACTTTCTTGCGGATCAGGATGCCGTCGCCATTCTTGCCCAAGAAGCGCCCGATGTGGTGATTGACCTTGAGCACTTGGGGGTGCTCTTCTCTCGTCTGTCCGATGGCCGTATTGCCCAACGTCCCTTTGGTGGTCACACGCACCAGCGCACTTGCTATGCAGCCGACAAAACCGGTCATGCCATTCTCCACGAACTCTACTGCAATCTCCTGAAATACAACGTCACCTTTTTTAGTGAGTGGTATGTGCTGCGGCTGATTGTCGAGGATCAGCAGGCCAAGGGGGTCGTTGCCTACCACATTGAAACGGGTCAACTGGACATTCTGCGGGCACCTGCCATTCTTTTTGCCACAGGGGGCTATGGTCGCGTCTTTAATACCACCTCTAATGATTTTGCCTCCACGGGGGATGGCTTAGCGATGACGGCACGGGCAGGCTTGCCCCTTGAGGATATGGAGTTTGTCCAATTTCACCCCACGGGGTTGTATCCAGCGGGGGTTTTGATTTCTGAGGCGGTGCGCGGTGAAGGGGCTTATTTGGTCAATGCCGAGGGGGAACGCTTTATGGCACGCTATGCCCCCAGTCGCATGGAACTGGCTCCCCGTGATATTACCTCGCGGGCGATCGCCATCGAAATTCGCGAAGGGCGGGGCATCCACAGTGACGGTTCTGCAGGGGGGCCTTTTGTCTATCTCGATGTCCGCCACTTGGGTCGCGAAATAATCATGAGTCGGATTCCCTTCTGTTGGGAGGAAGCCCATCGCTTGGCGGGGGTGGATGCGGTGGTGGAGCCGATTCCTGTACGTCCGACGGTGCACTATTCAATGGGGGGGATTCCGGTCAATGTCAATGGTCAGGTGCGTGCCAATGCCACGGAACTGGTGACCGGGTTTTATGCCGCTGGTGAATGTGCCTGTGTCTCGGTGCATGGTGCCAATCGCTTGGGGAGTAATTCCCTCCTAGAATGTGTGGTCTATGGCCGCCGCACCGGTGGGGCGATCGCCAAAGATTTACCGAGCTTGCCCCAACCCCAATTTGACCCCCAGCCCTATCTACAGGCAGCGGAGCAACAGATTCAGCACCTCTTTAGTCAAGCGGGGGATTTACGCATTGCCCAACTACGGCAGCAGGTTCAAGATTGTATGACCCAATACTGTGGCGTATTTCGCACCGCGGCTCTGATGCAGAGGGGTTTGGAAGAATTGCAGCGACTGAAAGCAGCCTATTCGCGGATTCGTCTCGACGATCGCCAGCGCTATTGGAACACAGAGCTGTTAGAGGCGTTTGAGTTAGCAAATATCCTCGTGGTTGCGGAAGTGATTTTGAGCAGCGCCCTTGCTCGCCAAGAGAGTCGTGGTGCCCACTTCCGTGAAGACTATCCGCAGCGGGATGATGTCAACTTCCTACGCCACACCCTAGCCACCTACCACAGCGACGGCATGAGGATTGACTATCTGCCCGTCACCATCACCATGTTTCCCCCCCAAGAGCGCAAGTATTAAAGCCATGCGACGGTTACCTGCGACCCCTGCCCTCAACCGTTTTATTATTGGCATCACCCTCTTTGTTCTGATCATGTTGGTGGCGGTGGTGGGCTACACCCGCTTTGGCTGGAACTGGCTCGATGCCCTCTACATGTACGTGATCACCGTCTTTGGCATTGGCTACAGTGAAGTGCGACCCCTGATTACGCCGGCGCAACGCTTCTTTAACATGCTGATCATTGTGGCCGGCAGTGCAGCAACGGTTTATACCATCGGTGCGGTGGTGCAACTGTTTACCGAAGGGGAGATCAAACGCCTACTAGATCTTCAGCGGGCAAGCCGCGACATCAACAAACTCAACCGCCATGTCATTGTCTGTGGCTTTGGCCGCATTGGTCAGGTGATGGCTCAGGAATTATCGGCATTAAAAACCCCCTTTGTGATTTTGGATGTCAATGAACAGCGCATTGATCTAGCGATACAGTTGGGCTATTTGGCCTATTTGGGGAGTGCGGCGGAGGAAGAAACGCTGCGCGTGGTGGGGATCGAGCGGGCGATCGCCCTAGCGACAGTGCTGCCCAATGACACGATCAATGTCTTTATTACCCTGACAGCGCGCTCCCTAAATCCGAGCCTGCTGATTGTGGCGCGGGCGAATTTGGCAAGCACAGAAGCAAAGCTACGTATGGCAGGAGCGGATCACATCGTCTTGCCGACAAAAATTGGTGCCAGTCAAATGACTAACCTGATTCGGCGGCCACGCATTGACTTTCTTGAGCAAACGGGCGATCGCGAGACCCTGAATGAACTGTTGAGCCACATTGACGCTTGCCTAGAGGAACTGGAGATTACTGCCGATTACCCTTACGTTGGCACGCGCTTGAGTGGCCTAGAGGTGCGCGGTCAGGGGGCGTTTATTATTGTTGGCTTGCGCAAAAGTGATGGCCAGTTGTTTTCCATCCGTGCCAATCCCCTTGTGGAAGTGGGCGATACATTGATTCTATTGGGGCATGCTCAAGATACCCCCAAGCTCATTCGCAAATATACTGCCCGCCCTCGCCACTCCCAATGACAACCCCCTCACATCTCGCTGGCCTTAAGGATCATGTCATCATCTGCGGCTATGGCTCTTTGGGTCGCAGTTTAGCCATGAACTTGGCCGCCGCTGCAATCCCTTTTGTGGTGATTGACAATCAGCGGCAGCGATTACGGCTTGCCCAGCAGTCCGGCCATCTGTTTTATCGCGGCGATGATCTCATGGATGAAAATGAGCTGTTGGCGGTGGGGGTAGATCGCGCTCGCACCTTGGTGGCTGTTTTGCCCGATGATGCCAGCAATGTCTTTATCACTCTGATTGCCCGTCGTCTGAATCCCAACCTCCAGATCTTGGCCTATGGTGAGTTGCCAGCCACGGAGTCAAAATTGCGCTTTGCCGGTGCCGATCATGTGGTCTTGCCCTCGAGTATCAGTGCCCAACGCATGGTGCAGCTCATTACTCGCCCGACAGTCTTGGATTTTCTTGAGGAAAAGGATGAGCGCAGTCACTTGATTGAGCTACTCAGCCAGCTCGATCTTCAGATTGAGGAGTTTACGCTGCCCTTGGAGTCCTCGCTGGTGGGGCTAGCGATCGCCGATGTGGAAGCGAAAGGCCGAGGCCGCTTTATTATTGTTGCTGTCCGCCATCAGAACGGTGCCTTGGTGACCCATCCCCCCTTAACCTTGCCCCTAGGGCCGGGGGATACCCTGATTGCCCTTGGCCGAGCAGCGGAAATTAAAACCTTCTTTCGCCAATATGCCCACCGCCAGCCAATTCGCTATCGCGGCCTAGGAAGCTAGCCCTTCAGGCCGGCAGTGGTTTGGGAGGGAATAATATATCGTTGCAAGAAAATAAACACAATGAACACGGGCACAATTGAAATCACTGAGCCAGCGGCAATGAGTCGCCAATCCAAGGAAAACGTCCCCGCCAAGGTGACCAGGCCAATGGGCAGGGTATAAAGTTCTGGCTGATCCAAGACCAACAGGGGCCAGAGAAAATCACTCCAAGCACCAATAAACACAAAAATGCCAAGGGTAACAAGGGCAGGGCGAATGGCCGGCAGCATCACAAACCACCACAGCCCCAATTCTGAGCAGCCATCGAGGCGAGCTGCTTCCTCTAGTTCCTTGGGCACCGCCATAAAGGCCTGTCGCAACAGAAAGATGCCAAAGGCAGAGGCCAAACTCGGCAGAATCATTCCCAGATAGGTATTCCGCAGCCCCAACTGCACCGCCAAAATAAACAGGGGAATCATGATGATTTGAAAGGGAATCATGATCGTGGCCAAAATGGCCGTAAAGATCACCTCACGTCCGCGAAAGGACAGCCGTGCCAAGGGATAGGCAGCCAAAGCAGAGGTCAGGAGATTGCAGGCCACCGTTAAGACTGCCACTAGGGTACTGTTGAACAGGTACTGGCCAAAGGGAGTCGTTTGCCAAACCGTGACAAAATTCGCCCAGGTTGGTTCGGCGGGCAGCCAGCGGGGCGGAAAGGCAAAAATATCTTCATTGGCAGACTTGAAGGCGGTACTGGTGAGCCACACCAAAGGGAGCAGCATGACGATCGCGATCGCCACCAACAGCAGGTAGGTCAAGCCTCGCCGCAGGGTCATCGCCGTGTCCAAAGATTGGTAAACATCATCAACAGGCCACCAATGACAATGGCGATCGCAAGGCCGCCAGCCATCCAGTCTAGGGTTGTCGTTTCCATCGGTAATTTCCCAAGGGTACTTTTAGACACTGCGCAAGGCAACAATCGGATCCAGCCGCGCCGCCCGTTGAGCGGGAACCACCCCAAAGAAGAGGCCAATACTGCCCGAAACGCCCACAGCAAGAGCCACAGCAACGGGAGCAACCCCAGCCTCCAAGGGGGTCAGCATCGCCACTAGCATCACACCACCTACGCCCACTCCCGTGCCAATGAGGCCACCGAGAGCCGAGAGGATCATCGCCTCAATCATAAACTGTGCCAGTATATCCCGCTGTGTGGCACCAATGGCCTTGCGCAGGCCAATTTCTTGGGTGCGTTCGGTTACCGAGACCAGCATAATGTTCATAATGCCAATCCCCCCCACCAGCAGGGAAATGCCGGCGATCGCCGCCAACATCAAGGTCAAGGCATTGCTGATATTGCCAATGATTTGCAGAGCTTCCTTTTGGGTTTGAATTGTAAAATCGTCCTCATCAACAATTTGATGGCGCAGCCGCAGGAGGTTGGTAATCTGAAACTTGGCCGCATCAATGCTTTGCTCATCACGGGCAGATACCGAGATAAAGGTTAGGGAAATCCCATAGGGGGAGCGCTGCCCCACAATCCGGGAAGACATCGTCGTAATGGGAATATAGGCGGCCTCATCCTGATTGTTGCCAAGGAAAGCACCCTTTTCGGCCATGACGCCAATCACTTCAAAGGAAAGATTCTTGATCCGCACCTGCTGGCCCACAGGATTTTCATTGATGAAGAGCTTCCTCGCCAAATCCGAGCCTAAAATGACGACGCGGCGATGCCGTTCCACATCCTCATCAGAGATAAAGCGCCCCTGCGCCACTGTAAAACTGCGCACTGAGGGAAAGGTGGGGGTGGTCCCCACAATCAGGACATTGGTATTGCGCCCTCGATAGGTGACCCGTTGTTGCACTTGGATTTGCGGTGCCACTTCCTTAACGGTGGGCACTTGGGTGGCGATCGCCTTGGCATCCTCAAGGACAAGGGTTTGCGGCACATTAAACGTACGGTTACGGGCTTGGGGCGTCCCCGGCACAATAAAAAGCGTATTCGGACCAAGGGATTCAAACTGACTGGCGGCATAGCGCTGTGCCCCCTGACCCACGCCGACCATGGCAATCACCGCTGCGTTGCCAATAATAATCCCCAGCATCGTCAGGCCACTGCGGAGCCGATTGGCCTTGAGGGTAGCGATCGCCATGCGTACACTTTCAGCAATGTCCATGATTCAGTGCCGAAAACACCTAATTTTTAATCTAACTTGGGATCTTCTTTCCCCTCAGGTTCACAATTGCGGCAGGGGAATACTTTTGCCATTGTAGAGATTCATGGCCGCCTCAACCCCAGACTGAATACTTAACTCAATGGCCTCCACGGCAAGGTCGAGCACGGCGGGTAAAATCGCTAGTTCGGCGGCTGAAAAATGTCCCAACACAAAGGGCACGGCATTGCGCGGTCCCGTTTGTTGCTGCAGGCGATCGCCAAAGGCAATGCCCACCTTGAGGCGGGGAAACTGTTGCGAATGACAGTGTTGAATAATTGACTTAATGCCGTTGTGTCCCCCCGTTGAGCCACTCAGGCGCAAGCGCACCCGCCCTAGGGGCAAATCGGCATCATCATAGACGACAAGGGTTCGCTCAAGGGGCAGCTTATAAAAATTCAGCAGGGCATGGAGAGACTGCCCCGAACTATTCATATAGGTAGTGGGTTTGAGGAGGCGTACCTTTTGACCATGAATCAGAACCTCTCCTACCTCTCCCAAGAAGCGCCGCTGCGGGGTCAATTGCACCCTATACCGCTCGGCAAGGGCGTCAAGGACACGAAAGCCAATATTGTGGCGCGTTGTAGCATACTCTATCCCCGGATTCCCAAGGCCGACAATCACACAGGGCTGGAGTGCCATGCCACCTAAGCGGAGGGTTCCCGAGGCGATTCAGATTCTGCCTTGGCCTGCTGTTCCTGCTCGAGGGCAGCGGTCTGCCGCTTCATTTCATCTTGGAATTCGCGGGAGGCTTCCTCAAAAGCACGCTTTGTTTTGCCAAGGCTGCGGCCAATTTCCGGCAGCTTTTTCGGCCCAAAGATGAGCAGCGCCACCACCAAAATGACGATGAGTTCCGGCAGACCGATCCCAAAAACGTTCATGGATTATCCCAGTGCTTTCCAACTCACGTTAACACCATCGAGGATCAGTGTCGAGTTGTAGATTTGCAGAATGATCAGCAAAAAGACCAAAAATAGCCCCATAAAGACCGCCATCAAGGGAGTGGTACCCCAGCCGGGGGCGACTTTACCGTATTCAGAGTTCAAGGGGCGCAGAAGATCCCCGAGCCAAGTCCGTCGTGCCATAAATCCCTTTTTTGAACGAAATGAACAGCGTTTTAATGTTTCGTAATATTATAGAAGCACATCTTGCTCCCATTTAGTACGCTTCTATGGAACCTGCAACAGTTCTTAGCATTGCTCTCGCTGCCGTCTGCATTGGTGTCACTGGCTACTCCATCTATCTTTCCTTTGGCCCCCCCTCGAAGGAGCTAGCGGATCCTTTCGACGATCACGAGGACTAAAATCACAATCCCTCGACGGGAACTCCCAAAAAGCTGGCGATTGTCGCTCCCTGCGTCTCCAATTCCGCCAAGGGCAAGGGCGCACCTACGCGCGTTAGGGGAACTTCACCCCGGCCTTTAATCTTGAGGTAGAGGGCACGCTTGGGGTTGAGTCCCTCTTTAATGACAATTTTCACAGCTTGAACATCGCTGATCGGGCAGCTGACCTCAATGCGGCGGTTCTTACCGGGGAAGCCCCAACGGAAAATGCGCACAAAGCCCGTTTCTTTGTTGAACTCGTTAAAGCCACCGCCAATATCCCAAGCGATCGCCAGCCACAGATACGTTGCCAACAGCAGCGCCGCCACCCCATAAAAGCCAATGGCAATGCCTTGGGGAATAAAGACCAAATCAATTGGTTTCCCAATCGGCAGTAGGTTGCGGTGCAAATAGCTAGAAAGACCAGCCAAAAAGAAGCCCAAGCCACCAATGGAGACCGCTGTTGCCCAAAAGTAGTTACTAGGGCGACGGGAACCCAGCACCCTATAGCGTAGAATCGACTCTTGACGCGGGGATGGCTCAGTTACAGGGGAGTTCGTCATAGCTTGCGTTGCCAAAGTTAAAGCACTTTACATATTAAGAGAAATTGGGGGTATTCCTAAGGGAAGAATTTCTCTGCCCCACAATCCTCTGCATAAAAGCTAGGCTAGAACTACTCTTGGGTGGCTAATTCTACCTGTAGAGTAGGGAAGTCCGAAACAGCGTTTTTCTTGCAATCCATACAATATAAATAGTTAAAAAATGTAAAAAGGGGTCAAAGGGTTAGCTATGCAACCATCCAATCCAAATCAATTTACCGAAAAAGCATGGGCCGCGATCGCCCGCACACCAGATCTAGCTAAGCAGGCACAGCACCAGAATCTCGAAAGTGAACACCTGATGAAATCGCTGCTCGAGCAAGAGGGTCTAGCGACACAAATTTTCCAAAAAGCTGGCTGTTCGGTGCAGCGCATTCGCGATCTCACCGATGAATTCATTAACCGTCAGCCGAAAATCAGTAATCCCAGTGGCGTCTATCTAGGACAGAGCCTTGACAAGCTCCTCGATCGCGCCGAAGAGGCACGCAAACAGTTTGGCGATGAGTTTATCTCGATTGAGCACTTGGTATTGGCCTTTGCCCAAGACGATCGCTTTGGCAAAAAACTCCTTCAGGAGGTCGGCCTGAGCGAAAAAGCCCTACGGGAAGCGATTCAGCAAATTCGCGGCTCCCAAAGAGTGACGGATCAAAATCCAGAGGGCAAATATGCGGCGCTGGAAAAATATGGCCGTGATCTGACGCTCTTGGCTCGTCAAGGGAAACTGGATCCCGTCATTGGCCGTGATGATGAAATTCGCCGTGTGATTCAGATTCTTTCCCGCCGTACCAAAAATAACCCAGTGCTCATTGGTGAACCCGGCGTTGGTAAAACCGCCATTGCCGAAGGCTTGGCACAGCGGATTGTGGCCGGGGATGTGCCGGATTCCCTGCGCGATCGCCAGTTGATTGCTCTCGACATGGGTGCCTTGATTGCCGGTGCCAAGTATCGCGGTGAATTTGAAGAGCGCCTCAAAGCAGTTCTCAAGGAGGTCACCGACTCCAACGGCCAAATCATCCTCTTTATTGATGAAATCCACACTGTCGTTGGTGCCGGGGCAACCCAAGGGGCGATGGATGCCGGCAACCTGCTCAAACCGATGTTGGCGCGGGGGGAACTGCGCTGTATTGGTGCCACCACCCTTGATGAGTACCGCAAGTACATTGAAAAGGATGCAGCCTTAGAGCGGCGCTTCCAGCAGGTCTATGTGGATCAGCCCAGCGTTGAGGACACGATCTCCATCTTGCGGGGTCTCAAGGAACGCTATGAGATCCACCATGGCGTGAAAATTTCCGATACTGCCTTGGTGGCAGCAGCTACGCTCTCAACCCGCTACATTAGCGATCGCTTCTTGCCCGACAAAGCGATTGACCTCGTGGACGAAGCGGCAGCCAAATTAAAAATGGAGATTACCTCGAAACCTGAGGAACTGGATGAGATTGACCGCAAAATCCTGCAGCTGGAAATGGAGCGGCTCTCCTTGCAAAAAGAAACCTCCGCTGCTTCGCGCGATCGCCTTGAGAAACTGGAAAAAGAGCTAGCGGATCTCAAGGAGGAGCAAAGCCGCCTCAATGCCCAGTGGCAAGCAGAAAAAGAGGTCATTGACCGTCTCCAAGCCATCAAAGAGGACATCGAAAAAGTCAACATCGAGATCCAGCAAGCGGAGCGCAACTACGACCTCAACCGTGCTGCCGAACTGAAGTACGGCAAGCTCACAGAACTGCACAAACAACTGGCGGCAGCCGAAGCCAAACTGCGGGAGATTCAAGTGGGCGGGCGATCGCTCCTGCGGGATGAAGTGACCGAGGCCGACATTGCCGAAATCATCTCCAAGTGGACAGGCATCCCCGTGAGCAAACTGGTGGAGTCGGAAGCCCAAAAACTGCTCCACCTCGAAGAAGAGTTGCACAAACGGGTTGTGGGTCAAGATGAGGCGGTCACCGCAGTGGCGGAAGCCATTCAGCGCTCCCGTGCCGGGCTAGCGGATCCCAACCGTCCCATTGCCAGCTTCATCTTCCTTGGGCCAACGGGTGTCGGTAAAACGGAATTGGCCAAAGCCTTGGCGGCCTTCATGTTCGACACCGAAGAGGCGATGGTGCGGATTGATATGTCCGAGTACATGGAGAAACACGCCGTATCGCGGTTGATTGGGGCGCCCCCCGGTTATGTGGGCTATGACGAAGGCGGTCAACTCACGGAAGCCATTCGCCGCCGTCCCTATGCCGTGGTTCTCTTCGATGAGATCGAGAAAGCCCATCCTGATGTCTTCAACGTGTTCCTGCAAATTCTTGATGATGGCCGTGTCACCGACTCCCAAGGGCGGACGGTGGACTTCAAGAACACCATCATCATTATGACCAGCAACATTGGTTCCCAGTACATTCTCGATGTTGCCGGCGATGACAGCCGCTACACGGAAATGTACAACCGCGTCATGGAAGCGATGCGTGCCCACTTCCGCCCCGAGTTCCTCAACCGTGTGGATGAATTTATCATCTTCCACAGCCTGCGTAAGGATCAATTGCGGCAAATTGTTCAATTGCAGGTGCAGCGGTTGCAGCAACGCTTGAGCGATCGCCACATTAACTTGTCCCTCACAGAGAAGGCGATCGACTTCTTGGCCGAAGTGGGTTATGACCCTGTCTATGGTGCCCGCCCGCTGAAACGCGCCATCCAGAAACAACTGGAAACCCCCATTGCCAAAGCTATCCTACGGGGCGACTTCTTCGATGGCGATACGATTCTGGTGGATGTGGGCGAGAACGAACGCCTCAGCTTCCAGCGTCAAGCGGAACTGGTAACCGTTTAGGTGCAACTGAAACTGATTCAAGAGGGTTGGGTTGGGGCTTTCCCCTCAGCCCTCTTTTTTTGACCAAGCGTTTTAGTAGCCTCGGTCAAACAGGGTAATCTTGGCCAATAGTCCTGCCACCATCAAAAAGAGCGCCACTAGCAGTGCCCAGAGGCGGTTTTCCGTCGAGCCTTGACGCTTCCCTAAGTCCACTAACTGCTCACGATTGGTTTGCACCTCCAAGCGAACCGCCTCAATTTTGGCTTCTATAGTGTTGAATTTCTCGTCAATCGTGTTAAACTTCTCGTCAAATTTTGCTTCTAGCGTGTTCAGCTTCTCTTCAAACTTGGCTTCTAGTGTGTTCAGTTTCTCTTCAAACTTGGCTTCTAGTGTGTTGAACTTTTCTTCAAATCTGACTTCTATAGCATTCAATTTCTCATCTACTATCTGGAACTTTTGATCAATCGTATTGAATTTCTCACGGATTTCCGCGTGACCGACTTTCACCTCAAGGGTAAGTTCCGCCAGTTGGGACTGCATGGCCTTCATGGTCTCGAGGACTTCTGCGAATTGAGACTGGGTGACGGGTTCACTCATGCTGCTCATCCTTAGACTTGGTCAAACAGGGTAATCTTGGCCAATAGTCCCGCCACCATCAAAAAGAGTGCCACTAGCAGTGCCCAAAGGCGATTTTCCGTTGAACCTTGACGCTTCCCTAAGTCCACTAACTGCTCGCGATTGGTTTGCACTTCCAAGCGAACCGCCTCGATTTTGGCTTCTATGGTGTTGAATTTCTCGTCAATCGTGTTAAACTTCTCGTCAAATTTTGCTTCTAGCGTGTTCAGCTTCTCTTCAAACTTGGCTTCCAGCGTGTTCAGTTTCTCTTCAAACTTGGCCTCCAGAGTCTGGAATTTTTGATCAATCGTGTTAAATTTCTCACGGATTTCCGCGTGACCGACTTTCACCTCAAGGGTAAGTTCCGCCAGTTGCGACTGCATGGCTTTCATGGTCTCGAGGACTTCTGTCAGTTGCGATTGGGTGACGGGTTCACTCATGCTGCTCATCCTTAGACTTGGTCAAACAGGGTAATCTTGGCCAATAGTCCCGCCACCATCAAAAAGAGCGCCACTAGTAGTGCCCAAAGGCGGTTTTCCGTTGAACCTTGACGCTTCCCTAAGTCCACTAACTGCTCACGATTGGTTTGCACTTCCAAGCGAACTGCCTCGATTTTGGCTTCTATGGTGTTGAATTTCTCATCAAATTTTGCTTCTAGCGTGTTCAGTTTCTCTTCAAACTTGGCCTCCAGAGTCTGGAATTTTTGATCAATCGTGTTAAATTTCTCACGGATTTCCGCTTGACCGACTTTCACCTCAAGGGTAAGTTCCGCCAGTTGCGACTGCATGGCCTTCATGGTCTCGAGGACTTCTGTCAGTTGCGATTGGGTGATGGGTTCACTCATGGGTGGAGTTCAAGGGGACTTAAGTTTATTCTAGAGTGACCCAGCAATTTCCGTTTTTAACGTCTCCATAAATGCCGAATAATTTTGGTGGTTGGCTGGGAAGCCGAGTTATAGCCAAGTCTGGGGTAATGTGTCTGCAATAAACTGACGTGCTTCAGTACCATCGTCAGGCTGGCGATCGCCTCCTTGGTATTTCCCAATTGCTCCTCCAGCCAAGCCAGATTGCGACGATGATTTAGTTCTGCTTCTAAAACGATAATTTCTTATTGGCAGAAAATTAAATGGTTATTAACTCTCAGATGGTAGGGTGTTATATGCTACACAGGCAAGGGTGATTTTTTGTATTTTTACTTCCTCCTATCTGGTGATTTTTGCGACCTGTACTCCTCAGAATGCCCAAAACGAACCTCAAAGGATACAGAGACAGGGCAAACGCCGGCAAGGGTCTGACGGTATATTGGATTCAGACTGCCAGCCCCAATCTTTGGTAACGGTGAGGAAACTTGTGTTCATGGTCAGTGAGCAACAGCAATGGTAAGTTCTGGTCCCAAGCCCCGTCCAGAAGGGTTTGCTGCTCTGATGCGGAACAAGAATTTCCTCAAGTTATGGGGCGGTCAAATCATCTCCCAACTGGCGGACAAAATTTTTCTCGTCCTCCTAATTACACTGGCGGTTTCCTATGACGCCAGCTATGAACTGCCCGGCTCTAAGGCCTCAGCCGTAATGATTGCCAATACGCTACCAGCGGTCTTCTTTGGTTCAACGGCGGGCACCTTTGTGGATCGCTACCCGAAGCGGGAGCTAATGAGCATTACCAATATTCTGCGCGGGCTACTGGTTTTTGCTCTGATCTTTATTCCGAAGCGGTTTACGCTGCTGCTCCTGATTGCCTTTTCTGAGTCCATTCTTACGCAATTCTTTGCCCCGGCAGAACAGGCGGCGATTCCCCTGCTAGTGAAGGAGGAAAATCTGCTCTCAGCGAATGCCCTCTTTATCACAACAATGATGGGGTCACTTGTAGTGGGGTTTGCCATCGGTGAGCCATTGCTGAGTGGTGCTGTGGCCATAGGGGGTGTCTATGCCCGTGAAGTCGTTGTCGGTGCGCTGTACGTTATGGCGGGATTGGTTTTAGCCTCGATTCGCTACCGAGAAGCAGTTCATGAGCGCGATCGCCACCTCAATGTATGGCAGGACTTGCAGGAGGGGTTTCACTACGTGCGCAAAAATCGCCTCTTGGGGAATGCCATGCTCCAGTTAACGATCCTCTATTGTGTCTTTGCCGCCTTGACGGTGTTGGCCGTCAGTTTAGCCCAAGAAATTGGCCTGCGTCCTAATCAGTTTGGCTTTCTCTTGGCCGCCGCAGGGCTGGGGTTAATTTTAGGGGCGGGGGTTTTGGGCCAATGGGGGGAAAAATTGCATCACCGACCGCTGCCTTTGATTGGCTTTTTGGTGATGGCAGCCGTCCTGCTGGTCTTTGCCTTTGTGCATCATCTGTGGGTGGGTCTGGGCTTAAGTATTTTGCTGGGAATGGGGGCATCTTTAATTGGTATTCCCATGCAGACCCTCATTCAAGTTCGGACACCGGCGACGATGCGGGGTAAGGTCTTTGGCTTCCAAAATAACATTGTCAATATTGCCCTCAGTGTGCCCTTGGCGATCGCCGGGATTCTTTCGGACTTCCTTGGCCTCACAGTGGTCATGGTGGGGATGGGGGGCGTGGTGGCGATCGCGGGCATTTGGGCATGGCGGAATACACGAGCCGTTCTTGAGGATGCGATTTAGGAGACAGGAATGCCCCTACTACACTTGAGTACTTGGCCAGAGGTCGAAGCCTATCTCAACACTTCCAAGGGGATGATTATTCCCATTGGCTCCACGGAGCAGCATGGCCCTATGGGTCTCATTGGCACCGATGCCCTCTGTGCCGAGGCGATCGCCAAAGGGGTAGGGGAAGCAACTCATGCCCTTGTTGCCCCGACAGTTTCCGTGGGCATGGCCTTACACCATACGGCTTTCCCCGGCACCATTAGTTTGCGCCCTAGCACGTTGATTCTTGTCATTCGCGACTATTTAGTGAGCTTGGTACGGGCAGGCTTTCAACGTTTCTTTTTCATTAATGGTCATGGCGGCAATATCGCGACAGTGAAGGCGGCCTTTGCGGAAACCTATGCAGTCTTAGCCGATCTGCACATTCCCGAGGCGGATCAGGTGCGCTGTGAGTTGGCCAACTGGTTTATGTGTAGTTCAGTGATGCAACTAGCACGGGAATTGTATGGCGATCGCGAGGGTTCCCATGCCACCCCTAGTGAAGTGGCGGTGACCCAATTTCTCTATCCAGAGGCCATTAAGCGCGTTCCCCTCAATCCCGAAGTCAACACCAGTCATGCCATCTACGGTGCCGCAGATTTTCGCCGCCGTTATCCCGATGGTCGTATGGGGGCAGATTCCAGTTTGGCCACCCCTGAGCATGGACAGCAATTCTATGAGCGGGCTGTTCAGGAGTTGAGCGATCGCTACCGTCAATTTCTGCAAGCCGACTAAATGACTTTCTCTCTCCCAGCTCAAACGTGGCATTGGCACGGTTACCCGATTCTCTATCGGCATCAAGGGACTCAGGGCATCCCCCTACTCCTGATTCACGGCTTTGGTGCCTCTAGCTTGCATTGGCGCAAAAACATCCCTGCCCTCGCGGCTCACCATCAAGTCTATGCCATTGATTTACTGGGCTTTGGTGGCTCTGCCAAACCCGCTCCCTCAGTCATCCCCTATACATTTGAGACGTGGGCAACCTTGGTTCTAGACTTTTGCCGTGAGGTCATTGGTCAGCCCACGGTTTTAATCGGCAACTCCATTGGCTGCGTCGTTGCTTTACAGGCCGCTGTTTTCCAGCCTGCATGGGTCAGTCAACTGATCCTGCTGAACTGCTCTTTGCGTCAGCTCCACGATCGCAAGCGATCGCAACTCCCTTGGTACCGCCGCTGGGGAACCAGCCTACTCCAGCAACTTTTAGGCAATCGCACCCTTGGCACCTACTTTTTCCGCCAAATTGCCCAACCCCGTACTGTGCGCCGTATTCTCCACCAAGCCTATGCCAACACTGCCGCCGTCACCGATGAACTGGTAGAGATATTACTCACCCCTGCCCAAGATAGGGGTGCTGCCGAGGTCTTCTTAGCCTTTGTCCGCTATTCCCAAGGTCCCTTACCCGAAGACTTGCTACCGCAGATTATCTGCCCCACCTATTTCCTGTGGGGTGCCGCCGACCCTTGGGAACCCATTGATGAAGGGCAGAAGCTAGCTCAATTTCCCTGTGTGCAGGAGTTTGTCGTCTTGCCAGAGGTGAGCCATTGCCCTCAAGATGAAGCACCTGAGCAGGTGAATGCCCACATTCTGAAATGGTTGCGCAAAATTTCCATCACTGACTAGGATGTTCTCTGAACTCGTGTTATAGTAATAAAGCTTAACGGGGCGTAGCGCAGCTTGGTAGCGCACCACTTTGGGGTAGTGGGGGTCGTGGGTTCAAATCCCGCCGCTCCGATTATTCAGGAAATTCACCTTTCAGTGAGTAAGCAAAGGTTATAATCTCTGGTAGTAACAACTGTGAAATTTTCTGATGACTCAACAATTGTTCCCGGCTTCATAGTGGAACGTTCTAGTTGAATATGCCAGCCAAGTATATCTCTGCCCTTGTATTTCGGTAGCTGATATTCAGGGAATGATAAAGCTCGCAGTTTTCTGACTATTTGGTCAGCGGTTCCATTGAACGTAATTTCTAAATCTGAAAAGTCTATAGATTCTCTAGAGTAAAAACTAGCACCCTCCATTGGTTGCGGCGCACTTTCTGGGTTTGGGTCTTTGATCAGTATGTCAAGGTAGTCTTGAAAGATTTCAAATCCTACCGACATATATGTAAAGTAAAGATCTCTTGAAGTCATATATGGCTTAATTTCAATTTTTCTCTGTGAAATTATTTCTCCCGTATCAATTCCATCATCAATTTTATGTAGAGTTACGCCAGTAAATTTTTCACCATTTAATATTGGCCATATACTAGTATAAGCACCTCGGTAAGCTGGTAATAGAGAAAAGTGAATATTAAATAATCGACGAGATAGAAAGTTTTTAACTTTAACAAGCCGAGAATATCCTAATGATACAAATACTAGGTTTGATATTCCTTCTATGTCTTTAATTTCTACAATTGGAATTCCTAACTTAGAGGCAAGTCTTCTAAATGAAGGCTGCCAACTGTCCTGACCGTTATCCTCTGGATTGGGACAGGCTAATACAGTAACTTTATGATAAGCTGCTAGTGCAAGTTTAAGTGCACGTACTGCAATATCGTTCTTTCCTGCAATACACAAAATAACATTGTGATTTAACAATGCTATACCCTCCTTTTCTTTATGGGTTAGGCATTATACCAGAATATAAGTTAAAAATAATATAACCTCTATAGGAAAAATTATGCTTGATCAGTGTAGAATTATTCAACTCCCCAAAATTACGGATCCAAGGGGTAATCTGACGTTTATTGAGGGAGAGCGTCATATTCCCTTCAAAATCGAGCGGGTGTACTACCTCTATGATGTTCCCGGCGGTGCCGATCGCGGTGCCCATGCCCACAAGGCGCTGCATCAATTTGTGGTGGCCATGTCTGGTAGTTTTGATGTTGTCCTCGATGATGGCGATCGCAAGCAGCGTTATCACCTGAACCGCTCCTACTTTGGCCTGTATATTTGCCCAATGATGTGGCGATACCTCGATAACTTCTCCTCGGGTGCCGTGTGTATGGTTTTAGCCTCTGCCCCCTATGATGAAAGCGATTACATCCGCAACTACGACGAATTCCTAGCCCTTGCTCAGAAGCGCTCAATGCCATGACAACGATTCCCTTTCTTGACTTGGGGGCGGCCTACCGCGAACTCAAAGCGGAAATTGATGCTGCCGTTGCCCGTGTGCTTGACTCCGGCTGGTACATCCTTGGTGCAGAGGTAGAAGCCTTTGAAGCTGAATGGGCTGCTTACTGCGGTGCCAATTATGCCATTGGTGTTGGTAATGGTTTAGATGCTCTTGTGCTTGCTTTGCGGGCAATAGGGGTGACCCATGGAGACGAAGTCATTGTTCCCAGCAACACCTATATCGCCACTTGGCTAGCCGTCAGTCAGTGCGGAGCTATTCCTGTGCCAGTGGAGCCTGATCTCCATACCTACAATATTGATCCCCTCAAGATTGAAGCGGCGATCACTGCCAACACCAAAGTGATTCTACCCGTCCATCTCTATGGTCAACCGGCTGATCTTGACCCGATCCTAGAGATTGCTCGCCATTATCAGCTCTGGGTACTCGAAGACGCTGCTCAGGCTCATGGTGCACGCTACAAAGGGAAGCGAATTGGTGCCCACGGGGATGCTGTCGCATGGAGCTTTTACCCCGGCAAGAACTTGGGTGCCCTTGGGGATGCGGGGGCTATAACGACCAATAACCCCGAGTTGAGCGATCGCATTCGTATGTTGCGGAACTATGGCTCACGGGTTAAGTATGTAAATGAAGTGCAAGGGGTCAACAGTCGCCTCGATCCTCTACAGGCCGCGATCCTACGGGTGAAATTGCAGTACCTTGATGAATGGAACCAGCGCCGCCAAAAACTAGCCCAACTCTACCTCACAGAACTGCAAGGAACTTCCGTAATACTCCCCTTTGTTCCCCCTTGGGCAGAGCCAGTGTGGCATCTCTTTGTGATTCGCACTCCCCAGCGCCAGACTCTTCAGGAAAACCTGCACGCTGCAGGCATTGGTACCCTAATTCACTACCCCATTCCCCCTCACCGTCAGGCCGCCTATGCCAATCTCGATGTCAGCCAAAAATCCTTCGCGATCGCGGAACGATTTGCCCAAGAAGTGCTAAGCTTACCAATAAGTCCTCACCATTCAGTTAATGAGATTAGCTGCGTCATATCTTTACTTAAATCTCTCTGAAGAATATGGAACATTGTTCTTTAAGTAAAAAGAAGGAATTTGCCTACGGTCTTCGAGAGCTAGCTCTTAGAGAAAAAAATCCATACCAAAAAGCGATGCTTGCAGAAATCTATGCGACTTATAACATTCAAAACTTAGTTCCAATTGCTGAAGATTTAGAATTAGAAAAAGATGTACTACTTTCTCTTTCCAAGAGTAGATTTGAGCCTGTAATTGTTAATCATGACTTTGTCCATGTCATTACAGAGACCTATGTAACAGGTGGACATACTCGCTTATTAACGGCCACAGTCGAAGAACAAATCAAGCAAAATCAAGACGTTGCTGTTCTCGTTACTAGAGCTATTGATCCTCAAACCTTGAATTTTTTGGAAGAGATTAGATGTAAGGTCTATCGCTTAGAAAAACAGCGTCAATTCTTTGAATTAGTAACAAAAGGAAAAGTCATATCCCATATCCATCATTACGATATTCATTCCGCAATTTCACTATGGTTTTCAAAAGAAAAGCATTATTTTGATATCTACTTTGTAAACCATGCTGATCATGTTTTTAATTATGGTCATGCAATTTGTAATAGCATCCTTGAAGTGAGTGGCTATGGTTATTACAGAACAGAGGCTTTGAAGCACTATCAATCACATCACTTAGTGGGGATACCTTTGAATATTTCTCATTTAGAAAAAGTAAAGCATAAGTATAAACTCCAGAGTAATACTCAACAAAGTTTTAACATTATGACAATAGCTAGAGTAGAAAAGCTAAGACCTGCTCAAGGATGGAATTATCCCCTATTTATCAACCAACTTCTCGATGAATGTACGAATCATAAAGTCATAATCACAATAATTGGACAATCTGGAAAGGAAGATTGGTGGCAGCAAGGATATATCTCTGAAAAAAATTTAGAAAAAGTTAAGCTGATAGAGTTTGTACCCTATAACAATTTATACAAAAACGCCTATCTCTACAATGCATATTTAGATAGTTTTCCCTTTACAGGTGGTACAGTTATTTCAGAAATTGCTACTATTGGCATTCCCATACATGCGCCCAAATTACCGTGTCAAGGATATTCTATGGCAGATCAGATAAGGTCTGACTCTTTAGAGGTAGTCATACAACGACTCAAAGACCATATTATTAGTGGTAAACTTCCCTATGACACTGAACACCTATCTCATGAAGTTCAAAGTTTTCATCATCCCACAAGTTATTTAGAACGATTAATGAATGTCATGTACGGTCGAGAGGCTAAAGCGCCAAATGAGCTACTAGATTTTAAGGCTGACACACTCTTTTTAGGTAAATGCTACGCAACAGAATGGATACAGGGATTGCCTGAGCTACCTTGTGAAACCTCAATTATCAATAGAGTAAAGCTCGTAATTTACTCATTAAAAAATACAGATATGACTCTAACAATTTCAAAATCAATCAGAACAATTTTGGGCAATGATCATCCCATAGTAAGATTCTTGAGATTCATTAAGAACATCTATAAAACTCTAGATTAATTATGACAATGCGTATCTCAATTGCAATGGCCACCTATAATGGCGAGAAGTATCTTCAGGAGCAGCTAGATAGTTTCTTGAGTCAAACTCGCTTACCTGATGAACTAGTTATTTCAGATGATTGCTCAACAGATAGTACAATGCAAATTCTACACGATTTTGCTAAGAGTGCACCATTTGAAGTAAAAATATATCAAAATGAGCACAATCTAGGTTTTGTACATAACTTTGAAAATGCCCTAAAACAAACATCTGGAGACATTATATTCCTCAGCGATCAAGATGATGTATGGTTTCCAAATAAAATAGAATATGTTACTAATTTTGCTCAACAAAACACTGAATATCTACTCTACATGAATGATGCTGAAATTTGTTTAGCAGATGGGACTCCTACAAAATTAACTATTCTGAAGCAAATACTATCACTACGTTTTTCAGAAGAGAAATTTGCAATTGGTTGCTGTATGGCAATTAGAAAGGATTTAAGAGATATGGCTTTGCCGATACCAAAATTCCACGCACATGATACTTGGCTGAATAAACTATCTAATATATTAGAAGTTAAAAAAGTACTTCCTTCTGTTTTGCAGTTTTACAGACGACATGGAGGAAATGCATCCAACTGTATATATAGCCGTACAAAAAGACAAACACCACTTAACCTGATAATATATAAAATAATGTATAAGGATAATCCATGTCTAGAGTTAGAACAGCTTAATAGTGAAATCAGTGCTTTGACAAAAATAATTGATTCTAGATTGCTTAATACACCAATGATAGAAAAAATAACTCAAGAAATAAATAAAATAAATAAAATGAAATTGATAAGAAATCAAAGAAGCAAAATTCGATCAATGCCTCATATTTTTAGATTAAAATACGTTTTAAAATTATTATTTTCAGGAGATTATAAATATTATTCAGGTTGGCAAAGTGCTATGAGAGATTTGTTTTTTTAAGATGAACTAGGTTAAACATGGGTAGAAAAATATCAATATAGCTACTCCAATAAAGAATGAGACAAAATTGCGTTGGTTAGAGACTTTAGCTCACTACATCTGAACTTACTGAACTTAAAAAAGGCTTTGATGCTTTGGGGCATGAATACATCCTTTTTCCTAATGGTGATGGATTCAAGAAAATTCCTAGCGGACTTGCCTACGGCCCCCCAAAAAACGCATATTTCGATTTGGGGAAATGGCTTATTGAACAACCAAACTGGTTAGAAGGATTGCTGAAGAAAAATGACATCGTCCAGTTGATGAATCCTTACTCGCTAATATTGCCAAGAAGGATAGCTAGCTCTAGCTATCGCCAATATATCATTTGGAAACTGAAATCAGCCCGAAAGCATTATAAAGTGAAACTAGGTTTGAGTGTCGCGGGTTGTAGCGCTTTGACTATTAAGGAAATGGGCAACCTAAAACGATCCCCTTGCGCTGGTTGTATGACTGATACTCAAACAACGAAATGCGTTTTAGATGTTCCAATGAACTACAAGTATGAGAAGGAACTGTATACCCTATGTGATTGCGTCATCCCATTTGGCGGATGTGCATACGAACGGAGTGCGATAGGTCTCGCAGCTTTACCGATGCCTGTGGATCATCAATCGCTACCTTATAACAAGAACGTCGTCTTAGAGAAAATACGCATTCTCCACGGAATCAATCATGCTGGCTTCAAAGGTTCAAAATTTATTATCAACGCATTAAACAGACTATCGGAAAGATTCGAAAATGCTGAGGTTATAATAGTAGAGCGTTTGCCGTTTAAGGAATATCTGCAGCTCGTTTCCACTTGTAATGTAGTGGTTGATCAGCTATTTGGGGATGGGTTGGGAATGAATGCGCTTCTCTCCATGGCACTGGGTCGCGTGGTGTTGACCTCGCATGATCCTGCGTGCATCCGAAAGATATATGGAGAATCTGCACCGGCTTTGGATATTTCATCTGAGGAAAGTGTTTATTCTGTCCTTTCTGAAATGTTGACGACTTGGAGCGCTGTTGATTTTCTGGAAGTAGGAGAAAGATCTCGTCTTTTTGTTGAAGCATATTGCGATGCAAGTTCCATAGCTGCTCGCGTGCTTGATTATTACCTCGAAAGGATGGAATGAAGCGCAAGATCCTCCTCTCGGTGTCCAGTCTTTCTGCGGGCGGTGCCCAGCGCATAATCGCGGAATTGGTGCTGGCGTTGGTGGAGCGGGGTCACGAAATCACGGTGATGACCTTGGTCACGCAGATAAAGACCATTACCGGCTCGACCCGCGCATTGGCCGGCTTGCGCTCGACCTCATCTGGAACTCGTCGTCGCTCTGGCAGGGTGTTGCCGGCAACGTTCGGCGCACTCGGGTGATTCGCAGCGCCGTGACATCCTACCGACCCGATGTGGTCGTCAGTTTCGGCGATACGCACAACGTGTTGATGCTGGCGGCGCTGCTGGGGGTTGGTATTCCGGTTGTGGTGTCCGAGCGGATTGATCCACGACGGCATCGGGTCGGCCGTGCTTGGGATGCCGCGCGTCGCCTGCTCTATCCGTTCGCCGCGCGCGTGGTCGTGCAGACCGAAGCGGTCGCCTCATGAGCCGAAAAGCTCGTGCCGCGCAGACGGGTGGCGGTGGTGCCGAATTTCGTCCGATCCTTGCCCCAGCCGGTTTGCGGGCAGAGCCGAAGCGCCGACGAGATTCTGGCCGTCGGACGGCTCGATGACCAAAAGGGCTTCGATCTGCTGCTGCGCGCCTTTGCGATGAGCGGCCTCAAGCAGGCGGGGGCGAGGCTCGTCATATTGGGGGAGGGCGCAAAACGAGCGTTTTTGACGCGGCTGGCGGCGGAACTTGGCCTTAGCGAGGCCGTTTCCATGCCGGGGGTCGTCGAGGCGCCGGAGCAGTGGATGGCGCGCTGCATCTTTTTCGTTTTGCCATCGCGCTACGAGGGTTTTCCCAATGCGTTGCTGGAGGCCATGGCGATGGGCTGCCCAGTCATTGCTGCGGATTGGGATAGTGGCCCGCGGGAGATGGTGCAAGACGGCGAAAACGGCCTGCTCGTGCCGACGGAGGATGTGGGCGCGCTCGCCCAAGCGCTTGCTAGGCTGTGGCGGGATGCCGCCCTGCGCGCGCGGCTGGGGGCGGCAGCGGTGGAGGTGCGGGAGCGTTTTTGTCGCGATCGCGTGGTGGGCATGTGGGAGACTTTGATTGAGGAGATTCTAAATGAGCGTTGAAGCTAAACAGGAGATCGCGGCTGGGGCATGTTTTGCCTTCGGGGCGAATTGGGCGCGGTTTCTCGAAACATTGGATGGCCTGCGCCGAGGAGTCTCTGCGCTCTATGTTGGGCATGGAGCGGCTGGATGGGCAGCGCTGATTGTGCAACCCCTTTTCTGTAAATTTCCGGATGGGTGGTCATGACGCTGGGGTTACAGGTTGAGGTTGAAATAGACCTTGCTCATCATCCACTCGTCGTTGAGTTCGGCAAGCATTGCCGAGACTAGGCGCAGGCAGGAATCCGGGTTGGGGAAGATGCTGGCCACGTGGGTGCGGCCGCGCAACTCCCGGTTGATCCGCTCTAGGCCATTGGTGGTGCGCAGCCGGACGCGATGCGCCGCCGGGAAGTCGAACACGGTCAGGCCTTCGGGAATGGCTTCCTCGACCCACTGGGCGAGCTTCGGATGCTCCTTACGCTAGGTCTCCAGAGCGGTTTTCAAGAGCCGTTCGGCCTCCGTCCAGTCAGGCGCGTTGAAGATGGCGCGCAGCTGGGCGGCCACCGTCTTTTTGGCTGCCTCACGGGTGACGAAGTGGCCTGCGTTTTGCTGCAGATGGAACTAGCAGCGCTGACGGGGCACGGCAGGCAGCACCGCCCGGCGTGCGGCCTTGAGTCCGGCATGATCGTCGGCAACGATCAGCTTGTCGCCCTTCAGGCCACAGGCGAGCAGCTTTTCTAGGAAACGGCGCCAGTTGATCTCGGCTTCTGAATTTACAGAAAAAACGATACACAACTGATTTGATCGCCTGGCTGCAGGCGCAGAATTACGATATTTTTAAGATTGAGGAAAACGTTGGCCTGTCGCATCTAAATCCCGATCGACTAGCAGCATTTCAAAACGTCCTTGCCCGCCCAAGAGTTTGAATATGCGAGTGCTTTTTTTTATCTCCTCTCTCTCTTCCGGTGGCGCCGAACGTGTTGCAGCCAATCTTGCAAATTATTGGGCGGAGAAAGGCTGGGAAGTGACTGTTGTCACTGTATCCGATGGCACAGACGATTTTTATGAACTATTACCTTCAGTGCACAGAATAAAGCTGGGTCTGCAACAAAATAGTGGCAATGTGCTGAAAGGCTTGATCAACAACCTGCGCCGCGTGTCTGCCCTGCGCCGGGTGTTGCGCCAAGTGCAGCCGGATGTCGCACTGGGCATGATGGATTCGTCCAATATCCAGCTCGCGTTAGCGGCAACCGGCCTACGTGGCTTGGTGACCGTCGGTTCGGAGCGCATCCATCCGCCGCAGATGCCTTTGGGTGTGGTTTGGGAAACCCTGAGATCCTATTTCTATGGACGGTTAGATGCGGTAGTCGCGCTCACCGATGAATCCGCTACTTGGCTGCGTCAAAATACCCGAGCGCGCAAGGTGCCGGTGATCCCGAATGCGGCAAGCTATCCCTTGCCGGCGCAAGCGCCATACATGATGCCGCCGGTCAAGACCGGTAATGCAAGACTACTGCTGGCGGTCGGTCGCTTGAGCCAACAAAAAGGCTTCGACAGACTGATCGCTGCGTTTCAAGGCTTGGCGGCGGCATTTCCGGATTGGCGTCTAGCCATACTGGGCGAGGGGCCGCTGCAGAACGAACTTGCGGCGCAAATCAAGAATGCCGGGCTGGACGAGCGCATCCTGCTGCCTGGGCGGGTGGGCAATGTTGGGGAATGGTATGCCGCGGCTGATCTGTATGCGATGACTTCGCGTTTCGAGGGCTTTCCCAATGCGCTCGCCGAGGCGATGGCACACGGCTTGCCCGCGGTAAGCTTTGATTGCGATACCGGGCCGCGCGACATCATCCGCCATGAAGTGGATGGTCTGCTGGTGCCGCCCGGCGATGTAGCCGCGTTAAGTGCGGCATTGAGCCGATTGATGGGCGATGAGGCCTTGCGCCAGCGGTTTGCTGCTCGCGCCATCGAGGCACGCGAGCGGTTTTCCATGGCCAGAATTGTAGGAATGTGGGAAGCGTTATTTGAGGAACTGCTTCATGAAAAATAATCAGGAATCGCGCCTTGGGCGGCTTTATCGGCAAATCTATGAGGCACTTTGCGGCAAACACCCGCACTTGCGTCCTTGGCATTTTCAATGGCTGGCTACGGTTTATCTAGTGCGTATGCTAAAGTTGCGGCTGCCGCAATTGACGGGGCGGGTGCTGGATGTCGGCTGCGGCGACAAGCCTTATCAGCCGTGGTTCGCGCAGGCTACCGAGTATGTCGGAATCGATGTTGCGGGGGGGGGCAGATTATATAGTTGCGCCCGATGCGGTGTTTCCGTTCGATGACGCCTCGTTTGATGTGGTGCTTGCGACGCAAGTTGTCGAGCATGTGGAAAACCTACCGCACACGTTGGGGGAAATGTCCCGTGTGTGCAAGCCCGGCGGGATGATTGTGTTGTCGTTTCCGTTTTTATACAACGAACATGGCTCGCCCTATGATTTTCAGCGCTTTACCAGTCATGGTGCGACGCGTTTGCTGCCGTATGAGGTACACACGCTGGAATGCCAAGGCGGGTTTGGCAGCACGGTGGTGGTTTTGACCTTGAACTGGCTGGAAAATAGCTTCAATGCCAATAAGCTGACTCGGCTGCTTAAGGCGCTGACCCTGCCGCTGTGGATACCGTTTTGTCTGGTTATGAACGGCTTGGGGTTGCTGCTGGATCAAATAGACCGGACGGAGAAGTTTTACAACAATGTGTTTGTGATGTTTCGTAAACCGCTATAGCGAAATCGAATGAATTTGTCTTCATTACTAGATCCTCGGGGGCGATCCCGTATCGCTATTTTTTTACCCTCCCTTGCTGGCGGCGGCGCCGAGCGAGTGATGGTGACGCTGGCCAACGGCTTTGCGGCGCGGGGGTACGCCGTCGATCTGGTGCTGGCCAGCGCTGTGGGGCCGTATCTCAAGGATGTTGCGCCCGCCGTGCGGGTGGTGGATTTGCGTGCCGGGCGGGTCATTAAGGCCCTGTGGCCGCTCGTGCGCTATCTGCGGCGGGAACGGCCCCACGCGATGCTCTCAGCCATGAACCACGCCAACGTGGTGGCTATCCTGGCCCGGCGGCTTGCGGCAGCCCGCACAAGGCTGGTTGTGTCGGAGCGCACCACCATTAGCGTGGAAGTGGCGCGTGCGCGTGGCTTGGCGGCGCGGGCGGTTTATGCCCTGGTGCCGCGGCTTTATCCCAAGGCGGATGGGATTGTTGCCGTCTCGCGCGATGCGGCGCGGGATCTGGAGCGCTTTGCGAGACTGCCTTCCGGTACCGTTCGCGCTATCTATAACCCTTTCGATCTCGAGCGCATCGCGCAGCTGGCCCAAGAGCCGGTGCCCCACCCTTGGCTGCAACCGGGGCAGGTGCCAGTGGTGGTGGCGATCGGCCGTTTGACGGAGGAAAAAAACTTCACCGCGCTGCTGCAGGCCTTTGCCCAGCTCCGCGCACGGAAGGAGGCGCGTTTGCTCATCTTGGGCGAAGGCGAATTGCGAGAAGAGCTGGAGCAACTGTCTCATGCCCTAGGCCTAGGGCCGGATGCGCTGCAGATGCCGGGGTTTGTGGCCAACCCGTTTGCGTATCTTGCGCGCGCGGCGCTGTTTGTCCTGTCCTCGCGCTGGGAGGGGTTGCCGGGTGTGTTGATCGAGGCGATGGCCTGCGGCACGCCGGTGGTGAGCACCGATTGCCCCAGTGGCCCGCGGGAGATTCTGGAAGATGGGCGTTGGGGGCGCCTGGTGCCGGTCGGCGATGTGGCCGCCTTGGCGCGGGCGATGGAGGAAGTCCTTTCGACCCCCAAGGACCGGTTGCCCGATGTGCGCCAGCGCGCGCGGGACTTTGATCAGGCGCGGGCGATCGATGCTTATCTCGAGGCGATGAATCTCCCGCCATGGGCAGATGAGTGCGAAGGTGGACGATAATGGAAAACTACCCGTTCGACCTAGACGTCCTTTTGTCGCCAACAGCATTGATATTCATTGCTGTCTTGATTGCGGGTGTGCGCAGTAGCTGTGGACCGGGACTTACACTAGCTCTGGCCTTATTGAAATCCGGGTTATATTTTGTTTACTACGGCTTCCTGTTCGATGGTACTTTTACTTTTTTGGATGATTGGACATACCTAGAGGGGGTCGAACATCTGCTCGACCAAGAAGCCGGTTTATTCGAGCTCTTCGGCTCTGAGTTCTTATTCTTGGTGGCGAATGGGGATCACGTTGTTTATTATCTTTACAACGCGCTGGCCATGTCATGGTTTGGGAGGGGGTACTATGCTCCAGTTGCGCTGAACATCGTGCTCACGGTTGTAATTGCACGATTGGGTGTGCAACTCTTGGTGAGCGAAGGTTTGATTTCGCAAAGGCAGCGGTCTTTGTTCTTCGCTTTTATTGTCTTGCATCCAGATATCCTTGCTTGGTCGACGGTCATGAATGGGAAAGACATACTAGTGTTTCTTTTGCATGTACTGCTTTTGATGTCCGTGGCTTGGTTTCTTCGTGGTCAAAGATGGAGCGCCTTGGTGTTGGCCGCGGCAAGTAGCTTTGTGCTTTTATTTTTGCGTTTTTACGTGCCCATCTTGTTTGGCGTTGCGTTGGTGACTGCGGTGGTCGTAACTTCTCCCCAGAGGGGGATCAAACTTGTGCTGCCTGCGTTATTCTTGCTTGGTATTGCCCTAAGTCGTTTTGGTATAGAAGGGATTGAATATGCAATCCACGCTGTGCGTGAAGATTTTGTCAATCCACTCTATGGCTTTTTCCGCTTTGTTCTCACGCCCATCCCCTTCAATACCGAAGAAGCCTATGCGTTCTTGGATTTGCCTGCCATCCTTCACTGGCTGCTTCTTCCCGCTGTAGTCTTGGGAATATGGAAACTTTATCACCGCAACACAGCATTTTCCCATTTTTTAATAGTTTACACCATTTTGTTTGTAGGTCTCTATGCAGTTTATGGGGAACTTCAGGGTCCCCGACACCGTGTTCAGTTGGACTTCGCATGGGCAACATTCCAATTTCTTGGGTTGAGCCTTATGCTTTGCACGAGGCGATTATCTAAGCTGCCTAATCCGGGAGACTCCAACGCTGCAGTTAGACGCATCTCGGCGATAAGTCGAAAATGAAAGTCTTGCACATCATCACCGGCCTTGCCGACGGCGGCGCCGAGGCCGTCTTGTATCGCCTGGTATGCCACGACCCAGACGATCAGCACCATGTGGTGTCCCTCACCACCGAGGGTAAATACGGCCCGCTGCTGCGCGAAGCAGGGGTGGAGGTGACGGCGCTTGCCATGCCCCGCGGCCGGCTAACGGCTGCTGGTCTTCGGGGTCTGTGGCGCACTGTGCGCTTGGTGCAGCCCGATCTGGTGCAGACCTGGATGTACCACGCCGATTTGCTGGGCGGGCTGGTGGGGCGCATGACGGGCGTGCCGGTGGTGTGGGGGATCCGTCACACCACGTTGGAACCGGGTAAGTCGGCGCGCAACACGCGTGTTGTGGCCCGCCTGTGCGCTTGGCTGTCGCGCTGGCTGCCGGTGCGCATCGTCGCCTGCGCCGAGGCCGCGGTTGAGGTGCACGCCGCGCTGGGCTATGACCGCCACCGCATGGTGGTGATCCCCAACGGCTATGACTTGAGCTGCTTTGCACCGGATGACGAGGCGAGAAAGCGGCTGCGTGACCAATGGCAGGTGCCCGATGATCTGCTCCTGATTGGCATGGTGGCACGGTTTGATCCCCAAAAAGATCACGGCAATCTCATCGCCGCTTTGGCTGATGTGGCGCGAAGGGGAGTGCGGTTTTGCGCGGTGCTGGTGGGCAGCGCCATCACGCCAGAAAACAGGGAGCTGTCGCATGCGGTTCAGGCGGCGGGGTTGTCGGAGCGGGTGTGGTTGCTCGGGCCCCGCACGGATGTGCCCGCAGTGATGAATGCCCTCGATGTGCATGTCCTGTCCTCTGCGGCAGAGGCATTCCCCAATGTGTTGGCCGAGGCTATGGCCTGCGGCACGCCCTGTGTGGCCACCGATGTCGGGGATGCGGCGCGCATTGTGGGCGAGACGGGCTGGATCGTGCCACCGAAGGACAGCGCGGCGCTGGCGCAGGCGATCCTTGCTGCTCTAACGGCGCATGCGGATCGTGAAAGCTGGCGCAAGCGCCAGTGGGCCTGCCGGGCGCGGATCGCCGAGCACTTTTCGATCGAGGCGATGGTGCAGCGGTATCGCGCCGTGTGGCGGGAGGCGGTGAAAATGTTACGAAAGGGAGAAACAGATGAGAGAGGATTTAACTAGCGTCGATACCCACTTCGCGTTTGGGAAAAACTGGGCTGCCTATGCCGAGAAGGTGACGGCGGCCGAGATCGCGGAGGCCGAGCGAGGGCTGATCCGCTTGCTGGGGTCAGAGCGCCTGGACGGAGAGCGTTTTCTCGATATTGGCTGCGGGTCGGGGCTGCACAGCCTGGCGGCGCTGCGTCTGGGGGCCAGGGAAGTGGTTGCGGTGGATCTGGACCCTGACAGCGTGGCCACCACCCAAGCGCTGCTCGATCGGCATGCCCCTCGGGGAGCGGTCTTTCGTGTGGAGGCGGTCAGTGTGTTCGATCTGCGTCCCGAGGCGATGGGCACCTTCGATACGGTCTATTCCTGGGGTGTGCTGCACCACACCGGGGACATGGAGCGCGCCATTCGGTGCGCCGCGGCCATGGTGGGGACGGAAGGCCGGTTTGCGTTTGCCCTGTACCGGCGGGTGTGGATGGATCCCTTCTGGCGGTGGGAGAAACGTTGGTACGCCCATGCGTCCCAGGAGGCACAGCGCCGCGCCCGTGCCATCTACGTGGCCTGGTTTCGCTTGGGTCTTGCGGTCACGGGCAGAAGTTTCACCCGATATGTCAATGAGTACCGATCCAACCGCGGGATGGATTACTACCATGACGTGCATGACTGGCTGGGCGGCTGGCCCTATGAGTCGATCTCACCTGCCGAGGTCGAGCAGCAGATGAAGAGGTTGGGCTTTGTCGCGGAACGGGTGCTGGCCAGACCGGGCCGGTTGTGGGGGCGCAACCCTGGGTTTTTCGGCTCTGGCTGTGATGAGTACGTGTACCGCCGTCAGGGGCGTTGTAGGTGCGCTACCGAGTGGATTGACGTTAAATGAGGAGCTGAACGATGACGAACGCCGACATTCGCTGGAAACAGCGCTTCGCTAACTTCAAACGGGCCTTGCGCCAGCTCACGGCGGCGGTGGGCCTGTCTCGTGTGCGCCCTCTATCGGATTTAGAGCGGCAGGGGTTGATTCAGGCCTTTGAGTTTACCCATGCGCTTACTTGGAACCTGCTAGGACTATCCAGACCCACCAAGAGGCGGTGGCTCTAGCCGTGGTGCAGGCAGTGGTCGAACGCTACCAGCCGCTGTTCCTTGAACTTGATCGCGGCTTTTCGGAGCTTGTATGAGCAAGAGAAACTGGGGAGTACCGGCTGCAACCTTGGCAGCTATCCGTGTTATCCTTAGTGATGATCCTAAGGTGCAAAAGGCGATCCTGTTTGACTCCCGCATTCTTGTTGAATAGCAAAGACTGTGAAGATTACTCTTTTTCTGACGTAATAAATTCCACTCTCGGGCGGCTAAATTTTGTGGAGCGAAATCAACACAAAGGTTTTGACTATCGTTTACTGATTAATCAGATTGAAAAATATTTCGATGTGATAGGAGTATTTGGACTTCCGTTTACCTTTCTGCCGGCCTCTTTTGGCTTTACGATTGCCATTATTGCGAAATCGAGAGGGTCTTGAAGGGAATGTTAGTGGTGTAGAGCATGTGTGGTATCACGGGCTTCTGGCACGCTGGGGGTATGGCCGTGGGCGATGCGGAAACCACCGCCCGCCGCATGGCCGATACACTGATCCACCGCGGTCCGGATGATGCGGGGGTGTGGGTGGATGAGACAGTTGGCATCGCCTTGGCGCACCGGCGGCTTGCTATCCTAGACCTTTCGCCGGCGGGTCATCAGCCAATGGTGTCACCCTCTGAACGTTTTGTAATTGCTTTCAACGGCGAGATCTATAACCATTTGGCTCTGCGCAAGGAACTTGAAAAAACCGATGCTGGCAGTGCCTATTGGCGTGGCCATTCGGATACCGAAACCCTGCTGGCGGCCTGCGAGGCTTGGGGTGTGGAGGAGGCACTGAAGCGCAGTGTCGGCATGTTTGCCTTCGCTCTGTGGGATCGGGATAGGCATACACTTACCTTGGCTCGCGATCGCATGGGGGAAAAACCTCTCTATTATGGCTGGGTCAAGGGGACACTGGTGTTCGGCTCGGAGCTGAAGGCAATCCGTACCTTTCCCAGTTTTGACCATAGCATTGAGCGGCGGGCACTCGCACTTTTGCTGCGCTACAACTACATTCCCACACCATGGAGCATCTATGAGGGCATCTGGAAGCTGCCGCCAGGGTGCTATGTACAGTTTGCTGCAGGCTCCTTGCCCATTGGCAGCCGCGGCGACATCCGAACCTACTGGTCGCTGCGGAAAGTGGCGCAGTGGGGGTTGCATCATCCCTTCAAAGGATCAGCGCAAGACGCCATCGACGAACTGGAAGGGCTTGTCCGCAGTGCGGTGGCGGGGCAGATGGTGGCTGATGTGCCCTTGGGGGCGTTCCTTTCGGGGGGAATCGATTCTTCCACCGTGGTGGCGCTCATGCAGGCTCAAAGCCCGCAGCCAGTGAAGACCTTTACCATTGGCTTTCATGAGGGCGACTACAACGAGGCCGAGCACGCCAAAGCGGTGGCGCGGCACTTGGGCACGGAGCATACGGAACTGTATGTGACGCCCAAAGACGCAATGGCGGTGATTCCGCGGCTGCCCGCACTCTATGACGAGCCCTTTGCCGATTCATCCCAAATTCCCACTTTTTTGGTCTCTGAGCTGACCCGCCAGCAGGTGACGGTGAGCCTGTCGGGGGATGGCGGCGATGAGCTCTTTGGCGGCTACACCCGCTATTTCCGGACCCGGCGGTTGTGGCGGCGCTTGGCGATGGTGCCACGCCCACTGCGGCAGCTGGCGGCATCTGGGGTGCGGGCGCTTTTCCCCGCGGCGTGGAACAGGCTGTATGGGTTCGCAGCGCCCTTGTTGCCGCACCGCCTGCGCTTTCGGTTGCCTGGTGATAAACTGCATAAGGCAGCACGGTTATTTTCAGTGCGCCGCCCGGAGGAAATCTATCTGCGCCTAGTCTCCCACTGGGAGTCTCCCACCGAAATCGTCCTAGGTGTGACGGCAGAGCCACCCACCCCCCTTACCGACCCGGCCGCTTGGCTTGAGGATTGCGATTTTGAGCAGCACATGCTGTATCTTGATAGCATCACCTATCTTCCCGATGACATCCTAGTCAAGGTGGATCGGGCGGCGATGGGAGTGAGCTTGGAAACACGCGTGCCACTTTTGGATCACCGTGTGGTAGAGTTTGCTTGGCAGCTGCCGTTGGCAATGAAAATCCGTGGAGGTCAGAGCAAGTGGCTGCTGCGGCAGGTGCTTTACCGCTATGTCCCCAAGGAACTCATCGAGCGGCCCAAAATGGGCTTTGGCGTGCCCATCGAACACTGGTTGCGTGGACCATTGCGGGAATGGGCGGAGGATTTGCTTTCGGAGGCGCGGTTGAAACGGGAGGGTTTCCTAGCACCAGCACCGATCCGACAACGCTGGCAAGAGCATCTCTGCGGCCAGCGCAATTGGGTGCATTATTTGTGGGATGTGCTGATGTGGCAGGCGTGGCTGCAACAATGATCGGTTACTTTAGATCCGATAGACTGCTTGGCTGGGTTTTCCCGGCAGCAATGCGCGGAAGCAATACCTCACACACAACAGTGGCAGAGGAGGATACAGCTGAGGGGGGTGCGCCCAGAAAAGAGGCCTTCAAGGTTGCCCTGATCAGCAATGCCGCCTATTCCGTGATCAATTTTCGTCTGCCATTGATCGCAGAGTTGGTGCACAGGGGGTGCACCGTCGATGTCTTGGCGCCCACTTGGTCTCAACAAGAACGGCAAAAAGTGGAGAGTTTGGGTGCCCACTGCCTTTGTTACCCCTTGGAACGCAAGAGTTTGAACCCCTTGGGTCATCTGCGAACATTCCTGAAGCTGGTGGGCATCTTTCGTACCAACCGCTACGATGCCTTGCTGAGTTACACGGCCCAGGCCAATGTTTGGGGAACCCTAGCCGCAGCCTGGGCAGGGGTACCGCGGCGGGTGGCGATGGTGGAAGGGTTGGGCTATGCTTTTACGGCTGATCCTGAGGGACGCAGTCCATTCAAGCGCAGGGTTTTATCTTGGGTGCTGACGCAACTGTATCGCTTGGCATTCCCCTTGGCGCATCGGGTTGTGGTGCAAAACCCGGACGATTTATGTTTGTTGCAAAAAATCTGCGGCTTACCAGCCGAGAAATTTCAATCTAATAATCAATCTAAAATTCCAAACATAGACAGTTTTGTAGATAATTTACAAATTTGGAATAATATTTTTGATTACGCCACAGTCTATAATTTTCCTAAAAATTTATCTCATGAACTAGCCTGTAAATGTCAGTTCTATTTTATAAATATGTATATTTTTGAAAATATTGTGCAAAATGATCAACTAAAATCTAGGCAAGTTCTACCAGACTACTTGATTGAAAAAGTAAAGAATAAATATAATTTTCCTATAACGAGAATCATACTTCAGTTTCCAATCCTTGGTTTACAGTTTATCGCACTTTCCTTCATTTCTTATTTTTTATACTGGGTGAGGAGCATAGCCAATGTCTTTCAATTATGATCCTAAAGTGGTGGAGAGTTTTGGTAGTGAATGGACTAGCTTTAATCCAGAAGTGTTGAAAGATAGTTTGAGAGGCTAGAAAAAAGGGAAGAAATGTCATATTCTTCCCTTAAAAGAAGAAGAAAACAACCAATTTACTATGGCATCTTTTGCAACTCTTGTCAAGTCCATTCTCAATCGGCTCAGCCCCTGTGACTACCCCGTGCTGAACTCTCAATTGTTCTTCAAAATCTGGTTGACCTACGTTCTCGACCAAGGGTTAACCAGTATGAGAGCCTTATTTTATCGCTTGAATCATGCAGGGATTACAGTGGATATGTCCACTTTTTCCAAAGCCAACAAAACTCGGACAACCCGCTTATTTGAAGGGATTTACACTCAACTGATGTCTCAAGCTCAAAAGAGACATCGTACTTCAAGCATGACGCTGTTTCCTATCGATTCAACCATCATTACCCTGACCAGTAAACTCTTTTGGTTCTATAAATATCATCAAGTGAAGTTACTTACGGGATTTGATTTAACAGAGAACATCATGGGTAAAGCGGTGATTTCTTTTGGGGAGAGACATGACTTGAGCTTTCAAGAGGAGATTCTAGAAATGATCCCTGAGAATGCTGTTGTAATCATGGATAGAGGGTTTGCGAGCTGGCAATTTTTAGAGCGACTGAGTGAGAGGAAGTGCTCATTTGTTGTACGTATCAAGAATAACATGAGAATGAAGCTCAATCATGAGAGATATCGCGTGGTTCAATTTTTTGACGAGAATCAAACGGAGTTTCGTATAGCGACAAATCTAAAGGAGCTGAGTGATGAGGAAGTGAGTGAGTTATATCGGCATCGGTGGGCGATTGAGAACCTATGGAAATTTCTGAAGATGCATTTATCATTAGACAAGTTGATTACGAAGAGTTTGAACGGGGTGATAAATCAGATTTATATGGTTTTAATTGCCTATTTAATTTTAGAGCTGGTGGAGATACCTGAATACTTTGGGAAGAAGCTATTAGACAAATTGCGATATTTGCAACTGGAACTCAGTCGTCGCTGCTCAATAGTGCATTGGAGCTTTGATTGGCAGCCAGAGCTACTGGTCACTTAAAATGTTAAGTTTTGTTGCAGAATTCAACACTTCTGGCTTTAATCACCTTGAAGTTAGTGAATCTGAATTAGAAAAATTATTTCTTGATTACTTTAGAATTTTCCCATGGGACATTTTACCTCCAAATGCAGTTGGTTTCGATATGGGTTGTGGTACAGGTCGTTGGGCAAAGTTTGTCGCACCAAGAGTAGGCATACTAAACTGTATTGAACCATCTGATGCTATTGAAGTTGCTCAATCAATGCTAAGAGACTTCCACAATATAAACTTTCTTAAAACGACAATTGATAACATCGATTTACAGGCTAACAGCCAAGATTTTGGTTATTGTCTTGGAGTTCTACATCATATACCTAATACACTTGAAGGTATTAAATCTTGTGTAGCCTTACTAAAGCCAAAAGCCCCATTTCTTGTGTATATTTACTACAAACTGGATAATCGACCTTTTTGGTACCTGTGTCTGTGGTATATGACTATTCTTCCCCGATTGTTTATTTCTAGGCTACCTAATAAAGTAAAAATTTTTCTAACCGACCTGATTGCTATAGCCATCTATTTTCCTTTGGCTCGACTATCATATCTTCTTGAAAAAGCTGGCTTCAATGTAAATAGCTTACCACTTAGTTATTATCGAGATAAAACATTCTATACAATGCGTGTTGACTCTAGAGATCGATTTGGCACACCCCTAGAAAAACGATTCTCAAAATTAGAGATTCAACACATGCTTGAGGAAGCTGGATTAGAAAATATTCAATTTTCAGATAGTCCTCCATTCTGGACGGCATTAGGCTATAAGAAGGTGGAGATACCGAAATTTTATGAATAGACTATGTGTGGCCTAGTTGGTTTTCTCAACGCTGCCTTTTTAGGTGACTGGGCAGCAACTATCCGCAAGATGAATGGCACCCTTTCCCATCGCGGCCCTGATGATGAGGGAGTCTGGATAGATGAGGCGGCAGGTATCGCCCTAGGCCACCGTCGTCTAGCAATTCTTGATCTTTCCCCCGCAGGACATCAGCCGATGGTTTCTGCGTGTGGCCGTTATGTCCTCGTCTTTAATGGTGAAATTTACAACCACCTTGAACTGCGTCAGGAGTTAACAGCGCTTGGTGCAGCCCCCCCTTGGCGCGGACATTCCGATACCGAGACACTACTGGCGGCTTTTAGCCATTGGGGCGTGACCACAGCCCTAGAAAAGCTAGTTGGCATGTTTGCCCTTGCCCTTTGGGATCGCAAGACTCGTACATTAACCCTAGCTAGGGATCGCATAGGTGAAAAGCCCCTCTACTACGGTTGGGTCAATGGAGCCTTGGTTTTTGCCTCAGAACTCAAAGCGATTCGGGCTTACCCAGCCTTTGCTAACTTGATTAATCGCGATGCCTTAGCGCTGTATTTCCGCTATAGCTGGATTCCGACTCCCTACAGCATCTATGAACATATCTGGAAGTTACCAGCAGGTACCTATCTCCAGTGGTCTGCTGAATCTCTCAGACCCAACATTCAAGGGACACCTCAAGCTTACTGGTCACTGCAAACCGTTATTGAAAAAGGGCTGACTCACACCTTTCAGGGGACAGAAGCAGATGCCGCTACTGAATTAGAGTATCTCCTGCGGCAGAGTTTGCAAGGGCAACTGTTGGCAGATGTTCCCCTAGGGGCTTTTCTATCGGGGGGAGTAGATTCTTCAACCGTTGTAGCCTTAATGCAAAGCCTTTCTTCCCAGCCCGTTAAAACATTTAGCATTGGCTTCTATGAAGATGCCTATAACGAAGCCCAATATGCTAAAGCAGTTGCCCAACACTTGGGTACCGATCACACTGAATATTACCTTACAGGTCAAGAGGCGCGGGATGTCATTCCCAAACTTACCCACCTTTACGACGAACCCTTTGCTGATTCCTCTCAAATCCCTACCCATCTTGTGCCAATGATTGCGCGCCAAGAGGTGACAGTTGCTTTGTCCGGTGATGGAGGGGATGAACTATTTGGCGGATACGTACGGTACCTTTTGACCCCTGCAATTTGGGGAAAAATAGAACGCTTGCCGAAACCAGTGCGCCGCACCCTTGCATCTTTGCTGAAAAAACTATCCCCTAGACAATGGGATCAGCTTTTTGGGGGACTCAGTATCTTTCTGCCTCAGAATTTAAGATATACAACCATAGGGGATAAAATCGCTAAGCTGGCTAAGCTCTGTGAAATGACCTCTGACAAAGAAGTCTATCTTTCTTTTCTATCACTGATTGATTTACCTTCTCAGTTCGTCCTTAATAGTCAAGAACCATTATTAATCCAAGAAAAGCTTGACCAACTGAGCCATCAACTGCCTTTTGAATCCTATATGATGGCACTTGATTTGCTGACCTATCTCCCCGATGACATTCTTGTCAAGGTCGATCGCGCCGCCATGGGAGTGAGTCTTGAGACCCGTATTCCTTTTCTAGATCATCGAATTGTTGAGTTTGCTTGGACACTCCCCCTTGACATGAAAATCAGACAGCAGCAGGGCAAGCAGGTACTCCGTAAACTTTTGTATCGCTATGTCCCCCCAACTTTGATTGAACGCCCTAAAATGGGGTTTGTCATTCCCCTAGCTCAGTGGTTGCGTTCTGAACTGCGAGATTGGGGAGCAACTTTATTGAACCCAACCCGTCTTCAGCAGGAGGGCTACCTACACCCTGACCTTGTTTGGCAATACTGGCAGGAGCATCAAACAGGAAAACGCAACTGGGCAGGACAACTATGGGAAGTATTAATGTTTCAGTCATGGTTAGAGCGCTGTTTCTGAATATCTAGCCCTAGCATATGTTTCCCTATTTCTTTGTTTTCTTACTCACGCTAACACCATCGGTTATAGAAATGCCGAAGTGGTATTGGGTATTTCTTTTTAGTATTTATGTCGCTTTTATTGGTCTGAGATTTGAAGTTGGTGGAGACTGGTTGGCGTATATAGATATATTAGAAGCTTCTAGATATCAGCCATGGGTAGGCTTTGAAGCTCTACTTGGTGACCCTGCCTATCACTGGATTAATAAGATTGCTGCTGCTCTTAATCAGGAAATTTATTTTGTAAACTTATGTGTTGCAGTGATTTACACAAGCTGTTTATTTGCTTTTTGTCAAAAACTGAAAAATCCTTACTTGGGTTTAACAGTTGCTTTCCCATACTTAACGACTGTTGTAGCAATGGGCTATACTCGCCAAGCAGGAGCGATCGCTTTAGAGCTACTAGCGTTAATGGCATTAGAATCCAATAAAAAAATAAATTCAATTCTGTTTTTTATTTTGGCATTACTGTTTCATAAGACAGCAATATTTCTAATATTAGTGCCGATATTAATATTTTTATTTGACGCACTAAAAACAGGAAAAATAATTTATATATTAGTTATATCAGTATTATTATTGATAGCTCTATCTGGTGCAATTGCGATTACTAGCATCAGCGATAGATTTTTAGTTCACTATATCGGAGCAGGGATGTCATCTTCAGGTGCTTTAATTCGACTATCCATGAATCTCTTACCTGCAACTATTTTTTTAATCGAATACTATACAGGGCATAATTTCTTTAGAACTTCTTCAAAAGTTTATCTTGCTTTATCTTGGCTAGTTATTTTTTCTTTTGCACTCTTGCTAACAGGTTCTTCAACTGCTGCCGATCGCCTTGCGCTGTACCTAATACCTATTCAGATCTATGTTCTAGGAAATCTGCCCTACCTCTTTCTCACTCAAAGCCGAGAAATATTTTATCGATGGATGCTTCTAGTACTTGGTTACAGTTTTTTAGTATTATGGGTATGGCTGCAATTTGCTGATCATGCTTTCGCGTGGTTACCCTATCGCATGTATCCTTTTATTTAAGATGGCAATCAAAGATCACTATGGAATACCCAAGCTAGATGGGTTGTCATTGATATTGCTTTGCAACAATGCTCAGATGTTAATTAATTTCAGAAGAGATTTGATTTTAGAATTAATTCATACAGGTGCTGAGGTTCATTGTTTAGCTCCAGATTATACAGAAGCAGAAATTTCAAAATTAAATGAAATAGGTGCCATATGTCATCATTTTTACCTTGTTCGTAATGGCATGAATCCTTGTCAAGAAATTAAATCTCTCTTCTCTATTATTAAAACAATAAAAAAAATTAATGCTGATAGTCTCTTGGCTATTAGCTCGAAGCCAATTATTTGGGGATTACTAGCCTCGAGATTTGTTGGTATAAAATTCCGCTCTGCATTATTCACGGGCTTAGGTTATGCATTTACTCCTGACCATCAATTAAAATCAAAAAAATTGAAGATTATTCTCATTTTTTTATACAGGATATGCTTACCTATTGCGGATAAAATTATCTTTCAAAATAAAGATGATTGTCATGAAATTACTCAAGCATGTGACCTAAATCCTTGTAAAACTTTAATCATTAAAGGGACAGGCGTTAATCTTCAAGAATGGTCGTATTGCGAGCCTTTTTCTCGTCCATTAACATTTACTTTAGTTGCAAGATTACTCATTGAAAAAGGAGTATTAGAGTTTTTAGAGGCATCTAAATACTTAAAAGCTCTGTATCCTCAAGTTCGATTTTGGTTAATTGGTGGACTAGATAGCAATCCGGGGAGCTTATCTGAAGCACAAATTAAGGAATTTACAGAGCTTGGTATAGTTGAGTGGTTTAGCTTTGCTAATGTCAAAGAGTATCTACCCAGTACTAGTGTGTTTGTCTTACCTTCCTACCGTGAGGGTGTTCCCCGCAGTACGCAAGAAGCAATGGCTATGGGTCGACCAGTGATTACTACGGACGTGCCAGGCTGCCGTGAAACGGTTATTGACGGCTATAATGGTTACCTTATTCCGCCTCGGGATGTGAATGCTTTGATAACTGCAATGCGGAAATTTATTGAACAACCTAGTTTGATTCCTTCAATGGGGTATCATAGCTATCAAATGGCTTTGGACTTATTTGATGTCAAAAAGATTAATGCTCAATACCTCAAATTGCTCAGTTCATGTTAGTTTTATTAGGATATTGCAACTCTTTTCAAAAAAGTGAAAGATGCCGAAATTAGCGAAGGTGAGTGCATGATGCTTAATTTTTCTGATACTTTTAAGATTGCTGTGATTGGCTTAGGTTATGTTGGTCTTCCTTTGGCCGTTGAATTTGGCAAGAAGTACTATACTATTGGTTATGATGTTAATAGCCAACGTATCGCTGAACTTAAGCAGGGATATGACAGAACAGGAGAAGTCAGTGACACTGATTTGCAAGCGTGTTCCTTGCTAATGTACACAACCGATCTCGAAGATTTAAGAAAATGTAATATTTTTATTATTTCTGTCCCCACTCCAATAGATTATTACAAAGTTCCAGATCTTGAACCTTTAAGAAAAGCTTCCAAGAGTGTTGGTCAGATTTTATCACCTCAGTCTATAGTTATCTATGAATCTACTGTTTATCCGGGTGTAACAGAAGAAGTTTGTGTTCCCATCCTTGAGCAGGAATCCAAACTAAAATTTAATCAAGATTTTTTTGTTGGTTATAGCCCTGAACGAATAAATCCGGGGGATCATAACCATCGTTTAACCACAATTAAAAAAGTTACCTCTGGTTCAACACCTGAAGTTGCTGATTTAGTTGATCGCCTATATGCATCAATTATTCCAGCGGGAACACACAAGGCAAGCTCGATTAGAGTGGCCGAAGCGGCAAAAGTAATTGAAAATATTCAACGAGACATTAATATTGCTTTTGTGAATGAGCTATCTATTATTTTTCACCTATTGGGCATTGATACAGAAGAAGTGTTAGCTGCTGCAAGCACAAAATGGAATTTCTTGCCCTTTCGTCCGGGATTGGTCGGTGGCCACTGTATTGGCGTTGATCCCTACTATCTAACTTACAAAGCAGCAGCTTGCAATTATCACCCTGAACTGATTCTGGCTGGTCGCCGTATCAACGATAACATGGGCTTTTATGTAGCAGCGCAATTTCTGAAGTTACTCGTCAAAAAGGGAATTGACTTACCTAATGCTCGTGTACTTGTTATGGGACTAACCTTTAAGGAAAATTGCCCCGATTTACGCAACACACGTGTCGTTGACATTATCAAAGAACTGCAAAGTTATGGCCTAGAGGTTGATATTTACGATCCTTGGGTAGATCCCCAACAGGCCAAGAGAGAATATGGAATTTCCCTTATTGAAGAGTTATCTCATCAGTGGGACGGAATCATTATTGCTGTTGCCCACCAGCAGTTTCATGAAATGGGTAGTACTGGCATTCGTGCTCTCTTGAAAACACCGGGAGTTCTTTATGATGTGAAGTGGGTATTATCGAAGGAAGATGTGGACGGCCGCCTTTAGCTACTTTTTGTCATTTGAGGAATCAAGATGGATATTTTGGTGACGGGTGTTGCTGGGTTTATTGGCAATGCAGTAGCACTGGAACTACTTAAGCGGGGCGATCGCGTGATTGGTCTCGATAATCTCAACAACTACTACGATGTCAACCTCAAGAAAGCTCGCCTTGAACGCCTCAACCCCTTCACGGCAAGTGAGCAATTTGTATTTAGAAAAATCGACCTTGTAGATCGCGCAGAGTTGAACCAACTCTTTACAGACTTTGCCCCGCAACGGGTCATCCACTTAGCAGCGCAAGCGGGTGTACGCTACTCGATTGAGAATCCCTTGGCCTATATTGACAGTAATATTGTAGGTTTTATCCACATTTTGGAAGCCTGTCGCTACCATCAGGTAGAGCATCTCGTCTATGCCAGCACCTCAAGCGTCTATGGTGCCAATAAAAAACTACCCTTTTCTGTTCACGATAATGTTGATCACCCCTTGAGTCTCTATGCGGCCACCAAGAAAGCCAATGAACTGATGGCACATACCTACAGCTACCTCTATGACCTACCCACTACTGGACTGCGCTTTTTTACCGTCTATGGCCCATGGGGGCGCCCCGACATGGCACTCTTTAAGTTTACGAAAGCCATTTTGAATAATGAACCGTTGCCTGTCTTTAACTATGGTAAGCATCGCCGCGACTTTACTTACATTGATGACATTGTCGAGGGGATTCTACGGGTGCTGGATCGACCTGCCACACCCAACCCTTCATGGAGTGGCGAAAATCCTGATCCGGCCACTAGTCTCGCACCTTGGCGTGTTTACAACATTGGTGCCCACCGCCCCGTCGAACTCCTACGGTATATTGAACTTTTAGAAACCTATCTTGGGAAGAAAGCGCAGTTAAATCTTCTGCCTCTGCAACCGGGCGATGTCCCCGATACCTACGCGGATGTGCTCGAACTTAGGGCAGACACAGGCTACGAACCCACAACTCCTGTTGAGATAGGCGTACAGCAATTTGTCCACTGGTATCGTGAGTACTATGGTATCTAACGAGTTGAGTTTGCCCTATGTCGAGTGAAAATAACCATCTGTCGTTGCCCTCTGAAGCCTCTCGGCCAAGTTTGTGGCAGCCGCAGCCAATTGATAAGGTGACCATTGATCAAGTACTTCGCGGGCTGAAGCGGCGTTCAGCAGTTGGCATCTTGGCAGGTGCGCTAGTCTCAATTGGCTTTTTGGGATACTCTTACCTCTTTTTGAGAAGCTATCGACACTCTGTGTTGGTGCAGGTTGAACCTATCCAATCCTCAGGCGCTCGGCCAGGAACAACTTTAGAGTCAGTCCATCGGCTTGCTCTAATATCCCTGCCCATTTTGTCAGGTGAAACAAGAGGTGATGTGGCAACTTTAGTTCAAGTCCTCAATAGCGACATTGTTTTGCGTCCAATTTATGAGAAATTTTTAGTAGAAAATCCTGATCTAGATCCAAAACAATATTCGTATCAATCTTTTATTGGATCCTTGAAAATCCAGCGAGCGAAACTAACCTCAGGTAATAGGCTACCAGATCAGTCAAGTCAAAAGATTATAGAAATCCAATTTTCTGCAAGAGAAAAAGAAAAGATAGAATCACTCCTAGGAATCCTTGTTGAAGAATTAAAAAGATTTAGTGAAGAAGAAAAGCAGAACCAAATAGCGGATAATCTGCGCTATGTTAACCAAGAAATTCAGAAGACCCTGAGTCAAATTGACGATCTAGAGGATCAACTTAACCAATTTCGCTTTCAGAATCGGGTAGTACGACCTGACCTAGTTGCTTCCCAGTTTACCTCTGCAACCTCTGGCAGGAGCGATCTTGAAACTTATCTTAGCCTTTTGGATAATTTGATCTCTGCAAGAAATGAAAATAGAGTAAAACTGGAGTCGGCTCAGGCAACGTTTAACTCCCTCGAAACACAGTTAAGGCTGTCTCCTACTGAGGCACTTGCTGCCGCCAATCTAGCTGCTTCTCAAAACTATCAGGAGTTGCTAACAAAATTAACAGAAGCAGAAACTAGGCTGGCTGGGGAGCAGGCCAAGCTGAATGAAAACTCACCGACGGTGCAAGCGCTACAGGAAGAAAAGCGACTACTGCTAGAGCAGGCCAGACAGCAAGCTCGACAGATTACGATTAGAAATCAGGATCAAGTTCGTCAACCCGAAACGCTGATTGGTTATCAAAGTGCCGTTTCTGGGTCTCTAATCGAGAAGTACATAGGGACCAGAATTGAGCTTGAAGCGCTGCGGAGGGCGGATGCTGAATTAAGCAACCAAATTCAGACCACCGAGGCAGAGATATCGCGAGTAATACGCCTTGCCAATCCTTACCGCAAGATTGAACAACGTTTTGCAGCAGCACAGGAATCTCTAAGGTTATTACTGCAAACTCGACAGTCCCTCCAGCTGCAGATTGCGCAACGGGACTTCACATGGCGAGTCCTCTCAGATATTGACAACAAGGAAGAATATCAAGTAACCCAGCGTTTATCAGTGGCACTGGTGATAGCCTTAATGCTGGGGGGAGTGTCTGGGCTGCTTTTGGCCCTAATCCTCGATTGGTTGGATGATCGCTTTCTGGAAGTGGAGCAAATTCGCCAACAAACCCCCTTACCGATTCTTGGCGAGATTCCTCTGACGAAGACATTTGATCAATTGGCCTTTAGTCGCCTAGAAACACCGTTGACGCTCTGGGGATTGCAGCACCGTTTGCCGAGTGCCACACCTGCTTTTAGGGAAAGTTTTTACTTCCTGTTGACGCAGCTAGAGTCGTTGGGATTGCCCCGCTCTTTGGCAATAACGGGTACAGTGGGCAAAGAAGGACAAACGACCCTTGCGATTTACCTTGCGGTTGCAGCAGCGGCGATGGGAAAACGGGTCTTACTGGTGGATGCCAATTTGCGTCAGCCCAGCATTCATCAAGGACTTGGCATTCCCAATGTCGCAGGCCTAGGGGAGTTGTTGCAAGGGGAAATGCCTTTTCCCCACTGGTTCAGTCTTTTAGCAAATCGTGCGGAAAGACTCTGGGTACTGACGGCGGGTCAGGTTCAGCAAGAGCCGATGATACTGCTGAGTTCTGCGCGGTGGTTTGATTTCTTGGAGGGCGCTAAGGATACCTTTGACTGCGTGATTCTGGATGTGCCGCCGATTTTGGCTGCTGCGGAGGCGCATCGGGTTCTGGCAGCGGTGGAGCGGGCCCTCTTGGTTGTGCGCTTAAAGAAAACGCGACGCGAAGCCTTTGCTCAGGCCCTGCAGGCTTGCGATCTGAGCTTACAGCAAAAGCTGCTTGGGATTGTCGTCAATGGTGTAGCTGTCAACCACCGAGATTTCAGAGGTTATCAGAACAGTGCTGCTGAGTCAGCGGTGGCACCCCTCTCTATCTAAGGTTTCACATCTCCCTTTCGGGGGACAAAATAGCCATTAAAACAGGCCCAAAGAGTAGGGCATGGGCAGCTAAGGTGAGGCCTGTCCAAAGCAGGGGAAACCAGCGCCAAACTCCTGCTTCTAGGGGCGGAAACAGGGCATAGGCTAGCCCGATGAGTGTCGGCGGTAAAATGATGAGCAAAATAGCTAACACAAGGGCAACAACGGTGACCTGAGAAGAGGGGCGGTGGAGCGATCGCCAGCCTGTACCTGTCCACTGCCAGCGAAAAGCGATCGCCCCATCTTCAAGGCGAGCCGTTTGGCGCTCAGGATCAAGGGTAAAAATGTGGCGGCAAAAGTTACAGGCATGGGTTTCCATGAGCACCATGGGGACAATTTGGCCATGGCGGCAAATAGGGCAGGGGTAGATGCCATGGCGCTCAAGGGGCTTAGGGAGTGGTTCCACCATGAACCTCAGCGGTCTGGGGGTGGAGGCGTTGTTGCTGGAGCCCGCGATAGAGACGATTGAGGGCATTCATATAGGCATGAGCCGAAGCAACAATAATATCCGTATTGGCGGCATGGCCCGAGTAAATGCGATCCCCGTGTTGCAGGCGAATGGTCACCTCGCCGATGGCATCAATTCCCGCAGTCACTGACTGCACGGAATACTCAATGAGGCGATTGGGAATTTGCACCACGCGGTTAATGGCACGATAGACGGCATCCACAGGGCCTGTGCCAATGGCGGCATCTGTCAGCTCCTCACCACTGGGCAGACGGATGGTTACGGTGGCGGTGGGGCGGGCGCGATCGCCACAGGAGACCTGCACAAATTCCAGCTGGTAGCCTTGAACATCAATGGCTTGGGTTTCATCTTTAACAATAGCTTCCAAATCCCAGTCGGTGATTTCTTTTTTCTTATCGGCCAGATCCTTGAAGCGCAAAAACGCCTTGTTGAGTTCCGTTTCACTGAGTTCAAAGCCCAGCTCGCGCAGGCGGGTGGCAAAGGCATTGCGACCAGAGAGTTTGCCCAAAACAATTTGATTGTCGGCTAGGCCAATGAGCTGGGCGTCCATGATTTCATAGGTTTGCTTGTGCTTGAGGACGCCATCTTGGTGAATGCCTGATTGGTGAGCAAAAGCGTTGGCACCGACGATCGCCTTATTGGGCTGAATCAGCATGCCCGTTAGATTTGAAACCAAGCGGGAGGTTTTGTAAATTTCGCGGGTGTTGATATTGGTCAGGGGTGCTTCTGATTCAGGGGGACGGCCAAGGAAGGGGTTAAAATACTGCCGCCGCACATAGAGAGCCATCACCAATTCCTCAAGGGCAGCATTGCCGGCGCGCTCCCCAATGCCGTTAACCGTACACTCCAGTTGCCGTGCCCCATTTTTCACAGCCTCAAGGAAGTTGGCAACGGCCAAGCCTAGGTCGTTGTGACCATGGACTGAAATGACGGCACGATCAATATTCGGCACGTTTTCCTTGATGCCTTTGATCAGGGCACCAAATTCGGCGGGGGTGGTGTACCCCACGGTGTCGGGAATGTTAATTGTTGTGGCACCGGCGTCAATCACCCGCTCCAAAACTTGATAGAGAAACTCAGGATCCGAACGCCCGGCATCCTCAGGGGAAAACTCAACATCATCCACAAAGGACTTGGCATAGGCCACCATTTCGGGGGCAATTTCCAGTACCTCAGCGCGGGTTTTCTTCAGTTTGTACTCTAGGTGAATGTCCGAGGTGGCAATGAAAGTGTGAATGCGGGGATAGTAGGCGGGTTTGAGGGCTTTTGCGGCGGCTTCAATATCTTGGCGGGTGGCACGAGCCAAGCCACAGATCACAGGCCCCGTTTCGGTGCCCACGGTTTCAGCAATCCGCTGTACGGCTTCAAAGTCGCCGGGACTGGCAAAGGGAAAGCCTGCTTCAATAATATCCACCCCCAGTCGGGCCAGTTGACGGGCGATCGTGAGTTTTTCATCCACATTCAGCGAGGCACCCGGCGACTGTTCACCGTCCCGCAGGGTGGTATCAAAAATCAACACCCGATCAACGGTCTGGGGAGGATATTTAATGCGCATAGACAAGCCCCATTCAAGCTTGAGAAAGAGTAGCAATTATTTCTACTCTAACATTTTCGCTGGGAAGCAATGTCTAGGGAACTTGCCAAATGCGTTGGTGATAACTGGGCAAGTGATCCAAGTCCACGGTTGATCCATGGTGAGGGTGATGCCCCCCGTGATCATGGCTGTGGGAGGGGTGCTCATGATCCTGATGATGGTGGTGATGATGGCTATGGCCTGCCACCAAGCGGAATTTGCAGGCTTCACAGTTCATGGCCACCTGCCCCGTATGGGTTTCAATTTCCCGCTGCCGCGTGAGATAAAATAGTTGCGGATGCAGGCCAATTTCCGGTAGGTTCACGTATTCAACACTGGGATAGGCAGCTTGGGCTTCTGCGGTAAGGGTATAGATTTTCTTGACTAATGCCCCTGTAAACATGAAGTGGGGCAAAACAATCACGCGGCGGGGCTGGTAAAGATTCGCCCGCCCAAATCCTTCGGGTAGGCGGGGATGGGTAATGCCAATAAAGCAGACCTCAACGGTTTTGTAGCCACTGCCTTCCCAGAGCATGCGGGCTAGCTTAAAGACATCGCCATTGGCATCGGGATCACTGGAGCCGCGTCCCACCACTAGGAGAACGGTTTCTTCGCGGCCAATGCCTTGGGGATTAAATTCTGGGGTGTCCAAGCGTTCAAGGCGCGATCGCCACAGGGTTAAAATTTCGGGGGCAATGCCATAGTGGCGGCCATAGTGATAGCGCAATTGCGGAAACGCCCGCCGTGCCCAATCCAACTCATTGGTGACATCAAACTTATTGTGGCGAGCAGCAAAGAGTAAAACTGGCAGCACTGACAAGTCTGTATGGCCTGCGGCAGCACACTGGCTGAGCACTTCAAAAATCGAGGGTTCCGTTAACTCCAGAAAACAGGGAAAAACAGGCCGGCAGGGATCCAGTTGATAATAGGCTTGGGCAAAGTCCAAAAATGCTTGGCGACCTTCCGGATCGCGCGTCCCATGACCGACGAGTAAAAGCGGTCGAGATTGGGGGAGAGGGGGTAAATCGAGGCTAAAACCGAGGGGATTGAGAATGGAATCGTTGAGCGTAACAACCACGTTGAAACTCCATGCCCGTGCGACGCAGGCAAACAGAGTGAACCACAGCAAGTAGGCATTCTGGCTGAGGGGGGTTCCCCATCACAGCTGCGGCACAGCACCAGACTTGCACTGGATTTTCCCTACAGGCTGCTCTTCACAGTGAACGTTGCCAATTGTAACGAGATTCTCAGACCCCTGTCTATGCGGGGGGTGGGCACATTAGGGACTTATAGCGCCGCAGCATCGAGAACGCCAATGGTTTGGTTGTAGATGGCTTGGGCTTCTTCGGGGGTGTTGCCAATACTGACGAGACCCAGCTTACCAAATTCCGAGAGTGCCCCCATGAGGTGAAAGACAGTGCCCGTTTCGGTGCTGGAATCAAAGTGGAGATGGTAGCGGGCAATCATATCTAAGAGATCATTGGGCAAAAGACCCCGATAGTGGGGTTGGCAGAGGTTATCGGAGGCAATGTAATACTTGGGACGGCGGTGCTTGCTGTAAAACAGTCCAGAGTCTAGCTCATAGTGGCCATCGGTGAGGAATTTTAAGGTCATAAAGGGGTGCGTAGTACCACCCTTGCGCAAGTTAATTTCAATGGCGTAAAGCTCCCACCCTGCTGTTGTCTGGGTGGCAACAACGTCCACACCAAAACAGCCGATCACCCCCTGCTGTGCCAAGTACGTCCCTACCTTTTGCCCCAATTCTTGGAGTTGTTGGCGATAGTCGGCATGGGCGGGAAATTCACAGCCAATGAAAATTTGACCTGTGGGGGCATTGAGTAATTGCTCATGGGTGGAGACGATTTCAACACTGCCTTTGGGGGTAATGCAGCCTTGGACACTGGGCGATCGCTTGACAGCACCTTCCACAAAGGCTTCGACAATGCCACCCAGATCCATAAATCGCTGCCGATAGGAGAGCCAAGTTTCATTAGGCGCCTGAAAGACCATCTCCTCTAGGCTATTTTCAATCCGTTGTAGATGATCGGGGGTGTGTGGGCTGCCAAGGGGGCGCAGTGGGCGCAGATCAAGAAGAGCATTGCCTTCTCCGGAAAAAGCCTCATTGAGTTTCACCACTACCCGTTGCAGTTCAGGAGATTTCTCTTGGAGGTGAGCGATCGCGCGCACCAGTTCCGGTACCCCCTGCAAAAAACCGCTGCCCATCGGATGGGGAATGCCTGCGGCCGCAAAAAGTTCCCGACTGCCCGCCTTGGTTCCCCAGTAGAGGAGGTCGGGATCCGTCGAGTAGAGGGGAATACCTAAGCGTACCGCCAGTTCCCGCTCCAAAGGGGTGGAGTTAAAACACACCATGTAGGCTTGGTTGGGACGCAGGGCTTGACGAATACGCTCCAAAAGGCGAGGCCGCTCTAAAATTTTCGCAGTCAAGGGTTTATCGGAGCGATCGTAGGTGGCCAGCAGCAGCAGGCGATCGCGGGCATGGGAACTGGGTACGCCGGGGAGTAAATCCAGATAATAGTCAATAATGCTGGGGTGCAGCGGCTGGGACGTCACGTAGATCATGCGGGTACGCGGATTCCGCAACTGGATCAGCGTATAGAGTTGCCGCTCCTCGTAGTGGGTGTAGCCGGTGATCTTGGCCAGCTCCGGTTGGGGAAAGCTCAGGGAAGGCACCACCACAATATCGCGCTCAATACCGCCGGGACCCTTGGGCAGTTCAGGAATAAACGTTTCTGTCCCGTCCCAGCACTCCAAGAGTTGCGTTTGCAGTTGGCGGAATTCCTCAGCAATTGACATCAAAACGCCCCTATGCCCTTGTCCCTAGTTTAGGGAGTTTGAGTCGCACTCATCGCTTGGGGGTCATCTTGTTCAAACTTTCTTTACTGAGGAACGGTGCTTCGTTTGCTCAGCTTCAATAGCCAACAAACTAAGGTTTGCCATCAAGTTCAATGTACCTGACATGCACCTGAGCGGGGCGCAGAACAAAGGGATTTTGCCACTTGCCGGCAGGACTGGGGTACGTTTTTTCGGGATAGGAGAGCAAATCGCTGTAAACGGCGCTTAATTCAATGGGAACACCTGCTGGCACATTAGTCATCTTAAAGGTACATTGACCATCCTGAGCACCAGCGGCAGGACCAGTAGCAAATACCTTGATGGGCGGTAAATTTTGCGGTTTAGCAACAACTCGAATCGCTGAGCAGGCAGCCGGTGCAACATTGCCCATTTGATCGCCAAAAAAAATGCGGCCTTGCAGCGTTGCCGTGGGTAGAGCCAAAGCTCCGCTAGTTTGAGTGAGTGTCCCAGTGAGCAGTAGCAAGGTGGAAAGAGATAAGCGTTTCATGATGTGGCTCACGCTCCAGAGAAGGGGTGATGATTCAATCTTGGCGGAGCCTAGGAAGAATCCCAGTGAAGGCGATCACAAGATGGATGAGAACCGCAGCACAAAACATGAAGCTCACACCACCTGCTGACGCGCGGAGGGGAGAGTGCAGGCTAAACATGTTCAAATTTGGGCATCAGTGTCCCTTGGTGTAGAGATTGTTTCTTGGTGAACGTAGCGCGCTCCAGCAAACACCTCACGGGTGGTGCGGCTATACCAATTGCGAAATGAGGGTCGCTTGAGAATGGGGCGCGTCCAGTGACTACCGCCTTTTAGGACAAAATGCTCGCCATCAAAGTAGGGGGCAGAATACCCCCGGTAGGGATAGCTCTGGAACCCCGGATAGGGGGCAAAGGGACTTTGCGTCCACTCCCAAACGTAGCCCTGATTCAAGAGTCCCTGCTGAGCAGCAATTTCCCATTCCCGTTCACTGGGGAGACGTTTGCCTTGGAAATGGCCATAGGCTTCGGCTTCGTAGAAACTAAGTCCCCACATGGGTAAGTCTAGGTTCTCAGGAATCGGGTAAAACGGTGAGGCAATTTCCTCTGCCTCTCGCCATTCCCAACCACTGCTGGACCACCATTCCCGCCGCTGATAACCACCCGCTTCCACAAAGGTGAGAAATTCCCGCCAGGTCAGCGGTGCCGCATCAATCGTAAAAGGAAGTAGTTCGACACTCTGGACTGGCTGCTCGTTATCAAGGGCTAAGAGGTCTTCACTGCCAATGACATACCCCCCAGCGGGAATTCGTTGGTGATCCTGTGGCAGCGATAGGTTAGGGGGTAATGTGGTCACAATCCCCTGCATCGCCAGCACCATTTGCATCGTTTCACTGTGTTGGGCTTCATGCTGCAAAATCCACCACCAGAGGCGGAGTTCTCGTTGCCACTGCTCGTCGCTAAGGCTGTAGAGGCGATCGCCCGTCTTTTGGCGAATCTCTGCTAAGTAGTCAAGTAGCTGGCCACGCGGCGGTAGATGCTGTCGTTCGGCCTTGGGGCGGCCATCGGCGGCATACCAATAGCGATCGCGATCGCTCACCCCTGAGGATTCTGGCAACAGCCAAAAGGCTTCTGTGTAGCCAATGTGTCCCAAATGCCATCCCACAGGGCTATAGAGGGGATGGGGCTGCGCACAAAGGACGGCCTCGCTCAACTCAGCCACAAGTTGGCGTGTAAATTGCCGCTGGTTCTGAAAGGCTTGCCAAAAAGTTCCCCGATCCAAGGGATTAAAAGGCACTGATATCTCAGAAGGCGTAAATTTCTGGTTCACTCTGCAAACTCATCAACAGCAATTTATTTTCCGGTAAAAGATACCACTCCGTTTGCTGATCTACCGGCTCTGAGGTGAGCTGAATTTTCTCGGCATCCTGACTCCAGTACAGGGTGGGGGGTGGTGTGCCCCGCGCACAGCGGGTGGCGAGAATATAGACGCCATCAGTCAGAATCATGGCGGCACTAACACTGGTACGCGCTGCCTGCGCTAGGGAAAAAACAATTTGCAGTGTTTGCCGCAGTACCATCAACGGTGACAGTTGCGGATTCAACACCAATTCATTGCAGAAGAGGGCAAACAGGTGCTCAGAGTCTGTAGAGCCTTCAACAATGTTGTAACAAATATCCGACAGGCGATCGCGCATAGGGCGGTAGAGGGTTTGGCGAAAGTTCTCGATAAAGCCATTGTGCACCCCCAGCCAGCGTCCCCAGCGAAAGGGCTGCGTATTCGTCATTTGCACGGGTTGACCCGGTGTGGCACTGCGGACATTGGCCAAAAAACAGGCAGATTCAATGTAGCGGCTTAAATGCTCAGTAAAGTTAATATCATGCCACATGGGCATCGTTTGCCGATAAAGAAAGGGGGGCACATCTTGGCGGGCAGCATACCAGCCCACCCCAAAGCCATCGGCATTTAAGAGTCCCGCCGTCATTTCGCGGGGTTGATAACTTTGCACCAACAGGGAATGGGGAGCATCCACCAAGGCATGGGCAAGGGACGTTTTGCGCCCCATATAGGCATAAAGACGGCACATAAATTAACATGTAAGTTTGATAGGAATACCTTACCCCCGATTCTAACTTTCAGCAAAGGATTTTTCAGGGCGCTATATCCAGTTTGAGAGCTGGCAGTAAAGCTTGCTAGAGTGTAGAGAAAAAAGGTTATCTGCAATCAATGAACCCAACGGATTCCCTAGAGGATGATTTTCCCGACGTCGAAGCCATTGTGCCCCCTGAGCAGTCCCAAGCCTTGGGGCGATCGCAAATTCAGCGCACCTTGGTGATCACAGAAACAGCCTTCCTTGCCAGTACCGCTGCCCTGCTGTGGGTGATTAACTTTTATTTGCCCATTGGTCCAGTCTTGCGCCTGTTTTTTCCGATTCCCATCGCCCTCGTTTATTTACGCTGGAATCGCCGCGCCGCTTGGATGGCGGCCATTGTCAGTGCCTTGCTCCTTTCTGTGTTGATGGGGCCACCCCGCAGTCTGCAATTTCTCTTGCCCCACGGCATGATGGGGGTCATTTTTGGCGGCTGTTGGGCCAAAAAAGAAGGCTGGGGACGTTCCATCCTCAGTGGCGCAGTGATTGGCACCGCAGGATTTTTCTTTCAGATTAGCCTTGTGTCCATTCTGCTCGGGGAAAACCTCTGGATTTACTTCAATCAGCAGGTCACGAATTTCATTGATTGGGTACTGGTCAATCTGAATTTGCTGCTGGAGCCAACGGTGACCCTGATCCAAGTTGTGGCACTGCTACTTGTCTTTTTCCAGTCCACGGTGTATGCCTTAGTGGTGCATATTTTGGCATGGACACTGTTGGAGCGATTGGGCAATCCGATTCCGGATCCGCCCCCGTGGCTGCGCACGATCCTTGAAGACCCCCGCTAGATCCTTTCGAGACAGCGGCGCTGATAGAGGGCTTGGGGGGTGGCACTGCCGGTACAAAACAGCACGGTTTTCAATTCCTCAAGGATAAAATCAATGCGTTGCGCAAGTGTCTCCTCTGATTGATGGGCGGCCTGCAAAAAGGGGCGCGCTAAACCGGCAAGACTAGCACCGAGGGCAAGGGCCTTGGCCACATCAATGCCATTTTGAAGTCCGCCAGAGGCAATTAGGGGCGTATCTGGTAGGGCAGGATGAATTTGCTCCAAGCACTGCGCCGTAGGCATACCCCATTCGGCAAAGGCTGCTCCGAGGTACTGCTGACGCCCATCCTGAGCACGCGCCGCTTCCACCTTGGCCCAAGAGGTTCCCCCTGCCCCCGCCACGTCAATAGCGGCTACACCCACCTCCACGAGTTGCTTGGCCACGTCGGCACTGATACCATTGCCCACTTCCTTCACAATTACAGGCACCGGTAGGGCACGGCAGAGAACACCAATTTTCGTCAACAGTCCCTTGAAGTTGCGATCGCCCCCCGTTTGGACGGCCTCTTGTAGGGGATTGAGGTGCAAAATCAAGGCATTCGCCTCTAGGAGATCAATAATCTTTTGGCATTCATTGACGCCACAGCCATAGTTCAACTGCACCGCGCCAAGATTGGCTAAGAGGGGGATAGTGGGTGCCTCTTGACGAATGGCAAACGTGGTCGCCACCTCTGGATGCTCCAGCAGCACTCGCTGGGAACCGACACCCATGGCAATTCCCTTTTGTTGCGCCACCCGGGCTAAGCGGCGATTGATGTCTCCCGCTTGGGGGGTGCCACCGGTCATGGAGGAAATCAGCAGGGGGGCAGCGAGTCGCCAGCCCAAAAACTCGACGCTCAGATCAATCTCGGCAAAGTCCAGTTCGGGCAGGGCACAATGGCGAAAGCGATACTTCTCGAAACCGGTGGTGATTTCTTGATGACTGACATCACCTTGAATACAAAGCTCGAGGTGCTCCGCCTTGCGCTGCTCAATGGGACTGCTCACCACTCGTGTTCCTAAAGTTAGGCTGCACCAACATTATAGAAGGCAGCTCAGGGAGCATCCCTATCGGCATTAACGGAAAACCGTCGGCACTCTCAACCCCGCTGCCAACAATTTCAGGCCATTGGCTGCTGCATCGCGGTAACGCAACTGACCGCAGAGAATTTGCCCCATCCGTTGCAGCGCGCTGGGACGTTTGATAGCCACTTCATAGGCCATGTGGGGCATCCGATAAAAAAGAGTCGCTAGACGTTTTGCCCAGACCATATCTGCTCCCCACGCCTGTTGGACTTGACGGGAATAGTCTGCGAGAGCCTCTGGATCACCATTGAGGGCGCGATCGATCGCTTGGGCAGCTAGCATTCCGGTCAACAGTGAGGGACGAATGCCTTCGGCAGTAAACGGATCAACGATACAGGCGGCTTCCCCGGCAAGGAGGGCATTTTGGGTGTGCAGGCGCTGGTGCCGCTGCCAACAGTAGAGGGGGTGGCCATAGACCTTGACTTGACTGAAATCAACGCCAAAGGTTTCAGCATATGCTGCCCCGATCGCCCTCAGATTTTGCTTGCGTTTTAGGGAAAACGTGCCCACACCAATCGAGTAGCCCTCCCGTTTAGGAAAGTTCCAAATGTAGCCATTGTGAACGCGACCAAAGTCAAAGTGGGCTGCCCTCAGGGCATGATTGGGCATGGCTGCTTCAACCTCAATGGCTGCTCCTATACGCTGCTGACGATGTTGGAATCCCAACCACTTGGCCATTGAACCTTTGGCACCATCACAGCCAATTAAATACTGCGCTGTGAAATCCCCCTTGGGCGTATGCACCTGCCAGCGATCGCCCCCCCACGTTAGACCTATAACGGGAGTTTGAGCCGCTACCTGCGCCCCCTGTTGCTGGGCCTGTTGAATCAGAAAATTATCAAAGACATCGCGGCGCACCATCCACACCGCTTGCTCTGGGGGCAGTTCTAGCACTTGCGCTTCCCCACCCTGCCACGTACAGACCATTTGCGTCAGCTTCAGCGAGATAGCAGGAGTAAAGTCAAAGTCAAACCAAGCTTGCACTTGGGGCGACACACCTCCCCCACAGGGCTTGTAGCGGGGCAGAGCTTCCTTTTCCAGAACCAACACCCGCCGGCCTCGCCTAGCCAAGTGATAGGCAGCTGCACCGCCCGCAGGGCCTGAACCAACAACAATGCAGTCGTACACCACAGGGTCACTCCTCAGTTGCTTTGCACAGATGCTCAAAAAATAACAAAAATCACCTAAGAGAAGCTGATCTGACTGGATTCGTAGTCGGGGGGTTCGACGTGGATGACAATGCGAGCCGGTCCATAGCGGTCTTGGAGCAGAGCTTCAATTTGCTCGGTAATGTCATGGGCCGTGGGAATATCTTCCGCCTCGACAATTAAGTGCATCTCAATAAACACTTGCCGTCCCACCATTCCCCGCGAGCTAATGTCATGGCAATTAACCACACCGGGCACGGTCATCACTAGCTCATGGATGGCTTCGGGGGCGATCGCCATCTCATCCACCAGCCAAGGAATGTTGCTTTTGAGGACTTCCCACGCACTCCAAAACACAAGGGCCGCGACGGGAAATGCCAACACCACATCCAACCAGGCCCAGTTGAAGGTCCACACCCCAATCAGCCCCAAAAGAACAATAATCGTTGTCCAGACATCGCTCAGGGTATGCTTGGCATCAGCAATGAGCACGGAATTATTCAGCTTGCGCCCCATGTGGTGTTCATAGAGAGTAAGGCCGATATTCATGCCAAGGACAAGGATCACAATCCACAGTTCTGCCCCTGTGATCGTCACGGCACTGCTTTTATGCAGCAGGCGCTCAACCGCACTTTGTAAAATCTCAAAGCACACCATGCCCAGAAAGGCGGCAATCCCCAATGCACCGAGGGCTTCAAACTTTTGGTGACCGTAGGGATGGTCGCGATCGGGATGGGGGTTAGCCCACTGCATGGCCACTAAGCCCAAGATGCTACTCCCGGCATCGGTCAAGCTATGCAGGGCATCGGCTTGTAAACTCAATGAGTGACTGAGAACACCAACAATGGCTTTAATGGCCGTCAGGGCAACATTGACCCCTAGCGCCAAGAACAATACCCGCTGGGCTTGTCGGCGGTGGTCGGCCACGGTGCTCACCTAACTGAGTGAACTTAAGGATTGGCTGTCTGGGGAGGACGCGCTGATTGGGTGTTGCGTCGCTCCACTAGGATGCGTTCATTGAGAACCGCTAGCGCCCGTGTAAATTGAGGATCACGATCGGTGGCAATGTCATCGCGCGTCAGTTGTTCCCGCTGCTGCTCCGTGAGGGTGACTTCAATATCGGGTTCAATGCCCTTCTTGTTAATATCGCGACCACTGGGGGTAAAGTATTTGGCGATCGTTACCGCAATCCCTGCCCCTTCCCCCACGGGCTGGACGGACTGCACCAAGCCTTTCCCAAAGGTGCGTGTTCCCACCAACACGGCACGGCCATTATCCTGTAGGGCACCTGCGAGGATTTCGCTGGCGCTGGCCGAGCCGCCATCAATGAGAACCACAAGGGGCTTATTGGTCAAGAAGCCGCGACCGGCGCGTAAGCGTTCTGCTTCCCCTTGGCGATTGACCGTAGAGACAATATCGCCCTGCGGTAGAAACATGCGGGCAATTTCAGCACTGGCAAAGAGTAGGCCACCCGGATTGGAGCGTAAATCCAAAACATAGCCTTCAACGCCTTGCTTTTCTAACTCCCGAATGGCGGCGCGCATTTCTGCTGCTGCATTGGAGCTAAAGGTGACAAGGCGAATATAGCCGACAGGGCCTTGGGGAGTTTGGCGTAGGCTGAAGCGAACAGGATGAATTTCAATGCGGGCACGGGTGATCTCATAATTCAAGATTTGATCGCCCCGCTGGATCGTCAGGCGCACTTTTGTATTCACAGGGCCACGGATCATGCTGACAGCTTGGTTGAGATCCATGCCCTTGGTGGATTTGCCATCAATTTTCAGGATCACATCCTTGGCCATTAAACCCATCTCAGCGGCGGGACTCCCTTCAATGGGGGAAACCACGGTGATTTCTTTGGTCTTTTCGTCCTGGGTAATGGTGATACCTACCCCTGTGAGTTCACCAGAGGTTTCAATTTGCATAGAGCGAAACTGCTCCGGATCCATAAAGCGGGTGTAGGGATCATTGAGCTTCTCGAGCATTTCCCGTGCTGCCTTGTAAGCATCCTCGGGTTTGGTGTAGTTTCGAGAGAGAAATTCCCGCCGCACGGCACGCCAGTCATTGCCATTGAAGGTGGCATCAACGTATTCGCGGTCAATGACCTGCCACACTTCATCCACCAGTTCCTTAGGACTTTGGCGAAAACCTGCTAGGCTACGGGACCAGTGCAGACCCGCACCCGTGACAGCAACTAATGCCGTCATAACCACTGTCGTACTGACAACGAGCGTGCGGTGTGTGATGCCCATATGATTCGTCCTAAATTGTCGATCCTTTAGCCTACGCCCAATCTAGCACAAAGACTTGCCTTGGCCGTTGGCGATCGCAGGCTAAATTTTCCGACGCTCAGCAGGCTCCAAAAGTGCCTAGACCCCCAGTTGCTGGCGAATGCAGTAGTTCACACTTTCATCGAGAACCCGCTGTGCCCGCTGTTGGCGAGGAGATTGCGGTTGACCGCCGTTGGGATCAAGGGTTTGAAAATCAGTGTAGCTCAATCGCTGTTGAATGTAGTTGATGGAGCACTGACAAATGTTACCCATCATTGAACGGGGCACAAGGGGAGCCGATCGGCGGCCACGCTCGATGCAGGTATCCATAAAACTATTCACCGCCACTGGGGGGTAGGGTTGGGAAATGGCCCCTGCTGGCAGCGTCAGGCTAGTGGCTAAGCTGCTACTAATTAGGATTAAAGAGAATAATTTCATAAGTAATAGGCGCTTACACTAAAACATCCTCGTCATACCCTAGGACGCCCTTTTTCATGCAAAAAGTTTCAATCAATAAAGGCGCGATCGTAGGCTGCATTGGAACCCACGAGCATTGAGCCAATCCCCGAATCGGTAAAAATTTCCAGTAATAGGGCGTGGGGCACCCGGCCATCAATAATGTGCGCTGCTTTCACCCCTTGAGCGAGCGATCGCACGCAACAGGTGACTTTCGGAATCATCCCCCCAGAGACAACCCCCTCTTTAATGAGTTGCCGCGCTTCGGCAATATCAAGGCGATAAATGAGAGTACTAGGGTCGCGATAATCCCGTAAAATACCTGCGGTATCCGTCAGTAAAATCAGCTTCTCAGCCCCCAAAGCCGCCGCAATCTCGCCAGCAACAGTATCAGCATTGATGTTGTAGGCTTGCCCAGTATCATCGGCAGCCACACTGGAGATGACGGGAATATACCCCTTCTCCACTAGTGCCGTAATCACGCGGGTATCCACCCCCTGTACTTCACCGACAAAGCCGATGCTATCTTCCCCTTGGGCGCGGGCACGAATCAGGTTGCCATCTTTGCCGCACAGCCCCACTGCTTTACCACCCGCCTGATTGATCAGGGTGACAATTTCCTTGTTGACCCGACCCACCAAGACCATCTCCACCACATCCATCGTTGCGGCATCGGTGACGCGCAGCCCATTTTTGAATTGGGGTTCAATGTTGAGTTTGCCAAGCCAAGTATTGATTTCTGGGCCACCGCCATGAACCACCACAGGGCGAATCCCCACATAGGAGAGAAAGACAATATCGCGAATCACGGAATCCTTGAGCTGTTCTTCCTTCATGGCGGCACCGCCGTATTTGACCACAAAGGTGCGCCCGGCAAAGGCTTGGAGATAGGGCAGGGCTTCACTGAGAACACGAACGCGATCGCTATCGCTGAGCATAGAGTTTTCTTTTGTCCGTCTAAAAACCTAAGCAGGGATCAATGGGGGGCTGAGCAGAGGGGGGATCTTTCTCAGCAGCAACTGCTAAGCGGGCAGCCAACCCTGCCGCAGAATCGCGAATCAGCGACCAAATCAATGGCGCCAGCCACCCCCGCAACATCACTGAGCAAGAAATCTGACTCCCACAGACCGTTGATTCTAAACGATAGGTTACCCGTTCCTCTACCCCCGGCAAGACCAAAATGCGAATACTCAACAGTTTTCCCGGTGATACCCGTTCGACAAAAATCTGAATCGGCCACGGAATCCAACGGGTCATGGCTTGGAAAATAAACCCCGGCTTGGGTACGAGTCCGTAGGGCACATTCGTGCGCAAAATCAAGGGATGCCACGACACATCGGCCAAATTCACCACTTTGCGCCAGATCAAATCCACCGATGCAGAGCTAAGGGCTTGATAGGTGCCTGCCAACGGCCAGCTGTAGGTCATTTGCTGTTTTTTCTTTTGTTGACGACGGCGATCGGCCACAGTCTCGTTACCCTGCTATTCCTGACGATTTGGACACCACGAAAGAATAAATAATCGTCTGAACCCTTGATTGATCCAAGAGCCTTATCTATATTAGAACGGAATTTTCCGAGCAGGAGTTTCGTAACTCTGTGTAACGATTATTTTTCTAAACGCACGGCATACCACTGAAGGTAGCCACCATTGGGTAATTGCAGTTCACAACCCGTTGTCAGGAGGTAGTGGGCACGACTTTCCACATCGGGCAAAGCAAGCAGATCCGGCGTTAGGGCAACCTCGGTTCCTGTTAGATACTCCACCAGCTTGGCCTGTAGCTCCATCGGCGTGAGAAAGACTTCATTGCTGGCACTGGATTCGAGGACAACGTACATTTCTTCAGTGAACATAGCGAATGCGGTTAAGTTGACATTGATTACATTGGAAATTATCCGCGCAGCAACGCTCGGCCTTTACTGGGCTGGCAGTGCAAACATCTGTACAGCATAGACTTCTCCGCGTGCTGTATTCAAAGCAATGCCAAAGCCAAAGCGGGTAAATTCAGGCCGCAGGATATTTTGGCGGTGCCCCTCACTATACATCCAGCCTTTTTGGAAGCGCTCAATCAGCTTATAGTTGAGCACCAAGCCGGGGGTGCCCTTCTGCTCCATGATATTTTCACCGACGCCACCGCGTCCCCCCAAGGCGATAAAGCGATCCATTGGGGATTGCCCATCGGGATTGGTATGGCTAAAGTATTGGCGTTTGAGCATATCTTCGGCGTGGCGTTGTGCTGCCTCTGTCAGTAATTCATCGGCAACAAGGGGCGGCAGTCCATTGAGCTGGCGATCGCGATTCACCAATTGCAGGGCAAAGGCTCGTATTTCCGCAAGGGAGCGTTTTGGCTGAGCAGCAATGACATCCACCTGTGGAGCACCAATTTGCCAATCTTGCCCCCCTTGGCCATTGTTCAAGTAAAAATACTCCTTGGCCGCTGCAAGGGCAATGCCGAGCATTAAGGTGACGTACAAGAAGACCTGTAGGCGTTGTTGATTGAGGTGGCGGCCAGTCATGGCTGCGAAGCTTGTTAATCTATTGTCAGTCTATTGCCAGTGTACGCGAGCAAGTGCGGAATCCCCTACATTTTCTGCCATTGCCCTCAGCTGGTTTTCCACAGTACTGTAAACAATGGCTTGAAGCCTGCTAAGTTTGCAGTCCCTCAATCATGACCTCCAAGTTACTAAAGGATAGCCACCCATGGCAAAATTAGTCGCATTTCATGAAGAGTCCCGGCGATCGCTCGAACGCGGAATTAATGCCCTTGCCGATGCCGTGAAAATTACCCTTGGCCCCAAAGGGCGCAACGTGGTGCTTGAGAAAAAGTATGGCGCACCGCAAATTGTTAACGATGGCGTGACGATCGCCAAGGAAATCGAACTGGAAGATGCCTACGAAAATACTGGTGCCCAACTGATGCGGGAAGTGGCCGCCAAAACCAATGATGTCGTCGGCGATGGCACAACAACAGCGACCCTCCTTGCCCAAGCCCTGATCCGTGAAGGCCTGAAAAACGTGGCTGCCGGTGCTAACCCCATTGCCCTCAAGCGCGGTATGGAAAAAGCGATCAAAACCATTGTCGAGGGCATTGCCGAAGTGGCCAAACCCGTTGAAGGGGACATGATTGCCCAAGTGGCCACCGTCTCTGCCGGTAATGACCCCGAAGTGGGAGCCATGATTGGTGAAGCCATGGCCAAAGTCGGCAAAGATGGCGTGATCACCATTGAAGAATCGAAATCCCTGAATACAGAAATGGAAATTGTTGAGGGGATGCAGTTTGATCGCGGCTACATTTCGCCCTACTTTGTCACCGATCCAGAGCGGATGATTGTTCAACTCAACAATGCCTATCTGCTGTTGACGGACAAAAAAATTACCAGCATCCAAGACCTGATTCCCACCCTAGAAAGAGTGGCTCGCAGTGGTCGTCCCCTCGTGATCATTGCTGAAGATGTAGAAGGCGAAGCCCTCGCCACATTGGTGGTGAATAAACTGCGGGGCGTCCTCAATGTGGTTGCCGTGAAAGCCCCAGCCTTTGGCGAACGGCGCAAAGCGATGCTCCAAGACATTGCCATTCTCACGGGCGGTCAAGTCATTTCTGAGGAAGTGGGACTGACCCTAGATGATGTGGAAATCACCATGCTGGGAGAAGCCGCCTCCGTCACTGTGACCAAAGACACGACCACCCTGGTGTCGGAGAAGGGCAATAAAGCCGATATTGAAAAGCGGGTCGAGCAGCTCAAGAAGCAGTTGGCCGAAACCGACTCCGAATACGACAAAGAAAAGCTGCAAGAGCGCATTGCCAAGCTCGTGGGCGGCGTAGCGGTGATCAAAGTAGGAGCTGCCACCGAAACGGAATTGAAGGATCGCAAACTCCGCCTCGAAGATGCCCTCAATGCCACCAAAGCGGCAGTGGCTGAAGGGATTGTGCCCGGCGGTGGTGTGACCTTGCTTCACTTGGCCAGTCGCATTGATGCCCTGCTGCCTAGCCTCAGTCCCGAGGAACAAACAGGGGCACGCATTGTTGCCAGTGCCTTGGCAGCGCCAGTGGCTCAAATTGCTGACAATGCTGGTGTCGAAGGAGCCGTAGTCGTCGAGAATGTCCGTGCCGGTGACTTTAACTATGGCTTTAATGCTGCAACGGGCACCTATGAAGATCTCGTTAGTGCGGGCATTATTGACCCTGCCAAAGTCGTACGCTCTGCCCTGCAAAATGCTGGTTCGATCGCCGGCATGGTACTGACGACAGAAGCCCTTGTGGTCGAAAAACCGGAACCGAAACCGGCAGCTCCTGCGGATGGCGGTATGGGGGGCATGGGTGGCATGATGTAGGCTTACTGCCCCAATAGTTTGCTAGGTTCTCTCCTCTCTAACTGGGGGGAGAGTTTTTTATTGGTGGCTAAAATTGCAGGGCATTCTGTGTCACTTGGGCGATCGCCTGATCGGTGGCCTTGGGCAAATGGTAGTACTTACCCCCCGCTTGCCGTGCCAATTCTTTGCCCATCCCCGTGGAAACAAACTTATTCTCGGTGTCAATCACCAAGAGCTTCAGACCCAAGGCTTGAATTTTAGCGGCAATTTCCAGTACTTCCGCTTTGACATCGGGCTTGGTCTCCGGCGGAATGGTTTCGCCAAGGGAACGGCTCAGGGGGATATTGCCTCGACCATCGGTAATGGCCACAATCATCACTTGACCAATTTCACCGCTTTGTTTGGCATTCAAACCCACTCGCACCGCTTGGGTCAGACCGTGGGCAAGGGGAGAGCCACCCCCACAGGGCAGGGTTTCAAGGCGTCGCCGTGCCGCTTCAATGGATCGGGTGGGGGGTAGGAGCACCTCTGCTTGCTCGCCACGAAAGGGAATCAGCGCCACCATATCGCGGTTTTGATAGGCTTGGGTCAATAGGCGTAAAACAGCGCCCTTGGCAGAATTCATGCGGTTCAGTGCCATTGAGCCAGAGGCATCCACGACAAAAATAATCAAGGCACCCGCTTTGCGTACCAAACGTTTAATTCGCAGATCACTGTTTTCAACAATGACGCGGCGTTGGGGTTGGCGTAGGCGACGGGATTTTTGGTAGGGAGCGGCGCTGCGCAGGGTGGCATCCACCGCAATTCGACCCCCTCGGCCACGGGGCAAAATGGGGCGGATATAGCGACCGCGATCTTGGGAATAAATCAGGCTACGGCTCCCCGATTTCCCTTGGCGCTGGGTCAGTTGGGCAAAGTAGAGCACTGACTCATCCAAGACTGTGCCATCGGCCTCAAAGACAAATTCCTCAGGAATCGGTGGTGTCTCCTGCTGCTCTTCCGGTGGTGTCTCTGGTTCATCGGGTTCTTCTTTGGGGTCAGACTGCTGATTCTCTGGGAGGGGCGGCGGCGGTGGGGGCGGTTGATCCGGCGGCGGTTCCAGTTGCGTGGCTCGCGACACAATGACGAGTTCAACAGCGCGGCGTAGGTCTTCGGCATTGACCCCACTGCGGCCATTCAGGGCAGCATGGGCTTTGGCCACCCGCACCGCAAAGAGTTCTGCTCGATGGCCTTGAACACCGCCCCGTAGGGCTTCGGTGACCAGATAGGCAATTTGCTGCCGTTGAATTTTCACTTCCTTGAGCCATTCCCGCGCCAGAATAATTTGGGTGCGCAGATCCTCTAGCTCAGCATCGTACTGCTGCAAAAAGGCTTGGGGCGAATCAGCAAATTGGGTGGCATGATCCACCGCTGCAACCCGCTCATCTAAGCCCAGAACCGTATCCGCCGATAGGGCGATCGCAAACCGATCCAGCAGATGGGGTGGTACTTCTCCCTCATCGGGATTAAAGGTGGCAATCAACAGGGGACGACAGGGGTGATCCAGACTAATCCCCTCCCGTTCAATTTGGTTGCGGCCAGCACTCAGCACGGCCATCAGGACATTGGCTAGCTGCTCATCCAAGAGATTGATTTCATCCACATAGAGCACGCCGCGGTGGGCTGCCGCCAAGAGGCCAGGCTGAAAGACCGCTTCGCCCCGCTGCACCGATTGACTCACATCCACGGCTCCCAAGAGGCGATCTTCGGTGACCCCTAGGGGAATTTGCACAAAGGGGGCTGGAATCACTTTGGTGGTCAAAGCGACATCGGGATGGCTTTGGCGCCAAGCCTGCAAGCGGCTATCCCAGTCTTGGGGACGTTCGGGATCGGGGTTGGCAATGATCGGTACTGGGATCTCCCCTTGATCAATGACTTCAATGGGGGGCAATAGGGCATGAATACCCCGCGCAAGGACGGATTTGGCAGTCCCCCGCCGCCCCGCAATGATCACCCCCCCCAAACCGGGATCAACGGCGGCCAACAGCAGCGCCAATTTAATAGCCTCTTGACCAATGATGGCGGTGATGGGAAAGGGGGCGATCGCGAGCGTCATTGCATCCCTGTTGAAGGTAAACAGCAGTCGTCATCATCTATCTTACCGAGGGTGGAAACCCTTTCCCGCCTCCTTGGCTAGACTGGAGTTAGAAACCCATGGAGAACTCTCTTAATGAAATACTTTGGGCAGACAGTTGCTGCTGTAACCTTGTTAATCCTGACACCTCTGTCGGCACTGGCACGCCCCCTCTCCTGTCGCTCCTATGAAAGTACCTTTGTGGCCACGGAGACCCGTAGCTATTGGGTGAATATCTGTGGGGGCGATCGCCCCGCCTACTATATGGCACGACACAAGCAGGATCCGCGCCTATCAATTCGGCTGCCCCTGCGGGATTGGAGTCCTCAAGGGTACTATTTTGAAGCCGTCAATGGTGAGTACACGTATCTATTGACCAAAACACCCCGCGGGATGTTCTTGACCGTGAATCGTGGTACCCATGAGCTACTGCGGGAACCTGTTTTGGAGCCGTGGTAAGCAAAGGAGCCAAATTGGTTAAAATGAGTTCTTGTTAGCTGAGGCCGCCCTATGGCAGAAGAGATTTTCAATACTGCGGTAATTACGTTTACGCTGGTTCTGGTTGGTTTAGGCGCAGGGTACCTGCTGTTGCGTTTGACCCCAGACGATTAAGCAACCCAATGCCCCTAGCCGGCAAAGAGCACCAGCCACAGGGGCAAGAAAAGAATTAAGGCAAAAAGACTAGTCAAAATTAAGCTGGCGGCAAAAGCGCGGTCTAAGTGATAAACATCCGCCAAGATCAGCGTCATAAAAGCGGGGGGCATGCCTGCTTGCAGCACCATTCCGAGGCGCGGCAGCCCGGTGACCCCAATCAGAGTTAACCCTACCCCCAGCAGCAGCGGCACCAGTAGCATCTTAATCGCCAGACAGGGAATGATGCGTTCCCAGCGGAGTTTGAGGGGAGCCTCACCGAGGCAGATGCCCATATAGATCAATCCAGCAATCACCATTAACCACCCCAAGGTTAAAAGTCCCTGTTGGGCGATCGCCGGTAGGGGATGTTGTCGTAGCAGCAGTCCGATGCCGACACACCAGAGGGTTGGATTGCGGCCAATGTGCCACAGCAGTTTTGAGATGGAAATGGCGCGATCGCCAAAACTCGCCGCCACACCAATGCCAGCACTATAGGAAATGAGGAGCGTCCCCATCAGATCAAAAAACAACGCCCAACTGAAGTGCTCTTGCCCCAGCAGTCGCCAAGTAATGGGAAAGCCAATAAAACCCGTGTTGCCCACCATGGTTGCCAAGAGAAAACTGCCCTGCTCCTGCCGCGTGTGAGCGGGATATTGCTGCAACCACAGCCACGCCAAGCTGACGCCGATCCCCATTCCTAGCCACGCCAATAGCGGAGCCAACGTACTGTGACCCGTAATCGGGGTGGTGACAATAAAACTAAATGCCGTTAGGGGCGTCCCCACCCAGAACAACCCTTGCGCCAGCCAAGCCCCCGTCGTTGGTGGCAAAAAACGGCTACTGCCATAGCCAATGCCCATGCACAGAAAGATTAATCCGTAGAGTTCAGCGAGGGTCGGCAGTAGGGTAAGGAGAATTTTCACGGGAAAAGCATACGCCTTGGGACAGGAATTCTGGCTTGACTTTGGCCAAAAAGACCAGCAGTGAAGCCGTGACCACTCCCTCCAACATAGCAAGGGGCAAATGGGCAATCCCAATCGCAGCGATCGCTAGCCATTCCCGCTGTTGATCCAAGGGTGCTGGCAGGCTCAGGAGAATCACTGCGCCAAATAAGAGAACAGCCAACAGCACAGCCCCCGCCCCAAGGATAAACCCGAGGAGCGATCGCCCCCTTGGCGGACAGCGATGCCACAGCCCCCGAAAAACAGCAGCGGCAAGGAGCGCTGGAATCCCCATGATCAGCGCATTGAGGCCCAAAGTCGTCAGACCGCCATGACCAAACATCACCGCCTGTAGAAATAATCCCACCACCACGGCTATCATTGCCCCTTCCCCCAAAAGAATCCCCAGACTGCCAAGGAACATGAGATGGACACTGGCGGGAGGCAGCGGGATATAAACCGCAGAGGCGGTAAAAAAGGCAGTGGTTAATAGAGCCAAACGAGGGACGATCGCCAGCGGATCCACCGTTGCCCGCTGCAAACGGCGGCAAGACCACCACAGGAGACCACCGCTACCGGCATAACCCAGTCCACACCACAGGGGCGGCACTAAACCATCGGGGATGTGCATGACTACGACTCCACTGGCAGCCGCCGCCGCGACCAAGCAAAACAAGCCGTGCCAATGGCACCCCAGAGCACTGCCAAGATCATGACCGTGATTTGTGCGGGAGTGTATTGACTCAGGGAAACCGTTCTTGGCGGTTCGGGAACGGCGGTAAGAGCAACTTCAGCCGTTGCTTGGGCATGGGTCGCTACCGGAATCGTGAGTAGGCCGCCATGTCCCCCTTGGCGTACCTGCACCTGCCACTGACCGCGGCGATCGGGCACAAATTGAAACTCCCCTTGGGTATTGGTGGTTCCTGTTATTGCTGCTTCTTGGGGGCGATCGGGGGCAAAGACCTGTACCCTAGCATTTGCCATCGGTTCGCCACTGTCATAGCGCGCTGTAATGTGAATCACCTGTTGCGGTTTGTAGCGCAACTCAACCCCATGGGCAAGGGCTTGGGGAACTATCAGTCCTAAGGTAGCCACACTCGCTAAAACTGTTTTCATGAGGAAACCTCCCGACAGTGACCTTCGCCGACATGCCCCAGACCGCTAAGGGCTTTGCGCAGTGTTTCAAAATCTTTGGGGCTGAGTTTTTGCTGTAATCCTGTCCAGTCAACCGTGACTCCCTCAGGGGTAGCGATCGCGGCAAAGGGGTCAAAGCCTACCGCGTCGCGATTGATCTCGGCGGTTGCTGGTTCAGCGCCATCACCAAAAAGATGATCAAAGTGGAGTGTAATCTCTAGCTCAGCGGAACTGTTCGCTGTGACCATTCCCTTGCGTTCATCGCCAATGTAGTCGCCACAAACAAAGGCCAAGGGCTGATCCAACGTAATGTCAAAGGGCACCTTGAGATCGCGCCGCTGCGCCGTGCCCACCAGTTGTAAACTGGGTGCGAGGGTCTGCCACTGCAGGGCATTGAAGTGACCCACCGCCGCCGCAGCACTGCCTACAAGGGGACGCTGATCACTCACCAAATCCACCGTCATAGGATCGCTAAACACAACCGTCACTTCACTTGCGGGGCGATCGCCCGCCTCAGGATCGAAGGGAGGATGGGTTTGGTAGGCAGTCACCGTGCCCAACGTCAAATAGACATGGTCAAACTCGAGCTTCCAGCCATCTTTGCTTGTCCATCCCGTTTGCAAGCGCTCTTCACCATTGGCATAGAGTAGGAGAGTGCCCTTTTGCGAGGCGGGCGCACAACTCGCCAGTAGCGCTGTACTTAAAATCGTGACTATCCCTAAACGTTGGTACAGATTCATTCCTTTGATCACGTCGAAAAAAGCCCCAGAAAGAGCACCCCTGTAGCCAGTGGCAAAAGCAACAAAGAGACTTTTCCTACCTTAGAAGGTGTAGCATCGGTTCTACAATCCACAGGAGGGGGATGGCCTAGCGGTATAGTGTCTTTACAGAGCGTGATGGAGCGAAAAATGAAACGGGTTTGGGGCTGGTTAGGACTTGTCCTCCTGCTGTGGGGACTGTGGACAGTGCCGAGTTGGGCGGGGTTACAAGACGATCGCTACGATGGGAATATCTTTGCCCTCTACGCCGGCAATGGCTCTTTGGTACCGCCGAAAGTCACCCTAGAGAAATCGCGTCAGAGCGATCGCGCCACATTGCTGCTGTTTTATGTGAACGATAGCCGCGACTGCAAGCAGTTTGCCTCAACCATCTCCCAATTGCAGGGGTACTATGGTCGCGTCACCGATTTCATCGCCATTGATGTCGATGCCCTACCCTTTGGGGCGCAGTTCTCCGCCAATGAAGCGGGCTACTACTACAAAGGCCGGGTGCCGCAAACCCTGATTTTCGATCGCCAAGGCCAATTGCGGCAGGAATTTATCGGTGTGGTGCCCTTTGAAATCCTCGATGACACGTTTCGGGAAGTGTTTGATTTGCTGCCGCGATCGCAATCTCTGGAACTGCGGCCGCGCCCTGTGAATGAAATCAATGTGGAACTGGTGCCCCCGACACCTGTCAAAGGGAAGAAGCTGGCCAACGAAACGGTAGAGTAATAGTGAGCTTTGCAACGAGGTACAAGATGGAGTTACCCACCCTACAGGAACGTCTAGCAGTTGTTTTGGCGAAACGGGAGAGCCTTAAAAAGCTCTTGGAACTCCCCGGTCATGGCACCCTTACCATTGACATTGAATCCGCCCTCGCCGAACTCGATGAATTGATTAGCGACTTCAAGCGCACGTTTCCAGACCTCGACATTCCTGCCTAGGAGGTTCACGATGGTGGAGATTACCAGTCGTTGGGTCAAGGTGGTCAATGGCGATCTGCTGATTGATGCCTACTTAGCCGAGCCTGTTGCCCCCGGCCGCTATCCGGCAGTGATTGTCTTTCAGGAAATTTTTGGCGTCAATGCCCATATCCGCGATGTGACCGAACGCATTGCCCGCGAAGGCTATGTGGCGATCGCCCCCGCCCTTTACCAACGCTTTGCCCCCGGCTTTGAAACGGGCTACACCGCCGCTGATATTGATTTGGGGCGGCAGTACAAAAACCAAACCAAAGCCGCGGAACTCCTTAGTGACACCCAAGCCACCATTGCCTATCTGCGCGGCCTTGAAAATGTGGATGGGGATGCCATTGGTACGATTGGCTTTTGCTTTGGCGGTCATGTGGCCTATCTGGTGGCTCAGTTACCGGACATTAAAGCCACGGCCTCATTCTATGGCGCCGGGATGACAACCATGACCCCCGGCGGTGGCCTACCCACCATTGAAATCACACCGAAAATTCGCGGCACGCTCTATGCCTTCTTTGGCGATCGCGACCAAAGTATTCCCATGGAACAGGTGAAGCAAATTGAAACGGCGCTGCGCCACCACGGCATTCGCCACCACATCTTCATCTATCCAGCGGATCATGGCTTCTTCTGCGATCAACGGGATAGCTACGATGCAGCAGCGGCACGGGATGCGTGGGAACAAGTCAAAGAACTCTTCAACACCGTCCTACGGCAGCAACAGTAATCCTATCTTTACAGAACCTTTACTTTGACGCAGCTGCAGCGGAATGGGTTCAATACAAAGGGCTATAGTAAAAGTAGATTGCGTGTTCCCCATCGCCTAAACAATGCCAAAGGCAGTTGCCAAGCTTTAATATTCTTTTAAGTCATCTTCTTTATCCCCGCTGTTGCTGTCTATGACTACTCCTACCCACAAAGTCCTGCTGAAGCAGGGATCCCTTGTTCTCAAGCAGTGCAAAAAAGCCCTTCTTGAACGAGATATGGCTGTCCTTCAGCAGCAGGCACGCATTTTACAAGTTGCAGCAGTGGCATCCCGGCAAACGCTGATTGAGGCAGAAGCGCGGCTCTTGGAGCAGGCAGCCCAGCAAAATCAACCCCGGCGAGCAGCGGAAATTCTGATGAAAATCAAAGAATGCTTGGTTGCCCTAGCGGGGGATCAGCGTGACTTTGACAGCCTGCCAGGCGTGGCAGCAGAGACTGAGGCACCCGCGAAAAAGCCCCCCTTTATCCAGCGTCCCCATGATGACAGCTACACGAAACGCTTGGGGAACTATCTGGTTGAAGCAGAATTGGTGACACCCGCACAAATTGAGGTTGCCTTAGCCGATCAGCGAGCCACAGGGGCAAGACTCGGCGATATTTTGGTAGCACGGGGATGGCTGCGCAAGGGCACCATTGAGTTCATTATGGAGCGCGTGGTCTTACCCGATCGCCGTCGTCAGGAGGCAGAAACTCCCTCTTCGCCATCAACCTCTGCCGCAGCTCAATCGCCCCGCACACCCCCCGCCCCTGGTACGTCAGTGAATGACCGGGCAACCTTCATTGATACCAGCCACTTAAATTCTCTGTAGGTTTGGTGGCAGTGGCGATCGCGTATTCTCCGAAGGTTTTGGAACGGGGCGATCGCGCCCTGCGCTGTAGTCCCTTTTTGCCCCTCTTGTTTCAGACAATGCAGCAGCGGAGTGTGGCACTCCTAGAAATTGTGGGCGAAGCGGGTCTTCAATCGGGATTCACGCGATCGCCCTTGCCTGTGCTCCTAGCAGAAGCAGAGTTGGACTGGTTGATCCGCGTCGGTTTACTGCGCCGCGAAGTGGATGGCCAAGGCCTCACCGATCGCTATCGCCTCACTCCCTTGGGGCAACAGTTGATTCAACGTTATAGCCAACCCACATGGGGGGCCTCGTGGGGCGATCGCTGGCGCAATCAACTCAGCCGCTGGTGGAGAATGTAACGGTTCTGTAACGACCTGTAACGCATCGGTGATTTTCGCTACCATGCTTTATGAGTGCCGTTAGCAAGAGCGAGACGCAGCTTTTTATGGTTAATACCGTCGCCAAACCAGAGTTTGAAGAACTGCGGCCGGGCATCAAAGCCCCCGCAAAGGAAACCATCCTCACGCCCCGCTTCTACACCACTGACTTTGAAGCGATGGCCAATATGGACATTACTGAAAACAAAGCAGAACTTCAGGCCATCCTTGAGGAATTCCGCTGCGACTACAACCGCCACCACTTTGTGCGGGATGCAGAATTTGAACAGTCTTGGGATCACATTGATGGCGAAACCCGCCAGTTATTTATTGAATTTTTGGAGCGCTCCTGCACAGCGGAATTTTCTGGCTTTCTCCTCTACAAAGAACTCAGCCGCAAGCTCAAGGATCGCAACCCCCTATTGGCGGAATGCTTTGCCCTCATGTCTCGCGATGAAGCCCGCCACGCTGGCTTCTTGAATAAAGCGATGGCCGACTTTAACCTATCGCTGGATCTCGGCTTTTTGACGCAGCACCGCAGTTACACCTACTTTGAACCAGAATTCATCTTCTACGCCACCTACCTCTCCGAGAAAATTGGTTACTGGCGCTACATTACGATCTATCGCCATCTGGAGAAGCACCCCGAACATCGCATCTACCCCATCTTCCGCTTCTTTGAGAACTGGTGCCAAGATGAAAACCGCCACGGTGACTTCTTTGACGCTGTCATGCGGGCTCAACCGCAAATGCTGGATCGGCCGCGCACCTTCTGGCAAAAGATTAAGGAAATTCCCCTGTCCCTCTCTGGTAAGAAATGGGCACGCTACTTCATGGTCTGCTGGCTGCCACCAAAACTGTGGTGCCGCTTCTTCCTGCTCTCGGTCTTTGCCACAATGTACCTCAACGATTTGCAACGGGCGAAGTTCTATGCTGCGATTGGCTTGGATGCCCGCGAGTATGATCGTGAGGTGATTGCCAAAACCAATGAAACCGCAGGCCGTGTTTTTCCGGTGATTCTCGATGTCGATCATCCAGAATTTTATCAGCGGTTAGAGCGGTGTGTCGAAAACAATGCCAAGCTGACAGAAATTAGCAAGCAAAATGGCGGTTTTCTGAAGAAACTTCCCCTCTATCTCTCGAATGTGTGGCAAATGATCAAGTTGTTCTTGATCCCGGCCAAGGCACCCACGACGGCGGCGGTGCGTTAATTTCCTCTGTGGCTTAAAAATATACTGATCTCCATGGGTTGCGTCTGCGGACGTAACCTTTTTTTCACTTTTCCTACAATTGATGTCCGTATTATTACGGAGTGTTGCGGGAGTATGAAAAGAATCTAAAAGCACTTTTGACCACTGGGGATCGCTAAAACCTGCTTCCTAAGCCTCTTTGACCCTGTGATCGCTGCAAAAGTCGCTGAGGGCAATTTCATAGGATGGAAGGTAGAGAGCCTAAAGATTTTACTTCGGAGTTGATCCCCGCGATGGACAGCCCAATTCTCACTCCCACAACTTGCCGCTTTTGCCGCTTCTATTATTCCGAAGGGCGGCGTGGTGGTACCTGTGAAAAACTGAATGTGCCGGTGCGGGGGTTTTGGCGGGCCTGTCCCTTGGCGGCAGCCATCCCTAGCCGTGAACATCAGCCAGCGATCGCGACAAGCCCATCAACCACTGCTAGGGCGGTGAGTGCGTCCGTATTTTTCTTTGAGGATGATCCCGAAGCCATTGAGTGACCTCAGCAAGGGTGGGTTGACCAGCGATCGCCCCCCGTTTTGTCGTCACGAGCGCCCCCACCACCGTGGCAAATTCTAAACAAGCAGCCTGCCATTGGGGGTCACGGTAGGTTTCCGGGCTGCCCTGTAATAATTGGGCAATCCAACCCGCAACAAAGCCATCGCCGGCACCAGTAGTATCCACAACGGGCATGGTAGGGGGGTGTAATTTCCCTTGATTTTCGTGCCACCAGTAGTGAATAGTTTGATCCCCGTCAGTAATAACCACGGCATGGTCAGGTGCCGTCCCCCAAAGGGCACGATAGACAACTTGGGGATCACTGTCAGAGAAAAATAATTCCGCCTCTTCCTTGGCCAGTTTCAGGAAATGCGCCTGTGCTAAAAAAGGACGAAGGCGTTCAGGAGCAGCACTCGCATCCCGCCAGAAGATTGGTCGCCAGTTGGCATCAATGAGAATAAAGGCACCGTTTTGCCGCAGTTGCTGGACTAGATGTTCAATGGTGGTGGCGGTGGGTTCACTGGCGAGTCCGAGGGTGCCGGTGACGAAAAATTGTGCCCCAGCTAGGAACGATGGCGAGACTTGCTGGCCAGAGAACTGCATATCGGCAAAGACAGAAGTTCCCGCTGGCGCAAATCCCACAAACTGGCGATCGCCCCCCACCAATTGAACGCGCACTTGCCGCGTCGGCACCCCAGCGACCCGCTCGACCGCTTCGATATTGACGCCCAAAGCGGCTAATTCGGCACAGGCTTGCTCCCCTAAGGCATCGTCGCCCACAGCCCCCAAAAAGGCCGCACTCACCCCCAACTTCACCAAACCACAGGCCACATTGGCCGGGGCACCCCCCAGAAAACACTGCGGGGGATCAGGGGGCACTTCTAAACAGTCAAAGAGGACTTCGCCAGCACAGAGGACAGTGGGTTGGGACATCGCTAATGATTCGCTATAGGGCAATTTAGTTTTTTCTATTGATCCCTAGCCTAGCGATCGCTAGGGGAGTGTGTCAAAATGGTAGCAATTCCAAGATCGAGGGACACTGCAACCGTGTTTGTTCTCAGTGGTTACGAGTATTTTCTTGGCTTTTTGATTATCTGTGGTCTGGTACCCGTACTGGCTTTAGCTGCCTCTGCGCTATTGCGTCCCAAATCCGGGCGGATGATCCGCTTGACGACCTACGAATCGGGGATGGAACCCATTGGTGGCGCGTGGATTCAGTTCAATGTGCGCTACTACATGTTTGCCCTCGTCTTTGTCATTTTTGATGTGGAGACGGTCTTTTTATATCCTTGGGCGGTGGCTTTCCATCAGTTGGGCTTACTGGCCTTTATTGAAGCCTTGATTTTCATTGCCATTCTGGTCGTGGCTCTAGTTTATGCGTGGCGCAAACGTGCCCTCGAATGGTCTTGAGTGAGTTGATTGCCTTTAGGTTGGAGTAGCGAACATGAGTGACACCCCCGAAGCCCCCATTGTTGAAGCTGGCCCTGTATGCCGCCTTCTCCAGTCTAAAAGCCTGAGTGTGGAATCCCTCGGTACCGATGCCTCTGGTGTAGAAATCATCAAAGTGGATCGCGATCGCCTGCTGGCGGTGTGCCAAGCCCTCTATGCCGATGGCTTTAACTATTTGCAGTGCCAAGCCGCCTATGATTCGGGTCCCGGCCAAGACTTGGTGAGCACATACCACCTGATCAAGCTCAGTGATAATGCCGATCGCCCCCCAGAGGTGCGGATTAAAGTGTTTGTCCCCCGTGAGGATCCCCGTGTCCCCTCGGTGTATTGGATTTGGAAAACCGCCGATTGGCAAGAGCGGGAATCCTACGATATGTTTGGCATTGTCTATGAGGGGCACCCCAATTTGAAGCGCATCCTTATGCCCGAGGATTGGCTGGGCTGGCCGCTGCGCAAAGACTACATCACCCCTGACTTCTACGAGTTGCAGGAAGCCTACTAAGCTCCCTTGGTTCCCGCTGATGCTGCCTATTGGTACAGTTGGTCACAGGTACCCGGCCTTGGCCCGGTGTTACTCAAACGCCTCTGGCAGCACTTTGGGGATTTGAAAACTGCTTGGGAAGCGTCCGTAGAAACCTTAGGAAAAGTAGAGGGGATTGGTGCCAAACTCCAAGGGGCGATCGCCCACTATCGTCAGCAGTGCCAACCCCTAGCTCTCTACGAGCACCACTGCCAGCAAAATCCCCACCATTGGGTGCTGAGTGACCCTCGCTATCCACCACTGCTGCGGGAAATTCCCGATCCGCCGCCCTTGCTCTACTATGGCGGGACTCGCATTTTAGAAATTCTCAGTCAACCCACACCAACTGTTGCCATTGTCGGCACCCGTGATCCTTCAGAATATGCCCAGCGTTGGGCGCACAAGCTGGGGTATGCCCTTGCCCAAGCTGGGTTTATTGTTGTTTCCGGCATGGCCGCAGGCATTGATGGTGCTGCCCATCGCGGCTCTTTAGAAGCTGGAGGTGCCACACTGGCCGTTTTAGCTACGGGTGTGGATATGATCTACCCACCGGAAAATCGTTCGCTTTATTACCAGATTCGTGAACGGGGGGGATTCTTGAGCGAGTATCCTAGGGGTGTGGGTGCCGATCGCCCCCAATTTCCGCGTCGCAACCGCATCATTGCTGGTCTGTGCCGTGCGGTGATTATTGCAGAGGCTCCCTACAAATCCGGTGCCCTGATCACTGCTCGCTATGCTGCCGAGTATGGTCGTGATGTCTATGTGCTGCCGGGGCATCTCGATAACCACCGTGCCAAGGGTGCCCTGAGTCTGGTGAATCAAGGGGCACAGATTATCTTGGGAGAAGAAGCTCTCCTCGAACAATTGGGGCATACACCCCCCCTCGATCCAACCCCCTTCTCAGCCCCACCCCCAACGCTATCGCCCCCCCAGCAACAAATTCTCGAGGCGATTCAACAACTGAGCCAAGGCAGCAATAGTGTTGCCTTTGATGACATTGTGCAGCGCGTACCCTTGGAAACAGGGGTGGTGATGGCAGAACTGATGCACTTGGAGCTAACGGGTTGGGTCGAGCAGCAGCCGGGGAATCGCTATCGCAAAACTAGCCGTTAAAGTTTCATCAATAAATCTTGGAGGGTAAAATGCCAAACTCCCAGAACCTACAACATCCCCGCGAAGCCCAAGATCGGTTAGTCCTCGAGCGCCTGCGACAAGAGGGCATCAGTGATTACAACTTGGCGGAATTGGGGCGATTGCTGATTCGCTATGATGGCTTCCCCGGTGCCGAAACCAATAAGAAGTTAATGGCAGAGCTGCTAGAAAAATGGCAACTCACGGAGGAAGAACTGTTTGAGCGTACCCGTGCCATTCACGCTCGCGGCGGCGTTTACAAGCTGGGCAGCGATAAGCGGGAGGACTGGACTTAGATGTCTTTGCCGTAGAGGCGCTCAAGGGTACGAAAGTCCTTTTCCGCTTCTTGCCAAAGGAGTCGGTTATCCGGATCGGCTTTCAGCGCGCGATGCAGGTATTCCCGTGCCGCTTGGGGCTGGCGATCGCGAATGAGTTGCCTCGCCCAGCACTGATAGGTGACGGCTTGCCACTGGCGTACTTCGGCATCTTGAGGCAGCCGACTGGCCAACCCTTCCACAAGGGATATGGCACGTTGATAGCAGCGATATTTGAGAAATTCCTGAAGTTGGCGATAGCTAGCGTGCTTCAGTTCAATCTCAAAGGCAGAGAGAGGCGGCGGTGGCTGCGGTGGGCGAGATTGGGGTTCTGATTTAACAGGGGTAGGCCGAAAGGTGGGCAGTCCTCGTACTAATTTTTCATAGGCCTGTTGGAGGAGAATAAACTTCTCATGGGCAGTGCGATCGCCAGGGTTGACATCGGGATGATAGCGTCGTGCTAGCCGTCGGTAGGCGGATTTCACTTGAGCTAAGGACGCCCCTTGTGGCAACTCCAGAATGCGATAGCACTCTTCTAAATTCATTCTGCAGGGCACAACATGACATCTGCTTTGCATTGTCGGATGTTCACTTCGGTTCTGCAACCAATGTCCTACGCTGGAATCAAGTGAAACATGCGGAGTAGCCCCAGCGTGGAGTCGGCGCACATTTTAGGGACACGGATTGATGTCACCACCTACAGCCAAGCCTGTGATCTTATAGCTGAATGGATTAATCAAGGTAAGGGGGGCTATGTGGTGGCGGCCAATGTCCATGTGGTCATGACAGGGGTGTGGCGATCGCCCTTTCAACGGGTGGTGAATGGTGCCCAACTGGTGACCTCTGACGGCATGCCCTTGGTGTGGGGCTTACAGCTGTTGGGCTTTCCGCAAGCAGAGCGGGTCTATGGTCCTGATTTGATGCTGGCGTTGTGCGATCGCGCCCAAGAGGAAGGCTGGCGTATTTTCCTCTATGGCAGTGAACCCCTCGTGTTAGAGCGGCTGCAACGAAATCTGCGAGAGCGCTTTCCCAAGATGCAGTTAGTGGGTGCCTACGCGCCTCCCTTTCGTCCCTTGACCCCTGAGGAGGAGGCCAGCGATCGCCAGCGCATTCTTGATAGCGGTGCTGATCTGGTTTTTGTCAGCCTTGGCTGTCCCAAGCAAGAGGAGTGGATGGCTCGCCAAAGCCCTTTTCTGCCCATTGTCTTGGTGGGTGTGGGAGCAGCCTTTAATTTTCACAGTGGCGTTGTAGCGCAAGCGCCTCGCTGGATGATGGCGATCGGTCTGGAGTGGCTCTTTCGACTCCTGCAAGAACCCCGCCGCCTCTGGCAACGCTATCTGATAAACAACCCCGCATTTGTTGTGCTTTTTGCCGCTCAACTCCTGCGTCACTGGCTAGGCCGACGGCAAGCCAAGAGACTGTCCTAGGGTTTGCAGGGGAGAGCGTCCCACCTGTTGCTGTGCCCACTGAAGGCTTTGCTGCAATCGAGTCACCAAGGGCAGAGATTTTACTTGGGGAGCGGTCTCAAAGTAATGGATCAAACTCAAGCCACTCAAGCGCAACACATAGGCTGCCGTTGCCCCCTGTAAACAGCTCCCTGCCAAATAGGTGAGGGAATTGCCCTTGAGCCACTGTCCTAGGGATTGGGTGCCCAGTTCCACAGCCCCCAACTGCACCATTAGCCGCAATAGCTCCTTGGCAAGGGGTTCAGCATCCGCCAAGCGAAAGGAGCGTTGGTAGATTTGACCGAGATCCCACGTGAGGCGCACCAATAGCCCCCCGGCCATGACGAGATCCAGAAGCGGAAGAGGATTCACTGCCGTTGCCGCTGCTGCCAGCCATTGGTAGCGTTCAATGATCGGGGTGGCTCGTTCTTGGCGATACTGGTTGAGGGCGGATTGCGCCTGTTGATGGAGTTGTTGGGCACGGCGATAGGTGCCGGCTAAGACCAGATTCGCTCGCTCTTGGGTGAGACAGTGCAGCACTGCGGAGGTGAGTTCTTGGGGATTGTGGGGTGTAAAGGGAATGAGTTGATCTTGTCCAATCTGGAGTTGTTGCAGTTGCTGCTGTAAATGCACTGCCACGCGATTGCAAAGCGCGCCCTTCGGGCGATCGCGCTCCTGCACCATTTCTGGATACCACACCACAAGAACGTGATAATGGCTTGCTTGCAATACCCGCAGCATCTCAAACTCACTGGCGGTAAGGGCACCCGTTACGGTCAAAAGCACTAAGTCTGCTTGGGGCACCGTTGCCAATGTTTGCTGCTGAAACGTACAGCTATCGAGGGGTAGGGTAGCGACGGCATCGTACACCCGATTGAGAGCATAGGCCGATTGCCCGAGAACACACACCTCAACCGTTGGGCTATCTAACCGCTGTTGGAGTTGGCTGTGGGCTGATTGTAGGGAGGCTTGGCGCTCTATCGGAAGTTCCTGCAAAAGGCTCCGCGTGTCTGCCAGTTGCTTTTCCAGTAATTGAGGATGCAGAGAAGGTTGAGGGGGAGCTGGGTTTGGCGCAGCGGGCGATCGCCGCCAGTACCAATAGCCCAACCCTAGACCAAGAATCAGCAGCCATCCCCACGGATGGTCATTCACCCAGCCACTCAACAACAAGAGAATAATGGCGGCAGCAACAGCCATGTCCTTGTACCCCAAGCAAATCCTTTGTTTGTTAGCTTACCTTGACTGGTGAGTAGCACTCAAATTCCCAAGGCTCGAGGAAATGCAGCCTGAATTTTCTGTCCGCCTATGAAAGTTTCCCCACCTGCTGCGCGAGGATATGGGGGACATGTTCAAACGGAATCCTATTAAATCTGTTGCATAATCACGCGATCGCCACAGGAATTTAGACAGGGCGCGGCCTTCGATGGGTGGCTCTTGTCAATTCAGGAACGGAGGGGACTATGTTAGCAATCCTCCGATGCGCTTCACCCCTTGTGACTGCTAGGATGGGAGTTGCGCTCAAATTTTCAATTTTTCAATAAGGATTTCTGACGCCAATGGATGTTATCCCCGCCATTGATTTACTTGACGGCAAATGTGTGCGCCTAGTGCAAGGGGACTATGGTAAGGTCAAGGTTTTTCATGATGATCCTCTAAAAGTTGCCCTCTACTGGCAGCGGTTGGGTGCTCCCCGCTTGCATGTCGTTGACCTAGATGCAGCCAAAACGGGCGAACCGCGAAATTATGATCTGATTGCCAAGATCGTCGCCTCCCTTGAAATTCCTGTGCAGGTGGGGGGTGGCTTGCGATCGCGCCAAGCAGTGGCTGATCTCTTTCTCCAAGGCGTCAATCGTGCCATTTTGGGTACCGTGGCTCTTGAGGATCCAGAGCTAGTGGCCAGTTTGGCCACAGAATACCCCGGACGCATTTGGGTAGGGCTGGATGCTCGCGATGGCTATGTGGCAACGCGGGGCTGGCTAGACACCTCAACGATCTTGGCCACCGATCTTGCCCAAAAAATGGCAGCAATGGGGGTAGCAGGGTTTGTTTATACCGACATTCAGCGGGATGGCACCCTCCAAGGGCCGAATATTCCAGCCCTGCGGCAGTTATTGGCGGCAACTGATCGCCCGGTCATTGCATCGGGTGGCGTGGGTTCCCTCACGGATATTCTCAGTCTCTTTGCCCTCAGTCCCCAAGGGTTATCGGGGGCGATCGTCGGTAAGGCACTTTATACCAAAGCAGTGGATTTGCGGGAAGCGGTTCGGGCGGTCGGTCAAGGTCGCTGGCAAGATATTCCGCCAGATTTGGGAAGCACGACTTGGGCATAAGTAGCCTAAGATCAAGGCGTTGTTACCTCTAAAACGGAATGTTAAAGCACCCTGCACTGCGCTCCCTTGGCAAAATTTGGCGACTATTGGATCGGGGCGATCGCTGGCAACTGGCAGGCATTGGTGTCTTGATGCTCATTGGCAGTATTTGGGAAGCCTTGGGGGTAGGCTTGGTGCTACCCTTTATTGCTGTCGTCGAAAAACCGGAACGCTTAAACGCCCTCCTATTTTGGCGAGAGGTTCCTCTAACCCCTGCAGAGCAATCCCAGTGGCTATTGATCCTCAGTGCTGCCCTAGGGCTTTTATATGTGGGCAAGAACCTGTTTATTGCCTTGAGCACCTATCTTCAGTTGGAGTTTCTGAACAGTAAGTACCGCAAGTTCTCAAGTTTATTATTGCAATCCTATCTCTACAAACCCTACACATTTCACCTGCAAAACAATACTGCTAAACTAATCCAGAATGTAAATACTGAAATAAATAATGTTTTTAATTTGTATCTCCTGCCTTTATTGGTTATTTTTTCTGAATCTCTAATTGTTTTTGCCATATTTTCAGTCATTATTTGGAGTAACCCTCTCATCTCAATCTTGGTTATTGCTCTAATCTCAACCCTATCCTTGCTTTTCTTTCAAGCCTTTCGCCATAAGCTCAAGGAAGTGGGTCAACGTCGCATTGATTATGCTCAAAAATCGATCCAAAGTATTAGTGAGAGTTTGGGCGGCATCAAAGAAGCGAAAGTCCTAGGTCGCGAGCAGCAATTCCTGAAGACCTATGCTGAAAACATGATTGAAGACCGCAAAGCAAACTTAGTTTTGCAGTTTATTCAGCAGTTACCCCGTGCTTATTTTGAAACATTAGCTGTTCTCACAATTATTCTTATTGTTATCCTCAACTTGCTTCAGCGGGGCAACGTGGCACAAGTTCTGCCGCTAATTTCTCTGTTTGCAGCTGCAGCGTTTCGTCTGTTGCCATCGGCAACTCGCTTAACCAACAACCTTAACTCCGTTATTTACTATTCTGCTTCTGTCGATTTGTTGTATGACGATCTTTTAGAAGCCAGAATGTTGCAGGCTCCCTCTACCTCTGCTGCTGCAGCAGCACCAATTTTTCAGGATCGCCTCGAACTGATTGATCTGCACTACACCTATCCCAATGCCCCTCGGCCAGCCCTCTGTGGGGTTTCTCTCACAATTAAACAGGGGGAAATGGTTGGCTTTGTTGGAGCCTCAGGGGCAGGGAAAACCACAATTGTCGATTTGATTTTGGGACTCCTAGAACCTTCTCAAGGGGATATTCGGGTGGATGGTGAGAGCATTTACCACAACCTACCGCAGTGGCAACGGCAGATTGGCTATATTCCCCAAACCATTTATCTTTCCGATGACACGCTGCGCCACAACATTGCCTTTGGCTTACCGGCAGAGGCCATTGATGAAACCGCCCTGTGGGCTGCGGTAGAGGCAGCTCAGTTAGCCACCTTTGTCCATACCCTGCCAAAAGGCCTAGACACTGTTGTCGGTGAACGGGGGGTGCGCCTTTCGGGAGGACAGCGCCAGCGAATTGGCATTGCCCGCGCCCTTTACCACAACCCCTCAGTGCTCATTATGGATGAAGCAACAGCGGCTCTTGACAATCAAACGGAAGCGGGAGTGATGGATGCCATTCAAGCCCTCAGTGGTGCAAAAACCATTATTATGATTGCCCACCGCCTCAGCACTGTCATGGCGTGCGATCGCCTGTACCTAATGGCCAATGGCCAAGTGGCGGCTGTCGGGAGCTACCAAGAACTCCTGCAAAACAGTCCAGACTTTCGAGCCATGGCGCAAGGGTATGCAGGCGCTAACTAGCGGCTCGCTTCTACTTCCTTGAGGGTACGTGCCATTAAAACACTGTGGGTACCGCGTTCGGGTTCACCGGGGGCTGGCTGTCGTTGCTGGTAGGTGCCATCGGGTTGCAGCTCCCACGCTTGGCGATTGTCTGCCAACATAATTTCAAGCAGCTCTTTGAGTTCCAGTTGAATGGTTGGATCTTGAATGGGGGTAATGGCTTCTACGCGGCGGTCTAAGTTGCGCGATCGCCAGTCGGCACTGCCAATGTAGTACTCTGGCTCGCCATTGTTGCCAAAGTAAAAAATCCGTGAGTGCTCCAAAAAGCGGCCAATGATACTAATCACCCGAATGCGATCGCTCACCCCCGGTACCCCCGGTCGTAGACAGCACATGCCACGAATGATCAGATCAATTTCTACCCCTGCTTGGGACGCCTCATAGAGGGCACGAATCACCTGCGTATCCGTAATTGCATTCATCTTGGCAATAATCCGCCCCGGTTGACCATTGCGGGCGTGTTCAATCTCACGGTAAATCAATTGCAGCGTGCGATCGCGCATTGTGACCGGGGCAACGAGAAGCTGGCGATAATCCCGTTGGCGGGAATAGCCCGTGAGCACATTAAAGAGTTCCGAGAGATCCGCTCCTAACTCGTCACGGCAGGAAAACAGCCCCAAGTCCTCATAGAGGCCAGCAGTTTTGGGATTGTAATTGCCTGTGCCAATGTGGACATAGCGACGAATTTGCCCCGCCTCTTGGCGCACAACCAAAACCGTTTTTGTGTGAGTCTTTAGACCCGGTACGCCATAGACCACGTGGACGCCCACTTTTTCCAGCTTCCGTGCCCAGAGGATATTGTTCTCCTCGTCAAAGCGCGCCTTCAGTTCCACCAAAACCGCCACCTGTTTGCCATTCTCTGCGGCTTTAATCAGGGCACTGACAATCGGCGAGTCACCCGATGTGCGATAGAGGGTCATCTTAATCGCCAGTACCTGGGGATCATGGGCCGCCAAGGTAATAAAGCGCTGTACTGTTGCTGCAAAGGAATGGTAGGGATGGTGAACGATAATATCCCCCTCGCGAATGAGACTGAAGAGTTCGTTGGCCACGGCTTCCCAATAGTCAGTGCCGAGGGTGGTAATTTCGCTGCTGGTGTCAAACATCGATTCCCGTTCCTCTACCCGCTGGAAACTGGAGGGAACTTGGGGTTGCCACTCCGGATCCTTGAACTGGGGCAAGGGCAATCCCATAAAGGCAAACAAATCATTCAAGCACAACAGACCATCGAGTTCATAGACATCAATCTCCTCGAGATCCATCTCTTCCATCAGGGTTTGCCTCAGAAGCGGTGGAATGCCCCGCTGCACCTCTAGACGCACCACAGAGCCGAAGCGCCGTTTACGAATTTCCTGCTCAATGGCAATCAGTAAATCATCCGCCTTGTCCGTTTCTAGTTCGAGGTCAGCACTACGGGTAATGCGAAAGGCAAAGTAGGCCTGAATCTCCATCCCCGGAAAGAGGGCACTGAGGTTGTGGGCAATAATTTCTTCGAGGGGAACGCCTAGCCAATGGGCACCTTGGGGCGAGTGCAAATGTTGGGGCAGGGCAACAAAGCGCGGAAACCGATTCGGTACCTTTACCCGTGCCAGTCGCTCTTGGCCAGATTCGGGATCACGGATCAGAACCGCAAGGTTGAGGCTGAGGCTAGAAATGTAGGGAAAGGGGTGCGCCGGATCGACTGCTAAGGGGGTGAGCACCGGAAAAACTTGCGCTTGGAAGTAGTCGTTGAGGTAGGCCTGCTGCTCAGGGGTCAACTCATTAAAGCGGGTGAGAAAAATCGCTTCCTTGGCCAAGAGAGCACGCAATTCTTGGTCGAAATAGCGGTGTTGCTCAGTAACGATTGGTAGCAGATATTGCCGCACTGCTTGTAATTGCTCCGCTGGGGGCATGCCATCGGCTCCCCCTTGAACAATGCCACTTTCCACTTGCTGCTTCAAGCCCGCCACCCGCACCATGAAAAATTCATCTAAGTTGGAACTGAAAATGGCCATAAATTTCAGCCGCTCTAGGAGCGGTGTGCGGGGGTCATAGGCCTCGTGGAGTACCCGCTTATTAAATTCCAGCCAACTGAGGGAGCGGTTGAAGTAGTACTGCGGATCATGCAGATCAATGGGTTCGGGAGTTTTACGGCGAGGGGACTTCGCGGGGGGCATGGCCGTTTGTTCTTGTTCATTGGTCACACTAACTTCCACTGTAATCGATTCCCCTTTAGCAGCGTTGGTACCGATTCCAGAGCGTACAATGAGAAGGTTAAGGTTTGCTAATCGTGGAGAGTTTCTACCAATATGGCCGACGTGGGGGCAACGGGAGCCGAAATTCGGGCAACACGGATTGAGAAAGCCAAAACACTGCAAGCACAGGGCATGAACCCCTATGCCTATCGTTGGGAGCGCACCCATACTGCAGCAGTTCTGCAAGAAAAATATGCTCACTTGGCCGCTGGCGAAGCGGTGGGCGATCGCGTCAGTGTCGCCGGTCGGATTATGGCGCGGCGCGTCTTTGGCAAGCTGGCCTTTTTTACACTTCAGGACGACAGCGGCACAATTCAGCTTTACCTCGATAAGCAAACCATTAGCCAAGGCATGGGGGAAGCCGCCTTTGCCGATTTGAAACACCTGACGGATGTCGGCGATATCCTTGGCGCTGTGGGCACCCTCAAGCGCACAGAAAAGGGTGAACTCTCGGTTGTGGTGGAATCCTACACCATGCTCACGAAGTCATTGTTGCCCCTGCCGGATAAATGGCACGGCCTCACGGATGTCGAAAAACGCTATCGCCAGCGCTATGTGGATCTCATCGTCAACCCCCACGTCCGCGATACCTTCCGCAAGCGAGCACTGATTACTGCCGCCATTCGTCGCTACCTCAATGAGCAGGGCTTTATTGAAATTGAAACACCGGTGCTACAGACGGAAGCCGGGGGAGCCGAGGCGCGTCCTTTCATTACCTATCACAACACGCTGGAGATGCAGCTTTATTTGCGCATTGCCACAGAACTGCACCTGAAGCGCCTGATTGTCGGTGGCTTTGAGAAGGTCTATGAACTGGGGCGCATCTTTCGCAATGAGGGCATCTCAACCAAGCACAACCCTGAATTTACGTCCATTGAGGTCTATCAGGCCTACGCCGACTACAACGATATGATGACGCTGACGGAGGCAATCATCACCACAGCAGCGATGGAGGTGTTGGGTACGCTCAAGATGACTTATCAAGGGGAAACGATTGATCTGACGCCCCCATGGCGACGGGTGACCATGCACGATGCAGTGTTGCAAGCCACTGGGATTGATTTTCGCCAATTGTGCGATCTAGCAGCGGCGAAGAAAGCAGCCCAAAAAGCAGGGGTAAAAGACTTAGACGCCTGTGACACGATTGGCCGAGTGCTTAACGAAGTGTTTGAGCAGACTGTTGAACCGACATTGATTCAACCCACCTTTGTTCTTGACTATCCTGTGGAGATTTCCCCCTTGGCCAAGCCCCACCGCAGCCAACCGGGACTGGTGGAGCGATTTGAATTATTTATCGTTGGTCGCGAACACGCCAATAGTTTTTCGGAGTTAACGGATCCATTGGATCAACGGCAACGCTTGGAGGAACAGGCACGGCGCAAAGCGGCTGGGGATTTGGAGGCCCACAGTGTTGATGAAGATTTCCTCACAGCTCTAGAGCATGGAATGCCACCCACAGGAGGCCTAGGGATTGGTATTGACCGCTTGGTGATGTTGCTGACGGATTCGCCCAGTATTCGTGATGTGATTGCTTTCCCGCTGTTGCGTCCGGAATCGGCAAGTGGTCAAGTTTGATTGGTTTGCTAAGATCTTAAGCATATTTGCTGAATTCCTGATACTGAATGTCCACTGAATGGAGGCATGGCCAACAATGTCAGTGCAAACCATTGAAAAACCAGCAACCGTTCGCAAGTTGGCGCCCCGCTATCGTGTGCTCCTTCACAATGACAATGTCAATTCCATGGAGTATGTGGTGGAGGTATTGCTGAAGACGGTGCCGAGCCTCACCCAACCCCAAGCCGTGGATATCATGATGGAGGCGCACATGACGGGGGTGGCCTTGGTGATCACCTGTGCCCTTGAGCATGCTGAATTTTATTGTGAAGGCCTGAAAATGGCAGGGCTGACGAGTACCATTGAACCCGCTGAATAAGCCACTTTTCGCTCAGTTTTGGCGGCAAATGATCCGCCGACCCTTCTGGATTCGCATTTTTAGTTTTGCCCTAACGCTGGTGCTGCTGTGGCTGCCCATCGGCCTGAGTATCTATTTTCTTTGGGGTAAGGGCGGTGGTGCCAGCTTTGTCAATATGGGGCTGTTGTACCTCATCTTTATTCTCCTGCTGCGAGTCTGGGGACGGCGGGTACACCAACAGCGATCGCCCCTAGTGTTTTATGGCCTTAAGGGGGGGTGGAACTTTGGGCGGGATGCCCTGCTGGGCTGGCTGGCGGGGGTGTTTTTGGTTGCCCTGCTATTTCTCATCGAAGGACTCTTGGGCTGGGTAAGCTGGCAGGGGCTACCGGATCGCTTTGGGCTGCTGCTGTTGGATGGCGTCCTCACCGGTGTTGCTGTGGGCTTTGCTGAGGAATTGTTGTTTCGTGGCTGGCTGTTGCAGGAGCTAGAGCTAGAGTACCAACCATGGTTTGCCTTGGTGCTCAATGGCCTGATCTTTGCCGCGTTGCACTATCTGCATCCCTTAGAGGTCATTTTGGCCACATGGCCGCAGTTTTTCGGCTTGGCACTGTTGGGCTGGATTCTTGGCTTGAGTAAATGGATCTTTAGCGGACGATTGGGCTTTCCCATGGGACTCCACGGTGGCTTGGTCTGGGCTTATTTTGGTGTCAACGTGGGCAAATTGGTGAGCTATACGGGGGTAGCGCCAGAGTGGCTAACCGGCATCAATGGCAACCCGATCGCTGGCCTGATGGGGGTAGGTATTTTAATTTTGGTGGCTTTGGGGCTTAGCTACCGCGTCGCAACCGCACCATAAAAAAGCCATCCATATCGTGCCGTTGCGGCCAGACGGTGATCCAGCCTGCGGGAGCTGCTTTTAGGGGAAAGTCTGCGGGGGGTGGTTCAATGTACCACTGGGGATGGTGAGCCAGAAAGTGCTGAATCTGGGCTTCATTTTCGGCTGGCTCTAGACTACAGGTGGCATAGACAAGCAGACCTTGGGGTTTCACCCACTGGCAAACATTGGCTAAGAGTTGAGCTTGCAGGGGCACTAGTTCAGCCAAGCGTGTTCTCAGGGGTTGCCAGCGGCTATCGGCATGGCGGTGGAGGGTACCTGTACCGGAGCAGGGCACATCTAAAAGAACGCGATCGCCCATCGCTGCAAAATCCCCTGCTGTTGAACTATCAAGGGTGTGAATTTCAATACTCTTCAGGCCGAGGCGATTGCGATTTTGCGCCAACTTCCGCAGGCGACTGGGGGTGCGATCGCAGGCAATGACGCGGCCTTGATCGGCCATCAACTCAGCAATATGCGTGGTTTTGCCCCCCGGTGCTGCACAGGCATCAATGACAACCTCACCGGGCTGCGGAGCCAGCAAATGACTGACCCACTGCGCTGCCCGATCCTGAACCGACCAGTGACCTTCAACATAGCCGGGGAGTGCCGGCATAGCTTGGCCACAGTGGGGCAGGACGAGTCCTTGGGGCAAGTCGGGAATCGGTTTCAGGCTATAACCTGCTGCCTCAAAGTCAGCAATCAGTTGGTTAGTCGTTGTCCGCAATGGATTGAGGCGTAGATCGAGGCGAGGGGGTTGATTAAACCACTGACAGAGGGCAATGCATTCCTCTTGTCCTAAACGCTCCAACCAAGATGCAATCAGCTCATCGGGAAAGCTATAGCGACACCCCAGTTGGGAGACCAAGGGCAGGGGAGCAATGAGAGCCTCAAGGGGATCGGTCGTGGAGCGGCTGTAACGGCGCAAGACCCCATTCACCAGTTTGGCAAAGCCGCCTAAACCCATCTCTTTGACCAGTTCAACACTGGTGTCCACGGCAGCATGGGGGGGAACGCGATCCAGATAGCGCAGTTGGTAGAGGCCAAGGCGCAACACTAACTGTACCTTCAAGGGCGGCAGTTGCTGACAAAACCCCTGAACAAGGGTATCTAGGGTGCGCTGTTGGCGGATAGTCCCATAGACCAGTTCAGTGATCAGGGCGCGATCGCCTTCCTTGAGAGACCGCTGCTGCAACACCTGATGAAGTGCCACATCGGCATAGGCTCCCTTGGCCACCCGTTCTAGGGCATCGAGGGCAAGACGCCGCGCATTTAGTTCCACGCCGATTGTTCAATCATTTCCCGCTGTTCACTGGTGGCGATCGGCCATTCGGGGTTGTCACCGCCAATCACGAGCGTTTTTAAGGGCACATAGTCCTCACTAAATTGACTGAGGGCATTAATCAAAACATCCAAGGCTAAAGCGTCACTAGTGCCCAAGTCAAACCAGCAGCGTGCCCAGCGATCGTTGTATTCAAACTCGCCCATATTGTGCATCACGGCCATCATCGAACTGTCAGCTTGGGCGCGATCGTACTCTAGGTAACTGAGGTCTAACCCCGTTTCCTGGACTTGCAGATTCTCAGCGTTGAATCCCCCCAGCTTCCCGAGGAAAAACCACGAGTTAAAGACTTCCTCAAGGTACTGCTGCTCAACGGATGAAGGCGGTGCGGCAAATTCCACCCAAATCCATAAATCAAAGGGATCGACCTCACGAAAGATGACATTCATGCGCCAACTCCCATTAAGCCCTTCTGGAATGCGGGTCGTTGTTGGAGACGTGCCACATAATTTGCCACCGCAGGATAGGGACTCAAATCCACTTGAAAAAGCATCTGTAGATAGGCCAGCACTGACCCGAGGGCAACATCGGCAACGGAAAAGTGATTGCCAAGAATGTAGGACTGCCCCATGAGGGCGGTCTCAATGCCTTTGAGGAGTCGCGGCAGCTGGCGATCGCGCGTTTCAGGCGGAAACATTGCCTGTGTCAAGGTGGAATTGGCAAACAGCACCCACTGATAAACTTGGGCAGCGGCAGCCGCATCCTTGGGTAATTCACCGTGGACTTGGGCAAGATAGAGCAAAATGGCTCCCGATTCCCAGAGCACGATATCGCCATCAACAATCACGGGCACTTTACCCATGGGGTTGAGTTTGAGAAAGTCGGGCTGATGTTGCTCCCCGGCTTGTAGATCCATCAGCACAAATTCATAGGGAATTCCCAATTCTTCTAAATACCAGCGAACAATACTGGCGCGGGATTTAGCACCACCATAGAGCTTTAGCATAGGTCAGTTCAGCGATCTGTTGTGTCAATTAATCTAAGTCACTTTTATTATGCGCTTTGATCGGCCGCAAAATGATTTCTTGCCTCACAGTCCTCAACGCCAAAGCAGATGCAGCGGCCATTCGGCGACCATTTCCGCCAACTCCTCATTGGAGTGTTGACCACAGGGCAGCACCCCCAGCACGGGCACTTGGGTAAAACGGCTGAGAAATTCTGGTGGTGTCCACTGTGCAATATCCGTGTCGCTACAGGGGGTGACACAGTTGAGAATCAGACCGCGAATGTCCAGCTTGTACTGCCGTGCAAGGGCAATATTGGCCACAATTTGGGCGATCGCCCCCAAGCGCACCGTTGCCACCAAGACAATGGGTAACTTCCAAGCGGCTGCCAAGTCCGCCACCGTCCACTCCCAAGTCATGGGCGACCCTAGACCGCCAATCCCTTCCACTAAAAGGTAATCAAACCGCTCCTGAAGCTGCTGGTAAGTCTGCCACACAGGGGCTAGATCAATCGTGCGCTGCTCCAACTCAGCGGCAATGGGAGGCGCAAGGGGCGCTGCAAAACTGAGGGGACACACTTCACTGGCGGTTTGTTGCAGGGGCAGAGTTTGGCAGTAGTAGTCACCGTCTCCAATTTCGACCGCAGTACCGCTCTGCATTGGTTTGAGAATGCCCCAACGTTCTTGGGGACGATAGCGATGGGCGTAAGACCACAGTGCCCGCGTGATCATCGTTTTGCCCACACCGGTATCCACACCCGTAATCAGTAGGGACTGGCAATGCTGAGAAATCGTGACTCCCCCCTAACGCGAAAATGCTCAATCATTATATCTATTTCATTAAATGTGACGGCAAAATAATGTTGGGCAATATTGGTCGCAAGTCATCCACAGACACAGGGCCAAAGTTCATAATGGTTGGGTATTCAAGGGTGAAGTCCACGAGGGTTCCCCGCCGTCCATAGGCACAGCGCCCCCCATCCACAATCAGCGGCACTTGCTCGCCATAGTATTTTTGGGCGTCCTCAAAGCTGACAATGAGTTCCGTCCCCACTTTCACCGTTGCTGCCACCAAAAAGAAGGGCAAGGCACCCACGAGATCGTAGATAAAGCGATCGGGACAAGCGAGATAGACACAATCAAAACCCTGCATAATTTGTGGGTCTAGGTGGGGCTTGCCCTTGACAATCATAGTGACGGGGTAGGGAAAGTGAGCCAGCATGGTTTTTGCCTCTTGGGAGAGGTCTGCCACTTCAGCCGCGCGATCGCCCCGGGTGAGAATGGCTAAGGGCTGTTCCGTACTAAAGTGCTTGAGACGACGCAGCTTTGCGATCGCCCTTGGACTCGTGCCGTTGACGACAAAGCTATAGACCGTGGCCATGGGCAGAATAATGACATGATCCTGCTGCAAGTGGGTTTGAATGGTTTGAAAGCTGCGAGTATCAGCGGGGAGCGATCGCGCCAAGGTGGTCATGTTTGGTACTCCGAAAATCATTAGGCGGTAAATGTGCCCTTGATCTCTAGTCTATGCTCAATAGGTTTTAGGGGGAGTTGAGAATAGATTGCGTTTAATGATGAGTCTGATAAGCATGATCGCAAGCGGTGCAGTTTCAACTACCCTAGGAAATAGTCCTTAATGAGTGTATGCCGCGCAACCATGGCCGAGACCTTCATGTTTAATGCCCTTCGTGCTGCCATTGATGAAGAAATGGAGCGTGACCCCACAGTGTTTGTGCTGGGGGAAGATGTGGGACATTATGGCGGCTCCTACAAAGTCACCAAAGACCTCTACAAAAAGTATGGTGAACTGCGTCTATTGGATACCCCCATTGCTGAAAATAGCTTTACCGGCATGGCGATCGGGGCAGCAATGACCGGCTTGCGTCCCATTGTCGAGGGCATGAATATGGGCTTTTTGCTCTTGGCCTTCAATCAAATCGCCAACAATGCTGGCATGCTGCGCTACACCTCTGGCGGCAACTTCAAAATCCCGATTGTGATTCGCGGTCCCGGCGGTGTTGGCCGGCAATTGGGGGCAGAGCACTCGCAACGTCTTGAAGCCTACTTTCAAGCAGTCCCCGGATTAAAAATTGTTGCCTGCTCAACCCCCTACAACGCCAAGGGCTTGCTCAAATCGGCGATTCGCGATCCCAACCCAGTGCTGTTCTTTGAGCATGTGCTCCTGTACAACCTCAAGGAAGACCTCCCCGAAGAGGAATACCTGCTGCCCCTCAATAAAGCTGAGATAGTCCGCAGTGGCGAAGATGTTACCATTTTGACCTACTCGCGGATGCGCCACCATGTGCTGCAAGCGGTGAAAACCCTTGAAAAAGAGGGCTACGACCCCGAAGTGATTGACCTGATTTCCCTAAAGCCTTTGGACTTTGAGACAATTGGTGCCTCGATTCGCAAAACCCATCGCGTGGTGATTGTCGAAGAGTGTATGAAGACGGGGGGCATTGGTGCTGAACTCTCAGCCTCGATCATGGAACGCTACTTTGACGAGCTGGATGCCCCTGTGATCCGCCTTTCCTCCCAAGATATTCCCACCCCCTACAACGGTACCCTAGAGAATCTCACAATTGTGCAACCGCCCCAAATTATAGCGGCCGTGCAGAAGCTGGTGCAGGGACAGGTTTAACCATGGGAAAATATCGCGGCTGGCTGATTGCCATTTTGGTGTTGCTGATGGCCGCCACGTGGGTCATTGTGCGCACACCGGCTCGACTGGGCTTAGATCTGCGGGGGGGTGCCCAACTGACGTTGCAGGTGCAAACAACGGATAAGGTGCCCCAAATTACGCCCCAAGTGCTGGCGGCAGTGCAAGGGGTGGTGCAACGGCGGATTGATGGCTTGGGTGTTGCCGAAGCTGTGGTGCAAACTGCTGGGGATGACAAGCTCTTGGTGCAATTGCCGGGGGTCACCGATCCTCAGCAGGCGGAACGGATTCTCAAGGGGACGGCACAACTGCTCTTTGCCGCCCAGAAGCCGGGCACAGAGGCTCAATTGCAAATTGAGCGGCAACTTCAGTCGCAACTGCTCTTGGAACAGGCGCAACTCTTAGCGGAGCAGGCTCAAAATGCCAATCATCCTGATGCCCTGAAGGAGATTGAGGCAAAGCTGGCCAAAAACCGTGAATCCCTTGAAAAAAGCCAGCAGGCGATCGCCCGCCTCTTCACGCCCTCGGATTTGACAGGCGCAATGCTCAGGGAAGCCTTTGCCAGTCCCGTCGCTCCGGGATCCCCGAACTGGAGTGTGATTGTCCGTTTTGACAGCCAAGGGGCTGAACTTTTTGCCCAACTGACCAAGGAGATTGCTGGCACGGGGCGCAGTCTGGGGATTTTTCTTGACGATCGCCTGATTAGTGCGCCAACGGTGGCGGTGGAATATGCAGAAACAGGGATTGTTGGCGGCAGTGCAGAGATTTCCGGTGGCTTCACTGCCCAAACTGCCAATGATTTAGCCATTCAGTTACAAGGGGGGGCGCTGCCCGTTCCCCTCGAGGTGGTGGAAAACCGCACGGTGGGGGCTTCGCTGGGTCAAGATAGCATTCGCGATAGCCTCTATGCCGGTTTGGCGGGCTTGGTGCTGGTGCTGATCTTTATGGTGGCCTACTACCGCCTGCCGGGATTGATTGCCGACATTGCCCTGATTCTCTACGCCATCTTTACCTATGCAGCGTTTCTGCTGTTTGGGGTGACGCTGACACTGCCGGGGATTGCGGGCTTTATTCTCAGTATTGGTATGGCGGTGGATGCCAATGTGCTGATTTTTGAGCGCACCCGCGAGGAGTTACGGGCAGGCAAAACCCTCTACCGTTCCGTTGAATCGGGGTTCGATCGCGCCTTTGCCAGCATTCTCGATAGCAATGTCACCACCTTGATTGCCTGTGCTGCCCTCTTTGCCTTGGGGACAGGGTTTGTGCGCGGTTTTGCTGTGACCCTTGCCATCGGCATTGGCATTAGTATGTTTACGGCTCTCACCTGTAGTCGCACGTTCTTGTTTTACGCCATTAGCATTCCCAGTCTACGTAAGCCCAATTGGTTCTGTCCAAAACTGGAGAGCTTTCGATGAGCTTTAGTGTCAATCGCCAGCGATCGCTCTGGTGGGGTTTATCCCTAGTAGTCATTCTCAGTGGCCTTGTGGCAATGGCCATCTCTTGGGTATCCCTAGGAAGTCCCCTGCGCTTGGGCTTGGATTTTATCGGTGGCACACGGCTGCAATTTGAACTGGCCTGTAGCGCTATGCAGACCTGTTCTCAGCCGATTGATATTGATGTGGTGCGTCAAGTGCTTAATCAGCAAGGCCTAGGCAACAGCAGTCTGCAAATTATTGATCAGTACGGGGTGAGTATTCGGACGGTACCCCTCGATGTGGATCAGCGCACTCGCCTCAGTGCTGCCCTCACGCAGAAAATTGGTGACTTTGACCCCCAGAAAACGCAGATTGAGACCGTTGGCCCTACCCTTGGCGAAGAAATCCTGCGATCGGGGTTGCTGGCGCTCTTGGTGTCGTTTATTGGCATTACGATCTATCTCACGCTGCGTTTTCAGTTTGACTACGCCTGTTTTGCCCTTGTCGCCCTTGTCCACGATGTGTTGGTGACCACGGGGGTGTTTGCCATTTTGGGACTCGTGGCAGGGGTGGAAATTGACAGTCTCTTCATTGTGGCGCTGCTCACCATCATTGGCTTTTCTGTGAACGATACGGTGGTCATCTACGATCGCGTGCGAGAAACCCTGAAGCTCTACCCTGATCTCGGCATTAAAGAGGTGGTGGATCAGGCAGTGGTGCAAACCCTTGGCCGCTCGATTAATACCACCCTAACGACCCTGCTGCCATTGATTACCATCTTCATCTTTGGCGGCGACACGCTGCGCTACTTTGCCCTAGCGCTGATCATTGGTTTCACGACGGGAGCCTACTCCAGTATTTTTATTGCCAGTACCCTCCTTGCTTGGTGGCGCGATCGCCAGCCGCCTCGTCCCGCCACGAATACACTGGAGACAACGCCTACGCCCTAACTGGTTGTGCTCATTCCCCTCACCCAAGAAAAAGTCCGTCAATTGGTGCCACTGGTGGCCACGGGTTCCCAGTATCGCTATGTTTGGGGCAAACTTCAGGACTTTCTACGACGCTTAACCTTCTCTGTGGTAGCGGTGGCCATTGTTGCTTTTGGTTTGAATTTTTTAGGGGATAGCACCCAACTGGTTTTGGGTCTGATTGCAGGTCTCTATTGGCTCTGGGCACCGGCAGTGTTGGCCTCATTTCGCAATCGTCGCCATCGGCGGTTTCCCTATGGGGGTTTTTGGCGCGGGCGCGTCTTGGATGTCTATGTCACCGAAGAATTGGTGGGCAAAGAGGAGACGGTGAACGACAAGGGGCAACTGGTGATTATCGAGAACCGTGAACGCTGCTTGAATCTGGAGATTGGTGATAAAACCGGCTTTGAAACCAGAGTGCAGGCCAAGTTACTGCGTCAACATCGAGGGATTCGCCCCGGCGATGCAGCGGAAATGCTGGTTCTCTCCCGTCGTCCTGATCTGGCAGAGATTGAACTGATTTCTGAAGTTTTCCTGCCCCGCCATCGCCTCTGGATTGGCACCTACCCCATTTTGCAGCGGGATGCCTTTATTGATCTATCAGAAACACTGCGGCGCAAAGCGCGTTCAAAAGCCCCTCGGCGATCGCCCCGACCACGACGTTCCAGCCTGTGATACCTTAAAGGAAAGAAATAAAAGTTAACAATTCCTGATATTCCCTTGACTGCTCTTACGTCCCCCTCGGTTTTTCCTGCGCTGCGCCTTGGCTCACGTCTGGCTTGGTTCCTTTTTGGCTTTGCTGCCTTCTTGGTGTCGGTTCCCGTGTTTATTGAAGCGCCCCTCGTGCGGACACAGCCTTGGCTGAGTTTGGCTCTGACGCCGCTGCTTCTAGGCCTCAGTTTCTATCTCCAGCGTCAATCCCACTGCCGCTATTGGGGGGAGATGCTCTATGGATTTAGCTGGTGCTGGGGGGCAGGGTCGCTCTACTGGGGGTGGTTGCGCTGGGAACCCCTGTGGCATTTGCCCATTGAGGCGCTCCCCATTCCGCTCATGCTCTGGCACCTACGGCAGCGGCAGCAACTGGTGGGAGTGTTCTTTTTTTTGGGGTCTTTTCTGGGCACGGCCATCACCGATGCCTACTTTTACCTCATTGATGTGATTCCCCATTGGCGTGCGATTATGTACCTCGAAGGAGATTTGATCTCCGTTCAGGAGATGCTGGGGCAGGCGATCGCCCAAGCCCAAACCTTTAGTGGCCAGGTGTGGGGGGTTCTCTTGAGCCTGAGTTTACTCCTCATTGGTCTATTGCCCCTCTTTGAATCTCAGATTCGCCGTGGCTATCCCGCTGTCTTGCCCGTGTGGGGATTTATGGGCGCTGTCTTAAGTACACTCGTTGTTGATGGTCTCTTTGGCCTCACCATTGGTTTATTATCCTTGAGTTAAGACAGTTCTCTCTAAAACCATCAGAGAGGAATTGAGCGCCAGTCATGGGGGTTATTGCTCACCTTTGCTTAACGGGGTCGGCCTTTCTCTTTGCCCTTGAGGGCTATTATCGGCTGAAGTTAAAGGCAATGAAGGTGGCCAACCCTAGCTCTATTCGTGAGTTACAGCAATGCCAGCAACAGGTGGCTCAGGAAATCGGTAGCGGCAGTTGGCGCGAGTACGTGCAGGTGGTTGGCCAAGTCACCACGTCTCAACCCTTGCTCTCGGAAGTGAAGCGTATTCCCTGTGTTTATTACAAAACAATCATCAGCCGTGAGTATGAAAAAGAGGGGAGCGATCGCCACAATCGTCGAGAACGCCAGTCGGAAATTATTGGCCGCCATGAGCAGTCAACCCTATTTTTTCTGCGAGATCATCAGGGGGAAATTGAGGTAAACCCCCTCGGCGCTGAGATTGAAGCACTGCAGGTCTTAGACGAACTGCGGCCTGCGGATAAACCCCATTCCTTTGCCTTCTCCTTGGGGTTCTTGTCATTGAATTGGCGGTTTGGTAGCACGACGACGCTGGGTTATCGCTATCAGGAGTGGGTGCTGCCCTTGGGGCAACCTGTTTCAGTGGTGGGCATGGCCTCGGATCAGGGGGGGATACTCCGCCTGCAAAAGCCACAAAAGCGGGGACAAAAATTCATCATTTCCTTGAGTGTTGAGGATCAACTTAGCCAGCAGTACAAGCGGCAAAAACGGAAAATGACCTATGCGTCCCTCAGTGCTGCCCTCTGTGGTGTCTGTGGTTTAGTCTTGGCCTTGTTTTAGGCTGGGCTTAGTCCGGTTCTTGCTTGGGGTTTTTAGGTTGTACCCAGATGATCCGCCGCTGATTGGCAGCAATTAAATTGGCCTCCTCTTGGGCAATGCGCTGCCGTGCTTGGGGTTGGCGATCGCGCTCCTGTTCCAGTTGCAATTCCTTAACTCGTGCCTCCAGCTGCGCCACTTCTGCTTCGAGGGCATGGAGCTTTTGCAGTTGACTGAGTTGATAGGGCACCAGCTTGGCGATCGCCCCTAGGGCAAAGGCGAGCAGGATCAGATTCACTGCAATTTTGGCACCCGCTTCCCAAGCGATCGCAGGAATTTTTCGAGGAGAGTGAACCATGACTAAACCATGAACGGCGAGTTGTCTATCAGTATAAAAAGAAAAAAGCAGCCCCCCTGTCTTAGCAACAACATCGGGAACCGCCTGATAAATTTTAGTTTGGAGAAATGACGTTATGCAGCCAGTTAGCGATAACAGGTGCAACTACTTGTACAACTCAGTGGACAGCCGAAATGCCAACACCGCAGGCAGCAGCGCAATCACAAGGGCAACGTAAACTTGGGTATCGGTCAGCGCCATGAACAACTCCTTTGTGGAATAACAGTCGCGATCAAGTGCTGTATTTATTACTCCATAGGCGCTTACCTTTGGCAACGCCTGCTCATAGTTTGTAACATTTCGCAGCTAGGTCTCCGGGGTCACCCTAGGACGCCAGTGGGGCAGCCGTCGCAGGAGAGTCAGCATCGAGAGTCCCGTGGCCAGAAGTGTCAGCAAACTCAGACCCACCAAAAGAACATAGAAGGGACGCCCCACCTCGCCCCAATAGGTTCCCTGATGCAGGCTCAGGAAAATCGCCGCCTGTTCTTTGGAGAGGCCAAACCAGTTGCGGCCAAGGCGATAGGCCATTCCCGTCGTGGCACTCACGAGCAAGGGCAATGCTGCAATGGCAGCCAAAAGATGATGCAGCCGCCGTGCTGACCACTGCGCCGGCAGCGATCGCCCCCACAGGAGACCCAAACCCGTGGCAATGATTCCCAGCAAGCCTAAACCAATGACCAACACATAGAGCGGCACGCCCCATTCCCCCAGATAGCGGCCTTCATGAAGGGTCATCATCGCCCGCCCAAAGTCTTTAGATAGCCCAAACCAACTGCGTCCAAGACGATGGGCGATTCCCGTTGTGGCGGAGATCAATAGGGGTAGGGCAAAGATCGCCACGAGGAATTGATGCCCCTGACTGCTGATTTTGGCAAGACGCTGTTTCAGAGCACTCATCGTTCCACCTTCATTGGCAAGGGAATTGTCAACGTAAAGGCCGTACCGCGATCGCCCTCGTAGGGACTGGTGACCCGCAGACTGAGACCATAGGGACGCAGCAGATCTTGAGCAATTGCTAAGCCAAGGCCACTGCCCTCAATCCCACTGTCGGCTTGAATCCCGCGGTAGCCCCGTTCAAAGAGGCGCGGCTGCACCTCCAGAGGAATTCCACAGCCGGTATCCCAAACCGTTAACTCTAAACCTGCAGCTGTGGGGGTCAAGTGCAGACCAATCGTGCCGCCTTTGGGGGTGTACTTAAAGGCATTGTCTAGCAGATTCCCCACCACCTCCGGCAGCACCCGTTCCTCTAGCCAGATCGGGGGGAGTTGGGGTGGCATTTCGACCACAAAGGTTTTGCCTTCCATTTCCGCACGGGCTTGGGCGGCGGTGATCAGCGGCGAGAGGGTTTCAACTAGATCGAGGGGTTTACCCGCAAGGGGTAGGGGCTGGCTGCCCGTGAGGACGGGAATATCGTTGCCCTGTTGGCGATAGTCCTCCAACAATGCCATGAGCCGCTCTGTTTCCTTGGCAATGCCTTCGGCGAGGGGGCGCCCCTGGTGATCGGGTTCCAACCGTTTGAGCAGGAGCTTGACAAAGGTGCGAATGGCGGCCACGGGATTGCGCAGTTGATGGAGCAGGTCATCAAAGCGCTGTTGCTGCTGATCCAGTGTGCTAGCAGGGGAGTGGCTGAGCCATTGTTGCCGTTGATCCAAGACGCAGGCGATCGCCAGTGTTTGCGCCACCTGTTGCAATTGTGCCTGCTCTGCCGCCAGCCAAGGACGGTGTTGCCGCTGCGCCACCAGTACCCCCAAGACCCAATTTTGGTACATCAGGGGCAGGATCAGTTGATTGGCCAAGGACGAGACGACCTGTTGAGGGCGATGGCTTAACGGGGTCTCTGCTGCTTGCGTTGGCGGTGGTAGGGTTGGGGGAAACGGTAAGCTCAGGGGGGGTGCCGCCTCTGGATAGACAGCAACGGGAGACCATGAGGGGGAGTCGTTGAGGGTTTCACTCAGATAGACCGCCAGTGAAGAGGCACCCAAGCTGTTAACAACGAGTTCTAATTGGGTACGACAGAGGGCAGCAAATTCTTCACTGGCTGGCCAGAGCATCTAGGCAGTAACCCCGGAGTGACTCGACGATTGTGGAAGCAGCGCTTGAAAATCACCACTCCCCTTTGTATATTCTTCCAGCAATTGCTTTTCAATGGGAAGCAGGTTGGGATCCGGGTCAGCCTCCTGTTCTTTGAGGGTTTCTTCAATGAGTCCCATCTGCTCCTCTGCTTCAGCAAGGGCACTGAGCAGTTCTTCATTGATGGGGGCATTGCCGTTTTGACTCACGAGCAACTGGTAGCGATCGCGCAGGTCGTTGAGTTCCCGCTGCAGGGCTTCTTTTTCAGCAACGAGTTGCTCACTCATCTGCTTGTAATATTTGAAGGCCATCAAAAAGGGGACGAGCTTTTCCCGCAGCGTCATGTGGTCAATATCGAGTTTGGTATAGCGTTCTGCCAGTTGGCTATAGGCTTGGCACAGACGTAGGTAACGTTGGCTGAGGTTATCCATAGGTTATCTAAAGAAGTGGCTGTTGACGCGCTACCCACTATCATAGACGGGCAGCCCATTGGTCACCATTGTCGCGGCTTCACAAATTGAAACAATGTAAAATAGATTACAAAATTTTTAGGTGGATCGTGATCCCTGACTGACGAGAGCCAGTGCCCAGATAGCCATGGGGCGTAGATACATACAGGCACGGAAGGTACCATTGGCCGTAATCGCCTCCGGTGTACGAAATTGCAGACCATTCTCGTAGATTTGCCGTACCACCACCTCGGCTAAGCGCCATGCTTCGTGGGTCATTCCCCGCTGCCACAAAAAGGCGGCCAAGCCAAAGTTAATCCCTGTCCAGACTTCAAGGGGATGGGTAGCGTGGGGGTTTTCGGGTTGACCATTGGGCAAAAGACCATTGGCGGCACCCAACTGGCCATTGTGAAATTCGAGAAAACAGGTGTCGTAAATTTTCCGCAGGGCGCGATCGCAACAGTCTGGGGGCACAATATCCGCCAAACCCAAGAGTTGGGCATAGAACTGACCACACAGTTGATCCGCCATGATCACATCGGAACCACTGCCGGTATCAAGACGGTAGTACTCGCCATTCCACAGCAGTTGATGGTAGCGGGGGCGAGCTTGCTTGAGCCACTGGCGGTAGGTCTCCACCTGCGGTTGTTGGAGAATCGTGCCGAGGGCGATCGCTGCCTCGAGGGCTGCCAACCACAAGCCACCACAGTAGGCACTGACCCCCTGTAGCTTCCAGTCATCGTAGGTTTGATCCGGGGCACCGCCATTTTCTGGCAGGCCATCGCCATCGTGGTCAAATTGTTTCAAATAGGCCAAGGCGGCCACCACAGCCGGCCAGCACTCACGGGCAAAGTCGAGATCCGTCTGCCCAGTAAACAAAAAGTCGCGATAGACCAAAAGGACAAAGTCAGAAGCTAAATCCTTCCAAAGATTGCAGTCCTGATAAGCAGTGTAGTTCGTCCTTTCCCAAGGATGCTCATTGGGCGCACCGAGATCGTGGGGCACGGCATTGGCCAGTTTACGAGGCGCTTTGTAGGCGGTTTCGGGGTCACCGCGATAGAAGTAGCCAATGATTCTCCGGGTGGGATCAGCGGTGGGAATCGCCCGCGCAAAGGCACGCATTACGGATTTTTCCAGTTCTGGCCACAGTTGCAGCAGGGCAAAGGAGCCATAGAGCCGCACATCCAGACTTTCATACCAGCGGTAGTCAAGGCATTCTAGAACGGCGAACTGCCCCACGGGGTCGCGATCGCTGGCGGTACTCCAAAGCGTTCCACCACTACTGAGGACGTATAGCTCACTACACAGTGCCATCTTGAACCAGTCGGGCCAATCGGGGTGGGTGAGAATTGGCGCTTGCCAAGTGCGAATCTGCTGTTGCCATTCCTTGTAATGCTCTAGGCCACGGGCGGCAAGGGTGATAGCATTGGTGCCACTGCGATCGCAAAAATCCGTGTAGCGACGGTAATAGATCACGCCCTTGCCAAACTCAGTCACAGGAAAGTCCCACGCCAAGACCACGGGAATTTGTTTTGTTTCCCTAGGTGCCAAGGCAAAGCGCACCGCAAAGGCGGCGGCCACCTGTTCTCCCGCTGCCGCTGGGGTTGGATCATTGACAATTGGTAGGGAACCATCCCCCGAAAATGATTGCCACAGTTGTGCCCCATCCCCCTCTGGCTGCCAGCGACTACAGCCAAAAAACTCACCAAGGCCTGTGGGAACCAATGCTGCCCATTCACCATCGCCTTCTTGGGGTGGGTTCGGGTGGGGCGTACGGCGCAGTCGCCAACCTTGGTAGAACTCTGTTTGAATCAGTTCATTAAAATTGCCGTCACTTTGACCCCAAGGGGGCGTGTAGGTATAGACGGGGCTGCCATCATCGCGGATTTCAATGGCAGAGGAAGGGGTGGTATTGCGAAACCAACCGACGGTATTTTGCCATGAAAACATCAAGCTGAGGGTGAGGGGCTGATCCGTGGGATTGCTAAACGTCCACAGAAACACCGCCACGGGGTAACTGGTTTCTTGGTAGTTGTGGGGCAGAATCGGTGAAAACTGTTCGCAGGTGATCTGGGCGCTAAAGACCCCCTCATAGACAAACCAACTGCGGGGATAGCGGGCAGCGTAGATACCTTTGCCAGCCGGATACCATTGCCAAGTGCTGAGGCGGCCATCGTTAGGGGGAGTCCCTAGGGCGTAGGCTTGGGTTTGCTCTCCCCGCTCAAAAAGACTAAATTGACAGGCGGGCAGGGTGCCAAAGAGGTGCTCACCGCCATCAAGGTGCCAAAGGTTAAAGTCCCCGGCCGAGGAACGACCAATACAGCCCGCGCCAAAGCCACCAAGGGGCATGCCATGCCAAGGGCCATCGTCTAAATTGCTGGCATAGCGAACGCGATAGGGATTTTCCCAGCCTTGGGCGATCGCCCGTGTCCAGGTACAGTTGGCAAATTCAATCACACCACTTTCCGAAGACGCGCCTGATCCAGAATACCGCTTCAGCGCTGCGCCATCACTTGGCACTTGGCACAAAGACCGAAAAACTCAAGGGTATGGTAGAAAATCTCAAAATGGTAGGACTGTTGTAGCTCAGCTTCTAAGTGCTGGACTGGGCAGCAGTTAATCTGAATCGATGCCCCACAGTGCAAACAGGTGAGGTAGTGTTGATCCTGCTGCACGAGGCTATAGACCAATTCGCCACTGGGCAACGCCCGTGCTTGCACCTCACCATTGATGCGCAGACTATCGAGGGTGCGATAGACCGTTGCTAGTCCTAGGGGAGTTTGCCGCTGCCGTAGTTCCAAAAATAGTTCCTGTGCCGAGAGCGCTCGGCCACTGGCTCTAAGGGCATCGAGAATAATGACTTGGCTACGGGTGCGTCGCGGCGGCATAGCAATAGGACAACGTTACCTTGATTTTACCGTTCCGCTCCGGTGGCAGATGGCAAAAAATAACAATAATCCCATCCCACGCATTTTCACCAAGGTCAACATCCCGCAGATCGCAGTGATAGGTAGTAATGGAAACTCCCCGTTCTTGAGCAAGATAGACGGCATTACGCCCTTCCCCTTCGGCGAGGGAGAGAATTTGCCCTTGGGGCACAAAGTCATGGGCATGGGCTTTGAGGAAATCGTTTGGCTCTGTGCCGTAGAAATAAGTGTCTCCTTATCAATCCGTTGGCATGAGTGCCCCTAGAGAGGTTCTGGCGGGGATGACTTTCGGGTCATCTAGTCAAGACTCTGTGAACGGGGAATCTCCTGCTATACGCCTAGCGTTAGCGGGATGAGCGTCAAAGTCTAGTTGCTTGAGAACCTTTGCTTGCGATCGCCCCCAAAACGCCAGCAATTAAGTAAAGGGAGCCACAGACCACACAGCGATCGCCTGCCCTATCGAGTGCCTCAGTCACCTCCTTAAAAAGACGGCATTCCCCTAACTCAGGGCAACAGGTGTAGGCAAGTGCCTTCAAGTCCTCTAAGTCAGCGCTAGCGTGATCCGGTACGGGTACCAACCACAGGCGATCGCCCCCTCGCAGGAGATGTTTGAGAATCCCCTCATGATCCTTATTGGCGAGCATCCCCACCACCCATGTCACCTCTGTCCAGCCCAGTTGATCCACGTATTGCCGTAGGTAGGCGGCGGCAGGAGCATTGTGGGCACCATCAATGAGCAGTTTGCGCCCTTGCCACTGTAACCATTGCAGTCGTCCCGGCCAGCGGGTTTGCGCCATTCCCTGTTGAATCGCTTCTCGGGAAATCTGCCAGCCTTGAGATTGTAACTGTTGTAGCGTGGCGATCGCGATCGCTGAATTGACCAACTGCATTTCTCCAGCCAAGGGCAAGGGGTACTCGATTCCACCCCAAATCGCCCATCCCGGCCGCTTTGCACACCACTGCGCTGGTTCTGGCCAGATCGCTGGGCACCCCAAAGCTTCCAAACGCTGCGCAATCACCGCCTCTGCCTCGGGGGGAACAGGGCCAATGACGGCTGGCACGCCCGGCTTGAGAATACCTGCTTTTTCGCCAGCGATCGCCCCCAAGGTATTGCCCAACCGCTGCCAATGATCCCAACCGATGGAGGTAATCACACTCACCAAAGGGGGCTGACATACATTGGTGGCATCCAAGCGCCCCCCCAAGCCCACCTCTATCACCGCCACATCCACCCGCTGCTGGGCAAAATACAACCATGCCGCCGCCGTGATCACTTCAAACTGACTGGGGGGATAAGCCACCTGTGGCAGTACCGCTTTAATGTGTTGAATCAAGGTCAAAAAGACCTCAGGGGCAATGGGTTCACCATCGACACAAATCCGCTCACACCAACTCAACAGATGGGGTGAAGTATAACGCCCCGTGCGATAGCCCGCCGCCCGCAAAACACTATCCAAATAGGCACACACCGACCCTTTGCCATTTGTCCCCGCAACGTGGATCAAGGGCACCTGTAACTGGGGAGACCCCAAAGCACTCAGCAGCGCTTGGATGGGTTCAAGGCCAAGGCGCACCCCAAAGCGGGCGTAGGGACTTAGCGCCGCCGTCAGCGGATCACTCACAGCCTGATTGAAGCAGATTAGCGGGGTTCGCGGCGACCATTGCGCCATGTGGCCACAATGCGGGAGCCATCCGGTAGCGTAAAGACCCCCTGTCCTTCAAATAAGCCATTGCGAAACTGTCCGGCATAGCTTGTGCCATCTCCGAAGGAGAGCGTTCCAGTTCCATGATACTTGCCCGCTAGAAACTGCCCCTCATAGCGGGTACCGTCGGGAAAGGTGAGCACCCCCTCCCCATGGTATTGACCATTGAGAAACGTGCCCTCGTAGCGTTGACCATTGGCCAGTTGGAGAGTGCCCTTGCCATTGAAGATGCCATCCACAAAACCCCCTTCGTAGCGTCCCCCATCGGCATAGGTGAGCACCCCCTGACCGTGGTAGCGTCCATTGCGAAATTCCCCTTCATAGCGGTTGCCATTGGCCATTGTGAGGATACCTTGGCCATTAAAACGACCATTGAGCAATTCCCCTTTGTAGGTGCTGCCGTCGGGAAGTGTCATGGTAACATCCCCGGTGACACGCCGCCCTTCATAGACGGCAATTTGGGCAGTTACAGGAGCTAAGTGCAGGGTTGCACATCCTAAACCAACAAGGCAAGAACTCATCACCCAGCGGTAAATAACAGCAGGATTTGGGTTGTACAGATGAGTCATTACTGGACACTCCACAAGGGTGGACAATTGCAACTTCTCTAACTGGCACAGCTTGTCTCCTATGCAAACTTGGGGAGGAAACTCAAAGCTTTGTCTTGGAATCGGTCTCTGTGCCTGCAGCACTTTGAATAAGCAAGTCCTCAGGAGGATGGTCAAACACTCTCTTGCGAGACGCAAAGGGTGGTATAGTGCTCCCTTGATAGCGTCTTGAGCAAAATCTTGATTGCAAGGATGTCCTCAAGCGCCCTCCCAACCCCCTGAGTGGGGCAGATAAATCTCTATGAAAGGGGGAAGGAGAATGTACCTCACTGGCAGTTAAAGCAGGGATGAGGGAGAATTGGACATGCAGCCCTCGCCAAGAGGCTGGCTTTCCGAAGGGCGCAGGGTTTTGTTTGGGGAGCGGAAGGTTGTGGATGGGCTGAAACGGCTCTTGGGCAGGGGTCACTCCTTGGGGTTGACCCTAGTATTGACACTGGGGGCGTTGCTGGTTCTCAGCCCCCTACTGGTGGTGCTCTGTACGTCGGGCTGGCCACCGGGAACCCTACCTACCCAATTGTTGCCACCCCAAGGCTGGACATGGCAGAGCTATCAGGCAGCATGGCAGCAGGGACACTTTATCTTGGCCTTTGCCAACTCAACGTTTGTGGCTTTGGCGGTAACGGCGCTCCAGTTGGTGACCTCAGCCCTAGCGGGTTACGCCCTTGCGCGACTTTCGTTTCCGGGGCAACAGACGATGTTGCTGCTGATGCTGGCAACCCTAGTGATCCCATTTCAACTTTTGGTAATCCCAATTTTCCTCATCCTCAAGGCGGGTCATCTGATCAATACCTATGGCGCCTTGATCTTGCCGACGGCGGCCAATGGCTTTGGCATCTTTTTGATGCGGCAGTTTTTTCTCACATTGCCCGTTGCCCTTGAGGAGGCCGCCCTCTTGGATGGAGCCAATCGCTGGCAAGTGCTCTGGCATATTCTCTTGCCCCTGAGCCGACCGGCCTTGGTCACACTCTTTATCTTCACCTTCATTGGGGAGTGGAATGATCTCTTTAAGCCCTTGGTCTTTACCACCAAGCCAGAGCTGATCACGGTGCAGCTTTCCTTGGCCAATTTTCAGGAGCAGTTCACCAATGATTGGCCGTTGATGATGGCGGCGGCGGTGATTGCCACTGTGCCAGTGATGATTTTGTTTATTTTGGGTCAGCGGCAACTGATTCGCGGCATTGCCACCACGGGGCTAAAGAGCTAAAGTTCCGTTCGGAAAACCGTACTGCAACAGGAGTTGCGATCGCCAACCCTCTCTCGCTACATTAGCACTCGAAGGGTGAGAGTGCTAAACAATTGCAAGTGATGCTCTTGCCCCCCAGAAACTGCGCGATGAGCCGTGCAGTGAGTGCTATCAATCCATACTCTTACAATTGGGAGAACAGTACGCTATGGCAGCCGTATCTCTAAGCGTTTCAACTGTGAAGCCTTTGGGCGATCGCATTTTTGTCAAAGTCAGCGAAAGTGAAGAACGTACCGCAGGGGGCATCCTCCTGCCCGACAACGCCCGTGAAAAACCCCAAGTGGGCGAAGTGACCGCCGTTGGTCCTGGCAAACTCACTGAAGACGGCAAGCGTCAGCCCATGGATGTGAAAGTGGGGGACAAAGTGCTGTACTCCAAATATGCCGGTACTGAAGTGAAACTGGCGGGCGAAGACTACGTTCTCCTCTCGGAAAAAGACATCTTGGCCATTGTTGGCTAAGTCGCTGACACTCCTTCATTTCTGTGCGATTTTTCATCACTGTTGAACGATTGAGGTAGGAAACACCTATGGCGAAGCGCATTATCTACAACGAAAATGCTCGTCGTGCCCTCGAAAAAGGGATGGACATCTTGGCTGAATCCGTGGCCGTGACCCTTGGTCCCAAAGGGCGGAACGTGGTTCTGGAGAAAAAATTTGGCGCTCCCCAAATTGTCAACGACGGGGTGACGATCGCCAAGGAAATTGAACTGGAAGATCACATTGAAAACACCGGTGTGGCGCTGATCCGCCAAGCCGCCTCGAAAACCAATGATGCTGCCGGTGACGGTACAACTACGGCAACGGTTCTTGCCCATGCCATGGTGAAAGAGGGGCTGCGCAACGTGGCTGCCGGTGCTAACCCCATTGCCCTGAAACGCGGGATTGACAAAGCCACCCACTTCCTTGTCGAAAAAATTGCTGAACATGCCCGTCCGGTGGAAGATTCCAAAGCCATTGCCCAAGTGGCAGCGATCTCTGCCGGTAACGATGAAGAAGTGGGTCGGATGATTGCCGATGCCATGGACAAAGTGGGCAAAGAAGGCGTGATCTCCCTCGAAGAAGGCAAATCCATGACCACCGAACTCGAGGTCACTGAGGGGATGCGCTTTGACAAGGGCTACATCTCCCCCTACTTTGCCACCGACACCGAGCGCATGGAAGCGGTGCTTGATGAACCCTTCGTGCTGATCACCGACAAGAAAATTACCTTAGTGCAAGATCTGGTGCCGATCCTCGAACAAGTGGCTCGCGCCGGTAAGCCGCTGGTGATCATTGCTGAAGACATCGAGAAAGAAGCCTTGGCGACCCTCGTGGTCAACCGTCTGCGCGGTGTCTTGAATGTGGCTGCGGTGAAAGCTCCCGGCTTTGGCGATCGCCGTAAAGCAATGCTCGAAGATATTGCCGTCCTCACAGCGGGTCAAGTGATCACCGAAGATGCCGGTCTGAAGCTGGAAAATGCCAAGCTGGATATGCTCGGTAAAGCTCGCCGCATCACCATCACCAAAGATCACACCACGATTGTGGCCGAAGGCAATGAAAAAGCCGTCAAAGCTCGCTGCGAGCAAATCCGTCGCCAAATCGAAGAAACCGACTCTAGCTACGACAAAGAAAAACTGCAGGAGCGGTTGGCCAAACTGGCCGGTGGGGTGGCCGTGATTAAAGTCGGTGCTGCCACTGAAACCGAAATGAAAGATCGCAAACTCCGTCTGGAAGATGCGATTAACGCCACCAAAGCCGCTGTGGAAGAGGGGATCGTTCCCGGTGGCGGTACCACCTTGGTGCACTTGGCGCCTGAGTTGAGCAACTGGGCGGCTGAGCACCTGACGGGTGAAGAACTGATTGGTGCCAACATTGTTGAGCGTGCCCTTAGCGCTCCCCTGCGTCGCATCGCTGAAAACGCGGGTCAAAACGGTGCCATCATTGTCGAACGGGTCAAAGAAAAACCCTTTGATGTGGGTTATGATGCCGCCAAAGATGAATATGTCAACATGTTTGATGCGGGCATCGTTGACCCTGCCAAAGTCACCCGCTCGGCTCTGCAAAATGCGGCCTCTATTGCCGGTATGGTGCTGACCACCGAGTGCATCATCGTTGACAAACCCGAACCCAAGGACAACAATCCTGCGGGTGCCAGTGCCGGCATGGGCGGTGACTTCGACTACTAAGCCCAATCCAGCGGTGAATCCCTCAGACTCACTGGGTTCACCGCAAGTAACCTAAGTCACACTCACAGCGGGGAAACCACACCCCGCTTTTTTATTGGATGGTGCCAAACGGGTCTGGCAGCGTTGCTATAATAACCCTCAAGTAACGTTTTTTAACATTCGCAGTTTGCAGCATGGGCGATCCAGTGCCTACGGGTGAAATTCGGGTTCGGGGTGCACGGCAGCATAATCTGAAAAACATTGACCTCGATCTGCCCCGCGATCGCCTGATTGTGATGACAGGGGTTTCTGGTTCCGGTAAGTCCTCTCTGGCCTTTGACACGATTTTTGCTGAAGGGCAACGCCGCTATGTGGAGTCCCTCAGTGCCTATGCGCGGCAATTCCTCGGCCAGTTGGATAAGCCGGATGTGGATGCCATTGAGGGGCTGAGTCCAGCGATTTCCATTGATCAAAAGTCCGCTTCCCACAATCCTCGCTCGACGGTGGGCACAGTCACGGAAATCTATGACTACCTGCGGCTGCTCTATGGCCGTGCGGGTGAACCCCATTGCCCCCATTGCGATCGCTCGATTCGCCCCCAAACCGTTGATGAAATGGTGGATCAGGTGATGCAGTTGCCCCCTCAGACGCGCTTTCAAGTTCTAGCTCCTGTTGTCAAGGGGAAAAAGGGCACGCATAAAAAACTGCTGTCGAGTCTTGCTAGTGAAGGCTTTGTGCGGGTTCGCATTAATGGCGAGGTGCGCGACCTCAGTGATGCCATTGAACTGGATAAAAACCATGCCCACACGATTGAAATTGTTGTCGATCGCCTTGTGCTGAAGCCGGGGATTGAGGAACGCTTAGCGGACTCGCTGCGAACGGCGTTGCACCATGCCAATGGTACGGCAATGGTCAGTGTGGTACCCCGCGAGGGTGAGGCTGAGGGTCAAACGCTCCTATTTTCCGAAAATTTTGCCTGTCCGGAGCATGGGGCCGTGATGGATGAGCTATCGCCGCGGCTCTTTTCCTTTAACTCCCCCTACGGTGCCTGTCCAGAGTGCCATGGCTTGGGCTATTTGCGCAAATTTAGCCCGGAGTTGATTGTCCCCAATCCTGAACTACCGGTCTATCTGGCGATCGCCCCCTGGGCCGAGAAAGAACATGATTACTACCTTGCTCTCCTCTGGGGCGTTGCTGAGGCCTTTGGCTTTGACATCCATACACCGTGGTACCGCCTCACGGAGTTGCAACGGGAGATTATCCTCTACGGCACCGATACCCCAATTCTCATCCCCGCCGATTCCCGCTATCGCAAACGGGACTATTACCGCCAATTCCAAGGGGTGATCCCAATTCTAGAGCGGCAGTACCGCGAGACCACCTCCGAGGCCTACAAGCAAAAATTGGAAGAGTACCAAGTCAATCAAACCTGCCCCGCTTGTGGTGGTCAACGCCTAAAACCCGCCGCCCTAGCAGTGCGCTTGGGGCAATATCGCCTCACGGATCTCACCAGTGTCTCGATTCGCGAGTGTTTGGCACGGCTGCGATCGCTCCAACTGAGCGCCCGCCAACAGCAGATTGCGGAGCTGGCCCTGCGGGAAGTGACCGCGCGATTACAGTTTCTCGTGGATGTGGGACTAGATTACCTGACGCTGGATCGCAGTGCGGCCACCCTCTCTGGTGGTGAAGCCCAACGCATTCGCTTGGCCACTCAAATTGGCTCTGGCCTGACGGGGGTGCTCTATGTCCTTGATGAACCCAGTATTGGCTTGCATCAGCGGGATAACGATCGCCTGCTGCAAACGCTGTTTCGCCTGCGGGATTTGGGGAATACACTCATTGTTGTCGAACACGATGAGGACACGATCCGCGCTGCCGATCACATTGTTGATATTGGTCCAGGAGCGGGAATCCACGGCGGCCAGATTGTGGCTCAAGGCAGCCTAGAGACAATTCTCAATCATCCCGACTCCCTGACGGGGGCTTATCTGTCGGGGCGCAAGCGCATTGAAACCCCCAGCGATCGCCGGCCGGGGAATGGTCAATCCCTGATTCTCAAACAGGTATCTCGCAATAATCTCAAGAACATCACCGTAGAAATTCCCCTCGGTAAGCTGGTGTGTCTGACGGGGGTATCGGGGTCGGGAAAATCCACCCTCATGCACGAAGTCCTCTATCCTGCCCTGCAGCACCATCTTGGTCACAGTGTGCCGCTCCCCAAGGGACTTGGCGAGATTGAAGGCTTAAATGCCATTGACAAGGTGATTGTCATTGACCAGTCTCCCATTGGGCGTACCCCCCGCTCGAACCCTGCCACCTACATTGGGGTGTTTGATGTTATCCGTGAGGTCTTTAGCCAAACCGTGGAGGCCAAGGCACGGGGCTATAAACCAGGGCAATTTTCCTTCAATATCAAGGGCGGACGCTGTGAAGCCTGCGCTGGCCAAGGGGTCAATGTGATTGAGATGAACTTTTTGCCCGATGTCTATGTGCAGTGTGAGGTGTGCAAGGGGGCACGCTACAATCGCGATACCCTGCAAGTGAAGTACAAAGGCTGCTCGATCGCCGACGTTTTGGATATGACCGCCGAGACGGCACTGGCCTTTTTTGAAAATATCCCCAAGGCAGTGAGCAAGCTGCAAACCCTCGTGGATGTGGGCTTGGGCTATCTCAAACTAGGGCAAACGGCACCCACCCTCTCTGGGGGCGAAGCCCAACGCCTCAAATTGGCTTCTGAACTGTCGCGGCGTGCCACGGGCAAAACGCTCTACTTGATTGATGAACCCACCACGGGGCTGTCTTTTTACGATGTGCATAAACTCCTCGATGTATTGCAGCGTCTTGTGGACAAGGGCAACTCGATTTTGGTGATTGAGCACAATCTGGATGTGATTCGCTGTGCCGATTGGATTATTGACCTTGGACCAGAGGGGGGCGATCGCGGCGGAGAGGTGGTTGCCGTCGGCACCCCTGAAGCGGTGGCACTGGTGCCCCAATCCTACACAGGGCAGTACCTCGCCAAGGTGTTAAATCGCGCCGCCAGTCCTCAGCAGTAGTAGAATACAGGTTGCTCTGCCTTGCTTTATTCCCTTTATTCCTATGTCCATGCCCACCATGACCCTCTGCATTTCCTGTCCTGATCAGCGGGGGTTAGTGGCCAAGTTGGCGCAGTTTGTCTATCGCTACAACGGTAACATTGTTCATGCTGATCACCACACGGATGCTGTCGCGGGCATTTTTCTCTCCCGCCTCGAGTGGGAACTAGAGGGCTTTGAAATCCCCCGCGATCAGATTGCTGCCACATTTATCAACTATGCACAGCGGGAAAAAGTCTTTGCCAGTTGGCAAGGGGTGCGCTGGCAGTTGCGGGCGTCGGATATTCCCTATCGCTTGGCCATTTGGGTGAGCCGCCAAGATCATTGCCTGTGGGATTTGCTGCTGCGGCAGCGAGCGGGGGATCTCTTTGCGGAAATTCCCCTGATTATCAGTAACCATGAGCATTTACGTCCCATTGCCGAACAGTTTGGCATTGACTTTCACTATATCCCTGTAACGCCAGAGACCAAGCCCCTTGCCGAAGCCAAGCAGCTGCAACTGCTCAAGGACTACAACATTGATCTGGTGGTGCTGGCCAAGTATATGCAGGTGCTCAGTCCAGAATTTATTGAGGCCTTTCCCCAAGTGATCAACATTCACCATTCATTTTTGCCTGCCTTTGCGGGGGCGAATCCCTACCACCGTGCCTATGAGCGGGGGGTAAAAATCATTGGTGCCACGGCCCACTATGCTACAGCGGATTTGGATGAAGGACCGATTATTGAGCAGGCAGTTGTGCACATTAGCCATCGCGATACGGTGGCAGATCTGATTCGCAAGGGCAAGGATTTAGAACGGGTGGTCTTGGCACGGGCAGTACGGCTGCATTTGCAAAATCGGATTCTGGTGTATGGCAATCGCACGGCAGTCTTTGCCTAGGCGCTAATCAGGGGGCAGTTGCCTTTTTGCTGAGGAGCTTGAACTTTGGAAGCTGTTGGACAATCTGGAGCGTTTCGACGCTCACTCGCACCACGCGCTTCAGTAAGTCAATAATGTAGCGGGGATCTGCTGACCAGTCGTTGGGGTCATTGCGAATTTGGCTGTCTTTATCCACAGTGACTTGATATAGCCATTTCGAAAGGAGATGAGATATTTTCAAGAGGGATAGGCTATACTCAAAGAGTCATGAATGTTACTCAAGAATATGAGCTATAGCTTGGACTTACGAGAGCGGGTTGTCTCCTATATCAAGCAAGGTGGCAAAATCAGTGAAGCGACTCAAATTTTTCAGGTGAGCCGCGCCACTATCCATCGCTGGCTGAAGCGAGACGACTTAGCCCCCACAGTTGTCCCCCGTCGTCCTTGGAAGTTGGATTGGGCGGCCTTAGCAGCCGATGTTGCTGCCCATCCCGATGACCGTTTAATCGACCGTGCCCAGCGATTTGGCGTTCAAGTTTCCACCATTAGTTATGCCCTCGCCCAGATGGGCATCACCCGAAAAAAAAACAGATGCGTTACCAAGAACGGTGTGAAGAAGAGCGGCAAGCGTATCAACAACAGCTCGACACATGGGTAGAGAGCCATGGGGAGGAAACGGTAGTCTATATCGATGAGACGGGGTTTGACTCTCGAGTAGAGTGTGAGTATGGGTGGTCAGCGCGAGGCCAACGAATTGATGGAGAGCGAGCGGGGAAGCGTCAGAAAAGAGAGAGTTTAGTCGCAGGACGGTATAGACACCAGAAAGACTTCATCGCCCCAATGCTGTTTTGCGGATACTTGAATGCGGTAGGGTTTGTGAGCTGGCTGAGTCAGTACTGTTTGCCGGCATTAAAGAGACCTTCGTTGTTGATTATGGATAATGCACCGATTCATCCGAAAGGGGCGATTCAGGAAGCGGTCAAAGCGGCGGGTCACGAGGTGTTATTTTTACCGAAATACTCTCCTGATTTGAATGTAATTGAGCACGACTTCAGTGCGCTGAAGCGAGCGCGGATGTATGCAGGGTCAAACAGTTCAATTGATGAGTTGATTCGCAAGTATTGTGCTGGATAATGTCTCATTCTTTATTGGAATAGCTATAGTGATCCATCACCCACTCGATGGCAGGCTTGCCATTCACCACATAGTCATAGGCTTGAAGAGGAATCCCCGTTAGGGTGACATAACGGTTGTAAATAATCGTGGTCTTATCCACCTGCTGCCCTTTTTTGGCAAAGCGCATCTTTTCAACGCGATAGAAGGTTTTGGCATCAGTGGTCAGGGGGGCTGCCAACTCAGTGAGGGGGTAGGGGTCAATGGTTTCATAGTGGAGATGCCAGTGAGCCAACTCTCGGCCTGCCTTGCTAAAGCCCCAAAAATCTTCAACGTAGGGAATGCGCGGCAGCATCTTTTTCAGGTCATTGGCGTAGCGTTGGCGATAGTCAGGACTGTGCAAAATGCCATAAACGTAGTAGAAAATATCCTCTTTACCGATTTGGGTATCCCCGTAGGTGTCGCGAAAGACTTTGAGGATGGCATCATTGATATTCTCTTTCTGGCGATAGCCCGTTGATGTGTTGCTCTCAAATAACGATCCCTGTGGCGTGGCTTCAACTTTTTCATAGGTATAGAGGGGAAAACATTGGCTATTGGAAATTAACTCTAAGTCGGGTACTGATGCTTTTAGGGTCTGTATTGACAAAAGAAACAAAGTTTTCAAACTCTGGATTGCGAGCATTGATCCAATCTTACTGCTCATTGGGTGTAACCTCTTGCCAAGGTAGGGTTGTGTAGTCACCAAAGGTGGCAATCTTGCTTAGTTTCTCTTCCCGACTCAGATAATAGCCAATATCGTGATAGTAAATTTCATGATTGGTTTTGGCAGGATTCTTGATCAACAGGGTAATGGCAACTGTATTTGTACAACCTTGACCAAAAATTTGTCCCCCCTCTTTCTTAGCTCGCTCACCAGAAGTTTTCTGTCCTCTTAGTCCCCGCAGATTAAAGACATAGACACTGGTAAACTCATCAGCAAGACATTTGCGCAAGCCATCCATTGCATTGCTGTCAATAAAGGAGCCGTTTGTCACAAAGGCAATCACGCCTTTTTCCCCTAGACGATCCGTTGCCCAGCGAATAGCACGAATATATGAGTCATAAGGACTTCTTTTTAAAGTCGCGTTAGAAAATTTTGCATAAGTCTCAGCAATCTTTTTATCAAGTCTCTGGTATTTTAGATTTTTGTTACTATCATTTTCGCTCTTTTGCCCTGCGGAATAGGGCGGATTGCCAATGATCACGGTGATCTTTTCTTGTTTCTGCGCTAAAACGCGGCGATTGTTTTCAGGGAAGAAGGCTTCATTGAGGGTGCCCTCGTGTTCATACATTTGAAACGTATCGGTGAGGACAATGCCGTTAAAGGCCGTTAAAGGGGGCGTAGTGTCCTGTAAGGCTAGCGTAGGCGGTCTCAATGTTGATGGCCGCAATGTAGTAGGGCAGTAGCAGAATTTCGTTGGCGTGGAGTTCGCGGCTGTACTTGGTGGGCACAGCTTCGCGGGGAATCAAGCCACTCTGGAGCAACCGCACAATAAAGGTTCCCGTCCCCGTAAAAGGATCGAGGATATGCACATTCTCTGAGGCTAGACTGAGGCCAAATTCCTGCTGGAGCGCTGCATCGGCACTGCGGATGATGAAGTCCACAATTTCCACAGGGGTATAGACAATGCCCAACCGCTCTGCCATTTTCGGAAAGGCCAGCTTAAAGAATCCCTCATACAACTCAATGACAATTTTTTGCTTGCCCTGTAGGTTGTCAATGCCGCTGGCACGCAACTTGACGCTGGTATAAAAGTCCTCTAACTTGGCGGTTTCCTTGTCGAGAGCCTGCCCCTCTAGCACCGCAATCATCGTCTCCATCGCTGCCGAAACGGGGTTGTACTGGCTAAAGGCATAGTCGGCAAAGAGGGCATCAAAAACGGGTTTGGTAATGAGGTGCTGCGACAGCATCTCTATGGTGGCGGCTGCGGTAATGCTGGGGTTGATGATCTCCTGCAAACTGGCGACAAAGGCATCAAATTGGGCCCTAACGCTGGGATTTTTGGCGATGATGCCCTCCATGCGCGTGCGATGGTGATCGGCAATGATGGCCACATCCTTGGCCCAGTCCTCCCAATACTGGCGATCGCCACACTTTATGCACCACCTTGGCGTAGAGGGCTTCTTTCCACTCCTCCAGTTCTGGCCAGTGAAACGCTAACTGCACGGGTGTGAGGTCGTTGTCAATTTCTTCACTGTCTTCACGGCCACCCCCAATCCCAATCACATCAATTTGCGGGGGTCGCTGCTGATTGAGTGCCAGCTTGTTGACAATGGCATTAAAGCGATCGTCGTGCGCCCGTACGGCCTCACCAAAGCCCAAGCGGTGCAGTTCCTTGCCATAGATGGCTTCCTCATCCATCGAGCAAAGGGTGATGTTTTCTTCTAATGCCTTGCTCTTGGCGCGATCGCCATACAGGCGCGGTGTTGCCGTCATATAGAGGCGTTTCTTGCCTTGGACGTGCTCTTGACGGTGGACGCGGGTAAATTGCGATTCCTCTTGGCTAGAGAGAATCACGCCCGTGGTGCGGTGAGCCTCATCGCAGATGATCAAATCAAAGGGGGGTAGGCCAGCCTTTTGGGCGGCAGTAATGCTCTCAATCGATTGATAGGTGGAGAAAATCACCGTCATCTTGTTGGTTGCTGCTGCTGCCCCCTTGCGAATCTTCTCGCTATCGGTGGTTGCAGGAAAGGGTAGATCACTGGCTTTGAGGTCTTCGCTGTCTGTGCGCCGCCCCACCTTCACATCGGAGCAGACGGCAATGGGATGTAGGGGAATTTCTGCTTCGGCAGTCCACTCCCGCAAACTCTGAGACAGCAACGAAATCGAGGGCACCAGAAAAAGCACCCGTCCCCCTTTGCCCACCATCCGCTCAGCAATTTTCAAAGCCGTAAAGGTTTTGCCCGTGCCACAGGCCATGATCAGCTTGCCGCGATCGGCGGTTTGCAATCCTGCGATCACATTGTCAACGGCTATTTGCTGGTGGGGACGCAATTCCTTGCGGGGAAGGCGTTTGAGAGAATAGCTTCCCTTGGCATCTTGGAGCCGCTGGCTACCTGTGGGTATGGTGTCGCTAGAAAACTGCTCCCAATCAATGGGGCTATTGGCGAGGTCGTGTACCGTGAGGCGATGGACGGGGACTTTTTGATTGTCAAGAGTTTTGTTCAGATTCTCTGACCAGCGATCGATGGTAGAGACCAAGAGCCGATGACTAAATTCCGCCTTGCCCGAGGCTGCCAAAAAGGAATCCACATCACTTTTGCTGAGAGTATGCTCAGGATGGTAAAACTTGCACTGAATCGCCCAAAGCTCGCCACTGATCCGTTCTTTGGCCACCAAGTCAATGCCAATGTCGCCACTATTGCCCCGCTGCGGATACTCCCACCACAGCCACACATCGCTAAATAAATCCTGATAGTAAGGGTCAGTGCGAAAGTAAGCCTGCATCAACCGCTCAAAGCGATCGCCCAAGTGCCGTTTTGACTCTGCTGCTGCTCGAAACTCCGCCAAAATATCATTGATCGTAGCCATGAGACTTGTTGCACTGCTAATTTTTTCTATAATACAGCCCTTTTCTCAAACAGGCGATCATCTCGCCCTAGGGGCTTTCAAGGTTTGAGGCCTCTTGCCTTCAAGAATTGCAGGAGGTCACTCCTTTGAATGTGATTGAGCACGACTTCAGTGCGTTGAAGCGAGCGCGGATGTATGCAGGATCAAACAATTCTATTGATGAAGTGATTCGCAATTATTGTGCCGAATAGCGTCTCATTCTTTATTGGAATAGATATAATTCTAACGACGACCCAATTCACCCATGCCTAGTGATTAGACTATAAAGCATCAGGTGGCTTGAGGACAGTTTCATGGTGCAAGATGGGTTACGCTACTGGTCGCTGGGTATTGTCCTTCTTTTAGGGGTGGGTCTTGAACCGGTTAGAGCAGCAGAGATGTCCCTACCCCAAACGGGTGTAGCAGAGGAGGAGTTGATTGCTCTCATAAAAGAAGACCCCTTTGCCCAAGCTCGCCTGCCGCAATCTGAAGGCTCTGCTGTCGATCTATTGCCGCTGCCACCCCAGCCCTCCGCAGAAGTCGTTCCGCCTGTAGAATCCCCTGCCCCCCTACCCACGAGCACTGAGATCAAGGGTGATTCAGCAGCCCCCTCTGTGGAACCTGCACTAAGAACAACTGACAATTCGCCAGAGGCTCCAACAACAGTGGAACTGACAGCAGAGCAAGCCGCACAGGAGGCGCGTTTAGCACTTCTACGGGAGGGCGATCGCCACTGGCAATTGGGAGATACCGTCACAGCCCAAACCTATTACCAAAAGGCCAAGGCTGACCTAGATTTGCCACCGCCCCGTGTCACCCCCCCTGCCGTACTGGAAATTAGTCAACTGCCCCCCGCTGCCCAAGTCTATTGGCGAGAAGTTCAAGGGGGTTCCCAACTCTACAGTGCCCAAGCCGTGCCCCTGCGGCTGTTGGTGGAGCAATTCCCAGAGTTTATCCCCGGCCAAGTGCGCTTTGCTGAGTTTCTAGCGCAGCAGGGTTCCCTCAAAGAGGCCTATGCCCATCTCGAAAAAGCCGCCAGCCTCTATCCTGATCAACCCGATATTCAACGTAGCCTCGTCACCCTCTACGATCGCCAGCAACAGTGGCTAGAAGCGGCCCTTGCCGCCCAACGTTTTGCCCTACTGAATCCTGACCACCCCGCCACACCCGAATTTCAGCAACTAGCCGCAGAGCGAATGCAACGGTTCCGTCGTCGCCTTCAGGGACAACTGCGCGAAGGCATGATTGTCGGCGCCCTCACTGGACTGGTGGGTGTGGCACTCACGGGCAATCCCTTACTATCCTTGGACTCAATTCAAATGATGGCCTTGATGATGCAGGGAGAATCTGCCCTAGGCCGTTCAGCAGCACAGCAAATTAGCCGCCAAGTCAAGCTCCTTGAGGATCCTGAGGTTCAAGCCTATGTCAATGAAGTGGGGCAACGCCTCGCCAAAGTGGCCGGTCGCAATGAGTTTGAGTATGAGTTTTTTGTGATAAAAGATAATGATCTCAATGCCTTTGCCCTGCCAGGAGGCAAGATTTTTATCAATTCCGGTGCAATTCTCAAAGCCAATACCGAGGCAGAACTTGCTGGCTTACTGGCTCACGAAATTGCCCACGCGGTGCTCTCCCACGGTTTTCGCTTGGTCACCCAAGGCACGGCCACTGCCAACTTGACGCGGTTATTACCTGCTGGTGGCTATGTGACAGGAATTCTCGTGACTAGCTATAGTCGAGAAATGGAGCGAGAGGCGGATATTTTGGGCACACGGATTCTGGCGAGGGCAGGCTATGCCGCTGATGGCCTACTGAACCTCATGCACACCCTCAAGAAGGAATACCGTCATCAGGAGCCACCGTTACCATGGTTTTCTACCCACCCACCGACCAATGAGCGCATTCGCTATATCCGTGGTTTGATGCGCGATCGCGGGTACACCCCCTTTGCCTTTGAGGGGGTCGAACGCCATCAACAAATTCAAGCGCGCTTGCGTACCCTTGTGGATCCCCCCAATCCCAAAAAGTCCAAACGGGAAACTGCCAAGACGCCGCAATAGCTGAGTCCGCTTTGAATGTTCTGAATGTCTCGACATTGCTTTCAAAACCTTGAGTACGAACCCGCATTTCTCTCCCTAGGGGAAGAGTACTGGGACGAGGTACAGGCGGCAACCTTTCCGCAGCATATTCTGCGTTTTCGCAATGATGCCCTCTTACCCCTGATGGGTCTGAATCCCGCCAAGGTAACTGATGCTGACTTTATTGCGGCCTTTGGCCAGTTTCAGGGGCGTGAACCTTTTTTAGCAATGCGTTACCACGGCTACCAATTTGGGGAATACAATGCTCGCTTGGGGGATGGCCGAGGGTTTCTCTATGGCCAGTTTCGCGGTGTGGATGGTCAACTGTATGACCTTGGCACGAAAGGATCCGGCACCACACCCTATTCGCGGGGGGGAGATGGTCGCCTGACACTCAAAGGCGGTGTCCGTGAGGTTTTGGCCAGTGAACTGCTGCATCGCTTGGGGGTGAGCACCTTTCGCAGTCTCAGCTTGGTGGAAACGGGAGAATCCCTCTGGCGAGGGGATGAGCCATCGCCGACGCGATCGAGTGTCTTAGTGCGCCTTGGCCGTTCCCATATTCGCTTTGGTACCTTTGAGCGGCTCCACTATCTGCGGCGACCGGACTTGATTCGACGGTTGCTCGACCACGTCATTGACTACTACTACCCCCACTTGCTAGAGATCCCAAACCCCAAGGAACGGGATTGTGCCTTTTATCGTGAGCTAGTGGCACGCACAGCGGATCTGGCGGCGCAGTGGTTGGTGGCGGGGTTTTGCCACGGTGTTTTGAACACCGATAATATGGCCATTACGGGCGAGAGCTTCGACTATGGTCCCTATGTCTTTTTGGAGCACTATGATTTGGGGTTTACAGCCGCCTACTTTGACTACTATGGCCGCTACGCCTACGGCAATCAACCAGCAATTTGTGCTTGGAATTTGGAGAAGCTGCAAATCCCTCTGTCTTCAGTAATGCCCCTTGAGGAAATGCAAGCTGCCCTAAAGACCTTTGGCGATCGCTGCCAAACCACCTACTTGAAACTCATGCTCAAGCGCCTCGGTTGGGCAGATCTTCCTCTAGAAATTGGCCGTCCCTTAGTGGCAGAGACCCAAGCTTTTCTCAGCCGCAGCACCATCAGTTATCCCCAATTCTTTGTCAGCCTGCGGCAAGAATTCTCCCCTGAGTGGGCTGTAGATCCCAGTCATATCTTTCGTAACAGCTCAACCCTCACGCCAGCAGATCAGAAATTGCTAGAGGCTTGGAAAAGAACCTATTTTGAGCTACTTCAGCAAGCCACGCCGTTACAACAAGCCGCACTTCCCCAAACCCTAGCGGCTGCCAATCCCCTTGTTATCCTGACTCGTCCGCAGATTGAACACATTTGGCAGGCCATTGATCAGGCGGATGATTGGTCACGATTTACTACAGCCCTTGAGTTGATGCAGGCATGAAGCGACTCCTTTGCCTGAGTAATGGCCACGGTGAGGACGCGATCGCCAGCTCGATTTTGCAGGCCTTGCGGCAGCGGTGCCCACACTTAGACCTAATGGCGTTGCCCTTGGTGGGCTTAGGGTCTGCCTATACGCGGCTGGGAATTCCTGTATTGCAACCCGGAAAAATACTCCCCTCTGGGGGCTTTATCTACATGGATCTGCAACAGCTATGGCGGGATCTTAGAGCAGGGCTGCTGGGACTGTTGGGGGCGCAGGTTCGTGCTATTCAGCGTTGGCAGCGATTCTCAGTAGGGCATCTCTTAGCGGTGGGGGATATTGTGCCTCTACTGCTGGCCTATGGCACAGGGGGAACCTATAGTTTTATCGGCACTGCTAAGTCTGACTATTACCTATATGACCCGACGGGGCGTCCCTATCGTTGGGGCATGGGCTGGGCGGGGAGTGACTACCTGCCTTGGGAACGATGGTTGTGGCGATCGCCCCGCTGTCGAGGCATTTTTGTCCGTGATGAGTTAACCGCTAAAGGGTTGCGGCAATTCGGTTACACGGTTCACTACTGTGGCAATCCCATGATGGACTTAGTGATGCCACCCCCTGAGCGATCGCCTTTTACGACTAGAACCATTGTGCTACTGCCGGGGTCTCGTGCCCCTGAGGCCTACCGCAATTGGCAGCAGATCCTACGGGTACTGGCGCCCTATGCCGATCAGCCGCTGACCTGTCTTGCCGCTGTCAGTCCCAGCCTTGATTTACGGATGCTTGAGCAAAGCCTTGAGGGTTGGCAACCCATCGCCAGTGCATTACCCCAGACCAGCGCATGGCAGTTGGGTCAGCAACAACTGATTTTAAGTTCACATCACTTTCGTGAATTTCTGCATTGGGCCGAAGGGGGCATTGCCCTCGCCGGCACAGCCACAGAGCAGTGTGTGGGCTTAGGGAAACCCGTGATCACCTTTGCGGGTGCAGGCCCCCAGTTTACCCGTGAGTTTGCTAGTCGCCAAAAACGCCTTCTCGGAGACTCGATTTTCCTACTCGATGATCCTCAAGGAGCCATCCCGACCCTTTGGCAGATTTGGGAAGATGCGACTTTACTTGCGCGAATTGCCGCCAATGGCAAAGAACGCATGGGCGACCCCGGAGCGAGCGATCGCATTGCTGAGCAACTGTTAAAAATACTCGGCAATTGAGTCCTGCTAAAAAAAAGACCCCCATCCGTAGATGGGAGCCAAGAAGGATTGAGTTTAGTTAGATGAAGTCAGTGACTCTAATCAAGGCTCGGCATCGAGAGTACGGGTTCAGACTCACGGTCAATCCCCTTCTCGAAACCAGCCGCCGCGGCACGGGCACGACCCGCATGCCACAGGTGACCCACTAGGAAGAAGAAGGCCAAGACAAAGTGGGACGTAGCCAGCCAAGAGCGGGGTGACACGAAGTTCACCGAGTTGATTTCCGTGGCCACACCACCCACGGAGTTCAAAGAACCCAGAGGTGCATGGGTCATGTACTCAGCGGCACGACGCTCTTGCCAAGGCTGAATGTCATTTTTGATCTTGTTGAGGTCAAGACCATTGGGACCGCGCAACGGCTCCAACCAAGGACCACGGAAATCCCAGAAGCGCATTGTTTCACCACCGAAGATGATTTCACCCGTGGGAGAGCGCATCAGGTATTTACCAAGACCGGTGGGGCCTTGAGCCGAACCGACGTTCGCACCCAATTTTTGGTCACGGATCAAGAAGGTCATTGCCTGAGCCTGAGAGGCCTCTGGACCCGTAGGACCATAGAATTCACTGGGATAGACCGTGTTGTTGAACCAGACAAAGCAGGTGGCAATGAAGCCCATCATGGACAGGGCGCCCAAGCTATAGGACAGATAGGCTTCCCCAGACCAGATAAAGGCACGGCGTGCCCAACCAAAGGGCGTCGTCAGAATGTGCCAGATACCACCAGCAATGCAGATCAAACCGATCCAAATGTGACCACCGACAACGTCCTCAAGATTGTTGACGCTGACGATCCAGCCCTCACCGCCAAAGGGAGACTTCAGCAGGTAGCCAAAGATCACCGTGGGGTCAAGGGTGGGGTTGGTAATGACGCGGACATCGCCACCGCCGGGTGCCCAAGTGTCATAGAGGCCACCAAAGAACATGGCTTTGGCCACCAACAGCAGGGCACCAATACCGAGGACGATCAGGTGGAAACCGAGGATCGTCGTCATTTTGTTTTTATCTTTCCAGTCGTAGCCAAAGAAGGAGGAGTATTCCTCAAGGGTTTCAGGGCCACGAATGGCATGGTAAACCCCACCAAAGCCGAGAACAGCAGAGGAAATCAGGTGCACCACCCCGACCACAAAGAAGGGGAAGGTGTCCACGACTTCACCCCCAGGGCCAACGCCCCAACCAAGGGTGGCAATGTGGGGAATGAGGATCAGCCCTTGCTCGTACATTGGCTTCTCAGGAATGAAGTGAGCCAACTCGAACAGGGTCATGGCACCGGCCCAGAAAACGATCAGGCCAGCGTGGGCGACGTGAGCACCCAAGAGTTTGCCGGAGAGATTAATCAGACGAGCATTACCGGCCCACCACGCGAAACCGGAGGATTCTTGGTCGCGATTGGTGGCAAAAATCGAGTTACTAGAGAGCGTTACCACGGGGGAGTACCTCTTCTGGGAAGACAAAGTTTTCATGGGGTTGGTCTTGGGGCGCCATCCAAGCGCGGATGCCCTCGTTCAAGAGCAGGTTCTTCGTGTAGAACGTCTCAAACTCAGGGTCTTCCGCGGCCCGAATCTCCTGGGAAATAAAGTCGTAAGACCGCAGGTTCAACGCCAGACCCACCACGCCAATCGCACTCATCCACAGCCCCGTTACGGGCACAAACAACATGAAAAAGTGCAACCAGCGCTTGTTCGAGAAGGCAATCCCAAAAATTTGGCTCCAGAACCGGTTCGCCGTCACCATCGAGTAGGTCTCTTCCGATTGGGTGGGGCTAAAGGCACGGAAAGTGCTGGCGCCTTCGCCATCTTGGAAGAGGGTGTTCTCCACTGTGGCACCGTGGATGGCACACAACAGGGCACCGCCGAGCACACCGGCCACCCCCATCATGTGGAAGGGGTTCAAAGTCCAGTTGTGGAACCCTTGGAAGAACAGCAGGAAGCGGAAGATGGCAGCCACCCCAAAGCTGGGGGCAAAGAACCAACTGGATTGCCCCAAGGGGTAGATCAAAAAGACGCTGACAAAGACGGCAATGGGGGCACTGAAGGCAATGGCGTTGTAGGGACGGATGCCCACCAAGCGAGCAATTTCAAATTGCCGCAGCATGAAGCCAATGAGGCCAAAGGCGCCGTGGAGGGCGATAAAGGTCCACAGACCACCGAGTTGGCACCAGCGGGTGAAGTCCCCTTGGGCTTCGGGACCCCAAAGGAGAAGAAGGGAGTGCCCCATGCTGTTGGCGGGGGTGGAAACGGCAACGGTGAGGAAGTTGCAGCCTTCGAGGTAGCTGGAGGCGAGGCCGTGGGTGTACCAAGAGGTCACAAAGGTGGTACCGGTCAGCCAGCCCCCGAGGGCAAGGTAGGCGCAGGGAAACAGCAGGATGCCTGACCAGCCGACAAAGACAAATCTGTCACGCTTGAGCCAGTCGTCGAGGATGTCAAACCATCCCCGTTCTGCTGGCGCTCGTCCAATTGCGATCGTCATGGAATTAAATCCTCTTGCAGATATAGATGCCAGATTTAGAACCTTACAGTTGCTGGTAGGGCGTGATCGGCTCTCTAAAACTTAGGAGCGATCGCTCCAGCATCCTGTTAATTTGGCTTCATAAATAAGAAACCCATCCCTCGCTAACGCTTGAGCTAGTAGGTGGTTTTACCTAGTTGCTGTTGGCGTTCACCAAGGGTAGGTTAAGCTTCCCATCAGCATTTGCTGCGGGAGAACTATATTAACGTGATAGCGGAATTCTTACGAAATATCAAGGTGATTGTTGCCTAGTTTCTCAGCTTTCTCATTTTTGAGCAGGGGTCGCAATCTAGCAAGAGAGCAGGAAATTCAGTCCTCAACTTGCAGAGAACGTCAGCAAGAAATGTTAACTTTTGTAACACTACTGCCAGCGGTTGCTGCCATAAAAGTCTTGAGCGATCGCCCGCCAACCAGAAACAGAGCGATAGCTGTCTTGATAAGATAGGAGAGTTGCAGGATAGTCTTTGCCAACAACCGAGAAAAGGAGGCCCGCCATGGCGACCGAACGACGGGTGGCACGGGTAGCAGAATTAATCAAACGGGAAGTAAGCCAGTTGTTAATGTATGAAATCCGCGATGAGCGCGTGGGGGCGGGCATGGTCAGTGTCACCGATGTGGAAGTTTCCGGTGATTTGCAGCACGCCAAGATCTTCGTCAGTATCTACAGCACCGACGAGGTACGCCGCTCAACGATGGCTGGATTGAAGGCGGCTTCAGGCTTTGTGCGACGGGAATTGGGGCAACGCATTCGCCTGCGGCGGACACCGGAGGTCGTCTTTATTGAGGATCGATCGCTGGAACGGGGCAGTCGCGTTCTTTCGCTACTCAATCAAATTGGGCAACAGCAGAGTGCTGCAGAGACTCCTGAAACAGAGTCTTAGGTGCGGCTTGGTCTTGCGGGAACCGATGCAGTAAGGTAGTGCCTCGGCGGTAGGGAGGAACTTTTGCTGCGCTGGGGAGGTGCCAGTAGGGTTTTCAGGATCACAAAGGCCGCAATGCCAATTAAGAAGTAACCAAAGCCCTGCTGAAGTCGCTTGGCAGAAATGCGGTGACTGAGATAGCTACCGATAACAGAACCACCCGCAGAGGCTAAGGTGAGGGTCAGGGTCAAGCGTGGATCCAAACTCACTGTGCCCAGATAGCCCCAAACCGCAGCCACGGAATTGGCGGCAATAATCAACAGGGAGGTGCCGATCGCCTGCCGCATTGGAATTTTGCCCAATAAAACAAGGGCAGGCACAATGGCAAATCCCCCACCCACTCCCACCAACCCCGTCAGAATACCCACACCAATGCCTTCGGTGGGTAGCCACAGCCAACAGTACTTACAGACTGGGGGGGCATAAAGCTGGCTTTCAAGGGAACTTTCCGGCGGGGTGAGTTCAGGGGCAGGGGGACGCTGTTGCCGCCGAATCATTAAAATAGCCGCCACCATCATGGCAACGGCAAAGAGTAAGAGTTGCACCGTATCGGTAATCCAAGGCAAGGCTGCCAGTCGCGCCCCGAGATAGGCACCCATCATGGTTGCGGAACCAAAAATCAGTGCTAGACGCAAATTAACGTAGCCGCGCCGCCACTGGGGAATCACTGCCAGTAAACTGACGCTGCCGACAATCACAAGCGTCATCGGGATCGCGACCTTGGTTTCAATGCCCATGACATAGACCAGCACTGGCAGGGCAAGGACAGAACCACCGCCCCCCAATAGACCCAGACTCAAGCCGATGGCGATCGCCAGACCATGCCCTATCCAGTAGCTCAGCATGGGTTACAGCCCTTTTCACTAAGATTTATCACGCTCACCACTTTGCAAGCTAGCGTAGGAGAGGATCTCATCTCTCTGTTTTTCATGCTTCAGAAAAGGGCTGTTATTTCACCTGTGGGCGATTGAAGGGCAGCAGCGCCAACAGCCGCGCTAGGGTACAGACTCCTGTGACACCGGCAAAGACCAAGCCAGCACCGACAAAACCTGCTAGGAAGAAGAACCCCGGATGAACGGCAAAGCCGAGAATCACCCCGCTGAGAATCAGACTGCCGGCAACAATTTGCACCTGCCGCATCAGACTAATGGGGGCACCAACTGCACCCGTGATCGGATAGCCCCCCTGTTTCCAGCGTTGAATGCCCCCTTCAAGGTTTTTCAGGTTTGCGAACCCCCGCTGGGCAAGGATTTCGCAGGCCATGCGCGATCGCCGGCCAGATTCACAGTAGAGCACCACCGGGGTGTCAGAATTACAGGGGGGTTCAAGTTCCTTCACATTGGCCAAAGGACAGAGCAGCGCTCCCGGAATGTGGGCATTGTTGTATTCGCTTGGCTCCCGCACATCAATGAGCAGTACCTGCTGGCGTTGCAGGGCATCGTGCAGTTCAGCTGCAGAAATGAGGGGGGACTCAGTCGTTGTTGTGGTCATGGTCGTTGGTTCTCCAGTGGTTACTCAGGGTTGGCTAGACAGGGGCGATCAGGGGTCAAAGGACTAGACGGCAGCGGCAACCATGCCACACTGTTGGTTAGCGGGCACCGCTTCCATAATTTTCTTAGGATCCGGCAGGTTCAGGTTGGCCATGAACTCAATGAACTGCTGGCGATCGCGACCGACAAAGCGGGGATTAAAGCGTTTTTCTTCACCAATGGTGGAAACGGTGTGACCGCGATAGTCATGGCCGGGATAGACCAATGTGGTATCCGGTAGTGTAAAGAGCCGCTGTGTTACCGCATCGTACATTGCGCCTGCATCGCCACTTTGGAAATCAGTGCGGCCACAGCCACGGATAAAGAGGGAATCCCCTGTCAATAGGTGGGTGCCATTCACGAGGAAGGCCATGTGGCTATCGGTGTGCCCCAAGGTGGCGATCGCCTGAATCGGAATGCTACCGACGTGAATCACTTCACCGTCTTTAATATAGCCATCGGCGCAGTCCACATGGGCATTTTCGGGCACAAGGGTTTTGCAGCCTGTGCGTTCGCGGACTTTGCCCGCCCCGGTAATGTGGTCGGCGTGGACATGGGTTTCGAGGCAGTAGCGCAGTTTCAACCCCAATTGCTCAATTAACTGCACATCCCGATCCACCTGTTCAAGGACGCTATCCACCAAGGCGGCCTCACCCGTGGCTTCATCGGCAATCAGGTAAGAATAGGTCCAAGTGTCGTAGTCAAAGAGTTGGCGAAATAGCATAGCGGACTCCTTTATGGGGTAAAGCGTGAGGGGACTCATTCAGCCTGAAAGCTAGACTTAAAACGGTTACTACTTCAGCTTAGTGATCCTAAATATAATTTTATAACTATTCAGTAAAGAAATGTCAAATCCCCCCTGCCCCCATTTTTCCAAAGGAGAGCCAATTTAGGATAAAAGAAGGCAGTTTCAGAGCACTGGGGATGTCCACACTACAGCAAATTACCCCTTGGCAGCGGGTCACAGAGGAGCTAACAGCCATTGTCGGCAAGGGGAGCGTCATCAGTGATGCAGCAGAAGCCCTTGTGTATGAGTGCGATGGGCTATCCATGTATCGGCAACGACCCAAACTGGTCGTGCTACCGCAAACCACTGCCCAAGTCTCTGCCATCCTCAAGGTGTGCGATCGCTATCGGATTCCCTTTGTTGCCCGTGGCTCAGGGACGGGGCTATCGGGGGGAGCCTTACCCCACACCGAGGGGATTCTCATCGTCACTTCTCGCATGAACCAGATTTTAGACATTGATCTGGCCAATCAGCAGGTGGTGGTGCAGCCGGGGGTGATTAATGCGTGGGTCACTCAAGCGGTAGCCGATCAGGGGTTTTACTATGCCCCCGATCCCTCCAGTCAAATTATTTGCTCCATTGGCGGCAATGTCGCCGAGAACTCCGGCGGTGTCCATTGCCTGAAGTATGGCGTGACCACGAATCATGTGCTGGGACTGACGGTGGTGTTGCCCAATGGTGAGATTGTTGAACTGGGGGGTGCGGCGCCAGAAATGCCCGGCTATGATCTTATGGGGGTTTTTGTCGGGTCTGAGGGCACTCTCGGGATTGCCACGGAAATTCGGCTGCGCATTCTCAAACAGGCGGAGGCAATCGCTGTGCTATTGGCGGACTTCACCACCATTGAAGCGGCCGGGGAAACAGTTTCCGCCATTATCCGTGCCGGTATCATTCCCGCTGGCATGGAAATTATGGACAACCTGAGTATCAATGCCGTTGAGGACGTGGTGGCCACCAATTGCTACCCCCGCGATGCCGGCGCGGTCTTGCTGGTGGAAGTCGATGGCTTGGAGTCAGAAGTACCGATTTTGCAGGAGCGAGTCACACGTATTTGCTATGAACAGGGGGCACGCCATGTAACCGTTGCTACAGAAGCTGAAGATCGCCTCCGCCTTTGGAAAGGGCGCAAAGCGGCTTTTGCGGCTGCTGGTCGTCTCAGTCCCAATTATTTTGTCCAAGATGGGGTGATTCCCCGCAGTCAACTGGCCACCGTCCTCAGGGAAATTGAACAACTGAGTCAGCGCAGTGGCTATCGCATTGCCAATGTCTTCCATGCTGGGGATGGCAATCTGCATCCCTTGATTCTCTACGATCAGGCAGTACCGGGCGCGCTTGCGGAGGTGGAGGCCTTGGGGGGGGAAATTCTCAAGCTCTGTGTGCGCTTGGGGGGCAGTATTTCTGGGGAACATGGCATTGGTAGTGATAAGGCCTGTTTCATGGGTGAGATGTTTAGCCCAGCAGATTTAGAAACGATGCAGCAGGTGCGCTGCGCCTTTGATCCCAAACGTCTGGCCAACCCTGAAAAAGTGTTTCCGACACCGCGAACCTGTGGGGAAGCGGCTCATCAACTCAAAGACTTTCCCAACATTGAGGCATTTTAATGAGTGCAAAAATCCCAGTCACGATTATTACCGGCTTTCTTGGTAGTGGTAAGACGACCCTGATTCGGCAGTTGCTTCAGAAGGCAGCGGGCAGGCGCATTGCTGTGATTGTGAATGAGTTTGGCGATGTCGGTATTGATGGCGAGTTGTTGCAGTCCTGTTGCGATCGCACAGCGGGCATTTGGGAACTCACCAACGGCTGTCTGTGTTGCACAGTGCAGGAGGAATTTTTGCCAACGATGCAGACCCTCTTGGCACGGCGGCAGGAGATTGATCACATTGTCATTGAAACCTCTGGACTCGCCTTACCCAAGCCGCTCGTGATGGCTTTTCGTTGGCCGGAGGTGCGCCATGCGGCAACCGTTGATGGGGTGGTGACAGTGGTGGATGGCGTTGCCTTAGCAGCTGGTCAAGTGAGTGCTGATCTGGAGGCGCTCTTTGCTCAGAAAGATGGAGATCCCAACTTGCAGCATGAGGACACCCCCCTTGAGGAACTCTTTAATGATCAACTGGCCTGTGCCGACTTGGTCATCCTCAGCAAGGCGGATCAACTGACTCCCGATCAGGCAGAGCTGCTCATCGCTGAACTGCGCACTCAATTGCCCCCACGGATTAAGCTGCTGGCGGCTCACCAAGGACAGGTGCCGGCGGATCTGCTGCTGGGATTTAATGCAGCGGTGGAGGAGAATTTGGGGCAGCGACCCAGCCATCATGACTTTGAGGAGGAGCATGAGCACGATGCAGAGATTCAAGCCATTTGTTTAGAGATGGGCAGTTGCGATCTTCAGCGCCTGCGGCAATCCTTCGAGCGCTTGCTGCAAGTACCTGACATTTACCGCATTAAGGGCTTTGCGGCCATTGAGGGCAAGCCGATGCGTCTGGTGGTGCAAGGGGTGGGTCAACGGTTAGACTTGTTTTACGATCGCCCGTGGCAAGCGGCAGAGTCACGCCAAACTCGTGTGGTGGTGATTGGTCGTCAGTTGGATCCACAGGAGTTGCTGTCCCATTTTGGCTAGGAGGCTATGGCCAGCCTTGAGGATGTCATTGACCGCCAACTGCGCCAACTGTTGGGCAGCAAGGCCACTTGGTTCATTGATATCGGCGATCGCCACCTCAGCATCTGGGTTGAATCGACAACTTTAGAGCCAAGAGATTTAGATCGCCTATCTAGGTGGGGCAAGACCCTTTGGCAGCAGTGGCAACGGGGTAGTGTTCTTATTTTTGCTGCTGAGCCTCGTCAACCGTTTCCCTACTGGTGGACATCCTGGTCTGTTGCCTCAGCCACACCGCAGGCCACTCAAATAGGCGAAACGACTGCGGGCGATCGCTTTATTATCTGCGGCCTTGGCAGTTTGGGGCAATTTTGTATCCAAAGTCTGCGCCGCTTTGCAGGTGAGCATTTGACCCTAGAGATTCGTGCCATTGAACGCCACGCCAACATTGAGTGGGAAATTCCGCAGTTGACGGAGTTGCTCAGTGAACCTGTGATCATCGGTGATTGCCGGCAAGAGGCGGTTCTGAAAGCGGCTGGGATTGATCGCTGTCGTACCTTATTAGCAGTTACGAGTGATGAGGCCACCAATATTGCCACGGCGATTGTGGCTCGGCGCTTAAATCCCGATGTCCATCTTGTGGTGCGCTCTAGTCGCGATAATCTCAACGCCCTTCTAGAGAAAAAACTGGGGAGCTTTGTGGCGCTCAATCCCACGGAACTACCAGCTCCTGCCTTCGCCCTTGCAGCCCTTGAGGAAAATATCCTTGCTGCGTTTACGATTGAGGGTCAGCAGTTTCGGGTGTTGCAACAAACGATTACCGCTGAGAGTCCCCTCGTGGGTACGCCTGCCCACCGCTGGCAGCGCCGTCACCAACGCCTGATTAGTATTCGCGCCTGCCATTCCCAATCCTCAATCTTCCAGCCGACTCGTCCCCACCGCCTTTTTAACCATTGGCCACCGGATTTACTCTTTGAGGTGGGCGATCGCCCGATTTGGATTGAACGGGTAGAAGTGGTGAAATCCTTGCCCATCCCTGACCCCAATCCCATCCAGCGCCTCATTCAGCAGGTGCGCCAACTGCCTGAGCAGGTAGAACAATTCTGGCAGTGGATCCATGGCGATCGCTCTCGTGAGTTGATCTTCAATGGCCTTTGGATGGGCAGTGGTCTGTGGCTTGTGACCGCGATCCTGCTGCGCTACAACGTCCCCGAACTCACATGGCAAAAGGCCTTTGCTGCCGGCTTTATTCTCCTTTTGGGGGGCTTTGGCGATGTCTTTGGCGGGCTAGAAAACGATCCGATTCCCCCTTGGCTGCTGGTGGTCTGTATTTTGGTGGCGATCGTTAGTCTCCTCTTTATTGTCGGTGTCTTGGGACTTTTGGCGGAAAAGCTGCTGCAAGCGCGGTTTGACTTTCTCAAGAAACGTCCCCCCCTGCCCACGGCGGATCACGTGATTGTTGTTGGCTTAGATCGCATTGGTCAACAGGTGGTGCAAATCCTACGTGCCTTCCGTCAACCCCTCGTGCTACTGGTGGACAACCCAGAGCAAACTCAGCTTTTTGAAGACCTGCCCATGCTCCTTGGCAACATTCCAGAAAAGCTCCCCCAAGCCCATTTGGAGACCGCCAAAAGTGTGGTTCTCACCACTGCTGATGAAATGTTGAATCTAGAGGCAGCCCTAATTGCCCGCCAAGCCACGGAGCAGCGGGAATCCCCCATTGGGTTGGTCATTGGCATCTATGATCCCAGCCTTACTAATGATCTGCGGGATCTCCTACCCCGTGCCCGCCCCCTCTGTGCCTATGCCCTTGCTGCTGAGGCCTTTGCCGGTGCCGCCTTTGGCGAAACAATGTTGGGTCTGTTTCAAATTGATCAGCAGACGGTACTGATTGCCGATTACACCGTTACTGCCGGCGACACCCTTGAGGGCAAGTTGATTGGCGAGGTGGCCTATGGTTATGCAGTCATCCCCATTTTCTACAATCGCCATGAGCAGTTTCTCGGCGGTGAGATCAGTCATCAGTTTTTGCCCAGTGATACGCTGCAACTCACGGTGGGCGATCGCCTGATTGTTTTAGCAACCATTGATGGCCTACGGCGCATTGAACAGGGCAAAATGGCGCCCCGCCGTCTCTGGCGGCTTTGGGTCGGTCAACCGCGCAACGCGGAAGCTGCCCTAGAAATTGGCAATCTGATCACCAAGATTACGGGTCTGCCCCTGCTGCGATCGCGCACCTTTATCCAGCAACTGCCTGCGACACTGACCCTCGCACTTTACGAACCCCAAGCCTTTCGCCTCGGTCAACAACTGCAAGCCCTAGCCCCTGTGCGCCTCTTTCCTTTGGTGGCTCAGGAAACCGCGTAGGTGAAAATCGGCCTCACCTATCGCTCTACATTATCGAACAGATCGAATAAATTGCGAATAAATTGATTTTGGCATTATGACACAGAGTGCTAGTCTGATTATTTAGAACGATAAATGTTCTATCTAAATAATAGGGGTCGGAGTTTTGCGCTCCACGTTTAGGTTCTAGTTCCTGATGTTGAGAGGGGATGATTGTTGCCCTTAGCTTTTGTAGTATCTTTGGGAATTCTAGCCCTCAGGCTAAGATATTGATTAGCAATCGTCAATTAATCTAAGTTGTTCCCATGAGTGGTAACCGTGAGCACCATCTACTCAACATTGAGGATGAAACGGGTAAGCGCACGATCCCTTTAGATGCGGCAACCTACTCCATTGGCCGCGATGTCACCAATGCGATCGTGATTCATGGTCATACGGTTTCACGGCAACACGCCCTGCTGCTGCGGATTCCCTCACCAAATGGCTATCGCTATCGCGTCGTGGATGGGAATGCCGATGGTAAGCCCAGTGCCAACGGTATCCTAGTGAATGGCCAGCGGGTGCAAAGCCATGAGCTAAAAGATGGAGATGAAATTAACTTTGGCGGATCCGTTAAGGCGCACTATGCCACTGTGTCCATGGGCGAGGCGGAGTTTATTAAGTATTTGAAGAGCGTCAACTATCACAGCATTAAGGCCGTGCCCATGACCTCAACGATTACCCAAGCTGAGGAAGGTGCAGAAGAAGAAACGGAATTTAATGCCACGCCCCCATCGCTGCCAGCCAATGCTACCCCAGAGTCAGCACCCGCCCCTAAATCCTCTCCCCCTTGGTTACTGATTGTTGGCGGCATCGTCATTGTCCTTTTGATCACGGGAATTGGCGTTGTGACCATGAACCGACCACCTGCCCCCCAACCAGAGCCCCCCACGCAAACCCAGTGATGGCCTATTCCCAAAACTTAGCTGCTGCCTTGCACTCAATGTGGCAACCCCAACCCACAGCAGACGGCTCTTTTACGTTTTATTCTCCAGAGTTTGGCGAAACGTTCCATAGTCTTGGGGGAGCGCGTCAGGAAGCCTTTGAAAAGTTCGCGATCGCCACCGATCTGCCCCGCAAAGCCCAAGCTTCTCATCTGCGCCTTTTGGACATCTGCTATGGTTTGGGCTACAACACAGCCGCTGCGTTAGAGGTTATTTGGCAGCACAATCCCACCTGTCAGGTCACCGTCATCGGTCTAGAACTGGATCTGGGCGTTCCCCAAGCAGCTTTAGCGGTCATGCCCCCTTGGCCAGCATCGGTTCAAGGGATTCTTGAGGGACTCGCTCAGCAACAGCAGGTGACCACCCCCTCCTGTGAGGCACGGCTTTTAATTGGTGATGCCCGCCAAACCATTCAAGACCTTGTTCGCCGAGGATTCCAAGCAGATGCGATTTTTCTTGATCCCTTTTCACCGCAGCGCTGTCCGCAACTCTGGACGGTAGAATTTTTGCGTCTAGTGGCTCAGTGTTTGGCGCCTGCGGGGCATTTGGCCACCTATTGTCGTGCTGCTGCCGTTCGTGCCGCTTTGCAGGCGGCGGGTTTACACCTTGGGACGCTGCCGATTGTTGCCCCCCAGCACAGCCATGAATGGGCACAGGGAACCGTGGCTCGCTGGCAAGCCGATCAGCTTATTCCCCTGTCGCTGATGGAGCAGGAACATTTGCAAACCCGCGCGGGTATTCCCTACCGCGATCCGCACCTGCGGGATAGTGCGGAGATGATTCGATCGCGCCGCCAAGCGGAGCAACAAACCGCTAACCGTGAATCCACCAGTCGTTGGCGACACCGCTGGGGCATTACTTAGACCGGGTATAGGCCACCTTGAGACTCCACAGCAGCAACCCCAAGGTCATCACAGAAATCAGCGCCCCCCACAGCCAATAGGGGAGCCAGAGGTACTGTTGGAGAAGCCCTGTATCGGAAAGCTGCCCCCCCGGCATGGCATAGGTAAAGAGGTAGTCTACCTGCTGAAATGTGCTAATACAGGCCTGCACCCCAAGGAATTGAATCGAAATGCCCTTGAGCCAGCGATTGCCGCGATAGGCCACCAGCAGAATGGCAATCCCCACCAACGTCATGAAGACAATGCCAAAGAGCGATCGCACCCACAGCAGCACTGAGGCGAGAATCATTATTCCTAGGGCTTTGAGGCAAATATCTGTGGCGCGATGAGAGCGGCTCGACAAAATAAAGACACTGCCAGCGATCGCCGGTCCTAGAGGTCCGCCAATGGCGACTAAGCCATGTCCCAAATTGCCCAGCAGCACCTCGCCCCCATAGCGCGCAAATCCTGAACCACTGGGATAGATGACTAATTCGCGAAAGTAGCCCCCCAACAGAATCGCCGTCAGGCCATGCCCCATCTCGTGGAACCATGTGGCCAAGATTGTAAAGGGATACAGCAGATAGTTCCCCAAGGGAATCTGCCAAAGAAGAATCGTGACAAGGGCGGCGATCGCTAGCAGCAGTGCCGAACGGGGTTTCTCATGGTCTGAAATATCCAGCGGGGTAGATTTGGAGTCTGGACGAAAGCCAAACATACGCCCCCCAGCATTGATTACCGCTTCGGTGCCAAAAACATGATCATATTGCGCCCCTCTTGCTTTGGTGCCTGCTGCACTTCGGCCACCGCTTGCAGGTCATTGGCCATGCGGTTGAGGAGTTCTTCTGCCAAATGGGAGTGTTGAATTTCCCGCCCTCGGAAGGTCACAGTGGCCTTCACCTTGTCTCCAGCCTTAAGGAAACGCTCGGCGCGGTTGATGCAAACGTTGTAATCGTGTTCTTCGATTTTGTAGCGCATCTTCACCTCTTTGACATCGGAGGTGTGCTGCTTTTTGCGGGCTTCCCGCGCCTTCTTTTCCTGCTCAAAGCGAAACTTGCCGTAGTCAATAATTTTGCAAACGGGTGGATCTGCCTTGTCACTGACGAGAACAAGATCAAGTTCCTTTTCACGGGCGATCGCGATCGCCTCTTGGGACGACATAATCCCCAATTGGGAACCATCACTATCCACCACCCGCACCCGAGGAAAACGGATGCGCTCATTAATCATGGGTTGTTCTTGCTGTGTTTTCTTGGTAAGAGCCACTGGTACCTGTACTGTCGTTGATAAAGGTTGGCGCAAGGACTGTCCTAGCCTCTAAGGTGAGCCAGCAATGACCCCCTGCCCCTTGCTCTACATCTTAGCGGAGGAGTGCCAATAGGAGCTATTCTCTATTTCGCCTAGATACACAGAAACTAATTATCAAAGCAGCACTCGCCATAGGCGCCCCTAGGCTAGACTGAGGATATTTATTGCCCACTCTGGGTGACATTTAAGGTCTGAGGTATGGTGCAACGGCAACTGTTCACGTCAGCTCTCCTAGGCAGTCTTTGCTTCCTCGCTACCGCCTGTGGCCAACCAAAGGCAACGGCTCCCCCACCAGCGGCACGGGTGAAACTTGCGGCGGTTCAAACGGAAACCCTTTCGCAAACCGCTGTTTACAATGCCTCTTTGCAATCCCGTGAGTCGATCACGCTACAACCCCAAGTTTCCGGTCGAATTGCGCAAATCAATGTTCAAAACGGCCAGTTTGTCACTCAAGGTCAGCCCCTCCTTCTCATTGACCCCTCAGAACAGCAAGCCGTTGTGGCCAGCAACTTAGCTGCGATTCAATCCGCCCAAGCCAATGTAGAGAATGCCCGCTCGATCCTCCGCGCCCTTGAAGCCCAGCGCCGCTCCAATCTGGCCACCGTAGAGTTCAATCGGATTCAAGCGGAACGCTATACAGCACTCTTTGAAGAAGGGGCTGTTTCCAAAGAACAAGCGCAATCCTTCATCACCAGCTTTCGCACTGCCCAAGCAGCACTCCAACAAACCGAGGCGGATATTCGTGCCCAACAGGCTACCATTGCCCAGTTAGAAAAAGTCCTCTTGGCTGCCCAAGCCAATGCCCAGCAGCAGGCCGTTGTCCTGAATTGGTTTCAGGTGCGTGCTCCCTTTAGTGGTGTTGTCGGCAATATTCCCCCCAAAGTGGGCGATTTTGTAACGCCCCAAACCGACCTCCTCACCCTGACCTCAAATCAACCCCTAGAAGTCTATATCCAAGTGCCCATTGAGCAAATCCCCCGCATTCGGATGGGGACGCCGGTGGAATTAATAGACATGAATGGCAATGTCGTCGGTACGAGTTCCGTCTTTTTCATTGCCCCCAATACCACAAACAATACCCAAACCATTTTAGTGAAAGCGCTCTACGACAATACGCGGAATAATCTCCGTGCCGATCAACAAATTCAAGCCCGCATTATTCTCGATCAGCAACCGGGGATTTTGGTGCCGACCACGGCTGTCTCCAATCTTGCCGGCCAAAACTTTGTCTTTGTTGCCGAAAAAGACGCCGAGGGCAAAATGATTGCCAAACAAAAGCCCATTCAAGTAGGGGCAATCCAAGGAAATAGATATCAAGTTTTTGAAGGCCTCAAACCGGGAGAGCAAATTGTTGTCTCGGGAATTCAGCGCCTGCGCGATGGTGTGCCCATTACTCCTGAGTCTTAAAAGAGCATGATTAGCGATTTTTTTATTAAGCGCCCGGTTTTTGCCACGGTTTGTTCTCTGCTGATTATTCTGGTGGGGACGATCGCGCTGCCAACGCTGCCCATTGAGTATTACCCTAACGTTACACCGCCAACAATTCAGGTGTCTGCTAACTATGCAGGTGCCAACGCTGAAACCGTTGAAACGAATGTCACCACGATCTTAGAAACGCAAATTAATGGCGTGGAGGGGATGGATTACATTGACTCCAGCAGTAACAGCTTTGGCAACAGCAATATCACGATCACCTTCACTGAGGGCTATGACGAAAATATTGCTGCTGTTGATGTCAATAACTTAGTGGCATCAGTCACCTCCCAACTGCCACCAGAGGTCATCAACACTGGGGTAAATGTCAGGAAATCCACAAATCAGATTGTTTTGGCCTTAGCCCTATACCCAGAGGAGGGATACAACTACGACGCCACATTCATTAGTAACTACGCGACCCTCTACGTGGTGCAACCCCTGCAACGTCTGAAGGGGGTAGGGCAGGTTCAGGTCTTTGGTCAACGCACCTATGCCATGCGGATTTGGCTTGATCCCAATCGCTTAGCCAGTCGCGGTCTGACGGCTCAGGATGTGGTGCGTGCCCTCTCCGATCAAAATGTCCAAGTGGGAGCCGGGATTATTGGTGCCCCCCCAGCACCAGAGGGACAGGAGTTTCAAATTTCCATTCAAGCCCAAAGTCGCTTGGCCTCAGAAGAAGAGTTTGCCGACATTATTATTCAGCGCGGCGACGATGGTTCTGTGATTCGCATTCGCGATGTCGGTCGCACCGAGCTAGGAGCACAAAACTACAACACCAACTTTCAGTTTGATGGCCGTGACGCCGTTGGGATTGGTATCTATCAACTCAGTGGTGCCAATGCCCTCGACATTGCCCGCGCTGTCGAAGCGGAGATGGCTGTTTTAGCTGAGAAATTTCCCCCCGGTCTGAAGTGGAGCGTGGGATTTAGCACCACGGATGCGGTACAGGAATCAATCAAAGAGGTGGTCATTACACTCATTGTGGCCATCATCCTTGTCATTGCCGTGATCTTTTTGTTCTTGCAGGATTGGCGTGCCACGATCATTCCCTCGATCACGATTCCCGTTTCCTTGGTGGGCACCTTTGCCTTTATGAAGGCTTTTGACTTCTCAATCAATAGCTTGACCATGTTTGGTCTGGTGCTGGCCACGGGGCTGGTGGTGGATGATGCCATTGTGGTCGTGGAAAATGTCACTCGCCTGATGGAAGACGAGGGCATGACCCCCCAAGAAGCCGCCAGTCGCTCGATGGAGGAAGTGACAGGGGCACTGATTGCCACCTCGTTGGTGATGATGGCGGTCTTTATCCCTGTGGCCTTTTTTCCGGGGGTCACTGGGCGGCTCTATCAGCAGTTTGCTTTGACAATCGTCTTTGCGATCGCCCTTTCTACGTTTAATGCTTTAACCCTCTCTCCCCCTTTGTGCGCCCTGCTCCTGCGGCGGGAACGCCCCCCGATGGCGAACTTTATTTTGTTTCGCTGGATTAACCGCTTTCTCGATACAATGCGACGGGGCTATGAACGCAACCTGACTGTGGTCGTGCGCCTAAAATACTGGGTGCTGGCAGGCTTTGTGGCACTGCTGGGGGTGACCTACGGGCTGTTTCAGATTGTTCCCGGTGGCTTTGTCCCCCAAGAGGATCAAGGTTATTTTGTTACCCTTGTGCAATCGCCTCAGGGGGTGTCCCTCGAATACACGAGCAATATTGTCTTCAAAGCAGCGGACGCGATCGCCCAAAATCCAGCGGTCGAACATACCTTTGCCATTGGCGGTTTTAGCTTCTTCGGCACAGGTTCAGACAAGGGGATTATCTTTACGAGTTTCAAGCCTTGGTCACAGCGGCCAACCCTTGATCAGTTGCTGCCCCAGTTTCAGAAGGCCGTCGTGGGTGAACTCGGAGCAGTGGTGTTTGCATCCAATGTGCCGACCATTAACCTTGGTGGCAGCGGCCTTGGCGGCTTTGATATGCAGGTGATGGATCAGCAGGGTCTCGGCCTTGAAGCCCTTGCGAGTTCAGTGAACGAGCTAATCCTCAAAGCCAATGCAACCCCTGGCCTTGTGTCAGTGAATACCCCCTTTGCCATTAATGCCCCCCAGTTAAATGTAACGGTCGATCGCACCCGCGCCCTTGCCTTGGGGATTCCCCTCAAGGACATTTTTAATGCCATGCAGATTTACTTGGGGTCGTTATACGTTAACCAATTCACGATTTTTGCCCGCAGTTACCAAGTGATTGTGCAGGCGGATAAGCAGTTTCGCTCGAATCCCGATGACATCAACCGCATCTATGTACGCTCGGAGCAAAATGCGCTCATTCCCCTCAGTAATCTCGTCACGATTGAACAGGTCTCGGCACCGCCGATTATTTATCACCATAACTTGTTCCGTTCGGCGGAGGTGACTGGTCAAAATGTGCCACCCCTCAGTGATAGTCAAGCGATGATGACAATGGCATCCTTGGCTCAGGAGGTTCTCCCCAATGGCATCGGCTATAGCTGGACGGGGTTATCCCTAGAGTCCACCCGCTCCGCAGGCCAAGCACCGTTGATTTTTGGCCTTGGTCTCGTGTTTGTATTCCTCGTGCTCTCGGCGCAGTACGAAAGCTATATTGACCCCTTGATCATTATCCTTTCGGTGCCTTTGGCGATCATGGGCGCTTTGTTGGCACAGTGGTTGCGGGGGCTGAGTAATGATGTATTTTGCCAAATTGGTTTGGTGATGCTGATTGGCCTCGCCAGTAAGAATGCGATTTTGATTGTGGAGTTTGCCAACCAAATTCGCGAAAGCAAGGGCACGTCCATTGTCAAGTCGGTGATCAATGCCGCCGAGGAACGGCTGCGCCCCATTTTGATGACGGCCATCTCCTTTATTCTGGGCATTTTCCCGCTGGTCATTGCTACGGGTGCTGGGGCAAAATCCCGTCACTCCTTGGGAACAAGTGTCACAGGTGGCATGCTTGCAGCCACATTTCTCAGTTTCTTTGTGGTGCCGATCATTTACATCCTCATTAAGGAACTAGTGGCGCGGCTGACCAAGGAGAAGCTTGAGGAAGCAACCCCAACGGAGTCTTAACTTACTTTACAATTCGCAAAACTCTTGTATCGTGGGGAATGATCCTTTGGCTCGTTCGTGATCATGCCCAAACAACTGGATTTGCTGACCTCTGGACAGGTGATCCCAACACCACTGCACAGTGAAATGCAACGCTCCTATCTGGAGTACGCCATGAGTGTGATTGTGGGGCGGGCACTACCAGATGTGCGGGATGGGCTAAAACCAGTGCATCGGCGGATTCTCTATGCCATGTATGAGTTGGGGTTGACGCCCGATCGCCCCTTTCGCAAGTGTGCACGGGTGGTGGGGGATGTGCTGGGGAAATATCACCCCCATGGGGATCAAGCGGTCTATGAGGCACTGGTGCGCTTGGTGCAGCCCTTTAGCAGTCGCTATCCCCTCTTGGCAGGGCATGGCAATTTTGGCTCCATTGATGATGATCCTGCGGCGGCAATGCGCTATACGGAAACGCGCTTGGCAGCGATCGCCCACCGCACGCTACTGGAGAATATCAGCGACGCCATTGTGGATTTTGTCCCCAACTTTGACAGTTCCCAAGAGGAGCCCTTGGTGCTGCCGGCGCAACTGCCAATTTTGCTGTTGAATGGCGCAACGGGAATTGCTGTGGGCATGGCCACAAACATTCCACCCCACAATCTGGGGGAAGTGGTGGATGCTCTGATTGCGCTTATTGACCGTCCCCATCTCTGCCTAGAAGAACTGCTCACCCACCTGCCGGGACCGGACTTTCCCACGGGGGGTGTGATTGTGGATGGGGCAGCATTGCTGCGCGCCTACGCCACGGGTCGAGGGACGATCACCCTGCGGGGGGTGGCCACCCTTGAGGATATTCAGCCCGGACGCGGCCGCCACCGTCGCCAAGCCATTGTGGTGACAGAGCTACCCTATCAGGTGAATAAGGCGGCATGGATTGAGAAGGTGGCGGATTTGGTGAATCAAGGTCGCCTTGAGGGCATTGCCGATCTGCGGGACGAAAGCGATCGCGAGGGGCTGCGGGTGGTCATTGAACTGAAGCGGGATGCCTCAGCGGCACAACTCTTGGAGCAACTCTACCGCCTAACCGCACTACAAGTGACCTATGGCATCAACTTGATGGCACTGGTGGGCAATCAACCCCGCCAACTCTCCCTCAAGGAGATTCTCAGTGAGTTTCTTCAATTTCGCGAGCAGACCCTGCTACGGCAATATCGCCATGATCTCGAAACGGCTCAAGCCCGCCAGCATGTGGTGACGGGACTCTTAATTGGCCTCAATGCCGTGGATCAGGTGATTGAGATTTTGCGATCGGCAGCGGATGGCAGTACTGCCCAGCGGGAATTGATGACCCGCTTGGGTTTGAGCGATCGCCAAGCCAGTGCCCTGATTGCCATGCCCCTACGCCGCCTCACTCAACAGGAGCGCCAAGACCTGGAACGGGAACAGGCGGAGCTACAAGCGCGGATTGCCCAGTTGGAAACCCTGATTAGCCAGCGTCCTGAGCGCCTCAAGGCACTGAAGAAAGAATTGCGGCAGTTAAAGAAAGCCTTTGCCGATCCCCGCCGCACTCAAATCCTCACGGCAGCGCCGCCGCTCCCCACCCCCGTGGAGACCAATGATTGTGACGATACGCCCCTCTGGGTCGAAGTGAACCATCGCGGTTACGGGCGCTGTCTGTCCCAGCGCAGTCGGGGGAGTCTCCAATTGCAAACGTGGCTACCGTGGTCAGAGCCATTGCCTTTGGCCTTCTCGGTACAGGCTAGGGATCGCCTGTGGGTGTTTACGGAAAGTGGCAAGGTCTATCCGCTGCCCTTAGAGCGATTACCCGTTAGCAGCCGCCGTGAGAGCGATCGCGGTCAACCCCTACTGACTCTCTTGCCGGAGTCGGCGCAAGGGGAAACCCTCCTGACGGTCTTGCCCAGTCAAGCCCCAGCAGAGAAGCTGATTTTGCTGACGCGCCAAGGCCGCATTAAGGTCATTCCAATCTCAGATCTGCAAGACCTGAGCGGGCGCGGTCTGCAACTGATGAAACTCAAGGCGGGGGATGCCCTCGGTTGGGTACTGCCTGCAGATACGGATCACTTAGTGTTGGCCACCTCGCGGGGGCGGGTCTTTCACTTTTTCATCCCCGACATTCCTGCTTTAGGGCGGCTGAATCTAGGTCAAGCGGCGGTGCGCCTCAGTGGGCAAGAAACCTTGGTGGGGGCGATCGCCCTGTCGGAACCGGAGAATGTGATCCTCATTACTGCTTCAGGCCTTGGTAAACAAGTGCCGCTGCCCCTAATGGAAGTTGTGCCCCTTGGTCATTTAGGCCAGTTGGCGATGCCCCTGCGGCAAAAAGCGGATCGCTTGGCGGGCATTGGCCGTGGCGGTAGCCCCCTGGCACTGGTGACGAACCAAGAGCGAGCCTGGATCACCAACGGCGAAGAGATCCCCATCCTCAATAAAGAGGCGGTGGGGGTGGCGATCGCTCCCCTTGATCCGCAGGAACAGATTCAGGCGGTGGTGCCGTTGGCCTGATCAGTTCAAGCCACTGACCACAGACCCGCAGGTGGTACCCCCCCGGCAGCGTTGAGGTTTGGCTGCCATTACCTGCCGTGATCAGAGGACGCACCGCTTCAATTAGGCTGAAATCAATGCCCCGTTTCAGGTGCTGACGCAAAAATCGCTGGATCAAGCGGCGTTGCAGCGCAAGGGGCAATTCCCGTAGGCGCAGCCGCTCCAAGGCAGGGGGATGCTCGCGGATCACGGTGGGGGCAAGACGCTCCACCTCAGCCTCGAAATAGGCGCGATCGCTAGCCAGCAGTTCAGCGGTTTGGGCAAGCACCTCTTCCACATTCGGATTAAAGTGCGCTTGCAGATAGGGAATTAACTCCAAACGCAGCCGATTGCGGCGATAGTTGAGATGGTGGTTCGTTGCATCCTGCCAGACGGGTAACCCGTAGGTTTGGCAAAAGGCAGCCGTTTCCGCTCGCGTCATCCCTAGGAGTGGACGTACTAACTGAATCGCACCCAAAGCACGGCTAGGTAAGAGGGTGGCTAGGCCATCGGGGCTGGTGCCGCGCAGTAGATGTAGTAGGAGACTTTCGGCGCGATCGCTCTGGGTGTGGGCGGTCACCACATGGGTGCAATCCAACGCCTTGGCCACGGTCTCAAAGACTTGGTAACGCCATGAACGGGCTGCGGCCTCAGTTTTCGGCAGCGGCGGCGCACTCACCACCTCACAGGGCAGGTGCCATTGCTGCGCTAGCGCTTGGACGAAATTTGCATTGGCAGCGCTATCTGCCCGCCAGCGGTGATCACAGTGGACAGCCACCAAAAACCACTGCCAGTGGAGCTGTAGATCCAGTAGCAGGCGCGTTAAACAAACGGAGTCTTGACCCCCCGACAGAGCAATGAGGATGCGTGACCCCACAGGGAGCCATTGTTGGGTTTTTAAGGTGGTATGCAGGCGGGCGTGGTAGATGCCCCACACTTGCAATAACCGACTAGAAGAACCAACCGTAGGAGTGTAGGCCTTTCCCCAGTAGGTTCACCCCTAAGTAGCAGACCCAGACCACCCCAAAACCAACGGTAGCGAGAATCGCGGGCTTGCGTCCCTGCCAATCGCGGGTCATGCGGGCATGGAGATAAGCTGCATACACCAGCCAGACAATCAGTGCCCAAGTTTCTTTGGGATCCCAACTCCAAGGCGCCCCCCAAGCCTCATTTGCCCATACTGCCCCAGAGATAATGCCGATGGTTAGCAGTGGGAAGCCAAGACCAATCATGCGGTAGCTCAAGTTATCGAGGGTTTCAGCCAAGGTGAGGCGTTGCAAACTCAATTGCAGGGTGGGTTGGGTGAGTACCGTGGTGCCGCCGCCCCCAGTCGAGGGTTCTAAGGAAGGTTCTGGCGTGCGACTGCGGAAGCTGCCTGTGCCCACGGAGCTGCCCTTAAGGCTGACGGGTTTGCCCCATGTGACCACTAGGAAGGCGATCGCCAGCAGTGACCCCACCATCAAGGTGGCATAGCTGAGCATCATCACACTGACGTGCATCATTAACCAGTTGGACTTCAGGGCAGGCACCAGAGGCGCTGACTGTTGCATTTCCGGGGGGAGCGAGAGAGCCGCAAAAGCCGTAATTCCCATGGCAACGGGTGCAGTAACAACCCCCACAAGGCGCTGGCCACTGATGGACTCGGCGACAAAGTGCATGGCTGTCAAACCCCAGCACAGGAAAAAGAGGGATTCATAGAGATTGCTGATGGGAAAGTAGCCCCCCTCAATCCAACGCGCCGCCAGCAGGCCCGTAATACAGAGATTGGCGATCGCCATCCCCGTGCGACCCGCAGCCGTGAGAACAGGCCATTGGGGAAACGCTGCCCCACACCAGTAGAGCAACATCGTGATCAAAAGCACCGCAAAGGCACTGTTATCGAGCCAACCTTCTAGGGTTAATAAATCCATAGCTTTTTATTTTGCCAGCCTGCTACTCTTTTGTATTGTACTGTCCGAACCGTGCTTTTCTGGGATAGTGGCGCATCTCCCATTCTTGTGAAAAGGGCTGTACCACAATTTCAGCCTGAATCCCTATAATCAGGGGTGAAGAATCATCATGTTCTATTGTGCTGCTGCTGGAGCGAGAACCCCATGAACGAGCTACGGGCTGCGCTGGAATTGGCGACGGAGGAGGAGTTGCAAGACCTAACAGAAATTCTGTTTCGTCGTCGGCTCAATCCCTTGGACTATCTCACAACGCCGGATCCCATTGCCGTCCAAGCTCAGGATCGCCAAGCATGGCTGGATGATATTGAGGAGCGGTTTCGCTTTTTGGCGGCAGATGGTCTGACAGTACTCAAGGGCAAAGCACAGCAAATCAGCTATCGGCAAACGTTGATGCGGGTCTGTCGCTATCTGAAAATTAAGTTTTCCCCCAGTTGGACAGTCCCCGAACTGGAAATGGAAATCTTCTTGAATGTGTTGCAGCGGATGTGGAAAAAGCTGGGGGATGAAGATCGCAAGGTCTTGGCTGCCCAAATCCAAGATAGCTTGCCCGAACTGCGCAACGGCCACCCGATTTCCATGGAAACTGTACGCCTGATCCTAGAGGGAGGCGCGGCGATCGCCATCAGTTCTGTTGTCCGCTCCATGGTGGTGCAGCAGGTGGCTCGTCAATTTGCCATTCACTTTGCTGGGTACAAGCTCTCCATCACTCCCTTGGTGTCTCGGGGCGCTGCCGTGGGAGCCGCTAAATTTGCCCTCGGTCGCAGCGTCTTAGCCTTTGCCAGTACAGCTTTGTGGGTGTGGTTTATTGCCGACTTGGGTTGGCGTGCCATTTCCACCAACTATGCGCGCATTATTCCCACCATTTTCGCGATCGCCCAAATTCGCCTCCTACGCGGTGAGCAGGCATCCCAGTGGGCAATGGCCTAGAGTGTGATCATCCGCTCTTTGTCCAGGGTGAGCAGTTGCCGCAGTTGATCGAGGTTGAGTTCGGTTAACCACTGTTCGCCACTGCCCACAATCATGTCCGCAAGCGCTTTTTTCTGCTCAATTTGCTCGTGGATCTTTTCTTCAAGGGTACCCGTGCAGACAAACTTGTGGATTTGGACAGTGCGGGCTTGGCCAATGCGGAAGGCGCGATCGCTGGCCTGATTTTCAACGGCAGGGTTCCACCAGCGATCGTAGTGAAAGACATGATTGGCACGGGTGAGATTTAAGCCCACGCCCCCCGCTTTTAGGGAAAGAATAAAGACCGTGGGTGCCTCAGGATCGTGCTGAAAGCGTTCCACCATGAGTTCTCGCTGCGCTTTGGGGGTGCGTCCCGACAGGAAAAAGACCTCCATCTGTAGCGCCTTTTCGAGATAGGTTTTCAGGTGGGTGCCAAATTCGGCAAATTGGGTAAAGACAAGGGCGCGATCGCCCACTTCCTGAAGCTCTTGCAGCATTTCTATGAGGCGTTGCAATTTACCCGAGCGATCGGGGGCATAGTCTTCCTGCTTGAGATACTGCGCCGGGTGGTTACAGATTTGCTTCAGCTTGGTGAGGGTGGCTAAGATATTCCCCCGCCGCTGGATACCTTCACTATTTTCAATGGCAGCAAGGGAGTCTGCCACCACCGCAGTGTAAAGCTGCATCTGCTCTAGGGTGAGGCCACAATAGACCAGCATCTCCTGTTTTTCGGGCAGGTCTTGGATAATGCTGCGGTCAGTTTTGAGCCGCCGTAGAATGAAGGGCTGAACGTAGGTGCGCAGGGCGTTGAGGGAGGTAGTGTCACCATAGCGTTCAATGGGTCGCACATAGCGGTGCTGAAAGTAGGTGCGATTGCCCAAGTACCCCGGATGCAGAAAGTCCATAATCGACCAGAGTTCAAGGAGACGATTCTCTAGGGGGGTTCCCGTCAGGGCAATGCGAAACTGGGCGGAGAGTTCCCGTGCCGCTTGGGACTGCTGGGTGTTGGCATTCTTGATGTTTTGGGCTTCATCGAGGACCAGATGCTGCCATGACACCTGTTGCAAGGTGGTGCGATCGCGCTGCAGGAGGGCATAACTGGTGAGAATCAGATCGTGAGTTTCGACTTTTTTCAGAAATGCCTTGCCCTTGGGGCGATCGCTGCCGTGGTGGACGTAGGCACGCAATGTCGGTGCAAATTTTTGGCACTCCCGTAGCCAGTTGCCCAGTACTGAGGTGGGACAGATCAACAGTGTCGGTCGGTAGGCACGTCCTGCTTCCTTGAGATGGAGCAAAAAGGCCAACAGTTGAATCGTTTTCCCTAAGCCCATATCATCGGCCAAGCAAGCCCCCAACCGCCAGCGTTCCAAGAAACTCAACCACGCCACCCCTCGCGCTTGGTAGGGACGCAGTTCACCACAAAATTCCTGCGGTGTCGGCACTGGATCAAGGGTTTGTTTACCCGTGAGGCCATCGAGTAGTGCCTGAAGAGCATCATTGGCGTCTAGGCCGAGAATGGGTAACTTGGCCACCGTCACCGTATCCCCGGTGGCAATGCGCAGCGTATCGGCAAGGGAGAGCTGGGTCTTTTGGGGAGACTGGAGAAACTCTTGAGCGGCCTTGACCTCTTGGGGACGCAGCAGCACCCACTCACCATTGAGATAAACAAGGGGACTCTCTTGGCGGCGCAGTTGATCAAAATCTGCTTCCGAGAGGGGATGCTGCCCCAACTGTAATTGCCACTGAAACTGCATCAAGCTCTCAATACTCAAGCCGCTGGTGGCGGTGGGCGGCAATGAAGCAATCATCCTCAGACCCAAGCGATGCTGGGCGCTATTGCGGCGCAAACTCGGCGGCACAATAATCGCAACCCCCTGCTGCTCAAGGAGCGGAATGGCACTTTGCAAGAAGGCATAAACTTCCGTGGTTTGCAGCGTCAGACCCACAGGGGAGGGTTCTTGGAGACTGCGATCGAGGGGACGATAAATGCGTGAGGCCAAACCCAGTCCCCGCAGCAGGGTTTCTTGGGGCTGCCAGAGCACTTGTCCGTGATAGAGGAGGGACTCTTGCGTACATTGCCAAATCTCTGCCGCCGCCAGCATCGTTTCCGTTTCGCCCTCCGTTTGTAGGCCAAAGGCCAAGTACCAGTCACCATCAGCGGTGGCCGGGGGAACCAGTTGCAGTGCCAAGCGCCATTGGGGGCGCAGATCCAACTGCTCGCGGTAGGGTTCTTGCCAACGCTGGAGCCGTTCCACAAAAGAAGGCGGCAGTTCCGTTGCTTGCCCTGTTTTGAGGAAAGTCAGCCAGTGGCTGTGGGCTTTGGCTAAGCCCACTTTGGGCAGCTCTAGGGAGGCGAGGACAGCGTGGAGATAGCCCTGCAACGTGTGGTGTAAAAAATCCGCCAATAGATCGGTGGCATGGGGCGGAAACCGCAGCGCCGTGGCATCCCCTTGATAACAACGACACAGATGCGGCATCCGTTGGCTAAATTGGCGAAAGCGATCGCGATCGCCCCCGTGGGTGAGCAGAATCCGCCACCCTTCAGCCGTAGGCAAGTATTGGCCGCGCACAATTAAATCCAGTAACCAGCGACTAACGTGCAGCCAATAGCGCAGATCATCGCCAATAGCAGCGCTTTCGCGACCCTGAAGACCCAGTTGATGTAGTTGCTCTAAAACCCCTGAGGCAGGAATCGCCCAACCCGGCACCTGCCAGAGAAACAGCGGTTCGCCGTTGACTTCCGCTAGGGGAGGCGGTAACAGGTGATGCTCCTGAATCTGTGCGGGCAAAGCAGCATAGGCAACACTCGGATCGGCATTGACAAGCGGAGGGGTCTTCAGTTGGGTGGCATAGGGATAAACAGGCACAGCAGTCGGAACCCAAGGCGTGATTGCCTGAGTGAGCGATCGCCATTCTTCTGCCCATACAAAAAAGCGCGGCGTCGGCGTTGCCAGCCACGTCCCACGGAAAACAGCCATGCCAATATTTTAGTGGGCTTTCAGGAGGGATGCGAGGGCTTCAGCAGGCATGGGTCGGGCAAAGAGATACCCTTGACCATAATCACACCCCAGTCGCTGCAGGATGTGCAGTTGCTCGTGGGTTTCAATCCCTTCGGCAATGACGCGGTAGCCCAACTCCTGAGCAAGGACTAAAATCATCTTGGTAATTTTGAGGTTGCGTTGGTTGTTTTCCAATTGCTGGACAAAGGCGCGATCCACCTTTAGATGGTGAATCGGTAGGCTGTGGAGATAACTCAGGCAGGAATAGCCCGTTCCAAAATCGTCAATACTAATTTCAATGTGGCGCTCCCGCAATGATTCTAGGAGGTTGAGCATTTCACTGCCCAACTCAAGGGCGATGCTTTCGGTGAGTTCTAGAACCAACTGTCCTCTGCCCAAGGGATACTGTTGCTGAATGCGGCTAAGGTGGTGGCGGAAACTGGGATGCTTCAGGGTCTTGGCCGAGACATTCACACTCAGGATCAAGTTGGCTGCTACTTGGGACTGCTGTTGCCACAACCAAAACTGTCGACAAGCCTGCTCCAGAACCCACTTGTCAAGGTCAACAATCAGCCCCGTATCCTCAGCAATTGAAATGAAAGCACCCGGCAGAATCAGTCCCCGTTCAGGATGTTGCCAACGCACCAAGGCTTCCATGCCCACCAGTTGTTGATCCGCCAAATTAAAAAAGGGCTGATAAAACAGCTGCAGTTCTCCATGGCTGAGGGCATGGCGCAGATCGTGTTCAAGGTGGAGGCGCTCTAGCACCTGTTCGTACATCTGGGCATTAAAGATGGCGTAGCGTCTTGTGGGATGAGCCTTGGCTTGATACAGGGCAATATCGGCATCCCTGAGGACAGCAAAAGCCGTTTCATAGTCGTTTTGGGCAAAGACCACACCAATACTACTGCTGAGGAAAATTTGCCGCTCCTCTACGACCAAGGGTTCTTGGAGGCAACGGGTAATTTGCTCGCAAAGGGCAATGGCACTCTCCAAGTTGGGTAAAGCGGTTGCCAAAATCACAAACTCATCTCCGCCGAGGCGAGCCACAATATGCCTATTTTCGATGAGACGCCGCAGCAAAGTGGCAAAGGCAATGAGTAGGCGATCGCCCACTGCATGGCCGAGGCTGTCATTGATCACCTTAAAGCGATCCACATCCAAAAACAGCACCGCATAGTGAAGCTCAGGATTGCTTTGAGCTGCGGCAATTGTGGCTGCCAACTGCTCCATGAAGTAGAGGCGGTTGGGCAACCCTGTCAGGGGATCGTGATAGGCCTCATGCTCTAGCTGCAATTGCACCTGTACCCGACTGGTGACATCGCGGGAACTGGTCTGCAACTGTTGCAATTGTCCCTGACTGTCGTAGCGGGGCTTGAAGAGGGTTTCTAGCCAGAGCAACTCCCGATTCGCTGTACAGGCTCGATGGGTGATGGGCCAAAACCGCTGCTGCTGAAGCATCTGTTGCAGTTCCTGCTTGACCCGCGATCGCTCTTGGGGATGGCACAACTGCGTAAAATGCTGACCAATGAGCCTCCCAGAAGACCAACCCAAGAGGGTTTCATAGGAGGGACTAACATACAAACACCGGCCTTCCCGATCTAAAAGGCACACAATATCGGTCATGTTTTCCGCCAGCAGTCGATAGCGTTCTTCGCTGTCGCGCAGCGCCAGTTCAGCAGCTTTGCGTTCGGTAATATCAATATGGGTACCCACCACCTTAGAGGGGCGACCCTGGGCATCCCGAATTAACACGGCATTGCTGTGGAACCAGCGGTAGCTACCATCCCGGTGGCGCAGGCGAAAATCAATGTCATAGTCCGCTTCACCGCGCAGAAATTGCTCGTAGGCCGCAAGGGCGCGATCGCGATCCTCGGGGTGCAGTCGCTCCTGCCAATCTGCACAACTGAACGCTTCAGCCGTAGGTAGATCGCCCAGCTGGGCTCTGTGGGTCGGCGAAACAAGCATGGTTCCCGTAGAGAGGTCATGAAAATAAAAGCCAATCTTGGAAGCACGGATAGCCACCTCTAACTGGGCCTGCTGCTCCTTGAGGCGCTCTTCGGCCAAATGGCGCTCAGTGACATCCAACATCACGGTGTACCAGACCACGGCCCCATTAGCCGCCGCTGTGGGCTGTCCGGCGCCCTCTAGCCAGCGCACTTCACCGCTGGTGGGATGAATAATGCGCCATTGCCAAAACCATGGCGTCAAATTTGCCGCAGAACAGAGAACCGATTGCCATGTGGCTTCCCGATCCTCTGGATGCACCAGCTGCCACAAACTTTCACCATCCTCAGCGGCCACCGCCGCGGGGATGCCCCAAAGACGTTCGCACATTGGATTCAGATAAAATACCCGATTGCGACCATCGGGGTACTGTTCATAGCGAAACAGGGCACCAGGGAGGTGAAGAGCCGTCAAGCGAAACCGTTCTTCACTCTTGCGCAATGCCGCAGCCAGACGGGAACGTTTAGCCAGTTCTTTGCGGGCTTGGGCGTATAGATTGGCCTGGTAAACCGCCACCTCCAGTTGGGTGGCAATGGTACGCATAAAATTGATTTCCACTTCTGACCACGTATGGGTTTGGTGCGGCATAAACAAACTCAGGCTGCCCCAAGGGCGCTCTTTAACAATCAAAGGCACCAGTAACCATGCCCCCGGCAATTGTTCCGCAAGGGCTCGATTCACTGCATCGGTCAGTTGGCAGGTGTCGGCGATGGCAACCACTTCTCCTGCCTTCAGCCGTGTGGCCAAGGGATTGTCCTGATCTGGGATTTCAAAGCCCAGAAACTGGGGGGTATTGGGATCGCTGTGATATTCGGCAACCGGCTGCCACACCTGCCTTTCCGGAAGGTAGCGAACCACACAGGCATCCCATCCCAGCCCTATTTCCACAATTTCCCGCACAGCGGTGCCAAAGATGGTTTCAAGGTCAAGGGAATTGCGCAGGGCTTGGATGACCCGATTGAGAGCCTGCTCACGCAGTAATTGATTTTTGAGCGCAGTAACATCTCGGCCGACGGATTGAATCCCACTGAGGGAACCATCAGCCGTAAAAACCCCTGAATTCAGCCACTGGATCCAGCGACTCCCTTTTTGGGGATGAGGTAGGCAACTTTCGCAGGTAAATAGGGGCGCAGTGGGCGTAAGCTGCATCACCTGTGCTTGGAAACAGACGGCATCTTCACAGCAGACCAACTCCCCTAAGGGGCGACCAATGACTTCAGCAGCAGAACAGTTAAAGAAGCGGCAGAAGGCCTCATTGGCAAATAGGATGGTGGTATCTGGGTGCAGGAATAAAAGAAAATCACCTTGGTCTTGGAAGATGCCGGAGTCACACTGCCCAGAATCGGGCTGCTGCTGACGAGAACAGGCAAGCCCTTGGGGCTGTGTTTCCTGAGGTTGGCGCCCAGTAATGTCCTGAAACGTGAGCACAATACACTGCAGATTGCTGCTGGGATCAAAAATGGGGCGGGCTTGGATTGCTAGGGTTAATCGCCGATCGCTCAACAGCAGATCTACGCCCACAGAACAGGGTTCTAAACGCTGGCGGACTTGCCTATTGGGCAACTCCTCCTTGGGGTAGGGGCGATCGCTACCGCAGTAATAAACCTGCAGATTTGCCCAAATGTCGGCTGCCGCCACTTGGGGATCCGTCACCGCCAAGAGTCTTTGGCCAAAGGGGTTAATGTAGCTAATTTCCCCCGCAGGATCAGCAAGAGCCACAGCAATTGGTAACGCCCCTAGGATTGCTGTTAGGTAGTGCCCCCCATCACTTTTCCCCATTCCATCTGACCGGTCGATCACTGAATCTGCACCGCCACTGGCATTGGGGGTGGCAGGCCTTAGGAAAGCAGGGGACAAACTATCCATAGGATTAATCGTAGGAAGTTACTGGGGCTCCTGACTAAAGCTAACCGCAGCAGCTTTCGGATTAGACATTATAATTACGATGATACTTGCTATTATTTTTTTTTTTTTTTTTTTGACATATAACTGATTTATAACTGATTTTCTTAAGAAGTATAAAGTAATTTCCTATTCTCCTTCCTTGGTTTTGAGTGTGGCTTCCTGCTGAGCCAGCCAGCGCGCATACAGATCTGGGCGGCGTTGGTGAGTGCGTTCAATTTGCTGTGCCCGCCGCCAAGCCGCAATTTCCCCATGGTGACCAGAAAGTAAGACCGGCGGTACCGTCCACCCCCGAAACTCTGCGGGTCGAGTGTAGTGGGGATAGTCCAATAGACCGTCCTCAAAACTGTCTTGATGCAGGGAAGCCGCTTTGCCCACCGTGCCGGGCAGCAGTCGCAGCACACCATTGAGAATCACCAGAGCTGGAATTTCCCCACAGGTCAGGACAAAATCGCCAATGGAGATTTCTTGGGTCACCAAATGCTCGACGACCCGCTCATCCACGCCCTCATAGTGACCACAGAGAATCACTAGTTGATCTCGCTCCTGCGACCAATGCCAGAGGTGCTGTTGGGTCAGGGGTTGCCCTTGGGGGGTGACATAGATCACTTCACGGCGGGGCAAGGAGGGCAGCGATTCCACCGCCGCAAAGAGGGGTTCAGGCTTCATCACCATGCCCACACCCCCCCCGTAGGGTTCATCATCCACCCGCTGGTGCTTATCAGTACTAAAGTCACGCGGATTGGTCAGGACGACCTCGGCAATCCCCCGTGCCAAGGCTTTGGCCATTAAGCCACTGCTGAGGGGGGAGGCAAAGAACTCTGGAAAGAGGGTAATAATATCGAAACGCATCACTGGGGACGGCACGACAGGGAACCATAGTAGGCAAGGGCGCGCAATTGGCTGAGGGCACACAGTTGCTCTTGTTTCCACACCTGCTGGGTTTCTGGTGCTGGGGGAGGTGACTGAATGCCAAAGAGTTGATTGATCAAAGGGGAGCGATCGCGCCGAAAACGTACGACCGCATACTCTCCTTCCTTGAGCTTGGCAGCACTAGCAAGGGCACTGAGGGTGTCTGGACGGCTGCGGGTGCCATCAATGAGGCGATAGCGCTGCGCCTGCTCGTTACTGAAAATCATCGCACCCATTTCGTTGCGAATAACGCTGGGATCAATGCCCCGTGCCTGCGCCACATGATTAATAAACTTGCTGTACTCCTGTTCAAGGCCGGCTTGGAAGACCTCAATTTCTTGGGGGGTGAGGCGACGGAAGGGATTGCCAATATCTTTGCTACGACCGGCGCTCAGTGTCCGTTCTTCAATACTGTTGGCAGTAACGCCTCCCATCAATAGGCCATTATCGAGACTGGTGGGGCGATCGTAGTAGAAAACACTAGGGCCGAGAATGCCAATACTGCCAATCATGCTGCCGTGATCAGCGTAGATCCGATCCGCTGTCACCATAGCCCAAACGCCACCGGAGGCAGAAATGCCCTCAATAAAGGCATAGACCGGTTTTTGGGTGGCTGCGCGGTAGCTCCTAATACCTTCGGCGATCGCCTGGGAGCCAAAGATCGTGCCGCCGGGAGTGCTGATATTAACAAAGACGGCTTTAATCGTTTCGTCCTTAGCGGCCTCTGCCAACTGCTGCTGCACTTCATAGCCGTAGGTGACACCGACAAGGGGCGCAAAGAAGCTATCTTCTTCGTTTTGCGGGCTACCGAGAATTGGCCCAGTAATGTCAATTCTGAGAATGCGATCGCGACTGCTCTCCTTGCCGCTGACGTGCTCGTAGGGACTGGTTTCACTAGCAGGTGCCAACAAGACTCCGAGGAGGGCAAAGAAGATCGTGGCACTGAAGCCCACCACCCCCAACGTGAAAAAAAACGTCAGCGTGCCAAAAAAGATCACACCACAGCGGTGAAACACACTGGGCCAAAAGGGGGGAAGGGAGCGCGTCATAGAGGAGGAAAGGGTTTAGTATGATCTGAAAAGTTTTCAGTTAAATGTTTTACTTATTTTAGCCGCCACTTGCGGTTTTCTTCTGTTTTTGCCCCTCACAAGCCACCCTTGCCGTGTTGACCTGTCACGATCCTTTTGCGAGGTAGATTCTCTCTACTAATGAAACCCTCGATGACCGCTGAGCAGTATCTCAATCACCCCACCTTTGGCTTGCTTTATGGGGTGTGCCCTATTGATGAGCATCGGCAACTCTTTACAACGTTGTATGCCCAGCGGCTTTTCTTTATCGTCAACCAGCGGCCGACGGGGATGGCGTTTGAATCGATTAGTCGAACTGATGCGCGCATGCTCATTGAACAGCGGTTGCGATCGCTGCGCCGTCTTGGCAAAACTGCTGAATACCAAGCCCTACAAGCGATTCATCGCCAAGCCTTCATGTAACCCGATCCAGATTTCGCTAGACTGAGGCTAGGTTTTGGGGAGCAAGGATGAGCTACGACTATGACCTATTTGTGATTGGTGCCGGCTCCGGTGGCTTGGCGGCCTCAAAGCGGGCAGCTTCCTACGGCGCTAGGGTGGCCATTGCCGAAGGGGATAAAGTTGGCGGTACCTGTGTGATTCGGGGGTGTGTCCCTAAAAAGCTCATGGTCTATGGCTCCAAGTTTAGCCACCTCTTTGAAGACGCTGTCGGCTATGGCTGGCGCCCCGTTGAAGCCAAGTTGAACTGGGAGCGACTGATTCAAGCAGTGAACCAAGAGGTAAATCGTCTCAGCCAACTGCACATTAGCTACCTTGCCAAAGCCGGGGTCGAACTGCTGCCCTTTTTTGCCCGCTTTGCTGACCCCCACACCCTAGAACTCGTGGATCGCCAAGGACAGGTACAGCAGCGAGTGACAGCGGCGAAAATCTTGATTGCCGTCGGGGGGGAAGCGATTAAGCCCAATGTGCCGGGCATTGAACACAGCATTACCTCGCGGGAGATGTTTTTGTTGCCCAAGCAGCCAAAGCGCATGGCTATCCTTGGGGGCGGCTACATCAGTGTTGAGTTTGCCGGCATTATGCAGGGACTCGGCACGGAAGTCATTCACTTTCTGCGGGGCGATCGCCCCCTGCGCGGCTTTGATCAAGACATTCAAGATGGTGTCTATGAGGGGATGCTTCGCCACGGCATTGATGTCCGTCCCCAGTGCCACATTACAGGCTTGAAGCTCACCAAGAAGGGCAATATCCGCATTCGCTACGAACAGCAGGGGCAAGCCTGTGAAACTAAAGTTGATACGGTGCTGTGTGCCGTGGGGCGTGCGCCCAACTTGCAGGGGCTAGGTCTTGATCAGGCGGGGGTGCATCTTACGGCCAATAGTCAAGGGATTGTCGCCATTGCTGTGGATGAATACTACCGCACCAATCAAGAACACATTTTTGCTGTGGGGGACTGCACTAACCGCGTCAACCTCACTCCCGTAGCCATTGCCGAAGGACGCGCCTTTGCTGATACGCAATTTGGTAATCTACCGCGCACCTTGAGCTATGAGAATATTCCCTCGGCGGTGTTTTCCCAGCCGGAGGCGGCTTCGGTGGGGCTGTCTGAGGCGCAGGCCAAGGCGAAATTGGGGGAAGAGAATGTGAAAATCTACCGTGCGGCCTTTCGCCCGATGTACCACAGTCTCACGGGTCGAGATGAAAAGGTGATCGTCAAATTGGTGGTGGAGAAAAATACGGAGTGGGTGCTCGGTGCCCACATGGTGGGGGATCATGCGGCTGAGATTATTCAAGGGATCGCGATCGCCCTCAAAATGGGCGCCACCAAGAAGGACTTTGATGCCACGATGGCCATTCATCCCTCGACGGCGGAGGAGTTTGTCACCCTGCGTTAGCAGCGACTTGAACCGGACTGTGGAGCAGCTCTAGGGCCGCCAGATATTGGGGATCTGCTGCTGTACCCATGGCCACCAGACTCTCGGGAGCATCGAGAACCCGCCGATCTGGCTCAATCCCCACTTTGTTGATGTTGTGGTGATTGGGGGTTTCGTAGTGGGCAATGGTAACCGCAAGGCCAGAGCCATCACTGAGGTTAAAGAGGGACTGAATCGAGCCTTTGCCAAAGGTGCGATCGCCCACCAGTCGAGCACGGCCATGATCTTGCAGGGCAGCGGCTAAAATCTCACTGGCACTGGCGGTTCCGCCATTCACGAGGACGACGAGCGGGTCATGGGTGAGGGCACCGCCATTGGCATTGAGGCTATCAATGATCCCTTGGCGATCGACGGTATAGACAATGACCCCCGAATCCAACCACAGTTGAGCAATTTCCACCCCCGCCTGCAACAGTCCCCCCGGATTATTGCGCAGATCAAGAATGTACTCCTCCACTCCCTGCTGCTCTAGCATTTGAATGGCTTTGCGCATCTCTGTGACCGCCATAGCGCTAAATTGACCAAGACGAATATAGCCAACGGTGTGCCCCTGCACTTGGCGAACCTCAGCCATGACCGGATTAATCTCAATGTGTCCCCGTTTCAGGGTGATTTCTTGAGGAGCTTCACTGCCCCGTTGTAACAACAAATGCACAGCAGAACCGGCGGCTCCCCGCATTCTTTCGGCGGCTTCATCAAGGCTGAGCTGGGTGGTGGAGACGCCATCAATGGCAAGAATGCGATCGCGGGGTTGAATCCCCGCTTCAGCAGCAGGGGAGCCATCAATGGGAGCAATCACTTCGAGGATACCGGTTTCAGGGTCAGTGCTAATTTGCAAGCCGACACCAGTGAGTTCCCCAGCTGTGGTGGTTTGCAGGCTACGAAATTGGGCGGGGCGCAGCAGCCGTGTAAAGGGATCCTCTAAACTCGCCAACATGGCTTGAATGGCCTCGTAGGTTGCTTCGCGATTGGGTAGGGGACGTTTCAGTGCCTTTTCGCGCACCAGCCACCAGTTTTGGCCATTAAAAGAGGGATCCACGTAGGCTTGGTTAACAATGCGCCATGCCTCATTAAAGAGTTTTTGTTCCTCCGTCAGGGCGATCGCCGAGTCAGTGGGGAAAATGCCCCAGACTCCCACCAAGACCACTAAACAACAAATGAGACGTTGCAGCCAACGAACCCCCATTCCTTCACCTGCTGATTGCTTCTTTTTCCTAAGCTAGCACTAGAAAAATGTTTCGGAAGACACCGTTATGCCTTGAGAACCACCTTAGGATGCAGGCGATCGCCCCCACTCACTCCGATCCCCACACAGGTAGTGGCAAAGGTGACGCCCACGAAACTCTCCGCCGGCGGTAGCCCCTCACCAATCACGGCGCGGCCATGATACCAGTCGTTGAGTTGTACTGCATTGAGTTCAAGCCACGGTAGATGTGAGAGAACCGCTTGGGGCGGGCGCAGTGGTAAATGCTCTGGCGAAATGCTTTCTAGGGAATGGCTCTCCTCAATCCTCAGGCCACCACTTTCAATCCGTTGCAGGGCTGCCAGCGTTCCCCCTACCCCCAGTGCCGCCCCCAAATCGCGGGCAAGGGCGCGAATATAGGTGCCACCGCCACAGGTAATGCGCAGGGTCAATTCTGGGTAGCATCCTGCTTGCCAATCTAAGACATCAATGCTGTACACCTCAACGATCCGCGGCGGCACGCTCACGGCTTCACCCGCACGGGCACGGGCATAGAGCCGCTGACCATCCACTTGAATCGCACTATAGGCGGGGGGATATTGCTCAATCTCGCCAATGAATTGGGGAAGCTGTTCCTCAATGGCCTCAAGGGTGAGGTAACTGGCAGATTGTTCTTGGCAAATGTCACCCGTAATGTCATCCGTGGTTGTGGTGATGCCAAAGCGCACCGTGCCAATATAGGCCTTGCGATCGCTTAAATAGGGGAGGAGTCGCGTCGCTGCACCAAGGGCGATCGGCAGTACCCCTGTAGCCATCGGATCCAAGGTGCCCCCATGACCGATGCGTTTGAGCCGCAGCCGCTTTCGCAGTTCGTTAATGCAGTCGTGGGAAGTGCAGCCAGCAGGTTTATTCAGATTCAAAAAACCAAACATCAAGGCGTTGCCGTCAAGGGTAAGCCACTCACAAAGCGTTGCAGGGCAGCGATCGCTCGGTTGTAGTCAATGGTAGAACTCAACAGGTTGCTCTGGGCTTGAATCAGAGCCGTTTCTGCATTGCTCACCTCCGCTTGGGTGCCAATCCCTGCTTGGAAGCGCAGACGGGCAAGGCGGAGTCCCTCCGTGGCTTGGCGCACCGCCACTTCATTGGTGCGGATATTTTCCTGACTGGATTTGAGCGTGTAGTAGGCCTGCTCCACTTGAAAGCGAATTAAGTTGCGAAAGGCGGCATACTGGGCTTCAGCGATCGCGGCAGCGCTTTCCTGCTGGGCAGCACTGGCACGGGAGACCCCGCCATCAAAGAGGGTCAGGTTCATTTGACCCCCAACGGTATATCCCCAACGGGGTGCCCTCCCATCTGTGAGGCTATCAAGGGTGTTAAAACTTCCGCCGGCCACCAACTGCGGTCCTAGATTCCCCAAGGCCACCCGGCGCTGCTGCAGTGCTGCATTCCGTTGGGTCAGTTGTTGTTCCAGTTCCACGCGATTGCGAAAGGCGAGGGCAATGCTCTCCTCAAGGGAGAGTTTCCATTCTCCAACTACCCGAATGGGGTCAGCCGCCCGCACATTGGCTTTGTCATTGAGACTGAGCAGCTGTGCCAGTTGGCGTTGAGCCGTTTGCAGTTGGCTTTGGGCTTGCACGAGTTGCTGTTGGTTATTGGCCAGTTGCACCTGTGCTGTGAGGACATCGAATTGCGTGCCTAAGCCAGCCCGTTCGCGGGCGATCGCATCCCGTAAGCTGATTTGGGAGTTTTGTACCGCTGCTTCGCCAATGCGCACCAGCGCCTCCGCCTGTTGAATGTTGTAGTAGGCATTGGTGACATCCTGCCGCAGTTGTTCAAATTCTCGCTGCAGATCCAGTTCGGCATTGCGCACCTGTTCCTGTGCTGCTTTGATACTGCCATCCCGTTGGCCAGAGGTGAAAATGTTGTAGCCCAGTTGCACCGTGCTGGTCCAAGTATTGCTGGTGGGGTTGGTTCGCAAGGGGGGTGGTAGTTGGGCATTTTGCAGCCGAATCGCTGCTGAATCTGTGCGACTAATCCCCAATTGCAAGGAGATGCTGGGATAGAGAGCCGCCGCCGCTTGGCGCAGAACGGCCCGACTTTGTTGCAGTTGTGCCTCAAGGATTTGCAGTTGGCGGTTATTCCGCCGCGCCAGTTCAATCGCTTCGTTGAGGGTAATGGGGCGATCCAAATCAATTTTTACTTGATCGGGACGACTGGGGAGATGGAGGGGATCGGGATTGGGATTGAAGGGCAGGAGATCGGTGGCCGTAGGGTTGGGTTGGGCGATCGCCCCCCCGCTCATGGTGATCAAGACCCCCACAAGGCTCCCCAGCAGCAGACTGCTTTGTTGGCAGATGGATGGTTGACCCATGCTCACTCCCGACACCGTTACAACTACGGATTCTCGCTACCACATAAGACTATAACAGTCCTTTCTCAAGGAATCGTTGCCAAAAAGGCGGTACACTGACACTCAACTGGTTCCAATTCTGCAAAATTCAAGGCTTGATCCAGCGCTGTGGCAACCATTTTACGCACTTGGAGCTATCAATATCCGTGGCTCTACGACACCATTAGTGACCTCGCAGCAATAACGGTCGGGGGGAGCGATCGCCTGCATCGGTTGGCTTGGCAAGATTTGGACTTACCCCGCAGTGCCACAGTTTTAGACCTTTGCTGTGCCCATGGCGTTGTCACTCAAGCCTTAACTCAAGCCTTTGATCAGGTCACTGGTTTAGATGCTTCACCGCGGGCGATCGCCCGTGCTCGGCAGCGCGTGCCCCAAGCCACCTATGTGGAAGCCTTTGCGGAGAAGATGCCCTTTGGCGATGCCACCTTTGATCTGGTACACACTAGCATGGCGCTGCATGAAATGACTGCGGAACAACTGCGTGCCATTGTGGCGGAAGTGTGGCGGGTTCTCAAGCCCGGTGGCTGGTTTGCCCTGATTGATTTTCATCGTCCCCAAGTGCCCCTCTTTTGGCCGGGGATGGCCCTCTTTTTCTGGCTCTTTGAAACGGAAACCGCTTGGCAACTGCTGCAAACGGACTTAGCTGAGCAGCTACGGTTACAGGGCTTCACTGTCGAGCGGCAGACCTACCACCTCGGGCGCAGCTTGCAGGTTCTCCATGCCCGCAAACCCTGCCCAAAGAATTAAGATATATGAACGATTTACAACACGAGTGCGATAGCGATGGTTAGTTCACTGCCCCAACTGGAGATCAACTTAGAGACCGATGCCGAATTTGTCGCGCGGCACATTGGCATTACGCCCACCGATCTACCCAAAATGTTGAGCCTGTTGGGGTATGGCAGCCTCAAGGAGCTGATCACTGCCGTCATTCCCCCGGAAATTCGCTTGCAACGCCCTCTCGCTCTGGGTGAAGGTCTCAGTGAAACAGCAGCCCTGCAAAAATTACGCACCCTTGCCCAGCAAAACCAAGTTTGGCGCAGCTACATCGGCATGGGCTATTACAACTGCATTACGCCGGCGGTGATTCAGCGCAACATTCTGGAAAACCCCGGCTGGTACACCCAGTACACCCCTTACCAAGCGGAAATTGCCCAAGGACGCCTCGAAGCCCTCCTCAACTTTCAAACCCTTGTCAGCGATCTAACGGGCTTGCCCATTGCCAATGCCTCTCTCCTTGATGAGGCGACGGCTGCCGCTGAAGCCATGACGCTGAGCTTGAATGCCTGCCGTCAAAAGGGAGCCAACCGCTTCTTGGTGGCGCAGGATAGCCATCCCCAAACCCTAGCAGTGCTGCGCACCCGTGCCCTGCCCCTTGGCATTGAGATTGTACCCATTGACCCGATCGCCAGTGAATTGCCTTGGGAGAATGCCTTTGGCCTGCTCTTGCAATATCCCGCCAGCGATGGTGCGGTGCGATCGCCCGAAGCCCTGATTGCCGCTGCCCATGAACGGGGACTCTTGGTGACGGTGGCCACTGATTTGCTGGCCTTGACACTGCTGACACCGCCGGGAGAATTGGGGGCAGATATTGCCGTCGGCAGCTCCCAGCGTTTTGGTGTGCCCTTGGGCTATGGGGGGCCTCACGCCGCCTTCTTTGCCATCCGGGAAGACTTTAAGCGGCAATTACCCGGACGACTAGTGGGGGTTTCCCACGATGCCTTGGGTCAAAAAGCATTGCGCCTTGCCCTGCAAACCCGTGAGCAGCATATCCGCCGCGAAAAGGCCACCAGTAACATCTGCACTGCCCAAGTTCTCCTCGCAGTTGTTGCCAGTATGTACGCCGTCTATCATGGAGCCGCGGGGCTGCGGCAAATCGCTGAGCGCATCCATCAACGGGCAGTGACCCTAGCAGCAGGCTTAGCAGCAGCGGGCTATCCACTCTACCATTCTGAGTTTTTTGACACCCTACGCATTGGCTTGGGGAACCTGCCAGTACAGGTGCTCAAGGAGCGGGCAGCAGCGGCGCAAATCAACCTGCGTTACTTTGAGGATGGCAGTGTCGGCATCAGTTTGGATGAGACCACCACCGAAAAAGATGGGGCGGATTTACTGGCGCTCTTTGGCACAAGTCCTGTGGCAGTTGCCGCGGGCGATCGCCTGCCGCCAACGCTGAAACGCCAATCTGCCTACCTGCAACACACAGTCTTTCAGGAGTACCACAGCGAACACGCCCTACTGCGCTACATTCACCGCCTTCAGGCCAAGGATCTCTCCCTCACCACCTCGATGATCCCCCTTGGCTCCTGCACCATGAAGCTCAATGCCACTGCGGAAATGCTGCCCATCAGTTGGCCAGAATTCAATCAACTGCATCCCTTTGCCCCTGCCGAGCAAGCCCAAGGCTATCAGCAGCTGTTCCGTGAGCTAGAGGCAATGCTGGCAGAAATTACCGGCTTCGATGCCATTTCCCTACAACCCAATGCCGGTTCCCAAGGGGAATATGCCGGACTCTTGGTGATTCGCCAATACCACCACAGCCGCGGCGAAAGCCAGCGCAATGTGTGTTTGATTCCCACCTCTGCCCATGGCACCAACCCTGCCAGTGCGGTCATGGCTGGCATGCAGGTGGTGGCAGTCAATTGCGATGCCCAGGGCAATATTGATGTGGCGGATCTGGCGGCCAAGGCGGAAACCTATAGCGATCGCCTAGGGGCCTTGATGATCACCTATCCCTCGACCCACGGCGTCTTTGAAACGGGAATTCGCCAAATTTGTGAGATCATCCATCGCTACGGCGGTCAAGTCTATATGGATGGTGCCAATATGAATGCCCAAGTGGGGCTGTGCCGTCCGGCGGACTTTGGTGCCGATGTCTGCCATCTCAACCTCCACAAAACCTTTTGTATTCCCCACGGCGGCGGTGGGCCGGGGGTGGGACCCATCGGGGTCAAGGCGCATTTAGCCCCCTTCTTGCCAACCACACAGCTGATTCCCCAAGGATCGGAAATTGGCCCGGTGACTGCCGCCCCTTGGGGCAGTGCCAGTATTTTGCCGATTTCGTGGATGTACATTACCCTGATGGGGGGGGTGGGGTTGACACGCGCCACCGCAATTGCCATCCTCAATGCTAACTACATTGCCAAACGCCTTGAACCCTACTACCCGGTTCTCTACAAAGGTGCCCACGGTTTGGTGGCCCACGAGTGCATTCTTGATCTGCGTCCGCTGAAAAAATCCGCGGGAATTGAGGTGGAAGATATTGCCAAGCGGCTGATGGACTATGGCTTCCATGCCCCCACCATTTCTTGGCCGGTGCCGGGCACGCTGATGATTGAACCCACTGAAAGTGAAACCAAGGCGGAATTGGATCGCTTTTGTGAGGCGATGATTGCCATTCGTGCCGAAATTGCTGAAATTGAGGCCGGCGTCAGCGATCGCCAGCAAAATCCCCTGAAAAATGCCCCCCATCCCGCCCTGATGCTGGCCACAGAGCCATGGCCTTACCCCTATTCACGGCAAGTGGCCGCCTACCCCGCCCCTTGGCTGCGGGAGTACAAATTCTGGCCAGCGGTAGCCCGCATTGACAATGCCTATGGCGATCGCCACCTCGTGTGTAGCTGCTCAATGCCCATGACCCCGCCAGACTCTTAAGCAAAGCTGAAATTTTTGCAGCGGTTCGCCATTCTCCTTGTCACCGCTCAAAGGGGGTTGCTAAAAGTAAGGCAGATCAACCCCTAGGGTGGTGTTATGACCTTGGCTAGTCTCGATACCGTTGTTCTCTCCCGTTGGCAATTTGCCCTCACAGCCATTTTCCATATGCTCTGGCCCGTCCTCACCACGGGGATGAGCATTTATCTCGTGGTCATTGAGGGACTGTGGCTAAAAACCAAAAACCTGACCTACTATCACCATGCTCGCTTTTGGTCAAAGCTGTATATCCTCAACTTCGGGATTGGCGTGGCTTCGGGGTTACCCATGGCCTTTCAATTTGGCCTCAACTGGGCACCCTTCTCAGAAGCAGTGGGGGATTTCTTCGGTACCGTCTTGGGGTTTGAGGGCACCATGGCCTTCATGCTGGAAGCCAGCTTCTTGGGCATTATGATTTTTGGCTGGCAACGGGTACCGCCAGTGATGCATTGGATTTCGACCATCTGTGTCGCCTTTGGTGCCAATCTCTCCACCTTCTGGATTCTCTCGGCCAACTCATGGCTGCAGACACCAGCGGGGGGCGTCTTTGTCGAGGGTAAGTTCCGCGTTCAAGACTACTTCCAAGCGATCGCCAACCCCTTCATGGTCAAGAGTTTTTTCCACATGTTCTTTGCCACCCTAGAAACCTCGCTGTTTGTTATTGGCGGCATTAGTGCTTGGTATCTACTGCAAAATCGCCTGCCCAATTTCTTCACGAAATCCCTGAAGGTGGTGTTGGTGATGGCCTTGGTGATTGCCCCCCTACAGGTGTTTGTCGGTCACCTCAGTGCTGAGCAGGTCTATCACTACCAACCCGCCAAATTAGCCGCCATGGAAGCCCTGTGGGAAACGGTGCCAGCGGGTACACCTGCGGACTGGAGTGTGATTGCCTTACCCAATGAGGCCGCCCAAGCAAATAGCTTGGAAGTGAAAATTCCCGGCCTGCTGAGCTACCTACTGGAGTTGAAACCGCAGTTAGACACACCGATCTTGGGCTTGAAGGAGTGGAACGCTAGCGATCGCCCCCATTTGATTGGCCTGATTTACTATTCCTTTCGCCTGATGGTGGCCATTGGTCTGTACCTCGCGGCTCTCGTGATCCTCACTGTTTTTGTCTGGTGGCGCACTGGCCTCGAGGGCGATCGCCTGCGCAATTACCAGTGGCTCTGGTGGGGCTGGATCTTTGCAGGACCCTTGGGATACCTTGCCGTCGAAGCCGGTTGGATTGTCCGCTGTGTCGGGCGTCAACCGTGGATTGTCTATGGCCAGTTGCGGACAGCAGAAGCGGCCTCCAATTTACCGCCCCAAGTGGTGCTTTTTTCCCTTAGTGGCTTGGTTGCCCTGTACACCATTTTCTTCTTTGCGGCTCTTTTCTTTGGCAGTCGCATCATCCAAAAAGGCCCCAATGTTGCCTTGCCGGTGCCGGGGCTGCACAATGCTGAACAACTGGAAATCCGCATCAAACTAGCAGAGCACCAACCGGATCGCCGTCCCCTAGAAACTCAACAATAAGGGAGTACACCATGGAACCGAATCCCCTTGCACCCTTGGAGCACTTTTTGCCGCAGGTATGGTTTTTTATCCTAGGGTTGTTCCTCTTTCTCTACATTCTCCTAGATGGCTTTGACCTAGGCATTGGCATTCTCTCCCTCACCAGTAGCGATGAACGGCGCCGCAATATCCTCATGACCAGCCTTGGCAATGTTTGGGATGCCAATGAGACGTGGTTGGTGCTGATGGGTGGGTCGCTCTTTGGTGCTTTTCCCTTGGCCTATGCCACCATCCTCAATGCCCTTTACCTACCCGCAGTGATTATGGTGGTGGGGCTAATTTTGCGGGCAGTGTCCTTTGAGTTTCGCGAGAATGCCAATAATAAACGGGTGTGGAACCTTGCCTTTGGCATTGGCAGTTTTTTGGCCGCCTTGGGGCAGGGCTTTGCGGTGGGCACTGTTTTTGAGGGCATCAAAGTAGATGCTGCGGGTCACTTTGCGGGCGGCATGTGGGATTGGCTGACGTGGCACTCGGTGTTGGTGGCACTGACGCTGATTCAGGGCTATGTGCTGATTGGGTCAACCTATCTGATTTACAAAACCACAGGTGAGTTGCAGCAAACCCACTACCGCACGGCCACGATTGCAGCTTGGACAACGTTTATCGGTGCTGTGTTGATTACCATTAGCGCCCCCATTTTCCATGAGCACCTGCGTGCCCAACTGTTTCAGCCACCGTTATTCTACATTTTTGCCGCGATTCCCATTTTGGGGGTGTTGCTGATTTTTCTATTGCTGCGTAGTTTACAAAAGCGTGAAGAAGTCATGCCCTTGGTGTGGACGTTTTTACTGTTTCTCCTGTCATTTATTGGCTTGGGCTTTGTGATTTTTCCGAACATCATTCCCCCCAGCGTCACCATTTACGAAGCTTCAGCCTCTCCCAGTGCCCAAGTCTTTATGCTGATTTTCGTCGCTTTCTTAATCCCGATTATGCTGGCTTATAACCTCTATAATTACCTCGTCTTTCGTGGCAAAGTTGTGGCCTAGGTATAGAAGGAATTCAGGCCTAAAACACCCTAGCCGAGGAGGCAAAACAAGGCACAATAGCAACAGATAGCCTTTTTCTCTCGCTTGAGGACGCATCAACAGAATTAGCGGCAAGCTGAGCGGCTTTCAATGGTTGTGAAAAGGCTGTTAACTTCCTTTGCTGCTCATTTCCGTCCATGTCCTGTTGGCAAGTTGACCTTTACCGTCGGCCTTTGCGTACCCCCAGTGGCCTTGATCTGTGGGAACTCGTGATTTGTGACCCTGAGGAAAATTTTTACTACACGGCTTTTTGCCCAGAACCCCTCGTGAGCAGTTCATGGCTGGCCACAGAGTTCAAAAGTTGCGGGCAGCCCCTACCGCAGCGGGTACAGGTTTTTCGTCCCCAGAGTTTAGGCCTCGTGGAAGTGGTTTGCCAAGAACTCAACCTTCCCCTCGAAGCCACCCGCCGCACCCCGGCTCTAAAGCACTACCTGTGCCAACGTGCTCAGGCGTATCCCAGTCTAAAAACCTACACCGGTGAAGCCTACGATCCATTGGCCATTGAGCAGCCGCCGCCATTGCCCCTGCCCGAGGATATTTGGGGAGATTCTTGGCAGTTTGCAGCAATTACTCCCCCCGACTTGGCACAACTGATGCAATATCCGCTGCGGATTCTGGCCTTTGAAATGGCAATGTTGCCAGAGGCTTTGGGCTTGGCTCCCGATACGTTGATTCCGGGAATTATTCTCTATGGCGGTCGCAAGTCCCTGAAGCTGGCGCGGTGGTTCCAAGAGCAACTGCCCTATCGCTTAGAGTTTGTGCCGGGGCGACCCTGTGGGGTGGTGTTGCACAGCGGCTTGCGCGATCGCTGGGTCTTTTTGACGTTTGACAATGCTGAGATTTCCCAAGCGGGAGAACTCTTTCGCGATCGCCTGCGCGCCACTCAGGGTCTGCACTTTCTCCTCATCCAACCGACTCCCAATGACACCACCTACACGGCTCTCTGGCTGCTCCAACCCCTTGAATAGCCTAAGGTTTGAGCCGTCCCTGTTCTAAGCTTTCCTGCAGGGCACGGGTTTCATCCAAAACCGTTTCAATGCCTTCAAGGTGGGTCTGCCGCACAAAATTAATTTTGATTTCCTCTAGCCACACCACCAGCAGATCTTGAATCACCTTGCCCACCTGTTCCTCTTGGAGTTCGGCGCTGAGGGTTTGGCCAAATTTTTGCGCCAGTTGACTCACCAGTAATGCCCCTTCGCGGGGTGGATTGCCTTGGTTTTTGCTCGCTTGCTCCAATAGCAGAAAGAGGCGATCGCTAATCTCCTTGGTAAGGGATTGGTGCCAGTGGCGGGGTAAGGCCTCAAGGGATGGAATTTCCAATAACCGCCGATAGGGGGGCGCTTGCCGCAGCACTTGATCGACACTGTAGGCCACTAAGCCTTCCACTTCTGGTCGCAGTTGGGGGATCACGCGGTAAATCACCACCTGCCCAACCAAGGCTGCCAGTTCCCCCAGTTCATCAATGTCATTGAGCGTCTTGCTCCCTTGGCCGCCAGAGACACGCGGTAGCCAGCGACTCAATTGGCCGCGACGGATTGCTTTTTGCAGTTGGGTGAGGACTTGCAGGACAACCACTTCCGAAATATCGGTGGCGATCGCTGCCACTAAGCCCTGAGAGGCCTGCCGTTCAAGACTATCAAGGCAAATAATATCCGCTTGATCAAGGCGAATCGTGACCGGGATAATCCGTAGCCACGCCCAAGTGGGTGCCAGCCACCAAAAGGGGAAAAAGAGCAGCACATCGTACCAGCGCCAGAACATAGCATCCCGCCAGCGGGCACCGCGATATTGGCGACTCAGCCAAAACGTGCGTCCCAAGAATTCCACAAAGAAGAGGAGATTAAAGGGAATATCAATGGCATCAAAGTGGTCAATAAAATCCCCATCTTCACCGTAGCGGCGCCAATAATTGGTAGCCATCAGGGGAATGATCTGCGCCTCAAACCAAGCAAGGTTGGTCTGCCAGTCCCGCTCATTGATGTACTCGTCACTCCAAAAACGCTCAAAGGACTGTTTAGAGGAGGCATTGCGATCGCCAAAGACCCGCAGCCGCATCAGGTTCTTGATCCGCTCAAGGGTGCCAGTCTTATTGGCAAGGGCAAAGGGGTTAGTATCCACCATGGTTTTGCTCTGCTTGCGCAACTCAGCCAAGAGTGCTTGAGTAGCTGGCGCATCGACCCCTTCAGCGGCAATGGTTTGCCGGAGTTGGTTGACCGTGTTGATGTACTGCTGGGTTGCCCGGTGGGGTTCGATTCCCTTAATGGGGTCATAGAGAGGGGTAATCGGCAAAGGCTGGGGCAGATAAATCACCCGCTGAATCAGGGGAATGCGGACTTTTCCCAAAAGCCAGAAGTCCCGTAGGGGAATATAGGTGAGATCAAAGAGCACCAACAGAAAATTGGCGCTGGCAATGGCCACCATGATCCGCTCATAGGTTCGATTCAATGGTTTATCAAACATCTGGCTCCCCTAGCGCAAGCGGACATAGCCGGCTTTTTCAATTGTGGCTTGACCCTGATCCGTTAATAACAGGGCTGCATAGGCACGACCGGCTTGGGCATCCGGGCTATTGTCATCCTTGGCAATGACAAACAGGCGACGGGTAATGGGGTAACTGCCCTCCTGAAAGGCACGATAGTTCAATGTATTCCGCCGCTGTGGACATTGGGCAGAATCCACATAGGGTTCCTGATAGGGAGGAACGTACTGATTGGGCTGCCGCCCCAAAGGCAAGGGTCGCACACTGCACTGACCAACAATTTCCGGTGCCGAGGCATAGTAAATGCCGCCGGAGGTTGCCCCCACCCGCCGTAGGGCATCTGTGGTATCCCGCACCATCACCACCTTGGGACTGAATGGCTGGTTCCCCAAGACATCTTGGACGAAAAACTCTACCGTTCCGCCATCTTCCAGCCGCCGTGAAAAGGGAGTAATGGCTAGATTCGGACCGCCCACTTGGCTCCAGTTCGTCAGTTTGCCCGTGTAAATATCAACCACTTGTTGCACAGTGAGACCGGGAATCTGGAGGTTGGGATTGACAGCGATCGCGATGCCATCGATCGCCACCGGTAGTTCCAGCAATTTTATCCCTTGGCTCTGCGCCTGCTGCCGCTCCTGCTCATTGAGGGGGCGGGAAGACTGGGCAAAGGCCAGTTGATTATTCATTAACATGCGAATGCCACTGCCCGATCCGGGGGTGCCGGTGGGGGGATTGGTGTAGCGCAGGCGAAAATTGGGCCAAGCTAACTGAATCAGGGGATCGACATCGCGGCGAATCGGTGCCCACGTCGTACTGCCCCCGTATTGAAACGTACCACTGGGAACATTGCTGACATCGCTGAAATTCGCAGCCGCCATCTCTGGCGTACTCTGGGGTACCCCCAAGTTTTCAGTCACCTGTTCAAGGGGATTTTGATTGCCCAGTAACCGAATCACGAGCACCGCCCCCACCCCCAATAGACCACAGGTGAGGACAAGAGACACCAGCAAAGGCAGCAGGTTGCTATTGCGAGACATGGCAGAACCAGTCAAAACTCTGCCCCTAGCCTAGCTCAAGGTTGTCCCCGCACGGATCTTTTTTTGGCCAATGTTTAGGTTTAGATGCCGTGGTGCACGGTTTTTACCCACTTGAGACGCTTGGCGCGTACAGCCATTCGCAGTGTTGTTGTACTCACCACAGGCAACCAATGGAGCATGTAGAGGGTACCCCGCAAACTCTGCCAAAATAGTTGCCAAATCCCCAGCGACTGCGTTTGAGGAATCCCTCGCAGCATCCCCACCATTGAAAGCGTAAAGCTCAGTGTCGTCAGGGGTACTAGCATCGGGCTGCGGTGACGCAGTAGAGCCATCAGCAGGTCGGGAATTGTGGCCGTGGGAATGGCGTATTTGATCAAAAACCAGCAGAGCACATCCCAGCTTTTTTGCCAGCCAAGGCGATTGCGCAGCAAGGGTTGCCAGTAGTCGAGATAGCTTTGGTAGCCGCCCTCGCCCCAGCGATTGCGTTGGTGCCACAGTGCCACGAGTGTGGTCACGCCTTCTTCCTGTACCGCTGGATTCATCAGCACGTCAATCTGCCAACCGTGGAGATGCAGCTTCAGACTGAGATCCAGATCGTCAGTAATGGTTTCTTCATTCCAGCCACCACAGCGCTCTAGAGCTTGCCGCCGCACAAATTGGCCATTGCCCCGCAGTTCGCCCATACCGCCACAGGCCACCCGCTGCTGTTGATAGTAGGCATCGAGGATCATTTCTGCCGCTTGGCCTTGGGTCAGCAAATTGATGTCGGCATTACTAATTGCTTTGCGCACTTGCACCGCGCCAACACTGGCCACCTGAAAGCGGTTGACCACCTGTTGCAGTAGATCTTGGGGTACGGTGGCATCGGCATCAAAGACGCCAATAATTTCTCCCCGTGTCAAGGGCAGGACTTGATTGAGGGCACCGGACTTACCCCCGCCCGCCCCCGGCAGCCGCCGCAGCACTTTGAGGTGAGGATATTGCTTTTGTAGTTCACTCAAAATATCGGGGGTGCGATCGCTACTGTTGTCATCAATAATCCACACCTCGTAGTGGGGATAATCCAAGCGGCAAAGGTTTTTGACGAGGCGACCAATCACCGCCTCTTCATTTTTCGCCGCTACCACCAAAGACACCATTGGCTGCACACTTTCTGTGGCCTCTAATGCAGGTAGCGTTTGCGGCTTGGCTCGCCAGTAGCGCAGTGTTTGCCAGCTCATGAGCAGCGTTAGGGCATAGATCAGCCAAATGCCACCCACAATCAGATGCAGGGCGATCGTGCTCCCCCAAATCAGAGAGAGCGCTAGGAAAGCCTTGCGACGGCGACCCTCAGAACGCGGTTGTAATGGAGGACTCTCTGGGGCATCAACCCACTCCGACAGGAGTTCGTCGAGGGGATCGGCTTCGTTGTAGAAACTGTTTTCGGGCCAGGAATTCTCCGGCATAGGTCACCTGATTGAGAAACCAGTACTTATCCACTCCCTTAAAGAAGCTGGGAATGAGATAACACCACACTGTGCAGCCTTCGCAGACGGAGAGTCGGCCTTGGGAGCGGCGATACTCCTCTACCACCTCGGAGGACTTGTACAGCTCGTACAGGCGACCATTGATGGGGACTCCCTTCTGCGCAAAGTGGTAGCACGGTAGCAGCAACTCATCATTGGGGGAAATGGCAATGACTGCATCCACCGCCTTGCAACGGGGATTTTGGGTATTGTTTCCCCCCGCACGGATGAGGGCTAATGCTGCCTTATTGTAACCAACATTGTTATACTTCTTCGCATTTTGTTCAATGTGGTCGGCAATTTCAGGGGTGGGGTTCTTCTTGTCGTTGTAGTTTTCATGGGCGGTAAAGGCGGGGTTCAACCAAACCCGTACCCCTAGACTTTGGGCAAATTCGGCCACCTCACCAATCCGTTCATAATTTTGGGCAGTGACGGTGTGATTCAGCACTGGATATTCACCAAGCTCAAGGGCAATTTTGACGGACTCCACCAACGTGTCAAAAATTTTCACGCCCCGCGACTGATCATGGGTGGCCGCATCAGGCCCATCGAGGGAGAAGTTCAAGAAATCCACCAAGCCCTGAATTTCCCTAGCACGGCGGGGATAGAGAATCGTATTTGTCGTCATGCTAGTCATGAAGCCGAGACGCTTGGCTTCCCGGTAGATGGCTGGGGCATCGGCACGCAGCAGCGGTTCACCCCCCGTAAAGTCCACATATTTGACCCCCAAACGTTTCAAATCGCGCAGATTGGTTTGGATGGCGCTAAAATCAGCTTCTTTGCCCGGTTCCAGTGCCCAAATGTCGCAAAAGTGGCAGCGGGCGTTACAGCGGTAGGTCAGGTAGTAGTTAGCAACCAGTGGACGCATTGAGTCTCTTCCTTAACGAATTCAAGCAAGGCCAAGATGAATAAAGCAGTCAATGAGTTTATGCAAGCAATTGAAAAATTTCTAGACAAAACTTCATCAGAGTTTGAGTTGCTGAACAGTTTAGCACTCTGCTGAGCTGAGGAATGGAGATCTATCCCTGAAGCGGCTGCAAGTTTAGCAATGCTTATTATTGATAAAGATTTTTTATATTAAAAGCGTATTACTATTTGCCTAGGTTATCTTTTACCGTGAGGGTATGCGCAATTGTGAGGATAGCCCCATGAATCAACGCCTTGCCCAACGCACGCCTACTTCTTTAACGACCAAAATCCGTCAGTGGCTAATGACTTATCCGATCACAACGCCAGCGATCGCCCACCGCATTTGCCGCCTTATTCCAGCCCAATGTCCCTTTGCCCGCACCCTCTCCCTCTTTGGTCGGCCAGTCATCAGCATTCCCCCTCTGTGTAAACTCAATCCCTTTTATGAAGAAGTCGTGATGCTGCGGTTTCGTGCCCTCACCGACCTCAGCGATGTCTGCCAAGAGGACATCAGCCAATACGTCTAGGCAGCGAGGAACTTGCAGTTGCTATACGATTAAAATGTATAGCTTTGTATCCATGGTGCCCGTCGCATGCTGAAAGCCCTATTTGGCGATCCCAATCAGCGCAAGGTTAAAAAGTATCAACCCCTTGTGGTCGAGATCAACCTGCTGGAGGAGCAAATTCAGCCCCTAAGCGATAGTGAGCTACAGGCGAAAACGGCTGAGTTTCGGCAGCGACTCGACAATGGCGAGACCCTCGATGATTTACTGCCCGAGGCTTTTGCCGTGGTGCGCGAAGCTTCACGACGGGTACTGGGGATGCGCCACTTTGATGTCCAGCTCATCGGTGGCATGATTCTCCACGATGGCCAGATTGCCGAAATGAAAACGGGGGAAGGAAAAACCCTCGTGGCCACGCTGCCGGCCTACCTGAATGCCCTGACGGGGAAAGGGGTGCACATTGTTACGGTCAACGACTATCTGGCACGGCGGGATGCGGAATGGATGGGACAGGTGCATCGCTTTTTGGGTCTGACGGTCGGGCTGATTCAGCAGCACATGGCTCCCCAAGAGCGGCAGAAAAGCTATGCCTGCGATATCACCTATGCCACCAACAGCGAAATTGGCTTTGACTACCTGCGGGACAATATGGCTACGTCCATGGCTGAGGTGGTGCAGCGTCCCTTCAACTACTGCATCATTGACGAGGTGGATTCGGTACTGATTGACGAAGCCCGCACGCCCCTAATTATTTCAGGTCAAGTGGAGCGTCCCACCGAGAAGTACCTCAAGGCGGCTGAAGTTGCCCGCCTCCTGAAAAAGGACGAGCACTACGAGGTGGATGAAAAGGCTCGTAATGTCCTCATGACCGATGAGGGGTTTATCGAAGCTGAAAAACTATTGGGGGTAAGCGATCTCTATGACCCCCAAGACCCTTGGGCACACTATATCTTTAATGCCATCAAGGCCAAGGAACTCTTTCAGCGGGATGTGAACTACATCGTCCGCAATGGTGAAGTGGTGATTGTAGATGAATTCACGGGACGAGTCATGGTGGGTCGCCGCTGGAGTGATGGCCTGCATCAGGCGATCGAAGCCAAAGAAGGCCTCGACATTCAAAATGAGTCCCAAACCCTCGCCACAATTACCTACCAAAATCTCTTTTTGCTCTATCCCAAGTTGGCGGGGATGACGGGGACAGCCAAGACCGAAGAGGCAGAATTCGAGAAAATCTACAAGCTAGAAGTGACGGTGGTGCCCACCAATCGCCCCAGTCAGCGGCGGGACTTTCCCGATGTGGTCTATAAAACCGAGCGGGGTAAATGGCTGGCCGTGGCCTCTGAATGTGCCGAGATTCACGCTACGGGTCGCCCCGTGCTCGTGGGTACCACCAGTGTTGAAAAGTCGGAGCTACTGTCGCAACTGCTGCGGGAGTTGGAAATTCCCCATAACCTGCTGAATGCCAAACCTGAAAATGTGGAGCGAGAGTCGGAGATCATTGCCCAAGCCGGCCGCAAGGGCGCAGTGACGATCTCAACCAACATGGCAGGCCGAGGCACCGACATTATCCTAGGGGGGAATGCCGACTATATGGCACGCCTCAAGGTGCGGGAATACTTTATGCCTCGCATTGTCATGCCCCCCAGTGACGACCCGATGATGCTATTGGGGCTGAAAATGGATCGCGGCGGTGGCCAAGGCTTTAGTCAGGCGGCGCAGAAAAACTGGAAAGCCTCACCGGGACTCTTCCCCTGCGAAATTAGTCAGGATGCGGAAAAGCTGCTGCGCCATGCGGTGGATGTGGCGGTCAAGACCTATGGGGAGCGCAGTCTGCCGGAGTTGCAGGCGGAGGATATGCTGGCGATCGCCTCGGAGAAAGCACCGACCCAAGATCCTGTGATTCAAGCCCTGCGGGATGCCTTTAACCGTATCCGCGAAGAATATGAGGTGGTCACCAAGAAAGAACATGAAGAAGTGGTGGCTCTCGGTGGTTTGCACGTGATTGGCACAGAACGCCATGAATCGCGGCGGATTGATAACCAGTTGCGGGGACGGGCAGGACGCCAAGGCGACCCCGGATCCACGCGCTTTTTCCTGAGCTTGGAGGATAACCTGCTGCGCATCTTCGGGGGCGATCGCGTCGCCAGTATCATGAATGCCCTGCGCGTTGACGAGGATATGCCCATTGAGTCGGGACTCCTTACCCGCAGCTTGGAAAATGCCCAGCGCAAGGTGGAAACCTACTACTATGACATCCGTAAGCAGGTCTTTGAATACGACGAGGTGATGAATAACCAGCGGCGTGCCATCTATGCTGAGCGGCGGCGAGTGCTGGAAGGGGAAGACCTCAAGGATCGGGTGCTGGAGTACGCCGAAAAAACCATGGACGACATCATTGCCGCCTATGTCAATCCCGATCTGCCGCCAGAGGAATGGGATTTAGAGGGCTTGGTGGCCAAAGTACAGGAATTTGTCTATTTGCTGTCGGATCTACGCCCTGAGCATCTGGCTCATCTCAGCGTACCGGAGATGCAGGCCTTTTTGCATGAGCAAGTGCGCACCGCCTACGAGCAAAAAGAAGCAGAAATTGAGCGCATTCAAACGGGTCTGATGCGACAAGCGGAGCGGTTCTTTATCCTACAACAGATTGACCTGCTGTGGCGGGAGCACCTACAACAAATGGATGCCCTGCGCGAGTCGGTCGGCCTACGGGGCTATGGCCAAGAGGATCCCTTGGTGGAGTACAAACGGGAGGGCTACGAATTGTTCTTGGACATGATGGTGATGATTCGCCGCAATGTCGTGTATTCTCTCTTCCAGTTCCAGCCCCAAGTGGCACCGGCATCCTCGTCCTCAGATCAGGCCTAGCTTCGTTTTCTCAGATCACCGTCTTTGGCTTGGAGCAATCTTTAACGCTGCGGGGTCAACTATACTGACGTAGTTTCAGTATGGATGTGCAGGGTTAAGTGTGGTTTCAAGGTCTGTTTGTTTAGTTTTTGGGAGTGCAATTGCTGTCGCGATCGCTCCCTCAACAATGGCAATGGCGCAGGTTATCGCCGGCGATCGCCTGAACTTAAATGGCCGCGACTATGCAGTGGCTTGGCAGCAGTGGCGCGATGACCAAAATCAACTGCGCATAGGGATTAGCGATGGTGGCCTTGCCAATCGCTTCGGGGTGCTCCTTGGGGATACTACAGACCCGTTTCAGCAACCAGTGGCTTGGTTTCAGCCGCAATTTAGCCCCTTGGCGGTGCGCTTTAGCCCCAACGGCATGTATCGCTACTTGGACATTACACCGTGGATTGAGCAATATCAGTGGCAGGTGCAACCCCAAGGCAATACGCTCCAGATCAGTACCCCCCCGGCACGGATTCTCAGTTGGCGGCAGGGACGACAACCTTGGGGCGATCGCTGGGTCTTTGAATTGGATCGCCCTACCCCTTGGCAAGTGAATCGGCTCACCTTTAGTCGTACTGGTCTCGCTCCCCGCGATCTTAGCCTGACGATTGAGGCGACGGGACAGTTGGCCACGATTCCCAATGTCAAAATTACAGCTACCCCCAATCGCACAGTCTTGGAAACACAAATTCCTAGCACAACTCGCCCAGTGGCCTCAATGCTGCTCAATCCACCGCGTCTGGTGATTGATTTTCGCAGGGATGCGCCCCCCCCGCGTACGATTCAATGGGCACCGGGGCTACGTTGGCAACAGCAAACCGTTACCCTCGGCAGTCGTCAGTTTCCTGTGGATCTGCTGATCATTAACCCTCAGCAGCCGGGGCTGCGTCTGCGTCCCCTCGGCATGACCCCCACAACCTTGGTGGGCTTAGCAACGGTGCCCGAACTGGCTCAACGCTGGCAAGCCGCAGCCGCCATTAATGCTGGATTCTTTAATCGCGATCGCCAAGCTCCCTTGGGGGCCATTCGCAGTGAGGGCAACTGGCTCTCAGGTCCGATTCTCAATCGCGGTGCCATTGGCTGGGACGATCGCGGCCAGATGGTTGTCGGTCGCCTTAGTTTGCAGCAGCGGGTGAGGACGCCGGCCGGTACGGTACCCATTGTCACGTTCAATTCTGGCTATGTCCAAGCCGGTCTTGCCCTTTATACCCCCAGTTGGGGCGCGAGCTACCAAGGGAAAACGGGCAGCGAAGTGGTGATTACGGTGCGCAATCAGCAGGTGGTGGGGCAGCAACCGATCAATAACAATCAAGCGATTCCTATTCCTGCAGATGGCTTTCTACTGGTGGCGCGTAACTTTAATTCCGCCTTGGCAAACTTCCCACCGGGAGCTTCCGTGCAACTGGAAACCACGGCTGTGCCCGCTGTTTTTAATAGCATTCCCAATATTGTTGGTGCAGGTCCCCTACTGGTGGATCAGGGGCGAGTGGTCTTGAATGCGGCACTGGAGCAATTTGGAGCGGGTTTAGATGCGCAGGCAGCCCCCCGCAGTGCCATGGGCAATCGCAATGATGGCAGCATTGTCTGGGTCACCACCCACAACCGTGTTGGGGGTATGGGGCCAACCCTCGCCGAATGGGCACAAATTGTCCGCCAGTTGGGCTTGATCAATGCCGTCAATCTGGATGGTGGCAGTTCCACGGCTCTCTACATTGGTGGGGTCTTGGTGGATCGCCATTCGGTGACAACGACGCGGGTGAACAACGCCATTGGTGTCTTTTGGCAGCCAACCCCCTAGAGATAGGCCAAGGGATCGCTGGGTTCACCGTTCAGGCGCACTTCAAAGTGGAGGTGGGGGCCTGTTGAGAGTCCCGTCGAGCCAACCTCAGCAATGGGCTGTCCCTGCCGCACAAATTCACCTTCCCGTACGAGCAATCGCTGGGCATGGGCATAGAGGGTTGTCATGCCGCCGCCATGATCCAGAATCACAGTTTGGCCGTAGCCCCCTGACCAACCGGCAAAGATCACGGTGCCCGCTTCAGCAGCAAAGATGAGGGTGCCAAAATCTGCCCCAAAATCCACCCCAGCATGAAATCGCTGTGTGCCTAAAATTGGGTGAATCCGCCAACCAAAGGGACTGGTCAGCGGTGCTTGAATGGGGTAGGCAAGACGACCACTGCGGGGAAGGGGTGGGGCGCCCCTAGGGACATAACCGAGGCGTTGGTTAATGAGCTGCTGAATGGCGGCACTATCACGGGCGAGTTGGGCTTCAATGGAGGCAAGGGCTTGGCGATCGCTCCGGAGGCGAGCAATGAGTTGCCGTTGGTTTGCAGCTTCGCGCTCATAGATGGCCTGTTGCTGTTGCAGTTGTTGGCGTAGGGCTTGAATGAAGCGCTGTTGCATTTGAATTTGTCGCTCCTGCTGCTGAAGTCGCTCGCGATCGCGAACCAAGGCGGCCAAGTGCTGGCGATCGCGCTCATAGACTTGACGCAGACGCCCCTGCTGCTCAAACCAATCGTTAAGGGTTTCCGCCTCAAAGACCATTGCCCACTGCGGAATCTCGCGGTAGCGTTGGAGCCGCCGCAGGCGATCGCTAATCACGGCCACGCTGGCTTCGTAGCGCTGGCTGAGGGTCTGTTGCTGTTCCTTGAGGTCTTTGAGCAGTTTTTCCGCTGCTTGCAGGCGATCGCTGGCCGCCATTAATTGCTGCGTTGTCGTATCCACATTGGTTTCCAAACTCTCAAGGCGATCGCTCGCCGCTGCCTCAAGGCGTTCGAGTTGTTGACGCTGCTGACCCACCGCCTGCTGGTGCTGCTGATGTTGTTGGATCACCCGCTGCCAATACGCCAAGTTTTGGGAGGGCGCCGTTGCCCAAGCCGCCAAAGTCACGCCTAGCATCACTAGCAGCCCAAGGCAAAGGTATAGCCCGTCGCGGTATTGCTTTGGCATTGACCTTCCCCAACACCACCCTACAAAAATACCTTCAAAAATTACGCTGCCGTGAGTCGCATTATCCAACCTTTGCTGCCTGCTGCAGAAAGCGAATCGCCCACTGCGGATTGCCGCCCCAATGGAGATGGAGATAACTGGCGTGGAGTCGAGAACTGCCCCAGCCCTCGGCTTGACCGTCCAATTGCCACAGCGGCGTTGGCGGCGGCACACTCAAACAGGAATAGTGAAATTCATGGCCTTGAACCCTCTCTCCTGCCCGCAGACACACCGTTGTTTGCAAAGCCGTGGCTTGGCGATAGCCGAGGGTGAGTTTTTTACCCATGCGGGCAACCGTCGGCAAGTATCCCACCAAAGGATAGTAGTCTCCCTCGCAGGTTTGGATGCCTTGGCTGAGGTACATGAGGCCACCACACTCGGCATAGAGGGCTAAGCCCCCTTCAATGGCCTGCCGCAGTGACTCAAGGAACGAGTGATTCGCCGCTAGCTCTGGGGCAAACACCTCTGGAAAGCCACCCCCCAGGATCAACCCCTGTAGACTGGTGGGCAAGTGGGCATCCCGCAGGGGTGAGACCGGAATTAACGTTGCCCCTAAAGCGTGGAGCAGATCAAGGGTGTCAGCGTAGTAAAACTGAAAGGCGGCATCTTGGGCAATGCCAAGGGTGACTGGAGTCAGGGGGGAAACGCTAAAAGGGGGGGCTGCGGGGGTGGGGGCTGGGGCAAGGAGTGGCGTGAGGCGCTCCCAGTCAAAACAGGTGTTTCCTAAATGGGCAAGGCGATCGCCGAGGTGCTGAAATTCCCCTGATTCGTGGGGCGGCACTAAGCCGAGGTGGCGACTGGGGAGTGCCAAGGCCTGATCGCGATAGATGATGCCGAGAATGGGCACCCCAAGGGGGGCAAGGGCAGCTTCTAACATTTGCCGATGGCGATCGCTGGCCACGCGATTTAAGACCACGCCGGCAATCTGGAGGGAGGGATCATAGTGGCAAAAGCCATAGACCAAGGCCGCCACCGAAGCTGCCTGTTTTTGCACATCCACAACCAGTAGGATGGGAGCCTGCAAGAGTTGGGCAATGTGTGCCGTACTGCCCTCATGGCTGCCCCCTCGACCATCAAACAGCCCCATCACCCCCTCAATGAGCACTGCATCCATACCCTGACTGTAATAGCCCACACAGGCGCGGACATAGTCAGCACTGGTCAACACCACGTCAAGGTTACAGCAAGGGCGGCCACTGATGGCGCTGTGAAACAGGGGATCAATGTAGTCAGGCCCCACCTTAAATGTTTGGACGCGCTGCCCCCGTGCCGTTAAGGCTGCATTCAAGGCCAAAGCAACCGTTGTTTTGCCGACACCACTGCGATCGCCCGCTATCACCAATGCCATCGTTAATCCCGTTCCCCAAGAAAAATCAATCTATGGCCACAATCCATCGCAATGCCTGCATTTCAGGGAGATTCCCTGCCCCAGCCGCCGTGAGAGCGCCCCCCACCCCTGTAAGATAGGAGACTAAGCGTGCAGTCAACAGTTGGGTCAGGGTCTATGACAGCGGTAACTTCGGTGCCCAGTTTCTGTGAAGGAATCCAGTATTTCGGCGACGATTGGCCAGATTGGCAACGGTATGGTCAAAGCCCCCTCCTCAATGACCAACAGAGCACCCTCACAGACTTAGACACCCCTGCGGCTGCCTATCAAACGCTCCTCTATGCCGACGCCCTGCGCTATCTAATTTTACAGATGACCGGCAGTAAAGCCTCAGGTCACCCCGGTGGTTTTGCCAGCCAAGCGGAAGCTTATGCCGCCCTAGTAATGCTGGGGCACAAGAACATCATCACCGAAGTAGGGCACCACGCCCCCGGCTTTTATGCCGCCCTGTTCTTGGATCGCTCCCTAGAAAAAATGGGTATTTATACGGTTCAAGACCTGCGCGATCGCTTCCGCGAAAAACATGGCCTCCTTGGCCACCTCTCTGGCTATATTCCGGGGGTTCTGGCCCCCGCTGGTCCCCTCGGACAGGGGCAGCACTTTGCCATGGCCGCCGCTTGGTTGCACCGCCAAACCCTCTTTCCCTGCACCTTGGGGGATGGTGGCCTAGGGGAACCCTATGTGATGAGCAGTATGGCCCACTTCCACACCGCTTTTCCTGAGGTGACCAACTTCCTGCCTGTCCTCGTGTGGAACGGCTTTAGCCAAGAGCACCACAGTATGGTCTCCCGCAAAACCAATCCCGAAATGATGGCCTACTGGCACGGCAATGGCTTCCAAGAGGTGGTGCTGGTGGATGCCAAGGACTTTGACGACAGCGACCAAGAAGGGGATTACGTTGATAGCACGCTCTTTTCCTTTGGTCAGCGATTGGCCTTCATGCAGGCGGTGCTCAAGGGGGTACAGGAGGCGGCGCGATCGGCCCTCTCCGGCAAGTTAACGGTTTTTATCCTCAAGCAACTGAAAGGCGCCGGCGTGCATGCCAAGGGGGCAAAATCCCACAATCTCTACGCCCAGCACACCCTCGACAACCCTGATATTGTCAATGCTCTCAAAGCCCGTGCCCTTTCCCCCGCTGCTTGGGAACTGGTGCGCCAAAACTGTGTTGCTGCGGCCGGTGGGCCAGCGGCGGAGGTGGTGGTTACTGAGCAGGTCTTAGATTTACCGCCCCTTGGGGAGGTTGCCCTTGAGGCCTATGCCTTGGGTGAAAACAAAGTAGCCACAACGGCGATGGGGCGCATGGTGGCAGAAGTGGGACAGCGCGATCGCCGCTATCTGGTCACGAATGCCGATGGCAATGAGGCCTCTGGCATTGGCAACATCAACCAAGCCCTGAAGATCATTCACCCGACCACGGATCCCCTCTACAACCAAGTGCCCAATGGCCAAGTCTATGAACCCCTGAGCGAAGATGCCTGTGCGGGTCTGGCGGCAGGGCTGTGCTTGATGGGGAGCCGCAGCCTTTGGTGCTCCTACGAATCCTTTGCCATTAACGGCCTTCCCATTTGGCAAACGGTTACCCAAGCCATGGCTGAACTCCGTCGTCCCACACCCGCCACAGTGACCCTTTATACTGCGGGTGCCCTTGAGCAGGGGCGCAATGGCTGGACGCACCAACGCCCGGAAATTGAAGCCTACTACGCTGCCCTATTGCGCAATGGCAATGTCTTTGTCCTCTTTCCGCCGGATGCCAACAGCATTCAAGTGTGCTATCGCTGGGCACTCACAGCACAAAACAAGGGAATTGCCATCTTTGCCAGTAAAACACCCCTACCGGTGCGCACCACCTTTGCCCAAACCGAACAGGCCCTTGATGACGGTGCAGTAACCCTCTACGAGTCTGCCGCTGGTCGTGCCACATTGGTACTGGCGGTGCTGGGGGACATGATTTTGCAACCCGTGTATAATGCCCTGCCCCAGTTGGAGCAGCTTGGCTATCGGGTGCGGATTGTCTCGGTGATCAATCCCCGGCGACTGTACCGCCCCACGGATGTTGCTTGGCAAACCTGTGCTGAACCCGATGGTGGTTTTGCCGATGAGGCCACCTTCCAACGACTTTTTGGTGGTGATGCCCTTTTGGGAGTCACGGGCGGCCCTGCGGCACTGTTGGAGCCAATTCTTTTGCGTGCCACCTGTCCCCGCGATGTGTTGGCTTGGCAACGGGGAGAAACGACGGCTAGCCCCGCCGAACTCATGGCCTACAATGGCCTCACCCCCGAAGCGATTTGCGATCGCGCCCGTTCACTCCTGAAGTAAGTGCCCATGACTGCCGCCCATCAAAAAGCCCGTGCCCTCAAGCCCGGTAGCCCCCGCCCCGCCAAGGCGCTGTGCAGTGAGTGTGGTCTCTGCGACACCTACTATATCCACTACGTCAAGGAGGCCTGCGCCTTCCTCAATCAGCAGTTTGAGACTCTCGAGCAGCAAAGTCATGGCCGTGCCCGTGATCTTGACAATTGGGACGAGTGCTACTTTGGCGTTCACCAGCAGATGATAGCGGCTCGCAAAACCGAACCCATTGCGGGGGCGCAGTGGACGGGCATCGTCAGCAGTATTGCCATTGCCATGTTGGAGTCGGGACGGGTCGAGGGCGTTGTCTGCGTTCAAAATAGCGAAAGCGATCGCTTTACCCCCAAGCCCGTGATTGCCCGCACTCGTGAAGAGATTCTGGCCGCTCGCGTCAATAAACCGACCCTGTCTCCCAATCTATCGGTTCTCGAGCAGGTGGAGCAATGCGGCCTCAAACGCCTGTTGGTGATTGGGGTTGGCTGTCAAATTCAGGCGCTGCGAGCGGTACAGGACAAACTGGGTCTTGAAAAGCTCTACGTCCTGGGCACTCCCTGCGTGGACAATGTCACCCGTGCGGGTCTGCAAAAATTCCTTAAAACCACCAGCCGATCGCCCGAAACCGTGATTTACTACGAATTCATGCAGGACTTTCGGGTGCATTTCAAGCACAGCGACGGCTCCACAGAGACGGTGCCCTTCTTTGGCCTCAAAACGAATCAACTCAAGGATGTCTTTGCCCCCTCGTGTATGAGTTGCTTTGACTACGTGAATGGCCTTGCCGATCTGGTCGTGGGCTACATGGGCGCCCCCTTTGGTTGGCAGTGGCTGGTGGTGCGCAATGAGCTTGGCCAAGAAATGCTTGACCTCGTGCGCGATCAATTGGAAACGCAGCCCGTTACGAGTGCCGGCGATCGCCACGCTGCCGTGCAACAAAGCATTCCTGCCTACGATAAAGGCGTCACGCTCCCCATGTGGGCGGCGAAACTAGTCGGCCTAGTAATTGAGCGCATTGGTCCCAAAGGGCTTGAATATGCCCGCTTTTCCATTGACTCCCACTTCACCCGCAACTATCTCTATGTGCGGCGCAACTATCCCCAAAAACTGGCTGCTCACGTGCCCCCCTTTGCCAAAAAAATTGTTGATCAGTATCAACTCCCTGCTCAATAATCGCGACAAAAAAAGCCCCCCTGTGGGGAGCGATATTTGGACTTATCACTAGAGAGGTTTAGGAGCGACCTGTTTAGGCTTCAATGCTTGGGGCAATCATCGCCACAGGAGCCGATTCACCGCTTGCCAAGTCGAGGGGGAAGTTGTGGGCATTGCGTTCGTGCATCACCTCAATACCAATGTTGGCGCGGTTGATGATGTCGGCCCAAGTATTGATGACATTCCCTTGCGCATCCACAACGGAGTGGTTGAAGTTGAAGCCATTGAGGTTAAAGGCCATCGTGCTAATGCCAAGGGCAGCAAACCAGATACCCACCACTGGCCAAGCGGCGAGGAAGAAGTGCAGCGAGCGGCTGTTGTTGAAACTGGCGTATTGGAAGATCAGGCGCCCAAAGTAACCGTGAGCCGCCACGATGTTGTAGGTTTCTTCCTCTTGACCAAACTTGTAGCCGTAGTTGGTGGACTCGGTTTCTGTAGTTTCACGGATCAGGCTGGAGGTTACCAGCGAACCGTGCATGGCAGAGAAGAGGGCACCGCCAAAGACGCCGGCCACACCCAGCATGTGGAAGGGATGCATCAGGATATTGTGCTCCGCTTGGAACACAATCATAAAATTGAACGTACCAGAAACCCCCAGCATCAAGCCATCAGAAAAGCTACCTTGACCAATGGGGTAGATCAACAGCACGGCAGTGGCGGCGGAAACGGGCGCAGAGTAAGCGACCGGAATCCAAGGGCGCATGCCAAGACGGTAGCTGAGTTCCCATTGGCGACCCATGTAGGCAAAGATACCGATAAGGAAGTGGAAAATAATCAGTTGGTAAGGGCCGCCATTGTAGAGCCACTCATCCAGAGAAGCAGCATCCCAAATGGGGTAGAGGTGCAAGCCAATGGCATTAGAGGAGGGTACCACTGAGGCTGTAATGAGGTTGTTGCCATAGAGCAAGGAGCCAGAGACAGGCTCACGGATGCCATCAATATCCACGGGGGGCGCCGCAATAAAGGCAATGACAAAGCAAATCGTTGCGGCAAGGAGCGTCGGGATCATGATTACCCCAAACCAGCCAATATAAAGGCGGTTTTCGGTGCTGGTAATCCAATCGCAAAAACGCTCCCACAGATTCGCTGTCTGACGACGTTGCAGAACTGTAGTCATAGTCGTTATGAATCCATGAATAACAACAGAACTTAAGCAGCAGCAATGAACGCTGCAAGCTCTTATTTATTGATTATATGGTTATATTTCTGAACAGCAAGAAGTTTGAGGTCAACTTTTACAGAATCAAAAAACCTTTATCTATCCATTGACTTTTATCAATCTTTTAGATTGACGTTGGGCGGGTAGCAGCGTCTCTGAGACTTGGTTTTTTACCGTGTTGAGCGTGTTAATGCCTGTGGGCTATAACGCAATAAAAAACCGCCCCTAGTGCAGGAGCGGCTGTGTCAAAGTTCAGCAGATGAGCGTTACTTAGCCGTTGATGCTGGGAGCAATCATGGCCACAGGAGCAGACTCAGCGCTGGCCAAGTCGAGGGGGAAGTTGTGAGCATTGCGCTCGTGCATTACTTCCATACCCAAGTTGGCACGGTTGATGATGTCAGCCCAAGTGTTGATCACGTTGCCCTTGGCATCAATGACCGAGTGGTTGAAGTTAAACCCGTTGAGGTTGAAGGCCATCGTGCTGATACCCAGAGCGGTGAACCAAACCCCGACCACAGGCCAAGCGGCGAGGAAGAAGTGCAGCGCACGGCTGTTGTTGAAGCTGGCGTATTGGAAGATCAAGCGACCAAAGTAACCGTGGGCAGCCACGATGTTGTAGGTTTCTTCCTCTTGACCAAACTTGTAGCCGTAGTTGGTGGATTCCGTTTCGGTGGTTTCACGGATCAGGCTGGAGGTCACCAGCGAACCGTGCATGGCGGAAAACAGTGCGCCACCAAAGACACCGGCCACACCCAATTGGTGGAAGGGGTGCATGAGGATGTTGTGCTCCGCTTGGAACACAATCATGAAGTTGAAGGTACCGGAGATACCCAGGGGCATCCCGTCAGAGAAGCTGCCTTGACCAATGGGGTAGATCAAGAAGACCGCAAAGGCAGAGGCCAAGGGGGCAGAGTAGGCCACGCAGATCCAAGGCCGCATGCCAAGACGGTAGCTGAGTTCCCACTGGCGACCCATGTAGCAGGAGGCACCCAATAGGAAGTGGAAGACAATCAACTGGTAGGGGCCACCATTGTAGAGCCACTCATCAAGGGAAGCAGCTTCCCAAATGGGGTAGAAGTGCAAGCCAATGGCGTTGCTGGTGGGCACCACTGCACCGGTGATGATGTTGTTGCCATAGAGCAAGGAGCCAGAAACAGGCTCACGGATGCCATCGATGTCCACAGGGGGAGCAGCGATGAAAGCAATCACAAAGCAAATGGTTGCGGCCAGCAGGGTGGGGATCATAATCACACCGAACCAGCCCACATAGAGGCGGTTATCGGTGCTGGTTACCCAGTTACAAAACCGCTCCCACAAATTCGCGCTTTCGCGACGTTGGAGAGTTGTGGTCATAGTCGTGATAAGTCCAAATATATTTCCAGTTACAAACCCTTGAAAACAGTTATAAACTGCAAGGGCTTAAGCATTAACTTAATATTTGCCCCAAGGGATCGGGGAGAGGCCTAAATTATTGTTAGTAAAGCTAAATAAGTAGTTGTATTTATTTATTTTTCTTAATGATTTTATTTCCATTGATTGCGAGCGATCGCCCCCCCCTGAGGACAAGCTCAAGGGTTAAGATGTTTTAAGCAACCGTGTTTAGGGCAGAGCCTTCCCATGCGCGTAATTTTAATGACTGGCAAAGGTGGTGTTGGTAAAACCTCAGTGGCGGCAGCAACGGGGTTACGCTGTGCTGAGTTGGGGTACAAAACGCTGGTGCTGAGCACCGATCCTGCCCACTCCCTTGCCGATAGTTTTGACCTCGAATTGGGGCATGTGCCTGTGCCTGTGGCCAAAAATCTCTGGGGAGCCGAACTGGACGCCCTCATGGAACTAGAGGACAATTGGGGCGCTGTCAAACGCTACATTACCCAAGTCTTGCAAGCACGCGGGCTAGAGGGCGTTCAAGCCGAGGAACTGGCAATTTTGCCGGGGATGGATGAAATTTTTGCCCTTGTGCGCATGAAACGCCACTATGACGAAGGCCAATACGATGTCTTAATTATTGACTCTGCCCCCACAGGCACAGCACTGCGGCTGTTGAGCCTACCCGAGGTGAGCGGCTGGTATATGCGTCGTTTCTATAAGCCTTTGCAGCGGATGTCTGTGGCCTTGCGACCGATTGTGGAGCCAATTTTCAAGCCCTTGGTGGGGTTCTCTTTGCCCGATCAAGAGGTGATGGATGCGCCCTATGAATTCTATGAGCAGATTGAAGCCCTTGAAAAAGTCCTCACCGACAACACCCAAACCTCAGTGCGCTTGGTCACCAATCCAGAAAAGATGGTCATTAAGGAGTCGCTGCGCGCCCATGCCTATCTCAGCCTCTATAACGTGGCCACCGACTTAGTCATTGCAAACCGTATTCTGCCGAACACGGTACAGGATCCCTTCTTTGCCCGCTGGAAAGAAATGCAGCAGCAATACCGTCAAGAAATTCACGACAATTTCCGCCCGCTACCGGTGAAGGAAGTGCCCCTGTTTGCTGAGGAACTCTGTGGTTTAGCGGCACTGCACCGCCTGAAGGAGACCCTCTACGCTGATGAAGATCCAGCTCAGGTCTATTACCAAGAGCAAACGATTCGGGTGGTGCCCAGTGATGGCCAGTACAGCCTTGAACTCTATCTACCGGGGGTACCCAAGGAAAAAATTGAACTGAACAAGACGGCAGATGAGTTGAATATCCGCATTGGTAACCATCGTCGTAATATGGTGCTCCCCCAAGGATTAGCAGCACTGCAACCGGTGGGCGCGAAAATGGAGGCGGACTACCTGAAAATCCGCTTTGCTAGTGCCACCCGTGGCTAATGCGGCTAATCAATGATTGATGAGACTTGCCACTGTGACAACAACTGGGCTGGCGATCGCCACCACCAATCTGACTAAAGTTTATCGTTCTGGCCATCACGAGACCCCTGTTCTTCAGGGCATTAACCTGCAAGTCCAGCGCGGTCATATCCATCTGCTAATGGGACCTTCGGGTTCGGGGAAAACCACCCTGCTCTCGATTTTGGCCGGCATTCTTGCCCCCACCAGTGGCCAAGTGGTTGTCTTAGGCCAAGAGATTACGCAACTGTCCAAGGCTGCACTGGCAAAATTTCGGCTGCAAAATATTGGCTTTGTCTTTCAGAGTTTTAATCTTTTCCCCGCCTTGACCGCACTGGAAAATGTTGAAATTGCCCTCAATCTTAAGGGCATTAAAGGTAAAAAAGCGAAGGAACAGGCAGCAGCGCTTCTCAAGGCCGTTGGCTTGGGCGATCGCCTTAACTTTGTGCCCGCAAATCTTTCTGGGGGTCAGAAACAGCGGGTGGCCATTGCCCGTGCCCTAGCGGGTGAGCCGCAGATTATTTTTGCCGATGAACCGACGGCTTCCCTAGATTCCCAAAATGGCCAACAGGTGATCAAAATTCTCTACGAGCTAGCAAAGCAAAAAGGCTGCACAGTGTTGATTGTTACCCATGATCCACGGATTACAGCCATTGCCGATCGCCTCACCAAAATCGAAGATGGCAAAATCAGCGACGGTTAAGCCTGTTCCCGTTGTCCCCAGCGTTCCCAAAGGAGTTGCAGCGTCAGAGCCACGAGACCCACGGCAATAATGCTCAAGACCCCCGTTGCGAGGGTACACAAGCCCACCACAAGGGTGCGCACGGCCACGGCCAAGCTATAAACCAGTTGATTGTGGTAGCTCACTGCGTGAGTGGCAAAGACGTAGGCGATCGCCCCTGTTAGCCGATAAAGGAGAATCCCCAAGGTGCCCGCAATGAGCGCACCGCTTAAACAGCGTAATGGGTTAGTTTTTGGGGGGAGAAGGGTCATGGACGGTATTCACCTTTGTGAGCCGATGATTCCAGAATACGGTAGCCAATGTCACGACGATAGTAGCAGTCAGCAAATTCAATAGCGCTGACGCCAGCATAGGCCTTGGCTTGAGCCGTGGCAAAATCAGGAGCCAAAGCGGTAATGTTCAATACCCGACCGCCATTGGTGTACCATTGCCCTTCCTGCCAGCGCGTTCCAGCATGGAAAACGAGAACCCCCTGCGCGATCGCTGCGGGAATACCGTGAATCACATCCCCCTTGCGGTAACTCCCCGGATAGCCCCCCGCTGCCATCACGACGGATAGAGCCACCTCCTTGCGCCATTGCAATGCTCCCAAACTGGCTAAGCGTCCCTCGACACAGGCCAAGAGCACCTCAATCAGAGGAGTTTCCAAGAGGGGGAGGACGACTTGGGTTTCAGGATCACCAAAGCGACAGTTAAATTCCACCACGTAGGGATCCCCTGCGGACGTCACCATCAGACCGGCATAGAGCACACCACAGTAGTGGATTCCCCGATCCTGCAACGCCCCAAGGGCAGGTTCAAGAATCGTCTGTTGAATCCGTTGCATTAACTCTGGTGTCACCCAAGGGACAGGGGCATAGACCCCCATTCCCCCAGTATTCGAACCTGTATCCCCTTCACCAACGCGCTTATGATCTTGGGCGGGCAGCAGCGGCAGAATGGTTTTGCCATCGGTAACGGCGAGTACGGAGACCTCTTGCCCCTCTAGTACTGGTTCAATGACTACCTGTTGACCAGCGGCGCCAAATTCACCCCCAAAAATTCGCTCGAGGGCAGCGATCGCCTCCCCTTCGGTGGCCGCTACCGTCACTCCTTTACCTGCCGCTAAACCATCGGCCTTAATGACAATGGGTGCCCCTTGGGCTTGAACATAACGAGAGGCCGCCTCATAATTGTCAAACACTGCTGCTTTGGCCGTAGGAATCTGAGCCGCCTGCATGAGCGCCTTTGCCCAAGCTTTACTGGCTTCAATTTGTGCCCCTGCTTGGCTAGGACCAAAGACAGGAATCTTTAGTGCCTGTAGGCGATCGCTTAAGCCGGCGGCAAGGGGAACCTCTGGCCCGACAACCACTAAATCAACGTTATTCTCTTTGGCAAATTCACCAATACCCGTGAGGTCGGTGGCTTCAATGGCCACATTCTCACACCGCTCCAAGCAGGCTGTGCCCCCATTACCGGGGAGACAATAGACCTGTGTCACGCGAGGAGAATCGAGTAATTTCCAAGCGATCGCGTGCTCTCGACCACCACTGCCAACGACAACGACCTTCACAGATGCACTCCAAAAAGATAAGCCATATTTTGAAATCAATCTTCAGGAGACTATCAAGTTTATCAGTCAATAGGCAACGTTCTCTCCAAAGGTAAAATGATTGGCTTATTCCTTTGCAGAAGTATTGAACAACAGTTTGAAGAGGTAGGAAAAAGAGAAGAAATATCGTATTTTTCCCTTAAAAGATTAAAAAAACAGTTGATTTACTATGGCATCTTTTGGAGCTATTGTCAAGTCTATTCTCAAGCGCCTCAGCCCTTGCGACTATCCCGTCCTGAACTCACAACTGCTCTTCAAAATCTGGCTGACGTACATTTTGGACGCCAGCTTAAACAGTATGAGAGCCTTGTTTTATCGGCTCAATCAGTCAGGAATAACAGCCGTTTTCACAAGGATGACGAGAAACAGTAGTCTGGCTATGGCATAAAGTTACGTCCTATCAAGATATTGACCCGAATAGGAAACGGCTGTTCAGGTAGATATAGCTATTTCGAAAGGGAGTGAGATATTTTCAAGAGGGATAGGCTATACTCAAAGCGTCATGAATGTTACTCAAGAACATGAGCTATAGCTTGGACTGACGAGAGCGGATTGTCTCCTACATCAAGCAAGGTGGCAAAATCAGTGAAGCAACTCAAATTTTTCAGGTGAGCCGCGCCACCATCCATCGCTGGCTGAAGCGAGAGGACTTAGCGCCCACGGTTGTCCCCCGTCGTCCTTGGAAACTGGATTGGGCGGCCTTAGCAGCGGATGTTGCTACCCATCCCGATGACCGTTTAATCGACCGTGCCCAGCGATCGAGTGGAGTCTGAGTATGGGTGGTCAGCGCGAGGCCAACGAATTGATGGAGAGTGAGTGGGGAGGCGTCAGAAAAGAGAGAGTTGAGTCGCAGGACGGTATAGATACCAGAAAGACTTCATCGCCCCAATGCTGTTTTCAGGATATTTGAATGCGTTATGTGAGTTGGTTGAGTCAGTACTGTTTGCCGGCGTTAAAGAGACCGTCGTTGTTGATGATGGATAATGCACCGATTCATCCCCAAGGGGGGATGCAGGCAGTGGTGAAAGCAGCGGGTCACGCGGTGTTATTTTTACCGAAATACTCTCCTGATTTGAATGTGATTGAGCACGACTTCAGTGTGTTGAAGCGAGCGCGGAGGTATGCAGGGTCAAACAGTTCGATTGATGAGGTGATTCGCAAGTATTGTGCTGGATAATGTCTCATTCTTTATTGGAATAGCTATATCCTGAATCTCACCGGGCGTCTTCGCTACTTCCGCGCGCCATCGCCCGAAGCCGCCGTGCGCGTTCACAGCTTCGCACCACTCTGCAAGATACTGACGCTTCACCTTGTCCTGCTCCGTATCCTGACCCTTTGTTTCTAGAATCAGATGATCACCGTTCTTCAGCCGCACCAGGAAATCAGGCCGATACTTGCGCACCACACCACGATAAACGTAGAGCACTTCGAAGCCTAGGTGGTCATTCTTGACCCAGGCAGCCACCGCGTCACTGCTGTCGAGCGCGAAGGCGTCGGACGCTTCCCATGTGCTGTCGTAGACGCAGACGTTGATATGGCGCTCGCAGGGCTTGCCCGTGTACCAAGTGCGCATCTCGCCTGTGGAGCGGATAGGATGATCGCGGTCGAAGACCGGCTCGATGCGATCGGTGTTCTCCTGCCGAACCGCCTCCCATATATGCTGCACCACCCGCGACAGGTTCAGCGTGATGATCAGCCGTCGGCGCAATTCGTCCTGATAAAAAAGCGGTGGCGTAATATGAATACGGTCGGAGCGGATGAATTGCTCGACGATGCGAATCAATTGCGTCAATAATACTTCGCGGCTGCCTTTCCAAGCGGTCTGCATTTGGTCAAAGACATCGCGCACCGTCTCGAAAATGATGCGTTGGGTGCGGAATTTCCCCGCCAGCCGCTCCAACTTGATGCGGTTGATCCGGGTGACGTCTGGCTTGCCTTCGAGGATCGGCGCCAGCTCGGCGACCTTCGCTGTCTGCGCCGCGTCCAGTTCCAATGGTCGCACCTTCGACCAGTCCAAGGTCAGCGTCGGTTGAAAGACGCGCTCGATGCGCACCACATTCGGCCAGCGGATCTCGAGCTGTGCCTTGGTCGGGTCTGGCTCAACGGCGGTCTTGGGCGTGGGCGGCGGTGGCGGGTCGTTCTCGCCGCCTTCGTGGGGCAAGAAGGTGAAGGGCACGCCGAAGATGTTGACGTATTCCGGCTCGAACAGCCCCGTTTCCGGGTTGACTTCGTACGAAGTGCGCCGCAAGCCGCGACCGACCACCTGCTCGCACAGCAGCTGCGACGTGAACGCCCGCAGTCCCATGATGTGCGTCACCGTCTTGGCATCCCAGCCCTCGGAGAGCATGCCGACGGAGATGACGTTTTGGATTCTCTCGCCCGGCTGTCCCACCTTGCCCACCGTGTCCACCATCTGGCGCAAGCGCTCGGCCTGCTGGGCCTTGGTGAGTTTTGCGTTTTGAGTTGCTGGTTTTGCGTTTTCTGCCGTTGCCTCGACCCCTTCTTCATCTTCGACAAACTGACCACTCGAAACGAAAAACTCTTCTTTCGCTTCCGCCTCATCGAGCACCTTCGAGTCGATATGCAGGATGCGCTCTGGGTCGCACAGTTCATCGATGTGGATGCGCCGCGAATCGAAGGCGTGCTTCACGCGCGCCGCGGTCTCGGTGCGGTTGCAGACGGTGATCATCACCGGCGGAACGGGCACTCCGGCTGTCTTCCATGCCTTCCACGTCTCGCACCAATCGTAGCCTAAAAGGTAGTAGGCGTTCAGCACTAGGTCGGGCAGCGGCTCCTCCGGCTGCGCCTTGCAGTTTAAGTCGTTCTTCACGTCCGGGTAGTTGTAGATGTGGTAAAGGTGCGACTTGTAGGTTTTAGCGTCGGGGACAGCATCGTCGCGCACCACCACGCGCGGGGTCTTGACTAGGCCAGACTCGATGGCGTCATTCAAGCCGAAGTCGCTAACGATCCAGTCGAAGAGCGCCTCTTCGCTGCTCTTTTTGCCCGAAGGCGTGAAGGGAGTAGCGGAAAAATCATAGCACCTGAGGATGCCCCGCGAGCGGTGCAGGCGATCCAGCCCACCGATCCACACCGTGGCCTCCGCGGCGCTATCCTTGAGATCCCGCTGCCGCAAATACTTTCCTTCCGCCTCCCAGTTCACACGCTAGGCGTGGTGAGCCTCGTCGTTGATGACCAGAAGGTTGCGCGCATTGGCCATCTCGCCCAGCACCTCGCGGGTATAGGCCTCGTCGCTTTTGACCCCGCGTTTGTCCACAGACTTGCGTTTCTTGATCTGTTCTTCGCTCTCCCAGGCGAGGGCGTGCCAGTTGCGCACCAGCACTTTGCCTTGGCGCAATTTCTCGAGCAAGGACGAGGGCTTCGTAGTAATTGCCGTCCGCGGCGGGGTAAAGCACTTCCAGACGCTTTTTGACCGTCAGCCCCGGGGCGATGACCAGCACGTTTTTGGAGAAACGGGCATCCTGCGGGTTGGCCACCTTGTTCAGGACCTGCCAGGCGATGACCAAGGCCATGACGATGGTCTTGCCCGAACCGGTGGCCATCTTGCAGCATTGGCAGATGTACTCGCCGCCATCGCCGAGGATTTCGATACCGATCCGCTCAGTGGGGGCGGCCTCGGTCAGCCAGATGAGCGTCTCCACCGCCTCCAGCTGGCAGAAGAAGAAGCGCCGCCGGTCAAAGTTTTCGGGGTCGGTCCAATGTTCCAGCAGCCGCTTGGTGATGCTGGTGACGCCCGGATAGCCCGCCTCGCGCTAGGCCTTGACGCGCGGGCGGATCTGGTTGACCAGCGGAATCTCGACGAAGATGCCCGGGTCATCGAAGGCTTTTGAGTCGGGCGTCGCCACCACGTACCCCGCCGGACGACGGCCTTCCACCAATTCGAAAGTGCGCGTCTCGCGGTCGTAACGCCAGTGCCGCTGCGGCTCCTCGTAGGGCGAGTTGATGATCAGGCGGTCAATGGTGGTGCTGGGCATCAATTTTCCTCTCTATTTTCATTCTTATTAGCAAACTCCATGATCTTATTGCAAAGCTTCTCGAGAGAATCCGATTTCTTGCCAGCATCCCAAGCTATCTGGAGTCTCGATGCAATGTGCAACGCGTTCTTCTGTAGATTCCCGGCAAACCCGTATTTAGCATCTGCCTCAGATCGAAACTCATCCCAGTTCTCTTTTCCAATCTCTTGCTCAACCACCTGCCCGATGTCTGAGGACCACATGACTACAGCGGCTCCCCAGAACGTACTGGTCGGGAACGGCTCAGGATCAGATACACCGCATAACTTGAGGATTGCGCTGTTGTTTCTGCGGCGTTGCTCCCTGCTTCCGTTTTTGTCCGGCTTGTCGCCGTCCGAATCCAGTACCGCGAGAGTCGGGATCTGCAGGCACCTGGCTACCGCGAGAGGTTGAAGCATCCGACTTTTTCCACCGGTGGGGACAATGTGACAGCCGAGTCGTCTGAACTCATCCCACCGGTTGAGCAAGTGAAGGTAGGTGGTCAAATATGCAGTATCCTCTAGCCCCTCGACGAATACGATCCTAGACGCGAAGAATATTTCGCTGAGCTGAGGCTGGAGTGCTTGATGGATCTTTGCCAACTGCTCGCTCGGTTCGACAGGTTGCTGGCCTTTCACAGCCGCAATTTGATTTGCCACCTCTTGATGGGTGGTCCTAGTAATAGACGAAGCACCATTGACCTTGCGGACCATCCGGACACTCTCGAATCTCTCACCTGATATGAAGTATGGACTGTGGGTTGTAACCAAGATTTGAGAGTTCTGTTCGCTCAGCTTCACGAGCACGTTATAAAGATGCCTTGCTTGTGGGGGATGCTGATAGAGCTCCGGCTCCTCACAGGCGAGAATCAGCCGTGGATCTGCGTCGTCTCTGTCAGAGAGTTCTTGGAGCAGTGCGAGAATAAACGAACGTTGAAGCCCGTGCCCGAAACGTGTAAGCTCCCCTTCAAACCCTGCCTCACCGAGAATGGCCTGAGCAAAAGGCTCATCAACACGTACCGCCTTTTCGGGGTCCTGGTACCATTGCACTCGAAGCGTTGCGTCTTGATGCGCCCACTGCACAAGCCGATTTCGCAGAGCTGTAGATATTTCGGTTAGCTGTGCCTGACTATCGGCAAGGAGTTGTCTGTACTTCTCCTGCATTTCCTTGCGGATGGGATCAAATGACTCGTTGAGGTTGACTTTGGACCGAACCGTGCGGCTCAAAAGCTTCCCTAGGGCTGTGTCCTTAGACTCTTTCTGCTCGCTAGCCGCTTCCTTCACTGCGGGCACGTACACCCACTGGATGTATTTCTCGAGAAGGTTTTTACCCTTTGATACACCATAGAACTCGTCCGCACTAGGGAGTTCTTCGCACAATTCCGGGTGCTTTTCTTCATACTCACGAAGTGCTTGGACCATTGCATCCTTCGTGCCAGGATGCGGAAGATCAGGGTACTTCTCTCGCACCCTGGTGTATATATCCTTCAGATCAGCAACCTTTTTCCCAGCTTTTTCGGCTTCAAAAAACAGCGCGAAATCCTTGATAACCATCCGGCGACCGTACTGCTTTACTTCGGCTGTGTTTGTAACAGGATCAAATTGTGCCTCAACTGAGACAACCAATTGATCATGGCGCACATAATGCTGGAGTTCATTCTTAGCTTCCTCTGAGAAGTCTGTAAAAGTGATCGTTATCTCGATAGGATCCGTTGTGTTTTTGGCATGGAAATCCTCCTCACTGAGCGAACGCGTGTTGAGACCGGGTATCCCTGATTCACCAAAGAAGACGTTGAGGGCATGCAGGACACTTGACTTCCCTGAGCCGTTGGCTCCGACGAAGCACGTGTAGTCATCAAGTTCGATAGTCTGTTCCTTTATCGAGCGGAAGTTTCGAATGCGGACGGATTTGATCTTCATGTGTCAATCTCCATAATCTTCAAACTCTCGATCGGCTGGCCGATGAGCCAGAACGATTCGTTGCTGGCGCGCTTTTTCTTGAGGTCGTCGGTGAGCAGATCGGCGTTCATCTGCACCTTCAGAAACTGCATACCCGCGAGTTTCGGCTTCATCTCGTCAATATCCTTGGCGGCTTCCGGGTCGAACTGGAAGGCGGCGAAGACCAGCAGTTTCGGCTTAGGGACAAGCTGCTGGGCTTCTTCCCATGCCCGTTGCACTTGGCGCTGTTCCAGCGGCGCGTGTTCAGGGCCGAAGGAGACCACCACGCGCATCGGGCTGTCGGCCGGGCCGGGCTCGCGCACCGAATCGGCACCTTCGTCGCTGGGGCGCGTCTCGCCGTCGGCGTGCAAAAAGCGGCAGCCGGGCAGCGGCTCTAGGCGCGCGAAGCGGATGTACTGCCCCGCCTTGCCGCGGATGCCGGCGCGCAGCAGTTCGTCGCGCCATTCGGCTTGGCGCAGCGTCTCGCCCGAGCGGGCGATGGATGTGTCGGCTGGTTGGGATCTGGCTTCGAGAATCTCCTCCGGCGACTTGACCGCCGGCGCGGGCACGGCCTCCACCGTGAACGGGCCAGTGACGCGCACCTTCTTGCGGTCCACCAAGGGCTGGTCGTAAAGGGTTTCCTGCGGCACGTGGCGGGCGATCGCCTCATCTATGGCCTTTTGCATCGCGCGGCGGGCGGCATAGAAGGCGTCAAAAGGCTTGCGAGCCGCTTCCGGCCAGTCGGCAGGGAACGCGAAGGGCACTTCCCATTCCATAAGCTCGCTGACCTTCACTACCTGACCCGAAGGCATGGTGAAGGTGTCGTCCTCCGGCGCGGCAAAATCCACGAATTGCCCGGCGCCACCCCCTTGCGTGACCTTGAAACGGGGATAGCCCTCACCCCCGGCCCACCTGCCCCCGTCAGCAGGGGGTCTCCCAGCGGGAGAGGGGAGACGGAGCGCGGCGTTGAGGTCTGCCAGCGCCTGTTCGATGGCCGGGTGCATGCGGGCGTAGATGCCGTCGATCTCTGGGTTGTTGGCGATGGACTTGAGTGTCACATGCGGCACGGTCTTGTACTTGAAGCCGCTGCCCACCCCCTCTTCGGGATGCGCCAGCTCGTAGTAGTCGAAGACCGCGGTCATCAGGCGCTGGCGGGCGAGGGTGAGCGCCACGCGCGACGTGTCGCAGGTGATCCAGCGCCGGCCCCACTGCTCGGCCACATAGGCCGTCGTGCCGCTGCCGCAGTTGTGTACGGCGCAGACTTCCGTTATAAACGAGTGAGCGTCCTCTACTTCTAAATCGTAAACCTCTTCCTCGGACAAGTCTCTAACCACCTCCACAAGGCGCACGGGAACGCGGTCGGGACCGTGGAACAGGATGTCTCCCTCTTGTATCTGCTCTGCCTCCATCCACTGGGCATACTCTGGCGAAAGTTGCTCTTTACACGCCTGTCCAATAGCAGTGCAAACCCCTTCGAGATTATGCTCTACTTCTGCGGCGGGAACACGCAGCACTTTTAGATTCAGCGCGTGCATGAACTCATCGCGAACACGGTCATGTTCCATGGCGGCCGGAGTGCCATGAGCCATGGCGCCGTCCACTTCTACCACTAAGGCAGCTTCACGGCAATAGAAATCGGCGATATAGGGGCCAATAGGGTGCTGACGTCTGAAGGTAAAGCCCAACCCATTGCCTCGCAAGACTTTCCAAAGTTTCCGTTCAGGCGGAGTCATTTCCTTGCGGAGTATTTTGCTTCTGCCGCGCAGCGCTTTGGGAATACCGGACCAGTCGGAATGTCCACCCAGGCTGTGCGGTCGTCTGTGGGCCAACACCCTGTGATCGGGCGTAAGCCATAGGGTTTGCCCGCTAAGGTCGTGCCGGATGCCGATCATCACGCCGCGATACATTCGCCGTATCGTGCGCACGACGCGATGGGGCAAGCCGTCATGCGCCAGCAGGTAGTCGCCGGGGTGGATGTCTTCGATGGCGATGAGGGTAGCCCCCCTGTCATCCCCCCGCACGCGGGGGGATAGGGCTTCTCCCTCCCCACGTGTAGGGAGGGCCGGGGAGGAGCCGCAAACCCACACCCTCGTCCCCTTCCGCACACAGGTCGGGTCGAACACCAGGTCGCCAAGGTCGGTGGTCAGCGGCAGTATCATTCCAAAGGTTGTCAATCTGCTGGAGAGGAAAATCATCAAAGCATTGCTTGTATCTTGGAATGTTGCCGGTGTCGTATAGTCTGCAAGCGGTAATAAGGCGTTGCATTCCCTCCCTATGTGTGCGCCAGCTTTTCCTTTGTGCGGATATGATCCTTCCTGAGAACTCAAAGTCATAGGTGCAAGACTCGGTGTAACCAGAAGACTTGAGGTCACCCAAAGCCAGCCTCTTTGATCCTTCAATTTGGTCAAGCTCGGTTGACAATGCACGAATTGGTTTTACCTCTCCACTCGGCAACTCTACGAATCCAAACCAGGATTCATCAAGACTCTTCTCCGTGTAAAGCTGCCTATATTTCACGCCCTCCCTGTTTTTCGCATACCAAATTAATGATATCGTGAACTCTCGGTAATTCTCCAAACCCAAGAGGCGATGTTTTGCGGAAAGATATTTGTCTTACAAAATTCCCCGCCCCGAACACCTCATCCATCAAACAGCGCACGCGGTGCACGTTCTCATCTGAGATCTGCATGAAGATGCTGCCGCTCTCGGTGAGCAGTTCCCGCGCCAGAAGCAGCCGGTCGCGAAGATACGTGAGGTAGGAGTGGATGCCCAGCTCCCAAGTATCGCGGAAGGCGCGGATCTGCTCCGGCTCGCTAGTTAAGTCCTCGTCCTTGCCGTCCTTCACGTCGCGCTTGTTGACGAAGGGCTGGAAGTTGGAGCCGTACTTGATGCCGTAGGGCGGGTCAATGTAGATCATCTGCACCTTGCCGGCCATGCCCTCCTTTTCCAGCAGCGAGTTCATCACCAGCAGCGAATCGCCGGCGATCAGGCGGTTGCTCCAGTCGTGCTTGTGTTGGTAGAACTCGACGACCTTGTGCAAGGGTTCTTGGCGCTCGACCTCGAACAACCCCAGTTGCACCGGTTCCTGTTGCCCATTTTTCTTGCGCACCGCCTCGATAATTGTGCGCGGGTCAATGCGCTCGTGGACGTGCAGGGAGACGGTGGGAACTTCAAACGAGGTATGCTCGGCTTTGCCCGCCCAGACCAGTTGCGGGTCGAGGTGCGGGTCGTAGGCGTAGCGCTTTTTCTGCTGTCCGGTGTCGGGGTCGGTTTCGGGCGTGACCAGCCCAACGGGCGGGTTGTTGACGCGCGCTTTGTCCCGATACTCGTAGGGTGCGATCGGACGCTTGGTCTCGGTCTTCTTTTTTCGGGCCATCAAGTCCTGTCTGCAGATTGGTGGTTTTGAAAGCTAACCAGTAATTAAACTGCAATAGTAGATACGTATGCAAGGACTTAATTTGTAAAGATAAACAGCATAGAGACCCCATACTTAACCTGCTATCTAAGCAAAATACCCAAACAGAACAATGGCCTGAGTATCGAAAGTGAGTGCGCTTTTACCTGCATTTCTGCAACAAGTATGGGTCGGATTCTGGCAGCCTGCACTAGCTTCCAAGAGACAGACGGTGAAATAACAGGCTGAAGCCCAGCAGTCGATTGGTTATTACAGACCCCTCCTCTCGCCATTTAGTCAACCAAGGGGAAAAGCCCACTCCGAAACCATGGAATCTGTCACTGCTGATGAGAAATCAGGTGCTCCCATTACGGAAGTAATACCAATTAAACTATCTTTCAACGTTTCTGCGATGAAAGTTAATCAGGAAACAGTTTTTGCAAAGCCTCCTCTAGGGTAGGTGCCATCACAATCCGCTGGTTATCCATAACAATGACCCGTGCCAAGGTGGGCAGTTGATTTTGATCGGCTTCGAGGTAAATGGGTTCGACGTAGAGGAGCGATCGCTCGATGGGGATAATCAGAAGATTTCCCTGCACCGATCTTGACCCTTGGCGATTCCAGAGGGAAATTTGCTGTGAAATCATTGGGTCTTGATTGATCCGCGCCTCCATTTGTTCAGGGCCAAAAACCAGTTCTTGCTTGGGAAAGACGTACAGCAGGAGCTTTCCATAGTTTTGACCATCGGAGCGAGCCGCTAGCCAACCAATGAGGTTGGGACGATTCACGGGCGTAAAGGGAACAAGCAGAATAAACTCCTCAGTGTAGCCAATGGGCAGCTTGGTAATGAGATAGTAAGGGGCAACGGCTTGGGGTTTTTCGCGGTAAATCTCCTTGGGAATTTGCCAGAGGTCTTCGCGGTTGTAAAAGACCACGGGATCCGTCATGTGGTATTTCAGGAGTTGTTCCGACTGCACCTGCATCAAATCAATGGGATAGCGAATGTGGCGGTAGAGGCGGTGGGGCATGGCACTCAGGGGATGAAAGAGGGTTGGAAAAACCCGCTGCCACGTGCGAATTATGACATCGTCGGGTTCCACCACATAAAACGTGACATCGCCGTTATAGGCATCCACCACCACTTTGACAGAGTTGCGAATGTAGTTAAAGGAGTGCTCGCCGGGATCGCCATAGGGATAGTAGCGACTGACGGTATAGGCATCAATAATCCAGTAGAGATAGCTCACCCCTGTGGCGCTAGGACTGGCGGCAATGTCCTGTTCAGAGCGTGGATCGGCGACCACAAGGTAGGGTTCACTGTCAAAACGTAAAAAGGGGGCGATCGCCCGCACCCGCTCTTGAATTAAGCGACGAAAAAGTACCCGTGAGTCCGGTCGTAAATTGGGGGTCAACAGCAGTTGCCAGTCACCAAAATAGACACCGTAGACCAAGCGCCGCCACCAACTGGCAATGGGAACCCCCCCCGTACCGTCGTAGTGGTTATAGACATTTTCAGCGCCACGGGGAAAATCCAGCTCTGGAACCGCCGAAGGGGCAAAGACATAGGTATGGGTGAGTTCACCGTAGTAGATCCGGGGGTAGAAAAAGGGAATGCTTTCACGGATTTGCGGCGGATCGACCAGTAGCTCACCCGTATCGCCAATATCGCGGACAAAGTATTTGGGCAGACCATTGGCCTCGGCGGTATTCACGGGACTCATGGTGAAGCCATAGCCGTGGGTAAAGACCAAGTGCTCGTTAATCCAAGTACGGGCAAAGCGCTGAACCGCACTGTAGTCCACTTCGCGAGCGGCAATGAGGACTTGGCGAATTTCTGATTGGTCTTGCTCAGGGGATAGTTTGAGATAGTAGCGATCCAAAAAGGCCGCTGGAAACCGATAGTAGGAGCGCAGTTGTTGCAGTTGCCGGTTCGTTTCTAAAAGGGGGCGGGTATCCCAAAGGCGGATATTGCGGGTGGTGGCGGCGTTGGCAGCAATGATCTCAGCGTTGAGGTTATTTTCCGGCTGAAAGGGTTCGACCCGCATTTTTTCAAGGTTAAAGCCTTCGCGGGTGTGGGTAATGGTGCGTTGAATGTAGGGGAGTTCCCGTTGCAGTTGATTGGGTTGAACAATGGCCGCTTCAATGGCTGTGGGCAGGAGCCAATCGGCAATCAGGATGACCACTAAATAGCCCAATGTAAAGCCAAAGAGGCCGGGGGCGATCGGTCCTAGCCGCCGCTGCCCTTCACCGCCCCGTCGAATCGCTGACCAAGCCAGTAAACAGGCGACGCCAAAGGCCGAGGCTGAAAGCCAACCATAGAGGGGTAAGCGTACAGTGACGTCGGTATAGCCGGCGCCAAAGGCAGCCCCATTGGTCGAATAAAGAAGTTTATAGCGTTCTAGCCAGAAGCTAAAGGCCACTGTGGCAAAGACAAAGGCACTTAAGCCCTGTAAATGCCGCCGTTGCGATCGCACGAAGCCGAGGAATTTGCCATGACTGAGACTTTCATTGGCAAGGAGATAACCCAAGGCCGTTCCCCCTAAGCCGACAACACTGAGGTTCACCAGCCATAGGCGCAACAGTTCCCACAGGGGGATTTCAAACAGGTAAAAGCTAATGGAATGGCGAAATAGCGGTTCCGTATGGGGATCACTGGCGGCAAACAGTCCCTTGAGCACCACTGACCAGCTGAGGCTGGCGATCGCCCCCATCGCGAGGCTTAAGAGCATGCCCAATCCTTGAAAGAGGCGCACAGGCAACCACAGCCCCAGTAGCAATGCTGCCAAACTCGGCACTAATAGCCAAGGATTCTGCACCACTTGCAGTGATAGCTCTGCCACCCGCCAGACACTCAATTGCGGCAGCAGAGGGCTGTTAAAGGTGATTTCTGAACGCTGTTGCCACAGTTGCAGCGCGATCGCCCCAATGTGGTAAGTAGCAACAATTAGCAGCCAAATGAGACCACTGGCACACAACAAAAGCCGCCACAGCCCCAGCCCCCGATAGGTACTCTGGGCGGTCAGGGTGGGATCGAGGGTCACGGTGCGTTGCCGCAGGAGCCAGCGTTGCTGCCAGCCATAGAACAGTGCCGATACCCCCGCAACCGCCAGAAACAGTAAAGCTTGGACACTCCAGCGCTGCCAGACCACCGCCAAATAGCCCAGTTGATCAAACCAGAGACTTTCGGCAATCAAGCGGCACAGCCCCACCCCAAGGGCGATCGCCAGCACGAGGCCAGAGAGCCAGCGCAACCAACGGGGCATAAACTGTACAACGGAGAGGGACGGCATCAACCTCGAAAAATCGTTAAAACTACGGTACAGTGCAGCTAGATGCTTTCCTAAGGCCAGTTTAGCGATTCAACTATGTGCTTGCGCTCCCTACTTGTTAGCCTTTTGAGTATCATTTTGCTTCTTGGCGCCCCTGCTCCAAGTTTGGCCCTTGGCGGTGAATTGCCGCCCCTCAATGCCCCAGCACCCGACTTTTCTCTTCCCAGCAGTGTCGATGGCCAGCCCATTTCCCTGAAGGATTATCGCGGCAAGTGGGTGGTGCTGTACTTTTACCCCAAGGACTTTACCTCTGGCTGTACCCTCGAAGCCCAACGCTTTCAGCGGGATATTGAGCAATTTCATGCCCACAATGCTGAAGTCATTGGCGTCAGTGCCGACTCCGTGGACTCCCACGAAGATTTCTGTGACAGTGAAGGCTTGACCTTTCCCCTCCTCTCTGACCCCGATGGCCGCGTCAGCAAGGCCTATGGCTCGTGGTTGGGGTTTGTCTCGCTGCGCCACAGTTTCATCATTGATCCTGAGGGGATATTGCGCGAGCGGTTTGTCAAAGTGAATCCCGCGATCCACAGTCAGGAAGTACTGGCTCGCCTAGAGGAACTGCAACAGCAAGTTTAGGCCTCTATTGCTGTGGCGGGGGTTCAGGGGTTGCTGGAGATTCCTTTTGCACCTGCTGCGCTGCCTGCTGAATGGCATCTTTATATTTGGCGGGTGCAAGTTCCACGGCTTTGGCATACAGAGGCGCAGCTTCTGTCTTTTTCCCCTGTTCCGTCAGTGCCATCGCTTGGGCAAGCACCGGGCGAAAATCGTTGGGGTTTTCTTTGCCCAGATTTTGGAAGAGGGTCAGCGCCTCATCGTAGCGTTTTTGCGCCATATAGACATCGCCAAGGAGAAGTTGTACCGCCGTGACATCGACGCTCCCTGGTTGGACTTTGTTGGCTTGCTCTGCCCCTTGCAGGGTCTCTTCAATCAAACCAATAGCCGCTTGGGGACGATTTTCCTTGAGGTAGAGATCCACAAGCCCCCGCAGGGCATTGAGGTTCCCCGGAGATTTAGCAAGAACCCCCTGAAAGGTTTGGGCAGCCCCCTCGCGATCGCCCGTTTGCTGCTGTGCCTGTCCCAGCAGAATCGCATAATCGGTTTGTTCGGGGCGCTGAGCAGCTAAGCGGCGCAGGGGGTCAATGACGCTAGCAATTTCTCCTTTGCCCAGTTGAATCAGTTGCAGCCGAGCCAGCACCAACCCTTCTAAGGCTGTGGCATTGTTGGGTTCACGCTCCAGCACCAGTTGGTAGCCTTTTTCTTGGGCTTGCAGTTCGGCAACTTTGTCAGTGGCGGCGGGACTGGCCACAGGGCTAGGGGTAGCTTGGGGTGACGTAAAGGCACTGGTGAGTAGGGGCATGACAGAAATGGCGATGAAGGGAATCATCCCCAACACCAACACTAAAAGAGTGATCCATTTCTTGCGCATTCTGCCTCCTGCCCAACGTTTGCCTTGCCAGTACGATTCTAGCCTAGGGGGTAGGGCAATCATTGCCAATTTTTGCGTGGCTTCCCCTTGCTAAAATTTGAAGGATTCCTCGGAGAGCTGCCATGAGCGAACTAACGCCAGAAACGATTAATTGTGCAGAGGCCTGTGTCAATGGCTGTGTCCTTGGCGATCGCTGTCCCAACCGTGAGTACATTGCTGCCGCCACCAAGTTTATGAATGATACGCCCCTCGATCAAATTCTGCAAATTGCAGCGGATAGCTATCCCAAACGTCTTTTGGCCTCGATTGAGCGCGATCGCCAGCGAGCGGCGAACCCACCCCAAGAATAACTCGAGCAATTCATGTCTCGTCTGCGGGCATTGCAGGGGTACCTGCTCCTGCGGCTTTTACTGGCGCCGCTGATGCTGTGGACGATTGTCACCGTCGTCTTTTTGCTGCTGCGAGCCACGCCGGGGGATCCCGTGGATGCGATTTTAGGTCCCCGTGCTCCGGCGGCTGTCAAAGAGGCCTTGCGAGAACAATTGGGCTTGGCTCAACCCCTGTGGCAGCAATACTTGACTTACTTAGGGCAACTCCTGCGATTTGATCTGGGAACCTCCCTCACCAGTCAAGGGGAAGCCGTCACGAGTATCATTGCTCAGCATTTTCCTGCAACGGCAGAATTAGGCCTTGCGAGTCTGGCGATCGCCTTTGGTTTAGGGGTGCTCATTGGCAGTCTGGCTGCGGTCAAATCTGGCACTGCTTGGGATATCGGAGGGCGTCTCTTTGGCATCATCACCTATGCTTTGCCCCTCTTTTGGCTGGGGATGCTCTTGCAACTGCTCTTTGCGGTGAATCTGCGTTGGCTTCCCTTGGGTACCCGCTACCCAATCACGGAAACACCCCCCCAAGGTCCCACAGGGCTGTATCTGCTGGATGCGCTCCTGAATGGCAATCTCCACCAACTGGGAACTGCTTTTAGTTACTTGCTCCTGCCTGCATTGACGCTGGCGATCGTCCTCAGTGGTATCTTTGAGCGCATTGTGCGGGTGAATCTCAAGCAAACCCTAGTGGCCGATTATGTGGAAGCCGCCCGTGCCCGTGGTATCCCTGAGCATCGGATTCTCATTCACCATGCCCTCAAGAATGCCCTGATTCCGGTGATCACGGTTTTGGGGCTGACCCTTGCGAGCCTCTTGGGGGGAGCCGTGTTGACAGAGGTGACGTTTTCTTGGCCGGGGTTGGGTCAGCGACTCTACGAGGCGATCGCGCTGCGGGACTATCCAACCGTACAGGGCATTGTGGTTTTCTTTGCCGTGATTGTGGTCGCCGCCAGTATTCTCGTTGACTTGCTCAATGCTTGGATTGACCCCCGCATCCACTACTAATTTTTTGGCACCTGCCGATAAAATAAAGAACAAGCAAGTAATAAAACTTAACATTAGGAGGTTATCCCCCATGGCTTTAGCCGTTGGTACACCCGCCCCCGCCTTTACTGCCAAGGACACCCACGGCAATACGGTGTCCCTCAGCGACTTTGCGGGCAAAACTGTGGTGCTCTACTTCTACCCTAAGGATGACACCCCCGGCTGCACCAAAGAGGCCTGTAGCTTCCGTGACAACTATGCTGCCTATCAGGGCAAAGATATTGTCGTTTTGGGGGTGAGTACCGACGACGAAACCTCACACCAAAAGTTTACCGAGAAATTCAATCTCCCCTTCCCCCTCTTGGCAGATGTGGATAAATCCATTATTAAAGCCTACGATGTGGACGGCGGCGGCTACGCCAAGCGAGTTACCTATGTCATTGACGGCAATGGCATCATTACCCATGTCTATACCAGCGTCAAAACCGATACCCACGCCACCGACATTTTGGCGGATCTCGGCTTATAGGTGACTCTAAAAAGTCATCATTGGGTCAGGCGGCTGGAGAGGTTCTGGCTGCCTTTTTGTTGATTGAACGGAGAGAGAGGGATTCGAACCCTCGGTGACATCACTGCCACACTCGATTTCAAGTCGAGCGCATTCGACCACTCTGCCATCTCTCCCAGCATCCTATATTGTAACCTCAGCTAGGATAAGGTAGAGCCCCAAGAAGTCGCTGCCGGAAATACTCCCATGAGTTTTAGTCCAGAGTACCTAATGACAACAGAACCCCTAGCCCATAACCAGCAAAAGATGGAAAGCTATTTTGGGGATTTTTTTGGCCTGATGCGGAAAGCACTCGTTGCTGGTGGTTCAGAACTGGGGTTGGGGATGACACTTTTTTCTCTGGCGGTGAGTATTCGTGCTACTCGCATCATTGAAATTGGCCGCTTTAAGGGATTTTCAACTCTCTGTCTAGCAAGTGCCCTACGATTCATTGATATTGGCTGGCAAGAACCACAACAACATAAGCAGCGACCTGACATCAATTACAACGAATTTGAAGCGCCGAAAAAACGACAACTGCTTTCAATTGATCCATTTCCAACCAAGGAAGCTGAGGAATTAATTCTTGAAGCAAATCTTGAAAACTATGTTGAATTTATTAATACCCGCTCAGATGAAGTCACGATTGACGGTTTAGTTGATCTCATTTTCATTGATGGTGATCACAGTTATGAAGGGTGCAAAGCGGATGTCTTCAATTATGTACCGTGGTATTTACGACCGGGGGGATACTTTATTTTACACGACTACTATGGCTGGTATGATGCCGCAGGGAATAATAACTCACCCGTTAAGCAGGTCATTGATGAATTGATTGCAGAGGAACTATTTGAGCATATCTTAATTGATACTGGCTATCAATCTTTTACCGTTTTTAGAAACTCCAATCCTTAGTAGACCACTTTCCTTAGCTTCTATGAGTCAACCCTAACTCTGAGATAGATATTCGTTAATGTTCAGTTCATCACTAACATTGATATTGGGGTTTTCCTCATCGGGATAGAATACAATTTCTAATCGTACTCTACCCTTATGCCAACCCGTCTTATCGAGCATCATAACTCTTGCTGAGCAACCTCTAACTAATGGTGGAATCAATCTAGCATCATTAAAAATAAGATTTAGAAATTCTTCTGGATAAGTAATATCAGTATTACGCTGTTTGTAAATAATCCTTGAGTTATCATCTTCATTCGGGATAAAACGAATGACCTCTTCGCGATCAAGAACATGGCAGTTTGTATTCATAAGTGCTGGTACAGATTTTATTGAGTCTTTCACTTAGTATAGCCTAATCCTTGTCAAAATTAGGTTTCCTGCCTCGCTGATGGCGACAATTTGGCGATCGCGCCCAAACAAGGCACATCCCACCTGTAATGAAATGGCGCGCTCATCAATGCGGTTGGCAATGTGGCTGAGAATCTCAGGTAAGGCTTGGGGAGCCATTGTTGCTAAAAATTTGAGGGCAGCCTCAACCGTTGGTGCTTGCCACACCTGATGCAGAATCTCTGGGTCTAAGCCTGCAAGGGCACAAAAGGCGGTGAGAATTTCCTGGCGAGCATCCGCAAGGTGGTGATCCATTTCGCTGTCATGGAGCAGGCGATCGCGCAACAGGTCATGGGCTTGATCAAGGTTGACGTGCCTAAGGCTGGCAATTTGACTCACCGCAGCGTAGCGGACACGGGAATTTTCATCTTGGCTGAGGGGTTGAATGAGCCGAAAGGCATCGTTGGGGTCAAGGCTACGCAGTTGATTGATGCCCCGCAGGCGATCGCCCTGCAAGGCAAATTTAACCAGTTGACAAGGCTATGATTTTCCTGATAGTCTAAAAATCGCTCAAAAATTGGGACTGTAGTTCAATCGGTTAGAGCACCGCCCTGTCACGGCGGAAGTTGCGGGTTCGAGCCCCGTCAGTCCCGTTAGTTTTTAATCAGAAAGTTATCGTTGGGCTTGGCTACCATACATGGCCTGTAGAACCACGGCAGGGTTGACCAATTGCCCTCGGTGGCGGAGCGTCCAGTGAAGGTGAGGTCCGGTGGTGCGGCCTGTCATGCCCACGCGACCAATACGTGCCCCCGTGGGTACCCGCTGCCCCTCTAGGATGAAAAGGCCACCGGCGCGATCGACCATGGCTCGGCCTTGGGGGGTCTGCTCAACCCGCCCCATCATGTGGCAGTAAACGTGTTCCCAAGCCCCCGATTGAATTCGTACCAGTGTGCCACAGGCGGTGTGATCGGAAACTTCAATCACCTGCCCAACCCACCAATTACGGATATAGCTCCCTTGAGGAGCGGCAAAATCAAGGCCATTGTGAAATTCGGTCGTGGGTTCCCCTGTGGGCGATCGCCGGTAGCCAAAGGGAGAGGTATAGCCTTGGAAATTTTCCACAGGAAAGGAAGCATCGCTCCAGCGGAGTGTCCCTGCACCAGTATTTTGGGAGGGTTGACTGAGTTGGGGAATTGCAACCGTGCTACCCAAGGCGATCGCCAGTGCTACACTGATTCGCTGCCAATGCATATCAAACTCCTCACATCTCTTTTGGCCTACGGCCTTAGACCGTTATTGATGCACACCGTTCCCCATTGTAGGGACGTAGGATATTTTCAGGTGATGGGAAAATCAAAATGGCTACTCACAAACCGCAGCAACCGGCTGAAGTGACTCAATCAACCCTGCGCGATCGCCTGCGAGCCGAGGCAGCCGCTCCCTATCGGGGACTACGGCGCGTTTTCTATGCCGTTTTTGCCGCTTCCGGCCTCATGGGTGCCTTTATCCTTGGCCTCAAGGGATTGGCGGGCACTGCTGGTAACGATTTGGTGTGGAATCTGGCATTACAAATCGGAGTGGTTGCCCTGATGGTTGCCCTCTGGCGCTGGGATCGCGGCTAAACTGCTTGAGCGAGCAAAAAGCGATCGTGGCCACTGAGATCCCGAAGAATTTCCACTCGTTCATAGGCTTGGGTGGCCATTGCTAGCGCCGCCACAGCTTCCCCTTGGGTTGCCATCAATTCGATAAAGAGCCAGCCTTGGGGCTGAAGATACTCTGGCGCCGTCTCAACAATCTGACGAATCGCCTGCAAGCCATCCGCACCACCATCGAGGGCAAGGGGGGGTTCATGGTACTGCACCTCAGGTTGGAGAGTGGCCACTAGGCTGGTGGGAATATAGGGAGGATTACTGACGATGCCCTGCACCTGCCCTTGCAGATGGGTAAGGGGGGCAAACCAACTGCCAACATAGCAGCGCACGCGATCGCCCAAAGCGTACTTTTGAATATTGACTTGCGCGACCTCTAGGGCCTCAGGGCTACAATCTACAGCATGCACCAGCGCCGCCGCAAATAACCGCGCCAACCCAATAGCGATCGCCCCACTCCCTGTGCCCAAATCCAGCCAATGCCCCTGTTGTTGCCAAGGGGGTACCGTTACTGCCACCACTTCTAGGAGTTCCTCTGTTTCTGGCCGAGGAATCAACACACTGGGGGTGACAACTAATTCCAGATCGTGCCAGTGAACCGTACCAATGAGATATTGCAGGGGAACCCGCTCCTGCCAGCGGCGTTGCCAACGCTCTTGGAGTTCTGCAAGGGGCAGTTTTAGAGGAATCTCGGGCGGAAATCGGCGCAGGGTGATGTCAAGGGGACTCAACTGTGTGAAGGCACTGAGAAATTGTTTTAACTCCCGTAGGCCACTCTCGCGCTCAGGGGCTGGAATGATCGCCTGTGCCCAGTGCCACCATGCTTGGAGTGCCTCGCTACTCACGAATATATCTTGACCCTTGTTTTCTGAGGATACTCGTATCAAAATAGCCCTAGAATTTCTAACTGTGCCTTATCCACTGTGGCAGATTTTCAGGAACAGCTTCAACGTCTGCAAGAGCAACTGCAACGGGCGCAGGCGCGAGCAAATGAACTGCCGTCACTGGTTCCTGAACCGCCCCAACCGCCTGTAGATCCCGAAGCCCCGGAATGGGCGGATGAACGGGCACGGATTGAGGCCCGCGTGCGCAGTGAAACCTCTGTTGCCGAACTTCAGGCACAACTGATTGAAGCCCTCTTGGACAATGAACGGCTACGGCGTGCCCTAGAGGAGGAACGGCAAAATCATGCCCGTACCCGTGAGGGACTCATTACCGCCTTGGGGGATGCTTTGGATACCCTCAAACAGCGGCGGCGATCGCCGAAACCCCCCTAGGGACGAGGCCACAGTGCTACACTTAAACCCACCAGCACCAGACTGCCCCCCGTCATCACTGCCGTTGTCGGCACCTCACCAAACAGCAGCAGGGCAAAGAGACTCGCAGCAATCGGTTCTGCCAACACCAGAAGAGTTACCCATGTAGGGGAAAGCCAACGCACCCCCCAATTGAGACTGGTGTGCCCCACCAACTGGGGGATCAAAGCCAGCAGGAGAATCGCACCATAGAGCTTCAGCGGCCAACCTCCGTAAGTCAGACCCAGCAGTGGCGGCAGGGGCAAGAGAACCAAGGCAGCAGTGGCATAGGCAACAAGGGCGTAGTGGTGAATCGCCAGACCCGCCTTTTGAGCCGCTTGACCACAAATAAAGTAGGCACTGACCGCCCACGCCGCCGCGATCGCCAGCGCATTTCCGAGTAGGGGGTTCCTTGCGACAGCACTGGTCGGTTCTGCCGTCCCAATTAGGGCACTGCCACCAAGGGCGATCGCCATGCCCACCCAAGCACGGGGTTGAAGGGTTTGTCGCTGCCAAAGGTACCCGACGAGCGCCGACCAGATGGGCGTTGTGGTCACCAATGTGGTTGAGGCTGCCACCGAGGTGTAGTTCAGTGACGTAAACCAGAGACTAAAGTGCGCCGCAAGGGCAACCCCGGCCGCCAGTGCCCAACGCAGATTTTGGCGAGTCAGGTCTAGCCACGGCCACGTGTAAAATTGCGGGATCAAAAAGAGAGCAGCCAAACTCAGGCGACCACTGGCCAAGAAAATGCTCAACCCCACGGTCATGCCTAGGGAATCGGTGGCTAAACCAGCAACCCCCCAGCGCACCAGCACAGCAGCTGTAGAAACCGCCAACACGCCCACGCCGAGGACAAGGGCAATTTGCCAATGGGGCGGTCTATTTACCGACATCGGGAATGACGACGGGAGCCTCACCATCTAAACCAAAGGCTGTATGCACCGCCCGCAGCGCCCGCACCCCCTCCGATTCTGCCACCACACAACTCACGCGAATTTCCGAGGTGGCAATCATTTGAATGTTGATGTTTTCACGGGCGAGGGCCGCAAACATTTGGGCAGCAATCCCCGGCCGGTGGATCATCCCCACACCGACAATACTGACTTTGGCGATCGCTGTATCTATGAGGATGTCGCCGTAGCCCAATTGGCTCTGAACCCCCCTGAGCAGTTCCGTGGCTCGCTCGGCATCGGCAGAGGCCACCGTAAAGGCAATATCGCGGGTGATCACCCCCCCTAGGGAGCGCGATCGCTGAGATTGGATAATCATATCCACGCTAATGGCGGCATCCGCAAGGGTCTGGAAAATTGCCGCCGCCATACCGGGGCGATCGGGCACATCGCGAATCGCAATCCGCGCCTGCTTGGGATCAAGGGCAACGCCCCGCACCGGTGGGGCATCGGGGGTTTCCTGGGGGACAGTGGTGGCGGCTTCCACATCAAAGGTTTGGGAGAGAACAGCGATCGCTCGACCTGCATCCGCTGCGGCCACTGTACAACTGACATTCACTTCAGAGGTGGAAATCATTTGTAGGTTAATGCCCGCTGCCGCCAAGGCCGAAAACATCTGAGCGGCTACTCCCGGTCGGCCAATCATCCCTGCACCGGTGATACTCACCTTGGCAATGTCGGCATCCACGAGCACATCCGTCTCTTCAACCCGTGGATTCAAGCGGGGATAAAAGGCCACAGCAACAGCCTCGGCTTGTTTAAGAACGCGCTTTTGCACGGTGAAGGCAATATCGTTCGTTTGCCCTTCGTGAATGGATTGGATAATCAAATCCACATCAAGGTTTTGCCGTGCCAGTTCGCCAAAAAGCTGTGCCGCAACGCCGGGGCGATCGGCCACCCGCAGTAGTGCCACCTTCGCCTGATCCGTATCCAGCGCCACACCATCCACAGGTTTGCCCAGTTCAAGATTTTCCACGGGACGCGGCGGCCGCGATGGTGCAATGACACGGGTACCGGGATCATCCGTCCAACTGGAGCGCACCACCAAATCCACGCCATAGTTGCGGGCAATCTCCACGGCGCGGGGGTGCAAGACCTTTGCCCCTAGGCTCGCCAACTCCAGCATTTCATCGCAGGTAATCTCGCTCATGAGTTGGGCATTGGGCACCAGTCGCGGATCCGTGGTCAAAATGCCGGGGACATCGGTGTAAATTTCGCAGCAATCCGCCCGCAGCGCCGCCGCCAAGGCCACAGCCGAGGTATCCGAGCCACCCCGCCCAAGGGTGGTGACTTCAAAATCCGCAGCAGCAGTAATTCCCTGAAAGCCGGCCACAACCACCACTTGTCCTTCTTTGAGGTGCCGTTCGAGGCGCTGGGTCTCAATGTGGAGAATGCGGGCACGGGTGTGGGCCGGTTCGGTGACAATGCCCACTTGGGCACCGGTGAGGGAGATGGCGGGTTCCCCCAAGGCATGGAGCGCCATCGTCAATAGGGCGATCGAGACCTGCTCCCCCGTGGAAAGCAGCATATCCATTTCCCGCTGACTGGGGCGATCGCTAATGGCATAGGCCAGTTGCACCAAGCTATCCGTAGTTTTGCCCATGGCCGAGACCACCACCACTACCTGATGTCCCGCTGCCACAGTTGCCTTGACCCTGCGGGCTACCGCTTGAATGCGCTCGACACTACCGACGGACGTGCCGCCATACTTTTGTACAATCAGTCCCATGGGCGTTCTAAAGAGAATGCTGTCCTATTTTATATTTAGGGCGGTGATTCTTGGCTGTGGCTGACCCAAGGCGCTAGGGAACTAAAAAATCGCTGTTAAACTGGAAATTAGAACTGAATTTCGGAAACGGGTGCCGATGAAATACGCTCAACGCCTTTCCCAACGGCTGAGTCAACTGGCTTTGGTCGTGGGTCTCTCGTTAGCTCCCACTCACATTGGTTTAGCGCAATCGAGCAATAACAACACCGTTTCCTACAGTCAATTCCTCAATGCCCTCAAGGCGGGTGAAGTCAGCTCCGTCGAACTCTATCAGGAACAGGGGCTAGCCAAGTTTCGCCGTAAAGATCAACCCGAACAATCTCCCCCCCAAGAGGTACGGCTCTTTGATCGCAATCCTGAACTCGTAGAACTGCTGCGCCAAGTGAGTACCCGCTATGACACGACGGTGCGGGTGGTGCCCTCTAGCAGTGATGGGGCAGTGGTTGGCGTCATTTCTAACTTGATGCTGGGCTTCTTTCTGCTGATTTTATTCCTGATGATTTTGCGGCGGGCAAGTAATGCCCCCGGCGGCCCTGGGCAGATTCTCAACTTTGGCAAATCCCGCGCCCGCTTTCAAATGGAGGCACAAACGGGGGTGACCTTTGGCGATGTGGCCGGGATTGAAGAGGCCAAAGAAGAGCTGCAGGAAGTCGTGACCTTTCTCAAGAATTCAGAGAAATTTACCTCCATTGGTGCCCGTATTCCCAAGGGGGTGCTGCTAGTTGGGCCACCAGGAACCGGAAAAACGCTTCTTGCCAAGGCGATCGCCGGTGAAGCCGGGGTTCCCTTCTTTTCCATTTCTGGTTCTGAATTTGTGGAAATGTTTGTGGGCGTCGGTGCCTCCCGTGTGCGGGATCTCTTCAGAAAGGCCAAAGAAAACGCCCCTTGTCTGGTGTTTATTGATGAAATTGATGCCGTCGGTCGCCAACGGGGTGCCGGCATTGGCGGTGGCAATGATGAGCGCGAGCAAACCCTCAATCAACTCCTGACGGAAATGGATGGCTTTGAGGGGAATACGGGCATTATTGTCATTGCGGCAACGAACCGCCCCGATGTTTTGGATGCTGCCCTACTGCGTCCGGGTCGCTTTGACCGCCAAATTACCGTTGATTTGCCCAGCTACAAGGGACGCCTGCAAATTCTCCAAGTCCATGCGCGGGACAAGAAAATTGCTCCCGAGGTGTCCCTAGAGGCGATCGCCCGCCGTACTCCCGGCTTTTCGGGTGCCGAACTTGCCAACCTCCTCAATGAAGCCGCAATTCTCACTGCTCGGCGTCGCAAACCTGCCATTACCAATGCCGAAATTGACGATGCCATTGATCGCGTGACGATTGGCATGACGCTCACTCCCCTCCTCGACAGCAAGAAAAAGTGGCTGATTGCCTACCACGAAGTGGGTCATGCTCTACTGATGACGCTTTTGAAACATGCGGATCCCCTCAATAAAGTGACCATTATTCCCCGGTCTGGGGGCGTTGGCGGCTTTGCCCAGCAGATCTTTGATGAAGAGCGGGTGGATAGTGGCCTCTATACCCGTGCATGGCTCCTCGATGAGATCACCATTCTATTGGGGGGGCGCGCTGCCGAAGTGGAAATCTTTGGCGATGCTGAAGTCACCGTGGGTGCCAGTAGCGACTTGCGAGCAGTGGCCAATCTGGCGCGGGAAATGGTAACCCGTTACGGCATGTCGGATTTGGGACACTTAGCCCTTGAAACGCCGGGCAACGAGGTCTTTCTGGGTCGAGATCTCATGCCGCGCGCTGAATATTCTGAAGCTGTGGCCGTGCAAATTGACCACCAAGTGCGCGAGATTGTTATGCACTGCTACGAGATTGCCCGCAAACTGATCCGCGAGCATCGGGTGGCCATTGATAAGCTGGTGGAGCTGCTCCTTGAGAAGGAAACCATTGACGGTGATGAGTTCCGTGCCTTGGTGCGCCAATATACTACCCTACCTGTCAAAGAACCCACTTGGAAGGCGACAGCGACACCAGTATCCTTTCGTCAGAGTGCCCAGCCGTCCTAGACAAGGAGGCAATGGTGAGCCATGAGCGGCAGGCGGTTCGCCACCTGTTAGTCCTCGAAGACAGTGAGGGGCGGCGACCCATTTTGCTAGAGGCGGCAACCTATTCCATTGGCCGTGATCCAACGAATTCGATTGTGCTTCACTCCAAGATGGTCTCACGGCAGCACGCGATTTTGTTACGGGTGACTAGTCCTGAAACCAATAGCCATCTTTTTCGCCTCATTGATGGTGATTTGCAGGGCAAGCGCAGTACGAATGGCACTTTGGTTAATGGCCAGCGGATTGTTGCCCATGATTTGCGTAGCGGCGACATGATTGTGTTTGGCGGCGATGTGCGTGCCCGCTACTTGACCTTGACCAACATGACGGATACGGAGTTTCAGGATTTTTGCCGCAGTACTGATGTCTTAGGATTTCTTTCCAAAAGCACCAATCCCTTTGCAACGCTTGTCCCCCTCAGTGACGGCAATATCGAGAATTTTAGTGAAGCGGCCTTAGTGCGCTTGGCCTCCTATCCGGAGCTGACGCCCAACCCAATTTTGGAAGTGGATTTAGAGGGGAGGGTGACGTATCTCAATCCAGCGGCAGTGATGCAGTTTCGGGATCTACAGCAACAGAAGTTGACTCATCCTCTATTGCTGGGATTGCCGGAACTCGCACGCTACATGAAGCAAACCCAAGAAAAAGTGCATATGCGGGAGGTGGAGTACCAAGGGCGCATCTACGAGCAATCGATTCACTACATCTATGAAAGTGAGCTGATCCGCAGCTATGTCATGGATGTCACCGATCGCAAGCGAGCCGAGGAACAACTGCGCAACCAAGCCCGCCGTGAGGCCATCATTAACCGCATCATTCAAGCCATGCGCACCACCATGGTGGCAGCGGAAGTCCTGCAAATTACCGCTGATTTACTCCTAGAAGCCTTGGGATCGACCCTCTGCCTGATTACGCAAACCCATGCGCCCAATAGCCCTACCTATGCCAGCCGTCCTCAATTTGTCAGCTTACCCAACCACTTGATTGCGCTGAACCAGCAGGCGATCGCCCTCTTTGAACCCGCCCTCAGCAACGGTGAGCAGGTGGTCTTGGCGGCGAGTTGTACGGATTTACCGCAGCCGCTGCAAACGGATCTCAGAACCTTCAACGTCAACGCTTTGGTGATCACCCCGCTGATTTACCTCGGCCAACTCCTCGGGCAAATTACGCTCCTCGATTGGGAGTGGGAACCCAGTGAGGCAACGTCCGTTTTGGCGAGCGATCGCCAGCTTTGGCAACAAACTCTGCCCAAGTCTTGGACACCTGAAGATTTAAGCCTCGTCAAAACCATTGCCGATCAGTGTGCCCTCGCCATTCACCAAGCGCAGCTTTACCAACAGGTGCAAGAACTCAATGCGGATTTGGAGCGCCAAGTGCGCGCCCGTACTGCCGAACTGGAACAGAAAATGCAGGAGCTAGAGCGGCTCAATGCCATTAAGGATGATTTCTTGAGCACCGTTTCCCACGAGTTACGTACCCCCATGGCCAATATGAAAATGGCCATCTATATGCTGAAGCAATTTGCCACCGACGATCGCCAGAAACGCTACCTCGACATTCTCGCCAATGAGTGCAACCGCGAAACGGAATTGATCAATGATTTGCTGGATCTGCAACGCCTAGAGGCAGGGCGCAGCCAGATTCAACAGGAGGTGATTGATCTCGACAGTTGGCTGCCCTCGGTGCTCGAACCCTTCCGCAACCGCATGCAACAGCGGCAGCAATCCCTTGAGATTTTGCGCCCCGCCACGTTGCCGCCCCTCCTCTCCAACCGCCATGCCTTAGCCCGCATCTTGGCAGAGTTACTCAACAATGCCTGTAAGTACAGCCCTGCTGGCGCACAGATTGTTGTCCGTTTTGATCCAATCGGGGGCGATCGCCTGCAAATTCAAGTGAGTAATCCCTCAGAGATTCCTAGTGAGGAGCTACCGCGCATCTTTGAAAAGTTTTATCGCATTCCCAATGCCGATCCGTGGCAACAGGGGGGAACAGGTTTAGGCCTTGCCCTCACCCAAAAACTCGTGGAGCAATTGCAGGGTGAAATTAGCGCCGACAGTGAAGCGGGCATTACCACCTTTACCCTCAGCCTACCCACTGCATCAGGTGATCCCGCTGCCTGATAAAATAGGGTGCTAACGTTCTTAGGGTGCCATGACCCTTTCGCGAGTCGCTTTAAGTAGCCTACAGCAAGACCTTGAACAGTTAATTCGTCGCTTGGATAGTGTGCCCCACGGCGACGTGATTTACCAAGCCCTGCAACTTTTTCTGGATATTGCCGATGAGGAACTGGAACGACTAGATTGGAAGATTCTGCGTTCCTGCCTGCGGGATATGCACCAAGCCCTGCGGGTCTTTGCCCCCTATCGCCATACCCGCAAAATTTCGATCTTTGGCTCCGCCCGCACCCCCTCCACCGCGCCAGTCTATGAAATGGCGGTGCGCTTTGCTCAAGCGGCGAGTGCCACGGGGTTTATGATTATCACCGGTGCCGGGGGTGGCATCATGGAGGCTGGCAACAAAGGGGCAGGCCCCAATAAGTCCTTTGGCCTGAACATTGAACTCCCCTTTGAGCAGGGTGCCAATCCCTACATTGAAGGGGATCCGCGTCTGATTCACTTTAAGTACTTCTTTACGCGCAAGCTCTTTTTGCTCAAGGAAACCGATGCCATTGCCGTCTTCCCCGGTGGCTTTGGCACCCAAGATGAAGCCTTTGAATGCTTGACCCTCTGCCAAACGGGCAAAGCCCCCCCTAAGCCCTTGGTCTTGATGGACATTGCCGGTGGTACCTACTGGCAACATTGGGATCGGTTTATTCGTGAAGAACTGGCAGCCAAGGGACTGATTAACGGTGAAGATCAGGAACTCTACCGCATCTGCACCAGTGTTGAGGAAGGTTTAGCCTATCTGAGTGGCTTTTATCGTGTCTATCACTCTAGCCGCTATGTGGGCGATCGCTTGGTGCTGCGGTTGAACCAAGACATTAGTGATGCCGCCTTGGCAGAACTCAATCGCGATTTTCAAGACATCCTCGTGTCGGGGCAGATTGAACGCACTGAACCGTTGCCTCGGGAAGTGGAAGACGAGCAACCCATTAACCGCCCTGCCTTGACCCACACGCTCCACCTGCCGCGATTGATCCTGCACTTTAACCAGCGGGACTACAGCCGTCTTTACCAACTCATCTATCGCCTCAATGGCTTTGCCACGGCGGAAACTGTGTACCATCCCGAACGCAAATAGGCGATCGCCATTCGATTAGCTTGCAGTTTTTGATCACTCTAGATAAGCACACGCCCATGATCGAACGCTATACCCTTGCCCCAATGGGGAACCTCTGGACGGATGCCTACAAATTCAAAACATGGCTCGATGTTGAGATTGCGGTCTGCGAAGCCCAAGCCGAACTGGGACATATTCCTGCTGACGCCGTCGCTGAAATCAAAGCCAAGGCCAAGTTTGACCCCCAACGGGTGCTGGAAATTGAGGCAGAGGTAAAGCACGATGTCATTGCCTTCCTCACCAATGTCAACGAAAATGTTGGCGATGCCGGACGCTATATTCACCTTGGCTTGACCAGTTCCGATGTCCTCGACACCGGTTTAGCCCTGCAATTGGTGGCCAGTCTCAGCCTGATCCAAGAGCAGTTGGAGCAGCTCATTCAGGCAGTGCGCCACCGTGCCCAAGAACATCGCTATACGGTGATGGTGGGACGCAGCCATGGGATTCACGCCGAGCCAATTACGTTTGGTTTTAAGCTAGCTGGCTGGTTGGCGGAATTGCTGCGCCATCGCGATCGCCTGTGCCAATTGCAGCGCACCGTGGCCGTAGGCAAAATTTCGGGGGCAGTGGGCACTTATGCCAATGTGGATCCGCGTGTAGAGGCGATCGCCTGCCAAAAACTCGGTCTCCAACCCGATACCGCTTCAACACAGGTGATTTCCCGCGATCGCCATGCCGACTATGCCCAAACCCTTGCCCTCTTGGGAGCCAGCCTCGAGCGCTTTGCTGTTGAGATTCGCAATCTTCAGCGCACCGATGTCCTTGAAGTCGAGGAATTCTTCTCAAAGGGACAAAAAGGCTCCTCTGCTATGCCCCATAAACGCAATCCCATTCGTTCCGAACGACTGACCGGTCTAGCGCGGGTGCTGCGGGGGAATGCCTTGGCTGCCCTTGAAAATGTTGCCCTCTGGCATGAGCGGGATATTTCCCACAGTGCAGTGGAACGGGTGATTTTGCCCGATAGCTCAATTCTCAGCCACTTTATGCTGGTGGAAATGACTGACTTGGTGCAGACGCTACAGATCTACCCCGAAAATATGCGCCGCAATATGAACTGCTACGGCGGTGTCATCTTTAGTCAGCGGGTGCTCTTGGCGCTGGTGGAGAAGGGGCTGAGTCGCGAAGCCGCCTATGCCTTGGTGCAAAAACACGCCCATGCTGCTTGGAATCAACCCAATGGCGATTTTGCAGCCAACCTCAAAGGGGATCCAGAGATTCAGCGCTACCTGACACCAGAAGAACTCGAGGCCTGCTTTAACCCTGAACATCACCTCAAGCACCTCGAGGAAATTTACCAGCGGTTGGGAATTTAGACCGCATTGAGGTAGGCTTCGAGGTCGCTAATCCGAAAGAGCGATCGCAGGGGTATTCCTTGAGCGGCAAAGGCAGCTTCCCCGCCCGCTTGGCGATCGACAATGGCCAGAACCTCATTGACCACATAGCCTGCCTCTTGGAGCCGCAGCACCGCCTTGAGGGCAGACCCCCCCGTCGTGATCACATCCTCAAGCACCGTGACCACCGCCCCTTGGGGCAAGGGGGGACCTTCAATAAAGCTCATCGTGCCGTGGCCTTTGGCTTCCTTGCGCACAATCAGCGCTGCCCGATCCTGCCCCTGCACATTGGAGAGCACGCTCACTGCCACCACCAAGGGATCTGCCCCAAGGGTGAGACCCGCCACCGCCACCGCTTCAGGGGCTAACTGCGCCAAGAAGAGCCGCCCCACAAGGTAAGCGCCCCGCGCTGATAGGGTCACGGGTTTGCAGTTGATGTAGTAGTGGCTTTTTTGGCCAGAGGAAAGGATAAACTCGCCGGCACGGTAGGCATCGCGGCACAGAAGCGCCAAGAGTTCCTGACGCAGGTCAGCAAGGGAATCGTGCATAGGGTTCTCCACAGTTAGGGGGTTGAGCCAGCGGGCACGCGAAACCAATGGGTGGTGCCGTCCTTTTGATCCACGAGTTTGACCCCTTGAGCCAAAAGGAGATCCCGCAGGCGATCGCTCTCCGCATAGTTCTTGGCTTGGCGGGCAGCGGTGCGAGCGGCAATCAGGTTTTGAATCTCCTCATCGGTGAGTCCCATCGTTGGCGAAGGTTTTGGCGCCTCTTTGGCCTCTAGACCCAAGACCTGAGCAAGGGCAACCAAGGTGTGCCAATCGCGACTCACCTCAGCGGGCGATCGCCCCCAGTCTCCCCCGTGGAGATAGCGATGCTGCTCACGATTCAAGGTTTTGGCCAGTTCAAAGATGACCGCTAGAGCTGCTGCGGTGTTCAAGTCCTCATCCATGGCCTGACAGAAGGCTTGGGTACTGGGGTGAGCTTTTACCGCCTCTGGATCAATGACGGGCAGGGAGAGCTGCCGATTGAGCTGTAGCGCCTCCTGCAGGGTTTGCCAGCCCTTGGCAGCGGCGGTCAGTGCCTCTGGCGTGAAGTCCAAGGGTTTGCGGTACTGGGCTTGTAGAACCAACAGGCGTAGAGCCATAGGATGTACTCCCTGAGCCAAGAGGTCACGAATCGTCGTGAAGTTGCCCAAGGACTTGGACATTTTTGCGGCGTTTACGGTTACAAAGCCGTTGTGGAGCCAAAATCGCGCTAGGGGCTGCTGGGTCACTGCCTCCGATTGGGCAATTTCGTTCTCATGGTGGGGAAAAATCAAATCCATACCGCCGCAGTGGATATCCACCGTTGCGCCAAAGGCCTGCCGCACCATCGCCGAGCATTCAATATGCCAGCCGGGGCGCCCTTTTCCCCAGGGGGCTTCCCATGGCTCATAAACAGCCATTTCCTCCCGCTTTGCGGCTTTCCAGAGGGCAAAATCAAGGGGATGGCGTTTGCGCTGCTCCTCCTCTTCCTCAATGCGGCCACTGGCACCGGCCATGAGTTGCTCAAGCTGTCGCCCAGAGAGCTTGCCATAGCTGGGAAATTGTGCCACGGCATAGTAAACATCCCCGCCGGCCACATAGGCATAGCCGCGATCCAGTAGCCCTTGGATGAGGTGAATAATTTCTGGAATCACCTCTGTCGCGCGGGGATAAGCAGTGGCAGGTAGGATATTCAAGGCCGCCATGTCCTCGTGGTAGGCGGCAATGTAGCGATCGCTCACTGTGGCCATTGTCTCGCCGTTCTCATGGGCACGGCGCAAAATCTTGTCATCAATATCGGTAAAATTTTGCACATAGTGGACGTGGTAGCCCAAAAACATCAGATAGCGGCGCAGCACATCCCAAGCCACGTAGGAACGGGCATGCCCCAAGTGGCAGTAGTCATACACCGTAACCCCGCAGGCATAAATCGTCACCCGCTCTGGGTGCAGGGGCGAGAAGGGTTCAAGGCGGCGAGACAGTGTGTTGTACAGATGTAAGGGCACAGAAACACCCCGCAAGGATCAACAGTTGCAGCAACAAATCGCTCTTTGATAGGATATAGGATACCAAATTGATCATTATCGAGGACAAACACACCCCCATGGCCAAAAAAAGCATGATCGAACGGGAAAAAAAGCGGCAACGGCTTGTTGCTAAATACGCCAGCAAACGCCAAGAACTCAAGGCTCAACTGGCCAGCGCCGAAACCCAAGAAGAGATCATGAGCATCCATCGTCAACTGCAACGGTTGCCCCGCAATAGTGCCCCTTCGCGGCTGCGGAATCGCTGCTGGTTGACGGGTCGTCCTCGTGGTTACTATCGCGATTTTGGCCTCTGCCGCAATGCCCTGCGGGAAATGGCCCACCAAGGGCTACTGCCGGGGGTCGTCAAGTCCAGTTGGTAAATTACCTCTGCTACCCTAGAGCTAATAGGGTTGAGGCACAACCATGGCAGAGCGACTCTCCGCAGCCGATATTGAGGCACAACTAGCAAACCTAGCGGGCTGGAAATTGGCGGGCGATCGCCTTGAGCAAACGTTTGTTTTCAAGGATTTTCTTGGCTCCATTGCCTTTGTCAATCGTCTGGTGGATCCCGCTGAGGCGGCCGGACATCACCCTGATTTATCCATCTCTTGGAATCGGGTCACGGTCTGCCTCACCACCCATGATGCCGGCGGCATTACCCAAAAGGACATTGATCTGGCCAAGGTGATCTCCGATCTGGCCGCGGCATAAATTTCGTCAGCATTTGCCAACATTTAAGGATTGGGCGAAAAAGACAGAACTACGATAGGGAGTAGTGCCCGCGATCGCCTATCCTATGAATACCGCCGAATTACTCGTGAAATGCCTTGAAAATGAAGGCGTAGAATACATTTTTGGTCTGCCGGGGGAAGAAAATCTTGATGTCCTGCAAGCGCTGCGTCGCTCCCCCATTCAATTTATCACCACCCGCCATGAACAAGGGGCGGCCTTTATGGCCGATGTCTATGGTCGTCTCACCGGTAAAGCGGGGGTGTGTCTCTCTACCCTTGGCCCCGGTGCCACGAACTTAATGACGGGGGTTGCCGATGCTAACCTCGATGGTGCTCCTCTTGTGGCCATTACAGGGCAGGTAGGCACCGATCGCATGCACATCGAGTCCCACCAATATCTGGACTTGGTGGCCATGTTTAGCCCGGTAACCAAATGGAATGCCCAGATTGTCCGCCCCAGCATTACGCCAGAAATTGTCCGCAAGGCCTTTAAGATTGCCCAGAATGAAAAGCCAGGGGCGGTTCACATTGATGTGCCCGAAAACATTGCCGCCATGGAAGCTGAGGGCTATCCCCTCAAGCCTAGCCCGCCCGAAAAAACCTATGCCTCGTTCCAGAGCATTCTCAAGGCCGCTGAACTGATCAATGCTGCTGAGAACCCCCTGATCTTAGTGGGGAATGGCGCTATTCGTGCCCACGCTGCCGCTGCCCTCACCCATTTTGCCGAAAAGCTGAATATCCCCGTGGCCAATACCTTCATGGGTAAAGGGGTCATTCCCTATCAGCACTCCCTTGCCCTGTGGACGGTGGGACTCCAGCAGCGGGATTACATTAGCTGCGGCTTTGATCATGCTGACTTAGTGATTGCCGTTGGCTATGACTTGATTGAGTATTCCCCGAAAAGCTGGAACCCCGATGGGCGGCTGCCGATTATTCACATTGCCGCGACCCATGCCGAAATTGACAGCAGCTACATCCCTGTTGTTGAGGTCGTGGGGGATATTTCTGACTCCCTCTATGAAATTCTCAAGCGAACCGATCGCCAAGATAAGCCCACCCCCTATGCCGTCCAACTGCGCCAAGACATTGTGGCAGACTATTGCCAATATGCCCAAGATGAGGGTTTTCCTGTCAAGCCGCAAAAGCTTATCTATGACCTGCGCCAAGTGATGGGACCAGAGGACATTGTTATTTCTGATGTGGGTGCTCACAAGATGTGGATTGCCCGTCACTACCATTGCGATCGCCCCAATACGTGCTTGATTTCCAATGGCTTTGCCGCAATGGGGATTGCGGTACCGGGAGCAATAGCGGCGAAATTGGTCTATCCGCAGCGGCATGTGGTGGCAGTTACCGGCGATGGCGGCTTCATGATGAATTGCCAAGAACTGGAAACCGCCCTGCGCATAGGAACCAACTTTACAACCATCATCTTTAATGACGGCGGCTATGGCCTGATTGAGTGGAAGCAGCAGCGCTACTTTGGTGAATCTGCCTATGTCCACTTTGGCAACCCCGACTTTGTTAAATTGGCCGCAAGCATGGGACTCAAGGGGTATCGCATTGAAGCCACCGCTGACTTTATCCCAACCTTAAAAACCGCCTTGGCACAGGATGTCCCCACCATCATTGATGTCCCTGTGGACTACAGAGAGAATCTGCGCTTTAACCAACGCCTTGGGGAGCTAAGCTGCGACACTTAGGCCACGTGTTCCACCCGCATCCAAGGAGCATAGGGGTTGATAAAGCCCGTCACTGTGATCCGTTGCCCATTTCTATAGGTTTGCAGGCGATCGTTCACAGTGGGGTGCAGTGTCACCAAAGGCCAAGACCACTGATCCGTGCGGAGTTGATACGCCTGTTCCCCTAGTTTCACAAATTCGCCGCTAACCGTTTGCATGCCGGCGCTCACGATCATGGGTGTCGGTTGGGCGATCGCCACTTCTGGGGGTAGGGGGATTGTGGGATCAAAGGTGTTTAATGTCTGGAGTTGCCAAGCTTCCCATTCGGGATGTTGCGGCGGCAGGTTAAAGAAGGGAAAGATTGCCTGTCGGCACTCCTGAATCAGGGGCTTCAGATCAAGGGTGCCCACCAGTTGATGCAGCGATTTCCCTTGGCGAATGGCTGTGGCGGCTAACCACCCTGCCCCCTGCCCAATGCCCATCACCAGCGGTTGCAAGCGGGTGGCACCATTGGCAATATGGGTCACCGAGATATTTTTCTCTGCCACTAAAAAGCCCTCTACCCTCTGGGGAATCAACGACGTATAGGCAATCACGAAGGGCGTTCCCGTCCAACGACCGCCCCAACGGATGGACTTAGGCATCAGGGGGAGTTCCATCCCCGGATAGTGGTGATCGTTCGGATAGTTGCCGATGGCAATGCCAGTGTAGTGACCTTGGGCATCAACGGGCGGTGGCGCACTGGGGAGAATATCCTGCTCGTGAATTGTGGTGACACCCATCAGGCGACGACTTTCGCGGTAATAGGGATGGAGGGCATAGGCTCCCCCCCCTAGCTGTCTGGGGAATTGGGGAAAGGTATCCTCCGCTAAACCATAGCGGCGACCCAACTGTTGCTGCACATAACGGGCAAAATCTTGGGCGTGCCAGCGCGCCTCTTGGCAAAAGGCCTGTCGCTCTTGGGCAGAGCCAATCAGCCGTTCCAGACCCACGCCATAGTCATTCCCCTGCTGCGGCCAGTTGAGCATAAAGCGGTTTCCCGGCAGGCGGCCATAGTTGAGAAAGTGCAGCGGGTCATAGCCTGCCCAAGCACCGTTAAACTTGTGCTCATCCCAAAGGGGGGAAGGGGGAATTTCTGGGGCAGTGGCACCCTCACCATAGTCCTGTAGAACCACAATCCATGTGGGGGCTTGAACGGAATAGGTTTGAGTCAAGGCTGTGGGGGCTGACGGTGCGGAGGGTTCTTGGGTGTCTGCCTGCCACTCCCAGCCCCAGCGATGAGGAATTTCCCCCAAGGCAAGGAGATCGCCGAGTTCTGTGGCGTCAATGGTGATTTGGGCATGGAGGGTGAGGGTGGTCAATTCCACCCCGAGGATGCGATCGCCTTGGCGCAAAACCGCTTGGGGAACTTCACCAACAAGCCACGTCAGGTTGGGGGTTGCCTTGACCCACTCGGCAAAAAGATCAGCGGCGACCTTTGGCTCAAAGGTAAAGAAACTCACCCAAGCATGATCTAACCCCCCCGGCTGTCGCTGGGCGATCGCCCGCAGAAACTCGCCCCACAGCCCGGTTTGCCACGCCATGAGTTCATTGCCATCGGGCGCAGCCACCCCAGCACTCGTGAGCATGCCCCCTAGCCAAGGGGTTTCACTGACCAGCACCGTTTGTGCTCCCATGCGAGCCGCCGTTAAGGCAGCAGCTACCCCCCCTGTGCCACCACCCACAACGAGTACCTCGGTGCGCAGGGTTTGCCTCACTGTTGCGGTTCCTTGGGATCGGTAATCAACCCCCAACGATCGGGGGGCCAAAAGCGAATCGCCGCACGACCAATAATGTAATTGCGCGGTACCACGCCCCAGCAGCGGCCATCAAAGCTGTTATTGCGGTTATCCCCCAAGACCAAGTAGCTGTTGGCAGGAATCACCTGCGGTTGAGCCAGATAGGGCTGAATACCGGCACAGGTATCGACGGAGGTCAATGTCGAGGGAGCTAGATAGGGTTCGGGTAGGGGTTGATTGTTGATATAGACGCGCCCTTGGCGGAGTTCCACGCGATCCCCAGGCAAGCCCACCACCCGCTTGATAAAGGCATCACGAAAGCCTGCCTGCTGCAAGGCCGGAGTTGGATTGAAAACAATAATGTCGCCGCGATGGGGGGCATGGAAATGGTAGCTGATTTTTTCAATAATCAGGCGATCGTTAATCAGCAGGGTTTCTTCCATCGAGCCGGTGGGAATATAGCGCGCTTCTGCTACAAAGGTACGAATACCAAAGGCCAAGAGAGCAGCCAGACCCAAGGTTTTGGCCATCTCCAGCCACCAGGGTTCTGTCGTCTTTTCGGCCTTGGCTCTCATGGATTCAGGGGTAGAAGCATTTGTGGGTGGCAGTTTGCCATCGGCCATAGAAAGGAACTCCGCAAACAGTAAATCAACCCTGTACTCCACCATACCCCATCACCAAGGTAACAGCGCCCCGATGGCCAGAATCCAACAATTTTGAGAATCCAGTTAGAAGCGACAGGGTATTTACAGGCCTCAAGAAAGGTGCTAGCCTTTTGTCGGAAATTTCACGTCATCTTAGTATTGAAATCAAAAGTCCAATGGCTATCGATCCAACCGCCTTCATGGCAACTATGACTCGCCGTGTGCAGTTGACGGAAGAAGACAAATCGGTGCTTGCCCAAGCAGCACCTTGGGGTAAGGAAGTTGCCCCCGCCATGGCAGATGTCTTTTATGATTACCTTGGCAAAGATGAAGAGATGAATGCCATTCTCAACGCTACCGAAGGGCGAGTTCATCGCCTCAAACAAACGTTTGTGGAATGGTTTTACGAGATGTTTACTGGCATGGATCAGTGGGGAAAAAGCTACGCTGAACGCCGTTGGAGAATTGGACTTATCCATGTCAAGGTTGGGATTGGACCCCAGCATGTTGTACCAGCCATGGCAGTTGTAGTCAACGCTCTACGGCAAAAACTGCGCCAAGATAATCAATCGGAGGCTCTTGGGGATGCCTTAAGCAAAATTTGCATGATTGACCTTGCCTTTATTGAGCAGGCCTACTTTGAAGTCTCTTCCCAAGCAGTTCTTCAAGAGACCGGATGGACACAAGCGCTCTTTCAACGTTTAATTGCTCAAGGGGCAACCGCGATGTAGCAATTCTCTTCTTTATCTTCATTGGTATCTATTTGCTCTTGCCATCATTTATTCGATTTATTTTGGGCTAGGGGGTAAAATGGCCATTAACGCCGTCAAAATTGAAGCAATTCTGCAAAATTTTGTAGCCACTGCCAGCAATGTTCAAGGGGCAGCTCTGGTTTCTCCGGATGGCCTGACGCTTGCCGCTGTCTTGCCTAGCGGCATGGATGAAGAGCGTGTTGCCGCCATGTCAGCAGCCATGCTCTCCTTAGGTGAGCGGATTGGGCGGGAACTGAGTCGAGGACAAATTGAGCGAATTTTGGTGGAAGGCAACAGTGGCTATGGCATCCTGACTAGCTGCACCGAAGATGCAGTTTTACTGGTTCTTGCCGATGCTTCAGCCAAGCTGGGGATTATCAATCTTGAGATTAAGAACGTTATTGCCGATTTGCAACAACAACTCGTTAGTGTGAGTCCAACTGTTAGTCTCTAGCCTGAGGTCACTACCCAATGGAAATTATGCGAATCGTAGTGACCGGTGCAGTAGGCGCTGGCAAATCTACATTTATTCGCAAAATTAGCGAAATTGAGGCTGTAGACACAGATCGCAAAGCTAGTGATCATGTTGCTGATCTGAAGCCAACAACAACAGTAGCGATGGATTTTGGGCGCTTACAGTTTAGTGCTGATAAGGCACTTCATCTCTACGGTACTCCTGGCCAAGAGCGCTTTGATTTCATGTGGGACATTCTTATTCGCAAAGCCCACGCTTTCATTTTGCTAGTGAGTTCCCATCGTCCCCAAGACTTTCGGATGGCTCGGCGCATCGCTGCTTTCATGCGCCACCGCACTCAGATACCCATGGTCATCGGCTGCAGTCATGCTGATCATCCTGACGCTTGGCCGGTGGAAGAAATTGGGGTTGCCCTTGGCTATTTAGATCCCCAAAGACGACCACCAATGATATCTGTGAATAGCTTGGATCGTTTTTCGGTTGCCACAGCGTTGACAACAGTTATTCAAGAATATGTCCGATTCCAAGCTAGACCAATCACTTCTCCGGATGCCACCGCTACAGTCAAAAGACAACAACTTGAGTGATTGAATTCAAGAGGAGATTCCCATGAAAATTAGCGGTTACTTTTCAGAATTTTCGCTAGGAGAGGTTTTTCGGTTGTTGGAACAAGGGCAGCGTACAGGATGCCTCTCCATAAAGTTGATCAATATGCCAAACATTTTAACCGTGCTACCGCAATCGCAAGAGTACTACCTCTTTTTTCGTTATGGAAACGTGGTAGCAGCAACCACTACACTCAACCAACAAGGTTTGTGGCAATTGATTGAGCAGCGGAAATTATTACACCCTTTGACCATTCAACGAGTGATGGACCGATATTCTCAAAATGTACCCTTGGGGATTTTCCTAAAATCCCAAGGAATCTTGGACACACAGCAACTTAGTTTACTATTCAGGCATCAAGTGCTGACGCCTGTTCCTTACCTGTTTAGCCTTGAAGAAGGCTATTTCGAGTTTGATGGCCGTCATCCCCTGCCGTTTTCTGAAATGACCGGTCTGAGTGCTTCACCCCAAGCGATTACCCTAGCAGGTCTGCGTTTATTACGCGACTGGACATCCTTGATGGATAAATTGCCCTCGGAGAGCTCGACGATTGTCGCTTTAGTTCATGAGCCACCCTCTGTGCAGTTAAGCGCAAAGGAGTGGCAGGTATGGGAGCAAATTGATGGCACAACAACAATTCAAGAGATTGCTAACACGCTAGGCTTGCACATCTTAGAGATTCAAAAAATCTGTTTTTGTTTTATAGTGATGGGCTTAGTAGAAGAAATCATTAGCATTTCTCCTCCGCCAGCAACTACCTTTCCTAAGCAGATTGACCTAGGCTTGTCCAATAGGGAAAGTGATAATAGGGCTGGCGCCGAATTGAGTTATTCCTTCCTTAATGGAATTGTTAGCTTTTTGAGAAACAAAGCAAAAGATAATTAAGTGTTCCCTTTCATGACATCCTTCCGATGCTTACCTAAAGTTGTGGAGCATAGGCTTACCGACTAAGAATTGCTTGGTAAGCGTCTATTGGTCAAGAATCGCAGCCATCATTTGCTCTGCTTGAGTCCCATAACTGCCGCCAAAGAGATTGAAGTGATTGAGGATGTGGTACAGGTTGTAGATAGTTTTCCGTTGCCTATAGCCAACTGCTAAGGGATAGGTGGCGTTGTAGCCCTCATAAAAGGCCGCAGGAAAGCCACCAAAGAGTTCACTCATGGCCAAGTCCACCTCGCGATCGCCATAGTAACTGGCGGGGTCGAAAATGACGGGTTCCCCCGTACGACAAAAGGCAGCATTTCCCGACCAGAGATCGCCGTGCACTAGGGTAGGGGTTGGCTCATGGTTCAGGAGTTCTGGAATGGCTGCTAGGAGCTTCTCCGCCTTGGGAAAGTGTCCACCCCGACGGCGAGCCAACTCCAGCTGATAACGCAGGCGAGCATCGCGGAAAAACTCCCCCCAGTTGTCTGACCAAGGGTTGATTTGAGGAGTGGCACCAATGGTGTTATTTTCCGACCAGCCATAGCGATCGCCAGTGCCCTTGAGGTGCAACTGTGCCAGCTCTACCCCCATTTGCCACCAATCTCCGGCACTGGTGAGGGGCAAGTATTCCAACACTAAAAAACTCGCGTCCTCAACTACTCCCCATAGCAGGGGAAGGGGAACGCGAATCGCTTGAACCTTGGCGATCGCCCGCAGGGCATTGGCTTCGGCAGCAAACATGGACTGCCGTTCAGGGCGATTGAATTTAACAAAGAGGGTTTGCTCAGGATGTTGCCACACATAGGTGGTGTTGATACTGCCGCCCCCTACCGCAAGGGCTTTACCCTCATGGAGCCGCTGACCCGTCGCTGCGGCAAATTGATCCCACAACTGTTGCCAGCGACCCACACCCTCAACCCTTAGTCGTCGTAAATGCGGCACTCAGCAGCATCAGGGTTGTCATCACAGTACTGCTGAAAGGAGGTTTTGTGATCTTGCTGCTCAGCACGTTGGTGGGCAGCTTCCGCTTGCAGTTCCTCAAGGGCATCCCAAGCGGCGGCACACTGTCCAGAGGTTGCCCCTTCGGTATCACAGATTTTGTGGGCTTCCTCGCGGGCTTGTTCAATTTGTTTCTCGAGATTACTCATAGAGCCTTTATTGAATCACCGTATTCAGTTTATGCAATCTGCCCAAGGGCAGGAATGCCGTTACTCCACTCTAGCAATGAATGCCCTGAACTGCCAGTTGGAGACGGTGCATCCCCACCCCTCACCCCTAGAGGGTGCTGTCGGCAACAGTTGCTTCACTGACTAGGCTGGGGGCGGATTGGGTCAGTTGGGCATAGAGGGGCAGATGGTGCTGCGCTACCGCCGGCAGAGCCGCATGGACATGGCTAGCGATCGCTGTCGTGGTCACATCGTAGGTTTGGGTGGCTAGCTTGGGATACATCCCCACAGCAATAATCGGCACCAACAGGGACAGGGCAATGAAGGTTTCACGGGGATTGATGTCCAACAGCAGTTTGTCAAACATATCGCCCGCTTGTTTGCCCGTAAAGACACGGCGCACCATCGAGAGCAGATAGACGGGCGTAATAATCACCCCAACAGCGGCAAGGAAAATCACTCCCACTTTGAAACTCGTGGAGTAGGCATCACTATTGGTCAAGCCCAAAAAGACAGTGAGTTCACTGACAAAACCACTCATACCGGGCAGCGCCAGCGAGGCCATAGAGGCAGCGGTAAACAGGGCAAAGGTTTTCGGCATGGATTGGGCAATACCGCTCATTTTTTCCATGGCCAATGTGTGGGTGCGATCGTAGGTCACCCCGGCCAAGAAGAAGAGAACAGCCGCAATCAAACCGTGGGAAAGCATTTGCAGCATCGCCCCATTGAGACCAATGCCATTGAGGGCACCAATGCCCAGCAGCACAAAGCCCATGTGGGAAATCGAGGAGTAGGCCAGCCGCCGCTTCAGGTTTTCTTGGCCAAAAGCAGTCAGGGCACCATAGACAATATTCACGACCCCAAGGGCAATCAGCAGCGGCGCAAAGTAGATGTGGGCATCCGGCAACATTTGCAGGTTGAAGCGAATCAGGCCATAGCCCCCCATTTTCAAGAGCACGCCTGCCAGCACCATTGACACGGGCGCCGAGGCTTCACCATGGGCATCGGGTAACCAAGTGTGTAGCGGGAAAATCGGCAGCTTGACACCAAAGGCAATCAGGAAACCACCATAGGCCAGCAGTTCCAGCGCCAAGGGATAGTCCTTGAGACCCAAGGCCGCCATGCTGAGCGTAAAGTCACCCCCATAGAAGGCCATCCCTAGGCCAGCAATGAGGATAAAGAGGGAACCAACGGCAGTGTAGAGGATGAATTTTGTAGCGGCGTATTGGCGTTTGGCTCCCCCCCAGATGGAAATGAGTAGATAGACGGGCACCAGTTCCAATTCCCAAATCAGGAAGAAGAGGATGAGGTCTTGGGCGGCAAAGACGCCAATTTGGGCACTGTAGAGCGCCAGCATCAAGAAATAAAATAAACGCGGCTTCTGCTTTACTTGCCAAGCCGCAAAGATTGCCACTGTGTTGACCAGACCCGTCAGCAAAATCAGGGGGACGGCAAGGCCATCAACCGCTAGGGACCAGTTCAGGCCGATTTGCGGCAGCCAAGGCACGGTTTCCACCATTTGGATCTGGGCGGATTGGGCATCGTAGTGCTGCCAGAAAACCATTGCCGAGAGGCCAAGTTCGAGGAGTGCGATCGCTAGGGCATACCAGCGGACTGTCTTCCCCTCACGGTCGGGCAACACGGGAATGAAAAAGGCTGCCCCTAAAGGCAGCAGTGTTAGTACAGTCAGCCAAGGAAATTGGACATTCATCAGACAACCCCCCAAGGGACGAGTCCAGTAATTCGTTCAAGTGTCTGAATAAGAATATATACCTATTTGCCAAATGTTGCAAATTGTTAAGCATTTTTCTAAATTATAAAGTTTGTGACACTGATATTGACAAAAATCTATTCTATAGAGAATTGATATTGATCTGAATAAAGTTAAGATGGGGGTTGACGGGCTTAAGGGTCCTCACCGTTGGTTGCGGCGGTGCAGTTCTATAGCAACAGGCAAGGTGTAACGGCAAAGCAGAATGTTACAGTTTGTTCTAAATACCTTTGTTCTAAATACCAAGGTGTCTGGGGGTGGGGTCTCATGATTTTCTTGGAAGCCAGTGTTTTTGTCACTATCCTCGTCGGGTTTCTAGCAACGATCGTCAAGAAAAACCTGCTAATGAAGATTGTGACGATGGATGTCATGAGCACCGGCGTAGTGGCTTTGTTTGTGGTCATTGCCACCCACAGTGGTCTGGTCACGCCCATTGCCCGTGGCGGAGCCTTTGATGCTACCTATGCCGACCCCGTACCCCAAGCCGTGATTTTAACCGCAATCGTGATTGGCCTTTCGATTCAAACCCTGATGCTGGTGGCGGCAATGAAGCTAGCGCGGGATAACCCGACTTTAGAAACCCCAGAAATTGATCAAAAGTATCTGTAGGAAGTGGCAATGACGGCGCTGGCGATCGCTTGGATTTTGTTGCCTTTTGTGGCCGGCTTAACCCTTTATCTGCTGCCCCCCTTAGCGCGGGGTCTGACCCTAGCGATCGCCCTTGTTTCCCTCTGTGTCGGCTTAGGCATCACCATTAACCAAGTCAACACTGCGTTTGTCCTACTCGATAGCTTTGGCATTTCCCTGAGCATTGACCCCCTCAGTGGCTACTTTATTGTCACCAATGCCCTCGTCATTTTGGCAGCACTGTTACATACGTGGCAGGAGGGTTATAAAGCGTTCTTCTATGTGCTGCTGTGTCTGCTCCACGGCTGTGCCAACACCGTCTTTATTTCAGCGGATTTCCTCAGTCTCTACGTCAATATTGAGGTGCTGGGGATTGTTGTCTTTTTGTTAATTGCCTATCCCCGTAGCGATCGCCCCCTCTGGATTGGCCTACGCTACCTGATGGTGAGCAACGTGGCCATGCTCTTTTATCTAATGGGGGTGGCGCTCGTCTATCAGACAAACCATACCTTTGCCTTTAGTGCCCTGATGCAGGCACCGCCAGAGGCTGTGGCGCTGATTTTGATGGCATTGTTGGCCAAGGGCGCCATTTTCATTAGTGGGCTTTGGTTGCCCCAAACTAACGTCGTTGCTGCTCCCATTGTTGCTGCTCTCCTAGCCGGCATTGTCGAAAATGCTGGGGTGTTTAGCCTTGCTCGCGTCAGTCTGCTCTATAGCACCATTGCCGATATTGTGCGGCTGTTTGCCCTCGCCTCAATCTTTTTTGGCTTAATATTTGCCTTGGTGGCCGATGATGTACGACGGATGCTCAGCTTTAGTACCCTTGGCCAATTGGGATGGGTGATCATTGCCCCACCGGCAGCGGGTTTGTATGCCCTGATGCACGGCTTAGCCAAGGCCAGCCTTTTTTTGAGTGTGGGGGAACTGCGCCACTATCGTCTTAGTGAATTGCGCCAAGAGGGTCTGCCGCGCCCAGCGGCGATCGCCCTGATTATTGCCGGTTATGGCATTGTCGGTGTGCCCCTCCTTGCTGGATTTCCCGCTAAGGCTTTGACCCTAAGTTACCTTGACCCGTGGCAGCAGGGACTGCTCTATGGTGCTGGCTTTTTAACCGCCACAATTTACAGCAAATTCCTCTTTTTGCCTCGCTATCCTAGCAAGACCCCTATGGGCTATAGTGCCGCCACAATGGTGCTCTTGGGTGGGCTATTTCTGGCCAATGCCGGCTACATGGAAGCCTACAGTAGTGGCATGAGTTTGTTACGCGCCTTTTTGCCGCCCTTGGTGGGGTGTGGCCTAGTGGCTTTGGGGGTCTCCCGCTGGGAATCGCCATGGCGAGGGGCTTGGGAACGTCTAGAACATCTTCTAGGGGTGATGCTGTTACTCTTACTTGGCTTGGTGGGGTTAGCGCTATGAATTATTTGAACTTTGCCCTGCGCCTAACGATTTGGCTGCTGCTGACGGCGGACTTTGGCTTGGTCAATCTGGCGATTGGGATTTTGGTTTCGCTCCTGCTGCCCCAAGGGCGAGGGGGGATGGCAACACTGCGGCAGTGGCTGAGTACCCTAGGAAAAGTGGCGATGGCTGTTCCCCGTGCCTATATTGAAGCCATTGAAATGATGGTGCGTCCCCATCGCCATGAAGCGATCGTCCGTGAACCCGTTGATCCTACCCGTGCCCCCGGTCTGATTTTTCTAGATATTTTTACGATTACCTTCACCCCCAAGACGATCGTGCTGCACTACGACGAGGAGGGCTGGTTTGAAGTGCATCAACTAGTGGAGCGCAGACCCGAAAAATGACGGCCTTTTTAGTCATCATGCTGCTGATTCTGGGCATTCCCCTCTATGCTGCTTGGAAGGGGGAGCACATCTGGTCGAAGATGTTGGCCTTTGCCAGTATTGCCACAAAGGCAGCCATTATGATCTTGCTGGTGTCGGTGCAGCGGGATGATTGGATGATTGGCATTGTGGGGGTGATCATCCTTAGTGTGGGCAATGGTGCCCTGATGCTCTTGGCGCAGATTCTGCGGCGACTACGGGATGTCGCCAATCTTTAGGGAGGGGGTCAGTGATTTTACAGTGGATTAGTTATGCCTGTATTAGTTTTGGTCTCTTTCTTTGGCTGTGGGGAACATGGCCGCTGGTGGGTCGGCGATCGCCCCTCTATAAACTGCATTTTTTGTCAGTCTCCGATACCTTAGGTTCGATGGCAATCATGATCGGTGTCTTGCTGCGCATTCCCCGCGAATGGCCACTTCTGGTCTTGGCGTTGATCTCCCTCGCCCTCTGGAACACCATTCTGGGCTATGTTTTGGCCTACTGCTCCCAAGGGGAGGACACTGATGGATAGCTGGTTCATTGCTGTCACTGCACTCTTGCCTCTAACAGCTCTGATGCTGGTGTTTCAGGAGAATCCCTACCACGCCCTTGTCATTCGCGGCATTATTGGTGCGGTGGCGGCTCTCCTCTATGCCATTCTCGGCGCTGCTGATGTGGCACTGACCGAAGCCCTTGTGGGAACAATGCTCTCAATTATGCTCTACGCCGTTGCAGTACGCTCTTCCTTGGTGCTGCGATTGGGCATCTTAGCTTCGGCACTCTCCACCGATAGCTTGGATCATTTACTGGCAGCCATTCGTGAAGCCGTTGCTCCCTATCATTTGCGTGTTGAATTAATTATTTATCCCACCTTTGAGCAACTTAAAATAGCGCTCCGCGATCGCGAGATTCATGCCCTATGTGCTGAAGAAACCACTCAATTATTAACGATGACCCGTGTAGCACGCCTTTACACCATCCTCAAGCCCCACCTCACCAGTCTCACAGAACTCGTGTATTACCCCTTGCCCAGTGAAGAGGAGTCAGCGACATGATTTGGCTCTATGGCATTGCGGCAGTGCTGCTGCTGGTGAAAATGCTGATGATCCCCACCCTACCTGCGGTACCAACGCTTCCCATTGTCGAAACCCTTGTTAACCAGAGTGGCATTCCCAATGCCGTTACGGCTGTGATTTTGCGCAATCGCCTGTACGACACCATTTTTGAAGTGGTGGTATTCACTCTTGCCATCATGGGGGCACAGTATCTACTCAGCAATGAAAAACCCCTTGGCCACGTTAGCCGCTTTAATGATCAGCCCTCGATTGTTTTGGCAAGATTTGGCGCCACCATTTGCTCCCTTGTGTGTATTGAGTTGGCCTTGCGGGGGCACCTGAGTCCGGGGGGTGGATTTGCGGCTGGCGTTGCTGGCGGGACGGCGATCGGGCTTGTGGCCATTACCTCAGCTCCAGAATGGCTAGAGAGCATCTATCGTCGCTTCCATGCCGCCACATGGGAAAAAATCTCCGTGATTGTTTTCATTCTCTGCGGTGCCAGCCTGTTGATGGGGGTGGCCTTGCCGGCGGGTCAGTTTGGCACCCTCCTCAGTGGTGGCTGGATTCCTTGGCTGAATATCCTCATTGCCCTAAAAGTGGCCTTGGGGTCGTGGGCGGCAGTGCTGACATTTATTCGCTATCGCGGCCTGCTTTAATCCATGCTCCCGTGATATATTCCCTAGCCCATGCGCCGCGACTCCCTCTTTTACCAACTGTTTGCTCAACTGCCTCAGACGCTCTTTGAGCTGCTCGGAATTGACTATCCTAGAGGCTACCGCTTTGACTTCGTTGAACTCAAGCCAACCGCCTTCCGCATTGACGGTGTCTTTGTCCCCCCTGATCCCTCAGGAGTGGTCTATTTTTGTGAAGTCCAGTTTCAAAGAGATAATACCTTCTACGAACGCTTCTTTGCTGAAATCTTTCTCTATTTGCGTCTGTATCGCCAGACCTTCTCTGATGGGTAAGCCGTGGTCATTTATCCCAATCGATTACTTGCGCAGCGGAGTCAGACAGAAACAGAACTGAAGCAGCAAGCCATAATAGAGTTAATCATAACAACTGTCCTGTACAAGTTCACCACACTAAGTCGCGAGGAGGTGCTGATGAGGTGATTCACAATTATTGTACTGGATAATATCTCATTCTTGATTAAAATGGCTATACTGGTGTTTGACGAGAGTGACAAAGTTGCGCAGTAGTTGCAGGCCGATCTTGCCCGACTTTTCGGGGTGAAATTGACAGGCAAAGATATTGTTGCGGGCGATCGCGGCTGTGACAGTTTGCTGACCATGACGGACGGTGGCGGCCACAAGCTCTGGATCATCAGGGGCGACAAAGTAGGAGTGGACAAAATACACCCAAGGGGTTGGCGGTAAATTCTGCCAGAGGGGACAGGCGGGTTGCGTTAGGGTGAGTTGGTTCCAGCCGATGTGGGGGATTGTGAGGCCGGGTTCAGACTGAAAGCGTTTGACTTTCCCCGCAAAAATACCAAGGCCGGGTTCTCTGCCTTCTTCGCTGCACTCAAACAAGACTTGCAGACCCAGACAAATCCCCAAAAAGGGCATCCCCTGCTGAATCACCCGCTGAATGACAGGCACCAGTTCCCGCTCGTGGAGATGGGTCATGGCGGGGTCAAAGGCACCGACACCGGGGAGAACCACGGCATCCGCAGCACAAATGTCACTGGCGCGATCGCTCACTAAGGGCGTTGCCCCCACGACATCAAGGGCTTTACTCACGGAATGCAGATTGCCCATATCGTACTCAATGATGGCGATCGCTGGTCCGCTCACAGGAGACTTCCCCAAAAGTAACCCTACTTATTCTACAGGGGTGTTCATCACCGCCTGCCTTGCATCCCGCACAATACGAATTCCTCCCCAGAGCACAAGGCTGGCGATGCCAAAACCCACAATCAAATCAGGATAAGGGGATCGAAAGAGGGCGACCAGCCCGCCGGCGATAATTACGCTGACATTGGCAATCACGTCATTTTGGGTAAAAATCCAACTGGCGCGCATGTGCACCTCCCCTTGCCGATGTTTGGCAATCAAGTAAAGGCAGTAGCCATTGGCCACCAGTCCAAGGAGAGCGATCGCCATCATCCAATCTGCCTCTGGGGCACTACCGCTGACAAAGCGACGGATCACATCTCCCAAAATTAAAACTGCAAGGGTCATCTGAAAAAGACCACTCAGACCTGCCGCACGGGTTTTGTGCCTTGGAGAACGCCCCACGGCATAGAGGGAGAGGCCATAGACGAGAGCATCGGCAAGCATATCAAGAGAATCAGCAATCAGCGCTGTGGAATGAGCAAGGATGCCAGTAATCACCTCCATAAAAAACATGAGCACGTTGATCAGCAGCACAATGCGCAGGGTTTTGCGCTCCGCCGCATTTCTTGCTTCGATGTGGCAACCACAATCGGACATGGGCTATTCCCAAACGTATCTAAATATCATGGCTGAAGTAGCTATAGGATTGCCAGACCTCGGATAGCACAATTGTTTAGCTAGTCAATGAAGATGTGACTTGCCATACAACGGTCAGAGTTATTCTTTTAAATTAAACTGTCACAATTATTGACACAAAGTGGCTTTAACTAGCAGCTACAGCTACTTAGGGTACTAACCGGTATTCGATAATACAACAATAACATTGGCACTTTGATTGACAAGTAGGTCTGATTGTCACTTGATACGTTAATTTTTGTTGCAAGATTCAATATTTCTGCCTCAAATCAGATCATTTGACCATAGAATTTTTCTAGAACATCTTTTTCAAGCGTTAAGACTGTATGACTCAGTAACACCAAGCTCTATACTGGTTAACTTTTGGGGCTATGCAGAGGTAGACTATAATGTTGAACGTGTTGAAAAAATGTTGTAGGGGTTTCTCGACCTAAATCAATCCGTGGCTACAGCCTAATTTATTCTGGTCAAGATTTACCAAAAGGTAGTCGATCAGGTCAGCCGTTTAGAGATTATTCAAATCCATCTTCTAAGGTTTCTCATCATCAATGCCTACATTATCTTAAGTAAAGAGTAAAGCAAGAAAAACATACCAATACGAATGAAAGAACTATTGGTCTCATGCCAGAAGTGTTGAAAGATAGTTTGAGAGGCTAGAAAAAAGGGAAGAAATGTCATATTCTTCCCTTAAAAGAAGAAGAAAAAATCAATTTACTATGGCATCTTTTGCAACTCTTGTCAAGTCCATTCTCAATCGGCTCAGCCCCTGTGACTACCCCGTGCTGAACTCTCAATTGTTCTTCAAAATCTGGTTGACCTACGTTCTCGACCAAGGGTTAACCAGTATGAGAGCCTTATTTTATCGCTTGAATCATGCAGGGATTACAGTGGATATGTCAACGTTTTCCAAAGCCAACAAAACTCGGACAACCAGCTTATTTGAGGGGATTTACACTCAACTGATGTCTCAAGCTCAAAAGAGACATCGTACTTCAAGCATGACGCTGTTTCCTATCGATTCAACCATCATTACCCTGACCAGTAAACTCTTTTGGTTCTATAAATATCATCAAGTGAAGTTAATTACGGGATTTGATTTAACAGAGAACATCATGGGTAAAGCGGTGATTTCTTTTGGGGAGAGACATGACCTGAGCTTTCAAGAGGAGATTCTAGAAATGATCCCTGAGAACGCTGTTGTAATCATGGATAGAGGGTTTGCGAGCTGGCAATTTTTAGAGCGACTGAGTGAGAGGAAGTGCTCATTTGTTGTACGTATCAAGAATAACATGAGAATGAAGCTCAATCATGAGAGATATCGCGTGGTTCAATTTTTTGACGAGAATCAAACGGAGTTTCGTATAGCGACAAAAGTCTCCTTACAAGCCCTCCACTGAGTCGGCATAACTATAGAGTTCAATCCCTAGCGCCTCAGCCACCGGTCGTGCGCGTGGATCAACCATTGGCGAAATCACAATTTTGCGGTCAATTTGGCGCTGGTGATGCCGCGCATAGAAATTCACCTTACGGTCAAAGATATACATCCCTGCCTTATCAATAGAAGATTTGATTTCACAGGCAATGGTTAAGCCATTTTTGATAATCAAGTCTAGCTCCACCTGATCAGGGCGACCAAAGACTTCACCCTCATGGTCGTAGAGGGTTAAGTTCAAAACCTCAACCCCAAAGGATTCCGTCAAAATGCCCGCGAGGGCGTTGCGAAAGCTGGTTTCTGAAGCAATTCCCCAGCGAGCACCAAGGGCTCCAATTGTACTGTCAAAGCGCTTGTCAAGACGCCGAATCTCTGCAAGTTGCTCATGCCACCTGCGATCCTGTTCTTCCCAACGCTTGGCCTGTTCTTGCCAGCGGCGGTCCTGTTCTTCCCAGCGCTTGGCCTGCTCTTGCCACCTGCGATCCTGTTCTTCCCAGCGCTTGGCCTGCTCTTGCCAGCGGCGGTCCTGTTCTTCCCAGCGCTTGGCCTGCTCTTGCCACCTGCGATCCTGTTCTTCCCAACGCCGGACCTGTTCTTGCCACTTGCGGTCTTGTTCCTGCCAACGGCGTGACTGTTCCTCGCGATCGCGCTGTAGTTCGCTGAGGATACGGTCAAACTTGATATCTGCCTCACGGCGAGGCAGAGAAACGTCCAAGACCATGCGCAGGATCAAATCTCTCAAGCTGGGATCTTGAGCCACAAGCTGCGGTAGCTCACGCTGAATGAGCGCAATAATTTCCTCTCGCTCCATTAAAATTAGCTACTCTGAAACCTGTAACCCTATTCTAAAGATTTTCGAGTTCGAGGTCATTGCCCTGCTGCCCTTAAAGGAGTCTGAGGAACTGGATCTAGCTGAAAAATGGTAGGGGTAAACTGTTTATTTACACATCTTAAAGGAGGAGCGTGACCGGTAAATTTAGGTCAGTTTTAATGATAGTAGCCAGCGAAGGAAAACCCGCATGGAATCTTCAAAAGAACATCAAACTATACCATTCTTCAGTCTACTCTCCATTTGCAACTGGAACTCAGTCGTCGCTGCTCGATAGTGCATTGGAGCTTTGATTGGCAGCCAGAGCTACTGGTCACTTAGGATGTTAATTTTTCTTGCAAGATTCAACACTTCTGATCCTGATCGTATGCTAAACTTCTCATATCATCAAAATTCAGTGACGGCGAGGATGAGCAATTATTCTGACTGGAATGCGTCTATCATCAGCTACTTCACCCAGAATGTGCCATATGGTACAAAAATCTACCTGAGCCTTGATGATGATACCTTAGGGAAAATTGGCAACAGTTTCAATCGCGACTGCAATCATGAATCATGGGTCACAAATTTCTGCCAAGCTGTGAGGGACGTCGTAGTAAAGGGTGAAGGAATAGACTTAGAGACTGTATCAGGCTTAGACGATTGGGGCTATCCGAAAGGGGTTGCTTTTTTAGGAATTATGGTCTTGGCGGCAAACCAAATGGCAGAAGATGAAGACAGTAAGTTAGACGAGACTAATTACTTCTCTAGGTTTCGGCAGATATTAAATTTACCTAAAGATGGGCAACCCAGCAGGCCAAAGGGATTACACATAAAACAAAATGAAGATGCTCCCGAGAAAGTGTTATGGGAAACATGGAATAGGTGGTTGCTTGAGCAGGGCTTCATTCCAACTGCTAAAGAAGGTTCTGGCAAGCAAAGAAAATACATCAACTATCCAATATCTCAATCATTACTTCGCAATACAGACAAGGATCGATTAATAAGACTCTTTACTAAAAAGCAATGGCAAACAAGATGGGATGAGCAAACATTATTTGCGAAAGTGGCTAGTGAATACTCAACATTTACTCAACATCTCAAAAAGTTAATAGATGATCGTAGTCGCTATGAATCAGTAGCTCAGGCAATTCATGAAACTTATGAAGATTGGCTGGCGAAAGGATCACCAAGCACCTTAACTGGTGGAACAAAGCATAGGGAATGGAGTCACCAGTTGTACACGGGGATATATCGCACTGAAGATTTTCTGGGAAATATTGAGTACTACCTGTATCCAAAGCAACAAAAAGGGCGATCGCTTGGTTCATTAACAGTAGAAGTCAATGGAGAACGATGGGATTTACGAGAAGATAGAGCGGGCTGGTATTTACCGATCGGACAACCTTTGTTGAGACAAGAAATATCCCAAGGCAAAACATATCAGATAAATCCCAATACCCAAGTTGAGAAGCTAATTTTACCCAAGCGAGACTTTTGGATATTAGTACCCGATCCAGATAACCCTGAATCAGGGGTATATGCAAGCTGGAGTAGTCCAAAATTGGGAGAGCAGTTTATTATCCTTTTTAGGGAATCATTATTTACAGATTTACAAAGATTGAGAGATGAAAACCTAATTCAATGGGAAGGCGATCGTGATACAAAATATCTAGTTTTTGGTGATAACTCAGATTGGTATGAGGTTTATCAGTGTCAAGTCCTTTCTAAAGCATGGGATGCAGTATTTATTCAATCAGCAGAATTGAAAAATGAACTACAACCGAAAACATCGCTATCTATTAGTTTTTCAGGAGGGTTAAGAGTACCCAAGAAGAATAATACATGGATCAGTGATCATCTCCCACAGGTAACAGTATTTGCATTTCATCCAACCGTTGCGGTAGAGATTACCAACATTACTACCAACGAAACGGTTTACTCTGATCAGTCTTTTTCAACTAATCAACGGCATTCAATTCCCAATTTGACTCAAGGTAGTTTTATAGTTAGTGCCACCTGTTCAGGGCAATCTGCTCAGGGACTAATAAAAGTTGTAACATGGGATGAAATTGATTTTACAAGTTTTAGTGCTTAATCAGCAAGGAGTTAGTCATGACCCAATCCAGACAAGAGAGAATAAGTAGACAAAGATTAGTGAGATGGTATATGGGATTTAAGCAAAGGACAAATAAATTAAAACCCGAACAGCTAATCGAAGTTATATCTAGGTCAGTTCAGTCTAGAAATCTTGTACAGTACATACCATTATTAAGAATCGAAAAAAAACCAAAAGGGGAATATTACTTTTTTGTTGCCATTGAGAGCATAAAAATGGGGGATATTCCATCTGAAGTAGATAGTTTTATTAAAGACTTAAAGGAAATTTTTTTTAATTTTCCTGTTGACAAGAAACGCAACCAATTTACTATTGACGATATTAAACCAATGGTTGGGGCAGCACATGATGTCCAAGATTACACAAATCCTATTCCATACCGATCGCAACAAAAAATTATTCGTGAGAGTCCTTTAGACTTGGTTGATAGTACAAACACTCAAAACCTCAGCGATGAGCAAATTAGACAATTCTCAACTAAGCATGAACATCTGCTTTATTGGCTATCTGCTTCAGGAAGCGGCACATGGGAATCCTTTAAGAAAACCTGTGAAATTCTTGATCTCCCTGAGCCAAAGCGCATTTTAAGGCGGCTAAAACTACTGAATCATTTAATTACCTCTGATAATGGCTCTAAATGGCAAGTTAATCCGCCCTCTTTAGTACATGTGGGTACTGATTCTGAACCTAGCGATCAGACTTTTTTACTTCATGGTCAGCGTAGCCATCGCTTTTTACAGAGGCTTAGAGAATTTGGATCACTAGAGGAAAGACATCAGCCAAGAGGGGAAGCACCTCGCAGAATTAAGCTGATACTGTCCAGTCAAATTACGGATGAAATTTTAGCTCAAAGGATGCAAAATTATGGATATTCTATTAAATTTACTCAACCTCCAAGTATTCTCAGCCTTAATGATTGGCAGAATAGTTTGAGTAGAATTGACAGTATCCTCACTTTTAATTTTGATCTGAAGAGATTTGATGGAACAGACTTTGTTGATTGTACTTTTCAAAATCAAACTGGGTTTTATCAGTTTTTGGCAAAGGACTCTACTTCACAGCTTAGGTACAGTTTTTTCTACGATCAAAACAGAGATCAGTGGTTACAAGGAGATTGGTATGGATTAAGATTTTTGGCAATTCTATCTCTTGGGCAGAATGTTGAGTTTTACTACGATCGCCAAGAAAAAACTTTGGCAATTCCTATGGCTCAAAGGTTGCCAGAGATTTATGAATCTCATTTAGTTATGGCATCTGGCATGTTACCTACCTACCGAGATGGCTTCTTGATTTATAATAGAATTAGTTCACGGCTGGCTAGAGAAATTTCAAAAGCTCTCAAGATTACACTAACTGAGCAGTAGTTATGCATGATTTACTTGGCACATATCAAAGACTTGATCGCATTTATCAACTTTACATCAAGAGTGCATTTCCCTTGCGGTATCCTGCCCTAGCCAAAGAACGCGATCGCCGCTTGCAATTTCTTCGTGATCCCCATAATCCTGTCCTGACTATTCCACCATTAGTTGAGCCAGTACCAATTTATCCCTCATCAGGCATGAGCTTGTCTGATGCCGCAAGAAATTTACCAAGAGAATATCAAGAGTTAGACCAACTTGGACAAACTCTCTTTGATGATGGAATTCAGCTTTATCAGCATCAATGGCAAAGTTTACAAGAGGCGATTGTTAATCAAAGAGATATTGTGGTTACAACGGGAACAGGATCGGGTAAAACAGAGTGCTTTCTCTTGCCACTTTTAGCTGAGTTAGCCAAAGAATCTCAAAGCTGGACAGCACCTAATGCTAAACCTGCAAATCAACGCTGGTGGGATGAAACTGATAATCCTCGTGGTGATTGGGTTGCTCAAAGGAGCCATGAAACTCGTCCTGCGGCTGTACGCGCCTTGATTCTCTATCCCTTGAATGCTTTGGTAGAAGACCAATTACGCCGATTACGCAAAGTTTTAGATAGTCCTACTGTGCATGAATGGCTCGATCGTACTAGAGCAGGAAACCGCATTACCTTTGGACGCTACACAGGGCTTACCCCTGTACCTGGAACAAAAACTAGGCTAAACCGTAGAAATGAGCAGGTAACCAATTCAGTCAAGTTGAATGAATTAAGAACTATCATGCGAACTATGGAACAGGAATATCAAAATCTTCAAAGTGGTATTGAAAGTGATCCATCACTGCTTAATGACATGCCAGATTTACGCTTCTACTTTCCAAGATTAGATGGTGGTGAAATGCGATCGCGCTGGGATATGCAAGACCATCCCCCTGATATTTTGATCACCAACTATTCAATGCTGAATATCATGATGATGCGAAGTATCGAAAACAATATATTTGATGCTACAAAGAGATGGTTAGAAAGTAATCCAGAAAATAAATTCTACTTAATTATTGATGAGCTGCATGCCTATCGGGGTACACCGGGTACAGAAGTTGCCTACATCCTTCGCCTGTTATACTATCGCCTCGGTTTAACTGCTGATTCACCCCAACTGAGAATCTTAACGACCACAGCTAGTTTAGAAGCAGGACAAGAGGGAAACGACTTTCTGCGGCAGTTTTTTGGTCGGGGGGACTTTAGTTTGATTACTGGGGAGCAAACTCCACCTAGAGAAGGAGCACGGTTAAATATCAATCAATATAGCGATGTTTTTGCTCAGTTTGCTCGCTCAGTTCAGCCCGATCCATTTCGTCCCATGCAACCACCTGATATTGAATCATCACTGCCATACATAACTACTTTGGCAGAAAATTTAGGAACTTTCAGTAGTGACTCTGACCCACGCAGACAACTGGGTGAAGCTCTAGAAAATATAGAAGCGGCAGATGCTATCAGAGATGCTTGTAGAGCCGTCAATGGTAGTGTTCGTGCTACTGATGTAAGAGATTTAGATGATCAGCTTTTTCCCAATGCTAGAGAACTAGGACAGCTTACTTCTGATGCTATGCGAGGATTTTTAATGGCATTGGGAATGAGTACCTTGGCTAACGGCCGATCGCCCCAACCAGTGAGAGGTCATTTATTTTTCCATAACTTGCAAAATCTTTGGGCTTGTACTAATCCCAATTGTACCGATCCAGCCGTTGATCAAGAGTTACGAAATAGTCAGCCAAAACCAAGTAGACCAACTATAGGAGCAATTCATGCCAACCATAGTTTATCTTGCTCCTGCGGTTCTCGTGTCTTAGATTTAATTGTTTGTGAAGTCTGTGGCGAAGTCCTAGTGGGCGGATACAAAGCTACAAGAAAGGTAGGAAATACTACTGTGGAAATTCTCACTCCCGATCAACCTGACTTGGAAGGAATTCCAGATGCGGTTATATTAAGTCAAAAGTATGGCAACTATCGCATTTTTTGGCCCCTACCTAATGATCGCAATCCTTGGGAAACTCAACCTCAAGATGAGCAATGGACTCACAATGGAATTAAGTGTAAATGGACTAAAGCAAAACTAGATCATGTAACTGGAATGCTTGATCAGTCGAATACACCGCCAAGGAAAAATCAGGTACCAGGTTGGCTTTATCAAGTGATGGGTAGTGGCTCAGATGAAGCTTCCGCTTTTCCGAGTAAGTGTCCCCGATGTGATGCAGACTACAGCAGAAGAAAAATATTTCCAACTCCACTGCATACCCATCGCACAGGTTTTCAGAAGGCTTGTCAGGTGATTGCAGGCGGCTTGTTGAGAGAAATGCCTGCACCTGCCCCTCAAAGTATTCGTTCTCCTCGTAAATTGGTGATTTTTTCTGATAGTCGTCAAGATGCGGCAAAACTGGCGGCGGGGATGGAGCGAGATCACTATCGAGATATGGTGCGATTACTACTAATTCAATCCTTTAAGGATTATTGGGGAGATTTATTATCATTTGTGAAACAAACCTGCACGAACCAAGATATTCTTGACAGAATAGAAGATTTGAATCCTAGGCTGAGAAATGATCTGAATCTACCTAATTCATCAGATGACATGGAGCGGTACAAACGCTTTGCTAATGCCTATCCTACTCTCACAACAGAGGCACTTTCTTGGATTAGGAATCTTCCTTCTGCCAACGAATCGGCAAGAAGTGAATGGCTAAGAATGCTCCGAGATTATCCAAATCGTGTCCCCCTCTTGGATTTAAGGCGCAAATTAAGAGACTCTTTATTGCAGTATGGAATTTGTCCAGGGGGGACTGATCTCAGTGCTCTAAACTACTCAGTAGGTCAGGGCGCTGGAAAAGAATGGCATCCTTGGTTTGAGTGCTATGACTGGCCAGATGACTGGGGCAAACCAGTGGTTCAAGTATATCCTATTACTCCTGAACAGACTAATCATTGTGATCGCCTAGAAGCAAAATTAGCTGATGAGATGATGTACGCTATATTCATTCATTCAGCTAGGGTACTTGAGAATATTGGACAAGCGTGGGTTAGCTATTCACCTGTCGGGAATGCCTCTGATGTTTTGGTTCAAGTCGTGGATGCTGTCATTCGCCAATTAGGTATCCGCCGACTTCATAGATACTCCAGTTATTTCCATCCAGGGACTAATCAAAACTTACCCGGCTATTCTGAAAGATATTGCAACTGTATCGCTAATGTTTCTTCCGCTGATGTTCTAAAACAGCTTGCTGGCTCTAATGCAGGCATAGCTAGTAGTGAGAGTCTTGTTCTCGATCCAGACAGACTTTATCTTGTACCTCCTCCTCCTACACAATTGAATAGTGATGGCACTCGCCCCGGTTATCGCTGTCCCCAATGCAATGCTTTTTATCTTCATCCTGCGGGTGGAATTTGTCCTGAATGCAATACTTCCAAAAATAAAAATGCGCCAATAGTAAGGCTTGAACCTAGCCAAAGCAGATCGGATTTTGATTACTACACTTATCTTTCGGAGCAGTCGGGGAATCCTTTTCGGATGAATGCGGCAGAACTCACAGGACAAACGGATAAGGATGAGCGACCAAAACGCCAGCGCTGGTTTCAAGATGTATTCATCAGTCAAGAAATTCCCAAGGTTCAAGGCATTGATCTTTTAAGCGTAACGACCACAATGGAGGCTGGTGTTGATATTGGAGCGTTATTGGCGGTGATGATGTCTAATATGCCCCCCCGCAGATTCAACTATCAGCAACGGGTAGGACGGGCAGGACGGCGTAGTGCAGGAGTTTCTCTAGCGGTTACTTTCTGTAGGGGTAGAAGTCATGACGATTTTTATTTCCAGCGTCCAGAGAGCATTACGGGTGATCCACCTCCCCCACCCTATGTGGATATGCGTAGTGAGGAGATTTTTAGGCGAGTGTTGATCAAGGAAGTTTTACGACAGTCATTTAAAGAAAAAGGGATTAGTAGCTCTTTGGAGCTAACTGATAGCGTGCATGGTGAGTTTGGCAAAGTTGAAGACTGGCATAAATACAAACCTCAGATTATTGCTTGGTTGCAGGATAATTCTAATAAGTCAAAAATTCTATCTATTTTAGAGGCATTAAAAATCCAAGTTGATTTAAGCACAGAAGACTCTCAATTTCTGACTTATCTTCGTAATGACCTTATTCCTGAAATTGATCGTATTGTGGCAGATGCTACCTACACTCAAAATAATTTGAGCGAGCGATTAGCAAATGCAGGATACTTGCCTATGTTTGGCTTTCCAACTAGGGTAAGGCTTCTCTACACCAAATGGTCAAATAAAGAAACCATCGATCGTGATTTGGATATAGCGATCGGTCAGTTTGCGCCAGGTTCTCAGACTGTAAGAGATAGAGCAGTGCATACCGCCTGTGGAGTTGTGGAGTTAGTACCTCAAAACAATGGTAACTACGTTGATGTTAAGCCTGGTTTTTCGCCCCCTTTATCTGAGCCTAACCAAGCACTGGGGTTATGCAGTAATTGTCAAGCCGTAGTTTATCCCTATCAACCTGATCAATCTATTACTGGCAGTAAAATAGATCAACTTTTTGAATGCCCTGTGTGCCATCAACAAAGTTTACGATCTTTGGATGCTAGAGAACCAAAAGGTTTTTTTACGAATTTGAAACCAGAGGATTATGATGGGCAGTTTGAGTGGCAACCTCGCTCGACCCGCCCCACTGTTAGTATCAATTCTCCTGCTGGTAATCCAATCTTAGTTTTGAACGCTAATGTTTCTTCTGTAAGCGATCGCATTATTTCAATCAATGATAATGGCGGGAGGGGAGGGTTCGATTTTCAAAATGCCTCAGTATTCGGTAACCCCAAATCAGGAGCTTATGTAGTTGCCGATGCCATTGAAGGGAGCGATCGTGTTACTGGTTCAGGGCAGAAATATAAAATTGCACTTCTTTCACGGCGCAGAACTGACATTCTCTTGGTAAACATTGCCCGGTGGAGTGAGGGGGTATTTGCTGATCCAATGACGGTAGAAGGGAGAGCGGCATGGTATTCCTTCGCTTTTTGGCTCAGGATTGCCGCCTCTGCTTATTTAGATGTCGATCCGCTGGAATTGCAAGCAGGATTTCGTACATTAGCTCAAGATGGCAAAGTTGTAGGCCAAGCGTTTCTCTGTGACAGTTTGGAGAATGGTGCAGGCTACTGCAATTTTTTAGCCAATCCTCATCAATTTGAGAAAGTCATGGCTCAATCAGACCCTAATAATTCTCTGTCAATAGCCTACCGTTGGCTGAATTCTCAAGGTCACGGCAGAAACTGTGATACTTCTTGTAATGACTGTTTGCGGGATTATCGAAATCTTGCCTATCATGGTCTCCTAGACTGGCGATTGGCTTTGGATATGGCTCGATTGGTCAGAGACTCATCCGTTACTATAGACTTAGCCTCTAATTGGGGGAATTTCCCTAATCCTTGGCAAAGTTTAGTAACTGGTGCAATTTCTACAACTTTTCAACACCTTGGTTATGGCAGTCCTACTCAGTTTGCTAATCTAACTGGTTTTGTGAAAAATCAGAGAAACAACAGTGTGATTCGAATTATCCGCCATCCCTTGTGGAACGATCGGCATACTGAATGGATAGAAGCTGTGGCAGATGCTAGAACACGATACCCTAACTATCAGATTGAACATGCTAATCCTTTGATTGCCCTCCGACGACCCGGAGATTATGTTTAGATGAGCACTGGTAAATTCATTTGATTTGATGAGAGATCAGGCAATAAAATCGGCTTTACAATATAACTTAAATCATTCCCAGCCAAATTTCCCGACGCTAAGTTCTCTGACTCGGAATATTGACTTAGACTATTTCAGTTGTTGCCACTCTATCTCTGATAGGTCTAAGGTAAGCATTGGCTCTTCTTCTGCAATGATGAGAGATGGGTTCTCCCCCTCGGTATGACGAATCATGACAATTGCAACTCGCCTAGAATACGACTCCCTCGGCGCCATTGAGGTACCAGCGGACTGCTACTGGGGTGCCCAGACGGCGCGCTCCCTAAAGTATTTTCCCATCAGTCACGAGCGCATGCCCCTCGAGGTTATTCATGCCATGGCACGGCTAAAGAAGGCAGCCGCGATCGCCAACCGCGATTTAGGGGTTTTAGCTACCGATAAAGCAGCATGGATTATGCAAGCAGCCGATGAGGTCATTGAAGGGCGCTGGGATGATCAGTTTCCCCTTTCCATCTGGCAGACCGGCAGCGGTACCCAAACCAATATGAATGTGAATGAGGTGATTGCCAACCGTGCCATTGAACTGGCGGGGGGCGTTAAGGGGAGCAAAACTCCGATCCACCCCAATGACCATGTGAACTGTAGCCAGTCTTCTAATGACACCTTTCCGGCGGCGATGCATATTGCCACAGTGATTGAGCTGCAGGAGCGACTGCTGCCGATGTTGCGGCACTTACTGGCCGTATTGCAGGAAAAGGTCACCGCTTTTGCCGACATTATTAAAATTGGGCGCACCCACTTAATGGATGCCGTGCCTCTCACCCTTGGCCAAGAATTCTCGGGCTATGCCAGTCAAATTGCTGCCTGTCAAGGCCATATTGAGTACGCACTCCAGCATCTGTATCCCCTTGCCATTGGCGGTACGGCCGTGGGGACGGGTTTGAATGCCCCCGCCGGCTTTGGCGATCGCGTGGCGGCAGAATTAGCCCAAATGACGGGGTATCCCTTCTGCAAAGCCGAGAACCCCTTTGCTGCCTTGGCCGCCCATGATCCCTTGGTGATGCTCAGTGGTGCCCTGAAAACATTGGCCGCAGCGATGATGAAAATGGCCAATGATATTCGTTGGTTGGCTTCAGGCCCCCGTTGTGGTCTAGGAGAACTGATCCTACCCGCCAATGAGCTAGGGTCGTCGATTATGCCCGGCAAGGTGAATCCCACCCAATGTGAAGCCCTGACGATGGTCTGTGTGCAAGTGATGGGCAACGACGCCGCAGTGGGGATAGCGGGCAGTCAAGGGAATTTTGAACTCAATGTTTATAAGCCCCTGATCATTCACAATGTGCTGCGCTCCATTGAACTGCTGAGTGATGCCGGGGAAGCCTTTACCCAGTTTTGCCTCGTGGGCATTGAACCCAATCGGGAGCAAATTCAGCGCCATTTGCAGCGATCGCTCATGTTGGTGACGGCCTTGAACCCCCACATTGGCTACGACAAGGCAGCAGCCGTCGCAAAAAAGGCCTACAGCGAAGGTAAAACCCTGAAGGAAGCGGCGGTGGAATTGGGGTATCTCACGGCTGAGGAATTTGATCAGTGGGTGCGGCCAGAGTTGATGCTGGGTGAAAAGGGCACTAATTGACCCCGCAGGGAGTGCTGCCAAAAGGGCGTATTGCGAGCGCGCGATCGCAGGCTTTGGTGCGTCACTGTCCAAGTCACGTTTGGATCAAAAAGCACAAAGTGGCGACTGTTCAGTTCGAGGCGGGGTGGCTCAATGCTCAAAATCCGCGCCGGTGCCGTACTGAGGGCGTGCCAGAGGTCAAGGGCGCTCAAGGTATTATTCACTACTAGTTCCTGCCAGAGGGCGGGTAGGGCTAATTCGAGACCAATGGCACCGGGGAGTGCCTCGGCAAAGGAAACCATTTTTTCTTCATAGAGCAAGGGGGTGTGGTCAATGGCAATCGCCTCAATAACCCCCGTTTTGAGTCCTTCGATCAGGGCTTGGCGATCGCTGGCCGTTCCTAGGGGCGGGTCAAGGCGCAGATGCGGATCGTAACTGGCTAGATCCTCAACCGTAAAGAGCAAATGTAACCACGACACACTGGCACTGACCTGTTCAGGTTTGTCCTTAGCGAGAATCTCGACACTGCGAGCGGTTGACAGGCGCATGAGGTGAATGGAGGTTGAGACGGTGCGTGCCAATTCCAAAATCGCCAATAGGGGAATGGTTTCACAGCAGACCAGTTGCTCCACCAATCCGAGACGAGTGGCTACCCCACTTTGCCGCGCCACCCCATTGGCGGCCAAGGCCGGGTCAAAGGGCCAAAGGGCAACGGGTTTGCCTAGGGGCTGGAGATAGGTGAGTGCCCGCTGCACCAAAGGCCAATGGGTCAACCCCCGATCATCACAAAAGCCAACTACCCCACTGGCGGCTAGTTCCGCTAAATCGGTTAAAGCCGTCCCTTGGCATCCTTGGGTGAGTGCGCCCCAAACCCGTACCTGTGACCAAGCGGTGGTTGGTATCTCCTGTTGCAGCGCTTGCCAAACAGCAGGATGGTCAATCACGGGGTTTGTAGTCGGTAAGAGGGTTAAATGCTGAACCCCACCGGCAGCGGCAGCGGCCAAGAGTGTCTCAAGGGTTTCTCGCGCCTCATAACCGGGTTGACCACTGTGGCTGTAGAGATCCACCAAGGGGGGTGCCAGCACCCAAGCTGAAGCATCAATCACTTCTGTATCAGGGGGTACCTCTTGGGGGGCGATCGCCGCCAATTGATCCGCCGCCAGCAGCACATCGGCGCGTTGATCTTGGCGGTTGACCGGATCCAGCAGCCGCACCTGTTGCAACAGTCGCCACACCATGGCTTACAAGGCTCCCGCCGCCGTCCGATCCAGCACGCCCCCCAAATGGGTGGTGATATTCACTGCCTGCAATCGCGGCAGACCGCCCTTGATGGGATAGTCAATTACCGTGACGCTGCCATTGCCCTGCTTAAAGAGCCAGAAGTTTTCAATGCCTAGGCCAACAATGTGGCAGAGCAAGACCTTATTAGTGGCATCATGAGCCACAACCAAAACATTGTGGGGGGTGGGAGCATTGGTTTTCCAGCGCTTCAGCCACTCTTCCCATGCCTTAACCACGCGATCGCGCACCTGTTCGAGGTTTTCCCCATTGGGCATTTGCACCAGGGCCGGGGTTGTGCGCCAGCGTTCCAGTTCCCCCGGATAGGCCGCCGCCACCTCCGGTTCAAACTTGCCCTCCCAATCCCCGTGGCTAATCTCGGCAAGGGCTGGTTCTAGCGCTAGCTCGACATCAGGGTGGTACTGCAAAATCGCCAAGGCCGTATCCTTGGGCCGCCGTAGGGGACTACTCAAGGCATGGTGAAAGGGCACCGCCTTGAGGAACTCGGCCACCGCCGCCGCTTGGGCACGGCCATTTTCATTCAGGGGCACATCAATTTGCCCTTGGAAGCGTCCCTCGCGATTCCAGTCGGTTTCACCATGGCGCACCAAAAAGATGCGCAGCGTTTGCTCCTTGAAACGGGGTTGCGGAAAGGGATCATTAAGATGGCTCGTGAGATTGAGGGCTTCTAGTTGTGCGGGTTGTCGCAAGCCGTTGCTGAAATTGAGGACACTAATGCCGCCATTGGCCTGCTGCAGCCGCAAATAGCCCTTGACCCCCAAGCCGAGACCCGTGCAAATCAGGGCACGATTCATACCGCTGTGGCCGACAATGACAATGGTTTCATTTTCGTGAGCCGTCAGCAGCGCTTCCAAAACCATGCCCGCGCGATCGTAGAGATCCAATAGCGGAAAAAACTCCTTGGTTTGGCCACTCTCCGTGGTGATTTTCATCATCAAGGTTTCTGGGGCTTCCTGCCAGCGGCGATAGTCCTCGGGAAACCGTGCCTTCACTTCGGCAAAGGGCAGATCTTCCCAAGCGGGCAGCGCAATCTCTTTGAGTAAATCAAGGGAATGGGGTGGCTTGAGTTGCGGGTCTTGGAGCTGAGCATGGATGCCCTCTGCGGTTTCCGTTGCCCGTTTCAGGGGACTGGTGTAAATCTTGCGGATGGGAATGCCCCGTAGAGCGAGACCCACTTGGGCTGCCATCCAATGACCGCGTTCCGTGAGCGAAGAGGCATCACTGTGACCTTGCACCCGCTCCTGAACATTAAACGTGCTTTCACCGTGGCGGACAATAATGACTCGGGTACTCAGAGGTTTCTCCTTAGCGATTGACAGACAACAAGCTTGGCCGTCCCACCGTGCCATAAAGACTGTACCAGAAACCGTGGCTTCAAGAGCGAAAGATTCAGGAATCGGCAGGCATCATCTCTTGAGCATCACATAAAAATCAAAAAACCGACCGCAGGGGCGATCGGCAAGTATTAAAGACCTATTCGCTGATGGATCAGAGGCTACTTCTTGGTGATCCGAGGAGGCTCACGGAAGAAGATGGCAAAGAAGAACAGCGCGATAATGCAGGCAAAGATGAAAACGTAGGTGATGGTTTCCATAGTAGTCCCCTAGGAATGACTAGACAGCTTCTTTGCGACGAGTGGTGACATCGCCCACTTTTTGGTAGAAGCCCCATTCCACTTGCTCCGGCGACAGTTCGGGATCAATCCCAGAGAAGACATCGCGGAACAGCGTGCGGGCACCATGCCAAATGTGACCAAAGAAGAAGAGCAAGGCAAACACCGCATGGCCGAAGGTAAACCAGCCACGGGGACTGGTGCGGAAAATCCCGTCGGAGTTGAGGGTTTCCTTATCGAATTCAAAGATCTCACCGAAGATAGCTTTACGGGCATAGCTCTTAACGGTGGGTGGATCGGTGAAGGTTTGGCCGTTCAATTCACCACCGTAGAAGCTGACGGTCACGCCTTGTTGCTCAAAGCTATACTTCGACTCGGCACGACGGAAGGGAATGTCGGCTTTGACAACGCCATTCTTATCGGTGAGGATGACGGGGAAGCTTTCAAAGAAGGCAGGCATGCGACGGACAAAGAGTTCTTCACCCTCTTTGTTGCGGAAGACGGCATGGCCTTTCCAAGCTTGGGCAATCCCATCCCCTTTGTTCATCGGGCCCGTACGGAAGAGACCTCCTTTGGCGGGGTTGTTGCCAATGTAATCGTAGAAGGCCAGTTTCTCTGGAATGGCTGACCAAGCCTCTTCAAGGGTGGCGCCACTGGCGAGGGAGGCCTGCACGCGGCGGTTAATTTCCTGTTGGAAGTAGCCACTGTCCCACTGATAGCGAGTCGGCCCAAAGAGTTCAATGGGCGTGGTGGCACTGCCATACCACATCGTGCCGGCAACGACAAAGGCAGCAAAGAAGACGGCAGCAATACTGCTGGAGAGTACCGTTTCAATATTCCCCATGCGCAGAGCTTTGTAAAGTCGTTGGGGTGGACGTACCAGCAGGTGGAATAAACCAGCAATAATACCGACAATGCCTGCGGCGATATGGTGAGCAACCACACCACCGGGGTTGTAGGGATTAAAGCCATCGGGTCCCCATTCGGGTGCCACAGGCTGGACACTGCCCGTCAAGCCATAGGGGTCAGAGACCCACATCCCAGGACCAAAGAGACCGGTCAGGTGAAAAGCACCAAAGCTAAAGCAGAGTAAACCGGCAAGGAACAGGTGAATGCCAAACATTTTCGGCAAGTCGAGGGCAGGCTCACCGGTGCGAGGATCGCGGAAGAGTTCCAAATCCCAATAGACCCAGTGCCAGCAGGCCGCCAAGAACAACAGACCTGACAGGACGATGTGAGCGAGGGCAACCCCCTCAAAGCTCCAAAAACCGGGGTCAATCCCTGTTTCGCCAGTAATACTCCAACCGCTCCAAGACCCCGTGACCCCCAACCGTGCCATGAAGGGCAACACAAACATTCCCTGCCGCCACATTGGGTTGAGAACGGGATCACTGGGATCAAAAATAGCTAGCTCATAAAGAGCCATCGACCCTGCCCAACCGGCGACCAATGCCGTGTGCATCAGGTGGGCCGCAATCAACCGCCCTGGATCATTGATCAGGACAGTGTGGACTCGGTACCAAGGTAGTCCCATTGACTACGCTCCTCCTATACAAAAATTTAGCGTTTGCATGAACAAATTTTATTAAGCAGCCGGATCACGGTCATAACCGCTTCCCTACTAAGAGTTTAACGGCCAATTTACCCGTAACTTCAGCTACGGTTGGGCAGTTTTTCTGCCAAAATGAGAATGTATTAAGAATGGTAACTAGCGTAGGTTCCTATGGCAAGCAAAGCTGAATTTGTGGCCACAAATATTAAGTTTGTTAACGAAAACAAAGAAATTATTGCTGCCAACGGCGCGAATCTGCGCTTAAAAGCAATGGAAGCGGGGGTTGACCTCTACACCCTCAAGGGCAAGTTCTTGAATTGTGGGGGCTACGGCCAGTGTGGCACCTGTATTGTTGAGATCGTCGAGGGTATGGAAAACCTTTCCCCCCGCACACCAGTGGAAGAACGCAAGCTCCGCCGTAAGCCAGAGAATTATCGCTTGGCTTGCCAAACTCTTGTCTATGGACCTGTGTGTGTGAAGACAAAGCCGAAGGGCTAGATCATTAGACAGCCCTTTTCAGAGCCTGTAGGGCACTGCCGGCCTGCTCTAGCCACTTGAGTAACTGGGAATCATCAATGCTGTGGGGAATACTGAGGAGGTCTTGCAGGTGTTGCGGCGATCGCCCCGTTGTGGTCTGCCATGCCTGAATGAGTTCTGAATCCCTAGGCAGATGGTGAGGATTGGCGGCAAGGCCGAGTTGGTTGGCTAAATCATAGCGAAAGCGATCTTGCAGCTGTTCTAGGACAAAGTGCCGCTGCTGTGCCCGCTCAAGAACGCCTGCGAGGGCTGCAATGTAGGCGGCACTATTACTGGCCACAGGTTCTTTTTCTAATAGGGGTGGGCCAAAACGTTGACTTTGCTGCCATAGCAAAAAGAGGAGCAAGAGGCTGAATTGCACCCCCACAGCCAGCCAAGGGGTACGACTGAAGTAGTCGAAGAGGGTTTCAGGCACCGTCTCCCTGACCACATCCTCTGGAGTGCGTTGGCGGTAGCCGTGGAGCCATTCATCAAAGTATATCGTCGCCCCCGGCGTAACCACGTTCTGCAAAATCTCGGCCACAACAGCAAAGTTCGCAAGGGGGGGGTCACCGCCATAGACATTAGCCACCAGCCAAGGATAGACCCCAAGGATTCGTTGTCCATGGGTCTGGGGACTAGTGGCTTCCCTGAGATAGACAATTGAACCATGATCATCCTTGAGCAGGGGGCGATCGCCCCGCTGGCGGGGGACGCGGCGGCGCGTTTCAACTAACACATTGCCCTGGGGAGTGGAGAGGCGCTGTACAAAGGGGGCTGCGGTGGGTTCCCCATGCCAGTAAAAGCGCACCAGCGTATTGCCCTGGGCCAGCCACTCCACAAGGGATGGTGGCCAGCTCATGGGACGACCACTAATTTGAATGAAAACGTGCCCTTGACCCTTGAGGTAGTTATAGTCCCGCTGCCAACGCGCCACTTGGAACCCCTGCTGTTGTAGATACGCATAAAATTTCTGCGTGCCCCAAGGGGAGGCATCAAAGGAGGAGCCAGCGCGGCTACTGGGCGCCACCGCCAGAATCAGGAGGCCGACCACCAGCAGCACAAGGACAGCGCAGCCGAGGAAAAACCACTGGCGACGGTTGATCGTGATCATTGCTGGCGCTCCCGCAGGAAGGGGTCCACCTCAAAATAGGCGGCTTGACAGGTGGCTAGGGTTTGGGCATCCACCGCCTCGGCGCCATAGTAACTGCGACTGTGAACTTGAAAGAGGTGCTGAATACTCCGCCGCACGGCTGGCGATCGCTCCCCCAGTTGAAAGAGTCGCTCCAATTCCCGTAGATAGTCGCCATTGGTGCAGTGGGGCTGTAGCCGTAGCCAGCCCGCCTCCTGCAACCGATAGAGCAAGGCCATGTAGAGAGCACGACAAGCACCCCCATAATCCCCCGCCAATTGCAGGTCTTGAGCAAGTTCCAGCCACTCGCGCACAGGCCGCGGTCGCTCCTCAAGGGTAGAAACCAGTGTTGCTGAGGAGGATCGCGATCGCTGCTGCCACCATCGCCACAGGCTGCGCCCTAGGAAATAGAGGGCGAGTCCAAGGCCAACGAGCAAGACCCCTTGCAAGAACCAGCGTAGCCATGCCTCTAAGGAGGGGGAGTCCTGCCAAAATGGCTCCGTTTGCTGGCGAAAGAGTTGGCGAAAGCTGTACTCAAGGGCTTCACCCAATTGTCGCCACTGGCGATCGCCCTGCCAGCGCAGATCATCAAAAAGGCTCACCGCCGCTAGCCCAGACTACGCCTCCAATTGTCGCACAAAGAGCACGGGGCACTCAGCATAGACCCGCACATAGTCTGAAAGGGAGGTGCCCAAGAGGCGATCTAAATCGGGCAAACTGCGGGCGATGGACGGACGCCGATCCGGGGAACCCAGAACGAGGAGATCGGCATTGGTATCAGCAGCAATGCGGCAGATTTCTTCACCGGGCTTACCGGTGGTCAGGACACACTGGTATTCCACACCCCGCTGCTTGGCCACCGTTGAGGCTTCCGAGAGAATCGGATCTTTTTCAGCAGCCGTGCTGGGGGTATCAGCATGACCCTTGAGGTCGGGATTGACGTGGGCAAGAATCAATTTACCGCCCTTGACCCCCTCCATCAGGCGTACGGCTAAGTCCAAGGAGGCCTTGGCTGCGGCGGAATTATTGAGCGCTACCATGATGCGGTTGATTTTCTTCACAAAGAGGTCATCGCGCACCAGCAACATCGGTCGGGAAGACAGTTGAAACACATACTGGCTGACGGAGTTTTCGAGAATGGATTGCAGGCGCTTGAGTCCCCGCGATCCCATGATGATTAAGTCGGCATTGATTTCATCGGCCACGTGCAACACGGTATCTTTGGGATCCCCCTCCCGCAGCATGGTATTGACACTAATCACTGGGTCAAGATGCAGTCGAGCAACGGCTTCCGCTAGGAGTTTGGCACCCGCTTGACGTTGTTCGGCCATCTCCTCGGCAGTAATTTTCGGTGGAATCACGTGCAAAACAGTGACGGCAGCCCGTTGAATCGCTGGCAACTCCATCAGCGACTTGAGCATTTGTTCGGATTGTCCAGTTCCTGAGTCTGCCAATAGAATATTTTCAATCATAAATCTTAAACTCCCAACATCTGGTGAGCATCAGGGCACGGATGGCCACTACAGCCCTTTTCCCAAGGATGGCACACGCTGAAAACAGTCAAAACTGCTGGAGGATAGGATGCTCTCCTCATTCGTACACGCCACATCTCAAGAAAAGGGCTGTATGACGATCTTAGGTCTGGGGTAGGGGCTTCTTGGTGGAATGCTACAAATCTTAGGCATTGGCTAGGGGGCGCCCTTGGGAGTGCTTTTGATACACTAAGCAAGAGACCGTTCAAGGAAGCCCTATGCCGCGATCACAACGGAACGACAATTTTATTGACAAAACCTTTACGGTCATGGCTGACCTCATTCTCAAGGTCTTGCCCACCAGTTCGCAGTCAAAAACCGCCTTTGCCTATTATCGCGATGGCATGTCTGCCCAAGCGGACGGGGAATATGCCGAGGCACTGGAGAACTACCAAGCAGCCCTAGAACTAGAGGAAGACCCCAACGATCGCAGCTACATTCTCTACAACATTGGCCTGATCCACGCCAGTAACGGCGATCATGAAAAAGCCCTAGAGTATTATCACCAAGCCCTTGAACTCAATCCCCGCATGCCCCAAGCCCTTAATAATATCGCGGTGATCTACCACTACTTGGGCACACAGGCAGAGGAGCAACAGCGTTCCGAGGAGGCTGAACAACTCTTCGATCGCGCCGCAGACTACTGGAAACGGGCGATTCAACTGGCGCCCAATAACTATATCGAGGCGCAAAACTGGCTGAAGACCACGGGTCGCTCCAGGATGGATGTTTATTTCTAAGGGATTACACATGGCAACAAAAGTCATTACCGCAGAGGATGTGCGCAAGGTGGCTCACTTGGCTCGCCTCGCCCTTGAGGAAAGCGAGATTGAAGCCCTGACCCAGCAACTAGATAGCATCCTTGACTATGTGAACCAATTGAGTGAACTGGATGTCACGGATATTCCACCGACGACCCGTGCGATTGAAGTCAGTAATGTAACCCGTCCCGATGTGTTGGAGCCTTGGCCAAATCGCGAGGATCTACTGGCGATCGCCCCGGATCGCGAGGATGACTTTTTCCGTGTGCCCAAAATTATGTAAGGCATCAGGCTGTGCGGCGGCGTCAATCCCACCATTTACAACTGGACTTATTTCCCTTCCTCTCGATCTTGGCCTGCACCATTGGCACGCTGATCCTGCTGGTGGTGGTGATTAGTGCTAGTAGCCTTGGGCGAGAACGTACCAATGTGCAAATTTTGGCACGGGAAAATGCCCAAAATGACGGGCGTACCCCCCGCTATCTGGAGTGCCGTCGCGAGGGGGTGATCATCCATCCCCAAAAGGTGCTGGTGTCCAAAGCAGACCTCGGCAAGCCCACTTCCACGCTGGCCATTTTGTTGGCCAATCTCCGCCGTCAGAGCGATCGCGAGTACATTATCATTGCCGTGCGCCCCGATGGCTTTGACTGCTTTGAGGAGGTGCGCTACCAAGCAGAACGGGCGGGGGTGGCTCTCGGCTACGAACCCTTCAATGCGGAATGGGAGTTGTGTGTGCCGGCACCGGGGCGCAGCAATTGTCCCTAGGACTTAAATTTCCCAACCTGACCGCCGGCGTTTGGACTGGGTGATCTCGGTGGGAAAGGCGCTCAAGTGCACCACCCGCCCCTTGGCCACAAGGGCACTACCAATGACTTCGGGATGGGTGAGCCGCACATCCGTGCCTTCGGCCAAGGCCTCAAAGGTTTCAGCCGTTGCAGCCGCCACAGTCGTCAAAAAGGCTTTAGCATCGGCAGTTGTGACTTCTGAACCGTGAGAAAGAGAGGGTTTCAGGGCTTCAAGGCCGTAGCTGCGGCTGAATTTGGGGAGCAGTTTGCCAAAGGTAGCAGGGAAGTCAAAGAGTTCCAAGCCCAAAATTTGACCGTGCACGACGAAAAGCGCACCAATCTGCTGGGCGATCGCCCGAAATGCTTGGACGTACTCATCGAGGGAGTGGGCTTCTTTTTCATAAACATCAGCGAGGGCATCGGTGGCGGACTTGCAAGCAAAGAAAAGCAGATGGTCATCGACATCCGCCCAGATTTCCCCCTGATCAGCACGGCGGCTTCCCCTGTGTTTCAACGACTCTGTAACATAGCGGAGTTTCTTGGCGCGCCCTGTGGCATGGTAGGCGCGATCAGCAGCGGCAAACTCACGGCAGCGGTAGTGCCAGCGACCCCGTTCAACACAGGAGACGGGAATTTTCAGATCAGTGTGGGCAGGTACAAGTACTGTGAGGTTAAGAATACGGTTTTGCTTGGCACCGACGAGTTCTTCCCCATCCACAAGCAGTACCGAGCGATCGCCCCAGTTATGGCACAGGAGTTCAGGCACATGCCCCCCTTCAGACACCTCGGTAATCTTTAGCAGGTTTTGGTTCATTGCTTCCGTCAGCGTCCAATAGTCGGGTTCTGCCACAATCGGGCGCAGCAGGGGAAACAGCGTCATGCCACCAAAGGTTTGGGGAGTGCCAATTTCAACGGTTTGTAGGAGTTCTTGGAGAAGATTCATGGGATCACCTCGCAAGGGTATACATCTGGTTATCCATTGCTGTTGTTAGGGATATGCATCCACCCAGAAAATTTGCGATCGCCCCGCCAAACCATCTTAATTAACAGGTGCCTTTGTCCTTAGAAATCGCTTATGCTCAGGGTGAATTCTTGAGAGGTTCCAATGCTCCCAGTCGCGATCGCCTCCCTACTCTTTGGTTTTGCCACCAATATGGATAACTTTAGCGTGGCCGTTAGCTATGGTCTGCGCCGCTATCGTATGAGTTGGCTGGGGAATGTCCTGATTGCGGCTCTTTCGGGTAGCAGTACCTTTTTGGCCATGGAGTTGGGTGGGTGGGTAGAGCAGTATGTGCCGTTGATTTGGACACAGCGGCTTGGCAGTGGCTTGCTAATCGTCATGGGGGCATCGGCACTGGGGGGAGTCTTGCTCAACTTGAATCATCCCTCTAAAACCACAAAGCCGAACTTATTACCAATTCTTGACTATGCCTATGACTTCACGCTCTACCAGTCGCTGCTGTTGGGTTTAGCCTTGACCCTGACGAACTTTGCCACAGGGGTAGCTGCGGGTTTGGCACAGTTACCGATCGCTAGTGCTGTGATAGCGAGTACAGTAACCAGTTGGGTCTGCATTGGCAGTGGCTTTTGGTTGGGGCAGCAACTACGGGAACAAGCCCCTCTGCACTTTACGCCCTACTTAGAAGGCGCTGCCAGTCTGTTTCTGATAGCCATTGGTCTCCTGAAGTGGTTTGAGTCCCTCTAGGGCGATCGCCAGAGCACATCGGCCATCCGACACACCTGCACCATTGCCGCCACATCGTGGACACGCACCATCTCGACCCCTTGGGCAATGGCATGACAGCAGACCGCTGCGGTACCCCAAACCCGGTCTTTAGGATTGGGCAGGTTCAGGATATCACCAATAAAGCGTTTGCGCGATGGCCCCAGCAGGAGAGGATAGCCAAGGCTGTGAAATTGCCGCAGTTCTCGTAAAAGGGTGAGATTCTGGGGCGTGGTTTTGGCAAAGCCAATACCGGGATCAATCATCAGATGCTCGGGGAGAATGCCGCTGGCAACTGCCCGCTGCGTTTGTTCCTGAAAATAGCGAAGCAAATCGCCAATCAAATCCTCGTAGTCCGTTAATTGCTGCATGGTGGCTGGCGTTCCCCGCCGATGCATGAGGATATAGGGCACCCCCAATGCCGCTACCGTGGCAAACATTTCCGGATCCGCCTGCCCGCCTGAGACATCGTTGACAATATTGGCACCGGCTTCGACGGCTGCGCGGGCAACCACCGCATGGGTGGTATCAATGGAAATGGGAATCTGCGACTGCTGACGGATGCCCTCAATCACGGGCAACACCCGCGCTAACTCAGCACTAATGGGCACTTCACTGGCGCCCGGACGGGTGGACTCACCGCCGATATCAATGACATCAACCCCTGCCGCCACCATCTCAAGGGCATGGGCAACGGCACTGGCGGGATTAAAAAAGTCACCGCCATCGCTAAAACTGTCGGGGGTGATATTTAAGATCCCCATGATGTAGGTGCGCTCTCCCCACACAAAAGCGCGATCGCCCACGTACCAGCCCTTCATGCACTAGCCTCTCCTTGCCGTTTAGCGTGCAGCCTTAAGAGAATCTCTTGGTGTACCGCTTGCGTAATGGGATAGAGGTAGGCTAAAACAATGCCAATAATGAGAAAAAAGGTTGGTAGCGGTCCAATGGCAATGCGGATTGCCAACAGTGCCGAGGGGGGCTGAACGGGGCGCGGTTCACCGGCAACGCTGGAGAGGTAGCCTGCCCACTGCAAGGCCTGACCGACGAGAAATAGCCCCAAGGCAAGACCAATTTTTTGCAGTAGCACCATAAAGGCATAGAAGATCCCCTCCCGCCGTTGGCCACTGTTGAGTTCATCGAGATCAATCACATCGGGAATCATTGACCAAGGGACAAGGTAGGCCGTTGAAACCCCAAACCCCGCCAGAATCGCGCAGATATAGACCAGCGTTGTTTGTCCCGGCTGCAATAAAAACAAGCCAGCTTGGGCAATCATCCACAGTGCCATGCCCATGTAATAGACCGCCTTCTTGCCAATACGCCGACTCACGGCACTCCAAACAAAAAGCATGATCATCGCCGTCGATTGCACCGCCAGCGCCACTTGCGTATATTCAGCGGGGGACATTTGCAACCAATCGCCAATAAAAAAGGGAATCAGCGAGGCAGTAATTTGCACCGCTAGCCAAGAACAGAGGTAAATGCCCATCACGAATAGGAAGGGCCGATTGCTAAAGACCAACCGCAGTTGCGTCTTCAAGGGTAAAGGACTTTGGCCACTGCTGGGGGTATGCCGTTCAAACTCCCGTACCCGTCCCCGTGTGCCCCAGACACACCAATAGATGGGCAACACAGATAATACAGCGGCAATGCCCCCCAGGACAATGTACTGAGTTTTGGGTTCCTTAATGACTTGGAAGAGAATTTGCGCCAATAGGAGTGAGCCAATACTGCCGCCAATGGAAAAGGCAAAGCGAAAACTATTCAGACTAGTGCGTTCGTTGTAGTCTTCTGTCAGTTCTGGTGTTAGGGCACTGTAGGGTAGGTTGACTGCGGTGTAAAACGTGTTAAAGAGGAGACCCATGAGAACGTAGTAGCCAAAGAGCAACCCTTGATCCGTCGTTGGTACCCACCAGTTCAAGAAAAAGCAAATGCCAAAGGGAAGGGCTGCTAGGATCATCCAGATGTGGCGGCGTCCCCACTTGCCCACAGGGGTGCGATCGCTGAGGTAGCCGATGATCGGATCATTGATGGCATCCCAGATTTTGCCAATCATCAACACACTGCCTGCCAAGCCCGCATTGAGGCCAGCCACATTGGTCAAGAACACCATCAGGAAAAACACCTGTAAATTGGCAGTGATGGCGGTTCCGAGATCACCGGCGCCAAAGGCAAGTTTTGTCCATAGGGAAAGGGGCGAACGGGCACTGGTGGCAGCGGAATTTGGGCTGGATGGGTCTAGTGGCATGATGCGTTGTCCATTACGATTGTTTTTTTAACGATTAGCTAGCCACTGCAACTGCCCATTGACTTGCCCAGTCTAAAATGCGCTGCACCTGTTCAGGCGTTTTCCCTTGGCAGTAGAGGCGCAGCAGGGGTTCGGTGCCGCTAAAGCGAATCAGTAACCAACCGCCATCGGCCAGATGAAACTTGTAGCCGTCAATGCTCTCCCAGTGGCTCACGGGGCTATCCAAAATCTGGGTGAAGGGATGCGCTGCTAGGATTGCTTCTAGTTGTTGTCGCTGCGCTAAGGACGCGAGGGTGAGATCAACGCGATCGTAGGCACTGTAAAAGTTCGTGGTTGCCTGCAACTGTTGATAGTATTCCCCTACGCTCAAGCCAGATGTCACTAGGGCTTGTAGTAGGTACAGTGCTGAGAGTAAGGCATCTCGTTCAGGAAGATGATGGCCATAGCCAATTCCCCCTGATTCTTCACCGCCCAAGAGGACAGCTTCCCCTGCCAGCATGCGATCGCCAATGTACTTAAAGCCAATGGGCGTTTCAATCACCGCTAAACCATGGTGGGCGGACACTCGCGCCACTAGATCAGAACTGCTAATGGATTTGATCACGGCCCCTCGGTAGCTACTGTGTTGTGCCAGATGATCAATCAAGATGGGAATAATTTCTTGGGCAGTGTACAGCACCCCCTCGCCATCAATGACTGCTAGGCGATCGGCATCACCATCAAAGACGAAACACACTGTTGGGGTGGCACTGTGTTGTTGCCGCAGTTGCTCTTGGGTTGCAGTTAAATAACGGCCAATGGGTTCAGGAGCACCTCCCCCAAAGAGGGGATCGCGATCGCGCCGAAACTCTGGTATCGCTAAATCCAACAAGCGCTCTAGCCCTCCTGCGGCCACCCCATGCATAACATCGGCACAGATCCGCAGCTTACCGCTGGCGATCGCCTCACGAATGGGGCTTGGATCAACATGAGTGCGCAAGGCCGCACAATAGCTGGGCCACGGATCAAAGACTTGATAGTCTGTTTTGGCCTCACCCACGGGTGGCGGCTCTCCCTGAGCTAACTGCGCTTCAATGGCTTGGGTGACGGTCGTGGGTACGGAGCCACCAAAGGCGCCCTTCACCTTCAGTCCCGCATAGATACCGGGATTGTGACTTGCCGTCATTACCAAGCCGCCAATGGCTCCCTCTGCTTTGACGGCCCAACTAAAGGCGGGGGTCGGTGCCGCACAATTTGAAAGCCACACCTCATAGCCTTGGCTCGCCAGTAATTGGGCAACGGCTGCGGCAAACTGTTCCGCTAAAAACCGGCGATCGTAGCCCACAATGATCCGAGGCGTTGTGCCCTTGCCATAGGTTTGATGGAGCACTGCCGCCGCTGCCTTGGCTGCCCGCAGCAGACGGTTAAAGGTAAACTCAGCGCCAATGATGCCGCGCCAGCCATCGGTACCAAAGCGAATCGGGGCATCCTCAGGAATCAAAACCTGATCTAGGCGAAGGACAGAAGCAACCATAGAACCCAAGACCCAAGAACCCCTCTGAACATATCATGCTGCGAGACAGCTCTTTTCTGAAGCGGAAAGGAGGATGATATAATTATTGCGAATTGTTAATTAGGCGATGGGCACTGCTGCTAGGTGCCTTTTGGCGATGACTGATCTCTAGTAGCCTAAACCTGCATCACCTTTAGAGAGGTATTGAGCACTATGGCATTTGTACAAGAACCCCTTCCCTTTGATCCGGGCGCCCTTGAACCCTATGGGATGTCTGCAAAAACCTTTGAATTTCACTATGGCAAGCACCATAAAGCCTACGTGGATAACCTCAATAAACTGACTCAAGATACGGAACTCGCTGACAAATCCCTTGAAGATGTCATTCGCATGACCTATGGCGATGCTGCCAAGGTGGGCATCTTCAACAATGCGGCTCAAGTGTGGAATCACACCTTCTTCTGGAATAGCCTCAAGCCCGGTGGCGGTGGCGCTCCTACGGGTGATGTGGCCGCCCGGATCAACAGTGCCTTTGGGAGCTACGACGAGTTCAAGTCCCAGTTCAAAAATGCAGCGGCGACCCAATTTGGTAGCGGTTGGGCATGGCTGGTGCTCGAAGCGGGTACGCTGAAAGTGACCAAAACCCCCAATGCCGAAAACCCCTTGGTTCACGGTCAAGTGCCCCTCCTGACGATTGATGTTTGGGAGCACGCCTACTATCTCGACTACCAAAACCGCCGTCCAGACTTCATTGATAACTTCCTCAACCAACTGGTGAACTGGGACTTTGTTGCTAAAAATCTAGCGGCTGCCTAAGTTTCCCAATTTTTTGTTCCGCTCTTACTGAATGACTTCACTGATTTCACTGATCCCCGTTCTGATCGAGCGGGGCTTTTTTTGCTGAGCCATGATTCAGCCACAACTATGGTTAAGTTAAAATTAAGATAAAAGTAACCTTGGTTAATAAACGTTAATTTAATAGTGGTATTCCTTTAGGCGTTGAGCAGGGAGGGGGTCTTATGGAAACCCTAGGGCATATCGCGTACGCCGCTTTTGAAAAGTACTACCGCAAAATTAGCAAACACGAGCCGGGGGTGATTCGCGATCGCGATGTTGAGGCAATTCACCAGATGCGGGTGGGCTTGCGCCGCCTGCGAACGGCTCTGGAGGTCTTTTGTAATACCGTACGTTTGCCCAAGGGAGTCTCCATTCAGCGGGTACGGGCGATCGCCGGCAGCCTCAGTCCCGTACGGGATTTGGATGTGATGATGCTGGCGCTCAAGGAGCAGTATTACCCTCACCTACCTCGCCCTGAGCAACAACAACTGGCAAAACTGATCAAAAAACTCGAAAAGCAACGGACAGAACTGCTACAAAAAGCCCTTCAATTGCTGCGCAGCGATCGCTATCGCAAATTGCAACAGGGGCTAGAAGAATGGCTAGCTGCCCCTCAATATCGTGAGATTGCCAACTTACCGACGGAACTGATTGCCCCAGATATTTTGTTGCCCTTGGTGTGTCAACTGTTGCTGCATCCGGGGTGGCAAGTGGCGATTGAATGGCAGGGCGATCGCCCCCTTTTCCTTGCGGTGAGTAACCCGCCCCAGTGGCTGCAAACAGCGGGTGAAGATCTCCACGATCTACGCAAGCAAACCAAGCGGGTACGCTACCAAATGGAACTCTTTAGCAGTGTCTATGGAGACACCTTCACTGAACAGGTAGATGCCTTTGCTCAGTTGCAAGAACTCCTAGGCACACTTCACGATGGCGTTGTCCTCCATGACTTTTTCCGTACCCAACTTGGACTCAATCTTCGCCAAGCCTCTCCTTGCCTTGCAGAAATGATTGCCCTTGAGCAAACACGCCAGTGGCAAACTTGGCGCTCCGTCCAGCAGGAATACCTCAGCCCCGAAAAACGCCATCAAGTGCGCTCTCTACTCCTCATGCCACCAATGACAATAAGCGCCAATGGCAACTCCCTCGGTCATCCGATGATCTCCTCTGCCAACTGACAGAGGTCGGGCGGCAATGGTAACAATTGATGTTCAATTGTCCTAGGGCGATCGCCCTTGCCGATCCGTATGCGACGATAAAAACAAAACCCCTGCCAGTCGAGGAGAGCAAGAAACGAATGAGTGTTATGGAGCAACAAGCTTTAAGTGTCGGTCTGCGAGTGCGCGTTAAGACCCCCACCATTGTCTATCACCATCCCGATCACCGTAACGAACCCTTTGACATTCAGGGCATGGAAGGGGAGATTTTCGCCATTCTCAGCGACTGGCAGGGCCGTCCCATTAGTCCCAACTACCCGATTCAGGTGCGGTTTAGTCCCAAGTTCATTGCCCATTTGCACCCCGACGAGCTGGAAGTGATTTAGGTACCCTCTATATGCCTCCCCGTTGGCCCCGTAAGCCCGATCGCCGTGATCCGAGCTATCGCCGTTTGGACGATCGCATGAATTTTGCGGTTCATGTTGCCCTTTTTGCTGCTTTTAACTCTGGTGGCTGGTTTTGGCATCAGGTGCAACCCACGGCAGTACCCTTTATGCCAACGGTAACGCTGGTGTGGTTAACGTTATTGGCAGGCCATGCCCTCTACGTGTTCGCGATCGCCCGTTATTGAGAAATTATCTCCTTGAACGCAGGGGTGCTGAGATAAGAGCACTTTTTCGTGAGTCTCCATGAGCGATGATCGCACCATCACCTATAGTCCAGCTTTTACTCTTGTACCGACGTACGAGTGTTTTAATCGCTGTACCTACTGCAACTTCCGTCAGGATATTGGCACGAGTGGTTGGTTGAGTTTAGAGGCGGCGGCTCAACAGTTGGCAGGGCTTGACCCCCAACAGGTGCGAGAAATTTTGATTCTCAGTGGCGAAGTTACCCCCAACAGTCCCCAGCGTTCCCAATGGTTAGAGCGTCTCTATGATCTAGCCGCCTTAGCCTTGGATCAGGGATTTCTGCCCCATACCAATGCGGGTCCCCTCAATCGAGCAGAAATGGCCGCTCTCAAGGCGGTGAATGTCTCGATGGGACTGATGCTAGAGCAATTAACACCGAAGTTGTTGCAAAGCGTCCATCGCCATGCCCCTAGCAAGGATCCGCAACTGCGTTTACACCAACTGGAACAGGCTGGGGAATTGGGCATTCCCTTCACTACGGGCTTGCTCTTGGGCATTGGTGAAGAGCCGCAGGATTGGGCAGAAACGCTCACGGCCATTGCTGAGTGTCATCGGCGGTGGGGACATATTCAGGAGGTGATTTTGCAGCCCCACAGTCCCGGCCAGCAACAGGAAGCAGCGTTGCCCCCCTTTGATCTGAGGCAATTACCGAACGTGGTACACTGGGCGCGATCGCTCTTGCCTGAAGACATCACGATTCAAATTCCTGCGAATCTGGTCACAGATCCAGAGGTCTTTCGGGCGTGCCTAAACGCGGGCGCTCGCGATTTGGGGGGCATCGTTCCCTTGGATCACGTCAATCCCGACTATCCCCACACCAATGTGGCAGCATTGAGGGAACAATTACAGGCGTGGGGATGGGAATTAGTGCCACGACTCCCCGTCTATCCCCAATTTGTGGATGGGTTGCCGTCGCCCTTGAGGGAGAAAGTTAAGGGGATGCCTGTTTGAGCTGGAGTCCCAGTTGATAGATGTCGCGCCGTGAAAGCCCTGTGAGATCTGCCAGTTGACGGCTGGCTTGGGTAAGAGAAAGGCCTTGGCTGAGAAGTGTCGCTAATTCGTCCGCGAGATGATTGGGATTCACGGCCACAGAGTGTTCAGGGGCACCGCCTAAAACCAGTGTGTATTCGCCACGGGGGGGATGCTCCTGTAGATAAGTGCAGGCAGTGCCGAGGGTTCCCCGCCAAAATTCTTCGTGGCGCTTTGTGAGTTCGCGGGCGAGGACGAGGGGGCGATCGTTCCCCAAGATTTGACATAACTCTGTTACCGTTTGCAGCAAGCGATGGGGGGCTTCGTAGAGAAGAATTGTGCGCGTTTCCTGTTGCAGTGCTGCTAATCGCTGCTGGCGATCGCGCCCCTTGGTCGGCAAAAACCCTTCAAAACAAAAGCGATTCATCGGTAATCCTGCGGCCATCAAGGCTGTTAAGGCAGCATTCGCGCCGGGAATCGGTGTGACCGGAATGGCTGCGGCAATACAGGCCGTGATCAATTCATAACCGGGATCCGACACCCCCGGTAACCCTGCATCGCTAACCAAGGCAATCTGTTGACCCGCCTCTAGGCGCTGAAGCAGCTGGGGCACGCGCTGTTGGGTATTGTGCTCATGGAGACTGATTTGGGGTGTGGTAATGCCAAAATGCTGTAACAGGCGGCCGGTGTGGCGTGTATCCTCCGCAGCAATGAGATCCACCGCCTTGAGAATGCGCAGGGCACGAGCGCTTATATCCTCAAGATTGCCAATGGGGGTACCCACCACCCACAGTTGCCCGCTGCCCATTAGGAAATTTTCTCGCCACTGAGAATAAAGATCGGTTCCACTGCTGCAAAAATTTGGTGGCCGCCCCGCGTTTCCAGACGATTGATCACTGATTGCACCACCTCTAGGCTGCGGGCTTGGACTGTCGCAAACCCTTCAGAGAGGGCATAGAGATTTTCTAAACTGCTGGCGATCGCCACCAAGCGACCACCGGGCGCAAGATACTCCCACGCTTGCAGCAAAACTTCCTTAATCGGGCGCCCCCCCTCGAGACAAATGCGCTGCGGTGTGCGACATAACTGGGGAAAGCAATCTGGAGCGGAACCGGCAACAATCTGCACATTCTTGACGCCAAAGCGATCGCAATTGCGCTGGATCAGATCAACCACTTCCTCGTCTCGTTCAACGGCAATCACCTGTCCCCGCTTTGCCAAGCGTGCCGCCTCAACAGCGATCGTACCCGTGCCCGCGCCCACATCCCAAAGACAAGAGTCCGGCTCAAGGCGCAAATAGGAGAGCATCAATAATCGCGTTTCCCGTTGGGTGAGGGGAATACCTGGTAAGCGCTCAAAGAGACCATCGGGGATACCCGGGGTCACAAATGGCCAGGGATCCGCCGTCATAGAAACTGCCTAAAACCTTTAAGCGTTGCTGCTTTGGGCAAGGAGTCGTTCCTTAAGCTGTGCTAGGGCATCTGCCCAGCGGGGATCCGGTTGAGCAGCTTCCGTATCCATGGAGCTATATTCAGCCGGCGCCGAATTGGCTTGGGTACGCCGCCCATTGTTTTTATTATTTTTGCGATTATTGCGGTTGCTGGGAGTGGCTTTTTCAGCCACTGCTTCTTCTTTTTCCTTAGCTTCAGATTTCGGCTTGTCGTTGGCCTTCTCAATCTTGAGGGGATTGTCCTTAAAGGTGTAGCCGTTGAGTTTCTCAATCACCTGATCCGCCACTTCCTCGGATTCAACGGTGACAAAGCCGAAACCGCGGCACTTACCAGTCTTGCGATCGGTAATCAGTTTAGTGGTGCCTACTTCGCCCACTTCTTGGTTAAATAGGGCTTCTAGCTCTTCGCGGCTCAGTTCACGCGGCAGATTGCCCACATATAAACGCACGGACATAAAGAAACCTCCCTTAGGCAGCTTAAAAACAACACAATTGAAAAATGGACAGTCGGGCGTGAGAAACCGCTCGCAACTGAGGCCTACGTCCCGCAATGGTACGCAAAGTCTCCGCCTTTATTAGTGGTGTAAAATGACTGGATGGGTTCACAGCGATTGTTGCTAATTGAGAACCTGCATGGATGTCGCAGAGCAAAAGCAATGAGAGCGCTTAAGCTCCTTAATTGTCCCTACTTAGGGTATCACAGTTCCTCCACCTAGGGCTAGGATTTTGCGGAAAAATTTTGCTGTGGCAGCGCAAGCCCAATGTGGCACAATAATCAATGCTGTTTTTGCGATGTGATGCCTGTGACTGCGACTGCTGTCCCTCGTCGGCCTGTTTTTCCCTTTACGGCAATTGTCGGTCAAGACGAAATGAAACTGTCATTGTTGCTCAATGTCATTGACCCCAAAATTGGTGGGGTGATGATCATGGGCGATCGCGGCACGGGCAAATCAACCACCATTCGCGCCCTCGCGGATCTGCTGCCGGAAATTGAGGTGGTGGCCGATGATCCCTTTAATAGTCACCCCAGCGATCCAGATTTGATGAGCGACGCAGTGAAGGTGGCGGTGGCGGCGGGTGAACCCCTTCACACCATTAAGAAAAAAGTGCCGATGGTGGATCTGCCCTTGGGGGCAACTGAGGATCGGGTTTGCGGCACCATTGATATTGAAAAAGCCCTAGCGGAGGGGGTCAAAGCCTTTGAGCCTGGACTCTTGGCTAAGGCCAATCGCGGCATTCTCTATGTGGATGAGGTGAACCTGCTGGATGATCACCTAGTGGATGTGCTGCTCGATGCCGCTGCCTCCGGCTGGAATACCGTTGAGCGCGAAGGCATTTCAATTCGTCACCCGGCACGCTTTGTCTTGGTCGGCTCTGGTAACCCTGAAGAAGGGGAACTGCGACCGCAACTGCTGGATCGCTTTGGCATGCACGCTGAAATTCGCACCGTCAAGGATCCAACCCTGCGGGTGGAAATAGTGGAACAGCGATCGCAATTTGATCAAAACCCCGCAGCCTTTTTGGCCAAATACCAAGCCCAACAGGAAGCGCTGCAAGCCAAGCTAGTTGCTGCCCAAGCCCTCTTGCCGAGTGTCACAATTGACTACGAACTGCGGGTGAAAATTTCCCAAGTCTGTGCCGAGCTAGATGTGGATGGCCTGCGGGGAGACATTGTTACTAACCGCGCGGCCAAGGCGCTAGCCGCCTTTGAGGGACGCACGGATGTTACCGTTGAGGATATTGCGCGGGTGATTGTCCTCTGTCTGCGCCACCGCCTGCGCAAGGATCCCCTCGAGTCCATTGACTCCGGCTACAAGGTGGGCAAAGTCTTCCAAGAGGTCTTTGGGGTGGAGATTGCTGCTTAGGCTGGGATTGGGATTACTTCAGTTGCTCTAGTCCCCACTCGTAGAGCGATCGCGCCACCCCTTGCTCAGGCATATGTTCCAGATTGACAAGGGAGGAGAGCACCTTTAACAGCCCTTGATGAATTTCACTTAGGGAGGCCTCTTCTGAAACGTCGGCTAACGCGGTTAGCTTTTGACGAGTGATCGCTCGATTGCGGTGAACAACGCCATTGCGATATTCATTGACTGTCTTCAGCTTTTTAACAAGGTCATCACCGTCCGATCGCTGCTCCGCTTTTGCCCAGGCTTGCCACAGCACCCCCAATGTCGGAGCACGATAGTTGCCCTCCTGCAAAAATTCCTCACCTAAGTGCCCCTGCGTGCGCCAATCTTCCTGTTCGCATCGCCAAAACAGGAGCCGTTCAAGCATCTGGGCAAATTGCATAAAGGCGAGGGTATAGTTCGCCTGCTGCAAGCTCAGATCAATCAATAGCTCAAATTCCCAAATTTTCAAGAACTTGCTGGTGGCCGTTTCATTATTGGGACAGCGAGTGACTGTTGCCTTGCACCACTGCTGCCGTTGAGCTTTGTCAGTCACTGCTCTCGTAGACCCTTGATCCAGCCAGCGTTGCCCCTGAATTCCCTTGAGAAAATCTTGAATACTCCAGTTTTTTGCTAAGGCAAGGCGATCGGCCAAGTGATAGAGCGCTTCATAGCGATCGCGATGGGCTTCAAGGAGTGCCTTTGCAGCCGTAAAGTCGCCCCGTTTCCATGCTGTGGCAATCCGCTGGCGCTCTAGGGGCCAAAAGATCTCACCTAAAGAGACCACTTCAAAAGATTCAGCACTGCGAGCAGACTGATTGCTTGGATCAAAGAACGGTTTTGGCTCTGTTGGGATAATTTTGCAAACGGGATACTGACGCATGAGAACTGCTGCAATCATGTTCAAAGCATCTGCCATTTGAGGGACAGACCCCTTTGTTTGAATTTGCAACTGCCAATTGCCAGCCGCGTTCTCTGGCAAACGCTCAATATATTGCTCTAACTGCTTTTCCGTGAAGTCCCACAGGGCTTGCCTCTGATTCACATCAACTGGACAGTTCCAAACCGTGACGTTGAGGTGGGGATAGCGCTGCTGAATTGCCCCTGCCATCAACTGCGCCAGCCAACAAGTATCCATGGCGTAAAATTGCCAACCGACCGATTCTGGCTGATCCGTTCCCCAGAGAATCACGTCTGCGGTTTCCGTTGGCGTGGCATAGTGCTCCGCCAAGATTTGCTCATCCAGCAGCAAAACCACGGGTGAAAAGTCATTCTTGGCTTGACAATGCCGATAAACGATTTCACTTAAATAGCGCACGTTGTGGCGGTGCTTTGCCTCAGGATCATGAAAACCCCGTTCGATGCCAAATTCCGCGTACAACTCACTCAGGTGAGGTGGCGCATCCCCCTTACAGGCAGGATCACCATCAGCTCCAAAATTGCGCACAATACCATCCTTGCACCGCCAGCCCACCTGTCGGTTGCCCACAGTAATCATCAGTGTTTTCATGGCACAGCAATTAAAATTGCAGAAATACCTACATACTAAATACTTACATGCTATTTTGTAAAGGGGGATGCTCAAGGGCGATCGCCCCCAAGTAACCGCGGCGATAGTCTTGCAAAAGTTGACGAGCCGCCCGTTCCAAGTCGCCGTGGTAGCGGCGAGTGGCGAGATCATGAAGATAGGTTTCACCCGTGTCGGTGACGGCTAGACCATAGCGATCGCTGAGGCGATCGGTCTGTCCCAACTGGTGCAGTAGCTCAACAAGAATCGGCGCCACCCGACAAGGATCGTAGGCAGCTTGGCCAATGTCATCGCAAATGGCTAGTTTCACCGCAGCGTCTTGGTTCTTGAAATTCATGGGCAACACCCCCGGCGCATCCAAGAGTTCCAAGGTGGGGGACAAACGCACCCAACGCAGTTGCCGCGTCACCCCCGGCCGAGCGGCACTCTCGACCACCCGCTGCTGCAAAAGGCGATTGATCAAGGCAGATTTGCCCACATTGGGAAATCCCAGAACCACAGCCCGCACGGCTCTTACTTGCATGCCCCGCTGTTGGCGGCGTTGATTCATGACAGCCCCTGCCTGCACCGTCGCCTGTTGGAGGCGGTAAATGCCTTCCCCCCGCTGCGCATTGGTGAAAAAGACGGTTTCTCCTTGGGTCTCAAACCAAGTGAGCCACTCTTGGTGATCGCGATCGCTAATCCTGTCCATGCCATTGAGCACTAAGAGGCGTTGCTTGCCACTGGCCCACTGCCGAATTTGGGGATGGCAACTGGCCAAGGGAATCCGCGCATCCCGCACTTCTAAGATCACATCCACCTGCTTCAGTTGTTCCTTGAGGGCACGTTCGGCCTTGGCAATGTGGCCGGGATACCATTGAATGATCGGACTCATAGAAATTCCACCCCCTTTTTTGCAAAAACAATAGAGCGATCGCCCCCCATGAGTGCCATTCAATTGATTTCGGATAATCCTCAATCATTTTTGAATAGAGAGAAGACTATAGTTATGCGCCTCTGATTAGAAACCCATAAACAACTCTAAAGATTGATAACCCAAACCTATAGAATAATTAAGAATCTCCAAAGCAAAAGTTATTGCATTGGGTATCAACTAAGCTGATGCTAAGCATAAGACCTACGACCATATCACAGGCTTGCGGATGGTTGCATCCTCTCGCTGAGTTTTGCATTGCTCAATTTTGCCCCATTTTCGGGGAATCGTAGCGTTCACACTACCCATTGCAAAGGTTGCCCGTAGAGATTGCTCTACTTGGCACAGTAGCTGTTAAAGAGGAAAAATGTCTATGGCCTACACGCAATCTAAATCCCAGAAAGCTGGGTATCAGGCAGGGGTAAAAGATTACCGCCTGACCTATTACACCCCGGATTACACCCCCAAAGACACTGATATTCTAGCGGCCTTTCGTGTGACCCCGCAGCCGGGCGTGCCCTTTGAAGAAGCTGCTGCCGCCGTTGCCGCCGAATCCTCGACAGGGACATGGACCACCGTGTGGACCGACCTGCTGACCGACTTGGATCGCTACAAAGGTCGCTGCTACGACATCGAGCCCCTGCCGGGTGAAGATAATCAGTTCATCGCCTACATTGCCTACCCGCTGGATCTCTTTGAAGAAGGCTCGGTCACCAACATGCTGACCTCCATTGTGGGGAACGTGTTTGGTTTCAAAGCCCTCAAAGCGCTGCGCCTTGAAGACCTGCGGATTCCTGTGGCTTACCTGAAAACCTTCCAAGGGCCACCCCACGGGATTCAAGTGGAACGCGACAAATTGAATAAATACGGTCGTCCCCTCTTGGGCTGCACCATTAAGCCGAAACTGGGTCTGTCGGCGAAAAACTATGGCCGTGCCGTTTATGAATGTCTGCGCGGTGGTCTGGACTTCACCAAAGATGACGAAAACATCAACTCCCAGCCTTTCCAACGCTGGCGCGATCGCTTCCTGTTTGTCGCCGATGCCATTCACAAAGCCCAGGCTGAAACTGGCGAAATCAAAGGCCACTATCTCAACGTAACCGCTCCCACTTGCGAGGAAATGCTGAAGCGGGCAGAGTTTGCCAAAGAACTGGAAATGCCCATCATCATGCATGACTTCCTGACCGCGGGGTTCACTGCCAACACTACCTTGGCCAAATGGTGCCGTGACAATGGCATGCTACTGCACATTCACCGCGCTATGCACGCTGTGATTGACCGTCAGAAAAACCACGGCATCCACTTCCGGGTCTTGGCCAAGTGCTTGCGGATGTCTGGTGGTGACCACATCCACACCGGTACCGTTGTCGGTAAGCTGGAAGGGGATAAAGCCATCACCCTTGGTTTTATCGATCTGTTGCGGGAAAACTACATTGAGCAGGATCGCTCTCGTGGCATTTACTTCACCCAAGACTGGGCCTCGATGCCAGGAGTGATGGCGGTGGCTTCTGGTGGCATTCACGTCTGGCACATGCCCGCACTGGTGGACATTTTTGGTGATGATTCTGTGCTGCAATTTGGGGGCGGCACACTTGGTCACCCTTGGGGGAATGCACCGGGGGCAACTGCGAACCGGGTCGCCCTTGAAGCCTGCATCCAAGCCCGCAACGAAGGTCGTGACCTGATGCGCGAAGGCAGCGACATCATCCGCGAAGCCGCTCGCTGGAGTCCAGAACTGGCTGCTGCCTGCGAACTCTGGAAAGAAATCAAGTTCGAGTTTGAAGCGCAAGACACGATCTAGGTGGTGCAGTTGGGGTTCAATCGGAGCTACGGCAACGATTTCCCCGTAGGTCTATGGATGTCAAGCACATTGCGAAGCAAACCACCAAAACCCTGATGAGTTATCTCACCTATCAGGCCGTGCGAACCGTGATTGGGCAACTGGCCGAAACCGATCCACCGCGATCGCTCTGGCTACACCAGTTCACGAGTCAAGAAAGTATCCAAGACGGTGAACGCTACTTGGAAGCCCTCTTTCGCGAACAGCCCGATCTCGGTTTTCGCATCCTCACGGTACGCGAACATCTTGCGGAAATGGTGGCAGACTACCTGCCAGAAATGCTACGTGCGGGCATCCAGCAGGCCAATTTGCAACAACGCTGTCAACAACTGGAGCGAATGACCCAAGTGTCGGAAGCCAATGTTGAGAGCAGCAACCCAGAAACCCCTGAATAATTTGTTGACTGTGAACCAATTGAGGAACCTATGAAAACACTGCCCAAAGAGCGTCGTTACGAAACCTTCTCCTACCTGCCTCCCCTCAGTGACGCCCAAATTGCTCGCCAAATCCAGTACGCCATTGATCAGGGTTACCACCCCTGCGTAGAGTTCAACGAAACCTCTGATGCTGAGATTCACTACTGGACGATGTGGAAGCTGCCCCTGTTTAACTGCACCAATGCCCAAGAGGTGCTCAACGAGGTGCAGCAGTGCCGCTCGGAATATCCCAACTGCTTCGTCCGGGTGGTGGCCTTTGACAATATCAAGCAGTGCCAAGTGATGGGCTTTATTGTCTACAAGCCCAATCAGGCCAACAGCGGCTACGGCGGCTATCGCTACTAAGGCTGAGATTTTCTCAGTCCATTTCAGGGGGGAAACACCCCCCTATTTTTTATTGCTTTTTATTGCATGTTAACGAGGCGAGCGATCGCGCAAATAGGCTTCGACTGCTTGCGGTGCCGTTTTCTACTGATCAGAATTGGGTTTAGGCATCGGCACTCAGGGATTGGAGTCGGCGCTGAATAATCGTGAGTTGCTGTTGGGCAGCGGTCAATTGCGCCTGAGCCGTAGCCACCACCTCTGGTTGGGCTTTGTTAACAAAATTGGGGTTGTTGAGGCGAGCCGTTAAAGATTGAATGTCTTTGGTCAGGCGATCGCCCTCCTTCTGGAGTTTTGTTACCAAGGCCTCCACATCTACGACCCCCGCTAGGGGAATGAGCACCTCGCTTTTGCCAACCACACCACTAAACACCTGCTGCGGAATTTGCAGTCCAGTACCAATGGTTAGCGACTCGAGACGCGCTAGGTGTTGAATATCTGTCGCCCCAGCCTCAAAGATCGGTGCTTCCTCAGCACTGGCCTCAATCAAGGCCGTAATATACAACCCCGGCTTAATCCCCGCCTCTGCCCGCAGATTGCGCAGGGTGCGGATGGTTTCAATCAAAAGGCTAAATTGGGCTTCAAGGTCAGGGTCAATGGCGCGGCGATTCACTTTCGGGTAGGGTTGTACCGCTAAAACTTCCCTGTCTCCCACCTGATGCAGCGTGTGCCAAATTTCCTCTGTAATGTGGGGCATGAAAGGATGGAGCAGCTTCAGGATACCATCGAGAACCGTAGCTAGCACCTGTTGCGCCGTGCGCTTGGCTTTGGCGTTTTCCCCTTGCAAACGGGGTTTCACCAGTTCAATGTACCAGTCGCAAAAATCCCCCCAGATGAATTCGTAGAGTCCCTTGGCCGCCTCCCCAAGGCCATAGCTTTCAATGCGTTCGCGGGTGGTTTGAATGGCCGTGTGGTAGCGACTGAGAATCCAGCGATCGCTAGCCGCCAAGTCCCGCCGCCGCGGTGTCCCCAACTGGCTGGGGGTTTGCCCCTCTAGATTCAGCAGCACAAAGCGAGAGGCATTCCAAAGCTTGTTGGCAAAATTGCGGCCAGCTTCGACGGTTGCCGATTCATCGGTTTTGCGGTTGTACTCTAGGCGAATATCCTGTCCGGCGCCCACCACTTCCTTGACTAAGCTATAGCGCAGGGCATCGGTGCCGTATTTTTCAATTAAAACCAAGGGGTCAATGCCGTTGTTGGCAGACTTGGACATTTTTTTGTTGTTTTCGTCCCGCACCAAGCCGTGGATATAGACATCGCGGAAGGGGATTTTACCGGTGAAGTACTGCCCCATCATTGTCATCCGCGCCACCCAGAAAAAGATGATGTCAAAGCCGGTGACCAAGGTGGCAGTAGGGTAGTAGCAGTGATAATCTGGCGTATCATCCGGCCAGCCCAAGGTGGAAAAGGGCCATAGACCAGAGGAAAACCACGTATCCAGTACGTCCTGATCCTGCTGGAGCTGAATCTCCTTGCCAAATTGGGCGATCGCCTTGGCGCGGGCAGCGGCCTCATCCATGGCCACCACAAAGGGCGTGTCATCGCGCACTTCGCCCTCGGTTTCACTGACCACATACCAAGCGGGAATTTGATGCCCCCACCACAGTTGCCGTGAAATACACCAATCCCGTAAGTTCACCAGCCAATCGCGATAGACCTTTGCCCAGCGATCGGGAATAAAGCGGGGGGAGTGCTTTTTATCCAGTGCCTTGAGGGTGGCATCCGCGAGGGGACGAATTTTCACAAACCATTGGGTAGAGAGGAGCGGTTCAATGGGCACTTTGCCGCGATCGCTATAGGGAACGGTGTGTTTATAGTCCTCCACCCGTACCAAAAAGCCCTCTGCCTCTAGGCGAGCCACCACCTGTTGACGCGCCACAAAGCGATCCAGACCCGCAAACTCGCCAGCATTCTCATTGAGGGTGCCATCCTTATTCATCAGGTTAATCATGGGTAGGTGATGGCGTTGCCCCATGACAAAATCATTGGAATCGTGGGCTGGGGTGACTTTCACACAGCCGGTGCCAAAGGTCGGATCTACTAAGGGATCGCCAATAATGGGAATTTCCCGATTCATCAGGGGAAGCCGCAGCGTTTTGCCAATCAAATGGCGATAGCGATCGTCCTCAGGGTGAACCGCCACCGCTGTATCTCCCAGCATCGTTTCTGGCCGGGTCGTCGCCACCTCCAAATAGCCTGAGCCATCCGTCAGCGGATAGCGAAAATGCCAGAGATGCCCCTGTACTTCACGGTTTTCCACTTCTAAATCCGAGACTGCCGATTGACTGGCGGGGCACCAGTTCACCAAATACTTACCGCGATAGATCAGCCCTGCTTCATAGAGGCGATTAAAGGCGGTCAGCACCGCCCGCGACAACCCCTCGTCCATGGTGAAGCGTTCGCGCGACCAATCCACCGATAGTCCCAAGCGACGAATTTGGCCGACAATCGTATTGCCCGATGACTCCTTCCACGCCCAAGCCCGCTGGAGATAGGCCTCTCGTCCCAAGGCAAAGCGGTTGGTGCCCTCCGCCTGCAACTGTTGATCCAAAATCGTGCTAACAGCAATACTGGCATGGTCTGTCCCCGGCAGCCAGAGAACGTTGCGACCAATCATGCGGTAATAGCGAATCAGCACATCAATCAGGGCGTGCTCAAAGGCGTGCCCCATGTGCAAACTGCCGGTGACATTCGGAGGCGGAATGACAATGCAATAGGGCTTGCCGGGGTGGTTGGGATCGGCGTGAAAGACACCACTGCTTTCCCAAAGCTGTTGCCATTTGGCCTCGGTTTGCTTGGGATCGTATTGACTGGGGAGGGTAATCGCGTCGGTCATGGGTTGTTGCACTACTCCAAGGCGCCTAGGCCATCACCATACCACCATCCACATTGAAGACTTGCCCCGTAATGTAAGCGGCTGCCGGATCCAAGGCCAAAAAGCGCACCATCCCCGCCACTTCTGTGGGTTCACCATACCGCCCTAGAGGAATGAATTTAAGAATGTCCTCCGCCTTGAGTCCAGCGGTCATCTCAGTGGCAATAAAACCGGGGGCAACGGCATTCACGGTAATGCCCCGACTGGCGAGTTCTTTGGCCACAGTTTTGCTAAACCCAATCACGCCTGCTTTGGCAGCACTGTAGTTGGCTTGGCCAGGGTTGCCCATTTGCCCGGCCACAGAGGCAATGTTGATAATTCGTCCCCGCTTTTGCTTGAGCATCAGTTTACTCACCGCACGGGTACACAGGAAGACCCCCGTCAGGTTCAGGTTAATCACGGCCTGCCAATCCTCGAGGCTCATGCGCAGCAGCAGCGTGTCGCGGGTAATGCCGGCATTGTTGACCAGCACATCGACGCGGCCATAGGTGTCCACAGTTTTGGCCACAAGGGTATCGACCTGCTCAGGGACAGACACATCGGCAGCAATCGCGATCGCTGTTCCCCCTTGCTGTTCAATCATTTGCACCACTTCAAGGGCAGCTTCAGCAGAACGGGCGTAGTTAACCACTACCGTGGCTCCTGCTTTTGCCAGCTCGAGGGCGATCGCCCGACCAATTCCCCGTGAGGCACCAGTGACAATGGCAACGGCTGCTTCGCTCAAATCAGTTCTCTCCTAAGGGCAAAAATGCTGCACGTATGGATAATCCATCACAAATTTTAACAGCCGATGTTACCCCTCTTGGGTCTAGGGCATGTCAACCCAATAGATCAACACGCGAGGCAGTATTCTTAGGCGGAGTGATCGAGCCAATCAAACACTGCCTCTAGGTCAGTGAAGTCTAGGAGTGCTTCTGCCAACGCTTCGATTTGATCGGGAGAGAGCTGACGAATCCGTTCTTCAAGGTCATTGGGCACACTGCCAAACCGCCGCCTTAACTGCCGTAGGACAACGGCTGCTTCGCCTTGCTGTAGCCCTTGTTGCAATCCTTGTTGCAATCCTTGCTGCAATCCTTGTTGCAGTCCCTGTTGCAATCCCTGTTGCAGTCCTTGTTGCAATCCCTGCTGTAATCCCTGCTGTAATCCATCCTCTCGCGCCTCAGCATAAACCTCTTGATAAAACCGCGTCCGCTTTAGTTCCTCAGTGGTAAACCCCAGCATGCGCAGCACCTCCTCGCGACTCAGCTTGGTGAATTTGTACAACACAATGGTGGTGATCAACTCCATTATGACTTCTGGCCTTGGAACCGCCTCTATGCGAGTGCGCTCTGCCAGCAACCGTGCTGCTGTCGGCATTTCTGCTTCAGGTAACACTGTGAGCTGCATCAGCGCTAGGCTCAATGGCAACGCCTCAAGTGACCCCAGTTCATTCAAATAGACCCGATGCAGGCGATGACTATTCACCAACACCTCATAGGGGTCAAAAGACACTTGTTCTGCTTGACGATGGGGATAAATCACCACCGCTTGCCAGTCAGAAAAGGTGTGGCGATACAGCCGCAAATAGAGAAAGATTTCCGCAAAGAAGCGTTCATAAAAGGTGTTGTCCCGCTGAAACTGCACTTCACAAAAATAGACTATTCCCGAGGGGTCAGGGGGCACGAAGACGCCATCAATGCGAAAGGCCGTTTGCTTGAGTTCCACGGAGTCAAAACGATACCCCTGCGGCGCTTCTCTGCCCAAAAGGTCGAAGAGGGTTTGGGGTAGCTGGGCAAACAGTTGGTAAAAGAGGGAGTCGCGGTGCATGGGCTAGGAAGAGCGATTTAGCCACGCAAACACTGCCTCTAGGTCAGTGAAGTCTAGAAGTGCTTCTGCCAACGCTTCGATTTGATCGGGAGAGAGCTGACGAATCCGTTCTTCAAGGTCATTGGGCACACTGCCAAACCGCCGCCTTAACTGCCGCAGGACAACGGCTGCTTCGCCTTGCTGTAGCCCTTGTTGCAATCCTTGTTGCAATCCTTGTTGCAATCCTTGCTGCAGTCCTTGTTGCAATCCTTGCTGCAATCCTTGTTGCAATCCTTGTTGCAATCCTTGTTGCAGTCCCTGTTGCAATCCCTGCTGTAATCCCTGCTGTAATCCATCCTCTCGCGCCTCAGCATAAACCTCTTGATAAAACCGCGTCCGCTTTAGTTCCTCAGTGGTAAACCCCAGCATGCGCAGCACCTCCTCGCGACTCAGCTTGGTGAATTTGTACAACACAATGGTGGTGATCAACTCCATTATGACTTCTGGCCTTGGAACCGCCTCTATGCGAGTGCGTTCTGCCAGCAACCGTGCTGCTGTCGGCATTTCTGCTTCAGGTAACACTGTGAGCTGCATCAGCGCTAGGCTCAATGGCAACGCCTCAAGTGACCCCAGTTCATTCAAATAGACCCGACGCAGGCGATGACTATTCACCAACACCTCATAGGGGTCAAAGGACACTTGTTCTGCTTGACGATGGGGATAAATCACCACCGCTTGCCAGTCAGAAAAGGTGTGGCGATACAGCCGCAAATAGAGAAAGATTTCCGCAAAGAAGCGTTCATAAAAGGTGTTGTCCCGCTGAAACTGCACTTCACAAAAATAGACTATTCCCGAGGGGTCAGGGGGCACGAAGACGCCATCAATGCGAAAGGCCGTTTGCTTGAGTTCCACGGAGTCAAAACGATACCCCTGCGGCGCTTCTCTGCCCAAAAGGTCGAAGAGGGTTTGGGGTAGCTGGGCAAACAGTTGGTAAAAGAGGGAGTCGCGGTGCATGGGCTAGGAAGAGCGATTTAGCCACGCAAACACTGCCTCTAGGTCAGTGAAGTCTAGAAGTGCTTCTGCCAACGCTTCGATTTGATCGGGAGAGAGCTGACGAATCCGTTCTTCAAGGTCATTGGGCACACTACCAAACCGCCGCCTTAACTGCCGCAGGACAACGGCTGCTTCGCCTTGCTGTAGCCCTTGTTGCCGTCCCTCTTCTCGTCCTTCTTCTCGCCCTTGTGCTCGCCCCTCTTGTAACCCCTCTTCCCGTGCCTCAGCATAGACGTCCCGATAAAACCGCGTCCGCTTCAACTCTTCCGTCGTAAACCCCAGCATGCGCAGCACCTCCTCCCGACTCAGCTCCGTAAACTTGTACAACACAATGGTGGTGATTAACTCTATTATGACTTCTGGCTTTGGCACTGCCTCTGTGCGAGTGCGCTCTGCCAGCAACCGTGCTGCTGTCGGCATCTCTGCTTCGGTTAGCACGGTGAGTTGCATCAGCGCTAGGCTCAATGGCAACGCCTCAAGTGACCCCAGTTCATTCAAATAGACCCGATGCAGGCGATGACTATTCACCAACACCTCATAGGGGTCAAAGGACACTTGTTCTGCTTGACGATGGGGATAAATCACCACCGCTTGCCAGTCAGAAAAGGTGTGGCGATACAGCCGCAAATAGAGAAAGATTTCCGCAAAGAAGCGTTCATAAAAGGTGTTGTCCCGCTGAAACTGCACTTCACAAAAATAGACTATTCCCGAGGGGTCAGGGGGCACGAAGACGCCATCCATGCGAAAGGCCGTTTGCTTGAGTTCCACGGAGTCAAAACGATACCCCTGAGGGGTGTCTCTGCCCAAAAGGTCAAAGAGAGTTTGGGGTAGCTGGGCAAACAGTTGGTAAAAGAGGGAGTCACGGCGCATGGGCGAGGAAGAGCGATCGCTCCGACCAGAAACTTCAGAAAACTTCAGAACTAGAGTGTTATGGAGGCAGGTGTTCCCCCTATGCTAAGCTGAGGACTGTATAGAATATGTTGTGGTTTTGCATAGATCCCTATGGCGACGTACTATTACATTCTCGCAAGCAAAAAGTTTTTGACTGAGGAAGAACCCCTTGAGGAAGTGTTTCGCGAGCGACAGCGTCACTACCGGGAGCAGGGTAAGGAGATTGATTTTTGGCTGGTGCCCGAGCCGGCGTTTTTAGAGCAGCCCCAGTTTGCTGAACAGAAGGGACGTTGTCCACAGCCCGCCGCAGCCATTATCTCCACCAACCAGCAATTTATTCAGTGGCTGAAGCTGCGCTTGGAGTATGTGCTAATGGGGCAATTCACCAGCGAGGAGGTTCCGAATCCCCTTGCTTCCCTTGCAAGCGTTTAGGGACAGGCTTGAGCAACAGCGGGATTTTGTTGACGGTAGTCCTTGAGCCAGTCACAGGCACTGGTTAATAACTGTCCTAGGGTGGCCAGTGGGCTAATCAAGACCTCGTCATCCTCGGTACCGATCGCCACATAAAGTTCGTCTTGGCCACTCACATCAACGCTGTAGGGAATGGCAGAAATACGATCAATCAGTGTAATGAGCTGGCCTCTTTGGTTCCAAACCCGCACACTGCGATCGGGGGAGGCGGTGGCAATCATTTCACCATCGGGGCTCAGACCGAGACTGACAATACTCCGCTGGTGAGCACGAAACACACGGGGGTTGCTGGGGGCAGTTTTGCCGTGAATTGACCACAAATAGACGGAGCCACTTTCGCCAGCCGCCGCTAGGAATTGGCCGTTGGCACTAAATTCAAGACCGGCCAGCCATCCTGCATCAGGGTTCAGGCGATAGGCAAGGCGATCGCCCTCAAAATTCCAGACCTCAATTGTGCCCGCAGACCCCGTACTCGCCAGCAGGGGGAGTGTCGGATGGAAGCTGAGGCTCCAAATTTCCCCTTCACTTTTGCGCTTTTGAATGTTCTCTGGCCGCTGGAGGTCAACAAGATAAATAGTGCCTTTTTCATCGCCTGCGGCTAAGTACCGTCGTTGGGGATCCATGGACACGGTGTAGAGGGGAGCCTCGATGGGCAGTTGCCAGATTTGCTGGGAGCGATCCGCAAGGTTCCAGATCACTAATTTTCCCCCTTTGGTGGCGATCGCCACCCGCTGGCCACTGGGACTAAAGAGCACTTGGTTGATGCCTTGAGGATCGAGAACTGGGGTTGTGGCAAGGAGCGTGCCATCCCGTCGCCAGTACTTGACGCGACCATCTTTGCCCCCCGTGACCACTGTGGCTGCTTGGGGATCTAAGGCCACTGTCCAAATACTTTCTTGATCGGCAAACCAGTGTTCCGTGCGGTGATGATCGAGGTACCACAGCGTCATTTGCCCCCCGCGATCGCTACTGAGGAGAACTGACCCCGTTGGATTAAAGCTGACGGTATTGATCAGGCGTTCATGACTCCCCAACTCAGCAATCAGTTCACCCGTTGGCTGCCACAGACGCATCGTGTTATCTGTGCTCAGGGTCAATAGACGATAGCCCACAGGAGACGTACCCACAAAATACACTGGGGCTGCACTGACACGCCATTGATTGATTTGCTGCCCCTTGGTGTTCCAAAGGCGGAGGGTGCCATCTTTGCCTACCGTCGCCAGTTGGCCATTGCTGAGATAGGTCAAACTGGTTTGGGGAACGGGAAGATCGGCTTGGACTTGCCATGCTTGGAGCAGTTCCCCCTGACGGGACCAAACCCGAATCCAGCCTTCTTCATCGGCAGTGGCCAAGCGATCGCCCCTGATGGCATAACTCAAGCTATTGATACTCTGGCTAGGGGTGGGAATAGTGGCCAGTAATTCCCCTTCAAGGCTCCAACGCAGCATATCCCCTGTAGTTGTGGTGGCCGTCAACTCCTGCCCCTCTGGACTAAAGCGAAAGTTATTGATCGGTAAGGCAGGCAAACGCCGTTCAAAGATAAGTTTTTGCAGTTCGACACGCCACAGGGAAATTTCGCCCTTATTATTGAGCAGACCCACGCGATCGCCCGCAGGGCTGATCCGCGCCAGTTTGACATTGCCAATCTCCAAAGACTGGGCACTCAGTCGCTCGCCGTTCACTCGCCAAAATTCGACAAGGCCGCTTTCACTAATGCTGAACTGCTGACCATCAGCCGTCAAAAAGGCCGCCATCAGGGGGGTATTGTCACTCTGCCATTGGTTGCGGGCTTGAATGTGATCGAGGAAAAAATTGAGCACAAAGAGGGGGCGCGTCGTGGGGTATTGACTCAGGGGGCGATCGCCCACCAGTCGTTTTAAGTGGCGTCCTGCCTCAATACCTGCTAAAAGGGCGGGTAACTCTTGGGTTTGAAACTGTTCCAGAAGATCATTACTGGTTTGCTCAAGGGCTAGACTTTCTTGGGCGGCTTGCAGATTCGCATGGGTCTTTGCCAAAATTGCCGCTACCCCTAGAGAAATCACAGAAACAATACCAAGAGCCATGAGGGCGCGGCGGGTCAGACGACTGGCTTTTTGGCGAGCTGCCTCGAGAATGCGGTTGGCAGCACTGATCGCCTCCTTTTCTTGGCGCTCGAGCAGTAACGTGTCTTGAATCGCTTTCTGGTTGGCCTCCTGACTGGCAGAAAGATACTGATAATCCAGATCACTGAGACTTTTGCCACTGGCCCAGATCAACGCTTCCTCAAGGGCTTGTCCCCGCAGGAGACGGGAGCTATCACTCCCCCCAGAGCGCAGCCATGCTTGGAACTCCTCACTGTAGGGGCGCAGTTGTGCCAACTGTTGCTCCACCCACGCAGCGTCAAAAATATGGGCATAGATGGGGTTAAAGACTTGCAATTTGCCTTGGCGCTGACACACCAGTCCCGTTAGAGCGAGGGCACGCTGCTCACTACTGCCATCAAGGGGAATGCCCCCCGTTTCTAAAACCCGCTGATAGAGACCCAAGAGCCGACCGATGCGCTGTTCATCAGCCAGCAAGCGATTGCGAATGGTCTTGAGGTGTTCGGGTTCATCTTGCCGCTCCCAATCCTGAAGGATATGCTCTTGGACAAACTGGGCTAACTGCTGGGAGAGGGTTGACGTTGGCATGAATGACCCGTGGTGTTGCAGCAGGCGACAGAGTTTTTGGGTCAAGAAGGGTTGGCCACCCGTCCAATTGAGAATTTCCGCCAAGAGTTGATCGGGGTTGTCGCTAAGATGGGCAATGCCCTTGAGTAGGGGGGTGGCTTCCGCAAGGGTAAATCCCTGTAAATCAATGGCACAACCAATGTTAAAGGGGGTGCGTTGCTTATCTTGAATCAGTTGATCGGGGGTGGCCACGCCAAAGAGAGCAAAGGTTAAGCGCTGATATTCGGGATAATCTGCCCGTTGGTTGTAACAAGCGCGGATCCAAGCAAAAAAATCATCGGTGGAAAAGGGCAGACTCAACAAACTATCAATTTCATCAATAAAAATGACAAGAGGTTCACGGGTGTGGGCAAGCAGCACTGTTTCTACGAAATCACTGAGGCGCTGAATGGGTGACACCAGCTGGCGATCGCGCCACCAAGAGCGCAAGGAGACCACATCAGTTAACTGAAATCCCTGAATGAGGGCACCCACAAAGCTGGCATACCACTGCTCGGGTTGAATATTTTGGCTGCCAATTTTGGTAATGTCGAGGGCAGCACAGCGGTACCCCATTGTCATCAATTGCTGCGTCACCTGCACCCGCAAGCTGGATTTGCCCATTTGCCGCGAATTGAGAATATAGCAAAATTCGCCAGCGGTGAGGGCAGCCAACAGATCCGCATCCGCTTGCCGTCGGACATAGACTGCCGATGTGGTGGGTAAACTGCCCCCCACTTGATAGGTGGTTGCTGCATCCATTGAGGGTGACCTAGTTGGAAACGGTACGCTCAGGTGCTGTTGACGTGGTTGCCCTCTCTGAAGTGGCCTGACTAGCAAGAAATTCTTTTTCTGTCACTTCTCCCAGTTGCCCCATCGGTTGGGACGGACCATTATTGACACTCACCTTGACAGCGCCAGCATTCCCCGTGCGGACAATTAAACGTTCCTTGGCTTGCCAACTGCGCTCTGTTCCCGACTCCAAAATACCGGCATAGACAACTCGACCATCGGCTTCCACCTCGAGCCACGAGGCATCGGAGAGGGACAACTTGACCTCAACCGTTTCAGGGGTCGTAGGGCTGGGCGTCGGTGTTGCCGCTGCTGTGGGGGTGGGTGTGGGGCTGGGGGACGCGGTAGGGGTCGGTGCGGGGGCTAAATCGGTGATGCTTTGGGCTTGGGGACGAAAGAGATAGGCCAACCCAGCCACTGCCGCTGCCACGAGGGCAAAGTACATCAGGTAGAGGTGAATTGGGCGCAACTGCCAACCTATGCCACCCTTGGGAACACTGGGTTTATCGGGGCGCTCCACAGGGTCAGCCACTGTTGGAAAATTGGCGGCAATACTTTTGCCATCAAGGCCAAGGGCATCGGCAAAACGGCGAATAAATCCTTGGGTATAGACGGGTTCGGGTAACTCCTCAAGGTTGGCATTTTCAATGGCTGCAAGGATTGACTGGCGCACCAACGTTTTGGCGGCCAACTCCTCAAGACTTAGACCCACTTCCCGTCGCTTTTCGCGGAGGAAGGCACCAATTTCTGCCAGTTTTTCTGCCTGTTGATTACTGAAGTGAGGCATCGCTATCTATCTCCTGCCGTCAGTCTATGCCAATTTGCCGAAGAGGGGTTTAGCCATTGGGATTATCCTATAGCAAGCTGCTGTGGATTGGGGGACTGCCTTTGCTAGGCTAGATCTGGCTTTTAGACGCACCTCATTTTTATGACTCAGTTCTCTCCCTTGTACGAAGGCAAGGCAAAGATTATTTATGCCACAGCGGATCCAGACATCTTGCTGGCGGCGTTCAAGGATGATGCCACCGCCTTTAATGCTCAGAAGCGCGGCTCGATCCAAAACAAGGGAGTGATGAACTGCGCGATCGCCAGCCATTTGTTTCGGTATCTGGCGGCTCAGGGCATCCCCAACCATTTTATTGCCCAAGTGGCGCCAAACAAGATGCACATTCGGCGAGTAGAGATTATTCCCCTTGAGGTGGTGGTGCGCAATCGGGCAGCGGGAAGCCTTTGTCGGCAGACGGGATTGCCCTTGGGATTAGAACTCAATCCCCCCTTGGTGGAGTTTTACCTCAAGAATGATGATCTTGGTGATCCGCTGCTCACGGGCGATCGCCTGCGCCTATTGCAGATTGCCACAGATGAGGAAGTCGCAAGAATCAAGGAAATGGCCTTGGCCGTCAATACCCATCTCAGTCGCTTTTTTGCTGAGTGTGGCATTACCTTGGTGGACTTTAAGCTGGAGTTTGGCCGCAGTCCGACGGGGGAGATTCTCTTGGCGGATGAAATTAGTCCCGACAGTTGCCGCCTCTGGAATCAGGATGAAAGTGATCCTGAGAAGCGCATTCTCGATAAAGATCGTTTTCGCCAAGATTTGGGCGCCATTGAGGATGCCTACGCCCTCGTGATGCAGCGAGTGTTAGCCCATAGCGTGAGTTAGCAAGGGGTGGGCAATGACCGTTGTACTTGGCGCCGATGTGGGTGGCACAAAAACTCTCATCGAGTTATGGGATGTGGTGGGTAGCGATTGGCATTTGCTCCACAGGGCGAAATACGCCAGCCGCGATTTCCCTGACTTGACAGCTCTTTTGCAAATGTTCCTCAAGGAGAGTCCTGCCCATCCCCAGCGGGCTTGTCTGGGGATTCCGGGGCCTGTGATTGACCAAGTGGCTCAGGTAACCAATTTGGGCTGGCGGGTCAGTGGTGCTGAATTAGAAACGGCATTGCAGATCCCTTGCGTGACGCTGCTGAATGATTTTGCAGCCGTGGCCTATGGTGCATTGGTGTTACCGCCGACGGATTTTGTTGTCCTTCAGGAGCGACCGCGGCGCCCCCAGGCGCCTATTGCCCTATTGGGAGCAGGTACTGGATTAGGGGAAGCACTGATGATTTGGCAGGGCGATCGCTACCAAGTGATGCCCCTAGAGGGCGGCCACACCGACTTTCCACCCCGCAATGAACAGGAAATGGGTCTATTGCGCTATTTGTGGCAAACCTACGAGCGAGTTTCTGTGGAACGGGTGGTTTCTGGCGCGGGGCTAGTGGCAATTTACGAGTATCTCAAGAGTGTCCACTTTGCTCCCGAATCAGCAGTGGTTGCAGCAGCCATGGCAGAGGTGGAGGATCGCGCCGCCGTGATCAGTCAATACGGCCTTGAGGGGGATCCTCTGTGTGCAGAAGCCTTACGGATGTTTGTGGATGCCTATGGGGCAGAGGCTGGCAACCTTGCCCTGAAAAGTTTGCCCTTGGGGGGGGTGCTGATTGCCGGAGGGATTGCCCCGAAAATTCTGCCGAAAATGACCGATGGCACGTTTCGCCAAGGGTTTGTGAGTAAGGGACGATTTCGCCCCCTGATGGAGCAGTTGTACGTTGCAGTGATTACGAATCCAGAGGTGGGATTGCGGGGCGCGGTACATTTAGCCGCTCAGGGGGCCTAGGGGTTAGAGGTGCTTCAGTTGTGGATAGGCCATTAGCAACTCATCAGCAGTGAGGGTGTCACCAATGGCTTGGGGTTGCCAGAGCAATTCGACCGCCAGTAGGCGATCGCTACCAATGCCTCCCAACTGTTGCAGCGCTTGCCGTAGCTCTAGGTCATTATTGACTGCGGGCAGTTTCAAGCGACCCGTGGCAGCCACCACCAAAGTTACAACAATATATTCACCCACATCATTGCTCACCACAGGGGCGATCGCTGTCTGCTTAATTTCACGGCGGTAGTTGGAGAGGGTTTCTGCACTGAGTTTGCTGCGCTCCGCAAGCGCCAGTTGGTTAAAGGCTGTTTCCGCTTGCAGCAGTTTCGTTTCTTGGCTGCTGGCGTGGGCATAAACCCAGTATTGGGGATGGCGCAGCAGAGCAAGCGTTGCCTCTTGCAGCACTTTGGTGAGACCTTCGGGACTTTGGGTATCAGCGGTGAGCGCTAGTTGATTCAGTTCCTCTTGGAGTTCGCGAGCTTGGGCGAGGAGTCCCACATGCAGCGTATGCAGCGAGACCACGGGGTTGTCTTGGTAGATCTCTGAGTCATCGCCGCTATTGCGGAAGTTGCGGAAGGTGGAGATCAAAATATTGGCCAGCACACCAATCATGATGATCGTGAATAGGCCGCCAAAGCCACCGCCAAAACCAAAGAAGGGAATCAGGAAGGGAAAGCCAAAACCACCGCCATAGACTGGAACAGGCTGAGCATAGCCGCCGTAATCACTGCGGGGGGCACGGTAGGAACGGGCGGGCGCCGGACGACTAAAGGAGCCACCCCCGACACGTCCACCACTGCGGGCTGCCCATGCGGCACCACTGTCAAGGACAAGATGGGCAATCAATACCCCCACTGCCACAATTGCTGTCACAGATTTGAGACGTTGCCAAAAAGTTTTCATCATAAATTGTGTTCCCAAGGATTGACACACCGAAGGAGAGGTCCTGCTCTCAGTCTAACGTTTTGTCATCTTTAGAACAGATGGGTAAACCCTACAGCCCTTTTCGCGGGGATGGAACACACTGGCAGCAGTCAAAATTACGGAAGCCTCGCGCCCCCTTGGTGTAGGCCATATTTTAGAAAAGGGCTGTATTACGATATGAAAAGCAAACTTTCGATGAATGCTTTGCCTGCCGAGTTCTGTTCACGAAAACAATGATTGAAATTCCTGAGTCTCTTAAGCCGGTGATTACCTTTGCCCACCCGGTGCTGATGTGGATTCTTTTTGCGCTCACGCTTTATGCCATGTATTTAGGGATTCAAACCCGTCGCCTACGCTCCCTCAGCGGCGAGGAAAAGAAAGCACTGATCCAATCCAAGGTAAATATCAAACACCACCAAGTTGGCGCCATCCTATTGGCTTTGATGGTCATGGGGACGATTGGCGGGATGGCGGTCACCTACATCAATAATGGCAAGCTCTTTGTCGGACCGCACTTGATTGTGGGTCTGACCATGACGGCTCTGATTGCCCTTTCCGCTAGCTTAGTTCCCTTTATGCAAAAGGGCAGTGAGACTGCTCGAGCCCTGCACATGACCCTCAACCTGTTTCTGGTGATCCTTTTTGGTTGGCAGGCGGTGACGGGTCTGCAAATTGTGCAGCGAATTCTCAATGCTAGTTAGATGCGGGTGGCAACCTAGGCAGCGAGCGTAGCAATTGCAAAATCTCTGCAACAAGCGAGGACTTTTGTGCCAGAATATGAGGAGCACTAGTTACAGCCCTTTTCACAGGGATGAATATGCTTAGCACTGCGAAAGCGCGTGTGGGTCAGCATTTCACTTACCTGACGTACCCAATATTTCAGAAAAGGGCTGTACTGCAAATAATTCCTAATGCAGTGGGTGCTCCTTCGCTTTACTGATTGCAGACAGTTCGCTTTCTGGGTGATCATGACCACACTTTCCCTGATGCCAACGCTTCAAACAGCCGTCCGGGTTGAGCACTTACATAAATCCTTTGGCCGCTTTGCTGCGATTTGCGATGTGAGCCTCTGTGTCCATGAGGGGGAAATTCTCGGGCTGTTGGGGCCTTCGGGTTGCGGTAAGACAACGCTACTGCGCTTAATTGCCGGTCTGGACACGCCAGATGCTGGGGAAATTTGGGTGGGCGATCGCTGTGTGGCAGCGGCAAATGTCTTTGTGCCCCCTGAGCAACGGTCTTTGGGCATGGTCTTTCAGGACTTTGCCCTGTTTCCCCATTTGACGGTGGCGGAGAATATTGCCTTTGGTTTGCAACAACAACGCCTGAGCAAGCAGCAAATTCAGGAGCGGGTGGCAGCAGTTTTGGCTCTAGTGCAGCTGGCGGATCTGAAAAAGCGCTATCCCCATGAGTTGTCGGGTGGCCAACAGCAACGAGTTGCCTTGGCGCGGGCGATCGCCCCCCAACCAGCGGTGATTCTCCTCGATGAACCCCTGAGTAATCTGGATGCCCAAGTGCGACTGCAACTGCGGGAAGAATTACGCACCATTCTCAAGGGCACAGGGACAACGGCAATTTTTGTTACCCATGATCAGGAGGAAGCCCTGAGTCTGTCGGATCGCTTAGCGGTGATGCGTCAAGGCAAGATTGAGCAGGTGGGTAACCCCCAAGACATTTATTGCCAGCCGGCCTCGCGATTTGTGGCAGGCTTCATTACCCAAGCCAACTTTTTGCCGGCCTGTGCCGAAGGGTCTCAGGTGCGCACGGATGTTGGTGTCTTTCCCCTGCCGGAAGCACTCCCCAAGAGGGAAGGGGAGGTGATGATTCGGGAAGAGGATGTGCAATTGCAGCCAGACACTGCGGCAACCAGCTGCTTTGTGATTCGCGATCGCCAGTTCCTTGGTCGCGAGTATCGCTACTGTATTCAACTGCCCTCCGGTCAAGATCTCCACGCCCGCCAGCCCCTTGCTGTGAATTTACCCGTTGGTACCCCTGTGAAAGTGGCCGCGCAAGCGGTGCGTTTCTTTCCCAAGGAACTCTAGTTTAGGGCACGCCCCATATATTCGCCCCAAAGAGCGGCAGCCAACCCACTACTGCCTTGGGTGGGGCTATTATCATCATTGCCCAGCCAAATTCCGGTGAGGACATCAGCAGCGGGCACGTAGCCAATAAACCAAAGGTCGCGGCCATCATTCGTGGTGCCCGTTTTGCCCGCCACGGAACGGCCAATGGCGGCGGCACGACCCGTCCCCCGGCTGACAACAGCGGTCAGCAAACGCGTCATTTCATTGGCGATCGCTGGGTCGAGCACCCGTTGAGGCCTTTCATCACTCGCGGCATAGATCAGGCGACAGGTCTGCCAGTCGTTTGTTCTTTTACAATCACCGCCATCGCGCACCGAAACAATGGCATGGGGCGGAATGCGCTGTCCTTCATTGGCGAGTACGGCAAAGGCACCACTGATTTCAAGGAGGGTGACTTCACTTTGACCGAGAACAAGGCCGGGCACCGCTTGCAGAGGCGTCGTAATCCCCATTGCTCTGGCCAATCGAATGGTGGCCTCCAAACCAACGGCTTGGGCAAGACGTAAAGCAATCGGATTTTCGGAAAGGGCTAACGCTGTGGCTAAATCCATCGCACCACCGCCTGCACGACAGCCCTCAAATTGTTGCCCCTGCCAGAAGACGGGCGCGCAGGAAAAGGTTTCACCAGCCCTATGGCCTTGCAGGAGGGCTTCGGTATAGACAAACACCTTGAATGTGGAGCCCGGTTGACGCAGGGCAAGGGTGGCACGGTTAAACTGGCTTTTTTGGTAATCCACGCCACCCACGAGGGCAAGAATCAAACCATCCCTCGGCCGCAGGGTAATCAGTCCCCCCTGATGAACCCCATAGGCGCTGCCAGTGCTGGTGATAAAATTGCGCAGACTGGTTTCGGCCAGTTCTTGCCAGCGGGGGTCTAGGCCTGTCTCCACAATCAGGTTGCCCTCTTGGGCGAGGTTTTCACCGAGGAGTTGGGCAAGTTCCTGATAGACATGATCCGTGTAGTAGGGAAAGCGCTGGGAGGTGAGCAATTCCCGCGCCTTGGGACTAATTTCAATGCGGGAGCGACGGGCGCGATCGCCCTCTTCTTTGCTGATGTAGCCCTGCTGCACCATGCGCAAAATGACCCGATTGCGATAATCCACCGCCGCATCGTAGTCGCGCACCGGGTTAAAGCGGTTCGGTGCCGGCAGAATCCCCACTAGGGTGGCGGCCTCATTGAGTGTCAAGTCTTTGGCAGGCTTATCAAAGTAGAATTGCGCCGCATCCTCAAAGCCGCGATTGCCTAAGCCCAGATACACGCGGTTGAGGTAGGCCAACAGCAGCTCCTCTTTGCTGTAGAAAAATTCCAGCTTCAGGGCAACCGCCATTTCGCGCCACTTGCGGCCGAGGCTCTCATCCATCCCCACATGGGAACGAAAGAGTGTACGTGCCAACTGCTGGGATAGGGTACTTGCTCCTTCACGTGTTTGGCGGGTTAATAGATTGGTCACCACCGCTCGCGCCATGCCCAGAGGATCAACACCAAAGTGCCAGTAGTAGCGCACATCCTCAGAGGCCAAGACCCCATGGACTAAGTAAGGGGAAAACTCATTGAGCCGTTGCAGTTCGCGGTGGGGGCGATCTTCGACTGGGTTGATCAGTTCCCCTTGGCGATCGAGGAGAATAATCGGCCCTTGCTCAATCGGAGGCAGGGGACGCACCGCCACTTTGCTAGCTTCGGCAGCTAGTAATCCCATTACAAGGCCACTGATGCCGATCGCCCCCCAAATGCTGTAGGTGACAGCATGAACCCAAGGGGGGAGTGGATTGTGGAAGCGGAGGGTAACAGCACCTTTAACCTCTGGGGGGCCAAGGGTAATGACATCGCCGTGGTGCAGTTCACTTGTTTTCAGGCGCTGCCGTTTGCGATAGATGCCGTTGGTGGAGTCTAAGTCTTGGATTTGAAAGACGCCTGTGGGGGTGAGCCGTTTGAGGCGGGCATGGGTACCACTGACAATCTCGGCATCGACAATAATATCGGCACGGCTGTGGCTACGTCCAATAACATAGCGATCGCCAACCAAGGGAAAGACTTGGCGTTGACCTTTGAACTCAACCCATAACTCGGGCGTGCGAGCATTTTCCCGCAGGGAGACCTGTTGCCAATCAAAGCGAGAGTGTACCGTTTGCACCGCTTGGGTGACGGTTTGAGTCATGGACTGCCAAAAATCTCGGGCAGGATTGGGCATGGCAGCAACGATAGGGACACTGTGATTTGACGAACAGGTAACTCGATTGTATCCCTACATTTCTGGCACATAGCCCGCTGGCACGGCACTCGGATCCGTATCCCGCTTGGAACTGAGAATATCCATTCGGTCAACTAAAATGACCGGCGAGGAGCGCTCAGCCCCCGTGTTGCGGTCTTGCCAGCGATCGAACTTGAGACTGCCCTTGATACCCAACAGCGTTCCTTTGCGCACATAATCAGCAGCCACCTGAGCGGTTTTTCCCCAAATTTCCAAGTTAAACCAATCGGGTTGATCGTCCTTGGTGGGGCGATTCACCGCCAATGTCAGCCGACACTTCACACTCCCCGACTCAAAATAGCGAACGTCGGGATCACTGCCAACACGACCCACTAGATGAACCACGTTTAGACCCATGGCTGACTGCCTCAAACTGCTCTTTGCCCCATTGTACATGGTTCCATTGGTGCTACTGCCTCAAAGCCCAGCCAGCGCCTTGCTCAGCTGTTGCCTCTCCATAGATTTTTGTAAAAATTGGGTTCTGCGGGGTTACCGAATGCGGGGGTCAGCCCATTTCAGGAGTAAATCTGCAAGGAGGTTGCCAATAATCAGCATCACTGCCCCCATCATCAGGCTGGCCATGACGACATAAATATCTTGGGCAGTTACCGCCTGTAAAATTAAGCGCCCCAGACCCGGCCAGTTAAAGAAAAATTCGGCAATAAAAGCACCACTGAGGAGGCTGGCAAATTCAAAACCCAACAGGGTAATGAGGGGGTTCACCGCATTGCGTAGGGCATGGACGTAGATCACCCGTGATTCCGGGAGTCCCTTGGCTCGTGCCGTTTGAATGTAGTTTTGGCGCAGCACATCTAGTAAATTCCCGCGCATGAGCCGCTGTAAACCCGCAAAGCTGGTGAGGGTGAGGGCAATAGTCGGTAAAATCAGGTGCCAGCCAATATCCAGAACTTTGCCCCACCAAGGGAGGTCGTCGTAAAACAAACTGGTCATGCCCCCCACCGGAAACAAAGGGGTGCTTTGGGCAAGAAAGAGCAGCAAGAGGGCGGTAATGAAGCTGGGAAACCCTTGGCCAATGTAACTAATGACCCGCAGCAGGCGATCGCTCCAACGATCTTGGGTCACCGCTGCCCAAATACCTAAGGGAATGGCTAATCCCCATGTGAGCAGAATGGAACTTACGGACAACAGGAGGGTGGCGGGTACCCGCTCCCACAATAGCGATGCCACCGATCGCTGATAGACAAAACTAGTACCGAAGTTGCCATAGCGAATAATTTGCCACAGCCAGCGAAAGTATTGCTCCACGGGCGACTTGTCGAGGCCAAATTGCCGCTCCAATTCCTGCAAGCGTTCCAAGGAAATTTGGGGATCCGCCTTGAGATTGTCCAGATAGTTGCCCGGTGCCAACTGCATAATGGCAAAACTCAACGCCGAGGCCAACAGCAGCGTGATCAGGGCTTCCCCCAAGCGTCGCAAAATCAGGCGGCTCGTTTCATTCCCTAAGCCTTGGCCAATGGATTTGAGCATGGATCATTTGGAAGCCAGCACGGCATCAATAGCAGCCTTGAGTTCTGCTTCACTCAGTTGGGTAATGACAAACACCTCCTGCACCGTTTTGCCTCGCCGCGCAATCACCTTAAACCCACCTTTGATGGGCACCGAAACCCGTAGGTGTAGATGGGGGGATTTCCCTTTGACAGGGGCAATGACACCGGGCGTGAGGGTACTAATCCCCGCCACTTTGGCCAATTTTTCCAAGACGGGAATCAAGCCTTCAATATGGGTAGAGTGATTCAGGACAACCCGACCCGTTCCTGCTGCCATTGTTAGGGTAACCACCGTGCGTGCAAGCCGGGTGCCAAAGGTTCTGGCATCCCAACGACAATTTTATCTTGATTTAATTCTAGGGGGAAAAGCCAAATTTGATGCTGTTGAGGGGGCAGTTGACGCGGTGGCGGGGGGGGTGCTTGGGGGTCAGTGGGCAGTTCTGCCAGATCACTGGGACTGGGGTTGACGGGGGCAGTCTCGCTATAGAGATCGCTATTATCCACCACATCGGGCATTTCCCGTCCCTCAACAGAGTCAACGGCCAATGTACGGCCATCGGGTGCCAAACTGAGGTAGAGTTCCTGCTGCGGGTCAAAATCCTTGAGCTTGAACAGTTCCTTGGTTTTCAGATCAAAGAGGGCAAGATAGGGAACTTCGCGGTAATGGCCTTCCCCTTCAATGCGGGTGAGGATGGCATAGAGAAATTCCCCCTTGGGGTCAAATTGACCAGCAATGATTGAGCCATTGATGGTTAGCAGTTCTCTATGCTCGCCAAAGATGTCCACCACATAGAGCGATCGCGAGAAATTGGGGTTAAACTTCACCGCTGCCACTTGCCGGCCATCGCGGCTAAAGTCCAGCACCATGCCATACTGGGGCAAAAAGTCAAAGTCACTCTCACCATTGCCGGCTTCTAGGGGCACAATCGCTAACCCCTGCCCTTGGGCAATGATTAAATGCTGGTTGTCGGGGGCAATGCGAAAATCACCGGCCGCCGCTTGGTTGAGCCGCCGAGGCTGAAAATTTTCATCGAGGAGCCACAGGGAGCTATCCGCAGGCTGGAGACGATTTACCCGCTGAACCACAATTTTGCTGCCGTCATTGGCCAACTGAAAGCGCAGGTTTTGATACTCGCTATTGTCAAGGATTAGGGAAATTTCGCCCACGGGTCGAGGTTGCCGGCGGGGGGTTTCAGGGGCATTGAAGTATAGCCCGGTAGTCACGGTGTACAGTTGGGGGTCAAAGCCCATTTGCTCGCCGCGCTCGCCGGCACTAAAGAGAATGCGATCGCCAGCAGGATAGGGCTGAAAGTCAAACACCCGTAGATTGGGGGGACTGAGGAAGGTCTTCTGTTGCAGCGTTAGGTTATAGAGGATGAGGCGCCCCTCTTCGACCCCGGAGCCAAGATAGACCAGCACGCGATCGCGACTGCGAAACTGTCCCTGAAAGGGTTTGATCGGTTTCCCTTGGGGCACAGAAACGGCATCCTCGAGGGAGACTTTGAAGGTTTGACCGTAGGGAATCGGCTGCGTCAGCGTGTAGGCAAAACGACGCCCCGACCAACTGGCCTTGCCCTCAAGGGGTGGCTCAATCTTGAGATGCTCCGCCACCGATGACCAATCCATCAGCCGATTAAAGGCGAGGATAAAGGCGCGATCGTCAGACCCCACATCGCGGTTTTGCCATGTAAAGTCCCGCACTTGGGCTTGGGTGCGATCGCCCCCCCACAACAGCAAAAGGGTCAGCACCAGCGCCACAAGGAACACACTCAAAGCAGCGCGATCAAGGGGCTGAGGAAAGGAGTGAGAACGCATTAGCAGGAACGGTCACACAGCAACAGGCGTACTATACCAGAGGGCTTCAATGTGCTGGATCATGGGTAGGGCTGCCGCTGGTTCTGCCAACAGCACTGTAAGATGACCCAACTTGCGGCCCGCGTAGGTTTGACTTTTACCATACCAGTGAAGGTTCGCGTGGGGGAGAGCCGCCAAGGCCTGACATTTTGCCCCATAGTCAACCTGCGGTTCGGCTAAGCCCAAGAGATTTACCATCACCGCTGCCGGTACCTGCATGGCGGGACTGCCCAAGGACTGGCCACTAATGGCGCGCAAGTGCTGCTGAAATTGACTCGTGATGCAGGCATCAATGGTGTAATGCCCAGAATTGTGGGTGCGGGGCGCAATTTCATTCACGAGTACCTCACCCGTGGCTGTGAGGAAAAACTCAATGCCAAAAATACCCACAGCATCAAGTGCCGTTAGGATTTGGCGGGCAATCTGCTGAATTTGCTCACTCACTTGGGGGTCAACCGGGGCAGGGGCAATCACCCAGCGACAGATGGCAGCCACCTGCTGCGTCTCCACCACGGGATAAAGGGCAATCTCCCCTTGGGGCGATCGCGCCGCCATGATCGCCAGTTCTTTGACATAGGGCACAAAGGCTTCCACCAAAAACCCTTGGGGCGGAATTTCTGGCCAACGCTGCTGAAACTGCTGCCATGCCTGCTCATCGGAGATGACAAATGTTCCTTGGCCGTCATAGCCGTGGCGACAGGTCTTAATCACACAGGGCAAGGTGGGGGGGCGATCGCCCAAATAGCCAAAGGCCGGTACAGGAATCCCCAGTTGTTGCAAAAAGTGGCGCTGCTGGTACTTGTCCAAAAGGGGGGCTAGGGAAGCAAGGCGGGGATAAAAACAAACCCCCTGCTGTTCAAGGCGCTGCAACCCCTCGAGATCGACAAACTCATTCTCAAAGGTCATCACATCAACCTGCTTAGCTAGGTGTGCTGTCGTTGCCACATCGGCGATCGCCCCATAGCAGACCCCCTCAGCAACCGCGACGGCTGGATCCGTTGCCGCAGGCGTTTGTACCCACAGCGAGAGTCCCATTTCCTTGGCCGCCAGCCCCAACATCCAAGCCAACTGACCGCCACCAATCACCCCAATCTTGGTTACGTTGTTCACGCTTCCTCTAATCGACTCAACGGAACCTATTGTCCTACACCAATGATCCTAGGGTTCTATGCTTTGTATCCCCTAGAGGGCAAGCTGCACCAACCAAACACTGGGGTCGTCACCCGCAGCAAACTCAAAGTTCAATTTGCGGCAAATACGAATCATTCCCTCGTTATCCTTGAGAACATAGGCGTGGATGGCACTGAGACCCTCATCGCGGCCAATTTGAATCAAGCGGCGTAGTAATTCAGTACCAAGGCCTTGCCGCTGCCAGCGATCGCTAATCAACATCGAAAACTCGGCTGTATTGCTAAAGTGATCCTTACTGAGGCGAGCCGCACCAATAATTTGCGGTTCACTGGCGCCTTGATGCTCCACCACCAGAGCCATCTCGCGATCGTAGTCCACAAAACAGATGCGCACTAGGCGATCGTGGGCAACCCGCTGCGACAACTTCATCAGGTGGAAATAGCGCAAATAGACACTCTGCTCCGAGAGGGTCGCATGGTACTGCCGCATTAGGGGTTCATCCTCTGGCCGAATCGGTCGAATCAGCACTGGGGTACCATCGCGCAACTGCCAAGGACTCACGTATTGGGTGGGATAGGGACGAATCGCAGGCTTGACAAAGGTGCTTTCCTCTTTGTGGAGCAGAATGCGGGCATCCAAGGCCATCAGGCGATCCGGGGGTGCCACCAGCAGGGGATTGATGTCAATTTCCTTAATCCACGGCTGCTCCACCACCAGCAGGCTAAAGCGCACCAGCAGATCTTCTAATAGGGCAAGGTTGACGGCTGGCCAGCCCCGCACGCCGGCAAAGGCACGGGAGATTTTCGTTTGCTGAATCAGACGGCGTGCCAAGGTGGTGTTCAGGGGGGGAAGGGCGATCGCGGTGTCTTCGAGGACTTCCACCAACTGTCCCCCCGTACCAAAGAGAATCACCGGCCCAAACTGAGCATCGGTGGAACTGCCCAAAATGAGTTCAAACCCCTTCCATGGGATCATCGGCTGCACGGTGACACCAGCAAAATGACCCGCGCCAGCAGCAGTGGTGACATTTTTCTCAATCTGTTGGTAGGCGGTAATGACCGCAGCGGCATCGGGAAGATTGAGGGCAACACCCCCGACATCGGTTTTGTGGGTAATTGTGGGCGAATAGAGCTTGAGAACTACGGGATACCCTAGGCGATCGGCAGCAGCCACTGCCTCTGCTTCACTGCGGGCAATACAGGTTTCCACCACCGGTAGGCCGTAGGCAGCAAGAACCGCCTTGGCTTCCCACTCCGTCAATAGGGTGCGCCCCTCACTGCGCACGTGCTCAAAGAGTTGACTGACAGCATCCCGATCCGGGGGGGTGGTGGTTAGGGGCAGCGAGGGGGTTTGGTAAAGCGCCTGCAAGTGATCGCTATAGCGCCACATATAACTAAAGATGCGGGCAGCGGTATCGGCATAGGCATAGGTGGGAATGCCCGCCTGATTGAGAATCGCTTCTCCCCCTTTGACCGTTGTGCCCCCCATCCAACTGGCCAGAATCGGCTTGGCACCACTGGGACGGTTTTTGGCATAGGTAGCGAGATCTTGGGCGATCGCCAGCGGATCCGTCATAGCTTGGGGCGTCAGCACCACCAGTAGGCCATCACTGTTGGCATCGGTTTCACAGTGTTGCAGTGCCTTGAGGTAGCGATCCGCAGTGGCATCCCCCAAAATATCCACGGGGTTACCGTGGCTCCAAGCGGGGGGGAGCACTTGATTCAGTGCCTGTAGGGTATCCCCAGAGAGGGGACTGAGTTTACCACCCGCCCGAATCAGGGCATCAGTGGCCAAGACCCCAGGTCCACCGGCATTGGTGAGAATCGTCAGATGGGGGCCTTTGGGGCGCGATTGCTTGTCCAAGACTTCGGCCATGTCAAACAAATCTTCAATGGTTTCCACCCGCAGCACCCCACAGCGTTCTAGGGCCGCATCCACCACTGCATCGGATCCCATCAATGCCCCGGTATGGGAAGCGGCGGCCTGAGCGGCGGCGGCAGTGCGTCCTGCTTTGATGACAATAATCGGCTTGACATAGGCCACTTCCCGCGCGGCGGAGAGGAACGATCGCGCATCCCCCAGAGATTCCATGTAAATAACAATGCAGCGGGTTTGCGGATCATCGCCTAGGTAGTAAATGAGGTCGCCCCAGCCCACATCCAGCATCGTGCCAATGGACACAAAGGCACTAAAGCCGACATTTTCCTGCAAACTCCAGTCCAAAATTGAGGTGCACAGGGCGCCACTTTGACTGAGAAAGCCGACATGACCCGATCGCGCCATTGTCGCGGCAAAGGTAGCATTCAGCCCCGTGGGCGGACACATTACCCCCAGACAATTGGGACCAATAATGCGCATCCGCGCCTGACGGGCGATGGCTAAAATCTCTTCTTCGAGGGCAAGACCCGCCGCCCCCACTTCCCGAAATCCCGCCGAGACAATAATTGCCCCCTTCACACCCGCTGCTGCACACTCGGCAACCACCGCTGGTACTGTAGCCGCAGGGGTGGCAATGACTGCGAGATCAACCGCTTCGGGAATCGCGGTCACACTGGCATAGGCCTTGATGCCCAACACCGAACTGCGGCGCGGGTTGACGGGAAAAACCGTTCCGCCAAAGGGGGTTTGAATCAGATTCCAGAGAAGGGTGCGGCCAACACTGCCTTCTTTTTCACTGGCACCGATGACAGCAACACTTTTGGGGGCAAAGAGGGGACGCAGGGGCTGATGACCGGCGCGCCAAATATCGTAGGCGGTGGTTCGTGTCATGCTGTTACTCGCGCTACAGAGGTTGGGAACTGAGCCACCTCTACTCTAGCGAGGGCGATCGCCCCTAGTTACGCTTCGTTACGCTGAGTGCACTTCCCAGTCACAGCCCTTCTCGCCGGTGCGCCAGAGCCGCAGATGAAAGCGACTGTCACCAACCCGCAAATTACGGAGGTGGAGTTCCTCGATACTGTTGGGCAACAGGGGCTGATGCACCAAAAACTTGCCTTGGGGCACATCCACCAGCGGCCAAGCCATGATCTGAATGAATTGAAACAGACTGCCCGTTGCCCAAGCTTGGGGAGAGCAGGCTACGGGATATTGCACCGGTTGGGGATAGGTCTGGCGATCGAAGCCACAGAAAAGTTCTGGTGGGCGCAAATCTGGCTGCCGACAGGCCATATCAAAAAGGGTATCCACTAAGGTCAGGGCAAAGTCACTATCACCAATGGCGCGCAGCCCCAAGGCAATCAGACCCGTATCGTGGGGCCAGACCGACCCCAAGTGATAGCCAATGGGATTGTAGGCAGGGGAGGTGCTGCTGAGGGTGCGAATGCCCCAACCATTGAATAGATCCGGCAGCCGCAGGCGTTGCCCTATCCGCTGTGCTTTCTCGGGGTCGCAAATGCCCGTCATCAAGCACTGCCCCGCATTAGAGGTGAGGCTATCCACCGGCTGACCGTCGCCATCGAGGGCAAGGGCATAAAAACCCTCTGATTCCAGCCAAAAGTCACGGTTGAAGCGGTCTTTGAGGGCAGCGGCTTCGTTTTGCCAGCGATCGCCCCACTCGCCATAGCCAAAGTCTCGAGCAAGGGCACTCAGACGGGTTTTGGCGGCATAGACGTAGCCTTGGACTTCACAGAGGGCAATGGGACTGTGAGCCAGTTGACCGCGACGGTTGACGATACAATTGCCAGAATCTTTCCAGCCTTGGTTGTCAATGCCCTTGGCTGCTTGGCGATCGTAGGTGAGGTAGCCCGTGGCGGCCATTTGTTGATCCACCCAGTTCATTGCCGCAAGGGCATGGGGCCAGAGCGCCTCGACCGTGGTGCGATCGCCCGTCCATGCGTAGTAGTCGGCATAGAGCATCAGCCACAGGGGGGTGGCATCCACCGTACCATAGTAGGGGGTATGGGGAATCTCGCGGTTGCGCGCCATCTCGCCAAAGCGCAGTTCATGGAGAATTTTCCCCGGCTGCTCATCGCGCTCAGGACAGACCTGTTTCCCTTGGTAATGGGCAAGGGTACGCAGGGTATCACGGGCGATCGCTGGATTGAGGATCAGCGTCTGTATCGCCGAGATGATCGAGTCACGGCCAAAGAGCGTCGCAAACCAAGGAATCCCCGCAGTCAAAACCTTGCCATGGCCAAAGGACTGCAAGAGCATATAGAGATCCGCCATCCCCCGCCGTAGGATGCGATTCCACTGCGGATTTGAGGTGACAATTTCCGTGCAGTCTGACCACCATTGTTGCCGTTCCTGTTGCGCCGCTCGATCGGCAGCCGCTAGGGATGAAGGCACAGGGACATGGGCGGTGGGTGCCCCATTGGTAAAGGGACGGACGCAATAGTGAATGCTGTGGTAGCCTTGGGGTTCTAGCTTGAGGTGCCATGTGGCGGTGGTGTCATCAAGACGGTCGGGGGGGGTGCCCAAGAACTGCACTTGGGTCTCCATGAGGGCACCATCAAGGCCTTGGTAGGCAAAGCAGAGATCGGCGCGTCCTTTGGTGTGGCGCAATTCACAACTGACGGGTTGCAGCGTTTTTCCCCGCTGTGGGCGACCACCGCCGTATTGGCGAATTTCAAATAAATCTTGAAAGTCTGCCGCAAAGGTTAAACTAATCTCCACGCTGGCCGGCTGCGCCTGATGATTGGTGATGAGAATCGTTTCAAAGAGGGCACCCCGCACCACTAGGAATCGTTCAATTGCTAAGGCCTCCGCGGGCAGAGAAGGTTGCTTGGAATTAGTGCACACCACCTTGAGCGCATGGCTACCCGTACAATGAAAACTCAGCAGAATCGGGCGATCGCCCCCCACGCGCAACTCCGCTTGACTGAGGAAGCGGGTATCCTGACAAAATAAACCTGTAATAGCCGTTTGCTGCTCATCATTGCAGATATTGCCCAATTCATCACAAATGAGCAGCACATCGTTGTCCTTAAGGACAGGAACAGTTTTCGGGTGAGTTCGAATTTTAGTAGCCGGCAGGGGCGGGGCGACAATGGGGATATAATCGCGCCCATACAGGGAAACAACATCGCTCTCCATGGGTGCGGCAGCAGTCTGTGTTCAATAGGAACAATTTTCGGTTATTTGCTAGATCATCTCGCAGGACAGCCATAATTGCAATAAGTAAATATGCACAATTGTAATGAGTAAATATGCGGTTGCCTCTGGTTGGAAGGTAAACCCCCGATGGCCTTAAGGTGGCGCTTTGCGCCATTGCAAATAGGTGGCCACGCCCGTGTAAATGAGGCTGTGGAGGATCAGCAGTCCCCAATTTAGCAGCAGATTACCCCAAGTGGGAGCATAGACAGGTGTCGGATCAAAGGGCTGAGGCGGTGGTTCAAACAGGCCAAAATCAAGGGGCGGCGGTACCATGCCATTCACGTCAATCAAGGCACCATAGGCACCCATTGTCCAACGGCCAATCGTCAGCCAAGAGAGTGCCCTTGCAATTCCCGTGAGCTTAAAGAGGACACCGGCAAAGATAATTTGCGGCAGGAGCAATGGCGGTAAAATCTTGCTCGCTTGATCGCTATTACTCACGGCAGCGGAGATCAAAAGTCCCAGACAGAGACTGGCCACCAGCGTCAGGAAGGTGGTGATGCCAAACCCCACCGGCCAAGGGAGGAGGGCACCCTGCGGCAGACCAAAGGCCAACAGTGCCACAAGGGTAATGAGCAGTGTTTGTACCAAAGCCATCCCCTTACCAAGGGTGAGTTTAGCTGCCATGTAAGCCCAGAGACTGAGATTGGCAAGACGTTCGCGGCGGTAGATGGCCACCTCTGTAATCAAGGCTTGCGCCCAGCCGGAGAGTCCCACCCAAAGACAGGCACAGGTAAAGACAAAGAGAATGCGCAGGGTTTGAGCCGCTTGCAGCAGGCCGGGGGGATCTTGGGGGACAAAGGGGGAGCGATCAATAGCAAAGCGGGTGAGCAGCAGGGCAATGGGGACGCTGATCAGATTCAAGACAAGGCTGAGGCGATCGCGCCACAGGAGTTGCCACTGGCGTTGACACAACACCCGCCATTGATAGAGGTGAGGGGGTGCTGGCTGTTGGGGAGGGGATTCGGCACTGGCACGGTTTTCGCCCCCCAAAACACTGGTGCTCTCATAGTGGTGCCCCATGCTGAGGTGGCTGGCAAGGTAGCGTTGATAGTCCGTGGATTGGCGAAATTTTTGACTCCATTCAGCACTATTTTCGGGAGTCAAGAGGGCATAGATTTCAGCCACGGAATTCAGGGGGCGATCAGGACTAAAGAATTGCCGAGCCTGATCGCCGGGGCCAAAATAGCAAAGACGCCCACCAGAGCCTAGAACCAGCAGGCGATCGCACAAATGCACATGACTCGTAGCATGGGTCACCAAGACAATCGTGCGTTCTTCATCTGCCAATTGCCGCAGCAACTGCATCAACAAAAAGTCTAGCCCCGGATCCAGACCCGAGGTGGGTTCGTCAAGGAAAAAGAGCTTGGGGTTGGCCAATAGCTCAACGGCAATACTCACCCGCTTGCGCTGACCGCCACTGAGACTCGCCACCAGTTGATCTTCAGTTCCCGTTAACTGCACCTGTTCAAGAACTCGCTGAATGGCGGCTTTGCGGTTTTGGGCATCGGTATCCGCTGGTAAGCGCAGTTGCGCCGCATAGTTCAGAACTTCGGCCACCGTGAGGCGGGCGTGGACAATATCATCTTGGGGTACATAACCAATTTGGTGACGGTAGGTGGCAAGATTGCGATGCAGATCGAGACCATTGAGTAGCACCTGTCCTGCCTGAAGGGGAGCCAGCCCCATCAACACTTTCAAGAGGGTGGATTTCCCCGTACCACTGCCACCGACAATACCCACAAGCTGCGTCGGCTCCGCCACAAAGGAGACCTCTTGCAAGAGGGAGCGATCGCCCGCTGGGGTTTTCACCCGTCGTTCCAATCCCCAAGCATCAATGCGAATGTGACTGCCCTGATCCGTAATCTCTAGGGTCTCGTGGCGGTAGAGCAGGACAAAAGGCCCAATGCGAATCTGATCCCCGTTGCGCAGCGTGTAGGGGTCTTTGAGGAGTTTGGCGTTGACATAGGTGCCGTTGCTGCTGCCCAAATCCCGTAGGACGTAGAGGCCGGCACTGGTGCGATCAATACTGGCGTGGCGCAAAGACACCGTGGGGGCATCCAGTTGCCAATGCTGATAGCTGTTGCTGGCTTCGCGCCCTAAAGTCAGCGGCCATTCTTTGAGGGTTTTGAGGACAAGGCGGCGCTGCTGCGGCAAAGGCGGTGCACTGGCCGTGCCTGAAAACTGGATCTGCACCAGCAATTGCACTTTGTTTTTCGGGTCTTGGCCAATTTCTAAGCGTAGGGTTTCCCCAAGGGCAAAGCCCTCTTCAATGCCGATGCGGCGTCGGTTGTAGAAGGTGCCATTGGTACTGCGGCGTTGATGGCCATCGCCATCCCAGAGGTAGTAGGTTGCCCCCTGTTGCTGAAAAACGGCATGGCGGCTGGAAATCACTGACCACAGTGGCTCATCGGGCACTACTAAATCCGCCCATTGGTAATCGCGTCCGAGGCGATGCTCCGGTTGGGTCAGGGAATAGGTCAACATTTTCCCCTGACTTTCGAGGGTGAGGGTGACGGTGGGGAGATCAACAACCGTTTTTGGGGGGGGCGATCGCATCACTATCTGCCTGTTCAAGGTGTTCAAAGCTCTAACTAATATCTTGCCTAGTTTGGCAGACACCCTGTCCTCGTGACGCACAAACCCCTCAGAATGGAGAAGATCGAGTGGCATTTTGCGATTTCTAAGGGTTGACCTTCGTGGGGGTAAAAGATTGAGAGGGTTCGGTATGAGCTGCGGAATTCAGCCGCTGTGTTCGATAGGCTTGCCAACCCAGACCTGCCCCAAATAGAGCGATCGCCCCAACAGCCGCCCCCAACCAAATCCACGGTGGAGAGTCTGTTTCCGGTTTTGTGTCTGAAGTAGCGGTTGAGGTATCCCCCCGCAGAGATTGGGCATAGAGTTGCATCGTACCTTGGGTAACAATACGATCGCCCCCATAAAGACCGCTAATTACTTCTACCTGATCGCCAACTCGCTGGCCAAGGGTCACTTCGACAGCTTCAAAGGCAGTACCATTCTGCACAAACACAAGGGGGGGCTGATCGACTGGCTCCACGATCGCGGACTGGGGAATCATCACGGCATTGCGGGTTTGGCGATCGTCAAAAATTTGGACAGTCGCAAAGCTACCAGGTTTGAGTTCTTGGCTGGAATTAGCCAAGCTGGCGCGTACCGCAACTCGCTGCGTGGCGGGATCAACGACACTATCAATGAGTTCAATACGACTGCGGAAAACACGATTGGGAAGTCCTGCAACAGTGATATTTACAGCTTGACCCACAGCCACCTGTGCTCGCTGTGCTTCTGTAAGGTAAGCAACCGTTGAGAATAGCGCTCATGGTGAGGGCATACCAGAGGGCAAGACGACTGCGGCTGTGGCGGAAGAGCTTATGATCAACCATGATCGACAACAAAGCGATAGCCTAACCCATGGACGGTTTCAATGCAGTGCTCTTGACCAAGGAGGGCGAGTTTGCGGCGCAGCAGGCGAATTTGTGCTGCCACTACATTACTACTGGGTTCACTGCCCACTTCCCAAAGCTGCATCATCAGTTGGTCGCTACTGAGAATCCGCTGGGGGCGTTTCATGAGGTATTCCAAGGTCTGGAATTCCTTAGCGGTTAACTGCACCTCAGTACCCGCCCTATTTCTCAGGGTGAAGGTACCATAGTCTAACGTTAATGCCCCTTGACACAATTGCTGGGGTTGGAATTGGGGCGATCGCCGCAGTAAAGCCCGCAGCCGCGCCAGCAACTCAGCCATTGCAAAGGGCTTAATCAAATAGTCATCTGCCCCCGCATCTAATCCCTGAACGCGATCGCTGAGGCCATCCCGTGCCGTCAGCAACAAAATGGGCACCGTGTAGTGGTGGATACGCAGTCGCTGACAAACCTCGAACCCCGACAGCCGAGGGACCATCCAATCCAAAATCGCAACACTGTAGTCCACCTGCAACTGCTCAACGTAGGCCCAAACCAGTTCCCCCTCCTGCGCCCAGTCCATCACATAGCCTTCCCGTTGCAACACCCGCTGAATGGCGGCTCCTAAATCCGGTTCATCTTCAAGCAGCAACACCTTCATCCGTGCAATCCCCTAATTCACCGTCACCCAAAAGGGAGCAGTAACAATTTGCTCACCCCGCTGGAACTGTCCCCAGAGCTTGTAACGTCCGGGCACAGGAAACTGGGTCATAAAACGGATCACCTCCTTAGGTTGATGATCCACGGCATGGGCATGGAGATAATCAGCAGGTTCGAGGGGAGTCGTGTCTCGCAAAATCACCAGATGCCCTGCTTCGCCAAGGTAGGGGCGCAGATCCCTAAGGGGTTGCTGGGTGGCAGCATCCCGTAGGCGAAAGGCCACTTCCACCGCTGATCCAGCCTTGAGGGGTTGAGGGAGTTTTAGTTCGACTGCCGTTGTGCCAATCACTTGGGTGGTTTGAGCGGTTGGCGTACTCGATGCGGGCGGCGTTCCTTCAGCCGCGATCGGGATCATCGCCACCGTTTCGTCAGCGCCAGCGGGTTTATAATCAGCAATGAGGGTGTAGCCTCCCCCCTGGGGCAATGTGGTTGTGACTTGAAACTGACCTTCACCCAGATAGCGGGGATGCAGGTGCTGAAACACTTGAAAATCATCACTGACGATGATCAGGTGCATTAGCGCCTCTTGAAAACGCTCAAACTGCGTCACTGCTTCACCAGTGTGGGTGCGAATCGCCAACGTAAAGGTGGTTGGTTGTTGAGGCGTAGGTGCGGGCGCATTCAGCAGTTCCATATGGGTCGTAGCAGAGCCGTCTGCGTGCTCAGGGTTGGGACTGTGGTGCAGGTGATGGTGGTCATGAAGCATAGGCATTTGCCGTTGCTGGGCAATCCCAAGGGTGGCGATCGCCCCACTCAAGAGCATGGCCAGTCCCAAGAGGGTGGGTTGGATAAAGCGTGGTAGCATCATTCTTGTCTTCCTCCCTGATTGGGTTCATAACGAAAGCGAAAACGACTGTTAATGGGTTGACCATTGATGGGTCTAAGGAGAACAATACCATAGTCTCCTGTCACGGGATTGGCTAGCCGTGCGGTGTAGTGTTTGTCCTCAGGGGTATAGGTCATCGGTAGAGTGACCCGATCGCCCGTTGGCGTTTCAATATCAGCAGTAACGGTAGCAGTACCCACGGGAATATGGTCTTCCCCCTCTTGGATATAGAAGTCAATATAAGCATAATTGCTCGCTGTCCATTAACACTGCCATCTCCCCGCGCTAAGGCAGGCCCTTTCGTGACTGTTGCCACATCCTGCACGCGAATTGGTTGGCCATTGCGGTGCGCCACCAACGCCACCGCTAAATCAGCGACTGATGTTGCCCGACCAATGCCCCGCACAATTAACTCCTGATCGGGAGTGACAATGACCCCACCCGCTGCATTTTCATTGGCGCCACTCACCCCCGCCACCACGTCCTGCAAAGAGACCTGTTGTGCGGCGAGGCGATCGGAGGGCATACATCAAAATCGTGGCAATGGGGGAGGTAATCGGTGAAATTTGGGGTGAGGCATTAGGTGGTAGGCGATCGCGCACCTCCTGCAACCGCTCGGTAATCAGTTGCCGTGCTTGATAGATATTCGTTTGCCAACTAAAAACTACCTTGACAACAGATAAGCCAAGAGACGATGCAGAGCGCACAGTTTCGACCCCTGCCGTACCATTGACGACACTTTCAATGGGCAGCGTAATCAGCGATTCCACTTCCTCTGGTGCTAGGCCCGGTGCCTCCGTTTGAATTTCCACTTGGGGGGGCGCAAACTCTGGCAGTACATCAAGGGGCATTTGCCGCAGTTGAAAAATACCGAAAATCGTCAGGGCGATCGCCCCGAGCACCACCAACCAACGTTGGACAATTGACCACCAAAGAATTCGATTCAGCATTACCACAGTGTGTTACTAAGGCTGATTTTGGCAAAGGCACATGAAATAAAGATGAAAAGCTAGGAGTTGCCGGACGATTTGTGCTTTATTCGTTGGCAAAACCGAGTTGCAGTTTCAATCAGGACAGGAACAAACTCGTGGGCAGCTTGCAAACTCGTGGCTAAGATGGCTGCATCTCGAATGTAATCGTGAACCATTTGATTGCGCAGTTGCCGCATAGTAAACCAAGCATCTGCATCGGACACAAGGCCGAGCCGTTCAGCACGGTCAAGGTTTTCCAAGAAAGTCGCCACTGGTTCGCCAAAGGCACTCAGATAGGCGGGCAATAGCTTGCTCCCTAGGGTATCTTGAAGGCGGCCAAAGCGTGCCAAAAAAGCATCCACCCGCTCCGCTAGGTCAATATCCTCCTCCAATTGTGCTGCCCGCCGTGCCGTAAATGGCTCCTGAAAGAGGCGTTGATCCGTCACCCGTAGGTGTGCCACTTCTCGCTCCACCAATTCGCAAAGGCGATGTAGCCGTTCCTGAAGTTGAGGACTCAACATTGAAGGCGAACTCCCGTTTGTTGGGCCCAATCGTGAATCGGCTGCCGCTGGAGATTGGGTGCCCAGAGGAGAATGTCCACTTTACGACCTGCCATGGCGCGGCTGATTTTGGCACTGAGTCGAGCACTGACAAGGGCAGGATTCTCAACGGGGTGAGACAGCCGGATCAATAAATCCACATCGCCGCCCTTTAGGTCATCGTTCACCCGCGAACCAAACAACCACACTTCGGCTTCGGTACCTACCAGCGCCGCCACCGTCTGGCAAATTTGCTGCACTTGCTGATCCGTTAATCGCAACCTGATTCTCTCCTAAGCCCACAAAACCAGTCCCATTTCATAGGGATGACTCAAATAGGCGTGGCGCGGTAGCAGTTGGAGGGCAATGCCTTGGTGGCCACTCGTGTCGTAGCTCATCTCAGCGGTGTAAAGGCTATGGCCTTCAGGGGTGGTACCCACAAACGTCATCAGGGTAGGACAGGCCTCCTCTAGGGTGCCGGCCTCATTCACCCGCCCTTGGAACAAAATCACCTGCACATCGCTTGGCAATAGGGCACCGAGGGCAATCACGGCTTTGACTTCCACAAGTTCGTTAACCTCGAGGTTGTGCTCAGCCGAGGTTTCAACCCCGATAATCTGAATCGAGTACCAATGTTCAAAAATGTGGGCTTTCCAGCGAGCCAGTTCCTTGGCTGCGGCATAGTTATTTTCCTTGAGGATAAAGGAGCGATCGCTAGCAGGGAAATAGCCGCGATGGGCATACTCACGCACCATGCGGGCGGTATTGAACTGGGGCGTATTCAAAGAGAGGGCGGCTTTCATCTTTTGCACCCAGCCGCGCGGCACACCATTTTCATCGCGATCGTAAAAGAGGGGAATGACATCCCGCTCCAACCGTTCATAGAGCGCATTGGCTTCCACCAGATCTTGATAGTGGCGATCGTCATAGGTTTCGCCGTGGCCAATCGCCCAACCCGTTTTCACATAGTCTGCCTCGTCCCACCAACCGTCCAATGTACTTAAATTCGGTAGCCCATTCATAGCCGCTTTCATGCCACTGGTGCCGGAGGCCTCCTGAGGCCGCAAAGGGGTATTCAGCCAAACATCACAGCCTGCCACCATCATTTTTGCCACGTGCATATCGTAATCCGGGATAAAGGCAATGTGGTTGGCCATGCCCTCTTGGCGCGTAAAGTGAATAATTTCCTGAATCAGTTCTTTGCCGGGGTTGTCCTTGGGGTGCGCCTTCCCCGCAATCACAAACTGGACAATCGGCCGCCGCTGCTTTGCTCCCGTTTTCACCGGTATGGATCCCAATAAAATTCGCCGCAGCCGTTCCACATCCCGCAAAAAGAGAGTGGCGCGTTTATAGGTAGCAAAGCGACGGGCAAAGCCAATGGTCAAGGCGGTCGGATCCAGCACTTCTGCCGCTTGCGTCAATTCAGCACTAGAGGCGCCCTGCTCTTCAAGCATCCGTTGTAGGCGCGATCGCACAAACATCACCAACTGATAGCGGCAAATCTCATGGATACGCCACAACTCCTCATCGGGAATACTGCTGACCCGCGACCAGAGGGGATCCGCCAAGGGCGCATCAGACCACTGCGGCCCAAGGTAAATATCCAGCAGGTATTGCAATGGTTCAGAAACGCGACTGCGAGCATGGACGCCATTGGTAATCGAGGTAATCGGCACCTCCGTCGGCGGCAGATTGGGCCACAGACCTTGGAACATCTGGCGGGAGACTTCACCGTGGAGCGCGCTCACCCCATTGACAAAACTGGCGGTATGAATGGCTAGGTTCGCCATACTAAAGGGTTCTTGAAAAGCCCCCGGATTGACACGACCCAAGGAGAGAAACTCCTGCTGTGAGAGGTTAAAGGCCTCCGCATAGTGGCCGACATAGTACGTCACCTTATCGGCAGGAAACAGATCAATCCCCGCAGGCACGGGGGTATGGGTGGTAAACAACTGGCTGGCCTTGACCACCTGCAAGGCTTCATCGTAGGTAAGCTGCTCTTCGGTGATCAGTTGGCGAATGCGCTCTAGGGATAAAAAGGCGGAGTGCCCCTCATTCATGTGATAAACCGTTGGTCGCAACCCCAAGCTGTGGAGCAGACGCACGCCACCAATGCCCAGCAACATCTCTTGATGGATGCGCATGTCCATGTCCCCACCGTAGAGGTAGTCGGTGATCTGCTGATCGTAGGTACTGTTTTCTGGCAGGTTTGTGTCTAAAAGATAAAGGGGAACCCGACCCACCTGAACTTGCCAAACCCGTGCTTGGACTTCTCGATTGGGGTAGTCCACTCGAATCCGATGCTCTTGACCTTGGCCAGTAGTGACCAGCTTGAGGGGCAGGGTATAAAAATCGTTGCTGGGATAGCGTTCCTGCTGCCAGCCATCGGCACTGAGGTACTGCGAAAAATAGCCCTTTTGATAGAGCAGCCCCACCCCCACCAAGGGCAGTCCCAAGTCACTGGCGGATTTGAGGTGATCTCCGGCCAAGACCCCCAAGCCCCCCGAATAGATTGGCAGGCACTCCGTGAGGCCAAATTCAAGGGAAAAATAGGCAATACACTCGCCGGGAGGCGCGTCCGTGCGCGTTTGCTGGTACCACGTCTGCACAGGCTGGGCATATTCTTGAAATTGGCTGATCACCCGCTCCATCTGTGCCAAAAAGCCGTTGTCGGCCGCCGCATCCAAGAGGCGATCTTGGCGAATGCGTCCCAAAAGGGCGACAGGGTTATGGTTTGTTTGCTCCCACAGTTCTGGGTCGAGGCGGCGAAAGAGGGCGATCGCCTCCGTGTTCCACGTCCAGTAGAGGTTGTAGGCCAGTTCCCGCAGGGGTTCCAAACGTTGCGGCAGGTGAGGACGAACGTTAAACGTGCGGATGGGCTTCATAGGGGCTGCCAGTGTCGTCGTTTCTATCTTAATTTCCTATGCGCTTTGAGTATGATTTGCTGATTGTGGCGGCGAGTCCTTTGGCATTGGACATTGCCTATCGGTGTGCGGCCTTGGGGCGGATTGGCCTAGTAATCCCAGCCGCTGATGTGCATTGGCAATGGCAGTGGCAACGCTGGTGGCTGTCGCAGTTTCCCCCCCAAAAATTGGACACTCAGCAGTGGCAGCACTTTCAAGCCCACCTCAGCCACGGACAGCGCCGCTATGCCCCTAGGGTCTTGGAATTGGTGGGGGTCGATGTGATCACAGGGGCGGGGGAATTTGTCTGGCAGCCCCGCTGTCATTTTCAGGTGGGGGGCGATCGCCTGTATGCGCAAGGCTATTTCCTCCTTGATGCGCCTGCGGCAATGGATGCTCAGGATATGGACACCCTCAGCAGGATTGAGCTGGCCTGTTGGCACCACTGGTCTGGCAAAGCCTTGCATCCCGATGCACAAGGTCTGCCGCTTGTGGCCACAGAAGATGCGTGGTTCAACGATCGCCTGCATGCTGCCCTGAGTGGCCTCGGTCTAGGGGTTCCCCTCCTAGGAAGGCGCAAAGCCCCCGATCCAACTCCTTTGAACCTGCACCGCCTGCAGCGAGATGCTCAAGGGTGGTTGCGGATCAATTCCCAAGGGCGCACCAGTCATCCCCAAGTCTATGCCTGTGGCGGTTGGCAGCGGGGGTACCATTTGCCCTCCCTGACCTACTTTGAGGCCTTTGCGATCGCCCGCCAGATTTTGCAGCGGAAACCCATGCCCCTTGATTACTACCGTCAACCGTGGTGGATTGCCCTACCTGTTCCCATTGCCCGCGTCGGTTGGAATGCGCGGCAAGCCCAGCAGCGCTTCAGAGAACCGATTCAACTGTGGGAGATTCAGCAGTTTAGTTCCGAAGGTCAGAGCTTGGGTCAAGTGGTGATCAATCGCCAAGGGCAGCTTCTAGGTGTAACCCTGATGGGACGCGCAGCGATCGCCAGTAGTCGCATTTTCGGGAGGTGTTTAGATCAAAATGCCTTTGCTGCCATTACCTATGCCGGTTGGGAATTCGATTGCCAGCGCCAGCGATCGCCCAAGGCGCGACGTTCCCCTAAATCGGGTAGTGGGTTTGATTCCCCCTTACCCTGATGCTGCCAGAGAATTGTAAAGGCTCCCGCCCCTTCCCCTTGGTGGGGCCACAGCCGATAGCAGGGAAAGGCTGCTAGATGGGATTGATAGGCCGCCAGCGCCGCCACAGGTTGAGGAACCCACTGCGGAAACTTGGCCATCAGCCAAGCCGCCACATCCTCATTTTCATCCTGACTAAAGGTGCAGGTGCTATAGAGCAGCCATCCCCCCGGACGCACAAGGGCAGTTGCTGCCGCCAGAATTCGCTTTTGTCGCCGTTGGTTGTGGCGAATCGTCAGAGGATGAAAGCACCCGTCGGCTTTTTGTCCCTTGGCCAGCAGGGATTGGCCGGAGCAGGGGGCATCCACAATCACCACATCAGCAGCGCCTTGGAACTCAGCAGCCAGCACTTCACTATCCCAAGCGGTGACGCCCACTGGATGCACTCGACAGCGTTTGAGATTGCTAATCAGCATCCCCACCCGTTTGCCAATGGTTTCATTACAGATGAGGTAACGGGGTTGGAGCGATCGCCACGCAAAGAGACTCTTGCCGCCGGGCGCCGCACACACATCAATCACCAAGGATGGCTCTTGGGGCAGCGTCAGCAGCGGAACCGCCGCAAACACCGATGAGCTATCCAAGCAATAATAAGCCCCGGCCTCATGGAGAGGGTGTTGACCGGTACGGCTGCCGGGGGCAAAGCGACTCACCCAAGGAGGCTGCCAAGAAAGTGGCGGCAACGGCTCAAAGGGTAAGGGGGACGCTGACTCGCGACACCACAGCACCGTGGCAGGGTAGGGCGGGGGGGTGGTGAGAGCCTCTAAAAAACGCTCCCGATCGCCGGCAGTCTCAAAGAGACGGTTGGCACAGGCCACAGCCAATCGGGAGAGCATCACCACAGGCTTAGCGGTGGACGGCGATGGCACCTTTGACCGCTTCCGCGAGGGCACGCACACTGGCCACCATAGCCACTTCACTATTGAGTTGGTTGACGGCAGAGCCGACCCCGACACCCGCAGCCCCAGCAGCGATCGCCAAGGGAATCGTCACTGTCGAAAGCCCCGAAGCACACAGCACCGGCACCGCAACGGCGCGGGAAATTTCGTAGGCTGCCGCCAATGTCGGGGCTGCTTTTTCAATGAGACCCAACGTGCCACTGTGGTGGGGTTGGCTACTGGTTCCCCCTTCGGTTTGAATCACGTCGGCACCAGCGGCCACCAAGGCCTCAGCGAGGGCAACCTGTTGATCCAAAGGCAGCGTGTGGGGCACGGTTACTGACAGCATGATTTGGGGCAGCAACTCGCGAGTTTGGCGCGTCAATACCAGCACTTCCTCAGCGCTAAACACCCGCCCCTGGGCATAGAAGCTATCGTAGTTGCCGATTTCCACCAGATCGGCACCAGCGGCAACGGCATTCAGCAGTTGTAATGGCTCCACCGCAGACACACAGATGGGCAGCATCGTTAGTTCCTTGGCAAGGCGCACCAGCTCAGGATCGGCAGCAATATCCACAAAAGTGGCACCCCCCTGATCGGCAGCAGTCACCACCGCCCGCACGCGATCGCGATCAAAATTGTTGAGGCCACTAATAATCTTGAGAACAGAACGCTGCTCAAAGGCAGCGGCTAAACGCGGATGCAGCATAGACTTGAAACTTTCCGTAGTTGTGCATTTTTTTATCCTACAGCCCTTTTCACAACGACTGTAACGGATATTTGATAGGCTCAAAGAGTCTCTAGCTGTTGTCCAGCCTATGACCGTTCCCGTTACAGTGCTCACTGGCTACTTGGGTGCCGGTAAAACCACACTCCTCAATCGCATTCTCACCCACGAACACGGCAAGAAGGTCGCTGTGATTGTCAACGAGTTTGGCGAAGTGGGCATTGATCATCAACTGGTGGTCAATACCGATGAAGAAATTTTCGAGATGAATAATGGCTGCATTTGCTGTACGGTGCGCGGCGACTTGATTCGCATTATTGGCAACCTGATGAAGCGGCGGCACAAGTTTGATCACCTTGTTATTGAAACCACGGGGCTTGCCGATCCCGCACCCGTCATTCAAACCTTCTTCATGGATGAGGACATCCGCAGCCAAACTCACCTAGATGCCGTGATTACCGTGGTGGATGCCAAGCACATTCACTACCACTGGCAAGCGGACGAAGCCCAAGAGCAAATTGCCTTTGCCGATGTGATTTTGCTCAATAAAACGGACTTGGTAAGCGAAGCAGACCTCGCCCAGTTGCGCGATCGCATTCATGCCATGAACCCCTTGGCCAAAGTGTATTACACCCAGCAGGCCGCCATCCCCATGGAGCACATCCTCGATGTGGGGGGCTTTGACCTTGAGCGGGCCCTCGAACTCGACCCAGACTTTCTTGGCGAAGATCACCATGAACACGATGAATCTGTGGGTTCTGTGGCCATTGTTGCTGAGGGCAAATTGGATGGCGCTAAGCTGCAAACGTGGCTGAGCCAGTTGCTGCAAACCCAAGGCCCCGATATTTTCCGCATGAAGGGGATTTTGCACCTCGCGGAGCAGCCCCAGCCCTTTGTTTTTCAGGGGGTGCATATGCTCTTTGATGGTCGTCCCCTCGATCGCCCCCTTGGCCATCAGCGCAATGAACTCATCTTTATTGGCCGCAACCTTGATGAAAGCCAACTGCGCCAAGCCTTTAGAGCCTGTCTTGTTTAGAAGCTAAACGTGGTGCGGATCAACCCTTGGAAAATGGGGCTATTGGTGGCGCTATTGTTGGCATTGGTGATTGCCATAAACACAGGCGTAATTGAGATATTGTCGCTGAGGGGATAGCGGAAAAAGAGTTCATAGTTGGTTTGGGTAGCATCATTGATCCCGGATGCTGATGCCAACGAGTTAATAAAGGGCTGACCCACCGCCGCTGCTAGCAATGATCCTTCCGCCAACAAGTCCCGATAGGCCAAACCCGCCATCCATGTTTGCGCGGTGGTTTTCACTTGGCCACCAGCGGGAAGGACAAAGACCCCCGGATCCACAGTAAAGGGCCCCAAGCCATTAATCGTTGCTCCATCGCCATAGAGTTTCATATCGGAGTAGGCATAGCGGCCAAAGAGGCCAAACTTACCGAGGGTGAGTTCCACATTGACACCGCCGGCATTCTGGGAAATGTTCAGGGTTGAGGAATTGGTATATTGCAGGCGCACCGCAAAGTTGTTCCGTTCATTGGCACCAAAGGCACGGGCAAACTCCAGTTCCACGGTTCCCTGATAGGGATCGCCAAAAAGACCTCCTCCCGTAGGGATACCCGTCGGTGCTCCTGCTGCAGCGGCCACATAAACACCGCGCAGTGTGAAGAATCCGCCTCCCGGATTCCATTCAATACTGACACCCGCCCCACCGGGATCATTGACGGCGTAGGGCACAATCAGCGGGTTGTTGATAAAGAAATTGGAACTAAAATCCCTGAAAGAATCGTTGGCGTAGCTATTGGTATCCACAATATCACTGGGATAAAATTGCGGCCCAACACCAATCGTTAAATCCTCTGTGGGCTTGAAGCTGTAGAAAAAACGGAAGAGATTGACGGTTGATTCAACCCCAGCATAATCCACAGAGCCACCCGCAATAGCACCACTGGTACCAATCCCCGTTGCCCCAAACGTATCTAACCCGTTGTTACCCACTTCGAGGGTCGTGGTCAGTAAATCCGTACCGCGAAAACTGGTATTGAGGTTAATCTCCACCTTGCTAATCACCGTCGGATTGTAGCTGCCCCCAGTGAACGTATTCCCAGAGACGGGGTCAACGACTTGGCGAGTATTGCCACCGGCTTGAAAGGCCATCACGGCATCCACAGAGAGCTTGGTGGTTGTTGAAAATTGCGTGGCCTCCAGAGTAGCAGTACGGGCTTCGAGGTTGTCCACCCGTCCGCGTAGGGTCGCTAGTTCAGCGGCAAACTCCTCCCTAAGCCGTTGCAAGGTGGCTAAATCTTCCTTGGTGGCAAAGCGATCGCTCACAACATCGAGGCAGGCATTCAAGGCAGCAGCCATCTCAAACCGTGTTAGGGCACGGTTGCCCCGAAAGGTGCCATCGGGATAGCCGGCAATACAGCCGTATTTTTCGACAAGGGAAGCAAGGGCTTGATAGGCCCAATCGGTGGGGCGTACGTCAGACAGTTGGGAGACAGAGGTCACCTGTCCCATGCTGGCACTAGCGGGCATCTGAGGTTCAGCAACAGCGGCTGGACTGAGTAGTGCAAGGTGAATGGCACCCACCATGACCGTTGTTAGGGATTTTTCCATCACTGACCTCCTTACCTCACACCAAGACACGGCCCCGGGAATTCACCAAGGCTAAATGAGAATAATAACGATTATTATTCTATTTTCTCGGCCTGTCAACCGAAGCCACGCTCAAGTTAGCATTGGGGTTATCGCTTTGCCTATCTCCCCCCGCCGCATCATGGGTGCCCTTCCCCAGCAACGTTGGCTCTTGCCACCAATTGATCCCGAGTCTTGTGACGCCTTGAGGCAGGCCTTGGGTTGTCCCGCATCACTGGCGGAAATTTATCTGCGGCGGGGTCTCACGACTCCCACAGCCGTCCGGGCGTTTCTTGAACCCGAAACCCTAGAGCTACCGCCTCCCAATACCGTCTTTCCTGACCTTGATTTAGCGGTGGAATTGTTGCAACGGGCGATCGCCCGCGGTGACAAAATGACCATTTGTGGCGATTACGATGCTGATGGCATGACCAGTACCGCTCTGCTGTTGCGTGCGCTGCGCCATCTAGGCGCCGACATTGACTATGAGATTCCCTCGCGGATGCAGGAAGGCTACGGCATCAATGAGCGGATTGTTCAAGACTGCTACGAGCGCGGTGTGAAACTGATTCTCACGGTGGACAACGGCATTGCTGCCCACCAGCCCATTCTCAAGGCACGGGAACTGGGACTGACGGTGATCGTGACGGATCACCACGATGTACCGGAGCAACTGCCCCCTGCCCATGCCATTCTCAATCCAAAACTGGTGCCGCCAGCATCCCCCTACCATACCCTCGCTGGGGTGGGAATGGCCTATACCCTTGCTCTGTCCCTAGCACAGCGACTGGGCAACTGGCGCGAACTGGTGCGACCCTTGCGAGAACTGTGTACCTTGGGCACGATTGCGGATCTGGCGCCCTTGACGGGAGTGAATCGCCGCTGGGTCAAGCAGGGGTTGCAAACAATTCCCACCTCTTCTCTTGTGGGGGTGCAAGCGCTGATGCGGGTGGCGGGTTGTTTGCCTGCTCAGGATGCTGCTCTCAAGCCGACGGTGGTGGGGTTTCGCTTGGGGCCGCGCATCAATGCCATTGGCCGCATTGGCGATCCCCAAGTGGTAATTGACCTGCTGACCACAGAAGATCCGCAGCGTGCTCTGGAATTGGCCACCCTCTGCGAGGCAACGAACCACCGCCGTCAGGAACTCTGTGCTGAAATTGAGAGACAGGCGATCGCCCACCTTGAAGAGACGGGCTTTGATCCCCAACAGGAGTGGGTCTTAGTGATCGTCCAGCCCGACTGGCACCATGGGGTCATTGGCATTGTTGCCTCGCGGCTTGTGGAGCGCTACGGCGTACCGGTGTTTATTGGCACCTATGAAGATGAGACAACCATTCGCGGCTCAATTCGCAGTATTCCTGAATTCCATGTCTTTGAAGCCCTTGAAGCGACCAAGGATCTGCTCTTGAAATATGGCGGTCATAGGGCAGCCGGGGGGTTTAGCCTACGGGCGGAGCATTTAGCGACTTGGCGCGATCGCCTGCGAGCCTTTGCCCAAACCTGTCTCAAACCAGAGGATCTGCGTCCCCTTGTTACCCTTGATGCCGAAGTCTCCTTTGAGCAGCTGACGTGGGACTTTTACGCCCAAGTGGAGCAACTGCAACCCTTTGGCAGTGAGAATCCGCAGCCAATTTTCTGTAGTCGCGGGGTCAAAATTCTCGAACAAGCACCCATGGGTCAGCAGCGGGAACATCTGCAACTCACCCTAGAGCAGAATGGGCGGCAGATGACCGCTAAGGCTTGGCGCTGGGGACAATTTTTTCCGTTGCCCACCACGGTCGATATTGCCTATCACCTCACAGCCCACACTTGGAATGGCGAAACCCAGTTGGAACTCGAACTCAAGGGGGTCAAACTCTCACTGGCGTGGTACGTCCCTAATCCGCCCAGTCACCCGCTTCCCCATTGGCAACCCCTACCGCCTTTGACAACGCTCCTGCCGCAGTTGCGGGACAATGTCTTGCTCTATGGCTATGGCCGCCCTGAGGTCCCCCCAAACTTAACCACGGCAATCATTCACTACGATCGCCCCCGCGATCGCTGTCGCACCCTCATTCTCTGGTCACTGCCGCCCTCTGCCACCCACTTGCGTTGGCTCTTGGCCATTGCCCAACCAGAAATGGTCTATGTAGGGTGCCAACGACCGGCGATCGCTCCGCTGACAACCCTCATCCTCTCAATTCAAAATGACCTCAAAGAACAGACTAAGGTGAATCTTTTAGCCTTGAGTCAAACCTATTGGATTGCTCCCTGTACGCTTGTAGCGATCCTGCGCCATTTGGGCTATGGCTGTGAAGGATTTGCTCCCACCCTGAGCATTACCGCCGAACTAACACGATTGCAACGCTGGTATCAGCTGCAAGCTAAGGATTTGGCACGGCTAGCGCAAAGGTGGGAGACTTCCTAATTCTTGGCAAAACAATGGCCTACAAATTGCCGCGCCGCACAGCCAGTAGGAAGATAATTGCCGGCCCTGCAATGCCAATCATGGCAATCATGGTCAGTTGGGCAATCACCTCAAAGTTGATATTGCTAAGAAACTCAATAATGCCATTGAAAATTCCCATAGGTTCTCCCGAGCAATCAGCGGTTATTAGTTCGTGATTTTATTGTAGAGCAGGGGGGAGCACTCGCAGCATTTGCTTAATGGGCGCTTGAGCTTGCTCCGTCTATCCCTAAGCTAAACTGTAGGAGCAGAATTCTCGGAACATTGGTCGGTGATGGGCGTGGACAAACTAGCGGCCTTACGGGATCTCATTGGCGAACTCGATCAAGCCTTGATTGCCTACTCTGGTGGTATTGATAGTACGCTCGTGGCCAAGGTGGCTCAGGATGTCTTGGGCGATCGCGCAGTGGCGGTCACGGCGGTGTCCCCCTCATTATTTCCAGCGGATCTAGAGGATGCGCGTATTCAGGCAGCGACCATTGGCATTCGCCATGAGCTGATTGAAACCCATGAACTGGAGAACCCCAACTACGCCACTAACCCCGTCAATCGCTGCTACTTTTGCAAAAGTGAACTCCACGATCGCCTGCGGGAACTGGCTCAGGCGTGGGGCTATGACTATATTCTTGATGGCGTGAATGCCGATGATCTTCAAGACTATCGCCCCGGCATTGCTGCGGCCAAAGAGCGGGGGGTGCGATCGCCCCTTGCCGAGGTGGGGATTGGTAAACTCGAGGTGCGCGAAATTGCCAAATCCCTAGGGCTGCCGTGGTGGAATAAACCTGCCCAACCCTGTCTCAGTTCGCGTTTTCCCTACGGTGAGGAAATTACCCTTGCCAAGCTGCAACGGGTGGGCAATGCCGAATACTACCTGCGCAAGCAGGGCTGGGAACTGTGCCGCGTCCGCAGCCATGGCGATACGGCGCGCATTGAGGTGCCCCAAGCGCAGATTGCCCACTTTGTGACGATGACGGATCTGGAGAAGCTGGTGAACCACTTTCAGTCCCTTGGCTTTACCTATGTCACGTTGGATCTAGAGGGCTTTCGCAGTGGCAAACTCAACGCGGTGATTGGGCGCGATCGCTAACGCGGTTGTAGGGACTGAGACTCTGGAGAATTTCCCGGCCATAGCTGCGCTCCGTGAGCCGCCGATCCAAAATCGCCACCAGCGTTTCATCCTGACGCACAGGGGCAAGGGCACGATCCAGCACCGTCAAGCACTCTGGCAAGAGATACTGGCGAAACCAATCCTGTTTTTGCTGCTTGTGCCATTCAATGCGGGCACTTACCACCGCTTTTTCTGGCGAGGGCAAGGGCAACGTCGTTAAGACGAATAGCGCTGGGCAGGGCAACTGCGCCCCATGACGCAGCCAAAAGGTCTCCCCCGTCACTAAAATCGTGTTCGTGTCAAGGTTGGGGGTCTCCACCTGTACCCGTGAACCGTAGAGGGCAGCCAATTGGGTGGCCAACTGTTCCCGTAGGGGCACATCGCTGACAAGGATCACCGCCCGCCGATGGCCGATCGTGCCAATGAGATCGTAGAGACGCCGCAGGACGGCTGGGGCAAATTCTGGGGTGTTAGGGAGAGGTAAGTCTTCAGCAATTGAGAGCGTAATCGCTTCACTGTGGCGATCGCCAGCAAATTTAATCGTGGTTTGGGGAGGAATGCCCAATTCCTGTTGCACATAGGCCAAGGGCGGGTCAGTCTCCGGACCGCTACCGATCAGAACAAAGGGAGCTTGTGACCAAATGCCTTGAAAATAGGGACGCACATTCAGGGGGTGCCCTTGAAGCGTAAAGTAGCCCACCGTCGGGTGGCGGCGTCCCCAAATTGCCGTGTCACTGCGGTTGAGGTATTCACGCAGTTGTGACCATTGGGGAGGCAACCCCTGCGGCCATTGATTGAGTAGCTCAAGGAGCGGTTGTTGTTCCGTTGGCGTCAGCAGGTAATCGCCATAGGGGTTGTGGGGCCGTTGCAAGAGATGCTGCACCAACTGGGCATAGACTTGGCGAATGGCATCAACTGCACCGGGAAGAGCCAGTTTCAAATGCTCCCAATCGCTGGTGGTAATGGTGCAGGTCATCTGCTGCTGGGCAATTTGGGGCAAGGCTTCAATGCCATCAATGATCGTGACAACGTTGGGATAGACGGTGGTGTGGCGACACCAGTCCTCGAGGCTCATTACAAGCACCCCCTCAAAGGCTGGCTGCGGGTACTGGCTATGCTGAATCGGTTTCGCAACCGCAAGGAAGGTGAGGAGTTCAGGAATTTTTTGGTGCAGTAGTCGTGTCAGTCGCTCTTGGGGGACGACAAGCAGGGCAGGTTCAGGATACAACAGCAGCGGCAGCAGATAACTCAGGCCATAGCGATGGTGCAACACTGCCCGCTGAGTGACTTGAAGTAAACACCCCCGCTGCAGCCGTAGGGCACGGGCAACCAGCCGCGCCAAGGTGAGATGGTGAGGCCACCGGCGATCGCCACTGCTGCGTAAAAATGCCCGTAATTGGCGGTGAACCTCTGCCTCAATCACAATCTGCTCGCTGTGGAACAACAATCCCCTATTGTGGCACGTTAGCCCTGATCCGGTCGTTGTTTGCATCGCTGTTCGAGGGCAGTGCGGGCTTCCTCGCGATCGTCGAAGTGAACTTTTTCAGTCCCCAGAATTTGGTAGTCCTCATGGCCTTTGCCGGCAATGATCACGCCATCACCCGGCGCTGCGCTCAGAATGGCTTGCAGAATCGCTTGACGGCGATCGGCCTCAACAATCAGCGGCGTTTGTGGTGGGATACCGGCTAGGATGTCATCAAGAATGCGGCGGGGATCCTCGGTGCGGGGATTGTCAGAGGTCACCACCACTTGATCCGCAAGGCGAGCGGCAATGGTTCCCATCTGGGGACGCTTGGTACGATCGCGATCGCCCCCACAGCCAAAGACACAGATCAGCTTACCGGGAATAAAGGGACGGGCAGCTTTTAACAAGTTCTCAAGGCTATCGGGGGTATGGGCATAATCCACAAGAACCGTAATCTCTTGGTCTGGGCTAATGCGCACCTGCTCCATCCGCCCCGGTACCCCCGCAAAGTCACGAATGGCCTTCAGCATCGATTCTAGGGGGAGTCCCACCGCTGCCCCCATGGCGATCGCGGCCAGCACATTGGCCACATTAAACTGTCCCACCAAAGGCGAGTCTAGGGTGCCGCTACCGATAGGGGTATGAACCGTGCCCGTCACGCCATTGACACGATAGGTGAGATGCTCAGCCCGAAAATCAGCATTCTCGCTGAGGCCATAGGTCCAGTAGCGATCGCGCGGCAACTGTTGAGCCAGTCGCTGGCCAAAGGGATCATCGCCATTGAGAATTGCTCGACCCTTGAGATAGTCAGCAGTAAAGAGCTTGGCCTTAGCGGCAAAATAATCCTCCAGATCGCGGTGATAGTCCAGATGATCTTGGGTCAAATTCGTGAAAGCTGCCACCTCAAACTGGCAACCCCACACCCGATCCTGCGCCAAGGCATGGGAACTCACCTCCATGACCGCAAACCGACAGCCCGCTGCGACTGCTGCCGCCAATTGTTCCTGAAGGGTCACCGCAAAGGGCGTGGTATGACTGGCAATCTCACAGTGTCCCGGCCAACGACTATAGAGCGTTCCCAAGAGTGCCGTTGGATAGCCCACACTGTTGAGGAGATGTTCCACCAAGTGGGTGGTGGTTGTTTTGCCGTTGGTACCCGTAACCCCTAGCAGGCTGAGATGTTGACTGGGGTAATGATAAAAAGCAGCCGCGAGCCGACCACAGGCGCGTTCGATATCGGGTACGACAATCACACAGGCATGTCCCTCACGGGGTTTGGCTTGCGGAGACACCACTGCCGCGATCGCCCCAGCTACCAAGGCACTTGGCCAAAAATTGCCCCCATCCACCCGCGTACCGGGCATACCAATAAACAAAGAGCCACGCTGACACTCCCAAGAATTCGTACTCAGGGACTTCACCTCTTGATCGAGGGCAGGATGTTCAAAACTCGGCGTAATCGCTGCCGCCGTCAGGAGTTCCCGTAGGTTCATGGCTGTGCATCTCCAGTGATAGGCCGTTTAGGGTATTGTGGCACTACGGCACTCGCCGGTGAAAGATACGGAAATGAACGACCCCACTGTATGGATGAGGAATTCTGTGAGAGGAGATAAAGCCTAGGCACGTACCAGTTTGTGAAGTGTCTTGAGTTGTACTGAAAGCGCATGGACCCTAGCGGATTGGCGTAATTGCTCAACACAGCAGGTGACGGGAGTTACAGGCTGTCCCCCTAGCATCCTGTGACAATTTTTGTCCAAAGCTTGCCTTTTGTTAAAATTCCGATAATCTAGTTCATAAAAATCCAAATAACAAGATGTCATCAAGGTGTGGGTGTTGGGTGATGAGTGAGTGGCACAAAGTAGAGTGGAACATGGATGATCAAGAATGGCACGCGATCGCCAATTCTCGCCGCCAGATTGAAACCTCTTGGCACAGGACAGTTTACCGCGTTCAGGTTCCCTCCAGAACCGCCTCGAAACCCTTAGACGCGATCACCATGCCAGCAGTTTCCCATCCGCGTTCGATTCAACCCATTGGCATTCAACCGTGGCAAGCCGAATTCACCAAAGAACGCTTTGCCTCCCGTTCGCGAATCCCCCTCAAACGGTCACAGGTGGAACTGCCGCAATTTGCTAGCCGTCGTTAGAGCACTCCTGTTTCTCTCAGCTTACGAGGTCTATAAATTATGTGTGGCATTGTTGGTTATATTGGCCCACAGCGAGCAGCCCAAGTCCTGCTTCAGGGGCTGCAAAAGCTGGAATATCGAGGCTATGATTCCGCTGGCATTGCCACACTCAATGAGGGCGAACTCCTCTGTGTGCGCGCCAAGGGCAAACTCCACAACTTGGCTGAGAAGGTCGAACAGCTGGATATGATTGCCCATGTTGGCATTGGCCACACCCGTTGGGCGACCCACGGTAAACCAGAGGAACACAATGCCCACCCTCATCGCGACAGTCGCGATCGCCTAGCCGTGGTGCAAAATGGCATCATTGAAAACTACCGTGAACTGCGGGAGCAACTCCAAGCGCGGGGGCACATTTTCCGCTCCGAGACCGATACAGAAGTCATTCCCCACCTGATTGCCGAAGCGTTGCCTGAGACCCCCACCGCCAATGGCCTCCTAGAAGCAGTACGCCAAGCGGTTCATCAACTGGAAGGGGCGTTTGCGATCGCCGTTATTTGTGCGGATTATCCCGATGAATTGATCGTGGCCCGGCAGCAAGCCCCTCTTGTCATTGGCTTTGGCCAAGGGGAATTCTTCTGCGCCTCCGATACCCCAGCGATCATTCCCTATACCCGTGCTGTATTGCCGCTGGAAAATGGCGAACTGGCTCGGTTGACGCCCACAGGGGTTGAAGTCTATGACTTTGCGGGACATCGCCTACGCAAAACCCCTCGCACCCTCAACTGGAACCCCGTCATGGTGGAAAAGCAGGGCTTTAAGCACTACATGCTCAAGGAAATCTATGAGCAGCCGGGGGTGGTGCGCACCTGTTTAGAGGACTATTTGCGAGCCGATTGGGATGAGAACAGTTCCTGTAGCCCGGTGCAGTTGCACCTAGACCCCAGCCTCCTCGAAAATCTGCAGCACATTCAAATTGTTGCCTGTGGCACCAGTTGGCACGCTGGCCTTGTGGGCAAATATCTTCTTGAGCAAATCGCCCAGATTCCCACCAGTGTGCAATATGCCTCAGAGTTTCGCTATGCGCCCCCACCCCTGCTACCCCATACCCTCACCATTGGCGTCACCCAGTCAGGGGAAACAGCCGACACCCTTGCCGCTCTAGAGATGGAGCTAAAACGCCGCCAAGGACTCGAGGGTGCTCTCCAACCTCGTTTGCTGGGGATTACCAATCGCCCAGAAAGTAGTCTTGGGCATCTGGTGCCCCACATTATTGATACCCGTGCCGGTATTGAAATTGGCGTAGCTGCTACAAAAACCTTTGTGGCTCAACTCATGGCCTTCTATTTGCTGACCTTGGAGTTGGCATGGCAGCGGCAGTCTTGCGATCGCTCCCGCTTGGCGGAACTCGTCACTGGCTTGCGCCAATTGCCTGCCCAGATGGAGCAAATCTTAGAGAGCCAAGAACGCTATATTGAAGCTCTCTCCCATGACTTTTCCGAGACCCAAGACTTTATCTTTTTGGGACGGGGCATCAACTTTCCCATTGCCCTCGAAGGTGCCCTCAAACTCAAGGAAATTAGCTATATTCATGCCGAGGGGTATCCTGCGGGTGAGATGAAACATGGCCCGATCGCCCTGCTCGATGCCAAAGTACCGGTGGTCACGATCGCCATGCCTGGCAGTGTCTTTGAGAAAGTCCTCTCCAATGCCCAAGAAGCCCGTGCCCGCGATGCCCGCCTCATTGGTGTTACCCCCCTTGACGAAGCCGAAGCCCAGCACACCTTCGATAACCTTTTACCTGTACCCGAGGTCGATGAGCTTCTCTCCCCGATCCTGACGGTGATCCCCCTGCAACTGTTGGCGTATCACATTGCTGCTCGCCGTGGCTTAGATGTCGATCAACCCCGCAACCTCGCCAAGTCAGTAACTGTTGAATAACCTTGTATTGCACCGACGGCAATGTCAATAACTAATAAAAGACCACCTAGCAAAACTTGTGGTCTTGCCCCTACGGGGTACTTAATTTTTGAGCGATAATAATGACGAAATTAACTAAAAGATTAAGTCAAGTTCAGTAAGTTATCTTCTTCGTGGGTTGAGATCACACAATCGGACGTGGGATAGGCTGCACACAGGAGCACAAATCCAGCATCCAACTCCTTAGGCTTCAAAAAGGAGTGATCCGACTGATCCACCGTGCCTTTGATGATCCGACCAGCACAGTTGACGCAGGCACCGGCGCGGCAGGAGTAGGGCAAAGCAATACCTTGGGCTTCGGCAGCATCAAGAATGTACTCGTCGGCATGAACACGAATGGTTTTATTCAAGCCTTTTGCTTCATTGACCAGTGTGACATTATAAACTTTGCTATGATCCCGCTTTGTCATTCAAGCTCTCCTAAAACTTGCTTTTGAAATGCCTGTCTGTTTGTCCGCTTAACCCAGAGCGATCGCAACCCCACAGGCAGTTGTAGAACGCATTCTATATTGCTTTCATTTTAGCAAAGGGACTCAGGGGAACGACTGTTATACGGAATTGTTTATACTTTGAAACTATTTATCAAAGCAATGCAGGATCTGGGTTGAGCTAGTGGCGGGTTTGAGTGGCAGGTGGTGTACCCTGCGGTTGACTGGGGGAGAAGCCCGATCGCCAGACGGCTCCTGCGATAATGGCAACAACCACCAGGGCGATCGCCCCTAGACCCACGAGGCTGGTTTTTGAGCCTTGGCTCTCTTTTTCATGGACGGTTTCTTTGTTGTTCCCCTGCGGCTCCCTGTCGCTCTCACTGGCCAAGGTCTCTTTTGCGGGTTCGGCTTCAGGATGTAACTGCGTGGCTGCCGCTGCCACCAATTCACGGCTCGGGGTTCGCCGCAGTTCGCCACTTAGCTCCATACCCACAAGGGTTTCCTTGGCACCCCGCAGATCGGATTTAATGCTTTGGAAGGCAATGGATTGCAGATATTGGCTGAACTCGGTATCCGCCATCGAGAGCATGAGATAGGAAGCCTTGGCTTTACGACCAAAGAGAATCACATCGCCGTGCTGCAATTCATGGCTACTGATGCGCTTGCCATTGACAAAGGTGCCGTTGGTACTGGGCTTACCATTGGCATTGCCATCCACCAAACGATAGCGATAGCTGGTGGTACCGGGGACAGGTACCCGCAGGAGAATAGCGTGCTGGCGGGAAACGGTTTCAAAGTCAATAACAATGGCATTACTCTCATCGCGCCCAAGGGAGTAGGCCGCTGCCTCAAGGGCGATCGCCCGCCGGCCACCCACGGTATTCAAAATTAAGACGTGACGTTCCTGTTGCAGGCTATTCATTATCTCTATCCCCCGTGTTTCAACAGCCCTCAAGAAATCATCCCCTCTGCAAATCTGAATACTCCCCGCCTTCATCTTGAGTTAGGGCAGGAGCAACGTTACAAAACGTGACACTTCAACAAGTGGTCTAGGCTGTGTGCTTACTTCTACCTTTGCCTGTTTCACCTAGGGCTGCTGTGATATTGATCACATTGAAGAGGGTTTTTAGGGAGCGCCACAAATCGTAACAAGTCGTTATCCTCAACCCCACTGCCAGAAAAGCAGCCTAAAATTAATTTGGTTACTGTGGATTCAATGGTGCTTGGAGTTTATTCCTATGGCCACGGATTTTAATCGCGGCATTATGAAGTTTGATGGTGCTGACAGCCCAGCGATGATCGCGATTTCTGCCGTTTTGATTCTTGGCTTTATTGCGGCACTCATTTGGTGGGCACTCCACACGGCCTACGCCTAAGGGAGCGATCGCTCCAGATGGATCGTGTGCTCGGTGAGGGCTTCAAAGGTTTCATCGTGGCTAATCACAAAAAGTTGATGAAAACTTCTGAGATTGCTCAGGCTCTCGGCCAGTTGTTGGCGGCGCACCTGATCCATATTGGTGGTCGGTTCATCAAAGAAGGCAATGTCGGTGTTGACCAGTACCCGCAGCAGGGCTAAGCGCACCGCAAGGGCAGCACACATTTGCTCGCCGCCAGAGAGGCTTTTGAAGGGTCGCCAGTAGCCGCCTTCATTCACCTGAATCTCATAGTCCGATGTCCACTGGAGCGCCACATCGGGACGGTTGAGAAGTTCGCGCAGCAGGCGATCGGCTTCGCTGGAAACGGTGTGCAAATAGGCTTCACCAACCCGGGGACCGCTCTTTTTGAAAATGTCGCGGGCCGTCTCAATCAGAGAGTGGTGTTTTTGTGCCGCTACGAGCTTTTGCAGTGTCTTTTCCTTTTCGGTGGCGACTTCATCAAGATGCTTGAGGGTGGCAAGGCAGGTTTGGTACTGCTTTTCTTTTTCAGGAATCGCACCAAGGAGCCGTTGATACTCGCGGTGTAGCTGCTCGTAGCGATCGCGCACGGCTTCCAGAGCGGCTAAATCGACCCCTTGCTCTTGGGCGTTGTACTCTGCTTGGGCTTTGGCAAGGGCAGCTTGCAATTCATGGGCGGATTGGGTGGCTGTTCGCAGGGCAGCTTCATAGCTCTCTACTTGGGCGGCCTGCTGCTGGTGTTGGAGATAGGTATCATAGCTGGGACGCAAGCTAGCTAGTTCATCCCTAAGCTGTTGCCGCTGTTCCTCAAGGGTGGCGTAATGTTGGCGTTCCTCATAAAGGGGGGTGAGGCGAGCTTGTAGGCTGGCCTGTTCGGTACCCAAACGTGCGTAGTCGGCTTCCAGTTGGGGGGCTGCTGCCTGCTGCTCCAGTAACAGTTGCCGCTGGGCATGGGGTTGACCAAGGTTAGCGCGTTCTTCCCGTAACTCGTTCAAGCGGCGTTCTAAATCAGTGAGTTCTTTGCTTAGGGGTTCTACGGTTTGCTGGCGATCGCTCAACTGCTTAAGCTCTGCTGCCAAACGGCTGCGTTCCTCCTCAAGGGCTTGGGCTTGCAAGAGGGATCGTTCTGCGGCGGCAGCACGGGCAATGTCAGTTTCTAACTGTTTTAACGTTTGGTTGAGGGCAGGAATAGCGGCAGGATCCGTGAGGGTTTGTCGCAGTGCCGTGAGTTGATCCAAAAGCCAACGGTAGTTCTCCTGCAGCTGTTGGAGTGCCGTTAGCCCCTGTTCAATGGCAGGGCGAACTAGAGCAAATTGCTGAGCGGCAGTGAGTTCGGCGATCGCTGCCGCTACAAGGGGATCCGTTTCCGTGGCTTGGGTTTGCGCTCTCTTGAGAATGGGATCGAGGGTAGCAGCAAAGGCATGGGCGGCGGTGGCGTGGCTGAGTTGGGCTTGGAGTCGCTCCCGTTCTGCCTGTTTAGCGCTCAAGGTGGCGGCTATGGGACGCTGTTGCTCTAGGGCTTGCACCTGTTGCGCAATTTCCTCAAGGCGGGCTTGCAACGTTGCCGCTTGTTGCTTGAGGTGGCGCAGTTCTTGATCCGCCTGCTGGGCTTGTTGGTAGCGCGCCTCAAGGGGGGCAATTTCGGCATCGAGGGCGTCGGCAGCAGCAATTTGGGGTTCAAGGGCAGCAAGTTGACTGGCAATGGTGGCGATCGCTTGACGTTGGCTTTCAATACTGGCCAATTGGGTAGCCAGCTTGTGTTGCTGCTGCTCTAGCTTGCGGATGTTCTGCTCAAGGGCAGCTCGTCCCCGCAGTTGCTGCTCGAGTTCTTGGTAGCGGCTCTCTTGCTGCCGATAGCGATCGTAGTCGGCTTGCAATTGCTGGCACTGGGCTTGGCTGTTGCGAGCTGCGGCCAACTGGCGCTGGCGATCGCGACAGAGTTCCTCCTGCTGATGGAGTTGGGCTTCGAGGCGCTGACAGGTTTGCGCAAGACGGTTCAGCGTTTCAACGGCAGCTTCATATTGCTGTTTTTCGGCAGCTAAGGCCTGACATTGTTGGTGTAATTCCTCGCACTGCTGGCGATCGCGCTCTAGCTCCGCTGCCAAGGCGGTTGCCTGTTGTTCATATTGCGATCGCGTGGCCAGTTCCTGTTTTTGCACCGCCAACTGCCGCTCTAGGGACACCACCTGCTCTTGGGAAAAATTGACGAGGGGAAGGGCATTGTCAAAGGCTTGGCGATAGTCACTGACTTGCAAAATCGGTTCAAAAACTTGCCGCCGCTGGGCGGGTGGCTTGAGAAAATCCGCCGTGATCATCCCTTGGGGAATGCCAATGATCTGCTCAAAGAGATCCCGAAGCGGAAAGGCACTGCGGATACCGAGGTGCTCCTGCAACCACACCTGCACATCTTCACGCAACGAAAGACCGAGGTCTCCCACTTGGGGGTCATAAATCGCGTACCCCGTTTGCGTATTGCGCCGTACCACATAGGAGCGACCATCTGCTGCCGAGATAAACTGAACTGTGGCTTCGGCGCGTTTAGCGCCCTTGCGAATAATGACCTTATTAAAGCCACTGCCATACCCCGACGTAGCATCAAAGAGCACCCAAGCAATGGCTTCAAAAAGACTGGTTTTGCCCGCACCATTCTCGCCACAGATGACATTCACACCGGGCAGAAACTCAAACGTACGATCGCGGTGGGTCTTAAAGTTTTTTAGGGTTAGTCGCTGAATTTCCACCGTCTGTCTCCAAAGGCTAGGGCAGTTGATAGAACGTTGATCAACCCATATCAAACAACAAGTGAGAGAGTTAAAGCTAGCTACCCTCGCTCAGCCAAGTGTGAAGTTCTTTAGGAATATTACTTGTCGGTAGGTGTTCTGCATTGATAAAACGATCCATACTTTTACAAAAGTTTACTTGGTCTTAAGTCTTTTTGAAAAAGTTGCCATTGGCGAGTGACTTTCCCTAGGCTGGATCTATAGTAATATCCTTGTTTTTCGGCAAGCTTGGTCTCCGCACTCGATGCTCCTAGCTCTAGGCACCCTACGCTTGGAGAAATGCCTAATTTATCTTATCAAGCGTATTTCCAGTGCCTAGGGTTAGCAATGCCTTGCACCGCTATTTTCTCCAGAGGCAGTTGAGTTGACAACTACAGCATTTCACCACGAGAGGATTTGACCTGTGGATTTATTACATAAGCAGATTCTGGTTCTGAGTAACAAAATTGATGCCCTCTACCAGATCGTTGAACAACTCAACCAAAAGGTTTCTAAGGCCCTAGAGGAGGGGCGGCTCAAGCCTCTGCCTGTAACCCCTACTGAGCAGAATCCTCTGCCCAAACCGCGTCCTTTGGTGAGTACCCCAGAGCACAAGGATATTCTGGTGGATGATGACTATAGCCAAACACGCAACCTCAGTGGCGATCGCCCCCTGAGTCCAGAGATTCAAATTCAACGGCTCACGGCACAACTCACGGCGGCCTACAACCAGATTGCTGCTCTGGAGGAACAGTTGCTCTCCCACCACATCCACAGCCACTGAGATACCACAAGTCAGATCCCAAGGTGAGCCAGCACCTGCTGTCGCCATTGGGCGTTCTGGTGGCGATCGCTCCTAAATTCCAAAAGCCGTATTTTTGGCCAAGGGGCAAGGGAAAGTTGGGTTTGCACATCCGCCCAATCCTGTAAGCAGTGATAGGGAATACCGTAGGCCGCTGCAAGATGGGCAAAATTGACCGCTTGGGGGGTGGCAAAAAAGGCCTCAAAGGGTGGATCAAACTGCCGAATCGGTAGATGCTCAAAAATACCACCGCCGTTGTTATTGATCAGCAGTACAGTGAGACACCCCTGAAACTGGGGCGTGATCAGCCAACCATTGGTATCGTGCAAGCAGGCCAGATCCCCAGTGATCAAGAGGGTCGGTTGACCGCGATGGGCAACCCCAAGGGCACTAGATAATGTGCCATCAATGCCGTTGGCGCCTCGATTAAAGTAAAAACGATGGTGGCGATCGCTCGCCCGCCAAACACCCTCAACATCGCGCACGGGCATACTACTGGCCACAAAAATCGCCGTTTGCGATGGCAACCACTGCGGCAGATGGTAAATCAGCTTAGCCTCACAGAACCAATCAATGGCCTCAAAGGTTCGCTGCAGTTGCTCATGCATTCGTTGGTCTTGGTCTTGCCAGTCCTTGAGGTAGGGGTTGGGGGGTAGGGGGTCGGGGGGGCAGTCCACCGCTTGGGGGGCGATCGCCAGCGTCTGACAGCGACCATGGAGAGGATTGTTGTTATCGCCCGTGGGGTCAAAGCACCAGATCAGCGGATCGCAGGCACTCAGCCACTCCCGCAGGGTCTTACTGGTGGGCAGCGGTCCCAGTTGAATCACTGCTTCAGGACGCAAGGATTCCCGTAGGTGGGCATTTCGCAGTAGCAGATCGTAATGGGTAATACTGTGGGGCAGCCCCCGTGCGTAGGAGAGGGCATCGGCAAGCACTGGCCACTGCAGAAACCGACTCAGGCGATCAATCGCGGCAGCTTCCGCTAGAGAATCCACCCCATGACTAGGCCCCGCAATAATTAACCCCCGCTGCATCTGCTGCCATGTTTGCCAAGGGAGAGCGGTGACAACCCGAGGTGGCACAAAGGGCTGCACCTGATCAAAGAAGTTTTCAGGAAGTGCCCCATGAAAATTGGCCTCAGGGCGCAGGTCAAGGGGATCCCGCAGGGGAATATTCAAATGGACTGGCCCCGGATCTGGCCAGAGGGCAGTTTGCCAGCTATGGCAGAGGGTTTGCCGCAGGTAGGGCAGCAAAGCAAGTTCCGGCAGACTCAGTTCGCGATAGTGACGTACCGCCTGACCATAGAGATGCACCTGATCAATGGCTTGCCCCGCTTGGCAAAAGCGCAATTCGGGGGGGCGATCGGCGGTCAGCACAATTAACGGTAAATGACTTAAACTCGCTTCGATAATCGCAGGATAGAAATTGGCCGCAGCGGTTCCTGAAGTGCAGACAAGGGCAACGGGTCGTCCCTGCTGTTGGACAAAGCCAAGGGCAAAAAAAGCTGCCGAGCGTTCGTCAAGAATCGGCAGGGCCTCAAGATGGGGATGGGCAGCAGCCGCGATCGCCAATGGTCCAGAACGTGATCCCGGCGAGAGAACGACTGTCCGCAGTCCCAAGCGATAGAGGGTTTCAAAGAGGACGCTCGCCCAGAGGACATTGAGATTTTCAGTGAGAATCATTCATCAATCCAGAAGCGCTACCCTAGCCATAGGCCACCAATAGAATAGGGTGCTAAATCCAGTTTGAGCCTATTTTGAGACTTTGAAAGAGCATCCCAGAGTCTTTGCCATACGCCAAAATGCAGGTTCTTCAAGGAGTTGAGTGTTAAGCGGGCAGCGGGAATCGAACCCGCGTCTCTAGCTTGGAAGGCTAGGGTTTTACCATTAAACCATGCCCGCAGTCCCAAGGAATACTACATTAGCACGACCCTTGGGGCGATCGCAAAGGGCAAGCCTAGGGAATCGTTGCCATCTTCACATCGTTGCGATCCAAGATGCCTTGGAGTTCCTCAGCATCGATCGTTTCTTTTTCAATCAGCACTTGGGCAATTTGGTCAAGGACATGGCGGTTGTTCACCAAGACCTCTTTGGCACGGCGATAGGCTTGCTCGACGAGATTGCGCACTTCGTCATCAATGGTGGCAGCCGTTTCCTCGGAGAAGTCCCGTTCTGCCATAATGTCGCGGCCAAGGAAGACATTCCCGGTTTGCCGTCCCAAGGCCACAGGTCCTAGGCGATCGCTCATGCCAAAGCGCGTCACCATTTGCCGCGCCACCCGTGCCACCTGTTGCAGGTCGTTTGAGGCACCCGTTGTCACCTCATCTTCGCCAAAGACAATTTCTTCCGCGATGCGACCCCCCAAGGCAACAGCCATTTGGTTTTGCAGGTAGGCACGGCTATAGAGACCCGAATCCATCTGATCTTCGTTGGGGGTAAACCAAGTCAGACCACCTGCCCGCCCCCGGGGAATGATGCTCACTTTTTGGACAGGATCGTAGTCGGGCATCAGGGCACCGACAAGGGCATGACCCGCCTCATGGTAGGCGACTAACTTCTTGCGGCGATCGCTCATGACGCGGTCTTTTTTCTCAGGGCCCGCGAGGACGCGATCGATGGCATCGTTAATCTCATCCATCGAGATTTCAGTCAGGTTGCGGCGAGCTGCCAGAATGGCCGCTTCATTGAGCAAGTTCGCGAGATCCGCACCGGTAAAGCCCGGCGTCCGCCGCGCAATTTTGTCGAGATCCACGTCCTTAGCGAGGGTTTTGCCACGGGCATGGACTTTGAGAATATCGAGGCGACCCTTGTAATCAGGACGATCCACCACCACTTGACGGTCAAAACGCCCCGGACGCAACAGCGCTGCATCTAAAACATCCGGACGATTTGTCGCGGCAATAATAATGATGCCCGTATTCCCCTCAAAGCCATCCATTTCCGTCAGCAATTGGTTGAGGGTTTGCTCCCGTTCATCGTTGCCACCGCCCAGACCGGCACCGCGCTGGCGACCAACGGCATCAATCTCATCAATGAAGACAATACAAGGGGCATTGGCTTTAGCTTGTTCAAAGAGGTCGCGCACCCGTGAGGCACCCACCCCCACAAACATTTCCACAAACTCCGAACCCGAAATCGAGAAGAAGGGAACGCCCGCTTCACCAGCCACTGCCCGCGCAAGCAGGGTTTTACCCGTTCCAGGAGGCCCCACAAGGAGGACGCCCTTGGGAATTTTGGCGCCCACTTCCGTAAAGCGATCGGCGTACTTGAGGAATTCCACGACCTCGCCCAGTTCCAGCTTGGCCTGATCAATCCCAGCCACATCATTAAAGGTCACTTGGGTTTGGGGTTCCATCTGTACCCGTGCCCGCGACTTACCAAAGTTCATCGCTTGGTTGCCGGGACCTGCTTGGGCACGCCGCAGTAGGAAAAAGAGCAGTACCAAAAGACCAATGGGAACAAGCAAGCTGCTCAGGGCGCGGAACCAGAAGCCATCGTTGCTTTGGGGCAAGACAGCGATGTCCACATTGTTAGTTGTGAGAATGTCAAGGAGTTCAGGGTCATTGGGAAGATTGACGAGTACTCGCGTGCCATCTTGGGTTATAGCTTGAGCTTGGGAGCGGTCAGGGGTGATACTGACTTTGGTGATTTGCTTACTTTCGACCTGTTGGATGAACTCACTGTAGGGCCATGTCTGTTTAGTCGTGGGTTGGCGATCAAAGAAGGCAGTGGCCAAGGCCAGCACCACGATTGCAAGAAGAACGTATAAACCTGCGTTTCGCCATTGTTTATTCACCGATCGCCATCCTCCGCTAGGAAAAGTGAAAAGTCTTTACATAAGTTCATACTAACGCATTCTTTCGCAACCCTAGGTGAGCAGTCCCGTGGTTAAGATCATCAATATCCATGATAAGCCGTCAGAAAATGCTCGATTTAGACACCTGCTACCGGGTACTGGAGTTGGAGCCGGGGGCAACCCTCGAGGAAGTGAACCGAGCTTATCGGGATTTGGTGTTTATTTGGCATCCCGATCGCATCCCGAAGGACAACACACGACTAATCGAGAAGGCACAGGAGAAAATTAAGCAATTTAATGAAGCGCGAGATCAACTGCGGCAGCATATTGCCCGACACGGCAGCCAAACCTCCCAGCGGACTGCTAGCCAGCGGCAAACCTATCGTTCCTCGCCGCCACCCCCACGCTATCAATCCAATCCCTACACCTATCGCAGCTATCATGCGCCCCGTGAGCCGCAGCAAACCACGCAGCACACCTATAGTCAACACCACAACCACACCTACAGCACCTATCAACGCCAACGTACCGCAGCACCACCGCCCCCAGAACCACCGCGCACGACGCCTCCCCACAAGGATATGTCGGGGGTGAATTTACAGGGAGCCAACCTGAGTGAAAAGGACTTTGAGGGGCGCAACCTCAGCCATGCCAATCTCAGCTATGCCGATCTCAGTGATGCCTTTTTGCATCGGGTGATTCTCCACCGCGCTAACCTGCGCCACGCCAATCTCTTTCGCGCCAATTTGCTGCAAGCGGATCTCAGCTATGCGGACCTGCAAGAGGCCAATCTCATTGGTGCTGACTTGAGTGGGGCTGATCTGCGGGGTGCCGATTTACGGGGAGCAAAGATCAGCCAAGGCAATCGCCTCCTAGTGAAACTGACCGGGGCACGCCTCACGGGAGCGATTATGCCCGATGGGCACGTCCACGCCTAAGCTTGAATCACACCCTTAGAACTGGGAATTTGCTGACTGCGGCGCGGGTCAATGGCGATCGCCATGCGTAGGGCACGGGCAAAGGCTTTGAATGTCGCTTCAATAATGTGGTGGGAATTAATGCCATCCAATTGGCGAATATGCAGCGTCATGCGGCTATGGTTCACCAAAGCAACGAAAAACTCCCGCACTAGTTGCGTATCATAGGTGCCCACCCGCTGCGTGGGAATCTGCAACCCATAGCTAAGGTGGGGACGCCCCGAGAAGTCTAGGGCAACTTCCACCAAACTTTCATCAAGGGGCGCCACAAAGTGACCAAAACGATGAATCCCCCGGCGATCGCCCAAGGCTTGATCGAGTGCCATCCCCAAGGTAATGCCCACATCCTCATTGGTGTGGTGGTCGTCAATATGGGTATCGCCTGTGGCCTGCACCCGCAAATCCACAAGGCCGTGGGAGCAAAGCTGATCCAGCATGTGATCGAGAAAGGGAATCCCCGTGTGATTGTCCGCTCGACCATTGCCATCGAGAACCAGTTCAACGTGAACGCTAGTTTCTTTGGTCTGGCGATCGATCGTGGCTTGGCGCAACAGAGGGGCGTGGCCATTACTGAGGAGAGAGTCATTCATGAAGAATTACTGACGCGGTTGGGGATTGGCAGAAGTGGCTGGCGGTGGACTCGCCGCAGGCGTTCCGGAAGGAATTGCCCCCGTACGCGGAAAGGGCACATCCACAAAACCTAATTCTAGCAATTGCTGATAGGCCTTTTGTCCCAGTTCACGGGTGGGGTTTTGGCTGCGGATAATTTCCACCAAAAGGGGCACGGCAAGCTCAGGTTGGTTATTGGCGCGATAGACCAAAGCCAGTTGAAAAGTTGCTTGATCGCGCAGTTGTGCTGCTTCTAGGGCACGGCGACGGTTGCTATCGGCAGCCGCAGTATCAATCCCCAAAAAGCTAGAGTTGAGGGACTGGTAAAAGTTCGAGAGTTGGTTCATCACCGTACGGGCTTCCAGCAGCTTGCGAGCGGCGACGGCATAATTTTGGCTATTGACTGCGGCGGCAGCCTCATCCATCAAGCGCTTGCCCCCCTCAAGGGTATAGATTGAGGAGCTGGGTGGGGGTGTGGGATTCACAATCTGGACATTGGGGCTAGAAGATTGATTCTGAGCAAACACTGCCCGCGGGAGTACCCCCAGTAGTAACACCCCAAGGAGCAGCGATGATCTTGAGCAGTGAGCAAATGTATTCAGGGGCATGGTGCGAACCCTTTACTAAGATAGAGGCAGTCAAGCGGACAATCAACATCGCGTATCTTATCACCAAGTAATGACAGCCCGTGCAGGATCCTAAGTTCCAATTTTCCTCAAGACTGAGGCCGTGGCCATGGTAAATCCCACTCCTCAGGGGACAACGGCTCATGATGCCATTCGGGAACGGCGCCGCCAATTGCAAAGTAAACGCCGCTGGCGGCAACTGGCAGGGCTTTGGCGTACCAGTGTCCTCTTGACCTTAACAGGGGGACTGGTTTGGGGACTGACGCTGCCGGACTGGGTTATCCGCCGCCCGGAGCAAGTGGTGATTCGCGGCAATCAACTGCTGAAAACGGAAGCGTTGCAGGCACAATTGCCCCTTGAGTATCCGGAGTCACTGCTGCGTTTGCGGCCACAGGAGATCATTCATGCCTTAGAAACGACGCTGCCTCTGCAACGGGTGACGATCGCCCGCCAACTCTTTCCGCCGACACTGATTGTCGAAGTCCAAGAACGCAAGCCTGTCGCAGTGGCCACCTGTAATCAATGCTGGGTAATGAGTGCAACCGGGCAGCTGCAAGGGCCTGCCAGTCGCTGGTTGGTGGATGGTCTCGGATTTGTTGCCCCGCTGAGTAGCTATCAAGCTAGGGCCGTGAAGCCAATGCCCACACTCCAGTTGCAGGGGTATTTTGTACCCGTTAAGGATGCGCCGCGCCCGCAGACATTGGCCGTGGATGGCGATCGCCAGCAGCAGTGGCAGCAAATTCACCAGATTCTCCAGCAGCAGGATCTACCGATTACGGGTTTAGATTGGCGCAATGAACAGAATCTAATTGTCCAAACCCCCCTCGCGCCGGTTCACCTTGGGGTGGTGCAGTGGCATAGTCCCACATTTAAGAAACAACTCAGTGCCCTAGCCAGCCTCAAGCAGTTACCTCAGTACTTGGATCCCCGCCAAATGGTCTTTATTGACTTGGTGAACCCCGATGAACCCTTGGTGCAACTGCGGCAGCAGCCGACACAGCAACCCCTTCCCCGCAGTCATTAAGGCGCAAGGGCACGGCATAATAGAACGGTTAGCTTGGAGTGGCTGGTCAATGAAACCCCTGAAGTTCGGCACAAGATTGCCCCGATTTCTGCCACAGTTGGTGATGGTGCTCGGTGTGCTTCTGCTGGTGAGTTGCGCGTCACTCTCCTCAGTGGCTGACACCAGTTCAATTCCAGGAGCACAAAGCCCAACCCCTATGGCCAATTTACCTCGACTCAATGGCGATGCAACGATTGTACTGACAGTCAACGATCGCCCGATTACGATTCAAGTGAAGGGGGATGCTGCCCCGATTACCGCTGGCAATTTTGTGGATTTAGTACAGCGGGGGGTCTATGATGGCACGATTTTTCACCGCGTCGTCCGTGAACCCCGACCCTTTGTGGTTCAAGGGGGGGATCCCCAGAGCAAAGACCCCAGTGTGTCGCCGCAACTCTACGGCACGGGTTCATTCATTGACCCCGCGACCAATCGCCCCCGCTACATTCCCCTAGAAATTCTTGGTCAGGGCAGTGACACCCCCACCTATAGCCAAGCGGGCAAAGTCTCACCCGTTCTGAATCATACGCGCGGTGCGGTGGCCATGGCGCGATCGCAACTCCCCGATTCGGCCTCAGCCCAGTTTTATATTGCCCTTGATCAACTGGATTTTCTGGATGGCAATTATGCCGTCTTTGGCTATGTCACCGATGGTATGGACGTGGTGGACACGATCCAACAGGGCGATCGCCTGCAATCCGCTAAGGTTGTGGCCGGTTTAGAAAATTTACAGCAGCCATAGCAGAACGCCGCCGAAAGCGTTGCCGCAGGGTGGGTAACAGCCGCAAACACAGGGCGTAGGTGAGGAGTCCGGCAATCACGCCCACCCAAACACTGCCAAAAATCAGAATCGTTGCCATTTGCCCCCCCTGTTCGAGGAGCTTTTCCCAAGATTGCCACTCGCCAAAAGATAGGGCAGGCTGCCCCATCAGCCACCAGCCCACCTGAAAGTTAAACCAATACAAGGGCACATAGGTAAAGGGATTGCTCACCCAAGTGGCAAGGGCGGCCAAGGGCTTATTTCCCCGCACGAGGAGCGCTACACTGACCGCAATGAGCATCTGACCCCCAAAGAGGGGAAGCATGCCAGCAAAGACCCCTGCCCCAAGGCCACGGGCAATACTCTCAGTGCTACTGTGGGAGCGCATCAAGCGCAAATAGTGATAGCGGAGCGATCGTCGCCAAGCATGGAGCCAACGGGGCTGTCGAGAAGGCTGAGGAAAAGACAACCGCATCATAGGTGAGCTTCGAGAGGGTTCAAAGGTTGAAAAAATGGGCGAATAAAGGTCTTTGCTTAGCAGTTTGACATATTTTGCTTAGAGAGTGCTAGGGGTCGCATCCTTGGGCTTGCCCAATCCCAGCGCCAAAAAGCCAAGGGCGATCGCCATCATCACACTACTTTGCCAAGCGGGCGCCACCCCACCCCAGCGATCGAAGACCCACCCTGCCCATGCCGGTCCAGCAATCCCCGCCACACTTTGGAGCGATTGGCTAGCGCCAATAATTTTCCCCTGATCTTGATCTCGCACCCGATTGGAGATCACCCCTCGCAGGGAGGGCAACATGATGCCCACCCCAAAGGCCAAGCCCACAACACAGCTGTAGAGGAGCGGCACGCTGAAACTGCCCCCACTGGGAACAGCGGCAATCCCCAACAAGGCCAAGGCCACTAGGAGCAATCCCCCCAAGCTCAAGCGCTGCTCACCAAAGCGAGGAATCAATGAGCGAATCAAGCCCGCCTGCACAATCGTACTCACCACGCCAATAATCACAAAAATGATCCCCGCTTGGGCAGGTCCCCAACTCAATTGCCGCTTCAAGAAGAGGACGAAGATACTGGTAAAGCCAGCAAAGGCAAAGTTGAAAATAAAGAAGGCCATGAGTAAGGCTTGGAGGGTGCGTTGATTGAATAGCTCCAACCACTGTTGCTGCAAGGCAAAGCTCTTTAGGGTCAGGGGCGATCGCTGGGCTGCGGGCAATGACTCCGGCAAGATGAAGTAGGCCAACACCACATTGACCAGTGCCAAAACAGCGGCAAACCAAATCGGCAACTTGAGATCAATGGCTGCTAGACTGCCGCCAATGGCCGGCCCAAAAATGAAGCCAATGCCAAAGGCTGCCCCCGTTAAACCAAAGTTCTTAGCCCGATCTGCTGGAGCGGAGGTGTCGGCAATATAGGCCTGAGCCGTTGAAACCACGCCCCCCGTGAGGCCATCAATAATCCGCGAGACAAAGAGCAGCCAAGGCACCGTTGCCACAGCAAAGAGAATGTAGGACAGAGCCGTGCCGGCAATGCAAATCAGCAACACCGGGCGACGTCCCCAGTGATCCGAGAGGGCACCCAAAAGGGGAGCAGCAATGAATTGGGCAGCGGCAAAGGCAGAAAATAACAGCGTCAAGCTCAAGGCATCAAAGTTAAATCGCTCCACAAGGAAGGGCAAAATGGGGAAAATCAGACTCTCACCCAAACGGTCGATGACAATTGTGAGTAAAACAATGAATAATGGTGAGCGTAGGTTGATCCCCATTGATGTGATACGTCCTGATGTAATGGATGCCTGCCCTGTCGGGTTTTGACCCCCAGAAAAAGGCAGTACAATAAAAGACTACAACTTAACACAATACAGCCCTTTTCCCATCGATTGGACACAGCACAAAACATCCTACTGATGAGGTGATGCCACCCATGTCTGCTTATACGGAATCTTTGAAGCGATCGCTCTTTTTGACACTGATTGCCCTAGTTGTATCATTGACGATTTCCTTCTTGATGGCAATCTAAATTTGCCCTGAAAATCATTTATCATCTTCTATCAGTGATGTGAGTTGAGTGAGGTATGGCCACTCGTTCTGCCGCTGCACCCCCGCCGCTGCCCCTGTGGGTGATGTTTCGCCTAGGTCTGTTTCAGATGGCACTGGGCATGATGTCGATTCTGGTGTTGGGAGTACTCAACCGCATCCTGATTAAGGAACTGGCGGTGCCGGCCACATTGGTGACGCTGACGATCGCCATGCATCAATTTGTCTCACCGGTGCGCGTGTGGTTTGGCCAGCTCTCCGATGCCCATCCCATTGGCGGCTATCATCGCACGGGGTATGTCTGGGGTGGGGCTTTGGCCTTTACGTTGGTCACCTACGCGATTGTTCAAGTGATCTGGCAGGTGGGGCAGAGTTTAGATCAAGCGGGCTGGAGTCTCGTCACCCAAGGGTGGATTGGCCTATTGGGATTGCTCTTTGCCGCCTATGGCATTTGTGTCAGTAGTAGCTCGACCCCCTTTGCTGCCCTGCTCGTGGATGTCTCCGAAGAGGAAGATCGGGGCAAATTGGTGGGCATTGTCTGGTCCATGTTGACCGTGGGCATTGTTGTCGGTGCCATTCTCAGTAGTGTGCTGCTGCGGCAGTTGGAGCTAGACACCCCCATTGAACTGCTGCAACAAAGTGTGAATCGCCTCTTTTTGGTGGTTTTGACAGTGGTCTTTGCACTCGCGATCGCCAGCACCTGGGGGGTTGAGGCCAAGTATTCCCGCTACCGTGTGCGCAGTCGTGCCTGTGACAACCCGGAAAACATTACCCTTGGTCGCGCCCTGAAAATTCTCACGGCCAACTCCCAAACGTGGCGCTTTTTTCTCTTCCTTGTCCTGATGACCCTGAGTTTATTTATTCAGGAACCGATTCTGGAACCCTTTGGCGGTGAAGTTTTTGGCATGACGATCGCCGAAACCACCCGCTTGAATGCCTACTGGGGCATGGGTACCCTTGTGGGTCTAAGTTTCACCGGATTTTTGATTGTGCCCCGCCTCGGCAAGATCCGCACCACCACCTATGGCTGTTGGGGGGTGGCCTTGATGTTCTTGCTCTTGATCATCTCAGGCGTCACGCAGCAGGTGTGGCTCTTTCAGTTGCAACTCTTTCTCTTTGGCATTGCCGCTGGGGTGACAACAACGGGTGCCCTCAGTCTCATGCTGGACTTAACGGCGGCGGAAACAGCGGGGACATTTATTGGCGCTTGGGGCTTAGCGCAGGCCATTGCCCGGGGATCAGCGACTGTTGTCGGCGGAACGGCCCTTGATATTGGGCGTCAACTGTTTGGCGTGCCGATCCTCGCCTATGGCTTTGTCTTTTGTCTGCCGATGCTGGGAATGCTGGCCGCTGTCTTACTTCTGAAACGAGTGGATGTCAGTCAATTTCGCCAACAATCTCAGGTGGCGATCGCCAAGGTCTTGGCTGAGGACTTGGAATAGAGTCACCTACCAGCGGGCAAAGAAGGAAAAATCCAACTTACCAAAGTGGGTGACATGGGCGATATTAAAATACTCTAGGCAATTCACCAGCCAGCGTACCTTGCCGCGACTAAAGGACTGATAGTGGTTAAACAGGATCGCAAAGCGTTTTTCAAGGTAGGGTTTTACTTTCTTGCTGAGGAGCACAACCTTGAGCAATAAGCCAATCGTTGCCGCTGTGCCGATGGTATTGAGCAAGTCAACAAAAACCAGATGGTTAGGATTTTGGGCGCTATCCACCACTAAGTAGTTGAGGGTTTGGCTACAGGTGCGCACAATCGTAAATTCATTCAGAGGTTGTGGCTGCTGAAAGAGGGGCAGCGTTTCCAAATACTGGTAAAAGCGCTGGCGAAAGCGACCCCGCCCCACATCCGCTGTGGTGTCCGTCAAGTAGTGGAAGAAGGCATCCCGAAAGTCGCGGGTGGATTTCAGGCGTTGCAGCCGCTGTCCAAATTGACTGGCCAAGTCGCGATAGGTGTGTCGGCCATCCACCTTACCGACAAAGTGTTGAATCGAGGTTCTGACTTCCTCAGCAGAGAGCAACGTGGGATTTTTCACCAGTGGGATATTGTTATGCCCCTGAGCACGGCGAAACTCACTCGTGAGGTATTGACTCAGGTTCATTTCAAACTGCTGAGTGGCCTTTTGCTGAAAGTCTTGAATGTAGCGCAGGTCTTCGGGTGTCGTGTCATCGCCCACCAAGCAGTGGTTATAGAGATAGGGATAGCGGCGAATTAAGGTAGCAAGGGGGCGATCGCTATTTTGCTGAATCTGTGAAACGTCTTGGGCATCTTCTTGCAGAAATTGCACCATGCGCTGGAGCTTCTGAAAGGCTTCACTCTCTAAATAATCCTTCAGGAGCAGCCGCAGCTTACGCACAATCGGTGCCCGGCTCAGACCCCCCGCCGGCATCGCCACAGGCGTTTGCAGCATAGCCAGAAATTCGGGAACTGCCCCTTGGAGCAAAGGACGCGACTGCCAGCGGTTAATCAAAATGTGGCAGCAGCGGTTCATAAAGGGACGAAAATTATCTGCCACCCGTGCCCCCGTCACAATCCGATCCATCGCCTCTTGAATCTGGCGATCGGGATAGGTATAGCCCATGAGAAAAAGGGCACGAAACCGCTCAATGACTTGCTGCGGACTCTCGTGCTGCACACATTCCAGCAAGTGGTCGTAAATCAGTTGGTAGTCGTTTGCCTTTATCCAAGTATTCATGGGGAATATGCGCTCCTAAGCCACGCCGCTACCGACCGTGCTGGAATTCAGGGGCACAACTGAGAGGTTCTAACATACCTGCATCATAAAAGGCAACATATCGTTAACTGGTGATCGAAAGCACGTTTTTCCCGTGATCCTAATCACAAGAATGACTTAATTACCTTTGATCGCTGACTAGCGCAAATGCCCTACTACTTTTTGATGATAAACAACAAGACAATCAATTGACAACCGACGATAAAAATTGGTGCCAAGTTCTCTCCTCATAAAGAGTTTTTAGGCTTCAAGAGCATTAGCGCCCCTGATACCCCGAAAGCTGAGCTAGACCCTCTAGGGGATAGACCCCCTCATAGCGTTTACCGTTGATTTCCCATGTGGGGTAGGCACGGATATTGGCCTGTTTGCACAGTTCTGGCTGGCCATTGGTACCGCGCGCATCGCACTCAATATAGTTGATACTTTTGAAAGCGCTGCCAAAGAGTTCTTTTTGCTTCATGCAAGCGGGACACCAGTAGGCACCGTACATCTTGGCATTGATTTTCTTGAGGTGGTTCGCCAGCCCTTGGGGGGAAATGGTTTGACTGGTTCCCTGCGCCATGACCATATCGGGAGAGTGCAAAACAGGTAAACGGGGCACAAGGGCGATCGCCAACCCCACACCCAAGCCAAACAGGAGATAGCGCAAGGAGTTTTTCATTGAGAACCATCCACTAACCCAATCTAGTGTACTGTACTCTACATAGTGCTAGAGCTAAAGACCGCGAGTACCGTCTTGTAGTTCCGCTATTCTGAAAATTGCATCTAAGAATCATGCTGGCACGCCTTATCTAGGAACAATGAAGCAGCAGTACGATCAAGATTACAGTGCGTGGATTGCAGAAACAGTGGCATTATTGCGAGAAGGACGATGGCAAGAGTTGGATCTGCCCCATCTCATTGCTGAGGTAGAGGACTTGGGCAAAAGTGAACGGCGCGCCATCAATAGCCAGTTAACTCGTCTGTTGCTACACCTCTTAAAGTGGCAATATCAACCCCAGCACCGCTCTGATAGTGGGTTGGATGCGATCACGGATGCCCGCACTCAAATTGAGCTGACTATAGCTGATAGTCCGAGCTTGCGGGATTATCCAGCCAGCCAACTTGCCATAAGCTATGAGCGCGCTCGCCGCCAAGCAGCAGCGCAAACGGGTTTACCGCTGAGCACTTTTCCTGAAACCTGCCCTTATCCCCTTTTTGACCCAGAGTTGGCTCCCCGAAACGGACACTTAGCTCAAAACACTAGACGAGGTGCATTCGCCCGTGCTATTGCCGTTAAACTAAAACTACGTTATAGCGGCAGTGCCCTTGCGGATCTTTGAATGGCAGCGATTTTTGAGCTTCATCCGGTTAACCCCCAGCCCCGCACGATCGCCCAAATTGTTGAGGCTCTCAAGGAAGGGGCAGTCATGCTCTACCCCACGGATACCGTCTATGCCATTGGCTGCGACATGAACCACAAAGGAGCGGTGCAACGGGTACGCCAACTCAAGCAACTCTCCAACGATAAACCCGTCACTTTTTTGTGCTCTTCCCTCTCCAACATTGCCCAGTATGCCTATGTCAGCGATGCCGCTTATCGCCTCATGCGTCGCCTGATCCCAGGCCCCTACACCTTTTTGCTCCCCGCTACCAAACTGGTGCCCCGCCTTGTCCAAAATCCCAAACGCAAAACCACGGGGATTCGCGTACCTGACCACGTTGTGAGCCAAGCGCTGTTGACCGCCTTGGGGAATCCGATTATTTCCACCTCAGCACGACTGCCTGACGACGAGACGTATTACGTGAATACCGCAGATCTCTTCGATGCCTTTGACAAACGGGTGGATTTAATGATTGATACCGGCGACCCCCCCGGACAGCAAATGTCGAGTATCCTTGATCTCACCGTTGACCCCCCGCTACTGGTACGCAAGGGACAAGGGTGGGAAGCGCTACCGGCAGAACTGGTGACTGCTGAGTGAGCCACTCTAGCTTTTCGGCAGATAGAAACCGTTATACAAGGTTTGATTTAAGAATGACTTCATCGCAATTAATTGGCAAAGTATATTTAGTGGGCGCAGGCCCCGGCGATGTGGGGCTACTGACGGTGCGTGCCAAGACGCTACTGGAGTGGGCGGATGTGGTGCTCTACGATGCGCTGATTAGCCCCGCAATTCTTAACTTGATCAACCCCGAAGCGGAAAAAATTCATGTGGGCAAGCGGCGGGGCAACCATACCCTGTCCCAAGGGGAGATTTGCCGCCTGTTGATTGACTTGGCTCAGCGCCATGCGGTGATTGTGCGCCTCAAGGGGGGTGATCCCTTTGTCTTTGGCCGAGGGGGTGAAGAGTGTCTTGCCCTTGTCGAGGCTGGCATTACTGTCGAAGTGGTGCCGGGGGTCACCAGTGGGGTGGCTGCACCTGCCTATGCGCACATTCCCCTCACCCATCGGGATTTTAGTTCTTCGGTGGTTTTTGTCACGGGCCATGAGGCTGCTGGTCGCTATCAACCGCGTGTAAATTGGTCGGCTCTGGCTACGGCGGTGGATACGATTGTGATTTACATGGGACTCCACCATCTGGGGGAAATTGTGCCGCAACTCTTGGCGGGTGGGCGATCGCCCCAGACGCCCTTGGCCTTTATTGAATCAGGGACAACACCGCAGCAACGGGTGGTGGTGACAACCCTAGAGCGAGCGATCGCCACCTATGACGAGGCACAGATTCAAACGCCTGCCCTGATTGTCATTGGCGAGGTCATTCACCTGCGCTCCCAGTTAATGGGAGGTCTCCACCAGATCTGAAGCAGCGGGTTCTAGGGGCAGCGACAGCATCGCCCACTCTAAATAGGGCAAAAGCTTACGTCGCGTTTGATCCAGAGAATAGGCAAGGCGGATATTCTCTCTGGTGAGTAGGCCTAACACCCGTTGCGGGTTCTGGCGATCGACCACGGGCAACTGCCTTAAATCCCGCGCTGCCATGCGATCGAGGGCGTCCTTCAGGGGTTCATCCCCATAGGCCAGTAACAGATCTCGCGTACAGACACTCCCCACCGTTTGCGTTTGATAGGCGGTTGTTTCCTGATCTGCTTCCCAACGGGTCAGCACCCGATTAATATCCCCAAGGGTGACCAACCCCATCAAGTCCTGCTGACTATCGGTCACAAAGGCGCAGTAGGCTTTTTTTTCAATCAGTTGCAAGCCAGCTGCAACCACAGGCGTCGCTTCGCTAAGAAACAGCACCTCCGATTGCATGGCTTCCGCCACAGAAAGATTGGGGGGAATTTCCTCCTGCTCCTCCTTCTGGGTCTGAGCGCTGGGTGCCAATGCGGGCAGTTCGCCCCGTTTTTGAACACTCAAACTATTCACTAGCCAGACACTCAAGCCCACCGCTGCCATCAGAGGCAAAATAATGCGATAGTCCCGTGTCATTTCAAAGAGCAGCAAAATGGCGGTTAAGGGGGCATTGACGCTAGCGGCAAGGACGGCGGCCATTCCCACCGTTGCATAGGCGGCAGGAGCAGCAATACTGTTGGCAAACATGGGTAGCAGGATCGGCAACACCTTACCGTAGGCAGCTCCTAGGGAAGCCCCCAAAAATAGGGCTGGTGCAAAGATGCCCCCCACCAAGCCACTGCCAAGACTCACTGCCGTCAGTACCATTTTGGCTAGCAGCAATACCAACAACAAACCAAGGGAGAGGTTCACGTCCCTGAGAATTGCTTCCACCGTTTCATAGCCAATGCCCAGCACTTGCGGTAAATGCAGAGCCACAAGGCCAACACATAACCCACCCACAAGGGGACGCAGCAGTAGGGGAATGCGACCTAAAAACTGCAGGGGGGGTATCTTCCCCTGAAAAACTTGGGGGAGCGACTGGAGCAAGTGGGTATAGGCAACGGCGACACCGTAGGCCAACAGTCCCAAGCCCAAATACAAGGGCAACTCAAGGGAACTGCGCACCTCATAGGTGGGCAAATCAAAGGCGGGTTGTGACCCCAAGCCAATTTGGGTAATCAGGGCAGAAATCACAGCGGCCAAAAGCACCACACTCACAGCCGTTGTTTCAAACGTGGTGCCCAATACCACCTCTAGGGCAAAGAACACGCCAGCGATCGGGGCATTGAAGCCTGCTGCCAACCCTGCCGCTGCCCCTGCACCGAGGAGCAACTTTTGCCGTTCTCGCGAGACCTTCAGCGCTTGACCAAGGAGAATACCGATGTTGGCGCCCACTTCCACACTGGGGCCTTCTGGACCAAGGGACGCACCTGTACCAAGGGAAATCGCCGCCGCAAGGGTTTTGGCCATGGGACGAATGAAGGGAATTTCCTTGCCCGCTTCTACGGCACCCATCAATGACACCAAATTGGGACTAAACTCTTGGACAAACTGGCGGATGATCCCCACCAGCAAGCCCCCCAAGGCCGGAACACAGGCCAGTGTCCAAGCGCCCCATCGACCCATCAGCCCCATCAAGTCTTCAAGGGCCATGTGATGAATTGTCTCAATCAGGTAACGAAACAGCAGCACACTCAGCCCTGCACTGCCGCCAATGAGTACTGCCAAGACCAGTACGACGGTTTCCGGGGGCGGTTGTAATTGATTGAAAAGTCGAGTGAGGCGAGATTCAGCAGTCAGAGAAGGAGGGGAGGATGGGGAGGACACTGTTGCAAAGGGGTGAGAAAAAGTTGCTTAAAATAGCTCCATCTTCAATTATGCGGAATTTCCAATGGAGAAGCTAAAAGGGCAAAATTTGCGGCGTGACTTGATAAAAGTAAGGATGTAGCCACCACAGCAAACCGACAAAGATCGCTACTCCCCCATAGGCGGGGCGCCAAAATTCCCGCCACACGAGTTGTTGCCTACCTTCCCAAATGGCTTTGAAGGGAATGATTGAGGTGCGGGCTTTCAGAGCAGTAAACGCTTCTCCATGCCGTGCGTACCAGCGGCGATCGCCATGCCAAACCCCAAAGCAGTGATGGGCAATCAGCCCAAGGGAGGTCAGCAGTGTAAAGGACGTGCCCAACCACAGCGTATGCGCCACACACCAGATCACCTGTCCCCATAACTGCGGGTGACGGGTAATGCGAATAATGCCCGTTTCGTAGAGGTGCACTTCTGGCTTTTGTACAGCGGCAATCTCTAGCAAGTTAAATGTGGCCGGATAAAGAAAGAGAAACGAGATCGCCGATAGCCCCCACACGAGCGCCCCCATCCCCGGTACCCCTTGGAGTTGCCACAGTTGCACGCCGTCGTAGCGATGGGCCAAAAAGTAGAGAATCAAGGTTGTCGCTAAGGGCAGACTCACTAGGGCAAAAAAAATGCGATAAAGGCGGGCACCGACGCGCTTTTCTGCCCAAGGACGTAGGCTTGCCAATCCACTGTGGGCGATCGCAAACAAGAGCAATAACCCCACCATGATCCACTGCGAACTGGTTTGCCAACTGTGCTGATCCACGCCGATCTACTCCGTACGATTAAAACCCCATCCCATGATCCCAAAGGGTCAGACGCTTTGTAAAGTAATGTAACTGAGCCGCAAAACGCAGCCTATGAGCTATAGTCAAGGCGTTGAGGGCATCCGACATCAATCTATGTTCAATTGGCTCGATCGCCTCGAAAACCGCCGCCTACTGCGCCTGCTGCTGCTCTTTGCCCTTGGCTGGATTGGCGTGCAACTTTTGCACTACTTTGCCTACGTCTTACTGATCTTTCTTTTTTCGGCCATTCTGGCGTTTTTACTCAACTATCCTGTGGGCTGGCTCAAGCGTTACTTGCCCCATAGTTTGGCGGTTACCATTGTGTTTCTGGGGACATTGGCAATTCTAATCGGCTTGGGGATTACCCTTGGGTTGGCGATCATTGGCCAGTTGCAGGACTTGATCACCAATTTGCCTAGCCAAATTGATCTGTGGATTGACTCCCTTGAGAGGATGCAGCAGTTTCTGGCGCGATGGAATCTAGACATCAATTTCCAGCAACTGGAGTCAGAATTGCGCAACTTTGCCCTTGCGGGGATTCAGTTTGGCTTTGGTAAGCTCCAGTCCATCTTTGCCCTCTTCCTAAGCGGCATTATTGTTGCTGTGATTACCTTCTTTATGCTGCTGGAGGGGGAGCGGCTATGGCAGTACCTACTGAGTTTTTTGCCTGATCCGTGGCGCGATCGCGTGCCCCAAGCCTTAGAGCGGAACTTTTTGGGCTTCTTTAGTGGCCGTTTGCTTCTCTCTCTCTTCTTTGGTACTGCCACATTCCTTGTCTTGCTGGTGTTACGTGCCCCCTATGCCCTTGCCCTTGGGGCGATCGCCGGTGGCTTGGATCTCATTCCAGGGATTGGCTCAACGATGGGCATTTCCCTCATCTGCTTGATCCTGCTGCCCAAGAGTATTGCCCTGAGTGTACAAGTGCTGATTAGCTGTATTCTGCTGCAACAGGTGGAAGAAAATATCCTCATGCCCCGTGTGATGCGCAACTCCGTCAACCTAAATCCAGTGGTTTTATTTTTTTCCCTCTTGGTGGGGGCAACGGTTGCAGGCATTGTCGGTATCTTCCTTGCCATTCCCATTATGGGGACGATTGTCAGTTTGCTGGATCTCAAAGCCTTGCAGGCAAGCAGTGAGGCTGATCCGAAATCCTCGCAGGGCAAACGCATACTCAGGCAGTAGCAAGGAGATGAGCGAGGTAGTCATCGTCTGCTCTCAAACGTTTTGCCTTGACGCCGACCTTCACAAAGGTGTCCTGACGCATTCACAGTTATTGTGCTGGATAATATCTCATTCTTGATTGGAATAGCTATAGTCCCTGAGCAGGTTCCACGCCAGTTCAAACGTGTAGTCAAATCCTTGAATCACTCCCTGCTTTTCTATATTGCTCAAGGGGCGAGTACGGCACAGTTCCACCTCTTCCTGAAGCCTCTGAAACGCTTTTTTATAACTCTTGAGTCGCCACTGCCAGTGTTCCATGATCTATCCTTCACTGAGGGGGTGATCACTTCTTGTTGCCAACCCCTGTTGCAATGTCAGGATCACGCTTTTCATATCCCCTTGCAAAAGGGCCGGCAAGTTCAGCCACAGGCCGGCAAACTCTTGACTACGCAGCACTCCCTCGCGATCGGGCTGTTGTTGAACGTAGCTCCCCTGCTCGCGGTGATACCAGTAAAAGACCTGTTCTGAGACCACCCACACCAGATATTCCTTGACGCCAAAACGGCAATAGAGGTCTTTCTTGTCGTGGAGATCGTAGGCGGCACTGCTAGTGGCAATTTCAATCACTAACTCCGGTGCCCCTTTGATGTAGTCATCGGCACTAATGCGTGATTGTCCCCCCGCCGATTCTTCGAGGCGCAATAGCACATCGGGTTGCACTTCATTGCTGTCATCCAGCCGTACAGTAGCATTGTCACACATCATCAAACTGGGCATCAGTGTCGCATAGGTACCCAGCCACACAACCATGTGTCCGTGAGGTTGAGCGTGCTTTCTTACTCTAATTGGGGAGGCCACAAACACGACTCCATTGATCAGTTCCGCTTTTTTGATGTGGGGAGAGTGCTCATAGCGGTATTCAAATTCCTCGCGGGTTAGGCGATCGCCACTTTCAAGGGGGATGATATTAACTAATTGAGTCATTCCGTAGCCTCCGGGGGCAACGCTAAATTTATTGTGATTGCCGCTTTAAGGCTTCAGCAAACCGTTGGCATTCAGGGGAAGCTAGCCCCTGTTGTAATGTGATCATTACGCTTTTCATATTCCCTTGTAAAAGGGCAGGCAAATTCAACCAGAGACCGGTAAACTCTTGACTGCGAAGCACTCCCTCGCGATCGGGTTGTTGTTGAACGTAGCTTCCCTGCTCGCGGTGATACCAGTAAAAGACCTGTTCTGAGACCACCCACACCAGATATTCCTTGACGCCAAAACGGCAATAGAGGTCTTTCTTGTCGTGGAGATCGTAGGCGGCACTGCTAGAGGCAATTTCAATCACTAACTCCGGTGCCCCTTCGATGTAGTCATCAGCACTAATGCGCGATTGTCCCCCCGCCGATGCCTCAAGGCGCAATAGCACATCGGGTTGGACTTCATTTTGGTGATCAAGCCGGACTGTGGCGTTATCGCAAACCATGAAGGCGCTAAATTCAATGCTGTAGTGAAAGAGCCAGCCAAGAATGTTGCTATGGGGCTGGGCGTGGTTTCTAACCCGAATTGGTGAGGCCACAAACACGACTCCATTGATCAGTTCCGCTTTTTTAATGTGGGGAGAGCGGCCATAGCGGTCTTCAAATTCCTCGCGGGTCAGGCGATCGCCACTTTCAAGGGTGAGGAGAGGAGCCGTCATTTTTCGCAAAAGTCCGTGATAGCACCCAGCACCTTTATTCTAGGCGTCAGTGAGATGGTGAATGGTACACGCGCATCAACTAAGCAGCAGGTAATCCCAGTACCTCACCGGTGCCCGCAACAACGGTGCCAATTGGCCAACTCTCAACCCCCCACTCGGCAAAGCAGGCCTGCGCCGCTGCAACCGCTGACGGCGGTAAAACCACGGTGTACCCAATCCCCATATTGAAGGTGTTGAAAAGTTCGCCCAAGCTGACTTCCCCCATCTCCCCTAGCCAGTGGAAGAGTGGTGGAATCGGCCAAGCCTGAGGATCGAGTTGAGCTGATCGCCCTTCGCCCAAGCAGCGGGGCAAATTTTCCGGCAGACCACCGCCGGTGATGTGAGCCATGCCGTGGATGGGAATCCCTTGCGCCAAAGCAGCACGAATGGGTTGGACATAGAGGCGCGTCGGTTCTAAGCACAGCTCGCCAAAGGGGGTGGAGCCAAGGGGGGTATCCTGCCAACTGAGCTGGCGATCGCTAACAATTTTACGCACCAAACTAAAGCCATTACTGTGCAAGCCAGAACTGGCTAAACCCAACACCACATCCCCCACCTGCACCTGCGTGCCATCCAGCACCTGATCCTGCTCAACGACACCAACACAGAACCCCGCAAGGTCATAGACCCCTTCGGCATAGAATCCTGGCATTTCCGCTGTCTCCCCCCCCAAGAGGGCACAACCCGCCGCTTCACACCCTTGGGCAATACCCGCCACCACAGCGGTCATAATCTCTGGCGCCAGACAACCACAGGCAATGTAGTCCAAGAAAAAGAGTGGCTCAGCACCGCAGGTGAGGACATCGTTGACACACATGGCCACCAGATCAATGCCAACCGTATCGTGGCGATCAAGCGCCTGAGCCAGCTTTAGCTTCGTGCCCACCCCATCAGTTCCCGACACCAAAAGGGGCTGACGATAGCCCTTGGGAATTTGACATAGCCCAGCAAAGCCTCCCAGTCGTCCCACCACTTCCGGTCGTTGGGTGCGCTGCACCAAGGGGCGAATTTGCTCGACAAAGGCACGGCCAGCGGCTACATCTACACCGGCACTGCGGTAGTCCATCAATGCTGCTCCTGTAGTTGGGGGTAGTGAGCCTTGAGATACTCTAGGAGGCCTTCACAGGCATCGGTGAGCAGATCCAACACCTTCTCAAACCCCTGACGACCACCGTAGTAGGGGTCGGGCACTTCCCTCGCGTCGTGGTGACGGCAAAAATCACACATTAACCGCACTTTATCGCGGTATTTCCCTTCGGGGTCAAGGCGCAAGATATCATAGTAGTTTTCCCGATCCATCGCCAAAATCAGATCAAATTCCTCAAAGTCGGCGGCATGAAATTGGCGTGCTCGATGGGTCAAGGGCAGTCCCCGTTGCCGTGCCGTCATCACCATGCGGGCATCCGGTGGATCGCCAACGTGAAAGTTGCTGGTGCCGGCGGAATCACACTGAATCTCATGCTCTAGGCCGGCCTTTTTGATCAGATCCTGCATGATCCCTTCGGCAGCAGGGGAGCGACAGATATTACCAAGACAAACAAAAAGCAGACGGATGGGCATAGCGCGTTTCCTAGGGGGCGGGAATCAGCGTACGAATGAGATCAGCGACCTGCTGACTGCTGTTGGGCATGGCCAATTGGCGGGCATTCTCTGCCATGGCTTGTAATTTTTGGGGCTGCCCTAGCCATTCTAAAATGATCCGTCCGAGGCGATCGCCCGTCAATGCCGACTGCGGGATCATTTCAGCAGCGCCGGCACTCACCAGCACTTCAGCATTCACCGTTTGGTGATCTTCAGCCGCATAGGGATAGGGAATCAACAGCGCTGGGGTTCCTGTGAGGGCTAGTTCCGCCAAGGCACTGGCGCCAGCTCGACTAATGACGATATCCGCGCGGTGCAGCAGGGGTCCCATGGGTTCAAAGAAGGGAAAGACGAGATAGTGGGGATGCTGAACACTTTGGGCATCGGGATCATTGTTGCCCGTGAGATGGATCACCCAAGCCCCCGCCTCGAGCCAGCGGTGAACCGTTTCCCGTACAAGGCGATTGATGGCCACTGCTCCTTGACTCCCCCCCATCACTAGAATCAGGGGTACCTCCTTGGGAATCGGCAACTCCAAGTCGCCGGGATGGAGAATATCGGGACGCACCGGCGTGCCCGTGACCCGTAGGTTCAGCCGTTTGGATTTGAGGTAGGCTAAACTCGCGGGGGTACCCAAGGCAACCAGCGTACACCAAGGCGCCAGCCAGCGGGTGACTTTGCCCGGTAGGGCGTTGGATTCATGGAGCAGGGCGACACGCCCCAAACTGCGAGCCGCTAAAATAGCTGGCGCTGCAATGTAGCCACCGGTGGTAAACACCCCTTGGAAGTGTCCCTGTTTTAACAACTGGCGCGTTTGCCAAAAAGCTCCCCAAAATTGCCAGAGGGGGCGCAGCCTTGCCCAAGGGGTCTTGCCTTGGACACCAGCGAAGTTGATCGTATGCAGGGGGTACTGGGGCGGAATTAATTTCTGTTCAAGGCGATCGCGCACCCCCAACCAATGGATGTCATATTCAGGTAACTCTTCTGCTACTGCTAGTGCGGGAAAGAGATGCCCGCCGGTACCACTCGCTGCAATCAGTAGTTTCCTTTGCCCCAGCATTAAACATTCCAGCCCAATGTGGTCATGAGCTTATCGACAAAGTTGGTATAGACAATACCGCTGCGAAACTCTGGTGTGTCCATCACCTGCTGATGAAAGGGAATGGTGGTCGGCACCCCCATAATCGCACATTCTCTTAGGGCACGCTTCATGCGGGCAATGGCAGCGGGGCGATCGCTCCCCCACACCACCAATTTACCGATCAGCGAATCATAGTAGGGGGGGATTTCATAGTCGGTATAAACATGGGAGTCCATGCGCACCCCAGGGCCACCGGGGGGCAAGTAACCGCTAATACGACCGGGATGGGGACGGAAATTGCGCTCCGGATCCTCGGCATTGATGCGGCACTCGATCGCGTGTCCGCGCAACTCAACCTGCTCTTGGGTCAAACTGAGGGGTTCCCCTTGGGCAATGCGAATTTGCTCCGCAATCAGATCCAGCCCCGTAATCATTTCTGTGACGGTGTGCTCCACCTGAATGCGAGTATTCATTTCCATAAAGTAAAAGTTGTCTTGGCCGTCGAGGAGAAATTCAATGGTGCCGGCACCGACGTAGTTAATGGCTTTGGCGGCAGTGACAGCAGCAGCTCCCATCTTGGCACGCAGTTCTGGGGTGAGGGCAGGGCTAGGCGCCTCCTCAAGGAGCTTTTGATGACGCCGCTGTACAGAGCAATCGCGCTCCCCAAGGTGAATGACATTGCCATAGCTATCCGCCAGAATCTGGAACTCAATGTGGCGGGGATTTTCAATAAACCGCTCCAGATAGACGCCGGCATTGCCAAAGGCGGCTTCCGCTTCCCCTTGGGCGGCACTGAGAGCCCGTCCTAAATCTTCAGCAGAGCGCACCAAGCGCATCCCCCGGCCACCCCCCCCAGCCGTGGCTTTAATCATCAGGGGATAGCCAATTTTGCGGGCGATCGCCCGCGCGGTTTCCTCATCCTGCACCAGTCCATCACTGCCGGGAATTGTTGGCACCCCCACCTGTTGCATCGTCGCTTTGGCGGTGGATTTATCCCCCATAGCACGCATGGCAGCGGGACTCGGCCCAATAAAGGTAATTTTGTGGTCGGCGCAGATCTCGGCAAAGCGGGCATTTTCCGCCAAAAAGCCATAGCCCGGGTGAATCGCCGAGACATGGCGGGTGAGGGCAGCAGCAATAATGTTGGGAATATTGAGATAGCTGCGGCTACTGGGGGCTTCGCCAATGCACACCGCCTCATCGGCCAATTGCACATGCAGGGCATGGCGATCTACGGTGGAATAGACGGCAACCGTTGCAATGCCCAATTCCTCACAGGTACGCAGAATCCGCAGTGCAATTTCGCCACGATTGGCAATCAAAATTTTCGTAAAGGCCATGGCGGTCAACGGTAGGGGAAGCGATCCCTAATGCTACCATGCCAGCCGAACGCTTCCGAAAAGGCGACGGCAATTGCATTGGTGCCACTGGCAAAAACAAGTTAGGATCAGCAGGGTTTTATTTGGGAGCGCACTATGGCTGCTGTGTCACCCACGATGGCCTTGACCGTTACGAAAACCAGCAATTGGACAATTGAGGACAGCGAGCAGCTCTACCGCATTCAGGGCTGGGGCGAACCCTACTTTGGGATTAATGCGGCGGGTCATGTCACCGTCTCTCCCAAGGGCGATCGCGGTGGGTCATTGGATCTCTATGAATTGGTGCAGGCGCTCCAACAGCGCAACATTGGCCTCCCCCTGCTACTGCGGTTTTCCGATATCCTTGAGGATCGCATTGAGCGACTCAATGCCTGCTTTGCCCGTGCCATTGCCCGCTATGGCTATCAGGGCACCTACAAGGGGGTCTTTCCCGTTAAGTGCAATCAACAACGCCACATCATTGAAGCCCTCGTGCGCTTTGGCCAGTCCCATCAGTTTGGCCTAGAGGCAGGATCAAAACCGGAATTGCTGATTGCCTTGGCCATGCTCAATACACCGGGGGCACTGCTGATCTGCAATGGCTATAAGGATCGCGGCTACATTGAAACGGCTATTCTGGCGCGTCGCCTCGGCCACACCCCGATCATTGTCCTTGAGCAGCCTGAAGAAGTCGCGGAAGTGATTGCTGTCAGTCAGGCTTTGGGCATTGAACCCATTGTGGGGGTGCGGGCAAAACTCAGTACCCAAGGGGTGGGGCGTTGGGGCACTTCTGCGGGCGATCGCGCCAAGTTTGGTCTGACGGTGCCAGAGATTTTAACAGCGGTTGAACAACTGCGAGAAGTAGGAATGCTCAATTCCTTGCAACTGTTGCACTTTCACATTGGCTCGCAAATCTCTGCCATTAGCGTCATTAAGGATGCCATTCGCGAAGCGGGGCAAATTTATGGCGAGCTGGTGCGCCTCGGTGCCAATATGCAATACCTCGATGTGGGCGGTGGCTTAGGGGTGGATTACGACGGCTCGAAAACCAATTTCCATGCCTCGAAAAACTACAGTATGCAAAACTATGCCAGTGATGTGGTGGCCGGCATTAAGGACGCCTGTCGGCAGCGGGGCATTCCCGATCCCATTCTCATTAGTGAGAGTGGCCGCGCCATTGCCTCCCATCAATCGGTGTTGATTTTCAATGTCTTGGGGGTCAGTGAAGTGCCCAAAATTACCCCCGAACCGGCCACGGAAGAGGAGCACCTGATTATTCGCAATCTCTACGATACCTACCAAACAATTGATGAAAACAACTACCAAGAGGCCTACAACGACGCCCTGCAATTTAAGGGAGAAGCCATCAGTCTCTTTAACTTTGGCTACTTGAGTTTGCCAGAGCGGGCACGGGCAGAGAGTCTCTTTTGGGCCTGTTGTGCCAAAATCCTCGGCATTGCTCGCCAGCAGGAATATGTGCCCGACGATCTCGAAGATCTTGAGAAAATCATGGCTTCGATTTACTACATCAATCTGTCGGTGTTTCAATCGGTGCCCGATAGCTGGGCGATCGATCAACTGTTTCCAATCATGCCAATCCACCGCCTCGATGAAGAACCCACAGAACGGGGCATCCTTGCGGATCTCACCTGCGACAGCGACGGCAAAATTGACCAGTTCATTGACCTGCGGGATGTGAAATCGGTCTTGGAACTCCATCCCTTTCGCCCAGGGGAACCCTACTACCTTGGCCTTTTTCTCAACGGTGCCTACCAAGAGATCATGGGCAACCTCCACAATCTCTTTGGGGATACGAATGCCGTCCATATCCGTCTAACCCCCAAGGGCTACGAAATTGAGCATTTGGTGCGGGGCGATACAATGCAAGAAGTCCTCGGTTATGTGCAGTACCAAGGGGATGCCCTCCTCGAGAAAATTCGCCGTCGTGCCGAGGCTGCCCTTGCGGAGCAGCAAATTACATTGGCAGAAGCGCAGCACCTACTGGAAAACTACGAGCGGAGTTTGCGCAGCTACACCTACCTGTCCTCCTAGGGAAAGCCATGCTGGGAACATTTCAATCAAGCCATTTGCGCATTGAAGTGCCGGCCACCGCAGACCAACTGCGGGATTATTTGACGCAGCCAGCACAGTTACGGCAGTGGTTGTGGCCCCTACAGATTCAGACGACGGGCGATCGCCTGCAAGTGGGGGATACCTTCAGCAGTGAATTCCTGTGGTTAAAACTGGAACATCGCGTGGAACTACTCACAGCAGAGCGACTGGTATTGGTGCTGCGGCAGACCATTGAGGGCTGGCAAGAATGGTCGTGGGGAGAGGGCTGGGTACAGTCCTGTATTGAGGGGGTGACACCGCTGCCCCTAGAGTTGGGGCAGACTTTCCTTCTATGGCGGTTGAAATCAGTGCTGAGTGAAACGGTAGCAAGCTGAGGGTCGAAGAACGTTGAAGCGATCGCGCCAATTGGGATGGATCTTATTCTTGAGTGCCCTGCTTCTCAGCAGTTGTGAGGGCAGTGGGCTACAAAGTTGGTTTGCTGCTGACCCCAATGCTGATCAATGGGCGGGGAAAGCACCCACGCCAGAACCGACGACAACGCTACCAGAGAATTTACGGTTTCCTAATGCGATGCTTGTAGCCAATCAGCCCCAAGCGGGGTCACCCCAGACGACGGAAACCCGCTGGCAAGCACCCGCGCCGGCGATCGCCATCCAGCAATTCTATAGCCAACAATTTCAGCAGTCGGGCTGGCAACTGGTGGAGCAACAGGTAGCCGACAATACGATCACCCTCAGGGGGCGCAGTGCTGAACTGGAAGTGAGCGTCACCATCAACACGGTGCCAGAAAATAACCTGACAACCTTCACCGTGGCCTACACATCCACCAATAGCACCACGGCCACACCGTCTCCCCAGCCCACCCATTCCTCCCCCCAAACGTTCGCTGATCTAGAGGACGCCCCTGCCCCCCTACAGCCGGCCATTCGTGACTTGGCAGAACTGGGGGTTCTCAGCACCACGGGCGATCGCCTGCAACCCAATACCCCCATCAGTCGTGCTCAGTTTGTGCGTTGGTTGGTGACCACCTACAACCGCTTTTATGCCGATCGCCCCGCACGCCAAATCCGCTTGGGCAGCCGCAACGACACACCCATTTTCCAAGATGTGCCCCGTGATAATCCCGACTTTCCCTATATTCAGGGACTGGCGATGGCAGGATTTTTGCCCAGCCCCCTCACCGGCGATACTAGTACCCTCTTTCGCCCCAATGCTCCCCTTACTCGCGAAACGCTGTTGCAGTGGAAAGTGCCCCTTGATCAACAGGGGCGGCTCAGTCCCAGCACGATTGACCGCATTCAGCAAACATGGGGCTTCAAGGACAGTCAACGGATTGCTCCCCCCGCCATCAATGCCGTGGCCGCTGACTATCTCGCGGGGGATCTCTCGAACATTCGCCGCGTTTGGGGAGAAACCCTCTTGCTCCAGCCCCAAAAACCCGTCACCCACGCCGAAGCCGCAGCAGCCCTGTGGTATATCGGCAACGGTACCGAGGGACTCTCAGCAGCGATGGTGAAGCAAGCACCGCCCTCTGCCTCCTAGAACCTTGCTAGATTAGAAATCCGAGTCAATTGTTACGATTTGCTGAACTGATTGCTACCTATGCCTTGGCCCTTATCCCGTGGTTACCATCGTCAAATTGCCCGCCTCGAAATTACGGGGGCGATCGCTGGGGGTACTCGCCGTCGTGTCCTCAAAGCCCTGAAAACCATTGAAGAACGGGGCTATCCGGCACTACTGGTGCGCATTGACAGTCCCGGCGGGACCGTGGGGGACTCCCAAGAAATCTATGCGGCTCTCAAGCGTTTGCAGTCGAAAATGAAAATCGTTGCCAGTTTTGGCAATATCTCTGCCTCTGGCGGGGTCTATATCGGTATGGGGGCACAGCACATCATGGCCAACCCCGGCACCATTACGGGCAGTATTGGCGTCATCCTGCGGGGCAACAATTTGCAACGGCTCCTCGACAAGGTGGGGGTCTCATTCAAGGTGGTCAAGTCTGGCCCCTACAAGGACATTCTTGCTTTCGATCGCGACCTTACCGAGGAAGAAATCCGCATTCTCCAAGACCTCATTGACACCAGCTATCACCAATTTGTCCAAACCGTGGCCGAAGGCCGTAACCTCGATGTCGAAACCGTGCGCAGTTTTGCCGATGGCCGTGTCTTTACGGGTGAACAGGCCCTTGCTCTCGGACTGGTGGATCGCCTAGGAACCGAGGAGGATGCCCGGCGCTGGTTAGCGGAACTGGCCGGACTTGACCCCGACAAAACCAAGGTGCAAACCATCGAAGAACCCAAGTCCCCCTTGGCTCGGCTGTTTCCGCGTCAGCAGGAACGATTCCCCTTTCCCTGGCAAGCGGGTCTCGACTGGCTGGAATTTGAAATGGCCACCAATGGACTTCCCCTATGGCTCTATCGCCCCTAAGCTGGATACAGTACCCTTGCGGATATCTTGATGGAGGAGCACACTGTGGGCTGGCGCGTCCGAGCAATTCGTGGAGCAACTACCGCCACTGAAAATTCAATTCCAGCAATCCGTGAGGCGGTTTTGGAACTCCTCGGCGAGATTGAGCGGCGCAATGCCCTCGATTTCTCGGAAGTGATTAGTGTGACCTTCTCTGTGACCCGTGACCTCGATCAAATCTTTCCGGCGGCGATCGCCCGGGAATGTCCCCATTGGCGCAACATTCCTCTCCTCGATGTTCAACAAATGCATGTGGAGGGAGGCTTACCCCGCTGTATCCGCTGCTTGATTTACTTCAACACCCCCAACCCCGATCAACCGATTTACCATGCCTACCTGCGCCATGCCCAGAGCCTCCGTCCCGATCTGGCAATGCACGGCGACTACCATCCCCTCCATCTGTCCTCTCATTCCCTAGGTTAACTATGACCGCTCTTGTCCGTGACTACATGACCCCCAACCCCTTTACCATTCCTACCGATGCCCCGATTTCTGAGGCAGTTCGCCTGATGGAAGAAAAACAGGTGCGCGGCCTCCCCGTGGTGGATGATAAGGGCAAATTGGTGGGCTTGGTGTCTGAAGCTGACCTGATTGTGCGCGAAGCGCCTCTCGAGCCACCGTTGTACATTACGTTCCTCGGCAGCATTATTTACTTTGAGTCTCCAGAATCCTTTCATCAACACCTCAAGAAAACCCTCGGCCAACAGGTGCAAGATGTGATGACCCCCAACCCCCACACGATTAACGTCGATGCACCCATTGCTGAAGCGGCTCGCCTCATGGTGAATCACCACATTAGTCGCCTGCCGGTCTTGAATGCCCAAGGAGAATTGGTCGGCATTATTAGCCGTCATGATCTGTTGCGAGCCTTGCATACCCAAGAAACTTCTGCGTGACGTTTGTCAAATTGACCTGACACTAACTTTCAAGATTGGTGACTTCCCATAGAATAACCACAGGTTCGCTCGCGATCGCCTGAGGGTTCTTTGATCATGACCGCTTCCCTTGATTTGATTTGGCAGCAGGCACGGCAGGGTCAAGCAGAGGCCATTGCCCATTTGATGAACCGCACGCTTCAGGCCAAGGGAGTGCGTGCCCTCGTTCGGCGACGGGGTGACTGTTTACAAATTATGTTTGAAGCGGCGCGATCGCTCCCTCCCCAAGTCTGCGTTCAGTTTGTTTGCCGAGGCCTCAAGCAATTGGCGCCCCAAGGCGTTCTACGTGTACGGCTCCATGCTCGGCTCCTTGGCGAAGAATGGCCAGAATGGACACAGACCATTGACTTACAGGAGACCTTACCAGCGGCGCCGTCTGTGCAGACAAGCTCAAATCCAACGACACCTGCCACCACGCCATCCCATCAAGCGGTCAGTGCTTTTGCCCTCAGTTTATTGGCGATCGCGGGCACGGGTGCCGTTGCCCTTACCCTGCAAAATCAACTCAGTGTCGATGCCCCGCCGAGTGCGGAACCCAGTCCAGCCATTACAACCCCTGAACCCGACGTTCCCCTTGTGCCCCCCCCACCCGCCCCGAGCGATCGCCGTTTGCGGATTAAGGCCGTTGGCGATATTGTCCTTGGCACCAATTTTCCGAGTAACCGCTTGCCTGCGGATCCACAAAAGCTCTTTGCCCAAGTGAAACCCTATCTTCAGGGGGCAGATCTCCTCTTTGGCAATTATGAAAGTACCCTCACCGATCATCCCCATCCCTTCAAAAACACCAGTAGTGGTCGCAGTTTTGCCTTTCGCTCACCGCCCAGTTATGCACAGGTGTTGCGCCAAGCTGGTTTCAATGTCCTCAACATTGCCAACAACCACAGCTACGACTTTAATGAGCAGGGATTTCGCGATACGATTCGCCACATCAACGCCGCTGGCATGACCGCCATTGGTGATCTCAATCAAATTACCTACCTCGAAGCCAATGGCCTGAAAACCGCATTTATTGGCTTTGCCACCTACTACGGCCAAAATCGCATTCAAGACCTCAAGGCCGGTGCTGCTCTTGTCCAGAAGGCCAAGCAAAACGCTGATATTGTGGTTGTTAGTTTCCATGGTGGCGCCGAAGGCAGCGATCAAATTCACACCCGCGATCGCACCGAGTACTTTTATGGCGAAGACCGCGGCAATGTGGTTCAGTTTGCCCGCACCATGATTGATAACGGTGCCGATTTAATCTTAGGTCATGGTCCCCATGTCCCCCGTGCCCTCGAATTGTATAAAGGCCGCCTCATTGCCTATTCCCTAGGGAACTTTGTCGGCTATCAGACCCTGAGCAGTCACGGCACCCTTGGCAAGTCCTTAATCCTCGATGTTGAACTCGATGGTTCTGGCCGCTTCCTTCAAGGTAAAGTCATTCCTGTACGCCTCAATGCCAAGGGGATTCCCCACATTGATCAAAACTTTGCCAGTGTGCAACTGATTCGCCGTTTAACCCAAGCCGACTTTCCCAACACTCCCTTGCAGATTGAACGCCTCGGTGAAATTGTCAGCACCGATTCCCAATCCTAGTCTTCCTCTGGTCGATGAGACAACTGTTGGTGCTCAATTTTGACCGGTAGAAACTTAGGAATTTGCGTAATAAAGGATTCGGCTGTCGAACTATTTCCTCTTTGATTTCAATGTTACTCCTTGAGACATATTCAACTAACATTTCATTTCGTTTATACAATCCCCAAAACCAATATTCTTTAACTAAGCACTGGGCAGTGGCGGTCATATCTTTCGTTTCAGTGCGCTGACAACTCAACTGTACTGAAAGGGTGGGAGAAAAGTATAATTTTAAGAAAATGATTATCAAGCCAGCAAGCGTCCATAAAAGAGCCATTTCATCAGCAACGGATGAACCTTCTAGCTTGATTTGAGATTCATTTTTCTTTGCAATGTTCATTTTTTAATAATTTATTAAATTTTGATAAAAATTCTCTATCTCATCCTATCTAGCAGGGTAACAATTTCACTTTGGAGATGGCTTTTAGGTTTATAGACTAGTAAACAAAATTTAATGGTTTTTCATTTTCAATTCCTATGAAAAGGGCTGTGCGCTAACTTTCACAGCGTTGCGAGTGTGCGATACTTGTGGAAAGGGCTGTACTGCGATGCAAAGCTTCAACCAGTGAAAAAGCGAGTCACATTGACATTCCCTCGACGGACGATTCAAATGCCCGTCACCTATCGCCTAGCCAAGGACTTTAACATTGCTGCCAATATCATCCGCGCCCAAGTGGCACCTAACCAAGTGGGCAAACTGGTTCTAGAGTTGGCTGGGGACATTGATCAAATGGAGGCCGCCCTAGAATGGTTACGACAACAGAATATTGAGGTTTCCCTTGCCAGCCGTGAAATTGTGATTGATGAGCAGGCCTGTGTCCACTGTGGCCTCTGTACGGGGGTATGCCCCACTCAGGCGCTGACGCTCCATCCAGAGACGTTTCAACTCCAATTTAGCCGCTCCCGTTGCATTGTCTGTGAGCAATGTGTGACCGCGTGCCCGATGGAGGCGATTCACACCAACTTTTAATTCAACTCCTCAACTCCTCCTCAAGGGTCACGTCTTGATAGATATCAGACAAGTGGCCTTGCCAAGCGATGCTCTTGAGTTCAACCGAATTTTGTGGCGGGGAATAGCCCTGCCAAACCCATAAGCCCGAGGTACTGCGACGAAAGGTCTCTAGCCGCTGCTGACGAGTATTGACCAGCACGTATTCCTCTAGCGTCTCAAGGCTTTGATAGTCAAGGAACTTATCGCCGCGATCAAAGGCCTCTGTTGAAGGAGAGAGCACCTCAATCACCAAGCAAGGGAAAGATTTATAGAGAGAGGTTTGCCGATCCCGTGGATCGCAGGTAACAAAAAGATCCGCATAGTAAAAGCAATTTCGCTGCTCCAGACGCACTTTCATATCTGAAATGTAGAGACGACAGCCCCGTTGGCGCACCGTTGGTCGTAGCAGAGTTGCCAAATTTAAGGCTAAGGTGACATGGGCATCGCTTGCCCCTGCCATTGCGTAGATCTGACCGTTGATGTATTCGTGCTTGACCCCACTTTGGGTTTCCCGTTGCAGATAGTCTTCAGGACTCAGTTGTGGCGAAGGTTGCGTGCTCATTGGCAGCCTAGAATAGCCAACGCTTATCTCGCTACTATTGATCCTAGGGTACGAAGAAAATTATGACCCAACAACACGGATATTGGGCACTGGCAACGCTGGCAGGGATGATGCTCCTGATTGCCCCGGCCAAGGGGGTGCCTGCGGTGGCACTGCCAGAAAGTTTTTATCGGGCGATCGCCAACCAAGACTGGGCAACAGCGGTGCAAATTCTCGATCAGGTCATTCGTGCCCATCCCCAACAGGCGCCAGCCCTTACTAGCTATCGTCAAGAATTGGTGCGGCTGCAACAACTTCCCCGAACCCCTGCTCCGCCCATGGCAACAGTGATCACCCAGCCCAGTGGCATCGTACCGATTCTGCGGCGGCAGGGAGGAATTCCCGTTATCCCAGTGATGTTTAATCAACGGTTACGGTTTGAGATGCTAGTGGATTCAGGCGCCAGTATGACAGTGATTACGCGATCGATGGCACGCGCTTTAGGCATTACCCCCGCTCAAGTGGTGGATAATCGCCTGTTTCATACCGCGAATGGTCAAGTGGTGCTGCCAGTGGTCTATGTCCAATCCATCAGCGTCGGCGGTTTTCATCGGAAGCAAGTGCCCGTTGCTGTCGCTGAGCCTGAAATGACCATTGGCCTATTGGGGCAGGATTTTCTGCAGCACTTTGATGTCAGTTTGCGGCAAGATCATATTCAGTTGCAGCGTCGTCCTTAGGCAATGCCCATTCTCGCCCAAGCGGTCTTAGCCAGTCACAATGCCGGTAAAGTCAGAGAGTTTCAAGGCTGGTTACAGCCATGGATTGGGGAGTTGCTGCCCCTGCCAGCCACGATTGAGATTGCTGAAACTGCGGATTCCTTTGTGGGCAACGCCTGTTTGAAGGCCACCACTGCCGCTCAGGAGCTGGGAACGTGGGCGATCGCCGACGACTCGGGGCTAGCCGTTCATGCCCTTGAGGGGGCACCGGGGATCTACTCGGCTCGCTACGGTGCGACGGATGCTGAGCGTATTGAGCGTCTATTACGGGAAATGGCCGGTGTCAGCGATCGCGCCGCTGAATTTATTTGTGTCATTGCCCTCGCGCGTCCCGATGGCACGATTGCCGTTACGACCGAAGGACGGTGTGCAGGTGAGATTTTAACGGCGGCCCGCGGTCAAGGGGGGTTTGGCTACGATCCTATCTTTTGGGTGCCCAGTCAGCAGCGTACCTTTGCCGAGATGAGTCCCACTGAAAAGCAACAGGTCAGTCATCGGGGTCAGGCATTACAGCGGCTGCGGGAGTATTTGCAAACCTTTCATCCGTAGATTCACGGTTGTTGGCAGCAAGCTTTTTGTCCTACACTGACGCCAATAGTGTTCCTCAACCAACCTGTGGCCACTATGCAAGAACGGGTCTAGCGTCGCAAAGCTCCATTCAGCGATGCCCTTGATAGAAAGAAATTCACAGGGAATATAATGAAAGGAAAGGTGCACGTCCCGTAGGCCCAGTGGCTGGTAGTCTTCTTGCCGTGATTCAAAGCAAAAACTATGGGCGATCGCGAATTAATAGACCAATTTATTAAAGACTTAATTCAGAAAAATTCGCGAATGCTCTCGAATCGGCACCTGCGCGTAGAAACAACCTTTGATGAAGTTCAGTTGATTTCCTACAAAGATGGCATCGTTGCACGGGTGAAAACAGATGCCCCTACCCTTGCCATTGAAGTACGGGATGCATCGCCCTATCGGCCTCTAATTCAAGAGGTAATGGTGGATTATGGTATCTTCCAAGTCGGTGTGGCTCAAACCCCCGGATTTTTACGTTACGAACATCGCACCGTTCCCGAAGGCTATGTGATCCAGTACACCGAAGCGGGAGTGCTGTGGAAAGACCGCTGGGCACGGGGTAAGCGACGCGGCGCTCTGACAGGGGGTAACTCCCTTGGGATGGATGCGATGATTCTCTATCGGGGTACGTGGTATCCCATTCAAAGCGTCAATGCGGCCAATGGCTTTGTTGCCATTCGTACCTTGGGCGGGGAAGCCACCTACAGTGCCTCTGACTTTTTGGTGTGGCTGAAAAAAGAGGAAAAAGACACCGCCGAGAGTCCCAGTCAGATCAGTGCCTACAAACGGGGAGAACGCATGGGAGACATTGACAGCGCCCCCACCCAAATCCTCGATGCTACGGAAATTATGGCTGCCAAGGCCAGTAGCACCCCATCAACGCCAATTGACTCCCCTGCTGGCGAACCGGAGAAGGAAGAAGATCACGCCGTCATTTTGCCGTCAGCGCCACCAGTACCTGCGGTTGCAGCAACAGTTTCAACGCCCCCTGAGCCTGCGCAACCGGTTGAAGCCACCCAAGGGTATCCAGCGGCCAACTACGAGCACGCCGTCGGCTATTCTCACCCCAACTATGATTATTCCCAAGGGTATCCAGCGGCCAACTACGAGCATTCCGTGGGTTATCCCCACCCCAACTATGATTATTCCCAAGGGTATCCAGCGGCCAACTACGAGCATTCTGTGGGCTATCCCCACCCCAACTATGACTATTCCCAAGGGTATCCAGCGGCCAACTACGAGCACTCCGTTGGCTATGCCCATCCCAGTTATGGTCAGCCCTACCCGCCCCAAACCTACCAGCACATTGATCCCAACATTCAGATGGCCTTAACCTATCTCCAATCCAGCTTGGCCTATCTGCTGCAAGTCGAGCCAAAGAATGCCAACGTTCAAGCCGCAGTTCGCGCCACTAGTATGGCGATTCAAAATCTCCTCACCCTTCTCAATGGTTAGCGGCTCTCGGCGAGGGGATGCAGGCGAAGGACACTTTGAATCATTGCCCAAGCGGTTTTAATCTCAGGCACACGAACTTCATCCCATTGGCCGGGTTGACAGTAAAGATAACGAATAAAGCGACGTTGCTTTGGCAAAGAAAAGGGAAGAAACTGCACACCAATCTCTAAAGCCGTGGCGTTTTTTCCTAACGCAACCATTCTTGACCACCGCAGTTGGATCGGTAAGCGCAAGTAGACCAAAGGGCTCGGCGCCAGAAAGTGCAGTTCGCCTCGGGGGTCATCTAACAACGCCGCCGGCAACCTATTGAGACGTATTCGTGCCCCCTCCTCAGACAGGTCAACCGTTTGTCCGCCATAGCAGTTGTCCCCAACGATGAGTTCACAGGGTTCAGAACGCAGGAACCGCGGATGTCGTCGCTGCGGCACATCAATGGCCACCAGAGCACAGACCAAAATCAAGAGAAAGTTGTAGCTAGACCAGACCATGTTAATGGCCAAACTATCGGGATTGACCAGCGTCTCTTGCAAAGGCGAACTCCGCCGAATGAGACCAAACATCATCAGAGCGGCAATGATTAACAAGGGACGAATGACTGGCCAATTAACATTGATGCGATGGGGATCCACAATCCCCTTGGGCGTGACTTTGAAGGTTTTGCCCCTAGGACTGATCAGGGTGCGGATCACTGTGATGGCCATGGGAAAGGCAATGATGGTTTCATAAACATCGGACCAAAAGGCGGAGCGGCGGCCTTCGGTGAGCCAAGAAAAGGCCATGATATTGCCCAAATAGTAGGGACAGTAAAAGTACACTACCTCGTTAATTGTGGCGCGCAGCGGCGCCAGCCCAAAGAGCAAAAAGGCCAAGGGCGCCAGCAAAAAAATAACGCGGGGGATCGACAGCAGCCAATAGAGCACGCCAAGGCTATGGTAAAAACGCTGCAGGAAGTTGAGGTTAGGAATGGTAAAAAAGTTGTCCTTGAGGAACAGTATTTGCAGGGTACCTTGTCCCCACCGCAATCGCTGGTTAATATAGGCGCTGATGGTTTCTGGCGACATTCCTGCTGAGAGGGCTTCATTCAGGTATTTGATCTGATAACCACGCCCCTGCAAATAGAGTGAGGTGAGGTAGTCTTCGGTGATACTGTCGGTGGGAATGCCGCCAATTTCATCGAGGGCACTACGGCGAATCACAAAACAGGTGCCACAACACACAACGGCGTTAAAGAAATCGCGGCTGGGCTGAATGAAGCGGAAAAACAGCGTCTGCTCGTTGTTGAGAATCCCCTCTAGCCCTAGATTCACAGTCACTGGATCCTCATTGAAAAAGTGTTGGGGGGTCTGTACCATTGCCGTTTTCGCATCTTGGAAAAAACCCACCGTGCGGGTGAGAAAGTTGCGACTCGGCACAAAGTCGGCATCAAAGACGGCAATCAACTCCCCCGTGAGCGTGGGCAGTGCATGGTTAATGTTACCGGCTTTGGCATGGCGGTTGTCGGGGCGATCGCGATATTCACAGCCGAGTTCTGCAGCTAGGGCACGCACCGCCGGCCGGCGGGTATCGTCCAGCAAGTAGATGCGCTTGTGGGGGTAGTCCATGGCTTGGCAGGCAATGACTGAACGCCGCAAAATGTCCACCCCTTCGTTGTAGGTGGGCAGAATCACATCCACCCAAGGCAAATACTCACCCCGAATCACGGCTTGGCTTAGGCGATCGGCCTCAGGGCTGCGGTCTTTGGAAAAGATACACAGGGCAAAAAAGCAAATGGTATTTGTTAGGGTCAGTAGTTCAGCGATAAATAACAGAATCGAAATCGTGCCATTGAGGGGATCATCTAGGTTGAGGCTGTTAAAAAAACGCCAGAGGATATACCGCAGTGCCAACAGGGTCAGCCCCAAACCCACAATTAAACGCGACCAAAAATTGGGCTTGGGGGAGATCTCCTTCAGGAAGAACGTAATGGCAATCCAGACTAGTGTGGGCAATAGGAGTGCTTGAAGCGTCGTGCCGTCAGCCCGCAGCAGTGCTTTCCCCTCGTGCCAAAGACCGACTAAGTTGGGTAGAAAGTTTTGCCAATCCAGTTGACTCAGCAGGACGGCCAGAAATGCGCCACTGCCCAACAGTAAAAGCCACAGATCAGGGCTAATACGTCGCGATCGCGCAGGTGCCTGTGGCGTAGGCGGCCTCGATGGCTGAGAAACCCTAGGGGATAGGTTGTTAGTTTCAAGTAGCTTCATGGGAACACAGTCAGTTGGGATGAGGCTCTACATCCTGTACTCACTCAGAGTTGAACAACGCCACGACCTCAAAATTACGATCGGGTGAGCAACTCTTTAGATTTCAACTATTTTCAATGCTTTGATCAATGAGTCTTGGATGTAGCAGTGGTATTAATTGATTTGATGAATAACAACGCTTCTAAATGCAAGATTAATTATCAGCAAAATTTCTGACTGCCTAGAATAATTGCAGCGAATTCGTAGGCTAAAAAATATGGCCGCTTTGGCTTGACAAGAATGGGACAGATGTAATTTTTCACCATGGTGCTAATCCATTTAGGGAACTTACCTCTAGTGTACCCAATGCTTTAGCAAAACTAAGCCTATACCGAAAAATTAAAGCAAAAATTCAACAATGGGCTAGCGACTTTCGGCAAGGGGATGCAGGCGAAAGACACTTTGAATCATTGCCCAAGCGGTTTTGATTTCAGGCACACGAATTTCATCCCATTGTCCCGGTTGGCAGTAGAGGTAGGGGATCAGGCGACGGTGCTCTGCCAAGGATAGATCCACAAAGCGAATTCGCATTTCGACAGGGTTGCTGCTCGCCCCCTGCTGAAGTTGAATCAGGCGCTCCTGATCGTGCCAGCGCAGCTCTGCCGAGAGCCATAGATCTGCGAGTTCGCTAGGAGGCAAGAGGCGAAATTGGGCACTGTAGGTTCCTAATCCCTGCGGCGAAGCATGGTTTTCCTGACAAGTGTCACAGCGGCGGATTTGTAAGCGGGCGCCCTCTTCAGAAATATCCACAGTTTGCCCGACGTAGCGATCGCCCCCAACAATGAGTTCACAGGGTTCAGCCCGCAGAAAGCGAGTAAAACGGCGCTGCGGTACATCAATAGCCACCAGCATACACACCAACAGCAGCGACAGATTATAGATTGACCAGACGATATTTACCGCCAAGCTATCGGGGTTGACAATCGTATCCTGCAGGGGAGAACTGCGCCAGATCAGGCCAACAATCGTCAAAATGGCAATGATCATCAGGGGACGAATCAGCGGCCAGTTGATATTGATGCGATGGGGATCCACCACCCCTTTGGGGGTCACTTTGAAGGTTTTACCCCTCGGACTAATGAGCGTGCGAATCACCGTGATCGCCATCGGAAAGGCAATAATCGTTTCATAGACATCCGACCAAAAAGCGGAGCGGCGACCTTCGGTGAGCCATGAAAAGGCCATGATATTCCCCAGATAGTAGGGAAAGTAAAAGTAAAGAATCTCGTTCACCGTTGCTCGCAAGGGAGCAATACCAAAGAGCAAAAAGGCCAACGGTGCCAAAAGAAAGATCACCCGCGGAATGGAAAGAAACCAGTAGATAATACTCAAGGAATGGGAGAGGCGCTGCGTTAACCGCAGATTAGGGGCAGTGAAAAAGTTGCCCCCCAAAAAGAGCATTTGCAGTGTGCCCTGCCCCCAGCGCAGCCGTTGGTTAATGTAGGCACTAATCGTCTCCGGGGACATCCCCGCCGCCAAGGCTTCATTGAGGTATTTGACGCGATAGCCAAGGCTTTGCAGCTTAATGGTTGTCATGTAGTCTTCGGTGATACTGTCTGTGGGAATGCCACCAATTTCATCGAGGGCACTACGGCGAATCACAAAACAGGTACCACAGCAGACAACGGAGTCCCAGTAGTCACGACTGGGCTGAATAAAGCGAAAGAAAAGGGTTTGCTCATTGTTGAGGATGCCCTCAAGGCCGAGATTGACGGCAACGGGGTCTTCATTGAAAAAATGCTGCGGCGTCTGCACCATTGCCGTCTTGGGATCTTGGAAAAAGCCAACGGTGCGGGTGAGGAAGTTGCGGCTGGGGACAAAATCAGCATCAAAGACTGCTATGAGTTCACCACTAAGGGTGGGCAGCGCATGGTTAATGTTCCCTGCTTTGGCATGGCGGTTGTCGGGGCGATCGCGATATTCACAGCCGAGTTCTGCAGCTAGGGCACGCACCGCTGGCCGACGGGTATCATCGAGCAGGTAAACCCGCTTGTTGGGGTAGTCCATGGCTTGGCAGGCAATCACCGAACGCCGCAAAATATCCACCCCTTCGTTGTAGGTCGGCAAGATCACATCCACCCAAGGCAGATACTCACCGCGAATCACTGCTTGACTGAGGCGATCGGCTGCGGGTGTGCGGTCAATGGAGAAAATACAGTGAAAGAAAAAGGCCACACTATTGAGAACTGTCAGCAATTCTGCCAAAAAGAGAACGACGGAGATCGTGCCATTGAGGGGATCATCCAAGTTGAGGCTATTCAACAGGCGCCAGAGTTCATAGCGAATCCCCAATAGGGCAAGACCCACACTGACAATCAGCCGTGACCAGAAGGTCGGTTTAGGGGAGAGTTCCTTTAGGAGAAACGTGATTGCCAACCAGACAAACGCCGGCAGCAGTAAAGCCTCAAGTGTGGTTCCTTGGGGGCGCATGATGGCTTGTCCGCCCTGCCAAAAACCGACAAGATTCGGCAGCAAATCTCGCCAATCGACTTGCCACAGCAGTACCCCTAGAAGGCCGAGAAAGCCTAGGATCAAAAGCCAGCCATCGGCTTGTAACGACTTGAGGCGCATGATTTAGCTTCCAAAGATCACTTCAACACTTTGACCCACACCACAGAAACGCTCAGCGCTTAAGTCTTCAGGTAGGTTGTTCAGTTGAACGTCAACTGCCAGTTCGTTACGTACCAAGTCGGGAGGGGGCACAGCCACATTTTCACCCACTTCGACTTTACCTGGCCCGCCGCGAATGGCACGGACAATCCCCGTTAGCCGGCGATCGCTCCCATCCAATAAGCGCACTGTTGCTTCCTGACCCACCCGCAGGCGAGGATTATCCCGCTCCGCCACCAAGCCCGTTGCCCAAACATCGCTACAGTCGAGAATTTTAACGATCGGATCCCCTGCGGTCAGGGGAATACCCAAATCCCCTGTTTTGTGGATCACTGACCAAACCACTGCGGTCGTCGGTACTTTCACGGGGGCAAGGCGTTGCAGGGAGAGTTGCTGTTTGATATTGGCAATTTCACGGCGTAACTCGGCAATCGTTGTGGCCACTGCCAAAAGTTCAACATCAATATCAACCAGTTCAGTTTCTAAATCAATGAGGCGGATTTGGGGAAAGCTAAAAGTACGCGAAGCATCCAGTTGCAATCCTTGGCGAGCCGCTTGTAGGGCTGTTTGTTGGCGGCGCAGTTCGGCCTGTTTACTCTCAACAAATTTCGCTGCTTGCTTGGCACGGGAAACGGCTTCATCGGCGAGTTGGCGCGCCACAGCCCCTGTTTCCACTAAGCTGGTATAGCGATCGGCTTCAATGCGGGCAATGGCCAGAGCTTCTTGGGCTTGGCGCAGTTCGCCTAGGGTACGCTGCACTGCCTCTTGGGCAAAGCGAACTTCAAGGGTTTGCTGACTCTGCTGATAGCGATCGAGTTGAGAAATCAGAGCCATACGGCTGTTGCGTTTCTGTTGCAGTCCCCGTTGTTGGGAAAAGGCGACATTGAGTCGAGTTTCAAGGTTCTGGCGATCGGTTTCCAGTTGGGGATTGCGATCGTTGCGAATCGTCCCAATTTCCGTACCGGCATTCAGGCGTTCGCCGGGGCGTAAGTCTTTTAGGGTTAGGGTGCCGGGGATCGTGGCATAGAGGGTAATAATTGTGCCATTGAGGTAGCCGACCCGACTGACCACATTCCGCTGTCGCCACCAGAGGAGATAGACCGCTAAGCCAATGAGCGTCACCCCCAAGCCAATCCGCACTATCCGAAAAATGCGGCGCCGTTTCTCAGTTTGTGGGGGTTTAGTGGCAACTGCACTGGAAGATGATGAGGTATTCATATTCGATTTTTCCACTGCCACAGCTCAGCAACATACTCAACAGGAAGCCCATGCTCCTTTGCCCCTTGGAGAATTGTCTCTAAATAGTCGGCTGAAGGCCACAGGGTTTCATCAATAAAATCCTCCCCTGCCACATAAGTCAGAGCTGTTATCGCCTGACCCGTGGACGTTATGACTCTAACAAATTCATGACGGTAATGTCCCCACTTAACACCTTCGTAAAAATCTAAGCGTTCAATGTCTGCTTCTGTGCAGCGATAAATCACACCCCAAACAGAAGGGTGAGGATCAGGGACAACATTTGCTTTGCCAGTGCCATCATTACTGCGTTTATTGAACACAAGGCGATAGCCCCGCAGTTCAGCAACTTCAGCAGTGGGGACGGTACCGATGCGACGTTTTTTTTGGGCGGTACAGAGGTTGCTGCCGTAGGCAAAGTACCAGATACAGCCGTTGTCTAAAATATGGGAATCATCAAGGGGGAGTGATTCGGTCATCAAGCAGTTGAGGAATAGAGTTGGCGGTAAACTTCCATGAGGGCGATCGCCACCGAAGCCGAGAGATTCAAACTGCGCACCGCCGGCTGCCACATGGGAATTTTCAAAAAGGCGTCACAGGTCGCTAAGACTTCGGCGGGGATGCCATCGGGTTCGCTGCCAAAGATCAGCCAATCACTCTCAGCAAAGCTAAAGTCCCAGTAAATCTGTTGGGCTGAAGGCTCAAAGGCAATCAGACGCCCCCCGCTATGGGTGGTTTTGAGGAACGTCGGCCAGTCGGGGTGGCAGTGCAAGGTGACATAGGGCCAGTAATCAAGACCAGCTCGCTTGAGGTAGCGATCGCTGAGTTCAAAGCCCAAGGGTTCAATCAGATGCAGTGGTGTGTGGGTGGCAGCACAGGTGCGGGCAATATTGCCTGTATTCGGGGGAATTTGGGGATGGACAAGCACCACAGCAGGCATGGCGTTGAGTCAGTGGCAACTAGAGACTTAATCCGTTGTCGCCCGGCCACTGGGGGTTAAGCCGCGCCGTCCCTCTTCGCGGGCATAGGCTAAAAAGCGCTGTAGATGCTCTAAATACTCAGAAGGGGGTAGGGTTGCTAATTGGGCGATCGCCTGGGCAAGAGGTAACTCACGACGATAGAGAATCCGAAACGCCTCCTTGAGGTCGCGCATTTCTGCGTCTGTGACGCCTGCCCGCCGCAGTCCCACCTGATTGAGGGCACGAACCCGCGCCGGATGACCTTCCACCAGCATATAGGGGGGCACATCCCGATCTACCCGTGCCATGGCTCCCACCATTGCCAAGCGACCAATATGGACAAACTGATGAATGCCCACCATACCGCCAATGCGGGCCTTTGATTCAATGCAAACATGGCCAGCGATCGAGGCCGCATTCGTAATTACCACCTGATCCTCAATCACACAATCATGGGCCACATGGACATAGGCCAGCAGTAGATTATGGTTACCAATGATCGTGGCATCCCCTTCACCATTGGCGCGGTTAATCGTCACAAACTCGCGAATCGTGTTGTAGTCACCAATGCGCAGGGCACTATTGGCACCCGTATATTTTTGATCCTGAGAAGCCGTGCCGATGATCGCTCCCGGAAAGATACGATTACCTACCCCCACCTCCGTTGGCCCTTCAATAATCACGTGGGCACCAATTTCGGTATGGGCACCAACGCGCACCTGTTCACCAATCACGGCATAGGGGCCGACCCGAACTGTGGGATGTAGCTCGGCACTGGGATGAATGACAGCAGTAGGATGGATCAGTGTTTGCATCATTGATTGTGACTAGTCCACCAGCGAGAACATCATCTCGCCCTCACAGACCAATTGACCATTCACCTCAGCCCGTCCTTGCATTTTGCCGATGCGCTGCTGCTTGACAACAAGAAGCTCGGCCCGCAGGATTAACTGATCGCCGGGGACGACGGGACGGCGAAAGCGCACCTTATCAATGCCCGCAAACACAGAAAGCTTATCCTTTGCCCAGTTCATCTGCATCAGGACAACCCCTCCCACTTGGGCAAGGGCTTCCACAATGAGCACCCCCGGCATAATTGGGCGACCGGGAAAGTGCCCTTGGAAAAAGGGTTCGTTGATCGTGACGTTTTTCAGCCCCACGGCATACTTTTCTGGCACATAGTCAATGATCCGATCCACCAGCAAAAAGGGGTAGCGGTGGGGAAGCAACTGCTGAAGATCGGTAACCGTCAGCACAGTGGTCGGTGGGGAGTCAGTCAACGTTGGCATAGGGGTAGGTGTCGGCTGCACATCAAAGATATACACAAATCATAGGGGAGAATGGTTTTCTACTAAACCATCTGTTGGGCGATCGCCCGTGCCAATTGGGTATGCAGATGATGACTCGCCCGATAGGCAACATAATGCGCGATGGGGGGTGTCCCTAGGAGGGCTAAATCTCCCCAAAGATCGAGTAACTTGTGGCGAACGGGTTCATCGGCAAAGCGTAACGGCGGGTTGACCCAACCACTGGCACTGCACACCAGAGCATTCTCTAAACTGCCCCCCTGAATCAGGCCTTGGCTGCGCAGATACTCCACTTGTTCGGCAAAACCAAAGGTACGGGCAGGGGCAACGGCCACCGCTAGTTCTGAAGGGGTAAAGCTACACCACTGGCGACCAATCGCCGCATAGGGGAAGTCAATGCCATAGGTGAGGCGCAGCTCAGGAGCAGGAATGGCACTGACAAAGGCTGCCCCTTCGTAAATGGTGACAGGTTCCTTCAAGATGACTGCTGGCCGAGGAATCTCCTGAGGGACAACACCGACCCTTTGAATGCCTTCTAACCAAGGTTGCGCCGAGCCATCGAGCACCGGCACCTCAGCGCCTGTGATCTCAATCGTGACATTATCAATACCAGCGATCGCCAGCGCTGCCAAGAGATGTTCAACCGTGCGCACACTGGCGCCATTGGCGACCAACTCCGTTGCCAACTGAGTGGATTGAACCGCATCAATCTGAGCAGGAATCACGGGCTGTCCCTCCAGATCAAGGCGCACAAAGTGCCGTCCCGTGTTGGCGGGTGAGGGTTTCAAGGTCACTTCAACTAATTGACCAGAATGCAAACCTACCCCTGACCATTGGGCAGCCTTTCCAAGAGTTTGCTGTGCAGTTGCAGTCGGTGCCGTTGGTACAGAGGTCGTTACCATGGGTATTTCTCCTAGAAGCGTTCGCCAATGCCAAAGCTGAAGGCGCTGCCCCCTTCATTATTCCAGCCAAAGTCAATGCGGATATTGCCTAGGGGGGTATTCACCCGCAGGCCGCCGCCATAGCCTAGCCCCTCGCCGGGTTTACCGCGCACAATCCCCGGCTGACCGGGTACGCTGCGTTGGGTGCCGAGCAAACTGGCTCCATCCACAAAGAGGGCGCCACCAACAATATTAAAAATTGGGAACCGATACTCTATTGTCCCTTGCACAAAGGCGCGCCCGGAGCCGATCGCCCCCTCTTCCCAACCGCGCACGGAGTTGGCACCGCCAATCGTAAAGGATTCATAGGGGGGCAAATCACCAAAAATATTGCCCGCTTGGATATTGAAGGCAAGGGTTTGTGGCCCCTCAATCCGCAGAAACTTCACGGGGATATAGAAGCTATAACTGCCCCGCACCCGATTCATGAGAATATTGCCCGCCCCAATAGGAAGCGACTGATCTACCCCCAAACGGATCACTTGGCCACTCGTCGGCCGCAGGGGATCATTACGCAAGTCCCGCAGAATTGCTGCTTGCACCGTAAACAGGTCATTAAAACCACGGCAAACACCATTGTCTGGAAAGGTTAAGCAGTTGCCTAAAGCATCCGTATTAAAGCGGCTAAAACCACTGTCTAGGGAGGTAACCCGCTGATATTGCAGCCCCAAGGAACCGGTCCAAGCGGTGCGTATCTGATCCCGATCCTTCGTAAAGGGTCGCGTAAAGAAGACGGCACTCCCCAAGCGGTTAATCCGCGGAAAGTCACCATTGGGCAAGCGAACATCAATTGGGCCATTGGTGAAGGTGGTGGGCACTGTCAGGCGGTTAAAGGCACTCACGGTATAGGAGGTGCGGTAGGGATCCCCCTTAATCCAAGGATCGGTAAAGTTAATGTCAAAGAGAAACTCCCCTTCAGTCCCCCCTTGGGCTTCAACACCAAATTTCCAGTTGCGACCAAAGAGGTTGTTTTGTTGGAATGCCACTGTGCCAAATAGCCCTGCAGCGGAACTATACCCCGCCCCAGCGGAAATACTGCCCGTATTGCGCTCTCTGATATTGAGAATTAGGTTCACTTTGCGTGGGTCTTGACCCGGTTCAAGGGCAACTTGCACATCTTCAAAGAGTCCCAGTTCAAAGAGGCGTCGCAAATCTGCTTGCACAGTATTTTGGTTGAGGACAACGCCGGGCTGGGTGTCCATTTCACGGCTAATCACAAAGTCACGGGTACGCTGTTTTGTCGGCTCTCCTTCTTTATTAAGGAAACGATAGGTGACCGCTTCAACCACCCCTTCAGCCACCTGCAACGTCACGACGCCATCGGGATCCACTTGGGGGGTGCCAACCACCTGCCCCAAGATATAGCCATTGTCCCTATAGAACCGGTTGATTTGCTCAATGCCAGACTGTAGCTCTCTGAGGTTGAGCGTGCGACCAATTTGCGGGGCAAAAATCTCGTTGACCTTTTCTGGGGTGAGTACCTGATTGCCCGCTACTTGAACGGCTCGCAGTACTGGATAGGGGCGCACGACAAATGTAATCCGCACACCGAGGGGGGTATCGCTGGGGACGGCATTGACATCAGCAAAAAAGCCCGTAGCAAAGATGGCGTTGGTATCCTCTTGTAGTTGCGTGCGGGTGGTGGTACTGCTAGGGCGAGTGCGAATGACTTGATACACCAATTGTTCAAGTTCGGGTGTGGCGCCTTCAACCACCACTTCCGCAATCAGAACTTGGGGTTCATCAGCGGGGGGCTGACTCACAGGCGGCGGGGTGGGCGGTGCTGGGGTTGCTGCGGGAGGGCTTTCAGGCGCAGGCTCTGCCGCTGGTGGCGTTGGGGATGCTGGAGTTTCCGCAGGTTGGTTTTCAGGAGGCGTGGGGGCTTCTTGGCCACGACTGGGACTCAAAGGACCGAGGGCGATCGCCACGGTTGCCATTGCCACTGCTACCGTTTTCAGGGCAGCCCCCATTGGCTGCATTCGCACTGGCGAAAAAAGTTGGTTATTCACTGCTCACACCTAAAAAACAAATCGCGTCAATACAGCCAAACCCATTGGCATTGATATAACAGTAGGTTAACGACTCAAAAGCGGCAATAAAAGTGCCCCTCTCTTTACCTTTCCAACATTAGCCGTAATAGGCGGGTTCATTCCCCGGTTTCCACTTGATATTACAGCCAAGACTCGGTTTTTGATCCTCGCTGGGGGTTTGACCAGCTAACACGGCATCAATGGCTGCACGCAAGTCTTTCCCAGTCACCGGTAAGCCATTCTGGGGGCGGCTATCATCGAGCTGTCCGCGATACACAAGCTTGCGATCGCCATCAAAGAGGAAGAAGTCGGGTGTACAGGCTGCCGTGTAAGCCTTGGCCGTTTCTTGGCTCTCGTCGTAACAAAGCGGAAATGTAAACCCTAGTTCAGTGGCCATCGCCTTCAGGGACTCTGGGGCATCATCGGGATAGTTGGCAGCGTCATTGGCACTAATGGCAACAATTCCTAGGCCAGTGTCTTTGTAGTCGCGCCCCAGCTTCGCCAATTCCTCTTGGACGTGTTTTACATAGGGGCAGTGGCGACAAATAAACATCACCAGTAGGGCTTTCTTATCGGCAAAGCTACTGAGGGAAATCGTTTGCCCACTCACCACATCGGGCAGCTGAAAATCGGGAGCAACAGTACCAAGGGCAAGCATCGTGGACTCTGTCCGCGCCATAAAACCTCCTGAGAACGCTGGCAAGAGTGTTACAAATAGCAATATCGTCCCTAGTGTACTCTGTTGCGATCGTTCCTCAAAGTGGTGAGAGGAGCAACTCCCCTAACCAACGCAAAAAGCAGCAAGATCACTCCTGCTTAGATATCATAGGTTTTAATTTTTGAGCACAGAGAAAAATTGCTTTAGCCAATATAGCTTTGACGGGAGACGTGCTTCTCAAAGGTGGCTTGGGTTTGATGGAGAAGTTGCTCGCGGCTGTCGCTGGTGTGTTTCAGGGCAGGCACCAAATTGCGCGCTTGGAGTGCCATGTGCAGTTGCAAATGGGCAACGTATTCGCTGAGGTCTTCACGGAGTAACGGATGACTTTGATGCACAGACACAGTGTTCTCCTTCAACTGATGGTTCAGTAGGCGTTCCATAGATCCTATCAATCCCTAAAGGCGGTCATGTCAGGAATGGTGCGTTCAAACTGTTCGGCAGGGTGGGGTGCGTCACTTAACCCTTTTAGAGGTTAACATTTCTCAGGGAGGGTGTTGCGATTTGCAATCAACTGTAATGTTTTGCCAATACTTCACGATTCAGGGGGCAGGAAATGCGGTTACTCATTGCCAATGATGATGGGGTCTTTGCCCCCGGCATTCGGACGTTAGCAGATACGCTGGCGATCGCTGGCCATGAAGTCGTGGTTGTGTGTCCGGATCGCGAACGCTCTGCTACAGGGCATAGCCTCACGGTCTTTGATCCGATTCGCGCCGAAGTCGTTAGCGATCGCTTTCACCCTAGTATTAAGGCGTGGGCCTGCTCCGGTACCCCCTCCGACTGTGTCAAACTCGCCCTTGGTGCCCTCCTAGAGGCACCCCCAGATTTTGTCGTTTCTGGGATTAACCAAGGCTCCAACCTCGGCACGGATATTCTTTACTCCGGCACGGTGTCTGCTGCCATGGAGGGGGTGATTGAGGGAATTCCCAGTATTGCCATTAGCCTCACCAGTTTCACAGTTCATGACTTTCAGCCAGCCGCTGACTTTGCCAGTCGTCTGCTCAAGGCACTGGAAACCGCCCCCCTGCCCCCAAAGATGCTCCTCAATGTGAATGTGCCGGCTCTGCCTGCCAGTGAAATTGCTGGCGTTGTCATTACACGACAGGGGATTCGCCGCTACCATGACCTGTTCCAGAAGCGCATTGACCCTCGCGGCAAAACCTACTACTGGCTCGCTGGTGAAGTGGTTGAAGAATATCCCCAAGACCCCAATCAAGCCCCCACGGATGTGGAAGCCATTGCCCAAAATCTGATTAGTATCACACCGCTGACCTTTGATCTCACCTACGGCCAAGGGGTTCAGGATTTAACCGAGTGGCTGCGCCAGCCCACTGTACAGCCCCTTTTCAATCTCTAAAACCACCGGTGCATGGTCACTGGGTTTCGCTAACCGCCGAGGGGCAGTATCAATATAACAGTTGCAGGCACAGGCTTTGATGCCAGGGGTAATGTAGAGGTGATCAATGCGCCAGCCGTGATTGCGGCGAAAGGCATTAGTGCGATAATCCCACCAAGAGTAGTGCCCAGGCGCCTCGGTAAAGTGGCGAAAGGCATCGTGGAAGCCAAGGTCGCGAATGGCCGCTAACAGGTTGCGTTCGGCATCGGTGGCTCCCACTTTTGTGGCGCGATCGCTGGCATCAAAAAGGTCTTTATCTTCTGGAGCAATATTAAAATCACCACAGAGAATCACCTCCCCTTGGGCAGTGAGCTGCTCGAGATAGACATGGAGGGTTTTTAACCAGTGCAGCTTATAGTGGTATTTCTCACTGTCGTACTCTCCGCCGTTGGGAATATAGACATTTACCAAGGTGACATCAGGAGCTAATTGGGCGCGAATCAGTCGTTTTTGCGTATCCAACTCACTGTGACTGGGTAATTGGGGGGCAAAGCCTGCTTCTACGCCCGCAAGGGGCTGACGACTGAGAATGGCCACCCCGTTGTAGGCCTTTTGGCCACTACAATAAACTTGATAGCCACGATCCAGAAAGGGCTGACGCGGGAACTCAGCATCTGTGACTTTGGTCTCTTGAAGACAGAGATAGTCCACTCCAGTGGTGTCTAACCAGTGGCACACATGGTCAAGGCGGGTGCGAATTGAGTTGACGTTCCAAGTAGCAATTTTTGGCATCGGTTGATTTCAGTCAAAGTGATTTGCCCAAACCGTTATAGGGGGCAGCATCGGCACATACTGTAGAAAGTATAGTTGGGGAGTGGCAGCAGTACCCGAAATATGGCTGGGTATGTTCTGGTCTTGGCCGTGATTATTCTTGGGGGCGCGATCGCGACAGTGGGCGATCGCCTAGGCTCAAAAGTGGGCAAAGCCCGATTGAGCTGGTTTAATTTGCGGCCTCGCCAGACGGCTGTCCTGATTACCATTCTCACAGGCAGCTTAATTTCTGCCTCCACCCTTGCCATCCTCTTTGCCCTCAGCCGTGAATTGCGCGATGGCGTGCTGCGCATTGATACGATTCGCCGTCAACAAGCGGCTGCGGAACAAGAACTCGCCGAAACCCGTGCCCAAAAGGATGAAATTGAGGCGGAACTGGCACAATCCCAAATTGAACTGGCCAACATTCGCCAACGCCTTAGTCAAACCAACCAAGTCCTAGAGCAGGCCGTCAATCGTCAAACCCTCACAGAAGCAGAACTCAAGCAACTTCAAGACCGCTACACCCAAGCCCAAAAAGACCTCGAAAACTTTGAAGCCCAAGGGGCACGCCTGCGGCAAGAAATTCAGCGTTTGCAACGGGAGCGACAAGCCATCCAAGGCCGCCTCGAGGATGTGGCTGGCCAAAAAGCAGCCCTAGAAACCGCCATTCGCACGGCTCAACAGCGCCTTGCCGAGGTGGAAGGTCAAAAGGATCGTCTCCAAGCAGAGATTGATCGCATTCAGGATCAACTGGCCGTTGCCAATCAGCAGCAGCAGGTGTTACGGAATCAACAGCGCACGCTTCAGCAGGAAATTGCTGCCCTTGAGGCCAGTCGCCAACGCCTTGAGGAAAACGTGAGCATCCTTTTGCTAGGATTACGGCGGGGGACGATCGCCATTCGCACGGGGCAAGTCTTGGCCTCTGCGGTGATTCAAAATGTCAAAGATTCGGCTCAAGCCACCCAAGTCATTGAAGAACTCCTGCGGCAAGCGCGGCGCAATGCCATTGTCCTCAACAATCCCCAGAATCTAAAACCAACGGATCAGGTGATTCAAATTACCACCGAAGACGTGAACCGCCTGCGCAGCCAAATTAGTGATGGCCAGCCCTATGTGGTGCGCATTTTAGCTGCGGCCAATTATCTACAGGGAGAAAGCAATATTCTTGTAGTGCCCCAAGTGGCGCGCAATCAGGAGGTTTTCCGCGAGGGTGAGAATCTGGCTACCATTTCCTTGGATCCGAGCCAGATGACCGATGAGCAAATTTTGCAACGCTTGGATCAGTTGTTTACGGTCAGTAATCAGCGGGCGATCGCCTCTGGCGTGCTCCCAGATCCGGTCACTGGCAGTGTTGGCTCCTTTCGCCAAATTGAGCTGGTGAAATTTGTCCTCGACCTCAAAGATCACCAAGGGACGATTGATATTAGCGCGGTCACCCCCACGTCCGTTTATACCGCTGGCCCTCTCACCCTCTCCCTTGTTGCCCGCCAAAATCAGCGAGTGATCCTGCGCAGTGGTTAGGCATCAGCATCATTGCCCACGAATTGGGCTGGATTCATCAAACCGCAGGCTAGGATAGAGGAGATTTTTCTCCGTTCACCATGTAAGGGGTGCCCCCATGAAGCGACTGGTTTCGATTGGTTTTTTGGTGTTCATTCCCCTCTCCATTGCTGCTGAAAAATTGGAATGGGGCGCCCTCACGGTTTTTGTTTTGGCGGCACTGGCGATCGTGCCCTTGGCGATTTGGTTGAGCACCGCAACGGAGGAGGTGGCTCTGGCCACTGGACCAACCATTGGTGGCCTCTTGAATGCCCTCTTTGGCAATGCAACGGAACTGATTATTGCTATTGTGGCGCTGCAAGCGGGTTTAGTGGATATTGTCAAAGCCAGTATTACGGGCACCCTGATGGCGAACCTTTTGCTGGTGATGGGGTTATCCATGCTGCTGGGGGGCATTCGCTACAAGGAGCAATCCTTTGCCCCAGTGGTGGCACGGGTGAATGCTTCCTCGATGACGGTGGCGATCGCCGCGATTCTCCTACCGGCAATGGTCATTTACACCTCCAGCAGTGTGCCGCCAACCGCAATTTCCAAAATGTCAGTCGTGGCCGCAATCATTCTGATTCTGGTCTATGGACTAACGTTACTCTTTTCTTTGAAAACCCACAGCTATCTTTACGATGTCAGCCAGGTGGAACTGGGGGACGAAGCGGGGCACCATGAAAAGCCGAACCTGCCCCTGTGGATCACGGTTCTAATGATTGCCACGATTGGCGTAGCCTTTGAGTCAGAAATTTTTGTCGGCGCAGTTGAAGCAGCAACGGAGGGCTTGGGTCTAACGCCCCTATTTACTGGGGTCATCCTCTTGCCGTTGGTGGGTGGTGCAGCGGAATATGTGACTGCGGTGGGGGTTGCCCTGAAAAACAATATGGATTTGTCCGTGTCCATCGCCTTGGGTTCATCCCTCTTGGTGGCGCTCTTGGTGGCACCTGTGCTGGTGCTGATTGGCCAGTTTATTGGTCAGCCGATGGATTTAAACTTTAGTCTTTTTGAAGTGGTGACGGTGATTATTGCGGTCGTGATTGCTAATGTGATTAGCCTAGATGGCCGCTCCAACTGGCTAGAGGGGGCGCTGCTGTTGGCCACCTATGGGATTCTCGGCACCGCCTTTTTCTTCCATACTTAGGAGAGGCGCTGAATCTGTAGTTGATAGGTCATGGTTGAGGTCACCCCCTGTCCCCGCAGGGCACCTTGAATGGGGGCAGCATCTGCCGGATCAGCGGCAGCCACAAGGGCAATGTGGCGATCGCTCACCGCTAGGCCGTGGGTGGGATCATAGCCGCGCCAGCCTGCCCCCGGCAAATACACTTCTACCCAAGCATGGAGGTGCCGTTCAGGATTATCCAAGTCTCCTTCCTGATAGCCACTGACAAACCGCGCCGCTAAGCCCACAGCCCGACAGGCATGGATAAACAAGACGGCCGTATCGCGACAGGAACCCATTTGTTTTGCCCAAGTCACACAGGGGGGCCAAGGGGCACCGGTTTCACGAATTTGGTGCTGACAGATACGGTAAATTTTGTTATTGAGGTCACTGAGAAATGTGAGGACACTGCCATCGCCACTGGCTAAAATTTGCCAAGCCAATTCATAGGCAACAGGATCCACTGACGGTGATAGATAGGGATGCAGGCTAGTTGCCAGTCGCTGCGGATAGTTAAAAGGGAGGGTGACTGCCCACGAGTCAAGCAGATAGTTAAAGGGGTTGTCGCAATAGGTTTCTACTTCAGAGGTGACCTGAATCATCAGGGAGGTGGTGGGCTGTGGTGACCACCAGTAGCGTTGAATGTGATTGCCATGGACATCGAGGACAGTACTTTGGCCTTGGGGAGTTGGTAAAATTTGGAGGGAGAGCGATCGCAGGCGTTGGTGGCCATCACTACGCGGGATCAAGCGTAAATCATGGGGGGCAAGGGCAACAGGGGCGCTGTAGGTGTAGGTAGTTTGATGATAAATGCGGTATTCCATTTCATATCTAAAAGGAAGCCGCCCGAACCAATAACTGTCCAGGCGGGGTGTGGTGTGAGGAGTGAACGGAAACGTGCGTCTCCGCTATTTCTATTGTAGGGGACAGTTTCCAAATTGCCATAAGTAAATGGCGTAAAAAGATCAAATCTTTAGACCACACCCTAGATCCTCTCACTACCAAAGCAAAAAGAGTCAAGAACAGATCCTGACTCCTCAATAAAACAGACGTTTGTAAAAAAACAGCCTAACGAGTCGTGGCTGCCATTTTCTCTTCTGCCAGTTCCCTTAGGCTAGGGAATAAAAAGTGGTTTTCTTCAACGTACTGCGCACCAAACAAGCCCTTTTCTGCCCAGAAGTAGCGATCGGTGGTGTGCTCATTCCGCTTAACAAGAAGTAAAGCGGGTGGGGTGATCCCCTTGGCTTGAATAAATTTTCGTGCCGCTGTCACAGGTTTATCTTCGCCACTTTCGATGCTATATTGAGGTACGCACTCAAGGATTTTGCGTCCTTCGAGACGCCGCCGGCTCTTCCGCTTCCGTCTTCTGGCCAAGTTGCCTTACCTCCTTTGCCTTCAAAGAACTGTTATTGAGTTTACAAAAGTCGCTCTTTAGTATATCTGGTGTATTCTAGAATTTCAACTTTCCTTAATTTATCGAAACACGATTTATTGACGGGACAACGATCCCCAGCTTAGGATCAACGCTTTGCTGATCCCAGTGCCCCCACTATAGCAAATTGTGCCACTTGAGAAAGTGGTTCCTTCCATTTGCCCCACAGCCAATGGGCTACCCTAGAGAACGACTGTCTAAGCTGCTGAACCCCTATGATGATCCAACGCTTAGTGCAACGGGTGCTCGAAACCCAAGTGTTAACCTCAGCCATTGAAAACCAAATTTCCCAACTGTTGTGGAAGCGGGAATATGACGGTGATGACATGGCGGCTCTTGGGGAATTGCTCGATGCCCTAGAGGCCAAGAAAATTCAAACCCAACAGTAGGTGCTGCGGTCTCTCCTGCAACTTCTGATCCTTGCCCTCAGCTACGGTGCCTTAGCCCTTGGGGGGGTGCCGGGGCTATGTATGAATCGCGCAACGATCGCCCTTGTGAGTGCGGCTCTTTTGATTGCCTTAGGGGCGATTGATCTACCCACTGCATGGCAAGCCATTGATCCCCAAGCCATCGTGTTCTTGCTCAGCATGATGATTGTCAATGCTTATCTGGGCTTGAGCGGCTTTTTTCAAATAGCGATGGTGACGGTGGTGCGCTTTAGTGGCAGTCCCTTGGGGTTGTTGGTGTTTCTCGCTGTGGCGACGGGAATGCTATCGGCGGTCTTTCTGAATGATACCCTTGCCCTTGTGACGACGCCTTTAACCCTGCGCATTACCCATGTCTTGGGCTTAAATCCAGTGCCCTATCTGCTAGCGATCGCAGCGGCAACGAATATCGGTTCTGTAGCCACCCTCAGCGGCAACCCCCAAAATATCCTCGTGGGATCGTTTTCCGAGTTAGGATATCTGCCGTTTGCCCAAGTGATGGTTCCCGTCGCAGTGCTGGGGTTAGGGCTGCAAGTGGTTTGGTTGGGGTGGCTCTATCCGGAGGTGCGATCGCGCCAACCCTGTACATTGGCTACGCTCCAACCGGTGCAGGTGCAAAAAGGGTTACTCCACAAGACACTGATTGTCTCTGGGCTGATGTTTTTGGCCTTTCTGCTCGGCTTTCCCTTGGCAGAATCCTCTCTTTTGGCGGCAGCAGCTTTACTGGTCACCCGTCGGGTGAAGCCAGAGCGCATCCTTGCTCAGGTGGATTGGTCACTATTGGTTCTGTTTGCGGGTCTGTTTATTCTTACCCGCTGTATTCAAAACTTTGATTTATTAGCCGTTTTGCGCCCTTGGGTGAATCAGCCCTTGCCCCTCGTGGTGATTACAGCACTGCTGTCAAATTTAATTTCTAACGTGCCCACGGTGCTGCTGCTCGCACAGTTTATCCCCAAAGGTGCCGATCAACTCTGGTACCTACTGGCAGCCACAAGTACCCTCGCGGGCAATCTTACGCTTTTTGGTGCTGTGGCTAATTTAATTACCGTTGAGGCCGCTGCTAGCTCAGGGCAGCGGTTTTCCTTTTGGCAGCACTTGCGCTTTGGTGCACCGCTCACAGTGTTGACGCTGGCGATCGCCTACGTTTGGATCGTGAGTCAGACTTAGGGGCTAAAGGTTGGGGTCGTTGCTCCAGAGGCACTCTCAAAGTAGGCCACATCAGACATAATGACAGGCGCATCGGATTCAGGAATGGGCTGCCCTTGACTGAGATAGCCGACACAGCCATTCATCAGGCTATAGACAAAAATCACACCTCCCGCTGAGATGGCCACGAGGCCACTGGCCAGCAGTAAGGAAAAATCCCGGAGGCGGTAGGCACCGTGGAGGAGTCGCACCGACCACAGCACCAATGCCAGTACCAGTAGAAGTAAGATAGCCATATGTAAACTATCTTAACAACTCTCAGGATTTTCCTCATCAATCTTTAGATTCTTCTAATGAATTCTTGCTAGCACAGTGCCCGTGTTCGCTCTATGGTGCAGGTGAGGTTGGCGCCATACTGACCCACATGAGTAATTTCAGGCGTGTAGGCCTCTAGCACCCGTCCTGTGCGATCGCACATCGTTAGGACGTAATCACAGTGGGGACACTGGGTGTGACTCACGGAGCCATAGCGTTGGCGAAGGGCTAATTTACCACAGTGAGGACAGTGAATCGTTTGCATGGTAACCATAGTTAAATAATCCTTAAATTCTTTTTGATGGACATGAACTTGTGATAAAAGGCGCTGCGCAAACTTGCGTTTCAAAATAACAAGACCAAAGAAATAGTATTGCGCAACATTAAGGCAATTTATGAGAGAGGACATTTTTTATTATGGATGGATTTCCCAGAGATGGCAATGATCCCAATGTTAAAAAATATGCTAATCTAGCGGGGATCAACGAATTCCATAAGTAGCCTAAGAGAAAACTTTTTCTTTTTTCTGAGAAGTGATTGACTTTTATAACACTCCTTTTCACAAGGATTAAACAGAACCACAATAGGCAAAACGGCATCATGGGCACCCCGCATCTTAGAAAAGGGCTGTAATCTGAAGAAAGGATTAAGAAATGTATGAGGGTTGGGGGTAAATAGGTTGAGTTTGAGTTTCTTTGGTGCACTCATGGTGAGTTCACTCCAGCCAGCAACAGCACAGGGTTCGCTACAAGTGGTTTATCCGCCGCGAGAGCACACCACCAGTGCCCCTCAGATTTTCTTTATTGGCACAGCACCGCCACAGGTCGTGGTGACGCTCAATGGTCGAGTGATTGGCGATCGCTCGCCAGCGGGACACTTTGCCCCTAGGCTTCCCCTGCAACCCGGATTGAATCACATCACCCTCCAAGCTGGAGATCAGCGCCTTGACTTTGCCATCACCCGCACGGTGCCCCAAGTACCGACCACCCTACAACCCCTAGAGCCAACAGCCGATTTAGTGCGCCTAGCCAATGAAATTGTTTGCTTTACTGCTGCTGCCCCCAGCGATCGCGCTGTGCAAGTCCAAGTGGGCCAGCGCATTCTGCCCCTAGAACCCCTACCGCCCCAAGTGCAACTGCCCTCTAATCTGGCTGCGCTGATTCATCAAGCGGATGTGGTTACTGCTCGCCCTTCTCTCTATCGCAATTGCCTCCAGCTCACCGAAGTGGGCGACTATGGCCCGATTCAATGGCAATTAGGAAACCAACGCCAACTGGGTGCCCGCATTCGTGTGGCTGAGCCAACGCAATTACCTGTTGTTGAAGTCACCCGCTCCCTTGGTGGGGTGGCACGCACAGGTCCTAGCACTGACTATTCCCGGCTGACGCCCTTGCCAGTGGGAACACGCGCACGGGTACGCGGACAAACGGGGGATTGGCTGCATTTGGACTATGGGGGTTGGATCCGCGCCAATGAAGTGCGGTTCCTCTCCAGTGCTCTGCCGACAACAGCCACCATCCGCAGTATTACCAGCCGTCAGCTTGCGGGTTGGACAGAAATCAGCTTTCCTTTGGATGTGCCCGTACCGATTTCGATTCAGCAGGGCGATCGCCAGTTCACCCTGACGCTCCACAACACGATTCCCCAAACCGACATCATTCGCCTCAATGCCGATCCCGTCATCCAGCGCCTGGACTGGTACCCCCTTGATCAAGACCGGGTGGAGTATCGCTTGACGCTGCATCATCGCCAACAGTGGGGCTATCGCGTGGCCTATGAGGGCAATCGACTAGTGCTGCAACTGCGTCATCCACCCCAACTCCAACGGGGGACACAACCCCTGCGGGGGATTAAAATTCTCCTTGATCCCGGCCATGGCGGGCCTGAGGACTTGGGAGCACGCGGCCCAGATGGTACCCCAGAGAAGGTCGTCACATTGGCACTGGCCCAAAAACTGGCACCCGAGCTAGAACGCCTTGGGGCAACAGTCATTTTGACGCGCACAGAGGATATTGATCTGGACTTGCCCGATCGCCTTCTCGCCATTGAATCAGCCCAACCCACCCTTGCCCTCAGCTTGCACTACAATGCTCTCCCCGATGCTGGCGATGCCCGTAATACCCAAGGAATTGGCACCTTTTGGTATCATCCCCAAAGCCATGACCTTGCCGTTTTCCTAGAGGGGTATCTCAGTCAGCGACTGCGGCGGCAGCAGTATGGTGTGTTTTGGAATAACCTTGCCCTGACTCGTCCGACAATTGCCCCTGCGGTGCTGCTGGAACTGGGCTTTATGATTCACCCTGAAGAGTTTGAGTGGATTGTTAACCCCCAAGCCCAAGCCGAGCTTGCCCATACCTTGGCTCAAGGGATTCTGGAATGGTTGCAGCAGGCGACGCGGGATTAATCTTCCAGCAAATGGTGAAGGGCTGCCGCCATCTCGGCGGTGGATGTGGTGGCTGTGCCAAACTGACGTACGACAATACTGGCAGCCAAATTGCCTAAAACTGCCGCCTCCCAAAGACTGGCACCCGCCACAAGGGCAAGGGTTAAAGCAGCAACAACGGTATCGCCTGCGCCAGTGACATCAAAGACATCCGTACGGTTAAAGGCGGGTAAATGGTAGGGCGCCGCCTCGCGACTAAAGAGGCTCATACCAGCATCCCCCCGCGTAATCAGCATATATTTAGCCGCCGTCAACTCCAGCAGGTCTTCCCCAGCTCGCAGTACCTCGGCCTCTGTGCGAATTGGGTAGCCCACCGCTGCCTCTGCTTCTGGCAGGTTCGGCGTAAATAGGAAAGCACCGCGATAGCGAGCTAAATCCCGTTGGGTATCAACAATCGTGCGCTCATGCTCTAGGGCAGCCGCAATCACAGGGGGTGTAAAGACACCATCGCCATAGTCGGAGCAAACCACGGCATCGGCAGTCCCCACCTGCTGACGAATAAAGGCCGCTAGCGCCTCCTGAAGGGCTGGGGCAGGCAGATCATCGGACTTGCGATCCACGCGCACAATTTGCTGCGTCACCGACTGGCGAGCATGGCCAGAAATACGGGTTTTCGTCACGGTGGGGCGATCGCGATCCCTAAAAATTCCTTGGGTATCAATTCCTGCCCTTTGAAAAATCTCACACAGGGCTTGCCCTTGAGAATCCTCACCCACCAGACCCACCGCCTGCACCTGAGCACCCAACTTGGCCAAATTGTAGATGGCATTGGCACCGCCGCCGGGCACTTGGCGGGTAAACTCATGGCGCAAAATCAGAACAGGGGCTTCCCGCGAGAGGCGTTCCACCTGACCCGTGAGGAATTCATCGAGGGTGAGATCCCCCACCACCAGTACCCGTGCTGAGGAAAAGGACTCCAAAAAGTGTAGGAGTCGCCCTTGGGACGATTGCAATTGCTGGCGCAGGTCGGGTGGTAACATTTGGCTTTGCCTCAATTCCCGCTGATCCAGAATACTCCTGTGGGGGGACGTTGATGTGGCAGCAAAGGTTCATAGAGGTGCTATAGTCCAGAGAGAGTGAATAAATGTTAAGAATCGTCTCCTGCATAGCTCAGGAGATCGACTAGAAAATAATGAGTGTTGGTGTGGCGTGAGGAATCAACCATGATTGGGCAGCAGCCGATTCGGTTCGGAACCGATGGCATTCGTGGGCGGGCGGGGGAGTTGCTAACCCCCAACTTGGCCTTAAGCTTGGGATATTGGGTGGGAGAAGTGCTGCGACAAAGGACGGATGCACCCCAAGGCCCTTTTATCATTGGTCAAGATTCCCGCAACTCCAGTGATATGTTGGCCACAGCCTTGGCCGCAGGGTTAACCGCCGCTGGTTTTGAAGTGTGGAATGTAGGCTTGTGCCCGACTCCCTGTATTGCCTATTTGACCGCCACCACAGAGGCGATGGGCGGCGCCATGATTTCCGCCAGTCACAATCCCCCCACCGATAACGGCATTAAAATTTTTGGCAGCGATGGCAGCAAGCTCAGCCCTGATCTGCAAAAAGAAATTGAAGCCCACCTAAATGCTGGCCTATCCTTGCCCCATACGGAGTACTGGGGGCATTTGCATCATCGTCCCGAATTGCTTCAGCGCTATCGCCATGCGGTGCAAGCCCCCCTTGAGGATCGTCAACCGCTGCGGGGACTGCGGGTGGTGTTGGATTTGGCTTGGGGATCTGCAGTAGCGGTGGCACCGACGGTGTTCCATGCCCTAGGGGCTGAGGTGATTGCTCTCCACGATCGCGCCGATGGCGATCGCATTAATGTCAACTGCGGTTCGACCCATTTAGAACCATTACAACAGGCTGTCCGTGAAACCCGTGCCGCTATGGGGTTTGCCTTTGATGGCGATGCCGATCGCGTGCTGGCGGTGGATAGTCAAGGACGGGTGGTTGATGGCGATCACATTCTCTACTTCTGGGGACAACGGCTTCAGTCGCAGGCACAACTCCCTAAGGATTTGATTGTCGCCACTGTGATGTCGAATCTCGGCTTTGAGCGAGCTTGGCAAGCGCGGGGTGGACAACTGGTGCGGGCAGCAGTGGGCGATCAATACGTCCATGCAGAGATGCTGCGCCACGGTGCCATGCTAGGGGGAGAACAGTCGGGACATATCCTCTGCCGTCACTATGGTGTGGGGGGGGATGGCTTGCTCACAGCGGTTCATTTAGCGACCCTAGTTCAGGATTCCCGTCTATCCTTGGCACAACTGCGAGACCAAAGTTTTACCGCCTACCCGCAAATTCTCCGCAATGTCCGTGTTGACGATCGGCAGCGGCGGCTCCACTGGCAGGAGTGTGAACCTCTGCAGCAGATGATTGCCAAAGCGCAACTGGATATGGGCGATCGCGGGCGAGTCTTGGTACGTGCCTCTGGGACAGAACCCGTTATCCGCGTCATGGTGGAAGCCGAGCAGCAAAGTGTTGCTGATTATTGGACAGAGACCTTGGTGCAGACGGTGACCGCTTATTTAGCGGCCTAGGAACAGGCGTCACTAGCTTGTATGATAATTGCCTAGTCGCGCTCTAGCCATTTCCTTGTCAGTCTCGCGTTTTCAAGCTGCCTGTGAGCAGGGTGAGTTTCTCATCACCGCAGAGGTTTGCCCCCCAAAGGGTAGGGATGCCAGTACGATGTTGCGCCAAGCAGCCCATCTCAAGGGGCGGGTTCATGCGGTTAATGTCACCGATGGCAGTCGCGCTGTGTTGCGCATGAGTTCTTGGGCAGCCGCCTATTTGTTGCAACAGCAGGGGTTTGAACCCATTTGCCAGATCGCCTGTCGCGATCGCAACCGCATTGCCCTACAAGCCGATCTTATGGGCATTGCTGCTCTAGGTTTGCACAACATTTTGGCACTCACAGGAGACCCGGTCAAAGCTGGCGATCATCCCCAAGCCAAGCCCGTTTTTGATTTAGAGTCTGTACGTCTATTGCGCATTATTGGCCAACTGAATCAAGGGGTGGATAGCGAGGATCGTCCCCTACCCGATGGCGCCACTCAACTTTTTGCTGGCGCTGCGGTTGATCCTCAGTCTGCCAGTTGGTCAGGACTGCAACAACGGTTTGAACGCAAATTGGCAGCGGGTGCTCAATTTTTCCAAACGCAGTTAATTACCGATTTTGAGCGGCTAGCCAAGTTTATGGATCAGATTGCCGCTGGCTGTGGGCGACCCATTCTTGCTGGAATTTTTCTCCTCAAGTCGGCCAAAAATGCCCTGTTTATCAATCGCGCCGTGCCGGGGGCTTCGATTCCGCAGCACCTTATCGATCGCCTTGCCGCTGCCGCTGATCCCCTCGATGAAGGGATAACTATTGCTGCCGAGCAAGTGCAACAGGCACGGGAACTCTGTCAGGGAGTGCATTTAATGGCGGTGCGCCGTGAGGATTTGATTCCGGAAATTCTCAACCGAGCGGGAATTGCTCCCCTTAGTGCGTCACCTGTACCCCGCGCCAAAACGCCACATAGCCTTTGATATTAGCTGCCGCCGGCTTGGGATCGGGGTAGTACCACGCAGCATCACGATTCACCTCACCATTGACAACAACGTGGTAGTAGCTGGCTGTGCCTTTCCAACCACAAACGGTGTGGGTATCGCTGGGCTGAAAATAGGCCGGATTGAGTGCCTCTGGCGGAAAATAAACATTGCCTTCGACCAACTCATAGCGATCGCTCTCGGCCAAGGTTGCGCCTTTCCAAACTGCTTTTGCCATTGCTTTTTTTCTCAGTCGCTCCCCTTCTTAAGATAAAGCAGGTGCCGTCAGCGGGCTAGGCACATTGGGGCGATCGGAAAGAATTTGACCGTCACGAAACTGAATAATGCGGTGCGTGACAGCCGCCACATCGGGTTCATGGGTCACCATAATTACTGTCATGCCGGCCGCATTGAGTTGCCCAAAGATAGCAAGAATTTCTGCCGTGGTGTGGCTATCGAGGGCACCGGTGGGTTCATCGGCGAGCAGGAGTAGCGGCTGATTGACAATGGCGCGGGCGATCGCCACCCGTTGTTGCTGTCCTCCCGAGAGTTGATTGGGGCGATTCTCAAGGCGGTGACCCAACCCCACCTGTTCCAATGCAGCGATCGCGCGATCGCGCCGTTCCTTGGGGGGAACCTGGGCATAGACCATGGGTAGCATCACATTTTCCAGTGCCGTTAGCTGCCCCAGCAAGTAAAACTGTTGAAAGACAAAACCAATCTTGGCATTGCGAATATGGGCGAGTTCATCATCACTGAGGTGTGCCACATCTTGGCCATCGAGAAAATAGCGACCAGAGGTCGGGCGATCCAAACAGCCCATAATATTCATCATTGTGGACTTCCCTGACCCCGAAGCCCCCATAATTGCACAGTATTCTCCCCGCTGAATGTTGAGATTCACCTCCCTAAGGGCGTGAACTTCCGTTTCCCCCTGGCCATACACTTTAGAAATCTGTTCTAGGCAAATGAGTGGCGAATCCAGCATTACAATGAGGTAACAAGGCCATTTGCACTCATTCTAAAGCCTTTTTTCATGACCTTGGTGGCGAATAGATGGCGTATGGTAGAACAAACAAGTGAGTGAGGAGAATGAACCATGGGGTGCAAATCATTGCCAAGGCTACACAACACCGTCATCACGCTGGCGATCGCCAGTGGATTCACCCTTGGGGCAACACTGATGGTACCCCGCTCGGCCACTGCTCAACCCATGCCCCTCAGTCCAAGCTCCTATAGTTTTACCAGCATTAACCCCCTTCAGGACTATCTCCTAGGTGCAGGGGATGTGCTTTTCATTGAAGTGGTCAACCTGCCAGCCAGTGTTACTGGTCAGCAACAATTCACTGTTAATCTCGATGGCTCAGTCACCCTACCTTTGGCAGGGCGCGTCATGGTGGGCGGCTTAACTCTCCCCCAAGCGGAGCAGGTGATTCTGAACGCCTATAGTAAAGTCATGCGCTTTCCAGCAGTAACGGTTACATTGCAGACGCCGCGCCCCATGAAGATTTTGGTGGCAGGTGAGGTGAGCCGTCCAGGCTCCTATGTTGTTCCTTTTACTTCTGTATCAGCTTCTGCCCCCGGTATCGGCCTTTCCGGTGGCTTAACATGGCCTCGCCTGAGCCAAGTCCTTGCTCAAAGCGGTGGAATTACCCAAGAGGCCGATATTCGCAACATTGAGATACGCCGCCAACTGGGGAATGGCCAAACAGCCGTAACCAGAATTAATCTTTGGGAGATGATTCAGTCGGGGGATGCGAACCAAGATATCACGCTGCGCAGTGATGATGTGATTGTGGTGCCCAAGGCGAAGGAAGTGAATGCGGCTGAAGCCGTACGGGTGGCCTCGGCAACGTTTTCGCCACAGGTGATTCGGGTGCAGGTTGTGGGCGAAGTATTGCGACCGGGCTTGGTCGAAGTGCCAGCCAATGCCACGCTCACTCAGGGAATTGGGGCGGCTGGCGGATTCAATGTGCAACGTGCCAATATGTCTAGGGTGACGCTGGTGCGGCTGAATCGTGATGGCACAGTCAGTCGGCGACGGATTCCCTTTAGCTTGGCGGCTCAACCCAATGCCAACAATAATCCTGTGTTGCAACAGGGGGATGTGATTGTGGTGGAACGGTCAGGGCTAACGCAGGTGGGGGATACGATTGGGAATGCCCTGCGGCCGATCGGCGCCTTAGGAACCTTAGGAGTGTTCCTCAACTTAGTTAACATATTTGATTAGGAATGGCGTACTACTGATGTCGCTCCCAAAAAAGATACCCAATTTACGGGTCGTTGATCGCGAAGTGCGTCCTGCGGGCGATCGCCAGCGAAATCCATCACGGTTCAGCACCAGAAAAAGTTCTAACAAGGGTGGGCTGCAAGCTTTTAGCGATCGCTGTCGGCGACGGTGGCGACTACTGTCAGGAACGGTTTTACTCTCATTCTTGGTCATGGGGGGGTATGTTTTCTGGCAACCCGAAATGTACGAGGCCTATTTTCGCCTCCTGATGGAACCAGTGAAGGAACCACAGCCTGCGCCAACCCTGACCCCCCGTGATGGCATTGCCAGTACCCTCCCCTCCCCGCCGCCAACCACACCCCCTCCAGTGGATGTGGGGGCACAGATTCTCGTTCTAGAAAGTGACAAAGTACTGGCACCCATTGCCCAGAAACTACAACAGCAGTATCCCCATCTGACCACGCGGGTCTTAGCTGAGCATCTGGAAATTCGACCAGTGGTTAGTTCCGCCACAGAGCAACTGCCGACCCAAACAAAAGTGCTAGAAGTGGCCTATCGCGATCGCCAGCCAGAAATCGTGACCGCAGTATTAAAGGCCGTGGCAGAGGCGTTTGTTGACTACAGTCAGCGCGATCGCCAAGAACAACTCAATCGCACCCTAGAGCAACTGGACAAAGACATCAATCAGCACCTTACAGAATTAGAGCAACTCCAGCAGCAACTCCAAGCCAGCCAACCCCAAGGCACGAGCCTGCAACCCTCAGAACAACTGCGCTTTTTAACAGAACAGTATCGCCAAATCCACAACCTGCGCCAAGCGGCTCGCCTGAAGGCCGTGGAAGCCTACGGTCGTTTTCAAGGGTTTCAAGAACAACTCAAGATGACACCCGCCGAAGCCCTAGCAGCAGCGAATTTAAGTACCTCCCCTGCTTATCAGCAACAACTGGCACGCATTCAAGAACTGGATCAAGAAATTGCCAAGAATCTAGCCATTTTTCGGGAAGGGACACCCGTTATCCAAGCTCTTGAGGAACAGCGGCGAGTTTTGGTGGAGCAATTGCAGGCGATCGCCCGCCAAGTGATTGGTGAGCAATATCAAGTGGACAACCCCACGGCTCTGGGCTTTCAGGGAACAGTGTCACAAACGCTGATTACCAACTACATTACGGCGTGGATTGAATACGAAAACCAGCGGCGCTATGACGCCGAATTGGCTGCCCCTCAAAGGACAGTTGCCCAACAATTACAACAACTGAGTAGCCAACTCCCCGCCATTGATCGCCTTGAACATCGGATTCGGACGGCCAACCTCTCCCTCGAGATGCTCAATCAAGCCCGACAGGCAGTGCAACTACAACTAGCACAGAATAACTTTGCTTGGCAGGTGTTGACGGATTTAGAGAATCCCGCTGTCCAACCCACCTTCCCGCGCTTACTGCTGTTGGTGCTAGGGGCGATCGCCAGCCTTGTGTTGGGGGTTCTGGCTACTTATGTTGCAGATGCAGCCGCCAATACGTTTGTCAGTCCAGCCCAAGTGGAAGATGCCCTCGGCTTGCCCCTCCTTGGCAAAATTCCCAAGGCAACCCCCCAAACCAATCTCCGCCTAGAGCGCGTGGTGAAGGGCAATTCAGGGCTGTGGCAGGTGACTCAAGTCCTACCCTCTGTCGGGGAATGGGTGAAGTTTCAGGAAGCCTTTCACCATGTGTTTGCCAACCTCCAGGCCGTGGGTTTGGGGCATTCGTTAGCCGTGATTTCAGCCCTACCCACCGATGGGCGCACCACCGTTGCTCTGCATCTTGCCCTTGCTGCCGCAGGCACGGGTCAGCGGGTTCTGCTGATTGATGGGGATTTACGGCGACCCCAGATTCACCGCTATCTCGGCCTGACGAATGAACAGGGCTTGGCAGATTGGTTAATTCATCGGCGGCACTGGTATAGCGTTGCTCAGGCGCGGCGCGGTCTTGCAATTTTAACCGCTGGTGAGTTGCGGCAACAGCCGATGCGGCTCCTCAGCCAAGACACGCTCAAACAGTTCATGGCTCACCTGCAAAACTATTTTGATCTGGTGATTGTGGATACACCCCCCTTGGCCAACTTTGCTGATGCCAAACTCTGGTCGGGACTGGTGGATCAGACCCTTGTGGTAGTGAATCTGAAGGCACCCCAGCAGCCGGTGCGACTAGCCTTGGCAGATTACAGTTTGGGGAGTAGTAGCGCTCTGGGCGTTGTGGTGAATCTCGCCTAAAGTTAAGCTATTCCTCAAAGAACCAAAGTTCCTTGTTGATACTCTCATCCAGCACTTGGGGGGGGCGTAAGACGAGCAGGAGTTGGCCAAGAATTGGCGCTGTAGGGGGTTCAGGAAACCAAGCCAGTTGGACAGGATCGCTGGCCCTAGGTGCAATCAACAGATAGCGATCGCGCTCCCATTCTGGAAGACCACGATCTACAATCAGGAGCACTTGTTCAATGGGGAGTCCCGCAGGCGTGGGCGGTAATTCTGTGGGTAGGTCTGCCACTGGCCAAAGCACCCCGACTGGGTCAACAGCATTCAGGAGAACCTGCCAACTGGGGAGAGCCACTAGGGTCATGGGTTGAGGAACAGCGACTAATTGAAAAGCACCTGTAGAAGTTAACTGCGGTACTTGATTAAAGGCTGCGGCAGTGAGGGGGGCTGTTCCTGCCATGGGAACGAGGTAGGGCAGGTCTTCAGCGGAATCCAAGCGGTAAAGGGGAAGTCGGGGTTGGCTAGCAGCGGGAACCACGGTCAAGTCCGTCAGCAGTTTCTCAAGCGCTTGGCGACCTGTGGCGGATTCAACAAAGCGAAAGCCCTGAGCAATAAGGCGCGATCGCTGGGCTAAATCGCGTTGCTGCCGCGCCAGTTGCCAATAGTAGCGACCAATGCGATCGCCCACACTCTCACCAAAACCTGCACTGTCATCCTTTTGATAGCTCACGGCCTTGAGGGCACGGCAGACCTCATGAACCGCAGTGACATCCAGTTGTTTCTCAACAATGAGGGTGGCTGCTGCAAGGCGATCGCCCGCTGATAAGACCCGCAGTTCATAGAGCAGATCGCTGCCCCGCGTTTGAAAATAGGCACGCACAGATTCAGGGGCTTCCCGTAGGCTCTGACTCACTTGCAGGGCAATGATCAGTTGATTTTGGTGAATGGGTTCAATGCCCGTGGCCTCAAAAATCGCTTGGGGAGATAGCCCTTGTTTTTGCAGTTGCTGGCATCCGGCCCCCCAATCCTGCCAAGTGCCCTCCTTGCGGCGTAGGCGTTGCAGCACTTCCGTTGTCAGGGCATCCTGTTCTTGGCTCATTTAATCACCTCCTATTGACAGGGAAGCATGCTATACAATTGCCTAAGATTGCTAGCGATCGCGCACCGTTGTCCCTTGGCGTTGAATGGCCAGCACCTCCACCCGTGCCTGCACATCAAACTTTGCCCAAGTCTCCTTGAGGGCAGTGGCAATGGCGGAAGCGGTAACGGGATCCCCAAGGGCTAAAAGCGTGGGGCCTGCGCCACTAATGACCAAACCGTGGGCACCCGCCTCAAGAGCCGCCCTGTGGAGGTCGGTATAGCCTTTGATCAGACTTTGGCGGTAGGGTTGATGCAGGCGATCGCCCAAGGCCAGTTGCAGCCACTCCCGTTGACCCGTTTCCAAACCCCGCAGCAGAGCACCAAGGTGACTGATATTAAAAACTGCATCACCGTAGGTACAGTGGGGAGGTAGCACTTGCCGCGCTGTTTCCGTGGCTAGCTCAAAGTCTGGAATCGCCACAATCGGCACCACATCCTGATTCCAAGGAATTTCTAGCCAATGCCATCCCCCTGCACTCCCTTGGACAGCAAGACGACAGCCCCCTAGCAAGGCCGGCACCACATTATCGGGGTGGCCTTCCATTTCAATGGCCAATTCTAGAACCTCGGTATGACTGAGGGGAAAGCCCGCCAGCCGATTTGCCCCTACTAAGCCGCCAATAATTGCGGTCGCTGAACTGCCGAGACCCCGTGCGAGGGGAACCCCCAGATCAATCTCTAAATACACAGGTGGGGCTTCACGCCCTAGATATTGATAGAAACGGTGGTAGGCACGATAGGCCAAATTGTCGGAGCTACTGCTGACACCGCCTGCCTCAGTGCCCCGCACATTGACATGGGGGCGATCGCTCAAGGAAAAGGTAAACGTATTGGTGAGGGTGAGAGCCGCTCCCAGACAATCAAACCCCGGACCCAAATTAGCCGTTGTTGCTGGCACAGTCACCACTGTCATCATCGGTTACACTTCCTCCCCGGTACCAAAGGCGCGATCGCCCGCATCCCCCAAGCCGGGCACAATAAAGCCCTGCTCATTCACTGTCTCATCAATCGTGGCCGCATAGACTTGCACTGCGGGAAAATGGGCACCGAGTTTCTGCAAAGCTGGCGGCGCAGTGACCACGGAAATAATTCGCACCAAGGCTGGGTCAATCCCCCGCTGCACCAATTCCTGCATTGCTGTCATAATTGAACCTCCCGTTGCCAGCATCGGCTCACTAATAAGGACACGGGTTTGCGGGTCAAACTGCGGGGGCAACTTATTGAGATAGCAACTGGGTTCAAGGGTGGCCTCATCCCGCACAATCCCTAAGTGGTACGTCTTTGCTGTGGGTAAGACCCCTTGGGCACCGTCGAGCAAGGCTAAACCCGCCCGCAAAATGGGTACCACCACGACGGGTACTTGCGGATTCACCACCAGCGCTGCACAGGGGGCAAGGGGCGTTTCAACCACTGTTTCCACCGTTGGCAACCATTCCCGCGCCGCCTCATAGGCCAGCCACCGCCCCAGTTCTGTCATTGCCACCCGAAATAAGGGAGTGGGCGTGTTGCGATCGCGAGCCACCGTTAGCCAGTGTTGAATGAGGGGATGAGGGGGAACATAAATGCGCAATTGGGGGGTCACGGTATCGCTCCAATACGTACCCGGCGGGCTTTCCTATTCTCCACTGAAATCGTCCCCTTTAGACACGGCCAAATCGCCGCTGTCGCTGTTGGTAATCCCGGAGCGCCTCATGGAAAGCAGCGCGGTCAAAATCCGGCCAGAGGGTCTTGGTGACGTAAATTTCTGAATAGGCCACCTGCCACAGCAAAAAGTTACTGACGCGCATCTCGCCACTGGTGCGAATCAACAAATCGGGATCCGGTAGGCCGCCCGTGTACAAATGGCGTTCAAAGAGTACTTCATCAATATCGGCGGGGTCAAGGCGTCCCGCTTTCACTTGGGCTGCAATCGAACGGCAAGCGTGGATAATTTCCCGTCGCCCACCATAGTTGGTTGCCACCACAAATTTAATTTTTTGGTTATTGGCCGTAGCGGTCATCGCTCGCTCAATTTCCGCTTGTAGGGAGTTCGGCAAACACGCCAAGTCACCCACAAAGTGAATTTGCACGCCCTCGGCAACCATTTCCGCCAGCTCCCGCCGCAACACTCGCTCAAAGAGGGTCATCAGAAAATCCACCTCCGGCAGGGGGCGCCCCCAGTTTTCTGTGGAGAAGGCGTAGGCGGTCAGGGCTTCAATGCCCCAATCTTTGCAACAGCGCAGCAGATCCTTGAGGGTGTCCACCCCGCGTTGGTGTCCCATAATGCGCGGTAAATTGCGCTGCTTTGCCCAGCGGCCATTGCCATCCATAATCACCGCCACATGGCGAGGTAGGCGATCGCGATCCAAATCAGCGGGTAACTCAATGAGTGAATGGGGCTGTAGCGTCATGGACACATCCTATTGGCGGAAATTAGCGCAGTGGCCATACCGTTTTCCAAAATTTTAAGCTGTGCCGACGTTGACGGGGTTGTGAAGTTCCCGTTTCTTGATCCTGCACATATTGCCGCAACAATTCCCCTAGTTTACTGCTTGTGAGGGGACGTTGAAGCTCCCCCTTAAAGGCAAGGGAAATTGACCCCGTTTCCTCAGAGACCACTACACAGACACAGTGGCTAATGCGTTCGGTAATCCCTAGGGCGGCGCGATGGCGAGTGCCCAACTGCCAAGGCCCCGTGCGATCCGAGAGGGGCAGGATCAACTTTGCCGCAATCACTTCAGCACCCCGCACCCAAATTGCCCCATCGTGCAGGGGGGAACTCACTTGAAAAATTGAGGTAATGAGTTCTGGCGAAAGGCGGGCATTGAGAGCGATCCCTGCATGGGTAAAATCTTGGGGGCTGAGCTTTGTATGGGTTTCCAAGAGAATGAGTGCCCCCGTACGATCCTGAGATAATCCCTTCACGGCCGTCACAATCAAATCAACGGCATCATTGGTGAGACTCGACTCGGCCACGGGCTGCACAAAGCCGAAAAACTGTCCTCGTCCCAACTGTTCCAGAAAAATGCGAATTTCCGATTGCAGAATAACGGCTAAGGCCACCGCAGAGCCAATCACTAAGTTGTGCAGCACAAAGCTCAAAAACTGTAGCTCAATGGCACGACTGAGGGAGGTTGCCAAAAGGAGGAAGATAAAGCCCCGTATCATCCAGAGGGTTCGCCGCTCGGCCACAACCCGCAAAATAGCGTAGGTTAGGGTCAAGACCAAAACCACATCCACGACTGTTCGCACCTTGGCCAGTGTCTCCGAGGACAGCAGCAGCCACGACAAGTTACCTAGGAGGCTTATCATCCCATTGTGCTCGTCACCTCCTAGGGGGCGGGGGTGCTCAATCGCAGGGGCAAGACATCATGGGCCACCAAATCAGCGTAGGTTTCCCGTTGCAGGATCAGGTTGGCTTCCCCCTCACAGACAACTACCGCCGCCGGCCGGGGCACGCGATTGTAGTTGGAGGCCATGCTGTAGTTGTAGGCACCCGTACTGGCCACCACTAAAATATCATTGACTTGCAGGGGGGGTAGGGTGACTTGGGGCAGCAGAATATCGCCCGATTCGCAGTGCTTACCGGCAACACGTACGGTTTCTGTGGCGGCAGTGGTCATGCGATTGGCACACAGGGCTGTATATTGCGCCTGATAGGTAATGGGTCGGGGATTATCGGACATGCCCCCGTCCACCGCAATGTAGGTGCGCACTTCAGGAATCACCTTACGGCTGCCCACGGTGTAGGCCGTCACTGCCGCAGGTCCAACGATGGAGCGACCCGGCTCACAGATGAGTTTGGGTAAGGGAAGATGGTGTTGCTGACAGGCTTGGCTCAGTTGATGACTAATGGCCTTTGTCCAGTGGGCGATCGCCGGTGGATTATCGGAGTCTACATAGCGAATGCCAAGACCACCCCCCACATTCAGTTCGCGCATGGGTAGCATCGCTCCACGGGCTTGAGCCAGCCAATCCACAAGGACATCACAGAGGTCTAAATGGGGTTGTTCCTCAAAAATCTGTGAGCCAATGTGGGCGTGGAGTCCGACCCAGTCTAGTTCGGGATGCGCCTTAGCAAACTGAAGCAACTCTGGAAACTGTTGCGGGTCAAAGCCAAATTTGCTGTCTAGATGTCCAGTGCGGATATATTCGTGGGTGTGGCATTCAATCCCCGGTGTCAACCGCAACATGACGCGCGGTGGGGTCGAGAGATCATGCTCCTCAACGTAGGCAGCAAGGCGCTCTAGTTCTAGCCAGTTATCGGCAACAATCGTGCAATTGACCTCAAGGGCATAGAGGAGTTCTTGGGGGGACTTGTTATTACCGTGGAAGTAAATGTGGCTGGCGGGGACGCCGGCACTCAAGGCAGTGTAGAGTTCACCCCCGGAGGCCACATCAATCCCCAAGCCTTCACTGTGGGCAAGGGCGCAGGTGGCCAAGCAGTTCCAAGCCTTTGAAGCGTAGAGCACCAAAAATTCACCACCGTAGGTCCGCTGGAGGGTGTCTTGGTATTGACGGCAGGCGGTGCGAAAGGTGAATTCATCAAGGATGTAGAGGGGAGAGCCAAACTGAGCCACTAACTCCACCACATCACACCCACCAATGGTGAGATGGCCGCGGGCATTGGTTTGCGCAGTCAGGGGTAAAATTTGTTGATTGGCAGCAAGCGGGGTGGAGATCATGGGTCAGTATCGCGAGAAATCAAAGAATAAAAGAACAAATCGCTATTCTCAATTCTAGGGGGATTTGGGCGATCGCTCCCTTCATCTGTTGAGTCTCTGCTGAGCCTGTAGTTCATCGAACCGTCCCTCAGCTATTTTGCTGCTGTTCCTGTCCAATTGAGGAAAAAGGGGGGTAGCCCTTCTTGGCCGTTGATCACAATCACTTGGGGCACTTGGGCACCGCCTTCGCGCCATGCTTCGATCGCTTCCTTTTGCAGCACTAACTGGCCCCCCGGAGCTTTGAGGGTTTCGGCAAGGAGGCGTTGGGCTTCCGCTTTCCCTTGGGCACGGTTAATTTCCGCTTGCGCCTGTTGAGCTGCCTCTTGGGCAATATAGACCGCCCGTTGTGCCCGCTGCTCAGCAATTTGCTTATCCTCGACGGCCTTGGAAAATTCCTCCGAAAAGTCAAGGTTAACGACACTGGTATCCAGTACGAGAATGTGGTACTTGGCTAGGCGATCGCCGAGGGCATGATCAAAATCCTCCTTAAGTTCATCGCGCTTGGTAATGGCCTCCTCCGCCGTGCGACGGGCAGCAGCAATTTTGAAAGCCTCTTGGGTCTGGGGAGCAATGATTTTGGCCACGATATTTTCCAAGGTCCCTTGGGTGCGGCGCACATCCACGATGGCCATGGGGTCTAGGCGAAAGTTGATGGCAAAACTGGCGGTAATATCCTGCAAATCTTTGGTGGCACTTTCCGCTGGCACTTCAAACTTCTGTACAGTTACGTCATAGACATCCACACTGGCAATAAACGGCGGTTTCCAGTGAATGCCCTCGAGGAGGGGAGTATCCTGAGCTTTACCCAAAATACTCAGCACCCCTGCTTGGCCAGGATTAATAATCACCACGGCATTCAAAAGGACAACCAGCAAGACAATGGCGATCGCCACCACTGAGGAGGTGAGCCGCGAACTGGCGAGTTGATTCATGACCCAAGAATTGGATTTCTGCTTTGATTATAGGCGGTGCTTCCCACCGATCCGGAAGGCAATTCCTTGCTAAAGTACAGATAGTCTGTCATTTGCTGAGCGTCCTATGCGGTTGCCCCTTACTGCTGCCCAAGCGGCCTACTATGGTGATGCCTACTATCGCACTCCACCCCCCGATCTCCCTTCACTGCTGTTGAAGGAGCGGATCGTCTATCTCGGCATGCCTTTGGTGCCAGCGGTTACGGAGCTGATCATTGCGGAACTGCTCTATCTGCAATACGACGATCCCGAAAAACCCATCCGCATTTACATTAACTCGACGGGAACCTCCCGCTACGATGGCGAACCCATTGGCTTTGAAACAGAAGCCTTTGCCATCTGCGACACCATGCGCTACATTAAGCCCCCTGTGCATACGATCTGCATTGGTCAAGCGATGGGGATGGCCGCCATGTTGCTCTCGGCCGGTACCAAGGGGTGTCGCGCCAGCTTACCCCACGCCACGATTGTCCTGCACCAAACCAAGAGCTATGCCCAAGGGCAGGCCACCGATATCCAAATTCGTGCCAAGGAGGTTCTGGCCAATAAGGCGATGATGGTGGAAATTTTGGCGCAAAATACCGGTCAACCCCCTGAGCGGATCACCCGTGATATGGATCGGCTGCTGTACATGACCCCACAGATGGCGAAGGAGTACGGCATCATTGACCGCATCCTTGAACCAGAGGCTGTTACCAAGAAACTGCCAGCAACCTTGACCTAGTGCAACACCGCCGCCCAGTCACGGCCAATGCGAATGGTGATGTCAGAGGAAAGGACGCCAGTGGAGTTAGCAGAGACACGCCCCATGCCAAGGACAGAGCGGATCATTTGGGCGGCGCTGAGGTCTCCCTGTTGGGCGACAATTTCCGTTTCAGGGGTTTGCTGATACCACTCTTCACTGATGATCACATTGGTATAGCCATGGTGGGCGAGAAAATCCGCCATATCTTGAGCAGCCTCACGACTGCCGGAGGCATTTTGCAGGGCAATCCGCAGGGTGCCACTGTCGCCCCAAGTATAGTTGACTAGTTTTGAGGGGCGATCGCTAAAGTGCTCAGCAACCACCCGATCAATGCGGTCATAGTCGGGCAGCCAGTAGCTGACCGCATAGCCATCACCACTAAAGCGTCCCGGCAGCAGAATCAAACGCAGGTTGTCTGGCTCAATACGCAGACTAAATTGGGCGATCGCCATCAGTTCGGCAAAGGTTAAATCCGTATCCACATATTTTTGCAGGACGCTGTAGAGTTTCGGCAACTGGGTCAGCATGACGGGATTGGCCAGTTTCTTTTGCAGCGCCTTGATCAGCATTTGCTGCCGCTGGGCACGGCCAATATCCCCCAGTTCATCGTAACGAAAGCGAACAAAACCCTCTGCTTGCTCCCCGTTCAGGGTTTGCAGCCCCGGTTGAAGATCAATGTAAAGTTTTTGGGTGTGATCGGTATAAACCATCCGCTTGGGCACGTTGACCTCGACACCGCCCACCAGATCGACCAATTCTCGAAATGCCCTCGTATCAATGCGAATGTAGCGATCAATGGGGGTATAGTTGAGGATTTCGCTGACCACCCGCACCGTTAGATCCACCTCTCCATAAACATTGGCGGCATTAATTTTGTCGATGCCATGTCCGGGAATTTCCACACGGGTATCACGGGGAATACTCAAGACCGTAATCGTGCCATTTTCAGGGTTAAACCGCGCCAGCAGCATCGTGTCGGTGCGGCCACGAAACCGTTCAGGGGAGCCGGGAGGAGCCCCTAGAACCTCATCCACCCCCAATACCAAGAGGTTCACTGGCCGACTCATGCCATATTGGAATCCCCGTGTCATCATTTCCAGCCAAGAGGGATCCCGTTGGCCACGATGGTTCGTGCCCTGAAAGGGTGACATCAATACAAACGTCATGCCCGCAAAGGCAGAGACCAAGGACACACCACTAAAGGCAGCAATCCAGCCTAGGGTACGCCATGGCGAAGGGCGCGATCGCTGACCCCTGCTTTTTTGAGATACTTTTTGCCTTCCCCGACTACCCACAGTAGAACTCACCGGTTTACGCTGTTGAACGCCTCGTGCCACAAATTCACTCCCGAAATAAAAACAAACTGCAGGCTAGTCGGGTGGACGCAATCCCTGTCTCTAGTGTAGGGGATTGATTACTGATCCCGCCCTTATACCTATTGGACTGCCCCAAGCAAGGCTTGTTTCTATTTTTCGGCCAATTCCTGAGATTTATGCGCTGGGCATTGGAGACCGTTCTGCTGGCAGCTTAATAGAGCCGCTCAAGGACATAATCTGTTAACTGGCTGAGGGCCTGACGCGGTTCCGACGGGGGTAGCACTTCAAGTGCCGGTAGAGCCGCTTGGGCATATTCCTTGGCTAAATTGCGAGCGTCTTCAATGGCACCACTTTGGCGCACTAGGTTGAGGGCGGTTTCTAGATCGCCTTCTTCACTGAACTCGCGCTCGATGAGGGTATGCAGATAGGGGGCTTTGGGTAGGGCAAAAAGGACGGGTGCCGTTAGGTTGCCATCCCGCAGATCTGAGCCAGCGGGTTTCCCTAGTTCTGCGGTGGAGCGGGTGAAGTCAAGGATGTCATCCACAATTTGAAAGGCTAGGCCCAAATTTTTGCCGTAGGTGTACATGGCTTCGATGGTTTCTGGGGGCGCTTCACTGAGAACCGCTGCCGCCTTGGCACTGTTGGCAATGAGGGAAGCTGTCTTGTAGTAGGTTTTCAGTAGATAGTCGTCTAGGGTAATGCTGGTGTCAAAGCGGTTAAAGCCTTGGCGAATTTCCCCTTCAGCAAAGTCTTTGATCACTTGGGAGAGGAGTTTCACCACTTGCAGGTTATCCAAATCCGCTAAGTACCAAGAGGCTTGGGCAAAGAGAAAGTCTCCCGCTTGAATGGCCACCCGATTGCCAAAGACACTGTTGACGGTGGGCACACCGCGCCGTAGTTGCGCTTGATCCACCACATCATCGTGAAAGAGACTGGCGGTATGAATCATTTCCGTAATTTCTGCCAAGCGGCAGTGCCGGGGAGTAATCCCCTGATCGGGCAGCGTGGCTCGCGACACCAAAAAGACAATGGCGGGTCGGATGCGCTTACCACTGGCAGCAAAAAGATGTTCGGCGGCAGCAGAGAGTACGGCGTGTTGTGCTCCAATCAGTGCCTTCAGGTTCTCCGTTAGTACACAGAGATCCGCTTCGACAGGTGAAAAAAGAGAGGTTACCGAAGTCATGGACGGGCTGGCCGCAGAAGTTACGAAATTTTACAGAATCCTAGTTGTATTCTAAGCGAACCCTCCAATCTTGGGTAAGGGTTCCGATGAATTTTCAGCTAGGCTCAAAATTGAAAGCCACCCCGCTTGTAGGGTCAAACAGATAAAGATGGCAAGCCTGCAACTGGAGAGGGTCACCCATTTGAGGGATTTGGTGATTAGGGGCTAACCACAGCAGTTCTTGGGAACTATCCATGAGGCGACAGCGGACAATGGCTTCGCGGCCTAGGGGTTCAACGAGGGTGGCGATCGCCCCCAAGCCCTTCTCACTGATAGACAAATGCTCTGGGCGAATGCCCACGGTGAGGGGTTGTTCACTTTTTAGCGGCCAATGGGGGGTGTCCGGACAGGGTAAGGGCTGCTGCGCTATCCACAGGCGGCTGCCATCCCAGCGAGCGGGCAGTAAATTCATCGGTGGGGTGCCCAGAAATCGCGCCACCATGGTATTGGCGGGTTTGTCGTAGAGATCAGCAGGGGTGCCAATTTGCTGGATTTGACCGCGATCCAGCACCACAATGCGATCGCCAAGGGTCATCGCCTCCGCTTGATCGTGGGTGACATAGAGGGTGGTAATGCCCAGTTGTTGATGCAATTGTTTCAGTTCAGCACGGGTTTGTTCGCGCAATTGGGCATCAAGGTTGGAGAGGGGTTCATCGAGGAGAAACACTTGGGGCGATCGCGCCAAGGCCCTTCCCAAGGCCACCCGCTGCTGCTGACCACCGGAGAGTTGACGCGGTTTGCGCTGCAGCAGGGACTCAATCCCGAGGAGCTTAGCCACTTGGAGCACCCGTTGCTGCCGTGTGGCCGGATCAACACCGCGCATTTTCAGACCAAAGCCAAGGTTTTCGGCCACGGTCATGTGGGGATAGAGGGCATAGTTCTGAAAGACCATTGCCACATCGCGATCGCGCCCACTGCGGCCATTGACACAGGTCTCCCCAATATAAATCTCGCCACTGGTGGGTTGCTCCAAGCCAGCAATAAGCCGCAATAGGGTAGATTTGCCACAACCCGAAGGCCCGACAATCACCCAAAGCGCCCCTGCGGGCACAGTTAGAGAGAGTGGACCAATTCCCACTCCTAGAGCAAATCGTCGCGTGACTCCCTCTAAGCGCAGTGTTGCCGCCACAACCTATCGCCAGCCCACCCACGTAAAGAAATCTTGGCCAGTCACCCACTCGAGCACCAGCAGGGCAATAAAGCCAATCATGGCAAAGCGGCCATTGATCAGCTCCGCATAGCGCGACCAACCAAATTGCGGGGTCAAATCATCGGGCGTCGGTTCACTCATGGTGTTAGGTATGCAAAACAACTTCTTTAGCTTGGCATAGAGCCTTCACTTTGTACTCACATTTTAGAAGAGAGCTGTTGCTGCTGTAGGGCGGTGATCACTGCCTTAATTTGGGCTTGACCGGCAGACTTTTCAAATCGCAGTGGAAACTTGCCGCGCCGCAATAACCGCCAGCCTAAGGGGGCAAGGCTGACAACCCCACCGACATCTCGAAAGCGATTGCCCACCACCCGTAGGCCAAATTGCCGCTCATCCACCCAGCCACCCTCTTTCACTAGTTCCAAGAGCACTTGCCGATGGCGCACAGGACGGTCTTGATTGCGGGTTGCTGTTGTTGAGCGTGCTAGGATCGCCTGCTTGATCTCACTAATGCGATCGAGGGGTTGCACGCCCACAGGACACACTGTATTGCAATTAAAACAACGGGTACAGCCCCACACACCACTGGTGGCAGTGTTGTATTGGTCTAGGCGTTGGTCAGTTTCGCTATCGCGGGTATCGGCCACAAGGCGAGCTGCTTTGGCAAGGGCATGGGGGCCAACAAAGTCGGGATTCACTTCCACGGCATTGCAGGCACCGTAGCAGGCACCACAGAGAATACAGTTACCCGCAGCATTGAGTTTGGCGCGATCGCTGGGGGATTGGAGAAACTCCCGCTCAGGCACTTGTCGTGCCGCTCTACCCACATAAGGATTGACGGCTGAAAGTTTTTGCCAAAAATCGCTCATGTCTACGACAAGGTCTTTGAGGACAGGCAAATTCCCCAAGGGGGCGATCGCAATTTGGTTGGGAACAGGACTATTGGCTAACTCGGCATGAATACTTTGCTGACAGGCAAGGGCAGAACGACCATTAATCGTCATCGCGCAACTGCCGCAGATGGTGTTTCGACAATTCTTGCGAAAGCTAAGACTACCGTCTTGGTATCCCTTGATTTGAATGAGGGCATCAAGAATGGTGAGGGAAGGATCAATCTCTAGTTCAAAGGCTTGCCAATAGGCGCTCTTGTTGGGTGCTTGGCGGCGAATCGTCAACTGAATTGTCATATGCTGGCGTCAGCCCAATGTAGTTTCCAGTGTATAGCAAGCACTGCGGCGATGATGAAAGTTGCAAAATCCCTACTTTACTTTCTGATCACAGGCCTCCTAGAGCTGGGGGGAGCCTATCTTGTCTGGCTGTGGCTACGGGAGCATAAAAGCATTTGGTATGCCTTAGCAGGGGCGATCGTCCTTTTTATGTATGGCATGGTACCGACGCTGCAACCTGCGCATTTCGGTCGTGTTCAGGCTGCCTATAGTGGTATTTTCCTGCTGGTGGCTCTGTTTTGGGGTTGGGGAATTGATAAGGTGCGCCCCGATAAGTTTGATTTGCTCGGTGCTGGGGTTGCCCTCCTCGGAACGCTGATTATCATGTACGCGCCAAGAAGCCATTGACAGCGTCGCGATCGCCCCAAGGTCAGTCTATAAGCTGGGCTTATTTAATCTATTTGAAAGTAATGTTTATTAAATGTGTGTTTTGCTGAAGAATTTACTATAGAGTAAGACAAGCAAATCAAAAAGCTTAAATAGATAAAAGACTATATTTGCGCCGTTGACCGACGGATGCAGGGGTGGCAATCGCCCAAATAGTCTTCTATCAACTTCAGCATCTACAGCCCCATGGATAGCCCCTGATAATTAAGGAGGAATAGTACTGTGGATTTTCCCAGTCAGTTTTTGCAAGATTTTGTCAAGCAATTACAGTCGCCTACCCTTGGCTTCTTGCTGGGGGGCATGGTCATTGCAGCGCTGGGCAGTCAACTTCAGATTCCCGATGCCATCTATAAGTTCATTATTTTTATGTTGCTAATGAAAGTCGGCCTCAGCGGTGGGATTGCGATTCGCAGTTCCAACCTACAGGAGATGCTCTTGCCAGCACTCTTTGCTGTGGCGATGGGGATTCTCATTGTATTTATTGGCCGTTATACCTTAGCAAAGCTGCCGAAGGTCAAAACCGTTGACGCGATCGCTACCGCAGGTTTATTTGGGGCTGTGAGTGGTTCGACCATGGCAGCAGCGCTAACGGCTCTGGAGGCGCAGAAAATTAGCTATGAACCTTGGGCAGCCGCACTGTATCCGTTCATGGATATTCCGGCTCTGGTGACAGCCATTGTCGTTGCCAGCATTTACCTCAAGAAAAAACAGGAGAAAAAGGCGCCGGCTTCCCTCAGCGCCGTTGGTGCCTATGCGGGTGCAGGGAGCGCCACAGGTTATGCCGGGAGCACGAGTGAGTACCGCAGTCAACAAAGCAAACGAGTCAGAATCTGGCCGATTGTCAAAGAAAGTCTGCAAGGGGCAGCCCTTTCGGCACTGCTGCTGGGTGTTGCTTTGGGCATCTTTACCCGTCCCGACAGTGTCTATGAGAGTTTTTACAACCCTCTGTTTCGCGGTTTACTCTCGGTGTTGATGCTCGTTATGGGGATGGAGGCTTGGTCACGCTTGGGTGAGTTGCGTAAAGTTGCTCAATGGTATGTGGTCTATGCCGTGGTGGCGCCCCTCGTTCATGGCCTGATTGCCTTTGGTTTGGGAATGATTGCCCACTATGTCACTGGCTTTAGCCTTGGGGGTGTGGTGATTCTAGCCGTGATTGCCTGCTCTAGTTCCGATATTTCTGGGCCGCCAACATTACGGGCAGGGATTCCCTCCGCTAACCCTTCCGCCTATATTGGTGCTTCCACCGCGATCGGGACTCCCATTGCCATCGGCCTAGGAATTCCGCTTTACCTTGGCCTTGCCCAAGCAATCATGGGCGGCAGCTAGTGACCCAAACGCGCCAATTTCACTCAAGGAGGTACTCAGAATGGCCAAGCCAGCAAAGAAGCTCGTGATTGTGACCGAGAAGATTCTCTTGAAAAAAATTGCCCAAATCATTGATGAGGCCGGGGCGACTGGCTACACCGTGATGGAAACCGGCGGCAAAGGGAGTCGCAATGTGCGCTCCTCTGGTCAACCCAGCGTTTCCGATACCCAAGCCAATATCAAGTTTGAGGTACTCACCCAGACGCGGGAAATGGCGGAAAAAATTGTGGATCGGGTGGCAGTCGAGTTTTTCAACGACTATGCAGGCATTGCTTACATCTACGATGCCGAAGTGTTGTACGCCCACAGCTTTTGTGGTCCTGAGGGCTGCTGAAATTTCTGGGGCTTGACAAGACGCCTCCTAATTTTTTAAGCTAAGAATCTGTTGCGGGTATAGCTCAGTGGTAGAGCGCAACCTTGCCAAGGTTGATGTCGCGCGTTCGAATCGCGTTACCCGCTTTTGAAATAGCAAGCGATCGCCCTTTTTTGAAAAGCACTTAGCTCTTTTCTAATCGGTATCAGCATGAAAATAGCGGTAAATTTTTTCCGCTAGACGGGGGCCGACCCCATGTACCTGCGCCAACTGTTCGGGCGTGGCCATGCGGATGTAGTCAATGGAACGAAAGGTGGCGAGGAGTTCCTTTTGGCGTTGATAGCCCAAGCCGGGAATTTGGTCGAGGTGGGATCGCCGTTGGCGTTGGGCACGTTTTTGACGGTGGAAGTTCAGGGCAAAGCGGTGAGCCTCATCGCGGACGCGGCGTAGCAATTGCACCCCCGGTTGCTCTGGATCGGTCGGCAGAGGCTGGCGGTGGTGGGGTAGGAAAATCTCCTCCCGCTGTTTGGCCAAGCTGAGAAGGGTGAGATCGTCTAGGAGTGGCTCCAACACCTGAACCACGGCGGACAGTTGCCCCTTGCCGCCATCAATGAGGATCACATCGGGCCAGTCATCAGCCTCTGGAGGGTCACCCTTGCCCTCAAGATAGGGGGCAAAGCGGCGGCGGAGAATCTCAGCAAGACTGGCAAAGTCGTCGGAGTGGCCAAGTTTTACTTCAGGGTTGCGGATGTTGTAGTGGCGATAGTGCTGCTGGGCGGGCAAGCCATCAATAAAAACAACCCGTGAGGCCACGGCGTCAGACCCTTGAATGTGGGAAATGTCGTAGCCCTCAATGCGGTGGGGCAGGGTGTCAAGGCCAAGGAGTTGGGCTAAATCTTCAAGAGCCGTTTGGGTGCGATCGCTGGCCTGTTGAATGCGTGCCAATTCTAATTCTGCATTGCGTTGCACCATGGCAATCAGTTCGGCTTTTGCTTGGCGTTGGGGGACAGTGAGGGTGACGGCGCGGCCTTTCTTTTCGCTCAAGTAGGTACGCAGCAGATCCGCCTCGGGGAGGGGATGTTGCAGCAAAATTTCACTGGGAATTTCTACATCATCCACTTGGGCATAGTGTTCTTCAAGCACCCGTTGCAAAATCGTGCCGACACTGCCACTTTGGGCATCGGCAACAAAAGCCAAACGTCCCACCAAGCGACCCGCACGAATTTGAAAGAGTTGAATGGCTGCATGGCGATCGCCCAAGGCAAGGGCAATGGCATCCCGTGACACCGTGTCATCAGGCAAGGACACCTTTTGATCCACGCCTAAATGCTCAAGGCCACGAATTTGATCCCGTAGTCGTGCCGCCAGTTCAAAATTCAGATCCGCCGCCGCTTGCACCATTTGTGCCTGCAACTGTGCCACCAGTTCCCCCGTGCGCCCCTGAAAGATCATGGCCACCTTGTGCAGCGTTTGCCGATACTCCTGCGGTGAAATCAGCCCTTGGCAGACCCCCGGACAGCGGCCAATGTCATAGTTCAAACAGGGGCGATCCTTGAAAAGGGGGCGGGGACGTTGCCGCAGCGGAAAAAGCCGCTTCACAAGGGCAAGGGTTTGGCGCAGACGAAAGCTATCCACATAGGGGCCATAGTAGCGATCCTTGGGAGCATCACTGCTGGTATCGCCGACATTACCCAATTGGCGTTTGCGGGTAATGAAAATGCGGGGATAGGGTTCTGACCACGTAATACAGACGTAGGGATATTTCTTGTCATCCTTGAGGAGAACGTTGAAGTGGGGCTGATGCTGCTTGATTAAATTGGCTTCGAGGGCAAGGGCTTCGGCTTCCGTATCGGTGACGATGAATTCAATGTCCGCCACCTGATAGACCATTAATTCAAGGCGCGGCCCCAATTGGGCTGGCTCACGAAAATAGGAGCGCACCCGCGATCGCAGGCGTTTGGACTTGCCAATGTAGAGAATTTGATCCGTCTTGTCCTTGAAAAAATAAACGCCGGGAGTCAAGGGCAGTTGCCGCAAGATCTGTTCCAAGCGATCGCGATCCTGAATCAAGGGCTGAAGCATGCTGCCACCTCCCCTAGAGCTGCGCCGCTGTGGCTCCCAACCAAGCTTCTAAATGTGCCCGCTGACTCGGCGTGGCATCGGCACGGCACTGCAGCTGATAGCGGGGCTGAGGGTCTCCCAACATCAATGTTCCTGAGTGCAATTGCTGATCATGGAACCATGTCAAGTGAATCGTCTCTCCCACTGGGTATTCCCGCAATCGCTCTGACCAGTCCTCCGCCTTGACGCGCCACCCATTGAGGGCAATGATTTCATCCCCAGCCACCAAGCCTGCCTGTTCAGCCGGGGAGTCCCGCAGCACTGCCTTGATTTGCAGAGCGCCATGTTCCTGCTTAAACTGAAGTCCCGTATAGGGCAGCGCGTCTTGGGGCACCAGTTCCAAACCCACTTTAGCCAACCACTCCTGAAGGGGGAGTTCTACGGTTCCTTCAATGAATTGCTCGCGCCATGTGCCAAGGTTTTCATCGGCAACGGTTTCAATCGTTTCCCACAGCTCATCGGGGGTATAGCCCTGACCTGTCTCGCAATACTGCTGCCACAACCGCCGCAGGACATCGAGGAGCGATCGCTGGTGATTAAAATTAAGGCGAATCCGCAAATCCAGCAGTAGTGCCACTAGCTCTCCCTTTAGGTAGTAGGACATCTGCGAATTAATGCTATTTTCATCGGGGCGATAGAGCTTAATCCACGCATCAAAGCTAGCAGCACTAAGGGACTGAACAAAACGACCAGGGGTGTGTAAATAGCGATTCAGACTTTCGCTCAGCAGCTTAAGATAGGCCGCAGCATCAAATAACCCTGCCCAGAGGGGAATCAGTTGGTCGAAATAACTGGTTATCCCCTCCACAAACCAGAGGCTGGTGGTGTAATTTTCGCTGTCGTAATCAAAGATTTCAAAGGCTTGGGGGCGAATGCGCTTGACATTCCAAAGATGGAAAAACTCATGGGCCACTAAACAGAGGAAGCGGCGATACTGCTCCGCTTGCTGAAAGCCAAAGCGATGGAAGATCAACGAGCAGCTATTGAGATGCTCCAGACCGCCGTAGCCCTTGTGGGTAAGGTGCAAAATAAAGACATAGCGATCGTAGGGCAGGCCGCCAAAGAAACTTGCCTCTGTTTCAATGATCCGCTGCATGTCGGCGATCGCCCGCTGCGGCTCAAAATTGCCCTTGCCCCACACCGCCAGTTCATGGGGTTTACCGTCCACCTCAAAGGCATAAACAGGGTGGCTGCCCACCTCAAAGGGGCTATCCACCAGCAGATCGTAATTTGCTGCCCAAAAGGTGAAGCCATCCTCGCCAAAGGGTTCAAGCGGAGTCGTCACCCGCCAGTGCGGCGGTGCAGCAATGGTTACTGTTAGGGGCCGATCGCGATATTCTGGCACATAGAGACAGACCGCTGCCGGATTGAAGTAGGCATGGCTGGGATCAAAATGATTGGTGCGCACTGACAGTTCATGGGCATAGATGGCATAGCGCACTTCTAGTTCTCGACCCGGCGTGCAGGCCACCTGCCACTGGTTCTTGGCACACTTCCACCATTCCAAGGGGGTACCGTCGGCGGCCGTTACTGTAAAGTCCTGAAGATGCCTCGCATATTCGCGCACAAGGTAGGAACCCGGCGTCCACACCGGCAAGTGCAGATCAAGAACATCGGTTTGCGGTGCCGTTAGCCGCAGCGTTACCCATAAAAGATGCGTATGCCCCTGCTGGCAGTTGATTCTGTAGGCCATGGCAGGGGGCTGAAGAGAAGACTCAGAGGGGGAAGGATGAATGATCGTATGCGTCATACCCCTCAGTGTAGTGAACTTTGGCGACGCTTACAATTTCACTTCAATATCTACGCCCGCCGGCAAGTCCAACTTCATCAGGGCATCAATCGTTTTCGGTGAAGGTTGGTAAATGTCCAGTATGCGACGGTGGGTACGGGTTTCAAAATGCTCCCGTGAGTCCTTATCCACGTGGGGCGATCGCAGGACGCAATAGATTCGACGGCGAGTGGGTAGGGGAATTGGGCCAACGGGGGAAGCGCCGGTTCTTTTTGCAGTATCGACAATGCGATCGCAGGAAGTATCGAGCAAGCGATGATCAAAGGCCTTAAGGCGAATACGAATTTTCTGTTGTAGAGCAGCCATAGGAATCTTCCTTACTTGTCAAGGTTCAGAGACAATCCGACAAAATTCAGACAAAAAAAGGCCGCCAACACCACAGAAAGGCTAGCGGCCATAAGATCAACTACTTCAGGATTTTGGAGACAACACCCGCACCAATCGTCCGGCCACCTTCACGGATGGCAAAGCGCATCCCCTGCTCAATGGCAATGGGCTGGATCAGTTCCACGGTCATTTTGATGCGGTCACCAGGCATCACCATTTCAGCGGCGCTACCATCATCAGCGGTGAAGGAGGTAATCGTACCGGTCACATCGGTGGTACGCACATAGAACTGCGGACGGTAACCGGCAAAGAAGGGGGTTTTACGGCCACCCTCTTTTTCAGTGAGCACGTACACTTCACCCTCAAATTGGGTGTGGGGCGTAATGGAGCCGGGTTTGGCAATCACCATTCCCCGTTCCACATCCTCTTTTTTCAGGCCGCGCAGGAGCAAACCAGCGTTGTCACCGGCAATCCCCTCTTCGAGGCTCTTCTTGAACATTTCAATACCGGTGACCGTCGTTGTGCGAGTTTCCCGCAGACCCACGAGTTCAACCGTTTCGTTGAGTTTAATGCGACCGCGCTCAATCCGGCCCGTGGCCACGGTACCCCGACCGGTAATGGAGAACACGTCTTCTACGGCCATCAGGAAGGGCTTATCCACATCCCGCTCAGGGGTGGGAATGTAGTTATCCACGGCATCCATTAGCTCGTAGATTTTATCGACCCACTCATTTTCACCGCGTTGGGTTTTTGGATTGGCGGTCATGGCTTCAAGGGCTTTCAGACCCGAACCACGGATGATGGGCACTTCGTCACCGGGGAATTCATATTCGCTGAGGAGTTCCCGCAGTTCCAGTTCCACCAGCTCCAGCAGTTCTTCGTCGTCCACCATGTCCACTTTGTTCAGGAAGACAACAATGCTGGGCACCCCCACCTGACGAGCCAAGAGAATGTGCTCCTTGGTTTGGGGCATCGCACCATCAGTAGCGGCCACCACGAGAATAGCACCGTCCATTTGGGCGGCACCCGTGATCATGTTTTTCACATAGTCAGCGTGGCCGGGGCAATCCACATGGGCATAGTGACGTTTTTCGGTCTCATACTCCACGTGAGCCGTGTTGATGGTAATCCCACGGGCTTTTTCCTCAGGGGCAGCATCAATCTCATCGTATTTGCGAGCCTGAGCTTTCCCTTGGGCAGCCAATGTCATGGTAATGGCTGCGGTCAGTGTGGTTTTACCGTGGTCAACGTGACCAATCGTACCGATGTTAACGTGGGGTTTGGTTCGTTCAAATTTAGCGCGTGCCATGTTGTTCCTCGTATAGACTATGCGTTCCCTTTATTTTTGGCAATGATCGCCTCAGCCACATTACGGGGGACTTCCTCGTAATGGCTAAATTCCATCGAGAAAATTCCCCGACCTTGGGTATTCGAGCGAATGTCAGTGGCATAACCAAACATCCGTTCGAGAGGGACTTTTGCCGTCACTTTGGCAATGCCATTTTCCACGGTTTGTCCCTCAATTTGACCGCGACGGGAAATGAGGTCTCCCATCACTGTCCCAAGGAATTCTTCTGGAACCTCGACCTCGACCTTCATCATTGGCTCCAGCAGCACCGGATTGGCTTTCATCACTGCCTCTTTAATGGCCATGGAGCCAGCAATTTTGAAGGCCATTTCTGAGGAGTCAACCTCGTGGTAGGAGCCATCCACTAATGTGACCTTGAGGTCAATCACTGGGTACCCTGCCAAAATCCCCGATTCACAGGCTTCCTTCATTCCCTGCTCAGCGGGTGGAATGTACTCTTTGGGGACAACACCACCAACAATTTTGGAGACAAATTCAAACCCAGTACCGGGTTCGGCAGGCTCTACTTCAATCACAACGTGACCATACTGGCCTTTACCGCCACTTTGACGGATAAACTTGCCTTCGGCACGGACAGGTTTGCGAATCGTTTCGCGGTAGGCCACTTGGGGTTGGCCAATATTGGCTTCCACTTTGAACTCCCGCTGCATCCGATCCACAAGGATCTCGAGGTGCAGTTCCCCCATGCCCGCAATCACGGTTTGGTTGGTTTCAGGATCAACGCTGACGCGGAAGGTGGGGTCTTCCTCAGAGAGGGCTTGCAGGGCTTTGGAGAGTTTTTCCATGTCCTGCTTGGTTTTGGGTTCCACAGCCACGGAAATCACTGGCTCTGGAATGTAGAGCGATTCAAGAATCACGGGCGAGCTTTCATCGCAGAGGGTATCCCCCGTGAAGGTTTCCTTCAGACCCAAGGCAGCTCCTAAATCGCCGGCTCGCAGTTCATCTACTTCAATCCGCTCATCGGCTTTGAGCACAATCAGACGAGAAATGCGCTCTTTCTTGCCCTTAGTGGCATTGAGGACATAGCTGCCTTTTTTGAGAACACCGGAATAAACGCGCACGAAGGTGAGGCGGCCATAGGGATCCGACATGATTTTGAAGGCTAATGCCGCTAGGGGTTGATCATCGTCGGCAGCCCGCTCTACCTCTGTGCCATCGGGCAGATGACCTTTAATCGCTGGAATGTCAATGGGCGCTGGCAGATAGTCCACCACGGCATCAAGGAGCAATTGCACGCCTTTATTTTTGAAGGCGGAGCCACAGAGCATCGGCACAATGGTGCCAGCGATCGTCCCTTTGCGTAGGGCGGCGCGGATTTCCTCTTCTGTGAGTTCTTCCCCCTCAAAGTATTTTTCCATGAGGGCATCATCGGTTTCGGCAACTGCCTCGATGAGCTTGGTGCGATACTCTTCCGCCAGTTCAGTCATCTCGGCAGGAATTTCGGTATCTTCGATTTCCTTGCCAAGGTCGTCTTTGTAGATTTTGGCGCGCATCCGCACCAGATCAACGATGCCTTTGAACTGATCTTCAGCACCAATGGGCAACTGAATCGGCACAGCATTTGCCCGCAGGCGATCGCGAATCTGGTCATAGACTTTGTAGAAGTTTGCCCCAGTGCGATCCATCTTGTTGACAAAGACGATGCGCGGGACGCTGTAGCGATCGGCTTGCCGCCATACGGTTTCTGACTGGGGTTGCACACCACCGACGGAGCAGAATACCGCAATCACCCCATCAAGAACCCGCATGGAGCGCTCCACCTCAATCGTGAAGTCCACGTGGCCGGGGGTGTCAATAATATTGATCTGGTGGTCTTTCCAAGAGGTGCTGATGGCGGCGGCTGTAATGGTGATGCCCCGCTCCCGCTCCTGTTCCATCCAGTCGGTAACCGTGGTACCCTCGTGCACTTCGCCAATTTTGTGCACCACACCGGAATAGAAAAGAATACGTTCAGTTGTGGTTGTTTTACCCGCATCAATGTGAGCGGCAATCCCGATGTTTCGCACTCGCTCTAGCGGGGTCGTCCGTGCCACAGCTACCTCCTTGTTTGTTGCATTACGTTAGAATTCTTAAATAATTGTATCCAACTCTTGAACCGTGTGACGGTTTAGTAGCGATAGTGGGCAAAGGCCTTGTTGGCTTCTGCCATTTTGTGGGTTTCTTCCCGTTTACGAATGGTGCTGCCGGTTTCATTGGCGGCATCCATCAATTCATTAGCCAGCTTGGCGGACATCGAACGACCGGCTCGTTTGCGAGAAAATTGCACTAACCAGCGCAAAGCCAAGGCGACGCCGCGATCGGGACGAACTTCCATCGGCACTTGGTAGGTGGCACCCCCCACACGGCGGGCTTTCACTTCCACTAGGGGCGTTGCATTTTTTACTGCCCGCTCAAAAATTTGCAGAGCATCCTCGCCGGTGCGCTCCTGTACGGTTTTCATTGCGTCATAGACAATGCGGCTGGCAAGGGATTTTTTGCCATTGAGCATAATCCGCTGGATTAACATATTCACCAGCACGTTGTTATAGACGGGATCAGGGGCAGTAGGCCGTTTTTGAGCGCGAGTGCGACGAGACATAGGTGTTTGCTGTTTGCTCTAGTGAAGTTTAAGATTTCAAGGGTGGACTCAAGGAGATAGGAGAACGGAAATTATTTCTTCTTGCCGGTAGCAGCAGCCTCACCGGGTTTGGGACGCTTGGCACCGTATTTGGAGCGACCTTGTTTACGATCTTTGACGCCGGCGGTATCCAACGTGCCACGGATAATGTGGTAGCGCACACCGGGCAAATCTTTAACCCGACCGCCACGAATCATGACCACAGAGTGCTCCTGCAAGTTGTGGCCAATTCCGGGAATATAGGCGGTGACCTCAAAGCCAGAGGTTAAGCGTACCCGTGCCACTTTGCGCAGGGCAGAATTGGGCTTTTTGGGGGTTGTGGTATAGACCCGTGTGCACACCCCACGCCGTTGGGGGCAGCTTTTGAGGGCAGGAGATTTTGTTTTCTTTTTCAACAGTTCCCGCTCTTGGCGGATCAGTTGCTGGATGGTGGGCATTGCTGCTTACGTTAATTTCACCGAACTTCTAGTGTATCGAGGTGGCCGTGGCGTTGTCAATGCTGTTGTGCTGTTGCGCAGTGTCTCTCAGTGTAATGGCTCACTAAGGTCAGGCTGGCGATCGCGGCGGTGACGGCTCTCAGGGTACGCTGCCCCAAGGAAAATGCTTGCCAACCAGCGGCCAAAACTTGCTCCACTTCTGAGGCTGTCCATCCCCCCTCGGGTCCGATCGCCAGATAAATGGGCTGGGAAAGATCCATCTGGGGCAAGCAGTCCCACAGGAGCTGTGAGGCATTCAAACTGGCAATGTAGCCCTTGGGGGTGAGGCTGACCATTTCGGCAACGGAGAGGGGATCACTGAGGGTAGGCACATAAAGACGCTCACTTTGCTCGGCGGCTTCTTGCAGAATGCGCTGCCAACGCTGGTATCTGCTGGTACTCGGCTGCAGGAGCGATCGCGCTGTTTGAATCGGAATAATACGCTTGACTCCCAATTCCGTTGCCTGTTGCAACACCTGCTCAAAGTTCGCCGCCTTCAGTAGAGCTAGGCAGAGCATAATTTCTACACTGAGCTCCGTCTTTTGCTGTTCAGCCTCCAATAATTCGACAGTCTGCCCATTTACACCAAGCGTGCCCCGCCATCGCTGGCCTTGGCCATCCAAAATCGAGATGACATCGTTATCTTTTAAGCGCAGGACATGGCGGAGATAGTGGACTTGCTCAGGAGTGAGCCACACCCGTCGGTCTTGGATTTGTGAGGGTGAGACGACTAACCGCTGGGGCGATCGCATTCAGTTTCTATCTAACTGAGACTGCATAGCCACTCCACCAATGTGCGCACAGGGTAGCCCGTCCCACAGGGATTATTGTAGCCATCCTCTTTTTCTGTCCAGACAGGGCCAGCAATGTCAAGGTGTGCCCAAGGGGTGTGATCGACAAATTGCTGAAGGAATAGAGCAGCGGTAATTGATCCGGCCGATCGCGGACCGGTGTTTTTCATATCGGCCACTTGGGACTTCATACCCTCAAAGTATTTATTTTCAAGGGGCATTTGCCAGAATTTTTCACCGGAGCGATCGCTAGCCTGTTGCAGAGCTTGCGCCAATTCTGAATTGTTGCTCCAAAGACCAGCAATATTATCCCCTAAGGCAACAATACAGGCACCGGTCAGCGTTGCCAAATCAACAATGGCATCTACGCCTAGTTTTTCCGCATAGACCAGGGCATCGGCAAGGGTGAGGCGGCCTTCAGCATCGGTGTTGTTGACCTCGATGGTTTTACCGTTGGAGGCGGTGAGAATATCCCCCGGATGCATGGCATGGCCACTGATCATGTTTTCGGTGGCGGCAATAATAAAGTGAACTTCAATGCCAGCGGGTTTGAGTTGACCGATGACCTTGGCGGTTCCCAAAACGGCTGCGGCTCCCCCCATGTCCATTTTCATGGTTTCAATGCCTCCTTGGGTCTTGAGGTTGAGGCCACCGGAATCAAACGTTAACCCTTTGCCAACGAGGGCAATCTTCTTCTGGACGTTGCCGGGGGGAGTGTACGTAAGGTGAATAAATTTCGGCGGTAGGTCAGACGCCTGAGCCACACCCAAAAAGGCACCCATACCCAAGGCGGCACACTCATCGCGCTCCAAAATTTTTGCCGTGAGGCCGTAGGTAGCCGCCAATTGCTGAGCTGTTTCCGCAAGGGTGACAGGCGTCACTTCATTGGCCGGGGCATTCACGAGTTCGCGCGCCAAAATCACCCCATCACAAATCTGCTGGGCACGGGTCAAGGCTGCTGTTTGCTCCCCTAAACCCAACAGGCTGACGGATTCTGGATAGGGCAGGAGTTTACGAGCTTCGGGATCCGACTTAAAACGCACATCACTGTGGAGGGCAAGGAGAACTCCTTCGGCAATGGCTTGGGCAGCATCCCTTGCCTCGAGGGTCTCATGGGGCAGCGCCATGCCTAAGGTTTTGGTGTGTTCACGGCGAGCCGTACGGGCAATGGTCGCAGCAGTGCGGCGCAGGGTCTCTAGGTTAAAGTCATCGCGATTGCCTAAGCCGACAAGGAGGAGTTTCTTAACGGGGAAGTTGGGCAATAGGCGCATGAGCAGGGAGGTGCCAGATTTGCCTTGAAACTCCCCTTCGCTGATGAGTTCTTGTAAGAGGCCATTGAGGCGCTGATCGAGGGTCGTATAGGGATCTGTAAGGGTGAGGGTGCCTTCCGTTTGAAAGACGGCGATCGCCAGTAAATCACCAGACCAGTCTGGAATTGCCGTAGTGGTTGTTTGCAGTTGCATGCCTATGGACGACCCAAAAATCTCTCGACCCCCTTATTTTATCGGGGTTTAGACTTCAGCAGGAACCAAGACACTGCAAAAACTCAAGGGGTAGACCATCACAATCGCGGATAAAGGCGACGTGATAGAGGTGGGAACCAATCACCTGTTGACTAGGCTTCAGGAGTAGCTCAAAGGGCAATTGCTGGGCAGCCAAGGTTTGCGCCACTTGCTGGAGCCAGGTTTCTAGAGGATGCGGATGATTACTGAGATCAAAGGAGAGGTGATAGTAGCCAACATAGTGCTCATCGTGAAAAGGGTCAGCAGCAGGGTGGGGTTCAGGGACTTGCACAAGTTCAAGGCGGGTGTGCCAGCCCTTGAGCCAACAGGCAAGGGTATAGCCCGTGGTAAAGCGGACATCCATCGTAAAGCCTAGGCATTCATAGAAGGCGATCGCCCGCTGAATATTGGCGGTGCGAATGGAAACGTGGTGCAAGCCCATAAACTACTCCTGTTTTGGCCGCAGCCGTTCCGGAAAATCAATAAAGACCCGCTCACCCGCCCTCAGGCCGCTGATAATTTGCGTTTGATCCTGCCAGCTACTGCCGATGGTGACAGGGCGAAATTTTGGTCGATTGTCTTCCCCCACCACATAAACACCTGTTTGGCCACGCTCAACGGCAATGGCCACGGTGGGTACCAGCAGAGCATTGTTAATTTTTTGCCCCAGAAAATCTAAGTCCACATTCATCCCAGAGCGCAGCTTCTGCAACCCAGTAACAAGGGAGACCCGCACTTGAAAGAACGTCACATTTTGCTCCACCACGGCTTCGGGTGCCACTAAGCGCACTCGTCCTTCAAAGGTTTCCCCCGGATAGGCATCGGCACGGATTTCAACAGGTTGCCCCACAAACACTTGGCCAATGTCCACTTCTGGGACTTCGGCAAGAATTTCTAGGCCTTGGGCAATGGCCACAATTGAGGTGGAAGTGGCAGAGGTCGTGGCAGAGGCGGTGGTGGTGGGTGTCACAAAGGCTCCCGGATTGGCGTACTTCTGGGTAATAATGCCCGTAAAAGGAGCGCGAATCACTGTATCTTCAAGAGCCGCACGGGCAGCTTGGACTTGGGCTTGGGCAGCAGCCACGGCCGCTTCCGCTTGACGGATCTCTTCAGTGCGGGAACCCCGCTGTAACAGTTGCAGACGCTTCTGGGCTTCCTGCAGACTGGCGATCGCGCTATCCCGATTGGCTTTTAATTCATCAAGGGTATCGCGGGGAATCGCACCCTCAGCCGCGAGCAATTCATTGCGTTTCAGGCGTTCTTCTGCCAATTGAGCACGGGTGGCGGCTGCTCGCACTTGGGCTTCGGCTTGGGCAATTTCCTCGGCACGGTTACCGGCAACCACGCGATCGCGACGGGCAATGGCATCGGCGAGGTTGGCTTGGGCTTGGGCAAGTTGCGCCTGCTCATCGCGGTTGTCCATACGGGCGATGATTTGACCCGCCTTGACCTGATCGCCCTGCTCAACGTAGAGTTCGGCGAGAAGACCTGCCCGTTTTGGACTGATATTGACGGTTTGTACAGGGACAACTTTGCCCGTGGCAGCGATGCGAGCGACTAAATCGCGACTGTCTTGAACGGGTACGGTGTAGCGATCTAAATCAAGGGGCGTTTGGCGCGATCGCCACAGCAGTAGGCCACCACTGCCAATCAAACCAGCAGCAATCACCCCAATCACGAGCGATCGCCAAGGGGAAGAAGGTTTACCAACAAAGGGGATAAACGCTGCCATGAATGCCTTACAGTTCTTGGCCTATTCTAACGTTATGTTACAGTGACCCACCGAATAGCAGCATTGACCGTGTCTATTGGTTCCATCTGTCCCTCAATAGAAGCGCAGATGCTATCCTAACCAATACTGTCTATGTCCTTTGCCTATGAATCCTGCACTCTCCCAGATTGGCCAGCAAATGTCCCAACTGACGGGAGTTCGGGCAATCATGAAGGATATTATTGAGACGTTGCGCCTGAATCGCGGTCAAGACCTGATTAACCTGAGTGCAGGTAACCCCCTCATTGTCCCTGAGGTGGAGCAACTATGGCGCGACTGTACCCACGAGCTAATGGCCAGCCCAGAATTTGGCCAAGTGGTCTGCCGCTACGGCACAAGCCAAGGGTATGAACCGCTAATTGCTGCCGTTGTCGATGATTTTAATCGCCGCTATGGTTTGAACCTGACGGAGCGCAATGTCCTTGTCACCCCCGGCAGTCAGGCCATCTACTTCTTTGCTGCCAATGCTTTTGGGGGCTTTAGCGCCAACGGTGAATTAAAGAAAGTCGTTCTCCCCTTGAGTCCAGAATATACGGGTTATGGTGGCGTCAGCCTTACCCCTGATACCGTTGTTGCCTATCGTCCGCGCCTTGAGATTTTTGAAGCGGATCACACCTTTAAGTATCGTCCCGACTTTCAACAACTCCACATTGATGAGACGACTGGATGCGTCATCTTCTCTCGTCCCTGCAATCCGACGGGAAATGTGCTCACGGATGTCGAGGTGCGGCAAATTGCTGATCTCGCTGTCCCCTATGGCGTTCCAGTGTTGATTGATGCTGCCTATGGCCCCCCCTATCCCAGCTTGAACTTTACGGAACTAGCACCCGTTTTTGGCGGCAATATTGTCCACTGCCTCAGCCTCTCAAAAGCAGGACTACCGGGGGAACGGGTGGGGATTGCTATTGGCGATCGCGAGATTTTGAGTGTTCTCGAAGCCTTTCAAACCAATGCCTGTATTCATGCCTCGCGCTACGGTCAGGCGATCGCGGCCTTAGCCATTGCCAATGGTGCCCTAGCCGAAGTATCCGTCAATGTCATTCGTCCCTTTTATCAGCGCAAGTTTACAGTTCTCGAAGAAAACCTACGAACTGCTTTGCCCAAGGATCTTCCTTGGTTTTTGCATCGCGGTGAGGGGGCAATTTTCGCGTGGCTGTGGCTACGGGATTTACCCATGACAGATTGGGAATTATATCAACACCTGAAGCGAGCAGGGGTGATTGTGGTTCCCGGCAGTTCCTTTTTCCCCGGCTTGACCGAGCCGTGGCGCCACAAACAAGAGTGCCTGCGTATTAGTCTCACTGCCAGTGATGAGGAAATTGCCCTTGGCATGCAACGGCTCGCCGCCACTATTACACAGGTGTATCAAGAGTTCCCTAGCCGCTCCTATTCTGATGTCCTCGCTTAAGCCCTCCTTCATGGGTGAGTACTTCCTCATTTCTCAATGCGCCGTGACTCCCTCTTTTACCAACTGTTTGCCCAGCTGCCCCAGACACTGTTTGACCTTTTGGGCAGAGAAGCTCCGCAGGGGTATCGTTTTGAGTCCGTGGAACTCAAGCAAACGGCCTTTCGCATTGACGGCGTCTTCGTACCCCCTGACCCCTCAGGAACCGTCTATTTCTGTGAGGTGCAGTTTCAGCGCGATAACAGCTTCTACGAACGCTTCTTTGCGGAAATCTTTCTCTATCTGCGACTGTATCGCCACACCTTTTCTGACTGGCAAGCGGTGGTCATTTATCCCCATCGCCAAGCCGAACAAGTTTCCTTTGAACCCTATGACGTGTTGGTCAAAAGCGATCGCCTGCGGCGGGTGTATTTGAATGAACTGGGGTCGCCAGCGGAATTGCCCTTGAGCCTTGCCCTGATGCAGTTGATGGTGGTACCAGAGGCAGAGATGCCCAGAGTCGCCCGATTACTTGCCCAGCGCAGCCAGACCGAAAGAGCGCCAAACTTGGAAGCCATAATAGAGTTAATCACTACCATTGTGCTGTACAAGTTCACCAAGCTGAGTCGGGAGGAGGTGCTGCGCATGCTGGGGTTTACGACGGAGGAGCTGAAGCGGACACGGTTTTACCAAGAAGTTTATGCTGAGGCACGAGAAGAGGGATTACAGCAGGGAGAAGCACTGGTTGTTTTGCGCCTCCTCAGGCGACGGTTTGGGGATTTACCGGCTGAACTTGAAGCAGCAATTCGCCAACTCCCATCCACTCAGATTGAGACTTTGGCAGAGGCACTCCTTGACTTTGCGACCCTAGAAGACCTGAGGGGCTGGCTCAGGAATCTCGGTTAGGGAGAATCCTCCTTTAGTAAAGACTTGCAAACAAGCGTGAAGGAGGCTCAAGAATCCTGATACAACAATTGATGGAGTTGCAGCCGAACGTCAACCGATTCCTATGAATATTGCTGTCATTGGCTTGAGTCACAAAACCGCCCCTGTGGATGTGCGCGAAAAATTGAGTGTGCCAGAGGATGTGCGGGAGCGGGCACTGCAACATCTATGCGGCTACGCCCATATTCAGGAAGCGACCATCCTTAGCACCTGTAACCGCTTAGAAATTTACATTGTTACTAGTGACACTGAGGTGGGCGTGCGGGAAGTGCATCAGTTTCTCAGTGAGTGGAGTCATATTCCCCTGCCCCAACTGCGTCCCTACCTCTTTATCCTGCTGCATCAGGATGCGGTGATGCACCTCATGCGGGTGGCCTCGGGTTTGGATAGCTTGGTGATTGGCGAGGGGCAAATTCTCTCCCAAGTGAAGCGCTGTCATCAGTTAGGGCAGCAGTACAAGTCCATTGGGTCTATTCTCAATCGCCTCTTTACGGGGGCGATCGCTGCCGGTAAACGGGTACGCACAGAAACCAGCATTGGGACGGGGGCGGTCTCCATTAGCTCAGCGGCGGTGGAACTCGCCGACTTGCGGTTGCAAAATCTCCAGAACTGCCGCATTGCCATTGTCGGTGCGGGCAAAATGTCCCGCTTGGTGGTGCAACACCTGATTGCCCGAGGGGTGAAAGAAATGAGCATTATCAACCGCTCCTTGGAACGGGCACAGGAACTGGCGCAGCAGTTTCCCGAAGTACGCTTTGAACTCTTTACGATGACAGATCTACTGCCGATTGTGGCAGCAATGGATTTGGTCTTTACGGGTACAGCAGCGACACAACCCCTCTTGGATCGCGAGAATTTAGGGTCGGTGCTCACGGGCGATCGCCCCCTATCCATCATTGATATTTCCGTGCCCCGCAATGTCCATGCCAACGTGACAGAATTGGCCTCCGTGCAACTGTTTAATGTGGATGATCTCGAAGCAGTGGTCGCCCAAAACCAAGAGGCGCGACGCCAATTGGCTCAAGAGGCCGAGGGTATCCTTGAGGAAGAATTAGAGACTTTTTTAGCTTGGTGGCACGCCCTAGAAACAATTCCCACCATCCGCAGTCTGCGCCAAAAAATGGAAGCCATTCGCACCCAAGAGCTGGAAAAAGCCCTCTCCCGCTTAGGCAGTGAGTTTGGTGATAAGCACCAAGGGGTCATTGAAGCAATGACGCGCACGATTATTAACAAGATTCTCCATGATCCAACAGTGCAACTGCAATCACAGCGGGATTTAGAGAGTCGTCAACGCGCTATGCAGACCCTCCAAGACTTGTTTAATCTCGAACCCATTGAAGCCTAGGGGCTATGCGCCACGTGGGCGATCGCGGCGAAGCGGTAGTTGTCGCGTGGCTACAAACCCAGCAGTGTCAAATTTTGGCTCAGAACTGGTCTTGCCCTTGGGGTGAGCTGGATATTGTTGTCTGTGATCCGCGGGGAGTGGTGCGCTTTGTCGAAGTGAAAACCCGCCGTTCCCACAACTGGGATTATGATGGCCTTGGCGCGATTTCCCCTAGCAAGCAACGCAAACTCATTTTGGCCGCCCAAGCCTTCCTAGAACGTCAGCCCCAGTGGCAGGATCATCCCTGTCGCTTCGATGTGGCCTTGGTGCGATACCAAGCAGGTACCTATCGGCTGCATCAATACTTGGAGCACGCATTTACGCTGGACGCCACCGATTGAGCACTTTACCAACTCAGGAGTTTTTGCAGGCGATCGCGAATCCAGTTAATCGGACGACTTTGATCCGACTCTTGGCGACTCAGTTGCTGAAGCTCCTGTTGATGTTGCGCCAGGACATCCTGACGGCGGGCGATCGCCACCGCAATCTCATCAGCAAGGGAAGGATGTTCTTTTAGCAACTGTTCAAATCCCTCCCGTGGTAGGACAAACAAGACCGTATCCGTCATTGCCATCATCGTTGTTGGGCAGGCCACCCCCAGCATCAGTGGTAGCTCGCCAAAGTGCTCCCCCGGGTTAAACGTCATCATCGGCTTGAGCTCGCCATTCTCTTCATAGACCGCCGCCATCTGCCCCTGCAATACGATGTAGAAGTTACTGATTGCCTCCTGAGCACGGAACAAAATTTCCTTCGCTGCCAAGTGCTTGCGGTAGCCCGATTCGATGAGAAAGCGTAATTGCAAGTCATTCATGCACTGAAAATAGCTCACCTGCTGAAGCAGCGACTTTAAGGAGGGCGTTGCCGGTGCCAAGGGCATGCCTACCATTTCGGCTGGCTCATTGAGGGGAGAGAGCGCTGGCGCATTGCGGATCCAGATGTCCCGTTGCGGGAAAGGAATCGAGATATTATGCTGCCGAAAGTAATAATCAATCTTGAAATTGAGACTGCTCTTGATGAACACTCGCCGCTCAATGGCATCCGTCCATACCCAAAGTTCAAACTCAAGCGCCGAATCGCCAAATTCACGGAAAATCACCCGAGGGGCTGGCTCCCTGAGGACATCTGGTTCAGAATGGGCAATGTTGAGCAAGACTTCCGTCACCAAAACTGGATCTGTCCCATAGGCCACCCCAATGGGAACATCAATGCGACCGCGGTGGGTTTCATAGTACCAATTCAGCACCGGACTATCGGCAAGGTAGGTATTGGGCACCACCACATTTGAACCGTTAAAAGTTTGAATCACCGTGGCTCGCATCGAAACTTCCTGAACGTAGCCACTGATGTTTTCAATTTCCACAAAGTCGCCGACACGCACTTTGCGCTCAATCAGGAGCGTCAGGCCACTGATGAGATTGCGGGTGACATCCTGCAAACCAAAACCAATCCCCACCCCCAAGCCACCGATAATCACCGCAAGGGAATCGAGATTAATCCCCACTGCTTGCAAAACAATAATGTAGCCCAGTGCTCCCCCGGCACCACTCATCACAGTGGAAATGGCCTCCCGGTTGCCTAAATCCAAACCAAGGCGCGGTAGGAGTTGATTTTTCAGCACCCCCTTGAAAAAGCGCGCCAAAATGGCAACGAGGATGAGCAACAGCACCACTTGAAACAGCCAACGCAGGGAAATCGTTTCCCGCCCAAGGCGAAACAACGGTGCATCGGCAATACTAACGAACGATGACCACAGTTCAATGACTTGGGATGGCATTCTCCACAGTCTCCTCAGGGGTTCACAAACTTAGACAGTGCCTAAGCTAACCCCCTCACTTTAGCAGGGGGCGATCGTCAACTGAAGGAACTTTCTCGCGCCATTAAGTGGCGATATTTTGGTCATCAAAGGCTTGGGTGCAGCATATCCCACAATAGCCAAAGGGCGATCGCCAAGAGACTACTGCCGGTCAGTGTTTGTAATCGTTGTTCTGAGAGGTACTGTGATAGCCAGCGACCAATCAATACCCCAATCAAACTAGTGGTTACTAAGGCCAAAGCTGCTCCCAAAAACACCAACCAAGGGGAGGCAGCGCGGGCAGCCATGAAAAATACAGCAATTTGAGTTTTATCGGCAAATTCAGCCAAAAAAACGGTTAAAAACGCAACCCCGAACTCTCGCCATGGCAACGCGCGCTTGATCACCGACTGCCCTCTAGGCGTCCGTCATTTCCTCAACCGTCTCGGTGGTTTTCGTCTCTGGGCGATTCTCCGTATTTAGGCGGCGGCTGTAGCGACCCGAAGAACGCTTGCGAAACTTGCGAGCATAGGCTTGGTTACGAAGAGCTTTTTCTTTCTTGGGATTGCGGCGTTTGGCCATGCTTACCTCAATGGTGGGGTGGTCTCAGCACTCAACAAAAATTAAGGACAGAAACTTTATTGTATCGGAATTTTTCCCCTAGCACAAGAAGCCTGTGATCGAAAAAACGGTGACTATACCCCCTCACAAAAATGAGAAACCCCCTAAGCTTTCACCTAGGGGGAGGAGGAGTCTTGTTCTGGCAGAAAGTTGCCAATGGGCGGGACTATTTGGTTTCCGAGAACTCAGCGTCAATCACTTCATCATCACCGCCACTACCACTGCTACCGCTGCTGCTGGAGCCAGTTCCATCACTGGACTGCGCACTTTGGTAGACACTGGAGCCAACGCTGTAGAGGGTTTGTTGCAGATCCTGCATCAGCGATTTCACCCGTCCAAAGTCAATGGACTCAATGGGTTTCTTCTCAGCTTCAGTGCCGATTTCCGATCGCAGGTTAGCAATGAGGGAGGTGAGGCGGTCTTTGTCGTTGGTCGAGACTTTGTCACCTAATTCGGATAGTTGTTTCTCCGCTTGATAGCAGAGTTGCTCCGCTTGGTTTTTGGTCTCAATTTTCTCGCGTTTGGCTTTATCGGCAGCGGCATTCATTTCCGCTTCGCGCACCATGCGTTCCACTTCATCCTTAGGCAGCGTTGAGGCGCCGGTGATGCTAATGGACTGCTGTTTGCCGGTGCCTTTGTCGCGAGCGGTGACGTTGAGGATACCGTTGGCATCAATATCGAACGTGACTTCGATTTGGGGCACGCCACGGGGTGCCGGCGGAATGCCATCCAAACGGAAGGTACCGAGGCTCTTGTTATCGGCGGCCATTTCCCGCTCCCCTTGCAGGACGTGGATCTCCACATTGGTTTGACCATCAACCGCAGTAGAGAAGACCTCAGATTTTTTCGTCGGGATCGTGGTGTTGCGGGGAATAATTTTCGTCATCACGCCACCAAGGGTTTCCACCCCCAAAGACAGCGGTGTGACATCGAGGAGAAGAATGTCTTTCACTTCCCCTGCCAGCACCCCAGCTTGAATAGCGGCACCCACCGCCACGACTTCATCGGGGTTCACACTCTGGTTGGGGTCTTTGCCCAATAGCCGTTTGACCAGCTCTTGGATGGCAGGAATGCGGGTGGAACCGCCGACGAGCACCACTTCATCAATCTGCTCTTTGCTGAGTTTGGCATCCCTGAGGGCTTGCTCAACGGGTACGCGACAACGGTCAATGAGGTCAGAGCAGAGTTCCTCAAATTTGGCGCGGGTGAGCGTCATGTCGAGGTGCTTAGGCCCATCCTGCGTTGCAGTAATGAAGGGCAGGTTAATTTCCGTTTGCATGACGCTGGAAAGTTCAATCTTGGCTTTTTCTGCCGCTTCCGTCAGCCGTTGCAGCGCCTGTTTGTCTTTGCGCAGGTCAATGCCTTCTTGGGCACGGAAGGACTCAGCCAAGTAGTCCACAATTTTCTTGTCAAAGTCGTCACCACCAAGGTGGGTGTCCCCGGAGGTGGCGAGCACTTCAAAAACACCATCACCGACTTCAAGGATGGACACGTCAAAGGTACCACCGCCAAGGTCAAAGACGAGGATGGTTTCATTGGCTTTTTTATCTAGGCCATAGGCCAAGGAAGCGGCGGTGGGTTCGTTGATGATCCGCAGCACTTCAAGACCGGCAATTTTGCCAGCGTCTTTGGTGGCTTGGCGCTGCGAGTCATTGAAGTAGGCGGGCACGGTAATCACCGCTTGGGTGACTTCCTCGCCAAGATATTTGCTGGCATCCTCTTTTAGTTTGCGCAAGACTTGAGCAGAAATTTCTTCGGGGGCAAACTGTTTGCCAAGGGCAGGGCAATCCAGCTTAACGTTGCCATTGACGTTCAAAACTTTGTAGGAGACCTCGGTGGCTTCGTGGGTCACTTCATCAAAGCGACGGCCAATAAAGCGCTTCACAGAATAAAAGGTATTTTCGGGGTTCATCACTGCTTGCCGTTTGGCAATTTGACCCACGAGGCGATCGCCATTTTTGGTGTAGGCAACAACGGAGGGCGTTGTCCGAAACCCTTCAGCATTGGCAATAACCGTGGGCTTGCCCCCTTCCATGACGGCCACACAGGAGTTGGTGGTCCCCAGATCAATTCCGACAACTTTTGCCATAGCGACGAAAACTCCCTTTGCAGGCTAACTTCGATGCGGGGCACAGCACCCATATTGGGCTTAACCCTCTCTCCTTCCTATAGTGCGATCGCTGCTGCCATGAGCAAAAGGGGGATTTACCGAACCTAGAGCGGGGGGTGAACCGCGTAGGGCAAGGGATCCCCTAAACCCAACTCGGCAAAGGCCGCTAAACGCAATCGACAGGCATCGCAGCGACCACAGGCCTGTTGGTCATCGCTGTAACAGGACCAAGTTTTTTCCCAAGGAACGCCGTACTCATTCCCCAGACGAATGATGTCTTTTTTGTGAAGTTCAATGAGGGGGGTGACAATTTCAATGGGCTGGCCTTCACGCCCCTGTTTGGTACCCAAGCGATAGACCTCCTGCATTGCGGCAATATAGTCGGGGCGACAGTCGGGATAGCCAGAGTAATCGAGGGCATTGACGCCAATGTGCACAGTTTGCGCCCCTAGGGCTTCGGCATAGGCAAGGGCAACACTCAAGAAAATTGTATTGCGGGCGGGGACATAGGTAATGGGAATCTCTTGGCTCATGGTGGCCAGATCGCGATCGCGGGGCAAGTCAATCGTCAAATCAGTCAAGGCAGAGCCGCCCCATAACTGCAAATTCAAGGAGAGGATTTGATGCTGAATCACCCCCGCGGCACTGGCAATGGCGATCGCGGCTTCTAATTCCCGCCGATGGCGCTGCCCATAGTCAAAGGAGAGGGCATAGCAAGCATAACCCAGTGCCTTGGCACGAAATAACACCGTGCTGGAGTCTAACCCCCCTGAGAGCAACACGACGGCCTTTGGTGTCGTCATCATAGCTGTCTATCAAAACCTTTACATTTGGCAATGCTGTGGTAGCATCTTTCTGAAAATGTTCATTCTGTGAGTTTCTACTTACGGCGGGCGATCGCCAACACCAAGCCCTTCCCCGGTTGCGTAGAGGAGTGAAATAACTAGACATGAGTTCTGCCGTCCGTCCCCAGCCCGAACCACTGCGCATTGGCGTCATCGGTGTTGGCAACATGGGTCAGCACCACACCCGTGTTTTGAGTTTACTCAAAGATGTCGAACTTGTGGGCATCTCTGACGTGAATCTGGAGCGGGGCATTGATACCGCTAGCAAATATCGGGTGAAATTTTTTGAAAACTATGTTGATTTGCTGCCCCACGTTGAGGCGGTGTGTATTGCCGTGCCCACCCGTCTCCACCATGAAGTAGGCATTACCTGCTTGCGCCACGGGGTACATGTCTTGGTGGAAAAACCGATTGCCGCCAGTATTAGTGAAGCAGAATCCCTCGTCAACGCAGCAGCGGAGTGCCAGTGCATCCTCCAAGTCGGACATATTGAGCGATTTAACCCTGCATTTCAAGAACTGAGCAAAGTTCTGCGCACGGAGGAAATCCTTGCCCTTGAAGCCGATCGCATGAGTCCCTACTCCGATCGCGCCAATGATGTCTCAGTGGTTCTCGACTTAATGATTCACGACATTGACCTGTTGCTGGAACTCACCAATTCCCCGGTGGTGCGCCTAACGGCCGCCGGCAGTCGCTCTGCCAACTCTGGGTATCTGGACTACGTGACCGCCACATTGGGCTTTGCCAACGGCATTATTGCCACCCTCACAGCCAGTAAAGTCACCCACCGCAAACAACGGCGCATTGCTGCCCACTGCAAAAATTCCCTCACGGAGGCAGATTTCCTGAAAAACGAGATTCTCATTCACCGCAAAACCACCGCATCGTGCAGTGCCGATCATGGCCAAGTCCTTTACCGCCAAGACGGTCTCATTGAGAAGGTCTATACCAGCAATATTGAACCTCTCCATGCCGAGTTGGAGCACTTCGTCAACTGCGTCCGTGGCGGTCAACCCCCCTCGGTGGGTGGGGAGCAGGCACTCAAAGCATTGCGCTTGGCCAGTCTCATTGAGCAGTTAGCCCTTGATGGCCACAGTTGGGGACAGTTGGATGCTTCCTTGGCGGCACTGATTCGTTAGCACGCATCGCCCTCGTTTCCTTGCGCTAGGGTAGTAAGTACAGCAGCGAGGGTTGTGTCAATGACGGATCTGGAAGGTTGTGCCTTTTTGGCAGCCCAAGCAAAGGTGAAGTCCTATCTCGCCTACTGGTTTCAGCTGGGCAAACGACTGTGTATTTGGGGCGGAGCGCATACGGTGCTGCCGCAACCTGTCCTTCAGGGCGATCGCTACAGTCAAGCCTTTGAGGCCTGCTGGGCCTATGTGATCTCTGGTCAGGCAGGAGACTGCTTTCTTGAGGACACGGCGGAGACGATTACGCAACTCTTGAGCGACTGTTGGGACATTACCCCCTGTGCCCGCTGCCAAATGCCTGTGCCTCTACCCTGTCATGGGTTACCCCCTGTACACTGTCCCTGTGCCAGTCTGCCCAATTGGCCGAATTTTGAGTTACCGCTGCCCCGCAGCCCCATTAATCCCCGCACTCACCTATTGTCACTAAAAAAACGCCTCAGTCTCTAATGTGTGGGATTTCCCCCTACCCCCGATTGTTGCCCCTCAATGGCAGGCGCCACACGACAATCTCACCTTGTATTCCCATGCGCTGCATCTTTGGTGGTTAACGCTTCCCCCTGATGTGCCCCGTGAGGTTACCCTGCGCGCCTATTTACGACGCTATCAGCCGAATCTTGGCGAGAAGCCTCTACCGCGTACCGCTGGGGGTAAGCCCTATTTGGATGCTTTGGAATTTAACTGGAGCCATAGTGGTAACTTAGCAGTGTTGGCTGTGAGTGGCCGGGCGGCTGTAGGGGTAGATGTAGAGATCTTGCGCCCCTGTCCTCAGCGTTCAGCCATTAGTCGGCGGTTTTTTGGGGCGGCTCTGCAACAAAGGATATTAGAGGGGAGCGATCGCTCGTTTCTCCAGGCATGGACATACTATGAAGCGTGGCTCAAGGCTCAGGGGATCGGGGTATGGCAGCGGACAGCAGCTCAGCCTTTAGAACATTGGGCAGTCAGTTTCCCCGTGGGCGATCGCGCCATTGCCAGTGTTGTTGTGCTAACGCCAACGCCGCTCCAGTGTGTTTTTTTTCGGCCAGAAGTAGTGGGATAAATGAATGTTCACACTTGAAAACGGCGTAGATGCTCCAAGAGATTCATCGACGCTTTAACCTGCTACTGCTGACCATGAATAGATGAGATGAGGCTGCCACTCACTGGGGGGCTGTTGGGTGTAGGCTTGGCGATCGAGAGCCATCGGTAGGTTGAGCATTGGATCGCTGCCTGTCGCTACGAGAAACTCAAATCCCTTGAGAGTGGGCCATTGGCAAAATTGCCGCAGCAGGGTTTGCACCGCAAGCACATAGGGGTGTTCCGGCTGCTGATACCACTGGCGATCGGCCACATGGGGTTGGTCAAAGCCAAAGTGAACAATCAGGTCAGGATGTCCAAAGATGGCCTGGGCAACGGGCCGAGCTTCTTCGCGCACTAGCAAATGGACGCCTGCGGCCAGATGACGTATTTTTTCCAACCGCTCATAGCGATCGCCCGCATCTAATTGCAACTCCTGCCAGCGAAAGGCCACTGTGATCAGGTAAGTTTGTAGCAGCAGATGCCCCAGTTTCTCCGCCTTAGTCGTCAAGTAGGGGGTGTTGTAGGGCGTCGCTTCAATCAACAGCGGCACCCGATCCACCACTTCGAGGCCATAGCCCTTGAGGCCAGCAATTTTACGGGGGTTATTGGTAATCAGGCGAATCTGCTTCACTCCCAAGTCATTGAGCATTTGGGCGCCAACACCATAGTTACGCAAATCCGCTGGGAAGCCGAGGTGCTCATTAGCTTCCACGGTGTCCATCCCTAAATCTTGCAGGGAATAGGCACGTAGCTTGTTGACTAGGCCAATGCCACGACCCTCTTGGCGCAGATAAACCACCACACCGCGTCCTGCCGCGTTAATCATTTTCAGAGCCGCTTGCAGTTGCATCCGACAATCACAGCGCAGTGAACCGAGGGCATCGCCCGTCAAACATTCAGAATGAACGCGCACCAGCACGGGTTGCTCGCTAAACGTGGCAGGATCTCCTTTGACAATGGCGACGTGCTCCGATTGATCGAGGGAATTGCGATAGCCATAGATTTGAAATTCACCGAACTCCGTCGGTAGCTTGGCCACAGCTTCGCGGCGGACAAAACGCTCATGCTGGAGACGATAGCTAATTAAGTCGGCAATGCTAATAATCTTCAGTTGGTGGGTGCGAGCATATTCAATGAGTTGGGGCAGCCGCGACATGGTGCCGTCGGGATTTTGAATCTCACAGATGACCCCCGCTGGATACAGCCCTGCCAACCGTGTCAGATCGACGGCGGCTTCGGTATGGCCGGCTCGCTTGAGAACCCCCCCAGGGCGCGATCGCAGGGGAAAGACATGGCCGGGGCGACGTAAATCTTGAGGCTGGGTCGTCGGGTCAATGAGGGCTTGAATGGTGCGGGCACGGTCTTCGGCGGAAATGCCTGTGGTCACGCCCCAACGCGGGCCGGCATCCACACTGACCGTAAAAGCCGTTTGATTGCTATCGGTGTTTGTTGTTACCATCAAGGGCAAATCCAATTCATCGAGGCGATCGCCCTCCATGGCGAGGCAAATCAGTCCTCGGGCATGAACCGCCATAAAGTTAATCATGGCTGGGGTCACACGCTCAGCGGCACCAATGAGATCCCCCTCATTCTCACGATTCTCATCATCCACCACGACGATAACTTCACCCCGCCGCAGGGCATCCAACGCAGATTCAATCGAGTCAAACACAGGCACATCCGCCAAGGCAGTTCCTTCCAGAATTTTTAAGGCTCCTTATTATTAAGTTACAGCCTTTTTCACGAGGATTGGGTGCCCGCAGCACTAGCAGGCAGGATTGCACCAACTTTTCAAGATAGTATTGAACAGCGTACGATCTCCTATGAAAACCCATCTGTGGCTCTTTCCCTTGTGGAAATGCTAAAAACCTCGTCATCATAGTGAAAGGTTTCACCAGCCAATCTGCTGCATGTCTCATCTATTGCTCATACTGGTTATCATTGTTGGTGCGTTAGTCCTCGTGGGGTTAGCGCTTTATCTCCTGTTTCCTCGCAAGTACGAGTCTGCCCGCTCTGTCGCCGAGTCCTATGACGACTGGACCAATGACGGCATTCTTGAATTTTACTGGGGTGAGCATATTCACCTTGGCCACTATGGTTCGCCCCCCCGTCCCAAGGACTTTCGCCAAGCAAAGGCAGATTTTGTCCATGAAATGGTGCGCTGGGGGGGTCTCGATCGCCTGCCGCCGGGGACAACGGTTTTGGATGTGGGCTGTGGCATTGGCGGAAGCAGTCGTATGCTAGCGCGTGACTATGGCTTTCACGTGACGGGAATTACAATCAGCCCTGAACAGGTACGGCGGGCGCGGGAACTCACTCCTGCCGATCTCAATGTGCAGTTTCAAGTGGATGACGCTCTAGCCTTGTCATTTCCAGATGCCAGCTTTGACGTGGTTTGGTCAATTGAGGCAGGCCCGCACATGCCCGATAAACAGCAGTTTGCTAAGGAATTACTCCGTGTCCTAAAGCCGGGGGGGATTCTTGTGGTTGCCGATTGGAACCAAAGGGACGATCGCCAGCACCCCTTGAACCTCTGGGAGCGGCTCATTATGCGGCAGCTCTTGGATCAATGGGCACACCCCGCCTTTGCCAGTATTGAAGGCTTTGCCGAAGCCCTTGCCGCAACAGGTTTAGTGGCTGGAGAGGTGATCACTGCTGACTGGACACAGGAAACGCTCCCCTCGTGGCTAGATTCGATTTGGCAGGGAATTGTGCGACCAGAGGGGCTGATTCGCTTTGGCCTAGCGGGGCTAGTGAAATCTTTGCGGGAAGTACCCACATTTCTGTTGATGCGGATTGCCTTTGGCATGGGACTGTGCCGCTTTGGCATGTTTCGCGCTGTGCGAGCAGAAATTCCTGCGGTCTCCCTTGACCCAGCCTCTCAAGTTAACTGCTGATAGATGATCGGGTACATCATGCCCCAAATGGCCGGCTGTACATCCTTGAGAGCGTGATCACTGTCCAATTCCACCCGACTCACCCAAGGGCGGCCTTCACAGTAGCGACGACTGGCTTCGATGGGAATCACCTCATCCTGAAGACCATGGAAAATGAGGGTGGGCACAGGCCGCTGCAGCTGGCGATCGTCGTACTCCAGTAAATCCTTGGCAAAGCCATAGCTAAGGGGCAGCAGGCGTTCTTTGGTGTAGTGATACACCTCCAGCACACCCGTTTCTTGCCAGCGGCGGTATTGATCGCCCAAGCGCGGCAGCCAATGGATCGCAAACTCAAAGGCAGGAGCAAGAAGAAAGAGTTGCACCACTTGGGGATGCTTTTCGGCTAGCCAAGCAGCCGTCAGGCCACCAAAACTGGAGCCAATCAATGTGACGGGTTCCTCTGGGGCGAGCAGCGCTTCTACCTGGTCAATTTGACGACTCAGGGTCAAGTGAAAAAAATCCCCTTGATTGAGATCAGGAATGAGTAGCGGTTGACCGAGTTCCGCAAAGCGATCGCGAAAATACTGGGCCTTCGCAGAGCGAGGCGACGAGGCAAATCCATGGAGGTAGAGATATTGCATTGCTCAACCATTCCCTGTGAGGAGTGGACATATTTTTGCTGCACTTTGTCAATAATCTTAACCAATTTGCCCTTCAAACATCGGCTTAAGACTAACGGCAATTGAGGATAGCCGTGGATCTCCATCGAAAAAGCCTATGACAGCGCCTACTTGGAGGGAACTGTTACAGTTTCTCACAACTCGCGTCAACACCGCGATTTCAATGCTACGATGCCGTTGAATCTGGCTACAGCCCTTTTCGCAAGGAGGGCAAACGCTCAAAACTGCGAAAGCCCTTGGGAGAAGATTGCATCCCCTTGATGTATCCCATATCCAAGAAAAGGGTTGTCTCTGGCCGATCTTAAGGATGAAAACGTGAGAGATTGAGGATCGAACGCATGACAACACTCACTGGGCAACCCCCGCTCTATGGTGGCAGCACCGGCGGCCTCCTCAGCGCAGCGGACACCGAAGAGAAATACGCCATCACCTGGACAAGCCCCAAAGAGCAGGTTTTTGAAATGCCGACGGCTGGGGCTGCGGTTATGCGTGAAGGGGAAAATCTTGTTTACCTTGCCCGTAAGGAGCAGTGCCTTGCCCTAGCCGCTCAGCAACTGCGCCCCCGCAAAATCAATGACTACAAAATCTACCGCATTTTCCCCGATGGCGAAACCGTGTTGATCCATCCCAAGGATGGTGTTTTCCCTGAGAAGGTGAACCAAGGGCGTGAAGCCGTCAACTCGGTGCCCCGCTCCATTGGCCAAAATCCCAATCCCTCGCAACTGAAGTTCACCGGCAAGAAGCCCTACGATCCATAGGTCGGTGCTGAGCTATCTCCTGATGACCCCCTATGGATCAACCATGGGGGGTATTGATTTTAAAGTAACGTTGTGATTGAGCAGTGCTGCTGTAGAGGTTTTTAACTCATCGGGATTCAAGAGTGCTGCCGTAGAAGCCTTTAACTCCCCATGGGTTTGGCGCAGGGTTCTCAGGTTCTGCACAAGGGTGAGGATCGGCTCAATGGCTGCCTTGGCATCGGCATACCCCTGTGCTTGCAGGGCGGCAATGCGATCGCTCCGGAAATCGAGCAAGCTTTCTAGACTCCCCAGTACAACCGTGTTTGAAGTATTCAGCACTGTCTGTGGTCGAATCTCAATGATCGTCAAATTAGGGAAGTCATAACGATTCCAAGGCACCCCATCCTCAAGGTGAATGACAATGGCATGGGTACAGCCCCGCTGCGCCAACGCTCCCAAGGGCACATTATCCTGAAGTGCCCCATCCACATAGGTTTGACCATTGACCTGTCGCTGCGGAAAGGCCAAAGGAATGGCCGCACTCGCCAGCAGCAAGTTCAATAACGTCTCTGGGTCATCCATATCCTGTGCCCGCAGCCACTCAGCTTTTGTGCCTGTCCAAACGCGACACATGTCAATCAATGTCATCAACAGGTTATAGCCCAGACCCGGAATTTGCAATGAGGGAAAAACCGTTACCCAAAGCTCCGTACCCCGTTTCAGTTGGTTGTAGTTTACATAGGAGCGCACAAGTTCTTCGATCGGGCGCGGGTCAAAGACGGAATGGCATTTGGGGAGAATCCCCGTCACTGTCAAAAAAGTATTGATCCATCCCCCAAATTCAGGTAAGGCAGATTGGATGCCATAGCTGATGAGAATGCTGAGCCAGTTGGGGTTGGCGGAGATGATATTGGCGGCACCAATCTCACGCCAAATCTCCTCGAGCTTGCTCACACCCCGAGCCAATTGCTGGGGATAGCTGGCAATGATGGCGCCATTGAGGGCACCGATACTGGTACCTGCAATAATGTGCGGTTCAAATCCCTGTTCAGCGAGGTAGCGCAGTGCCCCCACTTGGTAAGCCCCTTTGGCACCACCACCCGTAAGTACTAAACCAACTTTTGAACCAGTGTTTAGCATAATCACTCCTTGGATTTCAGAGACTGGAGGGAATGCAACGTTGCAGCGGCAGTTTCACGAACAATCCGTTGAATGACTTCTTTGGCATCTAGGGTATAAGGAGGGTGCTGAGGGACAAAGGAAGGCTGCTGTTGGCAGTATAGTGCTGACATATTGTGCAGCAAGGGATAGGAGTCTGAATAGCGGCAACTCGCCAGAATGTCGTAAACGATCTCTGTATCCTCTTGTGCTGTTGCTTGCCGAGTTACTTTTAGCAGCGTTGCGGTACTGAAGAAATGCTTGGGTAAGTCGTGCCGCTGGTGCGCCAAAATTTCATTCACCAGTAGGTCGCGATAATAAGTGACTTGTTGTTCAAGTTCTAGGTAGGCAATGGAACTGTTGTAGATTTCGCGGGCTAAAAATAGGATTTGGATAGCCCAAGGGAGATCGTGATAGCTTTGGCCACTTCGCCAGAGAGAGAAAATGCGATCGAAATCTTCTCGTGCCGTCACTCGCCGTTCAAGGGTAGCAATGCGTTTCTCTTGCTCTTGAAACTTGCGATCGCAGGTCTCAATTAAACTATTCAATAAACTATTCAATGCCTGCGTGTTGTGATTAAGCCCCTCACGAGTTTCTCGGAGAGAGTGCTGCGTAGCTACAAGACATTCACGAGTTTCTCGGAGAGAGTGTTGCGTAGTGACAAGGGCATACTCATTAAATTGCAGCTTTTCAATCAGTTCATTGGTAATGCTCAGTAATGCTTCCTGTCCTCGGGTCAAGTTTTGGGCAAGAAGGGTATCTTGCTGGTAAGTGCGACCTGTTAAACTATCCAGTAGCCTACCCCAAAAACCTCGATTGGCGCGATACGCTATCAAAGACTGATTCGTGTGAATGCTGTTAGCTAAATCAATCAGTAGTTGATCATTGGCAAGAGGGATTCGCTCTTCAATGGCTGAGTAATTCATAGAATCTACAACGCAAAAAGTACTTTAATCGACATAAATAAATCGGCATCATCTGCAGTCAGGGAGTACTGGGGGCTAGGTTAGCATAAAAGATAAAAAGTGTTGACACTGTACGGCAAGGAAAGCTAAATTAATCACTGATTAGAGAAATTTGCTGGTGAATCGCAGGAAGAACCATAATTTTCCAGAACTTCCTCTACTCGACGCGAATAAATTGGAATATCACACTTCGCTTTTTGAGCATCCTCATCGAGTTGCTCTAGTTGCTTCATCACTTCTTCTTTTTCAACAGCAGACTTTCTCTGATATTCTTGGCTCTCAATCAGGGTTGTTCGATAATCCTTGAGATAGCTACTGAGATACTCGATGTATTGTTCTGCTTCTACTTTAAAACCGTTTTCTAAATAATTATTAACTTCTTGTTCTATTTGATTCGCTTGGGTGTCTATTTGTCGATTGATTTCCTCAACGACTTTATTGAGATAGACTACATATTCTTGAATAGTCTCTGTATAAATTTCATCCACTTCCTTAGGAATTAGCCAAAGCCAGTGCCACCAAAATCTCTTTTCCACTTTTCGAACTTTATAGACAGTCCTAGTTAAAGCTTCGGGTCGAAGTTCAGAATCGCCGAAACTAGCCTTTGAAACCTGAAAATCAGGAAGGCTTAATTGCACATTAAAAGTCATCTGGAGTCGTTCTCTTGCTTTTTCTAGGATAGGCTGAGTTTCTTCCTCTATTTCTTTCTTTAATCCAAGGATTTTTTCTCCTACAAATTTTTCAATCTTTTTCTGGGTATCACCAAAAAACTTTTCTGCTTCTTGTGAAACTAGGTTAAATATTTTTCCCTGAAAATCTTCAGCGTCATGCCTTGAGCTAAAAGGAATCCTTAAATGATCCTCACGAGACTTGTCGTTGGTTAATTTGTGTGCAAAGTCTGTGAGAAAAAGCATTACTTTTTTGACAACATCAGCCTGCTCATACTCTTTTTGAGAAAAAAGATGACTAACGTCTGCTCTTGCCTTGTTCTTCAATTCAGAGACTTCACTGGCAATCTGATTCTTAATTTCTTTTTGATGCTCCTCGATAATATTCAAAAGATTAGCCGAATTTTCAATTTTCTTAATATCTTGATTTAGTTGCTTAATTTCATTCTCAAGTGTATCTAGGGTTGCTTGATAGCTTCTTTTTCGCAAATTAATGTCTTCAAGAAGCTTATGAATAAAGCCGTGAGTGATGTTTAGAGATTCTCTGATTACTTTCGGTGCAGCAATTTTAATGAGTTCACTAATCACTTTAGTGAAAAACTGATAAAATCCTGAGCGTTCATACCACTGCTTTCTAGCTTTCTTAGTAAACGCGTCTTTATCAATATCTTCTAAGTCTTCTTCCCAGTCATCCCCAAGAATTTCTCTTGCCAAATCTCTGGCTTCAGGTCGAGTCCGCCAGTCTTCTCCTAAGTCATGCTGCTTCAGGAAACGAGCAGCACAATAGGCCCGTTGGGCAGATAGCTCAAAAACATGAGAGCTAGGAATTCTAAATTCCTGCTGCACAAACTCCCGCACTTCTGCAGGAGTCATATCCCCTGTGCGTCGTTGATCAACTTTGTTTACGAGGGCATAGATATTTTCAGTTCCACCACGAATCTCAGCAATTGCCTGAACGGTTTCTTGAACACTTTTAGCCGCTTCGGTCTTGAGCTGGGTAAAGTCTAGGACAACCAAAATGAGACTACTACGCTCAAGTTGTTCAGCAAAAATATTCTTGATTTCTAAGTTCTCGCCTGCTTCGTTAGGACCTGGAGTGTCAATAATCACAAGGTTGCCCAAAGCGGTGTTGATAGCCTCGCCTTCAGAGGTAAAAGGTGCTACTCTGATCTGGGGTAGCTCCCGCATCCGCTTTACAGGGTTGTAGGCAGGAACTATTTGGCTGGCTAAACGTACCAAATCATTCATTAGTTGCAGGGCTTCACGCACACTTTCGACACCTGTTGTTTCTTCTTTGAACAAAGTGCCGTCATTCCTGATAATGTTTTCAAATGTGGTGTAAAGATGAGGATATTTCTGTAACTTAGCTTTAACGTTGTCACAATTCCTATTGTATTCTTGGCGGATTTTCACCGCTGCCTTTTTGAATAAAGTGAGGGTTTCTGCGGGGACAAAGAGAACAGGTTCAGGGTAGTTTGTATCTAAAACGATTTCCGTTGCAGTAGCGGTCATGGCAGTATTGCGGGCAGGCAAAAGCGGTTGACCGACAATTGCATTGATAATCGTGGATTTGCCGGCTTTCATGGGGGCGACCACGGCCATGCGTAGAGCCATTTCCTCAACGTTGGTGAGGGCTTGCCGAATCGCTGCTGTACCTGAAAATTCTGTTTTTTCTTGAGATGAATCCCTCTCTGCTGTTTTATGGAGGCTGTTGTAGCGTTCAACAATGCCAACGGTCTGTTTCAGCAAATGAATGACATCCTGGCGCAAGTTTTCTAGTAGGGTCTCACTTGGCTGAATGTCTTGGGGAATGCCGGGGGGGATAGTCGTAGCCATATCATCTGCAGTCAGGGGGTACTGGGGGCTAGGTTAGCATAAAAGATAAAAAGTGTTGACACTGTACGGCAAGGAAAGTTGAATCTGCAATAAAATTTAATAATTAGTCGGCTCAGCATTCACCTTCAATACTGCTGATCAGAACTTGCTCTACTCGACGCGAATAAATTGGAATATCACACTTCGCTTTTTGAGCATCCTCCTCGAGTTGCTCTAGTTGCTTCATTACTTCAACAGCAGAGTTTCTCTGATATTCCAAGGTTGTTCGATAATCCTTGAGATAGCTACTGAGATAAGAATCCTTGAGATAGCTACTGAGATACTCGATGTATTGTTCTGCTTCTACTTTAAAACATTTTTCTAAATAATTATTAACCTCTTGATTAACCTCTTGTTCTATTTGATTCGCTTGGGTGTCTATTTGTCGATTGATTTCCTCAACGACTTCATTGAGATAGACTGAATGAATTTGCAAAGTTCCTATCCCCATTGTCCGAATTCCTATCTCCAGCCCAATTAGCCCAATTAGCCCAATTCCTATGCTCTTTGGAACTGGTCGAAGTTTAGAATTGCTAAAACTAGCCTTTGAAACTTGAAAATCAGGAAGGCTTAATTGCACATTAAAAGTCATCTGGAGTCGTTCTCTTGCTTTTTCTAGGATAGGCTGAGTTTCTTCCTCTATTTCTTTCTTTAATCCAAGGATTTTTTCTCCTACAAATTTTTCAATCTTTTTCTGGGTATCACCAAAAAACTTTTCTGCTTCTTGTGAAACTAGGTTAAATATTTCTCTCCGAAAATCTTCTGCTTCATACTCTGAATGAAAACTAATCGTCAAAAAGTCCCGATACTCATGTAAAAAGTCTGTTTCGAGGTGGCCTGCGAAAGATTCGATGTAGTTTGCGAGAGAAAGCATTGCTTTTGCTCTTGCCTCGTACTTGTTTTCGAGGCGGCCTGCGAAAGATTCGATGTAGTCTGCGAAAGAAAGCATTACTTTTGCTCTTGCCTCGTTCTTCAATTCAGAGACTTCACTGGCAATCTGATTCTTAATTTCTTTTTGATACTCCTCGATAATATTCAACAGATTAGCCAAATTTTCAATTTTCTTAATATCTTGATTTAGTTGCTTAATTTCATCCTCAAGTGTACCTAGGGTTGCTTGATAGCTTCTTTTTCGCAAATTAATGTCTTCAAGAAGCTTATGAATAAAGCCGTGAGTGATGTTTAGAGATTCTCTGATTACTTTCGGTGCAGCAATTTTAATGAGTTCACTAATCACTTTAGTGAAAAACTGATAAAATCCTGAGCGTTCATACCACTGCTTTCTAGCTTTCTTAGTAAACGCGTCTTTGTCAATATCTTCTAAGTCTTCTTCCCAGTCATCCCCAAGAATTTCTCTTGCCAAATCTCTGGCTTCAGGTCGAGTCCGCCAGTCTTCTCCTAAGTCATGCTGCTTCAGGAAACGAGCAGCACAATAGGCCCGTTGGGCAGATAGCTCAAAAGCATGAGAGCTAGGAATTCTAAATTCCTGCTGCACAAACTCCCGCACTTCTTCAGGAGTCATATCCCCTGTGCGTCGTTGATCAACTTTGTTTACGAGGGCATAGATATTTTCAGTTCCACCACGAATCTCAGCAATTGCCTGAACGGTTTCTTGAACACTTTTAGCCGCTTCAGTCTTGAGTTGGGTAAAGTCTAGGACAACCAAAATAAGACTACTACGCTCAAGTTGTTCAGCAAAAATATTCTTGATTTCTAAGTTCTCGCCTGCTTCGTTAGGATTTGGAGTGTCAATAATCACAAGGTTGCCCAAAGCGGTGTTGATAGCCTCACCTTCAGAGGTAAAAGGTGCTACTCTGATCTGGGGTAGCTCCCGCATCCGCTTTACAGGGTTGTAGGCAGGAACTATTTGGCTGGCTAAACGTACCAAATCATTCATTAGTTGCAGGGCTTCACGCACACTTTCGACACCTGTTGTTTCTTCTTTGAACAAAGTGCCGTCATTCCTGATAATGTTTTCAAATGTGGTGTAAAGATGAGGATATTTCTGTAACTTAGCTTTAACGTTGTCACGATTCTTATTGTATTCTTGGCGGATTTTCACCGCTGCCTTTTTGAATAAAGCGAGGGTTTCTTCGGGGACAAAGAGAACAGGTTCAGGGTAGTTTGTATCTAAAACGATTTCCGTTGCAGTAGCGGTCATGGCAGTATTGCGGGCAGGCAAAAGCGGTTGACCGACAATTGCATTGATAATCGTGGATTTGCCGGCTTTCATGGGGGCGACCACGGCCATGCGTAAAGCCATTTCCTCAACGTTGGTGAGGGCTTGTCGAATCGCTGCTGTACCTGAAAATTCTGTTTTTTCTTGAGATGAATCCCTCTCTGCTGTTTTATGGAGGCTGTTGTAGCGTTCAACAATGCCAACGGTCTGTTTTAGCAAATGAATGACATCCTGGCGCAAGTTTTCTAGTAGGGTCTCACTTGGCTGAATGTCTTGGGGAATGCCGGGGGGGATAGTCGTAGCCATACAATCAGCAATTAAGAGCAATTAAAAGAGAACTGATGCCTATGGTAGCACAAAGAATAAAAACTGTTGTAATCTACAGCTCTTTCCTAAAAGAAAAAGGACATGCTCCCTGTAACCATTGATTTTGGCTGCTTTGAGCGCATTCAGCACTTAGGGAAAAGACTGTTAGGGTTTTAGTTCTTAACAAAAATTAATGATTGGCCTTCTATGGGTGAGCCTGATCCTTGTCCACAGGTGTTTTCCCGATTACTATCCCATGATCGGTCTGTTTTAGCGATCGCCCCCCTTGACTGGTACAAATAGAGTGAATGAAAAAGCGGTGATCTAAATGAGTCGTACCCCCTTAATTGAACGTCTTGCGGCTGAAATTGGCCGTGATATCTATGTGGATGTGGCCAAATGGCATCTGTATCTCGCTGATGCAAAGCTGGCAACCCCCCTCGCCGAAGCCTTTTTGCCCCTCCTAGAGCAGGGGGAGGTTAATTCGGCACAGGTCACGAGTGTCTTGCAAGAGGTTTCAGTTCCCCTTGGCGGGGGTCAGCAGTCCCTTTCCCTCGATCGCCTGATTCCCAAGGCCAACCAAGAGCTGCTGGTGGAACTGCTCAACCGTTTTCGCCAAGAGGAGCTTTAGCCCTAGTGCACGGTGCCCCATTCCTGTTGGGCATTGACGGGGGGCAAGAGATACAGGCGTAACAGGTGGCCGGCGATCGCCAACTGGTGAGGAAGCTTCCGCAAGGCCTTCAGCCACTTGGGTTGATTGCTGGCTTCAATGGCTTGGAGTTTTTTATGGATTTCGACACAGCGTTGCAGCCGCGGATAAAAGTCAGGGTGATCGACATTGAGCACCACCGAGAAGGTGCGAGCGGCCGTCTCATTGGTTTTGGCAATGACCTCGCGATCGAATTCCGTGGCATCAAGACCAAGGGCTTCATAGAATTTGGCACGCTCATGCACCGTCAGCGTATGGGTGGCAAACACCGTCAGCAGGAAGAAGCGCATCCATAGTTTGGCACCCCAGCCTTGAATCAATTGGGGTTGGGAGTGGATCAATGCCTTGAAAATATCGCCGTGGCGGTTTTCGTCTTGGCACCAACTTTCAAAGTAGTTAAAGAGGGGATAGAAGGAATGTTCGGGGTGCTTTTCTAGGTGACGGTAGATGATGATGTAGCGCCAGTAGCCAATTTTCTCCGATAGATAGACGGTGTAGAGCACCCATGGCAGGGGGAAAAACGTGTAGGTGCGCGCCTTGGAGAGATAGCCCAAGTCCATGGCATGGCCAAAATCCATCATTGCCTTGTTGAGAAACCCTGCGTGTCGCGCTTCATCCCGTGCCATGAGGTGAAAGATTTCCGCCAAGAGGGGGTTGCGATTCTTCAGCTTGCGCGAGAGTTCCTTAAAGAGCAAAAACCCTGAAAACTCAGAGACACAGGAACGCTCAAGGTAATCAATAAAGGCTTTGTGGGTCTCTGCATCCAAGGTGTCCCATGTGCCTTTGAAGGAGTCATCGCGGACAAAGTGATGGCGGTTGTAGTCTGCCCGCATTTCCGCCAACATTGCTTCGAGTTGTTCCTGCTGGCGACTCAGGTCAAGTTTTGCTGCGTGTTCAAAATCTGTTGTGTAAAAGCGGGGGGTTAAAAGGTTTTCACGAATGGTTTTAACGCTCTGACTCGCATCGGGATTGGGGGCGATCGCCACCATAAGCTGTTCACTCCTATAGAACTAAACCTATGTAGGTCATACCGTTTTACTATACTATATCCCTCAGGACGGTCAATAACCGTCTTGACGATTTTGCAAAAGTAGGCAGTTTTGTAATGTTTTTTGAAGTTTCACTTGACAGCCATATGGTCAAAAAGTAATACTCACCCTTAGTTTGCCCTTCTGCCCCCGTTCAGCCCACGGCCATTCGCCGCTGGCAGGATGGCTTTGCCTCAAAAAAGATTGTTAAAACTGATTTCAGGAGTTACAGGTATGACCGTGCTCTCTCTTGCGCTGCGGGAAGGAACTGCTGAGGCTCACACCTTGGCCGAACACACCGCCTTCATGAAATGTTTTGTCCGCGGGTTGATTACGCCGAGCCTCTTCCGCCAGTTCTTGGCCAATCTCTACTTTGTGTACACCGACCTCGAAGCTGCCTTAGCCAGTGCTACGGGCGATCGCCTGCGAGCCATGTACTTCCCCGAACTGAACCGCAGTGGCCAACTGGCCGAAGACTTGGCCTTCTACTATGGCGAGGATTGGCGCGATCAGATTACCCCCCTCACGGCCACCCGCGTTTACCTCAGTCGTATTCATGACCTCGCCCAAAGTGATCCTCTGTTGCTCATTGCCCATTCCTACACCCGCTATATGGGGGATCTCTCTGGGGGACAAGCCCTCAGCAAAATTGTGCGTTCGCAGTTGACCCTCCCCGCAGGCAAGGGCACCGCCTTTTACGAGTTTCCAGCCCTGCCAACCCCAGAAGACAAGAAAGCCTTTAAGCAGCGCTATCGGGAAACCTTGGATAGCCTCAGCCTCGATGAGGTCGCGATCGCCCGCATTGTCAAGGAAGCCAACTTTGCCTTTGCCCTCAACTGCAACCTCATGCACGCCCTTGAGTCGGAGTTAAAAGCCACCATTGGCGATCAGATGTGGCAGTCCGTGGTGATCGAGAATCAGCCCAGTCGGCGGGAGCAACCCCGTCCTGAAGCCGTTGCCGTTTAAGGCCCACTGTTGATCTTGTTAGGAGCTTGCAAATATCCATGAGTGTGATTCAGCCGATTCAATTTGATGGGGCACTACTGCAAAAATACGATCGCCCCTTGCCCCGCTATACCAGTTACCCCACGGCTGCCGAGTTTACTGCTGACTTTGATAGCCACTGTTTCCAACGGGAACTGCTGCGGAGTAACGAAGAGCACCTGCCTCTGTCCCTCTACGTGCATATTCCCTTTTGCCAGACCACCTGCTATTTTTGCGGTTGCAATGTCATCGTCACCCAAAGCCAAACCATTGCCAAAACCTACTTGGATGCCTTAGCAGAGGAAATTGCCCAAGTGGCGGCACGGCTGGATCGCACTCGTCCAGTGATTCAAATGCATTGGGGCGGCGGTACCCCCAACTATCTCACCATTGACCAAGTGGAATCTTTGTGGCGGACGCTCACCCACCACTTTGAATTTGCCAAGGATGCCGAAATTTCCATTGAGGTCAATCCCCGCTATATCAACCGCGAGTATCTCTTTCGCTTGCGCGATCTGGGCTTCAACCGCATCAGCTTTGGTGTGCAAGACTTTGATCCTCAAGTTCAACTTGCCGTCAATCGGGTGCAGCCAGAGACGTGGCTGTTTCAAGTGATGGAGTGGATTCGCGCTGCTGAGTTTGAGAGTGTCAACATTGACCTGATCTATGGCCTGCCTTTTCAAACGGTGCAATCTTTTGAAACCACGATTGCCAAAACAGTGCGCCTTGACCCCGATCGCATTGCGGTCTTTAACTTTGCCTATCTTCCCAATTTGAAACCCATCCAAAAGCGAATTGACCCCGCTACCCTACCCGATGGCACGACCAAACTGGCCATTTTGCAGCGGGTCATTGAAACGCTGACTAGCCAAGGTTATCAGTACATTGGCATGGATCACTTTGCTAAGCCCACCGATGAGCTGGCGATCGCCCAAGCAGCTGGAACCCTCAAGCGCAACTTTCAGGGCTATACGATCCTGCCCCCCGCAGATTTGATTGGCTTTGGTCTCACCTCAATTAGCATGTTGCAGGAGGCCTATGCCCAAAACCAGAAGCACCTAGCCACCTACTTTAGTAACATTGCGTCGGGGCAATTGGCCACAGAACGCGGGATTCAATTACACCCTGAGGATCTGCTGCGCCGCACCATCATCATGGAGCTGATGTGTCAATTTACCTTGGACAAGGGGGCGATCGCCCGCCAGTTCAATCTCGATTTTGATACCCACTTTGCTCCTGAGTTAACTGCACTGCAGGAATTGGCTGCCGATGGTCTCATTCACTTGGGGCGCGATCGCGTGGAAGTTACCTCTGTGGGTCGGCTCCTAATTCGCAATGTGGCTGCCCTCTTTGATACCTACCTGCAACACAAATCTGGTAAGACATTTTCTAAGGCCATTTAGGCTCAGCCGAGGATTGTCTTGGTGGCTCAAATTCTTTAGATTACACTTGATTTCAACTTGCGTCTAAATCTGCACACGGTGTTGAGGAGTGCCCATGTCATCATCCCTAGAATTCCAACCTGAAACTGCCCGCCTCAATTGGGCTTTTGTGCTTTTTTTAACGACGGTTCATGGCTTAGCCGTAGTTGCCCTCTTCTTTTTCTCTTGGTCAGCCTTGGCGGTCACCATCTTTCTGCACTGGCTCTTTGGTAGTATCGGCATTTGCTTGGGATACCATCGCCTCTTGAGTCACCGCAGTTTTCAAGTGCCCCAGTGGTTGGAGTACATCATTGCTGTTTTGGGTGCCTTGGCCATGCAGGGAGGTCCCATTTTTTGGGTTGCCGGTCACCGCTTGCACCATGCCCACACCGAAGATGAAGTCAAAGATCCCTACTCAGCGCGGCGGGGCTTTTGGTGGAGCCATATGCTCTGGCTGGTCTATCCCCACCGCCAATTTTTTGATGCTGAGGAGTATGCCCGCTATGCCCCAGATTTGACACGAGATGCCTTTTACCGCTGGCTGGATCGCTACTTTTTGCTGCTGCAAGTGCCCCTTGCGTTGCTGCTCTATGGCCTAGGGGGTTGGTCATGGCTGCTGTGGGGGATGTTTGTGCGGGCGGTCTTCCTCTGGCACAGCACTTGGTTTATCAACTCCGTGACCCACAAATGGGGCTACCGCCGCTTCGATACGCCGGATAACTCCCGCAATCTCTGGTGGGCAGCACTCCTTACCTATGGTGAAGGTTGGCACAACAACCACCACGCCTATCCCCACGTCGCCAAAGCCGGTTGGTACTGGTGGGAAGTGGATCCCACATGGTGGGTGATTCGCACGCTCCAAGGACTGGGTCTTGCTTCTAAGGTACAGTTGCCCCCGCCCACAGCATTGTCCTAATTGCCTCGGCTCCGTTGGGCGATCGCCAAATTGCTCAGGCGCTTGAGGCCAACCTCCTCAGCGGTCATTAACTCTGTCCACAGGGCATTCACCTTGGGGTTAGTTGGCTGTTGCTGCCGCAGTTTGACCAATGTCTCGAGGGCATCGTACCACAGACCATGGCTAGCCAGCAGGTTATAGCGTTCTACAGGACTGGTTTGGCGCAGTTGCTTGTTCAAGGTCGCTGGTAGTGCCACCCGCTGTACCCAACCTTCCACAAAGCGAATCTGTGATGGATCAGGATCCCGGGGATTACAAATGAGACTCACCGTCCAGCGGTAATCCACCCCCTCCTGTAGGGGCGGTACGTCACCCGCCAACGTAATACTGTCTAGGCGCGGGCGATGGGCCATCGGAAACTGCTGCTTGTAAATTTGCACCTGCGTCCCATCGGCAAGGTTCTGAAAGAGGGCAAACTCCAGAGCTTGGTAATTATTGGCGGGTAAATACCAGTAAAACGTGGGACGATTGGCTGCCGTTAAACCAATATTGCTTGCTGGTACTAAGGCGGTTAAATCCGGTTCGTTCGCCGCTGTTTGCACTCTACAGACGCCGCGAGTGGCTGCCCCCTCCCGATTCCCCGGCCGGGATAGGTTTTTCGGGGGCGTGAATCCCGCCCAACTCAGACCCGCATCGAGGATGAGTACGGCCAAGCTCCAAGGAACGAAATATCGCAGTGACGTGAACATAGGGCGTTTCATAGGTCAAGATCCTTAATGAAAAGCGGTAGCGGGAAGTGTTAGGGGGGCTTATCGTTAATCTTTGGTCATTTCCCTACCTGCCACACTACTACCATAGGAGTTGGGTGTGGGCTGCGGGGTGATAGCGCCAACGAGAGGGTGATGATGTCCATCACGTACTGGTATTGCGCTGGCTCACAACCTGAGTAGTTTTCCAGACGAGGACAGCACCCTAGCAGTTCCAAAGTGGCGCGGGCATGATGTCAGCAGCAGGCATATTAGCAAAGGGCTATCTCTATACTGGAAAGTACCTATAGAATTTTTGCGCTGAGCGCTGTTCCCACTACTTTTCTAAATTTCTTGATCTAGTGGTGTTGCGTGACTCCTCGCTGTGAACACTCTCTCCCTTAAGTGGTTTCTCTTGCCCCCCCTCAGTGTTGTGGCGGGTCTCAGCATCTTTTTGGCGGGATCAAGCGGGCTGTCGGCAACGGCAGCAGAACGGATTATTTTTCGCTATGGCCCTTTGGAGCGATCGCTCCCCATTGCTGATTTAGAACGCTTTGCTACCACTGGCCAAGCCTCCCCAGAACTCGCCAGCTATTTACGGTTATTGCCGCCTGTGCATCAGCAGCAATTGCGGTTGGCCTTACAAGAACGGCTGCGATTGTCCCCCGTGGCTGTTGCCCAACTGTTGTACTCCCCCCTAGGTCAAGAATTGATGGTGCAAGCGGGTCGGATCCTCGAAACCCAAAGCCGTCAAGAAAATGCCCTTGCCCTGCGATCAGCCCTGATTCTCGCTGCCACTGATCCCAAGGGTCTCACCGCGTTGAGTGTGATGCGCCATTACCCCTCCCGCAGTATCCGCTTTGACCTCAAGGAAGGACTCGTGATTCTCAAAAACTTCCAGCAGACAATCCGCGAAACAGAGACAATTCTGGATGTTGTTCGTCAACAGGCGATCGCAAATCAGCCAGAATCTATTCCTGCCAGTGTGCAATCACTGCTCCAACCGGGGCCTTGGCGGTGGCTAGAGATGCCTTGGACAGCAGTGGATGAATCGCCTCGGCGGTTGCAGTTGACGGGACATTCCCGCCCCATTGCAGCGGATCTCTATCTACCCATCGTTCCTGCGGGACAGCGGGTTCCAGTGGTCATTGTTTCCCATGGACTGGGGGCAAGTCGCTACAGCTATCGCTATTTGTGTCAACATCTGGCCTCCCACGGTTTTGCGGTGATTGCCCTTGAGCACGTTGGTAGCTCGACCCGGCAGGTACTGTCCTTTCCCATGGGCTATGTCAGTCCAAGGATGGCGGCCCAAGAATTTCTGGATCGCCCCCTCGATGTCACGTTTGTCCTCAATCGTTTAGGGACATTTCCTGAGCAACTCTATCCTTGGGCAGGGCGGCTAAATTTGGAGCGGGTGGCAATGATTGGTCAGTCCTTTGGCGGCTACACGGCTCTCACCCTCGCGGGGGCACCGTTGGATTTTCAACAACTGCGGCGACATTGCACAAGAAGTGTTCTCGACTCGTTTAATGTGTCACTGCTGCTCCAATGCCAAGCGCAAGCATTACCACCAAAGGTCTATTCCCTACAGGATCCCCGTGTGCAAGCGGTGATTGCTGTTAACCCGATTACCAGTGCTGTCTTTAGTCCTGAATCCTTGAGGCAGTTGAAAATTCCCGTTATGTTTGTGGCTGCCAGTGACGATACGATCGCCCCAGCGGTCGAGGAGCAAATTTATCCCTTTACATGGCTGACGACGCCCGATCGCTACTTGGTGTTGATAGACGATGCCACCCATTTTTCAACCATTGGTGAGGCGGGTCAAAATGAACCGGTGTTGCCTGTGCCCCAGTCACTTGTCGGTGCCATGCCCCCGCGATCGCGCACCTATCTGCGAGGATTGAGCTTAGCCTTTTTACGCTTGCACCTTCTAGGGGATGAACAGGCACGGCAATGGCTGACACCGGCCGCAGCAATGGCGTTGAGTTCGCCCACCCATGGCCTGAACCTGACCCAATCCCTAGCCCCAGAACTGTTGGAAAAGGTTCCACAGGCAGCGAAGTAATGATCAACTCGACTGTGAATGCTAAATCCCTGATGGTAGTGGGAACCACGTCCCATGCGGGTAAATCTCTCCTCACAGCGGTGATTTGTCGTTGGCTGGCGCAGCAGGGCTACCGTGTCACTCCCTTTAAGGGACAGAATATGGCCTTGAATGCTTACGTCACCCGTGAGGGCGGTGAAATTGGCTATGCCCAAGCAATGCAGGCCTGGGCGGCAGGGATAGAACCCGAAGTGGCGATGAACCCGATTCTCCTCAAGCCCCAAGGCAACATGACCTCCCAAGTGATTCTCAAGGGGCAGGTGGCGGGGGTCACCCAAGCAGCAGACTACTATCGGGACTATTTTGAGCGGGGTTGGCAGGCGATTACCGAGGCCTTGGCGGATCTGCGACAACGCTTTGACTGGATTGTGTGTGAAGGTGCAGGGTCACCCGCAGAAGTCAATCTCAAGCACCGCGATCTCACCAATATGCGGGTGGCCACCTATCTTGGGGCACCGACGATCCTTGTGGCGGATATTGATCGGGGGGGCGTCTTTGCCCATATTGTCGGGACATTGATGCTTCTTGATCCTGCTGAGCGATCGCTCATTCAGGGGATTGTCATTAATAAATTTCGTGGCCAGCGATCGCTCCTTGACAGTGGTGTGCAATGGCTAGAGGAGACTACAGGAGTACCGGTTTTAGGGGTGATTCCCTGGCTCGAGCACCACTACGCTGCCGAGGATTCTCTCGATCTGTGGGATCCGCGTCCCCAACGCCAAGGCGCCGACCTCAAAATCACCGTCATTCGGCTGCCGCGCATTGCCAACTTCACCGATGTGGATCCCCTCCTAGCGGAACCCAGTGTTTCCCTTGAGTTTCTACCCCCCCATCGTCCCTTGGGGCAACCCGATGCCGTGATCCTGCCGGGGACGAAAACGACGATTGCTGATCTCCACGTCCTACGGCAAACGGGGATGGCAGAGCAACTACAAGCCTACGCTGCCCAAGGGGGAACCATTCTCGGTATTTGCGGTGGGTGGCAGATTTTGGGTATCACCATCAGCGATCCTCTAGGCCTAGAGGGCTGCCCCGGCACCTATAAAGGACTGGGACTCATGCCACTGCACACGCAATTGGGGGTAAGCAAATGTACCCAGCAACAACAAACCCAATCCATTTATTTCCCCTGTCCTGAGCTGATCGTGGGCTATGAAATTCACCAAGGCCAAAGTGAATACACAGGCGATCTCAACGGTTGGCAGCCCCTTTTTTCTGCTTCAGAACTCGGCCTTGTTAACACAGCGGGCACGCTTTGGGGCACCTACCTGCATGGGCTATTGGAAAATGGTGCTTGGCGCCGCCATTGGCTGAATGGGTTGCGATCGCGCCGTCAACTGCCCCCCCTACCCACAGCCATTCCCCACTATGCCGAGCAACGGACTGTTGCACTGGATCAACTTACAGAAGCCGTGATGGCTCACCTGAACCTAGGGAGCATTTGTAAATTATGTTGATGTAAAAATTTCAAATTGTTAGCAATTGTCATCCCTTGCAAATGACTCCCCTAGACTGAGGAACGATGTGCTGATGATAGGGAGTGCAAAAGAACAATGACAGTGGCTGCTTCTTGGTCAGTGGGAATCTTAATTGTTTCAGCGATCGCCGCTCTGAGTGGCTTAAGCTGGCTCTTGTACACAGCTTATCAAGAGGAAAAACAATGTCCCCTGCGGGAGTATTCCCCCCAAGAGGCCTATAGTGAAACCCTTTGGCGCATGATCTTTGTCTATTGGCTCGTCTATTGTGGTGCGCGGGGTCTGCAAATCGCTGTACCATTAGAAGGCACCGATTTAGGTCAAATGTGCAAAATCACCGCACTCTTGGCCTTTTTGCTCACCACCTCTTCGCTGCTTTGCTTACCGATGCACTATTGGCAGGCACGTCAGCGCCAGCAACAACTCAATTAAGTCTAATTCAGTCTCGATTCTCTGCCGACACAGTTCAATGTGGTCTGACCTGCTCCAACAACTCCTCGATCGCCAAGCCCTGACGCAAGAGCAGGCCACCCAGTTAATGCAAGGATGGCTGGCAGCAGAAATTCCCGATGCCCTCGCCGGTGCCATTCTCACCGCATTACAGTTCAAGGGGCTGACGGTTGAGGAACTCACGGGCATGGCCAAGGTATTGCTGGCTCAGTCCGCCGCTGCGCCGCTAAATTTAGCCGAACCCCTCATTGATACCTGCGGCACTGGGGGCGATCGCGCGGGTACCTTTAATATCTCCACAGCGGTTGCCTTTGTTGTCGCAGCAGCCGGTGTCAAAGTGGCTAAGCACGGCAATCGTTCCGTCTCTAGCCGCGTCGGTTCAGCGGATGTCCTTGAGTGCCTTGGGATCAATCTTGCCCACAGCGATCCCGCCTTTTTGCTCAAGGAAGTGGGGATTACGTTCCTCTTTGCCCCCGGTTGGCATCCCGCCATGAAAGCCGTGGCTCCCCTGCGCCGTACCCTGAAAATTCGCACCGTCTTTAATCTCCTCGGTCCTTTGGTGAATCCGCTCCACCCCACAGGGCAGGTGATTGGTGTCTTTAGCGATCGCTATCTTGAAGCCATGGCCGGCGCCCTCCAACGTCTCGGACGCCAACGCGGGATTGTTCTCTATGGTCGCGAAGGAGTGGATGAAGCCACCCTCGGCAATATGACCGATCTTGTCATGTTTAGTAGCCCTGAGGAATCGCTGCGCCAAGAAGTCCTTGATCCCCAAGCCTTGGGACTCGCCAGTGCCCCCCTGAGGGATCTGGCTGGGGGAGATGTCCAGACCAATGCCGAGATTCTTACCCAAGTTCTGCAGGGCAAAGGCACAACGGCTCAGCAGGATGTGGTGGCGCTCAATGCCGCCCTAGCCCTCTACGTGGCAGCAGCCGTTCAAGATTGGTGGGAAGGGGTGGATCGGGCAAAGGCGATTCTGGCCAGTGGCGCCGCATGGGACAAGTTACAGACATTGGTGACGCTCTCCAATGAATCCTAGGGTGTCTGCCTATTTGCCGCCGTGGTGTGTCTTGGATCCCCTCTTGGATCAATGGTTACAGGAGGACATCGGTCGGGGCGATCGCACCACCCAAGCCCTGCATCTTCAGGATCGCCAAGGAAAAGCCCACATCCGTCTCAAAAGTCAGGGAGTGATTGCCGGTCTGCCCATTGTGGAGCGGGTGTTTCAACGCCTGACAGCAGCAGTAGTATTTACCTACGAGCAGGCTGAGGGCACCCTTTGTGAGGCGCCGACAATTGTTGCTCGCATTGAAGCTCCCCTAGAAACCTTACTCCTTGGCGAACGGCTGGCCCTCAATTGCTTGATGCGCCTGAGTGGCATTGCCACCCTCACCCATACCTATGCCCAGCAAATTGCTGACTTGCCGACGCAACTCGTCGATACCCGCAAAACAACGCCCGGACTGCGCCTGTTAGAAAAATATGCAGTGGCGGTGGGGGGCGGTGTCAACCATCGCTTTGGCCTTGACGATGCAATTATGATCAAGGACAACCACATTGTGGCAGCGGGGGGCATCACGGCTGCGGTTGAACAAGTCCGCCAATCCAGTCCCTTTCCCTTGGCCATTGAGGTGGAAACTGAGAGCCTAGAGCAGGTGCGCGAAGCCCTCTCCTTGGGGGTAGAGGTGATCATGCTTGACAATATGCCGATTCCAGAGATGACCCAAGCCGTGGCGATGATCCGCGCCGCAGCCCCCCACACTAAAATTGAGGCCTCTGGCAATATCACCCTAGAAACCTTGCGAGCAGTGGCCTTGACAGGGGTGGACTACATTTCTACGAGTGCGATAATCACGCGATCCCCTTGGCTAGACTTTAGTTTGACCATTCTTTGAGTCCTCTCTACCTCTTGCCCACAACGTCAGTACCTATTTTGGGAGGTTGCCCGATGTTGAAATCCATGAGAATGCCGCAGCTGGTTCAGCTCAAACCCTGGGAGTTAGTGGTGTCGCTGATTGCAGTGGTGATTGCGGTACCGATTTTGGTCATTCTCAGTCAACTCTTTGTGAATACGGGTGACACTTGGCACCATTTGGCCACAACCGTTTTACCCGACTATTTACTCAACTCCCTCTGGCTGATGTTGGGGGTGGGAGCAGGGGTGATTGTCATTGGTGTCAGTACTGCTTGGCTGGTCACCAACTGTCAGTTTTGGGGGGTGCGCTGGTGGCAATGGCTACTGTTAACCCCCTTGGCAGCACCCGCCTATGTTTTGGCCTATACCTATACGGAGTTTTTCGCCTTTGAAGGTCCCATTCAGGGGTGGTTACGGGAGGTGACAGGCTGGGGCTACGGTGACTACTGGTTTCCCAATATCCGCTCCCTTGGCGGGGCGATCGCCATGCTCACCCTCGTTCTCTATCCCTATGTCTTTCTCTTGGCGCGGGTAGCCTTTTTGGAGCAGGCCACCTGTAGCTTAGAGGCCAGTCGTTCCCTTGGCTGTGGGCCTTGGCGCAGCTTTTGGACGGTGGCGCTGCCCCTTGCTCGGCCAGCGATCGCTGCGGGTACAAGCCTCGCCCTCATGGAAACCCTGAATGATTTTGGTACTGTGCAGTACTTTGGTGTGGATACCTTCACCGTCGGCATTTACCGCACTTGGTTTGGCATGGGCGATCGCGTGGCGGCGGCGCAGTTGGCCTCAGTTTTGGTGGTGATTGTTTTTGCCCTGCTGCTCGTGGAGAAATGGTCTCGGGGCAAGGCACGCTATTACAATCGCGGGGGCGATCGCCCCATTCCCTACGTGCTCAAAGGCTGGCGAGCCGCTTTGGCTTGGCTGGTCTGTGCCCTACCGGTGTTCTTTGGTCTTCTACTCCCCGGCGGGTTACTCCTCTACTTGGCCATCAGCTACCAACAACTGCACCTCAGCCGTGAATTTTTAGAACACGCCAGCCACAGCTTGATTTTGGCCACCCTCTCTGCGGTTTTGGCGGTGGGCATTGCCCTGCTCTTGGCCTATGGGCATCGCTTGCTGCCAACGGTTTGGGTGCGTTGGGGAACACAGATTGCGGCGATGGGCTATGCCATTCCCGGTACGGTGATTGCGGTGGGGATTCTCATGCCCTTGGGGTGGCTAGATAACGTCATTAACGATGTCACTGAGCACCTGTGGGGGGTGGAAGTGGGCTTGATTCTCAGTGGCACAATCACAGCCCTGATCTATGCCTACTTGGTACGCTTTTTGGCGGTTTCCTTGGGCAGTGTGGAGGCCAGCCTAGTGAAGATTCGTCCGTCCTTGGATGAGGTGGCGCGGACATTGGGGCGATCGCCCTGGAATATTCTGCGCACGGTTCACTTGCCGCTGATGGTGCCCGGCCTTTTTACCGCTGCCCTGATGGTCTTTGTCGATGTGATGAAGGAATTGCCTGCAACATTGGTGATTCGTCCCTTTAACTTTGATACCCTAGCCATACAGGTTTACCGCTTTGCCTCTGATGAGCGACTTCCCGAAGCCGCCTTAAGTGCTTTGGCCTTGGTGGTCGTCGGTCTCATTCCGGTCATTTGGCTGGGACGGCAAACCCGCTGGGCAGATTAGGGAGTTCGGTTTACCGTTTACCAATCTTCTTAATAATTCGTTACATTAGAAACAACGTTCGCTAGGTGTGCTATGTACTTAGAATTTAAGGCCAGCCAATCTGTGCGCCTCAGTATTGAAACACCCACGGCTCCCTTGCAGCACTACCTGCGCCAACCCCAGCGGCTTGTCTATGCCCTCACCGATCCAACCCGAGTGGAATTTTTGGGTAGCGATCGCTTTCGCCTCAAGATGCGTCCCCTTAACTTTCTCATGGTCAGCTTGCAGCCCACGGTGGATCTGGCTGTCCATGCTAATAGCGATGGCTCTTTACAATTGCGCTCCCTCGGCTGTGAAATTCGGGGGGTGGACTACATTAATCGCCGCTTCCACCTTGCCCTCGAAGGTTACTTGTCTCCCCAAGCAACGGCAAACGGCACGGATTTGATTGGTCTAGCTGACTTGCAGGTGGGCGTGGATATTCCGCCGCCACTCGATCTCACACCGCGCCCGATTCTCGAAGCCACCGGCAATGGCTTACTCAAGAGCGTTCTGTTAACGATGAAACAACGCCTCAGTCAACACCTTGTCGCCGATTATCAACGCTGGCTCACGGAAGTGGAAACCAATGGCAGTGGCGATTGGCTCACGCCTGTCCCTGTCAGTTCCAGCTAAAATTTCCCTACAGATAGACCTGCTTTGTGCTGAGTAATTGCCCAAGGCCAAAGAGTCCCCGCTGAAAACCCCTTGCAGCAGCACCAATGGCCAAGGCATCCAAGCGCTCTAGTTGGGGGGGACGATTGACAAAGACAAGGGGAGTTTGCACCTGCTGATAAAAGGCACGGCAGTCTTCGTAGCTGCTGGCAATAATCCCACTGGCGGCGCTGCCATACTGGTGAATCCAATGCACTGCGGCGGTGAGATCCTCTTCGTAGTGCCACGCCAAGCGTTGATCCAGATAGGGGAGCGGCCACTCACTGGCGTCCACGAGGGGAATTTCGGGATAGTTGCGGTGTAAGTGCTCATCCACCCCCTGCTTGTAGCCCGCTTGGGTCAGTTCATTGATCACAAATGCCAGATGGGAGGGATTGACATTACCGAGCACAATGACCTTTTCAATGGCAAGGGCGCGATCGGGATTGGCTTGGTGGCTGTGCTGAATACAGTTGAGGACACTCTCTGGCGACACCGAACCATCCCAAACCAGATAGGTATTCCCAAGGGAAAGAGAGACCAAGGGACAGCGAGCAGCAGCGCGTTGCTCGGCCACAAAGCGGGAGCGGCCATAGACAAGGGCGAGATCAACAGCGACGGGATCCGCAAGCCAACTGGTTGGACTCAGGGAGAGGGTTTGAATGGTGGCTTTGGGCAGACTAGTTTTACTGAGGGCGGCCTCGATGAGACTGGCGATCGCCCCAGCAGTATAGCGGCTACTTTCACCACTCCAGAGCACAAGGGCATTTCCCGTTTTGAGGGCCATGCCCGCCAGCATCAAACTTAAAGTAGGTAGCCCTTCATAGACCAAGGCCACCACCCCTAGGGGCACGGCATACTGAAACCGCTCGGGTCGCGTTGGCAATGATTGCTGCCATGGATCTGCAGCATGGTAGAGGTGCTCTAGCCACTGGCGAATACGGTGCAGGCGCTCATGGGTCAGCCGTAGCCAGCCAAGAACAATCTGGGACACTGCTAAATCGCGGCTAGATTCAAGATCGAGCGTATTTTGCTCCAACAGGAGGGGTTCTGCTGTTGCCAACTCCTCAATCAATCGCCGAAGAGCGTCCTGACGGAGGGCATAGCTAACTTGGCTGAGGTGTGTACTGGCGACCCGCGCCCCCCTTAGCGGCTCAGGCAACATGGCCGTAGCGCATTCAACGACGGGAGAGGGCAATCCAGACTAGAAATGCCGGCATCAGTGCAATCAGCAGGGAGGCAATGATCCATAGCAGCCCTTCAGGTTTTAAGGACAATTGTAGAAGTAAGGGCAGCCAGAGGAGAATAGGCATCAATAAAAAGAAGCTCAGGCCAATCGCAAAATACCAATAGCTTTCTGAGAAGCCCCGCTGCAACTGATTCCACTGCAATCCTGTCCAATACCACGCTCGCTTGTAGGGATAGGTGGTGGCCAACTGCTCAATGGAATAGCCATCGGGACGGACGACAAAAATTTGCTGACAGCGCCGACAGCCAAAAGCTTCCGTGAGGGCGATCGGCATCAACTCCCCTTGGCGACGACAGGGGCAGGGGTAACTTGCATCGAGATCCAGTTTGTGAGGTTTAATCGGAGCCACGGTGGCTGTCCAAAACGCAAACGACAGAAAATGATTCGATGGCGAGCGATCGCTCGCCTACTGATACAGCATACAAAGAGAATTCTGTTTTGCCTGTGACTTATACAATTTGTTAAAGATAGCCGCGAAAGGGGGATATTTCGATTTTTTCTGCAATGAGAGAATGTAGGCTAGGATACAGTTCTGCCGCAACCCCTCTTGATCATGATTCCCCAAGATTTTCTCGACCAAATTAACCCCGATCGCTACATTGTTCCCGTGGGGGAGAAATTTCACTGGCAGGACTATGATCCTGCGGATACCGCTGGCCTCAAAAGCAAAGCCGAAGCCCAAGAACTCCTTGCTGCTGGGATTAAGAAGCTAGCCGCTTACCAAGATGTTCTCTATGCCCAGAATATCTATGCGCTGCTGATTATTTTCCAAGCAATGGATGCAGCGGGCAAAGACAGCACGATCAAACACGTCATGAGTGGCATTAACCCCCAAGGCTGTCAGGTGTATAGCTTTAAGGCACCGAGTGCTGAGGAGTTGGATCATGACTTTTTGTGGCGAGCCAACCGCGCATTGCCAGAGCGAGGCTGTATTGGTATTTTTAATCGCTCCTATTACGAAGAAGTTCTTGTGGTGCGGGTGCACCCCGATTTGCTCAATCGCCAGCAACTTCCCCCCGAAACCAAGACCAAGCACATCTGGAAAGAGCGCTTTGAGGACATTAATCACTACGAACGTTACTTAACCCGCAATGGCATTCTCATCCTCAAGTTTTTCCTGAATATCTCCAAAGCAGAGCAAAAAAAACGCTTTTTGGAGCGCATTAGTCGCCCGGAAAAGAACTGGAAATTTTCGATTGATGACGTGCGCGATCGCGCCCACTGGGACGACTATCGAGCGGCCTATGCCGATGTCTTTCGCCACACTAGTACCGACTGGGCACCGTGGCACATTATTCCCGCCAATCGCAAGTGGTTTGCGCGGCTGATGGTGGCTCACTTCATTTATCAAAAATTGGCGAGTCTCAACCTGCACTACCCAATTGTTAGTGAAGCCCACAAAGAGCAGTTACTGGAAGCCAAGGCATTACTGGAAAACGAACCTGACGACGAGGAATAACGGCTGCCACTGCCTCCCGAAATCGAGGAGCTTGGGAACATCCTTAGGCAGATCCATCCCCTTGGGGAACCTCTTGCCATAGGGAGGTTGTTTCCCGCAGACTTTGGTAATCGCCATTGCTGAGAATTAAGTGGTCAAGCACCGGAATGCCCATAATTTGTCCCGCTTGCAGAATTTGTTTGGTTAAGTCCAGATCCGCTTGACTGGGAGAGAGATTGCCTGAGGGATGGTTGTGGGCAATGATCAGGCGGCTCGCATTGCGACGCACCGCTTCACGGAAAACTTCGCGGGGATGGACAAGGGTTTCTGTGGCGGTTCCCACGGTAATCACATGAGACCCCAATAGGCGATGGCGCACATCCAGCAAGAGAACGGCAAAGCGTTCCGTCGGTTGCCACATGAGATCAGTACTGAGGACAGCGGCAGCAAGGGCAGGATTATCAATGATCGTTTGCTCCCCCGGTCGCGACTGAAAGACCCGCTTCCCCAACTCCACAGCCGCCAGAATGGTCGTGGCTTTGGCGGGGCCAACACCAGGGATGGCCATCAATTCCTCTGGGGTAATGTCGCGTAAAAGGCTCACGGCATCGGTACTGTTACCACTGCGCTCCCCCAACTGTTTGAGGATAAATTGTCCTAAGCCCACGGCTGAGAGTTTGCCCGCCCCTTGACCAGTCCCCAGTAAAATCGCCAACAGTTCTGCGGAACTGAGATAGCGGGCACCTTGGCTGAGTAGCTTTTCACGGGGGCGATCGCCGACGGGCAGATCAGCAACACGGAGGGAGTAGGACATGACAGCAGCGATCAAGGGAATTGCTAAAAAGCATATCAAGATTTGCTTGTGGCAGCGTTGGGACTGGTTTAGAGAAATTTGCAAGAAGTAGTTGACTTTTATTTGCAAATAGTTCAAGCTAAAGAAAGTAAAGAAACCGTTTTCCTCTGTTCAGCCTCAATGAACGTACTGCGAATCTACTCCTAACTTTTCCTAGGGGGCAGGTAAGAGTTGCCTGTTCAGAAGTGGTGGGGGCGATCGCCCGATTGCCCTTGAATATCCTATAAATCGAGGCTTGCAGATACTTTGATCATGATTGAGGAGTGAATAATGGCGAGATCGATCGCGGTCTGGCTGGGGCTAGCTTTGGCTCCTGCTTGGGGAATGTCAGCGGCATTAGCTGCGAATCAGTTGCAAGACACACCCCATACGAATGATGTGAGTGCTTCTGGATTTCTTGATGATAAGTTGCAACAAGTCACTCGTTCAGTAAAATCCCCCTTGCAAGTGGCACAAGTGCCAGCAGTGGCGGACTTAGAGGCTCAAGCTCCCCGACTCCCTGCCCCCGCGCCGTCTTTGGGAATGCAGCGGACAATGCCGCAAGTGACCTCAGTGAATCAACTCTCGGATGTGCGCCCCACGGACTGGGCCTATCAAGCCTTGGCCTCACTGGTGGAGAAATATGGCTGCATTGCCGGTTATCCCGATGGCACTTTCCGTGGCAATCGTGCCGCCACACGCTTTGAGATGGCTGCAGCCTTGAACGCCTGCTTGGATGTGATCAGCGATCGCTTTGCCAGCAAGGAAGATCTGGCCACCCTTCAGCGGCTGGCGCAGGAGTTGAGTAGCGAATTAGCCGTGATCAAGGGACGGGTGACGAATCTGGAAGGTCGCGTTGCTAACCTTGAAGCAACCCAATTTTCCACCACCACTAAACTACGCGCTTCAGTCATCTTCAATGTGTCCGATGTCCTCACGGGCACCCAAGCCGTTGCTGCTAACGCTGTTCCCAATCGCGGGCCAACCATCGAAGACAACCCTGTTGCTACTTACCGCGCTCGGCTGAACTTTGACACCAGCTTCTATGGCAAGGATGTCCTGCGGGTGCGCATTCAGGCGGCCAATATGCCTAACTACGGAACTGTTACCGGTACCAACATGGCACGGCTCAGCTATGACACCAACACTGGCGGCCAATTCACCATTGACGACCTCTACTACCGCACCCCTCTGACCAACCGCCTATTCCTTGCCTTTGATGCATCAGCAGGCAATTTCGACAAGAATGTCTTTACCTTTAACCCCCTCTTGCAGTCCGATGAAACGGGAGCCATTAGCCGGTTTGGTCGCTTTAACCCCCTCTATCGCTTTGGTGGCGGTGCTGGCTTAACACTGCGCTATACCCTCCTTGAAAATAAAGAGCGGGGCACTGGCCTAACCCTAAATCTGAGCTATCAGGCACCGAACGCAGCTAATCCGGATCGAAATACACCAAATACTAATGGTCTCTTCGACGGTGCCTATGCCGCCTTGGCCCAACTCGACTGGCGACCTGCGAAGAACCTCGCCATGGGATTTACCTATGTGCGCTCCTTTGGTGTCGGTGTTGCTGGCGGAACGGGAAGCAGTGGGTTTGCCGGCTCTGCTGCCAACCCCATTGGCAATAATGCCAATGCAGCCGCCGATAACTTTGGCTTTCAGTTTAGCTACCGCCCCATTCAAAAATTCAACATTGCAGGCTGGGTCGGCTACTCCAATGTCTATCAGGTACAAGGATTCACAGGCCCACGGCGAGAAGCAGAAGTCTTAAACTGGGCCGCCACCTTTGCGGTACCAGACATCTGGCGTAAGGGCGATGTTCTGGGTTTAATTGTCGGTCAACCCCCGCAAACCATTAGCGTTCGCAATGTAGCGGGTGCACCGGGTGCAACCTTTAACTCCTATCACATCGAAGGGCTATACCGTATTCCGATCTCGCGGAATATTTCAATTACACCTGGCCTCATTGCCGTGGTCAATTCCAACAGCAACAGTAACAACGCGCCGCTGCTTCTGGGGGTTGTGCGAACAACCTTTAGCTTCTAGCTGTCCCTAGCTAGTGAGGAAATAGATGCCCTACCCCTAGGGGGGTGGGGTTTTGTTTTCGAGTTACCGCAAAAGATCAAAGGCAGCATTTGCTAAGGTAAGGGTACCAGTTGTGCAGTTATGAATGAGTACGTTTAGGAGCCTACCTCCATGTCTGAAGAACAAGTCCCACCCACAACAACTGAAGAACCGGTTGCTGCTGCCGAGTCATCCAACCCTGAGCCCGCTGGAGAAACCGTCAGTGCTGAGGAGGTGATCGAGGCGGCCAAAGAACTCTTGGCGGCTCTCCAGCGCTTTGCCGCCGCTCAGTTAAAAGCCCTGCCAGCGGATGTACAGAAAGCCCTTGAAACGGCGATCGCAGAGCTGAAGTCGAATGCTGATACCGTCTCTAGCCATGTCAAGGATTTTGAGGAGCGACTCAAAGCGGCGTGGGAGGTGCTAACAGCAAAGAAAGAGTTGCCCAGTGGTGGTGATGGCGAGTCCTAGGCCGTTATTGCTTGAGCCATTCCCTTGGCAGGAGACCCTCCAGTGGCAACCCACACCCCAACAGCAGGAACAGTTCCAACGCTTCTATGGGGCAATCCTCGCAGCCAACCAAGGGATCAACTTGACGCGGATTACGGCAGTCCCTGATTTCTGGGAGAAGCACCTCTGGGATTCGTTGCGGGGGATTTTGCCATGGCTTCAGCCTACTGGGGGAACACCTTGGGGAACTAAGATTCAACAGGTCATTGATATTGGCAGTGGCGGTGGTTTTCCGGGGGTACCGGTGGCGATCGCCCGCCCCGATTGGTCAGTGACACTCCTTGAAGCAACCCAAAAGAAAGTCAAATTTTTGCACTCTCTCCCTTCAAGTGTTGGTTTGGCCAACATTCAGGCGCAATGGGGACGGGCAGAAGCCCATGAGCGCCGCTATGATTTGGCCTTGATTCGAGCCGTCGGTGATGTGGCTCGTTGTTGTGCCTATGGGTTGCCCCTATTACGGTTGGGGGGCATTTTAGTCCTGTACCGAGGTCAGTGGAGCAAAGAGGATGCCCAAACCCTAGGAACCCTGCTGCCGCGATACCGCAGTCAACTCCTAGAGATTCAGGCCTTTGCCACCCCCTTGAGCCATGCCCAGCGCCACTGCGTTTACCTTCAGCGTCAGGGTTGAATGAGTGATCTTGTCCTCGTGGGGACTCTTGATGTAAATAAATATGACAATTGATGGTTTGGAATTTTCGCCATACACATTTAGGGGGGGATCAGTTATACACAAATAGAGAGCAAACCAACAGATGTATTGAATTGATTGGTTGGGGCAATTTGGCAAGTTTCGGAGGAATACCGTCAATGTTTAGCGATAATAATACAGGTTTTACAAGCTGGCTCGCCGATCTCGTCAATGGTATGGGTCTGGCGTGGTGGGTCAAGATAGAAACGAAAACCCCCCCCTGCACCTACTACTTTGGCCCTTTTCTGACACCCATGGAGGCGGAAAAAGAGAAGGATGGCTACATTGAGGACTTGAAGGCTGAGGGCGCAGAGGGACTTGAGGTCAGTGTCGTGCGCTGCCGTCCTGAAGAGGTGACCATTGACGCCGAAAAAAAGACGCGGGTGCCCCTTAGTGTTGGCATGACATAGGTTAAAGTCTGAATTGGTTCTAAAACTCTGTCCCTACAGCATGATGCCGTCTTAAAGTTTCTCCTAAGTCTCTGGACGCCAACCCCAACAAGGCTATGTTCAGCATTACCAAGGCGGATGGAATTCTCTGGGCGATCGCCTTTATTACGGGGTGTGTTTTCAGTCTCTTTCAGTGGGGCTGGCTGGGGGTCTTGGCCCTAGGAGGGATGCTCTACAGCGGGCGGCGCTGGGGCGGTAAGGTTTGGCTGCGCCTGCCTTCGAGTCAAAGTTTTGCGATCGCCACCGGGGTTGCCCTTTTAGCGATGGCCTATGTGTGGCTGCGCACGCCCCAGCCGGGGGTGAATGACATCAGCAGTTTAGTGCCCCGTCTTGAGGGGTTGAACCTACCGTCAACGGTGCTCGTCGAGGGGCGTGTTGAAACCACACCACTACCTAATCGCGCTGGGCGACGACGCTTTTTCCTAGGGGTGGAGCGCTATCAAAATCTCAGTCAAGTACCGGCCCAAAGTGAGGTGCTGCAAGGGAGAGCCAGTGGCCGCCTCTATGTGACACTGCCAGCAGCGGAAGGGGCAAAGCTACATCCCAGCCAACGGATCCAGATTTCGGGGCGGCTCTATCTGCCTCGTGGGGGGGGCAGTGAGTTTTTTCGTGCCTTTAACTTTCGGCGGCAGCTTCAGTTACAGCACACCTTTGCTGGCTTAGCAGGCAACAAGGTCACGATTTTGGATCAGGGATCACCTTGGGGGTTGTGGGCACTGCGGCAGCGGATTATCCAAGTCCATGCCCAAGGGTTGGGCGATCGCTATGGTGCGGTGGTCTCGGCAATGGTGCTGGGGAACCGCGCGGTGGCCATTCCCTTTGAGGTGCGCGACAGCTTTCGGCGCGTGGGGCTATCCCATGCTCTGGCGGCCTCGGGGTTTCATACGGCGATTTTGTTGGCAGTTGTCTTGGCGGTGACGCGTTTCCTGCCGCAGCAGTGGCGCTATGGTTTGGGGGCTGGGGTCTTGGTGCTCTTTGCCTGTTTGAGTGGGTTTGCCCCCTCAGCAATTCGCGCTGTGTTGATGGGCTTGGCGGGTCTGGTGGCTTTGGTGAATGGTCAAAAGGGGCAACCCCTCGTGATTCTGCTGGCGATCGCCACTGCCATGCTGATCTACAATCCCCTGTGGATTGAGGACATTGGCTTTCAGTTGAGCTTCCTAGCCACCTTGGGTCTCATTGTCAGTGCTCAACCGATCAGCGATCGCCTCGATTGGTTGCCAACACCCCTGCGCAACCTTGTCGCGGTACCCCTCGCGGCCACCCTTTGGGTACTGCCCCTCTCTTTGGCAATCTTCGGTATTTTCCCGGTGTATGGTCTGCTGGCTAATGTCCTTGCCAATCTGCCCCTAGTTCTCTTGACGGTTGGCGGCTTCATCAGTGCCATGGTCGGCCTCCTCGTTCCGCCTGTGGGATCGGCGCTTGCTTGGCTCCTCTACTACCCCACAGCTTTCCTCCTGTGGCTGATTCAAACCATCGGCCAGTGGCCGGGGGCAACGATCGCCCTTGGCAGTTTGGGTTGGCTGCAAGTTGTTGTTCTCTATGGCCTGATTGTCCTTGGGTGGCTGAGTCCTCGCTGGCGGCGCCGTTGGTTTTTGCTGTTTACCCTTGGTGTCACTCTGGTTCTCGTGCCCTTTATTCTGCGCCAAAATACCCTCTTTCAAGCTACGGTTCTGGCCAATACACAGGTGCCGACACTGGTGGTTCAGCAACCAGCGGGGACAGTCGTCATTAATGGGGGAGATCCCCAAGGGCTAACGGCTTTCTTGGCTCAAGAGGGCATTAACCGCATTGATTGGGCGGTGGCCAGCGATCGCCAGTACCGTCAACAACAGGGCTGGCGCGAGATTCATGGGATCACCCCAATTCGCCAGTTTACGGATGTGCCAACGGCCAAGAGTGATCCTGCCTACCGGGAAATGTTGACCACCCTCAAGGTGCCCCATCAATCGCTTCCCCTGCGGCAACCCGTTCAACTGGGTCAGGTGAAAATTACTGTCCTGCGGGCGGATCCGGCTATCTTGACCTTGGAGATGGGCAACAGTCAGTGGCTCTTTGTCAGTGATCCCAGTCGCGATGCCGCTCAAACGGATTGGCTGGCCGTGACGCCCGTGGAGCCACCGCAGGTTCTCTGGTGGTGGGGGCGAAAATTAACGCCACGCCTCTTTGAGATTGTTAAGCCGCGCAGTGTCATTCTTAGTCGCAACGCCCTTGATCCCGCGATCGCCCGCTATCTAAAGGAGAAAGAAATTCCCTATTTTGTGGTCGGAGAAGCCGGGGAAGTGCGCTGGCAAGCGGATGGCTCCCTGAAGGCCAATGCCCCTCAAAACGATGGCTTGATTTAGGACTCGCTTTGGCGCAAGCGTAAATGTGCGGTTGCCAATGTTTCTTGGAGTACCTGCTGAATGCGCTGCGGATCGGGAGTTTTGCCCCCCATCACGTCGCCAAAATAGACACAGGCGGCTTCCCCCAAGGCCCAAGTATAGGCCGCCGCCCAAGAGGCAGACAGCACCGATCCCAAACCCGGAATCAATTTAATCAACTGTTGCCCCACCAACCGCGCCACAAATCCGCCGCCAATTGTGGTCAAGATGCCCCCGGCTTGGGAAGGCGAAAGGGTCTGACCGTACAACTGCCCCAGCAGCACCACCATCACCACCTGCACCCCCACAAGGACTGGCATCGTGGCAAAGGGCAAAGGCACTGCCGCCAAGGTTCCCGCCATCACTGCAAAGGGGGCAATGTAGCGCCGCCCCACCTGACGATAGAGGGGAGCCAGTTGATCACTGAGATGGGATTGGGCGATCAGCTCGCGGAGCAGTTGGGCTTCTGCTTTGGGCAGCACTGCCTCTAGGGTTGTAGCAAGGGTCTCAAAGCCATAAAAAACAGGGGTGTAGCCGTCTTCCTCCAACGTAAAGTCAAGGGGAATGACGCGATCGCTAATGTCAGCAAAGCGCTCCTTATGGCCAGCGATCGCCAAATTAACCTCAGGAATCTCTGGGGGATAGGGGGGATGATTTTCTTGGTTGGGGGGATACAGCTCGTGCAGACAGGTAATGGCCAAAATAAACGGAATCTCTGGATGAGCCTTCTTCAGTGCCTTTGCCACTTGGTGCAGGCGATCGCCCGCAAAATCCGTTACCTTGACCGTCAAAATAATCACTCGTGCCCGTTGACTTTGCTGCAACAGGTGATCCAATTCCGCCACCACCTCAGCCGTTTGCTCTGGCGTTTCCCCCAAGCCCACTGTATCCGTGAAGGTGAGCAGTGGCAGTTCAGCCGTGGGATAGTCATAGCGCTGTGTTTGCCGCGTATGGGGACGAAACCCCGCCCCGACAATACTGGCATCGGCACCCGTCATTGCCCGCACAATCGAACTTTTCCCCGATTGGGGTTTGCCAATCAGCAAGACCTCCGTCGCCGCTAATTCCTGCCGTGCCCTAGCCAAGACCTCCGCCAGTGCCGTTGCATCCACCTGAAACCAGCGGCTCAGGAACTGCCCATAGGAGCCTAAGAATTTAGGCTTGGGTTTCTCCACGGGCGTCGTCACCGTAGCTGGGGGATTCGCGGTAGATCGCATCCAGCTGGGCACGGGCATCCTCCACACTGAGAGAGCGCATCACCAACAGGGGTTCATCAATCACATGGCCATCGCTATCTAACAGTTCGGGATGGGTCACCCGTGGCGGTGAAAATTGGCGTTGTGATTCAATGCCGAGGGTCAACAAACTGCGAATCAGATTAGCCATGGCCAGTAGTGCCAAGACCGTAAAGGCAACAATATAGATCAACTGCAACATGAAGAGAGCACCTCCGAGCCAAGCGCCAAGAATCGTTTAAGTGTCACAAGATTTGGATAAGCGATAGTGGTGGGCAACCTGCCAGCACTCCATCAAGAGCGTATGCCACTGCATCAGTACCTGTGTATCAACCCCCACTTGGCCGTCCGTTGCCCGAAAGAGGCTTTGGGTAGCAATCACATCATTGAGGGCCGTCTCCACCCGTTCAAGGAGTGCCTGCTGTTCCGCCACGTTCAAGAAGGGAATCACTTCTGTCTGCAAGAGCGATCGCGATCGCGTGAACCAGTACTGAAAATCTTCGAGTAGCGGCTCCAGCAAGACCTTAAGCAGTTGAGGTTCAGGTAAATTTGAGTGCAGCATAGGGATTGATGAGGGCGACCTACTTCTATCTTAAATCTTAAACTCGTTTACATATTGTTACATTGTTAATCTTTGACTGCATCTTTCCTCAGCGCGATCGTTTGGAAGGAATCGAAGAGACGGTGTACCCTAAAAAAAGACTCAAAAATACTGCTCTTGTCCCCATTACATAGTGTGCGCAGGTATGGACATCCGCGACTTTTTTGCCCAAAGTGCTGGCCGCTGGTTTTCCCAACGTACCAGTCATCACTTGGCCTTTAAGCAAACTGAGTCAGGCAAGTCTCAGTTAACCATTGAATTACTGTCTGTGGATGATCCTGCGGTCATTGCCCTGTGTCAGCAATATGACATGGATCCCGCTTGGGCAGTGTGCGGTGCACGGGTCAGTTGGGACGGCACGATGGAATGGGACAGCGAGAAGCACGAAGGCTCAACGGTACTGGTGCCGATCATGGATCAGGGGTCACGGATGGAAGGCAAGCTCCTGCGGGAAATGGGCTATGCCGAAAAAGCACCGGTTGCCGGTCGCTTCAGTATGGGCAGTGATGGTGCCCTAACACTGATTACCGAATACGAAACCATGTACTCTGAAGAGCGCCTTTGGTTTGCCAGCCCCAATCTACGCCTGCGCACCAGTATTCTCAAGCGCTTTGGTGGCTTTAGTATGGCCTCCTTTTGCTCAGAAATTCGCTTAGGGGTGACGCAACCCGCCAATTCCTGATGGTCTTTCTCCACGTTGCTATTAACGTCACGGATTTGGAGCGAGCTGCGGCCTTCTATGAAGGGTTGCTGGGTCTTACCCCCGTCGATCGCCCCCTGAAATTCCCCGGCCGCTGGTATCAAATCGGTACGGTGCAAATTCATCTCATCCCAGCGGAGCAGGTGGTTGATCCCTGTCAAGATCAGCGGTGGGGACGTAACCCCCACTTTGCCCTTGGCGTAACTGATTTAGCCAGTCTCGAACAACGCCTAGTGGCAGCCCAAATTCCCTTGCAGCGCAGTGCCTCAGGACGAACCGCAATCTTTGTCGCAGATCCCGATGGCAATCTGATTGAACTTAGCCAAGTGTCCTAGAGTACCAGCTTGGCCGTTCCCAAAAACTGAATGCCCGTTGGCTCAATGGCAAAACGATAGGGCAAAATTTCCACCCCTTGGTTGTAGGCGGCGCGTAAGAGTTGTCCATAGGTGGGATCGGCACTGTCTCCCGGCGCAAAGCGATCGCAATCACCGCGATTAATAAAGTAGAGCATACACACACGAGTGTCAGGTTGGGTTTGCCGTAGCCATTGCAGTTCCCGCAGATGCTTTTGACCTCGCATGGTCACCGTATCAGGAAACAGGGCTAACCCCCCTTGCGCCCAAGTGGTATTTTTCACCTCAACATAGGCAGGGGGCTGTTGGGGATGATCCGCCAAGTAAAAGTCAATGCGGCTGCGCTCTTGACCATAGGCCACCTCTCGCTGCTGAGTGCCGTACCCAGCTAGTTCCGGTAGGATGCCTGCCGCCAATGCGGAAGCAATCACCCGATTCGGCAAACTCGTATTTACCCCCACCCACGTGCCATCAACGAAAATCATTTCCCACGTATAGGCCAGCTTGCGCTTGGGATCTGCATGGTAGGAGACTTGAACGGGGGCACCCACTTGGCAGATTCCTGTCATCGGCCCTGTATTCGGGCAGTGGGCTGTGATGCGATCGCCAGAGGTCAACTCAATCTCCGCAAAAAATCGCTGATAGCGCCGACAGAGAATTCCTGCTTGGAGCGGTGGATAGTGCCAACACAATGTGGGAGTCACAGGCGACCCGTAGAAAGTGCAGGTCTCTATTCTACCCCCAAAAGTAAAATGCCAGCCCCCTTGGTGATATGGAAGCCAGCATTCTACGGAATATTAAAGGAGATTTAAGGTTAAGGTCTATATGGGCTGACCTCAATTGAATACCCCTATCATGGCATCACTTCTTGGCAGGGCTGGCTTCCCTAATCTTTTCTTTATATTTATGTTGCAAAGGTCTGATCTTTCGTTACATGTCTTAGAGTTTCGCAGTATTGTCCTGAAAACTCCCCTGTCCTCATCACAAGAAACGCCCCTAAATCCCGTAGTATTAAGATGTATGTCGCAAATCTTAAAAATTTCTGAGGTATGACCGCCGAAACCCCTGATGTTGCGCCCTTAGATCGGTTTGAGTGCCGTGCCTGCGGCTACATCTATGAACCCTCAAAGGGAGACGAAAATCGCTCGATTCCGCCGGGGACAGCCTTTGCTGATCTCCCCGTAAACTGGCGGTGTCCAGTGTGCAGTGCTCCGAAAAAGCAATTTAGCAACATTGGACCTGTGGGATCCCCCTCAGGCTTCAAGGAAAATCTGAACTACGGCTTGGGTGTGAATCGCCTCACCCCCGGCCAAAAAAATATCCTCATTTTTGGTGGTCTTGCCCTTGCCGTTCTTTTTCTACTGAGTTTCTATAATGTTCGCTAAACAAATTGACAGTTATTGGCAAAAAATGAAAGGAATCAAGTTCCTGCATTGGCTACTGGTGACCGTTGTCCTCTGGATGAGCCTGAGTACCTCTGCCCTTGCCATCCCCGCCTTGGACTACAACCCTTGGGAAGCCATCCAACTACCAACCACCTCAACCATTCTCGATATGAGCTTTATTGACCGTAATCACGGTTGGTTGGTGGGTGCCAATGCCACACTGATGGAAACTCGCGACGGTGGTCAAACTTGGGAACCCCGTACGCTGGTTTTAGATAATCCCGACTATCGCTTCAACAGCGTTAGCTTCCAAGGGAACGAGGGCTGGATTGTCGGTGAGCCACCCATTATGCTGCACACGACCGATGGTGGCCAATCTTGGAGTCAAATTCCCCTCAATCCCAAGCTCCCCGGCTCACCCCGCCTGATCAAAGCCCTCGGCAATGGCGCTGCAGAAATGATGACCGATGTAGGCGCCATTTACCGTACCCAAGATGGGGGCAGAAACTGGCAGGCCTTAGTTCAAGAAGCTATTGGTGTGATGCGCAACCTCAACCGTTCGCCCTCTGGTGAGTATGTGGCTGTCTCCTCGCGGGGGAGCTTTTACTCCACGTGGCAGCCGGGACAAACCGCTTGGCAACCCCACAATCGCACCACCTCGCGCCGTGTCCACAATATGGGCTTTACCCCGGATGGTCGGCTCTGGATGATTGTCAATGGCGGTAAAATTGCCTTCTCTGATCCAGACAATTCCGAAAACTGGGGAGAACTGCTGAGTCCCCTGCGTCGCAATAGTGTTGGCTTCCTTGATCTGGCCTATCGCACACCCAATGAAGTATGGCTAGCAGGGGGTGCTGGGGTACTGCTCTGTAGCCAAGATGGTGGCCAAACGTGGCAGCAGGATGTGGACGTGAAAAAAGTCCCCTCCAACTTTTATAAAATTCTCTTCTTTAGTCCTGATCAAGGGTTCATCATTGGCCAGAAGGGGATCTTGCTGCGGTATGTGACTGACTTGACGGCTGCTTCGGCGTAACGTAGAAAATAACTGCCGAGCATCTGGTAGAGTCTGGTTATGAACTCCAGCAGCACTTCATTCTCCCTCCATGAGGGTAGTAGTTTCTTACGCAATATCTGGTACTATGGCCTGCCAGCCGCTGACCTCAAGCCGGGTCGCTGCCAAGCCAAGGTGCTTTTAGGGGAGCCTATTCTCTTCTGCCGTACCACTTCAGGCAAGCCCTTTGCGCTGCGCAATCTCTGCCCTCACCGTGGCATTCCCCTACACTATGGTCACTTTGATGGGGAAGAGGTGGAGTGCCCCTACCACGGCTGGCGCTTCAATGCCCACGGCCACTGTACGCTGATTCCCTCCCTGACCAGTGATAGTGATGTGGATCTCAAGCACTTTGGTGTGTTGAGTTATCCCGTACGCGAGGTGCAGGGCAATCTCTGGATTTTTTTCCCAGCCAATGAGCGTGATGTCAGTGAACCGACCCTAGAGGTGCCCCTTGTGCCCGGATTTAGCGCCGAGACCCAACCCCAAGCGGTGCAAAAATTCATCTTTCCGGGACATTTGGATCAGGTGTTTATTAACTTTATGGATCCCTCCCATGCGCCCTTTGTCCATGGGGCGTGGTGGTGGCGCAAGCGGGGCAAGCTCTTTGAGAAGGCAAAAACCTTTGATCCGTCGCCCTATGGCTTTACCATGCGCCGCCATCCCCTGTTGCGCAAGTCGTGGGCACACCATATTTTAGGTGGCCATCCTGAGGTGGAAATTATCTATCGGCTGCCGGGGATTCGCATCGAAACCAACTATAGCGATCGCCACACCTTTTGTTTTCTGATTACCCTCACCCCCATCAACGATCAGGAAACTGAACTCACTGCCACCTACTACTGGACCTTTCCATGGCTCGCCCCCCTGAAACCGCTACTGGCTCCCTTAGCACGGGAATTTCTCAACCAAGATTTGCGCATTGTGGCCAAGCAAAGCGAAGGCCTAAAGTACAAGCCACCGTTGACGCTTATCAAAGAGGCCGATTACCAAGCTAAATGGTATTACCAGCTTAAGCGGGAGTACGAGAAAGCCACCCAAGAGGGACGGGAATTTGTCAACCCCTTGAAAACCCAAGTCCTACGCTGGCGCTAAAGGCAGCAGCCCCTCTGGTACGATCAGAGGGTTAGATCATTCACACTGGCTGTACCTATGCTCCTAGACCTATCGGGAAAACGCGCCCTTGTGACCGGCATTGCCAATAATCGCTCCATTGCTTGGGGGATTGCCCAACAGCTCCATGCAGCAGGTGCTGAACTGGCAGTGACGTATCTTCCCGACGAGCGGGGAAAGCTGAAGCAAAAGGTCGAGGAACTGACTGCTCCTTTAGACCCCAAACTGCTTTTACCCCTAGATGTGCAGCAACCTCAACAAATTGACGAAGCCTTTGCTGCCATTGCCTCTACTTGGGGTGGCTTAGATATTTTGATTCACTGTTTGGCCTTTGCCCAAAAAGAAGATCTCAGTGGTGACTTTTCCGCCGTCTCCCTTGAAGGCTTTAATCTCGCTCTCGACATCAGTGCCTACTCCCTGATCTCTCTCAGCCGTGCCGCTAAACCATTGATGACCAACGGCGGGTCAATCATTACCCTGACTTATTTGGGGGGTGTGCGGGTTGTGCCGAACTACAATGTCATGGGGATTGCCAAGGCAGCCCTAGAAATGAATGTGCGCTACCTCGCGGCAGAATTGGGGCCTCAGAAGATCCGTGTCAATGGTATCTCCGCTGGTCCAATTCGCACCTTGGCCTCCTCAGCAGTAGGGGGCATTCTCGATATGATCCACCATGTGGAAGCCACGGCTCCGTTGCGGCGCACGGTGACCCAAACAGAGGTGGGCAACACAGCAGCTTTTCTTGCCAGCGATCTAGCCAGTGGCATCACTGGTCAAATTCTTTATGTGGATTCGGGCTACTGCATCATGGGGATGTAGAGGGCATGCGCTAGAGTAGAGTCAGCGAGTTATTGACGAGGCAAAGCATGGGTTTACTTGATCGTGTCGGCATGGTGATTCGCTCTAATCTCAATGCCATTGTCAGTGCTGCTGAAGATCCAGAAAAAATCCTTGAGCAAACAATTATTGACATGAACGAGGACTTGGTGAAGTTGCGCCAAGCCGTTGCTCAAGCCATTGCTGCTCAGAAACGACTAGAGCAGCAGTACGCCCAAAATCTTAAGGATGCCCAACAGTGGGAAGAGCGGGCACGCCTTGCCCTCAGTAGAGGAGATGAAGCCCTCGCGTTGGAAGCCTTGAACCGCAAGAAAACTGCCGCAGATACCGCTGCCGCCCTTAAAGCCCAAGTGGATCAAATGGCAGTCCAAGTAAAAACCCTTAAGGACAACTTGACCGCCCTTGAAAGCAAAATTTCTGAGGCGAAAACGAAGAAGGAAATGCTCAAAGCGCGTGTCCGGGCAGCCAAAGCCTCTGAGCAGATTCATCAAGCGGTCAGCAAGGTGGGCACCTCCAATGCGATGGCGGCATTTGAGCGTATGGAAGATAAAGTCCTGCAAATGGAAGCCCGCTCCCAAGCGATCGCTGAACTGAGTGGCGATACTCTCGAAAGTAAATTCCAAGCGCTCCAAAGCAGCGCCAACAAACAGGATGTGGAATTTGAACTGCTGGAAATGAAGCGGCAGATGGGCTTGTTGCCCGATGCTTCCTCCGCGGGGACACTCCCCCAGACCTCCAGTGGCAGCAGTCAGTTAAATATTAATATCAACGTCTCTACTCCCGAAGTGCAGGACGCACCACGCCCCAGTTCATCCTCTCAGAGTAAATCTATTGATGACGATATGGCAGAACTCCGCCGGCTATTGGATAGCTAGTTGGAATGGGTCGCCTGGGATTCGAACCCAAGACCAATCGGTTAAAAGCCGAGTGCTCTACCGCTGAGCTAGCGACCCGCGCTGTTGCGCAGCTTTTCCAGTATAGAGAAAACCACCTTGAAAGACAAGGGGTTAGGGGCAAAGCCAGTGGGGAAATTCACAAAATTGTTCTCGGCTGAGGAGATGGATGCGCGGATGTGCCTCGGCTTGGGCGCGATCGCCAGCAGTGGTATAGCCCCATGTCGCCAAGAAGAGTTCTGTTTCCTCTAGTTCCGGTGTAGCCGCAACCTGTAACAGTGCCCCGAGGCGATCCTCAACAAACCACAGGGGAGCACCATAGGTTGACTGAAGCGCCTCAAGAATCACAGGTTTTGGCTGCTGTTGGTCTTTGCCATAGATCGCCCTTGGGGGAAAGGAGATGCCCGCTTGCTCTAGCAAATACGTAACAAAGCGCTGCTCCTTGGTGGTGACAATGGCGAGGGGTTGACCTTGAGTCTGCCAGCGTTGCAAAGCGGCTACGACACCGTCATAAAAGTCATGGAGCGCCAGCCAGCTTTGCCAGTCCGTTGCAATCCAGCGATCGCGCAGGCCGTCCACTCGTTCTCCCAAATCGGTGGCAGTGAGATGGTAGGTAGCAAGTAGGCGATCGCGCACCTTTGGCCAGTTTTGGAGAATCTCTTGAGTAGAGGTGCCTTCAACAATTGCTCGCAACAGGAGCGGCATTTCCCAACCCACCGTAATCACAGGGCGCAATTGACCAAATTGCCTTTCTAGTTCCTCTAGGGAAAGCACAAGGGGCTGCTCAGGCCACACCTGCTGATACACCTGCCAACTGGTTTGAAAATATTCTCGCAGGCCGTTGCAGAGGACGCCATCAAAATCTAAGGCCAGTAATGAAGGTAATATTCTTGGCATTGATGTCTATAACCTAACTGGGGCGGGAGGATTCGAACCCCCGAATGGCGGGACCAAAACCCGCTGCCTTACCGCTTGGCGACACCCCATTGCGTTGCTTTGTTAGCATAGCAAGTTTGACCCCCTTTGTTCAAGGGATGAACGGATTTTTTGGTGCCTAAATACTGTAGTAAAGGGGAAAGGACTTTGCCTCCCTTGGCTTAATAAAGACCTGTTGCTGGGGTTCAAGGCGCAGCTCGTCAAATCGCTCTCGCGATAGGTGAGCCATCAGCTCCTGTCCATCATCTAGGCGCAGTTCCACCTGAATTTCCCAACCCAAGTGAATGATGCGGTGAATGCGGGCTGAGACGGTGTTACCATTGGGACTCGTCTCAATGATGATGTCGCGCGGGCGCAGAAAAATATCGCAGTGGGCAGCCGTGCCTTCGCTTTGCTGAAAGACGCGGGAGCGCAAGACGTTCACAGGGCCAATAAAGCTCATCACAAAGGGGCTAGCGGGATGGTCGTAAATTTCAGCGGGGGTGCCCACCTGCTCCACTTGGCCTTTGTTCATGACAACAATTTGATCCGCGACTTCCATAGCCTCCTCTTGGTCATGGGTCACGAAGACCGTTGTCACATGGACATCATCGTGGAGGTGGCGTAGCCATGCTCGCAGTTCCTTACGTACCTTGGCATCGAGGGCACCAAAGGGTTCATCCAGCAATAGCACCTTGGGTTCTACGGCAAGGGCACGGGCAAGAGCCACCCGCTGGCGTTGTCCCCCAGAGAGCTGAGAGGGGTAGCGATCGCCCAAGCCACCCAACTGCACCAACTCGAGCAACTCCTCAACCCGAGCTTTGATCTTGGCACGGGGCACCTTGCGCAGCTCTAGGCCAAAGGCGATATTTTGGCGCACAGTCATGTGCTTAAAAAGGGCATAGTGCTGAAAGACGAAGCCAATATTACGTTCTTGGACACTTTGATAGGTGGCGTCCTTGCCCGTGAGCAGAATTCGGCCAGTGTCGGGCATCTCTAAACCCGCAATCAGCCGCAGTAAGGTTGATTTGCCGGAACCTGAAGGCCCCAACAGCGCCACCAAAGAGCCACTGGCAATATCCAAATCCACCTGCTTGACCGCTTGAAAGGAGCCAAAGGACTTAGAAACGTTTTCAATAGTGATGCCCATAGCACTGCTAGCAATACTCTAGTTTCTCTATAAGATTACCGTAGTTTTGAAGCCCTGTGTCTTTGCCCACAGGGCAAACGCATACTCAGACAATGGCATGGCAACGCACCGCCTGCGCCAACCACTCTACCCCACCGTCAAGACTGAGTAGAATACAGATGCCGTAGATTGCCCTTGAGGCTCAAAACATATAGCTATTCCAATAAAGAATGAGGCATCATCCAGCACAATACTTGCGAATCACTTCATCAATCGAACTGTTTGACCCTGCATACATCCGCGCTCGCTTCAGCGCACTGAAGTCGTGCTCAATCACATTCAAATCAAGAGAGTATTTCGGTAAAAATAACACCTCGTGACCCGCCGCTTTCACCACTGCCTGAATCACCCCTTTCGGATGAATCGGTGCATTATCCATCATCAACAACGAACGTTTCTCTAACGCTGACAAACAGTATTGACTCAGCCAGCTCACAAACCCTACCGCATTCAAATATCCTGAAAACAGCATCGGCGCGATGAAGTCTTTCTGGTGTCTATACCGTCCTGCGACTCAACTCTCTCTTTTCTGACGCTTCCCCGCTCGCTCTCCATCAATTCGTTGGCCTCGCGCTGACTACCCATACTCACACGCCACCCGAGAGTCAAACCCCGTTTCATCGATAGACACCACCGTTTCCTTGCCGTGGCTCTCTACCCATGTGTCGAGCTGCTGTTGATACGCTTGTCGCTCTTCTTCACACCGTTCTTGGTAACGTATCTGTTTTTTTTCGGGTGATGCCCATCTGGTCGAGGGCATAACTAATGGTGGAAACTTGGACGCCAAATCGCTGGGTACGGTCGATTAAACGGTCATCGGGATGGGCAGCAACATCGGCTGCTAAGGCCGCCCAATCCAGCTTCCAAGGACGACGGGGGACAACCGTGGGCGCTAAGTCCTCTCGCTTCAGCCAGCGATGGATGGTGGCGCGACTGACCTGAAAGATTTGAGTTGCTTCACTGATTTTGCCACCTTGCTTGATATAGGAGACAACCCGCTCTCGTCAGTCCAAGCTATAGCTCATATTCTTGAGTAACATTCATGATGCTTTGAGGATAGCCTATCCCTCTTGAAAATATCTCACTCCCTTTCGAAATTAATAGGAGCTGATGCAGGTGGTGTGTTCACCTGTTGCTTGAGGCCATCTATTTTTCGCTGAATACTGGAAACAGCAAAAAAGGGGAGTAACGGGATTGACCCCAAAAAGCCGATAACTAGGCAGCTAAAGACCACATCTTGCCACTGGTGTAGAATGCCGTTCGCCACCAAAAATAGGGGAATAGCAGTTACACCAAGATACAGAAGAATAAATAGCCCCTGCAAAATCCTTGGCCAGACCCAGTTCCCTAGAGAAATGCCAACCACGATGACAATAATGCCCAGAACCGCCATTTCCCACTCGGTTAGGGTGTCAATATTACGCAAACTCTGAAGCAAAGCATCAAAACTTGGCAAGTCTGGCAACACAGCAATCACTCCAAATCAAAGGGCTACAAAATTTTCCTAGGCACTAGCATACACTCAAATAAAATGGGGTCAATCAACATTACAAAAATATTTTTGAGACTGCCTTCGATGGCGATCGCATGCCATCAACGATGATCCTGACGCTTGGGGGTGCCAATCTTTAGATTAACTTTTGTTGCGTAGTTAAAATTCTCTGTTCATAAGTCCTGTAAGTGGTGTAGGGTTGACAGCATCCCTCTAACGGCTGCAATTGTGAATTCGCCGCACACCTTCACATTAGGCTTGCGTAAGCTTGGCCTACGAGTCATGACTGAGTGCTCTCCAAATTCATAATTAGCAATTTGTAGGCTTCACTCTAGCAATTAAAATACTGATGAACTGTTGGGAGAAGAGTCTTATGCATCGCCCCTGTTTTCTGAGGCTAAAGCTCTACCCAATAAGTTTATTTTTGACTGCTGCCAGTGGTCTATTGCCACTCCTAACGGCTCAGCGCGCCCATGCTCAAACTTCACCTCAAACCAGTAACATCAACGTTCAGGCGACGGTGAAGGCAGCCTGTGTGATTAAGGGCGTTCAGGATATTAACTTTGGCACCTATGATCCCCTCAGTACCCACTACACCCAAGCGCTAGATGCCCAAGGTCAGGTGAGTGTGCAATGCTTACCGGGCACCCAAGCAACCATTCGGCTGAATCAGGGGAGTTATCCTGCTGCTTTGTCCAGTTGTCTTGTACCGCTGCGGCGTATGGCTTCTGGCTCCGCTCGCCTTCCTTATTTTTTGTATCGGGATAGTTCTTACTCCCCTCTTGACATTTGGGGCTGTAACTTCCTGAATGATGTGGACTACAGTGCGACCAATGCTAGCGTCAAAGACATTATCGTGTACGGCCGCATCCCATCGGGTCAAGCTCTTGCACTTTTAGGGACTCTGAATCAACTGACACCGGGTACTTATACCGATACGGTTCAGATTATTGTTTCTTTCTAAAGGAAAGATAAAACCTCCGTGAAATCACGGTAGGCAAGGGGGGTATGCTGTAGTATTGTTGCTGCTAGTGTGTGTTGCAAGCTCACCGCGAGTCATCCCTAAAGGCTTGCTACATTCAGTATCAGAGTAACATCAAAGATTGAAGTGTAAACTTTTTGTTGTTCTCATAAGGGGGTTTGACGATGACTTTCTCATTCCTGCTCAAACGGATTCTTCTCAGTCTATTTCTTGCCGCTGCGGGGGGAGTGTTGCCTCTATTAATGGCACAGAGGGCAAAAGCCCAAACTTCGCCCCAAACCACAAATATCCAAATTCAAGCAAACGTCAACCCAGCCTGCAAAATTACGGGTACTCAAAATATCAACTTTGGTACCTATGATCCATTGGGTGCCCACGCAACAACGCCCTTGGATGCCCAAGGTGAAGTGAGTGTCAAGTGCTTACCTAAGACTCAAGCGACTATTAAGCTGGGGGAAGGAAGCAACGCTTCATCGAGCTCTTCTTGTACTGCTCCTCTGCGCCAGATGGCCAATGCGGATGCTCGTCTTCCCTATGGATTATACAAAGATGCTGCGAGAAGTCAAGTTTGGGGCTGTGATCTCAGTAATGCTGTCGAGTACACAGCACCCAATGCATCTCCTGCAAACTTCCCCATCTACGGTCGGATTCTCGCAGCAGATAACTTACCGTCCGGTACTCTAGATCAGCTAAAACCCGGTGCCTATATTGATACGGTTCAAGTCACTGTCTCGTTCTAGCGTGCGCTTTCTATTGGGGTGGCGGTTTGCCCTGCTGGCCACAGTCATTGCCCTTGGCATGGCTTCAAGGGTGGGAGCACAATCCTCGGAGTTTTATCTGAATGCGGTGCAGGTGTTTCTCTCACCGCGTCAGCGAACGGCATTGTTGACCCTGACCAATACGGGGCAGGTGCCGATTAACTTTGAGATTAGTGTGCGCCGCTGGCAGCAAACCGCCGATGGTCAAGAGGAGCTAACGGAAAGCGATGGCAATATCGTGGCTTTCCCTGTCTTGCTGTCGGTACCGCCGGGGGAAGAGCGAACCCTACGGGTGGGAGCACGGCAACCGGCGACAACGCAAGAGCAAACCTATCGTCTGTTGGTGACAGAACTGCCCCCAGCCAATGTCTTAGAAACCCAAGGGGCAGCCATTCGCATTATCAAGACCTTTAGCTTGCCAGTTTTTGTCCAACCCGCCAATATCCAGCGCCAAGGCGAAATTTTGAATGGTCGCGTCGAAGGGGGCAAATTAAGTTTTGTCCTGCGCAATAAAGGCAATGTCCACATTCAAACCCTTGGTATCACTGTTCAGGGGCTGAATGAGCAGGGAACAGTGGTGTTCGAGCGAATGCTGGAGTCGGTGTATGTGTTGGCCGATCGCGATCGCCCCTTTAGGAATATTCCTCTACCACAAACCAACTGTGCCCAAGTGCGCCAAGTCAAATTACAGTCTGTGGGCACCAACCCCTCCCTTACAACTGAAATTTCTACTCCCAACGGCGTTTGCGCTTAGTAGCCTCCTGATGGCTGCTCCAGTCTCTGCCCAAGCAGAAGTCTCTGCCATTTATACCCTTGAGGTGAATCGCGTTACCAAGGGGGATGTGATTGTTTTGGTGCGTGGCGACGATGTGCTCATCCCTTTGCAGGATCTAGTGAATGCCGGTCTGAGGGAGATTGGCGGTCGCCGCGAAATCATCCAAGGCATTGAGCACGTCTCCTTGCAGTCGTTGGCACCGCAGATGACATTCCAGCGGGATGATGCCAACTTAGTGCTACGGTTACAGGTGGGAGCAGCCCAACTGCCACAAACGGTCATTGACTTTAACCCGAGTAATGAACCGCCGGGGATTCGCTATAGCCAACCCTTAAGTGCCTACCTGAACTATGGCGTTTTTTGGAATAACTTTGAACAACTGACGGCTGCCAGTGAAGTGGCGATTAGCTTTGGTGGCAATGCCCTTACCTCAACGCTGGGGTTGACTGCCGATGGCAACCTGCAACGGGGACTCACCGCTTTTAGATTGGATCATCGGCGCCATCTCACGACTTTGACCCTAGGGGATGCGTTTATCAGCAGTGACCTGTTGGGCGGGGGTGGCCTTTGGGGGGGCATTGTTTGGGAACGCAACTTTGGCCTTAGCCCTTACCTGATTCGCCAACCCGCCTTTGACTTTCGGGGTGAGGTAACCACCCCCAGCAGCGCAGAAATTTACCTGAATAACTTGCTGATTCGGCAGGTGACGTTACCGCCGGGGCCGTTTATTCTCAAAAATTTGCCCGCCTTTGGGGGCTTTAATCGCTTGCGAATTGTGATAAAGGATGCTGAGGGCAATCAACAGGTCTTTAGCCGTAATTTTGTCCAGTCGTTTACGTTATTGCGCCCCGGACTATCGGAGTTTATTGTGGCTGCCGGTGCCGAGCGGGAAAATTTTGGCACGGAGAATTTCAGCTACGGAGATCAGGGGCAATTTTTGGCGGCCTATCGGCAGGGCATTTTGAATAACTTGACCCTGGGGGCACGTCTGGAAGGCAATGGCGATCTTTTGAATGCGGGCTTGAACCTGAGTACGGCGATTCCCATTGGCACGCTGGATGTGGCGGCGGCGGTGAGTACCACTGAGGGAAAATTGGGGAGTGGGGTTGCTGTTGGCTACAACTATCCGGGGCGGCGGCTGGCCTTTGGTGGTGGGGTGCGCCTGCTCAGTGGCAACTATGTCAATACTGGCTTGGGTTTGGGGGACGATCGCCCGCAGTTAGAGGGCTTTGCCAATGCTACCCTCAGTCTGGGGTCGCGGCTAACAATCAGTGGTCAGTACTTTTTTACCAACCCCCGCGATCAAGGGGTGCGGCAACAGGCAACGATTCTCGCTCAAGTGCAACTCCGTCGCAATCTCAGTCTATACCTGCAAGGTTCGCGCTTCCTCTCTGGCAGTGATCAGCCAGTGAACCAAATCAGTGTTACGTTTAACTACTTTCTGAACAATGCGGTGACACTTAACACCGGCTGGCTGCAACAGGGAAATCAGGGGGTTCCTTTCCTCAAGGTCTCGCGATCGCTCCCAGCGGGCGTCGGCTATGGCTATCAGGGACAGGTGCTTCAGGCCAATGAGCAGGCCTTTGTCAGTGGCACATTTTCTTACAATGCCCCTTGGAGCCGCTACCAAATTGGCTACGCGCAGGCAGGGGATACAGGACAGGCGCAAGTGGTGGTGGAAGGGGGATTCGTCACAATTGGCGGTGAAGTTTTTGCCACGCGACCGGTGCAGGGGAGTTTTGTCTTGGTGGATGTGCCCAATGTGGGGGGTGTGCGCACCTACTTAAGTAATCAAGAAATTGGTCGCACGAATCGTCGCGGTAAAATTTTGATTCCAGACTTGCTGCCCTACTACGGCAATGCCTTGCGGATTGAGGATCAGGATATTCCCATTGATTTTGCCATTGGCCGCACCGAGCTACTGATTGCACCGCCTTTTCGTGGGGGAGCGATCGCCCGCTTTGATGTCCGCCCCAGTCGCAACTATGTCGGACGAGTGGTGATTTTGCGGGGCAGTGAGCGGATCATTCCCAATTTGGGACAACTCACCCTAGAACGCAACAAGGAAAAAATCCTATCGCCCCTCTCGCCAAGGGGAGAATTTTACTTTGATACCCTAGAAGCAGGAACCTACACTGCTGAAGTGACCTACGAGCAACTGCGCTGTACGTTCCAACTGACACTGCCACCCAGTGACGATCTCTTTACTGACGTAGGGAAAGTCTCATGTTCGTTGCCCGACTCGCCACGATAGGATGCATCACTGGCCTCAGTTGCCTTGGGTATTGGGCAGCCGCACAGGCGCAGGGGACGGGTTGTCAGTTTCAAAGTGTGACCGGTTTGAACTTTGGGAGCTATGATCCTTTTTCGCCCATTCCTCTGGATACCACTGGTCAAGTCCAGTTTGTCTGTGTGGGGGGTGGGGCTGGTCGCTTTAACAACCGCCCCGTAACGGTTCAACTAAGCCAAGGGGGCAGCAATAGTTTTACACCGCGACAAATGAGCAGTGGGAGCGATCGCCTGAACTATAACCTCTACCTCGATGCTAATCGCAGTATCATTTGGGGCGATGGCACTGGGGGCACACAGCAACGGGGACCGTTTATTCCCGGCAACAATGTCCTCAATACACTGACGATCTACGGTCGCATTCCTGCCCAGCAGTGGGTTGCCCCCGGCCTCTACACCGACTCACTGCGGGTGACGATTATTTTTTGATGTTTTGGAGACGTCTAGGGGGGTGGGTTGAGTCGCGCCACCAACGTTTCAGGATGCAGCGCCGAGAGAACGACAATCTCCCCATCCAAGACCAGTACGGCACGAGTCCGCCGGCCGTGGGTGGCATCAATGAGGTGATGATGCTGCCGTGCTTCGAGAATCAGGCGTTTAATCGGGGCAGAGTCGGGGCTGACGATCGCCAGCAGTCGCTGCGGCGAGACATAGTTGCCAAAACCAATGTTTAGCATTCCGCCCGATGGTAGTCCTGAAGTGCCCGTACCCCGAGGGTTGAGGTTTGCAGGGTTTTAATGGCGGCAGCCGTCGCCTTGGCACCGGCGATTGTCGTCACAATCGGAATCTTGTAGGCAAGGGCGGTGCGACGAATCAATTGGGCATCGGTACGGGCTTCCTGACCCGAAGGCGTATTCAGAATCAGGTGAATCTGCTCATTTTTAATCGCATCGAGGACATGGGGACGCCCTTCATGAAGCTTGAGGATGAGTTCAATATTACTCAGACCCGCCTCAAGCAGAGCATTGCGGGTTCCTTCGGTGGCAATAATCCGAAAGCCGAGGGACTGCAACTCCTGCACCACGGGCACAATCGCTGCCTTGTCGCGATCGCTCATCGATACAAAAACGGTTCCTTTCAAAGGTAACCTTTGATTGGCCGCCAGTTGAGACTTGGCATAGGCAGCACCAAAGGTCATGTCAATCCCCATCGCCTCACCGGTGGAGCGCATCTCAGGTCCTAGCACCGTATCGGTACCGGCAAATTTTTCAAAGGGCAGAACCGCTTCCTTAACAGCGACATGGTTGGGAATCTTCTCATCGAGGAAATTGAGTTCTGCAAGCGTTTTGCCTGACATCAGGCGGGCAGCCATTTTAGCAAGGGGAATGCCAATCGCCTTGGAGACAAAGGGCACCGTACGGGATGCCCGCGGGTTGGCCTCCAAAATATAGACCTGCTCCCCTTGTACTGCCAGTTGTAGGTTCATCAGCCCCACCACTTTGAGGGCCTTGGCGAGGGCAATACTCCACCTGCGAATGGTCTCCAACACGGTAGGAGAAAGGGATTGGGTGGGCAAGCTACAGGCAGAATCCCCAGAGTGAATCCCGGCTTGTTCGATGTGTTCCATAATCCCGCCAATCACCACGGTACCGCTGGCATCAGCAATGGCATCCACATCCACTTCAATGGCGTTTTCCAGATACTTATCAATGAGAATCGGTCGCTCTGGCTCCACCTGAACGGCTTCGTTCATATAGCGCTCCAATTCGGCATCAGAATAGATAATTTCCATGGCGCGACCGCCGAGCACATAACTGGGGCGCACCACTACGGGGTAGCTAATGCACTGGGCAATACTCAGGGCTTCGGCATAACTGCGAGCGGTGCCATTGGGGGGTTGGGGGATATTCAGCTCCCGCAAGATTTTCTCGAAGCGTTCGCGGTCTTCGGCAATATCAATGGAGTCGGGCGAGGTACCCCAGATTTGCGTTCCGAGGCGATCGCCATGGGTTTCGAGGTACTGCTGGAGGGGTAAGGCGAGTTTCAGGGGGGTTTGACCGCCAAACTGAATAATAATGCCGATGGGGCGCTCCACCTCAATAATGTTGAGGACATCTTCCTTCGTCAGGGGTTCAAAGTAGAGGCGATCGCTGGTGTCGTAATCCGTGGAAACCGTTTCAGGGTTGGAGTTGACCATGATTGTTTCATAGTCATCCGCCCGCAGCGCGTAGGAAGCATGGCAGCAGCAGTAATCAAATTCAATCCCTTGACCAATGCGGTTGGGGCCAGAGCCAAGAATCATTACCCGCGGCTTGCGGGGGGGCAATACTTCCGATTGCGGCGGCAGGGGTTCAACCTCACCCGTCTCCGGGTTAATCTGTTCCACCGGCCGCTCATAGGTGGAGTAGTAGTAGGGGGTGTAGGCCTCAAACTCGGCGGCACAGGTGTCCACGGTTTTATAGACGGGAACAACACCGAGGGATTGGCGATAGGCACGCACCTGATCATCGGTGGTTTTGGTGGCGTAGGCAATTTGGGCATCACTAAAGCCCTGCTGCTTGACCCGCCAGAGATCATCAGCGGTGAGTTGCTCTAGTTTGCTGCGCTTGAGGAATTTTTCCGTTTCTAGGAGTCCCTGCATCTGCCGCAGGAACCACGGATCAATGGCCGTCAGTTCGTAAATCTCCTCAACGGTCATCCCCAAAAGGAAGGCGTGGCGAATGGCAAAGATGCGATCGGGATTGGGTGTGCGCAGTTTCCCCCGCAGTTGCTCAAGGCTGGGGAGTTTTTCGGGGCGATCGCACCCCCAGCCGGCGCGTCCCGTTTCCAGCGATCGCAGGGCTTTTTGCAGGGACTCTTGGAATGTGCGGCCAATGGCCATGGCTTCACCGACGGACTTCATTTGGGTGGTCAGCACCGGCTGCGAGCCGGGAAACTTCTCAAAGGCAAAGCGGGGAATTTTGGTGACCACGTAGTCAATCGTGGGTTCAAAGCTAGCGGGGGTTTTCTTGGTAATGTCATTGGGGATTTCCGGCAGGGTGTAGCCCACGGCCAATTTCGCCGCCATTTTGGCAATGGGAAAGCCAGTTGCCTTAGAAGCGAGTGCTGAGGAGCGGGAGACGCGGGGATTCATTTCAATCACGATCACTTCCCCTGTTTCCGGGTTAACGGCAAACTGAATGTTTGATCCGCCCGTTTCTACGCCAATTTCCCGAATGATTTTGATGGCAGCATCCCGCAGCCGCTGATACTCTTTATCCGTCAGGGTTTGCGCTGGTGCGACAGTGATGGAGTCCCCGGTATGGATACCCATGGGATCCACGTTCTCAATGGAGCAGATAATGACCACGTTATCGGCCATGTCCCGCATCACTTCCAGTTCGTATTCTTTCCAGCCGATCAGGGATTGCTCAATAAGGATTTGTGAGACAGGACTGGCATCGAGACCGGCAGCGGCAATTTCTTCAAATTCCTCTTGGTTGTAGGCAATGCCGCCCCCAGTGCCCCCTAGGGTAAAGGCGGGGCGAATAATCAGGGGATAAACCCCAATCTCTTGGGCGATCGCCCGCGCCTCTTCGAGGGTATTGGCCAAGCCAGAGGGACACACCCCCACACCAATGCGCTGCATTGCCTCCTTAAAGAGCTTGCGATCCTCGGCCATTTCAATGGCTGGCAACTTAGCCCCAATCAGTTCCACCCCATAGCGATCGAGAACCCCCGATTTTGACAGAGCCACCGCCAAGTTCAGGGCCGTTTGTCCCCCCATTGTGGGCAGTAGGGCATCGGGGCGTTCGGCGGCAATGACTTTTTCCACCATTTCCGGGATGAGGGGTTCAATGTACGTGCGATCAGCGGTCTCAGGATCCGTCATGATGGTGGCGGGGTTGGAGTTAATCAGGATCACCTCGTACCCTTCCTCGCGCAACGCCTTACAGGCTTGGGTTCCCGAATAGTCAAATTCACAGGCTTGACCAATGACAATCGGACCCGAACCAATAATGAGAATTTTTGAAATATCGGTACGACGAGGCATAGGGACAACGCAGCCAAAGGATTTCAATCACGCCTTCCCTATCCTACACTCCCCCTTGCGATCGCGCCTGTTCTGTTAAGTTGAAAATCACTCGGTCACCAGCTCTGAGGGCGATTGGTGTTAGGATTTACTCACATTCCTATGAGGGTGGGACACATTCCAGCGACTGCGGCTCCCCAGCAATGTCAAGATCAACGACGGTACGCCAACATCGTAAAGCCAAATCCCCCAGCCAGCATTGTAGGGGGCAAAATTTCCCAGCAACATCTGTTGGTAGTGGCCATAGGCACATCCCAACACATAGACCGAGAAACCAATCCCTGTTGCTGACCAAAACAATCCTCGTTGCCAAATGCACAGCAGGCCAAGAATCCCAAAGGCCAGATTCGCCATTGCGACCTCAAATTGGAAAGGACTCCCCGGTAACCAGCCAATTTTGCGAGCCGTCGCTGCAGCATCAAACGTATGCACCAACGCACTCATCACCCCCCCAATTCCCACAAAAATAACCAGTAGGTACAGCAAGCTGACATGGATGATCCCTGCCCATGTACGCTGGTGAGGCTGTCGCCACAAATGCAGACCAATGCCAAGAATAGTCATCAGACTATAAAAAAGCCAAATCATGGTTGCATCCCTATAACAGCCGCAATAGAAAAACGATGACCCTTTTGTCAAACAGGGGGTACGTAAAGTAAAGGGGAGGTCATCCCGTTCCCTAGGAACTTTCACCGTTTTGAGCCTATTCTATCCGAGTGAAGAGGAGAAGCTATCAGTGTTCCCAAAAGTACCTCTCAAGGAATGCTGCTGCCGCTAGGGAGTGGGGGTCGCAGATCCGGATCGCACGGCGGCAAGGGTTTCTGCTTGGTAAACCGTACCCGTTGACTCCACCAAACCAGCAATGCAGAGCTTGACATTGCGATTGTGCTGCACAAAGACGCGAAATCCCCCTTGGTGAGAGCCACTGTCAACAGCACCCGGCAAGTTATTGGTGCAGTTGGGACTCGTGTTGGCAATGCCATCAATTAACGCATTGGGGGTAGAGTCACCAATTTTTTGGCGATAGAGAATCATCGGGCCTCGCCACACCACATTGCTTGTCTTGGGACGGGTGTAATAGGCCACACGGGTCGTACTGGCGAGGGTGCCGTCGTTCTGTTCCTCTAGGTTATCCGCTGGTTTTTCTATAAACATCACCAACTGGTAGCCACCACTGGGAATGACCCAATCTGGGGGTGCCGTGGTTGAGATGCGAATGGCTGAGCGAATATCATCGGAGATAAAGTCGAGGGCGCGGCTCAGGTTCATGCGGGTAATTGCCTGCTCTTCAACACGACGATTGTTTTGCAGGATAGCCACCATTGCCCAACCACTCATGGCCACAACAATACTGCCAACGGCAGCCGCTACCAGTAACTCCGTCAATGTAAAGCCGCGATTGCCTCTGCGCCAGTCCTGCATCTCCCTGCTCCTTAATTGCGCGCTTGACAGTTATCGGCAGTTGCACCCGTGGTGTCCGTTGCGAGGTAATTGCCCGTACGCATTATCCCCAATCCTAAAGACACCACCAAACAGCGCTGCAGGGTCGGATGGCTTGTGGAGGCAATCACAATCGTACCTGTACTACTGGTGCGCCCCTGAAAGCCAAACCGTACGGCGGCCGTCCCTGTTCCTCGACGCAGGGTTACATTTTCCAGTTGGCGGGAGCCATTGGGCAGACATTGGGGTGGATCCCCCGCGATAGTGGGATTGGTGCCTGTGTTAATCGTCACTCGACAGGCTTGGTTGCGCCGCATTGCCTCCCGCTGCGCTTCCCGTAGTGCCCCCTCTAAGCTTTCAAGAGCTTGGTTGACCCGCTGCGTTTCTAGCCAATAGAGAAAGCTCGGCGTGACAGCCACCGCTAAAATCGCTGCCACCGTCAGGACAATCAAGATTTCAATCAGGGTCATGCCCTGCTCACGGACAGCGGAAAAATGCATTGGGCACCACCTCGGTTGATAGTTGAGCAACGACGCGGTTGTTACTATTGCGCACAGAATAGGCCAGTTCTAGGGTTTGGAAAGGTGCCTCAGCACGGGTGGTGGGTGTGCGCGTCATCGTAAACGTGTCATTGACAATGGGGCGACTATTATTGCTGCTGTTCATCGGCGGAATCAAGGTTTGCAGGTAGGCACCAAACCCCCCATCAATCCCCTGAGTTTCGTTGGGCTGAATCCGACAGCGGGCATAGACACGAGTACCCGCCCCCCGATAGCCCCCTACTGGCGAGTCCAAGGTAATCGTGTTGGCTGACATAGAGAGAATACGGCGTGTGCCCGAGTCCGAACCAATGAGAACGCGATCGCCCACTCGAAACCCATCCGTGGGTGAAGTTACTGGACAGGCACCCCCGGTGCGATACTCTGGGGGCATGGCTTGATCGTAGTCACTTTCACCCGATTGAATGAGTGCCAGTGTTAAGGTGGTGTCATTGCCTTGGGCGGGTGCTGCCAGCTTGCGTTGGGCAAACTTGGTTTGGCAGAGATCGTAGGCAACAATTTTGATATTTTCCAGATCATCTTGGATCCAGTGACTGGCCTCGGCAAATTTACGGGCATCCGCTTGGAAAAAGGCAGCGACAACAATGGCCTGCATCGCCGCTAGGGTAAAGAGGCTAATCACCAGAATGGAAGCCAAGACCTCCGCAAGGGTAAAGCCTTGGGAACGTTGCTTTACCAGCCAGTGGAAACAGAGTTTATGGTGAGTCATCAACATCGCCTCCGGCGTTTAGTACTGGGCTAAGCGGTTCCAGTTGCTGGCTTCCGTGGTGCGTGCCACCACAATTGAAGCATTGGTATAGTTGCCCCCTAGGGCTTCAGGCAGGCGATCGGGCACCCTGATTTCAGCATTGTTGGAGCTAGAACCATTCCACGTTTTTGCCCAAACTGCACCGAAGATATCTGGCTCGCGACTGCCGCCATTGATGCCTACCTTCGCATCAGGCGCATAAACAAAGACACTTCCTACTGTGGAGCCACCGCTAAGGGTGAATTCTTGGTCAGGTATCGCATTGGTTGGGTCTGGGGGATTGCCATAGATGCGTAGGCGATCGGGCGTGCCGACACCAGAGGGAAGGCCCATATTGGCTCCCATGCCGCAGGTAGAAGAGTCTGGGGAACATGTATTGTCAATCCCTGCTTGGCCGCTGAGGGTGAGATCACCGCTGACAAAGAGGCGAATGGCGTATTTAGTGGTATCGAACGTTACTTTGTTATTTCCACTAAGGTTGATGTTGTTAATGCGGTAGGCGTAGTAAACTTTGTTAGGATTGACAATTCGCTCCCCGGGGCGTAGGGGATCAGGGATAAAGAAGGGAATGTTGGGGTCAGGGTCAACGTAGGGATAGTCCCCTGAACGGGGAAAGTTTCGGTCAGTTGTTCTACCTGTAATGTCCTGTGAGTCTTGGGGAGGATTTTGGCCTTGTCCTTGAATCGGAAAGTTAGCGTAGGCACCTTGACTGTAGTAGCCACCTGTTGGTTCTAGGGCTTTCTCAAAGTCTTCGCGTTGACTGGATGGTAACCAACTGGGCAGCGTGGTCAGGGGAACACTCCCTAGCACGGAACCACCCACCGCAGCGGGCACTTCAGGAAAAGGCGGTAGGTTAATCTTGTTGATGGCGATCGTCCCCTCAATAATCGCGTTATTGAGCGCTCCGATGGCACTGCGCAGTCCCTGCTGGGTGGGTTGACCATTCTGACACTGCGCTTGGGGAACCACACAGTTGGCAGGATTGGTGCAGATCACGTTGCCGTTGACGGTGCCAAAGACATCATTGTTGCCGAGGTTAATGCTTTGTGCCAGCAGGCCAGGGAAGTTGGAGGGCACGCTGCGATCCGTAATCACCATCTTTTGCAAGATGAAGGCATTCGCCGGCGAGTTATTGGGCAAGCGACCTTCGATCAACAGGTGTCCTGTTTGCGTTGGCGCATCGTAGAGATAGGAGAGAATACGGTAATTGCCCTGCACAGGGGTGCCAATTGTGCCGTTGAGGACAATCGTATTTAGGTTATCGAGGGTAAAGCAGGGGGGCGCATCAGAACCAAGGCTCGCCGCTGTCCATTCATTCACAGCAGGAACATTCAAACCCGTGGTATTGGGCTGACCCACTTTTGTTGCATCCGCTGCGCGACTGATCAGGTAGGGGCGGGCAGGATTAAAGTTCGTATTGTTAGCGGGGTTATAGGTGCGGCGCAGCAGAATCTGGTAGTTGCCATTGAGTAAGCCAAGGGTACGGGCCATACCGCCTTCAGCCACCGCAAAGGCCTGCTGAGTTTGTTTTTGCAAGCTAGCAGTGCTCACATCCAGTTGCGATCGCGAGAGCAGGGTTAGGGCAACCACAATCATGATCAGTCCCATGCCCAAGACCAAAGGCAGAGTAAACCCCCGCTGCCGATACCCCGAACGGGGATAGCGACGTTTCAGTGAGCGCACCAGTTTTTTCATCATTGGCCTGTCCTTTATTGCCCCAACCTTTGCTCTATCAATATATCTTGACTACAAGAACTTCGTTGCTGCTGATGCTGAGTTGAATATGCCCTCAATTTTTAGCTTTTATACACAGTTGATATAATTTAACCGCAAACTTGAGAGAGGTGATGTAATCTCGCTCACATCCATGTCCTGCTCCCTATATTATACCTTTCCCCAAATATTATACCTTTCCCCAAAAGGCTCCATTTCAAGAGTACTCCAGCATAGAAGTGGCGAATCTCTCTGTTAGGGACAAGTCCAAACCTTATCAAATTCACTCATACTGGGCTTCAGTGTAAATAAACTTGAATAACTCTTGCACAAAGGAGCAACCTCTTGAGGAGACATGGGTACTTACGCTTTAGGGATTGGTTCAATTTGCAGCAAGCACACACCTCACTCCCTACCGAGGCACTGGCGGCACTGACAACATTTCTAACGATGGCCTACATCCTGCCGGTGAATGCGCAAATTCTTTCCAATGCTATTTTTTTAGCGCAACCACAGGATTTGCAGGGGGAGTTAGTGATTGCAACCGCAGTATCGGCGGCAGTGGGTAGCATGCTGATGGGGATTTGGGCAAATTACCCGATTGCGTTGGCCCCCGGCATGGGCATCAATGCCTTTTTTGCTTTTGCGGTGGTGGGGCAAATGGGGTTGCCTTGGCCATTGGCGTTGAGTGCTGTTCTCCTCGAGGGCATTGTGTTTGTGCTGCTGACCCTAACGGGGGTGCGATCGCTGATTGTAAATATGATTCCCATGTCCTTGAAGGTGGCGATCGCTGCCGGGGTGGGGCTATTTATCGCCTACATTGGCCTTAGCAATGCGGGAATTATCATTGCTGATGCCGCCACGAAAACAAAACTCACCACCTTTGACACATGGCCACCCATCCTCGCTGCCCTTGGGATTCTTTTGACGGCGTTTCTCTGTGCTAAGGGGGTGCGGGGCGCGATTTTTTGGGGAGTGATGATGACTGCCTTGGCTGCATGGCTAGTGGGAGCTACCCCTTGGCCGACAGGTTTGATCCAATGGCCGCAATGGCCGTCCCATCTCTTTGGTCAAGCCTTAGTGGGTTTTGGACAATTACAACCGCAGCAGTTGGGGTCTTTTCTCTTGGTCACCTTGGTACTGCTTTTTACCGATATGTTTGACACCGTGGGCACGCTCTCTGCGGTGGGGGTACAGGCGGGGTTTCTCAATCAGCAGGGACATTTCCCCCGCGCTTTGGGAGCCTTTATGGCGGATGCAGTGGGGACAATTGTTGGCGCCCTCTTTGGCACTTCCACCGTGACCACCTATATTGAATCGGCAGCAGGCATTGCCGTGGGGGGACGGACGGGGCTAACGGCGCTGATGGTGGGGGGCTTGTTTTTGCTCTCACTGCTGTTTTTGCCGATTACGACCGCCATTCCCAGTTTTGCGACGGCACCGGCCTTGGTGCTGGTCGGTGTCTTTATGGCGCGATCGCTCCCAGACATTCCTTGGTCTGATCTCACGGAAGCGATTCCTGCTTTTTTAGTGGTGTTGGTGATGCCCTTGAGCTACTCCATCAGTGAGGGGCTAGCGGTGGGATTTATTAGCTATCCAATCGTGAAATGGGCGGCAGGCAAAGGGAGAGAAGTGCATCCTGCCCTCTGGGGATTGGCGGTTATCTTTATTGCCCACTACTTTTGGCGTTAGACAGGATCTAAGATAGGATGCTTCTGAACTGATTGGAACCTAACTACCTATGGATCTCAAATCCCTGATTCGCGATGTCCCAGACTTCCCTAAGCCGGGCATTTTGTTTCGGGATTTAACAACGCTGCTGCAAAATCAGGCGGGGCTGCGCTACGTCATTGACCAATTGGTGGAAAAACACGCCAACGATGGCATTGACTATGTGGCTGGCATCGAGTCACGGGGATTTATTTTTGGCGCTCCCTTGGCCTATCGCTTGGGAGCCGGCTTTATCCCTTTGCGCAAACCGGGTAAACTCTGCGCGCCGGTCTATGCTGTGGAGTATGAGCTAGAGTATGGGCGCGATCGCCTCGAGATGCACCAAGATGCCATTGAACCAGGGCGGCGGGTGTTAATTGTCGATGACTTGATTGCCACAGGGGGCACAGCAGCAGCGGCGGCGGGTCTGATCCAAAAAGCACAAGCTGAACTCCATGGCTTTGCCTTTATTGTTGAGCTGACGGACTTGGGAGGACGGCACAAACTTCCCAATGTGCCAATTACCACCCTTGTAACCTATTAGGTGTGGCTTGCGAGGACATTACCACGTCACGCGATCGCGCAAGCGTTCGAGGAGCTTCGGCCCGACACCGGGGACGGCATCTAGATCGGCCAAGGATTGAAAGGGCTTTTGCTCGCGGGCACGGATAATTTCAGCCGCTAGTTTTGGGCCGACGCCCGGTAGGGTTTGCAGTTCCTCTGCGGTGGCCGTGTTCAAGTTCACCCGTGTAGTCGGTGTGCTGGCACGATTTCCTGAAGAGGGGGCAGGTCGGGTGGCAATCTTACCGCCACAGGCGGTCAACTGCTGCTGAATGCGATCGCGAATATGCTGCGGCAGACCCAAACGACTATTGCTATAGAGCCGCTCAAACTCCCGTTCGTAGTGAGCTGCAACCGTAGGATGCTCGATGACCAGCAAGAATTCATCATTGCCGCGGTTGGCCGCCTCGGACCAGTTGTGGGAACCAACAATGACGGTGCGATCGTCGACCACGCCATACTTGTGGTGCAGCTTATCGCCCTCTGGTAGGAGGGGGGTGCCCACCGTTTGAATGGGGTTTTGCCACGGGCGGTTGCCGGCTTCGTAGTAACAGTTGCCTTGACGGGCTTGGGCAGTATTGGCCATCGCCACCCCCATCATATCGAGGGCTTCGCTAAAGTCACGGTAGATAAATCCTGAGTCAATGAGGGCGCGAATGCTAACCCCTTGGTTATGGCGTTCCTCTAAAACGTAGGATAGTTCTTGATCTGAAAAGACAAAAAGCGCCATGTCAATTTTTTGGCGTGCCCAACGTAGTGTTTGGCCAATCAAGCCATTGGTGGAGACAGACCAAGGTTGCGATCGCGGGGTTGGCGAAAAGCGCACTGTAACCATGGCATCGCCCACCGCTACTGGTTGAGGGGGACGCACTGGCTTTTTGACCCCAAAGCGACTGTTGGGCTGACCACCGGGACCATCCCCCCACATGATGTTGAATTCCTCAGTAAATAGGCGTGCCACGGCGGGACTATCAATCACCAAGAGGGAGTTGGCATTGCCACGGGTATCGGGTCGTCCCAAGTCGCCGTGGACATCACTGAGGGTAAAGTTCGCCGTAGTCGCAATCACTTGGCGATTGTCAATCACAATAAACTTGTGGTGCATGAGCATACTGCCTTTGGAGCCATCGGCAGTGTCATCAATCCAAGGAATCTTCGCTTCGTTGAGAATCGTCTGCACATCGCGATCGCTGAGTTCGGCAGCACTGAGTTGGCCATCGCCGTTGGTATCCACCAGCGCTTTCCAGTCGTTATAGCGCTCCCGCATTCTTGGATCCATGGCACTCACCTGCCCAGCACTGTATGTTGCCCAAGGCGCAGTGTAGGTATTTTCCATCGCCACTCGTACCCGCACCCCCGCCTGCTGCCGTGCTACTAGGGCCTTGGCCAGATTGGGTAAGCGAAACTCCTGCACCGCCACATCAATCGTCTTTTGTGCCTTGGCAATCTGCTCAATCATGATTGCCTCAAGGTCTTCCCCTTCACGGGTATAGGGGCGATAGGGTTCTTGATAACTGTGGGCTTGGGAGTGATTCATGTGTACCGCGATTTGTGGATGTTGAGGCAGCGGGTCTAGGGCAGGGCGGAGAATCGGGTGCGATCGCAATTGAGTGAGCACCACAGCCGCAATCAACAGCCCCAATAGAAACAACAGCAGATACACACCGTGTCGCCGCCATTTAAGCTTTTGCCAAAACACGCTGACTTCCTCAATGCCTGTCCCAATTCTAGGGCTATCTTTTTCGCCTCAAGGTGTTCTGCGCTGCATCGGTTGCCACGGGCGCTTGGCTAGGATAGAGGCGATGCTTTTGCGGGCCTGCCATGATCACGGTGCTGGTGTTAAATGCTGGCTCTAGTAGCCTCAAAGCCTGTTTGTATCAGTTAGCACCTGAAATGGCGGCAACGGCTGCCACACCCCCCGCTCCCCTTTGGCAAGGCCTGCTCGATTGGGGACAAGACCCAACGGTGGCGCGGCTCAAGGTCACAACTGCCGACCAGCGCTACGAAGCCAGCCTAACCCACCCAGAGGGGGGAATTGCAGGCCTACGGGACTGGCTCAAAACGCTCCTAGACACCCTCACCAATGGCTCGACAACGCTCCTAGAAAGCCTTGCAGAGATTACGATCATTGGTCATCGCGTGGTTCATGGGGGTAGCCGTTACCAAGCAGCGGTGCGCGTGGATGCGCAGGTGAAAGCAGCAATTACCGAATTTAGTGAATATGCGCCGCTCCATAATCCAGCCAACCTGCTGGGAATGGAATTAATGGCCGACATTTGTCCCCAAACGCCCCAAGTGGCCGTGTTTGATACCGCGTTCCATGCCCAACTGCCAGCAGTGGCGCGCACCTACCCTATTCCCTATGAATTGACCACCGCTGGTATTCAACGCTACGGCTTCCACGGCATTAGCCATCAATACGTCAGTGAACGGGCGGCCACCCTATTACAGCGTCCCTTAGCAGCGTTACGCCTAATTACCTGCCACCTTGGCAATGGCTGTTCCCTCACTGCGGTTAAGGGGGGAGTCTCGGTGGAGACCACGATGGGCTTTACACCCACGGCGGGAGTGATGATGGGGACGCGCTGTGGCGACATTGATCCGGGAATTTTGCTCTATCTGTTGCGGTGGGGCAAGACAGTTGAAGACCTCGATCGCTTGGTGAATCGGCAATCGGGCCTGTTGGGAATCTCTGGGGTGAGTAACGATTTGCGCCAGATCTTGGCAGCGATTGATCAGGGGAATGCCCAAGCGCAGTTGGCCTATGACTGTTTTATCTACTCCCTGCAACGGGGCATTGCCAGTCTCTTGCCCAGTCTTGGTGGTCTCGATGCGTTGGTATTCACAGCAGGAATTGGTGAAAATGCCGCCGGTGTGCGCCGCGATGTCTGCCGAGGACTGGGTTGGTTGGGAATTGAGTTAGATAGCGCAGCTAACGAAGAGAGCAAAGGCGATCGCGACATTGCGCTGCCGACTGCTCCCGTACGGGTTCTCGTGGTTCAGACCCAAGAGGATTGGGCGATCGCCCGCGCCTGCATACAGCTTCTGTAAACTGAATTTGCTGAAGAAAACATAAGAAAACATCAAGATTTATGCCCTAGCCTTGACGCCCCAAGGGCAGCGTACGTAGAATGCGGGTAATTATTCACTCCTCAGTATTCAGTTTTCAGTATTCAATCTTTAAATCGTCCAGAGACAAAAAAACATCAGGAGTTGAACTGTGTTGAATCTGCGTCGTACCGCTCTTGTTGCCTTGGCCGCAATGGCAACCTGTACCACTGTTTTACTTTCTCCTGCTGAAGCCAAACAGGTGAAGGCTGTGCGGGGCGTTGTCACCAACATTGATGGAGATAATGTCACCCTGCGGCAACCTTGGGGTGAAGAGATTGTGGTGGTGTTTGATCGCAAGCACCGTCAGCGCCCCTTCCGCAAGGAAATTGTTGAAGGTCTGGATGTGGCAGTGATTTTGGATCCAAAGGCCAGTGTGCCCACCGCCAAAATCATCTGTGCCGCCATCGTGCCTGCCCCTGAGTATGTCGCGGTAACCCCCATTCAAGTGCCTCAAGTGGGTGGCTCAGCACCGGCTCCGCGTCCGGCTGCCATTCCCCCCGCAGCACCAGCGCCGGCACCGCCAACACAAATTCTGTTCTAAACATCCTGAGAGAGATCGGAGTTGTTCTCATGCTGGGCTGGGTCAGAGGAAAAACCTTAAGTTTAGCACTGGGGGCGATCGCTATCCTGCCTATGGCTGCTGTGGGTGCTGAAGAATTGAAGGTGAGCCGTGCCTCTGAGTCAGAGCCGTACTTACCGACCACCTTAGCGCCCTTGGCACTTCCCCCCCTTGGTGAAGCAACTCCGTTTCTACCCGCTTTAGAACGCAAAATTGTCCTGCGCTTGCGGCAGCGCCGCGTCTTTCTCTATGAAGGTGATCAAGTATTAGCCAGCTATCCCGTGGCTGTGGGCAAGCCGGGCTGGGAAACGCCCCAAGGTAATTTCAGAGTGCTGCACAAAGTCGTCAATCCCCAATGGCGTAATCCCTTTACGGGGGTTTTGGTTCCGCCGGGGGGTCGCAACCCTTTGGGCGATCGCCTGATTGTCTTTGCCCCCATGGGAAATAACAACTATGCTGGCTTCCACGGCACAACGAATGAATCTTTGATTGGCCAAGCCGTTTCCCATGGCTGTGTGCGGATGCGCAACGATGATATTCGCGCCCTCTTTGAAAAAATTGAGGTGGGCACACGGGTGATTGTTCAGCCCTAGTTGATCTTAATTAAGAAAAACTGATACCATCATTGAGCGATCGCTGGTGACTTTCCCCAAGAGCGATCGCTCAAGTTTTGCATAAAGCCACTTTGCAAACCATACCAATGCATTGGAAAGAGCCGATGCACATTGGTTATGATCGCCTTAGCAACACAGGTGTTTCCATAACCCTGTCAGGTTAGGGTCTGGCCTCGTTCTGAAATTCACTCTTCACGCCATCTCGCTAATGCAAACTTGACCGTTCACTGGTGGGTGATATTGTGCTGGGAAATCTATTTGCAAAACCAAAGCAGGGCTTGGGGATTGAACTCACCCCAGAGCGGGTCAATATCGTACAGCTTCAGCGGCAAAAGCAGGGTCTGAAAATGACCGCTATGGCCTCAGTGCCCTTGAGTGAAGGCGCCATTGAAGAAGGCCGCATCATTGACACCACCGCCGTCGCCGATGCCATCCGTCAAGGGATTGAGGATAAGCGCATCAAACAAAAAGAGGTGATCAGTGCCATTCCCATGAATGAAGCCGTGATTCGCCTGATTCGCCTGCCTGCGGAATTACCCGACTATGAATTGCGGGAAGTGGTTCTCATGCAGGAAGCGCCCCTCTACCTGCCCTTTCCCCGTGAAGAGGCCGATGTTGACTATCAAAAACTGGGAACCTCCCTTGATGAAGATGGCATTGAGCGGGTAGAAATTTTGCTCGTGGGCACGCCCCGCGAAGTGACCGATGCCTACATCAATGCCTTTACCCAAGCCGGTTTACAACTCATCGCCCTTGAAGTGACCAATTTTGCCCTCATGCGTACCCTGCGGGATTCACTACAGCAGTTTGTGGGCGAAGCAGCAGCGATTATTGATATAGGCGACGAGGGCACAGAAATTAGCATCGTCAAAGATGGCATTCCCCAGTTCAACCGCAAAGTGCCCATTGGTAAAGAACGGATGCAAGAAGCCATTAGCCGCGCCATGAACTTGCCGCCTTCGATGGGCGTTGACCTGATTGAGAATCTGACCGTTCCCCTAGAGCCGATGGATGTGACCGGAGCACTCAACCCCAGTGGTGCCGCTATTTTGCGAGTGCTCTCCGATCTAGCAGACGAAATCCGCCGCTCCATTGACTTTTACCTCAACCAAGGGGAAAGTCTAGAGGTCTCGCAGTTGCTGCTTGCCGGTCCCGGTGCCAGTATTGGTCAAGTGGATGAGTTTTTTAGTCAGCGGCTCAACTATGCCACCACTTTGGTTGACCCCATTAGTTTGCTGGGACTGCAAACCCTAGAAGAGATTCCCCTCGAAAAACGCCCTGCCCTCGGCACGGTGATTGGTCTTGGTCTGCGTGGCGCTTAGGAGCATCCCCGATGTACTCAATTGAGATTAACCTCCTTAAAGAACGTCCCGAAGTGGGGGGCATGGCTGCTACCACAGCCGCAGCGGCAGGAATGAGTAATGTGCCGATTATTCTTGGCTCTGTAGCGGCGCTCTTTTTTGTAGGGCTTGCACTCCTCGGCTCAGTGGGTGCGAACCTCTGGCTGCAACAACTGACGAGTAAGCAAAAAAGCATTCAGAATCGCCTTGCAGCGATTTCTCCAAACCTGCAACGCATGGATGAAATTAAAAAAGAGCAGGAGCAGGTTACCGCGGAAACCAAAGCCCTAGCCTCGGTGTTTAATCAGGTCAAACCTTGGTCGGCGGTGATGCGCAATATGGCAACTCAAACGCCAGCAGGGGTACAAATTCGGCGGATTACCCAAGGCGGACAAACAGGCCAAGAGCTAACGATTGAAGGCACAGCCGTATCCTTTGATGCAGTCAGTGACTTTCTTTTGCTCTTGCAAAATCGCTCTCCCTTCTTTGATGGCAAGGCCACTCAGTTGGTGAAGGCGGAACGGGCAAATCAACAGGGTGAGGAAGAGACAACCGCAAGGGTTTCCTTCAATATCAAGACGGCGATCGCCAGCGTGCCGGCATCGGAACTCCTTGAAGAACTCGCAGCCAATGGCGTTGAAGGACTGGTGGCGCGCATTCAATTTCTCAAAGAAAAAGGAGTGGTACAGGAATGACCCTAACTGGCGATTTTGGCGGCCCCCCGATTGAGGAACCCGCACCCAATTATCCGACGGTCTTTGGCATTACCCTGACACCCGTCGTCAGTGGTGTCCTTATTGCCTTGGTAGGTTTGGGAGCAGCGGTTTACTTGGGGAGTCTTCTCATTGCCCCCAAACTGGAGGAAGCGGCCAAGTTACAGGAGGAAATTGCCCAACAGGAAAATGACCTCTCCCAGCGGGAAGTGATCCTGAAGCAACTTAATGATGTGGTAGCGGGGTTAGAGCGCGCCAAGCAGCAAAATCGTGACGTGCGATCGCTCTTTGCCACTCAGGAAGCCCTAGACACCCTCCTCCTTGACATTAACCGCCTAATCCTGACCAGCGGTGCCCAACTGACCACATTTGAACCCGATAGTGCAGCTTCAGGAATTGTCCAAGATGGCTCCCTTGGCCCCGAATTAAATGCCAAACTAAAACAACAGGTAACCAACGTTACGATTCAAGGGCCATTTCCCAGTATTTTGCAGATCATGCAAAAAATTGACCAGCAGCAGAACTTCCTCGTGATTAACAACCTGACGATGGAACTCGTTGCTGATAAGCCCGGCGAAGTGATTACCACGTTTAAGCTTATGGCCTACGTACCCCTAACCCCTGAGGAAATTGCCGCTTTGGCCCCCCCACCCCAAGGAGGTGAGCAGCAAGGACAACCGCAACAACAACAGCAATAGCGCATGGCAAGCCAAAAAGCAGCGTAGAGTGTCTTGGGAGCGAGTTGCATTCTCTTTTCATACATTTGGTGGCATTTGTGAGGAGTCAAGCATCGTGAGTCAGCTTTTACATCGTCTCGGCTTAGGGGTGGCCACAACCGCCCTTGTTGCTGCCAGTCAAACCCCCACTTGGGCCACAGCAACGGAAATTACGGGAGTTCGTCTAGTAACAGCTCCCAACGGCATTCAACTCCTCTTCAACGTGCAGGGGAATCTACGGCCAGCAGTTTTCACCGTCAATCGCGGCAATGCCTCCATTGCTGATATTCCCAATAGCCAACTGCGCCTACCCCAAGGGGGAGCCTTCCGCCAAGACAACCCCGCCCCCGGTATCTCCTCCGTCGAGGTGGTACAACTCGATGCGACAACCATCCGTGTCACCGTGAATGGCATTAGTGCTGCTCCCATTGGTGAAGTCATCCGTGAAGGACGTGATGGCCTGCAAATTAACTTCATCACCGTTCAGGGCGCCGCAGGCCCCCAAGTTACCCCCACGGGTCAACCCATGGCCATGCCCCCCGGCCCTAGTGCGGTGCCGCCTTTTCTGCCGCGCCCAGTGCCACCCCCTGTTGGCGATATGCTGATTAGCCCAGTCAATGCTGACCCCGACGCGATTCAACTGGGCACCAATGAACGGATTCCCCGCCTACTGCTGCGGGAGGCTCCAGTGCGGGAGGTTCTTTCCCTACTGGCTCGTGCCGCCAATATGAACGTTGTCTTTCCGGAAGGCAATGGCGAAGCAGGCGGCGTCACCATCTCCCTCGATATCGAGAATGAATCCGTTCAAGACGTATTCAACTATGTGCTGCGGGTTACCAATCTCAAAGCCAATCGCCAAGGCCGCACTATCTTTGTGGGTCAAGCCTTACCCCCCGATGCCCAAAACCGCATTGTCCGCACCATCCGCCTCAATCAGATGCGGGTCTTTGGGGCGGGTTTAACGACACGGGAAATCAGCTCTCTGGCTCAAACGGGGGGCACCATTGGCTCTGGCGGTACCACAAGTGGACAAGCTCAGACAACGGCTCAAACTGCTCTCAACCGTACAACCAGTACCCGTGAGGGTGACCTGCAACTAGGGGCAGTGCAGCTTTTGGAAATGTATGGTGCAAACTTGCCAGATACTGGCCCATCTCAGGCGCCAACCGGCTGTGAGCAGCTGCAAGTACCAGCAGCAGCTGGCGGTGTGGTTGATCAAATTTGTCGAAGCTCACTCCTGCGGGGACTAGAGGTGGTGGGTGACCCCCGCACCAACACAGTCACCCTCATCGGCTCCCCCCGCAAGGTAGAAATTGCCACCCAACTGATTCAGCAATTTGACATCCGTAAGCGGCAGGTAATGGTCAATGTCAAGTTTATTGATGTGAACCTGTTGCGAGGGCGGAGAGCAAATGCAGACTTAATTACTAACTTTGGCAGCAGCCTTTGGGGAGCTATCTTCAACGCTGATGGACTCACTGTTATCCGTGGCACCACACCTAACGTGGGTGGTTTGACCCCTGCCCCCCTCACTGGCGCACCAGTCAGTACACCCGTGGGGAATCTACTGAGCGACTTTTTTGCGCAGCTTCAACTTTCTATTGAAACTGGCAATGCCACAATTCTGACCAACCCCACCCTTGTCATTCAGGAGGGGAGTGCTGCGCAAGTCAATTTGACCCAAGAAATTTTCTCTGGCATTGAATCCACTGCTGATCAACAAGCCACTGGCGGCGGCGGGGCGATCGCGACTCAACAGATTCGCCCAATCCTGCGGCCTGTGGGGGTGATTTTTAATGTCACCGTAGAGCAAATTGACGATAATGGTTTTATAACGCTGCAATTGTCTCCAGAGGTGAGTGCTCCCAGCGGTACCTATGCTGTGGTTTTCCCAGGAGCGCCGGCGGGTTCCACGGGGACACTGATCTCACAGCGGCGGATGGAGTCGGGGCGGATTCGCTTGCGGGATGGCCAAACCTTGATGCTGGCGGGCATTATCCAAGATCAAGATCGCTCGTTGGTGAGTAAGATTCCAATCCTAGGAGACATTCCCTTGTTGGGGCGGTTGTTCCGCCGCGAGAGCAACCAGCGTCAACGCAATGAACTGGTGGTGATGGTGACGCCGAAGATTGTTGATGATACCCAAAATGCCGGCTTTGGCTATCAGTACACGCCAACACCCGGGAGTATGCCGCCAAATATTCAAAATCAGATTCTCCAACCTCCACGGCAACGCTAACACTTCTAAGTAGGGATTACCCCCTCCGAGTCTGTTCAGAGGGGGTTCATTTTTTTAGTTGGCCTTTAGTTGGCAACCAGTTTTTGCCAACCTAACCCTGCAAGGGCTTGATTGCGCCGCAGCGGACGGGTAACGAGTTCTAGAATGTCACGGGCATTGCCAAAGCCGTGAATTTGGGCAAAGGTGAATTCCACAGACCACTTGGTGCTGATGCCACGGGCTTCGAGGGGATTGGCATGAGCCATACCCGTAATCACAAGGTCGGGCTGGAGCGCCTTAATCCGCTGAAGTTGATTGTAGTTATCGGGTTTTTCAACAATGGTGGGGAGGGGATGCCCCATCTCGCCACAAGTCTTCGTCAAGAGTTCTAGCTCAGCTGCTTGGTAACGTTTATCCATGTAGGGGATGCCAATTTCTAGTACCCGCATACCACAGCGAATCAAAAACCGCGCTAGGGAGATCTCTAGGAGATTATCCCCCATGAAAAAGACCGATTTGCCTCGCACCAATTCAAGGTAGTCGCTCAGTTTTTCCCAAGTTTCGGCTTCGCGCTCCGCTAGGCCTTGGGGCTGAATCCCAAAAGTGGTACAAATCTGTTCGATCCACGCGCGGCTACCATCAGGGCCAATGGGAAAGGGAGCCGTAATGAGTTGACATTTGCGGCGGCGAATCAAGGTAGTGGCGGTACGACTGAGGAAGGGATTCACACCAGCAACGTAGTAGCCCTCATCAATCACTGGCAATTCGGTATAGCGTTTGGCAGGCAGCCATCCTGACACCTTGATGCCCTGTTTTTTTAATTCCAAGGTGAGTTGGGTCACCACGGGATCGGGCAGGGAGCCAAAGAGAATAAGGGGTGGGTGGTCGTGGTACTGGTGGGATTCAGCTTGGAGATCCTCTTTTTTCTTGCCAAAGTTGAGAAGGCGCTGGATGGGGTTGCGTTCCTCTGGATCGCTCACCGCTGTGGGCGTGGGACAACGGGCGGCCATGGCTGCTAGCACCGTATCTTCCCCTTGGGTAAAGGCATAGTCCAGACCATTGGCACGAGCCACAACAATGGGAATGCCAATTTCGGCTTCTAGTTTGGGCGCCAGTCCCTCCAAGTCCATTTTGATAATTTCCGTGGTGCAGGTGCCAATCCAGACAATGACACTGGGGTTGCGATCGCGCTTGATTTGGAGGCAGAGGCGCTTTAGCTCTTTATAATCATTGAGTTGCGCCGAAATATCTCCCTCTTCGAGCTCCGCCATGGCATAGCGGGGTTCGGCAAAAATCATCACCCCCATCGCATTCTGCAAAAAGTAGCCACAGGTCTTGGTGCCAATGACCAAAAAGAAACTGTCTTCAATTTTTTGGTACAGCCAAGCCACACAGCTGATGGGACAAAAGGTGTGGTAATTGCCCGTTTCACACTCAAAGTTGAGGGCATTGGGAGCAGTCGCAGTCATAGGGAGAGCCTCCAAATTTAGAAACGATTGGAACTAGGTTTGATGACTTTGAGCAGCCTCCTCACCGTGTTCTTCAGCCCGATTACTGACAAAGGGCTTAGGGGGTAGTAAGCGAGGTTCTGGGGGCAGTTGAGGAGGGTTATCGCCGTTGGCCCGTTCTTCGTCGGGGTTGAAGTTCAAGCCCAAGGCAGAAATAATGCGATCGGGATCGTTGCTGAGTTCGACAATGACGGGTAGAGCATCCAGTAAGCGCGGTTCCAAAGCCGTCAGCACCCCCAAAATAAAACTTGAGGAGGGGCGCCGTTGACCGCGATAGGTACTCCAAATCGCCAAGCGGACAATCCAATGGTGGTTTTCTTGGTAGTAGGCCAGCCACTTACTGCGTGCGCTTTGCCGTAATTGCTCAGGGTTCATACTCACTCCAGCGAAGGGGTTCCGTGGAGTATTCTAGGAGAGTTTTAGACCGCTGCAAGTGACCGTTCTGACCCCTGTGGGTTTAAGTAGAAGTCGGAGAGCAGGGCAAAAAGGTCGCGATCGGGGGCATCCTTGGGCACCACCCCCTCAGGCCGCGCCAAAATTTGATCGGCAATGTTCAAGTAGTAGTCACAGACATAGTTGAGACTGGGATCGCTTTCGGCCATCTCAAAGAGGGTTTTGCCCTTGACCCGTGACACGCGAATATCCTCAATCAGCGGCAGCACTTCAAGGATGGGCATGGGCACGGCTTCCACATATTTTTCAATGAGATCCCGCTTACTGGTGCGATTGCCAATGAGACCCGCAAGGCGCAGGGGGTGCGTGCGCGCTTTTTCACGGACGGAGGCGGCAATGCGATTCGCCGCAAAGAGGGCATCAAAACCATTATCGGTGACAATCAGGCAATAATCGGCATAGTTAAGGGGGGCCGCAAAGCCACCACAGACCACATCCCCCAGAACGTCAAAGAGAATGACATCGTATTCATCAAAGGCATTCAGTTCCTTGAGGAGCTTGACCGTTTCACCGACCACATAGCCGCCACAGCCTGCCCCAGCCGGGGGGCCACCCGCTTCGACACAATCCACACCGCCATAGCCTTTGTAGATCACATCCTCTGGCCAGACATCCTCGTAGTGGTAGTCCTTGGCTTGGAGCGTGTCAATGATGGTGGGAATCAGAAAGCCTGTCAGGGTAAATGTGCTGTCGTGTTTGGGGTCACAGCCAATTTGCAGGACTTTCTTGCCCCGCCGCGCCAGCGCCACTGAGATGTTGCAACTGGTGGTGGATTTGCCAATTCCGCCTTTACCGTACACTGCGAGTTTCACGTTGACTTTGCCTCCTAAGTAATGGAGCGACACGATGACCTAACTGCTATTCTCGGCCAGCGATCGCTAGAAGCGGCAGTGGTTAGAAAAATAATCTTTTTGTAATAAAATTTCAGCTGATTTGAGGATGGGCAAACGCTTTTTTAAGTTTGGGAAGTCTCTCAGGAAACTGGCGGTTCTTTGAGAAGTTATCTTTAATTTTTTTGCTGTTAGTTTTTTAGTTAAATTAAACAAAAATACAAAAATTCCCGCCGCCAAGTCATCCCCTGACCAATTGGCCTCAAGGCTAAAATTTACCTGCCCAGCGATCGCGCCAAAAAACATCTGAAAAAAGAAACGTTTCTCCTAGGGGGCGATCGCCCGCATCGTTGTAAAGAATTATTAAAAATCTCGAAAGTAAATGATTTGTTACAATTTAGACGGTTGCATCCCTTTGAGCGCTACTTTCTCTCGTTTTCCCTAGGAAGTAGTTAGAATTTGAGGGAAGGCGATTGTGCTACAGCGTTTTTCTCTGCCATCTCTCTGGACGAGCAAAATTAGCTCCTTGGAAAGGTGCAGCATCGTTAAGCTGTAGGGTAGCCTTCAGTCCGCTGTTGATACTGCCCGTAAGAATGGCCAATGAACAAAGATCAATTTGCCATGAGTGACAACCCCTACGAAAAGCTGCAAGTGCCGGAAGACGCTTCTTTCGAGCAGATTAAAGAAGCACGGGATGCGCTATTAGCGGCTCATCCGGGGGATGAACGGCAGCGTACCGAAATTGAAGCAGCCTACGATGCCATTTTGATGGATCGGCTGCGGCAACGCCAAGAGGGCAAAATCAAAGTGCCTGAGCGCATTCGCTATGCTGAGCAACTCAATGAACCGGCGCCAGCTAAGCCCAATCGCATTGCGAATCATCCCGCCCTTCAGTGGTGGCAGCAACAGTTGGACACCCCCAACCTGCGGGGCATCGCGATTACCTCAACGGTCTATGCCGTTCTGATGGCGATCGGGCTGTCTCAGGCCAATCCCGATACCTTGGCATTGGTGCTGTCACTGGGGGTTGGCTTTAACCTCGTGTGGCTGCAACGCAAAGAACAACGCCTTGGCCGTGCCTTTTTGATCACCCTCCTTGCCTTGATAGTGGGCGCAGTGATCGCCGTGGGCATTTACCAGCTTGGTCTGCCGGGGGTCTTCCTCAATGTGGATCAACTGGTGGGCATTGGCGTTTTCGTCACCTTTTGGCTCACCAGCAATTTCCTGCGCTAACTGCGAATTTGAATCGGCATCACCAAGTATTTCATCTGGGCTTCCCCAAGGGGGAGGAGGATCGCGGGCTGGGTTTCGCCGTTGAGTTGCAGTTGCACCTCTGAACTATTCATCACCTTCAGTCCTTCGAGAAGATATTTGACATTGAAGGCCACCTCCATCGACTCCCCAGAAATCTGAGCCGGCACATTCTCTTCACCACTTCCCAATTGCGGCGCCTCAGCCGAGAGTTTGAGTTCTTGGGCTTCAGCATCAATGTTGATTTTGACGACGTTATTCTTTTGAGCCGCAAGAATTGCCACCCGTTCTAGGGCATCTGCTAGGGCCGATCGCTCCACCGTGACTTGGCGCGCAAAGGTTTTGGGAATGAGTTGGCGGTAATTGGGATACTGCCCCTCCAACAGACGGCTGGTAATGCGAGCATCGTTGCCAATATCAAACACCACTTGAGTCGGGTCACAGCGCAGTGCTACATCCCCGTCTTGTTTCGCCATCAGCCGCTCTAGATCCTTGAGGGATTTTGCGGGAATTGTAATCGGCGAGAGGGCTTCCGGCACAGGCTGTTCAGTCAGCGTAACGGCGAGGCGGTGGCCATCGGTCGCTGCAAACTCAAGGCGATCGACCTCAAAGGTCACATGCAACCCGGTGAGAATTTGCTTGGTTTCATCAGTGCTCGCCGCAAACAAACTCCCCTGAAGTCCCCGCCGCAATGCCTCTGCGGTCAAAGTTACAGGTGTCACATCCTCTAACGTGGGCAGAGCAGGAAATTCCTCGGCACTCATCCCCTGAATCTCAAAGAAACCGCTGCCATAGTCGAGGATCACTCGCGTATCTTCCGCCGTAATCTCAATATCGCGATTGGGCATCCGCGACACCATCTCACTAAAGAGCTTAGCAGAAACAGTAATTGCCCCCGGCACCTTGACCTCTGCATCCAGCCAGATTTGCATCCCCAAACTGAGATCAAAGACGGAGAGTCCGAGGCGGCCACCCTCAGCTTGCAGGAGAATATTCGCCAAAATCGGGTGCGACGGATTGCTCGGGGCAACGCGACTCAGGGGGGCGAGCTTACTACTGAGAACTGATTGTGAACAAACAACTTTCATGGTGTACTCCACGGCAGAGGCAGATGGGATAAGAGGCAACGGAGAGAAGAAAAAACGCGGCTCGTTATTGGCCGATCTACTAGCATACTATGCAATCTATGACTGGTATCGCTTGGGCAAAAACCGCCGTACTTTGCTCAGGAAAAACTCTAGCTCCGGTAGATTTAGGGGCGAGATAGCTGCTGCAAAAACAATCAGGCTGACACTGCCGGCGATCGCCAACTGCAACAGTTGCACCCCCAAGCCTTCCCGCCCCCAAAACAATTCCAGTCCTTTGAGGGCACCCCAACCTGCCGCACCACTGAGAACACTGGCTAGGGCAATTCCCAGCAACGGCACCATTAGCTCCCCCCAAGGTAGCCCCCCCAAACGACGGTGCAAAATCCAAGTCAGGGCAATAAACGATACGGTATTCACCCCAACCGTGGCCATTGCCAACCCAACAGCGCCAAAGGCTTGGGTAAAGAAAAAGCAAAACAGGGCATTAAATCCCAATCCCCAGAGGGTGATGTAGAGGGGTGTGCGGCCATCCTCTAGGGCATAAAAGACCCGCACAATAACATCGCGGGCAAGGTAGAAAAACATACCAACGGCATAGACCAGCAGCAGCGCCGCCACAAGTTGGGAGGCCTGAAAATCAAAGGCACGCCGCTCATAGACCACCCGCACTGCCGGCAATGCCAAAGCTGCCATCATGCCACCGAGGGGCATCATACTCAAGGCAGTGAGTACCAAACTCTGGCGAATGCGTTCCTTGAGATCCGGCCAATGTTCTGGTTGTGCCAACTTTGAAAAAATGGGCATATAGGGCACAAGGATCACATTGGAGAGAATCCCTAAGGGCGTTAGAAAGAGCAGTTGGGAGTAACTCAAGGCCGACGCAGCCCCCACAGGCAACTGGGAGGCAAAGAAAAGACTGATATAGACGCTGATCAAGAGCATTCCCGAGGATAGGGTGGCAGGCCCCATGAGTTGAATTAACTCCCGCACCTCGGGACGATTGAGATCAAAACGTAATCGCAATGTACCCATGCCGGCTTGCCATTGGGCAGGAATTTGTACAAGCCATTGCAGTACCCCTCCCGCTAGGGTTCCCCAAGCGAGCACTGCTGGGCCAAATTGATCGGCAAAAAACCAAATGCCAATAATCACCGCTAAACTAGACAGCAAGGGACTAATGGAAGGCAACCAGTACTGATCGGCAGCATTGAGGGTACCAAAGCCAATGCCAATCAAACCCGAGAGCACGGCCAAGGGTGCCATAATCCGAAACTGCTCTGCGGCTAAGGCTTGAATCTCTGGACTGGCACCGGGGGCAATGAGTTGAATTAAGGGGTCAGCCAGCACCATCAAAATGGCGGTCAGCACCAGTAATAGGGCACCCACAACGGTGGTAATGGTTTCCACGAGGGGCGCGGCTTTTTCGGGCGGTTGCTTGAGAACCACACTGATGATCGAACTGTGGAACGGACCATTGATCCCCCCCAAGAGCACAAAGAGAAACCCCGGAATCACATAGGCATAACTGTAGGCATCCACTGCGGCGCCCACACCAAATTCGGCGGCGATCGCCTGCTGGCGAACCAGTCCCGCGACTTTACTCAACAGCGTTGCAACGGCAACAATGGTGGCAACATGGGCAAGCGAACGCGATTTCTTTTCCACAGTGGTGGCAATCCTAACAAAACTGGCTGATTTGGGGATAACTCTGGCGATGATCGTACCAGCAATCTAGATCTCTTTTATTTCCGCTGGCAGCAGAATCGTAAAGCAGGTGCCTTGACCGACTTCGCTAGTCACCTGAATCTGACCGCGGTGGGCTTTGACAATGGATTGGGCGATCGCCAGCCCTAAACCCGTCCCTTCGGACTTTGTGCCCTGAAGGCGATAAAAGCGATCAAACAGGCGGGGCAGTTCACTGGCGGGAATCCCCGGTCCATTATCAGCAATTACGACACGGTAGAATTTACCCTGCTGATCCAACCTCACTTGAATCTGACCCCCCGCAGGGGTATATTGCACGGCATTACTGAGGATATTGGTTAACAAGCGGCTGAGATGATCGGGGTTGCCCCACAGGCGATAGGCCTCTGTCTCCGCGGTCTGGGGATCCGCAAGCTCCAACGCCAGTTGTAGGTGCTTTTGCTGGATCAGAGGTGTTTGCTCCTCAATCACCCCTAGGAGAATAGCATCAAGGTGACAGGGCTGGGCCTGCAGGGGAATCATGCCGCTATCTTGGCGAGTCAGAAAGAGCAAATCATCCACTAAGCGACTGAGGCGGCGACTAAGGCGTTCAATGACTAGGAGTTGTTGGCGTTGGGTTTCCGGATCCGCAGTGGCTAAGGCGACTTGGACATTGGTTTGAATGAGGGCCACGGGGTTGCGCAATTCATGGGAAGCATCGGCGGTAAATTGCTTCAAATAAGCATAGGACTGCTGCAGGGGGGCGATCGCCAGCCGTGACAGGAACCAACCACTAATACTCACTAGGGTCAGCGTAATTGTGATACCAACCAACAGATCCCAGAGCAGGGCTTGACTCGGCTGGGTCACCTCGAACCAAGGATGGCTGACCCGCAAATAGCCCAGTAGGCGATCGCCCACCACTAAGGCCACCGTCATCTGCCGTAGCCAGCGATCCTCACCCACCTGCACCGTTTCTGCTGTCCGACTGAGATGCAAGGGCAGATCAAGGGGTTCTGAAAACGTGCTCCAAGCCAACTGCTGATCTGGAGTAAACCCCTCTAGGTCAATGTGATCCTCCTCCAGCGCCGCAAGGGGACTACTGCCTAAACTGGTTTGCCAATCAATGGCTTCCGCCGTGCCCGTGTCAATAATCAGGGAACGACTCACCACCTCAACAACGTGGCTGAGGGTGTCATCAATGCGCTCGATCAGGGTTCCCCGCACATAGAAAAAGAACCCCGTGGCAAAGATGAGGAGTAGGAGTGCCGTTACCCCCACATACCACAGGGCAAGGCGGTATTGAATGGCACGAACCATCGTCATCGGGGCAATGCTAAGGGAGACCAATCACCACTGGAAACAAACGCCGCCCAATAGTAGGGGGATTCATCCTTGAGTCGCTGAAGCTGGACTTGCCGCAGGGCTTCTGTGCGCCCCATGCCTCGGCGCAGATTTTGGTAAAAGGCCACCATCATATCGCGGGTTACTTGATCATCCACTTTCCATAGGGTACTCACCTGCGATCGCGCCCCAGCCAATGTAAACGCTCGCCGCAATCCATAGACCCCCTCCCCATTCACCACCTCCCCCCGTCCCGTATCACAGGCTGAGAGCACCACCAACTCCGTACCCCTCAGGTTCATACCGGTCACCTCTAAGGCCGTCAGTACCCCATCCTCCACGTCTGAACCGCTCTGGCGTTGGTTAAACCCCGCCAAGGCCAAACCCGAACGCAAAAGGGGGTTTTCCAGAATGTCCCTGTTTCCTGACGGGGCTAAAAAGAAGCCGTGGGTAGCCAAGTGGAGAATTTTTGGGGACTTCGCCGCCTTAACCGCTGCTTCGGTGGCCGCCCCTTGAACCAACAGCCGCGCTTGGGGCAGGAGTGCCCTGAGGGCTTGGGCTTCTTGAGCCGTCCCCGGCAAAGGAGCAAAGGCCAACCCCCGCAAGTCAAGGGAGCGCACCGCCGGGGAAGCGGCAGAGGCATTGCCAAAGGAATGATCAAAACTGGGGTCAGCCACAATCAAAGGCACAGCAGCAGATTCTGATTGGGATTGCAAACGCAACAGTTCTCGTCCTGAGGTGAGCAAGGTAATGAGATAGGACTCCACCAAGTAGCGCCCTTGGGCATCCACAAGCGTCTGAAAGGGAATGGTGTTGAGCTCACCATCAGGGGCAATGAGCAAATGGGTGGCCGCCCCAATCCACGGCAGAATGGGTGTGATTAACTGCGCTGCCAAAGTCTGAGCTGGCCGCTGAACTTCGGATTTAGGCAAACGGGGGTCAGCCAACCGCAAACGGACTTGGCGTATTTGGGCATCAATTTCGGCCGCAGAACCAATGTCTTTGCCTATGGGTGGGCCGCTAGCCGGCAACACATAGACCCCATAGCGCGGCTCACTAAACTGCCGCTTGCTAAAGTCGTAGGGGCGATAGCGCACAAACTCAACCAGCACCCCATTGGCAGGAATGGCCCGTTGCACAGCAGCAATGGTCACTGGTTCAGTGAGTTCGCGAAAGCTAGCACTGCGCAGACTCAACTCCGACTCTAGGGCATCGGCCTGCGCCTGCAGTTGCTGCAGTTGGGAAGCAGCAACGGGTTCTGCTGCCGCAAAGGCCATCCTTGCAAGGGTGGTTCGCAGGGTTATCAATTGCTGCAGCTTTGATTGGTCTGCAGCAGACAGTTCCTGTTGGAGCCGCGCCTGATTTTGGCTGAGAAAATCCAGTAGTCGCCCTTTGCGGCGCAAAAGTGTTGTCAGGGCCAAGGCGGTGGCCTCAGGATCTTGGGGCAGGCTCCGCAGGTGCAGCGTGAGAATGGCATTCGTCGTGTCTTCAAAGGTAGCCAGATACCTACGCTTGTAATCCTCGGCGCCAACGACCAGATTTTGAGTAAGGTTCTTTTCTTCGATTTCTTGAACATTGTTCAGTAGGGCACGGGCTTGCTTCAAGTCTCCCTGTTGCCAATAAACTGCAGCAAGGTTGCCGAGAGCAATGGCAGTGTTGGGATGGAGGTCTCCTAGGCGGGATTGGGCGATCGCCAGCGTGCGTTGATAGAGAGACAGTGCCGCTGCGTAGTTGCGCTGATCAAAATAGAGCGTGGCTAAATTATTCAGGCTGGCAGCAATATCGGGGTGACCTGCGGGCAACGTTTGTTCGCGAATCTGAAGGGCACGTTGGTACAAGGGCAAGGCGTCAGCATAATTCTTTTGTTCCCGATACAGGGCTGCGAGGTTGTTCAGCGTTGTTGCCACGTAGGGACTCTTCTCCCCAAGGGTTTGCTCAAAGATCCTGAGGGCGCGTTGATACAAGGGCAGGGCGGCTGCACTCTTTTTTTGCTCAGTGTAGAGGAGACCGATGTTATTGAGAATGACCGCCACTTCGGGATGATTGAACCCTAGGGTCTTTTCGGCGATCGCCAATGCCCGCTGAAACACTGGCAACGCAGCATCATAGTTCCCTTGGGCACGATAGAGATTGGCCAAATTATTCAATGTTACGCCTACTTCTAGTTGTTCGGAACCTCCAGTACGTTCATAGATGGCCAATGCCCGCTGATAGAGGGGGAGTGCTGCTGCATAATTTCCCTGCTCAACATGGAGCTTTGCCAATTCGTTGAGACTGGCTGCCAAAAAGGGATGGTTGCTGCCCAGCGTATTTTCCACTAAGGTCACAAAGCGCTCTGCTAGGGGAATAGCAGCCTGCACATTACCTTGTTCCCGCAGTTGATCAATTTGATTGGCAAGTTCCTGAAATTGCTGGGGGGATGGCTGGGCTAGAGTTGGCGAACACAGACTAAGAATCAGACTACTTCCAAGGGCGATCGCGCCCCGGACAAGGCATCTTCTGGTGTTCATTTTTTTCCTCGGTGGTTCCTCAACAGCACCCGTCACAATCAAGAATACTGATGGGAAACGCTCACCCCCAGTTCCTGCCAAATGGCATCTAAGAGAAGCTCTAACCCCTGACGCGCCACCGCAGAGATGGCAAAAACCCGCTGACCGGCATAGGCAGCGAGGGTCTCTTGAATAGCCGTAATTTGCGAAGCCTCTAGGGCATCAATTTTATTCAGGGCAATGATTTGCGGGCGATCGCCCAAGCCGTGACCATAAGCCACTAGCTCATCGCGAATGGTTTGGTAAGCAGCCACCACATCCTCAGCCGTGGCATCAATCAAGTGCAGCAGCAGACGGGTACGCTCAATATGGCGGAGAAACTCATGCCCCAACCCCAGACCCGCATGGGCACCGGCAATGAGACCGGGAATATCAGCAAACACGGTGCCATCACCATTGGGTTGGCGCACCACACCTAAATTGGGCACCAAGGTTGTAAAGGGATAATCGGCGATTTTCGGTCGCGCTGCTGATAACACCGAAATTAGGGTGGATTTACCGGCATTGGGCAGGCCAATAATGCCCACTTCCGCTAGTAGTTTGAGTTCCAGCCGGAGATGCCGCTCTTCCCCCTCTAGCCCCGGTAGGGCATAGTCTGGTGCCCGTTGATGATTACTCAGGAAGTGTTTATTCCCTAAACCCCCTTTGCCCCCCTTAGCCACCAGCAGCGTTTGACCAGGGGTAGTGAGGTCGCCCAGTAATTCCTCGGTTTCCGCATCCCAAACCATGGTGCCACAGGGCACTTCAATCACTAAATCCGCACCACAGGCACCCGTACGGTTATTCGGCCCGCCCCGTTGGCCATTGTCCGCTTTGAAGACATGGGCATAGCGAAAGTCCAGCAATGTTTGTAAATTGGAGACTGCCTTGAGAATCACCGAGCCACCATTGCCGCCATTCCCCCCTGAGGGGCCTCCCGCAGGTACATACTTTTCACGGCGAAAGGCAATAATGCCGTCGCCCCCCTTCCCAGCTTTGACATGAATTTCGGCGAGGTCAATAAATTGCATTTTGGCCGCAATCGGTTGCGTATGAGTTGGATATTTGAGTATTGTATCTTGCCAACTTGTTGACAGTTCTTTTCACGGGGATAGCACAGACTCCAAAGGGTGAAACTCCGTATCGAAGACGCTTGATGTACGTCATAGGAGAATAAGGGCTATATGGTAGGCTTAAGGGAATTTTTAGTGTGGCGAGGCAATAGTGTTTATTCGATGGCAACGCCGACGACGACCCGCTCCGCCTGAAGAAGGGGTTTTATTTTGGCGACTGGTGTTGTGGCTAGGGGTTGCCTTAATTTCCGGCAGCCTAGGGGCACTGTGGGGGCTATTGAGTCAGAGTACACCACTCATGCAGCGATCGCTCAGCAGTCGAGAGTGGCAGGTGTTTCAACGGGGCGATCGCTGGACAGGGGCAAGGCTCCATCAACCCTTGAATTTACTGCTTATTGGCTCCAAGGTCTTAACCTCCGACTTAGATGAACCACCGGACCCCAACCTTACCTACCATGCCCTAGTGAATTCCGTTGAGGGGCTATCGGACTCACTTCTACTGGTGCGTTTTGACCCAGTGCAGCAACGGTTAGTGGTGCTGTCAATTCCCCGCGATACCCTCACCTTCATTCCGGGTCGGGGGGATGCCAAAATCAACGAAGCCAATGCCCTCGGCGGGCCTGCACTGGCGGCGGAAACGGTAAGTGATCTGTTGGGGGATGTGCCCATCGATCGCTATTTGCGCATTAACGTTCAAGGCATTGAGAAACTCATTGATGCCCTTGGGGGGGTGACAGTGGATGTACCCATAGCCATGCGCTATCGGGATGACAGTCAGCGCCTCTACATTGATTTGCAGTCCGGACGACAACACCTGAATGGCAACCAAGCCCTACAATTTCTGCGCTTTCGCTACGATGCCCTTGGCGATATTGGCCGCGTGCAGCGACAACAGATGTTTTTGCGGGCACTAATGGAGCAAACGGCTCGCCCCGAAACCCTTGCCCGTACCCCCCAGCTTCTCAGTATTATTCGCGAAAACTTGGATACCAACTTAACGGTTGAGGAACTGATGAGCTTGGGGCAATTCCTCACTAGCTTGCCGCGATCGCGGGTGGAGTTTCTGATGCTGCCGGGGAACTTTAATGGCAGCACCGATGAAGTGGAAGTGAGCTATTGGTTGCCCAATTACCAACGGATTGCTTGGCTAACGGATCACTATTTCCGCGACACCCCTACTGCTGATCCGCGCGAGACAGGTCTGCCCCCCCCTGCCCAAGTGCGGATTGCGATTCAAAATACCACCCTGCCAGAATCAGTGGTCATGCGTCTGAGTGAGCAACTGCAAACCGCGGGTTACCCTGATCCTTTGGTGGCAGAGCCATTACCCCAACCGATGCCGATTACGCGCATCATTGCGCAGCAGGGGGATTTGGCGGCAGCGCGTCGGGTGCAGTTATTGCTGGGATTTGGGGAAGTGCGGGTGGAGAGTACGGGTGTGCTAGCATCGGATGTGACGATTCAACTGGGCGACGATGCCCGCGATCGCCTGCAATTGAGACTGACAAAATCTCTGTGAGTGAACCCTACGTGATTGGTGTTGATCTTGGTGGCACTGCCATCAAAATGGGGCGCTTTAGTCCCAAGGGGGATTGCCTCAATACCCTAACGTTGCCGACCCCTCAGCCTCCCTTTCCAGAGCGGGTGATTAGAGCGATTGTGCAGGGGATTAAAGAACTGGATGGTGAGGATCGGGCGTTGGCGATCGGGATGGGCATACCGGGGCCTGTGGATGCCACTGGTCGTATTGCCCGCCGTGCCATTAACCTTGACTGGTACGAAGTGCCCATTAGCGACAGCCTCGAACATCTGACGGGCAAACCCACCGTGATTGGTAACGATGCCAACTGTGCTGGCCTTGGAGAAGCATGGCTAGGGGCGGGGAGTCAGTTCAAGGATTTAATTTTGCTGACCTTGGGGACGGGGGTCGGCGGTGCGATTATCCTCAATGGCGATCTCTTTGTCGGTCGGGATGGTGCTGCCGGCGAGTTGGGGCTGATTACCCTCGACTACAACGGACCTCCCTGCAACAGTGGCAATCGCGGTTCCCTTGAGCAACATGTTTCCGCCCAAGCCCTGCGGCGACGCTGGGGCTGTGAACCCCATGAGATGGCAGAGCGAGCCAACAATGGCGACCCTGAGGCGATCGCCCTCTGGCAAACCTATGGCCGTGAATTAGCCGCTGGCATTGCGAGCCTTATATATGTCCTCACCCCCGAAGCAGTGATTATTGGTGGGGGGATTAGTGCCGCCAGTGACCTCTTTTTTCCCTCGATGATTGCTGAATTGGAAGAGCGGGTGCTGCCCACCTCCCGCAATAACCTCCACTGTTTGCGAGCCACCCTTGGCAATCATGCGGGCATCGTCGGTGCAGCCAAACTAGCGTGGAAATATGTGAAAGACCACCTCTAAGTTGCCTTCGCTAGGATCAAGTTATTCGGCTTAAATCAACCGTTATGACTTCTACAACACCCGTGGACAGCTCGCCGCTGCTGCTCAATGTCCGCAATGCAACGGTGCAGGTGACCCCAGAGCAGTTTGATCAGCTCTGCCGCGATAATCCTGATCTGCGCCTAGAATTGACCCAGGCTGGAGAATTGATTGTCATGCCGCCAACGGGGGGGCAAACGGGTGCCCAAAATTTTGAGCTGATTGTGGAAGTGGGGCTTTGGAACCGGCAAACGCAACTGGGGCGTGCCTTTGATTCCTCAACGGGCTATGACTTTACAGCTTTGGGGGGCGGCAAACTCTCCCCAGATGTCTCTTGGATTGCTAGCCACCGCCTAGAGGGCGTTGATCTGACGGGCTTTATCCCTATCGTGCCGGATTTCGTTGCTGAGTTGCGATCGCCCTCGGATGCGATTGACCGCTTACGCGCCAAAATGCAGGAGTATCGGCGACTGGGGGTGCGCTTGGGGCTGCTGATCAATTCCCAAGACCGCCAAGTAGAACTCTATCGTCCCCAAGAGGACGTGGTTGTTTTAGACGCCCCCCAGGTCGTTGATTGCAGCGAGGTGATGCCGGGGTTTCTCCTACCGATGGCGCGGTTGTGGATTTAGAGCCGCTCGACAAATTTTGCCAGTCGCGTCAGGCCTTTTTCAATGGTGGCCAAATCCGTGGCGTAGGAGAGGCGAATGTGATCATCCATGCCAAAGGCTTTACCGGGAATTGTGGCCACCTTTTCTTCCTCCAGCAGGCGATCGCAAAACTCTACGGAACTTAAACCCGTTTCGCTAATATCCACAAAGAGATAAAAGGCGCCTTGGGGTTTGAGACAGCGCAGGCGAGGAATCTCAGAAATGCGTTCATACATACAGGCACGGCGATCGCGGAAGGCGGCCACCATCTCGGCCACACAGGCTTGACTTCCCTCTAGAGCCGCAAGGGCACCGTATTGGGCAAACGTACAGACATTTGAGGTGCTGTGGCTCTGAATTTTCGTGGCGACTTTAATCACATCGGTTGCCCCTGCCAAATAGCCCACACGCCAACCCGTCATCGCATAGGCCTTGGCAAAGCCACTACAGACAATGGTTCGCTCAAAGGCCGCCTCACTGACAGCACCGATGCTCAGGTGTTCAGCCCCATCGTAGAGAATCTTCTCGTAAATCTCATCGGAGACCACCCACAGTTGATGCCGCACAATCACTGCCGCTAGTTCGCGAATTTCCTCGGGGGTATAGACCATGCCCGTGGGGTTGCTGGGGGAGTTGAGGACAAAGAGCCGTGTTTTGGGGGTAATGGCATCCTCTAGCTGGGCAGGGGTAATCCGATAGCCGGTTTCCGCAGTGGTTGTCACAATCACCGGCGTGCCACTAGCCAAGTGCACCATTTCTGGATAGCTCACCCAGTAGGGGGCAGGAATAATCACCTCATCGCCGGGATTGATTAGGGCTAGCATCAGGTTAAAGAGCGCCTGCTTGCCGCCATTGGTGACGAGAATATTTTCAGCACGATAGGGCAGGTGGTTGTCGTTGTTGAGCTTGGTGGCGATCGCCTGCCGCAAGGCCGGTTCCCCTGCCGCCGAACCATAGCGGGTTTTGCCTTGATCGAGCGCTGTTTTTGCCGCCTCACGAATGTGGGCAGGGGTGTCAAAGTCGGGTTCGCCCGCACTAAAGCTACAGATATCCTCTCCCGCTGCGCGCATTGCCTTGGCTTTGGCATCAATCGCCAGCGTTACCGACGGCGTGACCCGCATCACCCGCGTTGCCCAGTCCATCCTTTGTCTCCTGCACTACTTTCCGTATTGTGGCACTTTGGCAGGGGAGCGGCGAATCAAATATCGACCGTTCACGTTGAGGTTGCCAGTGGAGGATACCCCCAGGGGAATTCGAATCCCCGTCGCCTCCGTGAAAGGGAGGTGTCCTAGGCCTCTAGACGATGGGGGCAAGACTCAGCATTAGTTAATGTAGCGAATGCCCTGAGCGTTTGTCAACACCTTGGGAAATTTTTGCATCGCAGCCGCTCCTAGGGAGAAAATGAGGGCGAGTGACTGAGGGACTTGCTGTGGAACTTGCTGGCCTACGTTCCTTCTCGATTGTGATGCCCGCCTACAATGTGGTGACCCAGCGGGGAGAAACGGTCTTTCGGGAAACCCTTGAGAGCATTGCCGCCAGTTGCCGCTACCTCCAACAGCACTTCCCCTACGCCACTGCGGGGGAATTGATCCTTGTGAGCGATGGCTCTACGGATCACACCTGTGATGTAGCAACTGCCCAGTGGCCGGATGTAGTGCCCCTACAATTGGTGGGCTTGCCGACGAATATGGGTATTGCGGCAGCGCGGAACATGGGGGTGCGCTTGGCCAAAGGGGAGGTGATTTTTTTCTGTGATGCCGATGATCTCTACCGCCCTGAGCATCTGTTTTTAGCCCTATCGGTGTTGAATCAGCCTTTACCAGCACCCTATGCCCCAGCGTATTTTGGGGCGGTACGCACAGGGGTCTATTGTCGCGATCGCCTGCACCCCTACTGGCACAGGAGTCTCGAGCAAACGCTGGTGCTCAATCTCGCCGTGCGCCGCGAAGTCCATGAGTTTATTGGCGGCTTTCCCGAAGAGGAGGTGTTTCGCCAATTTCGCTATGGGGCTGAGGATGTGGCCTATGCCCATTGGCTGCACCAGTTTTGCCACACTGCCCGCCTCCAGCAGCAGACCGTTGAGTACCGCCGCTTTCCCAATAGTTTCTTTGACCGTCAACTCAAGAAATTCCAAGCCGCTCCCGGTACCGTGGCTGATGATCTGGATGCGAGCGATCGCCAGCAGGAGGCGCAGATTCAGCAGATTATGGCCACACGACTGCAGGAATTGCAGGCCAAGGCGGCTCAACTGGTGGCCTAGGCTTTTTTGTGGCGCTGGACAATCGTCGCGGCCAGTTTCTCCGGTACTTCTTGAAGATGGTCAAATTGCCAATGGAAGCCACCTGTGCCCATTGTCAGCGATCGCAACTCCACCACAAAGTCATGCATTTCTGCTTGGGGTAAATAAGCCTCAATCTGTTCCCAGCCGGGCCAACCCTCCTTATTGCTGTAGCCCAAAACCTGACCGCGCCGCCCCGTCAACGCCTGCATCACCTTAGCCGTAAAAGCTTGGGGCATCCACACTTGGACTGCCATGATGGGTTCTAGGAGTTGCGGTTCACACTGGGGAATTCCCGCTTGCATGGCGAGGCGAGCCGCTTGGCGAAAGGCCTGCTCAGAGCTATCCACGGAGTGATAGGAGCCATTGGTGAGGGTCACCGCCACATCCACGATCGGAAATCCCAACGGTCCTTGGTTGAGAAATTCCCGCACCCCTTGCTCGACACCGGGGATATATTGCTTGGGCACAACGCCGCCGACAATGGTTTCACTAAATTGAAAGCCGCTGCCGCGTTCTAGGGGAGCAATATCGAGGTACACATCGCCAAACTGGCCGTGGCCACCGGTTTGATGTTTATAGCGGCCATGACTGTTTTTCGTGCTGCGGCGAATGGTTTCCTTGTAGGGGACTTGGGGGAGATGGGTTTGCATCGGTAGGTTATATTTGCGGCGCAGGCGATCAAGGGCAATCTGCAAGTGAATGTCACCCTGTCCCCAGAGAATAATTTCATGGGTATCGCCATGCTGTTCCCAGCGCAGCGCCGGATCTTCCTCAAGGAGTTTTTGCAGCGCGCTGGTGAGCTTCACCTCATCACTGCGTTTACTGGGGGTAATGGCCAAGGCATAGACGGGTTCTAGTTGGGGGGCACAGGGCAAAGGCACCGCCTGACCATTGATACTGAGGGTCTCACCCGTACGAATGCCCTCTAGGCGCGCCAAGAGAACGATGTCCCCCGCTGTGGCTTGTCCCAAGGATTCCAGTTGTGTACCTTGGGCACGGTAGATACCACCCACACGCACCCCATTCAAGCTCATACCATCGGTCAAGGTACCCTGCCAGACCCGAACGAGGGAGAGCTTGCCGCCTCCTTGGGGTAGATAGAAGGTCTTCAGTACTTGGGCGAGGGGTTCCTCACCATTGATCTGGCGATGGGCAGCAGTTTCTGTGGCATCGGGTGCTTCGCGATCAAGGGCTGCCAATAGGGGGCGCACACCGTAGTCCGTTTGCGCACTGCCAAAAAAGACGGGCACAATTAAATCGGCTCCCAACTCCCAGCGCAGATCCGCCATGATTTCACTTTCTGGCGGCGCAATATCCTCAAGGAGTTCTTCCAAAAGGTGGTCATCATAGTTGGCTAGAGCCTCCAGTAGCTCCGCCCGCGCCGCCTGTTCAACGGCTTGTAATTCCGAAGGAAAGGGAACTAAATCCGCCGCTGCCCCCGCATGATAGTGATAGGCCTGCTCCGTCACCAAGTCAATGTAGCCCAAGAGATCATCCCCCTGCCAAATGGGGTACTGGTGGGGTACCAAGGGGCGACTGGAAACTTGGCGATAGGCCGCGAGGATCTCCATGTAGGGGTCATGGGCGCGCTCCATCTTGTTGACAAAAAGAATATGGGGAATCTGCCAGTCATCGAGGAATTTGAACAGGGGGGTTAGGGTAAAGGCGCGATCGCTAAGGGGTTCACAGACAACGATTGCCATATCCACCCCCACGAGGGCATTGAGGGTTTCTTGCAGCAATTCCACCGAGCCGGGACAGTCGAGAAGCGTCAGCTCCAAGTCCCCATACTGGATATGAACGACATTCAGTTCCACCCCCATTTGGCGATCGCGAGCCTCAGGGCTGGTATCTAGAAGACTACTGGCCTTACTGCTCGTGGCGTGGGTAAGGCGCAAAATGCTTTCTGCAAGGGTTGTTTTGCCACTGTTGTAGCTGCCCACAAGGGCAATGTTGCATCGTCTCGCCATCACACACCTACCTTTTGATTTGCCATTCGGGTCAAAATTGTCCAGAATAGAGCCTTAGTTTGCCTTAACTAGATCTCTTAACCCTTGGCGATCGCCCTTGGCGGAATTTGCAGTATCTCTTAAGAGAGCTGTAAACAACCGTTAAGTTGGGGTTAACGTTTGCGAGGAGGACTCACTCACGATGCGCTTCAATTCCCTTTTGTGGGCTAGTATTGCCAGTCTTGGCCTTTGGATGGCATCGCCAGTACACGCCAATAGCCAAGTCAGCACGCTGATGCAAGAAGGGCGACGGCTAGTGGAAGCAGGAAACTATGCCCAAGCCTTGGCCATTTATCAGCAACTGCTCCAGAGCGAGAGCCGTAATCCCCGCGTGCATTCTGCCATTGGCTACCTCTATGCCCAGCAGGGACAATTTGCCGAAGCCGCCCGTGCCTACCAACGCGCTATTGAGCTGGATCAACAAAACGCTGATTTTTACTATGCCCTCGGCTACAGTCTGGGGATGATGGGGGAAAACCACGGGGCTGCTGCCGCCTACCGCCAAGCCATTCGCCTGAATAACCGTAATGCCCAATCCTACGAAGGACTGGCGGTGATTCTCGCCCGCATGGGGGATCCCCAAGGCGCTATACAGGCCTACCGCTCCGCCCTCAGTCTTGACCCCCGCAATTGGGCGGCTCAAAAGGGATTAGGCGTTTTGCTGCTCCAACAACGCAATATTCCTGAAGCCCTCAGTAGTCTGCAACAGGCGGCAGCCCTTGCCCCTAGCAATGCCTCGATTCAACTCAACTTGGGGATGGCACTTCTGGCCGCCGGCGATCCTAGCAATGGCTGGCAAGCGATTGATCGCGCGGCTAACTTGGGTCAGCGGGATGCGGATCTGCTACAACAGGTGGCAGAACTGGCCGTTGCGGCGAATCAAACCGAGCGAGCCATTCAAACCTATCGCCGCCTAATCACTTTGCAACCCGAACGGCTAGCCACCTACTTTAGCTTTGGCGAGTTGTTAATGCAGCAGAACAACCCCCTTGAAGCGGCGGCCATTTATCGTCAAGCCACGCAGATCAACCCTAGAGATCCCGAAGGATTTTACCGCTTGGGCAAAGCCTTGGCAGCGCAAGGGCGGCGGCAGGAGGCTCGCAGTGCCTATCAAGTGGCTTTGAAACTGTACCGTGAGCAAAATAACCGCGCAGGGGAAACCAAAGTCCGAGACGCGATGCGGCAGCGCAATTAGCGACTAAGCCCCCTGCCCTAGATTCATGACGACCTGCTGCAATTCAGAAATGAGAGCACTGGGACGGCCATTGAGGATATTTTGGTTTAGTCCCTCTAGGCCTTGGCGCAGGTGATTGAGGCGATCTTGAACGGGCTGTAAAATCTCCCGCAGCAGATTCGCTTGGCCGCGCTTGGCAGCGAGTAACCGTTGCTCTTCAATCAGTGCCTGTTCTTCTTGACTGAGTTGATCTTTTTGCTGCTGTTGCAGTTTGCGGCGCTCTTCAAGGTCGTGGCGCAGACTTTCGAGATCAGTATAGGCCTGCTGCAATTCTTCCGCGAGTTGATTGACAGCCACACTGTACTCTTGAAACTGGCGCTCCAGTTCACTGAGGATGGGAATGAGGCTAATGCCCTGTTGGGAGGCGGGATCTTTGCGCGCCTCTAGCACTTGTTTGTGAATTTTGTAGATCGCTTCTTTTTCACGGATATTTTGCCGCTGTCCTTCAAGCGCCTGATTGAGCAGATTACAGCGCTGGCGTTCGTCCTCCAGTTCTCCTGCCAGTTGCAGGCGATCGAAATCACTGGCTGCTTTGACTTTTTGCTCCAGTTCTGCCAAGGACTCCAGAGCCATTTTTAGCTCTTCTTCTTGATCGTTGACAAAGGCAGAGGCACGTTTGAGGTCATTACCGCGGTTGGCGACTTCTTTTTCGAGTTCCTCCATGGGCATTTTCATCAGGGCATTCACATCCACTGCCTCTGTGAGATCACTGACCATGGCTTGGCGCATTTGCTGGATCATTTCCTCCTGTTGGGCAAGGAGGTGACGTTCTTTTTCAAGCACGGACTGTTTGTAGCGGCAGAGTTCCTCCTGCAGGGCGATCGCTCGACTGTCTTGCCAAAATTGTTCTTGAGCGGTGCGCCACGTCTCCTCCTTTGCATGGAAGGCTTGCAGTTGTTCCTCTAGGGCAGCTTGCCGTTGACTCAGCTCCTGCTCCAGTTGCTCTAGTTGCTGCCAGTATTGACTCAGCAAGGCTTGCTGCTGGTCTAAAATTTGAAAACATTCCGCGATTTGAGGACGCCCACCACTGTTGAGGGTCTCTGCCAACTGCTGCAAAATCGAGTCCACTTGGCGAATTTGCTCTGGGGATAGGCCAACGCTGTGGCTTGATTTAAGTTGTTCCCAGCGCTGCTGCTCTTGGTGCACTTGGTGGCGTAAATTTTCAAGGGCTTGGCGCTCTGATTGAATCCGCTGTTCCTCGACGGTCAATTCTTCTCGCAATTTGTTGAGTTGTGCTAGTTGCTCTTCAGCGCCGGCCAATTGCGCCTCTAGTTCTTGGAGTTCTTCTCTGCGCTGCTCAAATTCCTGTTCCCGTTGATTGAGAGCTTCCGCCTGATAGGAGAGGGATTGCTTCCAGCCCTCAATTTCTTCCTCTTGACTTTGGAACCGCTCACGCATCCGTGTGAAGCCGTGCAAGATACCGGTGAGACGGCGCGTTGCTTCATCCACGTTTTGAATCTGGCGGTTGGCGGCCATTTCTACAAAGACCAACACACCATTGCCGTAGTCACGACTGTTGTCAAAGGGAATGGTTTCTTCGTTTTGGGGGACAGGGTGCCAGTAGCCCGACTGCTCACGCATCAACAACTTCAACTCGGATTTCGTCCCCATGAAACCCGTTTTTTTAATCACCTCGGCGAGATACTGCACAGCCCTTGACCTCTACCCTAACGCTGAGACTGACACACAACTAGAACATACAACAACCGTAATCATACGCATGACGGAATTAAGTGAGTGAAGGATGCAACTTTTCGTCTGTCCGCGATCGCTGGAATCCAGAACCCTATATTTTTATTAAACACCCATCGGCAAGCGTTCAGCAGTGGCCTGAATCACTCGGTCGGGGACTGGAGAATTGCCAAGGCCAAGGTGGTTGAACTATTGGTCATTATAGCGAAAGGAGGGTTGCTACCCGCCAAAAGTTATTAATGTCATTAATCATCACTGGCAGCGGGCATCCAAGGTTGCTGTGGCAGAAAGGCGCGATCGCGCGGCAGGGGGGCAACGGGTTCTGTGAGGGTAAAACGACCACTGTGGATCCAGTCTTTGAGGACTTCGGCAATGCGCTGACTAAAGTAAAGACTCGTCAGGGGAGCGGTGCGCACAGTTTTGCCTTCAATCTTGATTTTGCCTGACTTGAGTTGAGCATAGTTGACCATGCCAAAGGTGGGACGCACGCGGCGGGGAATTGAAAAGTCAATAACTGGGGCAACCACGTCTTCATCGCGAATGGCACAGCGGGCAATGACCTCTTGATCCAACACCGGCAGCGGAACCCCCACCCCCAGCATCAGGGACGCTCCATAGTGCTTGAAATAGCAACCGCGCACCCAAAAGGGATCCATCTGTTTGGCATCACCAATCAGGGCAAGGGTGGCCGCTGGACCAATGGGGATGTCGTTGGCCAACCGTTTTTGCAAGGGGAAGTGTTGAGTGCCTTCCCACGCCACATAACCAATGCCGCCGCCGAGGAAAATGCGCGTGCCAATCCCCACCAGTCGCAAGTAGGGATCATTCAATAAAGGTGAGAGGGCGCCGCCACAGGCATAGACGGCATTCCCCAGTTGCGGTTGCAGCGGACCAAGGTAGGTATAGAGCGGGCGATCGCCACCATTGACACCGACAATAAAATTTTGATAAAGATTGCGGGGGTTATAGAGATAGAACTGATTGATCGTCTCTTTGCTAATCACCGTTTCTAAACTGGCGCGGGGATAACAATCCGTGACATAGCCCACTGCCCGTAGGGGAATGGCTTTACCTGCAATCAAATCGGCAATGACATGGCCACCCCCTCGCTCCCGCAGACTGTCGGCTTCGCCCGCTTCGGAATTGGGATCAAGGGATTGGGCTGCCCCCAAGTACAGATCGACGGCGCCAAAACCACTATAGGCGGGAATGCCATCGAGCCAGCACTGCCGCAGTTTAATCGGCGGATCCGTCGGGCCTAAGTTAAGGATCGCCCCAGAGGACTCCATGGGTTCAAAGGTACCCGTTGTCACCACATCCACTTGGCGGGTTGCTTCCGCAATGCTCAGACTTTCAAGGCGGGCTTTGAGTTCTGCCAATGTCCAAACGGTGGCTTTACCTGCTGTAATCTTTTCATTGATTTCGGCAATCGTGCGTTCCACAGGCGTTACCGCAGATCTTCAGGATGGCGAATTTGCCAAGTGCCATCGGGGAGCCGTGAGACCTTGCCCCCAAGGCGTTCAATATTCTCTATCGCCGTTTGCCGCGAGCGATCGCTGACCGCATTCACCAGTGCCCAAATCCAAGCATTGATCTGCGCCATCCGACTATCGGGATCCCGCCGTAGGGTTTGTGCCAACGAGCGATAATACTCTGCTGCGGCGCGGACTTGTGGATCTGGATTCATTTCTGCCCAAGCCGCTGCGCGATCGTAGGACTCTGCTGCCGCTCGCCCCTTGCCCAAAAAGAGCAATTCATCCATCGCCCGAAATACCCATGCCAAGTAAGCTGTCGGTTGATAGGCGGGATCCATCGCTGCCAGACCCCGATCCATCAAAGCCACAGAGGTTTGCGGCTGTCCTGCATACACCGTAATTGCCGTCGAGAGATAGGGATAGGTTGGGGCAAAGCGGGGGTCTTTAGCGATAATCACCTCAAAGAAAGCAGGTGCATCGTCGTAACCCGTGACTTGGCGGGCAGCGGAATCACCAAAAAACTGCAAAAATTGCAAAAACGCCCAATCGGCAACTAAATTGTCAAAACCAAAGGAAGGGAGATTTGCCAAAAGCCGCATTTGAGTAATGGTTTGGGCATTCTGGCGCTCATATTCGGCATCGGTGAATTGTTCTGCCGTTTGAACCTGTAACTGACGCAGGGCATCCTGCTGCATAAAGGCAATAATGCTCAAGGCCACAACCGTCAGACCTAGACCCACAGCTTCTGACCAGCGCCAGCGTTTTTGAAGCATGGCTCACCCTCAAGCCAGTTAGGAATTTTTGTTGCTTGCTTCTCCCGGTTCAGTAATTCGCTGAAAGAGATAGCCTGTTCCCCGTGCTGTCAAAATTAATTCTGGATTACTGGGGTCTTCCTCTAGCTTAGCCCGCAAGCGGGAAATGTGGACATCCACCACCCGCGTATCCACATGGCGTTCTGGCGTGTAGCCCCACACCTGCTCGAGAATTTCTCCCCGTGAGAAGGGTTCCCCCGAGCGACCCACCAGCAATTCCAAGAGCATAAATTCCATACCCGTGAGGCGAATGCGCTCATCCCCTTTATAGACTTGGCGCTTGTTGGTATCAATGCGAATATTGCCCACCTGAATCACCCCAGAGCTAGGGATACCAGAGGTGCTGGTTTTCTCAATGCGTCGCAGCACCGAGCGAATGCGGGCTTCCAACTCCTTGGGGGAAAAGGGCTTGACCACATAATCATCGGCGCCCAGTTCCAGCCCCGTAATGCGATCGGCGACATCACCAAGGGCAGTGAGCATAATAATGGGGACATCGGATTCTTTGCGCAGTTCTTGACAGACGCCATAGCCATCTAGTTTGGGCATCATCACGTCAAGCACTACTAAATCTGGCTGCTCCTGCCGAAATGTGGTCAGGGCTTCCTCGCCATCGGCAGCAGTGACGACGGTATAGCCAATCATTGACAGCCGAGTTTCTAAAATGCGGCGAATACTCGCTTCATCATCAACAACGAGTATCTTTTCTTTGTGGCTCTCCAAAGTAACGGACACTCCTACTCAATGAGGACAGTAATGGATAGAAATTAAAATGTGAATTTTTTGTACTCTATCATTTTTTTACTGGCTATAGAAAGACTCCCAGCCCTCACTAGGACAGGATTTTGCCGATTTTTCAGAATTGAAAATCTTTAAGATATTTTAACGTGGTCTTGTCGAGAAAAAAAGCGGACACTCCTGCAAGAGCATCCGCTAGTGTATTGATTCACCAGTGGTTAGTGGCAGCGTTCCCTAGTCGCGGTGGCTTGGCTGAATCCCCACCAACGAGGGCGAGAGGCTTGACCAAGATTGCTTGACCAAGTCGGCATCGGCCTTGACACTGCCAATGTAGTTGCCCGCTGGCAGGGTGGGGAAGCGTTTGTAGGGCACGACATCTTCGCCAAAGTAGCGGCTGTACTCAGGGCTATTCACCATCGTTTCGACAGCAGCCTTGAGGCCTTGATCCGCCAAGATTTTGTTGTATTGGCGAATTTCCGCTTGGGTGGCCGGGGCGCGACCGAGGAGGTGACGGAAGAGGAATTCAATCACCTTGGTGTTGGGATAGGGGGTGTAGAAGCGGTTGCGATAGATCTCCGAGCTGGCCAAGGTACGCACAAACTCGCGGACGGTAATTTCACCGTTGCGCAGGCGGCTCTCGAGATCAGGGCGCCGGAACTGGCTGGGCACTTGGCCACTGAAGACATCCATCACTTGGCAGTAGATGGCATTGATCAGCAGTTCCACTTCAGCACTAGGGGCACCCACGGTCATGCGGAAAATGCGAGCAGGACGGCGGCGGCTGGTACCGACCCCCACTTCCACTGATTGACCATCGCCATTGCGGAAGGAGCGTCCCAATTCGATAAAGCGGGGTTTGCTGGGATCCGCTTGACGCGCTTTGGCCTCTTGCTCGGCGATCGCCCGACTGAGGAGCGGCAGCTTCGTGTTATCGAGGCGAGGTTTCACAGGTGCGAAGCTGGGCACGACAATCGCATCACTTTGCTTTGTGAGTTGATTGTGCAATTTCTCAGTGTTGGGGAAGTTGGCCGCCGGCAGGGTGGGGAAGCGACGATAGGGCACCGTATCTTCACCAAAGGCTTCAGCGTATTCAGCACTACTGACAAGGGCTTGGACAAAGGCCTTTAAGCCTTGGGTGGCAAGAATTTGGTTGTAGCGGCGAATTTCCGCTTGATCAAGGGGCGCCCGACCCAAGAAGTGCTTGGTGCCCAGTTCGATCACCTTGGTGTTGGGGTAGGGGGTGTAGAACTCCTTCTGATAGAGTTCCGAGCAACCCAAGCCCTCGATAAACTCCTTGAGGGTGATCTCGCCGTTGCTGAGCTTCGATTCAAGGGCGGTAAATTCATCGCGGACAATGTAGGGCGCCACATCCCGCTCAAAGACCTGACGATAGGCCGCCTGAATCACTAGTTGCAGATTTTGCTTGTCATTGAGATCCGTGAGCTTAAAGACCTTGGTTTGGTCGCGGCGCTTGCTCACCCCTTGATTGGCACGGAATTCAATTGCTGGCTCGGTTCGCAGTTCGGTCACCGCCCCCAGTTCGACAAAGCGAGGTGTTTCTTCTTTTTCAGGGGGTACGCCAGTTTCACCAATCGTGCCAGCGCGGAGCGATCGCAGAGCCAAACCTTGGGGCGTAATGTAGCGCTCGTAGGGAACCGTATCTTCGCCAAAGGCTTCGCTGTACTCTTGGCTGTCAATGATCGCATCCACCAAGCCATAGAGACCTTTCTTCGAGGCAATGTCGAAGTAGGCATTCATCTCTTGGCGACCATAGGTGGGACGACCCAAGAGGCGACGGTGAATATATTCAATCGCCTTCGTGACGTACAGCGGTGTCCAGTAGAGGCTGCGGAAGAGGTTTGACTTGGCCAAAATCCGCACAAATTCACGCACAGAGATTTCACCATTTTCCAGTTTGATCTCGGCCACTTTTTGGCGCTGCCCTTCATAGACATCGCGGCCAAAGACTTGCAGATAAGCGGCACGAATCACCCGCTGGGTCGAACTTTCAGCAAATTTGACACTGTCGCCGCCCGTGGCGATCGAGCGTTTGCCAATGCGGGCATTGATGCTGGGCAGCTGATCCAGTTTGAAGACTTTTGGCCCTAGGCTGCCGGGGGCGACCCCACGCGCTGCGGGATTGCTCACCTGATTGTTGATCCCTGGCCCGCGCGTAATGAGAATGCGGCGGGTGTCTTTGTTGAAGGGTTGGGGGCGAGCATTGGGATTTTTCTTCTCTTTCGGGAAGATGGCGCCAAACTGAATTTCCAAGGGATCGTTGCCCGCACCGTAGGGGTGTTGATCCGGCAGCGGCTGATCCTGAGCGGCAAAGGTGGTGATGAATTGCGGGACTTTACGGAAGGGAGCACTGTACTTGAAGAGATCCTGTTGGGCACCCCAGTTGCGGCACTCTTGAGCCTCTTGCCCCAGACCCCGCAGATAGGGCACCGTCTCTTCGCCAAAGTAGTCGCTGTATTCCTTGGAATCCACAAGGGCATCCACTAAGGCTGGAAGACCCCCTTTGGAAATAATGGCAAAGTAGGTTTGCACTTCCTCACGGCTCGAAGGCCCACGACCCAAAATATGGCGGAAGGCCAGTTCGAGAGCACGGCTGTTGATATAGGGTTCGTAGAAGTTTTTGCGATAGAGGGGCGATTTGGCCAGTTGGCGGATGAACTCCTTCATGGAGATGGAGCCATTTTTCACCTTGGATTCTAGGTCAGAGATGCCCAAGCCGTAGGCACGGGAGATGTCGCGTTCAAAGATTTGCCGATAGGCGGCTTTGACCACTTCGTTTTTCTCGGCAGCGGATAGCCCCGGCTTCATCACAAATTTGGGACGGCGTTCGGCGGCATTGAAGTAAATCTGGGGTAGTTGCAGACCTTGAAGATCCGTGGAGTTGCGCTGCCGCACTTTATCGGAGGGGGCAGGGGCAATAAATTCGTTGATCAGAACTTCAAAGTAGGTTTCCACAATGCCCTTGGCTTCAGCGTCTTTTTCAAAGTAGCTAAGAGCCGCCCGCCGCATTTCCTGTAGGGCAGCAATGGTGGCATCAGTGGAGCAAGCAGCCTCAATAATTTCTCGCAAGCCGCGCGTATTCACCGCCAGAATGTTGGGATCGCCAGCCACAATGGCATAGGTGGTATAGCGGAGGAACCAATCCAAGTCGCGCAGGGATTTTTCCATGCGGGCAGGGCCATAGCGGGCAATGTTGATCGGCTTGAAGCCCACGGGTGCACCACCACCAGAGGCACTAAAGACGGAGCGCAAGCCCTCTAGGAATCCACCACGGGTGTCCACATAGGTTGCGGTTCCCAACTTCATAGCTTCTTTCATGTCAATGGCTTCGCCCCTTGCCCCAGTGGTGAATTGGGGGGCTTCTTCAGTTTGGGGACGGGAGAGGAAGGCCATGGGGGAACCACCGACAAAGATGCGGTTGGCAGCACGGGAAACAATGATGTCGGCGTTGCGGGTGAGGGTGGTGGCAATTTCAAGGCGTTTTGCCCCAGAGCGCAGATAAACAGCGAGTTCATCCAGTTCACCCCGATTCAGGAAGCGATCCTGCTGTTCGGCTTGGATAATCGTTGAAACGGGGACTGTTTGATAAAGTTGCGGGCGGGCAACCGAGCTTCCACCACTTGCTTTGACAACCATGGTTACTAAGAGGCTCCCTTTACTTTTAGTTAACGCGCTAACTTAGATTAGAACGATTCGGGGGTAGCTCGGTATTTTTTTAAGAAATGTATAAATTTATGGGGATTTATCGGCGATCGCCCCCAAGCTTTATGAATTTTTGTAATATTCCTTGACGGCGGTGCCCGACCTCAACACCCATGCCTGCTTCAGGCAACTAATCCGCCCCCTCAAGCGATCGCCTAAAAGTGCTGAAAAAGTTGATCGGGCTGCAGGGGCAATAATTCACCATTGAGCTTGAGTTGCACTCTCTTTTCAGGAATCATTTCCCCAACAATGGCGGCCTGCTCACCCGCTGCCCTACAAAGTTCTTGAGCCAAGTCTGGGGCAAGGCACAACACCAGCTCAAAATCTTCACCGCCATAGAGGGCCCAGTTCAAGGCCTGCGGGCGATCGCTATAGCCCACCATCGGAATTTGCTCTGCCCAAAGAATCGCACCCACCCCACTGGCTTGACAGAGTTGCAAGACGGCAGCCGCTAGACCATCACTACTATCCATGCCAGCAAGACGCGGCGGGGGCACCTGTTGGCGCAACCATTGGACAATATCCAATCGAGGTTGGGGGCGTTGATGGGCTTGAATCCACGCTTGCCGTAGTTCTGCGGACACAGTACTGGCCCACTGCGGATACAAAAGGCACTCGAGACCAGCGCGGGAGGCACCATGAACCCCCGTCACGACAATGACATCCCCCACCCGAGCGCGATCGCGATAAATAATCCGTTCTGGCGGCGCACTGCCCAAGACCGTGATGCTGAGACTGAGAACGCTAGAGCGACAGGTATCACCACCGATAATACTAGTGCCGTAGGCTTGGGCACAGGCAGCCATCCCTTGGTAAATGCCCTCAATCGTTGCCACAGGACAGTTGCGCGGTGCCGCGAGACCCACCGTTAACCCCAAGGGCAATGCCCCCATGGCTGCAAGGTCGGATAAATTGGCGGCCAGCGATCGCCAGCCCACATCCACCGGCGTCATCGTTACGGGGGTATCGGTCATGCCTAAACTAAAGTGCACCCCCTCAACCAAGACATCGGTACTCACAATCAGTTGTTCACCGGGGGGTAGCGACAAAACCGCTGCATCATCGCCAATCAATTCCCTGTGGCAATAGGGGCGCAGGCGCTCAATCAATTCCAGTTCGCCACAGTCGGCGAGGGTGAGCATCACTAGTCAAACATCCGAAAATAGGGGGGACGAATGGGGGCGCCGGGTTCTTTTTCGAGATCAAAGTTAATCACATCCCAGCGCTCCTCTTGGCTAGCGGGGGGGCTAAACTCAACGGGCAAACCAAAGAGGCGCAGCATTTGGGGATCTGTGGGGCCTCGCCAAGGGGTACTGCGTTCGAGGTAGGCACAAAAGAGATCCCGATAGCGTTCGGCAATAATGACTTTGGTGGCACGGTAGCCTTGGGTGTAGAGGCGATCGAGGGCATCGTGAATTTCAAAGCGAATCCCGTCGGGGTGGGTGTGCTGGCGATACCATTCGCCGTCCCAGAGGCGCCAAATGCGGCCAGATTGCAGGTGCATTAATTCCCCCGTTTTGGCATCGGCTTCAAAAGGACCGTGGCGCGGGCACAGGTACGTATCGGTGAGGGTCAGGGCGGGAATGACTTGCCGACAGTGGGGACAACGGATTTCAGGGCCAAAGATCGGGTAGTGAGAGCCGGATGAGATCATGAACAGTTACCACATAGCGGCAGCAAATCCACCGCGATCGCCCTTATTATAACGAGTTGACTTCAGGAGCGGAAAACAAGGCGCCGTTCCTTCTCAAGTGGGTGGTTTGGGCTACCCTTTAAGGAGTGGCAGGTGCCAAGATAAAGAAATGTGTAAATTGGGATTGAAGCGTCAAGAATGATCCTTGGGGATGAGCAGCGAGACATTTTGATTATTGGTGGCGGCACCATGGGGCTGGCGATCGCCATCGAATTGGCATTGCGGGGGGCACGACCCACCGTTCTCAGCCGCCAGTTTCGGGAAGCAGCGCTCCATGCCGCAGCGGGAATGTTAGCCCCCCAAGCAGAAGGCTTGCCCGCAGGCGCCATGTGGAATTTGTGTACGGCAAGCCGCAATCTCTATCCCAGTTGGATTGATAAGCTTGAGCAACTGACGGGCATGGATGCGGGCTACTGGCCCTGTGGTATTTTGGCACCCGTGACCGATGAGCGGCAGCGCGATCGCGCCCACCCTATGGAACCCGACAGCTGCTGGCTCGATGCGTCTGAACTTGGGAACTATCAACCGGGCTTTGCGGAGAGTGTCCTAGGGGCTTGGTGGTTTCCCCAAGATGGGCAGGTGAATACCCGCAACTTGGCCAAGGTCTTGGTGAGTGCCGCTCGCATTCTAGGAATCGAAGTGATTGAGGGCATTAGTGTCCAGCGGTTTCAGCAAACCCCCCAAGGGGAGATTACAGCCTTGGAGAGCGATCGCGGGCGTTGGTCTGCGGGGATTTACATTCTGGCCACAGGCGCATGGGCACAAAGCCTACTTCCCCTACCCGTCACCCCCCGCAAGGGGCAAATGTTAGCCCTAAAACCGCCGGGGCAACCCCTGCTCAACCATGTGATCTTTGGCGATCAACTCTATCTCGTGCCGCGTCGCTCTGGCAAAGTGGTGGTGGGTGCCACCAGTGAGGATGTGGGTTTCCAGGAGGGAACGACGGTTGCTGGCCTGCAAGCACTGCTGAATCGTGCCACCGCCGTTATTCCAGAGTTGGCCAGTTACGAGGTGATTGATACGTGGTGGGGCTATCGTCCAGCCACCCCCGATGATTTACCGATTTTGGGGGAAGGGCCAGCGACCAATCTTTACTTGGCAACGGGGCATTACCGTAATGGCATTTTGCTTGCCCCGATTACAGCGAAGCTGATGGCCAACTTGATTTTGCATCGGACGGGCGATCGACACCTGAAAGCCTTTTCGTGGCAGCGATTTCAAACGCCGTCAGCAACCAGTGCCTAAGCAGTCACCAACTCAGGACTAGGACGTTTGCTATGGCGGATGCCCGCGATCGCTGCTGCGTAATCCGGTGCCTTGAAGACCGCTGAACCGGCCACAATGGCATTGGCACCGGCCTCGAGAACTTGCCACGTATTGTCCGCCTTGAGACCGCCATCCACTTCGATCCATGGGTCTAAACCGCGCTCTTCGCACAGTTGCCGTAGTCGTCGAATTTTTGGCAGCACTGCTGGAATAAACTTCTGACCCCCAAAGCCGGGGTTAACACTCATAATCAAGACGAGGTCACAAACATCGAGGACGTACTCAATGAGTTCAAGAGGGCTAGAGGGATTGAGTACTACCCCTGCCTGTTTGCCCAGTTCGCGGATTTGACAAAGGGTGCGATGCAGGTGAGGCGAGGCATTGTGTTCAGCATGGACAGAGATAATATCTGCACCGGCCTTAGCAAAATCGGCCACATATTTTTCTGGCTCGACGATCATTAAGTGCACATCGAGGGGCTTTTGGGTCAAGGGGCGAATTGCCTCAACAACCAATGGCCCAATCGTGATATTGGGAACAAAACGACCATCCATGACGTCAACATGGATCCAGTCGGCTCCCGCCCGATCCACCGCTTGGATTTCTTCACCCAAACGACTGAAGTCCGCAGAGAGAATGGAGGGAGCAATCACGACGGGCTTAGCACTCATGACCGATTGATTCCGTAAATAACGTTACAGTTGTTCCCAGTGTACCGAGCGATCGCCCCCACAGCAACTCTGCACTGCAAAGACCACTTTGGCAACTGCCTATGCATAGCCACTGCCAGCCAACGGTACATTTTATAGTAGGCAACAAAGAGCACGTCTGCACCACCAGACCATCATCCAAGGGTGAGACACCAAATGTTCAAACAGCGCACCAAGATCATTACCATTGCAGCCGGGTTGCTGGCCTCAACAATGAGTAGCTGTGGCTTCATGGTCACTGAAACAGAAATTACGGATCAACCCGTTGCTCCCCCCGCAGCCGCTCCCACCACCCCTGAACCCACCGAACCCGGTACCGCTGGATCTGCGGTTGCCGCCTTAACCCCACCCACCAACCCCAAAACCTACATTGAGGGACTCTCGAATATTGGTCGCCCGAATCCTTTTGAGCCTGTTCCGCCACCAGACACGGGTGGTGTTGAGAATGGTGGCATGGAAAATGGTGGCACGGTTGAAGGGGGTGGCAATGGCACTGCTGGAACAGTGGGCAATGGTGCAGGTACGGGTGGTACCGCTAGCCGACCGACACCCCCCCCGCCACCGCCCCCACCAGTGGACGCCCAAGCGGTGAAGGTTTTTGGTGTGGCTGCCGTAAATGGTCGCCTACAGGCAATTATTCGCTCACCCAAAGAGAATGTCACCCGTACGGTGCAGGTGGGGGATACAATCGCTGGCAATGTGCTTGTGCGGGCCATTGATGCCTATGACACCACACCCGCAGTGGTTTTAGAACAATTTGGTCAAACGGTGCGCCTTACGGTCGGTCAGCCCGCCACTGCGCAAGGGGCAACACCACCAGCAATCTAGGGCTAGCTGTGAATCCGCGGCAAGGGGTAGGGCGTGCTGAGAATCTCACTCTCAAGGGCAGCCAACTGCTGCAATCGCTCTGCCACCACCTCTTGGCCAAAGGACTCATAGGCCAAGTACCAATAGGTGCCATAGTGACGTGCCTCAGAGGTCACAAGGCTGGCAAAAAATTCTGCTAACTCCCGATCTGGGCAATGCTGAGCCAGCAGTTGCAATCGTTCGTGGCTGCGAGCTTCAATCAATGCGCAAACCAATAGGGTATCCAAGAAGCGCTGGGGTTCCTGCGGGCAGACAGCGGCATTCAAGCGAGAGGCGTAGGGGGGTGCACTGAGGGGGGCAAGGGAAATGTGGCGGCGTTCCAGTTGCTGATTGACTTGACGGAAGTGATCGAGTTCCTCTTGGGCAATATCGGTGAGGGCATCCACCAATCGCTTGTGGGAAGGATAGCGAAACATTAAGTTAATGGCAACACTAGCGGCTTTGCGCTCACAGTGGGAGTGATCGAGCAAAATCGTATCTAGGTGAGCGATCGCCTGCTCTACCCACTCAGGACGGGTAGGTTGCACAAGAAACTTAATGCGAACGGGCGTCTCAATCACGGCGGCGCTGGACGGTGAGGACAGAACAGGGGGCGTTGTGGAGCACATAGTTGCTGACACTGCCGAGGAAAAATTCACTCAAGCCCTTGAGACCCCGCCGCCCCAGCACAATCAAATCACTTTCCCAATCTTTGGCCAGATCACAAATGGCACGACCCGCATCCCCTAGGGCTTGGGTAAATTCTGTGGGCACCCCTTTTTCAGTGGCAATTTGGGTGAGGTTGCGCAGCATATCCAAGCCTTTTTGCTCAAAGTTTTCCCACTGCTCCGCATAGGCACGCATCACTTCCTCGTGGAGTCCTACATAGACCCCGGAAGCCAAGGGGGTGGTAAAGATCGGGTCAGGATAGGATTCATTGGTAGGTGAGAGGACATGAATGAGCATCATGCGGGCTTGGTAGTGCTGTGCCAAATCCAGCGCCGTTTGAAAGACCTGTTCTCCCAGTTCACTGTCGTCAACGGCAACGAGAATTTTTTTATACATACTGCCCTCCAAATGCCCTGTGGTTCGCCTACAGCCTTTTTCACAGCCATTGAGTATCACTGAGAGCTACTTGCCCCATTCCTAAAAGCTGATCAGGCCTCCTCAACCGTATAGAAAAAGGCTGTACTTATAGCTTAGAGGATTGGCCAAGGAGTGAAGCCTAACATTTGTAACCTAGATTACTTTTGGGCAACAGTAATCGCCATGAGTCCCCCCAGCAGAGGGTAGTGTTTCACGTGCTGAAAACCCACGTTTTGAATTAGATCACAGAGGGTGGCTGGGCTGGGGAAAGCCTGAATACTCGGCCACAAATAGTCATACTCTGCGGCCAAGCCATACTGACGCGCGGTGGGCACCACCCACTGTTGCAAGTACCATTGCTGAAATTTCTGGAGTGCGGGGGTTTGGGGATGGCTAAAGTCAAGAATGGCTGCCCGCCCAGCGGGGACAAGCAGCCGAAACATTTCCCTGAGGGCTTGGGGAATATCCACGACATTGCGCAGCCCATAGCCCATGGTGATTCCTTGAAAGGTTTGATCTGCAAAGGGCACAGCCAAAGCATCCCCCTGAAGCCATTCAATTTGCGGGTAATGGCAACTGCGTTGACGGGCGATCGCCAAGGGTGCTGCCGCAAAATCCAACCCCACCACCCGCCCCTGCCGCCCCACCCGACGCGCCAGCACACGACTCAAATCCCCCGTGCCACAGCAGAGATCTAAAGCCGTTGCCCCTTCAGGCAGTTCGAGCCAGTCCACGGCCATTTGCTTCCAGACATGGTGAAGGCCAAAGCTCAGTTGATCATTGAGGCGATCGTAGAGGGGGGCAATGCGCTCAAACAGGGCTTGGATATCGGTCATGGTTTAGCCTTAGCGCTGGCGACGCTGACGCAAATAGTTCGCCTCACGGCGTAATTGCTGAAAGTACTCCGTTTCGGTAATTTCGGCCACCTGCTGCCGCCGTTTTTCGTGATCAATTTCCACCCTTAGCTCTTCGATTTGCTGCTGCATCGCTTGTTCACGCTGTTTGCGCTCAGTAATGTCCTGCACCAATCCTTCATAGTAGAGAATCTTGCCCTCGGCATCCCAGACCGCCCGCATATCCAATTCGACCCAGATGATCTGGCGATCGCGCCGATAGGCCTTGAATTCAAAATGTCCCGTTGTTCCTCCAGTCGCAAAATGATTCAGAATCTCATCACGGGTGCTGGCTTCCACATAGATTTGGTCGGGAATACTGGTGACGCTCTGCACCATTTCTTCAGGAGAGTCAAAGCCAAAAATTCTGGCCATGGCGGCATTGACCCGAATAAACCGATTTTCTGTTGACGCCTGAAAAATCCCCTCAAGGGCATTCTCAAAAATACTGCGGTAGTTTTCCTCAGCAATGCGCAGTGCTTCCTCGGCGCGAATGCGATCGCTAATATCAATACCGACGGCAACCGTATGGGTACCCTGCATGTATTTTTGCAAAGCCACGAGGTAAAATGCGGTTTGACTATTGCGCTTAACGGAGATCACCCGTGAGGCAAATTGATCGGGAGAATCCACAAACTCCTGCATAAAGGCTGCCAACTCTCTATCCTCACGCAAAAAGCCCAAGGGACGACCAATAAACGCCTCTGGTGGCAAATTCAAGGTTTCTGCCAACTTGCGATTCACCCCCTTATAGATGCCCTCGGCATTAATCCACGAGATCGTACCCGGTACAGCATTGAGTACCGCCTCAAACTGTTCATTGGCCTCAAGCAGTTCATCACGAATCTGCTCAAGGGAGCGGTTTTTCTGGGCTAACTCCTCAAAAGAGATCCGCAACTGGCGCATCATGGCATTAAAGGCATTGGCCAGTTCTCCCACCTCATCAAGGGAGTGCACCTGCACCAGTGTCGTCAAATCCCCTGCCTGCACGCGGCGGGTCGAAGTCGCCAAGGATTGAATGGGTTTGACAATGGCATTGGCCGTGAGATAGGCCCAAACACTGGCCAACAACAGGGCACCAAGGGTAATGGCAAAGGCCACCAACCGTTTCTGGGTGGTCATGGTATGAATCCACGCTTGGGACTTCCCCACAAAGGCGATACCAATGGGCGGTGGATGCGGCAAATCGAGCTGCTGGCGAAAGTCCTGCAATGGACTGTAGATCGTTACATAGGGAGAACCCAAAATGTCAGTTGTGCCGAAAAACGTTTTGCCCTGATTGAGCACTTGAGTAGCCACTTCGCGAGCAACGCGGGTACCAAGGGCGCGAGTCTGACCATCGGTGTAAGGTACATTGGTGGCAATCCGCAAATCTTGGGCAAAAATTGTTGCCACCGTATCTACCGTGGACCATTCTGTGGTGGCATCCACAAGATCCGGCATATTGTTGAGTAAAATGCCCGTCAGAATTAGCCCCTGAAATTGGTTGTTTTCATAGAGAGGCTTTGCGGCAAAGGCCAGTAAGCCAATATTGCCGTCCGCAATGGGGTAGGTACCCACAGGGGCTGGCCGTTGCTTGGCGGGTAGAGTTGCAATGGGTTGAGGACGCAATGTGATCTTGGCCTGCTGGGCTAAGCCCAGTTCTTGTAACTGCTCACGACTGAGGAGCACCAGACCGCTAATCATCTGCTGGCGATCGCGAGCCACTTGAAACATCGGTAAGTGAGCAATACTGCTGGCTTGATGTGAGCTGAGACGATAGTAGGAATGGGTTTCGGGGGTCAAGTCAAGGAGTGCCTCTCCCGTTTTAGCCAAGACCATTGTTTGCTGGGCGAGTACCTGACCACTAGCATCGCTCACCAGCATCAGATTCATGGGACGCTCAGTAGTATCCACCTCCTCAAGCAGATCGCGGATAGTGGAGGGATTCATCATACGGGTGAGGGGTTGACCCACGTGCTGCACATACATCCCATTGGCAATCAAGAGGGCTTGAATGCGGGACTCATAGGCCAAGTTATCAATTTCCCACTGCAAATCCTGCAAGCTAGAGCGCAGTTGCTGCTCAAGTTGACGATCGAAGTTATGATTACTGACCTGAATCAGGGCTTCGGTAATAATCACGGCTGGAAAGAGCGCCACAAGAGCCAAGGCCAAGGTAAATTTCCAACGCAGACTTAACCGCTGCCATGCGGTCGAGAATCGTTGAGATAAGGCTCTAGCGGAATTTTTCATCAAGATTGATACCGAGGGTACTGCAACTGCCGCAATTGTCACCTTCCAAGCTTGAGCGTTGCTGGCAGTACATTGATCTTAGACGACCTTAAAAACGGTAACGGAATTCAATAAAGCCTGTGCCCTCACCACTGGTGCTCACCTGTCCGCCAAGGCGAATCTGCTCTGTCACCTGAAACCCAAGGTTAAACCGCGTCGGATCACTGGGAGCGGTGAGCAACTGCAAGAGGGAAACCGAGGTAAAACTGTTCACTTGAAAACCCAGTTCAGCCCCTAGGGCAAGGGTTGGGGCTTGGCTTTGAGCCTGGCGATCGGGGGGCACCACCGCTGGAAACATCCGAAAGGAAGTGCGGTTGCCCGTGGCCTGATCAATCAATGCCTGTAGGTTGTTGAAAAGAGCTGATCCGGCAAGACTGGCCACCGCCGCTTCTCCCCCCACTTGGTTGAGATCCGCAATTGAACCACCGCCCATCAAGGCAAGGAGTTCGGTCGTGCTGCGCGAAGGGGTACTGGATAGCTCAAGCACCGCAGGCAAATTGGTTTGCAATTGACTGGCACGACCATTGATGCGGGCAGTAATGCGAACGGTATTCAGCGTCCCTAAACTGGTGGCTGTGAGGGAACCCGCATCGGAGAGTCGCGTCACGGTGCCGGGGGTATAAACTTCGGTGGCAGTGGCAGCAAGGGTGAGGTTGAGTTCGGGATCCAAGCCATTGGCAGGGGTAAAGAGCACATAGTTATCCGCTCGCCGCTGGAGCAAAAAGAGGGTAGTGAACAGATTCAGTTGCCCGCCTGTGAGGCGAATTTTGCCGTCAGGCTGGAGACTATCGAGACTCCCATTGAGGGTTAAACTGCCAGTGGCCGTTAGGTTGAGAACGGGCGATCGCGTCACCCGCAAGGCATCTGAGATATTAATTACCAAGTTATCAAAAGCTAGGGGTTCAAAGGGACTGTCAGCAGGAGTGGCTAACCCATTGCCATTGACCAAACCATTGATGGCGCCTAAATCCAAACGGCCTTGGCTGAGTTGGACACTGCCCCCCAAATCAGGACTCAGGAGAGTATCCGTAATCACGAGGGTGCCCTCTACGGTGCCGCGATAGATATTGCCGGCATTCACTTGCAAGCGTCGCAAGGACGCGGTGAGGGGGGTCGCAGCATCAGGATCATCGGGGACCAAGGGAGTCTGAATCGGTAACACCCCTGCCATAGTAATTTGCCCTTGGCTAAAGAGACCTTGAATGCCATCCACCCGCAGGCGATCGCGATCGAAGCGCACCCGCGCACTGAGATTAGTCACCGGTTCCTCAAAGGCGGGAGTTTTAATCACCGCATCATCCACACTCAGGACGCCATTCACCATCGGCTCCGCCCACGTTCCCCGCAGTTGGGCTTGGAAAACTCCCTTTCCTTGTTGCCATTGCACCTGATCGGTAAAGAGGTTGATTAATGACAATCCTTCGTCCTTGACACTCACATCTAGGGCTAACTGCGGATCCACCACGGGTCGCGGGTCAAGGGGATAGATCAAGGGAACCGAACCTGTCACCATGAGCGGTTCTGGCGTATCCAAGCGGGCGATCGCCTGAAGGGCAAGACGATTTTGGGCGTAGCGGAATGTGGCATTCGCTGCCTCCAAGGGACGTTGATTCAACCGACCCTCCGCAAGGGTCGCCTCACCGGCGAGAATGGGCTGCTGCCATGAGCCAGTCAACACCGCTTGGGCATTCACCTTACCGTCCACATCCACCCCCGGCGGCAAAAGACTTGCCACAAGACTCACAGGGAATTGCTCTAGCCGCAGTTGGGCATTTTGCTGGTTACCGCCAAGAATGCCATTGACGTTTAATTGCCCACCATTCACAAGCAGATTGAGGGTTGTCAGCACCAGTTGATTTTGGGCAAAGCGACCGCGACTCAGAAACTGCTCAACTGCGTAATTTCCCCACTGCCAATTGGCGCCCTTGAGATCAAAGCTGGCCACCAGACCCGACTGCGGGGTTTGACTCAGATTGATTTGGCCATTAAAAGTCCCCTGAAGTTGCTCCAAGGGGGGCAGCAGCTCCGGCCGCCGCACCAAAGCCGCTTGGGCTTGCAGCATCTCAATTTCGGCAAGGCGGCGAATTTGTGTTAGCACTGAGACTTGCAGACCTTCCCCTGCGGTGGGTGTGCCCAAATCTGCAGCAGTCCCCCGAGCGGTGGGTTGGCCAATCCCGAGGACGATGGCGAGTCCCGTTAAATCCGCTAAATTGCCTTGGGCAATCGTCAACTGCGCCCCCAATTGTTGAGGCTGGAGATCGGCAGTGAATTGATAGCGACTTTCCCCTTTTGTAAAAAGGCCAGATTGAATCGTCAGGCGATCGCGACTCAGACGGAATTGCGCTTGCAGGCGATCGCCCCGCCATGCCCCTAACCCCGGTCGCTCTACGGTAAAACTACCCTGCCCCCTCGTCCAATTTTGCAACTGGAGATTGCCTGAGGCCAGTCCTGCGAGAATGGCTTTTTCGGGGAGTTCCGAGAGCCGTAACCGCAGGGATTCCACAGGAAACTGCTGCAGACGCAGATCAAAGCTCTCCCCTTGGCGCTGGCCGATCAGTTGCGCCTGTTGCCGTTGAACCAGCAGTGAGCGGGGTAAGCCATCGGCATCCAAACGAAACGCCAAGCGATCGCCCCCCCCCTGTAAATTGAGGGCTGCCCCCTGTTGTTGGCTCAAGGTAACCGTGCCCGTGAGTTGAGGGGCAAAGCGCAAATCATTCACCGCCAATCCTTGGGTGAGCAGTGCCCCCTGAAACTGGAGCCTATCGAGGCGGCCTGTGAGTTGGCCTTGAAAGGACGTGGTACCTGCAAGGGTGAGGGGAACGGGGAGATTCGGTTCCAAGAAAGTGCTTAAGGTACTCAGGGGGAGATTTCTGGCTTGGATGCCCAATTGAATGTCAGTGGGTTGTAAGGCCGCTAAATCAACACCAATAGTGCCTTGGGCGCGGATCGCACCGAGGGTGGCTTCTTGCACTTGCAATTGCTGACCATCCCAGTTCACAACTGCAATCAGCGGATCACCCGTGGGGGTTTGATCCACTTGCAGATTGGCACTAGCTCGAATCGCTGGTAGCGTTAGTTGATCCACCCGTCCTTGGGCGATCGCCTGCCCACTGAGACGACCTTGTAACTCTTGATTCAACTGCCGTAGGGGAATATTCTCAGCCTGAGCCTGCAACTGCCACTGACCGGCGGCGGCTTGCACTTGACCCCGCAGACTCCCCCCTAAAAACTGCATTTGAAACTCAGGAACGAGCAGTTGAGTTTGCGTCAGACGGGCGGTGCCCCGCAGTGGATACTGAGCCGTCGGTAGTTGAAAGGCGGCATTGGCCTGCCAAGCCTCTGGGGTACGCAGATTGCCACCAAAGTCCAGTTGTGCAAACCCCTCCCCTAGGGACACGGGCGGAGCCACATCGTAGCGGCGGGCGATCGCCTGCAGATTCACCTGCTGCACTTGTGCTTGGCCACGAAACTCGCCCGTGGGTTCTACCCCAACCGTTGCCTGTACCTCACCGCCATCCACCAACTGGGCGCGAACCTCCATCAGCCTAACCCCTTGCTCAAGGGACGCCATAAACGGCAGCCGTACCTGTTGCAGTTGCAGTTGATCCACTTGGAGCGGCGTTTGGCTGCGCAGTTCACCTATGACTTGGGGATTCTCCAGATCCCCCTGCACGCGAAGGGTGGGAACTTCCACTTGACCTCGCAGGGGAACCGGTGGCGTAATCTGCAAGGCCGTTAAGGTAGGGGCGAGATCAAACCTCGGCACTTGCGCTTCAATGTTCCAGCCGCTTCGGAGACCGACGGTGCCTTGAGCCTGCCAGCGGACATTGGCGATCGCCCCGCGCAAATAGTGCAGCTTTGCCTGATTGCCCTGCAATTGCACATGGGCTTGTAATCCCTTGATGTCTTGGGGCACAAAGGCCGTGCGTAAAGTACCATCCCGCAACCAAATTTGACCCGTGACTTCGGGGGTTTCTGGTAAAGGCAGACGAACCCGTAATTGCCCCTCCAATTGGCCGCCTTGGACACGAATGGTCTCTGGCAGAATCTCATTCCCGAGCCCAAGGGGAATCTTACTGAAGCGCAAATCCAGTTGTCCTGATTCTTGGGGTTGGTTCCAGTCCCCCTGCAATCGCCATTGGCCACCCCCGGCCAGTTGTCCTTCCGCTTGACCTTCGAGGGCAAAATTCTGGCGATCGGGCGTCAGGGTCAATCCGCCATGAATTTGGTGCAGCAGGTAGGCAGGACGCCGAAAGGGTTGAACCAGCACAGAGCCATCCCGCACCTTCACCTTGATTTGATTCAGTTGAAACAAGCTCGGCTCCTCCTCTGGCAGCTGAACTTCTGTGCGCCACCACCGCCCTTGGGCATCCTGAACCACCGTGAGTTGGGGTTGGTGGAGAGTCACGTCGAGATCTAATTTTTGACCTGTCAGAAGCTGCCATGGATTAAAGGCGACTTCAATGCCATTGATTAGCGCGTTGTCCAACTCGGGAGTGCCATCTTCTGGCGTGTAGCTGGGAACCGCTGAGGAGCCAAAACGAACAACATTCAGCCCGACGTGCTCAACGCCGCCAATTTCCACTGGCCGATTGAGACGCTGTTGTAGTTGTTGGGCAATTTCAGGAGCCAATTCATAGTGCACAAACCACCACGCCCGCGTTCCACCGAGCACCACCAAGGCAATCATTCTCCATCCCCACTGACGAGACCAAAGGGTAAAGGGGGGTTGTGGTTGCTGCGTCATTCATCCCAACTCCGTCACACCTAGGCAAGACGCTTAACAGCTCAATCCTAATACGCAGAACAAAGGCTCGTCTTTCTAAATTTGATTGCCCAAGCGATGGGTAGGTTCTGGGCAATTCAAGAAACGCTAGGATAAAAGGATGAACGTAAAGAAATGTAACAAAATGAGTGTCTTAGCAGATCGTGTGGTGTTAGTGGTGGGTGCCACAGGTGGCATTGGTCAAGCCGTTGTTGAGCAACTCCAAGAAACGGGTGCCAAGTTGGTCTTAGCGGCTCGCTCGAGCGATCGCCTGCAAGCTTTGGCAGAGCAGCTTCCCTCCTCAGTCACCGTACAAATTCAGCCCTGTGACATCACCCAACCGCAGCAAGTGAGCGAATTAATGCAAGCCATCCGCAGTGAGCAGGGACGCCTCGATGTATTGATCAACGCGGCGGGGGCTGGCCTCCTCAAGCCCTATCAAAAAATTACTGCGGCTGAACTGGATCAGATGCTGGATCTCAACCTCAAGGGTTGCTTTTACACCAGCCAACAGGCTGCCGAACTGATGAAAGAGCAACAACAGGGACACATCTGCACCGTTGTCGGTATCCTCGGTAAACATTCAATGGCGATGGGGTCAGCCTACTGTGCTGCGAAATTTGGGGTGGTGGGCTTCAGCAAGTGTATGGCCGAAGAACTCAAGCGCTATGGTATTCGCTTTAGTCTGTTCTACTTTGGCGGTGTGGATACGCCCTTTTGGGATGCCGTCAGCCTCAAAATCGATCGCCAGAAACTGCTGCGACCGGCCACCGTTGCTCGTCTGATTCGCGCTACCCTAGAAACGGATCCCCATGCGGTTCCCCTTGAGTTGAGCTTGATGCCCGATAGCCACGTCTTCTTCTAAGCAGAAAGTGTAGGCAGCGAAGAAGGATGCAGGAGTAGTTCAGCCGTGGAGCGTTTTTCCACCATTTCGGGCGTGATGGTACATTCGCGGAGGTCTTTGCGGGAAGGCAGTTCGTACATCACGTCCAGCATAATCTCTTCAACAATAGCGCGCAGGGCACGGGCACCGGTTTTACGACGGTAGGCCTCTTGGGCGATCGCCTCTACCGCCGCCGGTTCAAAGCGCAACTCCACACTGTCCATGCGCATGAGTTTTTGGTACTGCTTCAGGAGCGCGTTTTGAGGTTGGGTAAGAATTTCTGCCAAGGCGGCCACATCCAACGGCTCTAGCACGGCCACCACGGGAATACGGCCAATGAACTCTGGAATCATGCCGTACTTCACCAGATCGTGGGGTTCCAGTTGCTTGAGAATATCCGCAGAGCGTTTTTCCTTGGGGAGGGGTTCGCCATCGCGGACAAAGCCCATTGCCTTCTTGCCCACCCGCTGCTCAATGGTTTTCTCTAAACCAACAAAGGCGCCCCCACAGATAAAGAGGATATTCGTCGTGTCAATTTGAATGCAGTCTTGGTAGGGATGCTTGCGCCCCCCCTGCGGCGGCACATTGGCGATCGTCCCCTCTAGCATCTTCAGCAGCGCCTGCTGTACCCCTTCCCCGGACACATCACGGGTAATTGAAGGATTTTCACTTTTGCGGGCAATCTTATCAATCTCGTCAATATAGATAATCCCCCGTTGTGCTTCCTCCACATCCATATTGGCGGTTTGCAGCAAGCGCAGCAGGATATTTTCCACATCTTCCCCCACATAGCCGGCTTCCGTGAGGGTAGTGGCATCGGCAACCGCAAAGGGAACATCGAGGAGCTTCGCCAATGTCTGAGCCAAGAGGGTCTTGCCAGAACCCGTCGGGCCAATCAGGAGAATATTGGACTTTTGCAGTTCGACGTTGTCATCGCCCCGCTGATCACCATCCAAAAGACTCAGGCGCTTGTAGTGGTTATAGACCGCAACTGAGAGGATTTTCTTAGCTTCATGCTGGCCGACCACGTGCTTATCAAGAAATTCCTTGATTTGCCGAGGCTTGGGCACTTGGCTGAGGGGCCGACTGCGGGGTGTGCTGCGGGGCGATCGCGACGGTGTGGAGTCTCGACGGGGAGCCGCCGCATTGGGAACGGTGGCCAATTCCTCATCGAGGATTTCATTACACAGTTCTACGCATTCATCACAGATATAGACCCCAGGGCCCGCGATGAGCTTACGCACCTGTTCCTGTGACTTACCACAAAAGGAGCACTTGAGGTGGGTATCATATTTGGCCATAGGGAACCTCTAGGGTTGCACGTAGGGTGTACTTAGTGGCTAGGGAGGGTCTGCCGCGTCACCACCTGATCAATCAGACCGTAGGCCTTGGCCTCTTCAGCGGACATAAAGAAATCCCGCTCCGTATCAGCTTCAATGCGCTCGATGGGTTGCCCCGTGTGTTGTGACAAGAGTTCATTGAGCTTGCGCTTGTGGTAGAGAATTTCCCGCGCTTGGATTTCAATATCCACTGCCTGACCCTGGGCACCTCCGAGGGGCTGGTGAATCATGATCCGCGCATGGGGCAGCGCCATCCGTTTGCCGCGGGTACCGCCAGACAGTAAGAAGGCACCCATACTCGCCGCCAAGCCAAAGCAGAGGGTACACACATCGGGGCGAATGTGCTTCATGGTGTCGTAGATGGCCATGCCGGCTGTAACCGAGCCACCCGGTGAGTTGATGTACAGGTAAATGTCTTTTTCCGGATCTTCGGCATCAAGGAACAGAAGCTGCGCCACGATGGAGTCAGCAACCGCATCATCAATGCCGCGGCGATCGCCTGCGCCCCCCCCTAGGAAGATGATCCGCTCCCGCAGGAGTCGCGAGTAGATATCAAAGGCTCGTTCACCCCGCCCCGACTGCTCAACCACCATCGGCACAATATTGGCATGGGTAGGCGGCAGATTGAGCGCTGGAGAGCGCAGAATGGCACTGAGGGGATGGTCGTAACGCGATTGCAGCATAGTTGCCTAGAATGACGGTTCGTTTGTAATTAATTGTAACTAGTGGTTTGTCCCCGTAGGGATCATCACTTTCATTATGCCGAACTATTCTTGGGCTGGGGCAGAACTTGCTTTTTTCCCAGAGCGTTTTTGCGGCTTAGATGGCTTTTCAGCAACGGCCTCCGTCTGGGTATCTTTGGGCGCTTTAGCAGTCGCTGTGGGCTGCTCAGTGGCTGTGTCGGACTGCACTGGCTGAAATGTATTTTGCTCTAGGAGCCAGTTGAGGGCTTCCTCCTGCTGCACTTCATCGTGGGCAAATTCGCGGAGTCGTTCTAGATCCTTGGCTGTTTGGTTGCCCAACACCTCTTTGTAGCGGTTCAGCCGTTCCTCCACTGCGTCGGGACTAGGTTCAATGCCCTCTTGACGAGCGATCGCCCTCAACAATAAACGGGAGTGCACCTCTTTAACAGCCCCCGGCTCTGCCTCTTGACGCATTTTTTCGTAGAGTTCCTCGGTCATAATCTTGTTGAGATCAACGCCTTGGGACTGAATTTGCATCAGCGTCGTCCGCACCTTCACATCTGCCTCTTTGCGGATCAGGGTTTTTGGCAATTCAACTGGATTTTGGGCAATGAGGGTATCAATGAGGGCAGCTTCTTTCGCTTTCTTGTCTTGATTTTCAGCTCGCTCCTGATGGTTTTGTTCCAGATAGGCCCGCAATTCTGCCATCGTACTGAATTCACTGTGCTCAGCGGCAAAGGCATCGTCTAGGGGGGGCAGTTCCGGTGCTTTAATCCCTAGAAGTTCAATCTCAGCGGTCAATTGTTTGGGGATTTCTGCTTTCCCTTCCTCGACTTCCTCAGCAATAGACACCGTCACCGTTTTGGCTTCACCGACACTCATGCCGACAACAGCAGCAGGAATTTCTTTGATCAAAAAGGGTTGCTCTTCATCGAGGGACAGGGGCAGTTCATCTGCTGAGAGTTCCTTCACCACCTCCCCATTTTCATCTTTGGTCACCAGTTTTAGGGTGACATCATCGCCCCACTGAGCGGGCCGGTCTTCGACGGGAATGAGGGTGGCGTGCTCCCGTTGGTGCCGCTGCAAGAGCTTCTCAACAGTTTCGGGATTGTAGGTGACGGGATTGTACTCAATGGTTAGCCCTTTATAGGCTGTGACTGTCACTTCTGGTTCAACATCAAACGTGACGCTGAAGGAAAAGTTTTCGCCGGGCTGAAATTGCTTCAGTATTTCTGGAATGTCCCCTTGAAGTTCAAGATTACCCAAGTAGGGGATATTGTTCTTTTCGACGGCGGCTTTAACGGTATCCTCAATCAGTTTTTCCATGGCCACATAGCGCAGCCGCTCTTTGCCAATTTGCTGCAATACCAGCTGCCGGGGGGCTTTGCCCTTGCGAAATCCGCGTAGCTGTGTATGGCGAAGGAGATCATTGACCACTTGGTTATACACCTGTTGAGAGTGTGCCCCCGAAACCTCAATCGTGGCGAGGAGTTGGCTATTGGCACGGGGTTCAGTCGCCATGGAAATGATGTCAGTCACGTCAGTCAAGGTCATTCCCCTTCGCAAATGGTGTCAGTTGGCTGTGCGCGATCGCACAAATTATAATTTTAGCGCAGATTTCCCCTGCTATTTGCAAATGGAGTTGCGCTTAAAGACACAGGGCAATGGGTGTAATGTCAAGGTTTGATGACAAAACTAATCGTCAGGATCCCCACTGCCTATAGAATAAAAGTTTGTGATGGGTGCCGTGTAGCCCACACCTAGACTGTTTTCACAAATTGCAACGATTTCTAAACAACCCCTATGAGTTCAACCCTGCGATTCCTCATGTGCCCTCCCACCCATTATGAGGTGGACTATGTAATCAATCCTTGGATGGAAGGAAATATCCACAAGTCCTCCCGCGATCGGGCACAGGAGCAGTGGCAAAAACTCTACGAAATTATCCATGCTCGGGCAACGGTTGACCTGATTGAGCCGCAGCCGGGCTGGCCGGATATGGTGTTTACGGCGAATGCGGGCTTGGTGCTCGGCGATCGCGTGGTGCTCAGTCGCTTTTATCATCCAGAACGTCAAGGGGAAGAACCCTATTTCAAAGCGTGGTTTGAATCTCAGGGGTATCAAGTTTTTGAGCTACCGAAGCAACTGCCCTTTGAGGGAGCCGGAGATGCCCTCTTGGATCGTGAGGGTCGCTGGCTGTGGGCAGGGTATGGCTTCCGTTCAGAATTGGATTCCCATGCCTATTTGGCGAAGTGGCTGGATATTGAAGTCCTCTCCCTGCGGCTCATGGATGAGCGTTTCTACCACCTTGACACATGTTTTTGTCCGCTCACGGATGGCTACTTACTTTACTATCCTCCCGCCTTTGATGCCTACTCCAACCGCCTGATTGAACTGCGGGTACCAGCGGATAAACGAATTGCCGTTAAAGAGGCTGATGCGGTCAACTTTGCTTGCAATGCCGTCAATATCGATCGCACGGTGATTCTCAACTGTGCCAGCCAAGAATTGAAGTCCGCCCTTGCCCAAGTGGGCTTTGAGGTGGTGGAAACGCCCCTGACAGAATTTCTCAAGGCGGGGGGTGCAGCTAAATGCTTGACCTTGCGGGTGACCGAACCCGTGCGCGAAGAACTCCATGCCACGGCGACAATTCCCAGTCGGGTCATTCATCTGGAGGGACACCTCCTCGACTCTGGCCTTGTGAACCGTGTCCTAGACACAATTGTGGAAAGTGGCGGCAGTTTCCAAGTCCTGCAATTTAATCTTGGCGAACAACGGCAAAGTCCCTCCCAAGCGGATATTCGGGTCATGGCGCCCGATGCCGAGGTCATGGATGCGATCATGGCGCAGTTGATCACCCTCGGTGCGATTTTACCGCCCTCAGAGGTGTGTGATGCGACCCTCGAAACCGTCACCCAAGCGGGGGTTGCCCCGGATGATTTCTATGTAACCACGATTTATCCCACAGAGGTACGAGTTGCCGGCGAGTGGGTTCGGGTTCAAAACCAACGCATGGATGGGGCGATTGTGGTGCGCTCAACCCCGGAAGGCACGGTGGCGGAGTGTCGCATTCTGCGGGATTTAGAGGTGGGCGATCGCGTGGTCGTGGGCGTCGAAGGCATCCGCACGATTCGGAAAACGGAAAGCCAGCGCAGCACCCAAGAGTTCACCTTCATGGGATCAGGGGTCTCCAGTGAACGCCGCGTCGAACTGGTGGTGGAACAAATTGCTTGGGAACTGCGGCGCATCCGCGATCAGGGGGGCAAAGTGATTGTGGTGGCCGGCCCAGTGGTTATCCACACCGGCGGTGGTGAGCATTTAGCCAAGCTGATCCGTGAAGGCTATGTCCAAGGACTCCTCGGCGGCAACGCGATCGCGGTGCACGATATGGAGCAGGCGATCATGGGCACCTCCTTGGGAGTGGATATGCAGCGGGGCGTTCCTGTGCGGGGCGGTCACCGTCACCACCTGAAAGTGATCAATACCATTCGTCGCTGTGGCAGCATTGCCAACGCCGTGGCTCAGGGCATCCTCACCAGTGGCGTGATGTATGAGTGTGTGAAGAATAATGTGCCCTTTGTCCTAGCGGGGTCAATCCGTGATGATGGCCCACTGCCCGATACCCTCATGGATTTAATTGAGGCGCAGCGGGAGTATGCCCGCCTGATTCAGGGCGCAAACATGATTTTGATGCTCTCGTCGATGCTGCACTCCATTGGTGTCGGCAATATGACCCCCGCCGGGGTGAAGCTCGTTTGTGTGGATATTAACCCAGCGGTCGTCACTAAACTAGCGGATCGGGGTTCTGTGGAATCCGTGGGCGTGGTCACCGATGTGGGACTGTTCCTCAGCCTGATGGTGCAGCAGTTGGAGCGGCTGAATCGTCCCTATACCCTTGCCTAGAAGCTTTTCAGCCAATGGGGTAGGATCGAAAAGGCAATTTTTGTATTCGAGGTCAGCAGTGACAGTTCGTGTTCGTTTAGCACCGAGTCCGACAGGAAATCTGCACATTGGGACTGCCCGTACCGCTGTGTTCAACTGGCTTTACGCCCGCCATCGGGGAGGGAAATTCATTCTGCGGATTGAGGATACTGATCGCGAGCGGTCTCGACCCGAATATACCGAGAATATCCTTGAGGGCTTGCAATGGCTGGGGCTGACGTGGGATGAAGGCCCCTATTTCCAGAGCGATCGCCTTGATCTGTACCGCCAAGCGATTCAAACCCTTTTGGACAAGGGACTCGCCTACTACTGCTACTGTACCCCTGAAGAACTCGATGCCCTACGCTCACAACAAAAAGCCAAGGGACAAGCCCCGCGCTACGACAACCGTCACCGTCATTTGACCCCAGAGGAGCAAGCCGCCTTTGATGCCGCAGGACGCACCCCCGTCATTCGCTTCAAAATTGAGGACGATCGCCAGATTGAATGGCAGGATCTGGTGCGTGGTCGAGTGAGTTGGCAGGGGGCTGATCTGGGGGGCGATATGGTGATTGCGCGAGCTGCCCCCCGCGGCGAAATTGGCTACCCCCTCTACAACTTGGTGGTGGTCGTCGATGACATTGCCATGGGCATTACCGATGTCATTCGCGGTGAAGACCACATTGGCAACACACCCAAACAAATTTTACTCTACGAAGCCCTTGGCGCCACTCCCCCCAACTTTGCCCATACTCCCTTGATTCTCAACTCAGCGGGACAAAAACTCTCAAAACGAGATGGGGTGACCTCCATTTCTGACTTCCGAGCCATGGGGTATTTAGCCCCCGCCTTGGCCAACTACATGACACTCTTGGGTTGGTCGCCCCCTGAAGGGATAGGGGAACTCTTTACCCTTGATCTGGCGGCGAAGCACTTTAGTTTTGAACGAATTAACAAGGCAGGTGCCCGTTTTGATTGGGATAAGCTCAATTGGCTCAATCGTCAGTACATTCAGCAACTAGAGCCAGCAGAACTTTTGGCAGAACTGATTCCCTTATGGCAGGGGGCAGGCTATGCCTTTGATGAGGGGGGCGATCGCCCTTGGTTGCTTGACCTTGCCCAACTCCTTCAACCGGGTCTCAACACCCTCAAGGAGGCCATTGATCAAGGGGCAGTTTTCTTTGTACCCACCATTACCCTTGATGCTGAAGCAATGGCTCAGCTGAGCCAACCCCAGAATGCGACGATTTTGGCGTACCTACTAGCACACTTGCCGACAGAGCCAAGGCTCACAGTGGAGATGGGACAACACCTGATTCAACAGGCCAGCAAAGCCGCAGGGGTCAAAAAGGGAGCAACGATGCGATCGCTGCGCGCTGCCCTCACGGGTGCTGTCCACGGTCCTGATTTAATGGCCACGTGGCAAATTCTCCACCAACGGGGCTGGGATCAACCGCGACTTGCGGCAGCATTGAAACAGGCACAGGTTACTTCCTAGGGGCTGGGGGGCGATCGAAGATCGTTTGGCTTAAATTAGCCCCACTCAAATTTGCGCGATCGAGATCTGCCCCCTTCAGGTTTGCAGCCGTCAAATTCACATCAATCATGTTTGCCCCCTTCATGACCGCATTCTCCAAATTGGCACCGCTAAGATTGGCATTGACAAGGTTGCTAAGGGTGAGGCGTGTTCCCACCAGTTGTGCCCCTGCCAAATTGGCATTGACCAAAATCGCTAGATAGAGACTGGCACGGTTCAAGTTTGCCCTTTCCAAATTGGCGCCAAAGAGATTCGCACCCGCCAGATAAGCGCCCTCCAAATTGGCACCTGCTAAATTCGCCTTAAACAAATTGGCATCCATTAGGTTCGCGCCCCGCAGATCACAGTTGGGACATTGGCGCGTTTCCAAGAGTTGTCGCACATGGGCAGGATTTTCAGCCTTAGCAACCGCTGGTACAACCAATGGTAGGAGGACTAGAGACAATGCTCCTGCTCGTAGCTTTATAGCTATTCCAATAGAGAATGAGATATTATCCAGCATAATACTTGCGAATCACTTCATCCATAGAACAGTTTAACCCTGCATACATCCGCGCTCGCTTCAGCGCACTAAAGTCGTGCTCAATCACATTCAAATCAAGAGAGTATTTCGGTAAAAATAACACCTCGTGACCCGCCGCTTTGACCGCTTCCTGAATCGCCCCTTTCGGATGAATCGGTGCATTATCCATCATCAACAACGAACGTTTCTCTAACGCGGGCAAACAGTATTGACTCAGCCAGCTCACAAACCCTAACGCATTCAAATATCCTGAAAACAGCATCGACGCTATGAAGTCTTTCTGGTGTCTATACCGTCCTGCGACTAAACTCTCTCTTTTCTGACGCTTCCCCGCTCGCTCTCCATCAATTCGTTGGCCTCGCGCTGACCACCCATACTCACACGCCACCCAAGAGTCAAACCCCGTCTCATCGATAGACACCACCGTTTCCTCCCCATGGCTCTCTACCCATGTGTCGAGCTGCTGTTGATACGCTTGTCGCTCTTCTTCACACCGTTCTTGGTAACGTATCTGTTTTTTTTTTCGGGTGATGCCCATCTGGGCGAGGGCGTAACTAATGGTGGAAACTTGGACGCCAAATCGCTGGGCACGGTCGATTAAACGGTCGTCGGGATGGGCAGCAACATCCGCTGCTAAGGCTGCCCAATCCAGCTTCCAAGGACAACGGGGGACAACCGTGGGCGCTAAGTCCTCTCGCTTCAGCCAGCGATGGATGGTGGCGCGACTGACCTGAAAGATTTGAGTTGCTTCACTGATTTTGCCACCTTGCTTGATATAGGAGACAACCCGCTCTCGTCAGTCCAAGCTATAGCTCATATTCTTGAGTAACATTCATGACGCTTTGAGGATAGCCTATCCCTCTTGAAAATATCTCACTCCCTTTCGAAATAGCTATAGCAGTAACAATACTACAGCATCCCCCCTTGCCTACCGTGATTTCACGGAGGTTTTATCTTTCGTTTAGAAAAAAAGAATAATCTGAACGGCATCAGTACAGCTACTGGGTACTAGTTGATAGGAGTACCTCCAAGGTGTAAGTCAGAGCTGCGCTTAGTACAATTGACTCGTTTGCAGGTAAATTCGATTAATTATGGGAGCTACTGCTTTGATAGACAACACGACCATGCTCCCTAGCCCAGGTTTCCGAGAAGCTGATATGGGAGATGGCATTCCGACTTTGATCAAGCTGACGATTTGCTTCGGTAAGTACATCACTGGGTTCTAGCTCGTAAATCACTTTGCAGTTGATTTGGTTTTCCTTCTCAAAAACGGCTAAGTAAATTTTTGTGTTGCGGGTAATTCGTGTAAGTGATTGGGCACGCTTTTCAGGAGGTTCCTTAAACATTCGGTCAAGCTGACCGCTTCCACCTTCTATACAAGATAAATATTCATACTTTTCACTTGGGTCGCTAATGGCATGAGCATCGGCATCACGCTTAGAATCAATTAGTTCGTGACCTAGCAGGTCAGCAATAATCATTTCCTTAACTAACCCCGGTTGCAGTAGGTTGCGAATACCAATTGTTTGAGCAAGTTGAGACGCTTGACGGATCAGATCAACAATTTGACGATAAACTTGCTGTTTCACCAATCAAAAAGCCTCCCTGCGATTTCATACTCTGCCTCACGTAATCTCTCGTTTGCTGCTTGGACAAACTTTTGATCTTGCTCAATAGCAATGAAATGCCTTCCCAAGCGTTTACAAACTACAGGGGTTGTACCGACACCGGCAAATGGATCAAGCACTAAGTCACCCTTATTAGAGCTTGCTTTGACTAAGCGTTCAATCAGCTGCTCTGGCTTTTGAATGGTATTGAGTGCTTCGCGAGCTACTAGTTCTTTTGACTTATACGTGAGCTGTTTAATATCTCCCCAGACATCTCCTGGGTTTTTACCTTCTTCATTGAATTTAGTTTTGCCATACTTACCATTAATCACTGATGGTACCCGCTCACAACGACGACGGTGCTCTAGCTCTACTAGCTGTGGTACCCGAATAGCATCTAAGTTAAAGGTTTTGGGACGCTGGCCTTTAATAAAGTAACAAATAAGATCATAGTTATTTGTGTAGTTGATCCGTCCTTGGGCTAGGCGACTGGGCTGATACCAGACAATTTTTGCCTGTAAGTTAAGAAATGGACGGTAGTCAATAAAGTCAATACAATCAGGTTTACCAAAAAGGTAGAGCGCTCCTCCCTCTTTCAATTTTTCAGCAAAGATGGTGATGAGTTTGAGGTTAAACTCTTGGATGTTAGAGATGCGATCCCATGGATTGGTGGTTACACCGTAGGGGCCGTCGCAAATAATGAGATCAATGCTCGCACTTTCAATCTGGGGCAAGAGGGTAAAAGCATCAGCTTGGTAGATACGATCGATCTCTAGCATGCTTTCGCTCAATGATCTAAAACGTCCCTTCTAGGGCGGCTTGACAGCGATCGCACAACTGGGGATGCAAGGCCGATTGTCCCACACTTTCAGAATAATTCCAGCAGCGGACGCATTTTTCACCCTTGGCATGACCAACACCAATCCATAGCCCTTCGGCTTCAAGGACATAGGGTACGTCCACCCCTGCCTCTTGCGGCATCAGCTCCACTTGGGACACCAAGAAGAGATAGCGCAATTCATCCACCCCATTGCCACTGAGGGCATCACTGGGATTCATCTCCGCAAGGCGATCGCGCCACTGTGGATCGGCAACATAGAGCCACACTTTGGCTTCCAAAGAGGAGCCAATGAGCTTTTCGGCACGGGCCTGTTCGAGCACCTTATTCACCTCTAGGCGTAGTTGCCGCAGGCGTTGCCATTCACTGGCTAGCCCCGGATCCTGCCACTGGGCAGGAAGCTGTACCCAGCCGCTTTGAAAAACCGAAAGATAGGGGGTTTTGAAGGGCAAATGCTGCCAAATATCTTCGGCTAAATGGGGAAGCACTGGGGCAATAGCACGGGCGAGGTTTTGAACCGCAATGGCAAGGACAGTTTGACAACTACGCCGGCGATCGCTCGCGACAGCACTGATGTACAACCGATCCTTGGCAATATCGAGATAAAAGTTCGACAGATCAACAACACAAAGATTTTGAATCGTTTGGAAAAAGCGATAGAACTGAAAGCTATCAAAGGCCGCCGTTACTTCGCTGAAGACTTCATGCAGCCGATGTAGCATATAGCGATCCAAGGCGGGCAGTTGGGCATAGGGAATGGCGTCTTGATCGGGGTCAAAGTCGTGAAGATTCCCCAGAAGAAAGCGAGCCGTATTGCGAATCTTGCGATAGACATCCGCCAACTGCTTGAGGATATTTTTACCAATGGGCACATCATTGGCATAGTCCACAGAGGACACCCACAGGCGCAATACATCGGCACCATAGGCAGGGTCTTGCTTTTGGTTTTTGCCCCCCTCAATCACTTCGCGGGGATCCGTGACATTGCCGAGGGACTTGCTCATTTTCCGTCCCTGCTCATCGAGGACAAAGCCGTGGGTGAGGACTGCTTTGTAGGGGGCTTGGCCTTTAACGGCAACCCGTGTTAGCAATGAGGATTGAAACCAGCCGCGGTGTTGGTCAGAGCCTTCGAGGTAGAGATCCGCCTGTTGATCGCCGAGAACCGCCGCCCAAGAGGAACCCGAATCAAACCAGACATCCATCGTGTCGGTGCCCTTTTCGTAGCGATCGGCCTGATCTTGCAGGGATTCGGGCAGCAATTGCGCAACGGAGAGTTCCCACCAGGCATCGGAGCCGCGATCGCGAATAATCGCTTGCACATGGGCAATGGTTTCTGCCGTCAGCAGGGGTTCCCCCGTGGCTTTGTCATAAAAGACGGGAATGGGCACGCCCCAACTGCGCTGCCGCGAAATACACCAATCGGAACGCTCCGCCACCATTGCCGTAATGCGGTTTTCCCCTTGGGCAGGAATCCACTTCACCTCGGCGATCGCCTTTAGTGCCGCATCGCGAAAGCCCTCAACGGAGGCAAACCACTGCTCCGTGGCGCGGAAGATCGTTGGTTTTTTGGTGCGCCAGTCGTAGGGGTACTTGTGGACATAGGGTTCTTCCTTGAGGAGGGCACCACACGCTTGCAGTGCCGCAATCACCGCCTCATTCCCTTCCTTGAGGACATTGAGACCCGCAAATGCCCCCGCTTCCGCCGTAAAACAACCATTCTCATCCACGGGCGACAGGATTGGCAAGCCATAGCGCTGACCCACCGCATAGTCTTCTAAGCCATGACCGGGGGCGGTGTGCACCAGTCCCGTCCCGGAGTCGGTCGTGACATAATCACCGCCAATGACAATTTTGCTCTCGCGCTCAAAGAGGGGGTGGCGATAGCGCACATTTTCCAAGTCAGCCCCTTTGGCGGTGGCAACCACCTTGAGCGTACAACCGAGGGTTTGGCTGAGGCGCTCCACCAGATCCTTGGCCACAATCAAATATTTGTAGCGGGCACTGGGTTTGACTTCAACAAGGGCATAGGTGAGATCGGGATTGACACTGACGGCCAAGTTGGCGGGAATCGTCCAAGGGGTCGTTGTCCAGATAGCAACCCCCAATTTGCCTAGGGCTTTGTACCAAGACTTGGCTAAGCCTGCGGGCAACTCGATGACTTCAAAAGCGGCATAGAGACTGCGGGAGGTGTGGCCTTCGGGATATTCTAGTTCGGCTTCGGCGAGGGCGGTTTTAGAACTGGGACTCCAGTGCACCGGTTTCAGACCGCGATAGATGTAGCCCCGCAGCACCATTTCGCCAAAGACACCGATTTGTGCTGCCTCATAGTCGGGGGTAAGCGTCAGATAGGGGTGCGCCCAGTCGCCCCAAACCCCATAGCGTTGGAAACTCTGCTTTTGCTCGGCCACGGTTTTGAGGGCAAATTCCTTGGCCTGTTGGCGGAGGGTGAGGGGGGTAAGCTGGGCACGCTGTTCGGGTTTCAGGTTTTGCAGTACCTTGAGTTCAATGGGCAGGCCGTGGCAGTCCCAACCGGGGCGGTAGTGTACCTTGCGGCCCCGCAGCAGTTGATACTTGTTGATGATGTCCTTGAGGATTTTATTCAGGGCATGGCCAATGTGGAGAGCGCCATTGGCGTAGGGGGGGCCATCGTGGAGAATAAAGACCTCACCCGGATTGGTTTGCTGCAGCGTTTCATAAATTTGGTGCTGTGCCCAAAAGGCCTGTAATTGGGGTTCCCGTGTGGCTGCATTTGCCCGCATTTCAAAGGTGGTTTGGGGCAGGTTGACGGTGTCTTTGTAGTCGGGGGTCGCGTCAGTCATGGGTGGGTACAGCGGGGTATGATCGTTTTCAGCTAGGGAAAAAACGCATCTTGGCAATGGATTTAATTGTAGGAGAACTGTTCTTATTCACTCAAGGATGATTTCCGTTCTAGGTTTGGATCTGGGGCGCAAGCGCATTGGTGTGGCAGGGTGCGATCGCCTAGGGCAGTTGGCCACGGGCATTACAACTATCCAGCGGCGGAATTTTGCCAGTGATGTGGCGCAGCTTCGCCAGATTTGCCAAGAGCGAGGGGTGGAGAAATTAATTGTGGGCTTGCCCTACACCCTCGATGGTCAACTGGGTTCCCAAGCCCGGCAGGTGCAACATCTAGCGGAAAAAATTGGCGCGGCCTTGAACTTACCCGTGGAATATATGGATGAGCGACTCACCTCATTTCAGGCGGAAGAGATTCTCAAACAGCGGCGGCGATCGCCCCGTCACCACAAGGACTTAGTGGATCAAATTGCTGCTGCCCTCATTTTGCAACAATGGCTCGATGCCCGTTCGCAAGCGGCAAAAGCAACACTGGCACCCGCTGATCCGCAGCTATAACGGAGGCTGAAAAGTTGTCTGCTCAAATTCTTGGGCACGGGCTACCATGTGCGGGGCTGAAACTGCGCATCGTTGAGAATCGCCACCCCATCTCCCGACTGCGCCAACACAAACAAGCCCTGCCGATAGGCATAGCGAGCCACCTCAGGGGGCACGATCATCCCTGCCACCGCTCCCAAGAGCTGGGTGTCTCGATACTGGTGTGCCAAACGACGAAATTTCGCGATCCGCTCTAAATGCTCATCCACATCCCCTTGGCTCAGTTTGGTTTTCACCTCGACGAGAACCGCTTGATTGGTATTGACGACTAGCAGATCAATTTCTAAACTCTCATTGCCATCTTGGAGAATGACATCGCTGTAAAGCTGAGAGACGGCAATGCCGCGACTCTGAAATAGGCGCAGCACGGCGGGGCGCACCTGCCATTCCACAAATTCCCCAAGGCGATTGCCCAGTTTCCCCAGTTGCTGATTGAGTTGGCGCGCTTCTTCCCGCAACAAGCGTTCCGTTTCTTGAAATCGCCGATCCGTCTCTTGAAATCGCCGATCCGTCTCCTGAAATCGCCGATCCGTCTCCTGAAATCGCCGATCCGTTTCTTGGAAGCGGCGCTCTGTTTCTTGAAAGCGGCGCTCTGTTTCTTGGAAGCGGCGCTCTGTTTCTTGGAAGCGGCGCTCTGTTTCTTGGAAATGGCGTTCGGTTTCCTTTTGAGCTTCTAACAGCTCCCCTAGTAATCGCCAAACGTCATCAGGAGTGTATGCCTTTGTCATGACTTAATTGACAGGATTAATTTACCGAGCCGTGCTTGCAAGTGCCGCCCCTTGAGTGGGGGAATGAAAAGGGGACTTGCTACAGATCTTTATCTTAAATCCTTTGCGGTAGCATCTATCTATCGCTCTGCAATCACTATCGATGAACCTAGAGACACTGCGCGCCTACCACGACACCTACCCCGCCCTACTGAATAAGATCTACCTCAACTATGGGGGACAAGGGCCGCTGCACCAAGACACATGGCAGGCCATCATCCAGAGCGATCGCCACATTCAAGAGGAAGGCCCCTTTGCCAATCGCGTCTTTCCCTGGCTGAGCCAACAACTGCAAACCCTGCGGCAAGAACTGGCACAGCTTTTGGGGACGAGCGCCGAGACCATTGCCCTCACGGATTCTGTAACCACTGGCTGCAATATCGTTCTCTGGGGGATCAACTGGCAAGCGGGCGATCGCCTGCTGATTTCTAACTGTGAGCATCCGGGGGTCGTGGCGATTACCGAACAATTGGCGCGGCGGTTGGGAGTGGTGGTGGATCGGGTGGCCTTTTGGCCCTGGTGTGAGGATGAGGTGGCCGCCATTGAAGCCCGACTCCATCCCCGCACACGCTTGGTCGTCCTCAGTCATTTGCTGTGGAATACCGGGAAACTTTTGCCGTTGGAGAAAATTGTTGACCTTTGCCACCGTCGCGGCATCCAAGTCTTGGCGGATGGTGCCCAAAGTGTGGGTATGGTGCCCCTGAATTTACCTGCCTTGGGGGTGGACTACTATGCCTTTACGGGACACAAGTGGTGCTGTGGCCCTGCGGGTCTCGGCGGGCTGTACATTCGGCGCGATCGCCTGCCGACGTTGGAACCCACCTTCATTGGTTGGCGCGGCATTCATCAAACCCGTGATGCCCAACCGGCAGGCTGGAAGGAGGATGCCAGTCGCTTTGAAGTGGCCACAACCGCCTTTTCCTTGGTACCGGGGTTAACCACTGCCCTGCGGGTGCATGATCAATGGGGGACTGCCCAAGCGCGATATGAGCGCATTTGTGGGCTGAGTCATTATCTTTGGCAACAGTTACAGGGCATGGTGGGTTTGACCTGCTTGAGTCCCGTGCCGCCGCCGTCGGGCTTGGTGGCCTTTCAGTTGGCCAATGGTCAGCATCGCCAATTGGTGCAAGACCTTGAGGCAGAGAATATCTTGGTGCGGGAATTGCTCTATCCTGCCTCGGTGCGAGCCTGTGTGCATTACTTTACGCTGCCGCAGGAGTGCGATCGCCTTGTTGCTGCCCTCAAACACTGGCTCCAGAATCATCCTTAGGACGCTTGAGAATTGAATTAGAGCGATTAGAGTCACCTACCATATCCGGGGCTGAAACTGCGCATCATTGAGAATCGCCCCCCCATCTCCGGACTGCGCAAACACAAACAAACCCTGCCGATAGGCATAGCGAGCTACTTCAGGGGGTACGATCATTCCTGCTACGGCGCCCAAGAGCTGGGTGTCCCGATACTGGTGTGCCAAACGACGAAATTTCGCGATCCGCTCTAAGTGCTCATCCACATCCCCTTGGCTCAGTTTGGTTTTCACCTCGACGAGAACCGCTTGATTGGTATTGACGACTAGCAGATCAATTTCTAAACTCTCATTGCCATCTTGGAGAATGACATCGCTGTAAAGCTGAGAGACGGCAATGCCGCGACTCTGAAATAAGCGCAGCACGGCGGGGCGCACCTGCCATTCCACAAATTCCCCAAGGCGATTGCCCAGTTTCCCCAGTTGCTGGTTGAGTTGGCGCGCTTCTTCGCGCAGCAAGCGTTCCGTTTCTTGGAACCGTCGGTCAGTCTCTTGAAATCGCCGATCCGTTTCTTGGAAGCGGCGCTCTGTTTCTTGAAAGCGGCGTTCGGTTTCCTTCTGAGCCTCTAATAGCTCCCCCAATAACCGCCAAACATCTTCAGGGGTGTATGCCTGCGTCATGACTGGATTAACAATTGCTCACGGATACATCCCCAATCCTAACCCGAATCAATGCTCTCCACTGAGAAAAGGATGCTGACGCAATTCCCAAGCCAATCAGAAAAGAGGGCGGACCCTCGCCCTGAGAGATCCTTCTATTAGCCAAGGATCAGCAGGAAGCTTGTGATTGCCGTGCGGCAATGTCGGCGATCGCCTGCTTGAGAATGCGGTGTTCTTGGACTTGAATGCGGGCGTGGAGGGTTGCGGGCGTATCATCGGGGAGAACGGGCACTGCTGCTTGGACTAAAATTGGGCCACTATCCACTTCCTCTTCCACCAGATGGACGGTACACCCAGTAATTTTCACACCTGCTGCCAAGGCCTGCTCAACGGCATGCAATCCCCGAAAACTGGGGAGCAAACTGGGATGCAGGTTAATTACCCGCTGGGGGTAGGCATTGAGGAGGACAGGCGTCACAATCCGCATCCAGCCCGCCATCACTACCCACTCGACCCCATAGGCTTTGAGGGTTTCGACAATGGCCGCATCCAGACTTTCACGGTTGGGGTAGTGGCGATGGTTGAGGAGGACACTGGGAATCTGCCACTGTTTTGCCCGCTCTGCGACAAAGGCATCGGGATTGTTGTAGATCAGAACTTGAATCTGGGCAGCCAATTCCCCTTGGGCGATCGCTTCGGCGAGGGCAGCAAAGTTGGAGCCATTGCCAGAAGCTAAAACGCCTAACCGCAGGGGACGGGGCGTGGGCGCGATCGCTGGAGCAGAAGGGACAACAAGAGCCTCACTGGACATGACGGGCATTACTGATTTTAGTGCTCAATAATTCTAAGGCCTTGGCCACCATTGGATCCGTGGGTCGTGCCACCAAGTTGGGATTGAGCCGCAATTCCAAATCGCTACTGGGATCGACCGTCACCAGTACATCGGGGGTGATCCCCCCTGCGGCAATATCGCGACCCTTTGGCGTCAGATAACGAGCTACCGTTACCACGAGGGCAGAGCCATCCCCCAGTTCATGAACCGCTTGAACCCGCACCTTACCAAAAGTCGGTGTCCCCACCACGGTTGCGCGCCTCTGATCCTGCAAAGCAGCGGCTAAAATTTCACTGGCACTGGCGGAGGCCTGATTCACCAAGACCACGAGGGGCAACTGACTCAAGGCGCGTTGGCGGGCACGAATCGTCTCTTCTCGCTGGTTTTGCTGAATGCGCACAATCACCCCAGAATCGAGCCATTGGCGGCTAATTTCAATGCCGGCTTCTAGGAGCCCCCCCGAATTGTGGCGCAAATCCAGAATGAAGCCTTGAACTTTCTCTCGTTGCAGGATTTGGATCGCCGCTTGCATCTCTTGTTGGGAGCGGCTATTAAAACCACTGAGGCGAATGTAGCCCACCCGAGGATGATTCAGAACCTGAAAATTCACTGTACGCGGAATTTCACCGGCGCGGGTGAGTTCGACACTAAAGGGTTGGGGTTTGCCCTCACGGCGCACCAGTAGGCGCAACTTACTCCCCGCTGGCCCTCGCAACGCCAGATTGGCTCGCTCCAAGGTCAGGCGATCGCTCCCCCGACCGTTAATGGCCAGAATTTCATCTCCCACTTTCAAATTCGCCTTGGCAGCCACCGACCCCCCTTGGATTGCCTGAATGCGAAAGAGTTCCCCCGACTCCACGAGGGTGAGACCCACATCCACCTGCTGGCCTTGGGTTTGCAGGAGCAGTTGACGGTACGCTTGGGGCGGCAGAAAGCGGGTATAGGGATCATTGAGGCGGACAAGGGCTTGCTGAATCACCCGATAGGCGGCCTCGCGATCGCCATAGGGTTGGGAGAGCAACTCCTGACGAATGGCCTGCCAATCCAGACGATTGAAGCTGCGATCCAGATAGCTTCTGTAGATAATTTGCCACGCCTCATCCACCAAAGCCTTGGGAGCATCCTTGAGCGTACTGGTGCCCCCCAGTGCTGACGGTATTCCCAATAGTGCAACACCGACGCCGAGAATTGCCCAGTATTTCACCCCACAAATCCATTGACAACGCCTCGCCCCTATTCTATCGTCCCCACATAAAAAAATCCCCCTCACAGGGAGGGGGAAACAGGTCGGTGAGGATTTAGAAGCTAAAGGTTGTCCGCACAGCGCCAACAACGATGGGATCGTTGTTTGAGTTACTGTTGGGGTTGAAGATGGCAATCACCCCAGGGGTAATCGAGATATTGCGACTCACCGCAAAGCGGTAGAAGCCCTCTAAGTGATAGGAGTTGAAGCGCGTGTAACTTTCGCCAAGAACACCAGGGACGTTTGTGATGCTAATGAGCTGCGGGGGCTGGCCAAAAACAAGACCCAGCACATCTCCCTTCCGCCAGAGGTCAGGGGAAGCAAAGGTAATGGCCCAGTTGACAATTTCAGCCTCACGGCGGCCACCTGTTAGAGCAGGGGGTCGAACACCATAAACATTAGCATAGCCTGCCCAGCCCGCAACATTCAACTGCTTGATCGGGCGATAGGTAAACTGGAAGCCCACCGCATCCGCTGCTTGGTTAGGCACGTTGTTAGCTGGAGGAGGTGGTGGTGGAGTCCCCAAAGGGTTTGCCGCTGAGCGGAAACCAGAGCTACCTGTTCCCCCAAAGGGATCAAGGCCATAGGAGTGGGTGTAGGTCACCCCCAAGGCGAGGTTTTTCATGGGGCGCACATCCACCTGAGCCAAAGCAGCATAGGCACCATCAAAGAAGCCATTGAGGCCATTGTTCGCAACTCGATCAGGATCGTTGGCAAAGGGTGCAAGGTAGCCTACATTGAGGGTGACGCCGGTGCCCCGTTCCTTATTTTGGATGAGGTCGTACTTAAAGGTCACACCCGCAGCATTGGCAGCACTTCCTGCGCGGTAGATGGGATGATAACGCCCAAAGCGAGAGAGGGCACCCGTATCACTGGATTGGAGGAAGGGGTTGAAATTGTTGACATTGTCGTTGAACTCACCCCCCACAAAATCTAGGATCATTTGACCGCGACGGGTCACTGGGAAGCTGTAGAAGGCTTTTTGCAGTTCAAATTGGTTGTTATTAGTGCCATCATAGCCAAGGCGCCCCATATTGGTGCCCATCAATGCGGCATAACCAGTAATATTAGCTGCTTGCAAGCGCAACCGTAGGCGATCCTTGCCATAGAAGCTGGTATCGAGGTTGAGACGAACGCGGGAATTGGCAACGGGGTTGGTATCCTGTACTGGTTGTGGGCTAGGATCGCCAGGACGTAGTGCCTGCTTGTTCGTCAATATATCGGAGACGTTGAAGATAACCGTAGCGTTGAGCTTAGTGAGGGTGGCAAATTGAGTGGCTTCGAGGTTGGCGACGCGGCCTTCAAGGTTGGTGACGCGGCCTTTGATGACGGCGAGTTCATTGGCAAATTCCTGCATCAGGCGGCGCAGGGTTTCAAGGTCTTCCTTGGTGGCAAAGCGATCGCTAATTACATCGAGGCAGGCATTCAAAGCGGCTGCCATTTCATAACGAGTAGCGGCACGATTGCCACGGAAGGTGCCATCGGGATAACCGGCAATACAGCCGTATTTCTCGACAAGAGAGGCCAAGGCCTGATAGGCCCAGTCTGTAGGGCGCACATCCGAGAGTTGGCTTACAGAGGTCACTTGACCCATGCTCGATGTCGTAGGGACACGCCCCACTTCTAGTTCGGCCACTGAGGGCACAGAGAGGTTGCTGCGGCGATTTTGGGCAACAAGTGTCGTGCTGGTGGGCAGTGTGGTTAGGGATTCAGCACCAGCAGTAGGGGTTTGAAACTGAGTGCTACTGAAGTTGCTCAAAGCGGTATCAGCGGCTGTTGCTGCACCTGCCAGCACACCCAACAATAAAATAGGCGAGGTCAAAACCAACCCCGGAAAAATGCGGGACATAACGTCTTACTCCTTCACTCCTCAATGAACTTGTCCTAAAGAACGAGTCCCTAAGACAGAATTCTCCTTCAATTATTGATCCTACTGAGATGCTCGCTAAAGTTATTCATCTGCCAGCAAGCTGAGCTATCAGACTTTCTTACAGAGGCTTTAGCACATCTCATAGAAACTATCCCCCAAGGGGCAGAGATAGTTACTTACCAGCCAGATTCTAACACCGTGTTCGTTGGCTTAAGGTTATCTCAAGGTTAGGAGCCGTTTAAGAATTAGGCCAGCTCAAGGTTTGGATGAGGTTTTTTGGGCTTCAGAGCGACTCCAGCCACTGCTAACCGACTGACCAATGCCCTGCAAAATGCCCTGACCAATGAGTCCCAAACCGCGACCAATCACCTGCGTCAGCAGATACACCACTCCCTTGCCGACCCAAGCCACCACTGCCCGTACTGGGGGGGCTAAAGCATCGCGCGCCTCCAGCGCCAAGGTCAGAGCGTAGGGAATCCCCTCGAGTTGCATCAGTTCCTGATGACGGGGGACGGTCAGCGCTAGTTCCTGAATTCCTCGCTCCGTGAGCCGCAGTAAGACCAAACGACTTTCAAAGATATCTTGGGGTTCCTTGACCCAGCGCCGCCAGCGGTAATGCCAAGAGAGAGCGTTGCGAAAGCGTTCCATTTCCCGCGTTGAGGTGTATTGCGGCTGAAAAAATGTCTGTTGAATCACTGCACTATAGCAACACCGATTCAGCAGCGGATAGACAATGCCATTGGCGACAGTGAGGAGCCAATGATCAAGGAGGGCATCGAGGATTTCCAAGGCGGCAGCGGTGCCGTAGCGATAGGTCTGCTGATGAATCACGAGGGGCTGTTGCACCAGTAAATGAGCCAGCATCTCCGCCACAAAGGGGATTGGCTTCAGATAAACGCTGGCCACAGTTTCTCTTTCTGTGAGCAATTGCTCAATCAGATCGGCGTCACTGCCGAGGGCAAAACGATAGGGACGAAAAAACTCCCGCAGGCTCTGTTCCCACAGGTCTTGCAGTAGGGAGCTACCCCGCTGGTGCAGAAATTCAATACTGGGTGGTGTTGCTTGTAAAGTGCGCACGAGGAGATCCCACTGCCGCAGGATGGTATAGAGCAGTTCCCGCCGCTGTTGTAGGGTGAGCACCTCTAACTCCAAAGGCCGCGACGTTAGGTTCAAGAGATCCGACTGCATCCGTTGTAAGCAGCGATCCACCAATTGGGAAATGATCTCAATCTGCGGACGCACGGGGGGCACCACTGGCGCAGGAGGGGCTTGACTCGGGTGTGGCAAGAAACGGGAGACTAACCAGCGGGCAGCACGAATTTCCCGATGGCGACCTTCACACACCAGCCGTTCGAGGGCAGAGAGGCGCGATCGCCCCAAGTACTGATCCAAAGCCTGTAACCACGCATCCATTTCCCCCAATCCCTGCTGCAGAACCTGATACCGCCAACGATCCCACGGATTGGGAAAGAGCACACTCAAGGGGGGTTTTGGAGGCGTGACGGTGTGAACGATTTCCCCTTGGGCAATGGCCAGAATTCCCGCCAAGAGATCACTCAGCGCCGTATTGCGATGGTAAATGCCTTCGACACCCGCCTGTTGGGCAAGGGAAACTAACTCAAGGGCAGCGGGTCGGACAGTGAGAATTATCCGCAGGGTAGGATAGTGCTGCTTCAACCACTGCCACAGCCAAGGGGTAGTGGCATCATTCACTGTGAGTTGGGCATCACAGAGAACAATCCAAGGCGTGCGTTCTTGATCGAGGGGCGTGTTTTCCAGATAGGTGATCAGACCATGGCCATCGTGAAAGACCAGCGGCTCAATCCCCAACTGCTGCTGAATTCCTGTCCAAAGGCCAAGGCGCACCACATCCTCTCCCTCGACAATGATGAGACCAAAGTTGGGGGAGGCATCAGCAGTGATAGGGGACATCGACATTTGCGCAAGACTTAGTTGGGGTTGGGACTATTCAGATATTGACTGACAAGCCGCGCCATGACAATTTGCCATGACAATTAAGGAATTCTTTTTAGGACTCACCTAACTCAACGTCTGCATAGAGATCACTGAGTTTGAAGGAAGTCTGTAACGAGGGCAGTAGCAGTTCCTGCGTAATATCTTGCCAAATCGTGAGCAGCCATTGATATTCAGCCTGCCGCAAATATTGTTCAACACAGGGGCGATCTTGGCTAATCAGGAGATATTCTTGCAGGGTTGGAATCTGGCGATAGTCGAAAAATTTTGTCCCGCGATCGCGATCCGCTGTCGAAGGCGATAAAACCTCAGCAATGAAAATCGGCTGCATCACCACATCGTTGCGTCCCGCCACCAAGGGCACCGGCTTCGGCGTCACCATGACATCAGGATAGTAGTACGACTGCGTTTCCGGAATCCAGAGGCGTTGATCTGTGACAAAGACGCGGTAGGGCTGTCCCTTGAGTGCCAAACTCAACAGAACAGTTAAGGAACGAACCAACTCGTTATGATTAACGCTGCCCCCGGGCATAGTGTAAAGTTCTCCTTGGCGATACTCATGGCGTTCCGTTGCCACCACTTCTTGAGCTAAGTAAGCTTCCGGAGTGAGGTACGTGACCGCTGGCTCCAATACTGTGGTCATCAGAGTTCCCGTCAACGCGATAGTTCAATCCTAAGCAATTCAACGCCCCTTTCTAACATATGGGGTACACGGTGAAATGTTCTTCTACTAGGGTTTTGAGCGTGGTCAATTCTTGGGACAGGGTCTGTCAGTGAAACGTCGCCAAATCAACCGCTTACTCCTCTGGGGAAATGCAGGCTTGGTAGCCAGTTTGACCCTCCGCCAATAGCGTGAAGCCCAAACGCGGGTTCCCGATGACAGCGAATTTCACCTGTTGTTTGGGACGGCAAGGTCTATATTGCCGCACGGGATGGTTATCCTTACTGTTTGGGGTAGGCTATACTGCTGAAGCTGTGCTTTTCTCCGACCGATGGAGCCAACGCCTGATTTTGTTTTGCCCATTCCGGCGGCGGATACGCCCCTTTCGGAAGAGGAATTTCTCCAACAGGTACGCCAAGCGTGGCAGGTGTGTGAACGCTTTGACCTGCAAACGGAGATCTGGCGGGGACAAATTTTGCGAGCCGTGCGCGATCGCTATCGCCATCAAGGGGATGAACGGGGGATAGGCTTTCAGCAGTGGCTCCAGGAACACGAAATCAGTAAACGCCGTGCCGATGATTTGATTCAGTTGGCCGATCGCGCCGATGAATTGCTCAAGGAACGTCCCCTGCCCCCCGAAGCCATTGCTCGCTTTAGTAAACGCGCCTTTTTGGAAACCGCCGCAGCGGATCCTGAGGTGCAAGCCCTGATTACCCAAGCCGCAGCAGCGGGCGATCGCATTACCCACCGTGAAGTGCGCCAACTGCAAGCGGAATGGACGGCTCTGCACTCTGATCTCCTACCGCCAGTGGTGCGCCAAAAGGCCAGCGATCGCACCCTTGCCCCCCGCTACATCGCTCCTCTAGTCAAAGAATTAGAAAAGCTCCCCCCCCAACAGCAGCAGGAACTCTCCCAAGAGCTGGCCAGCGACCCCAGTGTGGAAACGGTTAAGGAAATCACAGCGACGGCTCGCCAACTCAGCCGCTATCTGGAGGCCGCTCTCCAAATTCAAGCCCTCAACGCCCACCCTGTGGATCTGGAACAAGTCCTGATCGAAGCCCAGCGCCTTGAGCAACTGCAAACCGTTGCCGATCTTCTCCAGCAGGCAGCGCAACTGGAAAGCACCATTGCTCGGCTTTATACCACGTGGCAGCGCCTCAGCCATTTGAGCGATCGCCTCTACCAAGCATCGGGTGCCAGCACGCCCCAATTACAAGCCCTATTAGAAGCCTTGGATTTTCTCTCTGGGGATATGGTGCAAATTGAATTAGCGGGACAAATTGTTAAACTGCATATCTTCTCAGAAAGAGAAACGAATGCCCTAGATTCTCCTCCCGAATTCTAAACCAGTGGATCACCGATGTCCCCATTACTGGTAACGTGGTATGGAAGCCATTCAATGGCTGGCGGAGTAATTATCGATTTCAGCACGGTTAGCATGAGAGTCCTCGTAATTGGCGGTGATGGTTATTGCGGCTGGGCGACAGCCCTGTACCTTTCAAATCGTGGCCATGATGTGGCGATTTTGGATAGCCTCATTCGGCGTCATTGGGATGCTGAACTCTGTGTCGAAACCCTCACGCCGATCGCCCCCATTCAGCACCGTCTGCAACGCTGGCAGGATCTCACTGGCAAAAAGATTGGCCTTTATATTGGCGATATTTGTAACTATCACTTCCTTGAGCGCGCCATGCTGGAGTTTCAGCCCGAGGCGATCGTCCACTTTGGCGAACAGCGCTCCGCCCCCTACTCCATGATTGATCGGGAACACGCCGTCCTCACCCAAGTCAATAACGTGGTCGGCACCCTCAACCTACTGTACGCTATCCATACCCACAACCCTGACTGCCACCTTGTAAAACTGGGCACCATGGGTGAATACGGCACTCCTAACATTGACATTGAAGAGGGCTACATCACCATTGAGCACAATGGTCGCAAAGATACATTGCCCTATCCCAAGCAGCCCGGTAGCTTCTATCACCTCAGTAAAGTTCACGATAGCCACAACATTCACTTTGCTTGCCGCATTTGGGGCTTGCGTGCCACCGATTTGAACCAAGGGGTAGTCTATGGCGTGCTCACCGAAGAAACGGGCATGGATGAATTGCTGATCAACCGCCTTGACTACGACGGTATCTTTGGCACCGCCCTCAATCGCTTCTGTATTCAAGCTGCCATTGGTCATCCCCTGACGGTCTATGGCAAGGGGGGGCAAACTCGCGGCTTCTTGGATATTCGCGATACCGTGCGTTGTATCGAATTGGCCGTTAACAACCCCGCCGCACCGGGTGAATTCCGCGTCCTCAACCAGTTTACAGAACAGTTTAGTGTGGGCGACCTTGCCCACAAAGTTCAAGAAGCGGGTAAAGCCCTCGGCCTCAAGGTGGAAATCCAGCACCTCGAAAACCCCCGTGTTGAAAAAGAAGAGCACTACTTCAACGCCAAAAACACCAAATTGCTGGATCTGGGACTGCAACCCCACTACCTGTCGGATTCGCTCCTTGACTCCCTGCTGAACTTTGCCATCAAATACAAAGACCGAGTGGATGTCAATCACATTCTCCCGAAAGTGAAATGGCGCGCCTAAGCTCCTATGCCCCCCTATGCCGTAACGGCCTCTTGGTTGACTGAGCATTTGGCAGATCCAACGGTTGTGATTGTGGACTGCCGCTTTGACCTCATGGACACGACGCGCGGGCAACGGGAGTATGCCCAAGGGCACCTGCCGGGTGCCTATTATCTCGACCTAGAGCAGGATCTCTCCAGCCCTCGGCAAGAACATGGCGGCCGTCATCCCTTACCTGATCCCGAGAAATTAGCAGCACGGCTGAATGAGATCGGGGTAACTCCAGAGACGCTAGTGGTGGCCTACGATGACTCACGGTTTGCCTATGCGGCTCGCTGCTGGTGGCTTTTGCGCTGGTTGGGGCACGATCGCGCAGCGGTGCTTGATGGTGGCTATCGCGCCTATGTCGAAGCTGGGTATCCGACAACCACTGAGGTTCCCTCGCTTCGGCCGGGCAATTTCCAGCCCCATCCTCATCCGGAGTGGGTAGTGGATCGCGCTGCCGTGATAGCTGCTCAAGCTGCCCCCCAGACAGTGATTGTGGATGCCCGCGAACCCCGTCGCTATCGCGGTGAAATTGAACCGATTGACCCCGTGGCAGGTCATATTCCCGGAGCAGTGAATTATCCGTGGCAGGCCATCTCCGATGCACAGGGGCGACTCAAATCGGTTGCCGAACTGCAAGCCCACTGGCAGCCCTTGGCTGCGGCTGAGCAAATCATTGTCTATTGCGGGTCGGGGGTAACCGCCTGTGTGGATATTTTGGGGCTGGCGATCGCTGGCCTGCATCAAACCAAGCTCTATGCGGGCAGTTGGAGCGATTGGTGTTCCTACTTGGCGGCACCCCATGGCCCTTCGCTATGATCAAGCCTAAGCCCTCTTCCTCACCCGACCATGGAACGTCTTCCCGGTAATGCCCCCCCACCATCCCATCGCAGTACGACCCAACCTCTCCACCGTCTTGGCCGTGAACTGCAACGCTTTGGCTGGATTGGCTTTTGGACACAGGTCGTCCTTGGCTTTGTCTCGCTGTTGATTATTATCATCGTTGTTTTTAGTCGTCAATTTAATATCAATCGTCCGCAAAATGGCATGAATAGTCCCACACTGGGCTTAGTGCTGGCGATTATTGGTCTAGTGTTTTTGGGCGTGAGTATTTACTGCTGCTATCGCTATCCGCAACTGGGACGACGCTTGGATCGCCCAGAAAAACGCCCGACCAAGGAGCACGTGATCCGCAGCTTGAATATTGGTCTCTGGGTAAATATTGCTGGCATGATTTTTACGGTGGCTGCCGCCGAGTGGAATGTGGGCATGTTGTTGCTCAAGGTGCTGTCGATTCCCCAAGGGGCGGCGGTCTATGCCACTAATGTCTTGATTGAGCCGTTGGAGATTTTTGTGATTCAGGCGAAGGTGAATACGATTGCCGCTCAGTTGACGGGTATTATTGTGGCGCTGTGGTTGTTGCGCTGTGTGCGCCGTCCCCTGTGAATCGTCTGAGGAGATCCAAGAGACTTGTTTAATTCTCAAGAGGCTGTTGCCAGCAAAATTATTGTGGCCTTGGATGTGCCCAATTTGGAGGTGGCGATCGCCACTATTCATACGCTGCCCCAAGTGCAATTTTGGAAGGTGGGGCTAGAACTCTTTTGTGCCAGCGGGCCGATTATTCTCGATGTCCTCAAGGATCAGGGGAAGCGTATCTTTCTCGATTTGAAGCTCCACGATATTCCCAATACGGTGGCCGCCGCAGCCCGGGCGATCGCCCCCTATGGCGTGGACTTTGTGACTATCCATGCGGCAACGGGATTAGCGGGTCTGAAAAGCGCGCAGGCGGCTCTAGGGGGAAGCGCCACCCAACTCATTGGGGTGACCTTGCTCACCAGCATTGACGCAAACACCCTGCAGCAAGAACTCCAGATTCCCCTTGATCCGGCCACCTATGTTGAACGCATGGCTGATCTGGCCCATCAAGCGGGACTGGCGGGCATTGTCTGCTCTCCTCAGGAGGCGGCACGGGTAAAACAACGCTGCGGAGAGGAGTTCTTGAGAATTTGTCCGGGGATTCGCCCCCTTGGTACTGCCACAGGGGATCAAGCGCGATCGCTGACGCCCAATGCCGCCTTTGCTGCTGGTGCCTCTTATCTTGTGATTGGCCGTCCGATTTTACAAGCAGCGGATCCCGCCGCAACCTTTGATGAAATTTGCCGCCGCCTCGTCTGAGCGATTTACAAAAGCCTGCAAACCAAGATATGATTAAAAATTGTCTGAACTAGGGCGATTAGCACAGTGGTAGCGCACTTCCTTCACACGGAAGGGGTCACTGGTTCGAATCCAGTATCGCCCATTGCTGACTGCAAGTTATAAGATGAACTTAATCAGACGAGTTTAGGACTCTGCCATGAGTACCCCAATTCCGCCGCTTCAACTTCCCCCCTGTGGTGACTGCACTGCGGATGCGGCATGGTTGGAGGCAGCTCTTCTCGATTGGCTCAACACCGAGTATTTACCGGAAGCTGTGAATCTGGCGATCGCCCAGCGAGCCGCCCAAGTGTACCGCCGTCAGCGACTAGAAGGGGAGCATGATCTTGGCGGCATTCTCTTGGCTCTGGTCACGGAGTTGCAAGAGTTTGATTTTTCCCAAAGCTTCTATAGCGAGTTTGCGGTTGCTAATGCGGTGAGTGATCTGCTCCTGCGGCGGCTGGGCATTGAACCCTGCTGTGGGGCGGGCTAGGCTTTGGGGTGCCAGTTGGGCTTGACCACTTGACGACAGCGGGCAATGACAAGGGCATGATCCGGTACATCTTCTGTCACCGTTGAACCCGCCGCCACCGTAACATTTTCGCCGAGGGTTACCGGAGCCACTAAAACACTGTTAGCCCCTGTCTTGGTGCCGCTACCAATATGGGTGGGGTGCTTGCGCACGCCGTCGTAGTTGGCGGTAATGGTTCCTGCCCCGATATTGACGCGATCGCCCAAGGTGGCATCGCCTAGGTAGGACAGATGAGAGGCCTTGGTGTCACTGCCCAACTGCGCTTTTTTTAGCTCGACAAAGTTACCAATGCGGCAGTGATCGGCAACCAGACTTTGCTGGCGGATGTGGGCAAAAGGCCCCACTTGGGTATCATGGCCAATCTCACTGTCGCTAATCACGGCATAGCGAGCCGTCACCCGTTCGCCAATCACACTGTTTTCAATCAAAGTGCCGGGGCCAATGATGCTACCACTGCCAATACGGGTTTGGCCGCGCAGGTGAGTTTGGGGTTCAATCACCACATCGGGAGCCAGCTCCACGGTGTCCTCAATGGTAATGCTGGCCGGATCAATCAGGGTCACCCCCGCCTGCATCCAAGCAGTTTTGATGCGATTTTGCAGCACTTGATAGGCTGCCGCCAACTGCACGCGATCGTTAACGCCCAAAATTTCCTCATAGTCTTCCACGTCCACCGCCATCACAGGACTGAGGGCATTGACGGCATCCGTGAGGTAGTATTCCTGCTGATCATTGTTGGCTTGGAGATAGGGCAACACAGCAGCAAGTTGGGGCCAGTGGAAACAATACACCCCAGCATTGATGCGGCGGTTTTGCTTTTGGGCTGTGGTGCAGTCACGGTCTTCAATAATTTGCTTCAAGATATTCTGACTGTCACAAATCACACGGCCATAGCCCTGGGGGTTGGGAATTTGTGCCGTTAAAATGGTGGCTGCATTGTTGTGTTGCTGGTGGACTGCGAGCAAGTGTGCTAGCGTCTCGCCACGCAAGAGGGGCACATCGCCGTTAAGTACCAAAAGATGGCCTTCATAGTCCTTGAGGTGGGGCAAAAGCTGCTGTACCGCATGACCCGTTCCCAGTTGTTCGCGCTGCTCGACAAATTCCACGTGGGGTTGATCCGCTAAGGCAGCCCGCACTGTGTCTCCCCCATAACCAATGATCACAAACTGCCGTTGCGGTTGCAGAGATTGAACTTGGTGCAAAACCCAGCCCACCAGCGATCGCCCACCTAGGGGATGGAGAACTTTTGGCAGCGAGGATTTCATCCGTGTGCCTCGTCCTGCCGCTAAGACTGCCACAATGACCATGGATTTGTTGTGCCTCAATGCGCAAAGGGATGGCGAACGAGCAATACTGGGGAGAAGCAGCCCAGCCGCATCAGCGCCATGCACAATTGGAGTATACCAAGGTTGCGGTAGCCAAAGATAGCAGCGCCATAGGCGAGTCAATGGGTCCAAGATGAATCAACGGCACCAAAATCCAGTAAGGTTGATGCAGTAGTTGACGAGTCACTCACAGTCCATGACCGCTTCCAAATCAACCAAGCGACCTGTCCCCTTGGCGGCTCAGTTCCTAAAACTGGTGGGAATCATCCTGCTCCTCACCTTCTTGGTCGAGTGGGGTATCCTCTTTATTACTCCCCAGTTCAATAACAGCCAGTGGCAACTCACGGTCGTCAACCAATTCATTGAGCGCGGTGCCACCCCCTTGATTGGGTTTGTCTTTATCTACACTGGCTTTTGGATTCAAGCGGTTTCTGGCAGTACGACGCAGCCGGAGCCGGGGGAACCTGCCCTCAAGGATTGGCGATTTTGGGTCTTTGTCCTCTCGAGTTTGCTAGGATTGCTCTGCCTGCTGGGGATTCCCCTCTACCTATCGATTACGGGGCAAATTATGGAACAGGCGGTCAACCAAATCAATCAAGAGGCGGCACAGGCAGAAATTCGGGTTGAGCAGGAACAGCAGCAAATTAAACAACTGGCCAGTAGCGGTCAACTGGAGCAACTCCTGAAAAGCAATCAACTCCCCCCCGATCAACGGGCGATTCTCGAGCAGTTACAAAAAGACCCCCAAGCCCTTGATAAACAAGCGGGTCAGGCACGGGAGCGCATCCGCAACCAGCAACAAGAAGCGGTGAATCGAGCGCAACAGGAAGCCTTTGTGAATCGTCTAAGGGTAGGCATTCGTAGTTTTCTATTGGCAGTGGGCTTTATTACCATTGGTTGGAGTGGTCTGCGCGAGCACCGCTAGGCATCGTCACCATTGCCGCCTACCTGAGGAGTAGAACATGCTTTACCTCATTGTGCGTTGGCGTCTTCTGTCGCAGTCGCTGGGTCTTGGCTGCTTGATCAGCCTGCTCCTACAACTGACGGCCGCAGCAGTGGAATTGCGGGTCGCGGTTTTAGATCGGGTACGTCAAGTAACAATTAGTAGCTCCACCCCAGCGCAATTACGGGATGAGGCGGGTCGGGTGCTGACAGTGGCACCGCAGCAGAATATTACGGCGGTTCTGACGGGGGCGGGGGTACAAGCAGGGGGTGTGCGGGGGCGGCAAGTTTTCCTCGAACCTCGAGACAATGGCCTCGTCCGGGTGGGCGATCGCTGGTATCGCGGGCGGTTGCAATTGGTGAGTACCAGTGAGGGGATGATCGCCATCAACCTTGTGGATTTAGAGGAGTATCTGCCCAGTGTCGTTGGTAAGGAAATGTATCCCTCTTGGCCGCTGGAAGCCCTCAAAGCTCAAGCGGTGGCCTCCCGTTCCTTTGTCCTCTTTCGGCGCGATCGCGAACGCCGTCGTCCCGGTAGTCTTTTTGATGTGGGTGCCACCGTCACCCATCAGGTGTATCCGGGGGTCAGTTCAGAAACCGCCAGTACCCTAGCTGCCGTTGCCGCCACCCGCGGTCAAGTGCTCACCTACAATGGCCAAATCATTGAAGCCGTCTTCCATGCCTCCTCAGGGGGTCACACTGAAAATTCAGAGCACATTTGGCAAAATGCCGTTCCCTACCTGCGCGGTACCCCTGACTTTGACCAAGTCTCCCCCAACTTTCAGTGGACGGTGCGTTTCACCGCGGCACAACTGCAACAACGCCTCCCCGGTATTGGTACCATCGTTGGCTTTCGCCCCTTGCAATTGTCCCCCCAAGGGCGAGTCATGGCAGTGCAAGTGGTGGGCACAGCGGGTAGCCGCACCATTTCAGGCAGTGAACTACGGCGGGTGTTGGGATTGCGCAGTACCCTACTGACAATTACGCCAGAGTATGGCAATGTGGCCAGTCAAGGGGGGCACAGTGTGCCAGTGGCCTTTACAATGACTGGCCGAGGTCACGGTCATGGCTTGGGCATGAGTCAATGGGGGGCTTACGGTATGGCATTACAGGGCTACACCTACGACCAAATTTTGGGGCATTATTACCAAGGCGTTACATTGAGTGTATTGGACACGACTCAGCGTTGACGAGCTTTGTGCCCCTCGACTATGCTGCCCCTAGCGGTATGGGGTGAAGGTTGTGGTCTTAACACTCTATTTCTTGCGCCACGGGCAAACTAGCTTTAGTCGCGCCAATGCCTACTGTGGAGAACTGGATCCACCCTTAACGGATGCCGGTCTAGCGATGGCTGAGGCCTTTGCCGAACACTATGCTCAGTTGCCTTGGCAAGCCGTCTTTGTCAGTCCCACGTTGCGCACGCGAACCACGGCACAGTTTTTGTGCGATCGCGTCGGTCTCCAGATGCAGGTTCGCGATGGTCTGCGGGAAATTTACTATGGTCAGTGGGAAGGCCTCTCCCCGGAAGAGGTGAATGCCAAGTTCCACGATGACTATGTGCGCTGGCTGGCGGATCCGGGCTGGAATGCCCCCACAGGGGGTGAGCGGGGGATTGACATCTACTACCGCAGTAATGCCGTTCTCCTAGAAATTGAGCGGGAGTATCCCGACGGCAATGTTCTGCTGGTTTCCCACAAGGCCACCATTCGGATTATGCTCTGTGGTCTTCTGGGTATTGATGTGGGACGATTTCGCGATCGCATTGCTGCCCCAGTAGCCAGTGTCAGTATTGTCGAATATACCTCCCGTGGGCCATTGCTCCTTGCCCTTGCGGAGCGATCGCACCTGAGTCCCGAACTGCGGCACTTGCCGGGCACCTAGCCTATACGGTCATAATGTCCTTTTCTTTCTCGGCGAGCAGGGCATCAATTTTACCGATGTATTTATCGGTGAGCTTTTGCACTTTCTCTTGCAAGTCTTTCACTTCGTCTTCAGTGAGTTCGCCGGCTTTGCCCTCTTTTTTGATGTGATCAATGGCATCACGACGGATGTTGCGAATGGCAACTTTGCCCCCTTCGGCAATTTTGGCGGCAGTTTTCACCAGTTCTTTGCGTCGCTCTGTGGTCAAGGGCGGAATATTGAGGCGGACGCTGGAGCCATCGTTGTTGGGCGTCAATCCTAAGTCAGAGAGTTGAATGGCTTTTTCAATGCTTGCCAATGTGGAGCGATCGTAGGGCTGAATCAAAATCGTGGTTGCATCGGGGGTAGAGATATTGGCCAAGGAGCGCAGGGGGGTTTCCGTGCCGTAGTAGTCCACCATCACCCGGTCTAATAACGCCGCGTTGGCGCGACCCGTGCGGATACTATTAAAGTCATGCTGGGTTGCTTCAACCGATTTTTGCATCCGCTCTTCGACATCAGCTAATTTCACAGGAGCCTCCAACCATCGTACCAATGGGTTCCCCAGTCAAGGCACGGTAGATATTACCGGCCGTTTCTAAACTAAACACAATAATGGGGATATCATTATCTTTACACAGGGCGATCGCTGTACTGTCCATCACCGCCAAGTTATGGGTAAGGGCATGGGTATAGGTGAGACTGCGGTAGCGACGCGCGTTAGGATTTTTGTGGGGATCGGCGTCATAGACGCCATCTACTTTAGTGGCTTTGAAAATGACTTCCGCATCAATTTCGGCAGCTCGCAGGGCGGCTGTTGTGTCAGTGGTAAAAAAGGGATTTCCTGATCCTGCCCCAAAGATCACTACTCGTCCCTTTTCCAGATGACGAATGGCACGACGACGAATATAGGGTTCGGCTACCTCCTGCATAGCAATGGCAGTTTGTACCCGCGTAGGGACATTCATTTGTTCGAGGGCGTCCTGCAGGGTCAGGGCATTCATAACGGTGGCAATCATACCGATGTAGTCTGCGGTCGCCCGATCCATGCCAGCAGCCGCTCCTTTCACACCGCGAAAGATATTGCCACCCCCCACCACAATGGCAGTTTGAACTCCCGCTTGCACCACCTGAGCAATTTCGTTGGCAAATGCCTGCACCACTTTTGGATCAATGCCGTAGTTCAGGTTGCCCATGAGGGCTTCACCGCTCAATTTGAGCAATACGCGGCGATATTTAGGACTCATTGCGAGGATTCTTGCACTCCAATACGCTCCCCATCAACGATAGCAGGTTAGACGCGCCCGGTTGGACTCGAACCAACGACCAATCGCTTAGAAGGCGAGTGCTCTATTCCGCTGAGCTACGGGCGCATTTTTGAACATTTTCCCACAAGGCATAAGCTGAAAGTAAGATCTTCATAAGGGATGATTGAGATGGAGCTAAATTCTCCCCCTTCACGTTTACTTTTGGTCTGCGCTGACAACCCCTTGTCACAGCGCATGGGGCAAGACCTCCAAGCCGCAGGCTATGACCCTGTGATTGCAACAACGGAAAAGGAATGTCACTTGGCCTGCGCAGAATGGCAGCCTGCCCTGATCATCATGGACCGCTATTTGGGGCGGCTCAACAGTATGGAGTTGTGCCAGCGGTTGCGCCAGCAGGGGATTAGTTTGCCAATTCTACTGATGCTGGAGAGCGATCGCCTAGAGGATCGGGTGGCGGTGCTGGAGTCGGGTGCCGATGATTACCTACTGCTGCCCTATAGTCCCAAGCCCTTTTTGCAAATGATTCAGCTTTATCTGAAGCCGCCAGTCACCCAAAGTGAGGTGTTGCGATTTGATAATTTGACCCTTGATCTCTTGACGCGGCGGGCGGAGCGCAATGGGCGCACGATCGATCTAACGATGAAGGAGTATGAACTACTGAAGTTTCTCATGGAGCATCCCCGCGAAGTCCTTACCCGTGAGCAAATTTTAGAAAATGTCTGGGGCTATGACTTTTTGGGAGAATCCAACGTCATTGAAGTCTATATTCGCTATCTGCGGTTGAAGATTGAACCCGATGGCGAAAAACGGTTAATTCACACAGTGCGAGGAGTGGGCTATGTTCTCCGTGAAGCGTAAGATGCGCGGGTTGGTTCTGGGATTGGTCACGTTGGGGTTACTGCTGGGCTGTCAAAGTCTGAGCCAAGGGGATCCGGCCGCACCCCCGCAAATGGTTCGCGGCATTCCGCAATATCTACCCATTACGGCCAAGGCACGCATTCACGATACATGGATTCAGTTGGAAGTGGCGCGCACGCCGGCACAGCAGCAGTTGGGCTTGATGTTTCGTCCTGAATTGCCGGGCGATCGCGGGATGCTGTTTCCCATCTCTCCGCCTCAAGTGGCCAGCTTCTGGATGAAGAACTGCCTTATTCCCCTTGACTTGATTTTTCTCAGGGACGGTAAAGTAGTGGCGATCGCCCCCGAAGCTCCCCCTTGTCAAACACTCCCTTGCCCCACCTACGAATCCGGGATTCCCGTGGATGCCGTTTTAGAGCTGGCGGGTGGCCGCGCCGCTGAATTGGGACTTAAGGTCAATGATCCTGTGGAGATACAGTACTTGGCGCCTTGATTGATGGACAGGGTTCCTTAACTCTTAAGGATTGTTATTATTCCAAAGCAATTTAATTAAATTCCGTGCTGTAGCTTTGGTAATAAACTCCCTTAGTTTCCTAGCCTCTTCTACAGCCGTTGTATCTCCTTTTTTTTCACTACTTTTTTCTTCAATTAGAGTAAAAATTAGACCCACGATGCCAATAGCGGTCATGGTCTTTAGGTAGGTCGGTGATTTAGAGAACTTGTCGAGCATAGTCTAAATTTTTGCAAGAAGTTTTGTGGCTAATATAATTTAGCCAAAATCCTAAATTAAGCGCCAAAACCCTGTCAAGGTTTGTTTCACATTTTTTACCTTATCCACAATTGCCGTTACCCCCTCTTGTTTGTTGTTTAACTATATGGCAATATAAGAAAATATAATTAGCTACAGCCATCGCGAGGGAACAAGCCATGCTGGAGTCCGAGGAAGAGTCGTCGTCCCCCCTGCCTCTGAATCTCTGGGAAATGACCGCTGTATTTCTGAAACTGGGCAGTATTGGCTTTGGCGGTGGAATTGCCATGATCGCCCTCATGGAAAATGAGTTTGTTAAGCGACGGCGGCTCTTGGCCATTGATGAATTTCTGCACGGGGTTGCCCTCAGTCAAATCCTAGGATCGTTCCCGGTCAATACGGCGCTCTTTATTGGTTATCGCCTCCATGGCTTTTGGGGTGGTCTGTTGGGTAGTCTGACCTTTCTGCTGCCGTCTGTGGTGGCGGTGATTTTACTATCTTGGCTTTATTTTGGGTTTCATACGATTCCCTCGTTGCAAGGTGCCCTAGCGGGGCTAACGCCAGTGGTCATTGGCATTATCTTGGCAGCAGTCTGGTCAATGGGGCAAAAGTCTGTGCGCTCGACGGTAACGATCGCGATCGCCATTGCGGCCTGTCTCGGCAGTTTGACCCACATTAATCCCTTGCTCATCCTTGGCAGTGGTGGCATTATTGGTCTCATTCTCCAACTCAGCCCACCGACAAAAACCACAAAACTCCAAACTTCCCAAAAATCCGCCCTCGTTGGCTTACCCCTAGCGATCCAGACCTTACCCCACCAAGCTGCCCAAATGGCCACTGCCTCTTCTCAACCCGTTCAGTGGCTGACCCTAGTGCTTACCTTCCTCAAAGTGGGCATTGTTTTCTTTGGTGGTGGCTTTGTCCTGATCCCGGTGTTGAAACAACTGTTGATCGATCAGTTGCATTGGCTAACGCAGCAGGAATTTATTGATGGTGTGGCTATTAGTCAATTGACCCCAGGGCCGATCGCTGTCATTGCCACTTTTGCGGGATTCCGTGTTGCTGGTATTGGTGGTGCTTTTTTGGCAACGGTGGCCTTATTTTTGCCCTCCCTATTATTGATGTTTGCTCTTGCCCACTACTATCAAGTGGTGAAGCATCTCCAACGGGTGAAGCAATTTTTGGCAGGGGTCAATCCTGCGGTGGTGGGTATGGTGTTGTCAGCAGCCATTAACCTTGCGCCTGCCATTCTCCACCTCGATCAGCCCGTCAGTCTCATTCTCAATAGCGTGCTCTTGGTCTTTTCCCTTGTAGCGATTACGCGCCTCAAATGGCACCCAGCGATCGCCCTTGCTGTGGGAGCAACAGTTGGATTATGCGGTGGCCAATGGTTAACTGGCACGGCCTAGAGAGGAAAACTCAAACTTGCTGGTACAGGGCACTTTTCGAGTTTTGCAAGGGTCTGAGACTTCAGTTTCAAAATTTCTTTAAGATGAATGAGAGACTGAAAGGGAGATTGAGTACGAGATTCAATAATCTTTTTGATATATTTTCGACTGCTTTTTTTACTTACTCCTGCATTTATAAGCCACTGTTGGATTTCAGCTTCGGAACCTTGATTAAGCAAGCGTATTTTTAACTGAGGTTGGTTGCGATCTGCCGAGGAGGCTGATAGCATTGTTGTTGGTGTAGACAGTGACACTTGTGACAGTGGTAAGCTATCCAGTTTGGCATTGATGTTTACTAGAGCTGCCTCCATTTCTTTTAGGGACTGAAAAATGGCTTGATTTTGCTCTAGAAGCTGCTGAAGGAGTGTCTTGGTAAGATTTCCGTTGAAGTTGCTCGCTGGTGAGTCAAAAGCTAAAGGATCTGTAGTTTGTTCTTGCTTTTGTTCTTCTGTTACCTCAGAAATTGCGGAGTTAGGCTGAATTTGATTGAGGATGGCAGCTTCTATTTCTGGCGTGTCGTTTTCCTCAAGAATCAGGGCATTGATTTCTTTAAGATTGGCTTTTTGGGCAGCATAATACTGCTGATGACCTGACAAGAGTTTGAAGCGATGACAGGCTAAGCGATCGCCCAAACGCCGCACCACTAGCGGTGGAAAACAGATACCTGCTTTGAGAATTGAACTAGCCAGTTCCTCGATCCTTCCCTGATCTGCGGGCACAAGGTCAGGGCTCAGTTCAATCGCTGTCAATTGAATACGTTTGCTATTGACCATTGCATTTTAGGGTTGACTAGGATTGCGTCATCCAATTAATTTCATCTGCTAGATGATTAAATTCACGAGCCGAATTTGAATTGGGCTTAAAGCGAAAAATAGATTGAGGTGCTGGTATTTCACTATCACCAACTGTAATTACTCGATTGAGACTACTGGACAAATCAACACATTCTGTGATAATTGTCTCTAGAATTTTCAGAGGATACTTATTCGTAATTGCTTCTTGAACAGCAATAAACCTACTTGAATTCTTGGTCTGGCCATGAATTTTTGAGGGCAAAATTCCCAAAATTTCTAAGGGTTTTTTACCCAACTTGACCCGCAAGTCTGCAAATCGTCGATTAATATCTTTCACAAACGACATGACGTACTTTAGGCCTTGATTGGCAAAGGGCTTAAAATCTGAGGGAATAATTAGATAATCTGAGGCAATCAGGGCAATTTCGGCGTAGAGATCCCAAGCTGGCGGTGCATCTATGATGACAATATCGTAGGCATCCTTGAGTGCTTCTAACTTCATAAGCAGTTGTAGATGAATGGCATCAATCTCCTTCAGTAGATCACGGGTTTCAATGCTCACTAAATCAATATGGGCAGGGACAACATCAATTTCTGGGTGATTAAAAGACTGGGATTTCCTAACCACTTTTTCAATGGGATACTCATCGGCATATCTGAGCACATGGAAGATATGAGCATCCCGCAGTGTATCCTCCTCTTCAAACAGAAAACTCATTAAGCCAGTGGCAAAGGTCGTATTGGCTTGAGAGTCCATGTCAATGACCAAAACCCGCTTTTCCCGACAACGAAAGGCAGCCGCTAAGTTGACAGCAACAGTAGTTTTCCCCACACCACCCTTGTTGTGATAAATGGTAATAACTTTCACGCTTCTTTCCTGTCGAGTCGGTTACTGAAGGCTTAGGAGGCGGTGACGGTGTCGCGATCGCCTGCACCTGCGAGGTTGGCAGGGCTAAAGGTCAACTCACCATTGACCAAATCTACCAAAATCGTATCGCCGGGTGCAAAGACCTCTTCAAGGATCTTCACGGCGAGGGGGTTCTCCAATTCCCGTTGAATGGCGCGTTTCAGAGGACGTGCCCCATAGACTGGATCAAAGCCCACCGCCACCAAATGATCTAGCGCTGCCGGGGTGAGGCGCAGGCGAATTTTTTGATCCGCAAGGAGTTTCTCCACCCGTCGCAGTTGAATTTGAGCAATCTGTGCCAGTTCAGTCCGCCCTAGGCCATGGAAGAGGATCAAGTCATCAATGCGGTTGAGAAATTCGGGGCGAAAATACTTTTGCGCACTTTGGAGTACCCGTTGGCGCATTTCCTCATAGCGACTGTCATCCCCGGCCAAATCTAAAATATGCTCGCTGCCCAAGTTGCTGGTCATAATGATCACGGTATTGCGGAAGTCCACCGTTCGCCCTTGGGAATCAGTGACGCGGCCATCATCGAGCACCTGCAAGAGCACATTAAAGACTTCCGGATGGGCTTTTTCCACCTCGTCAAACAGAACCACGGCATAGGGACGACGGCGAATGGCCTCCGTCAGTTGCCCGCCACTGTCAAAGCCGACATACCCCGGTGGTGCGCCAATCATGCGGGAGACGGCGTGTTTTTCCATGTACTCCGACATATCAATGCGCACAAGGGCATTTTCATCATCAAAGAGGGCTTCGGCAAGAGCACGGGCCAGTTCTGTTTTGCCCACCCCCGTGGGACCCATAAAGAGAAAGGAACCAATGGGACGGGCAGGGTCTTTCATGCCGGCTCGCGCTCGGCGAATCGCTGCGGCCACGGCGGCCACGGCATCAGTTTGACCAATCACCCGCTGATGGAGGACTTGTTCCAGTTGCAGGAGTTTTTGCCGTTCTGAGGCCATGAGTTTTTGCAGTGGAATTCCCGTCCACTTGGAGACGATTTCGGCAATATCAGCTTCCGTAACTTGATCGCGCAAAAAGGTGCCGCCTTCGGCCTGAAGTTCCAAGAGTTGCGCTTCGGTGCTTTCCAATTCCCGTTGCAGCGTCTCGAGGCGACCATATTTAAGTTGAGCAGCTTTGTTGAGGTTGTAGTCCCGCTCCGCTTGCTCGATTTGCAGCTTTACCTGATCTTCCTCTTCTTTGAGGCTGTTGATCCGCTCTAGGAGGTCTTTTTCGGCTTGCCAGCGGGCTTGCATGGCCTGTTGTCGCGGTTGCAGTTGGGCAATTTCCTCTTCGATGCGCTGCAGGCGATCGCGGGTGGCTTGGAGTGGCGCTTGGCTCAGGGGCAGACTTTCTTCCTGTTTGAGGGAGAGTTTTTCCATCTCCAGTTGCCGCAGTCGCCGCTCAAGGGCTTCCAGTTCAGCAGGCTTGGTGGTGATTTCCATTTTCAGTTTGGCCGCCGCTTCATCTACCAAATCAATGGCCTTGTCGGGTAAAAAGCGATCGCTAATATAGCGATCCGAAAGCATCGCCGCTGCCACCAATGCCGAGTCAGTAATTTTGACGTTGTGGTGAATTTCGTAGCGATCCTTGAGGCCGCGCAAAATTGAGATCGTATCCTCAACGCTGGGTTGGCCAATATACACCTGCTGGAAGCGACGCTCAAGGGCAGCATCCTTCTCAATATGCTTGCGGTACTCGTCTAGGGTGGTGGCACCAATACAGCGCAGTTCGCCCCGCGCCAACATCGGCTTCAGGAGGTTGCTGGCATCCATTGAGGAGTTTTGATTGGCACCGGCACCAACCACGGTGTGCAATTCATCAATAAAGAGAACAATTTGACCGTCGGAATGGGTCACTTCATGGAGAACCGCCTTGAGGCGATCTTCAAAGTCACCGCGAAACTTGGCACCCGCTACTAAACTCCCCAGATCAAGGGAGATCAACCGCCGATTTTTCAAGGATTCTGGCACATCGCCATTGATAATCCGCTGGGCAAGGCCTTCGGCAATGGCGGTTTTACCTACACCCGGTTCACCAATGAGCACGGGATTATTTTTGGTGCGGCGGGAGAGCACTTGAATGACGCGGCGAATTTCTTCATCGCGGCCAATGACGGGATCCAGTTTGCCTTGGCGGGCTGCTTCGGTGAGATCGCGACCGTACTTTTCAAGGGCAGCGTATTTATTTTCGGGGTTTTGGTCTAAGACTTTTTGGGCGCCGCGAATGGCTTTGACGGTGGCCGCCAACTGCTCGCGATCGCAATTCAAAGCGCGGAACAGACGTTGACCAATACGGCGATCGCCCACAAATGCGAGGACAAGATGCTCAATCGAAATAAACTGATCCTCTTGCTCTTGGCGCAGACGATTGGCTTCATCAAGCAGGGCATCCAAGCTGCGGCCACAGTAGAGTTCGCTTCCCGTTGGCACGCGGGGCTGCTGCTTAGCAAACTCCATCAGCCGCTTGAGCACCCATTCAGTGTCAATATCGGCCCGTTCAAAGATCAGTTGCCCCAGTCCCTCCTCCCGCAGGAGGGCAATCATCAAGTGCTCTGTTTCCAGATATTGGCTGCGATACTCCCGCGCCACATCTTGGGAGTTAACAATGGCTTCCCATGCTTTATCAGTAAACTTTGTTGGATCCGTTGGTTGCATAGTGATAATTGAGGGCAAAACCCCACCGACCGTGAATGCATTATGCCATCATCTTCAGTGTAATCAACAGGCCAGCGCCACACTCGCAGGACGACTTATAGAGGTGGCAGATAGAGAAACTGCCGCAGGAGATTAGCGAGTTTTTTCTTGCTGTCATAGCCGCTACTGTAGTACTGCCGCAGGGGAACTGTCTCGCCAGAAGTGAGGTGCATCACGACGCGATAGAAGCGATCGCCATTAGAATCCACCAACTCCTCAATAGCCACTTCTTTGATGTCCTGCAAGCGCAATTCCTGTTTCGTTCGGGGGAAAAAATACCCGTGGTAAATTGTAAATGTGCCACTGCTACGATTCAGATCGAGGGTTAAGGCAGGAGCGAACACAATCAGACTCACCCCCATCACCCCCACCAAAAAGATCACCCCCACAACCATCTGAATTAGCCAAGGATTGTCCACATTAGTAGACAGTTGCATTTGGTTGGGATTGCTGAGGAACTGGTTAATTTGCTGCACAATTGCGGCGCGACTATCCCCATCTGAGGAATGCATGCCCAAGGGTATTGAGTCAGCCCCAGCCTCAAGGACAATGCTGTACATGCGATCGCCTTCGCTGTCAATGTAGTCCTCCAACTTTGCCTGTCGCAGCACCGAGAGTGGAATTTTGACCCGCCGTTGAATGACAAAGAACGGGGTGGTGGCAACACACTCATAGGGTAGAGTTTGGCGTTGACACTCAATTTTGGCAAAAGGAAGGGTACTCAAGAGGAAAACAGAACAAAGACACAACACCCCACCACCGAGCCAAAAAAACAAAGGCTGTTCCCGCAGGCGTAAGCGATACTCTGTTTGCTCTATTACCTTCATCGTTTGCTCTAGTACCTTCATCGTTTGCTTTAGTACCTTCATCGTCAACTACCCCCTTTAGCTTCTCATCCAACAATTTGCCACAGCCCCTTATCGTGCCAATCTCACCCCTTTGCCTGCAAAAATGCTGCGACACTGGCTGCCAACTGCTGAAAATTGGGTTCGATGCGTTGGCCGAGATACTCCTCCACAGCGCGAGCAATCATGCCAGCTAGGAAGGAGGGTACCCCCGGAATGCGTTTTGGATCAATGCGTAGATGACCTCGGCTAGTGATAATTGTTGAGTCACCCACAGCAATGAATTGATTTTCCCCTTGGCAGTCAATGGCCTCGGTAAAGGCATGGGGTGCAATGCGCCAGCGGGTGAGATAGTGGCGATCGTCCCAATGGGTGTAGTCCGTCCACGAGAGCATTGCCTCACTCAGCAGTGCCCGAGCCGCTGCCGGAATTTCGCCACCCCCATGCCAGACCAGAACCATCTCTAAGATCTCAGGCTGTTCCCTGCGCTCTTGCACCTCAATTTTACGCACATTGGGCATCCAGTTGACTAACTCAGGCAGGCGATCGCGATAGGTGCGATAGACGTGCTCGCGGGGAAAGGGCAGCTCTACTTGGGAGGCAATTTCCATCACCCTATCCCCACTGTGGATACTGCCGCGCAATCACAACCACATAGTCCCCCCCTTGCAGCTCATAGTCCATTGGTGGGTTAATCTCCGTCTGGCGACGCCCCTCAATGCGACGTTCCACAGCAACTAAGAGGGCATCGTACTGCTCCTTGAGGTGTCGTTGCGCATGCCAAAAGGTTTTGCCTGCCAGCGTTGACGGCAAAGGCAGCCGATAAAATTGGTTTCCCACCTGTACTGTTAGCAATTCCGCAAAAACATCCATCGCCCCTTGATTGCGTACTGCATTGCCAATCAGGTGACCCGCCATTTCATCAGCCACCACCACATCTTCCACCCCTGCCGCCTGAAGTTGCACATTATTATTGCGATCCAAAAGCTGGGCACAGGTGTAAATCGTTGGATTGAGTTTTTCCATGGTCAGTGCAGCGAGAACCGTTCGGGCATCGCGGTCTTGATCACTGCGGGGCTGGCTGGTATCCGCCAAGAGAATGGCACGGGAGGCGTGGTAAATCTGCACCTTCTCTAAAACGTCAATGCGGGTATAGTCTCCCGAATAAAAGTAGAGGCGATTTTGATCTACTCTCCGCAACTCACTCAAGGGCAACTGTTCAAGTTCAGCAACAATGACAATCGGTGCATGGCGGGTTTGGGGATCGGTTTGCAACTCCTGCAACACTAGGGGGGCACTGCGATTCCAGCCACAGAGAATAATGTGGTTGCGCAACTCATCCAAGTCAAAGTTCTTAATGCTCATGACTGATTGCAACCGTTGCACCATGAAGGCAGACACCACCCCTGTAAACACTGCAAACAAAGTCAGCCCCGACAAAACCACCACTAGGGTAATGATCCGCCCGGCATGGGTTTTGGGATAGGCACCAATGGGTTCGGCGGACACTAAGGAAAAGAAGCTGTACCACAGGGCATCCCCAAGGGTCTCGATGTCTGGGTTTGAGGTTCCTTCGATAATATAAAAAGCCAGTCCCCCAAAGAGCATGATCAACACAATGATTAACAGTGCTGAAATTTGGGCACCGTAGAGACCAGAAATCTGGGGAGAAATGTAGTGTAGGTTGCGATTGATCAAAATCGAGGCACGGGGTAGGCGCAAAAGGGGCAGCAGACGAAACAGGGGCCACTGGGGCGGCATCGGTAAAATCGCGACTAGATCAAGCCAGTAGTGGCGGAAAAATCGTTGCTTTTTGCGGGCGATCGCAAAGCGTAGGAATAACTCAACAACAAAGCACAGCCGTAGGGGCAAATCCGCCAGCATCAGAAAAAAATTAGGGTGGCCGGGCTGTACCCAGAAAAGATCGACCACCACTAAAAGTACCCATATGAGGATCAAAACCAGCAGGCTAATTTCTACCTGTGGTGCGTGCAGAAATAGATCAAGCTGTTGTCTTAGCCGGCTTTGTCCCATGAGTGCCGCTAGAAGAGAACATCAAATTGCCGCGATTTGCCGCGATCGCCGGCTAACCATCAGATTTAGGTGGGAATCAATTCTCCTGGACGCAGTTTTGCCCACCGTCCCTGTTCTTCGACAAAACTGGCACAACCAACCACATCCCACTCTAAGAGAATCTCTTCCCCTTGGGTACGGATGTTGATATTGATCGTCGGCTCAATCGGGTCAAAGTCTGGTGTGAGGGTCAGATGGGGCTGTTGGTGCTGCTCTTCAACGGCATAGTATGTGGTGCAGCGATCCACAAGGGCGCAGTTAACACAGATACACATGGCGAACTCTCCCAATGCCACATGCTCCTACTCTAGCGCATCCCTTAGGGGCGCCAAGGGAACTGCTGAAAGTTGGGGGGACGTTTTTCCAAAAAGGCGTTTTTGCCCTCGGTACTCTCTTCAGTGAGGTAGTACAGCAAGGTTGCATTGCCAGCTAATTCCTGTAGGCCGGCTTGACCATCACAATCGGCATTAAAGGCCGCCTTCAAGCAGCGAATGGCCAAGGGACTTTTGGTGAGAATCTCTTGCGCCCAGCGGATCCCCTCCGCCTCCAGCTCCTCAACGGGGACAACAGCATTGACTAGACCCATCGCTAAGGCTTCCTGAGCTGTATATTGTCGACAGAGAAACCAAATTTCGCGCGCTTTTTTCTGGCCGACAATGCGGGCAAGATAACTGGCACCAAACCCCGCATCAAAACTACCCACCCGTGGCCCCGTTTGACCAAAAATGGCATTCTCAGCAGCAATGGTGAGGTCACAGACCAAGTGCAGCACATGGCCACCGCCAATGGCATAGCCGGCCACAAGGGCAATCACCACCTTTGGCAGGGAGCGAATTTGCCGTTGCAGATCCAGCACATTCAGCCGTGCTACCCCCTGATCATCCAGATAGCCTGCCTCACCCCGAATACTTTGGTCACCACCCGCACAAAAGGCATACTTACCATCGGTGTGGGGGCCTGCCCCGGTGAGCAAGACAACGCCAATCGTGGGATCGTTGCGGGCATCCTCAAAGGCCTGACTCATTTCGACAATGGTTTGGGGACGAAAGGCATTGCGCTTGTGGGGACGGTTAATCGTAATTTTGGCAATGCCCGTCGTTTTGTGGTACAGGATGTCAGTGTAGTGGTGAACCTGCTGCCAGTGGACGCTGTCCATAGAGTGTGATGGGTAAGATGGATTCTCATTGTAACCTGAGGGGTTCTCGGGTTTAGAGGGGAGCAAAATCGCAAAAAAAATTAACATCCACCACCTAGGGGAGGCTAGGAGAGCTATGTTAGGCTGTTGCTGACAATAGTTTGTGCTTCTTTGCTATGAGCGACCTCCTCAACACCTGCCCCAATTTGCAAGCGGATTGCGATCGCCTCCTTGAGCTGTTGAATGCGGAACCCAAGCTGCGCTCCTTATGATATTACGCCAGTTCAAACTTCCCTGCGCAAGGTGGTTTCGCCAACATTTGAGATTGTTTTTGCGGGGCCTTTTAGTGCTGGCAATCAATGCTCATCAATGCGCTGTTGGAGCGCGAACTCCTCTACAGTGCCCGAGATCCCCTGTGGGATGATATCGCCTCAAACCCAAGGCTGGCAGGAGGGTCAACCCATCGCCGTCTGATGCCGTGATGCCCGCAGTACTGGCGGATGGGGGGCTAACCCGTTGGCTGGTCATAACAGGTATCATAAAACTTTAGGCGAATGGGCGTAGCAGCAAATGAGTAGGGATTTTCTGGCAGGACTGAATCCATCACAACGGCGGGCGGTGGAGCACTATTGTGGCCCGATGTTGGTGGTGGCAGGCGCCGGTTCCGGGAAAACTCGCACGCTCACCTATCGCATTGCCCATTTGATTCGCCAGCATCAGGTGGCACCAGAAAATATCTTGGCGGTGACGTTTACCAATAAGGCCGCCCGCGAAATGAAGGAGCGGCTTGAAGCTCTCTTTGGTCAAGAGGTGGCTCAGCAACTCTACAGGCGAGACTGGCTGGATCTCTCTCCCCTCGAACAACAGCGGGTGCGATCGCGAGTCTATCAAACCTACACGAAGTCCCTTTGGATTGGCACGTTCCACAGCCTGTGTGCCCGACTCCTGCGCTTGGAAATAGAGGCCTATCAACATCCCCAAGGGTATCGCTGGACGCGGCATTTCACCATTTTTGATGAGTCAGATGTGCAAAGCCTGATTAAGGAAATTGCCACTGCGGAACTCAATCTCGATGAGCGCCAGCATGATCCGCGCGGTATCCGCTACAAAATTAGCCATGCCAAAAACCGAGGGCTAAGCCCCGATCAATTGGAGCAGGAACAGCGATCGCCCGCTGGCCGGGTGGCCGCAGAAGTTTATCGTCGCTATGAGGCAACCCTTGCCCAGAATAACGCCCTTGACTTTGATGATTTGATTTTGCGAACGGTGCAGCTGCTACAACAGCACCCTGAGCGCCTTGAGTATTGGCATCAGCAATTCCAACATATTCTGGTGGATGAGTACCAAGACACCAACCGCACCCAATACAATCTCATTCGGCTACTGGCCACCAATGGTACGCCACCGCAACAGTTTCAGAATTGGGGCGATCGCTCGATTTTTGTCGTCGGCGATGTGGATCAGTCCATTTATTCCTTTCGCTGCGCTGATTTCACTATCCTGATGAATTTCCAACAGGATTTTGGCGATCGCCTGCCCGATAACCACAGCCGCACAATGATTAAGTTGGAAGAAAACTATCGCTCCACAGCCAACATTTTGCAGGCCGCCAATCATCTCATTGAGCACAACAACGAACGCATTGATAAAGTGCTGCGTCCCACCAAAGGAGAAGGTGCTCCCATTCACTGCGAGTGTTGTGACACTGAAACCGATGAAGCCGATTTTGTTGCCCGAACCATCAAAGCCTTGGGCAGTCAATCCCTCGAACCCCAATGGGGACGGTTTGCCATTCTCTACCGCACCAACGCCCAATCGCGCCCCTTTGAGGAGGCCTTAGTGCGTGCCAACATTCCCTACACCGTGGTTGGTGGTCTCAAATTCTATGAGCGCAAGGAAGTCAAGGATGTTCTCGCTTATTTGCGGCTGCTGCAAAACCCCCAAGACACCGTGAGTCTGCGGCGAATTATCAACGTGCCACGACGCGGCATTGGCAAAACCAGTTTGGATCGCCTCAGTGACGCCGCGCAAACCCTTGGCATTTCCCTGTGGGATTTAATTACCGATACCGAATCCATGACGCCCTTGGCCGGGCGAGCCAGTCGTGCCGTGCAGCAGTTTGTGACCCTCATGACCCGCCTGCGATCGCTAGTGGACGACATTGAATTGCCTGAACTAGTGAAAACCGTGATTGAAGAGACAGGCTACCGCCGCGAACTCGAAAACGAAGGCACTGACGAAAGCCTAGAGCGACTGCAAAACCTAATGGAATTGGTTAACGCTGCCCAGCAATTTAGCGAAGAAAACGAGGGGGCAAGCCTCAGCGATTTTCTCAACAGTTCTGCCCTTGCCTCGGATTTGGATACCTTGCAGGAGGGAGAGGGCGTCGTTTCCCTGATGACCTTGCATGCCGCTAAGGGGCTAGAATTTCCCGTTGTCTTTTTGGTGGGCATGGAGCAGGGACTCTTTCCCAACTTCCGCAGTCTCAACGACCCCATGGCCCTTGAAGAAGAACGCCGCCTTTGCTATGTCGGCATCACCCGTGCCCAAGAACAACTCTTTCTCACCTTTGCCCAAAGCCGTCGCCGCTACGGTGGCAGTGAAGATACGATTCCTTCGCAATTTTTGACAGAGCTACCCCCAGAACTGCTGACAGGGAATGTTCAACGACGACCCAAAATGGCTGCTGTCACGAAGCTATCCCCCGCACGGTTGAGCAAGGCTGCTGCCTCTCCTTGGCGGGTGGGCGATCGCATTCTCCATCCTGTCTATGGCGAAGGGGAAATTACCCATGTCTTTAACACTGGCTCGAAGCTCTCCTTGGCGATTCGTTTCCCACGTCGCGGGCAAAAGGTGGTGGATCCCCGGCTGACACCCCTTGAACGGCTATAAATCGAGCGAACCGATCCGAGCTGAACAATATGAAGTCTTATTGCAGGATGCGGCTGTTTGGGTGCCATTCACACTTTTTGAGCGTCAGGATAAGCATGAACTTATAGGAACTTAGGAACTTCCCGTGAGCAACAGCATTATTGCAGCAACCCTTCTTGCCCTCAGCGTTGGGGCGCACACCTACGCGATCGCCCCCCAAGTGCCCGCAATGGTCGCTCAGCCAGCCCAACCCGCAGGCACCACCTTCTATGCTGATATGGGCGAGGGTCTATTTCGCATCAGTGGCCGCCCGAACCAAAAAGTAACGTTTATGAGCATTGCCATTGATCCGCAAAAGGTGGCGGATATTAATATGCAACTGGCGGATGGCAACTATATTGGCTTCTCTGGTAACGTCATGCAGCAGGATGCCTACAATCTGCGGATTCGCTTGACCAGTTCTGGTATGGCCGATGCCAATGGCACCCTCAATATTCGTTATGGCGGTCAGCAGTCCATTCTCAACTTGGCGGGCAATGGTCAATTGGATGGTCAGCCCTTTGTGCTCACCTTCCGAGGCAAGATGAAATAATGAGTTGACAGAACTCCACCAAACCCAAGATAATAAAGGATCGCTGACCAAAATCTACACGAGCGGAACTGGCGGAATTGGTAGACGCGCTAGATTCAGGTTCTAGTGTCCGCAAGGACTTCGGGGTTCAAGTCCCCGGTTCCGCATCCTAGGAAGCCTGCAAAGTACGGTACGATAGAAGCATTGGCTTCTGTGCGCTGTCATTATGGCTTTTTCGTCCATTGCCGTTCGCGAACTCCCCATTTTTCCCTTGCCGGATGTTGTGCTCTTTCCGGGGCGACCCCTGCCACTCCACATTTTTGAATTTCGCTACCGCATCATGATGAATACGATTCTTGAGAGCGATCGCCGCTTTGGCATCGTGATGTGGGATCCACAGACGGGACGGCCAGCCACGGTGGGCTGTTGTGCGGAAGTGCGTCGCTACGAACGGCTTCCCGATGATCGCATGCTCATTGATTCCTTGGGTCAGCAGCGGTTTCGCATCTTGGACTACGTGCGCGAAAAACCCTACCGCGTTGGACTAGTGGAGTGGATTGAGGATGAACCCACCAGCATTGATCTGCGCCCCTTGGCCAAGGAAGTGCGGCAACTTCTTGAGGATGTGGTGCGCCTCTCAGCAAAACTGACAGAACAACCCATGGAGCTGCCCCCCGATGTGCCCACGGCTGCCCTTGAATTGTCCTATTGGATTGCCAGTAATTTTCGCGGTGTCGCTCAGGAGCAGCAACGTCTTCTAGAGCTACAATCCACCTACGATCGCCTACTGCGGGAAGCAGAAATTTTAACCACCACCCGCAATCACTTGGCGGCCCGCACCGTCCTCAAGGAAACCTTCAAATAGGCCGTGTGCTTCTCGGCGGAATATGTTACGCTAGAAGTCTTGGTTATTTTGCATCACATTGCCTTGCAGGGGAGAAAACCAATGAGCCGCGTTTGTCAACTGACTGGAAAAAAAGCCAATAACGCCTACGCTATTTCCCACTCCCACCGGCGGACGAAAAAACTGCAAGAAGTGAATTTGCAATGGAAACGGGTGTGGTGGCCAGAAGGCAACCGTTGGGTGCGGCTGCGCCTCTCTACCAAAGCCATTAAAACCCTTGAGCGCAAAGGCCTGAGTGCATTTGCCAAAGAAGCGGGGTTGAATCTCAACAAGCTCTAAGGCATTGCCCAGACTCAAAGATCCACGCGGCCATAGCGAGCGAGGATGTCCCGCTGGCCAGTCTGTTGCTGCGTTTGCCAAGCCCACAACTGATCCCCAAGGGAAAAGTGCCACCACTCATTGGGATGGCGCTGAAAGCCTGCATGGCGCATTGCCTGATAGAGAATTTGGCGGCGTTGGGCAAAGCAAGCGGCATGGGTCTCTTCAGGATGGCGATCGTAAAAATCGGGAAAAGAACGTTCAGAAATTTCATCAATGACACCCCCCATCTCCAAGGGATGGCCTGCGGGGTCAGCGAGGGTAAGGTCAACGGCAGCGCCGGTACTGTGGGGGGGTGGTTGCTGAGGGTCTAAACTGGGCACCGCCCAAAATTGATCAACCTGTTGCCAAATCTCGCGGGCGATCGCTGGCTCAAGTTGCTGCGCATCATACCCCCGTTCTTGACAGAGGGTAGCAAAGGTATGCGCCACCATGAACTGCTGTACCGCAATTGGGCGATAGGCATCAAAAATCGCCAGTTGCCAGCCGTAAGGTTCTAGGAACGCTTGGGCGCGCTCAAGGGCAGCAATGACCCCCACCCGCAACCAAAAGGGAGAGGCTTTGCCATAGGGGGCACCGAGGCTTTGATAGGGATGGGGTTGCAGCCGCAGAAAGGTAGGTGGAATAGGCGCTAGGGGTTCCCCACACTCTGCAATCGGAATCTTGGTATAGGGCTTATCCCCCATTGGGACTAGGACTTGGCTTCGCGATCAAGGGCGAGTTCAACTTGCTTAAACTCTTGTTCGAGGCGGGCTTTCAGCTTCTCCGGGAGGGGACGATTGGGATAGGAACTGTAGTGACCCGCAAGGGAGTTGAGGGCAGTTTGCATCGTCATAAAGGAAGAGAGCGATCGCAGGGAGTCATCGCGACGATAGAGGGCAAAGAAGTCATTCAGTTTTTTGCGAGCCTCTGCTTGAGCGGCCTTCTTGTTGGGGTCATTATCCGGTAGGGCGATCGCTTCGCGCAGGCTACTGATCAGCGCAAGGGTATCTTCACGGAAATTTCCCGTTAGCCCCGTGGGCACATTAGCACAACTGGTCAGGAGTAGTGACACACTTAGGAAAAGTGCCCAAACCATCGCCCAAAAACGTTTCATATCAAACCCCAAAACAAAATTAGGTCTTAAGATACCCATGAGGCTGATCTTAGCAAGAATTGGCTCCCCTAACCCGCTTCTGTCTCTGCGAAAAGGGCTGTATTTGGGGCATGATGATCTCAGTCCTCATCAATGCTTAGGTGATCAAGGGGTGCGGGAACGCGGTTGGCAATGACCATCTACTTTTATCGCGTCAAGGATGCCTACGGCAGTTTTTCCAATTTCTCTCCCCACGGTTTTACCCTTGAGGGCTACTACTGGCCAACAGCGGAGCACTACTACCAAGCCCATAAATTCTTTGGCACTGCCCATGAGGCCTTTGGTCATGCCATTCGCATCGCCCCAACTCCCGAAGCGGCTGCCCAACTCGGTCGCAGTGGTCGTTACCCCGTGCATCCTCAGTGGGATCAACTGAAACAGCCAGTGATGTGGCGTGCCCTTGTGGCCAAATTTACCACCCATCCCGACCTGCGGGAACTGCTCTTAGCAACTGGGGATGAAGAATTGGTGGAAGATTCCCCAGTAGATAGCTATTGGGGTTGTGGGGGCGATCGCCAAGGCTCGAACTACCTAGGACGGCTGCTGATGCATCTGCGGCATTGTCTGCGCCAAGGGGCAGATCTTCACACTTTCACCCCTCTGCAAGATTGCCAATCTAAAGGCCATGACTTTTGCCCACCACCCAGTGACGACGGAAAAAACGGGCAAGGCTAGATTCTTGCAGTTGCAGACAGATGGGGCGACCATGGGGGCAGGTGTGGGGTTGACGGCAGCGGTACCACTGATCCACAAGGGTTTGCATTTCTGCAAGGGTGAGGGGCGTGCCGTTACGAATGGCGCTGCGACAGGCAACGGCCACCTTAGCAGCAGTTAGATCCGCCCCTTGGCTGAGTTCAATCAGGGCAGCTACTACATCGGGGCGATCGCGCAATAGAGCAGGCACACTGCGCACTGCCCAAACCTGTACCCCAAAGGGAGCGATCGCCAACCCCCATTCCTGCAGGCGTTGCACTTGCGTCTCCGTGAGGGAGTCCACCAACACCGGCTGCTCTAGCTCCACCACCTGCCAATCTGTTTCAATTTGCTCGTACAGCACCCGTTCATGGGCAATGTGCTGCTCAATCAACCAGATGCCTTCGGCGTGCTCAACAATAATGTACGTATTGTGCAACTGGCCAACCACCTTGAGGGCTGACTGGGGCGATGGACTGGGGGATAACAAGGTTCGATAGCGGCCAGGGGGTTCAGCAGCTTTAAGCAGGTGATAGCTCGTTGTGGGGACGGTTGGGGAGGCCAGCAGTTGGCCAATGCGCTCGACTAACAGAGCTTGCCATTGCTCTGGCTCCCGCAGATAGATTGTGCGCTTTTGGGGTGCTGCAGACCAATCAATCGCCGCCGGGGGTAAATGGAGATGGGCAATACACAGGGGAAAGCGCTGCCGCGGTAGACCGCGACCAAAGGCCTCAAGAATCACCTGCTGCCACGAGGGATCACTGTGCAGTTCCACCCAACGACCATTAACAGCCACCCCTAACCAATCGGGATGGGGGCGATGGTGACAATCTGGTAGAGCCAAGACCAGTTCAATTTGGGCATCGCTCATTTGGCGCAGATCCTGAGGGTGGATTTTGGGGAGCAGCTGGAGCAGGCGATCGCCCAAAGACGCCACCGCCGGCCAGTGGTGCCAGCGCTTTCCATCCTTAAGGAGATGCCAAGCCACCTGCGGGAAACACAGGGCAATTTCCTGAAGGCGCCGCTGAACCTGTTTGGGATTGACCCCCTGCTGTCGTTGCGGCCAGTCCTGAAAAAGTTGCTCGACAATCACGCGAGTTCCCACGGCCATTCCTAGAGGACGCTGGCTGCGCACTTGACCCTGGGCATCATAACTCACTTGCCAACCGGTCTCCGCCTCACGGTGGCGAGTGCAAATCGTTAACTGTGCCATTTGCGCCAAACTGTGGAGGGCTTGACCGCGAAATCCCAAGGTTGTGATGTCCGCCAATTCCCCGCTGGGGGGCAACTTGCTGCTGGTGTAGGGGAGAGCCACTTGGGTGAGATCTGCCCAGCGAATCCCTTCGCCATTGTCTGTGACCTCAAGATGCCATGCTGAAGGGCGCCAGTGGAGGTGAATGCGACTCGCCCCGGCATCGAGGGCATTTTCCACCAGTTCTTGGACAACCGTGGCTAGGGAGTCGAGGGTTTCAGCGGCAGCGATCGCTTGCCGCATTGGTGCTGGTAGAGGCACCACCGTCAGGACATCGCTCATCAGAGCCATTCTTGGGCAACGTCAAAAATTTGGTGGGCCAGAATTAACTTTGGTACCTTGGCAAGGTTGCGCGATCGCCCTTGACGATCCAGCACCACCGCTGCGTTTTCGTTGCTGCCAAAGCCACCATCGGCTTGATCCACCGCATTGGCAACTATCAAATCCAAGCCCTTGCGTTCTAGCTTTTCGCGGGCGGGCGTTACAATATCCCCCGTTTGGGCAGCAAAACCAATCAGACGTTGGTGGGGTTGGCGCATCTGAGCCACCGCTTGCAAAATATCGGGCACCGGACTCAGGGGTAAGGCGGTAGGCAACTCCGATTTCGGCAGCTTTCCCGACCACTGTTGGGCCGGGCGGACATCGCCAACGGCGGCAGCCATCACCAGCCAATCTGCCTCTGGCCACACCTCAAGGACAGCTTTGCACATTGCTTCGCTACTGATTGCTTCAATAGCGCGTACCTGGGCTGGGATCGGCTCGGCGATCGCCCCATGAATCAACGTCACCTTTGCACCGCGATGCAGGGCTGCCCTTGCCAGAGCGATCCCCATTTTCCCCGTTGCCGGATTACCAATGAAGCGCACTGTATCCCAATACTCGCGGGTGCCCCCCGCCGTAATCAGCAGATGCTTGCCAGCTAAGTCTCGCTGGCCGTGGGTATAGGCCAAGGAGTCCAAATAGGCAATGATTTCCTGCGTCTCCGCCATCCGCCCCACACCGACGCTGTCACAGGCCAAGCGGCCATAGGCCGGGGGTAAGCAATGATAACGGGGCTGTTGTTGCAGTTGTTGCCAATGGCTCTGTACCGTCGGTTGCTCCCACATGGTCGTGTTCATGGCCGGTGCCACCAAGATGGGTATTTGGGAGGCCAAGACCGTACTCGTGAGCAGGTTATCCGCCAAACCCAGCACCAGCTTTGCCAACGTATTGGCCGTGAGGGGAGCAATCAACATCAGCGTTGCCTTTTCTGCCAGTTCAATGTGTAGCGGTCGCGGCGCTTGGGGATGCCAAAAATCCGCATCTGTGAGTACCGATTGCCGGCACAGGGTCGAAAGGGTCAACGGCGTAACGAACTGCGAGGCGGTCTCTGAAAGGATGGCAGACACTTGCCACCCCGCCTTTACTTGCGTGGAGATCACATCACAGATTTTATAGGCAGCAATGCCACCCCCCACCCCCACTAATAAATGGGGAACTGCCCTAGGACTCGTCAAAGGCTTCTAAATCCAGAAGATACAAATAAGGCTCTACCAGCTCTGGCCGCTGAAAGGCAATGGCCCGCAGCAGATGCCAGTCTTCAAGGGCAGCAAAGGGTGTATCGTAATCATCCTCCTCAAGCCGTCGTGCCAAGGCAGCCACCTCCTGGGGGGTGAGGTGATTGATATACTCCTGAGTGTAGTGGTGAGTTGTTTGCATACCCCCTCCTGCAGGACGCCTAAAGAGTTGTCCTACAACACTAGTTTACATACCCCTTGGCCTCAACCCCAAGATTGAGGAGCTAGACTAAAAAAGCTACTGCCCTGCGGGGTACGATGTCCCTAGCCAGTTTTACCCCTGCCTATGACCAATCCCCAATTCTTACGAGTGGTTGCTCTGTTGAGTCTAGGGGTAGCAACAGCTGTTTTTATAGAATGGGTTCTCGCTGCCATCACTTCCCACTCGCCTCTCTTGGTCGGTATTGATGTTTTTGCTGCCATCGCCCTTGGGTTAACCGCATTGGCCATCACCCTCATGGGATCTAGGGGCAGAGATCGAGAATTAGCATGCCTCCCCCAGCTCTGTGGCCTAGTGCTTGTTCTCATGGGGGTGGCAATTGCCGTAGCAGTTTTCAATGCTCAGGAAATCACTGCTCCGTGGCAAGCGCTGTCTTTGCCGGCCTACACCAGTTTGCTACGGCCTGTGGCCTTTATAGGGCTAGGGGTGGCCCTGTGGGGGGTCAGGGGGGAGCGAAGTTGGCAAGTGATTTTCGGTCAAGGAGGGGCAATCACAAGTGCCTGTCTGCTGTTCCTTGAGGTATTGGCCGGTCTGTACCAATTGCCGCTGTCTCTTAGTGCCTCTGCCCTTGGCCAAATCCTCGCCTGCGTTCTTCTTGGGCTGCTGAACCTCTGCCTTATGCAATGGCATCCCTCCCGAGGGGTGATGCGTTACTTCAGTTCACAAAGGATAGGTGGCCTACTCTTGCGGCGATTGTTGCCTTGGAGCATCCTTGGCCCCCTCCTCATTGGTTGGGTAATTCAATGGGTACACCACGATCGCCTATGGCTTTCGGAGCGCTTAGCCCAAGAGGTGCAGATCATCAGTATCATCGCTTTTTTGGTCACTCTTTTGGTTACGGAGGCTCAGCATCTGAACCAAGTAGAGCAGGAGCGGCAGTCATTTTGGCGCGCCTACACTGAAATGGACGAGGTGTTCCGCAACAGCCTGCTTTTATCACCGCTGCCGATGGCGTTGGTGGCGGCGGATGGTCAACTGTGGTTGATGAATCGGGCATGGCAAGAGCAAACCGGCAGCAGCCCAGAGGAAACCCCCACATGGGAGGGGTGGTTAGCCATTGCCTTTCCTGAAGCAGCGCAACGCCAGTGGGCGGCCACAGAATTCCAACGCTGCCTTATAACGCAGGCACGGGTTGAGCATGGGGATGTGTGCATCCGCACTCGCGCCAAACAAGAGCGTATTTGGCAGATGGTTTCCCTGCCCCTGCAACTGCCCAACGGCAACCAACAGTTCATTTTACTGACGGCAGTGGATGTCACGCGACAACGGCAGCTGACCCAGCAACTTGCAGCCCAGCAAACGGAACTTGAGGCGCAGGTGATTGCCCGCACCCTCGATTTGCACAACGTCAATGGGGAACTCCAGGCCGCCCAAGAAAAGCTCAATCAACTGTTGGATCGCGCCGATGCCTTTGTCAGTGAAATACGGCTCTTTCCTGATGGCTCTTGGTGCTATGAGTATCTCTCCCAAGGGCACCTGCGCATTCTCGGCTACAGCCCCCTTGACTTTCAAGAAGACCCGAATCTTTGGCGATCGCGGGTTCCCTCCGAGGACTGGGAAGCCTATCATCGTCCCTTTCGCGAGAAATTACTCCAAGAAGGCTGTGCCCACACCGAATATCGCTTTCAACATCGCGACGGCCATGAGGTGTGGATTTCCCTCAATGCCACCGCTGAACCTCAAGGGGATGGCAGTTACCTGATCACCACGGTGGGGGTGGATGTCACCCAACGCAAAAAAGCGATGCTAGCCCTAGTGGAAAGTGAAACCCGTTTTCGCCAGATGGCCGATGCCTCACCTTTGATGATCTGGCTGGCAGATAGCAAAGGCACCATTGAGTTTGCCAACCAAACCATTTGCCGCGTCTTGGGCGCCTCCTTAGACCAAATCCTTGGCTGGAACTGGTTAGACCTTGTCCATCCTGAGGATCGGGAGCGCACAGAGCAGGCCATCCGTCTTGCCGTTGAGCAGCAGCAAAGCTATGAAATTGAGCACCGCCTGCGCAATGGCCAAGGTGTCTATCGCTGGGTACTCAAGCAAGCGGCACCCCGCTATGCCGAAGACGGCACTTGCATTGGCTACCTTGGTTCCTGCTTGGACATTACCAACATCAAGCTAGCGGAGGAGAAATTGCGGCAACTGGCTTGCCAGGATAGTTTAACGAATCTCCCCAATCGCGCCTTCCTCACAGAAAAAATTGATCAACTGCTGGCTGCCTACCACCGCGGTGACATTCCGCCCTTTGCCGTTTTGTTTTTGGATTTGGATCGGTTTAAGGTCATCAATGATAGCTTGGGTCATGATGCCGGCGACGAGTTACTTCTAGAAATTGCCCATCGCCTTCGGTCGAGTATGCGCCAGCAGGAGATCGTTGGCCGATTGGGGGGAGACGAGTTTATTGCCATCCTCGAACACATTGAGGGTCTCCAGCAGATTTATGAGTATGGCGATCGCCTGCGCCATTGCATTAGTGAACCCTATGTGCTCAAGGGCACTGAAGTAAGTGTCAGCGTCAGCATTGGCATCGCCATTGTTAATTCTCGTTACCGCACTGCCGGTGAACTGCTGCGGGATGCTGATATTGCCATGTATGCTGCCAAGGCCCAAGGGTGCAACGGTATGCAACTCTTTGAATCGGAGCACCACCAAGCGGTTTACACCCGCTTACAACGGGAACAGGAATTTCGCCGTGCCCTAGAGCAGGAGCAACTAGCGCTCTTCTACCAGCCCATTGTCAGCCTCAGTCAGGACAGCCTTGTTGGTTTTGAAGTATTAGTTCGCTGGCAGCATCCCGAAAACGGTTGGATCAGTCCGGCAGAATTTTTGCCCTTGGCTCTGGGGTTGGGTCTAGCCACAAAACTGGATCAATGGGTTCTGCAAAAGGCAATTTTCAACCTCTACCAATGGCAACAGACACTGGGTTCTCGGGCTGCCGACTTCACCCTCAGTGTCAATATTTCCAGTGCTTTCTTTAATTCTGGCCAAATGGTTCCTTTGCTCAAGCATCTGTTGCCGCTCTATGGGATTCGCGGCCAGCAAGTGATTCTGGAGATTACTGAGGAAGTGATCATGCCCGATTCAAGGTTTGCCCAAGAGCAATTGGAGGCGCTCCAAGCCCTTGATATTCGCTGTGGCATTGATGACTTTGGCACTGGCTATTCCTCCCTCAGCCGCCTGAGCCAACTGCCCTTGTATGCCCTAAAGATTGACCAGTCCTTTGTCCGGGACATCGAAACCAATTTCCAAAATTTAGAAATTGTTCGTGCCATTATTAGCCTCGCCCGAACCCTGCAACTAGAAGTGGTTGCCGAAGGCATTGAACATCTCTCCCAAAAGCAGTGCTTGCAGGCGTTGGGCTGTCAGCGGGGTCAGGGGTTTCTCTTTGGTGAACCCCTCTCTGAGGAGCAAGCGCACCAGTTACTACAAGCGAGGATCACGCCTTGTCAAACGGAAAGCAAATAATTGTTGCATCAAGACCGTTATCTAGGGGTCAGCAAAGCCCCTTGGCTATCTTAGATAAAGACCGCTGAGTGGAGAAGCCTGATGACCCAGCCGCTGATTGCTAGCCTCATGCTGAGTCTTTCCCTTGGGGGAGCGATCGCCCCCTTGGCGATTGCCCAAGCAACTAATCCTGAGCCTGTCAACATTGTCGAGTTAGTTCGCGCTCGCAACTATGCCCGCCAAGCTGCAGAACGAACCAATGGCGGATTAAGTCGCTATCGAGCCGAGCAGTCCATGCATGGGCCTGTCCGTGAAGCTCCCTATGTGCGCAATGCCGACGGCTCCTACACGTTTCGGATTTTGGGCCATCGAGTCAGCAATGGCGTGCCCGCATCCCTGCCCAGTATCGAAACTGTCGTTACTGTGGCTGCCGATGGACGCACCACCATTGACTACAACGGCCCGATTCGCAACTAACTGACCAAGCCATCGCCTTTGGCTAAAAACTCCTTGAGGAACCAGCGATGTTTTTGGTGGGTTTGCACCAAACGGGTGTAGAGGTCAGCCGTACCAATGTCGCCCGCCTCAGTGGCCACTTCTGCATCTTGGTGCATCTCGGTAATGATCAGCTCATGGTTAGCGATCGCCTCCTCAATCATTTGCTTGACCGTGAGTTGGCCGCTTGAGGGGGTTACCGTTGCCACTTTGAGATAGTCTGCGGGGTCTGCCACTGGCTGGCCATCAAGCATCAAGCTACGCTCAGCCAGTTCATCAATCATGGCAAAGACTTCTGTTCCCTGTTCTTCAAACAGCAGGTGCAACTCCCGAAACAAGGGGCCATAGGTTAGCCAGTGGTACTTTTTATAGTTCAGATACAGGACAACCGCATTGGCCTGTTCCCGTTTCAGCGTGGTCAGCACTTGCTCTTTCAGCGTTGTTGTTGCACTCATAGTGGTCTCCTTTGACAGTTATCGAACTGTCCTGTCTATTTATCATACTCATAACGAGTACGTTTTAGCAACCTAGAGGGTGCTACTGCCATTCTATTGACATCTAAGATGGAGGTAGTCCCTTGCTGCTCATCAACGCTAGGATAGGCAGCATAAAAATAAGTTTGATGATTTGAGTGTTTTTTAGCTGCTGCTATGGACGCCTCAGCCAATCGCCCCGATACCTACGTTCCACACCTACAAGCACCCAGCCGTTCTGGTGAACAGCAGTGGGGGTTCATGCGTCCCAGTGAGCTGATTCTAGCGGCACCCACACCCCGGTTGTTATTGCACTCCATTTACATGCAACGTTCAATTGTGTTGGATCAGTTACCCGTTTGGCAAATTGGTCGAAGTAAAGATTGTGATATTGTCCTACCCGATCGCTGGTGTTCGCGGCACCATCTTTGTATTGAGCGGCAGGCGGATCATCGCTATCGGCTGACTGACCTCAAGAGCATGAACGGGACATTTATCGGTAATAACCGTATCCACGCGCCCCATCTCCTCAGACACGGCGATCGCATTTCCATTGGTGAGTCAGAACTAGAGTACATTGACCTACGGGATGTGCCGAGTCCTCACCCCTACACCAATCATTCCCATGAGAGCAAGGGTCAAGTTACCGTGTTGATGACCCACTCTTCGCGTACCCAAGGGGAAATGTGGCGGGAATTATTGAACTCCCAAGGGATTTCGACGATTTGGGCAACATCCCACTTTGAGTTAGAAAAAATTATTGCCCATGTGGAGTCCCTCAACTGCAAAGTCAGCCTCTTGCTCCTCGATTTGGGAATGCCAAAAACCAATCCCTACGATTTTTGTCGCCAGTATCGCCAGCGCTATCCAGAAATGAATGTCATTCTCCTCAGTGGCCTGCGCACCCGTGTCCATGAATCGGAGTGCAAGTGGGCGGTCAATCAAGGCGCGATGGCACTCTTTGCGGGCTTGCCGCGCGAAAATCTGTTTGGAGATCTCACGAGTATTACCGAGCGATTGCAAACGATCGCCCAAGCCATCGAATGGACCTACTTCAATCCTGAAGCCCTCACCAGTACCCTGCTGAAACTGCAGGATGCCGTGGATGCGGAGATGTCGTCGGGGATGGTCCTCTAGAACCGCTGCACGGATTGGTGAGCAGTGCTACAGTCAGTGAAAGTAGTGTTTTCAGCAGATAGCGAACATTGGTTGTTCTCACATCACAAGTTAGTGCACTAGACAAATCCCTAGGGCGGCTGGAGTGGCCGCGTCTCTGTTATCAGTTGGCAACGTTTGCTGCTACCAAACGGGGGATGCGCCAGCTGCAGGGGGGAGAGATTCTAGGGGGCACCCAAGCAGCCAGTCAAGTGCTGTTGGCTCAAACCACTGAGGTGATTACCCTAGAAACGGTGCACCAAGTGCGCTTAGATTTTAGCCAAGTCACGGATATTGAACCTGCCCTTCGCCGGTTGGATCATGGGGGCTGTTTGCAGGGAATGGAGCTACTGGCGATCGCCCACCTGTTGAGTGCGGCGCGGCAACAGCGGCGTCAAATTGAGGAACACGCGCAACTCAATGAACTCCAACAACTAGTGGCCGGTGTCCGTACCTATCCTGAGGTGACTCAGGAGATTTACCGCTGTATTACCGATCAGGGGCAAGTGAGCGATCGCGCCAGTCCAGAATTGGCTGAGATTCGCCAGCAGCAACGGCAGTGCCGTACCCAGATCCAGCAGCAACTGCAGCAGATTCTGCAGCAGCGAGCCAGTGCTATTCAAGAGGCAGTGGTCACCCAACGGCGCGATCGCTATGTGTTGGCAGTCAAAGCCACCCACAAAGACCAGATGCCGGGGATTGTCCACGATCTCTCCGCCAGTGGTGCCACGCTCTACATTGAGCCACGGGAAACCATTGACCTGCAAAACCGCCTGCAACAACTTACCCATCAGGAGGCTGAGGCCGAACGCGCCATTTGCCAAGCCCTCTCGGATCAGTTGGCCACGATTAGTGATGATTTGTGGTATCTGCTCGATGTGCTGACCACCCTCGATATGGCGGTGGCCCGTGCCCACTATAGTCTCTGGTTGCAGGGCAACCCACCCCAGTTTGTCAGTGACACGCGACTGCACCTGAAGGCCTTGCGCCATCCCCTGTTGGTGTGGCAGGAGCACCATGAGCAAGGACAGACCGTGGTTCCCATTGACATTGAATTGCACCCCCCCACCAAGGTGGTGACAATCACTGGCCCCAACACTGGCGGCAAAACAGCAACCTTGAAGGCCTTGGGCTTGGCAGCACTGATGGCAAAAGCAGGGTTGTATGTGCCAGCGGCAGCGCCCGTAGAGTTGCCCTGGTTTACAGGGATTTGGGCAGACATTGGGGATGAGCAGTCCCTGACCCAAAACCTGTCCACCTTTTCCAGTCATATCTGCAATATCCGCGATATTCTCACAGAGCTCGAGATGACAGGGGGCAATACGTTGGTGCTCCTCGATGAAGTGGGGGCCGGCACCGATCCCAGTGAGGGCACAGCCCTAGCGATCGCCCTGTTGCGCTATCTGGCAGAGCACGCCAGTCTCACCTTTGCCACCACCCACTATGGCGAACTCAAAGCCCTCAAGTATCAGGACAGCCGCTTTGAAAATGCCGCCGTTGAGTTTGATGAGACCACCCTTGCCCCGACCTATCGGCTGCTGTGGGGCATACCGGGACAGTCTAACGCCCTAGCGATCGCCCAGCGGTTGGGGCTATATCCCAGCATTATTGAGGATGCCAAAGCCTTTCTCAGTAGCGACAGCAACCGCATCAATGAAATGATTATGGGGCTGGTGGCACAACGCCAAGCCCAAGAGGCCAAAACCACAGCGGCAGCGGCGCTGCTGCGGGATACAGAAGCCCTCTACCAAGAAATTGCCACCAAGGCTCAAGAACTGCGACAACGACAGCAGCAACTGCGCCAACAACAGGAGGAGCAGGTACGCAGCGCCCTCCATCAGGCTCAGCAGGAAATTGCCAAAGTAATTGCTCAACTGCAACGCGCCAACAGTCCCGAACAGGTACAAGCTGCCCAAACGGCGCTGCATCAGATTGAGAAAACTTATTTACCACCACCCCCGCCCGTTGGCTTTATTCCTCAACCGGGCGATCGCGTTCGCTTGCCCCAATGGCAACAGGTGGGCGAAGTCCTCAGTGTCAGCCAGCAGGGGGATATTGTCGTCCAAGTGGGTTCCGTGAAATTTACTGTGCCGCCCCACGCCGTAGAGTCCCTCAAGGGCGAACCGGTACGCACACCATCTAAACCCAAGGCCGACCCAGCTCAAGCTCCCCTCCCACCCCCTTCTCGCACCCCAACCCCAGCACCCGCCATTCGCACAGAGAGCCGTACCCTCGATCTGCGGGGCAAGCGCACCCATGAGGCGGAACCTCTCCTAGAGGAATTTCTCAACCGCCAGCAGGGAACGGTTTGGATTATCCACGGCCACGGCAGTGGTGCCCTCCGCCAGTTTGTGCATCAATTTTTAGAGCAGCACCCCAGCGTTCAAAGCTATCACCTTGCGCCTCCTGAAGAGGGAGGCCGGGGAGTAACCATTGTGCAGTTATAGGAACAAGACCCATGCAGCAGCGGATTAAGGATATTCTTCATCAAGGTCAAGTGGGCGATCGCGTCACCGTCAAGGGCTGGGTGCGCACCAAACGCGAACTCAAGGAATGTACGTTTGTCAACGTCAACGATGGCTCAACCCTAGCCGGATTGCAGGTGGTCATTCCCAACACTGTGGCAGCAGCAACGCCAGCCATTAAAGACCTGACCACAGGGGCTGCCGCAGAATTCAGTGGCGAACTGGTGCGTTCTCCCGGCAAAAACCAAACCATTGAACTCCATGCCCAGCAGATTCACCTTTGGGGCAGTGCCGATCCAGAAACCTATCCCCTGCAAAAAAAACGCCACAGCTTTGAATTTCTACGCACCATTAGTCATCTCCGGCCGCGAACCAATACCCTAGGCGCAGTGATGCGAGTGCGCAATGCCTGTGCCACTGCCATTCACCAATTTTTCCAAGAGCGGGGATTCCTGTGGGTACACACCCCGATCATTACCGCCAGCGACTGTGAAGGGGCTGGGGAACTCTTTACCGTCACCACCCTGGATTTAGCGCAGCCACCCAAAACCCCAGAGGGGAATATTGACTTCAGTCAGGACTTTTTTGGCCGCCGTGCCTACCTGACGGTGAGTGGCCAACTGGAGGCAGAAATTATGGCCACGGCATTTACCAATGTCTATACCTTTGGCCCCACCTTCCGCGCTGAAAACTCTAACACCTCGCGGCATCTAGCCGAGTTTTGGATGGTGGAGCCAGAGATGGCCTTCTGTGACCTGATGGGAGATATGGAACTGGCGGAGGCCTTTTTGCAGTTTGTCTTTCGCTATGTCCTTGACCACTGCCCAGAGGATATGGCCTTCTTTCAGGAGCGGATTGATAATAGCGTCATGGCCACCGCCGAACAGATGGCAACTCAACCCTTTGCCCGCCTTAGTTACAGTGAAGCCATTCAAGTCCTAGAAAAAAGTGGCCGCGCCTTTGAATTTCCCGTGGCTTGGGGACTAGACCTGCAATCGGAGCATGAACGCTACCTTGCTGAGGAATACTGCCAGCGCCCCGTGATTGTTTATGATTATCCCGCCAATATTAAAGCCTTCTATATGCGCCTCAATGATGATGGCAAAACGGTGGCTGCCATGGATGTCCTTGCCCCGAAAATTGGTGAGATCATTGGTGGCTCCCAGCGGGAAGAACGCTTTGAGGTGTTACAGGAGCAGATTGTCCGCCGTGGGCTAGACCCTGCCCCCTACTGGTGGTACTTGGATTTGCGCCGTTATGGCAGTGTTCCCCATGCCGGCTTTGGGCTGGGCTTTGAACGGTTGGTGCAGTTTATGACGGGGATGGACAATATCCGTGATGTTATTCCCTTTCCTCGTACACCGGGGAATGCTGAATTTTAGCTTAGGGGGTTGGCTGTGCCTCAAAATAGCGGCCAATCGTTTCCACGTCCTTGTCGCCGCGTCCTGAACAGTTAATGACAATGCGCGGCTGCCCCGTTAATTGCGGGCATAGCGTTTCCAGATAGGCCAAGGCATGGGCGGTTTCGAGGGCAGGGAGAATGCCTTCCAACTGGGTAAGACGCACACAGGCAGCCACGGCCTCAGCATCGGTGACACTGTAGTATTCGGCACGGCCAATGTCCTTGAGGTAGCTGTGCTCTGGCCCGACGCCCGGATAGTCTAAACCGGCACTGATGGAGTGGGCCTCAACCACCTGACCATCGGCATCCTGCAAGAGATAGCTCATGGCACCGTGGAGTACCCCCACTTCCCCTTTGGTCAGGGTGGCAGCATGGTGACCCGTGTCCACCCCTTGACCCGCAGCTTCAACACCAATTAAGCGCACTTGGGGTTCCTCGACAAATTCATGGAAGAGTCCCATGGCATTGGAGCCGCCGCCAACACAGGCGAGCAGAATATCGGGCAGCCCACTCCATTTCTCAAGGCACTGCCGCCGCGTTTCTGCCCCAATGACGGCATGGAATTCCCGCACTAGCATCGGGTAGGGATGGGGCCCCGCCACTGAACCCAAGATGTAATGGGTGGTTTCAACATTGGTTACCCAATCGCGAATCGCTTCGGAGGTGGCATCTTTTAGGGTGCCTGTGCCTGCACTGACGGGGGTCACTTCTGCTCCCAATAGGCGCATCCGCAGCACATTTAACCGCTGCCGCTCCATATCCTGTACCCCCATGTAAATCACACATTGGAGGCCAAAGCGGGCACACACTGTTGCTGTAGCTACTCCATGCTGACCGGCACCTGTTTCGGCAATAATGCGCTGTTTGCCCATGCGTTTGGCAAGCAGGACTTGCCCGAGGGCGTTGTTGATTTTGTGGGCACCCGTATGGTTGAGGTCTTCCCGTTTTAGATAGATCTGGGGTTGGGCTTGATCATGGGCATAGTGGGCACTGAGGCGTTCGGCAAAGTAGAGGGGACTGGGACGACCAACGTAGTCCCGCAGCAGTTGCTGAAATTCTGCTTGGAATTCAGGGTCTTGGCGATAGTGGGCAAAGGCCGCCTCCAATTCACTGAGGGCGGGCATCAGCGTTTCGGGAACATACTTGCCACCAAAGCGACCAAAGCGACCACGGGGATCGGGGCGAGCAGCGGCACTGAGGGCAGCAGAGGGGGCAACAGTCACGGGCAAAGTCCTTTTTTCATCAAGGGTTCCTTATGTGATTGTGCCACGCTAGGGGCGGGAACGGCGGGCAGTGCCTAGGGGATTGAGCCACTCCAACAGACACTCCTCCAGAATCTGCATTTCCGGAAAGAGACTTTGCTTGATCCACTGGCCGACGGCATCTAGGGGAGAAAATTCTGCGCCGACTTGCCACTTGAGTCCTTGGCTGAGGGGGGTGAGGTGATTCCCCGGTAGCTTCAAGGCAGTGACCATATCGCCAAATTTGGCTCTGAGGAGACTGCGCAGGCGGGCTGTTTGGTCAATATCGTCCTCTTGGAAACGGATCAAGAGATTACGGCGCACAGGATAGCGCTCTTGAATCAGTTTTTCGGTTTCTGTCGGGCTGGGACTGAATTCGACACCCACGGGGGCAAGGTTTTCTATCCAAGGAATGGATTGACTGGCGGGGTAGTTGTTGAAGGCCATGAATATATTCCCAGCGCGATCGCCATCGTAGAGGCTATTGATCAGCAGGTGGAGCTTGCAGCCCATACTGTGTCCCAAACCATAGATGGGCAATGCCGCTGGGTAGCCGCGGCGATAGATCAACCAATCAAGGGCATAGTCGAGTTTATTCAGCACATCGAGGGCGATCGCCCCATGATCAAAGGTGTTCACAAAGGGCGTGGCAATAATGCCATAGCCCGCCTCCGCTAGGTGCTCCAACAAGCGCCGATAGGTCAATTGCGGTGCCGCTGCCACAAAAGCTCCCCCCAGAAAGTGAATCCACCCCAAGGGACGCTGGGGAAGACACAGCCAACTGCCGCGAACCTCTTGCCACTCCAAAATCCAGTCACTCCAAAAATGCCTAACTGACTGTAATCTAGCGAATACGGGAAATGCAGTGGTACAGGACACGTGATGATTGCAACAGTTATCGGCATAGGGGCAGCCGCCCTAGGATTCCTAGCCCTTTTGGTGGCGATCGGTTTGGAAGGGCGGTATCGCCAGCGGCCAGCCCATCCCCTTGAAGTGATCCGTGCCACTTGGAATCTGGAAATCTATGAGCCAACCCACTACCGTTTTGTCGGGCTATTGGGACTGAGCAACCCCCACCGTGGCCTTGAGGTGATGGTGCCAGACTTACGGGCAGAGGTGGTGCTATTGTCCGATGGCCGTGTCGATATGATTCAGACGGATGTGCAGGTCATCCCCCGCCACCCGGAGCCAGAGTTTCCCCCCCGTGCCGATGGCTATTGGTTTGCCTATATCGTCAAGTCCACCAAGCAAACGAATGTCGAGATTTGTGTGGATTTGCAGGGAATTGGCGTGAGCGAGGTCAAGGCTGCTTGGGTCAAGATTCACTACATTGCCTATGGCCCCCATGGTCGCTTCCTGAAAACCCATCATGAATTTATCCCCCTCAAGTTTCCGGCCACGGGAAATACAGGTGTGTGGCGACAGGCGGAGGGATGTCAGGTACTCCCCATTCGCACCCATTTACTGACGCCGTTGGATATTCCCCTAGAGGTGCTCAATCGCTACGTCATGCCCCATGCCCAAGCAGGTGATATTGTCGCAATTGGTGAAACCCCCATTGCCATTATTCAAGGCCGCCTCAAAGATCCTGCCCAACTGCGCCCCGGCTGGGTAGCAACGCGGGTGTGCCAGTTCTTCTTGCCGACTTCCAGTTTGGCAACGGCCTGTGGCATGCAAGCCTTGGTCGAGGAAGTGGGCGAGCTACGGGTACTCTTGGCCTTTTTGGGGGGGGCGATCGCCAAAGTCTTTGGTCACAAGGGCGGATTTTATCAATTGGCCGGCGAACAAGCTCGCCTCATTGACGATGTGACAGGTACTCTGCCCCCCTACGATCAATTTATTGTTATGGGACCTGTTAACCCCCAAGCCGTCGTGGAGGATCTGGCAGCAAAAACGGGTTTGGGCATCGCCATTGTGGATGTTAACGACCTAGGGGCAGTCAAGGTGCTTGCCGCTAGCCAAGGAGTCTCCCCTCACTTCCTCACGACTGCTCTGAAGAAAAACCCCGCCGGTAATGCCGATGAGCAAACACCCATTGTCTTAATCCGGCCTTGCGGTGTTTCTCCGAGCTCGACTGAGGGTTTCCTAGACAAGATGCATTAGCTCTTATGACCAACCGTTTCCATTTGTTCGGCTGGGAAAGAATCCCAGCACTAGATCCTGCTATTGAAGCTTTTATAAATGCTCAAGGTTTCCATTTGTTCGGCTGGGAAAGAATCCCAGCACAGCTAATTGATTAGTTAAAATTTTGTAAACTAGGGTTTCCATTTGTTCGGCTGGGAAAGAATCCCAGCACCCATTTGTGCTTTAACCATCCGTTGGACAGTACCAAAGTTTCCATTTGTTCGGCTGGGAAAGAATCCCAGCACGGGCAAAATAAATGAATACTACAAATTACACAGTCGTTTCCATTTGTTCGGCTGGGAAAGAATCCCAGCACCCTTAATGCATATCGAAGATTATAAAGCTCAGTTTAGGTTTCCATTTGTTCGGCTGGGAAAGAATCCCAGCACTTTGAGGCGCGCGGTTAGTCAGTTCATTCTCATCGTGTTTCCATTTGTTCGGCTGGGAAAGAATCCCAGCACAACTCTATCAAAGAGTCAATCATTTGGCTCTTAAAGTTTCCATTTGTTCGGCTGGGAAAGAATCCCAGCACAGTACCAGTCATTGACTTTGACTGGTACCAACGCGTTTCCATTTGTTCGGCTGGGAAAGAATCCCAGCACAGTACCAGTCATTGACTTTGACTGGTACCAACGCGTTTCCATTTGTTCGGCTGGGAAAGAATCCCAGCACTTTTCAGGAGGATGGTTGAATCAATTTCCTAAAGTTTCCATTTGTTCGGCTGGGAAAGAATCCCAGCACCCCACAAAAAAAACTAAAAAACTTTAGAAGCGAAAGTTTCCATTTGTTCGGCTGGGAAAGAATCCCAGCACCTGCGGTTGCTCGTCCTGCAATTCCTAGTTCCACGCCGCGTTTCCATTTGTTCGGCTGGGAAAGAATCCCAGCACAGGAAGGACTAATAAGAATATCCCGAGGAAAAGTCTGTTTCCATTTGTTCGGCTGGGAAAGAATCCCAGCACATTTGCACCAACATCAAGATGGAGTTCAACAAAAGTTTCCATTTGTTCGGCTGGGAAAGAATCCCAGCACGGTTATTATGTTGGCCAAAGCTCTTGCAGCACTTTCGTTTCCATTTGTTCGGCTGGGAAAGAATCCCAGCACAAAATACTAGACTGAAGCAAATGAGGAGCAACTTGTTTCCATTTGTTCGGCTGGGAAAGAATCCCAGCACTCATAGTAGTTAGATAGTTGAGTTAAATAAGTAATGTTTCCATTTGTTCGGCTGGGAAAGAATCCCAGCACTTCTAAGTTTATATGAAAGATTAAAAGGCAATAAATGTTTCCATTTGTTCGGCTGGGAAAGAATCCCAGCACGAAATAGAACCAAGCTTTTTCGAGGGAGATCCAGAAGTTTCCATTTGTTCGGCTGGGAAAGAATCCCAGCACTTATTATTCTCATAATATTGAGTATAGATTCGATGTTGTTTCCATTTGTTCGGCTGGGAAAGAATCCCAGCACAAGTAATCCAAATGTATGATCTTCAAAACAAACAACGTTTCCATTTGTTCGGCTGGGAAAGAATCCCAGCACTATCAAGGAGCAGCCCAAAATCCTTGTGGCTGTAGAGTTTCCATTTGTTCGGCTGGGAAAGAATCCCAGCACTTATTGATGTTGCAAAAAGTATGGATGCAGTAGAGTTTCCATTTGTTCGGCTGGGAAAGAATCCCAGCACTACCTGAGTCAGAAGATTTTTACTATTACACGCGTTTCCATTTGTTCGGCTGGGAAAGAATCCCAGCACGAGCCTATTAACTCGTTCTTTTTTGATTGTGGGGAGTTTCCATTTGTTCGGCTGGGAAAGAATCCCAGCACTAGTTGTGGGAGCATAGGTAAAATCTAGGGAATGTTGTTTCCATTTGTTCGGCTGGGAAAGAATCCCAGCACATTTAGAGAAGTACTTAGCCTACGCGCTTTGTGCCGTTTCCATTTGTTCGGCTGGGAAAGAATCCCAGCACGGATGAAACACAAATTAGTTCTCGTGCGCCTCAGAAGTTTCCATTTGTTCGGCTGGGAAAGAATCCCAGCACCAATACTCCTTACTATCAAAATCATTACAAGAGGCGTTTCCATTTGTTCGGCTGGGAAAGAATCCCAGCACAAGATGATTGAGGATAGATATGTAGATTTTCTTTTGGAGGTTTCCATTTGTTCGGCTGGGAAAGAATCCCAGCACTGGACACTTAAAAATTAGAGTTGTAGATGGAGATGGTTTCCATTTGTTCGGCTGGGAAAGAATCCCAGCACACGGGTCTAAAACCGTGTCCCCTACATAGGAAAAGTTTCCATTTGTTCGGCTGGGAAAGAATCCCAGCACTGAATCCTTGTTCGCCAAAGACTTTGGTTTTGTTGAAGTTTCCATTTGTTCGGCTGGGAAAGAATCCCAGCACGTCCTCTATGTTGTCGTCCCATCCCGTCCCCGTCCCGTTTCCATTTGTTCGGCTGGGAAAGAATCCCAGCACGTTACCATAACGGATGGTTTTGCCATCCGTCATAGGTTTCCATTTGTTCGGCTGGGAAAGAATCCCAGCACAACATAAGCGTGCCCAGCGTGCCCAACGCCCCAAGGGTTTCCATTTGTTCGGCTGGGAAAGAATCCCAGCACATGCAAGCTAAAAATTTTGACTGGACAATTATTTCGTTTCCATTTGTTCGGCTGGGAAAGAATCCCAGCACTGCGCCTTCCTAGAAGGTGCTCTACGACTACTATAGCACAGGTCATTTTCAAGCACCTAGAGAGGATCATTTTTTTGTTTTTGTAAAATTTTTAGATCCGCAGGGTCACAGGACGTGAAAGTCACTCTGGAACTGAATTTCGGGAAAATTCAAGCACCTCCAAATCTGTTAGAAATTGCTCAAAGCGTTGTGGAGACTGGGTTTGAGAAAATTGCCAAGCTGAGAGGATATTTTTGTCCAGAGGTGCTTGCATGGCTGCCGCTATCGGCTAACCACTGCCCCTTTGACTTGAGCACTAAAGACGAATGGCTAAAGCAATGACGCCAAAAGCAATGAGGAGCACACCGCTCACAGGGGTAATCCAACTCGACCACTGCCGCAGTGCCAAGAGCTTTTGCAAGGCACCGCTAAATACTCCGACTAAAATCAGCGGCGCGACATACCCTGTTGTATACGCCAACAGCAGGCCAGCCCCCACCACTAGCTTTTGGGTTGTGGCCACCCATGCCAGCAGCGTTGCCAAGACCGGCGTACTACAGGGTGCTGCCACAAGGCCAAATGTTGCCCCTAGGGTATAGGCTTGCAATCCCGCAGGAACCCGATCCGGCAGTTCCTCTAGGAAGCGACTGCGGGGAAAGCTCAGGGGCAAGGCATTGAGCAAGTTTAAGCCCATGGCGATCGCCACCAAGCTCACCACGATCGTTAACCCCCAGCCCACCTGACCGTAGATGCGACCAGCAACCGCAGCAATCATCCCCAACAGGGTTAAGGTGGTTGCGAGGCCAAGGGCAAACCAAAGAGACTGGCGCAAGACGGAGCTATTTTGCTTTGTGGCGTAGCCGGCGATGTACCCGACAGTAATTGGCAGCATCGAAAGGGTGCAGGGAGTCAGACTTGTGAGCAGTCCCGCCAAAAAGATAATCCCCACACTCATGACGCTGAGACTGCTCAGTTGACCACTCACCCATTGGTTTGCCCACTGTTCTAGTTGATAGAGTTGGAGCGTTAAGCTGGCCATGGCATCAAAGGTTAAAGGCAACAGGGGGACCCGCCGTCACAATCACCAATCGCTCTGGATCAAGGAGATCGCGTAGAGCTTGATTCACTTGCTCTAGAGTCACCGCTTGCAAGCGATCGCTAAACTGTTGTAATTCCGCCGGCGGTAAGCCCACACTGGCATTTCCCAACAGCGTCCGTGCCACCACATCGACATTGGCTAATTCCACAATGTAGGTATTGCTGAGGCTGCGCTTGGCCGCATCGAGTTCGGCAGCGGTGAATCCTTGGCGGTGGGCATCCCTGAGAAGTTGCAAGGTGGCCTGAATGGCCTTGGCGGTATCCTCAGGGGCGGTTTGCAATTGAATGATAAAAGGCCCTGCTTGACGACTGGCACTAAAGAAGCTGTAGATGCCATAGGTCAACCCCTGGCGATCGCGAATCTCTGTGCCCAAGCGACTGGCCAGCGTGTCTCCCCCTAGGATGTGATTCATCAGCATCGCTGCGTAGAAGCGAGGATCGCGGCGATCGATCCCCGGCGTCCCCAGATAGGTAATCGCTTGGCTCTTACCGGCAATCACCGCATTCTTAAAGAGGGTTTGCTCGGGCGGTGAAACCGCAGGAAAGGTTAGGGACAGGGGATCCGTTTGGGGTTGCCACGAGCCAAAAATTTCATTGAGGCGCGATCGCACCTCCACTGGGTCAAAATCCCCCACGAGGGCCAAAATCGTGTGATCGGGGGTATAGGCCGCCCGATAAAAGTTCAACAGGTCTGGGCGTTGAATCGCCTGTACAGATTCAGGAGTGGCAAAGGGATGCAGGGGATGATTGGCGGGATAGAGGGTTTCTTGCAGGACGCGGCGCCCCCAGCGCACAGGATCATCCGCCTCAAGGCTCAGAGCCGTGAGATAGCGTTGTTGGCTGAGCTTAAACTCCGGTTCTGGGAAGGTGGCTTCTTGAAGGACTTCACCAAGGGTTTGCAACAGCGTGGGCAGTTCACTGGCCAAGGCATAGCCCTCAATATCCACTCCATCGCGGAAGGCACTGAATTCTAGGCTAATGCCACGATCCTCAAGGGTTTGTGCCAGCGTCAGGGCATTTTTGCGCCGCGTGCCATTGAGGAGATTGGCAGCAGTGAGGTGGGCCACCCCCGGTTGTGTCAATAGATCGTAGGCTGTTCCTGCGTCAATGCGCCCCGCCAGCGTAATGGTTGGTGTACTGCGATCCACGAGTAAGAGCACCCGCAGGCCATTTTTCAGGGTAAAGGTTTCCACCCCATTATTTTTGACCTCAGGGGCAGCCTGCCCACTCCCTTGGGGTAAATAGGCGGCAATGGTTTGCGGATCCACTGGCTCACCGACAAGATTATGGGCGGTGGTTTGGGCACCCGGCCGACCTGAAAGCTCAACATCGGCAAATTCACTGGGAATAAATTCCCCCACAATCCAGCGATCGCGCCCAAAGTAGGTCTGCACCACTCGTTGAACATCCGCAGCCGTGACTTTTTCAATGGCCGCAAGGTGGCGATCGCTAAAGCGATAATCTCCCGTCAGGGTTTCATCATTAGCCAATTGACTGGCTTGGGCATCAATGTCACGATTGCGCAGGATAAAATTGGCCTTGAGCTGTTGCTTAGCCCGTTGCAGTTCAGCGGCGCTCAAGGGATGCTCTGCCAGCTGGTGGAGAATCTGGCCAATGGTCTGCTCAATGGTCTCAAGGGATTGCTCCGGAGCCGCGATCGCGCCAATTTCAAACCAGCCCCCCGCCTGTAACGCGGCCACATAGGAGTAGGCCGAACTGGCTTGACCCGTTTCCATCAATTCCTGATACAAGTACGAACTGCGTCCGCCACTGAGGAGCATATCCAGCACATCCAAGGCCGCCTGATCTGGATGGGTCATCGCTGGAATGGGTACCAAAATCTGTAATAGCGGCGCACTCCCCGGTTCTGTGAGGCAAATTCGCTGGGCTTGACCTGCCGTTGGGGGCGGTAATGAAGGAGACTTTAGAGGGTCGGTTGGCCGAGGAATCTGCCCAAAGGTTTTCTTGACCAGTTCCAGTGCCCTTGGGGGACGGACATCGCCAGCAATCACCACAACGGCATTATCGGGGCGATAGTACTGGTGATAAAAACTCTTCACCGCTGGCAGCGTAAACTGCTCCACATCACTGGCCGTTCCCCCCACTGGCAAGCCGTAGGGATGATGGGGATAGAGGGCGGCCATCAGGGCTCGACTGAGGCGATATTCAGGACTATTTTCATAGCCTTGCAGCTCCGAGATCACCACCCGTTTTTCACTCTCAAGGGCCTCGGGGGTCATCAGGATATTGCGCAGGCGATCGGCTTCAAGGATCAGCAGTGGTTCTAGTTGGTCAGCGCGCACCGTATGGTGGTAGGCAGTCATGTCGTAGCTGGTAAAGGCATTGGAAGCACTGCCAAGGGCATAAAACAACTGACCAAACTGGACGGGACGGCTCTTGGTGCCCTTAAACATCAAATGCTCCAGTTGGTGGGCAATCCCATTTTCTCCCTTGGGTTCATGGCGAGAACCAACGCGATACCACACCTGTAAACTCACGACGGGTGCTGTGGGAATCTCTTTGATCAGCACCGTGAGGCCATTGTCTAAAACGGTTTTGGTTACACCACTACCGAGTCCTTCTACCGTGTGCAGGGGAAAAATCACCGCCAAACTGGTACTCAAGAGCATCAAGCCAATAAATAATAAGATTTTAACGAATCGTGGAACTAGCCCTAGGGTCATCGTTGTAGTTAATTCCCTTGGTGGGCGATCGCGCTCACAAGTGCTGTAATCGCCGGGGAAAGACTCGCCAGAACCACGACCGATGCTGCCGCAATAATAATCGTTGTTGCCATCCGCACCATGGCATCGGTGCCCCGCTGATAGACCTCAAACTTATACTCTTGATTTTTCACCTGAGTGGCCAACTCACTCACATCCCCTTGCAGTTTGTGCACATCAGTTTGGAGCTTTTCGACATCCGTTTGTAGTTTTTCGACATCGGTGCCGAGCTTCTCCACATCTACACGCAGCACCTGCAACTCGCTGAGTACCTTGGCCTGAAATTCCTGCTCGCTCATCCTACACATTCTCTGCACCACCTCATCTTCATTCTGGCAGAGAATGCCAACCGCCACCTAAGGTAGAAAGCGCAGGAATTTTTTCTTACCCACTTGCAGCACTTGGTTCACATAGGGTTCCGGTGCCGTGAGGGTAAAGTCCACATCCGTAACTTTTTCGCCGTTGAGACGCACCCCACCCCCTTGGATCTGTCGGCGCGCTTCGCTGCTACTGGGGCAGAGCTTGGTGTGACTGAGCACATAAGTCAGCTTCACAGGAAACTGAAACTCCCCAAGGGAATACTCTGGAATCGATCCCGCCTGTGCCGTTTGCCCTTGGGTGACGATCGCGGCTAGTTCCGCTTGGGTTTGCAGGGCGAGATCGCGCCCATGGTACTGACTCACGACTTCTAGGGCCAAGGCCTTCTGGCGATCGCGGGGATTGGGGGGTAAACTGTCCAAGGGCAAATCCGTGAGCAACTCAATGTATTGGTTCACCAAGGCATCGGGAATTTTTTCCAGCTTGGAGTACATACTGGCTGCCGATTCCGTAAGCGCCACATAGTTGCCAAGGGACTTCGACATTTTCTGTACTCCGTCCGTGCCCACTAGGATCGGCATCAGCAGACCAAATTGCACGGTGGGCAAGCGAAAATGGCGCTGTAAATCGCGACCGACAGCAATATTGAACTTTTGATCCGTCCCCCCCAACTCGACATCTGCGGCCACCGCCACCGAATCATAGCCCTGCATGAGGGGATAGAGAAACTCATGGAGAAAAATGGGCGTTTCCTTGGCGTAGCGTTCGGCAAACCCCTCCTTGGCCAGCATTTGGCCAACAGTCATGGTTCCCAGTAGCTCAAGAATTTTCCGCAAGTCCAGTTTAGCGAGCCACTCCGAGTTGTAGCGAATTTCTAAGCGGCCGGGGGTCTCAAAATCCAAAATGGGTTTCACCTGCTCAAGGTAGGTTTGCACATTGGCAGCCACTTCTTCGGGGCTGAGTTGTTTGCGCACCTCGGACTTTCCTGTGGGATCGCCAATTTGAGCCGTAAAGTCACCAATAATCAGTACGGCACAGTGACCCGCATCCTGAAACTGCCGCAGCTTGCGCAGCACAATACTGTGGCCAAGGTGAATTTCGCTGCCGGTGGGATCAATGCCAAGCTTAACCCGCAGCGGGCGCTCCGTTTGCCGCAAATAGGCCCAGAGATTTTCTTCGGGTTTGGTGGAATCAGGGACATGGGGAAACGTTTCGACAACGCCGCGCTGGAGCCGGGCAATTGTGGCCTCAAGATCTGAAGACATCATGGAATTGGGCTGGGACATTTTCTGGTCTAGGATGGCTATGATAGCAATCAATTGCGATCGCGGGGCAATTTTGCCATCCCTTACTTTTATTCCAATAAAAAAATCATATACGAAGTAAAAAATAATTGGCGTAAGGAAGCGACTGTCGTGTCCACCACTACCCTTGGCAAACACCCCTCCCAAACTCGCCCCCAGGATGAAAACTTCTGGCGTGGGGTCCTGCGCATTGCTAACCGTACCTTCCTTGTGGGGATGACCTTTGGTTGTGCGGCGATCGGCGGGGGACTGCTGGGCTTGGCGATTAGCTTTCGGAATTTGCCGGATGTGCGATCGCTGCGGGGCTACATTCCCAGTGAAACGACGCACATTTACGATGTCAAGGGCACCCTCCTTGTCAGCCTTCACGATGAAGAAAACCGCGAAGTCGTTCCCCTCAGCGAAATTTCCCCCAATTTGAAGCTGGCTGTGATGGCCATTGAAGACAGTAGTTTCTACCAGCATCGCGGTATTAATCCCATTGGTATTTCCCGTGCCTTGATGGTCAACCTCACCTCGGGGCGTACTGTACAGGGTGGCTCTACCCTGACGATGCAATTGGTGAAAAATCTCTTTTTGTCTCAAGATCGCTCCATTAGCCGTAAAGTGGCTGAGGCTGTTCTGGCCATGCGCCTCGAGCAGATCTTCAGCAAAGATGAAATTTTGGAGATGTACCTCAATCAAGTCTATTGGGGACACAATACCTACGGCGTACAAACCGCAGCCCAAAGCTACTTCAAAAAAAATGCCGCTGATCTCACGCTTGCCGAAGCCGCCATGATGGCTGGCATTATTCAAGCGCCCGAGGCCTATAGCCCCTTTGTGGATTTTGACCTCGCCAAGGAACGGCAGCAGTTGGTGCTGGATCGGATGGTGGAATTGGATTGGATCACCCCCCAAGAGGCCGCTGCCGCTGCCCAAGAACCCATCAAGCTAGGGGAAATTACCTCCTTCCAGCGCAGTCGTAGCCCTTGGATTACGGATGCTGTGTTGCAGGAGTTGACCCGCCAATTTGGTCGTGAAGCGGTTATCCGTGGGGGAATGCGGGTACAAAGTAGCCTTGATGTCAAGGTGCAAAAAATGGCCGAAGAGGCAATCCAACGCGGCTATCAAACCCTACGGGGCAGTGGTGTGCGCGCCGATCAGTTGGCCTTGGCGGCAGTAGATCCACGAACGCACTATGTCAAAGCCCTTGTCGGCGGTGTGGACTACAACCGCAGTCAGTTTAATCGCGCCACCCAAGCCATGCGTCAACCGGGGTCTGCCTTTAAGCCCTTTGTCTTTTATGTTGCCTATGCCAGTGGCAAATATACGCCGGATTCTGGAATTAACGACTCACCCGTTAGGTATCGCGATGGCAGTGGGTGGTATGTGCCGCGAAATTACGATGGCTCCTTTATGGGTGGGATGTCTATGCGTATGGCTTTGGCCACGTCCCGCAATATTCCTGCGATTGTTCTTGGCCAAGAGGTGGGCATTGAGCGCGTCATTGAAATTTGCCGTACCCTTGGCATTACCAGTCCCATGCTTCCTGTGGTTTCTCTACCTCTGGGGGCTGTGGATCTAACGCCCTTGGAAATGGCCGCGGCCTATGCCACATTCGCCAACAATGGCTGGCAATCCCCCACCACAACCATCATTCAAGTCACCGATAACAATGGCAATTTGCTCTTGGATCACACACCGCGCCCCAAACTCGTGCTTGATCCTTGGGCCGCCGCCGCCCTAAACAACACAATGCAGAGTGTGATCACCAGTGGCACAGGGACAGCCGCCAACATTGGCCGACCCGCGGCGGGGAAAACAGGCACCACCTCTTCTGAGCGGGATATTTGGTTTGTTGGTTATGTGCCACAACTCTCAGCGGCTGTTTGGGCAGGGAATGACAACTATGCACCCCTCGGGCAGGGGGCAACGGGGGGTGGCTTTATGGCACCCATTTGGCGGGATTTCATGAGTCAGGCACTCAAGGATGTGCCCATCGAAGACTTTACTCCAATGTCGAAGTTCCAGCGACCCAAGCCGCAACGGCAAACAAATTAGCAAACAAATTAGGGATTGGTTTTTGAACTGGGTTCTGCGCCACTGAACCCATTAACACTTGATTTGATCGATTTGATCAGATGGTGCTTGGGCGTTGCAACTCATTTGCAGAAACTTCAGTAAAACTATTGTAATTATTCTCAATAAGCTGGGGTTGTTGCAAATGACACTTGTTGTCGGCTATCATGCAAACCAATATCGGCAGATCAAGCGAATCTTCTATGCCACTTTATACAGCAGCAGCCTTAAAGGCAGAATTGAATGAGAAGGGCTGGCGGTTGACGCCACAGCGAGAAACCATTCTCAATATTTTCCAGAATCTGCCCAAGGGCAATCACCTGAGTGCTGAAGACCTGCACCATGAGTTGCGCAAACAGGGACACTCCATTAGTTTATCCACCGTTTACCGCACCGTAAAGCTGATGTCGCGGATGGGTATTCTGCGGGAGTTGGAACTGGCAGAGGGACACAAGCACTATGAATTAAATACCATGTCCCCGCACCACCATCACCACATGGTGTGCGTGCAATGCAACCGCACAATGGAGTTCGACAATGATACGATTCTCAAGCAGGCTCTGAAGCAGACGGAGAAGTATGGTCTGCAATTGATTGATTGCCAACTGACGATTTACACCATTTGCCCAGAGGCGTTGCGGCGCGGTTACCCCGGACTGCCGGAAAACTGGGTCTGTAGTAGCGCGATTGCCCACGGCACAGAACCCCCCTCGCGGGGTAAATAAGGGATGCGACGACCCTTAGCGATCGCCCTTGTTGGCATAGCTGCTTTGACCCCTCAGAGCCTAGGGGTTGAGTTTCCCGATGGTCGGGTGGCCTTTGATCAGCCACCCATTTTTGTTGAAGCCAATACCCGCTATCCTCAAGTGTGGCTAACGAATACCACCTACAACTTCATTGTGCAGATACCGACCACCGCAGGCGAACCCCTTGCCCGGCTTGACATTCAACAACTGCCCGGCATTGAGACAATTTACTTTTTGCCCCAACGTACCCGTGCTTTTATCGGCGATCGCTCCCACCAGCCGATTCCCTTGGCCGAGGTGACCTTTGATGGCCATTCAGCGCTGCTTAGAGTGACCTTTGATCCCCCTGTGCCACCGGGGTCGTACCTGCGGGTTGAGGTTGCTCCTGTGCGCAATCCCCAATGGGATGGGACGTATCTTTTTGCTGTGACAGCCTTTCCTCGGGGGGGCGATCGCGCCATGGGTCAAAATATCGGCACGGGTCGCTTGCAGTTTTACCGCAACTCTAATTTTTTCTAACGTGACCGTCTTTGCAACATTACCGCCGCCGCTTCAGCCGGGCGATCGCCTTGCCGTCGCCTTTCCCAGTGGTGTCCTCCGCCAAAGGGAACCTTTTTGGCAGGGAGTGGCCTGTTGGCAAGCTCAGGGCTATGAGGTGATTGTCGATGAGGCGGCCTTTGCCGGCTGGGGCTACCTTGCGGGTGCCGATCAACAGCGGCGCGATCGCCTGCGGCACTTATTGCAAGATAATTCTATTAAGGGTATTCTCTGCGGGCGGGGTGGATTTGGAGCGACTCGTCTGTTGGAGCAGTGGCAGTGGCCAGCGGTATCGCCGAAATGGCTGATTGGTTTTTCGGATATTACGGCTTTGCTGTGGAGCTATGCTAACCAAGGGGTGGCCGGTGTCCATGGCCCAGTACTCACCACGCTGGCGGCAGAACCCCTTTGGAGTCAGCAGCGGCTTTTTGATCTGGTGCGGGGCAAACCCCTAGAGCCGCTCTTGGGAACGGGTTGGGGGGGCGGTGTGGTGCAGGGTCGTCTTTTGGTGGGGAATTTAACAGTCGCGACTCATTTACTGGGGACGCCTGATTGTCCTTCTTTTGAGAATGTGATCTTGGCTCTAGAGGATGTGGGTGAAGCCCCCTATCGCATTGACCGCATGCTGACGCAGTGGCGCTGCAGTGGTGTGTTGCATCAGATTCAGGGGATTGTCCTCGGTCGTTTTAGTCGCTGTGAGGATCCGACCACCCAACCCAATTTTCGGCTGATTGAGGTGTTGCAGGATCGCTTAGGGGATTTGGGGCTTCCCATTGTCAGTGACTTGCCCTTTGGTCATGAGGGAGTGAACGCTGCCTTACCTGTGGGAGTCGCAGCAGAGTTGGATGGCGATCGCGGCTCTTTGCGGCTATTACTCTGACCCAAAATCAAAATACCACCTCTGCCAGTGCCGAGATTGGTAAAAACTAATCCCACTCATAAGCAGAAGGCGATCGCTGGCAAACAATGAAATGAAAATTCGAGTGATAAGATATGGGGGATTCCATCAAGGCGCGTAAAGAGTTATGGATTTGGTGACACTGGCCGGACAGCTGAATGCAGGCACCATTTTGCCGGAAACCATCGTGATTGTGACGCTGCTTGTTGTCCTCCTAGCAGATTTGATTCAGGGACGCCAAGCCGATCGCTGGACCCCCTACTTTGCCATTGTCGGTTTAGGGGGAGCGATCGCCACGATGATTCCCCTGTGGACTCAGCCCGACACCGTCAGTTTCTTTGGCAGCTTTATTTCTGATCACCTCAGCCTCTTCTTCCGGGGACTGATTGCCCTTTCAGCCTTGGGCACGATTCTCATGTCCATTCGCTATGTTGAGCAAACCGGCAGTTCCCTCGGCGAATTTATGACCATCCTCTTGACCGCCACGGTGGGTGGCATGTTCATTGCCGGTGCCCAAGAACTGGTGTTTATCTTTGTGGCGCTAGAGACCCTGAGTATTGCCTCCTATCTGCTCACCGGCTACACCAAGCGCGATAGCCGCTCCAACGAAGCCGCCTTGAAATATCTCCTGATTGGTGCGGCCAGTTCTGCCATTTTCCTCTATGGATCGTCACTGTTGTATGGCCTCTCCGGTGGGTACACCCAATTACCAGAAATTGCCCAAGCTCTCTCTGGGGAATCCTTGGGTCTGGTGGTGGCCTTAGTGTTTGTTATTGCTGGCATTAGTTTCAAAATTTCAGCAGTGCCCTTTCACCAATGGACGCCCGATGTTTATGAGGGTGCCCCTACGCCTGTGGTTGCCTTTCTCTCCGTTGGCTCCAAAGCGGCTGGGTTTGCCCTTGCCATTCGCTTTTTGACCTTGGCCTTCCCCAGTGTCACCGATCAGTGGCAACTCATCTTTACGGTGCTGGCGATCCTCAGCATGATTCTCGGCAATGTGGTTGCCCTTGCCCAAACCAGCATGAAGCGGATGCTCGCCTACTCCTCCATTGGGCAGGCGGGGTTTGTGATGATTGGTTTTGTCGTTGGCACTGAGGCAGGTTATGCCAGTATGCTCTTTTACCTGCTGGTGTACCTCTTCATGAACCTTGGCGCCTTTACCTGTGTGATTCTCTTCTCCCTGCGCACGGGTACCGATCAAATTAGTGAGTATGCCGGCCTCTATCAAAAAGACCCCCTGCTCACCCTCGGCCTGAGCCTCTGTCTGCTTTCTCTGGGGGGGATTCCTCCCTTGGCCGGCTTTTTTGGCAAAATTTACCTCTTCTGGGCGGGTTGGCAAGCCGGTGCCTATGGTCTGGTGCTGCTGGGTCTATTAACGAGTGTGATCTCGATTTACTACTACATTCGTGTTGTCAAGATGATGGTGGTCAAGGAACCCCAAGAAATGTCCCTAGCTGTGCAAAATTATCCCGAGATTTCTTGGTCAACCTTTGGCATGCGTCCTTTGCAGGTGGGTCTAGTGATGACGGTGATTGCCACCTCCTTGGCGGGTATCTTGGCCAATCCCCTCTTTAACTTGGTGAATACGGCAGTACTAGATGTGCCCCAAGTGGCTCATCAACCGACGGCGATCGAGGTGGCCTACCAAAACCTACCGCCGGCAGGTAAATCTTAAGGATGACTTTAGTACGATTCCCGATCTATCCCCCTAGAATCAAGGGGAAGCCATGCTAGGACAAATCACAGTGGTGGAATTAGCGCAACGCCTAGCCACAGAGGCGGATACCTTGCAACTCATTGATGTGCGGGAACCAGAGGAGTGGGCGATCGCCCATCTTCCTCACTTTACGCCTTTGCCCTTGAGTGCGTTTCCCCAATGGTCGCCCCAAATTTGCCAGCTCTTTGATCCAGATCGGGAAACCTTGGTACTCTGCCACCACGGTGTGCGATCAGCGCAAATGGGTCACTGGTTGATTCAGCAGGGATTCCGTAATGTGAAAAACATTGTCGGTGGTATTGATGCCTATGCTGCGGCAGTGGATCCAACCCTACCCCGTTATTAGTTGATTGCCTTGGGAGAGTTTTCATGACCTTGAAAGTCGGTATTAATGGCTTTGGCCGCATTGGCCGCTTGGTGCTACGGGCGGGTCTCGCCTACGACAATATTCAGTTTGTCGGCATTAACGATCTCGTGCCTGCGGATAACCTTGCCTACCTCTTTAAGTACGATTCCACCCACGGCATCTATCCGGGAACCGTCAAGGCCACGGCAGAGGGCATCGAAATTGATGGTAAGTTCATTCCCTGTACGGCCATTCGCAATCCCGCAGAACTGCCTTGGGGATCGGTTGGCGCCGACTACATTGTTGAATCCACTGGCCTATTTACTGGCTATGAGGGGGCGGCTCAGCATTTACAAGCGGGTGCCAAGCGGGTGGTGATTTCAGCCCCCACCAAGGATGCCGATAAGGTGAAAACAATTGTCGTCGGTGTTAATGATGCGGCCTTTGATCCAGCGGTGGATGTGATTGTCTCCAATGCCAGTTGCACCACAAATTGCTTGGCACCGGTGGCCAAGGTCCTACATCAAACCTTTGGGCTAGCTGAGGGCTTGATGACCACGGTGCACTCTGTCACCGCAACCCAACCGACGGTGGATGGTCCTAGTAAGAAGGATTGGCGCGGCGGCCGCGGGGCTGGCCAAAATATTATTCCGGCGTCTACCGGCGCTGCTAAAGCGGTGACACTGGTGTTGCCCGAACTCAAGGGCAAGTTGACGGGGATGGCCTTTCGCGTACCCACACCCGATGTGTCGGTGGTGGATTTAACCTTCAAAACTGAGAAGGCCACGAGCTATGACGAGATTTGTGCGGCAATGAAGGCAGCGGCTGAGGGGGATCTCAAGGGGATTCTCGGCTATACCGAAGAGGCGGTTGTCTCCAGTGATTTTATCGGTGATGGCCGCTCCAGTATCTTTGATGCCACAGCGGGGATCCAACTCAATGCCAATTTCTTTAAGGTGGTGGCTTGGTACGACAATGAGTGGGGCTATTCCTGCCGTGTGGTAGATCTCCTCAAATTGATGGCCGCTAAGGATGGTCTGCTCTAGCGACCCAAGTCATGGAGACGGTGGATCACTTCGCAGCAGTGCTGTGTGACTGCTTCTAGGGCAGGGCGATCGCCCGAAGCTGGGGGCGGAATGGGAGCACCAATGCGCACTGTAATGGGAACGGGTCGGGGAAATCCACCTTTTTTGAGAATCTCTTGGGTTCCCCAAAGGCATACGGGCAATAAAGGCGCCTGAGCTTTGGCGGCAATGAGTGCTGCCCCCAATTTCGGATCATAGATGCGCCCATCTTTCGTGCGCGTGCCCTCCAAAAAGACCCCCACTGCCCAACCCTGTTCTAGAGCTTTGAGGGCGGCCTGCAATGCGCGGCGATCGCCGGCTCCCCGCTTCACAGGATAGGCACCATACCACCGAATCAATGTCCGAAAAATGGGAATCTGGAATAATTCCTCCTTGGCCATCCAAGCCACCGGTCGGCGCACACAGTTAGAAATCAGGGGTGGATCAAAGTAGCTGGCATGATTGGCTACCACCACCAGTGGCCCTCGCAGCGGTACCTGATGGGCACCATAGATGCGCCCGCGAAAGTAGGTGTGCAGGAGTGGACTCACCACTGACCATTTGAAAAGATGGTAGAGGAGCAGGCTGATCAGCGGCTCGCGATCGCGACTCACCCAAGGCTCTCCAAACTAGCGATCGTGGCAATGCTGGTAACGGTGATCTCTGGGGTCGTGCGTTTAACCAAGCCTGCCAATACGTTGCCGGGACCAATTTCAAAGGCTTGGGTCACCCCCGCTGCCGCAAGGGCATGACAGGTGTCCACCCACCGCACAGAGCCGGTCATCTGCGATCGCAAGCGTGCCTTGATCACCGCTGCATCCGTTGTCGGTTCAGGTTCGACATTATTCAAAACGGGAAAGATCGCCTCGTGGAAGGTGCACTCCTCCAGCAGCGTAGCAAACGTGGCTGCCGCCTCCGCCATAAACGGGGAATGAAAAGCCCCACTCACATTCAAGGGAACCGCTCGCTTCACCTTAATTTTGCCTAGCACCGCGTCCACCGCTGCCGGCAGCCCCGAAATCACCACCTGCCCCGGATGGTTATCATTGGCCAGAACCACATTGGCTGTGCTGGCGATCGCCTCTTGCAACTGCTCGCGGTCAAAGCCAATCAAGGCCACCATCTTGCCCCCCCCAGCGGCATTCATCAGTTCGGCTCGCCGCTGCACTAACTTCAGTCCTGTTGTAAAGTCAAAAACCTCCGCCGCATAGAGGGCAACATATTCGCCGAGACTATGCCCCGCAACAAAGTCCGCTTTTGCCCCCTGTTCCTTGAGGGCATCCACAAGCAAGCTCTCCACCAGAAACAAACTCGGCTGGGTATAGAGGGTTTGATCTAAGTTACCGATACGACCTGCACAGCACTCAATGACCGACCACCCCAAAATCGCCGCTGCCTGTGCGCACCGCTCCTCGGCTGGGGGATAGGCCGTCAGCAAATCCGCCATCATTTCTGGATGTTGCGACCCTTGGCCGGGAAATAACCATGCTGTCTTTGTCATCGGCAGTGCTCAACTCGAACCGCAATCTACTTTACCCGATTTGGGATGTCCGTTATACTAGAAAATTGTCGATAAAAATCTGCCCCTTTTATCTCCATAGGCTGACATGATTAAACTGCGTCTCAAACGCTACGGCAAAAAACGGAACGCCACCTATCGGATTGTGGCGATGAACAATACCGATCGCCGCGATGGGCGTGCCCTCGAAGAATTGGGCTTCTATGATCCGATCCGTGATGAAGTGCGCCTCAAGGAAGAGGCTATCAAGCGGCGTTTGGCGCAGGGCGCACAACCCACAGATACCGTGCGGCGGCTGTTTGTCAAAGCAAATCTTCTCCCCGAAACTGCCAAAAAATAGGCAATGACTGAGTCGGCTGCCCCCAACTACGCTGCCTTGATTCGCTTCCTGCTGGAACCCTTTATGGAAGCACCGGAAACGCTACGGCTGCATGCGGAATTTTCCCCTGCCAATTCTCGCATCTGGGTACGCCTTGCCTTTGCTGGCGAGGATAAGGGACGGGTCTATGGCCGTGGCGGTCGTAATCTCCATGCCATTCGAGCAGTTCTACAGGCTGCTGCCCAAGCCGCCGGTCAGCAGGTTTACTTAGATGTCTATGACGATGCCAAAAGTACGCCTAAAATAGATCATCAAGGGAGCGATCGCCCCCGGCGATTCCGTCGTTCTTATCCATCATCAAGGAGGCAAAGTTAGCGCGTGTCTGAAGTGCGTTTAGGTGAAAACGAATCCATTGAGTCCGCTCTACGGCGATTCAAGAAAAAAATCCAAAAAGCGGGCATTCTTTCGGAAGTCAAACGGCGTGAACGTTACGAGAAACCCAGCCTGCGCCGCAAACGCAAACAGGAGGCCGCCCGCAAGCGCAATCGCTAAGCCTTGGGTATGACCACGAGGGAAAGCCTCACGATTGATCTCCACAGCACTGAGAGTGCGATCGCCCTTGTCGGTGAGCAAGAAGCCAACCTGCGCATCTTTGCCGCCCAAACAGGGGCGACCCTTGTTTTAAGGGGGCGGGATCTCTACATCACTGGTACCCCTGCTCAAATCCAACTCTGCCAACAACTGATTCAAGACCTCGGTACCCTCTGGCGCGAGGGGCGTCCTGTGTCTGGGGTAGATATTCTCACCGTCCGCCATGCCTACGACACCCAGCAGCGGGAAGCCCTCCAAGAGCTGCAACAGGATATTCTGGCTCGCACCCGTCGCGGCGACATTATTCGTGCCAAAACCTTTCGCCAGCGCCAGTACATTCAAGCCATTCGCAGCCACACACTCACCTTTGGCATTGGGCCAGCGGGCACCGGCAAAACCTTCTTGGCCACCGTTCTAGCCGTCCAAGCGCTACTGTCGGGTACTTATGAGCGGTTGATTTTGACACGGCCTGCGGTGGAAGCAGGGGAGCGGCTCGGCTTTTTGCCGGGAGATTTACAGCAAAAAATTGATCCCTATTTGCGTCCCCTCTACGATGCTCTCTACGAACTAGTGGAGCCAGAGAAAATTAGTAACCTGATGGAGCGGGGGGTGATTGAAGTGGCTCCCTTGGCCTATATGCGAGGGCGTACCCTCAATAATGCCTTTGTCATCCTCGATGAGGCCCAGAACACCACCCCTGCCCAGATGAAAATGGTCTTGACCCGCATTGGTTTTAACTCCTGCTTGGTGGTAACGGGGGACTTGACACAAACCGATCTACCAGAACATCAAACCTCCGGCCTCAGTGTGGCCACGAAAATTCTCAAAGATGTCGAAGGGATCGCGTTTTGTTATCTAACCAAGGGGGATGTGATTCGCCATCCCCTTGTCGAGCGAATTATTGATGCCTACGATCGCCATGAGCAGGCCTTGCTTACTAAGTCAAAAGAGCGCGCATCTGGGCGTAGCGATCGCTCAGCCAAGGCCAATTAACCACCTGCCACCAAGCCTCTAGGTACTGATCGCGACGGTTGCGATAGGTCAGGTAGTAGGCATGCTCCCACAAATCATTGCCCAAGATCGGCACTTGCCCTTGCATCAGCGGCGAATCTTGGTTCAGTGTGGTGGTAATGGCCAGATTTCCTTGGGGCGTCAGCACAAGCCAGACCCAGCCACTGCCAAAGTGCTTTAGACCTGCCTGCTGAAACTGGGTTTGAAACGCTGAGAACGAGCCAAAGGTGGCTGCAATTGCTGTGGCCAACTCCCCCGTGGGTTCACCGCCCCCATTCGGTGCCATACTTTGCCAAAAGAGGGAATGGTTGGCATGGCCGCCGCCGTGGTTGCGCACGGTTTGTTGGATGGCGGTGGGTAGTTGGCCAATGTGACGCAGGAGGTCTTCGATGGCTAGGCCGTGCCATTGACGGTAGGGTGTTAGTGCCTTGTTCAGCGTCTTCACATAGGCCGCATGGTGTTTGTCGTGGTGTAGCTGCATCGTCTGCGCATCAATCACTGGCTCTAGGGCATCGTAGCCGTAGGGCAAAGGCGGCAGCGTATAAATTTCTGACGGCTCACCTTCAGCCACGGCTGGGCGCGATCGCAACCAGAGTGTAGCGGCACTGCCGACGAGAAGGCCAAGGGTTTGACGACGGGTTAGGGGCATAGCGAGTACGTGAAATGTTCCCGCTAATAGTTTAAGTCTTTAAGTTCCGCAGGATTATTCTTGGCGCAGTAGGAGTTGTTGAGCTTGGCTGGGTGTCAGGAGTTGGCCATCCACTTCAATTTGCAGCACCTTGTCAGCGGATGGTTGCAGCGTCGTACTGGCCTCACGGCGGTCTTTAGAACGCCACTGATTTTGCCAAAGGCGGTTCATTTCCGAGGATTCAAAGCCAGTGGTCGGGGAAATGGGATTAAAGATCGGGGGCAGGGGAGTCGCCAACGTGGCCAAGGGATAACATATCCCCAGCAACACCACGCTCAGCAGCAGTGGACAAGTCATAAGTCAATACCTCTTGGGAGCGATCGCAAATAATTTTTACAGTAGGCTTCTTCTAACCGCTTATTTTTTTCACCAAGGTCAGCCCTCATTCTTATTCTTATTATATCCTCTGGAACTAAAGTCCTTTTTGGGTTTTTTCCCTCGTACTGAAGCGTTGAGGCTACCAAGCTTCTGTATTGTTTCCTAAGTTATGATGGTAAGGTGTACGCACCAGTTTGTTGGCAATTATCAATCCAGAATGACACAGGCATACACCCCTGAAGATGTTTGGCGATTATTGGCAGAGCTACTGGAGGCTCAAAAGGAAACAGAACGCCGATTTCAGGAAACCGAGCGACAATTTCAAGAAACAGATCGGCGATTTCAAGAGACTGACCGGCGTTTTCAGGATCTTGAACAGCGATTTCAGGAAACGGCTCAACGTTTTCAAGAAACAGACCGGCTTTTTCAGCAGACTGAACGGCAATTTCAAGAAACAGATCGGCGGTTCCAAGAGACTGACCGGCGTTTTCAAGAAACGGAACGGTTGCTCCGAGAAGAAGCACGGCAGCTCAACCAACAAATTGGCAAACTGGGCAATCGCCTTGGGGAGTTTGTGGAGTGGCAAGTCCGCCCAGCCGTGTTGCGCTTATTTCAGAGTCGGGGAATTGCTGTTTCTCAACTCTACAGTGATGTGATTCTTCAAGACGGCAACGAGAGTTTAGAAATTGATCTGTTGGTCGTTAACACCGATGAAGCCGTTCTCGTCGAAGTGAAAACAAAACTTAGCCAAGGGGATGTTGATGAGCATTTAGAGCGGATTGCGAAATTTCGCCGTCTAGCTCACCAGTATCGTGGCACGAAACTCTTGGGTGCCGTGGCAGGGATGATTGTGCCGCCCGAGGTGGCTCGCTACGCTTATCGGCAAGGTTTGTTTGTGTTGGCGCAGTCGGGGGATGGGGTGACGATTCTCAACGACCCGCAGTTTCAGCCCCGTGCGTGGTAGGCCACTATCCCCTACTTGATTCGACGGAGGAAGCAAGGTGGAGAAAGAGGTCCGTCCCACACATGTGTGACCTAGGCAGCGCGTTTGACCAAGGAGCGAATGACGTTGTCTTTCATCATCAATAGGCGAGAGGCTTGCAACAGTAGCTCACGAGCTTCCTGAAGGCTCATGGCACTCACTTGCTCCTCCATCACCCGCATTTGAAACTCCTGTTCAAAGCTGAGGTCAACATTCAGTTCGGGGAAGCGTTGCTCCATAGAATGTACTCCTTACTCCATGTTATCGGGCATACGTGTTAAAAAATATAACAAACACATTGACAAAGTTGCCACTCAATGAATATCACCCGTGCAAAGGATAAAATGTTCAGCATGAACGATTTCACTAAATTCTTGATTGGTTTCACAAACGAGACCTGATAGACTGAGCTAAAACTTAAGTTCGATGATGAGGACGGCAAGATGCGGTTGGCAGAGGTGGCTGAACGGTTTGGGGCAACCCTCGACTGTCCAGAGCAGGGCGATCGCCCCGTTTTGGGGGTAGCCCCCCTCGAAACAGCAACAGCAACAGACATCTCCTTTCTAGCCAATCCGAAGTACACCGCTCTATTGCAGACCACGGCAGCGGCTGCTGTGTTTGTCCGTCCCGATTTTCAAGGGGAAGCAGCCTGTCCCCTGCTGCGGGTGCCCCATCCCTACCTTGCCTTTGCCAAATGTATTGAATGGTTTTATCCGCAACCCAAACCCTCCGCCAAAATTCACCCGACGGCAATTCTGGGAGCCAATGTCGTCTTGGGAGCTGAGGTGACCATTGGTGCCTATACCGTGATTGGCGATCGCGTGCGCATTGGCGATCGCACGATAATTGATAGTCATTGCACGCTCTACGATGATGTGGTGGTTGGCGCCGATTGCCGTATCTATAGCCACTGTGCCTTGCGGGAGCGGGTGCAATTGGGCGATCGCGTCATTCTGCAAAACAGTGTCGTTCTGGGTAGTGATGGTTTTGGCTATGTGCCTCTGCCCGATGGTCGCCACTATAAAATTCCCCAAGTGGGCACCGTGGTCATTGGCAATGATGTGGAAATCGGTGCCGGCACAACGATTGATCGCGCCACCTTAGGGGAAACCAGCGTGGCGGATGGCACGAAAATTGACAACCTGACAATGGTGGCTCACAACTGCACCATTGGTGAAAATTCGATTCTCTGTGCCCAAGTGGGCTTGGCCGGGTCGACCCACATTGGTAATCACGTCGTCCTTGCTGGGCAGGTGGGGGCAGCGGGTCATTTGACCATTGGCGATCGCACCATTGTCTCCGCCAAATCCGGCATCAGTAGCTCTGTCCCCCCAGATAGCCGCATGGGGGGGATTCCAGCCATGGATCAAACCCTCTACCTCAAGGTTTCAGCCGCAGTGAAGCAACTGCCGGATCTCCTCAAGCGAGTGCGCCAATTGGAAGCAAAGGTAAGGGGATAGCATAGATATTCTAACCACCCTCTATAGTGGAATTAAGGGCTAGGGTTGCCTTTTGGATCGTTCATCATGGGGTGAGGGGCAATGGGTCACACGAATCTGCGACACTAAAGCTTATGACTCCTCCAGCAGCCATTCGATTACTGCCCAGTGATCAGGAATTGTTCCAAGCGCTCCTTGGCTACCATGAACTGACAATCAAGGCAGACAAGCAAGCAGCCTTACTTACCTTGCTCCAGCGCGATCGCGCCCAAGTCATTGTCAAAAGCATTGCCCAAGCTGCCTTTCCCCAAACGGCCTTTAACTTTGCCCTCTGGATGCTCAACCATGACTTGGTGACACTGGATTGGCTCTACGACATCACCTATCGCATTTCCACCCAGGGCTGTCAAGAAACCATTGATTTGGGATTGCTCTACGGCAGTCTCAAGCACTTAAGTGCAGGGGATCAAGCCATTGTCTTGGGTCAAACCGATGCTGCTCTTAAGGCCATTCGCCTTGATGACTTGGATCTAGCAACCTTGATTACGACATTGGAACCGGGGATAGCCATTAGTTTGCTCTCTTGGTTTGTCACCTTTAAGAAAATCACGACAGTGGATCTGGAATACATCAGCCAAATTGTCCAGAAGGTGAAACCTACCGCCGAACCACCCCAAGAGACCACTGAGATTCACTCCCAACCCCTCGTCCCTGAACCCCACATCATTGAACTCACCCTTGAAGACAAATTACTGGATTTGAATTTGCAATTGGGGGGCACAGAAACAGAGATTCTACCCAAGGTTTTGGATCGCTTTTTATTTCGGCGCACCCGTGAAGATAAGGTGGTCTATCGTCCCAATACACAGGTGGTACGCCTTGCCTGCGTTGGCGAAGAGCGCCGTGACATTCCTGTGCCAGTGCGCAGTGCCAAAACATGGCCACCGGGAGTCTATGTGATCTATCGCGAGCAGGAATCCCTACAACTGATGCGCTTGCCAGATAACGAGTTCTACGAAATTTTGCCCTTCGGGCCTGATCCCTATCTGCGTGCTGAAACGATCGCCCGCATGGTCAAGGAAGGGCAGCGCTAGCTATAAACGGGCAGTGTGAAGTGAAAGCAACTGCCTTTTCCCGGTTGGGAGTCCACCCAAATCTGGCCGTAGTGCATACGAATAATTTGGCGGCAAAGGGCAAGGCCAATGCCATAGCCTTCAATGGTGCGATCGCGATCGAGGCGAACCGTCTCGCCAAAAATTTTTTCCTGCTGCTCAATGGGAATACCGGGGCCAGTGTCACAGACGGTAACTTGTACTTTTTGAGTCATGCGGTGAAAGGCACTGAGGTGAATTTTGCCCCCTGCAGGAGTGTATTTACAGGCATTGTCCAGCAGGTTGACAAGGACCTGACGAATGCGATCGCCATCGCCATAGACCAAGGGTAAATCCAAGGGAATGTCGGTGGTAAAGTGCTGCTTTTTACGTTCAAAATTGAGGCGCACATCCTCAACCGTTTCTTGGCACAGTTGTCGCAGATCCAGTTGCCGTGCCATAATTTGCAGTTTGTCTTGGGGCCCGCGCGCCGCTAAGAGTAAATCCGTAATCAGTTGTCCCATCATCTGGGTTTGACTGCGGGCATGGTGAAACAGGCGTTGGATGTCCTCAATATGGAGTTGCTGAGTGCTCTCTTCCTGAAGGTTGGCTTCGAGGGTTTCAAGGGCAATGCCAACAGCAGTGAGGGGGTTACGCAACTCATGGGCCAGCAAGCCAATAATCCGATCTTTGAATTGCAGTTGTTCGGCAAGGCGATCGCGCTCTTGACGCAGTTGAAACAGCTCATCCTTGAGGCGGCTGAGTTCCATGGAGCAATCGGACTGCTCCGCTGCCGACTTTTGCATATCTGCCTGTAGGCCAAGAGCCACTTCCCGCTGCCAGCGCGGCCACCAATAGTCCACCTTTTGCAGTAGCTTGCGACCAGCAAGGGTTTGACGCGGTTCAGGGCGGACTTTAATCAAGGCAGGCGTGGCAACCAGCTTGTACTCCTCTAGGAGATAGGGCTGCTCACCTATGGGCACCACTTTTAACTCAAAGCCAAAGTTCGAGGGCAGTTGCTGAATGTGGGCTTGAATAGCAGCGGTTTCCTCTTCATCGCCCGGACGATTGGCAACAAACAGGAGCAAACTGAGCGGCGGTGTCGTTTCTTGGGTAGAACTGGCATCCGCAGACGCTTTCATTGAATCACCGGTGAGTATTCTCAAGGGCAATGAATGGCGCTTCCTGGACAGGAAACACTAGAGAGCAATCAAAAGATTAACTAAATGTTAGCGGATTCTCCCTCGCAACCCAACTTAAGATTGCTGGCCATCCCGCCGGCCAAGTTCGTAGATTGCCCCACCGATCGTTGCCATCAGGCCTAAACTCAAGGCCCAACTTTGCCCCAAGCCCAAACTACAGAGGATAAAGCAACCCGTCCCCACCAGAATAAAGGGAACTAGCCCCACCATCCCTGCCCAGAATTCGGCACTTTGGTTTGCTTCACCCCCTAGCCACGTCACTAAACGCTGTATTAAGGCTTGCCCCGTGGGATAAAAGCCCCAGTACAGGGCGATCGCCCACAGACCAGACCCCGCAATGGCAATGGGGGAGAGAGAAACCTGCTGCAAATTGGGAATCATAGGAGTCCTTGAAAAATCTTGGGATCAAACATTTCTCGGAGAGATAGATAGTAGGGGGTAAAAACACTTGTATCATAGCCAGCGGCACGGGTTTGTATTTCCTTACCCAAAAGGTGCACCATTTGAAACACTAGCTCCCATGTCACATTCAGCGAAGGATAAAGCATCAAACACAGGGGAAAGAGTTCCCGTTGCAGCGCCCCAAGGCTTTGCTCCAAAAGACATACCCAGAGGTAGATTTGGAACATCTCGACATCGCGAATACTGGAAACACGCACACTGGCTTGGGTCAAAGGGCCACTAAAACAGCGGTGCTGGGGGTTGAGTTCGGCAACACGATCACAAATAGCGGTGGCGATCGCCGTGCTCTGGGGCAACAGATGGCGCACTAAAGCCAAGGCCGGATCATTGTAGTCGTAGTTGGCTGCTGCGTTATAGGCACGGTGCAAGGGCAGGTAGAGGTGATCATCAATGACTTTGAAGAAGCTACTGAGGATCGGACGTTGGCTCGTTGGTGCCACTTCTAGCAGTAATACCCCCGTGTGGTGAAACTGCATACTGACAAAGCCAATCACCCGCGGATCGACGGCAGTATAGCGGCGGCGAATCTCACTGATGGCACTAGCCAGCTTGGCGGTCATTTGCTGGGTGCCCTTGCCGGCTTCGTAGAGTTTGAGGGTGCGCTGATAAATGTCATGGATGTCTTTGGAGATGCTCCAAGGATCCACCAGTTCCGCTGGGATGCCATGGCGAATCATCTCTGCGGCCAAGAAGCCTTCGGTGCGCTGCCAAGCCTTGACACTGGCATTCCGCAATTCGGCCAAGAGCCGAGGGGCAACCACCGCTGGATCATCCTCCGCAAGGGCGGTGGTGTTGAGGTTGGTAATATAGCGCTTTGCCCAAGCCTGTGCCAGACTGCTCAAGGAGGTGGTGTCCGGTGCGATCGCGCTCGATCCGTCAGTAGTGGTATTCAACATGAGCACCTCCGCCATTTAGAACAGGGCTATAAGCAGAATTGATGTTAAGAATTGTAACTTGTTTTAAGCTGATCCTGCCACCCTGCGCCACTAGCGATCGTTGACCGCAACTGCTCATACCGTTAATCTGCCCTATAGCAGCAACATCTTTGGAGAAATTGGATGGACTGGCAATCCTTTGCCGTGAGTTTTGCGATTGTTTTCTTGTCAGAACTGGGGGACAAGAGTCAACTGGTGGCGATTACTTTAGGGAGTAATGCCCGCTCCGCTACCGCTGTCTTTCTAGGCGTGGCCTCTGGCTTGGTGTGTACAACGTTTTTCGGTGTGCTTTTGGGCAGTGGGATTGCCACATTGATCCCCGTGAAGGTGGTCAAGGCGATCGCTGCCATGATGTTTGCCTTTCTGGGGTTTTATTTGCTGTCTCAAACAGCGGCTGACAGCCTTGACAAGGAGCGAATTTGATTATAACCAAAGGATTGATTATCATAGTGACTACAGGTTAGCAAATGGATAACCCTAAAACTGCGATTTAACTGCGATAGGCTACTTAGCTAAGCAAAATCTGCTGTTTGAATTTTATTTTTTAGGATAGCGCCGTGTTCACGTCTCCTGCTCCCAGTCCCCTACCCCCCATTCGTTCCCTTGAGGATGCGATCGATCGCTGTCAGCGGCTTGGATTGCGGCTGAGTCGGCAGCGGCGTGCCATTCTTGAACTGCTCTGGGATGCCAAGGATCACCTCTCAGCGCGGCAGATCTACGATCGCCTGAATCAAGCCGGCAAAGACATCGGCCATACCTCTGTATATCAGAATCTCGAAGCCCTTTCCGAGCATGGCATTATTGAGTGCGTTGAGCGTGCCGATGGGCGCCTTTACGGCAATATCAGTGATAGCCACAGCCATGTCAATTGTCTCGATAGCCAGAAAATTATTGACGTTCACGTTGAGCTACCCCCCTCTCTCATTGCTGAGATTGAAGCAAAAACTGGCGTGAAAATCGTTGACTATCGCATTGACTTTTATGGTTATCAAAACGCTGAGGCGAGCACCCAAGGATAACTATCGTGGCCAATCCCCAACATCTTCAGCTTCTCAAGCAGGGGGTTACCGCTTGGAATCAATGGCGGGAGCAAAACAGTGATATTCGCCCTGATCTGGGACAAGCCGATCTCACTGGCGCCAATTTGGAGCTGTACAACCTCACCAATGCCAATCTCGATCAGGCAAATTTAGCGGGGGCTGATCTGCGCAACGCTTTGCTCAAGGATGCCTACATGGCTGGAGCAAACCTCTACATGAGTGACCTGATTGAGGCGGATTTGCAGGGGGCCTGTTTACAGCGGGCTACCTTAGCGGGTGCTGATCTCTACAAGTCAAATATTGCCATGGCCGATCTGCGCCAAGCCAACTTGGTGGGCACGCTACTGCGGCGAGTGAGCCTAGTGGAAGCGACCCTTGCCTATGCCAACCTCACCCGTGCCAATCTCTTTCAAGCCAACCTGCACTTGGCCGATCTCAAGAGCGCAATTTTGCAAGAAGCGATTCTCGAAAGTGCCAGTCTCATTGAGGCCAACTTTGAATATGCGGTTCTCATTGCGGCCAAGATGTCGAAGGCCAATGCCCGCCGTGCTAACTTTAAGGGGGCAAACCTCTACAAAGCAGAAATGGACGGCATGGATCTGCGGGATGCGATTCTCGATAAAGCTTAGCACCAGCAACTTGTGAAAAGGCAAGGTTCAGGCTACGTTAGAGGTGAATCATCCTCGCCTATTGCAACTCGAAAGGAATGCCTGTGACTAAAAGCATCCGTAATACAGCACGTATGGTTCTTGGTGTAATTTTTGGGATTATTGGGGTTGTCGGCTTCATTTTACCCCTAGTGCCAGGAACGCCTTTTTTGCTGATAGCGGCAGCTTGTTTTAATTCTATGGAACCTGAGGAGACCGCCAGTGCCCAAGGGAATGAATCGCCGCCTGTGGCATGAAATACTTTTTCCTCACTGAGGGGTGGCAGATTGGCCGCGTGTGGGAACCCCAAGGCCTCTGGAATGAGCAAGCGTGGCGGCGATCGCCCGTGATCACCCGTACCTGCCTCTACATCCTAGAGGGGGAGGAAAAGCTTTGGCTGTACCAAGTGGAGGAGATGGTTCTCATGGTAGAAGTGAAGCCCAGCCATCCTGACCCTGCCTCAACCATTGGCCAAGTGGTGCTTAAGCGCCTGATGAGTGCGGAGGATGTGCTGACCTACCTGTGTACCACCCCTGCCATTGCCAAAATTCAAGTGGAGCGAACCTCCCCTTCGGGCGATCGCCCCTAGCGATTCTTAAGCCTTTGGCACAATTTGTTAACTCTTCTGGCGTAATTCCCTATCTGCGGTGGCCTAGCAGAGAGAACTTGATCAATGCTAGCCTTGGTGCTCCCTGTTTGAGGTAAACTAGTTCGATGTTGTTGCCAACCGATGGAAACGCATTCGGCAACTCAACCCTAGACTTTTGTGATTGATCAATTTTAAGGTGTCCTTTGGTTGCAAACTCCGCTGCCTGCCTTGATGGCAAATCCTTAGCCCAGTCCATTGAACGCCAGTTGGCTGATCATGTGCGGACGTTTCAAGCCCAGTGGGGGCGATCGCCCGGCTTGGCGGTGTTGCGGGTTGGCGATGATCCCGCCAGTGCCGTGTATGTCCGTGCCAAAGAACAAGCCTGTGGCCGCGTCGGGATTCAATCCTTTGGTGCCCATTTACCGGCCACCATTACAGAAGCGGATTTATTGGCCAGAATTACTGAGCTAAATCAGGACGAATGGGTGGATGGCATTCTGCTGCAATTGCCCCTACCGCCCCACCTTGATCCCCGTCCCCTGCTATACGCGATTCATCCGGATAAAGATGTGGATGGCCTGCATCCCGAAAATCTCGGTCGGCTCGTGCGCGATGAACCGGGACTGCGCAGTTGTACGCCTGCTGGAGTGATGCAGCTTTTGGCCGCCTATGGCATTGATGTTGCAGGTCGCTCGGCAGTGGTCGTGGGTCGCAGTATTTTGGTCGGCAAGCCCTTGGCCTTGATGTTACTCACTGCCAATGCAACGGTGACGATCGCCCACTCGCGCACCCGTGATCTTGCCAGTGTCACCCGTAGTGCTGAGATTTTAGTCACAGCAATGGGACAGCCGCGGCGGATTACTGCCGACATGATTCGGCCGGGGGCAGTGGTCATTGATGTCGGGATTAATCGCATTCAACGCCCCGACGGTAAATCGAGTCTCTGGGGCGATGTGGACTATGAGGCTGCCTGTGCTGTGGCCAGTTATATTACCCCTGTTCCGGGGGGCGTCGGTCCGATGACCGTTGCCATGTTGTTGCACAATACTGTATGGAGCTATTGTCGCCGTCACAACTGGCACAAGCCCCTGCTCTCGTTGACCTCTATGCCGCCCGCACGCTGAGGAGTTGTTCATGATTTCCGCTGATCCCCCCCAAGTCCATCCCGCCGGCACATTTGATCTCAAGGCCTACCTCAAAGAACGCCAAGCCCTTGTGGAAGCGGCCCTCGAAGCCTCGATCCCCGTTGCCTACCCAGAGAAAATTTACGATGCGATGCGCTATTCACTGATGGCAGGGGGCAAACGGCTGCGCCCGATTCTTTGCTTGGCCACCTGTGAACTGATGGGGGGTACCGTGGAAATGGCCATGCCCACCGCCTGTGCCCTAGAGATGATCCACACGATGTCGCTGATCCACGATGATCTGCCGGCTATGGACAATGATGACTACCGTCGTGGCAAGCCTACAAATCACAAAGTCTATGGCGAAGATATTGCCATTCTGGCGGGGGATGGCTTACTGGCCTATGCCTTTGAATATGTGGTGGAACAAACGAAAAACGTGCCCGCAGAATATCTGCTGAAAATTGTGGCGCGGTTGGGGCATGCGGTGGCAGCAACGGGATTGGTGGGCGGTCAAGTGGTGGACTTGGAGTGTGAAGGGCAGCCGAACATTGGTCTAGAAACGCTGCACTTTATCCACTCCCACAAAACGGGGGCATTACTGGAGGCCTCTGTGGTTTCTGGGGCATTACTGACGGGGGCGAATGAATCTGATGTGGCTCGCCTGTCGCGCTATGCGGCAAATATTGGCTTGGCGTTCCAGATTGTGGATGACATTTTGGATATTACTTCGACCCGCGATGTCCTCGGTAAAACCGTTGGTAAAGATGTGGCCGCCCAAAAAATGACGTACCCGCGCCTGTGGGGTCTGGAAAAATCTCGCCAAGAGGCTGAACGCTTGGTGGCAGAGGCGAAGGCAGAGTTGGCTGTGTATGGGGCAGCCGCCGTTCCTTTGCAGGCGATCGCCGACTACATTACCAGTCGCAGTCATTAACGATCCCGAAGTGGGTTAGGATGGGCGCAGAGTTTGTCCTTGTCCGTAACCATGATGGACGGTCTTCGTGAGCTACTGGCTAACCATGTCCTCTGGGTCGCTTTCGCCGCCAGCGCGATCGCCCAAATGCTCAAGTTACTGATTGACATTGCCAAACACCGCAAGCTCAATTTCCGCGTTCTAGTGGAAACGGGGGGCATGCCCAGTTCCCATTCCGCCCTAGTTACTGCTCTGGCGACTGGGGTAGGGCTGCAGCGGGGCTGGGATAGCATTGAGTTTGCGATCGCCGTTGTCTTTGCCTGCATTGTCATGTACGATGCGGCCGGGGTACGCCAAGCAGCCGGTAAACAAGCCCGCATTCTCAATCAAATTGTCGATGAATTTTTCCAAGATGGGCACGAATTGGCAGAAGCCCGCCTCAAGGAGTTATTGGGGCACACCCCCATTCAAGTCATCGTTGGTTCCGCCCTTGGGGTGGCGATCGCTTGGCTGGCGGTCTAAGGGTTTGCCCAGCGGTTATTGCCCTGTCTCGCGACCATAGCGATCCTCAAAGCGGACAATATCATCTTCGCCAAGGTAGGCTCCCGACTGCACCTCGATCATTTCAAGGGGAATTTTCCCCGGATTGGCCAAGCGGTGCACAGCGCCCACAGGGATATAGGTGGACTCATTCTCCGTCAGCAGAAACGTTTTGCCATTGCAGGTAACTTCCGCTGTACCACTGACAACAATCCAATGTTCTGCGCGGTGATGGTGCTGTTGCAGCGAAAGACTCGCCCCCGGCTTGACCGTAATCCGCTTCACTTGAAAGCGATGACCCGTGTCAATGGAATCGTAATGTCCCCAAGGGCGATAGACTACGCGATGATTGTAAGCCTCACTGCGCTTTTGGGCTTGCAGTTGCTCCACCACTTGTTTCACCTGCTGTGCCGCCTCCTGATGGGCAATGAGAACAGCATCAGCGGTTTCTACAACAATGAGGTTTTCCACCCCCAGTAGGGCAACCAAGCGGTTTTGACTATGGACAAAGCAATCTTTGCTGCCATAGGTGAGAACATCGCCACGGCAACTGTTGCCAAATTCATCCTTGGGTGTCACCTCCCAGAGACTTGACCAAGACCCCACATCACTCCAGCCACACTCTAGGGGCACTACCGCTGCTTTTTGCGTCTTTTCCATCACCCCATAGTCCACCGATAAACTGGGACACTGACTCAAGGGTGCTGTGGCCAAGCGGATAAAGTCCAAATCCTCCTGTCCCTCCCGCAGTGCCAAACGGCAATGGTGCAAAATGTCTGGCTGCTGCTGTGCCAATTCTGCTAAGAAGCTCTGGGCGCGGAAGAGAAACATACCGCTATTCCAAAGGTAATGGCCATCCGCTAGATAAGCCTCTGCCGTTGCCAAATCGGGTTTTTCGACAAACTCTGCCACCCGATAGGTGTGGGCCTCACTGAGAGCTTCCCCCCGCCGAATGTAGCCGTAGCCTGTATGGGGAGAGGTGGGCGTAATGCCAAACGTTACCAACCAGTCCTTGGTGGCGGGTGCAAGTGCCCGTTGTAGCCCCTGCTGAAAGGCGGCAACATCCTGAATTAAATGATCCGCTGGTAGCACCAAAAGAATGGCATCGGTGGCGAGGACTTCTGTGACGTAGAGCGCAGCAAGGGTAATCGCAGGAGCCGTATTGCGCCCCAAGGGTTCGAGCAAAATCCGCGTTGGTGTCACCCCTAGCTCTTGAAATTGTTCCGCTACAAGGAAGCGATGGGCGTCATTGGCCACCACCACTGGCGGTTGCACTTGGGGTAAACCCTGCAAGCGTTGCCACGTTTGTTGTAGCAGACTCTGCCCTTCGGCAGTTAAGCGCATAAACTGCTTGGGATGGGCTTGGCGCGATAATGGCCAAAGGCGACTTCCGGCTCCCCCCGATAGAATCACTGGAATACAGTCCATGCAAGGTTCCCCTCACGTAATGCGACGCTTAAGCGTAGTCTATCGCCAAAGAACTTCGTCTTGGTTCAGACCCCTGTTCTTTTTGTTGCTCATTTTCTAGGGGCTACTGTTTTGGCAGTGCCCGATGAATGGCAGTGAAGGACTGAGGTGGCGTTTCCCCTTGGTTAAGGTTTGGCAATTGGATTCATCAACAGACTTAAAGCCCTTGGCGATTCTCCTTGGGATAGAATGTGGGCTGATCAGCGTTAGGGTTTCCTATGGCGATTAAAAAGGGAGATTTGGTAAAGGTCGTTGCTGAAAAATTGGCCAACAGTGTTGAGGCCTTGGCCAGTGATCATCGCTATCCCCCCTATCTCTTTGAGGGACGAGGCGAGGTGGTGGAGATTCGCGGTGACTATGCGCAGATTAAATTTCCAGTGCCCACCCCTACAGTTTGGCTGCGCCTCGATCAACTGGAGATCGCCAAATAACCCCAATTAGGGTCTCCTGCTAGCCTAGGAGCCAGTGAAGAGTACCCGTGTTAGCAATTTTCAGCGTGTCTGGATATGATGGAGGCAATGCTATTGCTTAACATTTAGTAATGTTAGTTCAACCTTCGCAACCTCAACGCTGGTTTCAGTGGCTCAAGGAGACGCTCCTTTTTGGGCAAGAACCCAGTGGCGAACTCTTAGCCATTTTGCTGGTGTATTTTGTCCAAGGGGTGTTGGGCTTAGCACGGCTGGCCATTAGCTTTTTCTTTAAGGATGAGTTGGGTCTGTCGCCGGCGGAAGTGGCGGCATTGATGGGTGTGGCTGCGCTGCCTTGGGTCATTAAGCCGGTATTTGGCCTCATTTCTGATAGTGTGCCGCTTTTGGGATTTCGTCGCCGTTCCTATCTTGTCCTGTCGGGCTTGCTGGGCTGTGGGGCGTGGTTGAGCTTGGGGACGTGGGTGGCTACCCCTTGGCAGGCAACGGCAGCGATTCTCGCAACCTCGATCGCCATCGCCCTCAGTGATGTGATTGTCGATTCACTGGTGGTTGAACGGGCACGCCAAGAATCGGCGACTGAAATGGGAACGCTGCAATCCCTAAGCTGGGCAGCGACTGCCGTGGGGGGTATCCTCACCGCTTACTTTAGTGGCCAACTGTTGCAGTGGTTTAGTCCGCGTACAGTGTTTCAAATTACAGCGGCGTTTCCGCTCTTGATGTCGGGGGTTGCGTGGGCGATCGCCGAAGCACGGGTTACGGCTCGGCCTCAACTGCGTCAGACTTGGGAGCACATCAACCGTGTGCGCCAAGCCATGATGCAAAAACGGATTTGGTTGCCGGTGGCGTTTCTCTTCCTCTGGCAAGCCACCCCCGGCTCGGAATCAGCCTTCTTTTTCTTCACAACGAATGAATTGGGCTTTGAGGCGGAGTTTTTGGGACGGGTGCGCCTTGTCACTAGCATCGCCTCCCTCTTGGGGGTGTGGATTTTCCAGCGCTACTTGAAAACGCTGCCCATTCGTACCATTTTTTTCTGGAGCACGATTCTCTCAGCCCTTTTGGGACTCTCTAGCTTGATTTTGGTCACCCACCTCAATCGCCAATGGGGCATTAGTGACCAGTGGTTTAGCTTGGGGGATAGCCTCATTTTGGCAGTTATGGGGCAGATTGCCTTTATGCCGGTACTCGTGTTGGCGGCACGGCTGTGTCCGCCGGGGATTGAGGCCACCCTCTTTGCGCTGCTGATGTCCATTAGCAACCTTGCCAATCTGGTCTCCCATGAGTTGGGGGCACTGCTGACCCACTGGCTGGGGATTACCGAGCATAACTTCGATCGCCTCTGGTTGCTGGTGCTCATTACCAACCTGAGTACGCTATTGCCCCTACCCCTGTTGAACTGGTTGCCGCAGCAGGTGCCGGCGCCCGCCTCTCAATCCTCTGTCACTGTTGAGTTGGAGCCAAGTGTCCCATGACTGGAGTTTTAGATCGCCCCTACACGATGGCGGATTGGCGGGGGGGGACCGAATCTCTCACCCAAGAATATGACTATTGGATTGAGGATGTCGAAGGTACGGTGCCCACGGATTTGGTGGGAACGCTCTACCGCAATGGCCCTGGACGGTTGGAGCGCGGGGGAGTGCCCTTAGCCCATCCCTTTGATGGCGACGGCATGATCTGTGCTTTTCGCTTTGAGAAGGGACGGGTGCATTTTCGCAATCGCTACGTGCGTACCGCTGGGTTCTTAGAGGAGGAAAAGGCCAATCGCCTTCTCTATCGCGGTGTCTTTGGCACCCAAAAACCGGGGGGCTGGCTGGCCAATTTCCTCGATATTCGGGTCAAAAACATTGCCAATACCCATGTGATCTATTGGGGGGGCAAATTACTGGCGCTCTGGGAAGCCGGTCTGCCCTACTGCCTTGACCCTGTGACCCTAGAAACCATTGGCCTCGACAACCTAGGGGGTCTCCTCAAGGAGAGGGATGCCTTTGCAGCGCATCCCCGCTTTGATCCTCAGACGCAGCGGCTCGTGAATTTTGGTGTCAAGCCCGGCCTGCGGACTCGTATTACCCTCTATGAGTTTGATGCCAGTGGTCAATGTGTCTCCCAACCTGTCTTTGAAATTCCGGGCTTTGCCTTTATCCATGACTTTGCCCTGACCCCCAACTACGCCATTGTCTTTCAAAATCCAGTGCAGTTAAATCCACTGCCCTATCTGCTGGGACTGCGGGGCGCTGCCCAGTGCATTCAATTCAATGCGCAGGAACCGACACGGGTTTGGCTGCTGCCTCGTCGGGGTGGGACTCCCCAGATGTTGACGATGCCCGCCTGTTTTGTCTTTCACCATGCCAATGCCTACGAAGCTGGGGATGAAATTCATGTGGAGTCCATTGCCTACAGCCACTTTCCCAATCTCGAACCGGGCATGGATTTTCGGGAGGTGAATTTTGCAGCGCTGCCCTCAAGCCTGCTGTGGCGGATTCAATTGAACCCCAAAACCAAGGCTGTGGATTGGCAAGTGGTGAGCGATCGCCCCTGTGAATTTCCCGTAGTGCATCCGGCCAAGGTGGGGCAACCCTATCGCTACACGTATTTGGCGGCAGGGCATGATCCGAAAACCAATGCGCCTCTCCAGGCACTGTGGCGGTGCGATCGCCAGACGGGGGAGGAACAATTTTGGTCGGCGGCACCGCGTGGCTTTGCCAGTGAACCCATTTTTGTCCCGCGGGGTCTGCAAAAGGGTGACTTTCTCTGGCAGGGTGCCCAAGGGGAAGAGGATGGCTGGCTCTTGCAGGTGGTGTATGATGCCAGTTGCCACAAATCGCAGTTACTCATCTTTGATGCGGCAGCCATTAGCGCCGGGCCAGTGGCACGATTGCGCTTGAAACACCACATTCCCTATGGTCTCCACGGTTCATTTACCACAGCGGTCTAGGCAATGGGCATCGAAATTGAGCGCAAGTTCCTTGTCACAGGCGAAGAATGGCGATCGCTGGTCACAAGTGTGTCCCAATTTGCCCAAGGCTACCTGTCCACAGTTCCTGAGCGCACGGTGCGGGTGCGTCTTGCGGGTGACCAAGCATGGATCACAATCAAGGGCAAAGCCAGCGGTGGCCAACGCCGTGAGTATGAGTATGCTATCCCCGTTGCTGATGCAAGGGAACTCCTCGCGGAATTGTGCCTACAACCCATCATCCAGAAAAACCGCTATCGTATTCCAGCGGGTGATCTGTGTTGGGAAGTGGATGAATTTACTGGCGCCTGTACTGGCCTGATTTTGGCAGAAATTGAATTGCCCCGTGCTAACTATCCCCTGACTCTACCCCCGTGGATTGGCCTTGAGGTGACCGACGACCCCCGCTATACCAATGCCTACTTAGCGGAGCACCCCTATCAGGAGTGGGCAACCGGCAATTCCTGAGATTCGATAGGATACAAAAATATCGCCACGGCTGCGCTATGCTTGCTCGGATTCGCCAGATTACCCAAACCCTCACCCCCCGTCTCATTGAAATTCGTCGCCATCTGCACCGCTACCCCGAATTGAGTGGCCAAGAACATCAAACCGCTGCCTATGTGGCGGGGGTACTTTCCTCCGCCGGCTTAACGGTACAGCAGGATGTGGGGAAAGTGGGGGTGATTGCGGAACTGGCGGGGAATCCCAAAGAACAGCGGCTCTTGGCCATTCGCACCGATATGGATGCCCTGCCGATTCAAGAGCGCACTGGACTCGAGTTTAGCTCAAAACATAGCGGGGTGATGCACGCCTGCGGTCACGATGTCCACACCACGGTGGGTCTGGGCACGGCAATGGTGTTAGCAGCCCTCAAGGAGGAGTTCCCCGGCCGGGTGCGGTTTATTTTTCAACCAGCGGAAGAAATTGCCCAAGGGGCGAGTTGGATGATTGCCGATGGCGCTATGAAAGAGGTGAGTGCCATTTTGTCGCTCCATGTGTTTCCCACCATTCCAGCGGGGGAAGTAGCGGTGCGCTATGGGGCGTTGACGGCGGCTGCCGATGACATTGAGTTAACGATTTTGGGAGAATCGGGCCACGGTGCCCGCCCCCATGAAGCGGTAGATGCGATTTGGATTGCCGCTCAAGTGATCAGTGCTTTGCAACAGGCCATTAGCCGCACGCAGAATCCCCTGCGACCCGTGGTGGTTACCTTTGGCAAAATTCAAGGGGGACGGGCTGCCAATGTCATTGCCGATCAGGTCACCCTTCAGGGAACGGTGCGATCGCTCCATCCGGAAACCCGTGCCACCCTCCCGACCTGGATTGAGCAAATTGTGGCCAATGTCTGCCACACCTACGGTGCCCGTTACAAACTCCACTATCGGCGGGGCGTACCGGGGGTGGAAAATACGCCCTACCTATCGCAACTGCTGGCGGAGGCGGCGACTGATGTGGTGGGTGCCCCCCATGTGCATATTTTGCCGGAACCGTCCCTTGGGGCAGAGGATTTTGCCCTTTACCTAGAGCATGCCCCCGGTGCGATGTTTCGCCTTGGGGTAGGGTTTCGCGATCGCCCCAACTATCCCCTGCATCACCCGGAGTTTGATGTCGATGAACAGGCTATCCCCGTGGGTGTGATGACCCTTGCCCATGCGGCCTGTCGCTATTGGCAGATTCCCTACTAATGACGATTGGCATGGTAGAGCATGCCGAGGGCGATCGCGCTGACTATCCCCTTTGGCAGCCAACTGGCCACAAGGGGTGAAATGGCTCCCCCCTCACCAAAGGCCGTGAAGATAAAGGCACTGACATAATAGCCAAAAATAATTGCCACACTGAGCCCAAAGGCCCGCCCCTGTCCTTGGCGGGGAGAACTGATCCCCAAAACAGCGCCGACAACAGCAAAACTGAGACACAAAAAGGGGAGAGAGAGCTTTTCCTGCAACTGCACCCGCCACTGCCGCAGACGTTTGGCATCGCCACTTTCCGCCAAAACTTGCAAGTACTGATAGATTTCGCGGCTGGTCATAAACTCTGGTGCTCGCGTTTCCATCGCTAAATCAAGGGGGGTGCGGGGGTAGGCAAATGTTCGTTCTGAGAAGGTCTCGGCCACATCATAGTCGCGATCGCGGGTCAGGTGGTGGTAGGTGCCCTGCCGAAACAGCCACGCCGAACCCTGCCACTGGGCTTCCTGCGCCGTAATAATTTCTCGCAATTGCCCCTGCTCAAAGTTCAACACCGTCACTTGACCCATGACCTCGCCATCAAAACGATGGGCAAAAAAGAGTTGCTGAAGCTGCCCCCCAGCAAAACGACGGTAGAAGATATTGCGGGTTTGAAAGGTAGGTTGGGGGCGTTGAATCGCCACTTCCAAGGTCTTGATGGCGCGGTAGGCCATGGGGGGAGCCACCAGTTCATTGAGGGCAAAGGTGAAGAGCAAGGCACAGAACCCCGCTAGGAGCGCCGGTCGCACTAAACGCAGCGGACTCACCCCACAGCTTTTGCAAGCAATCAGTTCACTGCGGCGGGACAGTTGACTATAGGCAAGGAGCGAACCAAAGAGCATCGCCATGGGAATGCCCAGCACCGCAAAGGTGGGCAAACGCAGAAAAAAGACTTGAAGGGCACTGAGGATGCCAAGGTTGTGCTCCACCATATTGCGAATGAGGTAGAACACCGTACCAATAACGGCAGCGATCGCCGTAAAAATGCCAAAACCAAAGACAAAGGGGCGAATCATCTCCCGCAGAATATAGCGATCCAACAGGGAGAATCGCGGCTGCCAAGGCATCTTCTCAAGGGATCGGGCGATCGCCAGCATCTTTTATAGTCCCAAGCGGGGTTTCGCCAACTTCCAATAACGAAAGAATCGCTTCAAATCAGCATTGGCAGGTAACGTGACAAAGGGTTCTGGCTCTAGGATCTCCACTGGATAGGCCAATTGCTGACAAATGGCGCGAAAGCGAGGGCTAGGACTGGCCATTGTCACCACGCGATCGCCGCCGTGCACCTCAACAAAGGCATTCACCAAGGGAGCGACCTCACCCCGGTACATTTCCACGGGGAGATCCAGCAGGCACTCATAGAGAAAGACCAGCCGCTTTAGGCGAATTTGCCACTCCTTGAGGAGCGCTACATCCCAAACAAAAATGGCCGGCGCCTTGGGATAGCGGTCAAAGATGGGCGCCGTGGGGTCGAGGCAGTCTCCATGAACCCAAAGAATTGGCTGCCCCATTAGCGTTGCATGGCCTCTTTTTTCAACTGTTTGCTGTCCCGCTGCGCCGCTGCTGCCAAGTCGGCATCCAAGAGGGTTTGACCCGTGGCGGCCAAATAGACATCATCTAAACTGGGTCGTGACTGCGCCAAGCTAAAGAGGGGAAGTCCTGCTTCCTCTAGCGCCCTTCTAATGGCTGCGATCGCCACAGCCGCATCTGTGACCACCAGATTCAAGGAGTTGCCTTGGTTGGCATTAATCAGCGCCGATTTCACGCAGTCCAATTGACTGAGAAGGGCCTGGGCCATTTGTGCCTCTTGACGCGGTGTAAATTCTCGTACCCGCAACGTGACGCGATCGCCCCCAATATTGGCCTTGAGTTCCTCGGGAGAGCCACTGGCAATCACCCGCCCCTGATCGAGAATCGCCAAGCGATCGCTAAGGAGATCCACTTCCTCAAGGTAGTGGCTGGTCAAGATAATGGTCAGTCCCTGAGCCTTGAGATCCCGCAGCACATCCCAAATCACTTGGCGACTTTCAATGTCGAGGCCTACGGTGGGTTCATCTAAGACAAGCACTTGGGGTTGATGCAGTAGTCCTGCCGCGAGATCAAAGCGTTTGCGAATGCCACCCGAGTAGGTACCACACTGGCGATCGCGCCATTCCAATAAATCCAACCGTGCCAGCACTGCTTCAATGCGCTCTGGAATCAGGGCACGGGGAATGTGGTACAGCGCCGCCTGTAATTCTAGAAATTCCTGACCCGTGAGGATTTTATCAAGCGCCACCTCCTGAGCCACATAGCCTAATTTTTGGCGCACTAAATGAGGTTGGTGGAGAACCGAAAGACCACAGACTTCCAATACCCCAGCATCCGGTCGCGAGAGGGTACACAGACAGCGCAGTGTTGTCGTTTTCCCTGAGCCATTTGGCCCCAGCACCCCAAAAATTTCCCCTTGATGGGCGCTAAAGGAGACATCGGCCACCGCTGTAATGGCACCGTAGGACTTCTTGAGATGTTCGACCTTTACCGTGGCTGTCATGGTCATTCACTCTGTGTGTGATTCCCTTAACATTTTGACAGATCTTCCTCCTTGCTTTGGTGCGCGTGCTACAACGGCAACTAGAGCCTATTGGGTGGGTTTCCCATGGCCACTGCCGAAACTGCGCCGATTGCCGAAGTCATGCACCTCACGGGCGATCGCCTGCGATTGCGGATTCAAGAACTGAAAACGGATGCTGCCTTTCGCGATTCCCTGAGTGCCTATCTGAAAACCCGCCAAGGGATCAAATCTGTTCACGTTAACCCCCTTGCCGCCTCAATTACCATTGAGTATCACCTCGAGCAAATCACGCCCCTACAACTGTTGGCGGCCATTCAATTTTGGGGGGATGTCCAGATCATTGGCCAAGGCAATAAGGGCTTGCAAAACCTCACCCGCGCCTTTGATCTCGAACCCGAAGAGGTGGGCAACAAACTCACCTCCATGGGCGGATTTCTCATGGGCGGCTATGTAGGTGATATTCTCGGTGGCATGGTGGGGGGAACGGCGGGTGGCCTGTTTATGGGGCCTGCGGGTGCGGTCATGGGGGTGCAAGTGGGCACCTTTGTTGGCGGTGTGATTGGTGCGCGATTAGGGATGGAAGCCACGGAGCAAATCACCCAACTGCAATTTACTGCCCTTGAGGAAACGCCGGAACGGGTCGCGAAAGTCTTGGAGATTCGCACGGGTGACAAAATTGGGGGTACCGCCGGTGAAATTGCTGGCGGCTTGGCGGGGCAAGTGGTCTTGGGGCCTGTGGGCGAAACCGTCGGGCGCGTAGTGGGCAATATGGTTGGTGCGCAACTAGGGGAAGATCTCGGGCGACAGTTGGCGGCGCCATCCCCTGAGGAACCTCCTCCCCCATCCCTGCATCTTTTCCTAGAGTGGTGGGTGAAAACCAGTCAAGCCTTTACTAAGGAAACGCTATGGGCGACCCTCGGTGGCATGGTGGCACGGGCCATTCTGGGGCCTCAAGCCGAAGCTGAGGGCATCCGAGCCGGTACCCGCATTAGTCGTCATCTCGATATGCAACAGCCCAACACCGCAGCAAAAGAGAAAAAAGTATAATCCTAAAGTAATGGCCTATGGAGATGTCCAGCGCGACAGGAGCGAACCAATGCTCGATACCATCTTACTCCTCATTATCGTCGTGATGGGAATTGCCGTTGGCTTCAACAGCATTGACCTCCTCCCAGAAACGGTTCTTGCTCAAGTGGCCAATGTGCGGGGATTGCAGTGGGTCATGGCTGGCTTTGGCGCCATTGTTGGCATTGCCCTTGGTTTATTGTTGCAGTCCCTTTACCATCGTCTTGAGCGCAGTATCCGTCAATTGCCCCCAGAAACGCTCTTGTCGCGAGCCGTGGGTCTAGTGGTGGGGTTGCTCTTGGCCAACTTGATGCTGGCACCGATTTTCCTGTTGCCCATTCCCAAGGATTTTTCCTTTATTAAACCCCTGATTGCTGTTCTCACTAGCATTGTCTTTGCCTATTCGGGAACCACTTTGGCCGATAGTCACGGGCCTGCCCTGCTGCGGTTAATTAACCCCAATGCCGTTGCTAGCAGTCTCTTGGCTGAGGGGATGCTCAAACCTGCCCGAGCAAAGGTACTGGACACCAGTTGCATTATTGATGGCCGCATTGAGGCGCTGTTGAATCTTGGGGTACTCGAAGGGCAAATCATTGTGCCCCAGTTTGTACTGCAAGAGTTGCAACTGATTGCCGATGCGGGGAATGAACAAAAACGGATTCGTGGTCGGCGAGGTCTCGACGTTCTCAATCGCCTCCAAGCCAGTTTGGGCGATCGCATTGTCATTCACTCCGCAGACTATCCAGAATTAACAACGGTGGATGCCAAGCTGGTGCGCCTCTGCCAAGAAATCAACGGCACTCTTGTCACCAATGATTTGAATCTCAACAAAGTTGCCCGCTTCCAAAAAGTGGATGTCTTTAACGTCAACGAGTTAGCGCAAGCCCTGCGCCCCATCTACCTCCCCGGCGATACGCTGGAGTTGAAGATTCTCAAGGAAGGGAAAGAACCAGCGCAAGGGGTGGGCTACCTTGAGGATGGCACGATGGTGGTTGTCGAAGAGGGGGTGGATCACATTGGCGATCAGTTGTCGGTGGTTGTGACCAGTGCCCTGCAAACCTCGGCAGGCCGCATGATTTTTGCCCGTCTGCAAATGCCAACGATGGCCTAAATTTCCTCTTTTTAGGGGGTCTCCCTATGACCCATGAGCCACCCAAGCCCACTTCCCCCCCGCAACTGGTTTCACCGTGGGTCTGGGGTCTTTTTGTTTTCAGCATCCTATTCCTCTTTGGTGTGCTGTTGGCGACGGTGTGGCGACCGACGCTCTTTCCCATTGATTTAGTGAATCCCGATCAGTTGCGGCCTCTGCCCGACCTCCTGCAGATGCCCACCGATGATTTAAGCGTGTGGTGGCCCATTGTCCTTGCGGCAGTGGTGGCAGTTGCCCTCAATTTTATTCCCAGCAACAATGTCACACGCTTGATTATTCGCTTCATTGTTATTCTCTTTGGCTGCCGCTATCTGGTGTGGCGGGGCTGGGTGACGCTCAATGATGCCCACTGGTTGAGCTTTACTGCCAGTATTGGCTTCTATGGTCTTGAGGTGCTCTACTTTTTCACCTATTTGCTTTACTTCTATCAGACGGCATGGCTGACGACTGCTTGGCGATCGCGCCAGGCCGATCACTATCAGCAGGCAGTTCTCAGCGGCGAATACTGCCCCAGTGTGGATATTTTTATTCCCACCTATAATGAGCCTCCCTATATTTTGCGGCGGACGATTGTGGCCTGTCAGGCGATCAACTACAGAAATAAAAGCATCTATGTCCTCGACGATGGTCGGCGATCGGAAATTGCGGATCTCTGTGAGCATCTGGGGGTCAACTATCTCACCCGTCCCACCAATGAGCACCGCAAAGCAGGTAACCTCAACCATGCCCTGAAATACACCACTGGTGAACTGATTGCCGTTTTTGATGCCGACTTTATTCCCTTTCAGAACTTCCTGAGCCGCACCGTGGGCTTCTTTCAAGATGATCACGTGTCCATGGTGCAGACCCCCCAGCACTTCTTTAACCCTGACTACCACTCCCAAAACCTTGGCATTGAGTTCATGATGCCCGGCGATATGGAGTACTTTTTTGGCTTTATTCAGCCGGGGCGGGACTTTGGCAACGCCATTATCTGCTGCGGTACCTCCTATGTGGTGCGCCGCCGTGACCTAGAAGCCGTGGGTGGATACTATACCCGCTGTGTGGTCGAGGATTTCCAAACGGGAACCAAAATGCAGATCGCTGGTTATCGCCTCGTTTACCTCAATGAAATCCTCAGCATGGGGGAGTCTCCTCGCAACTTCCAAGATCATCTGGAGCAACGGCTGCGCTGGCTACAGGGGAATATGCAAATCTATTTCTGTGGTGATGATCTCCCCATTTGGTCAAAACTGTCGTGGTTTCAGCGCAGTTGCCACCTCTCGCTGCTCTTGCACAACATTAATCCCTTTATCCGCACGTGCTTTCTCGTCGGTCCTTTTTTGAGCCTGATGACCGGTATTTCCCTGACGGTGGCCACGTTTGGTGAGTATCTCTTTTATGCGCTGCCCTATACACTGCTGACGATCGCCACCTTTAGCTGGGCGACAGAAGGGCGGTATTTTTCCGTCTGGGGTGAAGTCTATGAGGTGACCTTTGCCTTTCCGGGGATGGTGCAACTGATTAAAATCCTCCGCAATCCCTTCGGTAAAATTGGCAGCATTGTCACTAACAAGGGCACCCTCTCCAATCGGAAGCGGTTGAATTTGCGCTATACATGGCCGCTGGCGGCGTTTGTGATTGCAGTCGGGGTGGGGGTCTTTATCCGCTATGGGGGTTACTGGCTCCATATCTGGCCACCAATGGAGTATGAACGGGCGGGTTTAGAGGTGATGCTGGCTTGGACGCTCTACAACGCCTTTATTGCCTTGATTGCGGTTCTGTCCTCCATTGATCAGCCCACCCGCCGTCAGAGCGATCGCTTTCCCGTTTGCACCGTATGTCGTTTCCAACTGGGGGATCAAACCTACTGGGGCTATACCCGCGATGTGTCGGAGACTGGTGCTGCCCTGTTGCTGACTGCAGGGCGTTTTATCGAAGCCCAAAGAGATACCGTCGGCACGCTGACCTTTTTGGAACAGGACTTTAGCGTCACCGCAGCCGTGGTTCGTACCCGCACTGAAGAAGAGCGGTGCTGCATTTACCTGCGATTTTTAGAGGTCAGTGATGAGGCACAGCGGCACCTCGTACAACTGCTCTATGGTGGCCTCACATGGTGGCACAAACCCAAAGCCCCCAATGGCCTAGATGCCTTTTGGCCAATGTTGATTCGTCTCTTCGACTTTCGATCGCTCTTTAGCCTCTATAGCAATAATTGACCGATAGGCTCACAGCTCAAAAATTTGCCCTAGGGGACAATAAAAGTGTGGCAATAGGGGAGATGTCAACGTATAGCCATTTCGAAAGGGAGTGAGATATTTTCAAGAGGGATAGGCTATACTCAAAGCGTCATGAATGTTACTCAAGAATATGAGCTATAGCTTGGACTGACGAGAGCGGGTTGTCTCCTATATCCAGCAAGGCGGCAAAATCAGTGAAACGACTCAGATCTTTCAGGTGAGCCGCGCCGCCATCCATCGCTGGCTGAAGCGAGAGGACTTAGCGCCCACGGTTGTCCCCCGTTGTCCTTGGAAGCTGGATTGGGCGGCCTTAGCAGCGGATGTTGCTGCCCATCCCGACGACCGTTTAATCGACCGTGCCCAGCGATTTGGCGTCCAAGTTTCCACCATTAGTTACGCCCTCGACCAGATGGGCATGACCCGAAAAAAAACAGATGCGTTACCAAGAACGGTGTGAGGAAGAGCGGCAAGCGTATCAACAGCAGCTCGACACATGGGTAGAGAGTCACGGCGAGGAAACAGTGGTGTATATCATGGATAATGCACCGATTCACCCGAAAGGGGTGATTCAGGCAGTGGTGAAAGCGGCGGGTCACGAGGTGTTATTTTTACCGAAATACTCTCTTGATTTGAATGTGATTGAGCACGACTTCAGTGCGCTGAAGCGAGCGCGAATGTATGCAGGGTCAAACAGTTCGATTGATGAGGTGATTCGCAAGTATTATACTGGATGATGCCTCATTCTCTATTGGAATAGCTATAAAGAGAGATACAGCCATTGCAACAAAACAGCACGACATTGCAAGCACTCCAACTGTGCAAGAAGCTGTGAGATGTCCGGACTCCCGAGCCGAAACCTGCCCCCGGCTTGAGGTACCGTTGCCCTTGGTGCGAGTTCAGCAACAAAGCCCCACACTCTTTGATTGGAGAAAGCACTATTGACCAGCCAAGGCTGCTCACTGATCGGGGTGATTCCTTGAATGACATCAGCGGTAATTCCCAATTCCCGTGTCAAAATTTGCGGCACGATCGCGATCGGATCTTGATCCGACCCTACTCTGCCACCGGGAAAATCCACCGTAGCTCGCTGAACCCCCACCCGAAAGGTTGGCGGCAAGCAGATTAAATCCTTCCCTTGCAGCGGCAGGACAATCACCGAGTCCGCCTTTTCTACCCGCCAGTATTCTAAGGTTTCACCTGTGTCCGTCAGCCACTTTTCGGCAATCAAGGTCACCCACTTGGATTGAATGCGTACCAGTTCATCGAGCGATCGCCAATTCACTGTTGCCACTCTTCAGGAACTTGGGCTATTTTCTCATGCCCTGTGGGGGCGTACACCGGTCTGCCGAGGGGACGGTAGGGCAGGGTGCCATTTTCATAGGCCTGAATCCGTTGGCGAGCAATGTTGACATAAGCGGGTTCCTTTTCACAGCCCATCGCCCGCCGATTGTGCATTAGGGCAGCCAAAAGCGATGATCCCACCCCCATATAGGGGTCAAAGACCCAATCCCCTTCATGGCTGAGGGCGAGAACGCACCGCTCCACCAACTCAATGGGAAACTGGCAGGGATGCAATGTTTTTTCAGGATGATTGAACTTGACATTGGGAATATCCCACACCAGTTCTTGCCAATCCTGAAGAAGGATTTCCCAGACATCGGATGGATTTTTGCCCAAGGGATTGCCCGAGGGTTTGCCCTTATTGGGGCCTTTGAAATGGCGTTTCCCCGGATATTTGGCTGGAATACGCACGGCATCCAAATTAAAGATGTAGTGATCGGACTTCGTGAACCAGAGAATCGTTTCATAGCGGCCAGAAAAGCGCTTTGTGGCATGGAGACCATGGCCAAATTTCCAGATGATGCGATTGCGCAGCTTCAAACCCAACCGCTTGAACAGGGGATAAAACAAAATATCCAAGGGATACACCTCTCCCCCTTGAACAAAATTCCCCACTTGCCAGCACAAACTTCCCTCTGGCCGTAGTACTCGATATAGCTCGGTAATTACCTCACTTTGGCTTTGGAGATAGTCCTCGATCGCCACCGGCGTTTCATAGGCCTTGCCGAGGTTGTAGGGCGGCGACGTAAAGATGAGCGTCATAGCCTCATCCGGCACCTGACGAATCACCTCACAGACATCTCCACTGGCAACGACTAGCTTAGCCTCTGGAGAAAAACGCTCTTGAATGTGCTGGCCAGAACTCAATAACTATAAGCCATCCTTCCCTGTACCGCCAAAATACCATATTCGTAATCCTGAGATAAAAAAAGAGGCCGACCCCTAGGGAGTCAGCCAGCGGATTACTTGGGAACGCGCGCTAGACAGTACAAAGCAATTGGCAACAGGATTAGCTATGCACCACAAGCTTGACGTTGGCGTTCTGAAGGCCAGGACGCTTCACCTCAGCCAAGGTTTTGTTGATGGCATATTTTTGGTTGATCGAGTTGATCAGCTCAGTTTGGTTGTGTTTTTTGGCCACACCCCAGAGGTCAGCAATCAGATCAAAGGTGCCATCAGCATTGCGAGACCAGCCCAGATCATACTCGCCATCGAGGACAGCGACGATGTCAGAGCGAACACGTTGGCCATTGTAGCCACGCACATCGGCATTGGTTTTCACCGTAATGCCCAGATCCCGCAGGGACGCTTTCAAGATTTCAGCATCGGTAATTTTCGTACGCAGGGTGCTGAAGTGAGACATGTGGATTTCCTCCAGATTGAGACAGAAACATTGGACTGAATGAACCACAATTTATGGCGAACCAAACCCCTGTGGTCGGGTCTTTCTCCCATCTGCGCAGGGCAGACAGAAGGAAGCTTGTCAGAACTCCAGTCGCTGGTATTCAGCCACTGAAGCAGCCGCCGGACGCGCCCGTTGGCGTGCCCAATCACGCAGTGCCGTGACCTGCTCTTGCATCGTCTTGGAAAGGGGTTGAGTGGCACGGCTAGCGGCAATAATGTCTAACTGGGTAAACTCACGCCCTTGAGCAAAGGCTTCGTACATGGCAGCAATGATGGCCTGCTCAATCTCGGCACCTGAAAAGCCATCACAGATATTGGCCAGTTGCTCTAGGTCAAAGCGATCAATCTCGCGACGGCGCTTGGTGAGGTGAATGCGAAAGATTTCCTTGCGCTCCTCGGCATTGGGCAAATCCACAAAGAAAATTTCATCAAAGCGACCTTTGCGCAAAAATTCACCGGGGAGCCGTTCGACGCGGTTGGCTGTCGCCAAGACAAAGACGGGAGACTTTTTCTCCTGCATCCAAGTCAGGAAGGAGCCAAAGATCCGGCTTGAGGTACCGCCATCGGAGTCCGAGGAGCCTGCTCCGCCCGCAAAGGCCTTGTCCATTTCATCAATAAAGAGAATGGCAGGGGAAATGGATTCAGCGGTTTTTAGGGCATTGCGCAAATTGGCCTCCGATCGCCCCACCATTGAACCGTCATAGACGCGCCCCATATCAAGGCGCAGCAACGGCAAGCCCCAAAGGCGGGAGGTGGTTTTGGCAATCAGGGACTTCCCACAGCCGGGAACCCCCAAAATTAACATCCCCTTCGGTTGCGGTAAGCCGTATTCACGCGCCTTTTCACTGAAGGCGTTGGCGCGTTGGCGTAACCAGACTTTCAGTTCCTCTAGACCGCCGACCGAATCAATGGTTTCATCCACTTCCATATACTCGAGGATGCCATTGCGACGAATAATTTGCTTTTTCTCGGAGAGAATAATATCTACCTCTGCTTCCGTGAGGCGACCTGCGGTCACTTTGGCTTTGCGAAAGACTTTTTCAGCTTCATCCCGCGTCAGGCCAAGGGTGGCTTTGACGAGTTTTTCCCGTACCTCAGGGGTGAGGCGGCGATTGCGGGGATCTAGTTGCTCCTCGAGCACCTCATCTAGTTCGTTGATACTGGGTAGAGGGTAGTCAACGACAACGATTTCTTTTTCCAGTTCGACAGGAATCCGCTGCGCCGCTTCCGGGGACATGAGAATAATGGTTTTGTGGCTGCTTTTGAAGCTGGCGATCGCGTCCCGTAAAGAACGAGTTACAGGGGGCGAATCAATGAAGGGGTGCAAATCCTTGAAGACGTAGATGCCCGGTTCCCGTTGGTGAACAACCCATTGAATGGCGGCTTCCGGCGAGACAGTGTTGTGGTGACTGTTGTTGCGGGGATGGCCATACTCGACCATGCCGTGGGTCACTGTCCAGATGTAGAGCTTGCGGGGAGACCGCCCTTGAGACCCGACTTGACTTTGGGCAATGGTAGCGATCGCCTGCTCAGCCCGCTCTTCTTCAGAGGTCAGGAGGTAGATCAACGGATATTGCGCTTGGATGAGGATACTCAATTCTTCTTGCACAGCAATCACCTCCTTCTTTCAAGGCTGACCCAACACCCCCGCCCCTAGCGGGCAGACACCAACTCGACGGAGAGCGAAGGAACACTGAGGCTGTCGTCATCAATCACTGTGGGCTGATTGACCAAGGCCGTTAGCTCATCCCCCCGTAGGACAAGGGCACTAGCACACTCTGGGCAGTGGTAAACCCGATGCACATTGCCATGCTTTTGCTCGGCATATTCCGCCAGTACTTCTGGGTGAGCCAGCAGAAATTCAATGGCACGTTCAGCAAGGGTGGACATCGTTTCCTGCTCGACCACAGCGGCAATCTTTAGCTGGCGGTGCACATCGGGGGATAGATACAACGTAACCTTTTGCTTATCTTCCATAGGGGTTAGAGACGTACCTAGGTATGTGTGCCAGTGTAGTGAGCCGATCCGAGGGGTGTCAAGGTGAAATGCTGTCAAAACGGCAAAATCGTAACATTTAGTTACATTAAGCCCCGCGTGCTTAAAACTCAGTTACAGGGCTGAGGGCATCATATCGAATTGAGTGGCGATCGCCAGCCGTACCCCATTGACAAAATCCCACCCCGATTGGGCTTTGCGACCACTCAAGTGCACTTGACTCAGCAGCAGGCGACCCTTGCCCGTCTGTACCACGGGGCCCCATCCCTTAATTAGCTCTACCACCGTACCCGGGGCGGAAGATGCCTCAGGCTCACAAACAAAAGACTGTAAAGGTTCCGGTAATTCGGCCCTCACTTCGGGCACCAATGGCCACGTTTGCAGCAGTTTCAAGGGGGTGTCTTGCCACTGGGTATAGGCATAGGGGTAAAAGGCGCGCACTTGGTTGTGAAGGGCTAAGGCCGATCGCCCCCAATCAATGGCATAGTCACTTTTTTGAATGAGCGGTGCGTAGGTAGCCTCAGCGTCGTTTTGGGGTTCGGGTTGAAGCTGTAGCAGTTGCTGCAAGGTTTCTAGTAGGAGGTCGGCACCCATGTCACTGAGCTTGGCACTGAGGGTAGCAGCGTTATCTCCTAGATGAATCGTTACTTTGCGCTTCAGGAGCATCGGGCCTGTGTCCATACCCGCATCCATGCGCATCGTCGTCACGCCGGTTTCCCCTTCGCCATGGTAGAGTGCCCACTGAATGGGCGCGGCACCGCGATACTTCGGCAGCAGCGAGCCGTGGATGTTGATGCAGCCGTAACGGGGAATCTCAAGGATCGACGGGGGCAGGATTTGACCGTAGGCCACCACCACAAAGACATCAGCGCCTAGCGATCGCAAGACCTCAGGCAGCTCTGGATCCCGACGCAGACGTTCCGGCTGCCAAACCGGTAATCTGTGGCCAAGGGCTAAGGCCTTGACCGGAGAAGGCGATAACTGGTTGCCCCGTCCCCGTCGGCAATCGGGCTGGGTGACCACCCCCAACACTTGATAGGTCTCTGTTTCCAGCAGCCGTTGTAGCGGCGCAAGGGCAAACTCCGGTGTGCCAAAATAAATGATTTTCAACCGCTGCCCACTCCCTGCAAAACGTCAACTGCTGGTTTAGAGAGTCTCAGGAGCGTCATCCTCAGAAGGGGTGAGGGCTTCGCCGCCGTCACTACTACCGTTGAGATCTTCTTCCGTCACTTGGGAGCCACCACTAATAACCGCCAAATCCACCTGCTGGCGGTAGGAATCCACATTTTTAATCAGGACTTCAACGCGATCGCCCAAGCGGTAGCGCAAGCGGTTACGCCGACCCGTCAAGGTTTGGGCATGGGCACGGTATTCATACCAGTCATCCTTGAGGGAGCTGACGTGGACTAAGCCCTCAACATTAAAGTCAATCAGTTCCACAAAGAAGCCATAGGACTGCACGCCGGTAATAATGCCCGAACGCACTTCGCCGATGCAGGCTTGGACTTGGCGCACCCGTTGTAGCCCCACCAAATCCTTCCAAGCCGTGTAGGTTTGCCGCTCCCGCTCTTGGAGGTGGGGGGCTAATTCGTTAACGAGGGTGTCCACTTCCCGCTGGATATCGGTGGTGAAAACAGTCCAATTCACCTGCTCCAAGCAACTGGACTCGCCAAGATTGACGCGCTCTTTTGCCCGTGGCCCGCGGCGATCGCGCCCTTCCGTCAGGAGAATGTGCAAAATGCGCTGATTCACAATGTCAGTGTAGCGTTGGAGGGGTGAGCAGAAATGGCCATAGCCCTCGCCAGTGGCCAAACTAAAGTGGGGCAGCGCCACGGCAGTATCGCTGGCGGGTTTGAGTTTATCCAGCAGGAGTTCCTGCAACACGGCTGCTAGATCCGAGGTGGCCAATTGTGCCATAAAGCGCTGACAGTCGCGGGGCGTGACCTGCGTGGGATTGTCTAGGCTCAAGGGCAAGTTGAGATTTTGGCAGAGCTTGAGAAAATCCTGCACGGCATAGAGTTCGGGCACAGGCTGCGTGCGGTAGAGAGCCGGTACCCCCAACTTCGCCAAATGCCGAGCCAGGAGTTCATTGGCAAGGATCACTAAGCTTGTCCAAGGGGTGACCCTCGGTAGGGGAATGGCGGGGGCGAGACCCTCATCGGCATAGGCAAGGCTCAGGGCATCCGCTGGCGTGACTTCAATACTCCCCCGTGCCTGTCGTTGCTGACTCACGGCATTGGCAAGGTGAATCAGGGCACGCAACCAATCACCGGAAGTATCCCCTAGGGCAAGGGTGGCCGCCACCTGCTCACTGGTGACACAGGCATCAACGCGGATACAACTGCGGTAAATTCTGTAGGACTGAACTTCACCGGCATTGTTGATCACCATCAGCAGCGAAATGGCAGCGCGATCGCCCCCCGGCAGCAAGCGCAACCTCTCCAATTCCTGCGGCAAGAGGGGCAAACTCAGTTCAGGGGTGGCGAGGGTCATCCCCTGACGGCGAGCAGTGCGATCCAGCAGTTCATCGCGGGGGAGCAATCCCCCCACATCGCTAATGTGAATCCCCAACTGCCAGAGATTTTGCTCGAGGGCATCGAGGGAAAAGGCCACTTGGGGTTCTTGGCCGGGAGCCACTAAGGTAATGGTGACCAGTTCCCGCAAGTCTTGGCGATCGCTCAAGTCCAAGGTTTCCAACTGGGCATTTAAGGTGGCGGCTGCTGTCCGCAGGGCGGGGCTAAATTGGCGGACAAGATTATGTTTGCAGCAAATCAAATCTAAGGCTGGCGCCGATTGGGCATCACTCCCTAGGATCTGGCCAATTTCCCCCGTCGGCAGGTACCCCCCCAAGGGATAGCGGCGAATGTTCACATGCACCAGTTGATCCACCACCGTGGATAGATCGGGCACGAGGTCATTGGGTTCAAGGGCAATTTCAAAGAGCAGGCGATCGTCGAGGGGAATGGCCCGAAAGCCGTCTTCGGTCTGTTTCACCCGGGCAATCACCGAGGGATTTCCCCGCTCAAGGATCAGTTTCACTTCCCCCTCTGGAGATTTCTTGCGGCGGCCTTCACGGGTGACCCGCACCAGCACGCGATCGCCATTCCAAGCGGTACTGAGTTGATGCTCACGCACAAAAATATCTTCAGCACCCTCGGTATCTTGAATCGCAAAGCAAAAACCCTTGCTGGAGCAGCGCAGCCGCCCTTCAATCAACCCATCATCACTGGCGCGGCGATACTTGCCCCGTTCTTTGATGAGCAGGCCAATGCGTTCTAGGGCATCAAGGGCAATTTCCAGTTCTCGCTGGCTCTCAGGATCGTCACAGCCGAGTTTTTTTTCGAGAACTTTCGGGGCAACAAATTTATCTTCGCTAAAGTTGGCAAGCAGACTGGCAATCGTAAAATGCATCGGCAACTCGGTGAAGGGAGGGCAACAGTGGATGTAGCGTTGTTGGTGTCAAGTATCCAAACTGTAGCTTATCACAGTTGCAGGAGTATCTTAGGGGATCCCCAATCTGTCCTATAATTATGGCGCGTTGATTCTGGGCACGAAACATCCTAGATTTGAGGAATGGCGATCGCCCGCATCAATTACTGTTCTCAATCGTTGTCCATCCAGTTAAGGCATCTATGAATCAATCTGAAATTCTCGAAAAAGTAAAAGCCATTGTTGCCGATCAACTCAGTGTTGATGCAGAAAAGGTTGTGCCCGAAGCAAGTTTTGCCGAGGATCTCAATGCTGACTCCCTTGACTCCGTGGAGTTGATCATGGCACTTGAGGAAGCGTTTGGTGTGGAAATTCCCGACGAAGAGGCGGAAAAACTGAAAACCGTCCAAGATGTCCTTGACTTTATCAACAATAAGGTAGCTGCATAGATCCATGGCAAAGGCGCACCAAAAACGGGTCGTTGTCACGGGGATGGGGGCAATTACCCCCCTCGGCAACACCCTTGCGGAGTATTGGGAAGGGTTAATGGCCGGTCGCAACGGCATTGATTACATCACGGCTTTTGATGCCAGTCGTCATGACTGCCGCATTGCGGGTGAGGTGCGTGGCTTTGATCCCACCCTCTACATGGATCGCAAAGATGCCAAACGCATGGATCGCTTTGCTCAATTTGCCGTGGCTGCCAGTAAGCAAGCCCTTGCAGATGCCCAATTGACGATTGACGAGGGCAATGCCACTGACATTGGCATCATTATTGGTACGGGTGTGGGCGGCCTAAAGGTGATGGAGGATCAGCAGGAGGTCTATCTCACCAAGGGGCCCGATCGCTGTAGTCCCTTTATGATCCCGATGATGATTGCCAATATGGCCGCCGGACTCACCGCCATTCACACCGGTGCCAAAGGCCCCAATTCCTGTTCCGTGACCGCCTGTGCAGCGGGTTCCAATGCCATTGGCGATGCCTTCCGTATGGTGCAGCACGGTTATGCCAAGGCCATGATCTGTGGCGGTACTGAGGCAGCAATTACTCCCCTATCGGTGGCGGGTTTTGCGGCAGCCCGTGCCCTGTCCACCCGCAATGATGACCCCCACCATGCCAGCCGTCCCTTTGACCTCAACCGCGATGGCTTTGTCCTTGGGGAAGGGGCAGGCATCTTGATCCTTGAAGAATTGGAATTTGCCCTTGCGCGGGGGGCACGCATCTATGCAGAAATGGTGGGCTATGGCTTGACCTGTGATGCCTACCACATGACTGCTCCCTCACCGGGGGGAGAAGGGGCGGCCCGTGCCATTGAAGCCTGCCTCAAGGATGGGGAGATTGCCCCGGATCAGGTGAGCTATATCAATGCCCACGGTACAAGTACCCCCGCCAACGACAGTACGGAAACTGCCGCTATTAAACGTGCCCTTGGTGAGGAAAATGCCCGTCGCGTTCCCGTAAGTTCGACAAAATCCATGACGGGGCACCTCCTAGGGGGGTCAGGGGGTATTGAGGCGATCGCAACGGTGATGGCGGTTGCCCACGATCGCATCCCCCCTACAATTAACTTGGAGCAACCGGATCCTGCCTGCGATCTGGACTATGTTCCCCATCAGAGCCGGGCTTGTCCGGTGACGGTGGCTTTGTCCAACTCCTTTGGCTTTGGTGGGCACAACGTGACGTTGGCCTTCCGCAAATTTACTCCCGATCGTTAACTGTCTGCTGCAAACCCAATTAGAGAGAGAAAGCAATGCCTGCGGTGACTCAATCCCTTGATGAACTCTGTATTAATGCGATTCGTTTCCTAGCGATCGATGCGGTGCAAAAGGCCAACTCCGGGCACCCCGGCCTACCAATGGGGGCAGCACCCATGGCCTATGTGCTGTGGAACCAGTTCATGCGGTTTAACCCCAAAAATCCGCAGTGGTTCAATCGCGATCGCTTTGTCCTTTCGGCGGGTCATGGCTGTATGTTGCAGTATGCCCTGCTCTACCTCACGGGCTACGACAGCGTCACCATCGAGGACATTAAACAGTTTCGCCAATGGGGATCGCGCACACCCGGTCACCCGGAAAACTTTGAGACCCCCGGTGTGGAGGTGACTACAGGCCCTCTCGGTCAAGGGATTTGTAACGCCGTTGGCTTAGCAGTGGCGGAAGCCCATTTAGCGGCTCGCTTCAACAAGCCCGATGTCACACTAGTGGATCACTACACCTACGTTATCCTTGGCGATGGCTGCAACATGGAGGGCATCTCCGGCGAAGCCTGCTCCCTTGCGGGTCACTGGGGCTTAGGCAAACTCATTGCCCTCTACGACGATAACCACATTTCCATTGACGGTTCCACCGACATTGCCTTTACAGAGGATGTCTGCAAGCGCTTTGAGGCCTATGGTTGGCACGTGCAGCACGTCGCCGATGGCAATACGGATCTTGCGGGCATTGCCAAAGCCATTGAAGCGGCCAAAGCCGTAACCGATAAACCTTCACTCATTAAAGTCACCACTACCATTGGCTATGGTTCCCCCAACAAAGCCAACACCGCTGGGGTGCACGGCGCTGCTCTTGGGCCTGAGGAAGTCAAGCTCACCCGCGAAAACCTTGGCTGGAACTATGAGCCTTTTGTTGTCCCCGAGGATGTCCTCAACCACTTCCGCAAAGCTGTGGAGCGCGGTGCTAGCTATGAAGCGGAGTGGAACCAAACCCTCGCCACCTATCGCCAAAAGTATCCTGAGGAGGCTGCCGAATTTGAACGGCTGCTGCGGGGTGAGTTGCCCGCCAACTGGGATGCTAATCTGCCGAGCTACACTCCTGAAGATAAGGCTGTGGCCACCCGCAAGCATTCGGAAATTTGCCTGAACGCGATCGCCCCCAATCTGCCCGAACTCATTGGCGGTTCTGCGGACTTGACCCACTCCAACCTCACCGAACTCAAGTGCTCCGGTGACTTCCAAAAAGGCCAGTACCAAAATCGCAATATTCGCTTTGGCGTGCGCGAACACGGCATGGCTGCCATCTGCAACGGCATTGCTCTCCACAATTCCGGCTTGATTCCCTACTGTGCCACTTTCTTGGTCTTTGCTGATTACCTGCGGCCTGCCCTGCGCCTCTCAGCACTCTCCCAAGCGGGGGTGATCTATGTGATGACCCACGACTCCATTGCCCTTGGTGAAGATGGCCCTACCCACCAACCCGTGGAGACCCTAGCCTCATTGCGTGCTATTCCCAACCTACTGGTGATCCGTCCTGCCGATGGCAATGAAACCTCGGGTGCCTACCAAGTGGCCGTCCAACGCCGCAAACAGCCAACCCTCTTGGCACTGACGCGGCAAAATGTGCCCAACTTGGCCGGTACCTCTGCGGCCAATGTCGCCAAAGGTGCCTATACCCTTGTGGATTGCCAAGGTACTCCCGATTTGATCCTGATTGGCACCGGTTCAGAAGTCTCCCTCTGTGTCAAGGCCGCTGAAGTCCTGACAACTAGTGGCAAGAAAGTGCGGGTGGTGTCCATGCCCTCCTGGGAACTCTTTGAGGAGCAATCCCCTGAGTACAAAGCCAGTGTGCTGCCGGCGGGGGTAAAACGCCTTGCGGTGGAGGCGGCGTCCAGTTTTGGTTGGTGCCGCTATGCCGATGCAACGGTGTCGATCGAGCGCTTTGGTGCCTCGGCTCCGGGGAACGTCCTCATGGAGAAATTTGGCTTCACGGTGGACAATGTGGTGGCCAAGGCCAATGCCCTGCTTGGCTAAGTTGCCAATGGTACGCCTTTAGACGGAAAATATCAATAGATGCTCAGGGTGGGGGGGTATAACTCTCTGCCCTGTTTTGCTTTTTTTGAGAACGCCCTATGCCACGTCGTCGGAAAAAATTTCCCTGCGGCCACCAAGGCTATGGTCAGGTTTGCCACTACTGCGCTCAGTTGATCCAAGCAAAAGCTCTAGAGGTAGCAGAACGGGAACAGGCACGACTGGCACAGGAACAAGCACGCTTGGCACGGCAGGAATGGGAGGCTTCCTTTGCCAACGATGTGGTGGATCTCCAAGGGTTGCCGAAGTGGATTGTCCTCAAAGCCCGCCAAGTGATTGCAGAACTCCTTGCAGGAGCCGACTATCGCCAGTTCAAGGGCAAGCGCCTGAATCACGATCGCCGAATTATTAGTATTCCCCTGAGCTATAACTATCGCCTCATCTGCTATGACACGGGCGATCGCATTGAACCCCGCAGTGTGCTCTCCCACGAAGCCTACAATGTCAAAAAACCTCTCGCTTAGTCTCATGACGGCCAACACGGATTATCCTTGGTATGCAGCGGCACAACTGATTCAACCGGCACTGATTCGCCTGCTTGATCATCTGCGGCGATCGCTAGAAACTTCCCCTTGGCAGGGCACCTATGAAACCGTTGAGATTCCCTGTGGTGAAGCCGAACCACAAATTCTCTACTGGCTGCACTTACGTCAGGGCGATCGCCAAGAGCGGGTGAACCTGTGGGAGCTGTGCTACCAAATTTGTTTTCAGCAGTACACCCCAGAACTGGACTACAGCGGCATCCATGACTTTCAGGTGGGGGAGGTGCAAGCTGACCTCAGCCTCTTTGACCCTGCTGGGGAGGTGGACTGGCACAAGCTCGATCAGAAGGCAGCACAGGTGGTTGCCGCCCTATTTGCCGGCTTAGATCCCCCTTAATTTTAAGTTTTTGTAGAAAAATTAACCAAGGCTGCCCCACGGCGACCCGCTGCATGGTATGCTCCAATGCCATAGGGAATCTTTTTACCGAAGCAGCATGGGTTCAAACTATCAAAACCAGCAAAATAGTAATGAGCAGCCTTGGGAGGAGGAAGACTTCGAGGAGGAGATGGAGCAACTCCGCCTTTACGATGATGATGGTCGCTTCCTCGACTGCTACATCGAGTTTCGTCTGAAGGTGCAAGGGGAAACCTATGCGCTGCTGCGGCCAGTGGACTACCCCGTAGAAATTTTTGCGGTCGTGGCCGAAAACGACGAGGAAGAAATCTTGGTGCCCCTAGAGGAGCAGGAAATTGATGCGGTCTTTGATACAGCCCGTGCCATCCTTGAAGAACAAAACCTCACCCTCAAGCGCACTGCACTAACCCTCACCGTAGCGGGTGAACTGCCGGATCTGGATGAAGATGAGATTCTCACGGTTGAGGTGGAAGCCGATGATGACATTGAGGAGTATCAACCTCTGGGCAGTAGCTTCTTTTGCGGTACACGGGAATACAGCGTTTATACGCCCCTGAGTCCCACCCTTTATGTGGCTCGCCTTGTCCCCGGTCAAGAACCTGAACTCCTCTCTCCCCAAGACTTTCAACACCTGCAACCCCTCTTGGAACAGCATTTGGTGAGCCATCTCATTGAAGAGGAGGACTGGGAAGACTAGACCCTACAGATTCTTAGGGTTTGTAGCGTAGGATCGGTAGCCCCCACGATCTCTGCCCCCAGCTCTTGGAGGGTTTGCAAGGTTTCAATCACTGATGCAGTGATCCGTTCGCCGGCGATAACAGCGGGAATTCCCGGTGGGTAGGGGGAGAGGGTCTCAGCGCTAATCTCATTTAAGGCCGCCTTGAGGGGAACCGATGCCTGTGGGCAAAAGTAGGCATCCCGTGGTGAGAGTGTAGGTTCTTCAAGGTTAGGGATTGGGGGAATGACCAGTGGCGGCAGAGGCGCATTGTGACGATATTCGGCATAAACACTTTTCAGGCGATCGGCCAAGATTTCGAGCATTATTTGGCTGGTACCGAGGCCAAGGCAAAAGGTGAGCGATCGCCCGCTGGGAAATTCAGCAATGATCTGCGGTTGCAACAGCTCATCCAGGGCAAACCCCGTCAGACCGATCGGCCAAGTCCCTAGGGTCAATCGCAGCGGATCCTGAGGGATACCTGTGGGCTGCCAGCGCGGTAAAGGCCATTCAGAGGTCTTAACCCACTGGAGAAGTCGCGCGTAGATTTGCTCTCCCTGCTCAGCCATCTGCACCCCCGCCCGCTCAAGGGCTGCCAAAAACCAATAGCTGGGACTGGTGGTTTGCACGAGGTTCAGGGCTTGACTCAAGCGCTCAGGGGACACCCGCTCCCCCTTCAGATGCAGCACTGCCGTTTGGGTTAACGTGCCGAGGGTTTTGTGCCACGACTGCACCACCACATCTGCGCCTGCGGCCAAAGCGGCTACCGGCAAGGCGGGATGATAGGCAAAATGACTGCCGTGGGCTTCATCGACAATGAGGGGCAAACCGTGGTCATGGACGCACTGAGCAATCTCGACCAAGGGTGAGCAAAGGCCTTCATAGGTGGGACTGACAAGCACAACCGCCTTGGTATCGGGATAGGCAGCCAAGCCGGCGGCAACCACATCACGGGTAACGGGCAACGGCAGCCCCCACTGGGGATCAACGGCGACTCCCAAATAGACGGGCTTCGCCCCCGTTAACACCAGTCCCGCAATCACTGAGCGGTGGACATTGCGCCCCACGAGAACGCGATCGCCCGGCCCTACCGTGGCTAGAAGTGCGGCTAAAAGACCACTGGTGGCACCATTCACCAAAAACCAAGCGCGATCGCTCCCCGCCGTCGCCGCTACCGCCGCCTGTGCCTCTGCCAGCACTCCTGTTGGCTGCGCCAAATTATCAAGGCCGGGCAACTCACTTAAATCTTGGGCTAAGGCCATTCCCCAAAGGGCACGCAACAGCGGCTCCATGCCTCGACCCCGTTGATGGCCGGGCGTGTGTAAGGGAATCGTGTGGTTTTGGGCTAAAAGAGCAGCAAGGAGAGAAATCGTCAACTACAATGAATATAAGGGTCTAAGTAATTATACGGATTTAGGGATGTCTATACCGCAAGACGATCGGTTGGAGTATTCACTGCTGTCGGAGCGTGAGCTACAGGTGTTGGAGCTTGTGGCGGCGGGGCTAACCAACCAAGACATTGCCGCCAAACTAGACATCAGCAAGCGTACGGTAGATAACCATATCAGTAATATTCTAATGAAAACAAAATCAGAAAATCGTGTGGCACTTGTGCGCTGGGCTTTAGCCTGGGGTAAAGTTTGCTTGAATGATGTCAATTGTTGTGCCTTACCCACTCCCCCGACCCAGCCCCATGAGTGAACGGGTGTACTACAATCCCCGCCTGTCACTGGCGGTCTATCGTGAGCTGGCTGCCCACTTGCAGTTACTCGATGGGGTTTCTGTGCGGCTGTTGCCCCAAACCTGTTCCCACTTTGACTACGAACTCAGTCAAATTGAAGGCATTGCCGTGGCTGTGCCCCCTACGCTTGACCGAGATGCCCAAGCACGATGTGAGGAGATTCTGGAACACTACGGCCTTCAGCACGGTGGCTGGCAATGTTAAGGACAGACATCCCTAGCGCACTGCTCCCTACGTTAGATTGCCATGGACGCTGAAGAGTTGCTCGCTCGCTATGCCAAGGGCGAAACCAATTTTCAAACTGTGAATCTGGCCGGCGTTCGTCTCGTGGGTGCCGATTTGATTGGTATTGACTTGCGCGGTACCAGTTTACAGGGGGTGCATTTCCAGTTTTGTCATTTTGGTCGTGCTGACTTTAGCTATGCCCTCTTGACGGGCGCCCGCTTGGAGGGATGCAACTTTACCCAAGCAGTTTTTAACGATAGCCATTTTCGTGATGCCCAATGTCATGGTTGCGTTTTTGATCGCGCCAATTTGCAGGGAGCAGATCTCACATTGGCCGTTTTTCGCGACTGCAACTTCCTGAGTAGTGACTTGCGACAGGTGAATTTAAGCCATACGGTTTTGGCTGGCTCCTGTCTGCGCAGTGCTAACTTTCGCAAAGAGAACTATCAGGAGGGGGCAAGTCTGGTGGGTGCAGATCTGCATCAGGTAGATCTCCAAGGAACGAATTTGGCAGGGGCAGATCTATCGCGGGTGAACCTCAAGGGGGCGCATCTTAAAGAGGCCAACCTCAATGGCGCCAACCTGACCCAAGCGAATTTAGAAAATACCAATCTTCAGGGGGCAATTCTCACCCGTGCCATTCTCTATGAGGCGAATCTGGTGGGAAGCAACTTACGGCAGTCGCGGCTGGCTCAAGCAGACCTGCGGGGAGCGATTCTCACGCAAGCGGATTTAAGTCAAGCGATTCTCTCCGAGGCGCGGCTTGATGATGCCCAAGCTCAAGGGGTGAACTTGCGGGAAGCGGTTTTGAATAAGGCGGATTTGCGGCGTACGGATCTCACCGGGGCGGATTTGCAAGAAGCTCGCCTCATTGATGCCTACCTAGCCCGCACGAATCTCAAGGGTGCCAATTTACGTCAAGCCAACCTAATGCGTGCTGATCTCAGTAGTGCCCTGTTGCTGGAGGCTTGCTTGGAGCAGGCATTAATGCCCGATGGCAGTGTCTTTATCTAAAGCACTTGCTATAGTACAACAGAGACGCAGTTTCCCTGAGGGGTATGGCAGAGTTTGCAGCGGCACTGGCACCGGAGCTAACGATTCAGTGGGTGAATGCGATCGCCAGCGTTCCCCAAGACCAGTGGGATGCTCTTGCGTTGCCCCTAGAAACCCCCTTCTTTGAATGGGAATGGCTGCACCAAATTGAAGCCTCTGGCAGTGCAACGCTGCAAACCGGTTGGCTCCCCCATCATCTCTTGGTTTGGCGCGATCGCCAAGGTCAGCGGGAACTGGTCGCTGCCGCTCCCCTCTATGTCAAAGGCCACAGTCAAGGGGAATTTGTCTTTGATCACCAATGGGCAGAGCTGGCGGCGCGGTTGGGCATTCGCTATTATCCGAAGCTGCTGGGGATGGCGCCCTTTACGCCGGCGGTGGGCTATCGCTTTCTCATGGCCGAGGGGGTGGATGAGGTCAGAATGACCAAAGTGATGCTCCATGAAATTGATCGCCTCTGCCAGCGCCACCGCTTTTCCAGTTGTCACTTTCTCTACGTCGATCCCCAATGGCAGCCCGCTGTCGAAGCCTACGGTTATCGTGCGTGGCTCCACCACAGTTACATCTGGCAAAATCGCAACTATCAGACCTTCGACGACTATCTCGCGGACTTCAATGCCAATCAACGCCGCAACATCAAGCGCGAACGCAAGGCCGTGGCTCAAGCGGATCTCACGTTTCGGGTTCATCGGGGGGATGAGGTCAGCCGCAGCCTATTGCGCCAAATGTACGATTTCTATGCCGATACCTGCGACAAATTTGGCTGGTGGGGCAGCAAGTATCTAACACGGCAGTTTTTTGAAGCCCTCAGCGATCGCTATCGCCATCGAGTCGTTCTTTTTGCTGCCTATCCTAGGAGTGGCGCGCAGCGTCCCATTGCCATGTCCTTTTGTATTACCAAGGGAGCCAATCTCTACGGTCGCTATTGGGGCAGTGCCCAGGAGATTGATTGCCTGCACTTCAATGCCTGTTACTACGAACCCATTGAATGGGCGATCGCCAACGGCATTCAGCGCTTTGATCCCGGTGCTGGCGGACGCCATAAAAAACGGCGAGGCTTTCCGGCCACTCCCAACTACAGCCTGCACCGCTTCTATGAACCCCGTTTAGCGCAAATTTTTGACCACTACATTGCCCAGATCAATGATGAGGAGCAACGGCTCATTGACACGATGAATGCCGATCTACCCATGAAATCCCTCTAGGACTGGGAGAGCGTCACCAACTCTGGAGAGGCAGGGGTCTCTTGGAGATGGGCTAATTCCGCAACAAAATCACTAATCCCTTGGAACTGACGATAGACCGAGGCAAAACGGACATAGGCCACTTCGCTAAGATGACGCAGCCGCTGGAGTGCCGCTTCCCCCAATTCGGCGCTAGTGACTTCGCGGCGCGATCGCAACTGCAAATCCGCCTCAATATCATCTACGAGGGCTTCAATTTTTTGTTGGGGAATGTTGGTTTTGCCACAGGCGGTCATGATCCCCCGTAGCAATTTGGAGCGATCAAAGGACTCGCGATCGCCATTGCGTTTAATGACCGTAATGGGAACGTACTCAATCCGCTCATAGGTGGTGAAGCGACGGCTACATTGGAGGCACTCTCGACGCCGCCGAATACTTTGCCCCCCCTCTGCCGATCGAGACTCTAGAACCCGACTATCCGTATGGTGGCAATAGGGACACTGCATAGGGATCCCCGCTTATTTAGGCACCTGAGAGTATCATAGCCGATTCTTTCGAGCGATTAACATTCGCAAGAGCTGCGACAGCGTTTGTTAGGCTAGGGGTATCCATCGGGTATCCTGCCATGACCGATCCAAACCCCCAAAAGAAACGCAATCAACCCACGATCATTAACGTCGAGCCAGAAAATTTACTCCTCATTGTTGCCCTGAGCCTCTTTATTCCGCTGGTGATTGTGGGCTTTTTTGGGCACTAGGACTCCCTGAAGAACTCAATATCAATTGCGATAGACACAGCATAATTAGCCAAAAATAAATTCTTCTTTTCATTGAAAATTGTAAATCAAACTGAGATAAACGGCTCAGTGCCCTTTGCTGTCGAGGATTTGCTGCATGAAAGTCTCCCTGTAGGGGAGTGATTTTGTCAGGACGAGCAGTATCAAGAAATCCTGAGAAACTTAAATAAGTCTTAACTATTCAACCCTTCAGTTATTAAAAAGCAAAAAAGGATTACGAACTTTTGAAGAAGGAGTGATCCAAGTTTTAGGATGACTTATAGACACTCTCTAAAGCGAAAACGCTCTTCTAGCCCGATGTGGCTTGTTGGATAGATTGTCAAAAATCAAGCTTTGTTTGGGGGGAAACTAATGAATCATCGTCAATTTCAATATGAGACTCAATATCTCAAAATTGATCACTTGATGAATCATTTTGGGATCAAAAAGATAATTAACCAATATCAATCAAACTATCTAAACAAGAATTAATTAAAACTTAAATCTCGTAAAAACACGGGAAATTAGTATTCCCTAATACCAAGACTCAATTGACAGAAATTAGCGAGGCTGACTAGACTATGAGCATTGGCACGCTATCAAGGTTAATCCAGAAAATCACTCTCCTAGGCGCACTCCTAGGACGCAAAAAAAGTTGAAATGACTTAGTCAGATTGTAATCTGGATAACAACTATGACGCTGTTTTTAGGATTTAATGCCTAATTGCTCAGTGAGTAATACACAGTTTTGCCCTCCTCTATTGGATGTAAGGAAGTCGCTTATGGTTCCCTCTTTGTCGATTTCAATGATCTATTACTTGCGGCGGTTGTTGCGGCAGTACGAGCCATTTCTTAGGCCTGTCATCTATGAGGGGGCAGGGCTAGTGGCCAATGCAGAAGCAGATCTGGGGGCTGTATTAGAAAGCCTTTATCCAGACGTAAAGGAATTGGCTACGGTCACGGAACAGTTGGGCAGACTTATTCTTTTACACCAGAAAAAAGACCTACTCTCTATTGAGCAATATGAGGCAATTACCCAGCAGATTTTCTGGATTTTGGGATTAAAATACGCCTCATCAGGTGTGGGCAAAGAATCAGTAACTGCCTAGGCACAAGAATTTGAAGAGATATCAATATCTTTATCGCTTCATAATTCATAATAGGAATTTCAGGAGAGGTACCAATGTGTCTAGCACTTTTATTGGTCTAGGTCAAATCACTCTGTTATTTGCTGAACACTCAAGCTAGGATAGCATCATGGAGCACGATGCCTCGTTTTTGTTTCCTCAATTTGGTCGGCCAATCATGGGTGGTCAAGCGAGCTATGGTTTTGATTTTCCAGCAAGCGCGGATCCCTATGAGCTGCTGCGGAGTGTTTGTGCCCGTTTACCTCTGCTGATCCTGTTCTATGACAATGAAGGGCAGATTTACTCCATTAACCAAGAGGTGACGACCCAGTTGGGCTGGGATACGGGGGACTTGCTCTCGCGGGATTTTTTGAGCCAGTGTTTTCCCGATCCAGAGACCCAGCGGCAAGTTCGTTATTGGATGGTTCATACTCCTAGCGGTTGGCAAGAAGTGCCTATCCATGGGGCGGATGGCCAAGTCCTAGAGATGATCTGGGCCTTTGTGCGCTTTCCCAATGGGGCAGGGTTGATCTGCGGCTACAACATCACCGATATAAAGTTGACCCAAGCAGCGTTGCTGGAAACCAGCGATCGCTATGCACTGCTCACCCGTGGCATCAATGATGGCATCTGGGACTGGAATCTGACGACCAATGAGACATTTTATTCCTCGCGCTGGAAAAGTATTCTCGGCTATCAGGATCACGAAATTGGCAACCACATTGACGATTGGCTCAAGCGGATACACCCCCAAGATGTCGAGCGGGTCAAATTGAATTTAATGCTCCATGTGCGCGGCCAAACCCCCCATTTCCACCAAGAGTTTCGCATTCAACATTGCAATGGCTCTTATCGCTGGGCGTTGGCACGGGGGCTGGTGTTGCGGGATGCCTACGGGAATGCCACGCGGGTTGCGGGTTCTCTGACCGATTTGACGGAACATCGCCTTGCCGAGGCACAGTTGCTCCATGATGCCCTCCATGACTCGCTGACGGGGTTAGCCAATCGCACGCTGCTTTTTGATCGCATTGAACAGGCGGCTCGCCATGGTCGGCGTCGTCCCGACTATAAATTTGCCATTTTGTTCATTGACATTGATCGGTTCAAGGTCATTAACGACAGCCTTGGCCACACTTGTGGTGACTTGATTTTGATTGAGTTGGCCAATCGCCTCAGCCGCATTGTCCGCCCCGATGACACGGTTGCTCGCATTGGCAGCGATGAGTTTGTGATTTTGCTGGATGATATTCGTGACAACAACGATGCTTTGGGGGTGTGCGATCGCATTCGCTGTGAACTCGATAAACCCTTTATGGTCAAAGATCAACCAATTACGCTGCGGGTGAGTATCGGCGTGGCCACGCGATCGCCCCACATTGAAAAAGCAGAAAACTACTTGCGCAATGCCGATATTGCCATGTATCGTGCCAAGTTGGCGGGGGGCAATCGCTATCAAGTCTTTAGTGAAGAAATGCATTTGATGGCGCGCGATCGCCTTTCTCTTGAAGTCGGCTTGCGCCAAGCTATTGAGCGGGATGAATTTACCCTCTTTTATCAGCCCATCTATCGTCTTAGTGATAATCGTCTCTACGGTTTTGAAGCCCTGATTCGCTGGCAACATCCCACCCAAGGTTTATTACTGCCCGATCGCTTCATTCCCCTTGCTGAGGAAACGGGACTCATTTTGCCCATTGGCGATTGGGTGATCTGGCGGGCTTGCCGCGATCTTCAGCACTGGCACGAGCAATTTCCCCAGTGTCAGTTGTCTGTGAATGTGAATTTATCGAATCGGCAACTGATGCACCCTGCCCTAGCCGAACAGGTGTTGGCGGCCCTAGAACAGACCCAGATTCCCCCCCATTGCCTGCACCTCGAAATGACCGAAAGTGTAGGCATTGATCAGCCCGATCAGGTGCGCGACATCTTACTTAAACTCAAGGCTCAAGACATCAAGCTCAGCCTCGATGACTTTGGCACGGGTTATTCTTCCCTGTGCTACTTGACCAATCTTCCCATCGACATCCTCAAAATAGATCGCAGCTTTGTGAAGCTGATCACTGAAACCGCGCAAAAACCCCTTGTGATTGATGCCATTGTCAGCCTTGCCAAGGGATTAGAACTCGAAGTGATTGCTGAAGGGGTGGAGCATCCCTATCAAGTGACGCGACTGCGGGAACTGGGCTGTGACTATGCCCAGGGCTATTATTTCTCGCAACCCCTGAGTATTGAGCAGGTGGATGCCCTGTTGGCGCAGATTCATGCTACTTAGAAACACCATTTCTTGGAGACCCTAAGCATCTAGTGATGGGCTTCTGAACTGACGCGGTACATCAAGTAGGTGCTGATGGCAATAATCAGAATTGCGGTGGCCAGATATAGTAAGTCAAGGGGCGTTTTGACATTGAAGGCAATCAGTTGCTTAAAGAAAGTCACCACCAGAGCCATGACGATTGTTTTTAGCAGTTTATCCTTAAGCTGATCTAAACTTTGAGCCTGCATCAGGGAAACATCAGTGGCGCGATCGCGAGCCAGACCCGCATCAATTTTAGAAATAAACAGTTCATAGATACCGAGGGCAAACAGCAACAAAATAATGCCAATTAAATACAAATCAATACCCGTGATGATGTAGCCAAGGGTTTTGATATAAATTGTCGAATCCCCATAATTGCGAAATTGGATGCCCAGCCCCAGAAGAATTTCATGACTGCCGAGAATAAATAGAGCAAAGGTACTGAGTAGGCTAAAAATGACGGGAATAATGACAAAAAGACGGAAATACCAGAGAAAAGGCTCAACAAGCCTCTCCAGTTGGGATAATCTTCGCATTACCAAGATCACCAAAAGCTCCTAACATGCTAGCAGAGGCACTCGCCAATCAAAGAAGGTGGGAAATGTGAGGGGAGCAATAGCTAGGGGTTAGTAGTTGAAGATTACTAGCAGAGGAGTAGGAGCCTATTGGGATAATTCTTTAATCAAGAGGTTGCCCATTTCGCGACAGCCCACCAGCGTACAGCCCTCAGCCATTAAATCGCCAGTGCGGTAGCCTTGATCTAAAACAGCAGTAATCGCTTCTTCGATCGCTTGCGCTGCTGCTGGTTGGTTGAGGCGATAACGCAGCATCATGGCCGCACTGAGCACCATTGCCAAGGGATTCGCTTTGTCTTGGCCGGCAATGTCGGGCGCCGAGCCATGAACCGGTTCAAACAGACCCGGCCCGGATTCCCCTAGGCTAGCGGAGGGGAGCATACCAATACTGCCGGTGAGCATGGCAGCAATATCGGAGAGAATATCGCCAAATAGGTTACTGGTGACAATCGTGTCAAACTGTTTCGGGGCGCGCACCAGTTGCATTGCGGCATTGTCCACATAGAGGTGGGTGAGTTCCACATCGGGATATTCAGCGCTAAGCGCAGTCAGGCGATCGCGCCACAGTTGGGAGACTTCAAGGACATTAGCTTTATCCACGGAGCAGAGTTTGCCCTGCCGTTTGCGAGCCGTTTCAAAGGCCACGCGGCCAATGCGGTCAATTTCCGTGGCGGTGTAGGCCATCGTATTCACCCCCCGCTGCTCACCCGTTTCCGTGGTGAAAATACCGCGCGGTTGACCAAAGTAAATGCCGCCAGTCAGTTCGCGCACCACCATGAGATCCACGCCGGCAATCACTTCCGGCTTGAGGGACGAGGCATGGAGCAGTTGCGGAAAAATCTTGGCGGGGCGTAAGTTAGCAAATAAACCCAGACCAGCGCGAAGGGCAAGTAATCCCGTCTCCGGGCGCAGATGACGGGGTAAGCTATCCCACTGCGTTCCGCCAATGGCGGCTAAAAGCACGGCATCACTTTGCCGACAGGTTTCCAGCGTTGCTGCTGGCAAGGGTTCCCCCACAGCATCAATGGCAGAGCCGCCCACAAGGGCAGGAATAAAGTCAAAGGCCAATTCAAAGCGAGGGGCGATCGCCTGTAACACATCGAGGGCAACAGCCGTAATTTCTGGACCAATACCATCCCCGGCCAAAACAGCAATGCGATACGTGGTTGCCATGCCTGTCTCAAAATCACCGATCTTCTAATCTACACCAGCAGCGGTCTTCCCTTGAGGCTATTCCGAGAGATAGCCATCCGGCAAAATCGCCTCGCTCATATCCACAGCACTGAGATCAACGCCATTGAGGCTGGCACCGGTAAGAATCGCTTCAATGAGATTGGCTCCCCGCAGATCGGCACCACTGAGATTGGCTCCCATTAAATTCGCCCCAATGAGAATGGCAGAGCTGAGATTGGCGCCCCGCAACAGTGCTTGGGCAAGGCTCACTCCCCGTAAATCGGCACCCACAAGGTTGGCTTTGTCCAAACAGGCATGGCGCAAGTTGGCTTCTTTGAAGGCCACTTCCCGCAGATAAGCTTCCTCAAGGTGAGCACGGCGCAGATTGGCTCCAATCAGGACGGCTCGCTCTAAATTGGCTTGGTACAAATTGGTGGCACTGAGATTGGCACCGCGTAAATTGGCCTGCACCAGTTGACTTTCTCGCAAGACGGCATCTGCCAAATCAGCGCCCCGCAGGTAGGCTTCCGTTAAGTTGGCACGGGTGAGGTTGGCACGTTCTAGCTCAGCAAGGGTGAGATCCGTGAGCGTCAGGTTGGCATCCCGCAAAATGGCTTCACTCAGTTGGGCACCGGTGAGGTTGGCTTCACTGAGGTCGGCATTGGCAAGGTTGGCACGGCTGAGATCCGCCCCCGTTAGGTTGGCCTTGCGCAACGACACCCAGCGCAGATCGGCGCTAATTAAAATCACACCCCGCAGATCCGCCCCCCGCAAATCCGCCTGACTGAGATTGACGCCCGTAAGAATTGCTCCCCGCAAATCAGCCCCTTGCAGGTTGGTACTTTGTAGGGCAGCATCGGTGAGATCGGCACGGGAAAGGTCAATGCCCGTCAAAATATACCGACTCAGGTTAGCGCGGCGCAACCGTACCCCCGCAAAGTCGCGATCGCCCACGCTATATTGTTTCAGTAGAGCATCTGGTTCCACAGTAATTCAGTCACGTCCTTCAGTAGCAAATCTGCGTCTAGTTTTAGGGTTCCCCCAGTTTTGGCTGAACCTACGGTGGTGAGAGGGGTTTTAGGCGGATTCGAGCGATGTAGTGGGTAAACCGATTATCCCGCACCTGACTGGTGATGCCTAGAGCAGCAAAGGGTTGGAGCGATCGCGCCACTTCAGGTGCTAGTTCAGGCAAGAGCAAGTTATTTTGCAGTGACCCAAGGTGACTCAAATTCAGGTAGAACTGCGTGTCCTTGGGCTGGGGCAGCACCGCACGATAGAGGGGAGAGTCGGCAAGGGAGCGCTCAGGGCGGGTACTCATATCCGTCAAAGGGCCGAGTCCCAAAAAGAGGGTCTGGTCATTCAGCCAACCATGCTGCCCCACCGGCAAACCTGGGGGAATACGCCAAGTGGTGATCGGTTGCGGTTCTGTTGCCGTTTGTTGTACTTGCCACCGCAGGCGATCGCGAATTTGGCTATCGAGCTGGCTCAGGGTTTGACTGGCTTGGGGGCGATCACTGGTCTGACTGAGAAAGAGCAAACTAGGGGCATTGCCTAGGGCGGGAACGGGCACAAAGGCAGCAGCAAATTCGCCATCCATCCAAGGCACAAAGGCCTGTTGCCAATCGAGGCCAGTGAGATCTTTAACCGTGCTGGCGATCGTCTCTTTCACTGAGGCGGGGGTATTCTGCCATAAATTCTTAAAGGAGCCTGTACCGTAAAAAGCAAGGGTCGTTTCAGGCACAAGACGACTAAGTTCACGGCTTTGACCTTCACTGACCAAGGCTTGATTCTGCTCAGGGCGCCAAGTCACCACCTCCAATTCGATTTGCTCAGGGGTCATGTCTGCGGTGAGCACCATCCCTTGCAGTTCCCGCGGGGGTTCAGGCAGACTTCCTTCAGGGGCGGCCATCTGACTGGCTAAAAAGGCGGGTAGGTTCAAATAGAGTTCCACCAAAGGGCGATGATCCGATAACCCTTTCACTGCCTGTTGATAGGTGGGCTGGCTGCCAATGCCGTTGTTGGCTTGGGCGGTGGCAATGACTTGTTGCAGGGCGCTCTGGTGCTGACTCCAAATGATGTAGGCCTGATTCTCATGCGCAACAAGGGCGATCGCACCGCTATCGGGGTCAGGGAGAATCCCCTTGGCCTTGAAGATTTTCACGCCGTTGATTTCTGTGATCGGCTCGCCAATGACGCTTTGCAGCAGTTGCTCCCCCATCGGTACATTTAGGGTCGGCACAATCCAAACGTGGGGCGGCACCGGCGATTCTCTGACGGACTCTGGGGTAATGGGCAACAAGACCACTGTGGCTTGGTCACCAATAAAGGGGCGCACATCCTTGAGGTAATCCAGTTGCGCCAGATTCACCCCCTCTGGCGAGAGCGGATCATAGCTGGGGTTCAACCAGGGTTGGGCTTGTAACAGGCCACTTTTGGCAAGGGCTTCCCAAGGCTTGGGATCCGTGGGTAAGGTGAGGGTCAATAGGGCACTATTGGGGGCGATCGCCATTCCGGGCGCGATCGGACGTTGACTAAACCGTTGCCACAGGAAGACCCCCGCAGCGGCGGCTGCCCCGACAATAACCACGGCAACACCACCCACTAGCCAAGGGCGGAACCGACGGGGAGACTGAACTGAAGGCTGAGATTCCGTGGTCATCACAACTCTCCAACGGGATGGTAAAGTGTGGTGCGCTGACATGGGGTTCGCCCTAAGGAGCAAATTGCGGCCACCAGATCTGCTGGACTAACGCCCGTGCCCCCCTGCGCTCCAGCCACTGAGGTAATGTGTTCTTCCATCAGCGTTCCCCCCAAATCATTACAGCCCCAATTCAGAGCCATGGTTGCCCCCTCAAGACCCAGTTTGACCCAACTAGGCTGGTGGTTCGGAATCCATCGCCCTAAAAACAACCGCGCCACTGCCGTGAGGACAAGTGTGGGTAATAACTGCGGTTGCGGGTGTCCTACCCATTGTCGCATTGCCTTGGGGGCAAGTTCCCCCACGTAGGGCAGCAGAATAAACTCGGTAATTTGCGCGGGATAGTCGTGTTCTAAGGCCTTTTGCTGAAGTTGCTGTAGGTGTTGTAGGTGAGCCACCTGATCGGCTGGGGTTTCAATGTGGCCGCAGAGCATGGTGCTGGTCGTCCATACCCCCAAACGATGGGCGGTTTCCACAATCTCTAGCCATGTCGCGGTGTTCATTTTCTCAGGACAGATTTTTGAGCGCACTCGATCTACTAACACCTCAGCGGCAGTACCCGGCATGGAGTCCACCCCACTCTGATGCAGAACATCAATCACTTGGGCATAGGAGAGGCCATCCTCACGGGCAATGAATTGAATTTCTTGGGGCGAAAAGGCGTGGAGATGGATTTCAGGAAAGGCCGTTTTAATGTCCCGCACGAGGCATTGGTAATAGCGCAAACTAGAGCCGCATTCTTTAGCGGCTGGATTGAGTCCGCCCTGCATACAGATTTCCGTCGCCCCTTGGGCAACTGCATCAGCCACTTTGCTCAGGATCGTGTCAATGTCGAGCCAGTAGGCATCGGCAGCGGTGGCATCGCGACGAAAGGCACAGAAAGCACAGTGTTGCTCGCAGATATTCGTGAAGTTGATGTTGCGGTTAATCACATAGGTGACGGTGTCGCCTACCTGTTGTTGGCGCAGGCGATCGCTCGCGGTTTGTAGTGCCCTGAGGAGGGGGGGCAATGGTTCTTGAGGATCACTGCTTGCGGCTAAGGGAAGAGCGGCTGTCAAAAGGGTGAGGGCTTGTTGGGCAGAAATGCCATTGTTGGCAAGAGCCGCCTCTAGCTCAACGATCGCCCCTATGGTCTGCATCGAATCTACTCCACCTTTAGGAAACTAGGTCACTCTTTCTTTAGCTTAAGCACAGCCCTTTTCTAAAATATGGGAGACGTGGAAGGGAGAATGGCAATGGCAGCAGAAGCGGTGGGCATGGTGCAGGTCTTGGGGTACCCGGCAGCCCTTGCTGTGGCCGATACCTTGGTCAAAGCGGCTCAGGTTACCCTTGTCAGTTGTGAGGGGATTGGTGCGGGCTATTGGACAGTGGTGATTCGGGGAGAGGTGGCGGACGTGAATGCAGCAGTTCGAGCAGCGCGATCGCTCAGTGGCCACGAGGTCATTTCCCATCAGATTATTGCCCGTCCCGATGGCAATCTCGAACAGGTTTTACCGATTGTAGTCCCGCAGCAGCCAGCCGAGGATTTTCTACTTTAAGGTGTTTTGAATGGGCGGCTGAGGTAGGAGCCGTCGCACTGACCGTACTAGGCTATCAATGGCGGTAGCTGGAATAAAGTGAGCCGCATTATGCTTTGTTTGAAAACAACCTGGGGCAGCCTCTAGATCCCCTTCAGCACCAATCCATTCCCAAAACTGAGGAAAAGCGGTTTGAATGTCCGCTAAATCAATCGTCATTTTGTGGGTTTTGTCCCGCAGAAAGAGTTCAATGTTGCTATTCACCGTATGGCAATCGTCCAAACACACCTCTAAGGGGTCAGCATTGGCTGGCAAGTGGAGCAAGATGCCCTCGCGGTATGCTTTCATCATCCAGAGGCCATAGCGCTGGCGGTAGCTGCGGGCAACACTGAGGTCATCCCGCCGCAGGTGAACGTAGTAGGCGCGATCGCCATAGGTTTGATCGAGTCGTCCCAAAAACTAAGAAAGGGGATTATCCAAATTCAATGTGGCGATCGGGGTAGGCCAAACGTGCCTCACCGAGCAGGAATGTCCGCGACTCATGGGCACTGCTGAAATTGGTGATGAAGGTGCAAGCTTTGGCAAACGTGACCGAACCGCAGCGACCGGTACAGAGGACAAAAACGTTCATAACGCTAGCGAGATCCTTGCAGTTGCTTCACTTGCTCAGGGGTGAGAATTGTCAGCATTTCGACGCGGGTATCCTGCATCACCTTCGAGAGTTGTGTCTTTTGATCAGGGCGCAACGAAACGGCGTCCATGGCTTCACCGGTAGATTTCCCCTGTTTGATGGCATTGCGAAAGATGCGCTGCTGGTCGCGATCAAGGATCTTGAGGATGCGATCGTTGGTGCGCAGGGTTAGCCGCAGTACGGCCTGTTTTTGCTCAACACTGAGATTGAGTTTTTTCATTTGCTCAGCAGTCAATAGGCCGCCACTGGTTTGAGCCACGACTTGGGGTGGAATGACTGTGCCACTGATGCCAATAATCAAGGCGATCGCCACCATGAATCGCTGAATATTCTTTTTCATCGCTGCCACCTCACCACTGCTGCTACGCTTGTTGCTACCCCCATTCTAGGCTGTCCAAGCGGGATGATTGAGCAGGGCGTTGATCACCTGTACGCCCCGCAGTTGATTGGTCAGGGGTAAATGTCCGCGCGGGGCACTCAAGTCCCAGATAAATTCATTCGGATAGCGCGGCCACCGCTTGCCCTGCCGCCAGCCAATTTTCTCCCACAGCCGATCCCAGTTTTGACCGCAGCCTAGCCACAGTTGCCGTTGCACCGAATAGCCAAAGCGACCCAAGGAAAAGGCGAGCCACAATTGATCAATGGTTTGTAAATCCACAATCGGGAATTGCTCCACCTCCGTAAAGTAGAGCCAGCGGCGTTTTTGTGCCAAAGGACCCGCCAGTTCACAGAGCTTTTGCGTCGTCAGGCGATCGGCGGCTTCAAATTTTTCGGCCACTAGGAGTTCAGCCAGTTCCTGATAGTCCACCCCGCGATCGGAGCGCAGCGGGATCACCCCTTGGGGATAGTGTTGTTGCAAAAAGGCTTGCACAGAGGCTTCTGGGCTGTGGAATAGGAGACGATAGGCCTGACCGCGGATCCAAGGGGCGGGTGGGGGGGAAAAGGTGGCACTGTCTTTGAGGAATTCCTGCAAGAGGTGATAGCCTTCACTGCCTGCCGTACTCAGGGTGCTCATGGCGGCCAGTTGGGATTTTTCGTTGCCGTTGTACAACTGCTCCCGTAAATCGGCTAAGGCTGGTTCTGTGGTGACCATGCGCCCGGTGACTCCTCCCCATGCAACTCTAAAATGCGTTGGACGATCGCCGTTGTCGAACTGGGAACCTCTACTTGAATGAGTTCAATGCGACCACCATAGCGCTGCACAGCCGCCGCTTCCGGTAGGGTCTCCAGTTGGTAATCGCCCCCCTTGACGTAGATCTCCGGTTGGAGAACCTCGATCAGGCTCGTGGCAGTGCGATCGCTAAATAGCACCACCGCATCTACTGATCGTAAACTAGCAAGCACCTCTGCCCGCTGCTGTTCGGGAATAATTGGCCGTTTTGGCTTTAGAGTTGCCACGGAGCGATCGCTATTCAAGCCCACCACCAAGCGTTTGCCTAGGGCACGGGCTGCTGCCAGATAGCGGACATGACCCGCATGGATCAGGTCAAAACAGCCATTGGTAAACACCAAAGGGCGCCAGTCTTGGGGCGCAGCATTGATGGTAGCCACAAGGGCTTCAAGGGTGTAAAGGTTCAGGGGACTTCTCCTAAGAACACTAACTGAGCGTGCCACGAAATAGCCCTTGGGGACGTACTAAAAGCACCGCCATCATGATCACTAGGGCAACGGCCAGCTTGTATTCAGAAGGAATCATCAGGGTACTCATCTCCTGAGCCACGCCAATAATCAGGGCGCCAGCGATCGCCCCATAGGGATTGCCAATGCCACCGAGAATTACACTAGCAAACAGGGGCAAGATCAAAAACCAGCCCATCGTTGGCCGCACAGCGGTAATCAGGCCATAGAGACCCCCGGCCACCCCCGTGAGCACCCCCGCCAAGAGCCAAGTACACAGCACCACCCACTCGACATCAATCCCCGAAACCCGCGCCAAGTCGAGATCATCGGCTACGGCTCGCATGGCTTTGCCCACCTTGGTGCGTTGCAGGATCAAATGCACAGTGGCGATCGCCACCACCGCCAAAATCATGACAATCACCTTCGAGTAAATAATTTTCACGCCCCAAAAATCAAGGGCAGGCATCACTGGCAGCCGATAGGTTTGGTTTTCACTGCCCCAGATGAGAATCACAGCATTGCGCAGCAGAAACGACAGACCAATGGAAATAATAATCAGTGTGGTGGAAGTTGCCCGGCGATCGCGCATCGGCTGCCACAGGAGCTTCTCACTCAGGAGCATCAACCCTGCCGTTCCCAAGCCACCGATCGCCATTGAGAGCCAAATATCCAGTCCTGTTGCATTAGCCACCAGCGTTAGGTAGGCTCCCGCCGTCATAAAGTCGCCGTGGGCAAAATTGGGCAGGCGCAAAATCCCAAATGTGAGCGTCAAACCCACTGCTGCGAGGGCAATAATACTGCCCACCGCCAATCCGTTAACAAAGAGTTGAATCAGTTGAATATCCATGAACGATTGCGACTAAAATTTGAGAAAACGTGAAAGGGGCAGCACCTGCTCATAGAATAGCGATCAGTGGGGTGTTTAGACGAGAGCCTTTTCTCTCACTGGAAAAAGTGAGTTCTATCTCGAAAGCTTCAAGCCAAACCCAAGATTATATCTTGATTTATACTGCCAAAATGTAGCGACAATAACAAATAATAGTACGGATTCCCGAAGTTTCAGGTAGGGATTTACCCCCTTGGTCTTTTTCAGTGAGATTGCGTACCGTTGAGGCAGCCATGCTGCTGAGTCAATCGCGCGATTAGCATCAAGGCAGCGGTGACCAACCGTATTGTTCGAGGAGGCTTGTATGCGCATTGCTCAAATCGCTCCCCTGTGGGAACGGGTACCGCCGCCAGCCTACGGGGGTGTGGAGTTGGTGGTGAGTCTGCTCACAGAAGAGTTAGTCAAGCGAGGGCACGAGGTCACGCTGTTTGCCAGTGGCGATTCCATTACCCAAGCCAAATTGGTTTCTACCTATCCCCACGCCATTCGCCTCGATCCCAATGTGCAGGAATATGCCGTCTATGAAGCTCTGCAACTGGGAGAAGTCTTTAGTCGTGCCAATGAATTTGATGTCATCCATTCCCATGTGGGCTATACGGCTTTACCCTACGCCAGTCTGGTGAAAACACCCGTTGTTCACACGCTCCATGGTCGCTTTACGACGGATAATGAGCGCATTTTCAGCCAATATCGCAACCAAAACTATGTCAGTATTTCCCATTCCCAGCGGCAACTACGGGATTTGAACTACATTGCCACGGTCTATAACGCCATTGCCGTGGAAACCCATCACTTCTATTCCCAGCCCAGCGATCCACCCTATTTGGCCTTCTTGGGACGGCTCTCCCCGGAAAAAGGCCCTCACCATGCCATTGAAATTGCTAAGCGAGTGGGCATCCCCCTGCGGATGGCCGGCAAAGTGGATCGGGTGGATCGCGACTACTTCAAGGAATTGATTGAACCCCACATTGATGGTGAATTTATCCAATTTATCGGCGAAGCAGATCATCCAACCAAAAATGCTCTCCTAGGTGGGGCGATCGCCATGCTCTTTCCGATTACGTGGCAGGAACCCTTTGGCCTAGTGATGATTGAGTCCATGGCAGCCGGTACGCCAGTGGTGGCGATCGCCAAGGGGGCAGCGCCTGAAGTGATTGAGCACGGCAAAACCGGTTTTCTGTGTCACTCCGTTGACGAATGTGTGGCGGCTGTTGCCCAAGTGCCGCAACTGGATCGCATGGCCTGTCGAGACTATGTTTGGCAGCGGTTCAGTGTTGAACGGATGGTGAGCGAGTATGAAGCAGTCTATGATACCGTTCTCGCCGACACCTTTGTCCATAATGGACATCGTAGGGGGACGATTGAACTGCTGGCCAGTTAGGTGTATCCCTGAACCCTGTGCAAAAGTGTTTCTTTGACCGTTATTCAAAAGGTGTATTTATGCAAGCATTATCAACCCGTACAGCAAAAAATACACTTCCTCGGGCGTTTGCCATGCCCCAACCGCAGGTGCCTGCCCGTCAACCCATTGCCTTGATTTCTGTGCATGGGGATCCCGCCGCTGATGTCGGCCATGAATCCGCTGGCGGCCAAAATATCTATGTACGGCAATTGGGGGAAGCCCTCGCGGCAGCCGGGTGGCACGTGGATATGTTTACCCGCAAAATCCATCCCGATGACCCCGATGTCATTGAACATAGCCCCCACTGTCGCACCATTCGCCTCGAGGCAGGCCCTCTGACCTATATTCCGCGTGAGAAACTCTTTGAGACCTTGCCGAAGTTTGTCGAAGCCTTCAAGGCTTACCATGCCAAATATGGCTATCCCCTGATCCACACCAATTACTGGCTCTCTGGCTGGGTGGGTTGGCAGTTGCGTCAGGAGTTGAATTTCCAATGGCTGCACACCTACCATTCCTTGGGGGTTGTCAAATATCAAGTGGCTTCCGAGCAAGCCCAACGGGATGAAACCCGCCTCATGGTGGAAAAAGCCATCCTTGAAAATGCCGACTGTGTGATTGTGACTAGCCCCCAAGAGGAAGCCTACCTACGGCGTTGGGTCTCCAAGGCAGGGCAAACACGTCTGATTCCCTGTGGCACGAATTTGCATCTCTTTTACCCCGTGGCCGATGCCCGTGCCCAACTGAATTTGCCTGCCGATGAGCCGATTGTGCTCTATGTGGGTCGCTTTGATCGCCGCAAAGGGATTGAAACGCTGGTGGCAGCGATGGCTCAAGTGCCCCAAGGGCGGTTACTGCTTGTGGGGGGGAGTGATCCGCAGCGCAGTGATGGTGCCGAACGGCGGCGCATTGAAGGATTAGTGCAGGAGTACAACTTGGGCGATCGCGTGACCTTTGTCGGGCAAATTGACCATGAGCGCTTGGCGGTTTACTACAGTGCTGCCAATGTCTGCGTTGTGCCCAGCTACTATGAACCCTTTGGCTTGGTGGCCATTGAAGCGATGGCCTGTGGCACGCCGGTGATTGCCTCTGCGGTTGGGGGCCTGCAATTCACGGTGATTCCCGAGGAAACAGGGCTACTGGTGCCGCCTCAGGATGCCACCGCCTTGGCCAAGGCCATTCAGCGTATCTTGGCTAATCCAGCTTGGGCGCGTACCCTTGGGGAAAATGGCCGCGAGCGGGTGCAAGCCCTCTTCAACTGGGAAGCGATCGCCCTCCAGATGGGGCAACTGTACCGGCAACTCTTTGCTGCCTCCCTCATGGGGAATTCACCGCGCTTAGAGACGGTTAAGAACACAGCCTCACTGACAACTGTGACCAAGGCGGCCTTAGCCTCCTAAACTTCTTAATGACGTAGCAGAGTGGTTGAGGACAAGATTAAGCAGCATTCCTGTGTGGAGGGATCATCTCTATCTCGCCGCTCTGCCCAATCACTGATTGCCCTTGCTGTGAACAATTTGTTAAATTCTAGGGGGTTGTTTATCATTTTGTATCATTTCTAACATCCAATGGTGCGGTGGCGATCGCTTTTTCCCCTATGGCCTGATGTCATTCTGGCGGCACTGATTCTAGGTCCTTTGTTTGCGCCTTTCTTGGCCGCTAGTCATTTTCTTTTCTTGCCTAAAATTGCCCACATTATCTACACGATGGGCAATCATGTATGTCCGCAGCCAGAAATGGGCTTGATGCTCGCTCCCCCTTGGAAAATGGCGGTGTGTATGCGCTGCTATGGCACCCTTCTGGGGGTTCTTTTGACCCGTTGGTGGATTGAGCGTTCCACCACTGCTCGCGAGTGGTACTGGCTGCCGCAGTATGGTCTGGGGGGCTTTTTAGTGGCGGTGTTGTTAATGCTGTTTTATCCCCTTGAGTGGGCACTGCAACACTATGGCGTCTGGGGCTATTCCAATTGGATTGTCTTTCCCTTTGGGGCGATCGCGGGACTGGGCTTGGGATTACTGATCATGCCCCTGTTATATCCCAAACAGCGCCTTGCTACCTCCCGCTAGGGAGCAAACACCGAAATTTTGGTAGCCTCCGATACAAAAATTAACTGGGGCAACTTTCTACCATAGATTGTCGCTGCGGTGCGCCCAATACAGAAGGAGTAACCTATACATGGCAACGCCCCAAGAAATCTTGAATTTGATCAACAGCAAGTACGAGCTAATCGACTTGAAATTTATTGACATGCCCGGCACGTGGCAACACCTGACGGTTCACAAGAGCCAAATTGACGAAAGTTCATTTACCGAGGGTGTGCCCTTCGACGGCTCCAGTATTCGCGGTTGGAAAGCGATCAACGAATCCGACATGGTGATGGTGCCGGATCCGGATACGGCGTGGGAAGACCCCTTCATGAAAGAACCCACCCTGAGCATGATTTGCACCATCAAAGATCCACGCACCGGAGAACTCTACGATCGCTGCCCGCGCTCCATTGCCACCCGTGCCATTGAGTACCTAAAAGCCACCGGCATTGGTGATACGGCCTACTTTGGCCCCGAAGCCGAGTTCTTTGTTTTCGATGACGTTCGCTACGACCAAAACCAAAAGTCTGGCTACTACTACGTTGATAGTATTGAAGGTGTTTGGAACACTGGCCGCGAAGAAGAAGGGGGCAACCTTGGCTACAAAATCCGTGGCAAAGAGGGCTACTTCCCTGTTGCGCCGACGGATACACTGCAAGACCTGCGGACAGAAATGCTCTTAACGATGGCCAAGTGCGGTGTGCCCATTGAAAAACATCACCACGAAGTGGCCACAGGAGGTCAGTGCGAGTTGGGTTTCCGCTTTGGCACTCTCATTCAAGCTGCCGACTGGCTGATGACCTATAAGTACTGCGTCAAGAACGTTGCCCGCAAGCACGGTAAAGTGGCAACCTTTATGCCCAAGCCCGTCTTCAACGACAACGGTTCGGGGATGCACACTCACCAGTCGATTTGGAAAGATGGTCAACCGCTGTTTTGGGGTGAGGGCTACGCCAATTTGAGCCAAATTGCACTTTGGTATATTGGGGGTCTTCTCAAACACGCCCCAGCGCTGTTGGCCTTTACCAACCCGACAACGAACTCCTACAAACGACTGGTTCCCGGCTTTGAAGCCCCCGTGAACCTTGCCTATTCCCAAGGCAACCGCTCTGCCTCTGTGCGGATTCCTCTCACTGGTCCCAATCCCAAAGCGAAGCGCCTAGAGTTTCGTTGCCCCGATGCCACAAGTAACCCCTACCTTGCCTTTGCGGCGATGCTGTGTGCAGGGATTGATGGCATCAAGAATCAAATTGATCCGGGTAGCCCCTTGGATGTTGATATCTATGACCTCAGCCCCGAAGAACTGGCCAAAATTCCCTCCACCCCCGGTTCACTCATGGCGGCTCTGGAAAACCTGCAAAAGGATCATAGCTTCCTCACAGCGGGCGGTGTCTTTAGCGAAGACTTTATCCTCAACTGGATTCAGTACAAGCTGGACACAGAAGTGATTCCCATGTCCCTGCGTCCTCACCCCTATGAATTCACCCTCTACTTTGATGCCTAGGGCAGTGAATCCCTAGAGCCTCCCATTTAGGCACAGAGCACTTAGAGGCACTCATCAAGGGTTGCCTCTTTTATTTTTGTTGCCGATTCTTCTCTGACAGCGGTTTTGAGTGTGCCCGTAGTTGCCTAGGGCTGGAATTTCTGATAAGTTGGAGTGTTATTGAAAATTAACCTTCCCATTTTTGGGTGCAATGGCTGGGAAATGTCTTCCCTTGAGAATGAGGTTGTAGGGTCTGATGTTACGCGCGGGAATTGTCGGCCTACCGAATGTGGGCAAATCAACGCTGTTTAATGCCCTTGTGGCCAATGCCAAGGCCGAGGCGGCCAATTTTCCGTTTTGTACGATTGAACCCAATGTCGGTGTGGTGGCCGTCCCCGATGAACGGCTGGAGGTATTGGCAAAAATTTCCCAATCAGCGCAGATCGTGCCGACACGGGTAGAGTTTGTGGATATTGCGGGTTTGGTGAAGGGAGCCAGCAAAGGGGAAGGATTGGGCAACCAGTTCTTGGCCAATATTCGCGAGGTGGATGCCATTGTGCACGTGGTGCGCTGCTTTGAAGATGAGGATATTGTCCACGTGGCAGGTCGCGTCAATCCTGTCGAGGATATTGCGGTCATTAACTTAGAGTTGGCACTGGCAGATTTAGCGCAAATTGAAAAACGGATTGAACGTACCCGTAAGGCAGCGCGATCGCAAAAAGAGGCACAGATTGAACTCACGGCTCTTGAAAAGCTCCTTGGCGTGCTCAATGAGGGACAGCCTGCTCGTCTGTGTCAACTGACGGAGGACGAAGAAGCCGCCATTCGCTTTCTGGGATTGCTCACCCGTAAGCCCGTGATCTATGCCGCTAATGTGGCTGAGCAGGATTTGGCCACTGGCAATGAATGGACAGCGGCGGTTCAGGAGATTGCCCAGCAGGAGGGGGCGGAGGTGGTGATTGTCTCGGCTCAGGTGGAGGCTGAACTTGTGGATTTGCCCGAGGGCGATCGCGCTGAATATCTTGCTAGCTTGGGGGTCACTGAAGGGGGCTTGCGATCGCTGATTCGCTCAACCTACAAGTTGCTGGGTCTGCAAACCTTTTTTACTACAGGGCCTAAGGAAACCCGAGCATGGACGATTCCAGCGGGTGCCAAAGCCCCCCAAGCCGCAGGCGTTATTCACAGTGACTTTGAGCGGGGTTTTATTCGCGCTGAGACGGTGAGCTACGCAGACCTAGTGGCCTGTCAGTCCATGACGGTGGCTAAGGAAAAAGGCCTAGTCCGCAGTGAAGGTAAAGATTATGTTGTGCAGGAGGGGGATGTGATGCTCTTCCGCTTTAATGTTTAGCCCCTCCTGATTGGATGACAAGTTTATAGCAACGTTCCCACAATCGGATAAACCAAGGGCGGCACAATTAAGGCCATCGCCACCCCCACCGCTGCGATCGCGCTGAGCAGAACCGCACCAGCGGCACAATCCTTGGCAATGCGAGCGAGATCATGATATTGCTTACCAACGGTGAGATCCACCACCGCTTCAAGAGCCGTATTCAGCAGCTCTAGCCCCATGACAACACCAATCGTGAGCAAAATCACTGCCACCTCAACGGGGGGAAGTTTTAACAGACCACTGAGGGCGATCGCGCTAAGACCAACTGCGGTGTGAATCCGAAAATTGCGCTGAGTTTGAAAGGCATAGACCACTCCCGCCCATGCATAACGGAAACTATTCAGTAAAGAGGGCGCCACACGGTAGGAGCGCTGTCGCAGTATGGTTATCCCTGATGTTTTCTCAGCGTAGGTGGCAAGAACTTTTTGTGTCATAACGTTACCCATCACACCAAACATTGGTCTTTAAGTGTTGACGCTGGATTCCATACACCTTAAAAAGTTTTTCAAAAAATTTGGCTGTTAACGCCTTCCATTTAAGCACATCCTTTGGGATTTCGTTCCTATGGATCATCGGGAGAATAGGGAGGGGCAAGACCCACTGCCCTAAGACACTCAGCCTGCTGGGCAAGCATGCGCGCCAATTGCGTCTCATCGGGATGATCCCAGCCCAAAAGATGGAGGAGGCCATGGCAAGCCAGCCAAGTCACTTCTATGGATAGAGAATACCCCCCTTCTCTGGCTTGCTTTCGGGCGGTGTCGCCAGAAATAATAATGTCCCCTAGGTACTCTGGTTCTGCAGGGGGCAGAGGAAGCCCGTAGTCACGGGTGGCAAAGGCGAGTACATCCGTAGGGGTGTCGCGATCGCGATACTGATGATTAAGCACCTGAATTTCAGCATCCGTCGTCAAACGCAGTGTTACCTCATAGGCCTTACCTTGGTTTGGTTCAACCATGGCAATCCACGTGCGAAACCACACTTGCCAAGGAAGTTCTGCCACCTCATTGCTCAGGGAAGGATCGTGAAGTTCTAGATAGACGGTAACCGTCATTTGTTTTTGCTGTGTTCTCACTAGCGGGTGAGGTAGGACAAGCCCACCAACAACGCCAACAGACCGATACTGGTGAGGGCAAAATGGGTCAGAGATTTGCCCCCCTTGCGTACCATGTTCCGCATGGCCAATTTGACATAACTGGGCTGCTCGACAGGGGAGGGCGTGGGTTCTGGGGACTCGCTCATGGGATTTCACTGCTATGGGCAATCTTCATGAATTTTAACAAAGGGTGCTTGACTTCAGTAGCGCGATCGCGGGCAATGATTGGCCACCGATTGCACTAGCCCCAAACCAATATAGGTTGCCAAAAGGGCAGAACGGCCATAGCTGAGGAAGGGCAAGGGAATACCCGTCACAGGAAATAGGTTCATGGTCATGCCGATATTGACCACCGCTTGGAACATCAGCATTGCAAAGAGACCAATGGCTAGGAGCGAGCCAAAATCATTGCGGGCGCTATTGGCAATTTGCAATAGCCGCAGGCCAATCAACCAAAACAGTCCTAAAACCAGCAGCCCCCCCAAAAAGCCTAATTCCTCACCGATGGCGGAGAAAATAAAGTCCGTGTGCTGCTCAGGGATAAACCCCAATTGTGTCTGCGTGCCGTGAAACAGCCCTCGCCCCCACAGTCCACCCGCACCAATGGCAATGCGGGATTGGATCAGGTGATAGCCCGCCCCCAAGGGATCCTTATCGGGATCTAAAAACATTAAGAGGCGGTCTTTTTGGTAGTCCTTGAGAACACTCCACAGCAATTGACCCAGTCCTGCCCCTGAAAGGTTCAGAACAATGCCGCCGATCGCCCCAATCCACCCCAAGGGCAGGTTTTGCCATGCCACAACCCCCATCCCTAATGTCCACAGGAACCACAGCACCAGATTGAGTGCATAGGGCAGCGGTAGGGCAAAGAGAATGGCCGCCACCAACGGGGAGAGCATCAGCACAATCCAGCCCAAACGGGCATTGGCCCAATAGAGCATGCCCAAGGTGATGGCGCCAAAGACAAGGGAGGTCCCCAAATCAGGTTCGGATAAAATCAACCCTAGGGGCAAGACCGTTGCCGCAAACACCCGTAGAATACCCCTGAGGCCATTGGCAGGCACCCGCTGGAGAAGGGCAGCTTGGGTGAGGATGATCGAGATTTTGGCAAATTCTGAAGGCTGGAGGTTAAAGCCCGCAATGGGCAGCCAACTTTGGGCACCGTTAGCTTCCACACCAAATAAGCTCACAGCCAGTAGAAGGGCACAACTGATACCATAGACCCACCAATGGACTGAGATAAAGACCGATGTCGGCACCCGTGCCAGTAGGAAAAGCAAAATCGTCCCCACGCCCGCGATCGCCAGATGTTGGAAGCCATCCTTTTCGCCAATGTGCAGCTCGGCACTGTGAATCGCCACTGCCCCCAACAGCGTAATCAGCCATACGGCAATTAAAAGGAGCCAATCCATCCCCCGCCAAGGGTGGAGCCAAGCAGACCAGCGGCGTTGCCATAGCCGAGTTGTCCAAAACATCGCCCAATATCCTTCGTTCGCACTAGGCTGGAACAGTGGTGGTTTGATCAAGATTCCCATTCTAGCTTGAGTGGATCTATGCTTCGGTGGCAACAGGGTTGGTCAAGGCTTTTGTGGTCAATTTCGGGGCGGCTGCTGCTGGTGATGCTGCTGATTTCCCTATTACCGATGGGGATGGTGGTGCTCTACAACCAAACTGAAAGCAATGTCTGTGTTGGGGTCATTCTCATTTCCCTGATTGTGGCTCCTTCGATTACTAAGCCGATTCGTACCCTTGTCAGTGCTGCCCACGCCCTCAAGCATGATCAGTTTAACCAGCTTGATCCCAGAGTTCTCAGGCACTATGCTCAAGGGAGTGATGACATGGCAGAACTTGCCCAAGTCTTTTTGGACATGGCACAGGCGGTAGAGCAGCGCCAAGATCAACTGGAGGAGGAACTGAGTGAACTAAAAATCGAAATTGACCAAGAAAAGCGAAAGAAATCCGTTGCCGAAATTACCAGCACCGACTACTTTCAAAAACTGCACCAACGGGCACAACAATTGCGCCAACGGGCCCATACCAAATCTCCCACTCCTGCCACACATCCACAGATAGGGCATACTGAGGGTGAAGCACGCAAAGATGAGCCACCCCTGCCAACATGAGCTTTCCTGCGCCGACTTTGGCTGAATTGCCCTTCCATCCCTACATTGATGATGCAGGCCGGGTAGCACCGGATCTTAAGGGGGCGATCGGTCTCTATGCCATTTTTGATGCCACTGGCAGCGTACAGTATATTGGCTATTCGCGGGATATGCGACTGAGTTTGCTGCAACACCTTGTGCGTTGTCCCCAGCAGTGTCGTGGCTATAAGGCGATCGCCATCGAACGTCCCGATCGCCCGTGGCTAGAAGCTGTAAAACAACAGTGGCTAGCGGAATTGGGAACCGTCCCCCTCGGCAACGATCGCGATCGCCCCCAGTGGGAAAATGCCATTGATGTCAGGGAGCAAATGACCGAGGCCGAACGCACTGCATGGGCAAGTGCCGATCCATTGACGCAACCGAAACTGCTAAAACAGGTGGCGCGGCGGGTTGAAGCAGCAATTCTGGAACAGCTAAAGCAGCGATCGCTACAGGAGCCGCTGGTCTTTAACGCCAAACTGAAGGAAAGTGGACGGCTGGACCTCAAATGATGACTTCTCCCCCCCTGACCTCTAGCCAAATCTGGCAGATCAATCAACTTCTGCGCCAAGCGGGGCAGCGGGCACGGCAACTGGCACAGCAACCCTTTGAGGTCATTGAAAAGGGACGCCAAGACTTTGCCACCAGTATTGATCGCTTCTTGGATCGGCTGCTAAGTCAGAAATTTCGCGCTTGGTTTCCTGAGGATGGCATCATCAGCGAAGAAAATGCTGACTCCCAAGCGATCTTTCAAGAACCGAAAAATCGCTACTGGCTGATTGATCCCCTCGATGGCACGGATGATCTGATTCACCATCGCCAAGGTTACGCCCTCATGGTGGGCCTGCTGGCGCACTACAGTCCAGTGGCGGGTTGGATCTATGCTCCCAATCTGGATCACCTCTACTATGGCGGTAAAGATTGGGGACTCTTTCAGATGAGCAGTGGTGGCCCCCCTGTCCCCCTCTTACCCGTTTGCCCGCCCTCTCCTAATGAAGACCATTGCCCGATCATGATTGGCTATCGCGACTACCGCACCTACGGCGATGCAATTCATCAGGTGTTGCCCCAAGTGGAATTTCGCTTTCTGGGCAGTTTTGGCCTCAAGGTGATTGAAGTGATTTTGGGACGGGCGGGACTCTACCTTTACTTAAATCAGCGGGTGAAGCTCTGGGACACCACCGCCCCCTTGGCTTTAGCAACGGCAGCAGGTTTGGTGTGCACCGACTTGCAGGGAAATCCCTTGCGCTTTGATGCTACGGGGTTACAGGGACAGACCCTTGCCCATCAGCAACCAATTCTCATTGGCTGGCCAGAGTATATCGCTGCCTTGCGATCGCCCTTGGTGGAGGCGATTACCGCCGTTCAACTGTCCCTTGGCTCTACCTAGAATCCCTGAGAAATAGGCTATCGTGGGGCTAGAGTCTGCTTGGAGGCATCCCGATGGGGCGCTGGCACAGTTGGTCATTGGTAGGAATGGCGATCGCCACCGTCCATATTGCTCAGCCTTTTCCGGCTCAAGGGGTGAGCGTTACAGAAGTTGCCCGCATTGCCAAAAATATCACCGTGCTCATTGAAGGTGCCAACAGCCACGGCTCAGGTATCCTACTGCAGCGCAAGGGCAGTACCTACGTTATCCTCACCGCCTACCATGTGGTTGAAAAGGCCGGCCAGTACACGGTGAAAACGGTTGATGGTCAGCGCTATGCCATGCGACCCAATTCCATTCGTCGCTTGCCCGGCGTTGATCTGGCCACGCTGGAAATTGAAAGCAACCGCGATTACACCCTTGCCACACTGGGAAACTCCGTAGAGGCAGTGGAGGGCATGCCCGTTTTTGTGGCTGGTTTTCCTGCTCAGGAGGCCTCGGTTCTGGGGGGCATTTATCAATTTACCGAGGGGCGGTTGACGGCCAATGCCTCGCGTCCGATTCAAGATGGCTATGCCTTGGTCTATAGCAATCCCACCTTGCCGGGGATGAGTGGCGGCCCTGTCCTCGATGAAAATGGCCGTTTAATTGGGGTTCATGGCAGTGCCGATATTGCTTCTACCCTTGTGCAGGAGGGCAGTGGCTCCAGTACTGTCTTTGTGAAACGCGGCTTTAATCTCGGCATTCCCATCAATACCTACTTGAGTTTGGCCACACCGTCGCGGGAAACCACGGTTCTGCCTGCCCCGACCCCCCTGAAAGCAGCGGACTATTTCCTCGCCGCTGAGGAGCACTTCCAACGCAAGAATTTTGCCGCCGCCATTGACAACTATACCCAGGCGATCGCCCTCAATCCCAACTACAGTGAAGCCTATCTGGGACGGGCCGTAGCGCAAATGTTTGCCCTTGTGCCTCACCAAGACTTTAATCAGCTCGGTGAAGAACTGGGAACCAAGTACCTGAGTCGTCTGACCCAAGGTAACCCTATTCTCAAGGATGCCTTTCCCCCCAACCCGCCCACCCCGATGCTGGATACGTTTGTCCGCAATATGGCTGAACGCCCCGGCACGATTCAGCAGGACATTGCCAAGGCGATCGCCCTCAATCCCCAGTACACCGAAGCCTATGGCATCCGTAGCTTTTTGAATTTGCTCCTCGGCAACTTTGGTACTGCCGTTGCGGATAGCGATCGCGCCCTTGCCCTCAGTCCCAACAACAGCGATCTACAGATGATTCAATCCTTGGCGCTGTTTCTCAGTGGCGATTTTCGCCGCAGTATCCCCGTGTTTGATCGTCTCATTGCCGCCAATCCCAAGAGCACCGACTATCATTTGCTGCGGGGAATTGCGGCTTTTCTCATGGGAGATTATGCCCTCAGTCGCCCCAGTTGGACGGCCTTGACGCAACTCACCCCCAAAGATCCCATCCCCTTTGCGGTGCGGGGTGTAACGTATCTCCTTGAACAGAACTCCAAAGCGAGCCTACCGGATCTGCGCCAAGCCGCTGAACTCTATCGCCAACAGGGGAATATGCAGTCCTACAACGAAATGATGGACGCAATTCGTCAGATTGAGAACCGCTAGCGTTGCCACTGCTGCAAGAGCCAACGACCCAAACGAATCAGGTGTTCTTCAATCCAGAGAAACAGGCGATCGCACCACAGCAGGAGCCGTTCAAACCAGTGGAGTTCATAGCCAATCAGGGCAGCATCCACATCAAGAATTAACTGCTCTGGATTTGGAGGGACACTGGTGGCCGCAGTTTCTGAGGGTGGCGAATGGGCTAGGGAATCAGAGCGACTGCCTAGGCTAAGAAGGGTCTCCACGGGAGAAAAGACTGGCAAAGGATCCGTAGCCGCCAATAGCGGTGAATTTACGGCTGCCACCACTGGGGGTTGGAATCCCCCTAGCCAATAGGAGAGTTGACTCAGCCAGTCTGGGAAGGGCAGCTTGAAGGGATTGAGATGGCGTTCAATCCAAGCCAGAACTTGCGCCTGTTGGGCAGGGGTGAGGGTATAAAGAATCTCGTTATCGGTGCCGATGAGCACCATCTGCTGGGTTTCTAGAAGGGTGGCAATCCCCTGTACCCGCCCTTGGGACAGCGTATTTTTGCGGCCGAAGGGAAGGCGCGATCGCAACCAGCGGAGGGCAGCGGTTAGGGGAGACACCGTGGGTAGGACTAAATCCCCTTCACTAGCACCTGTTAACTGAAGTTGCCCTAGAAAATTGCCCACCAAACAGGACGGTGGGTTAGAGCCTGCTTTGAGCGATCGCTGCTGCCAACCCCAGAGCCAGTGATGCCGTCGCCGATACCACTGCCGAAGGTGCTGATAGTACACTGCCAAGGCATAGGCAATGCGTTGCTCAATTTGCCGCTGTTCTGTGGCGGTGAAGATTTTCAAGGGACGGGCAGCCTCATCCACAAGCAATAGGGATTTTGCGGCGCGATCGCAGGCAAGGTAAAAGGGTTGCCGCTGTGCCAAAGGTGCATCCTGTGGTGGTAACGTCTTGGACGGGGGTTGAAACCAGCGCTGCCACCAAGTCAGTGGGCGGGCAATGGGGGCGATCGCCACCACCCAAGAGTCATCCTCCCCTTTCGTCAGGGAGAGGGCAGACATCACAGTTAGCAGTGCTTCATCGGCAGGGGGTGCCGCTGTGGGTTGCGCTAGGAGGCGTTGACGCATTCGAGAGACGCTGCCCATGAGTTGGGGGAGTCCCCGCTGCCAAACCTGTGCCAGAATGGCGCCAATCACCTGCAGCGTGCCACTGAGGCTGCTTTCAATTTGCCATAGTTGGCGTTGCCAGTGTTGCCGCCAACGGTGCCATTGCTGTTGCCAAAAGCTCAAGAAGCGACTCTGATAGGAAACTGCCATCGCAGCTTTGGGGGTAGAGGAATATAAAACTAGATTACCGTTCTGATGTGCTCAATAGGCACCTAGTATTGATCCCGTTTACCCCGCAACCGTGTAAAGGTTTGGAGGGGGGTGGTTGCCTCCACTGCTGCTTGAATGGTGCTGACTTCACAGCGTAAAAAAGGATTCGTTGCCTTTTCAACGCCAATCGTACTGGGAATCGTGCTTTTTCCTTGGGCGCGATCGCGACAGACTTGAGCATAGCGCTCTTGCAGGGCAGGATTATTGGCATCCACTGTCAGGGCAAAGCTGAGGTTCTTTTGGGTATATTCGTGGGCGCACCAGACCCGCGTTTGCTCCGGCAATTGCCGCAGTCGATTCAAAGACTCCAACATCTGTGCCGGTGTCCCCTCAAAAAGACGACCACAGCCACCGCCAAAGAGGGTATCACCGCAAAACAGATCGCCCGTTGCTGGCTCATAGTAGGCAATGTGACCGCGGGTATGGCCGGGAACAAACAGCACCTCAAAAGCATGTTCGCCAAAGGGCACGCGATCGCCGGCACTAAGAAAAACCGTTTGCTCTGGAATGCGGCCTTGATCTTCGCGGCTGCCATAGACTTCGATATTGGGGAAGCGCGATCGCAGGGCACGATTGGCACCCACATGATCCCAGTGGTGGTGGGTATTGAAGATCGCCGTCAGTGTTGCTCCCAATTCCGCTAATTTGGCAAGAACAGGTTCTGGCTCTGCCGGATCCACCACTGCCGCTGTCCCCGTTTGCGGATCATGGAGCAAAAAAATGTAGTTATCTGTAAGGGCATTGAGGCGATAAATCATCATGGCCGTTGTTCCTGTACCCAGCGTCGCCAATTTTTCTCTGCCTCTACCTCATCCCTTTTGGCCTCTGCCAAGAAGCGATAAAGGCATTCCTTGGGCACCCATGGAAATAAAGGGGAGCGATCGCACCCTTGATAGCATCCGTCCCGCAACTGGAAAATTTGCCATTCCCGACCATTGTACCGCCATAGCTCCGGTACCCCCAAGGCCGCATACAGCTGGTTTTTATCGATATCGGTATGGGTCATGTCCACCTCAATCACTAAATCAGGCGGTGGATCAATGCTCAGATCAATGCTGCGGCCAGCCACCTGTGGTTGATGGTAGATGTAATAGGCATTATCTGGTTCTGCTCCTCGCTTCAGATCCGGTCGCCACAGGGTTGTTGAGCGCAGCGATCGCAGCCGCAGTCCTGTTTCCACCACCAGAATGCGCAAAAATAGACCGATCAGCTCACTGGCAAACTCATGCTCTTCGAGGGGCATCGTAATTTCAAGGGTTCCACAATCAAATATCAAGTGGGCAGCACGGGTTTGCGGCAGAGCATTGAGAATCTGTTGGTACTGCTGCCAAGTGAGGCCGTGGAGCGTGACACGCTGTTCGCCCGTAGTTGTGGTTAGGGTTTTCATGGCAAATCCCCTATGACTTTGGTATCAGCTTCCTACCTGTGGCACACAAGTCAATGAGTTCACAGCCTTCGCACTGGGGTTGGCGCGCTTGGCAAACGGCGCGGCCATGGTAAATCAAGCGAATTGACCAGTTTTCCCAATCGGGCTGGGGGATCAGGCGCATTAAGTCCCGCTCAATTTTCACGGGATCCGTTTCTTGGGTCAGCCCCAACCGCCGACTCAGCCGCTTGACATGGGTATCCACCGTCACTCCCCCCAAAATGCCGTAGCCATGGGCAAGAACCACATTGGCTGTTTTGCGAGCTACCCCCGGCAGTGAAAGCAAATCTTCCATCACCTTGGGCACCTGACCCCCATAGACTTCGACAATGCGGCGGCAGGCGCCTTGAATATGGCGGGCTTTATTGCGATAAAAACCAGTGGACTTGATGTACTGTTCTAGCTCAGCCAAATCAGCCATGGCAAAGTCCTCGGCATCACGATAGCGAGCAAACAGTGCCGGGGTGACTTGATTCACCCGCTCATCCGTGCATTGGGCAGAGAGAATTGTGGCTACCAGCAGTTGCAGCGGATTGGCAAAGTTGAGGCTACAGGTGGCATCCGGATAGAGGCGCTTGAGGCGGGTGAGAATTTCCAAGGCTCGCTGTTGCTTGGCCGCAAGACGACGGGTAATCGCCATAGAAGCCCTTAAAAGAGTTGCTGTACCCAGCCCAAGCCCGTGAGGTTCACGGTGTCCCGCACGATGAGGAACATCCCCAGTCCAAGGAGCAACACCAGCCCCGTTTGCATGACGCCCTCTTGAATGCGATTGGGTAAGGGACGACCCCGCAGCGCTTCCACCAGTAAAAAGAGCAGTTGACCGCCGTCAAGGGCTGGAAAGGGCAGAATATTGATAATTGCAAGGTTAATACTGATCAAGGCGGTAAAGGTAAAGAGCTGTTCAGCATTGGAGCGGGCAATATCCGCGCCCATCGCTACGATCGCCACCGGTCCTGAGACCTGTTGAGCCGCTTGATCAAAATGCTGGAAAAGTTCGCGAAACCCCTCTAGGGTCAGCACAACCACCCGCTGAAACTCCGCCGCGGCCGCCGTGACTAATTTAATCGGGTTTAAGGTGTGTTCGCGGTAAATGTCGGCATGGGGGGCTAATTGAACGCCAATCCGGGCTTGACCATCCTCACTCACCTCTGGCGTGACGGTAATCTCTTGGATGTGCCCTTGACGTTGAATCGTCAGTGTCAGGGGTTGCTGCGGATGCTGCTGAATGGCTCGCATCAGGTTTGGTAAGCTATTGGCATCGGCACCCAAGGGTTGGCCATCCACGGCTAAAACCAAGTCCCCCGGCTGAATGCCCGCTCTGGTGGCCACAAGGCTACTTTCCGGGACAAGGGCAGGAATGAGGACACCCTCATAGTAGGTGGCCTGACTAATGCCCATGACGCCCACTTGCACCAGCAGTAGCAAATAGGCAAAGACCAAGTTGGCAATCACCCCCGCGCTGATGACAATGGCGCGATCCAAAATCGGCCGGTTGCTCAGGAGATTGGGATCGTTGGCGGGAACGCTGCTATTGGGGTCATCGTCTGGGAATCCCACATAGCCCCCTAGGGGAATCAGGCGCAGGGCGTACTCCGTATCCTTGCCTTGAAACTTCCAGAGGATCGGGCCAAACCCAATAGAAAAGCGGTTGACATGAATGCCTTGGCTGCGGGCAGCGATAAAGTGCCCCCACTCATGGACAAAAATCAAGATTCCCAAGATGGCGATCGCCACCACGACTGCAACCATGGACATAGATTCAACCCAGTGCTACGCTGCGAATTGTTAACTCCCTTTTATTGTGACACCGAACTTCCCCTTGGATCGGTGATTTCGCCACAGCCCCTTGCATAATTTCTCAAACTTGTGCGATATATTGCAAAAATGCAACAAAGTGGCATGATAAGTAATTATTCTTAGTGGACGCTCCTGAGAGAGACCCATACAAACGTGCTATTTGAGACCTCAACGTTAAAGGGAATTTTCTACAATGTCTTTATTTGATTGGTTTGCAAATCGCCGTAAAGAAACCGCCTTGACCCCCATGCAGCCAGAGCGGGAGATCGCTGATGGTCTCTGGACAAAGTGCGAAGCCTGTGGCGTCATGATCTACAGCAAAGATCTGCATAGCCATCAACTGGTGTGCCCAGAGTGCGGCCATCACCATCGCGTCAGCAGTAGTGAGCGTATCCAACAACTGATTGACCCCCACACATGGCGCCCCCTCGATGAAAATTTGGTCAGTTGTGACCCCTTGCAATTTAAGGATCGCAAGCCCTATAGCGATCGCCTGCGGGAGTATCAAGAGAAAACCGGTCTCAAGGATGCCGTACAAACCGGCCTCGGCCAACTGGAGGGGCTGCCGGTTGCCTTAGGGGTGATGGACTTTGCCTTCATGGGCGGTAGCATGGGCAGCGTGGTCGGCGAGAAAATCACCCGCCTGATTGAACGGGCCACTTGGGAGCAGATTCCCCTTGTGATTGTCTGTGCCTCTGGCGGTGCCCGCATGCAAGAAGGGATGCTCAGCTTGGTGCAAATGGCGAAAACGGCTGCTGCCCTCGAACGGCATCGCAGTGCAGGTCTGCTTTATATCCCCGTCTTGACCCATCCCACTGCTGGGGGCGTGACGGCTAGCTTTGCCATGTTAGGGGATATTATTATTGCCGAGCCAAAAGCAACGATCGCCTTTGCGGGGCGGCGGGTTATTGAGCAAACGCTGCGGGAAAAACTTCCCGATGACTTCCAAACCGCCGAATTTGTCCAGAAATGCGGCTTTGTGGATGTGATTGTGCCGCGGACTCACCTGAAGTCAACTTTGGCACAGTTAATTCGTTTACATCAACCGGTGACGCGTCATGTTTCCTCGACCCTGCTGCCCAAATCATTTCCTGTGATGGCAATGGCTGAGGAATAACAGCAGCAACCCCCAGATCAAGGGTTGTCCTAGGGCGATCGCTATACAATAGGGGATACCGCTCCCACACCGCAAGGGGTGGTCGTCACTGTGCTGTCTTTGCTGGCTCACCTGCTCTAATGCCTACCGCTCAAACTGATCAAAACCTCAAACTTTGGTGGGGCGTTCTCTATCCTGCCTATACCGATCACCCCATTTTGGCTGTCCCCAACCGTAACTCTGAGGGAACTGTGTTTGAGCAGGACACCAATCCTCCCAATGCCGCTGTCTTTTTTGACCCCCAGCACCGCTACCAACGCTGGGATCACCGTTACGCCTGTGATTTGCCCCAACTGGTGCAGGATCTACAGCCTGAGAAACCGACGCTCTTAGAAGCCCTCCGCGAAACGGCTCAGGATTGGGCACAGGGGTTAAACATTCTCGACCCCAGTGTGGTCATTCCCCATTTGCAAGCTCAATACCCTGACCTCAGTGCGGTGGCGATCGCCTACCTTGCCTTGCACCTTGTCTATCCCGAAACCATTCCAGCCATTCACGATGCGTGGCTAGATACCGTTTCCACAAGCAACTTACCGGCCAACTACTGCCACGGCATTATTCTCGACTACAATCACACAGCGCGCCCTCTGCAAGATGTCTGGCAAGACGACAACATTTCCGATGGGCAAATTTTTCAGTACCTAGAGGACATGATTGAGCTGTGGAAGACTCTAGAACCGTGGCACTGCCATTATTCCTTGCTCACAGTTAGGAATTTAGCCGTCAACCCTGACGATCAATTGCGGCTGCATCAACTGGACTTCACCTTGCCCTTAGTGAAAACCTTTGAGCGACCCACGCCACCCCCCAGCCTCGTTACTGTTTGGGAAGAGTTATTTCGCCATGCCTCTAGTCGTCGTCAAGCCGTTTTTATGCCGCTCTTGGTCTCCTTGAGCACGGCTCCTCTGGAGAAAATCTCAGAAATTCAGATGTTGCTCGACTCTCTCGCCTCCACCCTGCGCAATGAACCTCTGCCAGACTTTGAGGAGGAGACAGGTGAAAGTACGGGTGACTTGATTAATGAACTGCCAGACATCACCCTCTCATCAGAATCACCAGAAGAGGATCATACCGCTATTGAGGATGCACCCACTGTCCTCTTACCGCGGCAACTGGTTCAAGTGGATGTTGCTGCCCAGACAGACACCGGGCGCGATCGCCACCACAACGAGGATTTTTACCTGATTGATCATCGGCAGCAAGTGCGTCTCACCCCCCAAGGGCAGCAGTTGGATGTTCAGGGACTTTACGTGCTCTGTGACGGCATGGGGGGGCATGCAGAAGGTGAAATTGCCAGTTCCCTTGCCACTAAAACTATTCACGAATACTTTGAACAGACATGGCCGTGGCAGGGAGAACTCCCTAGCGCTGAAGAGGTTCGCAAGGCCATTTACCGTGCCAATGAAGTCATTTTTGCCACTAATGATCAAAAAGGGAAAACCGGCAGTGGCCGCATGGGGACAACGCTGGTCATGGCTCTAGTGCATAACTACCACCTACGCCTTGGCCATGTCGGTGATAGTCGCATTTACCGCTTTACCAAACGTCAAGGACTGCAACAACTCACCATTGATCACGAAGTCGGTCAACGTCTTATCCAACAGGGGGTCGAGCCGGAAATTGCCTATGGCCGCCCCGATGCCTACCAACTCACCCAAGCCCTCGGCCCTCGCAACAATGAGGCCATCTACCCAGAAGTCATCGACCTAGACATCGAAGAAGATACCTTGGTTTTACTTTGCTCCGATGGTCTGTCCGATAATCGCTGCCTTGAAACCCATATCATTAGCCACTTAGTCCCGATGCTCGACTTTAGTATCCCCCTCAGTCAGTCGCTCCATAAATTGATTGATATGGGGAATCAAGTCAATGGCCACGATAACTTGACGGCGATCGCCCTCCGCTTCAAATTGCGCTCTGTTCTTAATGCCCTATTTTAGACAGTACCCGCACCAGACACTTTGCCAAGTGGCACATTGCCTTGATTGCACTTAAAATAGTCCCTGAGGATAAAACTATCCTCATTAGCAAGTTTTTTTTACATAACGTCATATGAATTCTCAATGCTTAACAAAAGTGTTGCCCTACAGCTGGGTGATCCTGACTAGCTTGACCTCTTTTCTTGGTACACCCGCCCTTGCTGAAATTACCCCCGCTCCCAATGCCACTGGCACCACCGTAGAAACCGTCAACCATCAGTTCAACATTGGTGGCGGACAACGTTCTGCCGATGGCCAAAACCTTTTTCACCTGTTTCGTGATTTCAATGTCCAGCAGGGGCAAATCGCCAACTTTCTTTCTACCCCGCAAATTCGCAACATTCTTGCTGGCGTCAATGGTGGCAGTGCTAGTTATATCAACGGCGTGCTGCAAGTTACAGGCGGAAACAGTCATCTCTACCTCCTGAATCCTGCAGGTATTGTTTTTGGTCCGAATGCGCAGTTGAATCTACCAGCGGCATTCCATGCCTCGACAGCCCAGCGCGTTCACTTTGGCAATGGCCTCTTTGATCTCAATGGTTCAAACACCTACAGCCAACTCAATGGCTCCCCGATTGGCTTTGAATTTGCCAATAGAGGCATCCTAATTAATGAAGGCAATCTTAGGGTTAATGACGGTCAATCCCTGACCCTGATGGCGCATCAGGTGATCAATACAGGTACCCTTGGCGCAACGGGGGGCACGGTCAATGTTGTGGCGGTACCTGAATCAGGTCTGGTGCGCATTTCCCAAGAGGGCATGCTCCTCAGTCTAGAGATTCCCAAAGAGCGATTGCCCGCCGCAGGCATTATTCAGCCAATTGATCTCCCGACGTTACTCACAGGGGGTAATGGCTATCCTGCCGTCAATAGCGTGATTCAAAATCCAGATGGCACGATTCATTTAGTTCACGACAGTACCAAGATTCCCCTAACCACAAATACAGCAGTCATTGGCGGCACGATAGATGTGAGTCATACCACTGGCGCCGGGGGTAAAATCACCATTGCTGGCCAAGGCAGTAATATTGCTCTGATTAATGCTCAACTGAATGCTGCGGGTAATACAGGGGGCGGCACAATTCTCATTGGTGGTGACTACCTAGGGGGAACAACAGGAACCGGCCGGCTGGGCAGTAGCTTCAATGCACAAAACCTTTTTGTTAATGCCGGTACTCTTTTGAATGCTGATGCCACCCATCAGGGTAACGGCGGCACAATTATCAATTGGGCAGAGCACAACACGCGTTTTTATGGCCAGATCAGTAGCCGTGGCGGTGCCCTTGGGGGAGATGGCGGCTTTGTCGAAGTTTCCAGCAAACAGTTTCTGGATTTTCAAGGCAGAGTCGATACCACTGCCCTAAATGGCAACACAGGAACATTATTACTTGATCCAACAGACATATATATCAGTAATAGCATGTATGATTTGAACATTACTTCCTCTTCGCCCTTTAAAGCATTATCAAACTTTCCTTCAGTTTCTGTGTTAACTATAGGAACGCTGTTATCAGCACTCAAGTCCACAAACGTTGTGATAACAACAGACAGTACTGCAAATTCTACTGGGAATATCTATGTAGAAACCTCAATTTCCAGCAGCTCGACAAACTCACTCACGCTACAGGCTGATAATGATATCATCATCGGCTACCCCATCTCGCTTCAGGGGAGCTTGGTATTACAAGCACAGGGAGTGATTCAAAATCAATCATCCTTCAATAATCCAATTAATATCAGTGCAGCAAACATTAGTGCCAATGCTCCCATACAAACTAATGGCGCCAATATCACCCTCCAAGCTAGTGGCAATATCTTCCTTCCTTCTAGTGGCAATGTTCTCAGTACATCAGGTGGAAGTATTAATCTACAGAGTAGTGGGGGTACGATTTCCCTTGGAGGTTTAGTTAATGCATCTGCAGGCAGTATCCAATTCAGTGGTAACACAACTCTACTAAACTCAACGAGCTTTTCAGGGAAAAATATTACATTCAATGGCAATATCAATGGCAATCATTCTTTGAATATTGACTCAACAGGTCAAACCGCAGTTTCAGGAACAGTCAACACTGCAAGTCTAAGCATCAATGCTCTTGGTAATATTCAGTTGAACAATGTCACCACTAGTTCAGATATTAGTCTAGACTCTGTACTTAAGATTACTGCTGGTAATTTGCAAGTAACTCAAAGTAGTGGTACTATCGGCGTAGTTGCTTTTAATGACATCACTCTCGGCAACCTAATCAGTGCAGGCGGAGCGATCGCAGTCTTTTCAGGAAGCGGGGGTATTTCAACTGGCAATATCAACAGCAACGGTGGTTTTGTTTATCTTGATTCCATAACTGACATAACAACTGGTAATATCACGACTCGCGGGGGTGATTTGGCTGCTGTTGCCTACAGGGGTGCTTTAACAACAGGTAATATCAATACAGCTGGCAGTGGTGGCAATGTTACACTGTTTGCGCCTACGATTACGACGGGTGATATCTTCACCAACGGTGGTAACTTCTTAGCTTGGACTGGTGATTTCCCTATTCCAACCTCTAGAGGTACGATTGATCCAATTCCGGATGATGATTTAACACTGCCTGATCTATTCACTAATCTCCAGACAATACCCAGCGGCAACTTAACGCTGGGTCATTTGACGACTGGTGGTGGGGATGTCAACCTAAGGGGAGGCAATCTAGTTTTCAACTGGATTAAGGCTGGGGCGGGCAGTGTTGATATTTATGCGCAAAATTCACTGCGTGGCTTGGGTACGTTTGTTTTCAATGGTGTGCCTACCACGGTATGGGGTGACTCAGTGAATATCTTTATCAACAATGCTACTCCATTTTTAGTGGGCAATTCCGAAAGGAATGGAACTGCAGGGGCAATTCAAGCCGAGGGATCGATTATTCCTGTACCCACAACGCTTTCAGGTCTTGTGGAGGTCGGAAATATTCGTTTTGAAAATACAGGTCAAAATGTTGTCGATAGCAGCTTGATTTCTCCTGAAGAAGCCAATCCACTATTAGAACCCCCTACACCAGTCATCCCAGACCCCCTTAAAGTACCCAGCGTTCCCCCTGAAATTCTCTTAACTAGAGATATCGAGACTGCCCTAGCTAGCAATAACATTGAAGGTGCACTGGCGTTACTCGATCTACGGGGCTGTCTAGAAGTTAGCAGTTATCTAGAACGTACCTGTGATAGGCAGGATTTCTCCCTTGAGGATTTGCAGGCAGCCCTCAATGAAATTGCCAAGCAAACAGGTAAAAAGCCAGCTGTCATTTACACCCTAGCCCGGCCTGACCAATTTGATCTCATCTCGGTTACCCCAGAGGGGAGGCCGCTTTATACACCGCTGCAGGGAGTGGGGCGTCAACAGTTATTAAAAACAGTGGATACTTTTATTAACAGGGTGCGTGATCCACGCCTGATCAATACCCGTACTTACCTACCGGCGGCACAACAGCTTTACCAATGGTTGATTGACCCTTTGCGTGCTAAATTGAATGCCCAGGGCATTGACACACTGGTCTTTGTTCTAGACAGTGGTATGCGTAGCATTCCCTTGGCAGCGCTCCATGATGGTCAAAACTTTCTTGTAGAGCAATTTAGCACGGCACTGGTTCCCAGTATAAGGCTCATGGATATTCGCTACCGCAGTATTCAACAGGAACCCATCTTGGCAATGGGGGCATCGGAATTCCCGGATCAGTCCCCCTTGCCGATGGCGCCCCTAGAGGTGGCGCAGATTGTTAAAAACCTAGGAGGAGGTCAAGCCTTTCTCAATGAGGCCTTTACAATTGCCAATTTTAGACAACAGCGCCGTCAAGGACTCTACCCTGTAATCCATTTGGCCACTCACGCTGAGTTTCAACCAGGAGCTGCAGAAAATTCCTACATTGCTTTTAGGGATGGGCGATTGAATCTTTTGCAGTTCCAAGGCTTACAGCTTAACCGTCCCCAAGCAGAATTTTTGACCCTCAGTGCCTGCCGCACGGCGGTTGGAGATTTGGATGCAGAACTGGGGTTTGCGGGTCTGGCGGTACAGGCGGGGGCGAAGTCGGTGCTGGCCAGTTTGTGGTATGTCAGCGATGAGGGGACGTTGGCGCTGATGACTACTTTCTACGATTTGTTAAATACGGTACCCATTAAGGCCGAGGCGCTACGGCAAGCGCAGCTAGCGATGCTGCGCGGCAATATTCGCATCCAAGACAATGAACTGCAAACAATTCGTGGCCGCATCCCGTTACCCCCAGAAGTTACCCAAGGGGCTGGTCGTCGTTCCCTCGATCATCCCTACTACTGGGCTGCTTTTACAATGGTAGGGGTTCCATGGTAGGGATAAACTAACGCTCGAGACGGGCAGTAGCAAAAATCTCTTCCAAAATCTCTGAGGCTCCCTGTTCCCGCAGCTTCAAAGCAAGGCGCGTCCCCAGTTCTTCGGCTGTGGCGGCATCTCCTGTAAGACTGTCCTTGACAAGGCGTTGGCCATCGAGACTGGCGACCAATCCTGTGAGGGTGAGTTGACCATTCTCAATCACCGTATGCACCCCAATGGGCACTTGACAGCCCCCTTCCAATTGCCGTAGGAAGGCTCGCTCTGCTAGGCAACGGGCTGCTGTTTCTGGATGTTCAAGGGTCTTGACCAAGGCTAAAATGTCAGCATCGTCGGCGCGGCATTCAATGCCCAAGGCGCCCTGACCCACGGCATAAAGGGAGACTGTTGCGGGTAAGACTTGGCTAATGCGATCGCCAAAGCCCAAACGCCGCAGGCCAGCCACCGCCAAAATCAAGGCATCGTATTCCCCAGCATCTAATTTGGCCAAGCGAGTATTTAGATTGCCCCGCACATCCTTAAACGTGAGATGGGGGTAGTGGTGGCGCAACTGTGCCAAGCGACGCAGTGACGAAGTACCAATGACCGTGCCTTCAGGTAGGGTATCAATGGTGTGTCCTGCCCATTTTGCACCTAAAATAAGGGCATCTGCTGGGTCTTCCCGCTCAGTAATCGCGCCTAAAACTAAACCATCGGGCAACTTGGTGGGTAAGTCCTTGAGGGAGTGAACGGCCAAATCGGTCTCACCCCGCAGCATTGAGAGTTCTAGCTCTTTGGTAAAGAGGCCTTTATCGCCAATTTTGGCAAGGGCGACATCAAGGATATTGTCTCCTTGGGTGGTCATGGTCACCACCTCAAAGGCGCGATCGCGATAGTGGGCTTGCAGTTGCGCCTGTACCCATTCCGTTTGCACGAGAGCCAGTTGACTTTTGCGGGAACCAATGCGAACCGGACGGGATGAGGTGGCAATCATAGCGTTGAGTGTGCAGCGGACAGCATCCAGCCATTATAGGTTGCGGGGATCCCAAGGGGCAAGATCAGGCATTTTAGGGGTGAGTACAAGCAGCAATAATCCCTGCCGCGCCACCAGAGACCACTTGAATGGGGACCCCTAGTGCTTCCTCCACAGTGGCTAAAGGCACATCATCGAGAAAAACGGGTTCATCGTGCTTGAGCATCAGACTGGGCAGAAGCAGGCGATCGCCCAAGGGTTTGCCCTTCAGGTGATAGATCAAATCATGGCCGGTTAATAGCCCTGTCACGGACATCTGCTGTCCCCAATAGTCGCTAGCAAGGGCATAGAGATCAAGGCGCAGGTTCTCAATTTGGTTAAGGCGAGCCACCAAGGGTGCAAAGGCCTGTTCCACGGTATTACCCACCACCCAACTCAGATGACGCGGCTGCGGTAAGCGTTGGGGAAGCTGTTGGGCGTGAAGCTCAAACTCTTCTAAAAACAGGCGAATCGTTCCCACGCCATTACTGAGTTGCGGATAGTCCTGATAGTGGGCGGCGGGGGGTAAGGGCGATCCGGCAATCAAGAACCATTCATCTGCTAGCCAAGCAAAGGGGGTTTGCCACTGCTGTTCAAACCGCTGTTGGAGCGCCTGTACCCGTTGAATCACCGCTTGGGCATGATCAGGGGTGACGGGAATCAGTTCATCCTCAGCAGGGCGAAAGCGGGTCAGTCCCACGGGCACCACCGCCACCGAGAGCACGGTTGGCTCTTCAGGATCATAGAACTGGGCTAAATCCCGCAGTGTTTGCTCGAGGCACTCGCCGTCATTAATCCCCGGACAGACAACCACTTGGGCATGGAGTTGCAGCCGTTGCTCTTGAAACCAGCGAATCTGTTGCAGAATTTCCCCCGCCCGTGGATTTTTCAGTAGGCGTTGGCGAACACTGGCTACTGTGGCATGGACAGAGACATAGAGGGGAGAAAGGCGCAAGCGAGCAATGCGTTGCCATTCTGAGGGAAGCAGGTTCGTCAGGGTAATGTAGCTGCCGTAGAGGAAGCTGAGGCGGTAGTCGTCATCCTTGGCGTAGAGGCTTTCCCGTTTGCCGGGGGGCTGCTGATCAATAAAACAAAAAGGGCAGCGATTGTTGCACTGCATCAACCCATCAAAGAGGGCAGTGGTAAACTCCAGTCCTAAATCTTCATCAATGTCTTTTTCAATTTCGAGAACGTAGGTTTGGCCGTCTTTGCCCAGTATTTCGAGGGTGAGGTATTCCTCGGCACAGAGAAACCGATAATCAATCAAATCGCGGGGGCGATCGCCATTAATGGCCACCAACGCATCACCGGGTTCAAATCCCAACTCAGCGGCAATAGAGCCGGGTTCCACAGCAGCTACAACAGCCGGGCGAAGGGCGCGATCGCTCATGGTTGATTGTTGAAAAGAGGGGGGACAGTCAGCAAAACTTCTTTATCCTGTACTGTACCTTAGGCAGCACAGCCGCTTCCAACTCTCAGGATTCTCAAAGCAACCATAGGGTTGATATAGTGGTGTTCTACATATTTCTAAAAAATGTTAACGAGGACGATAATGGGGTCATTGGGGATTAGCTTTACCGTTGGTGCAGGTAACTTTGTCCCCTTTTATGGGGTGTTGTTGCTGGGTCTTGTGGCGGCCGTGAGTATTGGCCTCATTGCATGGTACAACTCGAAGCGTCCCCCCGGTTGGGAAAATGCCGATCGCCCCAGTTTTATTCCCAAGTTGAATCTCGAAGAGTCTGAGTCCAATCCCACCCCTGATGAGACAACAGATTCGTGAAGCTTTTTCGGATTCTTTTACGGGCGGCTTGGCCGACGATTGTTGCGGCAGCGATCGCTGGCCTTCTCAACGGTGGCAGTACGGCTGCGCTCATTGCCCTGATCAATGCTGCCCTCCAAAAAACCCCTGCCCTCCAGCGCCTCTTACCTTGGGGATTTATTCTCCTCGGCACGCTCCTACTGCTGACCCACTTTAGCGCCCAAGTGCTCCTGGTGCGGGCTGCCCAACAGGCGGTTTATGAAATGCGCCTCCTCCTCAGCCGCCAGATTCTCGCTTCACCCCTACGCCAGTTAGAAGCCATTGGCAATCCGCAACTCCTTGCGACGCTGACAGAGGACGTGGATGCCGTCTCCCGTTCCTTTTCTGTCCTGCCCAATCTTTTTAATGCCATTGCCATTGTTATTGGCTGCCTGATTTACATGGGTTGGTTGTCGCCGCCCCTCTTTTTTGCCCTTGTGGGCTTGATTGTCATTGGTACTGGCAGCTACTTGTTTCTAGCGGGCAGAGCACGCAAATTCCTAGAGCGGGCACGGCAGCAACAGGATCACCTCTTTCAACACTTTCGGACACTCACTGAGGGCAACAAAGAACTCAAGCTCAATCGGCAACGGCGGTTGGCCTTCTTTTATCGGGAATTGGAACCCACTGCTCAGAAAACACGGCAGCAAAACGAGCTAGGGTACATGGTCTTTGCCATTGCTGCCAGTTGGGGGCAGTTGCTGCTCTTTGTTACCATTGGCTTCTTTCTCTTTACGCTGCCCCATTTGCTGGGAGCCACACCCACAGTTCTCTCAGGGTATGTTCTGACGATCATTTACCTCATGCTGCCGATGCAACAGGTGATTGATGCCATTCCGGTATTTAGTCGTGCCAGCGTTGCCCTCAAGAAGGTGGAATCCCTACAACTGAGCCTTGGAGATCCGCGCCAAAACCTCAACGATACAGGCGAACTCCCTCCCCTTGGCTGGAAAACCCTCTCTCTGCGGCAGATCCGTCATCAGTACCGCAGTGGCCATGGGGATGAACCTGCGACCTTTACCCTCGGCCCTTTGAGTTTGACCGTGGAGGCTGGGGAACTCCTTTTTATTGTCGGTGGCAACGGCAGCGGCAAGTCAACGCTAGCGAAAATTATTACAGGACTCTACATTCCCGATCAGGGGGAAATTTGGGTGGATGATCACTGTTTGCAGCCTGAGGACTACGAATGGTATCGCCAACACTTTGCCACCGTTTTTAGTGACTTTTATCTTTTTGAGTCATTGTTGGGCATTGAGTCCCCCGAACGCCTAGCAGCCGTCCCAGCATATCTTGAAAAATTGCGCCTCAGCCACAAAGTTTGCCTAGAAGGTAACCGCTTCTCTACGACATCTCTTTCCCAAGGGGAGCGCAAGCGTTTGGGGTTGTTGATGGCCTACCTTGATGATCGCCCCGCCTACCTCTTTGATGAATGGGCAGCGGATCAAGATCCCCTCTTTCGGGATATTTTCTACCGCCAACTCCTCCCTGAGCTAAAGGCTCAGGGCAAAACGGTATTTGTGATTAGCCATGACGATCGCTACTTTGACGTGGCCGATCGCCTGATCAAACTCGACTATGGCCAACTCGTGACCTAGGTAAACTGCTGGCTCAGCATCAGCGGATTATGCACCGTGATTTTCTTTTTGTGAATTGAGATCATTTTTTGATCGCGGAGTTCCCCCAATAGGCGAGTCACAGTGACCCGTGTCGAACCAATGGCCTCGGCGATCGCCTGATGGGAAAGCTTCAAATCCACAGTGACTCCCGCACTCGTGGGAATCCCAAAATCACGGCAAAGAATCAGCAAAAAGCTCACCAAGCGGGATCCCATATCGCGGTGGGCAAGGGTCTCGATCATCATCTCCGTTTGCAGGATCCGCGATGACAGCCCCTGAATCATAAACATCGGCAAATCGGGATCCTCGTGCATCGCCTTTTCCACCTGTTCGATGGGAACGGCCAATAGCTCCACATTCGTAAACGCCACCGCATGGTAAAAGCGATCGGAGCGGGTGCCGGTAATCAGGGACAGCACCCCAAATACGGTATTTTCCCGCAGCAGTGCCACCGTAATTTCCTCGCCTGCTTCATACACCCGTGAGAGCTTCACTGCCCCCTTGAGGAGAAAATAGACCTTTTCCGCTGGATCCCCCGGAAAGAAAATGGTTTTGCCGCGTTCGTAAGTTTCAGTGGTGGATGGAAACAGGCCACTGGCCATGTGGCGAAAGACGGGTGCTAAGGGTTGATCTTTGTTCATGAGTCGTGTGTCAATCCAAGGTGGTTTAACGGGTGGTGTGGCGATCGCATAGGGTGCTGTCGGCATTGATATCCCCCCAACAATGCAACTCTTTCAACGCCAGCGAATCTTGCTCTGGGTGAAGAGTTCAGCATTGACAGATTAGTAAAACCAATTCAGGGGCATTTTTTTGTATCATGCCACACTTTTTTTCGAGAGAATTAAGGGTGGGCGCAAAAGCAAGTACCCTAATGCTCCCAAGAGGGGGACAAGGCTCCACCAGCGCCACGGTGACTTTTCCAGCCCTCGCCGTTGCCAGTCATCCACTAGTAGCACCGGCAAGAGCAACGACAGGAGGCAAAAGTCTAGGCCCATCACATGAATAAAGCGGCTGGTTTGCCACTGCTGCCAAAAGTCTGGCCAATCGCCGCCGACCAAGCCATAGCCAAGAAAGCCCATAGCCAATAAATCAATGACAACGGCAGTGAGCCGTGATTCCCAAAGGCGTACCCCCCGATTGAGTTCTCCGCTGAAGATCGGTGCTGGCTGGCGCAGGATGAAGTAAGGTAACAGGGCAAACGCACCCACGGCAAAACTAAAAGCCGCAAATGGCCACGCGGGAAATCGCTGTTCTTGACCATCCACCACCAGTAATGCGGTGTAAATCAGTGGCCAGACGCCCATCAAATTAAAAAGACTGACAATGAGGGGGTTAATGCCTTGCCAGTCTCCCGTTGCTAGCCGTTGAATGAGTGTCAGTGTTTGCAGTTGATCGGGGGGTGCAAAACCAAAGCTATAGACAATCAATCCCAGCCACAGAACCGCAAAGAAAATCCGCATACCGCCCTAAGCTAAAACCGTTTCGGGTACCCCCGCTTTTTGCAGTTGCTTCGTAAATTGCGGCAGCACTCGCTGGCACTGGCGGATAAAGGCCTCTAGCCAACCTTGCAAGTGCTCTAGCTGCTCCTCACTGAGAAACACATCGCGGGTGGACTGGTAGGATTGACAAACCACACGACCATCATTGGTCACTGTAAAGTCAGCGAACCAACTGCTGTAGGGACGAGTCCCCCGCCAATAGTTGGCCACAATCATCTTGCCAAGGTATTTCTGGGCGATGTCGCCAATTTTGTTAAAGTGTTCTAGCACTTCCGCCAAGGTGAGGGCTTTTGCTGCGGCGCCTTTTGTTTCTTCAAGCTGCGGCAGGGTAATGTCTGTCAGTTCTTCGCGAGGCTGTCCCCCCAGACCCATGAGGGCAAAGAGTTTTTGTTCCAGATTGGCGAGGTAGCTATTGTAGGTTTGGCCGTTGCGGCTGAGGGTTTGGTGCATCCGCACAATGAGATCAATTTCTGCCAACTTAGTTGCCGCCAAGGATTCTAGGCGTGCCAATTGATCGGCAAAGGCTTGACTGTCACTTTCGGTACCACTCACGGTCAACCCAAGGGATTCAGCACGCTTTGCAAGGAGACGGCGAATGTAATAGCGGGTCATGGGTGTGAGCGACATAAATCTGAACCTCAAATCAAGCCAATGTGGAACACAGGCGGAATGTAAACTTTTGTAAATTAGCTTAACATCTCTCTGGCTGTATTGCAAAATGTAAACGTTACACTTACTGCAGCAGATTCCAGCAGCAGTAGAAACTAACTTTAGGCAAAAGTGAGTTCATTCCTCCTGTTTATCAGTGTAAAAAATGGGGGGTGCTGTTTGGCCAGTAATTTCACGGAAATTTACTTGTACGTTGGCAAATTCAATAGAACTAAAATCAGCTAGGATTACCGAGTTTTAGATTTTTGTGGGGGTGGCCAAGTCTTGACCTAAAAAAGGGGGCGATCGCCCCCCCTATCACAATACGCTTCAGCCTTAATCAGGTGCTAGCTGGCGCTGACCAACTCCGCTAAGCGTTTCGAGACCACAGCCAAGTGTCCTTTCTCCAGTACCTCATCGGCGTCGAGAACATTGAGTCCCATGATGATCCGTGCAATCAGACCCGTCCAGCCGGTTTGGTGACTCGCACCTAGTCCTGCGCCATTATCCCCATGGAAGTATTCATAAAACAGAATTAGATCACGCCAGTGGGGATCACTTTGGAATTTTGCGGTGGCACCATAGAGTGGTCGCCGCCCCGATTCATCCTTGAGGAAGATACTGGCCAAGCGGCGGGCAATTTCTGCCGAGACCTCCCAGAGGTTGAGCCAGCGCCCTGAACCGGTGGGGCATTCCACCGTAAACTCGTTGCCGTAATAGCCATACATTTTGCGGAGAGCTTGCACCAAGAGCGCGTTCACGGGCATCCAAATGGGACCACGCCAGTTGGAGTTACCGCCAAAGAGGCCGGTGGTGGATTCACCGGGTTCATAGCTGACGCGATAGGCCTCGCGGCCGAGTTGGAAAATATAGGGGTGATCGTAGTGGTGACGAGAGAGGGCACGGATGCCATAGTCACTGAGGAATTCACTCTCATCCAACATGCGGGTGAGAATCCGCCGTAGTTTGGCCTCGTTGACGGGGGAGAGCAACCGCCGCTTTTTCACACCCGGGCGATCAATGGGGTTAATGTTGGCTAAAAGCTCAGGGTGGCGGGCATTAAAGGCAGCAATGCGTTCCCTAAAGGTGGGTAGGGAGTCCAGCAACTCTTCCGAGAAAATGGCAGTGGCACACAGGGGCAGCAATCCCACCATCGAGCGTACCTTCAGGCGCTGGGCACGACCATCGGGCAGCCGCAGCAGGTCATAGTAAAAGCCATCCTTTTCATCCCAGAGTTCATCTTTCTGGACGCCAATGCGATCCATCGCCCCGGCAATGTAAATGAAGTGCTCATAGAATTTGCAGGCAATATCCTCATAAACGGGATTGTGCTGTGCTAGCTCCAGCGCCATAGAGAGCATATCGAGGGCAAACATTGCCACCCAAGCCGTACCATCCGCCTGCTCAAGAACACCACCGGTGGGTAGGGGCGCACTGCGGTCAAAGACGCCAATGTTGTCTAAACCAAGGAAGCCACCTTCCATGACGTTGTTGCCGAGGGAGTCCTTGCGGTTGACCCACCACGTAAAGTTGAGCATGAGCTTGTGGAAGACACTCTCAAGGAAGGCCAAGTCACCTTCGCCTTTTTTCATGGCTTTGTCCAAGAGATAGATTTGCCACGTGGCAATTCCATGCACAGGCGGATTCACATCACTAAAGTTCCATTCGTAGGCGGGAATTTGACCGTTGGGGTGCAGATACAGTTCATTCACCATCAGCTTAAGCTGCTCTTTGGCGAAGTCGATATCCATCAGAGCTAAGGGCGAGCAGTGGAAGGCTAAGTCCCAAGCGGCAAACCAAGGATATTCCCACTTGTCGGGCATGGAGATAATGTCGGCGCTTTCAAGGTGGAACCACGATTTGTTGCGGGTAACGATGCGCTCTTCCACATCGGGGGGCAGTGCTTTATCTTCCAGCCACTGCTTGACAGGGTAGTAGTAGTACTGCTTTGTCCACATCATGCCGGCAAAGGCTTGACGAACCACATTGCGCTGATCAGCAGTGCAGTCACTGGGGATGAGGTGATCAAAGAAGAGATCCGCTTCGGTGCGGGCTTGGTTAAGGCGATCGCTAAAGGCATTGCCAAAGCTGAGGGGGCTACTTTGGGCAGATGCTAGGCGTAGTTGAATGATCTCAACCCCTTGGGCGGGAACTGTGACTTGATAGTGGGCAGCCACCTTGGTGCCGACTTTGCCGGGGTTGACGGCATTTTGCTCGCCATTGATCAGGTAGCGGTGAAAGGCATCCTTAACGTAGGGCGAGGCATTGGGCTGGCCAAAGAGCCGCTCAAAGTTGGTTTCGTTCTCAGTGAAGAGGAAGGGCACTGCGCGATCGCTCACAAATTCATACTCTCCTAGCTCCTCATGGCGTGCGCGCACTAATGTTGCATCCATTTGCTTCAGTTCTGGTTTGGCGAGAACCTTGTCCGGTGTCCAACTCCACGTATTGCGGTACCAGAGGGTGGGCAGAACGTGCAAATGGGCAGCTTCGTTGCCGCGATTGTGAATGCTGATTTGAATCAAAATGTCATTGGGAGCCGCTTTGGCATATTCAATGAAGACATCGAAGTAGCGATCGCCCTCAAAGACCCCTGTATCCAAGAGTTCATACTCCATTTCAAAGCGGCTGCGGTGGCGGTTGGTCATCACCAGATCAATGTAGGGATAGGCAGCTTGGGGATACTTGTAGAGGTATTTCATGTAGGAATGGGTGGGCGTACTGTCGAGGTAAAAGTAATACTCTTTAACGTCCTCCCCATGATTGCCTTCATTGTTGGTTAAGCCAAAAAGCCGTTCCTTGAGAATCGGATCGTTGCCATTCCAAAGAGCCAAGGCAAAACAAAGCCGTTGCTGCGCATCACAAATGCCACCGAGGCCATCTTCACCCCAACGGTAGGCACGCGATCGCGCTTGATCATGGGAAAAATACTCCCAAGCATTGCCGTCGGCGGAATAGTCTTCCCGTACAGTGCCCCACTGCCGCTCGCTCAAGTAAGGTCCCCAAAATTTCCAAGGGTTGGCTTGGCCATGAACTTGATTGAGTCGTTCCAGTTCAGGATTGACAGAAAAAACCATCTTTAACCTCGCTTGTTATCTCAAAAGTTCTATAAATGCCTACAAACTCAAACGGAAACTCTTATAAAAAGAGCTTGGCGATTTGAGGATAAGCAAAGTATCCTAACTCCTCAAGAAAGAAAACATTAAGGTTTGGAAACCTTCTAGGGCAGATATAGCCCTTTCCTGAACTAGGGGGACATCTGGGAATCCAATCCGCTACAGTAGGGGTTGTCGCAGTGTTGAGCGTCTTCGTGAAAGAAGTAGTACCCGACCCAGATTTTGCTTGACCTGATGCGCGGCAAGCCTCGGCATTCATGCCGGCGGCGAAGGATAGTGCGGATGGCGGAGGCATCCTAATCATGGTATTGCCACTGAAACCCAAGGTGGCCTACGGCAGGGCATGCCGGAAAGATACGAGCAGCGGTTAGAACTCGCCGAAGCGACTGCGCAGTCATCCCTGCGTGGTGTTGTAGGAATCTACGGCTTTCAGGCCGGGGGGAGGACAAGTCTTCTCCAATCTCCGCTATAATGAATGTAAAGGCTGGTTGTTTGCTCGTTAAACGTAGGTTGTTTAGGAAGCCATTTCTCTAGGCATCTAGGTAAAAAGCAGTCGTAACCATCTTTGCTCTAGGGGAGCAGCCGACAGGGCTCAACTCCACTTTGAGTTTGTCAATTTGTTCGAGAGTTTTATGACATCTGTTTCTTCGTTGCCTGCGCGCCCCCTGCGTCCCAATTGGGGGGTGATTTTTTTTATGGGCATTGTGCATTTGGGAGCGTTGCTGGCATTGGTACCGGGGCTGTTTTCCTGGCCGGCTGTGCTGTTGTGTGTTGTTCTCTATTGGGTGTCGGGAGGCCTTGGCATCACCCTAGGCTGGCATCGCCTGATCACCCATCGCAGTTTGCAGTGCCCGAAATGGCTGGAATACTTTTTTGGCTTTTGCGGCAGCTTGGCCTGTGAGGGTGGAATTATTGAATGGGTTGGCCTCCACCGCAACCATCACCTCCACTCCGATCAAGAACTGGATCAGCACAATTCCCAAAAGGGGTTTTGGTGGTCGCACATGGGCTGGATGCTCCAAGAGGTGCCCGCCAAGGCAGAGGTGGAACGCCTCACCAAGGACATTAACACTGACCCCGTCTATCGCTTTTTGAATCAGTACTTTGTGCCGATTCAAGTGGGTTTAGGGGTCTTGCTGTATCTGTGGGGGGGACTGCCCTTTGTGGTCTGGGGCATCTTTGTCCGCCTTGTGCTGGTGTATCACCTCACGTGGTTTGTCAATAGTGCCACCCATAAATTTGGCTACCGCACCTTTGAATCGGGCGATCGCTCCACGAATTGCTGGTGGGTTGCCCTGCTCACCTTTGGCGAAGGCTGGCACAACAATCACCACACCTACCCCCATTCGGCACGTCACGGTCTGCAATGGTGGGAATTTGATATTACGTGGCTCACGATTCGGGCACTGCAAGCGATTGGTCTGGCCCAAAAGGTGCGGCTCGTGGAAGCCCCACAAATCAATAAAAGCCCTTAAAAGGGGTACTGGGGTTCCGCCTCTTGCCAAATGTGGATCAATTCCCTCGCCTCTGGGTAGAGGGGATGCGTGGGGGGGATGAGTTCGGCGGTGGCGATCGCCTGCTGGTTGTCCCGCCCCACCCAATAGCGCGCCTGCTCCAAGATATTATTGCCCCACTGCACAATCAACTGGTTGGCGGTGGCATAGACACTGGAGTTGGGGGAGATTTCTTGGGCAATGGCAATGGCAGCAGCAAAGTCGCGATCGCGCCCCCCTCGAGCACGGCGCTGGGCTTCCTTCAGGCGAGTCATATCTGGGTCAGGCTGCCAGCTCACCGCTTCCGTTGCAACGGGGGGGAAGAGTTCTTTGAGGCGATTTTGAGCCGTTTCGTAGAGGGCGCGCTGGGGACGAATTTGTTCAAGGAGTTGGCGGGCTTGCAGCAGGGCTTCAGGGGTGCCTTGGCGGGCAAGGGCATTGGCTTGATCGATCAGGGGTTGATCCTCAGTAATCTGGATTTGACGTTGCCACAGCCGTCGCTGATCGCGGATTTGGTTTTGGCGATAGGGACTCGCGTCCGCCAAAGGAATGTTGAGCCTGTTGAGGGCAAGGTAGAGGCGATCCAGCGTGCCGCCACGGGCAATGGCCTGCGCTTCTGCGAGGGTTCGCAGTACCTGCAAATCTGTTTGCCAGCGCCGAATGGCCTGCTGGGCTTCAAAGTAGAGGGGGCGTTCTGCCGTAATCGTTCGTGCTTGGGCGATCGCCCGATCAATATCCTGACCCATCCCCGCTTGGGCAAATTCTTCTGCGGTTGCCAACGTCACCACATCCTCAGCGCTGCGGGCACTCCTGACATCACGGGGAATTAAAACAGCAATGCGCCTTGCCTCTTGGGGGTCATAGCGATTCAGAGCCGCCACTGCTGATGCAAGTAACTGTTCACCCAACTCATTGAGCAATCGCCGCGCACCGGGATAAATATCACTGGTGGTGGGAATTCGCCGCACAATTTCAATGGCAGCGGCCAAGTTATCAGCTCCCCCCTGTGCCATGAGGGCACGGGCTTCATCCAACTGCCGATCTTCCCGTTGGGCACGGATAATCCGCTCATTAAAGGCGCCAAACTGCTCTTGTGCCCAATAACGACAGGCAACAAATTGCAACTGGAGCGAGATTTGAAAAGCTTCTCGCCATTCGAGGTTTTTTAAGGCGGCTTCGGCGCGTCGGTAGATGGCCTCTCCCTCTTGCCAAATTTCCTGCCAGCGCTGAATGCGTTCTTCCACCTTGGCATAGGCTTGGACATCACGGGAAATGCGCCGCGCAAAGGCAATCGCCCGATTTAATTGCCCCTCATGAAAGGCTACCTCTGCCAAGGCCAAAACCTGATCTGACCACGCTTCTAGGCGGCGATTCATCTCAGGGGCAAGGGGATGATCGCGGGGCAAGTCATCAATGAGATCAATGGCATGGAGCAAATCTTCAAGGGTGTGTCGCTCCGCCGCTTGTTGGGCGCAGTAGAGGCGAAAGGAGGCCGATGCCAAAGGCCAAAGGACAAAATCACAATTGCCGGGAGTCGTCGGTTGCCGCAGCAGCAGCCACAGGGATAGCCCGGAAATCCCGACGGAGGTGAGGAGGGAGAGGCTGGCCACCACTTGCCAGTGTTGCAACCAAGGTAGGCAGGCACGCCACTGCTTTTGAACCAAGGGAATTAGATGGTTAAGTTGGCGCGATCGCCCACCAAAGCGTTTTAAGATCGCGATCACTGCGGTTGATTTAGTTTGATCCTGCACCGTCTCCCACTCCCCAACACTCCCTATTGGCCTCCCTAACTGTGAGCACAATGCCCAGTGACAGCCCTTTTCTTAGGCGTTAAGGAACTGAAATGTTGCCCGACACTCACTTGCGCAGTGTTGCGTGGGTTCCATCCTTGGGAAAAGGGCTGTACCTAGGGAATGGCCGAGCCTCTCAAAATTATCCTAATCAATTTAGAGCGAGAGCTAGACCCAAGACAAACTCAACAAACTAACTGTTCGCCGTTTCACTGGGGGTTGTCGCTTCGCTCGGGGCAGGCGATTGGGACGCCGGATTGCCTCGGTTAAGGGCTTCTTGCAACTTGGCTTCATCCTCTTTTGATAGGGAGGTGCGCAGGACTTTACCGCCAAAGGGAGCAATTTCCTCAAGGACTTTGTCGGGTGTGGCTTGACGCACCAACGTAAAGATGGCCGAGCTACCGGGGGCAATGGTTTGTCCCAATTCCTTGATGAAATTATCGTCAATGCCAATATCGGTAAATTTGCCGGAAATCGCCCCCGCCACAAGACCCGCAGCCCAGCCCAAGAGGGGATTGAAGAACAATAGACCAATGAGCAGCCCCCAAAAGCCACCGCCAAGGGCCCCCTGGAGGGTCAAATCCTGAGTCTGGTTGATTTTAACCTTGCCATCTTTGGTGCGCACGACAACAGCCGCGTCCTCAAGGTCAATGAGATGCTCACGCTGGAGTTTCAATAGCTGGATTAATACTTCGTTCGCCTTGTACTCATCATCAAACGCAATGACCACTAAGGTACTCATAACTTTAGGTCTCCCTACGAATGTGGGTCATAGAACCGCTCCTACCCTAGCATTGTCATTAGCAGGTTGGGATTGCGGTATTGTAGCTAAGGGACGAAGCAAGGTCTTTGACAGCCCTTTTCACGGTAAGATAGCGAGACCATGAGCACGCCACAAACCTACACAGTGACCATTCACGTGCGTCCCCTCAAGCCGGGGGATCTACCCACGCGGACGTACACAATTACTGTTCCGAGCGATCGCTATATCCTGCAATACGCTGAGAGCCAAGGCCTTGAGTTGCCCTTTTCCTGTCGTAACGGTGCCTGTACCACCTGTGCCGTGCGCATTCTCTCTGGCCATGTCTATCAACCCGAAGCCATGGGACTCTCCCCCGCCCTGCAAGCCCAAGGCTATGCCCTATTGTGTGTCAGCTATGCCCGCTCTGACCTTGAGGTGGAAACCCAAGATGAGGATGAGGTCTATGAGCTGCAGTTTGGCCGCTACTTTGGTAAAGGGCGAGTCCAGTTGGGTCTGCCCCTCGATGAGGATTAATCAGCCATGACAGGAGTGGAGTGCCCACTGCCGGAGAATGAGCGGCAGCGCTATCTGGAAATTGCCACAGAGGCGGCCCTGGCTGGCGGCGCGGTTCTTCAGCACTATTGGGGCAAACTGAGTGAGATTGAGGAAAAGGGGCGCTCTGGTGACCTCGTCACGGTGGCCGATCGCCAGTCGGAAACGGCGGTACTGGATGTAATTCATCGCCATTGTCCAGACCATGCGGTGCTCGCGGAGGAATCGGGTCTTTCGGGACTGAAGGATAATCCATTTCTGTGGGCGATTGATCCTCTGGATGGCACCACCAACTATGCCCATCAATACCCCTTTAGTGCAGTGTCTGTTGCCCTTCTGGTGGCGGGGGAACCCCACGTTGGTGTCGTCTATGATCCCTTTCATCGCGAACTGTTTCGCGCTGCTACAGGCCTCGGTGCCACCCGCGATCGCCAGCCCATTCGGGTTTCCACCACTGCAGAATTGAGTCATAGTCTTTTGGTCACGGGTTTTGCCTACGATCGCCGTGAAACCGAAGACAACAACTATGCAGAATTTTGCTACCTCACCCATCTCAGCCAAGGGGTACGGCGGGGTGGGGCGGCAGCCATTGACTTGGCCTACATTGCCTGTGGTCGCCTTGATGGTTATTGGGAACGGGGTCTCTCCCCTTGGGACTTGGCCGCTGGTGTAGTCCTTGTTCGTGAAGCTGGGGGCGTCGTCACTGCCTACGATCAATCCCCTTTTCAACTGACATCAGGGCGGATTTTAGCGACGAATGGGTATCTCCACACTGCCCTGAGTGAGGCACTCCTGCGGGTAAAGCCCTTGGGCTTTTCGTTTCTGCCAGAGGGAGGTTAGGCCTCTAGGCGTATCGCTTCAGCTAAACACGTCCGTACCTGTAGGGGTTGATAGAAATTGGTTTGTTGGAGATCCACCTTAGACTGGGCAGCGAGGAATAGCAGCGCCCAAAAGACCCCCACAGGATCGGGTTTGCGCTGCAGTAGCACTTGGAAGTCTAGCCATGTCCCTTCGGGAGCCATTTCTCCGAGGAGACTTTCTACTTCGTTAGCCATCTCCGTGAGGTTTTCTTGGTGCGCCAGTTGGGTAATTGCCTTGAGGGTTGTGGGAGGGCGACGCCGCCGCGGTTGATGCGGCCGCAGCACCTTTGCACGGTCGTTCTGAACGGCCATGGTTTTCAGGTGGGCAATCAATTCCTCAAGGGTGACGCGGCGCCGTTGTTGGGGGGGAGCCACGGGGCGACGATGCAAATGCTGCTCTAGGGCATGGGGCAAGACCACAAAGGACTGGTTTTCACTGATCTCTGGCGGCTCTGCGAATTCTGTTTCCTCGGGCATCGGTTCAGCAACTGCAACTAGGCGATCGCTCTTCAGGAGCACCAGCATCGCTGCATACAAAAAGGCCTGCCCTGATTCACTGAGATTGGGTTCCCCCCGCCGTGTCAACTCCGCCAAACAGCGATCGAAGACCTCAATCACTTGAATATCCCAAGGGTCAATTTCCCCCCGCTCGGCCAAGTCAATCAAAATGTCAATGGCGGTATCGGCAAAGGATTGGCTCATGGTTGGCTGCCCACTCGTTGTTGTCTATCTTAGGAGGCTTGGCAGCCCCTATCCAGAAAAAGGCTCAGCAATGGGAATCGTAAAGTGAAACTCACTGCCGCGATCGCGCCCCGCCGACTCCGCCCAAATTTGTCCCCCCAAATTGGTAATGATCTGGCGACAGATCGCGAGACCCAAGCCCGTCCCACCCGCAGAGCGCCGCAGTGCTCCCTCCTCCTGATAAAAGCGATCAAAAATCGTTTCCAAGCGATCCGGCTCAATACCGCGCCCCGTATCGGCAACCGTCACTTCCAATAGACCATCGGGACGAGGCTTGGCAGCAATGGAAACCTGACCCGACTGTTCCGTAAACTTGCAGGCATTATCGAGTAGCTTCGAGAGCACCTCCACTAGCCATTCGCCATCTGCTCGGATCAAGGGCAATTCCTTGGGCAAGACTGTGCGAATGGTCGGTAGTTGATCCTTGGGGGTGCGCAGACTACTGAGGGCTAGGTCCACCAGTTCTTGGAGGGGGAGGGGTTCCGGTCGCCACTGCACCCGGCCACTTTCCAACTGCGAGAGGGTGAGGAAGTCCTGAATCAGTTTCCGCATGCGCTCAGCATCGGCCAAGGCGGTACTCAGCATCACCTGCCGCAGTTCTGGATCCATATCGGGTTCACTGGCTAGGCTTTCAAGGCAGACTTGGATTGTCGAAAGGGGCGTGCGCAGTTCGTGACCCGTAATTGCAATGAGATTACTGCGGGTGCGATCTAAGGCCTCCAGTTGCGCGTTGAGTTCCTCCAGATCTGCGTAGGCCTCCGCCTGAATCAGGGCAACCCCCACTTGGGTGGCGATCGCCTCCACTAATTCTGCGTCCATATCGTGCCACGGCAGCGGTTCGCCGCGGTGCAGTTCAACAATGCCCAACAGTCGCCCTTGATAGAGAACAGGTGCCAGTAGGAGGGCTTTGACGCCGGCGGCCTCGAGGGGTTTGAAACGGGTCGCCTCGTAGTGGGGATCAGCGGCCACATCATCCACCTGAATGACCTGCTGATGTGCCAGTGCCTGCTGGGTGTAGGGGTGCTCACTCACGGGCCAATACTGGTACTGCAATGGCGGTAGAGCACCGCTGGTGTACTCGTGCTCAATGCGCACCCGCGTATCGGTACTGCGGCAACGGTAAATGAGACAGCGATCGCCTTTGAGGGCTTCCCCTAGTTCTGCCACCGCACGAGTGAGAATTTCTGTGGGATTAAGGGAGTTGCGAATCGCCGTGGTAATTGCATTGGTGAGGCGTTCCTTGCGCTCTTGAATGGCAATTTGGCGGTAGGCCTTGATTTGCTTGTACTGGCCGGCTTGGAGATAGGTCACTAGGCGATCGGCAAAAGGGGCAGGATCACTATTGCACCCCGCCACTTGGCGATAGGTCTCAACCCATGCCCGACCTTCCTTGAGTTTCTCCTTCAGTTCAGGGCGGTACTCCCGAATACGGTTGAGGAGGATTTCAGCGGTTGTCGCTGCCACCTGCCGATCAAAGGTCCAAATGCCCTCAAAACGACGCGCCGCATCCATCGGCGGCAACACATCTAAGCGATTGGCGGGCGATCGCTGGACTTCGCGGCAGACCAAGCAAGTGCTGTAATTTTTGCCCAAGACGGTCAAATGCCATTCTTGACTGAGGGCATCGGCGGGATCAAAGGCAACCGTTTCATAGTCTCCCGAGCAGTTCTTAAACTCGGTTTCCGGGGCAGCCAAAACGTAAACGTGGTGGGACTTGGTGGCAATACGGCGGTAGCGATGGGCTTCTTGACGATAAAAGCGTTCCCGCTGAAAGCAGGCAATAATAATCGGCGCATCCTCGTTGGCCAAAACCTGATCCTCCATTGCATGGGAAAGCGCCGTCAGCGATGTCTTGAAGTACAGTTGCGATCGCAAGCGAGGCAACCGCGCCAACAACTCCTCAAGAACAGATGTGGCAATGATCCTGTTGGCCATGGAAGGGTGTGAATAAGAAGATGCCCTACGGTACCATTATCGGCAAATCCGCACCAGCGAACCTACTGAAATTCAGTTCGAGCGGCTGTACCTAAGTCAACCAACGGCTGAATTGCTGGAACCTCCAATCTTAAACTTTTGTTAAGAATTTTATTGATTGGCAGGGCTTATGTGTAGTTTTCTATACTATATTTAAGCAAACCCAAAAAGATCAGCTCCTCTAGCACCGGGGATCAACAAAATCCTCATCATTGCAATGGTTGCTTACAGTGTTCCCAAAAGCGCTCCGTGGAAACACCCATGGCAAGGCAAGAGGGGTGTAGTAAGTTGGGTTTCAGAGAATAAGGTGAAAAAGCTGTGACTGCCCGTATTTCTGCTGTCCCTAGTGCTGGTCATCGTCGGTATGATCCTGAGGCGATCGCCCGCTACTACTGGCGACATCCTTGGCGAGTTATCTGGCGGTTCGTTAACATTTCGGTATCTTTCTTGACATTTTGGCTGCTGTTGCAGTGGGACAAGTGGCTAGGGCAACAGGAAAGTCAGCGTCCCCTGCGAGCAATGCAACTGCGCAAACTCCTGATCCGTTTAGGCCCAACCTTCATTAAAGTCGGTCAAGCCCTCTCCACTCGCCCCGATTTGATTTGTCCCGACTACCTCGAAGAACTGACGCTCCTTCAGGACAAGTTGCCCCCCTTTGCCAATGAGATTGCTATTGCCATTATTGAGCGGGATCTGCGCTTAAACCTAGGGGATATTTTTGCCGAATTCTCACCCCAACCGGTGGCCGCCGCCAGTCTCGGCCAAGTCTATCGAGCCAAACTCCACAGTGGTGAAGAAGTGGCCGTCAAGGTGCAGCGTCCCAACCTCTTGCCCGTGATTACCCGCGATCTCTTCTTGATCCGTCTTTTGGTGCAGTGGGTCAAGCCTTGGCTACCGATTAACCTCTGCCATGATTTGCGGGACATTGTCGATGAATTTGGCCGCAAGCTCTACGAGGAAATTGACTACCTCAATGAAGGGCGCAATGCCGAGAAATTCGCTGCCAACTTCCGCGATGATCCCACGGTCAAGGTACCGAAAATCTACTGGCAGTACACCAGTGAGCATGTGCTGACCTTGGAGTGGATCCATGGCATTAAGCTCACCCGTACCGATTGCATGGTGGCGGCGGGCGTTGATCCCGATGAGCTGATCCGGGTGGGGGTGATTTCAGGACTGCGGCAACTCTTGGAATTTGGCTTCTTCCATGCCGACCCCCATCCCGGCAATCTCTTTGCCATGCCGGATGGCCGGATGGCCTACATTGACTTCGGCATGATGGATCAACTGGAGGAGAGCACTAAAGAATCCTTGGTGGATGCCGTCGTTCATTTGGTGAACAAGGACTATCAAGCCTTGGCGACGGACTTTGTCAAACTGGGCTTTTTGACCCCGGAAACGGATATTACGCCGATTATCCCTGCCCTTGAGTCGGTCTTTGAGGAGGTGATTGGCTCCAGTGTGCGGGAATTCAACTTCAAAGTGATCACCGATCGCTTCTCCGAGTTGATGTATGCCTATCCCTTCCGGGTTCCCGCTAAGTTTGCCCTAATCATTCGCTCTCTAGTCACCCAAGAGGGCATTGCCCTGTGTCTCAACCCTAACTTCCGCATTGTTGATGTCAGCTATCCCTATGTGGCACGGCGTCTGCTGCAAGGAGAATCGCCCCAACTGCGGCGACGGTTATTGGATGTCCTCTTCAAGGATGGTCGTCTTCAGTGGCAACGCCTGGAAAACCTAATTGCGATCGCCCGGCAGGATCAGCACTTTAACCTCGCGCCAACCGCCACCTTGGGCTTGCAGTATCTCTTTTCTGAGGAGGGGCAGTACCTGCGGCGGCAAATTGTGCTAGCGTTAACCGAAGATGACCGTCTCCACACCGAAGAGGTGCAACGCCTTTGGAATTTGGTCAAGTCTGATCTGCGTCCGCTCTTCTTGATTGATGTGGCATGGGAAGCCCTCAAGGCCTCTGTCTCCCACACGCTCGGTAAAGAAGAAGACAGCAATTCCTTGGTGGTGGCCAGCTAAGGGTTGGCAGCGGTTATCAACGTTCCTGAGTGTCCAAGAAGGATTAGGTATCCCGTGTTTGATCCACCCATTGTCTTGCTACTGGCGGGTATTTTTATGGGGTTGACCAGTGGTAAAGCCTTTGAAGCCACCCTCAAGCAGAGCGTCCAAGAATGGAACCGCAGTCGCTCCACCCGCGTTCTGAGTCAATTGCGCGGCCCCCAACTTCAGTTGCCCTACTTGGGGATTTCCATTGGTATCTGGCTCTTCCTGATGGCGGGATTGTGGACCTATGGCTTTGGTGCAGGGCTGAGTATGGTCATTGCCTTTGTGCTGACGATCGCCACCGCCCTTTTGGTGTGGTATCAACTGGGGAAAGTGCTGACGATTTTAAGTACGGGTGGCTCTCGTGCCCTTGATCTCGATGCCCTTGAGGCCAAGGAATAGTTTTTTATAACTCCTAAAGGAGGCGTTGTGGATTTACTGACCCAAGTGGATGAACTGATTGCCAACGCCCCCGATGACCCTGCGACTGTGGCGGCGGTACAGGCGATCGCCCCCATTCTCTACGAGGAAGCCCAGCGCTACGGGCAAACGGTTTACTACGTCCTACAAACCCCCGATGGCCAGTGGCAGGTGATTACCCTTGAGGAACAGCACCCCCCCCACCAGCAAAAAAACGTCATCCACGCCTATGGTAGTGAAGCCATGGCTCAAGAGGCCTGTGATGAACAAGTGATCCCAGTTCCCATGCCAATTATTCCCCTTTTGTTTCAACTGTTGGCGGCAGAGCCAGTGGATAGCCTGATGATCCTTGAGGCGGATGGCGAACGAGGTTGGGAAGTGGGGCGAGAATGGTTACTAGCTCAAGTGCGCGCAATCCTCAGTGCCCCCCCGGATATAGCCTAGGACGGAAGCTGCTCACCACGAATCGCCAAGTCTAGCAGTTGCATCGGGTGGTAAATGGGCACGGAGCTACTCTGCTCTTGGAGATACTGCCGCAATTGCACGCTGCAGCCCACATTGGCTGAGACAATGACATCAGGGCGAGTATTCAGCAGGTTGCGTACCTTTTGGCGTCCCAATTCCGCCGCCACATCGGGTTGAAGAATGTTGTAAACCCCGGCACTGCCACAGCACAGGGCTGCATCGAGGGGTTCGCGCAGTTGCACTTGGGGAATTTGTCGCAGCAGTTGCCGCGGTTCAAGGCGAATTTTTTGGCCGTGGATCATGTGGCAGGCATCTTGATAGACCAAGGTCAAGGGGCGATCGCCCAAGGGGTGGAGCGGTGTCACCAAGCCCTGTTTGACCAAAAAGACCTGCACATCCTCCACCTTTTGCACAAAGTCACGGGCGCGATCGCGGTACTCTGGATCGGCAGCCAAAAGGCGATGATATTCCTTGAGGGTGTGGCCACAACCCGAGGCGTTGATTAAAACCGCATCCACCTTGGCCGCTGCAAAACAGTCAATCATTTGGCGTGCAAGGGTTTGCGCCTGATCCTCCTCCCCTTGGTGATGGGGCAGGGCACCACAGCACCCCTGTTGTGGCGGTAGCACCACCTCAAAGCCATTGGCACTTAAGACGGAGATCGTGGCTTCATTAACTTCCGGCAAAAAGAGCCGTTGGACACAGCCAAGAATCACCCCCACGCGGCCACGCTGTTTCCCTTGGGCAGGCACGACTTCAGGCCAGCGATCGCGAAATGTTTTGGCTGAAAGGGGCGGTAGGATTTGATACATGGCCGCAAGGGACTTGGGCAAGAGCCGTTTCAGGAGTCCCAGCCGCTTTTCGAGATGTGCCAAGCCGAGTTTTTGGTAGAGCCAGAGCGGCCACAGGAGGGCACGCAGCCGTTGGGGATAGGGCAGCGTTTGGAAAATCAACTGCCGCAACCAGCGATCGCCCACAGGCCGCTGATAATGGCGCTGCACTTGAACCCGCGTGGCCGCAATCAACTTATCGTACTCAACCCCCGATGGACAGGTGGTGACACAGGCCAAGCAACCCAAACAGGAGTCAAAGTGCTGTACGACATCCGCCAGTTGCACCTGTTCCTCATGAATGGCATCCATGAGATAGATACGACCACGGGGAGAGTCCATTTCAGTACCCAACACCCGATAGCTAGGACAGGTGGAGAGGCAAAACCCGCAGTGGACACAGGCATCAATCAGGTGTGGATCAGGGGGTGACTGCGCATCAAAGCCAGCCACAGGATCAGTTGCAGTCATTCGTAAGTATTGAAACTTGTCTAGAGATTGCCGACAAAAACGCCAGTGCCAAAGACACCCGTTGCATCCAATTGTTGCTTAAGCTTCCGCATCAATTCAAGGGCGTTGCCGCGATAGTCCCAAGGATCGAGTTGCTGCTTGAGGTTCAGGGGGGCGGCTAAGACGGTGACATAGCCCCGTGGTAGCCCTTGGCGCAGCCTGAGAATGAGTTGACCGAGATGCTCCTCCTGTCCGTGGAGATAGGCGTAACCGACCCCTGCACTCATTTCGCCTCGGCACTCACAGGCCAATTCCCTTGCCAACTGCTGAAGCTGGGTGAGGGCGGGCAACATTTCGCTTAGAGGCACACCGATTTTGAGAATCACTTGATCGGGGGTGGGGTTGAGGGTAATGCCTAGGGGGGCTTGGGGTTCCAGTTGCAGATTATGGGTCTGGGCAATCTGACTCAGGCGATCGCCCAACGTACCCGCAGCAATCACTTCCCGCAGGGTATGGAATTCCAATTCCAACAGCAGCGTCCCCCGTGGTTCAAGGCGCAACACACACCGCGCGGGCGCAAGGGAACTCGTCAAAATCACCTCAAGTCCCTTGGCCAAAGCAGAGACTTCCCCCCGCAACTGCCAGATTTGTACCGCATCCGGCAGGGGATAGACCCGCAACGTCACCTCCGTTAGGATGCCCAGCGTGCCATAGCTGCCGATCAGGAGTTTCATCAGGTCGTAGCCGGCAACATTTTTGACCACCCGCCCTCCCGCTTTGACGATTTGGCCATCACTGCGAATGAACTTGACCCCCAACAATTGATCGCGCCATGACCCATACCGCTGCCGTAGGCTGCCATTACTTTGGGTGGCCAAGCAGCCGCCAAGGGTGGCCGTTTCTCGAAAGAGGGGATCTGCGGCAATCCACTGTCCTGCGGGTGCTAGGTGGTGCTGGAGCTGCTGAAAGGGAATACCCACTTGGGTGGTGACGGTCATATCGGCAGCCGCATGATCAATGAGCTTCTGCCACGCCGTTGTCCGCAGAAAAATATCTGCCTTGGGGGTGTTCCCGAGCCAATTGAGTTTGGTGCCTGCGCCAATGGGCAACACTCGCCAGCCTTGGCGCCGGGCATAGGCAATCACTTCTGCCCCCGCTTCTGGGGTGGGGGGAGTCACCAGCAGGGCATACTCAGGAAGGTAGGGACGCAGGTGGGGAGCGCGATCGCCCAATTCAGCAAGGGAGTGAACCGCTGCATCCCCCAACAGGGCGCTCAGGGTTTGTTTCATGGATTACGGGTGGGCAGTTCAAAGACAAACCCTTCGTAGTACAGGAGTTGGCCATCCTCACTCTTGACGGGGCGGGCGCATTCACAGATGGTTGTGATGCTGTGGTCAGCGCGATACACCTTGGAAACCAAGTTGCGCACAAAGCCACGAGTTTCAATTTGCTGTTGGAATTTTTCCCAAGCGCTGTCATCCACGTAGGGACGATGATTATGGTGTTCTATATCCGCTAGCCAGTCTTCAGCATCGGCATAGCCATAGATGCGTGCCAAGGCATTGTTGACTTTGAAGTAAACCCCCTCGGGCGAACTTTGGTAAATCCCGACCACGGCTTCCTCAAACATCTGCCGATACTGTTCTTGCGCTGCTTGCAGTGAGGAGACCAAGTCACGCCGCTCCTCGACGATTTCCTGCAACTGCTGGTTTTGCTTTTGCAAGAGGGCATTTTTTTGCCGCAGCTTCCGCTGTAGGAGAGCGATCGTCAACTGATTTTTTACCCGTGCCAGCACCTCCGCCTGCTGAAAGGGTTTGGTGATGTAGTCGGCGCCGCCAATCTCAAAGGCCTTGACCTTGTCAAAGACATCATCGAGGGCACTAATGAAAATAATGGGGATATGCTTGGTCTTGGGATTCTCCTTCAGGGTTTGACAGACCTCGTAGCCATTCATATCAGGCATCATGATGTCCAAGAGAATGACATCCGGGGGTTCGGCCTCAATCCCCATGAGCGCCATTTGGCCACTAATGGCACCGCGCACATCGTAGCCTTCCAGTTGCAGCAGTGTGGTTAAAACTTCAACATTTTCGGGGGTATCATCGACTATCAGAATGCGACCAGCCCCTGAATCAAAGAGGTCGGTGGTCATGCACGGGTCTCCCAATGGCGATCGTTTGTCAGCGCCCTGACACTCCCCATCCTATCAAAGTTTTTTCTGAGCGCCGGCGATCGCCGGCCACTTCCCAATTGGCAAGATCTCCAATACTTTATTTTTCTATAGTAATGATGATGGTGGCACACAGCGGTAAAGATAATCAAGGATAATCAATGACAACAAATTGGGAAAATTTTCGCAAAAACCTTGGGGAATGGCATGGCTCCTTTACGGCGGTCAGCCCTACGGGAGACGTGGGAGCGTCAGTGCCCTCGATTTTGATCCTTGCCGATACTGCTGACGGTCAACGGGTGCGCTTTGAACTGCGACGCTTTGGCAATGGTCTCGATCAGCCCCCCACCAGTGAAACGGTGCAGGAGTATGCCACCATTGGCCGCCAAAATGTCTTTTTTCCGACGGGGGCTTTTTCTAAGGGATCGTTGCAGGTGGCGCCCTTTGCCGAGTTTGGTGCGGAGTATGGCTTTGTCATGGGCGATCGCCGACTGCGGTTTGTCCAACTCTTTGACAAAAATCAGCACCTCCAATCCATGACTCTGATTCGCGAGTTTCGTGCCCACAGTAACGCCGTTGAACGTCCTCCCTTAACCGTGGATCAACTCCTAGGGGAATGGCGCGGTACCGCCTACACCGTCTATGCCGACTGGCGATCGCCCACGGAAACCCCGACCCATCTAAGTCTTTGGCGCGAGGGCGATCGGCTCTACCAACTGCTGCAAACCCCCGACCACGAGGTGAAAACAACGGCCACAATTGCTGGGTCCCGCCTACTCTTTACGGATACGGATCAACCCAAGCAGCTTTTGTTGCTCCCCGACGGTACCTCTAGCCTAACCCCCTTGCAGGTGTCCTTTCGTCACCCCTTTTTTGTGGAGGTGGGCTGGTTATGGGCAGAGGGACAGCGGCAGCGCCTGATTCGCACCTATGGCGATCGCGGGGAGTGGGTCAGTGCCACCCTCGTAGTCGAAGAGCGGGTAAGCCCGCCAGCAGGATAAGCATCCCCAGCAAGAGGGGTAGCAACCAATCCCCATAGCGGATGTACAGGGTCTGGGTCTGCCGCCGCAAAATCGTTGCCGCATGAATCACAAACTCATCGGCATTGGAGAGCCAAACAGTTTCCCCCGTAGGCGCAATCACCGCAGAAAGGCCCGTATTCGTGGAGCGCACGAGCCAGCGATCGCCCTCGACGGCTCGCAACACATCATGGCCATGGTGCTGGCTCATCAGTTGGCGACGGTAGGGATCATTGTTGGCAACACTGAGGATAAACTGGCCCCCATGAACCAGTTGCCAGCGGCTGCGGTGGGAAAAGGCAGATTCAAAGCAAATCAGGACAACGGCCTTGCCCCAAGGGGTGGTAAAGACCTGATCAGGGTTCCCCGGCAGGAGGCGCGATCGCAACGTAGATAACCGCTGTACTACCCCCGCCAGCCAATCGGGAATATATTCCCCCAAAAGAACAAGGTTGACTTTGTTGTAGCGACTGTAAATCTCCCCCTGCCCATCGAGGGTCAGGAGCACCTGATGATGCCCTCCTAGCGTCTCCATGAATGTCCCTAACCATAGGGGAACTCCCGCCTCCCGAACAGCGCTGGTTATCGGATTGACTTGGTGTGGTTGCCACAAAATCGGCAGTGCCCCTTCCGGAGTCAAGACGGCATCAACCCCTAGAGCCACCAGTTGGCGATAGCCACGGGGATAGTCCTGCCAAGCGCGGCGGATACCCTCTGGCGTGAGCTTTTCCCGTGTCGGGATATTGCCTTGGATCAAACCCACCCGTAGGGGTTCCCCTTGATCCGCAGTGACACTGACGCCTAAAACAGCATTGAGGGCGATCGCCCCCAAAAGAGTAACAACAAGCCATTGCTTTGCCCATGTGTGCCGCCGCAGACTGAGGGTGACTAAGCCATTCACTGTCATCACGACTGCCGTAATCGTGGTGGGTCCCGCCAGACGACCCAGTTGAAGGAGTCCCGTTGGACTTTGGGTCAGGGATAAACTAATCCACCACAGGGGCGAATAGCTCCAGAGGGCTTCAAGGGCACACCAAAGGGTGACACCCCACAGAAGTTGCCAAGGGGCGGATCGCCGCACCCCATAGCGTGCCATCAAAAAGGCCCAACTCCCACTCAGGACTGCCCCCCAACTGCTCAGGAAAAGCCAAATCCCCCGCGAGATCAACCAACTGGGGACTGGGGCAATGCCAATCCACATCAAGGGATGCAAATCCCACACCCAGCCTAAGCTACTGCCATAGAACCCTAGTCCCCAACACAGGCCGGCGATCGCTGCCCACAGTGGCGATAAAACCTGACACTGCCACCACAGGGGCACAATTCCTATGAAGGCCAAGAACCACCCGCTTACTGGCGGTAGCGCCAACTGCGTTCCCCAGCCCGCGATGCCTAAACCAACACACAGCAGCCACCTAGGCAATACTTTGGCGTTTGCGTTGCTCTTTGGGGGAAGGAGCCACATGCCACTGTCCTGCTTTAATCAGTTCCCGTTCTAGTAAAGCAAAAAAGCGTTGGCGATCGCTGCCGCGCACAACGGCTAAATTGTGGGCTTCTGCTAATGCCACGGGGTAACCCCGCCCTTTTTCAATTTGTGCTGCCGTCAACGCAACTGCCTGTTGCCACAGGTCTGCATCCCGCGCCACCCATTGAGGAACTTCCAAACGCACCACTTCCGAGCCACCGTGGAGGTAGGCAACGTAGATGTGATGGTCGCCGTAATGTTCCAGAATGCGACTGCGGCTCCGCCAGAGGGGACTATACTGTTGCGGTGCCAAGTGTGCTTGCCAGAGGAGCACATCCCGCAGGGGATCAAAGACTTGACAAGGGGGGCGATCGCGAGTCGCCTCGAGGCCAGTCTGACTCGTCTGACCACAGTGGAGGGCACAGTTGGGTTCAGGGTAGGGGCAAACCCCCAAGCGCAGAAAATTCACCGTTTCATGACTGCGGGAGGCACTGACATAGCCCACCAAGGGAATTCGCTTCGCACGCAATTCATCCCAAGCAGCTAAGATGGGCGTCAACAATTCCTCACGCACCATTGGCGGCAGTGATTCCCACGCCCAGAAAATCAGTGAACCATCCACGAGTGCTAGGCTGGGGGCTTTCTTGTTTTGCGCTTGAATGAGTTCAACAAGGGCAAGAATTTCCGCTTGAGTGCGGCGGTAGCGTAACCAATCCTCTATGGTGAGTCCCCAGCCCCGCGATCGCAATTCATCGGGGTCATAAACCAACTGCGGCACACTATCTAAATGGGGGCGTTGCCCTTGACCGTAGGCGATCGCCACCCGTCCCACATTAATCAAATAGCAATAGGCAATTTCGTGGTGACTGGGGGCAATTTGCGAGCCATCGGTGGCAAAAATTATGTGTGACCTTGGGGCAGGGGGGACAGCGTGCTTCACCGTCAGGGATTCAATGGGTTCAGCAGCATTAAAGGGAAAGGACTCGCCCCACGCTTGGATGGCTTGGCGATAGTGCTCTAAATTTTCTGCCATTACTGTCAACACTTCGAGGGCACGGGCTTGTTTTTGTTGGCTGGCGATCGCCCCTTGGCGGATCACTTGACCCACCGTTCCCATTTGAGCAGCTACTTTGACGAAGTCCAACACTGTTTTCGTATCTGGAGATACAGCTGTCCTGAAGACCTGCTCCAATACTAAATCTAAACAACATCTCAATAATTGCTCATGGGTACTGAGTTACAGGTGAGCACACTGCCAATCGTTGGAGTCCGTCCCTATACCGAAGACTCTGTTCAAAGTGGATCTGACTAAGCCCATGGATCAGCAAGAACTGCCGGGGCATAATCGCTGGCATCCAGAGATCCCCGCAGTGGTTTCAGTCAATCCCGGTGATGTGTTTCGCATTGAGTGCAAGGATTGGACGGACGGCCAAATAATGACAGCAAAGAAAATGGGGGCAGTTTCCTGACGGATCACTTCCCGAAGGCCGCAAAGGCAGTTTGGGACTAATCTAGTGAACCCGCCTTTTGTCCAGAGTGTCAGCAGCTTGGCCGACGCATTTTTTCAGTACCAGCGGTAAATCTCTCTTCCGCCTTGCCCCGACCCTCGCGGGGGAGTGACCCAGAACTGGTGCAGCGATCGCCCCAAGAACCCAAGCCTCCCCGCTTTCAGCAGCAATCCTGCGGTCGCCGGTGGATGCTCAATCACTAATTAACCGCTCACACAGGATGAGGTGAGCATTTTTGCCGCTTTTTCAGCCTTGGCTAAACTGACATCCGAACATCTAGCTTCTCTTAAAAGAGCTCTACTGGCCACGCTGAATTCGTGTGAAGAGATCCCTCTGAAAAGAGCTGTATTAAGATTTGTTACAATTAGGAGTTTCGCGTAACTTCAGCTATTGTGAGAGGTACTGTCAAGAGTAACGGATGTATGTCCTTGAAAAAACGGCAGCCCTTTTCTGAAATATGTCATAACATATTGTGCCTAAACACAATAAGCACAAAAATGTGTGACCCGTCCTACAGCGGCGTTGGCTGCTGCAAGGATGTTCGATCCCTGTGAAAGGGGCTTTACCCAATTGATGTCCCATTGTTGTTGAAAGTTGATGATTTTCTACTCGTAGGGGCAATCATGAGAATTGGTGAATTACTACTCAAGGCGGGGTTAATTACACGAGGCCAACTCCAAGTCGCCTTAATGGAAAAAAGCATTTATACCAACTTGCGCTTTGGTGAAATTGTTGCCCTCCATGGTTGGTTGCCCCAAGAAACCATTGACTTTTTTGTAGAAGAGTGGCCAAAACTCAGCCAAGGTAAAGAAAAACATCCCATCGGTTTTTATCTCAAAAAGGCCAGTTTACTGACTGAGGAACAAATTCAGCAAATTCTCAAAGAACAATGGCAGACCAGCTATCGCTTCGGTGCCTTGGCTGTCCTCAATGGCTGGGTAAAACAGGAAACAGTAAACTTCTTCCTAGAATACGTCAACCCCAATGCCCTCAAAGAAAGGACGCGCATCGAGAAGGCCACACTGTCGGATATCAAGCGCCCAACTCCCCAAAGTCGCAAGCCTTCAAAACAATCCCTTGCCTCCCTGAAGAAGGTGGCCGATCCAGAGGACTTGGCGGAGATCGATCTCGATCTTGATTTTGATCTTAATGAGATTGAATGGCTAACTTAGGCCAAGTGCAGCCATTGCTTGACGCCCTAGGCTGAAATAAAAAACTCGCACCAGAGATAACTCCCATGCGAGTGCCGTTACGAATCAGTCTTGAGAGAGGACAATCACACCCCTGTGCTAGCTCATCGTGGCATGACTGCGATCGTAGCTTGTCCAGACATGGGGCTTAATTTTGCCCTGAATTTGGTTCCAATAGTGACCTGCGGCCGCAGGCAATCCCATTTGGGCAATCATTCGCGTGAGGAGGGATTGTTCGCGGTTTTTGATCACTTGGTGGTGATGGGTGAGAATGACCCGCGAAAGTTGATTGAGATCAAGCGCTGGCATATTCACTTCCTTGGCTGTGTTGGCAGCAGTGGTTGCTGTCGTATTCACAGCTTCCGTTTGACCCGTACGGTAGACCACACCGCGATAGATTAAATCCCGCACAGGTTGAGCTGGGGGATTCACTGCGTGGGTGCAGTGGTAATTCCAACCCCGATATTTGGCTACAACATCGGTTGCTTCACTACGGACTGCCGGAGGAACGTAGTCGTATTGAACGCCGCGATAGGTGAGTGTCGTTGTCATCATTATCGCCCCAAATGATGTACTGGCTAGTTGTTGTCAGCTGAGGCGCGTTCCTTCGGGACCATTGCCCTACTTCCGTCTTCGCTATTCACCCAAACTTTTTGGTGGTTCCTAGCAAAGATGAACGATTTATTTCTGTATCTAATTTAACAGTTTTGCCATTATGAGTGCAAGTGGTTACAAAAATTTACACTAGAAACCTTCTCTTTTGTGCCAGAGGTGCCCTGATCAGGGGAGAACTAACCTAAATCACCTAAATCTGAGCGGCGTTGGTGAGAATGATGTGGCGATCGCGATCGTAGGTGAGCCACTGCTCCTCTTTGAGTTTGCCCAACAGACGTGTGATAGTCACCCGACTTGTGCCAATCGCCGTTGCCAGTTGCTGGTGGGTGAGGCGAACACTATAGCGAGTGCCGAGGGGATGGGGTTGACCAATTTCTTGCTTCAAAAGCAAGAGTAAATGGCGTAATCGCTCCTCAATCCGGCGATGGCTGGTAATTCCTAAAAGACCTTCCGCTTGCCGTAGGCGACGAGCCAGACCCCGCACAAGGCTTTGGGTCAAGTTGGGTGAGGATTCTACCTCCACCAGTGTAAAGAGCATCAACTCTGCCTTGGAAAGTGCCTTGGCTTGGTAGGCCGTTAAACTGGTCAAGGGTAAACCAAAAGCAGTACCGGGGGTGGCCAGTCCCACCACCACTTCTTCACCATCGGGGTGCAAAAGGTTTAACAGCACGACGCCCCGGCTCACTAGCCAAATGCGCTCTGGCTCCATCCAGATGCTGTCCCCCATGCCAAACGTGTGTAGTCGAGAGGAGGAACGCCAGCGTTCCTCCACGGGGGGAGTGATGGCAGCAAGGGAGACGTTTGCCATGGCAGCAGAACCTCAAGCAAAAGAAACCAATACTTAGGCACATCCCCAAGAAATTGGTAGTTCTTCCAACATTCCCAGTGCCTGTGTTCTGGGTAACGTTAGCAACAACCGCCTATTAGACTAAGGGGTAAATGTAAAAACCAGATGATGGCTCCTTGATCATTTGGTTAAGGCTTGCCGCCCAGCGCAGAGATGGCCTCCAATAAACCGCGAGCTTTGTTCAAGGTTTCTTCGTATTCCCGCTGCGGATCGGAATCCGCAACAATACCAGCACCGGCTTGGACGTGAATGAGGCGTTGGTGGTCGCTTAGCAGTTGCACCACCATCGTGCGAATAGCGATCGCGGTATTGAGTTGACCTTCAAAGTCATAGTAACCATAGGCACCAGAGTAGGGGCCACGGCGGCAGCCCTCCAATTCATAGATGATTTCCATGGCCCGAATTTTGGGGGCACCACTGACTGTGCCAGCGGGGAAACAGGCTTGCAATAAGTCCCATGCCGTTTTATCGGGCAATAGTTCGCCCACCACATTACTGACAATGTGCATGACGTGGGAGTAGCGCTCAATCACCATAAACTCTTCAACGGTGACACTCCCCTGACGACACACGCGCCCCAAATCATTGCGCCCCAAATCAACCAGCATGACGTGTTCGGCCACTTCTTTGGTATCGGCGAGGAGTTCTGTGGCGAGCTGCTGATCTTCGGCGTAGGTGTGCCCCCGCTTGCGAGTGCCAGCAATGGGACGCACTGTGGCAAGGAGAGACCCACGTTTTTCAGGGTGGTGCTCTGCTTTAACCATGACTTCTGGACTAGAGCCAATGATCTGCCACGTGCCAAATTGAAAGTAGGCCATGTAGGGGGAAGGGTTAATCAGGCGCAAGGAGCGATAGAGGGCAAAAGGATCACCACTGTAGGGGGCACTGAGGCGTTGGGAGAGAACGACTTGGAAAATATCACCGGCGCGGATGTAGTCCTTGGCGCGCTCCACATTGGCACGGAAGGTTTCTGGGGTGGTATTGCTGGTGTAACTGGGGGTGTGGCGACTGGGTTGCCAGGGCAGCTGGGTGGCCTCAGCAGGAATACGGGTTTGCAGTGCGTTCAAAAGCCGCTCTAGGCGATCGCTGGCATAGGTATAGGCCGTTTTCAAGTCCATCTCACGGGTATCAGCATAGACCACCGCCCAAATTTTCCGCTTCACCTGATCAAAAATCAGGATTTGATCCACCTGCATCCACACGCCATCCGGCAAATCCTTTTCAGTGGCAGGATGAATCGGAACCCGCGGCTCAATCCACTGAATCAGTTCATAGCCCCAAAAACCAAAAAGACCGCCAATGCCCCCCGGCAGTTGTGGTAGCTTCACGGGTTGATAGGGGGCAAGGCAATTGGCCAAAATTGTGAAGGGATTGCCCGTAAATGTGGTGACTGAGCCATCGCGATGGGTTTGGGTGGTTTGGTTGCCCCGCGTTTCTAGTACCCACAGCGGATCACAACTGAGGAGGCTGTAGCGAGCCAATTGTTCACCCCCCTCGACGGACTCGAGCAAAAAGTTGTAGGGGCGATCGCGACAGACCCGATACCAAGCGGACACGGGCGTGTCCATATCCGCCACCCACTCCTGATAGATGGGGATGAAGTTACCCTGCTCGGCAAGCTGACAAAAGGTCTGAAAATCGGGGTGCATGGTCGCGTCTGTGAAAACCTTTCTATTTTCTCCCTAAAGGGGGGCAACAGCAATCTCGACGCCAAGGGTAAGGTGCTTCTGTGGTGGCACGTGCAGGAGATCTACCCCCGTATTCAAGGCATTGCGGGGGGCAGTCCAAGGTTCTAGACAGTAGTAGGGTTTGCCCTGAACCGTCCAAAAAACGAGGGTTGTAAACGCTGTATCGTAGCGCAGCGTCAGGCAGTACTGTTGTTGCAGATCACAGACGCGAGCCACTTGACCCGTGAGGGGACGACAGGCCAAATCCAGTTCTGCCGCATGCCAGTCAAACGTGCCGCTAAAGGTGAGGGGTTGTTGCGTTTTCTGATCCACCATGGCATGGATTGGCAGGTCAAACTGCAATTGCTGCTTGTCAGCAACGGCAAAGTAGGGATGTAAGCCAAAGCTAAAGGGCAAGGGGGTGTCACCGGGGTTAGCCACCTCAAGGGCGATCGCCAAGGCATCAGCAGCAAGGGTGTAGGTTAAGGTCAGATGAAAGGCAAAGGGATAGACTTGGCGCGTGGCTGGCGTATCCTGCAATCCCAGCTTCAAGAGATGTTCCTGCTGATCTAACACCTGCCATGGCAAATCCCGTGCAAAGCCATGCTGCTTGAGGTGATAGGTTTGGCCATTGTGGTGAAACGTATCCTCGGGCAAATTGCCACAAATGGGAAAGAGAATGGGAATACCGCCACGCACGCTTAACTGCGGGTTGGCAAAGCGCTCCCGATCCAAGTACAGCAGCTCATGACCTTGCCACTGCCAGCGGCTAATCAGGCCACCGCGCTCTGGAATCACTTCAACGCGAGTACGTTCGGCGTGGAGAGTATAGGGCATTACCATAGCTGGACAGTACGCCTGCTTTTTAGGATACACTCGCGACTACGCTAGAATAGCGGCAATGCCCTTGGAGGGAGGCCAATGTCCCTAAGATTTACCCTAAACCCCACCTTACGTTTTTGGTTCAGTGTGTTGCTGGTAACTTGGTTACTGGGGCTACTGGGGCTAGGCTGGTTAGTGCAATCCTTTCTGGTGCTGTTTTTCATCTTGATGTTGACCCCTGTACTCCTTTTTGCAGGGTTACAACTTTGGTTTCGCTGGAAGTTGGTGACGGCGGCTTGCCCAGTGTGTGGCTTTGAATTTAGCAGTTTGAATAATACCCAAACCCAATGCCCCGCCTGTGGCGAAATCCTGATGGTGCGCGATCGCCAGTTTCAACGGTTGACTCCCCCCGGCACCATTGATGTCCAAGCAGTGGAAGTCAGTCATTCAGTGATTGAAGACTAGCCACAGTGGTATGATTAGCCCAAGATTGTTGGTCGCTGGCAAGAGGCCCGATGCGACAATCCCTGTCTATGATTAAATTTGTTGACTAGATTTGCTACAGGATGCCCTATGCGACAACTGAACTTCTTGATGATATTTGTCATTGGCTTGGGCTTAGTTCTCTTTAGTATTCAAAATACCGAACCCGTTAGTATTAAGTTCTTTGAAGGGAAAGTAATTCAAGCCCCATTGTGCATTGAACTCATCGTGGCCATGGGCATTGGTGCCGTCTTTGCTTGGGTCTTTAACGTCTGGGTACAGGTGCAGCGCATCTTTACGATTCGCGTGGAAATGGAAGCCCGCGATGAGCAAATTGCCCACCTTGAGGAGGATGTGGAACGCTACAAAGCTGCCCTTGAGGAGCAACAACGCCTCCTGCCCAGTGTCAGCAGTGCCTCGACGGAAAAGTAGCCGAGAGTCTTGAAAATTCGTTAGGCTAGGAAATGATTAACTTTTGTTATTTTGTGTTAACTCGGCGTGTCCTATGGCTACCTCTCTAGCTGTTGAAAAGAAAAAGTTAAAAAATCCGCCCCTGCAATTGCACTATTTGGGCGATCGCGTGCTGCGTCAACCCGCCAAACGGGTCAGCAAAGTGGATGACAGTATCCGCGATATTGTGCGGAAAATGCTGCAAACCATGTACAGTGCCGATGGCATTGGCTTGGCGGCACCCCAGGTGGGCATCAATAAGCAAATTCTTGTCATTGATATTCATCCCGATGACCCCGAGGCAGAACCGTTGGTGATGATTAACCCGGTCATTAAGGACTTCAGTGAAGACCTTGAAGTCTGCCAAGAGGGCTGCCTGAGTATTCCGGGGGTGTACCTAGAGGTGCGTCGTCCGGCCATGGTGGAGGTGGCCTACAAAGATGAGTGGGGGCGTCCCCAAGTGATCATGGCGGGTGGGCTACTGGCGCGGGCGATCCAGCATGAAATTGATCACCTGACGGGGGTGATGTTTGTGGATCGCGTCGAGAACCAAGCCCTACTGCGCCACGAACTCAAAGAGCATGGATTTACCGCCAGTGCCGTGCGTCCCATTGCTGCCTAACCCTGAGGATCATCGTCTGTGGCCAAGAGTTATCTATACCTATTGGGTGCCTGTGTGGCAGCGATCGCCACGGTGGGTTGTGTTTTTGAACTGAGTTCGGGAGAAGCCCAGTTGGGAACCATTCCAACTACCGTGATTTTGCTCCTCAGTCTGCCCCTTAGTTTAGTAGCCTTTGTAACGGCGGTGCGCCTTGCCCGTGCCAGCGATCGCCCCTGATGGATTGGAATCTGCTATGACGCTCACCTACCCTGACGACCTGCAATATCTCGACAGCCATGAGTACCTGCGCCTTGAGGGCGATACAGCCACCCTCGGCATTAGTGCCTTTGCCGTCGATCAACTGGGGGATATTGTCTTTGTTGAGTTGCCTGCCGTTGGCGATGTCCTAAAACCCGGCGAACGCTTTGGCACCATTGAGTCGGTCAAGGCCGTTGAGGATCTCTATGCACCCCTCGCAGGAACCGTGATTGAGGTCAATCAAGCAGTCCTTGACAACCCCGAGCAAATTGCTGCGGATCCCTATGGGGAGGGGTGGTTGGTGAAGGTGCAAGTCAGTACCCCCCCTACGGGACTCCTCTCAGCAGCGGATTATCGTGCCCTTGTGGAAGGAGCGTAGGTGGTAACAAGCGGCCTGCAAGTCCTTGTGGATGGATTGGCCACAGGGAGTGTTTATGCCATCTTTGCCCTCGGCTATACCCTTGTCTTCTCGATTTTGGGCATCATCAACTTTGCCCACGGTGCTGTTTTTGCTATTGGCGCTTATCTCACCTATGCCCTCTTAGGGGGACGCTTTGGCTTTAATGGTCTGTTGGCCAATGGACAGCTTCCCGTTGCCTTACCCTTTGCGCTGGCCTTAGTTCTCAGTGCCCTTGGCTGTGGCCTGTTGGGGGTTGGCATTGATTGGGTCGTCTTTCGACCCCTGCGGCAACAGCGCGCCGATACCCTCTTGACCGTGGTGGCCAGCCTTGGGGCGGCTGTTCTCCTCACCAACCTGATCCAGTATTTGGTGGGTGCCGAAGTCTATACCTATCCCGATCAACTCTGGGGGGGATTGCCCCTCACCCTGCGATTGGGGGACATTGCCCTGCGCACTAGTCAATTTGTCATCTTTGCCGTGGCCGTGGTTTTGATGATTGCCCTGACCTATTGGGTCAAAGGGACGCGCATGGGGAAAGGATTGCAAGCGGTGGCCGAAAATCCGACTGCCGCGACATTACTGGGCATTGATAGCGATCGCATTATTCAAGTGACGTTTTTTGTCAGCAGTGCTTTGGCTGCCGTTGCTGGTACCCTCGTCGCCCTGAGTGTCGGGATTACGGGGCCGCAGTTTGGCGTGATCTTTGGTCTTAAGGGGTTAGCGGTGATTGTTCTGGGGGGTCTAGGGAGCTTACCGGGGACAATGTTGGCGGGCTTTTTGCTGGGACTAGTGGAGGCAATGGTGCCTGCCGCTGCTTCGGGGTTTCGGGATGCTGCGGCCTTTGCGATTCTCTTTCTGGTGCTGCTTGTGCGTCCCCAAGGGCTGTTGGGGCAGCCCCCAGTGGAAAAAGTTTAAGGCTGTTGAATTAGTAGTTGACTGCTGTGGCTAGAGCCGTACTGCTGGTGGGCACTAATTCCACCTTCAAACTGACGCCAAATTGGCTTTCAAAGGGTTCTTTTTTGTAGTTGACACTCCAAATTTCCAACTCACAGCGATCGCTAGGATCTGCCGGGTGCACCTGCACACAAAACTCCCGCTGGGAAGCGTGCCACTCACAGGTAATGTGATCCACGGCCCCGATTTGCCGCCGATCCAACGCTGAGGCCAACCGTAGAATGGCACTCAGTTGCTCGACAATTTGCCGTTCTCGCCGTCCCACCAATTGGCGGAAGTTCTCATGCTTTTTCTTGGGGGGGCTTTTGCGGTGATAGCGACAGAGGTTGGCAATGATCTCAATTTCCGTATCGGTGTAGCCGAGCAGACCCCCATGGCGCACAAGGTAGTAGGAATGTTTGTGGTGGGCAGAATGGCTAACGTAGTGGCCAGCATTGTGGAGGATTGCCGCTGCCCAGAGGAGTTCCCGTTCCGCTTCTGTCCAGTTGTGGAGCACCCCTTGGGTGCGATCAAAGAGCGTTAGGGCAAAATTGGCCACCCGTTCACTGCTGGCAAGATTGACATGGAACTTTTGCGCCAAACTGTAGGTACTGCGCTGACGCACCGAGCTTTGATAGCGGAGGCGGTCTTCAATCAGGCCGTGGGTGAGCATCCAGTCCACAATGATGCCTTCCCGCAGGGCGCGATCGCAGGTGATCAGGCTGGTTTGGTCCAGCATCTCCATGGCCTCAGCGAGAATCACTGCCCCTGCAACAATAATTTCAGCGCGCCGCTCCGACATCCCCAAGAGTTGACAGCGCTGGTTAAAGTTTAGTCGCCGCAATTTGGCCACAAGTGCCTTTAAGTCCCCTAGCGTCAGTTCATAGCCGCGTAGGGAGGGGGGACAAGCACCAAGGCGATCGCAGGTGTGAATCATCATCAGGCTTTCAATCGTGCCTGAGGTACCCACCAATTGCGGTTTTTCATGGGGGCTGAGCTGCTGCCGCAGGTCTTCAACGGCACGATCCAACATTCCCCGTACATAGGCGCGCAGGGCCGCGTAGTCCTGATCGCTAATGGGATCGCTTTTGACAAATAAGTCCGTCAGGCGTACTGCCCCCACTTTGGTGCTGTTGAGGTAGCGGGGTTCATGACCATCCCCCAAGATTAACTCTGTGGAGCCACCGCCAATGTCAATGATGATGTGGGGCTTGCCGTTGAATTCTAGCCCCGAGAGCACCCCCAAGTAGATGCGCCGCGCTTCCTCTTCGCCGGAAATTAGATCAATGGTCAGGCCGGTCTCTTCCTTGACCCGCTCTAAAAACTCGCGACCATTGGGGGCTTCGCGCACCGCACTGGTGGCCACGCCAATAATTTCTTCCGCCTTGAGACCCGTGGCCAATTCGCGACAGCGGCGCAGGGTGGCGATCGCCCGATTCATGGCCTCTTCCGTCAGTTGGCCGGTAATTTGGCAGCGTTCCCCCAGCCGCACCATATCTTTTTCGGCAGCAATGATTTTGAAGCTGGGTAAACTGGGCTGAATTTGCACCACCACCATGTGAATTGAGTTTGTCCCGACATCAATGGCCGCCAGAATGCGATCGCTGAGATTCACTGCTCGCCACAGGTGGAGATGTTGTTCAGCAGCCATTGGACTTGTATCGAAGGGGACAAACACCCCCTATCCTACCCTAAGTGTTTCCCGTTAGATGATCCTTAATCTTGGCAGCAATACGCGAGCCTAAATAATCAGGAATCACACTGCCATTCGGCCCTAGCAGATAGAGCAATAGCCGCACCCGGCCCTGCCAAAGCATAAAGTTGATATTCACCACCAGCAGTTCCTCTTGCCAAATGGCATGCATCACCTTGTAGAGCAACGCCGGATGATTGGTGGACTCCACCAACAGTGCCGGCAGATGAAAGACCTGATCCTGATAAAAGCTGGTGGTAATTTGCGGCAGGCCTTCGTTGAGGTTAAACTCCATGGCCAGCATTTCCTCAACGGCAAATTCACCACTGAGGGTCTGTTGGAGGGCACGGCGCACGCTTTCACTGCGCTTTTTCGTCAGGGGTTTGCCCTGCTCTGAGAGCACCAGTTTGACAAACACCAGCATCGGTGGTCGCACATGGCCATAGAGCGAGACATTGTGAATTGTCAGCTTGTAGGCGGCCATCACCCCAAAGAGATCACTGAGCAGGTAAGAGTGATTGCGGTGGGCAAAGTGGAGAACGGAGCGATCGCCCTCGGGGACAATCTGAATCACCGCCTGATTGGTCTTATGAATTTGAAACCCCAGTTTCAGGTTTTGCAGTTGGACATCCCGACCAACAAATTGCTCATAAAAGTCCGGAAAGGAGCGGTTGAATCGCTTCAGGACATCAAGGTTACGCAGTTGAAAATCGGAAACCATGGGTGAGAGTCGCTATACTATAGCCTAGGCCGGGTTACACTTGGTCATTCTCCCATCTCCAGCATACTTGCATGAGCTTCTGGAAATCGCTGTTCAATTCGCAACCGACTGCCAGCACCACCACGACGTCCCCTAGTTTAGGTTCTCAGGTAGAGCGGGACAATGGCAGCGAAAGCCAAATTATTTTCAGCAAAGAAAAAGATATTGATGTCTATGAACTCGAAGAACTTTGTGATGCCGTGGGCTGGTCGCGCCGTCCCATTCGCAAGGTGAAAAAAGCAATTCAGCATAGCTTTTTGGTGATCTCGATGTGGGAGCAGCGGGGTGCCTATCGTCGTCTGATTGGCTTTTCCCGTGCTACCTCTGACCATGCCTTTAATGCCACGATTTGGGATGTGGTCGTGCATCCAGAATTTCAAGGGCGGGGTCTGGGCAAAGAATTAATGCGGCAGATAATCAAAGAACTGCGCAGCGAGGACATCAGCAACATTACCCTCTTTGCCGATCCCCATGTGGTGGACTTCTACCGTCAGTTGGGTTTTCGCCCGGATCCCGAGGGGATTAAGGGGATGTTTTGGTACCCCAATTCCCGCTAGGCTCGATAATCAATAACGTAGCCGAAATAATCCTTTGCCATGAGCCAACCCCCCCTCGTCACTGAGGCTGAGATTGCTGCTGCAGGCCTCAAGCCCCAAGAGTACACCGAAATTATCCGCCGCCTTGGCCGCCATCCCAACCGCGCGGAATTGGGCATGTTTGGGGTGATGTGGTCAGAGCATTGCTGCTACAAAAACTCCCGTCCCCTGCTCAAGCAGTTTCCCACCCAAGGGGCACGGGTACTGGTCGGTCCCGGTGAGAATGCCGGCGTCGTGGACTTAGGGGATGGCTTGCGCCTTGCCTTTAAGATTGAGTCCCACAATCATCCCTCGGCCATTGAACCCTTTCAGGGGGCAGCGACCGGCGTGGGGGGGATTCTGCGGGATATTTTCACGATGGGGGCGCGTCCCATTGCCCTGCTGAACGCCCTGCGCTTTGGCGATCTCAAGGAAGCCAAAACCCAACAATTGGTGAAAGGAGTCGTGGCGGGTATTGCCCACTATGGCAACTGTGTCGGTGTGCCCACAGTGGGGGGCGAGGTCTATTTTGACCCTTGCTATGCCGGTAACCCCTTGGTGAATGCCATGGCCTTGGGCCTCATGGAAACCCCAGAAATTGTTAAATCGGCAGCCAGTGGCATTGGCAATCCGGTGCTGTATGTGGGCTCTACAACGGGTCGTGATGGCATGGGAGGGGCTAGTTTTGCCAGTGCCGAACTCACTGATGAATCAATGAGCGATCGCCCCGCCGTCCAAGTGGGGGATCCCTTCATGGAAAAATGCCTCATTGAAGCCTGTCTGGAAGCCTTTCAAACCGGGGCAGTGGTGGCCGCCCAAGATATGGGGGCAGCGGGCTTGACCTGCTCGACTGCGGAAATGGCTGCCAAAGGCGGTGTTGGTATTGAACTGGACTTGGACAAAGTGCCCGTACGGGAACAGGGGATGGTGCCCTACGAGTTTCTCCTTTCGGAATCCCAAGAACGGATGCTCTTTGTGGCGGCGCAAGGGCGGGAAGCGGAACTCATTGAGATTTTCCATCGCTGGGGCTTGCAGGCGGTGGTTGTGGGTCGCGTCATTGCTGAACCGCTGGTGCGGGTGCTTTACCGGGGCGAGGTGGCCGCAGAGGTGCCTGCCCGTGCCCTAGCGGAAGATACCCCTGTCTATGAGCGGCAGTGTCCCAGTGAGCCACCTGTCTATGTCCAACAGGCGCGGCAATGGTCGGTGGATCAATTGGCGTTACCGGCGCGATCGCCCGCGGAGATTTTGCTCACTCTTCTCGCCACCCCCAGTATTGCCTCTAAAGCATGGGTCTATCGTCAGTACGATCACGAGGTGCAAAACAACACCCTCGTCTTCCCCGGTGATGCTGATGCAGCGGTGATTCGCCTGCGGGGTACCCCAAAAGGGATTGCAGCAACCGTGGATTGTCCCAGCCGCTATGTGTATCTGGATCCCTACGAAGGCGGCAAAGCAGCCGTGGCCGAAGCGGCTCGTAATCTGAGTTGTGTTGGAGCAGAACCTCTGGCCGTTACCGATAACCTTAACTTTGGCAGTCCCGAAACGCCCGTGGGTTACTGGCAGTTGACCCATGCCTGTCGGGGTCTGGCCGAGGCTTGTCGTGCCCTACAAACGCCGGTCACCGGGGGCAATGTCTCCCTCTACAACGAAACGATTGATAGCAACGGCCAACCACAGCCGATTTATCCGACCCCCGTGGTGGGGATGGTGGGGTTGATTCCCGATTTGCAGCGGGTTGTCGGTCAGGGCTGGCGATCGCCCGGAGATGCCATTTACCTATTGGGGTTGCCTCTGACCACGCCCTTGAGTGATCCGCGCCTGAGCCTCGGTGGGTCGGAATACCTTGCCCAGATCCATGGCCTTGTGGCGGGGCGTCCACCTCAGATTGATTTAGACCTAGAGCAGCGAGTGCAGGCGGTGTGTCGCTATGGCATTCAGCAGGGGTGGGTTGCCAGTGCCCACGATCTCAGCGAGGGGGGCTTGGCCGTGGCCTTGGCGGAAAGCTGTCTCAGTGGCCAACGGGGGGCAACGATTCAATTGCCAGCGGGCACCTATCCGCGGTGGGATGTGCTGCTGTTTGCTGAAGGGGGGGCGCGCATTCTGGTTTCGGTGCCGCCAACGGCACAGACGGTGTGGGAAACCTATGTGCAGGCGCAACTGCCCAATGCTTGGACACGCCTAGGGGTTGTTAATGGTGAACATACAGAACTGTGTATTGACACCTGTGACAATTCTCCGCTTATCAAGGTTACGATAAAAGAGTTAGGTATTGCTTGGCGATCGCCCCTGCCGAAGTATTTGGACTAAATGACAGAACAACAATTTGCTGATAAGCCGGAAGAAGCCTGTGGTGTGTTTGGGGTCTATGCCCCGGGGGCGGATGTGGCTCGCCTCGCCTACTTTGGTCTCTATGCCCTGCAACATCGAGGTCAGGAATCGGCGGGAATTGCCACATTTGCGGGTGACACCGTCCACTGTTACAAGGATATGGGCTTGGTCTCCCAAGTCTTTGACGAAGAGATTCTTGGAGGGCTGGTGGGAGATTTGGCTGTCGGCCACAACCGCTACTCGACCACGGGTTCTAGTCGCATTGTCAATGCGCAACCCGTTGTGGTGGACACTCGCCTTGGGCCTTTGGCCTTAGCCCACAACGGCAACTTGGTGAATACCTACGCTCTGCGCGAACAAGTCCTAGCCTGTGATGCCCCTACGGCGGTGTTAGCAAGCACAACGGATTCGGAACTCATTGCCTGGGCGATCGCCCAAGCGGTGGCTACTGGTCAATCCTGGTCAGAGGGGATGATTACTGCGGCTCAACAGTGCCAAGGGGCTTTTAGTCTAGTCATGGGTACCCCAGCGGGATTGTTTGGGCTGCGGGATGCCCACGGCATTCGTCCCCTAGTGATTGGCCGCCTAATGATAGAAGGGACACTCCACTATGTCCTTGCTTCTGAAACCTGTGCCCTCGATATTATTGGTGCGGACTATGTGCGGGATGTGGAGCCGGGGGAACTCGTCCACATTACTGCTGAAGGCATTGGCAGTGTGCAATGGGCAGAATCCCAACGCAAGCTGTGTATCTTTGAGATGATTTACTTTGCCCGCCCCGATAGTGTCATGCAGCGGGAGAGCCTCTATAGTTACCGCCAGCGCCTGGGGTACCAGTTGGGGCGTGAAGCCCCCGCCGATGCCGATGTGGTGATTGCTGTGCCCGATTCGGGTGTGCCAGCGGCCATTGGCTTTTCCCAAGCGACGGGGGTGCCCTACGCCGAAGGCTTGATTAAAAATCGCTATGTGGGGCGCACGTTTATTCAGCCCACCCAGTCGATGCGGGAGTCGGGAATTCGGATGAAGCTGAATCCGCTGCGGGATGTGTTGATGGGACAGCGGGTGGTGATTGTGGATGACTCGATTGTGCGGGGCACCACTAGCCGCAAAATTGTCAAAGCGCTGCGGGATGCCGGTGCAGTGGAAGTACATATGCGGATTTCCTCGCCGCCGGTCACTCACCCGTGTTTCTATGGCATTGACACCGATACCCAAGATCAACTGATTGCAGCCACCAAGTCCGTGGCTGAGATTGCGGCTCAGATTGGCGTGGATTCCCTGAGTTACCTCAGTTGGCAGGGGATGATTGCCGCCACCTACGATACGGGCGATCGCTTTTGTTCCGCCTGTTTTACAGGCAAGTACCCGATTAGCATCCCGGAGCCAGTGAAACGGCAAAAGTTGGTGCTTGAGCAAATTCCCCAATGAGTCTGGACTACGGTCACTGGCCTTCCATCCTCTCTGCCACCGCAGTCAGTGCTGCGGCCACCAGTCTCAGTGAATTGCGCGCCACTCCCCTAGGTTTGGTGTGGTTAGAGCGGCGTCCCCAAGAAAAGGGGCGAGTAGTGCTGGTGCGTCAAGGGCAAGAACTTTTGGCTGCCCCTTGGAGTGCGCGATCGCGCGTGAATGAGTATGGCGGCGGTGCCTACTGGTACCACGGTGATCAAATTTACTTTGTTAATGATGCCGATCAGGGGATCTACGCCCTTGGGGAACCCAGCCCTCAGTTAATCTATCAAGCGGCGAATACGCGCTTTGCCGATGGTTGCGTCGATCCTTGGCGCGATCGCCTGCTATGTGTCGAAGAGGCACATCTGCCAGAGGGTAGCTCACGGCAATCCCTTGTTGCCATTTCCCTATCGGGGGAGCGGACGTCCTTGATCACTGGGGCTGGCTTTTATGCTGCGCCACGCTTGAGTCCAGAGGGTCATACCCTTGTCTGGTTGCAATGGTCAGCACCGCAGATGCCTTGGGATGGCTGTGAACTGTGGGGAGCCATGGTCAGTAGTGACGGTTTCCTTGGTACGCCCTACCGCATTGTTGGCAGTAGTGAGGAATCTGTGCAGCAACCCCAATGGCAAGGAGAGACCCTCTACTACATCAGCGATCGCTCTGGCTGGTGGAATCTCTATCGTTACCGTGATGGCCGCCATGAACCCGTTTGGCAGGCCAGTTATGATGCCGGGGTGCCCCTCTGGGTCTTTGGTCAATCCACCTATGCTCTTGTGAACGCTGAAACGGCAGTTTTAACCTATAGCGATCGCGGGCTATGGCGGCTGGCAGTCGTCTCCCTAGCCACGGGTGAGTGGCAAACTGTCCCGACGGACTACACTGAGATTCATTCTCTCGTTCGCCTGAGCGATCGCGCCGTTGCCTTGATTGGCAGTTCGCCCCTGTTACCCCCCCATCTTGTTGAGTTCAATCTGGATGACGGCACCACCACACCGCTGCAACCCATTGCTTCTCCTCTGCCGCCGGCGTGGATTTCGCAGCCTGAGGTGATGGAATTTCCCACAACTGAGGGTGCAACCGCCTACGGCTTTTTCTACCCACCCCAAAATCCCCAAGTACAACCCCCGGCAGACTCACACCCCCCCTTAATCGTGAGAAGTCATGGCGGACCGACGGCAGCCAGTGGCACAGGTCTCGATTTGCGCATCCAGTTTTGGACAAGTCGCGGCTTTGCGGTGTTGGATGTCAACTATCGTGGTAGTACCGGCTATGGTCGTGCCTATCGCAATGCCCTGCGGGGACAGTGGGGGGTGGTAGATGTGGCAGATTGTAGAGCAGGGGCGCAGTATTTGGTGGCTCAAGGACGAGTGGCGGGCGATCGCTTGGCCATTCGCGGCAGCAGTGCTGGGGGCTATACTACTCTGTGTGCCCTGACCTTTACCACAACCTTCCATGTGGGGGCGAGTTACTACGGCATTGGCGATCTCCTTAGCCTGCTCAAGGAAACCCATGCTTTTGAAGCCCATTATTTTGATCAACTGATTGCCCCCTATCCCGAAGGGGCAGACCTCTACCGCCAGCGATCGCCCCTCTACCATGCGGATCGCCTCACCTGTCCGGTGATTTTCTTTCAGGGGCTAAAGGATGTCGTTGCTCCCCCCAGCCAAGCGGAACAGATGGTAGCCGCCCTGCAGGCCAAGAGCATTCCCGTAGAATATTACACCTTTGCCGAAGAGGGACACGGCTTCCGCCAAAGCAGCACGATCGCCACCGCCCTTGAGGCAGAATTGAAGTTTTATCAAAGGCATTTACTCAAAGGCTAGAAGAACAATGTTTACTGGCATTATTCAGGCGATCGGTGTGCTCCAGCAACGCTCCGAGTCCCAGTTGGCGATTACTGCGGCCGCTGCCCCTTTTCTTAAGGACGTGGCCATTGGCGATAGTATTGCCGTTGAGGGCGTCTGCCTCACAGTGGAAACAGTTGATGCCACCGGTTTTACCGTCAGTGTCTCCCCGGAAACGCTGCAACGCACCACATTGGCGGCCAAAGCGGCAGCAGGCGCAATGGTGAACCTAGAACCTGCCCTACGCGTTGGGGATAGGGTAGGAGGGCATTTTGTGACCGGTCATGTGGATGGTGTCGGCACCGTACTGGCGATCGCGCCCACAGGCACGAGTTGGGAATTCACCTTCTCTGCCCCTGAAGCGGTAGCAACCTACATCATCCCCAAGGGCAGTATTGCCATCAATGGCATTAGCCTTACCGTTGCCCATTGCAATGAAAAAGGGGATGAATTTAGCATTGCTGTCATCCCCCATACCTATGCAGAAACCACGCTGCAATTTCTTAGGGTTGGCGATGGCGTGAACCTAGAGGCGGATCTATTGGGCAAATATACCCGCAAGTTTCTCCAGCCTCAAGACGCCTCAACCGCAGTCGAAATTGACCTCGCCTTTCTCCAAGCCCATGGCTACGCCTAGGGTCATTATTTTTTCTTCTTGGCAGTCCGAGACTTGCCACCAGATTTTTTGGCAGCAGCACCAAATCCCTTACTTTCAGCCGTAGGTTCAGCGACTGGGTCAGGACTTTCGGCAGCAGGCTCAGCCACTGGTTCCACTGTCTGCTCAGAAACTGCGACAGGTTCTGGAGCTGGCTCGTCAGGTGTTGTTTCCGCTGCTGGTTCAGGGGCACTCACTTCAGGCGTTGCGGTTTCGGCCACTTCTGCGGGTGCTTCGGCAGTTTTTGCGGCAGCACTCATGGCTTGGGTTTGGGCGGCCACCTCTTCAGCAAGGTTGGTTTCTTGCTTCTCAATCCCCTCACCGAGGACAAAGCGTTGGAAGCGGCGAATCTGGATATTTTCCCCCAGTTCAGCAATGTGCTCTTTGACCAACTCTTCAACGGTCTTGGACTGATCGCGGATGAAGGGCTGGTTGAGCAGGCACAACTCTTTGAGGGTTTTCTCCAGTTTGCCAGCAACAATTTTCTCCTTGACCTCGGGGGGCTTGCCCTTCAGGGCATCGGAGCCAAGGGCAATCTGGCGTTCTTTTTCTTTGTACTCCTCAGGAATATCGTCGATTGAGACAAATTCTACATTCGGGCAAGCGGCAATTTGCTTGGCAATGTCTTGGACAAGGGCTTTGAATTTCTCGTTGCGAGCCACAAAGTCGGTCTCACAGTTCACCTCCACCAGCACGCCAATGCGCCCGCCAGTGTGAATGTAGCTATCCACCAGACCTTCACTGGTGACGCGCCCGGCTTTTTTACCCGCAGAGGCTAGACCCTTTTGCCGCAACCAAGCAATGGCGGCTTCCATATCGCCGTTGGACTCCTGCAAGGCTTTCTTGCAGTCCATCATGCCGGCACCGGTTTTGTCCCGCAGTTCTTTGACTAGTTTGGCTGAAATCTCTGCCATGATCTGTTCCTCAAGGATTAAGCGTCAGAATCATCTGGAATATCTAGGGCGTCAGCATCACCATCGTCGCTGGCGGTCATCCCATCGTCGTCCTCATCACCGAGATCCGCTTCTGGTTCGTCCAACTGACCATGGCGGCCTTCGTAAATGGCATCGGCTAGTTTACCCACAATCAGCTTAATCGAACGGATGGCATCATCGTTAGCGGGGATGGGAATATCCACTTGATTGGGGTCACAGTTGGTATCCAGCAGCGCCACGATCGGAATCCCCAATTTGTGACACTCGGCAACGGCGTTGTACTCGCGCTTGACATCAACAATAATCGCGACATCGGGCAGCCGCCGCATTTGTTTAATCCCGCCAAGGTATTTTTGCAAACGTGCCAGTTCTCGCCGCAGGGCTGAGGCCTCCTGTTTTGGCCGCAGATCAATGAGGCCATTTTCCTCCATGCTTTCTAATTCTTTGAGGCGATCGACACGGGTTTTGATCGTGTTCCAGTTGGTGAGCATTCCCCCCAGCCAGCGCTGGTTGACGTAGTAACTGCCGCAGCGGAGCGCTTCCTGTTCGACAATGCCGGCGGCTTGGCGCTTAGTACCAATAAACAAAAAGCGTTTGCCTTTTTCAGCGGCGTTGCGGATGTAGTTGTAGGCTTCATCCACCAGTTGGGCGGTTTGCACGAGGTCAATGATGTGCACCCCATTGCGAACCGTGAAGATGTAGGGTGCCATCCGGGGGTTCCAGCGGCGGGCTTGGTGGCCAAAGTGAACCCCTGCCTCCAGCATTTGGGCAAGGCTAAGAACTGCCATTGAGTTGTACTCCTATGGGTTAAACAACCATCCGTCCATCATCCGGTGAGGACACCCAAGGGGACGAATGTGAAAGATTTGCAGATTTATTATCATAGCCAATGATCAAGGCTGTTGGAAAGCCCAATCCACAGTGATTTGGTAGCGTCGTGATCTTGACGCTCAGGGGTGGCCAAACTATTCTGAAAGATTCAAGACGGCTGGATGGTGCTGAACGTTGGATATTTCCCGCTTGCGATCGCAATGGCAACAAATTCACGGTGACGAAACCTCTGAAGCCGTTATTGAGCAGCACTTTGTGCAACCGCTCCTGAGTGTGTTGGGCTTCGGCGATCGCGATCGCCTCTCTTCCTTTGACACAGGTGCAGGCATTGCCGATGTGGCAGCCCGTTTCCCCCGCGAGCATCAGCCTCCTTTTTGTCAGACTCAAGTTGACCCCGATTTAATTGTGGAGATTAAACCCCCTGCCCGTCGCTCCCGCAATACCCCCAGTCAAACCGTGGTCTTGAACCTTGAGAATGGGTCTGCCCATCATAGCCGCGCTCTGCAACAACTCCGCCAACTTTTCAGGGGTTGCCATTGCCAAGGAACCGCTTGGGGGTTGATCACGAATGCCCGCCATCTACAGCTTTTTCAACGCCATGGTCACTTGGTCTATCCAGTGACGCCCAACTATGAACTGACGGGCGATCGCCTTGAGGGCATTATCGAAGACCTCAAAACCTGCTTGCGATCGCGCCCCCGTGCCACCACCCTCTGTCTCTATAACCATAAGGGGGGAGTGGGCAAAACCACCACCACGATTAACTTGGGCGCCACCCTTGCTGTGGCAGATGCCGCTGTCTTGCTCGTTGATTGTGACCCCCAAGGGGATCTCAGCCGCGCCCTTGAGCTAACCCCCACCAGTACGACCCTTGCGGCTTGTCTGCAAAACCCTGATGAGCCGATTACGGCTACGATTCGCCCTTTTGACCTGCGCATCCGCACCAGCAGCAGTATCAAATCTGCCCATATTTTTGACGTCATTCCTGCTGCGCCACAACTGCAAAGCATCCTCATTCAGGCGATGCAAACCCAATATCCACCCATTACCCGCCTGCGGGAACTCCTTACCCCCTTGCGCGATCGCTACGACTACATCCTCATTGACTGCCCCAGTGCTTGGCTCTTTTTAAGTAAGAGCGCCGTGTATGCCAGTGACGCCGTTTTGATTCCCACCCGCCACACCGATCTCTCCTCCCTCAACAATGCCGCTCAGGTGATTCACCAATTTCTCTTTAATGAAATTCACACCTTGCGCCGTGAAGGCGGCCCCCTTCCTTTGCCTATTTTCTTTAATGGTGCTCCCACAACCGACAAGGCAATGGCCGTTGCCCAAACAGAAATTGAACGGATTCTCCAGAAACTCCCCCACCTCACTCCCTACTTTTGGCCACAGTATCAAGCCAACGACACAAGCGTATTTGCCATTCCTGAATATGCCATTATTTCCCGTGCCGCCTTTGCCCGTGTTCCTGCTGTCTTCAAAGATAAGCGCGTCTTAGGCTTTTATCAAACATTGGTGCAGACCTATCTTCGCCCCTTAGCTGCTGTCAATGACCTCCCCTAACCAACAACCTTCCTAACAAGATTTATAAAAAATCTGAAAACAGAAATTGCTTGCTCCCCTAAAATGAAATTACCCCTCCCTGAGCAGCCGTCATGACCGAGCCTGTCACCCAATCCCAACTAGCCGAAGTTCTGGAAACCGTCAAGGTAATCCAGTCGCAGTTGACAGAACTCACCCTTGAAGTGAAGGTGGGGCAAGCAGAAATCCGTGAAAAATTTAACACCATGGAGGCCAAAATCGAGGCCGTTCGCCTAGAAGTACAGAACAATCGCGAGCAGTTAGTGGAGCTAGGGAAACGCCAAAGTTCAACGGACAATCGCCTGTGGGCATTACTGGTGGCACTGTTTTTGATGGTGGCAGGACTCTTGGCCAAAATTACACTGTTTGACAGAGTTTAGAGGAAAATTGCTGTGACTCAGTCCCAATTGGCCGAAGTTCTAGGGCGTGTCATCAGATAGATTGACCATCGAGGCAGTGTTTTGCTGAGGCATTACTGGCGGACAAAGCCTATGCTGCAGATGAGCGGGTGCTAAGACGGCTAGCGGAGAAAGGGTGCGAGGCTGTCATTCCGCCCAAGTCTTGTCGTAAACAGCGTCGTGGTTATGACAAAGAACTGTACAAAGCTCGGCACTTGATTGAGAATTTTTTTGCTAGGCTCAAGCCGTACCGAGGGATTGCTACACGTTACGATAAGACAGCGCGAAACTTTTTAGGTGCGATATATCTCGCTGCCGCTGTTATCTGGCTTAACTGATGACACACCCTAGGCCCCACCCCACAAACCAAGTTTTAGTTGGCACAAAACAACCTCTGACGCTGAACTCAAAGCAGGCCTAATGTTGCAAGTAACTAGGTACCAAGGGCAGTGCATCCTGAAACAGGGGTGTGGTTAAGTAGCGTTCACCAAAACTCGGCTGCACCATGACAATTAACTTGCCCGCATTTTCGGGTCGTTGAGCCACCTGAATGGCAGCGCAAAGGGCAGCCCCACTGGAAATGCCTGAAAGAAGGCCTTCTTCACGGGCTAGGCGGCGACCAAAATAAATCGCTTGGTCGTCAGAGACGGGGATCACTTCATCAATGAGTTCTCGTTTAAGAACGGGGGGTACAAAGCCGGCGCCAATACCTTGAATTTTGTGGGGGCCTGGTTTGCCTCCTGAAAGGACAGGACTATTGCTAGGTTCGACAGCGATCGCCTGAAAGCTGGGCTTCTTGGCTTTGATCACTTCTGCCACTCCCGTAATCGTACCTCCAGTACCCACTCCAGCCACCAAAATATCCACTTGACCGGCCGTATCTTGCCAAATTTCGAGGGCAGTGGTTTCACGATGAATCTTGGGATTGGCGGGATTTTTGAATTGTTGCAGCATGAAAGCATCTTCAAGGGAGGCAGCAATTTCTTCGGCGCGACGAATGGCACCACTCATCCCCTCTGTGCCGGGGGTCAAATCCAGCTCTGCTCCATAGGCACGCAGCATAGCTCGCCGCTCTGCACTCATGGTCTCTGGCATAGTGAGAATCAGGCGATAGCCCTTTGCCGCCGCCACCATTGCTAAGGCAATCCCGGTATTGCCCGATGTGGGTTCCACCAAAACCGTCTTACCGGGGGTAATAAGACCCGCTGCTTCTGCCTCCTGAATCATACTCAGGCCAATGCGATCCTTAACCGAGGCCGCAGGATTCATGCTCTCTAGCTTGACAACAATTTGCGCAACGCAGCCTTCCGCTTGGGGAATGCGGTTCAGGCGTACGAGGGGCGTCCGACCAATGAGGGCAGTAATATCGGGGGCAATGTTCATGGGATATCAATCTCCAATTCAAGACAAAAACCTTAGAGAAATTAGATGAATGTCAACCCCAGCCTAGATGTAGTACATGACATCCACTTGCTGGTAAGCCTGCCGCCGATCGCACAAATCTTGAAGGGTATGCTTTTTCAAAACATCATTGGCTGCTGCGCAGGCTTCTAGCCACACTGAACGGATCAGACTACGCTCCAGATCGCCCTTTTCAGGCGGCTTTTGGGCGAGCTTGGACTCAATCCCCTCGATACAGTTGAGCACGTCCAAAATTGAGATTTGCCAAGGTGCTTTTGCCAGCAAGTAGCCACCCCGGGCGCCCCGCTGACTGCGAATCAGCCCCTTGCGGCGTAGGGTCGCCATCAGTTGCTCCAAATAGCGATCGGGAATGTTATGCAGGGCAGCAATTTGGCGAATTTGTAGCGGCTCCGCCTGTTCATAGGCCGCTGACATTTCCAAGAGCGCCAAGAGGGCGTACTCACTTTTGGCAGACAGTTCCACAAGACGTTTGGCACACGCACGACATTGAGCAGATTGCCCAACCCATAGTATATCCTACTTCTTGATCGGGATTTAGGAGATTCTTAAGAATCTTCACCGTGGCGCAGGTTGCAACCTCGAGAATTCACGGCATTGCGCAAACGCCCTTCAGCAACTTCACTCGAAAAACCGGCTAGACTGAAAAGAGGCTCTAGCTTCATGCCCACGTCTGCCCGATGGTCAGAATTCTAGCCATTGAAACCAGTTGTGATGAAACGGCTGCTGCCGTAGTGCGCGATCGCGCCATTGAAAGTAATGTGATTGCCTCCCAAGTGCGTGCCCATCAACCCTTTGGCGGTGTCGTACCGGAAGTTGCCTCCCGTGCCCACTTGGAAAATATTAACGGCGTGATCACAGCAGCGATGAGTGAGGCCGGTTGTGATTGGTCTGCCATTGATGCCGTTGCTGTCACCTGTGCTCCCGGATTGGTGGGGTCGCTGCTCATTGGGGTTACGGCGGCAAAAACCCTTGCCCTTGTGCAGCAAAAACCGCTCTTGGGAATTCACCACCTTGAAGGCCACCTCTATGCCTCCTACTTAGCGGAACCGACCCTTGAACCACCGTTTCTCTGCCTCTTGGTATCTGGCGGGCATACCAGTCTCATTGGCGTTTATGGCTGTGGCGAGTACCAACTCTTTGGCCAAACGCGGGATGATGCGGCGGGGGAAGCCTACGATAAGGTAGCACGCCTACTGGGCTTGGGCTATCCAGGGGGGCCAGTGCTCGATCGCTTGGCGCAGCAGGGCAATCCAGAGGCCTTTGATCTACCAGAGGGAAATATCCGCCTCCCCGATGGCAAGGTGCATCCCTACGATTCCAGTTTTAGTGGGCTGAAAACCGCAGTGGCACGACTCGTGGAGGAGCTGCGTCAAACCCATGATGAATTGCCGGTGGCTGACCTTGCGGCCAGTTTTCAGAAGGCGGTAGCACAGGCCTTGACCAAGCGGGCGATCGCGGCAGCAGTGGATCATGGATTCAAAACCCTCGCCATTGGGGGAGGCGTAGCGGCAAATTCTGGACTGCGACAACACCTGAGGGCTGCTGCTGAACCCTTGGGGCTACAGTTGATTTTTCCGCCTCTGCGGCTATGTACCGATAATGCGGCGATGATTGGCTATGCGGCAGTGGATCATTTCCAGCGGGGCGATCGCTCCCCCTTGGAGCTGACAGCCCGTTCACGCCTCAGCTTGCTGGAGATTTCTGCCCTCTATGCAGCCACGCCCCTCGCAGTGAGTTAATGGCGATCGAGCCTAAAAAGAACACCAGTTGACAGACCACAATACTCGGCCCCGATGGCCAATTCATCCCTGCTGACAAGAGCATACCAACAATGGCACTGCCTACCCCTACTAGGGCCGCCAAAACCACGTACTGCGAAAATTGCCGACTCCACAGGCGAGCGCCACAGGCGGGAATCACCACAAAGGCACTAATGAGCAATACCCCCACTGTCTTAATCGAGACGGCAACCACCAAGGCCAATAGGGTGATAAACAGCAGCCGCTGAATCCCCACCGCCGCCCCCCGCGCCACCGCCAAGGCCTCATTCACTGTGATTAACAATTGCACCCGTAACGTGAGCAGGATGAAAGTGCCGACAAGGGCGCAGAGCGTGCCACTCATGACGAGATCGGCTGGGCGCACCGCCAAAATATCGCCAAACAGTAAATTATTTAGCCCCCCCTGATAGCGATCGCTCATACTCAGCAAAATCACTGCCACCGCCAACGAGGCCGAATAGATGATATTCAAGAGGGCATCCGTCCACAGTCGCGTATGCTCGAGCAAATACGTCACCCCGAGGGCAAACACCACGGCAAAGGGCAACAACATCACGGAGGGATTCAATCCTAAAATAATTCCTAGGCTAATTCCCAGTAGGGCTGAGTGCCCCAAGGCATCACTAAAAAAAGAAAGTTGCCGCAGGATTGTAAAGCTACCGAGGGCACCCGCCATCCCTCCCGTAAAGATCCCTGCCCACAGTGCCCGCTGCATAAAGGGCAACTGCAACAGCTCAATCATTCGTTCCAAAATCATGGGGACTTCTGTTTAGCGCCTGCCAAAGAGGAATAGAAGAATAATATGCTATTGAACGAGGTGGTTGTGAGGATGGGGCTGCGTGTATCGTCTGCTGGCACCTGCCAAAATTAATCTCTTTTTACAAATTGTTGGCAATTGTTTAGATGGCAGTGGCTACCACGAGCTGGTAATGGTCATGCAGGCGGTTTCCCTCATGGATCGCATTGAACTCATCCCGCGGCGCGATCGCCAAATTAAAGTCCATTGCACCAACCCGGCTGTTCCCTGCGATCAACGAAATCTCGCCTACAAAGCAGCGGCCTTACTCCAGCAGCATTTTCCCGATCGCGATGGCGTTGAAATTTTCATTGAAAAACGAATTCCTATGGGGGCAGGCTTGGCCGGGGGATCCACCAATGGGGCAGCGGTACTGGTGGGCTTAGATCTCCTGTGGCAGTTGGGTCTGACGCAAGCGGAATTGCAAACCTTTGCAGCGCAATTGGGGGCTGATGTGCCCTTCTGTCTGCAAGGGGGGACCGCCTTAGCCCTAGGGCGCGGTGAACAGTTGACGCCCCTAGCGGATTTACAGGGATTAACTGTGATCCTAGGGAAGTATCGCTCCCTTAGTGTGGCCACCCCTTGGGCCTATCAAACCTATCGGCAGGAATTCGCCGCCACCTATGCCCAAACCCCCAACGAGCAGGAAAAAGCCCGCCAAGAGGGGGGATCCGCAACCCTGTTACAGGCCATTCAGCAGCGTGACATCGCCAAATTGGCCGCCAGCCTCCGTAATGATTTAGAGAAGGTAGTGTTGCCCCGCTATCCCTTGGTGGCAGAGTTAAAGGAGCAATTCCTCGCCGCTGGGGCGATCGCCAGCATGATGTCAGGATCCGGGCCAACAGTGTTTGCCCTAGCGCCCTCTGCCGATGAAGGTTACAGCATCATGCAACGGGTACGGCGCGCCCTACCAGACCCCGACCTTGATCTATGGATCTGTGAGTGCTGTCCCCACGGCATTCAGTTGGAGACGCCCTAGGCAAACTCCTCAAGATAGTCTTGAATTTCTCGGCGCCGTTGGGGCTGCCGCAACTTTTGCAGGGCACGGTGCTCAATTTGGCGAATCCGCTCCCGACTCAGTCCCAGCAGTGCCGCAATTTCCGCCATCTCAAGGGCGGGCTGCTCCCCGAGGCCATAGCGCAGTTCCATCACTTGCCGCTCACGGGGCGAGAGATCACTGAGGAGTTGCTTCAAAGTAGTACGCAGGGACTCACGCATGATCACTTCATTGGGGGTGGGGGCAGTGGATTCAATCAGCTCCTGCAATTCCGTTTCTTGGTCGGAGCCAACCCGCTGTTCCAAGGCCACGGATTTGGGAACAGCCATGAGCACTTCCCGCACCTGTGACACCTCCAGATTCAGTTCTTGGGCAATGTCCGCTAGACTGGGCATCGCGCCTTGTTGAGCCGCAAGACGCCGTTGGGCACGCTTAATTTTATTGAGTTTTTCCACCATGTGAATGGGCAAGCGGATTGTGCGGCTTTGACTAGCAACAGCACGGGTGACACTTTGGCGAATCCACCAGTAGGCATAGGTGCTAAAGCGAAATCCCTTGGTCGGATCGAATTTTTCAACGGCACGTTCTAGACCCAAACTCCCCTCTTGGATCAGATCTAAAAATTCCACGCCGCGATGTTGATATTTTTTGGCAATATTCACCACCAAGCGCAGGTTGGCTTGCAGCAATTGGGTTTTTGCCCGCTGTCCTTGCCGCTCAATGTGCTGAAGTTCACTTAGGGTCATATTCGCTGCCTTTGCCCAAGCTTGACGACCCGCCTGCACACAGGTTTGCAATTCAGCCACACTCATCTTAAGTCGCGCAGCCCATTGGGTACGGGTAAGGGGACGCCCCAACTGCCGCTGCTGGCGATCGCGCTCCGTAACAGCCGCCACATAGCGCTTGATCTGGGGGTCATCGGACTGATCTCGCACTGCGAGCAGGGCTTGGTACTGCTGAACCTGTTGGGCAAGGCGCAGTTCTTGGCTAGGGGTGAGCAAGGGCACACGGCCAATTTCCTGCAAATACTGCCGCACCAAATCCGTTGTCAATGGACGGTCGGACACGGGTTGAATGGGGGTAGCCACCATAGGACAACTCAACTCACAATATCGAGAATTCAGCTCGATAGTGGTATTCTCTGCCCTTGGCGAGGGGGACGGCAGTGATGGAGCTGGTGCTTAAGTTGTGATATTGATCAACCTTCTGTGCTTTCTGAGGCACCCGTCATAAGCTTTGTGGCTGAAGACGGCTGTTCCTTGAGAATCGTGGTATCAATCACGCAGGGCAACCGGGCAGCCTTGAGACCGCGCTTGATCACGGCAAGGGTTTCTTGAAAGAGGACAAAGAGGGGAAACTGACGATTGGCGCCCTCACTAAAGACATCCCGATGCTGCAAGGGCATATCCCAGCTATAACTGCGACTGAGGAGCACTTGGGATTGGCGCCAGCGGGTCAGCAGTTCCGTAAAGCTTTCCCCTGGCCGATGGATAAAGACCAGCAGTTCAATGTCGGTTTTGACTTTCCACTCGGGATCGCACAGGACAAAGACCAAATCACAGGGCACCATCACCGACTTCACTTGGGGACGTTGGTTCGAGGTTGTGGCGGCAGGAACCTGAATATGGGCGATCGGCAGCGGAATTGGAATTAAACTCTCTTGAGGTCGCCGCATACTGGGAATCATTTCTAGGTATGGGCGATATTGCCGCAGGAGTTCTGTCGCATGCAGCGGATCCGTGTAGCGAACCAAGGTGTGTTCGTAGAGGTTGGGGGCGATCGCCATAGCAGAAAGAGCTTGCAACTATTGCTATCCTAGGCGAGGTCACTGCTCCTCAACAAGCCAACAGAACTTTAATTCACCGCTTGCTGTGCCAATTGCTCTAGTTGCGGCAAATTGAGAATTTGGAGTTGTTGCTTGGCCGCATCAATCTTGATCCAGTTTTTCGCCACCAGTTTATCCAGCAGTTGATGGGCTTCATCAGGGCTAATGTTAGCCACATCCGCTAAATCCTTGATGGGCACATTGAAAATCACGGCTGTGTTGGCATTGCCCCCTGGATGCTGACCATAGCGCCGTGCCAAATTCACCAAGACATGGGCTAGTTTGACGGCAGGAGGTTTGTGCAACAGTTCAATGCGCGTATTGGTCAAGCGTAGCCGTTGTGCCATCAATTGCAGCATCCGATAGTGCAGATCCGGCTCATGGCGCAGGACATGGACAAATTTTTGCGCCGGCACAGACAAAACTTCCGCTGGACACAGCGCCACCACATCTGTTGAGCGGGGTGATTGGTCAAGAATGGCCATTTCACCAAAAAAATCCCCCGGCCCAAGGATCGCTAGGGTCATGAAATCCCCATTGGCGAGCAGTCGTCGCACCTTCACCCAGCCTGCGAGGATAAAGTAAACTGCATTGCCCCACGCATCTTCAATTAGGATGGCACGCCCCGCCGGGTAGGTGTTATGCCAAGCCACTGAGAGCATCGAGGAAAGCGCCTCTTGGGAACTGGCACCAAAAAGCGGAAAGAGTTGACTAAAGTTTTCGGTCTCAATACTTGACATAACAACCTTTAGACACCGATGACATATTTCCGCCACTCTTGATGAGTGCCGGTGCGCACGTGTTTCGTGACTTCGAAGTACAAACTACTAATGGGACGACGCGGTGTTTGCCGTAGGGGCATATTTGCTTCTTTAGGGGTGCGATTCCCTTTCTTGACGTTACAGCGCACACAGGCGGTCACAATATTTTCCCAAGTTTCACCGCCACCGCGCGATTTGGGGATGACGTGATCAAGGGTGAGCTCATCCCCGGTATAGCCACAGTATTGGCAAGAATGGCCATCTCGATGCAGGATATTGCGGCGAGTAAGGGGAATTTCTTTGTAGGGAGTGACGACATAATGCCGCAGACGAATGACGGTCGGCAAGGGAAAATTGTTGTAAACCATCTTGCCGTTGTGCTCGACTTGCTCCGCCTTGCCCTTGATTAAAAGGACAACTGCCCGTTGCCAACTCGTAATATTGAGTGGTTCATAGGAGGCATTGAGTACCAGAACCTTCGCCATATCCGTTGACACGCGGCATTCTCTCAGATGGTAGCATATCCTTTGTGATTGGAGTAACACTAGGAAAGATTTTTGCAGTTCCCACTCTCCCCTGGGATCGTGATAGTCTGGCAGAAGCTTCTTCTTCGTTATTTGCGTTTTCAATGGCCACTGGGTCTCTAGCAGCACTGCTGCAACCGGATTTAATTCTTGAAAGCACCATTGAACAGTTGCACCCCAGTCTGTTGGAAAAATATCATCTGCGGGGCATGGTGTTGGATGTGGATGATACGCTCCTCCCCACGTGGGATGAAGATCTGCCGCCGAAAATTTTGGCGTGGCTACTGGAGATCAAGCATCAGATGCCGATCTGGCTAGTGAGCAATAACTTGAACCATCGCCGCATTGAACGTATTGCCCAGCAGGTGGAGTTACCCTTTTTGATGGGGGCGGGCAAGCCCTCGCGGCGTAAGATTCGTCAGGCCGTGCAAGCCATGAATTTGCCCTATGATCAGGTGGCCATGGTGGGCGATCGCCTGTTTACGGATATTCTCGTGGGCAATCGCTTGGGGATGTTCACGATCTTGGTGCAACCTGTTCTTGTCCAGCGCCTTGATGGTAAATCTTGGGTACGCAATCTGGAATTTTGGCTGGCACGACAGTTGGGAACACCGCTGGCGATCGCGCGCCCCGCTGAGAATTAGCCTTTTGCTTGTAAATAATTGACCAGTGCCCGTAACCCCAACAAATAACTATCAGCACCAAAGCCAGCAATTTGACCGATCGCCACCGGCGCAATGTAGGAATGATGGCGAAAAGTTTCCCGTTGATGAATGTTACTCAGGTGAACTTCCACAGTGGGCAGGGCAACCGCAGCAATCGCATCTCGTAGAGCTACGCTGGTGTGGGTATAGGCGGCGGGGTTAATTAAAATGCCTTGGGCACGCCCCATTGCCTCTTGAATCGCATCTACCAAGACCCCTTCATGATTGGATTGGAGGCACTCAATGGTTACCCCTAACTCCTGCGCCAAGGCTGCCAAAGATTGGTTGATGCTCGCTAGTGTCACAACCCCATAAATCCCCGGCTCCCGTTGCCCTAACAGGTTTAGATTGGGGCCATGAAGCACCAAAATATGAAAGGCCAAGCTTAACCTAACCGTTCAAAACTGACTCAATTTTGTTGAATGCCGTGACTCTATCGGCGATCGCGCACGGGAATCGGAATTGGCTCCAGCTCAGGGGTGGGATCGGCGCCACCTAGAAGTTCCAACAGTTTTTTTAACCACGATTTGAGGGTGTCAAGCAGGCTCTCTAGATAATCCATTGATGTCCCTACTGTATCGCTATAGAACTTGCAGATGCCCTGTGTCCTGAATAAAGACAAAAAAGGCATCGTAACTTTAAGCTAGCACAATCTTTTTGAATCGGCACCCGATCAATTTAAGACTGGTTAGGACTTCTGGAAGCCAAGGCCATGGCTGGCAGCGTAGCGATCCATAAAGCGAATAAAGCGATCCCACTCTTGGGGGCTGCGCATCGTGTAGGTGGCCTCAATGGCAACGGGCTGACCGTTAATGAACTTGGCATTGACATCACGGGTAACAATTTCGCCTTCTTCGTCCACCATGTACATCCCCGTGATCTCCAAATTGCCCTCTTGGACGATTTTCGGGTTATCAAAGTAAAACATGGCTTGACCACTGCTGCCATCCCGTGCCCGCGTCAAACGCACATCGGGAACCACTTCTTCATCAACGCCACGGATAAATTGAATTTCTGCCATTGCACCAACACTTCAAGCAATACTTCTAGGATACCTGTATCGGGAACAACTTAAAGCAAGAAATCGCGCCGCAGGCTGTAGATCACCCATTCGGGTTGCTCCAGATGGGGTAAGACCCCTGCTTTGGGGATCACGTGAAACTGTTGCAGGCGATCGCGGGCAGTGGCATAGAGTCGCTCACCTAGAGAAAGGGGCGTGAGCTTGGCCTTTTCTCCCCAGAGGATCACGGTGGGGATCGTTAACTGGGGTAAATACTGGCTGAGATCAAAGGAGAGATTTCCCTTCAGGGTCGCCAGAGCTGCCCATTCGGCATTGGGACGACAGGCGGCATCCAAGTAGGCTTCAACAGTTTCCGAGCGTAGCCGCTGCGGATCGGCAAAAATAAATTGGGTGAGGAAGTTGCGCACCGCCAAGGGGTTAGCAGCAGCAACGGTGTAAATGAGGCGATCAAGAATCGGCACCCTCAGCAGGGCATTGGCGATCGCCTGTCCTTGATCTTCACCAAAGTCATTGAACCCACTGGGGCAGACTAGACACAAACGCTCAAAAAGATGGGGTTGCTGAATCGCCAAGCGCACCACAATGCCCGCCGTTAGGGAGGAGGCAACCACCGGCACAGGGGAACCCAGCATGCGCAGCAGTTCAGCAATCATCAGCCAGTAGTCGCTGCTGGTGTAGTCACGGGCGGGGTGATCCGACTCCCCCCAACCAATCAGATCCGGAGCAATAACGCGGTAGCGAGCCGCAAAGGCAGGATACACCTGCGACCACTCGTAGTGGCTAGAACCACCCCCCAAACTGTGGAGAAAGACAAGGGGAGGGCGAGATTGCACCTGACCCCAGTAGCGATCGCTGGGGGTGTAATAGACCATACGGCCACTGCTGGTGCTGAAGCTCTGCTGGACAAAGGTGGGCGGACAAAAGGCCATGCTACTTCAGAGGACGAATCAGGTAACCACAGCGATGTTCACCATCCACAAGCCAATGGGTGCGCTCCACAGCACAATCCCCAAGGGCGATCGCAAACATCTCTAACTCATGATTACAGACGGTGGGAAAAGACTGGGCAACCGCGGAAATTGCACAATTGTATTCCGTAAAGAGATAGGCACCTTGGGGTTCACTCACAGGGTAAAACTCTGCCATATACCCTTCCTGTCGCCGCAGGGCCACCAGTCGTGCCAAGCGTTCCGCCAAAGTACCGCTTCCCATTTGCTCGCGATAGGCCAATGCCTTGCGCTGCCAAGCTGCCTGCAATACGTCCTGCATCTGCTCGGGGCCCAGGGTTGCTGCTACGGATTCCAAGAGTTCAACGGCAAAGCCCTTTGTCTGACTCGACTGTTGCCGCAGTTGCAGTTGCCGTAGTTCCTCTCGTCCCGCCTCGCTAATCGTGTAACGGTATTGGGGACGCCCCACCGTACCCGACAGGACTTCATAGGTCACTAGTTGCTCCGCCTCTAGATCTTTGAGGTGCCGCCGCACCGCTTGCGGACTAATCGCCAGTTGTGCCGCCAACTCCTGGGCACTGAGGTGACCGTCGCGGAGAAGGCAGTGTAAGATGTCCTGTTTAGTATCTGATGTGAGCGTCACGCAACGCCCCCTTGACTAAAACAACCGTTTTGTTGCTAAATTAGTCCTAGGGATAAAGCAACCATCTTGTTGCTTAATATACTCTAAATTTTGGCCATTCCTTCACCCAAGAGAACACTCGATGTCGGCAACGGTACAATCCCTCGTCAATCAGCCCTATAAATACGGCTTTGTCACCCCAATTGAGACGGAAACCATTCCCCGCGGTCTCAATGAAGACATTATCCGCCTCATCTCTGCCAAAAAGAACGAGCCAGAGTTCATGCTGGAGTTTCGCCTGCGGGCCTATCGCCAATGGCTGAAGATGAGCGAACCCACATGGCCACGGGTGAGCTATCCCCCCATCAACTACCAAGACATTGTCTATTATTCAGCTCCAAAACAAAAGGAAAAGCTGAAGAGCTTGGATGAAGTGGATCCCGTCCTGCTGGAAACCTTTGAGAAACTGGGGATTCCCCTTTCCGAGCAAAAGCGGCTGAGCAATGTGGCCGTCGATGCCATTTTCGATAGCGTGTCAGTGGCTACCACATTCCGTGAAGAGTTGGCCAAGCAGGGGATCATTTTCTGCTCCATTTCTGAAGCGCTCCACGAATATCCCGAGTTGGTGCAGAAATACTTGGGCAGCGTTGTCCCCATTGGCGATAACTTCTATGCTGCTTTGAACTCCGCCGTCTTTTCCGATGGCTCTTTTGTCTATATTCCCAAGAACACCCGCTGTCCGATGGAGCTATCCACCTATTTCCGCATTAACAATGGGGAGTCGGGGCAGTTTGAGCGCACGCTGATTATTGCTGATGAGGGCAGCTATGTGAGCTACCTTGAAGGCTGTACTGCTCCCATGTTCGATACCAATCAACTCCACGCAGCAGTCGTAGAACTGGTTGCCCTTGACAATGCCGAAATCAAATACTCCACGGTGCAAAACTGGTACGCTGGCGATGAAAACGGCAAGGGGGGCATCTATAACTTTGTGACCAAGCGTGGACTCTGCCTTGGCCGCAACTCCAAAATTTCTTGGACACAGGTGGAAACGGGTTCAGCCATTACTTGGAAGTACCCCAGTTGTGTCTTGGTGGGGGATAATTCCGTGGGTGAATTCTACTCCGTTGCCCTCACCAATCATTACCAGCAGGCGGACACGGGCACCAAGATGATCCACATTGGTAAGAATACCCGCAGCACGATTGTCTCCAAGGGGATCTCGGCAGGGCACTCCCAAAATAGCTATCGCGGCTTGGTGAAAATTGGGCCGAAGGCCACAGGGGCACGCAACTATTCCCAATGCGATTCGATGCTCATTGGTGATACGGCAGCCGCCAATACCTTCCCCTATATTCAGGTGCAAAACCCCACGGCACAGGTGGAGCATGAGGCCTCAACCTCAAAAATTGGTGAGGATCAACTCTTCTACTTTGCTCAGCGGGGCATTTCTGCCGAAGATGCGGTCTCAATGATGATTAGTGGCTTCTGTCGCGATGTCTTTAACCAGTTGCCGATGGAATTCGCGGTCGAGGCCGATCGCCTGCTGAGCCTGAAGCTCGAGGGGAGTGTTGGCTAAAGAAGATTCAAGCCGTTGTTCTCCGTGGCTAAGATTCTTGGGCATCTTAGCCGTTTTTTTTTGCTTCGCAGTTGAGACATATAAGTTCTCTATGAGCTTCCGGGAAAGAGGCGCCACACCTTAATGGTTCGGTCTTCACTGGCGGAAATCAGTTGATCTTGACCAAAAATGACACTGTACACGGCACCAGAGTGGCCTTTGAGGGTGCGCAATGACTGGCCGGAGAGAGACCAAAGTTTGACGGTTTGATCGCCGTGGCCACTGGCAATGGTGCTGCCATCGGGACTCACCGCCACGCTAAAGACTTGCCCACCTTCGCTGCCAAACTGATGCTGGAGTTCCCCTGTGGTCAGGTTCCAGACTTTGATCCCGTCTTGGTCACTGCCGCTCACTAGTTGGCTGTTGTCGGGGGTGAAGGCGAGGCTATTGACATCGCTGGTGTGTCCTTCGAGGGTGCGCAGGAGGCGGCGGGAGGGCAAATCCCAAATGCGGATCAGCTTATCCACTCCGCCAGTGGCTAAAAAACGCCCATCGCGACTAATGGCAACGCTGAGCATGATGCCCTCATTGCCCTTTAGGGTAGTGATTTCCTGACGGCTAGGGAGATCCCACAGTTTGACGGTGTGATCATAGCTGGCACTGGCAAGGGTGCGGCCATCGGGACTAAGAGCTAAGCCATTCACAAAATCTTGGTGGCCACTGAGGGTGGCTTGGAGCTGGCGATCGCTCACACCCCAGAGTTTGATGGTTTTGTCTTTGCTGCCGCTAATCACGGTTTGACCATCGGGAGTGATCACAAGGGCGTAGATCCAATCGGTGTGACCGGTGGCTTGTCCGAGGGCAGTTCCCGTAGCCAAATTCCAAAAATACAGCTTGCGATCGTCGCCACCACTGACGAGTAAATTGCCATCGGGACTGAGGGCGATCGCGTTCACTTCATCTTGATGGCCGCGCAGCGTCGTAGCGAGGGCAATTTTTTGCCACTTGGAGGTGGTTTCTGTGGGGGAGCCACCATTCTGATCGGGGGAGGGCGTCCAGCGTTGACTGAGTTGCCAATAGGCTAGTCCTGCGACCAAGCCGCTGATGACAAGTGTGCTCAAAAGAAGTCGCAGATCAGAACTGCCTTTGTTACTCATCCGTCCCGTACCCCAATAGCTTGCGAAAGGGCTGTACCCTACATTAACAATAAAGGCTGTGGCACGTTTTTGCGTATGACTTGTGTTGGACAACCCTATGGGATGGTCATCAATGAATACAACACCCCTTCGCGACTATGAGCGCACGGTTCATTTTGCTGACACGGATGCCGCTGGGGTAGTTTACTTTGCTAATCTGCTGCGGTTTTGCCATGAGGCCTATGAGGATGTCCTTGCCCAGTTGGGGGTAGATCTGCGGCAATTTTTTAGCAACAATGGCTTGATTGTGCCGATTACGGAGGCGCAGGTGCGCTTTTTGAAGCCCCTCTACTGTGGCGATCGCCTGCGGGTGACCATTGACCCCCAAAGACTGGATCACAGCCGTTTTCAACTCACCTATACCCTCTACAATGCGGGGGGCGATCGGGTGGCCATTGCCCAGACGCAACACATTTGCCTGCAAGAACGCCAACGGGTCGCCATCCCTGAACCTTTGAGCCGCTGGCTAAAGTCCGCACCAGAGGAAACCAGCGATCGCGAGGATTAGGGGGATAATAGGAAAGATGTTGCGTCATAGCTCACTGCAAGAATGACCCAAACCTTTCGTGTTGAAATCCTGCACCAAGGACAAACCTACACGTTTGAAGCCAGTGCCGATAAACCCATCCTGCGATCGGCCACCGCTGCCGGCATTGATCTCCCCAGTTCCTGTAATGCCGGGGTGTGCACTACCTGTGCCGCCCAAATTCAAGAGGGCACCGTTGATCACGGCGATGCCATGGGGCTGAGTCCCGAACTGCGGGAAAAAGGTTATGTGCTCCTCTGTGTGGCTCGCCCCTGTTCAGATCTCAAACTCATCTCTGAAAAAGAGGAAGAGGTCTATAACTTCCAATTTGGTCAATTCCAGAAAGCGTAGGCCTATGGAGGAGTCCCCCCTGCCCGATGAGCCTCTGAGTCGTACGCAGGTCTTAGTGGCCATGGCGTTGACAGCCATTCTGTGGCTGATTTTGGCGCGGGTGTGGTTATTGACCCCCTTTTCCGGGGGACTTCTGCCGCTGCGCTGGGATGGTTGGGCAGTGGTTTTAGGGATTGTCCTCTGCTTAGGAATTACGGGGATGGGGGCTATTTTGTATCGCCTCTGGCCCGCCTACCGCCATGCGTCGGATACCTACCTGAAACTGGTACTTTCACCGCTGCTGTGGCCTGATTTATTTTGGATTGGCATTCTGCCCGGCCTCAGTGAAGAGCTGCTCTTTCGCGGGGTGCTCCTACCAAGCTTGGGTCTCAACTGGGCAGGGATCATCGGTAGCTCGGTGTGCTTTGGTATTTTGCACGCTGGATCGCGGCAGCAGTGGCCCTATGCCCTGTGGGCAACCATTGTGGGCGGGCTGTTTGCCTATAGTGCCGTCGCAATGAATAATTTACTCCTAGCGATCGTCGCCCATACCTGTACTAATTGGCTGGCGGCTACGCTTTGGAAAGTCTCCTTTTTGCGATCGTCTCCCCATCAACCCTAGCGCTGGTGCCCCAGCACCCGAAAGACCTCCTGTTGCTCAAAGAGTTCAACGAGATCGGGATTAATCTTAAATTCCTTGGCCTCCTGCCACAGAATCTCTAGGGCCGCATCCACGGGTAGGCTCTTTTTGTAGGGGCGATCCTTGGCCGTCAGGGCATCGTAAATATCGGCGATCGCCAGCATCTGGGTTTGCAAAGGAATCTCCGCCGCCCCAATACCTCGCGGGTAGCCACTGCCATTCAATCGCTCATGGTGACCATAGGCAATGATCGGCACATTTTTTAGGTGGGGTGTCCAAGGAATGCGGCAGAGAAACTGGTAGGTATGGGTGACGTGGGCCTCAATGAGCCGCCGCTCCTGTTGGGTAAGATTCCCTCGCCGCACCAAGAGTTGTTCCAGTTCGCTGGCCGTAATCAGGGGATGGAGTTCGCCATCAGTCCCGCGATAATAAAACTGGGTTAATTCCTGAAGGCGGGCAAGGGGTTCTTGATCGAGAATTTGCGGCTCATTGGCCTGCTCGAGCAACTGCCAATAGGCTTCGAGGGTGACCAGTTGTTGGCGGAGTTCCTCATCGAAGTGACGCAAAAAGGCGCAGTGGTGACAGGCCTGTTCTGGGCTATGAACCGTGTGGGGATGACACAGGAGATAGTTCACCTTGGCTTGAGCCGTTTCCATTTCTAGGGTGCGGCGCACGAGGGCAAACCGTTGGCGAATCACCTCCAATTGTTCAGGGTAGAGTTTCTTTTGCTTGTTGAGAATAGCCTCCGGCACACCCACCTTGCCAAAATCATGGAGCAGCGCTGCATAGCGAATCTCTTGCAGTTGGCGATCGCTAAAGGAGACTTCCCGAAAGACCCCCCTTGAGGTTGCATGGGTGATCTCCGCTAAGCGTACTGTCAGTGCTGCCACCCGTTCCGAATGTCCCGCCGTGGTGGGATCCCGCACCTCAATTGCTTGTACTGAGGCGGTGACAAAGCCCTCAAAGAGCTGTTCAATACTTTCCAGCAGATGGTTGCGCTCAATAATCACAGCGGCCTGACTGGCCAGCGATCGCACAATGTGTTCTTCCCAAGGGCTATAGGGTTGGGTGAGAGCCACAGTGGTTTCTGGCGTCAGCAGGGTGTCGGGCGATCGCTTGCGATTAATCAACTGCAGCACCCCAATCACCTCACCACTGACATTTTGCATTGGTACCACCAGCACCGAGCAGGTTCGATAGCGCAGGGCTTCATCAAAAGAACGATTGAATTGGTACAGCTCGTTTCCCGCTAGGGCATACACATCGGGAATATTCAGGGATTCCCCCGTGAGGGCGGCATAGCCCACCAAGCTATCAGGGGTGAGGGGGACTGTAGTGTCCTGTACCTGCTCAGGGAGAGCAACACTATCATTTTGAGCCGCCTTAAATTCCAGAACTGCCCGTTCGCCCTGAACTAGAAAAATTGTGCCGGCATCGCTAGCAGTAATTTGGCGACTTTTCGTGAGAATGAGATGCAGTAGTTCCTCTAGGGATTGGCTCGCGGAAAGGGCAATGCCAATTTCCAGAAGCTGATCGACCAGCGTTTCGGCACTCGATCCAAGCACCGCTCGTTCAAGGGGACTGACAATCATCGCAAAAGACCCGTGAGGAATGCGCCCATTATAGATGCGTTGCCAGCATGGGGTTGTGATCTAATTGCGGTGGTTGTTGTGGTAAGGAATGCGTGCCCCTGCCCAAGCCAACTTCTCCCGTAGCGTTTGATAGAAAGAGTAGTGATCCCGCAGGATGATAAAGCGTGCCTGACAATCGGCCATCGTCACCTGTACCCGCTGTCCCGGCCAGATGGAGGTGGCCAGTACGCCATCCATCCACAGTTTAGTATTGAGGCTGTGATCATCCAACGGCCAAATGCTCACTGACGAGCGTGCAGGCAAGACAATGGGGCGACTCGAAAGACTCAAGGGGCAAATCGGCGTCACCACAAGCGCTTCCATCCCCGGATGCAAAATGGGGCCATTGGCGGCGACCGTATAGCAGGTGGAGCCGGTGGGGGTGGCCACCAGCAACCCATCCCCTTGGTACTGATCCACCACATCGCCATCAATTTCCATTTCGAGGATGGCGGTGATCATGCGATCGGCAGATGCCGGCTTAATGCACATTTCATTCAGAGCATAGTAGCGATCGCCCACCACTTCAGGATGCAATTTTGATCCCTCAAACACTTGGGCTTGCAGCATCATTCGCTGTTGCATGGCGTACTCATCCCGCTCAAGGCGATCCCAAACCGCCTCCATATCGCGAAACAGCTCTAATGGTTCCGTCAAAAACCCCAAATGCCCCCCCACATTGACCGCCAGAATCGGAACCCCCGCCGCAGCCAGATGCCGTGCCGCCGCCAAGGAAGTGCCATCTCCCCCCAGAACAATGGCCAGATCTATGGGCTCTGTTACCGAGGCCATAAAGACGGGGTAGGGGTTGTCCTTAGGTCCACTCGGCCCCACAAGCACATTGGCGCCACGCTGTTGCAATTGACGGGAGGCGCGATCCGCCCATTCCTTGCTCTGGCGATCGCCGGCCTTGTGCACCACAATGACTTGGTTGAGCTGCATGGGGCTACTGGTTCTCTAGATCCTGCATTCCCTTGGCAATCCGTGCCAACTCTGTTTTTTCATCCACCGCAATACGGGTTGGGGTACCGCTGATAATCCCCTCAAAGTTACGGAACGAATCGCGGATCTCGGCGCCCTTTTCTGTGATGACATACTCGCGAATGCCCTTGTCGTGCCACGAACCCCGCATCTTAAAGACGTTAATTGCCCGGGACATTTCACCGCGAATTTCCACATACTGCAGCAGCAAAATCGTATCTGTGATCGTGGAAATATGGGACTCGGTAATGGAGTTAGAGCCCATAAACTGATCGGTCGTATTGGTGAAAAAACCGGTGATCTCCTCCTGCTTAGCAAATCCAGTAACCCCAATCACAAACTGACGGAAGGCATTGTTGCTTACCCCCCGCGCCAAAGCAGAAAGGGAGTCAATGGCCACCCGTGAGGGCTTAAAGTCAGCAATCTCGGATTTAATAATCTGTAGGTGATCCTCTAGTCCCGCAGACTCAGGGTAGGCACAAATAATCCGCAACAGATCTCGCCGTTCTAGCTCCTCAAAATCAATTCCCCAAGAGGAGGCATTGCGAGACAACTGCGCTCTTGACTCTTCATAGGCAAACAGCAAGGCTCGTTCCCCCTGCTGGCAGCCTGTCTCCAAGAACTTGCTCACCAACAGGGTCTTGCCCGTACCCGTTGCCCCCGTGGCCAAAATAATGGAATCCTTGAAGAAGCCGCCGCCACACATCTCGTCGAGGGTCTTGACCCCCGAAGACACCCGCACATTGGAGGAGCGCTGGGTAAGACGCATGGCTCCCAAGGGGAAGATATTGATGCCGTTGTTGATCGTAAAGGGATATTCCCCCTTCATGTGGGTGGTGCCCCGCAGCTTGAGAATTTCTACAGTGCGCCGCCGCCGTTCCCCCTCCAGCACATTACGCAAAATCACCACGTTGTCGGAGACAAATTCTTCCACCCCAAAACGCGCCACTGGTCCATATTCATCTACCCGCTCCGTGGTCATAATGGTGGTCACGCCCAGTTGCTTCAGACGAAACGCCAAGCGAAAAATTTCTCGCCGTACCACCGAGGCGGCATCGTACTGCTGAAAAACGGCTGTTACGGAATCAATTGAGACGCGTGTCGCTTTGTATTTGCGAATTGCGTATTGAATGCGCTCAATCAGAGCAGATAAGTCAAAATCCCCAGCCACCTCCTGACCATCGGGATCTGGGGAAGCATCGAGGATAAAGAGCTTACCTTGATCAATGAGGCTTTGCAGATTCCAGCCAAAGCTCAGGGCATTTTTAATAATGTCTTGGGGAGACTCTTCAAATGTAACAAATATACCCGGCTCATTAAAAATCGTAATGCCATTGTAGAGAAACTGAACTGCAAAAAGGGTCTTCCCTGTGCCAGAGGTGCCACTGACTAAGGTGGTGCGTCCCTGGGGAAGTCCCCCATGGCTGATGTCGTCAAATCCCTCAATCATTGTTGGGATTTTCTTGACTTCCGCAGGGGATTGCCCAGTTGTACTGAACTGACTTTCAGGTAGGTTCGTCATAGAAGATTTTTTAGATCAGTATGCTGCCAAAAATTCCAAAAGGTTATTCTAAACTGAGATACTCTAACCACTGCGCCTATTCCAAGCTGAGATCATCATCCGCTGGCTCGCCAATTTCTTCATACAGCAAGTCCAAGCCAATGAGCACCTTCTCTCGGTTGGACAGATCACCAATGATGCGGCGCACCGGTGGGGGCAAAACTTTGGCAAGGGTTGGAGTTGCTAGAATTTTATCCTCCTCCGCTAGTTGCGGATTTTTTAGGACATCAATGACTTTGAGGGCATAAACCCCCTTAAATTCCTTTTCAAGAATATTATTGAGGGTCTTGAGGGCACGCACGGAGTTGGCGGTGTTGCCAGCCACATAGAGCTTGAGAACGTAGGTTTTCCGCAGTGGGGCCATAGAAACTACACCTCACGCGGAATTGAGCGACGGTACATTTCGCACAGATGGGCAATGACATCAATGAGGGTCAGGCGATAATCGAGCAAAATGTCCTCACTACGACCTTCGAGTTTGAGTTGCTTGGAAAAGTTATCCATGAGTTCGACGTGAATCTCTAGCACTTGGGAAACAGAAATATCCGCGAAGAACGCTTTACTAACAAACTCGTCAATATGCTCATTAACTTTGGCATCGGTGTTAAAGTATTCAAGGATAATGGTACGATAAATTGAGCGCAATTCGTCCAGCAGCTTGCGTTTATCGGCAGTGGACATACGGCGGAAGAAAAATTCCGTGTCTCGCTTGTAATAGACCCCTAGGTAGCCGAGCCGCTCCTTCAATTTTTGGGAAAGACGATGCTGCGGATCGACATTACTACTTTCTTTCAGAGCTGGCATGCGAAACATGACATGGGGCGGCACCGCACAGCCCGGACAGAGTTTGACAAATCCCGTAATGGCTTCCTCAATTTGGTGGTTGAGCTGGTGGAGGTTGTCAGCGGTAAGAATGATTTCAGCAATGTGGTAGTGCGGCCCCGGCGGAACGGGTGAGGTGCCGGCAGGAAAGACAATGATCGCGGGCAGGAGTGTGGCGCTGTGGTGAAGATAGGTAATGATTTGCGGCGTACCCTCTCCCCATTCTAAAATTAAACAAGCGACATTATTGCGCCGCTGCTCTAAATAGCTGCAAAACTCTCTCTCGTTGGAAAAGTAAACCAGTTCATCGATGTCGGAGTTGTGCAAACGGACTAATTCTTGGCCAATAGCGGGCGAGTAAACTAAGCCACAGATTGTTAGTGCGGTTGACTGCGCCACGTGCTTTCAGAACTTGAGTTTGCATCTGATAGCATCCTATCACTTTCTCGCTGGTGGTGGCAGTGTTTTCTGGAGGAGTGTTGCCATTTCATTACAAGCTTAGGACCAACAGCCCTGCTCACAAGGACAGAACACACTCAAGAATGGCAAAGCCTGTGTAAAGCGGCATCCTACTTCATTATTTGATGTATCCCCCATTGCAAAAAAGGGCTGTATCCATGAATTCCCTCTCCCTAGCCAGCTTTACTGAACCTGCAATGACGGTGGGGGCAGGTTTGTCTCTCAGCGAGGTGTGCCAGCGTTGGCAAGAAACCCTCCCAGAGACGATCGTCATTGTGGATGAGGGGCAAAAACCCTTGGGAGTGGTGCAGGGCTGGCGGTTGGCGTTGAGTTTGGAGCGGGAAGGGACGTTAGCCGACTTGGCGGTGGGGAGTGTGACGGCTTCTTGGCGATCGCCCGTGATGGTGGTACCCGCAACGTGGACACTATTGCAGTTTCAGGGGTGGTTGCGCAGCCAAGTCCAGATGCCAGCCTATATTGCGGTTGTGGATGCACAGGGTTGTTTTTTGGGACTGCTGGATCAGCAACGCTTGCTCTATCGCTGGGCGTGCCAGCCCCCTTTGCCTTGGCTGGAGGTGATTGAAGAATTGCCTTTGCCGGTACAAATTCAAAACGCCCAAGGGAGAGTCGTTTGGCAAAATCGCGCTTGGTCAGAACACTTAACTGATTTCTTGCCACTGGTGCAGCCTAAATTTGAAGGCATGAATTGTCAGGCACTAGAGGCGCGATCGCGTAGCGGGCCCTTCGGGCGATCGCTCTGGCAGGTGTGTTCGTTTCCCTTGAATTTAACGTCGTTGGACTGGGAGAAGGCAGAAAGCGGTGTCGCGGTGGCGAGCGATCGCTATTGGTTATTTTTTGCCCAACGGCGGCAGGAGTCAGATCCGACGACCCCCATCCGCTTGCACCAACTGCGCCTCCATCAGCAAAAGCGCCTCCTCCTGAGCTTGGGGCATGAACTCAAAAATCCCCTAACGGCGATTCTCAGCCTCACCCAACTTTTGTGGCAGCACCCTCTACCAGAGCAACAGGACTACCTTGCCCTGATCCAGCGTAGCGGTTGGCAAATGAATCGCCTCATTCAGGCGTGGCAGGACTACACCCGTGCCCTTTGGCGAGAGTTGGAATTGCAATGGGAAACCGTAGAATTGGCGGGTTTGTGGTTGCGATCGCAGGAGTTGGCGGAGCATCTCTACAATCTAACCCCGCTAGGTTGGCAGTGGCAGTGGCACATTGATCAGCCCTTGAGCCATGTGTACCTCTACGGCGATGCTCTGCGGCTACGGCAGATTCTTGCCCATCTCTTGGGGTGGCTGATGCTCTTTCCCAGCGATCGCTATGGACTGCGCTTGAGTCGCTGGCAAAATTGGCTGGCGCTGCAACTGTGGGAAGAGGGACATGGCATTCCCCTCAAGGATCACGATCGCCTGCTGCACGAATGCCTCGAGGACTATGCCGAAGTCACCATGGGGCTGATGCTCGCCCGCCAACTCTGTCGTCTCCACAATGGTGAGCTTTCCTTTATTGCCCAAGCTGACGACTCCAGTGAGTGGACAGTGCTACTGCCCTTTGCTGAGGAACTTCCCCCTGAGTTACCCACTACGGCTCAATTGATCCTTTTGGTGAGTAATGATGCCACGTGGATCATGGACACGACTTCCGCATTGCGGCGCAATCACTACGGCTATGTGGTCGCTCGCCATCCCCTTGAAGCGCTGGATAAGCTGGAGCAACTGCAACCCACGGCCATTGTCGTCCGCCCCGCCAGTAGTCTCATTCTGGCTGATGTGGTTGAAAGTCTGGCCACCAGCTCCTTCACGGCCACTGTTCCGTTGATCATCCTCTCCGATGAAGCCACTCCCTTGGGCTTGACCGGTTTTGTACAACGGCTGCCCTTGAGTAGTCATCCCAGCCTGCTGATTGATGTCCTCGATCGCTGGTGTTTCCCGCGATTGGTTGCTCCAGTGGAAGAATCGACTTTTGAGCGTCCCCTCCTCAATCAAACGGTACTCCGCCTCGGCCTCCTCCATGACATTAGCCTGCCCCACCTGCGGCTCCTCGAAGCAGAAGACCTTGAACAGGCCGATCTCTTGGTGGAGATTTGGCAACCCGATGTTCTGATTTGGGATTTGCCCGCTGACGCGGTCGCCCATCTGGAGAATCATCCCAAACTGCGAAAACTCCCCATGATTACCTTGGCCGAAGATAGCAGCCGAGCCATTCATCAATTGGGGGATGTCATGGTCTTTCCCTGCCTCAACCTTGCGGACTTAATGGATGTGGTGCTCCTTGCCGCGACGGTGAAAGCTCAAAGCTGACTCAGCACTGTCCGCGCTGCCGCAATGGTGCGCTCAATATCCGCCTCTGTATGGGCAAGGGAAGTAAAGCCCGCTTCAAACTGGGATGGCGCAAGGTAAATCCCCTGCTCCAACATACCCCGGTGGAAGGCCGCAAACTTTTTCAAATCGGACTGCTTGGCTTGCTCATAGTTCGTCACCGGACCAGCGGTGAAAAAGAGACCAAACATGCCACTGATGTGCCCACCACACACCTCATGGCCAAATTCCCGTGCGGCCTCTAACAGTCCTTGGATCAGCTTGCCTGTGATCCGATCCAGTTGCTCATAGCTACCGGGGCGGCTGAGAATTTCCAAGGTTTTAATGCCCGCTGTCATTGCCAAGGGATTCCCAGAGAGGGTACCCGCTTGATACACCGGTCCTGCCGGTGCCACCATCTTCATAATGTCAGCGCGACCGCCATAGGCACCCACTGGTAGGCCACCGCCAATCACTTTTCCGAGGGTGGTGAGGTCTGGTGTCACACCAAATTTTTCCTGAGCACCGCCATAGGCAATGCGAAAGCCAGTCATCACTTCATCAAAGACCAAGAGGGCACCGTACTGTTTCGTCAGCTCCCGCAGCCCTTCGAGAAAGCCAGCATCTGGCGGAATAAAGCCAGCATTGCCGACCACAGGTTCAAGGATCACCCCCGCAATGTCATTGGGATACTGTTCAAAGAGGCGACTAACCGCTTCGAGATCGTTGTAGGGTGCGGTTAATGTGGCGGCGGTGGTTGCTTTCGGCACGCCGGGAGAATCGGGTAAGCCCAATGTAGCGACTCCTGACCCTGCTTTGACCAAGAACATATCGGCATGACCGTGGTAGCAGCCTTCAAACTTGATCACCTTTTCCCGCTGGGTATAGGCACGCATGAGCCGCAGCACTGCCATACAGGCTTCGGTGCCAGAATTCACAAAGCGCACCATCTCGACACTAGGGACAGCGGCAATCACCATTTCCGCCAAGATATTCTCAAGCACGCAGGGGGCGCCAAAGCTGGTTCCCTTTTCAAGGGCGGTATGGAGAGCATCAATGACTTCGGGATGGGCATGGCCGACGATCGCGGGCCCCCAAGACCCCACATAGTCAATGTATTGGTTGCCGTCCACATCCCAAATGTGGGCACCCTTGACGTGATCAAAGACAATGGGCTGGCCGCCGACGGACTTGAAGGCACGCACGGGTGAACTGACGCCACCGGGCATGAGTTTTTGGGCAGCGGCAAAAATTTCTTGGGATTTTGTGGTTTGAAAAACGGTCGTGGTCAACGTCAACTCCCTCAAGCATTGGCGTGCTCACAGTATTATAGGCAATTCTTCTGCCCCTTAACCCGACAAAGGCGCATGTTGCAATTCTTTACGGTTTGGGCGGCTCATTTATGGCGCTTGGGAGAATAACACTGGAGTTGTACCCACAGAACGGCTACCTCTGCAAGATGTCTATGTCCTCCACGCCACTTCTGCCCACCTTCTCCATCATCTTGGAAACTGAGAACTTGGCAAATGCGGATATGGCTGGACTCCACTGTGCCCTCCAGTCCCTTGCTAGCTAGGATTTACCCCCCACTGCCGCCAATGAAGTCCTGCTCTTGGAAACAGGGGATGCTCCCCAAGCGTATCTTGCGCAACTGGCCGAGGCCTACCCTTGGCTGACGTTTTGTGCCGTGCCCAAGGCGCTTGGCTACTACGAGGTGAAAATGTGGGCAGCGGAGAAAGCAACGGGTGAGGTGATTGTGTATTGTGATTCGGACTGTTGCTATGAGCGCAGTTGGTTGCAAAGGATGGTGATGAGCTTTACAGCCAATGAACAGATTCAAGTGCTGGCTGGGGAAACTGCGATTCGGGAGTGTATTTGGCGTCAACGCCAAGCCCGTGCGAGTCATGCTCCCCCCAATGGCCTCTGGCACTTCTACTGGCGATTTTTGCTCATTGGCCACGATGACTACTGGCAGCAGCGCTTGTTAGGAAAGCCCTCCCAAAGGCCACGGGTGCAAGATCATCAGGGCTGGCGGGGCAAGTTGAAAATTTTTGGCCAGCGGTTGCGGCGGATGGTTCGCCATGATCCAAAGCATATACTGTTCCTGCCCTCAAGCCCCACTATCTGCTGAAGGCCTACGAAAGAGTTCTCACTAAGCAAGAACCTAAGCATAGCAATAGCGATCGCGCCCGCCCCGCTTGGCGAGATAGAGCTGCTGATCAGCAAGGGTGATGAATTCATTCACCGGTTGGCCAACTTGGGGCAGCAAGCTGACAATGCCCATACTCAGGGTGACGCGATCGCTCACTGAGGAGGCCATATGGGGAATCTCCAAGGCATAGAGAAGTTGTTGGATGCGTTCGGCGACGCGCAGACTGCCAGTGAGATCGGTATTGGGCAAAATCAAGGCAAATTCCTCACCACCGTAGCGTGCGGCTAAATCGGTGGGACGGCGCACCGCTTGGGTTAATATTTTCGCGATCGCGATCAGGCAGTCATCCCCTGCTTGGTGGCCGTAGTGGTCGTTGAAGTTCTTGAAGCAATCGACATCACAAAGAATCAGGGAAATGTTCGTCTGTTCTCGCTGGGCTAACTGCCACTGCTGCTGCAAATACTGGTCAAAATAGCGCCGATTGGCAATCTGGGTGAGACCATCAATGGTCGCAAGGCGAGAAAGTTCGGCATTGGCCAATTGCAGTGAGTCATACAAGTTTGTTTGCTGAATGGTAATTGCCAGTTGATCGGTGAGGGAGAGAATGAGTTGGCGTTCCTCATCTGTCCAGCCGCTGGAATGATTAAAACGCTGAAAGGAAAAAGCCCCCCAAATCTGCTGATTGATCCGAATTGGGGCAATGAGCCAGCCACCACCGAGCACTTGAGCAATTGCACGGTTCACTGCATCGGTGGGATCCAGATTCTCTAGGGCAGGCAGCTCGGCAATTTTTCCTTGGTGGAGGATTGCGGCAATGGGATTATGCTCGTCTGGAATCGTCAGCCCCACGCTAGGGGTTATATACGGTTTGTTGAGAAACTCCACTAGGGGAATCCAGTGGTGCTGTTCTGGCTCGTACTTGACGACAATGGCGCGATCGACCCGCAGGATATGACACACCTGCTGTACCGCCTTGGCAAAGGCCTGATTGAGATCAGGGGCTTCGCGAATCTCCTGAATGAGCTGGTTGAGTTCCCGCTGGCGAACGGCTTGATCTTGAAGGTAGGCCTCGTAGTGCTTGCGATCGCTAATATCGCTAAAGGTGAGAATCACCTGCTCAATACTCCCTGTTGCCGTGACTTCTGGATCAGCGGTCACTTGCAGCCAGAGCCGCTGTTGGGTTTGTTGATTGAGAATGCCCATCACCCCTTGTACCCGTTGCTTTTGAGCAATGGCAATCATCAGCGGAAAAGCCGCTGGCGGCATTGGTTCTCCGGCATCGTTGAGGGCATCCCAAGCCATTTCTGTTGGTTTTTGACCAATGATGTCCGCTTCCTTGACCCCCAGCAGCTCACAGCCCCGAGGATTAATCACTTTTGCGTAGAGATCGGCAGACAGCAGCATCACTCCCACATCTAAATCGTTAATGAGATTGCGAAAGAGTGCTTCCCGTCGGCTGAGTTCTTTGGCGATCGCCACTTGAGTTTCTTCAAAACGCTTGATTTGTGTAATATCGCGGATGACGCAGAGGACTTGATTTTTGCCTTTGTAGCGCAACCTTGTGGCAAAGATATCTACATCAATAATCTGGCCATCGCTACAGCGATGCTTGCTGACACCGTGCCAAGTGGGCTGATGCCGAATCGTCTCTAGGAATTCCTGAAACTGATCGCGGTAGTCGGGGTGCAGAAAATCCTCAGGTTGGAGTTCAAGGCATTCACTACGACTGAAACCATAGATGTCGCAGATGGCATCATTGACCTCAACGATCTGTAGGTTTTCGGTGTCATAGATCACTAGGCCATCGGCCACAGACTCGAAAACACTGCGATATTGAGCCTCGCGCTCATCCAGTTCAGCAAGGGCACGTTTGCGATCGCTAATATCAGTACAGACCACCACACAGCCGACAATTTCCTCCTCCTCCTCATCCAGCAGGGAAAAAAGGTGGCTGAGCATATCACAGGGAGCATCGGTGCGGCAACGCAGCAGAATTTCTTCGTCGTTAATGGTTTCTCCGTCCAGAACGCGGTCAATCAGGGCTTCCACCCGAGTCACTGATTCTTGGGGATGGAGCAGTGCCGAAAATGGCATACCGGGCACCACTTGAGCCGCTGCCAGTGTCTTCAAGCCAACCCAATTACTGGTTAAGAGAGTTTTGTCGCGATTGAGAGTCAAAATGATGACGGGGCAATTGTTCACTAACTGCTCATAGCGGTTGCGCTCGCGATCGAGGGCGAGTTGCAGTTGGCGTTGGCTAGTAATGTCATCAATCAGGGCAATTAGCAGGTGAGGCTCACCATGGGCATTGCGCACACAGGAGAGGGTTAAATTTCCCCAGACGGTGTGCCCTTTTTTGTGGCGGTAACGCTTGACAATTTGATAGGTGTTGCGCAGTCCCAGTTGACACTCTTGGACGAGAGCCGCCTCCTCAGGCCAATCTTCAGCAAAGGTCAGATCATGGGCGGTGAGATTTGCCAGTTCAGGAGCGGTGTAGCCGACAAATTGACAAAAAAAGGGATTGCAATGCACAAGGCGGTAGTGGTTAGCAGGGCTAGTGACAATAATCCCGACTTGGGCATTTTCAAAGACCGCACGCCAGGGATACTCACTTTCTCTGAGGGCTTGCTCTGACTGAATTCGTTCTGTTTCATCCACAATGATGCCCTCAATTGCATAGGCTTTGCCAGTTACGTCATAGACTCCCTGACCGTACTCATGTACCCAACGCTCCGACCCATCAGCACAGAAAATACGGTAGCCGACACTAAAGGGCAAGCCCTTGGCAAGGGCCTCATGGATTGTGCAATCAACGCGATCGCTATCTTCTGGATGCGTAATACTAGCGTAGCTACGAACCTGATTGTGCACCAGTTCGCTCGGGAGATACCCCGTCAGCTCAGTGAACTTGGGACTTAGGTATTCCATCGTCCACGAAGCATCGATGGCACAGCGATACACCACGGCGGGTAGGTGATCTACGAGGTTGCGATAGCGTTGTTCGCTTTCCCGCAGGCGCATTTCCTGTATCTTTTGGTCATGGATATTGACCATGACGCCGATGATGGTTGTGGTGTTTGGTGGTTGCTGCCGATATTCCCAGCGATCGCGCACCCACACATACGCACCATTGGCATGGCGCAGGCGATATTCCAAATCGCAGGGTGTTGCTCCTCCTTGCTGAGGGATGGCTTGCCAAAAGCGCTCTTGATCCTCTGGGTAGATGAGTTGCTGCCACGCTCGCAGGGTTTTGGGCAATTGCTCTAGGGGGTACCCCAGCACCCCCTGACTGTCACCGTACCAATAACACCACTCCCCTTGGATTTCCCAGAAGAGCTGTTGACCTATCTCCGTCAGGGTGTGAAATCGCTGCCACCATTTTTCCAGTTCATTAACCCGCGCTTCTTGGAGCAGCCAATGGCGATAGCGTTCCGTAATTTCCGTTAGGGTCAGGGTCCAGCCGTGAGCATCAGCGGTTAAATCCAGTTGCCACCACTGCTGTTTGCGCGGATCATAGCAGTCCCATTGTGCCGGGGTTTGGGTGTTGAGCACCTGCTGGAACCGCTCTAGGGAGAGGTCAAAGTTGGCGGACAGTAGCTCGATGACGGAGAGGCCCGCTAAATCGGTACTAGCGTGGTTCAATAACCGTTGCGCCGCAGCGTTGGCATAAAGAATGGTGCCCTTGCGATCGCCCGCCAAGACAGGATGAGGTAAATGGTGCAGATGATTGGCAAGGGAGAACTGCTGTGAGTTCATGGTTCGGTCAAAGGAGTGTGAGGAAACAAGGAACACAGTCAATAGCTACAGGGCGACGTTAGCGATCGCCAAGGGGCTGGGCATGGTGAAACAATCAATTCTTTAATGAATAGGTGATTTCACGAGGAAGATGTCTTAGCGCCGTCCTACCCCTATGCTATCGCTTTGCTAAGACAAGATGATTGATAGTCAGGTAGAGGATTTCAGATCTGCTTTTGCATAGGCGGAGCGCTTGGCGAGAACTGATGATTGGCTCAAAACCAAACATAACCGTTTCTAATTGTTCGATTGCCGAGGAGTGGGGCACATGCCAGTTTTGCAGACCATGGAAACCGTTGATACCCCCCTACTAGCCGCTGCTCAATCCATCTATAATCTCTACCAGCAGGTTCATGGGGCAAAAACGGTGCCTGCGGGTGTCGCTGTTAATCGGCAAACCCTGCGGGGCTATGTGCTGTTTACTAGTCAACCAGTGCTGCTGCCCCAAGAATGCTTTATTCCCTACGATCATCTGCCGGAAGTAACACGCCTATAACTGCACTAACTTTTTTGACCTTTGCTAGCTACTGCCTTGTCTTTGGCCTTGGGGCAGCGGTGGGGAGCTTTCTCAATGTTGTGATCTACCGTGTGCCGAGCGGGCGATCGCTCCTTTATCCGCCGTCTCGCTGCCCGATTTGTTTGACCACACTCAAGCCCTGGGACAATATCCCAATTTTGGGCTGGCTATTCCTGCGGGGGCAATGTCGTTACTGCCATGCACCGATTTCTTGGCGGTATCCTGCGATTGAGCTGTTGACGGCACTGCTGTACGTCCTGATTGTGGCTGTGAGTGGCTGGCAAGTGCAAACCCTTGTGCTCTGGCTGTTGAGTGCGTGGCTCTTGGCCTTGGCCTTGATTGATCTAGACACGATGACGCTGCCCCATCCCCTGACAAAATGGGGGTTGATTGTCGGCCTGCTCGTGAGAGGGTTAACGACGGGTCTAGGCGGACTCACGGAAAGCATCATTGCCGCAGTGATTGGCATTTGGCTCTTTGATCTGATCCGCTGGGGGGGGGCGATCGCCCTTGGTCAGGAGGTCATGGGGGGAGGGGATAGCAAACTGGCAGCGATGATCGGGGCTTGGCTAGGTTGGCAGGGATTGCTCGTTACCTTTTTCTTGGCCTGTGCCCTCGGTGGCCTGATGGGTGGACTGGGGATTGCCCTCGGTTGGATTCAGCGGCGACAACCGATTCCCTTTGGTCCTTTTTTGGCAGTAGCGGCTATTGTCAGTGGTCTCTTTGGCCGCCAATTGATTCATCTTTATCTCGAAACCTTTTTGCCCGGCGTGTTTGTGCGCTAACTCTTATCAAAGTAAAGACAACTTGACAAGATAAGCCGAAATTCCCTGACAAGGGCGACAATAAAACCCCATAGGCGGGCATCCACCACCCGCTGGCGATCGCTCAGATCGGCAACTTTCTCATATTAGCGCGCATTCCTCTCACTTCCTCAAGGAGTTGACCCATTTCAGAGCGGGTGGCTGGCTCAGCCATGGCTATTCTCGTAAATCCTGCCAATGGGGTGCCTTATTCCCAGAGTACAATCCAGTATGATGAAATAGTATTCTTGCCGTTTGTTGCGCTCCGTTGAGACTTTGCTCCAATGACCTCGTCCCCTTCTGCGTCGGCGACAACTGCCCTCACAGGTGATCAAATTCGCCAAAAATTCCTTGAGTTCTATGCCGCTAAGGGACACACGATTTTGCCCAGTGCCTCGCTGATTCCAGAGGATCCGACGGTGCTGCTGACGATCGCCGGCATGCTCCCCTTCAAACCAATTTTCCTCGGCCAAGAAGCCCCGAAAGTGCCTCGCGCCACCACTGCCCAGAAATGTCTGCGCACCAATGACATTGAAAATGTGGGTCGCACTGCTCGCCACCACACGTTCTTTGAAATGTTGGGCAACTTCAGCTTTGGCGACTACTTCAAGGCGGAGGCCATTGCTTGGGCATGGGAATTGATGACCACGGTTTATGGTTTGCCCCCGGAACGGCTCTTGGTGAGCGTCTTTGAAAATGACGATGAGGCCTATGACATTTGGCATCGCCAAGTGGGCTTGCCCAAGGAGCGCATCCAGCGCATGGGAGAGGAGAGCAACTTCTGGACGGCGGGGCCAACGGGTCCCTGTGGCCCTTGTTCTGAGATTTACTACGACTTCTATCCGGAAAAGGGACTAGCTGACGTTGATCTCGATGACGATCGCCGCTTCATCGAACTCTACAACCTAGTGTTCATGGAGTTGAACCAAGACGATCAAGGGCGCCGCACCCCCCTCAAGGCGAAAAACATTGATACCGGTATGGGCTTGGAGCGGATGGCGCAGGTTCTGCAAGGGGTGCCCAACAACTACGAGACAGACTTAATTTTCCCGATTATTGAGGCGGCAGCGCAGCGAGCCGGGATTCAGTACCGCAAAGCCAATGCCAGCACCAAAACGTCCCTCAAGGTGATTGGCGATCACACCCGTGCCGTGGTTCATCTCATTGCCGATGGCGTCACCGCCAGTAATGTGGGGCGTGGCTATGTCCTGCGGCGATTGATTCGGCGCATTGTCCGCCATAGTCGGCTGTTGGGGATCAATGAACTGGTGACCCCTGCCTTGGCTCAAGTGGCGATTGATCTGGCTGCCAATGTCTATCCCAATGTGCGCGAGCGGCAGGCAGTCATTCTCAGCGAACTCCAGCGGGAGGAGGAACAGTTTCTTAAGACCTTGGATCGGGGTGAGAAGCTCTTAGCGGAGATGCTCGCTCCATTGAAGACAACTAAGGGCAAAAAACGCAGTAAACCACAATTGGCAGGGCGCGATGCTTTCGTTCTTTTTGATACCTATGGCTTCCCCTTGGAGTTGACCCAAGAGATTGCCGCTGAGCAAGGCATTGGTGTGGATGTGGCTGAGTTTGAGGCCTGTATGGCCGAGCAGCGGCAACGCTCCCAAGCCGCTCACGAAACCATTGATATTACCGTTCAGGAGGGGATTGACTCCCTAGCGGATCAACTGCATCCGACGCAGTTTCGTGGCTATGACGAGTTTAGTTTGACCACGACCGTAACAGCGATTTTGGTGGCGGGTCATCCGGTAACAACGGCAACGGCAGGGACTGAAGTGCAGGTGATCCTTGAGGAAACTCCCTTCTATGCTGAATCCGGTGGCCAAATTGGCGATCGCGGGTATCTCGCCAGCAGTGATGCCCTAGTGCAAATCCACGATGTGCAAAAGCAAAAGGAAGTGTTTGTTCACTACGGCAAAGTGGAGCGGGGCAGCCTCAGCGTTGGCGATCGCGTGAGCGCCCAAATTGATCTCAGTTGTCGGCGGCGGGTACAGGCGCACCACACCGCAACGCATCTCTTGCAGGCGGCCTTGAAAAAGCGGATTGACGAAAACATTTCCCAGGCGGGATCACTGGTGGCCTTTGATCGGCTGCGGTTTGACTTTAACTGCCCCCGTGCCCTCACTCGCGAAGAACTGCAACAGATTGAAGATCAAATCAATACTTGGATTAGTGAAAGCCATGCCACCCACACCAGTATCATGGCGCTCAATGAAGCCAAGGCCAAGGGGGCGATCGCCATGTTTGGTGAAAAATACGGCGAGCAGGTGCGGGTTCTCGATATTCCGGGCGTTTCTATGGAACTCTGTGGTGGCACCCATGTCCACAACACTGCTGAAATTGGCCTCTTTAAGATCATTAGTGAAAGTGGCGTGGCTGCCGGGATTCGTCGCATTGAAGCCATTGCAGGACCAGCGGTGCGTGACTATTTGCAACAGCGCGATAGCATTGTCCGCGAGTTGTGCGATCGCTTCAAAGCCAAACCGGAAGAGATTCTAGATCGCATTAGCCAACTCCAAGCGGATCTCAAAGCCCAGCAAAAGGAACTGGAACACCTCAAAGCTGAACTAGCCCTCGCTAAAACTCAAGCCCTCTTGGAGCAGACTGAAGCCGTCGGCAATACCCACATTCTCATTGCCTCCTTAGCAGGGGTGGATCCCCAAGGGCTAAAAACCGCCGCTGAATGGCTCCTGAATAAACTGGGTAGTGGAGCTGTGGTGTTGGCCACTCAACCGGCTGCTGACAAAGTGAACCTCTTGGTGGCCGCCAGTCCGGAGGTTGTAGAGCGGGGGGTTCATGCCGGTCAACTGGTGGCGGAACTCGCCCAAGTCTGTGGTGGCCGCGGTGGTGGGCGTCCCAACTTTGCCCAAGCGGGGGGATCTGAACCTGAAAAGTTATCCGAGGCGCTGCAATTGGCGCACTCTCGCCTCAAAGGGATTCTCGAATCCTGATATATTGAGCTTCTGTTTCTCACTCAGCAGCACTATGGCCTTTGTTAACGCAAACTACCTCAAACTCAAGGCAGGGTATCTCTTTCCGGAAATTGCCCGCCGTGTCAATCAATTCTTGCAAGCCCATCCCGATGCCCCCCTGATTCGTCTCGGCATTGGGGATGTCACCGAACCGCTGCCAGCGGCCTGTCGTCAAGCGATGATTCAAGCGGTGGAAGAAATGGGCGATCGCGCCACCTTCAAAGGCTATGGGCCTGAGCAGGGGTATCCTTGGCTACGGGAAAAAATTGCCGCCCACGACTTCCAAGCCCGCGGCTGCGACATCGATGCCAGTGAAATTTTTATTTCCGACGGCTCCAAGTGCGACACAGGGAATATCCTCGATATTTTTGGCGACGGCAACCGCATTGCCGTTACCGACCCCGTTTATCCCGTCTATGTGGATACCAATGTCATGGCAGGGCACACGGGGGAAGCCAATGAACGCGGGGAGTACGCTGGACTGGTCTATTTGCCGATTACCGCTGAAAACCACTTCACCGCCACGCTGCCCAGTGAACCTGTGGACTTAATCTACCTCTGCTTCCCCAACAATCCCACCGGTGCGGTGGCCACACGGGAGCATTTACAGGCGTGGGTGGACTATGCCCGTGCCCATAAAGCAATTATTTTCTTTGATGCCGCCTACGAAGCCTTTATTACCGATCCCGCTATTCCCCACTCGATCTATGAAATTCCCGGTGCCCGCGAGTGCGCCATTGAATTCCGCTCCTTCTCGAAAAATGCCGGTTTTACGGGAACCCGCTGCGCCTTTACGGTGGTGCCCAAGGGTCTTAAGGGGCAAACCCCCAGTGGCGAGGCCGTCGAACTCTGGGCGCTGTGGCAACGGCGGCAATCCACAAAGTTCAACGGTGTGTCCTACATTGTGCAGCGGGGCGCGGAGGCGGTTTACTCTGAAGCCGGTCAAGCCCAAGTACGGGAACTGGTGGCCTTCTATATGGACAATGCCCGTCTCATTCGCGAAAAACTCACCCAAGCGGGCTTTGCAGTCTATGGTGGGGTCAATGCTCCCTATGTCTGGCTGAAGACGCCCCAAGGGATTGGCAGTTGGGACTTTTTCGATAAATTGCTGCACACTTGCTATGTAGTGGGTACCCCCGGTGCTGGTTTTGGGGCAGCGGGTGAGGGCTATCTGCGCCTTTCGGCCTTTAATAGTCGGGAAAATGTGGTTGAAGCCATGGATCGGGTGGTGGCAGCCTTTGCCTAAGAATTCACCTAGAATCAGGACAAGGCTCATCAAAGCGGTTGGAGCGGCTTTAAACCCTTTTAGCATCACCGATGACGGCAAAACATTGGGGCGAACAGGCGGCTAAACAGGAGGGCATTCTGCTGGGGTTGTTCACAGCAGCTGGCTATGCCTTTTTTACCCTCTTACCCGATAGTCACAGTCTGATGGTGGCGTGGCCTTGGGTCTTACTCTGGCAAGCCGCGCTGGGGGTGCCTCTGCTCTGGTTTTTGCAGGTGTTGGCCTATCAACGGCGGGTGCAGCCCTTGGGAAATGGCTTTGATGGCGTAGTGCTATTACTCCTGTTGGCATTGGCGATTTCAGGGACGTGGAGTGCTTTTCCCCATCAGGCTCGCTGGTATGGCTGGGCACTCTTGGGAAGCATCGCTGTCCTTTATCCCCTCGGGGCTTGGTTGCGAACCCCAGAACGCCGCTGGCAAATCGTGCGCTTTCAAGGCTATCTCACTGCCCTCGTGATTCTTGTCAGTTTAGGCCTTTGGCTGGGCACGACGATCGCCCCCGCAATTTTGAATAGCCCTCAAGGATTCACCCCCCATTTGAATCCAGATACCCTAGAACTACGCAACTGGGCACCCTTTGGTCACCAAAACTACGTGGCGGGCTACCTGCTGCTGGCATTACCCTTGGTAGGACTGTTGGCCATAGAAGCAGAAACCAGTGGATCGCGCCGGTTTTGGATGGCGGTGCTGCTTTTGGGTCTAGTTACCCTCTATACAACATTTTCACGGGGGGGCGGCCTCGGCTTACTGGCAATGGTCATTCCCCTTGGCGTGGGTTGGGTTTGGCACTATCGCCGCCAGCGTCGCTTCTGGTGGGGCTTGTTGGCTTTGGTGGGCTTAGCGGTGGTCGCTTTGGCCAACGATCGCCTGCGCCGCAGCTTAGTGGCTCTCTGGCAGGGAGGACAAGGGAGCGAACTGGCCTACCGCTGGATTACCAGTATTGTTGGCTGGCGGATGGGGGCCGCACATCCTCTGAGGGGCAATGGCTTAGGCAGTGTGCCCCTGTGGTATCAGCACTATCGTCCGGGCTGGGCTGGCCGTGAAGCGGAGTGGATCTATCAACTCCACAGTACCCCCGTACAACTCTGGGCCGAACTTGGGCTTTGGGGCATTGCCGTATTGCTCTTGGGGGTGGGGCTACTGGTCTATTGGGCAATGCGCTACCGGCGCTGGTGGCCGAACTTAGCACAGCGGGAACAACGGCTGGCGATCGCCCTCTACTTTGCGCTTTGGGGCTACGGCGTGCTCAGTCTTACGGATTTTCAACTGGACAATGTCGGCATTGGTGGCCTCTTCCTAATTGAACTCACCCTCTTAACAACCCTGATTCGCACAGGCCAAGGGCAAGCTCCTCCTCAACGGTTGCGGGTACGCTGGGTACTCTCGCTGGTGGGCGTGGGTTTAGGAATCATCCTAGTGATAGTGGGTTGGCTGACACCGATTCACCGTGCTTGGGCAAGTAGCAGCGAAGGTTTTCTAGTCCTCTTGGAAACCCCTCCCGACTGGAATCGCTTTACTGAGAAGCTCTTCCATGCTCAGGAACTCGCCCCTTGGGAACCCTACTATCCACTGCAACTGGGGTGGAACTATGGCCAGCGGGGCATGATGACAGACAACCCCACAGCACGGGCAAACCTCTTGCGTACAGCAACGGTTGAGTTTGAAAAAGGAATTGAGCTGTCCCCCTACCTTGAGTTTGGTTATAGTAACTTGGCATGGCTTTATTGGCGCGAGGGCAATTTGGGTGCAGCAGTTCCTACCTTTGCCAACGCGGCTCAACTGGTACCGGCTAAACGGGGAAACTTTCTGGGGCTTGGCTTAGCCCTTATTGGTCAGAATCAACCGCAACTCGCGACCCAAGCCCTGATCCTTGAGGTGCTGCGCCATCCCATCTTCATCACCAGTCCGGCTTGGCGGGTTGCTCCCCTCGCACCCTTTTATCAACCAGTGCTGACGGCGGTCACGGAGCGTTATCGTCAGCTTGAGCAGGACATTGCCAGCGATCGCCCCTCAGGCGCCTATGTGCGTCAAGTGTCAACCCTCCTCCGCTGGTGGCAAGGGGAACTCCCTCGGGACACCGACCCCCTAGCTGCATGGCTGCAACCCTTGGCCAACCCCCAAGAGGCAACATTGAAAGCTCCTGCAACGCTGCAAACCTTCCTCAAGGCATGGGATGACCCTAACAACCGCCGTGACCTCTTGGCCTCCATTTGGTCAGGTAGCCCGGAGCAACTGGAACAGATGGTGCGCTCCATAGCTGGTCAGCCAACACCCCTTGAGTGGTTGCGTTCGGCGGCGCCTGCTGTTGCTATTACCTATAGCCGTAGCGGTTTTGGGGTGAATAGTCGCCACATTGATGGCCCCCAACCTACGGACTTTTTCATTGCCATTGACAGTCTGCCAATGGTGACTTTATTCGCGCCGCTGTGGCCAGACAACACCTTTTTGCCAGAACTAGATCAGGCCCTAGAGGGCGATCGCCAGCGGCTTTTTGCTGCTCTTAACCAAAGGCTCTAACGGCAAAGCCCCGTGGGTCGCTCAATTTGGGTGGTGGGGGGATTGGCAGCAATGTCCAAGACAATCTGTAGGCTTCGCACGGCTGCACACTGGTCTTGGGGCAAAGGCATGGGCATTAAGGGCCGCGTCACCCCTGCAAGAACATATTCCCGTTGCGGGCGCAGCTCAAAGAGCTGTTGACCATTCTCCGCCAAGCCTCTGATTGTGATTTGATCCGCCTCGATATGCACATTGCCCCGATTACTGACAGTCATTTGCAGGGTTCCCTGCTGCACTTGGGCATTGAGGAGTTGCCCCTGCCGCCGAATGACCGCTGGTTTGATAAATACGGGCAGGCTATGCACCGTTACGAGGCGCGTTTCTGAGCCGATTCCTTGAGGGGCTGGAGGAATTTCTGCAACTAAAAGCCGATATGTCCGCTCGACATCAGCAGCCGGCAAGCGATGGCCAATGCGAATTTCAGCCCGTCCGCCCACGGGCAGATGCAGGAGGTTGGGAAAGGCGACTAGCTCTAGGCTATTTGCAGGTAAGAGATGGAGTTCATCTTCCCCCGTTGCCCGCTGTTGCCACTGCTGCACCCGCACCTTAAAGTCGAGGGGGACATTGCCCGTATTAGCGATCGCCAGTACCGTAAAAGGTTCTTGGGGTGCCAGTTCAATCTTCAGCGCACTCAAGCGATATTGAGCCGTCTGCGCTGTGGACATGCCAAGAATCAAGCTAGGGAGAGGAATTAAAGGAGCTAAGAAGCGCCAGAATCGATTGAAGATCATGAATGGCGGGGCATGGATTTGAACCATGGACCTTCGGGTTATGAGCCCGACGAGCTACCAGACTGCTCTACCCCGCGTTGCTCTAGCTTACCCAAGATAGCGTATTCCCTAGAGGATTGGCAAGCGATCGCTAGAAGATTTATAAAATCCTATCAATATCCTAAGTTTTTTCTGGGTCAACTGTAGCAACCCTTACTTCCATCATCCCGACAAACACATATAAAGAAAGTATTAAGATTACCTAGGTCTTTTTAGACTAACTCCTTGAGCAATGCTGCTACCGCCTCTTCTCCTCGATACTCTGAGGGAAATTTATCAGCGCCAAGGCTCAGCCCTCTCTGCCAGTCCCCTGCGAACTGAAAATCAGCTTCTCCTGTTGCTTGAAGGACTCCCAGAAGCAACCCGTGCCACCCTAGAAACATTGCTGATGTCCTACTGTCGGGCTAAGGCGTCTCTCCCTATCAATTTGGCCTACCTCTTGGCACTAGAGGGTGAAATCCTGAACCTGCTTGGCGTGACATCCGCAGTACGCCCCTTGTTTACGCCACCAGTGGTACAGACGCTGCAAAACTATCTGCCATGGTTTAGGAAGGCAAGCCAGATCGTCCAGAATCACCTCGGTCGTGCCCTTGTGCGTAACTACTGGTTGATTACCCGCCCGACTCATCCTTGGCTGCGCACGATTCGGGTTGAGACCTTTTACACTGAGCAAGTACCTGCTCTCGATCGCTACCTCAACGAGGAGCAGCAAGACCTGCTACAAACATGGTTAGAGCAATTTCTTCTCTACTGTTATCGCCTTGTACCCACACTGCCAGCGGAGGCGATCGCAGCGGGAATTCCGGTGCCGCCTCAGTTGCTACAAGCAGCCGCCTAACTCAAGAGGATTTCGCTAAAATTTTGGTGTCCATCGGCCATCAATTGATGTTGTGGAGCACATTCTGCTGCTAGAGGATGAAACGGAGCTAGCCGATCCCTTGGGTCACATCCTGCGCCAAGAGGGCTACCACGTTGACGTGGCCTACGATGGTGAAACGGCTCAAGCCTACTGGCAAACGCAGCGCCCCTACCACCTCTTAATTTTGGATTGGATGGTGCCACCGCCTACGGGGCTAGAACTTTGTCAACGATTGCGCCAAGCCGGTGATGAGACTCCCGTTCTCTTTCTCACTGCTCGAGACACGGTGGATGACAGGGTGCGGGGTCTGGATGCCGGTGCTGATGATTACTTGGTTAAACCTTTTGAACTGCGGGAATTGCTGGCACGGGTACGAGCACTGCTGCGGCGGCGACATACCATGGGGTGTACAGCCCCGATTCTTTGCTGGCAAGATTTGCGTTTAGATGTCGAAGGTCGTCTGCTCTACCGGGGGCAACAGTGCATCTGTCTCTCGGAAAAGGAAACGGCACTTTTGGCGCTCTTCCTCAAGCACCCGACGGAACTCCTCAGCCATGAATTGATTGCCAGTCAACTGTGGCCGGATCAGCCCTGCGTCAATCGCAACCTATTGGCTGCCCAGATTCGGCTGCTACGGCGCAAAATTGAGCATGCCGACGAACCCTCTCTAATTCAAACGGTCTATGGTCAAGGCTATCGGCTACGCCCCGTTGCGGCACCGGCAAGCTAAGACCACTGTTGCCGTATCTTGGAAAGGAACGTGCTAGATACAATAGATAAGCTGTTCTTTCGGGAAAACTGTTGTGGACGATCGCTACGACCCCCAAGTGATTGAGGCCAAGTGGCAACAGGAATGGGCTGCCCGCCAGATCGATCGCACCGATACCGATCCGCAAAAGCCGAAATTCTATGCCCTCTCAATGTTTCCCTACCCCTCTGGGAATCTGCACATGGGGCACGTTCGCAACTACACCATTACTGATGTCATTGCCCGCTGTCGGCGGATGCAGGGCTATCGCGTTCTTCACCCCATGGGGTGGGATGCCTTTGGCCTGCCGGCAGAAAATGCCGCCATTGAACGGGGGATTCATCCTCGCGTCTGGACACAGCAAAACATTGCCCAAATGCGCCAAGAACTGCAACGCCTTGGCCTTTCCTACGACTGGGAACGGGAAGTGGCCACCTGTCACCCCGACTACTACCGCTGGACGCAATGGCTCTTCTTGGAATTCTTTGAGGCGGGCTTGGCCTATCAGAAGGAAGCGGCGGTGAACTGGGATCCCGTGGATCAAACAGTGTTGGCCAATGAACAGGTGGATAGCGAAGGGCGATCGTGGCGATCGGGCGCCTTAGTGGAACGGCGACTGCTTAAGCAATGGTTTCTGAAAATTACTGCCTATGCCGAGGAACTGCTGAATGACTTGGAACAACTGACCGGCTGGCCAGAGCGGGTGAAATTGATGCAGGCCAACTGGATCGGCAAGTCCACGGGTGCCTATCTGGAATTTCCAATTGTTGGCAGCGATGAGAAAATTGCTGTTTTTACCACCCGTCCCGATACGGTCTATGGGGTGACCTACGTGGTGCTGGCGCCCGAACATCCCCTGACACCGAAAGTGACCACTAGCCGCCGCCGCAAAACCGTCGAAGCCTTTATTGCCAGTGTCCAACAGCAAAGTGAACTCGAACGCACAGCGGGCGATCGCCCCAAGCGGGGTGTGGCCACCGGTGGCAAAGCTCTGAACCCCTTTACCGGTGAAGAAATCCCGATCTGGATTGCCGATTATGTCCTCTACGAATACGGTACCGGTGCTGTAATGGGCGTGCCTGCCCACGATGAGCGCGATTTTCAGTTTGCCAAGGCCCACAAGCTCCCCATTCGCCAAGTGATCATTCCCCCAGACGGCAAAGCCAGTGCCCGCCTCAAGGCTGCCTATACGGAGCCGGGGAGATTGATCAACAGTGGTCCATTTGATGGCATGGACTCCACTGCAGCTAAAGCAGCCATTACCGAATACGCAACCACCCAAGGCTGGGGACGGGAGCAAGTGCAGTATCGGCTGCGGGATTGGCTCATTTCCCGCCAACGCTATTGGGGTGTCCCCATTCCCATCATTCACTGTCCGCAGTGTGGAGCGGTGCCTGTGCCGCGCTCAGAATTACCCGTGCTGCTCCCCGAGGAAGTGGAGTTTACCGGTCGTGGCCCTTCTCCCTTGGCGAAACTTACTGCATGGCGGGATGTTCCCTGCCCGAAATGTGGTACCCCTGCCCAGCGGGAAACGGACACAATGGATACCTTTATTGACTCCTCTTGGTACTACTTCCGCTACGCCGATGCTCGCAACAGTGAAGCCCCCTTTGACCCAGCAGCCATTAAGGACTGGTTGCCGGTGGATCAGTACGTGGGGGGGATTGAGCACGCCATTCTCCATTTGCTCTACTCGCGCTTTTTCACCAAAGTTTTGCGCGATCGCCAGCTTGTCCATGTCAGTGAACCCTTCCAACGTCTGCTCACCCAAGGCATGGTTCAAGGACGCACCTACAAAAATCCGCGCACGGGCAAGTACATCATTCCTAGCCGCATCGCCGATCTCAGCCAACCCACTGACCCCGACACAGGGGAAGCCCTAGAGGTCGTCTATGAAAAAATGTCCAAATCCAAGTACAACGGCGTTGCCCCCGGTGATGTGATTCAGAAGTACGGGGCGGATACTGCCCGCATGTTCATCCTTTTCAAGGCGCCCCCCGAAAAAGACCTCGAGTGGGACGATGCCGATGTCGAAGGTCAGTTTCGCTTCCTCAACCGCGTCTGGCGCTTGGTGCAAACCTTCAAAACCAAGGGGGGTCAGCTGGGTCAACCCCTGCCTGCAAGCCTCACTAAAACTGAAAAAGAGCTGCGCCGTGCCATTCATACCGCAATTAAAGAAATTAGCGAGGACATTGAGGGCGACTATCAATTAAATACCGCGGTTGCCGAACTGATGAAACTCACCAATGCCCTCAGTAGCGCCGATTACTATACCTCTGGCGTGTATAGCGAGGGCATCCAAACATTGCTAACCCTGCTTGCTCCCTTTGCCCCCCACATCAGTGAAGAACTCTGGCACCAACTGGGCGGCACCGACTCCATCCACCGCCAGCCTTGGCCAAAAGCAGACCCCACTGCCCTTGTTGCCGATGAAATCACCCTTGTCATTCAGGTGATGGGCAAAACCCGTGGTGCGATTCAAGTCCCTGCCACGGCTAGTCAAGTGGAACTGGAGGAAGCCGCCAAGCAGTCGGAGATTGGCCAACGCTACCTTGCCGGTAAAACCATTAAAAAAGTCATTGTCGTGCCGGGCAAGTTGGTGAACTTTGTCCTAACTCCTTAAACACTAGCACTTTGCTGTAGTCCACTTGGTCTGCTGAGGACGCCCCATTTTTCCCATAGGATTTTGCAGAAGCTAGCGGAGTTTGGCGTAGTGTGTCTAGGATCGAGTCTAAGGGGGTCGATCGCTTCCTAAAAGCGTCTAGGATAAGGACTGTAACCATTTGAGCGGCAACTATGGGTGAGGCAAAACGGCGCAAGGAAACCCTTGGTGAGAGCTACGGTCAAGAAAAGGAGGGCTGGCTCCGGAAGGAGCAACTGCTGCTAATCCAGAAGTGGGTAACGCGGGGTACCTGGGTAGGGATTGGCCTGCTGGTAGTCATTTGGCTCACGGTTCGCTTTATTGGCCCCAGTTTGGGATGGTGGGAATTGACAGTGAATTAGAACTGGCATGTTGGATCTGTTGGCAGCATTGGCATGGTACTGGGGACAACCGCGCTTTGAGGCGTTAAAAGCAGTGATATTTCCCTATGAGGCTGCGCTGCATCAGTATCGCGATCGCTACCTGCAAACATTGGCACAGGAGGGTTTTTCTCCCAATCAACAGGGCATCTGGGTTCAAAGTGCCCACCAGTTATTGGTCAACCACCAGGGCGATCGCCCCCTTGCCGCTGCCTCTGTTACCAAAGTGGCAACCAGTCTGGCGGCTCTAGATAAATACCCCTTTGACTATCAGTTTCTGACTCGCATCGGCACCACAGGCACGCTGCAAAATGGTGTTCTCAGGGGGGACTTGGTCTTGATTGGCGGCAATGATCCCCTCTTTATCTGGGAGGAGGCGATCGCCATCGGTAATGCCCTTAACCGCCTTGGAATTCGTCAAGTGCAGGGGAATCTAGTCATCGTTCCCCCTTTTATGATGAACTTTTACCCTGAACCCCAGACCGCCGCAGCGCTCTTCAAACTCGCCCTAGATCACCGCCGCTGGACGCCTGAAATTCAAACGGCCTATGAACAGCACTTCAAGGGACAACCCCGCCCCCAAGTCACGATGACGGGTGAAACACGCTTCCAAAGCACGATCCCTGCGAGTGTTACCCTGCGCCTCGAGCATCGCTCACTCCCCTTGGGGGAAATTGTGCGGCAAATGAATATCTACAGTAATAATGAGATTGCGGAAACCCTAGCAGAAATGGCAGGGGGTGCTGCAACCGTAGCTCAAGTGGCCGCCCGTAAAGCCAATGTACCCCCCAGTGAAATTCAACTGATCAACGGCTCAGGTCTGGGGGAGGAGAATCGCATTTCTCCCCGGGCGGCGTGTGGGATGCTTTTGGCGCTTCAGGAGATGCTCGCTCAGAAAAACCACAGTTTGGCGGATGTGCTACCCATGGCGGGGCGCGATCGCGGTACGTTAGAGTATCGTCAACTACCGGCGGCAACCCTAGTAAAAACGGGGTCTCTTTGGAATGTGAGTGCGTTGGTTGGCGTCTTACCCACAGCAAAATACGGCACCGTCTGCTTTGCGCTTCTCAATGGCGGAGACAACCTAGAAGGGTTTCGGCAGATACAGGATCGCTATGTGCAGCATTTGAGTCAAACGCTACAAGCGACCCAAAGACTGGGTGCTGAATTTCACCGCCAAGCCCCTGCTCCGCGGTTTGGCGACCCCCAACGCATTCAGCTCCTGAAGGCGCAATAAACGATGACAGCACAACAACTGGGAATTGTTGTCCAAGGCTCCCTCAGTCAGGGCTTAGAGGTACGACTGTGTGGCAACGTCTCTGTAGAAGAACTGCGGGTCGGCCAATTTTTAGTGATCCAAGGCCAGCGATCGCGCTTCTTTTGTCTGCTGACGGATGTCGTGCTTGGTACGGCCAATCCCCGCATTCTGCTCAACCCCCCCGCCCTTGAGGATACCTTTTTGCAGGAGGTACTGGCGGGTACGGGCACGTTTGCGACGCTGAGTGTGGCACCGATGTTGATGATCCTCAACGATGAGCAGGATTTACTGCCCGTAAAAACCATCCCTGCCCATTTTAGTCCTGTCTATGACGCCAGTGAGCGGGACTTTCGCGCCGTGTTTGGCTGGGAGGACGATCCGCAGCGGCGTAACTTTGCCATTGGCACTCCCTTAGATATGCAGGTGCCCATTTGCTTGGATTTGGATCGTTTTGTCGAGCGCAGCAATGGCGTATTTGGCAAGTCGGGTACTGGCAAGTCCTTTTTAACGCGGCTGTTGTTGTCGGGGATTATCCGCAAACAGGCGGCGGTGAACTTGATTTTTGATATGCACTCGGAGTATGGCTGGGAAGCCACCCGTGAAGGCAAGCAACTGAGTACCGTTAAGGGATTGCGGCAACTGTTTCCCCGCCAAGTCAAGATCTATACCCTTGACCCTGAATCCACCCAACGGCGAGGGGTGCGCGATGCCCAAGAACTCTACATTGGCTTTGATCAAATTGAGGTGGAGGACTTGGCCTTGGTGCAAGCGGAACTGAACCTCTCGGAGGCCAGCCTTGAAAATGCAATTATTCTGCGCAATGAGTTTGGCAAGGGCTGGATTAGTCGCCTCTTGGTGATGACCAATCAGGAGATTCAGGAATTTTGTGAAACGAAAATGGGCAGCAAAGCCTCGATCATGGCGCTGCAACGCAAACTGACACGGCTGGAACAACTGAAGTACCTACGAAATACCTGTGCTAAGAACTACATTGGCCAAATTTTGGAGACCCTCGCTGCCGGCCACCACGTAGTGATTGAGTTTGGCTCCCAAGCCAATATGCTCTCCTATATGCTGGCGACGAATATTATTGCCCGCCGCATCCACCAAGCCTATGTGCAGCAGTCGGAGATTTTTTTGCAAACCAAAAATCCCAGCGATCGCCCGCGTCAACTGGTAATCACGATTGAGGAGGCTCACCGCTTCTTGGATCCGGCCACGGTGAAGCAAACGATTTTTGGGACGATCGCCCGCGAAATGCGCAAGTACTTTGTCACACTCCTCGTTGTTGATCAACGGCCTTCGGGCATTGATAGCGAGATCATGTCGCAAATTGGCACCCGCATCACTGCACTCCTTAACGATGAAAAGGACATTGAGGCCATTTTCACGGGGGTGGCGGGTTCGCAGCAGTTGCGATCGGTGTTGGCCAAGCTGGATTCTAAACAACAGGCGCTTGTGCTGGGTCATGCGGTGCCGATGCCTGTGGTGATCCAAACCCGCAGCTATGACGAAACCTTCTATGCCGAGATCGGCGATCGCGATTGGGAGGAACTCCCTACACCCATGTTATTGGAGGCGGCTCAAGCGGCGAAGTCAGATCTGGGGATCTAGCCTAGAGCTTTAGAATTGATCCTGAATCAACTCTCAGTGAGGAGAACACTGTGGCGCACACCATTGTCACCAATACCTGCGAAGGGGTTGCCGATTGCGTTGAGGCGTGTCCGGTGGCCTGTATTCATCCGGGACCGGGGAAAAATGCCAAGGGCACCGATTGGTTCTGGATTGATTTTGCCACCTGTATTGACTGTGGCATTTGTTTGCAAGTGTGTCCTGTGGAGGGGGCAATTGTGCCTGAAGAACGCCCTGATCTGCAATTAACCCCCACCACCCCATGAGTGTTTATTGGCTCGATCGCGTGCGGCTTTTGGGGAGCGATCGCCTGCAACAGGTACAACTCACGAATGGCAAAGTGACGGCGATCGGCACTGACCTGATTCCCCCCGATTGCTCTGAGGTGCTGGACTTCGGCGGCGATTATCTCTCCCTTGGGGGCGTCGATCTGCAAATTAACGGTGCCTTGGGCATTCCCTTTCCTTGGTTAAAGACCACCGAACCACTGCCAAAAATTGGCCGCTATCTTTGGCAAGAGGGGATTGATGCCTACGCCCCGACGATTGTGACTGCTCCCCTCGCGGAAATTCACACTGCCTTGAGGGTGCTCCACGAATACGCGCCCAATGCGCAAGAGTCTGAAGCCAAAATCTTAGGTGTGCATTTGGAGGGGCCTTTCCTCAATCCCCAGAAGCGGGGTGCACACCCCCAGCAGTATCTGCAACCCTTGACTTTTGAAGCGGTTAAACAGGTTCTAGCAGAGTTTAGCCGCTCGGTCTGTATTCTTACCCTAGCACCGGAACTGGATGCCACTAATCAGGTTCTGGCCTACTTACGTGGCTTGGGAATTACCGTGAGTTTAGGTCACTCTTTAGCCACAGTGGAGGAAGCGCAGGCGGCTTTTGATGCCGGTGCCACAATGATCACCCATGCCTTTAATGCCATGCCCCCTCTGCATCATCGCGAGCCGGGACTGTTAGCAGCAGCCTTGACAGATCAGCGCGTTTGGTGTGGCGTGATTGGCGATGGGGTGCATGTTCATCCGCAAATGCTGAAGGTGTTGTGGCAGTGCGCGGGCGATCGCCTGTTTTTGGTGAGTGATGCCCTTGCTCCGCTGGGGTTAGGCGATGGGGTCTATCCTTGGGATCAGCGGCAGATTGCAGTGAAAAATGGTACGGCACGACTGGCTGATGGCACCCTCTGTGGCACCACTGTGCCGCTGTTGGCAATGGTGGGACGCCTAGTGGATTGGGGAGTTTGCGATTTTGAAGCAGCGTTGACCCTAGCAACGGTGAATCCTCGCCGCGCCATCGGTTTGACGACAGAACTCCTACAGCAGCCGGTGACCCATCTTCTGCGCTGGCGATCGCCCCACCACTATGAACGACTGCCCAGCGAGCTACATCCCCCCTTGCTCAGCCATGATTGAGAGCACCATGAGTACCGCATAAAGGGCACCACCGAGCAATCCCGCAATCACCGAAATCCAAGTAAATAGCTTGGCCTTGTTTGAGGCCTCCAACGCCCCGGCGCGATCGCCGACTGCTAACCTTGAATTGACTTGGGCAGCAAAAATATAGCTATTCCAATCAAGAATGAGATATTATCCAGCACAATACTTGCGAATCACCTCATCAATCGAACTGTTTGACCCTGCATACATCCGCGCTCGCTTCAGCGCACTGAAGTCGTGCTCAATCACATTCAAATCAGGAGAGTATTTCGGTAAAAATAACACCTCGTGACCCGCCGCTTTGACCGCTTCCTGAATCGCCCCTTTCGGATGAATCGGTGCATTATCCATCATCAACAACGAAGGTCTCTTTAATGCCGGCAAACAGTACTGACTCAGCCAGCTCACAAACCCTACCGCATTCAAGTATCCGCAAAACAGCATTGGGGCGATGAAGTCTTTCTGGTGTCTATACCGTCCTGCGACTCAACTCTCTCTTTTCTGACGCTTCCCCGCTCGCTCTCCATCAATTCGTTGGCCTCGCGCTGACCACCCATACTCACACGCCACCCAAGAGTCAAACCCCGTTTCATCGATATACACCAGCGTTTCCTTGCCGTGGCTCTCTACCCATGTGTCGAGCTGCTGTTGATACGCTTGTCGCTCTTCTTCACACCGTTCTTGGTAACGTATCTGTTTTTTTTTCGGGTGATGCCCATCTGGGCGAGGGCATAACTAATGGTGGAAACTTGAACGCCAAATCGCTGGGCACGGTCGATTAAACGGTCATCGGGATGGGCAGCAACATCGGCTGCTAAGGCCGCCCAATCCAGCTTCCAAGGACGACGGGGGACAACTGTGGGGGCTAAGTCGTCTCGCTTCAGCCAGCGATGGATAGTGGCGCGGCTCACCTGAAAAATTTGAGTCGCTTCACTGATTTTGCCACCTTGCTTGATATAGGAGACAACCCGCTCTCGTCAGTCCAAGCTATAGCTCATATTCTTGAGTAACATTCATGATGCTTTGAGGATAGCTTATCCCTCTTGAAAATATCTCATCTCCTTTCGAAATGGCTATAATAGCGACAATACCGAAAGGCAAACAGCAGCAAATCGTGGACAGAATCGCTGGAACCATGTAGTTAGGAATGTTTTCATTTGAAGGGTTCATTGTTAAATTTCCTTAAAAATCAGGTTTGAATAGGGTTTAAAAAATTGACAGCAATTGATTAGCGATCTTTGAATAAGCACAGGCTAGCCTATTTTTTCTCTAAAGGCAATCATCTCCCTTCCACTTTTGTCAAGAGTTGCCCTCAGTCACCGCAAACGTCGGTAGGGTATGGCAAACTAAAGAGGAATTCACTTAGCTTGCAACACGGAAATTGATCGTGCCTAAAATGCTTGCCCGTTTAACCTTGAGTCTGGGTCTTGTTCTCCTGAGTGGCAGTCTGGCAACGGCACAGGTGGTGTTACCGCGCACCCTTGAACTCAATGCCAAGGAGATGGAGCAAAATGGCTTTATTGTGGCCCAAGAAGCCCTACAACTGGCACAGTTTCGGCAATTTCAAGAGGCGTTGGTGCGAGCCAAGCTAGCAGTGCAGTTGGCACCCCAAGCCCACGAAATTTGGGCATTACTGGGGGGACTCTACCTCACGGTCAATCAACCCAAGGATGCAGTGCCAGCCCTAGAGCAGTCTTTGAAACTCAATGATAAAAATCCGGGGGCTTATTTCAACTTAGGCTCTGCCCATTTTCGCCTAGGGCACTATGGAGCCTCAGTGCGGGCGATCGAGCAGGGATTGGCACTGAAACCCGATGCCACAGAGGAATGGTTCAACCTTGGCAATGCCTATCTCAAATTGGGACAAAAGGATCGGGCAATCGAGCAATACCGCCGCTCATTGCGCTTGGATCGTCAGTTTTGGCCAGCCTATACCAACATTGGTCTCGTGCTCTATGAACAAGGCAATATCCGCCAAGCAGCCAAGAACTGGGAACAGGCAGCAGACATTGACCCCAAAGCCAGTGAGCCGAAACTTGCTTTGGCCACAGCCCTGTTGCAACTGGGAAATGAAGCAAGAGCACTACAACTGGCGGAAGAAGCCCTGCGCCTCGATAGCCGCTATGGCACGGTGGAGTTTCAACGGGAAAACCTCTGGGGCGATCGCCTAGTGGCCGATACGCAAACCCTATTGGCCAAGCCCCCTCTGCGGGCACTGCTGAGCCAACTCCAACCTGAGCAATCTGTCCTTCCTCAGCCCTAGAATGATTGAGATTCGTGCGGCAGAGATCACCGACCTGCCCAGTGTGGCTCAACTCGTGGCACTGAGTTTTCACCCAGGGGGAGGGTGGCAAGCCCTTTGGCGCCGTTTTGTGCAGCTGGGAATTGAGCAGGATCTGCGCGATCGCTGGCAGCGCGAGCGTCCCCACTACCACTGTTGGCTAGCCCTCCTATCCACAGGTCAATCTGCTCTATGTGTGGGGAGTGTGGAAATGCAGCTCCGTGAGATCAAGGGTGAATCCAAACCTTATCTCTCCAATTTGGCGGTGCATCCGGACTACCGGCGGCGTGGCATTGGTCGGCGGCTATTACACACTGTTGAGGGCAGCCTTTGCTCCGCCTATTGCGATCTCTATCTGCACGTCCTTGCTCACAATCAAGCGGCGCAGCAGTTATACGCCCGCTGTGGCTTTGCAGTCGTTGAGGAAGGCTTCACCTTTTGGGGAGAGCGGAAATTGCTCCTACGGAAGTCCCTCGCGGGCGATCGCCCCTATTCCTCGTCAGCCATTTCCTCGTGGGTATGAGTCACCGTATTGGCAGAGACGGCTACCCCTTGGTCTAGCTTTTGCCGCACCTGCTGTTCGACCTCTTGGGCAAAGGCAGGGTTCTCCTCCATATATTTAATTGTGTTGTCGCGGCCTTGGGCAAGATTTTCGCCGTTGTAGGAATACCAAGCTCCTTTGCGGCTAATCACACCGGTTTCCTCGGCCATATCAAGAATGCAGCCGAGATTGGAAATGCCCTTACCAAAAATGATGTCAAACTCAGCAATGCGAAAGGGTGGCGCCACTTTGTTTTTGGCCACCTTGACTTTGGCGCGAATCCCAAATTCCTCCGTTCCCTTCTTCAGAGTTTGCACCCGCCGAATATCTAGGCGCACTGAAGCATAGAACTTGAGGGCGGTTCCCCCCGTCGTCGTTTCTGGGTTACCGTAGGTGACACCAATTTTTTGCCGCAATTGGTTCAGGAAAATCACGGTGCAGCCTGTTTTACCAATATTACCGGTAATTTTGCGCAAGCCTTGGCTCATGAGGCGCGCTTGCAGCCCCACATGGCTGTCGCCCATTTCCCCTTCCAGTTCAGCGCGGGGCACCAAGGCCGCAACGGAGTCCACCACCACAATATCTACGGCTGTCGAGCGCACCAGTTGATCAACAATTTCTAGACCCGTTTCCCCAGTGTCTGGCTGAGCCACCAGTAGGTTTTCAATGTCCACGCCGAGGGCAGCCGCATAGGTGGGATCAAGGGCATGTTCAGCATCGACAAAGGCAGCTACACCACCGGCTTTCTGGACTGCGGCCACCGCATGAAGTGCCAAGGTGGTTTTCCCCGAACTTTCAGGGCCATAAATTTCAATGATCCGCCCCTTCGGCAGTCCACCCCCCAAAGCAAGGTCAAGGGTGAGGGCACCGCTAGAGATGGTTTCCACCTTCATGCGGGTGGCATCCCCAAGGCGCATGATGCTGCCCTTACCAAAGTTGCGTTCGATTTGGGAGACGGCAAGCTCAAGGGCTTTGCGTTTTTCGGAGGCAAGGGTGGTGTCACTCATAGCAAGCTGAAGAAGTTGGCACTTTTCTAGGTTAGCGGATTGGCGAAATTGATGGCTTAAGCTGCGGGGGTGAGTTAGATCAGCTTGCGACGCACAACGATGGCATTATCACCCACCACCGGATCGCGGACAAGCAGGTGACCTTCGGTATCCACCACAATGACGGTCTGATACCCCAAGTCATGGGCAGTTTGCCAAAGGTTCTGGGCTAGTTGATCCTGCTTTGTAGGACTGAGATCATACCAACTGTTGGCCAGCATCAATTCCAAGCGCTGTTCGCTGGGGGTGAGGGTCAGGGTGGGATCAAGGGCGTTGCTGTAGCGATCGCAAAGGGCCAGCAATTGCTGGCGGACGGTGAGGCTGTCACTGACGAAGGTGGAAGGAGCGATCGCCCTTGGTGACGGAGTGGGTGTTGGTGTCGGCTGAGGTATTGGGGCGGGTGTTGCTGCCATGGGTGTGGGTGCCGGGCGGGGTTGCACAAGGACACTGGGTTGGGGACGCTGGGTTGCTTTCACCGTTGGCTGGCGAGGAGATTGCAGCCAACTGAGGGGATTCAACCAGAGCAAAATGAGGAGTAGGGCGATCGCGATCCCAGTTAGAGTAGCGCGGTTATACCGCTCCTGGAGATGGTTCGGCAGCCGTTGCTGCACCCAGCCCATTCCCTGCCACCATAGGGCTGCCCCTCGACCGACCCATGAACGTTCGGGATTCAGCTGCTCTGGGGCGATCGCCCGTTGTGTGGCTACCTTCTTGAGTTGCGCTGTGGCCTTGCTCAGCAGTTCACTGATCCCCTGAAGTGTGGCGATCGTTTCCCGTAACAGCAGGGGGAACAGTTTTTGCCAAAGGGTGGGCTTGGGGGTCATTTGGGCACGCCAATCATTGGATAAACTATTTTTGATCCTACGGCATCAGATCGCCGCAAATGGCTGCTGCAAAACCGCCGCTGACTGCTACCATGATCCCAAGACAAAACGAGATAACAACGTGAAGGGCATTCAGCAATTTAATATTGAAGGATTCCAGCGGCAAATTCGCAGTGCCCCCGTGCCTGTGATCGTGCATTTTTGGGCCCCTTGGTGTGGCCTGTGCCGCCTCATTGATCCCCTGCTGGATCAACTGGAGCAGTCACTGCCGCACCGGCTGCAAATTCTCAGGATCAATGCTGATGAAAACTTTGCCCTCAGTCGTCACTTCCAACTGACGAGTCTGCCAACCCTTCTTTTTTTCGATCGCGGCGAATTGGTGCAGCGGTTTGATCCCGCCCTTGTCAAGGGGGACTTTCGTCAAGCCTTGCAGCAACTGCTTGCCTACTCCTTTCCTAGCCTCTTGCCCGCTGAGTCCCACCGCTCCTAAGGCGAGAATTTGCGATGGCCAAGCTGCGTCGCCTCAGTCAGTTTTTAGAGGAACGCTGGGTGACCCCCGCCTACGCGGGACTGCTGCTATTGGGCATGAATCTCTTTCTTTTTGCGGCAGCCATTAATTCGATGGCGGGTTGGCTGTACGTGATTACGGGGATCATTTTTGGTCTGCTCTTGGTGGCGGCGATTCTACCGCCGCGCTATTTGCGGGGATTGGTGCTGGAGCGAGCCAAGGTGGATCCAGTTCATGCGGGCGATCGCCTACGCCTGACCGTCTTTCTGACCAATGCCACCCAAACGCCTCGCCACAATTTGCAAGTGATTGACCCCGTTCCCCGTGATCTATGGTCAGCCATCCAGAGAAAATGTCCCCAACAGGCAATCGCGGAACTGCCACCGCAGCAAACCATTCCTTGGCACTACGATCTGATCCCACCCCGTCGGGGCATTTATGAGTGGTCGCAGCTAATCCTCCGCACCGCTGCCCCCTTGGGCCTCTTTTGGTGTCAGCGCGCATTTCCCGTACCGCAGCAGGTGGTGGTTTATCCGCAAGTTCTGCAATTACAACAGTGTCCTTTGCTGGATCAACTGGGGCAAGAGATTTCCCAAGAGTGGCGCGATCGCCAGCATCATCTTCACGTTGCCCAAGAGGGCATCACCCGTGCCTTACGTCCCTACCGCTGGGGTGATCCTTTGCGTTTAGTCCATTGGCGCACCAGTGCTCGCTATGGCGAACTGCGGGTACGCGAGTTTGACACCTTTAGCGGTGGGAATGCGGTGACCATTGCCTTGGATACCCGTCCCCATTGGATTGGGGAGGACTTTGAGCAGGCGGTGATTGCGGCGGCTAGCCTCTACCTTTACAGTTTGCAACAGCAAATTCCTGTCCAGTTTTGGAGTCCCGCCACGGGGATGCTCCACGGTCAGCCAACGGTACTGCGGGCCCTAGCAGCGATCGCCCCCAGCGACACCGATGCTGAGTATCCCATCGATTCCCTTGTCTGGCTCACCAGTCAATGGCCTAGCCCTGAACCTTTGCCCCCCGGCAGTATCACTGTGCTCTGGGGAGAGCCACCCTCACGGCGGCAAGGGGCACTTCTGTGGATTGATCGCGATCGCCCCCTCGGCAGCCAATTACAAACCCCTGTCAGCTACCCCCTGTCTTAGGGCAGCGGGCGCCACTCACCACTGCTAACAAAGGCAGCCCAAAAATAGGGAATTTGCTTACTGGGGTCATTCATTAACTGCAACTGCGCTTGCCGTAGAGCCTCACTGCGTCCCTTGCCAGCCGCTAGATTTTGATAAAAGGCAACCATCAGTTGTTGGGTCGTGGTGTCATCCACCTTCCAGAGGGAACTCACTTGGGTACGCGCCCCCGCCAAGGTAAAGGCTCGCCGCAAGCCATAGACACCATCGCCATTGAGAATATCGCCGCGCCCCGTATCACAGGCGGACATCACCACTAACTCGGTACCATCAAGGTTAATGCCGGTGACTTCAAAAGCCGTTAACACGCCATCATCCACCCCACTCTGCCGTTGATTGAAACCCGCCAAGGCCAAGCCGGAGCGCAACAGTGGATTTTCCCCCCTAAAGGGAGTATTGGCATTGAGACCACGGGTATGTTGCAGGACTTGGGGAGATAGCGGCGGACTCTCTAGGAAAAATCCATGGGTGGCGAGGTGAAGTACCCGCGGCCGCTGCGTTTGTTTGATGGCAGTTTCGGTGGCACTGCTGCCCGTGAGGATCTGCGCTTGGGGCAAGAGCGTGCTTACGGTTTTCACCTCCGTGGCGGTTCCGGGTAACTCCGTAAATGTCAGGCTGCGCAAATCCAGCGATCGCGGGTTCACTCCCCGCTGACTACTTGCCACAGCACGACCACTCCCTTGACTAAACGTGGGATTACCCACCACCAAGGGGGGATTGGCGGGTTTAACCCGCTGTTGGAGCCGCAGCAAGTCGCGTCCTGAGGTGAGCAGTGTGATCGTATAGGACTGCACCAGATAGCGATCCTGCCGATCCACCAAGGCCTCAAAGGAGAGAGTATTGAGCTGACCGTCGGGAGCCACCAGCAGATGGGTACTGCCCGCTAGGAAGGGTTCCAGAGGAACCAAGAGGCGCTCATAGGCCGCCTTCAAAGAGGGCTTCGTTACCGTAGCGGGCAATCTTGGATCCGCCATCCGCTGGCGTGCTGCCTTAATAACCGTATCGAGATCAGCGACGGTACCCAAGTCACGCCATTGGGGAGCACCCCTATTTTTCAGGGCATAGAGGGCGTAACGGGGCGCTTCCCAGCGGTTGGTTTTTGGGTTGTAGGGCACATACTGGATAAACTCCAGCAGCACGGCATTGGCGGGAATCGCTTGCTGCACGGCACTGAGGGTGACGGGGGTGACTTCCAAACGGAAGTTGGCATTTTGGCTCACCAGTTGCGCTTCCAGTTGGTTGGCACGCTGTTCGAGTTGGCTAATTTGGCTGGCCGGCGGTGGGCGATCGCGTACAAAGGTGAGGCTAGCAATCTGTGTTCGCACACGAATTAATTCATCCAGTTGCTGCTGCCCCGAGGCATCCAGTTGATTACGTAGGCGACTGGCTGTTGCCGCTAAAACATCCAACAACCGACCTTTACGGCGCAAAATGGTAGTCAAGGCGAGGTTGGCCACTGCTGGATTCTGGGAACTCCCCTGTAAATGGAAGGAAATGGCGGTGTTGGTGGAGTCTTGAAACGTGGCCAGATAGTTGCGCTTGTATTCCTCGGAGCCAACCACGAGGTTACGGCTGAGGTTGGCCTCTTCAATCTCAAGGGCGCGGTTGAGAGCGGTTAAGGCCTCGTTGATCATTCCCTGCGCCCAGTAGGCTTTGGCTAAATTGGCAAGACTTAGCGCCAAATAGGGATGCTCGCCACTGAGGGTACGCTGCCGCAGGGCAATACTGCGTTGATAGAGGGGAAGCGCCGCCCCATAATTCCCCTGTACCCGATAGAGTTCAGCCAAGTTGTTGAGGCTAGTGGCAACATCGGGGTGATCTGTCCCCAGTACCTTTTCACGGATCGCCAAACTGCGTTGGTAAAGGGGAAGCGCCGCGCCATAATTGCTCTGAGCACGATAGAGTTCGGCAAGGTTATTCAACACCGTTGCCACCAAGGGATGTTCTGCCCCTAAGGCGGGTTCGAGGAGACCCAGACTGCGCTGGTAGAGGGGCAAGGCTGTGGTTAGGCTGCCCTGCAAATGGTACATCACTGCCAAGTTGTGCACACCCAAGCCCACATCGGGATGGTTTTTGCCTAGGGCTTGTTCACGGATGGCAAGGGCGCGTTGATAGAGAGGCAGGGCCTCACCGTAGTTGCCTTGATCGGTGTAGAGGTTGGCGAGGTTATTGAGGCTGGTGGCAACATCGGGATGATTGGCGCCAAGGGCTTGTTCACGGATGGCTAAGCTGCGCTGATAGAGGGGAATCGCCTCACTAAAGTTGCCCAGTTCCTTGTAGGTGACAGCAAGGTTATTCAAAGTTGCAGCCACAGTGGGGTGATGGGCACCTAAAACCCGCTCGGCGATCGCCACCAATTCCCGCGAGGGTGCCACTGCTGCGCCATAATTCCCCTGTTTTTGCAACTGCTCAATCTGATTTGTGAGGGCAATGACATGATTACTATCGCCGCCAAAAGAGGTTTTGCGAATCACGTCTAGTTCACTGACGGCGGCACTATAGCGCTGTTGTAGGGCATCCAACCGCTGCATAATATCGCGCAACTGTTGGGCTTCATTTTGTGCGAGTCCCCGCTGGTAAAATCCTGTGGTTGTGGCGATCGCCAACAGAAGCGCAAAACAACACCGATGACCCGACATCCGTCTCATAAAGCACCTGCCGCTGCTGTCATCTCTATCCTAGACAGCCAACCTTCAGAATGCGTTCCCAATGTAACGACAAATTACAGTTATCCCCTAACCCCTAGGCGTTGCCTATAATAGAAGTGTTACGGTTGTTAACAACTCACGATAATCTCTCATTTTCAACCGAACTTAGCAATAGCAATAGCAGCCTTAATGCTTGACGGACAGGGTTTTCGGCTATTCTTGGGAACACTAGCAAAAACAACAATCGCAGTTAGGGTAAGCTTATCTAAAGGTCATCAATTTGTAAAGAAGTGTGATTCATTTTTCAATTCTTTATTTGTATTGATGAGAATGAAGTGCCTATGAAGTATTTCCACTCACCAATCATCCCAACTGATCAATGTTTCTTTAGGTGATTTTCTGCGTCAACTCAGCCGAGAGTATTTTTATGGATAGTGATGGTTATTTACCAGAGATTCTTACCCTTCTAAGACAATTGCTACCTTTGTTGATTAGCCTTTTAGATGATGCCTTTGCCCTTGTCCTGACCCGCCTCGGTTGCCATCTTCCTTGGCTCGAGAAGATCATGCCTTTTGTCCTCAGTGGAGTGACGCTCTATGTGATTATTCATGGCGGTAAGGTGATCCACGAGTTTTGCCAGCAGAAATGGGAATCACCTCAATCCCCGAATGTATCCCCGTTGCAATAGTGTTAGGAAATCCCCACAAATCCCACTGCATTTTGGTAGTCATTTTTACAATCGTGGGCGATCGCCGCTAAGATCGAGGTGAGGCCTATGACCGGTTGAATGTGGGTGTGGGAAGCGCACGGAAGCCTGTGTCGCCGTGAACAACGGTGAATTCGAGGCAACCTATGGAACTGCAACGTTCAGTCTCCCCAGCAATTGAGCAAGAATTTATTCGACGTCAGGTGGTGAGTCAACTCCTGCAAGCGCGTTTGCGGGCAACTTGTGGGCTGACGCAGACCTCGACACCCCTTCCCCTAGCGACACCAACGGGCGATCGCCCGCCCCTACGGCCATTACAGGAGCCAAGGAATACCAGTGTGATCGAGGCTAGCCAACCCTAGAGGCGACCACGCGCTTTTAGCAGCAGATAGCGATCCACCAGTTGCTCACTCATTTGATCCGCAGGCGCGTCAAGGACAAGAACCCCCTGTTGCTCCAAGTGGGCAAAGGCGCGCTGGCGCTGGTGCAGGAGATCGAGGGCAACGGCTTGCTCGTAGAGGCTGGAAATTTGATCTACGGAGCCTGTGAAGGGGCGGTGGGCAAGGGTTTCAATGTGGCGATCGCGCAAAGCAACGCAGAAGGGTAGAAAACGCGGCGTGAGGCGAGCCATGGCTGCGAGGAGTTCTTGGGAAGCCACCTCATCAATGACTTCTGTAAGAACCACCACAAGGGCACGGCGGGTATAGTGTCCCAAGATCGCGCTGACGGTGCCCACATAGTCGGATTCTTCGAGAATGGGTTCACAGCGATACACCTGACTTAGAATCTGCCCCAGATGGGAATCGCCACTTTGAGGCGCAATCCACGTGTGCAGTTGCTGATCAAAAATCCCCAAGCCCACCTTATCCCCCCGTCGCAAGCCCGTCAGCGCCAGTGCCAATGCCGCGTTTAAGCCCCAGTCAAAGCGTTTCAAACCAGCGACAGTAGCGGTCATCAAGCGGCCTCGATCCAAGAGAATAATCAGGGGTTGATCCCGTTCGGGCTCCATGGCGCGCACAAGAGGCCGTCCGCGGCGGGCACTCGCTTTCCAGTCCATGAGGCGCAGATCATCCCCCAGATGGTACTCCCGCAATTCGGCAAACTCGGTGCCCCCCAAGGCATAGCGTCGCCGCCGCAAGCTGCCACTGGATTCTAAACTGAGGCGAATCGAGAGCGATCGCAAGCCCATCAAATCGGGATAGACTTCCACCTCAGTCACAACGGGTGCAAACCAGCGTCGCCACGCCAAGCCCCAAGAACTGCGCAGCCGCACATCGCAGCCTGACCATTGAAAGGCACCCCGTCGCGGTGGAAACACATGGTAGAGCAATTCCAACGTCCTCTGGGCTGAGGCCGCCAAGGCAAAGTAGGGGATTTCACCCGTAAACTCAGCAGGCATATAGTCGTAGAGTTCAACCCAGATCTGCTCATTCAAGGAAACCTCACCACGGGTGTGCAGCCTGAGGCGAATCGGGTTTTGCCGACCAATGGAGAGCCGTGACTCACAGGCGCGATCGAGGGTCAGTTGCCAGCGACCGATGCGGATATAGTCCCACAGGGACAGGCCGAAAATGACCAGATCGTACAGTCCCATCAGGAGCCATCCCAGCCCCAGAGGCCAGTGGTGCAACCATTCCCGCAACTTCCCTTGGGGAACCGCCTCGGCGATCGGCCATAGCTCTGCTGGCAGAAAGCTGGTCAGCACTGGAAAGAGAAGCCCCAGCAGCAAGAGGCCATAGAAGCGAACCGTGGGCACCCAGCGGGGGCGATGGCGACCAAACTGATAACTGGCAGGTGCTTTCATCGAGGAACAGCAACTTTCGCGAGAATACCTTGGATCACTTGGGGCAGCGTGGTGCCGTCTAACTGGGCTTCGGGCTTGAGGATTAAGCGGTGTTGCAGTAGCGGGGTGGCGATCGCCTTCACATCCTCAGGGGTAACATAGGCGCGATCCTCTAACCACGCTTGGGCTTGGGTGGCGCGTAACCAGCCCACTGCCGCTCGTGGGGAAGCCCCCAACAGCAGTTCAGGATGTTGACGACTGGCCTGCACCAAGGCCAACAGATAATCCAGCACCGCAGGCGCCACATGGACTTGCCGCACTTGCTGCCGTGCTGCCAAAACTTGCTCAACGGTAATCAACGGCTCCAAATTGAGTTGATCGAGATCCCGCGCCTCAAAGCCCCCAAGGGCATTTTCAAGCATTTGCCGTTCTGAGGTTGGCTCTGGGTAGGGAACGACTAGCTTAAATAGGAAGCGATCCAGTTGGGCTTCGGGCAAGGGATACGTCCCTTCAAATTCCAAGGGGTTTTGGGTGGCCACTGTCCAAAATAAACCCGAGAGGGGCAGAGTGGTGCCGTCAAGGGTTACCTGCCGTTCTTCCATGGCTTCGAGGAGAGCCGCTTGGGTCTTAGGCGGTGTGCGGTTAATTTCATCCGCCAGCAGCACTTGGGTAAAAATTGGCCCCTTGCGCAGGCGAAATGTGCGACTGTTAAAGTCAAAGATACTCGTACCGAGAATATCCGCTGGCAGGACATCGGGGGTGAGTTGGATACGGCGAAATTCCGCTGCAATTAGACGAGCGAGGAGCTTCACAAGGAGGGTTTTGGCGGTTCCTGGCACCCCCTCAAGGATGACATGGCCTTCGGCAAGAAGCGCCACAACCAACCCTTGGGCGATCGCCCCTTGACCGACAACAATCTCATTGAGACGCTGCTGCAGGCGATGAAAAAGCTCTTTCACACCCGTTCTGTTACTGCTAAACTCTCCCAATGCTAGCAGAGGTCTTGACAATCTCCCCTTGATGACAATCAATAAATTATCGTCTAGGAAAATTGGCTAGAATACAGATCGAGGGACTTTTGGCAAACCTGTGACGACAACAACTTCTCCAATTGCCACCGCTGCCCAACAAATCGTCCAGCATCCGCAGCACAGTCGTCTTTTTAAGCTACTGTATGCCCTGCAGCAAAATCAATGGCCGACTCAAGCGCCGCCGTGGACCGTCAGCGATGTGCAACAGGCCGTGATCCAAATCCTTGAGCAGCTGAAAACCCCCACCCTTTTGGGACAACGCCTAACGGCCATTGTCAATAGTCTCAACAAAGCACCAGCCTACCAGATTCTTTCAGCAGCACTCCTGCAAATTTTGGTGCCCCTCTACACCCAATCCCCAACGGCCACACTGACCCTCGAGGCGCCAACCCTCAGCACCGCCGATCTCTACGATTTGCGCTTGGAAGTCACTCGCTACTGTACCCCCCTGCAGATGAAGCTTCTTGTGGCCGCTCTGTTGACCACTAAACCGGTGCATGCTCAAGGCCTAGAGCGGTTTACCCTCATTGATTTACTGCAACGGCTGACCCGCCGCTATGGGGATTTAGAGATCTTGCAGACGCAGATGGCCGCTGCTTTGGCGCGCTTGCCCGATGACCCTCTCTATGCCAGTGGCGGCGATCGCCTGTTCAAACTGCTGACTACGCTCTATCAACGCTATCAACAAAGCCCCGCCCCAGACATGACCCTTGGCACTACCCCACCCACCGTTGCCCCACCAGATCCCTCAGAAACCGAGGAAGAACTCACCTGCCAACTGCTCCCCCACAGTCAATAAACGCTAGGGAAGGGCTGGCCTGCTGGTAAAGAGATTCTGTACTTAGCGGGGAATCCTTGGCGATCGCGGTAGAACAGAAGGGAAGGGCTGACTACTAATCGCGTTAATTCTTTGCGAGGATTCCCACAATGACCAGTCTCATTCCGCCCGGTTGTCCCACGGTGCTGACGGAAGACGATCGCACCGGTACGAGTATTGAAACGCTGCGCCGCGCCTTTATGGATAATCTCTTCTTTATCCAAGGGCGATTCCCCGAAGTGGCGACGAAAAATGATTACTACTTGGCCTTGGCCTACACCGTGCGCGATCGCCTACTGTTGCGCTGGTTGAATTCTGCCAAAACCTATCGAGATCAAGAAAGCCGCACTGTTTGCTATCTCTCCGCCGAATTTTTGCTAGGGCCACACCTCGGCAATAACCTGATTAACCTCGGACTCTATGAGGCCGTTGAAGAAGCCATGCGGCAAACGGGTTTGAACCTCAAGGAACTGCTGGATCAGGAGGAAGAGCCGGGCTTGGGCAATGGTGGCTTGGGTCGCTTGGCCGCCTGCTATATGGATTCCCTCGCCACATTGGAAATCCCCGCCATTGGCTACGGCATTCGCTATGAGTACGGCATCTTTGACCAAGAGATTCGCGATGGCTGGCAAGTTGAGATTACGGATAAGTGGTTACGCTACGGCAACCCTTGGGAAATTCCGCGACCAGAGTTGATTTTGCAGGTGAAGTTTGGCGGCTATACCTATAGCTACACCGATGATCAGGGTCGCTATCGGGTCGTTTGGGAACCCCACCAAGTGATTCAAGGGGTAGCCTATGACACCCCAATCTTGGGCTACAAGGTGAATACCGCCAATCTTTTGCGTCTATGGCGGGCAGAGGCGGTGGAGTCCTTTGACTTTCAAGCCTTTAACACGGGCGATTACTACGGTGCCGTCAACCAAAAAATTGCCTCGGAAAACATCACCAAGGTGCTCTATCCCAACGATGAGCAATTGCAGGGCAAAGAACTGCGGCTGATGCAGCAATATTTCTTCTGCTCCTGTGCCCTTCAGGACATGATCCGCCTCTACAAGCAATCGGGGAATAAGGATCTCAGTCGCTTCCACGAGAAGTTCACCGTGCAGTTGAATGATACCCACCCGGCAATTTCAGTGGCAGAACTGATGCGCCTGTTAGTGGATGAGCATCTCATGCCTTGGGAGCAGGCGTGGGACATTACTTGCAAGACATTTGCCTACACCAACCACACCCTCTTGCCCGAGGCACTGGAAAAATGGCCGCTAGATCTCTTTGGCTCACTACTACCCCGCCACTTGCAAATTATCTACGAAATTAACCAACGCTTCCTTGATCAGGTGCGCCTGCAATATCCGGGGGATAACGATCGCCTACGGCGGCTGTCGATTATTGATGAAAGTGGCTGTCGTTATGTGCGCATGGCACACTTGGCAGCGGTGGGGAGTCATGCCATCAACGGAGTGGCGGCGCTGCACTCAGAACTCTTGAAACAAACGGTGCTCAAGGATTTCTACGAACTGACGCCGCAGAAATTTTCCAATAAAACCAATGGCGTCACCCCTCGGCGCTGGATGGTGCTCAGTAATCCCGGATTAACTCGCCTGATTACCGAACGCATTGGCGAAGATTGGGTGAAGCACTTGGATCAACTGCGGCGATTGGAACCCTTGGCAGAGGATCGCGACTTTGCGGCTCAGTGGCGATCGGTGAAGCATGGAAACAAGGAACGCCTTGCGGAATACATTCGCGATCGCGTGGGAGTAACGGTGGATCCCCACTCCCTCTTCTCCATTTTGGTGAAGCGCATCCACGAATATAAGCGGCAGCACCTGTGTGTCCTCAATATCATCACCCTCTATCAGATGTTGAAGGACAATCCGCAACTGGAGATGGTACCCCAAACGTTTATTTTTGGCGGTAAGGCGGCGCCGGGCTACTACATGGCCAAGCTAATCATCAAGCTCATCAACTCGGTAGCCGACGTGATTAACCGTGATCCAGCGGTGCGCGATCGCCTGAAGGTGGTCTTTTTACCCGACTACAATGTGACTCTGGGACAGCGGGTCTATCCCGCAGCGGATCTCTCCCAACAAATCTCAACAGCGGGCTACGAGGCCTCAGGCACAGGGAATATGAAATTTGCCCTCAATGGGGCGCTGACGATTGGCACCCTCGATGGTGCCAATGTGGAGATTCGCGAAGAAGTAGGAGCAGAAAACTTCTTCCTCTTTGGCAATACGGTGGAGCAATTGCAGGAATTGTGGCGTAACGGCTACCGTCCGTGGGAGTTTGCCAATAATAACCCGATACTGAAGCGAGTCCTTGACCTCATCGGCTCTGGTTACTTTTCCCATGGGGATACGGAACTCTTTCGCCCAATTGTGGAACACCTCTGGCAAAACGATCGCTATTGCCTCTTGGCAGACTACCAAAGCTACGTGGACTGCCATCAACAGGTGCTTCAGGTCTATCAAGATCAAGCCCAATGGGCAAAAATGTCGATTCTGAATGTGGCACGGATGGGCAAATTTTCTAGCGATCGCGCCATTCGCGAGTACTGCCAAGACATCTGGCACGTTGAACCGGTGAAAATTGTTCTCCCGCAAACCTCCTATATGACGCCCGCTGTGCAGTAGGCTGGCCGTCTCTGGCTCAATCTGAAATCACCCTGATGCTCCCCCTCTGCGCGAGGGGGTTTTTCGCAGCAAAACGTTAAGGTTCTCGAGGCTGGTAATCTCGACAGTCTTGGCAGGAGCCTTGAGGGTTCACAGCACACCGCAACAAGGGTGAAAGCGCATTCCAGCGGCAGGTGGGATCTCCAATCACCCACTGTCCATTGACGAGATGGCGATCGCTGGTAGTATCGCTGTGCTGCACATAGAGGGCAATTTTTTCCAGCTGATAACGTCCGCCACGAAACCGGTAGCGATGACGGCGTTCTAACACGGTATAGGTTTCCCCTTCATGATCCACATGGCAACCAGGTTGGGGTGTCCAGTCGAGATAAACATGACCCAGCGATCGCCGCGGGTTGATCAGGTGCAACTCTGTCGGTAAGTCAGATGGGGTTGCCATGGCTTCAGGTTGATCGCGGCCTTAGGATCGCCTGTCAACTGTGTTGGGCATAACTAACGATCAATCTATCGTATCCTAGCAGTGGCAACATTTCCACCTCCCGTAATTTTTTATGGCAAAACTGTCCACTGACCTCGAATGTGCCTTTTTGAGTCCTGTGCCTAGCCCCAGCGATGGCGAGGTGTTAACGCAGCAACTGGTGTCCTTGGGGGATATTCTGCAGTTGGCGGGAGAGCGAACCTTCGGCTTTTTGCTGGCTGTACTTTCATTGCCCTCGGCGCTGCCTATTCCAGCCCCCGGTTACTCCACCCCCTTTGGCATTGTGCTGTTACTGTTGGGCTGGCAATTGCTCGTGGGTGCCTCAACCCCTTGGTTACCCCCGCGGCTGCTCAAGCGCACGATGCCGCGATCCCAGATTCAAAAGATTGTGCGCACAGCTTTGCCTTGGCTGCGGCGGATTGAATTGATCTCCCGTCCCCGCTTGCGCCCCATTTGCACGACCCGAGGCGGACGTTTGGGCTTGGGAGTTGCCGTGTCACTGATGGCAATCTCGATGATTTTGCCCATTCCCGGCACCAACACCATTCCAGCGATGGGCATTTTTACGATTGGCTTTGGTCTTTTGGATGACGATGGTTTGATTAGTCTGGCAGGGGTGGTTATTTCTCTGATTGGCTTAGCGGTGACCACCTCCATTCTGGTTGCCCTTGCGTGGGGGGGGAATAGTCTCCTCGATGTATTGAAGGCTTGGCTGCATCCGTAATATAGGAGGTAATCTCCTTCCCGACTCAAAGCAAATGAGAACCCTATCCCCTCCCAAGTCCTGTGGCCGATGGTTGAGTGCCGTGGGGGCGATCGCGCTATTAGGGTTGCAGCCCCTCAAAACAGCCGCCAATACCTCGGCAGAAGACTTACCGCCAGCGGTTGCGGGGGCGATCGCGCTGCCGGTCAATGAAAAACAAGTCGTGGTGAGTGAGCAACCCTCGGCAGTGGGCTTAACGGTACCCAGCCTCTGGTGGGCAGTGCAGCAGTTTGGGGATGGGGTGATTCAGCGCTGGCAGGCTTTTCCGGCCATCACAGCGCCGGGGGGTAGAGTTGAAGCCTTTGTGTCGCCGTCTGCTTGGGGACGCCTGCCCTATTTACGGCGTTTTGCCCTGATCAATCAGTTGGGCAATGCCAGTCGCAGCTTTGGTTATCAGTTGATCCTGCGCGATCGCGCAGCGCGCCCTTTGGGCGATCGCCGGCAGGTCATTTATGGTGCCTACACCTGTCAATTTGATGCCCTACCCCTTGAATACCTGCCAGAAGTCACCGATGCCGCAGGCAACCCGATTCCTTTTTTCCCAGCCAGTACCGAACTCGACTGTCAAGTATGGGTGAATCCCAATATTCCCGTCATGTTCCCAACTCAAGGACTTCGCTAAAAGGACTGTATCTAGGCCAGAGTCGCCTTTTCCATCACTGTTAATAATTCCTGCCATAACTTTTGGGTCACAGGCCCTGGACAGGCGGGAAAGATCACCTCATCCACTTGGCGAATCGGCATTAGCAGGCGCACCGATGAACTCAGAAAGCCCTCACTGGCTCTCGCTAGCTCCTGTGGGGTGAGAATCACTTCCCGATGGGGCATGCCCAAGTTTGCAACGATCTGCAACAGCGTCGCTCGCGTAATTCCGTGGAGCATCCCAACAGCAGTGGGGGGTGTCTCGACCACACCCTCACGGACAATCCAGAGGTTACTGGTCGTGGCCTCGGTCATCTGCCCTTGGGCATTGAGAAGCAGGGCGTCGTCAAACCCAGCTTGCTGCGCTTCCAATAGCGCCAAGATATTGTTGAGGTAATTGCCCGTTTTGGCGGCTGGATCAAGGGCAGCAGTGCTCGTGCGTTGCCGCTTGGCAATGGTCAGGCAAATTCCCTGTTCGCTCAATGTTGGTTCGGGGGCGATCGCCATCAACACAATCAATAATCTGGGCTGGGTCGTTGGTTCTGGCAATAGCCCAATGCGGCGATCCCTACCACGGGTCACGACAATCCGAATGTAATATTCTCCCGCTGGGGCAGCCGCTAAGGTGCGTTGCACTTCTTGGGTAATGTACTCATCAGACCACGGCACGCTCATGTAGAGATAGGCCGCTGAAGCACGCAACCGTGCGAGGTGCTCTGGTAAGGCAAAGGGAATCCCGCGGTAGGTACGCATCACTTCATAAACGCTATCGCCGTAGAGAAACCCGCGATCAAGAACAGAAATCGAGGCCTCTGGCGTAATCACCCCATCCAAATTGCAGAGCAACACTCGCCCTCTCCCCTAGGGTTGGCGTTCCACTTCGGCTTTCATGCGCTCAAGGGTTTGATGCATTTGATCAAACATGGTTTGGGCAGACATACCAAACTGGCTGAGTTGGGTCTCCAATTGTTTGATGGTCATCTGCGCCATGAAGTCATCGGACAACTCAAACCGCTTCATAAAAATACGGTAGCGCTCCATGAGTTCTTCCATTTTTTCGATATAAATTTTCTTGCCTTCGCGGTCAAACTTGCCGTACTCGGAGCCAAGCTGCATCAACTGCTGGTAGTCCTGAAACAGGCGTTGTGCTTCCTGTTGAACAATTTCTGAATCAAAGAATCCCATATGACTCTGCCCGATACAGCAACAACCCAAATGCCAACGCTTGACCGTTTGGTTTGTTATCTAGTTGCATTCTATCAAAGGCACTTTAGGCGGGGGGAAGAGGGAAAACCGATCCTTCACTCAGGGTTTGCGCCCAAGCGATCGCCGCCAGAAAACTCTGTGGGTCTGCCATCCCTGTACCCGCAATATCAAAAGCCGTACCGTGATCCGGGGACGTGCGAATAAAGGGCAAGCCAATCGTCGTATTCACCGCTTCCCGAAAAGCGAGCATCTTCACGGGAATCAACCCCTGATCATGGTAAAGCGCGAGGTAGGCATCGTAGGCAGTTGCCGGGGCAGGGCGTCCCCACCACGCATCGGCAGCTCCAATCCAGAGGGTATCAGGGGGCACAGGACCAATCAGTTCAACTTGGGGATACTGCTGCTGGGCTGCTGCGAGCCATGGAATCAGCCAAGTCACTTCCTCTTGGCCTAAGTGTCCCTGCTCACCACTGTGGGGATTCAAGCCAGCAATGGCAATGCGAGGCCGCTCCAGATGCCGCCGCTCCCTCAGAAACTGCACAAGGAGCGCGAGTTTTTCATTGAGGCGTTCGGGGGTCAGTGCTTTGGGCACCTCTTGCAAGGGGATGTGGGTCGTCGCGAGTAAAGTGGTCAGCACCCAGTTGGTTACGGGCGATCGCCCCAAGAACACCATGCCCACGTTGGCGGTTCCTGTAAAGTGAGCCAGCACTTCTGTTTGACCGGGAAAAGCATAGCCTGCCGCCTGCCAACTGGCCTTAGAAATCGGTGCCGTCACAATGCCTGCCACCTCGCCAGCGATCGCCCGCTGAATGGCTGTTTCTAAGTAGGCAAAGCTCGCCGCCCCACTCACCACACTCGGTTGCCCCGGCACAATCACCGCATCGAGGGGATGCTCCCAAATCCGAAGCTGGGCAGGATCAATGGCCACCTGTCCCTGCTGGCAGAGGCGAGCGTACGTTTCCTCTAATACTTGGCCTGTACCAGCAATAAAAAACTGCCCTAACATTTCTGAGGGCAGGTGAGCTAGGGCTTTCAGGAGAATTTCTGGGCCAATGCCCGCTGGATCCCCAAGGGTGAGGGCAAGGGACATCCTAGGCTTCTTGAAGAATCGGCTCAGCCGTATCGTCTTCAGTGGCTTCGGGAATGTCTTCAATGACTTCCTCAGTGGTCTCTGCGGTGGCCTGCTGCTGTTGTTGCAGGAGTTGCTGACGATAGCGCTCTGCCATCTCTTCAGCCTTTTCATAGACCAACTGCGGATTTTTCACCATGTCACCGGGTTCTGGCTCCAGTTGCTTGGTGGACAGGGAAATCCGACCCCGCTCAGCATCAAGGTCAATAATCATCACCTTGACTTGGTCATTGACATTGAAAACACTGTGGGGCGTATCAATGTGATCGTGGGAAATCTCGGAAATGTGCAGCAGACCGCTAACCCCACCAATGTCAATGAAGGCACCGTAGGGCTTAATCCCACGCACGGTTCCAACCACCACTTCGCCCACTTCCAGTTTGTTCATCTTGCGTTCGACAAGGGCACGGCGGTGGCTGAGGACGAGGCGGTTGCGCTCTTCATCCACTTCTAAAAACTTCAGGGGTAGCTCTTCACCCACCAATTCTTCTTTGTTGACACGGGTGCTGATGTGGGAACCGGGGATAAAGCCGCGCAGCCCTTCAATGCGCACAAGGGCACCCCCACGGTTGGTGGCAAAGACCTGAGAACGAACGGTGGCATCTTCCGCTTGCAGTTGGCGAACGCGCTCCCAAGCCCGCATGTACTCAATACGGCGAATCGACAGCGTCAGCTGCCCTTCCTCATTTTCATCCGCCAAGATAAAGAACTCACGGGTTTCGTTCGGTTGCAGGACTTCTTCCGGACTGTCAATCCGGTTGATAGACATTTCTTGGATGGGGATGTAGGCAGCGGTTTTCGCACCGATGTCAATCAGGGCACCCTTCGGTTCGATGCTAAAGACGGTGCCAGCAACAATGTCGCCGGGGTTGAAGTGGTAATCGTACCGGTCGAGTAAGGCTGCAAAATCAGCATGCGTAAAGCCCACGTCTAACGTTTTTTCCTGATTGACCATGCGAGTGTTTTCCTAGCTCCTTTAACGAAAATGGGGGTGTATAGTGAGTTATCAAGCGGGCAGAAGTGGGTGCCATACGCAATCATACCAGCGATCGCTCGAACACTTTCTGACTGGATCTACAATGTTAGCCTAGAGTTTGCCCGTTGGCTAGCGGCATCGCTAAAATTTTGGTCATTGATGAAGATAAGTGTTAATTTTTGTGTACTACTGAGGAGTGGGCATGGGGCGATTGAACCGCCGACAGGTCAAGCAATTTTGGCAGGAGTTCCGCCAATTTGCCTTAAAGGGGAATGTGATTGATCTGGCGATCGCTGTCGTGGTGGGGGGTGCCTTTAGCCGCATTGTCACCTCCGTGGTGGAAGACCTGATGATGCCTTTGATCAATCCCCTGATTCCAGGGGGCGACTGGCGCGAGCTTACGGTCGGGTCGGGGATTAGAATTGGCAAGTTTTTGGGCAGTTTGCTCGACTTTGGGGTGATTGCCCTGAGCTTGTTTATTCTCCTGAAGCTGCTTTTACCCTTGCTACCGAAGAAACCCCCTGCGTCAGAACAACGGGAGTGTCCCTACTGCTTGGAATCCGTGCCCCTCAAAGCAACTCGCTGTCGTGCCTGCACCTCTAAACTCCCCCCGCTGTAGGAGTCCTCAGCAATGCGATCGTGGCAACGCTGGATCGGTGGGCTGTTGGTGGGGCTATGGCTGGCCATCCTCACCAGTTGTGGAACAACGCCGCCTACCCAAGGCACCCAGATTGAATTCTGGACCATGCAACTGCAACCGAAATTTACTGACTACTTCCATCGCCTGATTGCGGAATTTGAAGCCCAACATCCCGATGTCCATGTGCGCTGGGTGGATATTCCTTGGACGGCAATGCAGACCAAAATTCTCATGGCAGTATTAGCGGGCACTGCTCCCGATGTGGTGAACCTGAACCCCGACTTTGCGGCGTTGTTGGCAGGACGCAATGCGTGGCTCAATCTCAATGACTATGTGCCGCCAGCCGTGCGCGAGCGTTATCTACCGAATATCTGGCAGGCAACGACGTTAGAGGGCAAGAGTTTTGCCGTGCCTTGGTACCTCACCTCGCGGGTAACGATTTATAACAAGGCGATTCTTGCCGCCGCTGGGATCGATCGCCCCCCGCAAACCTTTGCTGAACTTGCTAGTGTTGCTAAAGTCGTGAAGGAGAAAACGGGCAAATACGCCTTCTTTATCACGATGGTGCCCGAGGACTCTGCCGAACTGATGCAGGCCATGGTACAGATGGGGGTGAAGCTTGTCGATGATCAAGGCCGTGCTGCCTTTAATTCCCCAGTGGGCAAAGCCGTTTTCCAGTATTGGCTGGATTTCTATCGTCAGGGACTCTTGCCGCCACAGGTGCTGACTGAAGGCCACCGCCAAGGTATCGAACTCTATCAAGCGGGACAAACGGCTCTATTGATGACCAGTCCGGAATTTTTGAACGCGATCGCCACCAATGCCCCCAGTATTGCAGCCGTTTCAGCCCCCGCCCCCCAGTTGACCGGAGACACTGGCAAGAAAAATGTTGCTGTGATGAATTTACTTGTGCCCCGCCAGAGCCGCCATCCTGACCTAGCCGTAGAATTTGCCCTCTTTGTCACCAATAATGCAAACCAACTCGCCTTTGCCAAGGAAGCCAATGTCCTGCCTTCTACACAAGCGGCTCTAGCGGATCCCTACTTCTGTACCATTGGCGAAAATGCCACCCCCGTGGACATTGCCCGATCGGTCAGCGCTCGTCAAATGAACCAAGCAGAGGTTCTCATTCCCCCTCTGCGGGATATTAAGGAGCTACAACGACTCCTCTACGAGAATTTACAGGCAGTTCTCTTGGGACAAAAGACAATTGATCAGGCACTCAAGGATGCAGAAACCGCATGGAATAGCCGTTTGGGATAAATGCTCCCACGTATCAAATCTCTACCTGTATGCCAAGCTCCACTACTTGTTCAGGGGGCAGACGAAAGTAGATCATGGCATCCTCAGCATTGCGATATAGCCAAGCAAAGACAACCTTTTGCCAGTAGGTCATACCGGGGGCGTGGGTGGGGATGATTGTGCGACGGCCTAGGAAGAAACTCATCGGTTCGTTGAGGGGGAGATTGAGGACACGTTGGCAAGTTTCAAGGGCGAGTAGGACATCGGGGCGATCGCGAAACCCCGAGGTAAGGATGATTTCATAAATACCGACATCCGTGACTGTATAGGCCAATTGTTCTGACAAGGGCACATGGGGTAAATTCGCAGTTGCTAAATGGATAAAGATCATCTGCTCATGCAACACATGATTGTGCTGAAGGTTTTGAATAAAGGTCGGTGGAATGGTGTGGGGAAGTGGTGAGAAGAAAACAGCAATCCCCGGCACACGCGCAACCCCTTGACTGAGCAGTTCCTTGAGGGAGAAGTGAGTATTTGCTTGCAGCAGTTGCTGGCGCAGCAGAACCTGACCTTGTCGCCACGTCACTAAGAGCATATAAATAATCCCGCCGAAAACAAGGGGATACCAGCCACCGTGGGGAATCTTGAGGGCATTTCCCATCAGGAAAGCAATTTCAATTACTAAAATACTGACCCAAACAAGGCTAATTTGCAGAATAGACCACCGCCACAAGTGCCGCGCCACCAAAATCAGGCAGAGAGTCGTAACTACCATGGTTAAGTTAACTGCCAAACCATAGGCACCCGCGAGTTCTGATGAGTTTCTAAAGGTGATGACCAAGAGCAGAACCGTAACCAATAGCAACCAGTTGATTACAGGAATATAAATCTGGCCACGGTGATGATCATCCGTGACATCAATGCGCAGCCGGGGCAGATAGCCCAACTTAATAGCCGCAGCAGTCATTGAAAAAGCCCCCGAAATTACCGCTTGAGATGCAATAACGGTGGCCAATGTACTGAGAATGACTAAGGGCAAAACGCTCCACTCAGGCACAAGTTGGAAAAAGAGATTATGGGTAGCCGTTGGATGCTTGAGAATGAAAGCACCCTGCCCCAGATAATTCAAGGCAAGGGCAGGAAAGACTAGACGATACCACGCCAAGCGAATCGGCTGGACGCCAAAGTGTCCCATATCGGCATACATCGCCTCGGCACCCGTCAGTGCCAGAATAACCACTCCCAATAGAAAAAGAACTTGGCTGGGATGGGTGCGAAAGAGTTCTACTCCCCACCAAGGATTGAGGGCGTTCAGAATTGTGGGGTGCTCGAAGATGTGAATCGCGCCAAGAATGCCCAAGGTCATAAACCAGAGGAACATGATCGGGCCAAAGACCTGCCCCACTTGGGTGGTACCGCGATGTTGAAACCAAAACAACCCCACTAAAATGACCCCCGTTAGCGGAACTGTCCAAGTTGCAAACTGGGAACTGAGCACCTCTAGCCCCTCAACGGCAGAGAGAACACTAATCGCAGGGGTAATGGTGCTATCTCCATAGAACATGGCCGCCCCCACGAGACCGAAAATGATCACCCAGCGCCGCCAGTGGGGACTAAGGCGAATTCGGGAGAGGACAAGTGCCGTCAGGGGAAAGATGCCGCCTTCACCGCCATTGTCAGCACGCAGGGCAAAGATTGCATACTTGAATGTTGGAATGAGGACAAGCGACCAGAGGATCAAAGAGAGAATGCCGTAGATATTGTCCGGAGTAACCGTTAGGGGATGAAGGGGATTGAAGGTTTCTTCAAAGGCATAGAGGGGACTGGTCCCTAGGTCACCATAGACGACACCGAGGGCACCCAGAATGAGGAGCCTTGAGGGCTGGTGGGCAGCATTCGTTTTTGTCATGGCCGGATGGAGTATGTTACCGACTTAAGCTATCGAAGCGAATATTGGCTTGAGCCATGCGTTTGAGGGCTTCCCCTAAACGATCGCGATCGGCAATGAGGCTAATGCGCACGTATCCTTCACCCCCTTCGCCAAAAGCATTGCCGGGGGTCACAACAACGCCTGTCTCCTGAAGCAGTTTGAGGGCAAAATCGGTCGAACTCATGCCCACGGGTACGGGCACCCACAGGTACATGGTTGCTTGGGTTGGGGTGAGTTGCCAGCCCAGTTCATTCAAGCCTTGAATCAGAAAATCCCGCCGTTGGCGATAGCGATCGCACACAGAGGCAATGTAGCTATCGGGCAGGCTCAAGGCCACCTCTGCCGCTTTCTGTAAGACGGAAAAAACCCCATAATCTAAGTTCGTTTTCAGGGTACGCAAGCCCTGAATAATGTGGCGGTTGCCCACCACAAACCCCACCCGCCAACCGGCCATATTGTAGGTTTTCGAGAGGGTATGGAACTCAACGCCGATTTCCTTGGCACCGGGAATTTCCAGTAAGCTGGTGGGTTGATAGCCATCAAAGGCTAGTTCGGCGTAGCAAAGGTCATGCACTAGAAGGATTTGATAGTCGCGGGCAAAGGCAACGACTTCTTCAAAGAAAGAGCGGGGGGCGATCGCCGCCGTAGGATTGCTGGGATAGTTGAAGTACAAAACCTTCGCTTGACGGGCAATGTCACTGGGAATCTCACTGAGATCAATGAGCCAGCCCTTTTCCCGTTTCAGAATAAGGGGATAGATGTTGGCACCGGCAATCGCGGGTCCACGAAAATGGGCAGGATAGGCCGGGCTAGGCACAAGAACGACATCCCCCGGATTGACATAGGCAAGGGCAAGGTGCGTCAGTCCCTCTTTTGATCCCAACAGGGGTAAGGCTTCACCATCGGGATCAAGGGAGACATTGTAGCGGCGCTGATACCAACGGGTAATGGCTTGACGGAAAACCGCTGTGCCTTCAAAGGGAGGATAACCGTGGTAACTAGGTTCCTCAAAGGCGGCGATCGCTGCTTCAATCACTGGACGCGGGGCAGAGCCATCGGGATTACCCATCCCCAAGTCAATGAGGTCGAGTCCCTGCTGGCGGGCTTTCAGCTTCAGTTCATCGAGACGCGCAAAGACGTAGGGCGGCAATGCCCCCAAGCGATCGGCCGGCTGAATCCACTCTAACCCCATCTAGCGGGCACTCCCATCTAAGACTGTGGCACTGTAGCCGACCACGGTGGACACCATTGCTTCTAGCAGCAAATCAGGTGTCACCGCAAAAGGTAAATAGTGAATATCGGAGTGGGGAGCGCAGGCAACGGTTGCAGCGTGCTGGAGTTGCGCCAAGCTGGCCTCTTGGAAACCCAAATCCTCTAAACTCAGGGGCAAACCCACCTGTTCATAGAACTGGCACAGCTGATGGCGAGCGCTAGCAGCTAGTTGACTGCCTTGAACTAGCTCTTCCAAGCGTAGTTGCACCAGAATACCGTAGGCCACTTTTTCTCCATGGAGGGTGCCCCTACTTTGGGGCAGTTGGGTCAGACCGTTGTGCACCGCATGGGCTGCCACCGTGCGGCATTGGGCACCCCCCAAACCCCCAATCATCCCTGCCATGAGGACACTGGCATCGACGACATTTTCCCAAGCGGTACTGCCCACATTGGCCAGGGCCTCAGCGGATTGCTGCAAGAGAAGATCGCGCAATACTCGGGCTTGCTGTACCGCAGCCACAATCAGCGTTTCTTGGCGGTGGCCACTACTCACCGAGGCCTCATACCACTTGGCAAGGGCATCGCCAATGCCGGCAAGCAGGGTTCGCTTCGGCGCCGTTTGAATCAGGGCGTAATCCAAGAGCAGCAGATCCGGGCAACGGTGGAGTGTCACATCGTAGGCAAAGGCACCGGCCTCTGTATAGATATTGGAGAGGGCTGTCCAAGCGGCACAGGTGGCTGCGGACGTGGGGATCGTCACTACGGGCAAGTGTAATTGATGCCCCAAAAGTTTAGCGGTATCTAGGGCTTTGCCACCGCCAATGCCAATGATGAGATCACTGCCTTGCGCCTCTTGGCGGAGCTGGGCAAGGGTGGATTCACTGCACTCACCATGGAATGTCCCCACGCTGAAGGTGAGATCATGGGAGCGGGCGATCGCCTGCCACTCCTGCTCAAGCTGCTGATACCGCTGCGGTGAAACCACTAAAAGGGGATGATGCCCCAATTGAGCAATGGCTTCCCCCGCTTGGAAGAGAATGAACCAACCACGATAGACGTGGGTAGGTGCAATACAAAGGGGTGAAAACGAAGCAGCAGTCACAGGCCGTATAAATAAGGACTATTTAGAGCATCTGCGGCAAAAATAGAGTCATTTTCGCTCTAGCCGTAGAGATCTATCTTAGCTGCTCTTCTTCTGACTTTCCGTTTGCACGTACAAAATAATCAAGAACACTGTTGGCACCAAGACAAACATGGCTGTTGCCACCAAGCCAAAAGGATTCACTTCCATGGTATGTACCCCACAACGCTGGCTTTTATTTTATCAATGCTGTGTCCCCCTTGGGGCGATCGCCCTTGGCCAAGGTCAGCCTCAGGGATTGGGCAATTTTTTGGGCGGTGATGGGAGCTAGCAGGATACCATTGCGGTAGTGGCCAGTGGCCAGCCAAGTGTGGTCGTCTATTTTTTCGATGATGGGTGCCGGGCGATCGCTCGGGCGGGGTCGCAGTCCCTGCCACTGTTGGGTTAAGGGAGCCGTTTTCAGAACTGGCCAAAGTTCGATCGCCCGTCCATGCAGTTGATCAAGGGTTTGCGGATTCGCGGTGAGAGTGTTGAACTCCACGGTGGCGCCCACCCACACCCGCCCCCAAGGCAAGGGGACAAAATGAATGCCTTCAGCGGTCATTACTGGTGTATTTGCATCAATATCACAGGCAAACTCTAGGGCTTGTCCTAAAACCGGTTCCACAGTGACAGAGCGATTCAGGGCTTGCGTAAGGGGTGTTGTTCCCAGACCCGCCGCTAGGATCAGGTATTCAGTCTCGATGGCTGCTTGATCGAGCTGTAAAATCCATCCCCCTTGGAGCGATCGCTGGAGTTGCCGGACAGGGCTTTGATACAAGAACTTGACGCCCCGTTGATGAGCCGCTTGGCGCAGGGCTTGAGTCAAGGGTTTAGGGGTGACTTGGCGATCGCCCGTTGCCCAAAGTGCACCGTGAATGTGGTGGATATCCACAAGGGGACATTGATCTTGGACTTCTTTTGGCGAGAGCCACTGCACGCCTTGGGGAGCCTGTTCCTGCAACCATGCTTGGGTGGCGATCGCCTCGTCCTTAGTGGTACAGATTTCGATAATGCCGCGGCGCTGGTAGGGAATCTGAACCCCCGTTTCTGCCGCCAACTCCGGAATGAGGGTTTCATAACGTGCCAAACTGGCCTGCCGTAGTTGAAAGTTGCGTCCACGTCGCCGCCGACTGAGGTGGACAATGAGAACACCAAGAGCCGCACCGGTCGCTTGCCAATCTTCCTCCCGTTGTGCTTCAAGGACAAGAATCGGCGTTTCCGCTGGATCAAGCACACGACTCAGTTCGTAGGCGATCGCCGAGCCAACCACCCCGGCGCCCACAATGGTCACTGTTGCATTTGCTAGCAGCACCGTCACAGTGTGGCAACTGTATTAACTAATTCCCAATTTTCATTTTCGGCAATGGCGCGACTGACACGGTCAAACCATTCAAAGCAGTGATTATTTTTCTTGAGGGTCAGTTCCTTATTCTTGAGCACCAGATCAAACTTGGTGACATCCTTTTGGGGCGTGGTTTTATCAATCAGGACTTCAACCGTGACCAGTTGGGACATTGAAATGGCATCGAGCGCGCTCTCCCGTGCCACGACGTAATCATCCCCCACATGGGTTACCGTCAAATCGCAGGCTTCTAGGGTTTGCACCAGCTCTTCCTTTAGCCGTGCCCGAGGGAGTGCAATGGTAACAACACGAGCATATCGAGCCATAACCGCCAAGTGGTAAACTAATAATTCGCGAACAATGGTTCTAGTGTAATCACGGAACAGACGGGGCGCTCTCGCTGCTGGTGTCCTAGGAAATCACAGGGAATTGAGCATTACCCCCATTGTAAGGTGACCTGCATTATATGGCAGGATGCCGCGATTATATCAAACCTTTCTTCAAAATCGCTGAATTCATGCATCCCTACACTGGTTTGTTTATTGTCCTAGAGGGGGGAGAGGGTGCCGGCAAAACGACCCAAATGGGGGCGATCACCACATGGCTAGAGGAAAGTGGCTGGCTGGCAAAATTACGATCCGCTGACATTGATCCGCCCTTGCTGCTGACCCGTGAACCGGGGGGAACGCCCCTTGGCCAAGGCCTGCGGCAACTGCTGCTCCATAGTGATTTAGAGATTGATCCCATGGCAGAACTCCTGCTCTATGCCGCCGATCGCGCCCAGCACGTGGCGACGAGTATCCGCCCCCAACTGCAACGGGGGGGCATTGTCCTGTGCGATCGCTACACGGCTTCCACCATTGCCTACCAAGGCTATGGGCGGGGACTGGACTTGAGCCTCATCGAGCACATCAACCAGATTGCCACCGCTGGACTGATGCCGGATTTAGTTCTCTGGCTGGATCTGCCGGTTCAGGTTGGCCTTGCCCGCACCCAACGGCGGGGCATAGCGGATCGCCTAGAGCAGCATGCGGTGGCCTTTCATGAGCGAGTTCGTCAAGGATTTATGGCCTTGGCTAAGGCAGGGGGCGATCGCTGGCAGCGAATTGCGGCGGATCAACCCACTGATCAGGTGAGTGAAGCTATTCAAGATTGTCTAGCGGCTCATCTGCACCGCTGGTTTGAGACCTTGAGCCAGCGCCGTACTGGGGGCGATCGCGAATTGGAATAGCTCTCGTCCTTCCTGAAAAATTTGCTCAATGGGCAGCATCTGGCCACGGGTGGTCATAAAGCGGTGATCAGGTGTCGCACAAATCGTTGAGCCATCCTCAAGTTCATACTCATACACGGGACGGAAGCCCTGAAAGTGCCATTGGGCAATGGGCTGGGTATAAAGATGCCCTTGGGGATCAAGGCTGTAGACCTGACAGGCCAACTGTTCCTGCACCAAGCGGCGAATCGGGACAGCCCCATATTCCACCGTCATCACCGCCGTCTCCCCACTCAGACAGTATTCAGCAAAATCCAGCATCTGCTTAAAGAGTTCTTGGGCGACTGCGCTGGGCACCCCATTTTTCGCCGCTCCCTCAATGAAGAGGGCTTCGTGTTTTTCCATTTCCTCTTTTTTCTTTTTGCCCATCGCGCGGCGGAGCAGATCCGCTTGACCCAGAGAATAGCCCGCCAAGTCCTGCGCCATCCGCATGATCTGCTCCTGATAACAAAGAACGCCGTAGGTTTCCTGCAAAATGGGTTTCAAAAGCTCATGTTGATATTGAATGGGTTCCCGCCCATGCTTGCGGTTAATGAATTTGGGGATCAGGCCTGCATCCAACGGTCCCGGTCGATAGAGTGCCAGCACCGAGGAAATGTCCTCCAAATTTGAGGGCTTCAGTTCTCGAACAATTTGGCGCATCCCCGAAGATTCCAATTGGAAGATCCCCTCCAGTTTGCCTTCAGCAAGGATTTGGTAAGTCTTGGCATCATCGAGGGGGAGGGCATCCAAATCAAGGGTTTGACCGTGGTTTTTCTGGATCAACTCCCGCGTTTTTTGGATCATTGTCAGGTTCTTCAGACCCAAAAAGTCCATCTTCAGGAGGCCAAGGGATTCCAGATCCTCCATGAAATACTGGGTAATCACCGCCCCATCGTTATTGCGTTGCAGCGGCACCAGTTGATCCAAGGGTTCTGAGGCAATGACGACGCCGGCCGCATGGACGCCATAGGTTTTGTTGGTACCTTCAATACGCATCGCCATATCAATCCAGCGGCGCACCAGCGGATCACTGTCGTACTTTTCCTTGAATTCTGGCGAGGGGGTGTCATCGGAGATCATCACCGCCAATTTGACCGGTTTGCCCCGCACCACGGGAATCAGCTTTGCCATTTGATCCGCTTGGCTATAGGGAATATCCAGCACCCGTGCCACATCCTTGAGCACCGCCTTTGAGGTCATGCGGTTGAAGGTGATGATCTGGGCGACGCGATCGCTGCCGTATTTTTCGGTGACGTACTGGATCACCTCCTCGCGGCGGTCAATGCAGAAGTCCGTATCAATATCGGGCATGGACTTGCGCTCCGGGTTCAAAAACCGCTCAAAGAGCAAGCCGTGGTGTACGGGATCAATGTTGGTAATGCGCAGGGCATAGGCCACAAGGGAACCCGCCGCCGATCCCCGCCCTGGCCCGACGGGAATATTGTGGTCGCGGGCATATTTGATGTAGTCCCAAACCACGAGGAAATAGTTCGAGAACCCCATCTGTTGCAGCATTTTCAGTTCATATTCCAGTCGCTGCCGGTAGGTGGGATCCAACTGCTGGCGATCGCTGAGGTGAAATCGCTCCAACAGTCCTTGCCACGCCACTTGCTCTAGGTAGGTATCGGCTGTATGACCAGCAGGCACCGGAAACTCTGGACTTTGGGGTTCACGAAAGATGTTATAGGGTTCAATCTTTTCGGCCACTTCAAGGGTATTCGCCAAAGCCTCTTCAATGACCTCAGCGGGCAAGTGATCCCGAAACAGGCGAGCCATTTCAGCGGCGGATTTCAGGTATTCCGTACCGCTGTAGCGCATCCGCTTCTCATCGGCGAGCAGCTTGTTGGTCTGGATACAAAGTAGAGCGTCGTGGGCTTCAACGTCATTACAGGAGATAAAGTGGGAGTCATTGGTGGCAATAATTTTGATCCCCAACTCGCGGCCAATGCGCACCAGTTCAACGTTGACCACCCGATCCTCTTGACTGCCGTGGTCTTGGATCTCAAGGTAAAAATCCTCACCAAAGGTCTCTTGATACCAAGCAGCAACACTGCGTGCCAAGTCCAGCTTGCCCTGCAAAATCGCTTGGGGAATTTCACCTGCCAAACAGGCACTGGTGACAATCAGCCCTTCGCGATACTGAGCTAGGAGTTCTTTGTTGATGCAGGGGCGAGCAAAAATGCCTTTGCCTTGGAAGCCCTGGAGGTGGGAGATGGTGGTGAGTTTGCAGAGGTTGTGGTAGCCCTGTTTATTTTTGGCCAGCACCACTTGGTGAAAGCGGGGTTTGCGCTCCTGCTTGGTGATGTCGCCATTGATGACGTACATCTCATTGCCAATGATTGGCTTCAGGGGTTTGCCGCGACACAACTTTAACAGCTCAACGGCGCCGTACATCACCCCGTGATCCGTGAGGGCGATCGCGGGCATCCCCAATTCCATTGCCCGTGCCACTAGGTCGGGAAGCTGACTTGCACCATCCAGAAGACTGTAATCACTGTGAATATGCAGACCGACGAAGGACATGGGCAACGGTTATCAACCTAGGAGAAACGCAGGGGACTAGGACAACTCAGGCAAGCTATTGAGATAGGCCTTGAAGTCCGCTTCAGCATCACGGAAGCCCTCTTGAGCCACGGTGACACTATTGAGATCCGCCCCCTGATCAATTTTCAGGAAGTCATCCGTCAGGGCACGGGTCAAAGCTGTGGGGGTGGGTTGATCCTTTGCCAAGAGATTGCGGTTGAGGGCACGCATATCCATCAGCATTTCACCGAGAGGGCCGCGCATAATGTTGCGGGCTTCCTGCCAATCCCCTTTGGCCACACTGACCTCTAGGTCGGCAAAGCGTTCAGCATTTTTCTCAATGTCACTCAGGTAGTCTTGAATGCGAGTAATTTGCAACTCACTATAGGTGGGCGGAGGGGTGGTCGTGGCACTGGGGCCGCCACAGCCGACTAAAATAATGGCAACAACGCTTAATAGGATTGAAATTAGGGATTTTCGATTTAGGCGCAGCATAGAACCTCAGCAGTCAATGGTGTCGTAAAAAACACGGTTCTATTCTGCCATGATCCCGTGGCGATCGCCGCCAGCACCCCCTTGGGTCAGATCGGAAGAGCCATCACTGACACTCAGAGGGCACCCCCACACCACTGTCGCCTGATCGTAGATCACCATCCCCGGATTGGCGCCCTTCGGTTTTTGCACATACTTGCGGCGCGTATAGACCACGGGTACTTGGGCACTGGCACGGGCTTGACTATGGTAGGCCGCCAAATTCGCCACGTATTGAATATCTTTCTCACTGGGCACCTCCCCCGCTGCGAGGCGGAGAATCACATGGCTACCGGGAATCTCTTGGGTGTGAAACCACCAATCGTAGGGACTGGCAACGCGAAAGGTGAGATCGTCATTCTGACGGTTGTTGCGCCCCACGAGAACCGTGAAGCCACTCGGTGTCGTATAGCGTAGGTAGGGACTGGGCGTGGTAGGGGGACGATAGTAATCGGGCGCCGTCAGGTATCCCTGTTGAATCAATTCAGCGCGAATTTCCTCAAGGACATCTAAGGATGTGGCCGTAGTGAGGGTGGCCGCCACCTGATCCAGATAGGCCAGTTCCCCTTCAGCAGCGGTGAGGAGCGGCGTAATGTGCTGCTGGGCACGTTTGAGTTTCTGCTGTTGTTTGTACAGCTCCTGCGCCGTTTGGATGGCGCTCTTCTCTGGCGAGAGGGGAATGGCGAGGGGTTCTTGGGTGGCAAAGTCCGTCACGATCAGTTCAGTCATGCCGGGTTGCCACAGGTGGGCATGGGCCATGAGTAAATCGGCTAGGTAGCGTTGGCGATCGCCCCCAGCAGCGGCGGCCAATCGTTCTCGAAAGCCCTCAATTTTAGCGATCAGTTTTTGCCGTTGTGCCTGTAGGCTCTGGTGCAACTGTTGCTGAAGTTGCTGCGTTTGCTGTTGCTGTAGTTGGTTTTGGTAATAGGTGGCGAGAATTTCGTGAATGCTGAGGGTTGAGGGGGTCTGCGTCCCAAGGGGGGGAATGACGCGATAGCCCGTTGATGTAAATTGGGGGACAAAATGCCCGCTCTCTAAACACGCCAGCCAGTGCTGCCAATGGTCAAATAGCCGCCGCCATTCTTCAGCGGTTAGCTCTGTGGTGCGACTTTCTAGGGGCAATGCGGCATCCGCCAGTAGTTGCTGTACCAAGGCTGGACTCAGTCCCCGATAGGCCTTCAGAAGTTGCTGCCGCAGCAGTCCGGGAATCACGCTTACCTGTTGTTGCCACTGCTCAAAGGGAATCTCGCAACTGGGCAACGCGGCCGTTAGGGGGGGTGGGGGCACATAGGGTTGACCGGTCAGAATTGGGCGCAAGCGGGACTGTTGGGCATTGACTTGGTGGGCAGCAGTAACAATTTCCCCGGCAGCGTTAACCAGAATCACGTTGCTGTACTTGCCCATGATCTCGGCATAGAGACGCCACTGCGTTGCTTCCTGCGGACGAGGGGCAAATTCCAAGACCACGACGCGCTCCCAAGGGTTGACTAACCCCACCCGCACAAGGGCAAGGCGATTGAGTTGGGCATGGAGTTGCTGACTAAAGGTAAAGGTGTCGGGTTGGCGGGGGGGCGGTGGTTCAAAGGCAATGCGTGCCGCTTGGGGATGCCAACTGAGGGTCAGCCAATCCTGTTTTTTCAGCGTGCGCAGTGCCAAGGCAATCGTGTGGCGATCGCGCTGGTAAACCGTTTCGAGCCGTGCCGGTAGCCAATGTTGGAGATCGGCACAAACAGCACGCAGGGTCGTCAAATCAACGGGTTGCACCGTCCAAACTCCGCAGAATTTTTTGAGGGAATCGGCCCCAAGCTATACTAGTGTAGCCACTCTCTGGCCTTTTGCCACCGCGTGTTTGCTATGGCACTTTCCCGTCAATATCCACCCCCCTTACCACTGGCTCAGCCTTGGCGACGGGCGATCGCCACCAGCATTGACTTTATCCTCATCTGGTTGACGAGTGTTGTCGGTATCACGCCGGGAGCCACCATTCAGTGGGGGCAACTGTTTGTTTTTGCCATCGTTTGGTGGTTGCTGCGGGTGGCAATGGTGAACCGCAATAAGGGTCAAAGCCCCGGCCATTGGCTGATGAATGTGCGCCTGTTGGATCAGCGGCAGCGGACACCGGATCTCCTTTCCCTCAGCAAGCGAGAACTGGTGATTGGTGTCGGGGCACTGTTGACATTGGCAGGCTGGGAGTCCTATGGCCCGAGTATGGCGCTGATTATTTTGGCACTGCCCTTGGCCGTTGACTGTAGCTTGGCGTGGATTGATGAAGAGCACCGCACGCTCCACGATCGCCTTGGCGGCACAAAGGTGTATCGCTGCCAGCGGGGCTTTGCCCTTGATCGCAAGCTCATTGAATTGGTGAGCAAAATCCGCAAAGATCTGCCATAATTAGAGATCGGCTCACTGGATAGATAGGCAAGACCATGGCTAAAGCAAAAGGCGCCAGAATCATTATCACCCTAGAATGCACAGAGTGTCGCACTAATCCGGCCAAGCGATCGCCTGGCGTATCTCGCTACACCACCACCAAAAATCGTCGCACCACCACAGGGCGGTTAGAACTGAAGAAATTTTGCCCCCACTGCAACAAGCACACCATTCACAAAGAAATCAAGTAATTAGAGGACAGCTATGGCATTTTATCGGCGACGCATTTCTCCCATTCCCCCTGGACAGCCCATTGATTACAAGGATGTTGATTTACTACGGCGTTTTATCACTGAACGGGGGAAAATCTTGCCGCGGCGGGTGACTGGTCTCACGGCCAAGCAACAGCGACAACTGGCAGTGGCCATTAAGCGGGCACGGATCATGGCACTCTTGCCGTTCTTGAATCTCGAAGGCTAAAAACTCGCGATCGCTAATTGGTTTTTGCGCAGGGGTAGGTTGAGGCTTGCCCCTTTATTTTTGCTTGCTCTCCCTGCTTAAGTGTGCAAATATGAGAATGGTTATCATTCATCTATTTCTCTATGGCTATCCAAGCTCACCTTAAACGCTGGGGGCTGCTGGTAACTCTGGGGGTATTTTTGGGCAGTTGTGCCCCCCAAGCCCAGTCGCCACAGGAGCAGGAGACCTCACAGGCAGAAGCCCAATTCACAATTGTGACGACTTTCTTACCCATCACTGCCTTTACAAAAGCGGTCGCAGGCGATCGCGCCACTGTTGAGCAACTCTTGCCGGCCAATATTGACCCCCATGACTTTCAAGCGCGGCCTGAGGATGTGCGGCTGCTGGCCACAGCAAGGGTTTTGGTCAAAAATGGCCTTGAGATGGAAACCTTTTTAGACAAACTGATTGAAAATGCCGCCAATCCCAATCTCAAGATCATTGATACCAGCGCGGGGGTGGCCACCCTTGCCAGCGAAAAGGATGATCACGATCACCACCACGACCACGTTCATGATGACCACGGTCACAGCCACGGTGAATTCAATCCCCACATTTGGCTAGATCCCCAGCGCGCCATGCAGCAGGTGAAAAACATTCGCGATGGTCTGATTGCTGTGGATCCCGAAGGGGCTGCCATCTACAAGCAAAATAGTGCCGCCTTTATTCAGGAGTTAGACGCCCTAGATGCCCTCGCCCGGGAAAAACTCACTCCCTTTGCGGGCAAAACATTTGTGGTTTATCACGATGTGGCGCCCTATTTTGCCGAGAGTTATAACCTGAAAGCAATCTATCTCGTGGGCATTCCGTCGGTTAATCCCTCACCTGCGGATGTGCAGCGGGTGATGCAGGCGGTGCAACAAAGTGATCTGAAAACGCTCCTGACGGAACCGGGGCAAGAACAGGTCTTTGACAGTTTAGCGCAGGATTTGGGCGTAAAAGTGAGTGTGTTTGATCCCCTAGAGCGTGCTCCCACTGCCGCTGATCTCACGCCGACCTACTTCCTGCAAAGAATGGAGCAAAACATTCGCAATCTGGCTGAGGCTTTTGGGGCGCAACAGCAAGCCTATCGTCGTCCCGATGCGATCGCGGTGGTAGGGACATGGTGGATGCAGGTGAATAGACCGTTAGGGGCAGCACTGTGAACGAATACCTGCTAGAGGTGGCAAACCTCTCGGTGCGGCGGGGCGATCGCTGGGTGGTGGAAAATGTCTCCTTTACCCTCGCCGCCAATACGAATATGGCCATTATTGGTCCCAATGGGGCGGGCAAAAGTAGCCTGATTCAAGCCATTTTGGGCATTATTCCCTACCAGCAGGGGCGGGTGACCCTCTTGGGCTATGGTATGGGCTATCGCCGCACGCTCCCCTATGTCCGCCAACAGGTAGCCTACTTGCCGCAAAATTTTCAGTGCGATCCACGCATTCCGATCACCGTGGCTGAATTTGTGGGTTTGGGCTGGGGGCAACCTACGTGGCAGTGGCCTTGGCAGCACCGACAGCAGCGCGATCGCGCCATCTTGGAAAGTCTCCAACGCCTGCACCTCGAGCATCTTGCGACACAACCCATGAGTTCCCTTTCCGGGGGCGAAACAAAACGCGCCCTCTTGGCCTATTGCTTGGTGCAACCCCGTCGTCTCCTGATTTTGGATGAAGCTCCCGCTGGCTTAGATCTCCGAGGTGAGCAACAATTTTATGACCTCCTAGAGACCCTCAAGGTGAGTGAGGGCTGGGCGATTTTACAAATTTCCCATCACTTGGAGCGGGTAAGGGCAACCTGTGATCAGGTGCTGTATCTCGATCGCTCTGTCCAAGGACTGGGAACCCCCGAACGGGTGCTGCAACAGTTTGCTGCTTAAACGGGGGATTCTCTCCTAGCAAAGAAATCCAGCAGAATGCGCTGGTGGATGGCGCCTAAGGGGCGATCTTCGCCGAGGGTTTGGGCATAGTGAACCCCAGCCACCACAGAATCGTAGGGTACCAAGTCCATGCCCTGTCCTTCGTTGAGTACCAAGTTTTCCAGTGCACACGTCAAAGGGCCTGTGAAAATATAGCGATGCACTTGGGGATCGCCGTACTCTCCAAAAAAGGTGAGGTGAGGTGGGCAGTAGCCAATCTCCTCATAGACTTCCCGCTGGACACCCGCGAGCGGTGCTTCTTCGGGTTCAAGATGACCGCCAAAAAGTCCCCAGTGGCCGGCATACAAGATATGGGGATAATCATCTCGCAGTTGCATGAGAACGCGATCGCCTTGGTAAAGAACCGCAAGGGCAACGGGAACAATTGGGCTTGCTGGCATTGTCTTGCAAAATGTGTCGTTAGGGCTACTCTACCCTAGAAACGTAAAGCCAATCCTAAAGCAGATTAAAGGTAAAATGAAGAGTACAGCAGCAAAAACAAATCAACAGCCGCTAAAACGTTAAGCAAGGGGTAGCCAGAGGTAAAAGTCGCGCTCTAGAGGACTCTCCCCAACGGGCAGCTGTCAAGTCTCCTCTTTCATAAGATTGTCTCGATAACAAATTTTAGCTTTTCTGATTTTTCTATCAAATTTTACAAATGGCTGCAGGGTTTTAACAACGTTGGTACAGCATTGCCCTTTCTTAAGATTGTCTTAATATTTCCCTAGCAGCTGTGCTATAACTTTGTTCATTGCTTGGAGTGAATCGTCCTATGTTTTACCGCTTAGCCGAACAACACCGCCAGTTTATTCGCGATTTAGTGCTGAACCTGCAAGCTCTGGCAATCGCCCTAGAAAATCGAGGCTACATGGCCTCCTGCTACACCTGTGGCGGTGAACTCAACAGTGCCTCCTTCATGGTCAGTTTGGCCGACAACCACCTGATTCGCTTTTTGGTCTCTGACTATGGGATCACTTGGACTGAAATGCGCGATGACCGCGAACTCATGAAACTCGAAGGGGCAGAGGCCATCAATCAACTGCAAGAACTGGCCAATCTCCTCAAGGAAGTCCGTATCCCCACTGCGGTTTAACCCTGTCGGGGCTATCCTTCGTTCTTTTGTCGGTGCTAGCTTAAAAGTAGCTGGACTTTCCTTCTACTTTGATCCCCACCCTCAATGACTGAAGCGTCCCTTAGTTGGCAACACCAGTACCTCAGCGTTAACCAAGTACGCCTGCACTATGTCACCCAAGGCAGCGGTGATCTTGTGATTCTGTTGCATGGCTTTCCAGAGTTTTGGTACTCTTGGCGATTTCAAATTCCCGTGCTGGCTCGTCATTTCAAGGTTGTAGTGCCAGATCTACGGGGCTACAATGACTCCGAGAAGCCTGCCCACGGCTATGATCTCGATACCCTCAGCCAAGATGTCACGGCGCTGATCCAAGAACTGGGCTATGAACGCGCCCACATTGTCGGTCATGATTGCGGTGGCCTGATTGCTTGGCATGTGGCGGCACGTTTTCCGCAGAGGGTGCAGCATTTAGCCGTCTTGAATACCCCCCACCCCTACCGTGTGGGACTGGAACTCTGGCAACAGGTAGAGCATTTTTGGCGCAACTGGCCACTGTTGGCCTGCCACATCCCCGGCTTAGCGGAATACTGGCTAGGGCATAATCTGCAGAGTTTTTTACAGGATCTCTTTCAACGCTACTCCATCCGCAAGGCTGCCTTCTCGGCAGAAACTGTGCAACTCTATCAAGCCGCCCTTGAAAAAGCGGGGGCGATCGCTGCGGTGCTCAAAAGTTATCGCCATCTTTTTTCACCCCAACAGTGGTGGCACCTACTGCAACAGCACACGGAAGCCATTACCAGCCCCACCCTGATTCTCTGGGGCGCCGATGATCCCCTCGCCCAACCCAGCCTTGCCAATGGCATCGAAGCGTGGATCCATGCACCGTGGCGGCTGAAATATCTGCCCGACTGTGGCCACTGGGCACAACAGGAAGTGCCGGGGCTAGTCAATCGTGAACTGCTTGCCTTTTTGCGTGCCTAAAAAAATCCCCCCACCCATCGGCAGAGGGAAAGGCATGGATTGAGCTAACCATCTTAGCTTAGGCTAGCCACTCCAGCACCGCTTCTTCCTTGGTATTGGTGCGACGTTCGGGGGTTTCGCGGGTGAACTTCATGTGAATGGCGCGGTTTTGTTCCCCATCTGCCGCCACTGCCAAGATCGGGAAGTCGATGAGGCCATCTTGGAAGGACATCTGGAAGCGGAAGGTGCCATCGGGATTGAGTTTGATCGGGCGCCCACCAATGGTGACGGTGGCATCTGGCTCCGTAGCCCCATAGACAATGAGTTCAGCATCTGCCACCAACCAGAATTTGCGGGGACGAATGGGAGCCGCCGAAGCTGAGAAGCCAACGCCCGACATCGTCAGACCCGAGACCGTCGGCACAGCCCATAGGCCAACCCCCGAGGGGAAGACGTAGGAACTGATGGCCATTTCGGGCAACTGGGAGATGGAGCCGGGGACTTGGTGCATGGAACCAAAGAGAGAACCTGCCACCCGCTGCGCTTCGGCTCCTTCGGCCATGGCAAAGATGCCTTCGTAAATGGGATGGGGTTCGGCAGTGCCCGCCAAGGGTGCCCCCAGATCAAAGAGGGTTTTGCCCCGCAGATCCATATCCCAATCCACCGTAATGAATTGATCCCAGACCCAATCTGAGGGGTAGGTGGGGGGAATATGCACAGGGGCAGAACGGGCTAGAACCAACCAGCGGCCATCGGCACAGCGGTAACCAATTTCCACCACATAGTCGCGATCGCTCACGGGGATGGGCAGATACCACTCCCGCGCCAACTCATCGCAGGGGTACTCCTGAACACTGTGGGGAATTTGGCTATCGAGGTTGATATTCGTGGCATCGTAGAGCCGTAGAGCCAGTTGCTGACCCCCTTGCCGCCGCAATTCTTCGCGGTGCTCGTTGGGCACATCCCAATAGGCGTAGGCCCACTGCGGATCCCGGGGCATGAGGACAATGCGGCTTTCACCATAGCCCCCCGGCAAATCCCCAAGGCCTTCATCTACAGAGGCCAAGAGAACATCCTCTTGAGCAGGACCGAGGTCAAATTTTGCTGCTTCCACTTTTTCTTGCGACTCCAGATTAGAGGGGACAGGTTGGACAGAAATGGTAGTGGTGGATCCGTTGGCTTGCGCCTGCTTTTCACGGATGGCAGCGAGGAGTTGATCTTTGCGCATACGGCTATAACGGGACACTTGCAGTTCACTGGCGACGCGCCGCAACTGCCGCAAGGTCATTTCTTCTAGAGGGGGGCGATCTTTCGGCATGGGTGCCTCCTTATCGTGGGTTGATAGACAGAGCTATCCTTTGCCCTTGATCTTTGGCAAAAAAGTCTTGGGGCGTCAAGGGAATTCGGGCATACTTCTAGGAATTTATACGCAGTTTAGTCTTTTGCAGGGATCAAATGTCAAGATTTCATAACATTTATTCTGCACGGGGATCAAGATAGCGGTTTGCTATTCCTGTTCAGCCTCAAACCACCTTCTGCGAGGGGGAAGGGAGTATAGTGAGAAATGTATCCCTGCAAATGCCGTGGGGACTTGCCAGGAAATTCCTGAATGTTACTGATGTCACCACAACCACACCACAACCACTATGACGATCGCCCCGAGCCGCTCCCTCGCTGACCTTTGCCGTGCTGACTTTCCGATTTTGGCGCGACAGGTGCACGATCGCCCGTTGATTTACTTTGACAATGCGGCCACCTCCCAAAAGCCCTTGGCAGTTCTCAATACCCTTGAGGACTACTATCGTCGCTACAACTCGAATGTCCATCGGGGCGTACACACGCTGAGTGCTGAGGCGACCACGGCCTACGAAGGGGCACGGGAAAAAGTGGCGCGTTTTGTCAATGCCCCCCATGCCGAGGAGATTATCTATACCCGCAATGCCAGTGAGGCGATTAACCTCGTGGCCTATAGCTGGGGCATGAATACGCTGCAGGAAGGGGATGAAATGATCCTGACGGTGATGGAGCACCACAGTAATTTGATTCCGTGGCAGTTTGTGGCGCAGAAAACCGGTGCTCGCCTCAAGTTTGTGGAACTGACGCCAGAGCAAACGTTTGATCTTGACCACTACGCAAGTCTTTTGAGCGATCGCACGCGGTTAGTGGCCGTCGCCCATGTATCCAACACGCTGGGGTGCCTCAACCCGATTCCCGAGATTGTGCGTCTTGCCCATGCCAAGGGGGCGCGGGTACTGGTGGATGCCTGCCAAAGTGTGCCTCACCTCCCCATTGATGTGCAGCAGTTGGGCTGCGATTGGCTGGTGGCCTCCGGTCATAAAATGTGTGCACCCACGGGCATTGGTTTCCTCTGGGGACGCGCGGAACTCCTGCGGCAAATGCCCCCCTTCTTGGGCGGTGGCGAAATGATTGCCGATGTCTTTTTTGAACATGCCACCTATGCGGATATTCCCCACAAGTTTGAAGCGGGAACGCCAGCCATTGCGGAGGCGATCGCCCTTGGTGCAGCGGTAGATTACCTGAGTCAGTGGGGAATGGAGCGCATCCATGCCTACGAACAGGAACTGACGGCTTATCTCTTTGAACGCCTCCAAGAGCTTCCCGGTGTCACAGTGTATGGCCCCAAATCGGGCGATCGCGCTGCCTTGGCCAGCTTTACCGTTGGTGAGGTGCATCCCCACGATCTCTCGACCATCCTTGATCAGTCGGGGATTGCCATCCGCGCAGGACACCACTGCACACAGCCCTTGCACCGCTATTTAGGGGTTCAGTCCACGGCACGAGCCAGCCTCTATTTCTACAACACCCGTGCTGAAATTGATCAGTTTATTGCTGCCCTTGGAGAAGCCATTGCCTTCTTTAGTGATGTCTTTGCCTAGAGCTTGAGGCTCAGCAGTTCACTGGCTTGGGCGTGAAAACCGGCACTGGTAAGGGCATGGCGGGCGCGATCGGCATCTTCAACGCGAAACTGCGGTCCTAGGCGCACGTACTGGGCATGGTAGCCATCGGTCACTTTGACCACCACCGGCACCTTGGGCATGTCACCCACCTGTTGTTTGAGCACTTCCGAGAGGCGACTTTGGGCTTGAATGTCCCCCGCTTGCTCAACAGGCAAATCCACAAGCACCAGTTTCACTTCTTCAAGGGGTTCGGCATCTTCAATAAGGAGTTGGGGGCGATCGTCGCGCATCTCTAGGGTGCCCCACAGCAGTAGCCGATGATCAAGCTGCAATTGGCCATGAATCCGCTCGTAGGCTTTGGGAAAAACCACGGCCTCTGCCTGGCCCGTGAGGTCTTCCAACTGGACAATGGCCATTCGCTCGCCGCGCTTGGTGGTAATGGGCTTGAGGCCCGTCAGCAGGGCAATGACACTCACCATCCCTTGACCTGTGTGCTGCTCGAGATCCGCCAAGCTAATAGGGGCAATCATGGCCGCTGGTCGGTGAATATCTTTGAGGGGATGGTTCGACACATAAAATCCTAGGAGGTCTTTTTCTTGGCGGAGCTTTTCGGCATCCGGCAAATCATCCACTGGGGGCGCACTGGGGGCTGGGTCATAGCTACCGCCGAATTCATTGCCGGAGCCACTAGGCAACATATCAAAGAGGTTGACTTGCCCCACCGCCCGATCCTTGGCGCGCGCCTGTGCCCACTCCAGCACAAGGGGGAGATCCTGCATCAGTTGGTTACGGTTGCGCTGGGGATGGAGACTATCCATGGCACCACAGGCAATGAGGGATTCAAGGGCACGACGGTTGAGAATGCGGCTATCGCCCCCCGCACGCGGAACCCGTTCGCAAAAATCCGCCAAACTTTGAAAGGCGCCCCCCTCTGCCCGTGCCTGTAAAATGGCCTCAATCACCCCCTGACCGACATTGCGCACTGCCGACAGACCAAAAAGAATTTTGTCCCCCACGGGCGTAAAGTCAATATCCGAGCGATTCACATCGGGGGGAAGAACCTCAATCCCCATGCTCAGGCAAGTGGCAATATAGCGCTGTACCTTGTCTTGGTCGCCACTATTCGCCGTGAGCAAGGCGGCCATGTACTCGACGGGAAAGTTGGCCTTGAGAAAGGCGGTTTGATAGGTCACATAGCCGTAGGCCGTGGAGTGGGACTTGTTGAAGCAATTGGCGGCGATCGCTCCATTGGCCAAGAGAAAATTGTGATCCCCAGCTAAACCAATGTCATAGACCGCTTGCCAACCCACTAGCCGCCGGCGGACAATCTTCACGCTTCACCTTGCCAAACGCTGCGCTCTCTATTCTAATCGTCGCACTGTGTCGCGAGCAGGAATCCGCACATCCCGCAATGGGTTCCCCCTGAGACACTGGTAGTGAGCCGTCAACCAGTCGGGGGTTTGCACACCAATACTGGCTAGAGCCGCCACGGTTGGAAAAGGCCACAGCTGCTCAAAGATCACTTCCCCCTGCCAGCCAAATTGCAGAAAATAGCAGCCCACCGGTGCCTGTAAGTGATCTAGGAGTCGCCGTCCGAGGGCATAGAGGGTTTGTCGCTGGCGATCGCTGGCATGGATGGGTAACTGCCATGTCCCTTCAAGGCAGCCAATGATTTCGCCAAAGAGGGTTCCCTTTGCCGTTTGCGCTAGTGGCAACTGATAGAGACCCCCTGTGCTGGTTCGTATCCCCCACTGGGTAACCAAGGCAGGCAAAGCTTGACACTGCTGCCAAAGCTCGGATGCTGCCCAATGGGTGAGGCTATAGTCTAGCACCTGCGGTTGGGGAGCGATCGCGATCGGGGCATCGAGGGGACAAATGGCAATCTCGGCACTGTCCTGACACTGTTGCAGCAGGGGTACCACTTGGGTCACGACTTGATCCGCAGACAGTTCGGCTTCCCTTGGCTGTGCCGCACACCAAATCCGTATTTTCAATCCTCTAATCCTCCTGCTGCGAGGGCAGCTAACCAGCGATCCATGAGCATGGCGTGCTGTGCTAACCGCGAGAAAATTGCATCTGCCAAGGTCTCATTGTAGGTGTAGACGGTTAAGTTGCGATCATCCACCATTTTTAGCGCTAAACGGCCTTCCTCTGGAGTAAGTAGGCCAACAGCCAAGCAAGCACGGATCACGCCCTTCGGTGAGGCGATGTCTAATCCTTCGCGTTCCCGTAGATATAGCTGTGCTGCTTTCCAGACGGCTTCTAGGGTGTATTCAAATCGCTGAATTGCAGCATCACGAATAATCGTATCTGTGCGCTTGCCCAAGGGCAATTCTTGCAAAGTAGCTAGTGCTCTTTGGGCAACCACTAATCGTTCCCTGAGCCGATCCACTCAATTCCCTCTGCAATCACTCGCGATCGAAAGTCGGCGGACACTTCTGATAAATCCACGACATCGACTGGATAGATCAAATTGGACATCTCTAGGTGCTCCCGCAACTCACTCAACAGCCCCACGGGCAGTGGTGCAAGGGGCAAAATCCCGACATCTAAGTCAGAGCTTTGGCGCAGAGCACCACGGGCAGCCGAGCCGAATAGATAGACCTTGACGGGAAGCCCTGTAAAAAAGTCTTCTAGTATTTTTTTGAGTTCCCGCAGATCTTCGTTGGCAGGGGTCACGCTTTGATTCCTGTCCACCTAAGTATTAAAGCTGGGAATCAAGCCAACGCGCGCAGGTTGCAATGAGGGTAATCCCTGCTGTTGTTGCTGGCGGGCTTGAGCGGCCAAGAGGGTTTGCAGATTCCGCAGTTCGGCACGCAGTTGGGCATTTTCTTTTTCGAGGCTTTCAATCTTCAGTTTGACTTGACTGAGCCGCTCACTAAATTTTTGCCGATAGACTTCGGGCATTTCTTGGATGACGCGCTCTAGCATCTCATTGCGATCGCTCAATTCAATGACTTGAGCTTTCAATTCATTCATTTCCGCTTCACGACTTTGGCTCTGCTGCTGGTAGGCAAGGATCTGTTCTTGATAGGCAGCAATTTGTGCTTCTACCTGTTGCACTTGGGCTTGCAGCAACTTCAGGGCTGCGGCATTGGCGGCCTCGGTCTTGCGGGCTTGGTAAAAGCGCACAAATAACTCAGGATGCTGCACCATGAGTTGATAGAGTTCCTCTGAGAGTTGCTGCACGAGTTGATCCCGTATCAGCAGTTCATCGGCTAAGTTGAGGGAAGTATCGTTCACGGCGGCTGCTCTCCAAGGGACTGTGCTGTGGCAAATTTTACGCTGCTTCTGATCCGCTCATGCAAGATTTGGAATTTTCCACCTACCATCAACCGGTACTGGCAAGCGCAGTTCTGGAGGCATTGCAACTCAAGGCCGGGGGACTATACTTGGATGCAACGGTGGGGGGTGGCGGCCACACGGCGCTGCTCTTACGGAGTGAACCCACTTGTCGGGTGCTGGCGATCGATCAAGACCCCATGGCCTTAGCGGCGGCTCAGGAATTCCTCGCCCCCTTTGGCGATCGCGTCCAGTTTTGGCACGGCAACTTTGCTGATCTGCCTGTGGCTGAGCCGATGTTTGATGGCATTCTCGCAGATTTAGGCGTGAGTTCCGCCCAGTTGGATCGTCCAGAGCGGGGCTTTAGTTTTCGCTTTGATGCCCCCCTCGATATGCGCATGAACCCCAATAACCCCTTGACCGCCGCAACGGTGATTAATCACTACAGCGAGCGAGAACTGGCGGATATTTTCTATGAGTATGGCGAAGAACGCTTTGCCCGCCGCATTGCCCGCCACATTATTGCCCGTCGTCCCCTTGCCACCACCCAAGAACTGGCGCAGTTGGTTGCCCACTGCCTCAAGGCTTCTCCGCGGCAACGCATTCATCCAGCCACACGGGTTTTTCAGGCCTTGCGTATCTATGTGAACCAAGAGCTAGCGGTGCTCGACCAATTTTTGGCGCGATCGCCCCAGTGGTTAAGGCCCGCAGGGCGCATTGCCGTCATTAGCTTCCATAGCTTGGAAGATCGGCGGGTGAAGCAGGCGTGGCGTGGCAATCCCCTCTTGGCAGTTGTGACTCGTAAACCGATTGTGGCGGATGCAGCGGAAGTTGCTCTCAACCCGCGATCGCGATCGGCAAAGCTACGAATTGCAGCGCGTACTTTTGCATGAATTGCCCGAATGATGGTTTATTTATGGGTATCTTTACAGTGCGTCATAATCTTTTAGGGTAATAAATTGCTGAGGAGTGCTGGCGTCTATGGTTGCTGCCCCTAAATTCAAATCCCGATTTATTCCCCAATCGTCGCCAACCCTAACGGAAATTCGGCCCCTCCCCAAGCCGCAAATGCCCCTGTGGCAAAAAACTTTGCTGGGGATTCAATGGGTTTCTGGGGTGGCGGCCACCAGTGCCCTCGTGGCTGTACTGCCTCTCTATGGTTGGTCAGCCCTCTCTGAGCGGCAGTGGAGTCAAGCCTATGACCGCTTAGAAACCCTCAAACGGCAGGAGCGGGAGCTATTGGTGAGCAATGAAACCCTCCGCTATCGGGTGACGCAGCAAGTGCAACGCGCTCCTCAAGGGCTTGTTCCCCAAACGCCGCAACACGTTCTTTTTGTGCCCAATGAGGGCAAGATTGCTGCCAAAACTCATTTTGAACGCCCCCCCGTGACACCACCGCCGCAGCGCACTGTCAATTACTGATCGCTCTCCATGACAACGGCCCGCCCCCAAAACCAATCCCTGCCACCCTTGCGAGTTGGCTTGATCTTTGGCTTTTTGCTGATGGTGATGGGGGGTGTGGTTGCTCGCCTAGTTTATTTGCAAGTGGTTCAGGGGGAAACCTTAGCGGCACGGGCACAGCAACAACAACGGCGCTATACTCCGCCAACCTTGGCACGCTACCCAATTACCGATCGCCGAGAGACAGTTGTTGCCCTAGATCGGCCTGTGTTTACCCTCTTTGCCCATCCAATTCAGTTCAAAGTGGAGCGGCGGGCGATCGCCCGCGATCTGGCCCCTTTACTCAAGCAATCTCCAGAGCAACTGTTGGCCAAATTCAGCACCTACCCCACAGGCGTCCCCATTGCCTACGACATTGACGAGGAAACTGCTGCTAAAATTCGTGCTCTCAACCACGATGGCTTGGAACTGAACCAAGCGTGGCAGCGCATTTATCCGCAGCAGGAACTCATGGCGGGCGTTGTCGGCTATGTGGATCGAGAACACCAAGGTCAAGCGGGGATTGAGTTTAGCCAAAACCAGTTTTTACTGGTTCCCCATAACCGCCAGCTCCTGTCAACCAATGCTTTGGGTCAATGGTTACCTGCCCTTGCCCCTGCGGATCTGCGTGCTTTGAGTCAGGGGTACCATGTGCGCCTCACGATTGATACTCGTTTGCAACAAACAGCACGCCAAGCCCTGCAACAGCAGTTACGCAAATTCAACGCTAAGCGGGGCACGGTCATTGTCCTAGAAGTGAAAACTGGTGCACTGCGGGCACTGGTCTCAGAACCTTCCTACGATCCCAATCATTACTACCGTGCTGATCCGGCACTGTTTCGCAACTGGGCGGTATCGGATCTCTACGAGCCAGGATCAACCTTTAAGCCGATCAACACCGCGATCGCCCTTGAACTCAATGCCATTACTCCCGATACAGTGCTACCCGATGAGGGGCGGATTACGGTGGGGGGCTGGCCAATTCAAAACAGTGATTTTAGTCAGCGGGGCGGCCGCGGTGCCCTCAATATTGCCCAAATTCTTGCCTACTCCAGCAATGTGGCCATGGTGCACATGATGAACCGCATTCCCGCCCGCCACTACTATCGCTATCTGCATCGCTTGGGGCTGACCGAGAAGGTGGGCAGTGATCTCCCCTTTGAAACCGCCGCTCAATTAAAGCCCCCGGAGCAATTTATTAACTACCCCATTGAACCGGCAACAACGGCCTTTGGCCAAGGCTTTTCCCTGACCCCGCTGCATTTGGCTCAACTATTGGGGGCGATCGCCAACGGGGGAGAGATGGTCACTCCCCATGTCATTGATGGCCTCTACGATGAAAATGGCCAACTGCAAAAACGCCTTGAGCAACGCCCCCCTCGACGGGTCTTCTCGCAGCGCACCAGTCAAGCAGTGGTCAAAATGCTGGGAGAAGTTGTGCGCTTCGGTACAGGGAAACCCGCCCATATTCCCGGCTACCGCTTGGGGGGTAAAACCGGCACAGCACAAAAAGCAATTGGCGGTACCTACAGCAATCTGCGCATCACGAGCTTTGCGGCTATTTTTCCCCTTGATCAGCCGCAGTATGTGATTTTGGCGGTAGTGGATGAACCCAAGGGGGATGATGCCTATGGCTCAACGGTGGCGATTCCCATTGTGCGAGCGGTAACGGAGTCACTGATTACGATTGAGGGCATTCCCCCCTCACATCCAGAGGAATTGCGCCGCCCCGCTACGCCAGCTTCGGTGTCACAATAGGGAAGAACAGCGCAAAAGGACGGTATGATTCAACGGTTTTTTGCCACAGCGTTGGCGATTCTTGTGGTGCTGCTGGGAGGGTGTTCGGCCACCAGTGGGCTACAGGCCTATGTGGATAGCTACGATGGCTATGAGTTTCTCTACCCCCGCGGTTGGGTACAAGTACAGGTGGATGACCCCGTGGATGTGGTCTTTCACGACATTATCGAGACGACAGAAAACGTCAGTGTGGTCGTGAATACGGTTTCCAGCACAAAGTCTCTTGAGGAATTGGGGTCACCAGAGGAGGTGGGCGATCGCCTGCTGCGCAATATCATTGCCCCAACTGAAAGCGGGCGCAGTTCTGCCCTGATTTCCGCTAGCTCCCAAAAGGCAGATGATAAGACCTACTACATTCTGGAGTATGCCGTCACTCTGCCGGGGGATGGGGACAATGCTCAGCAGCGACACAATTTATCGAGTATTGCTGTGAGCCGAGGAAAGGTCTATACCTTGAGTGTGTCAGCTCCCGAGGAGCGCTGGCCAAAGGTAGAAGACCAATTTAAGACCATCGTGTCCTCGTTTACCGTATATTAAAGAAAGAACTGGGGAGTTAGCTCAGTTGGTAGAGCGTCGCGATCGCACCGCGAAGGTCAGGGATTCGAGTTCCCTACTCTCCATATTTTTGCCCCCTTTTCAATTGAGGAGTATTGGCAACGGCTGCTCATCAAGCACCCTGATATTGAAGAGTTGGAAGATTGTGTGCGGTTAGCTCTTTCTACACCAGATGAGGTTCGTCGCAGTAGCCGAGATTCAGGAGTATTATTGTTTTATCGGGTACAGCGAGAAAAACGTTGGGTTGTTGCAGTGGCACGATGCTTAAATGGAGATGGTTTTTTAATCACTGCTTATCAAACTGACGCCATTAAAGAAGGGGAGACAGTGTGGCTCAAATAAGAGTATTTTATGAGCCAGAAACAGAGCTGTTAAGTGTATTCTGGCAAGTTCCACGAAGAAACCAGGTTGCGACAGAACTTGGAGATGGGGTGATTTTGTTCAAGGATGGGGTGACTGGGGAGCCAATTGGTTTAGAAATCCTGTCATATCGTCCCGGGGACGATCGCTTTGATGCTGTCAGTGTCGTTTCAATCCTCGATCGCCCCGAAGGACGATCGCAATCTTCTAGATCAATTTTATAGCTATTCTAATAAAGAATGAGACATTATCCAGCACAATACTTGCGAATCACCTCATCAATCGAACTGTTTGACCCTGCATACATCCGCGCTCGTTTCAGCGCACTAAAGTCGTGCTCAATCACATTCAAATCAGGAGAGTATTTCGGTAAAAATAACACCTCGTGACCCGCCGCTTTCACCACTGCCTGAATCGCCCCTTTCGGATGAATCGGTGCATTATCCATCATCAACAACGAACGTTTCTCTAACGCGGGCAAACAGTACTGACTCAGCCAACTCACAAACCCTAACGTACCCCAATATCCTGAAAACCAGAAGTGTTGAAAGATAGTTTAAGAGGCTAGGAAAAAGGGAAGAAATGTCGTATTCTTCCCTCAAAACAAGAAAAAATAAGTTACGGCATTTTTGCAACTCTTGTCAAGTCCATTCTCAATCGGCTCAGCCCTTGTGACTACCTCGTCCTCAACTCTCAATTGTTCTTCAAAATCTGGTTGATCGACATTGTTTTTGATTTTCCCTTATTCATCAAATCCCCTGCCAAAGGCGCGATCGCGAGGTGCCCTGCAACTGCTCATGGGTTTCGCGCAATAGCCGAGGAATCTCCAAGCCACTGGGACAGCGGGGCAAACAATCGCCACATTCAGTACAGCGGTTGGCGGGTTGACCGGGAAACCAATGCCCGGCACGACCAAACATCCCATAGCGATACTTGCTAAATTCTGTCATGTCGTAGGCGACGGCTAAGTTGTGAAGCCGCAGCACTTCGGGGATGTGAATTTCCTCAGGGCAGGGCAAACAAGCATAACATTGTTGACACAAATCGGTGCCCAAGGTTTCCTGCATCACTGCTTGCAGGCGATCGCCCACCGCTTGCTCTTCAGCGCTCAGGGGTGCCACCTGATCAGCCACGGCCAAGGGAAAGGCCAACTCGGCAACGGTGGCAGGTCCAATACTCAAGGTGGTGATGGCAGGCTGACTCAGCAACCAGCGATAGCTCCAATGGAGAGGGTGAAAGGGCGCACAGAGATCTTGGAGCCGTTGGGAAGGCCGGTAGAGTTGTCCCCCTTTATCGGCTGGCGAAATGATAAAAATCCCCATATCCCGCTCAGCGGCAGCGGCGATCGCTGGGGCATTGCGTTGCTGAAAGTAGGTGTAATGCAGATTGACAAAATCAAATTGATTGCTGGCGATCGCCCGCGAAATCACAGACAACGATCCATGACTGGAAAAGCCTAAAGCACCAATTACCCCCTTTGCTTGCAACTGCCGCAGCATTGCCATCCCCTCAGTGCTCAGCCATGCGAGATGCTCAGGGGTGTTGAGGCCATGGAGGGCGACACCATCTAACCGTGAGACTTGAAGACGCTCAAGGGATTGAGCAATTTGCCGCTGGACGTGATCCGCATCCCCTTGGGGCAAGAGTTTAGTGGTGATAAAAACGGTGGGCTGACCCAGTGCCTTGAGGGCACGACCAATATAGGCCTCACTGGCACCGTAGGCGGCGGCGGTTTCAATGTGGTTAATGCCGTGGGCGATCGCCCCCTCAATGACCGCCTGCATCACCTCTGGACTGCCCAAGGCGCGCATCGTTCCAAGGGAAAAAACCGAGAGGTTCAGCCCCGTGCGACCAAAGCGGCGGTAGCGCATTCTAGCCTGCGGAGGAATCCTCTTCCATTCCCCGGCCCTGCTGAATAAAATCTTCAGGGCGAATCGAATCTAAAAAGCGGCGAAAGGCTTGGCGTTCTTCCTCGTCAGCATCGCGATCGACGGGAATCGAGGCATCGGCAACAACCGCTTCCATCACCCAAATCGGGCAATCACAGCGCAGGGCAAGGGCAATGGCATCGCTCGGACGAGCATCAATCTCTTTACGAATGTCTCCTTGGCGCAGGGTGAGCACTGCATAGTAGGTGTTGTCTTCCAAGGAATGGATGACCACCCGTTCTAGGGTCATATTCCATTCGTTGAGAATGTTGACCATCAGATCATGGGTCATCGGTCGCGGTGCTCGTTGATTTTCCAAGGCCATTAAAATTGCCCGCGCCTCATTATCACCAATCCAGATGGGCAGTGCTCGCCGTCCAGCACCGTCTTTGAGTAAGACAATTGGAGTGCGACGGTTAGTGGCATCGAGGGCAATCCCAGCAACGGTCATTTCAATCATGGCCACCTCAGCGAGCGCAATGGCGGTGCATTCCCTTCTATTATTAACATACAGTCCTTCCCACCAAGATGGCACACCCCTACCACTGTAAGACTCCCTATGGGAGAAGTAACGGAGGGGCGACGCGCAGGCATTCCTTAAGACTCCATGCTTTAGAAAAAGACTGGCGAACGACGGAATCATGGGCAGTGGCAACTAGACACTTTTTTGACGCTCGCTTCTCGGTACACTAAAGTTATTATTTTTGGTATTTAGACGGCTATGATTGCTTCCTCGATCCCGATCTGCATTACGTTGGGTACGCGCCCGGAGGCAATCAAATTGGCACCGGTCATTCAAGCCTTCCAGCGATCGCCCCTGTTTGAACCCTACGTTGTCCTCACGGGACAGCACCGCGAAATGGTGGATCAAGTGATGGCACTGTTTGACCTGCGGGCAGATCGGGACTTGGCCATTATGCAGCCCAAGCAAACCCTGACCGAAATCACCTGTCGTGCTCTCCAAGGCCTTGAGCAACTCTATCAAGAACTCCTGCCCCGTCTTGTTTTGGTTCAGGGGGATACAACAACCGCCTTTGCCGCTACCCTTGCCGCCTTTTATCAGCAGATTCCTGTCGGCCATGTGGAAGCGGGCTTGCGCACCGACGATCTCTACAACCCCTATCCAGAAGAAGCCAACCGCCGCCTTATTTCCCAATTAGCGCAGTTGCATTTTGCCCCTACGGAACAAGCCGTCAAGAATCTTCAGGCGGCCGGGGTCACGGGTAGTATTCACTTGACGGGCAATACCGTGATTGATGCGCTGCTGCAAGTGGCCGATCGCCAGCCAGTGTGCCATGTCCCCGGCCTTGACTGGCAACAGTATCGCGTGATCCTCGCCACCGTTCACCGACGGGAAAACTGGGGTGCCCCCCTAGAAGACATTGCCAATGGTTTCCTGAAAATCTTAAACACGATTCCCGATACCGCTTTGCTCTTGCCCTTGCACCGCAATCCCACCGTGCGTGAACCCCTCAAAGCCTATTTGGGGCATCATCCTCGCGTTTTTCTGACGGAGCCACTGGACTATCCTGCTCTTGTGGCAGCGATTAAGGGATCAACACTCCTGCTGACGGATTCCGGTGGTCTCCAAGAGGAAGCCCCTAGCCTTGGTAAACCGGTACTGGTGTTACGGGAAACCACTGAGCGGCCGGAAGCGGTCACCGCTGGCACTGCTAAACTGGTGGGCACGTTTGCAGATACGATTGCAGCGGCAGCCATTGAACTGCTCACGGATCCAGTGGCCTACAACCGCATGGCGACGGCGATTAATCCCTTTGGCGATGGTCATGCGAGCGATCGCATCCTTGAGATTGTGACCCAGTTTTTTGCCCAGCAGACACAGTAAGGAGCCACGGCCATCTGAGGATAGCAATGACAATGTTCTGGGCAGGAATTTTGGTCACAAGTTGGCTGGGCTTGGTGCTGTTAACCGCAGAACTGATTCACGCTTGGTTTCCCAATGCCAAGGAATGGTCACGGAAAGTGGTTCACATTGGTGCGGGTCAAGTGATTCTCATTGCCTATGCCTTGGGGGTACCCACGAGTTGGGGAATTGTGGCCGCAGCGATCGCTGGCGTCGTCACACTGCTTTCTTACCGCATACCGATTTTTCCCAGTATTAGTGGCGTGGGGCGCCAAAGCTGGGGCACCTTTTTTTATGCGGTGAGTATTGGCACATTAATGGCGCTCTTTTGGAACACGCTGCCGGAACTGGCGGTTCTGGGAATTTTAGTGATGGCTTGGGGAGATGGCTTGGCTGCCCTTGTGGGGATTAACTGGGGACGCCATCCCCTGCCGCGAACCAGTAAAAGCTGGGAAGGAACCCTGACCATGTTCTGTGTGAGTACCGTGGTGGCGGCTCTATCCCTCACCCCCATTGCGGCCTTAGAGTTGCTCTGGATTGCCCCCTTAGTAGGTCTGGGTGCGACCCTTTTGGAACTGATTGCTTGGCGAGGGGTTGATAATCTCACAGTTCCGATCGGTAGCGCTTTGCTTGCCTATGGGTTACTCAATTTGAGTTGATGTTAGGCAGGGTCTTCTCAATAAACTGGCGGGCGATCGCGATCGCGTCTCCATTAATTTCATGGGCCATGGGTAGGGCATGAAACGCTCCCTTCACTCCTGCGGCTTGCAAGGCTTGCCAACTGGCTTGGGCACTGGCAAAGGGCACCACAGGATCCGCTGTGCCATGGATCATCAACACGGGTGGCGAGGTGGCTGTCACCACTGGCGGGCGCACTAAATAGCCACTAAAGACCAATAATCCCGCTAAAGGCAACGTTAACCCCACAACCAATGTCAATGCTCCCCCTTGGGAAAATCCCCCTAAAATTGTGCGGCTGAGATCAATGGGCAAGCTGGCAATCCACTCCCGCAGTGCCGCTTCACTGGTGGCTAGATCCGTTGCCCGCTCATCGAGCAGTAATGAGCCACTGCGGGCATCGTGCTGATTCAGGTCGTACCACATCCGCCCTTGGGGGACGTAAGGATGGGGAAAGGGAGCTTCCGCTGCATAGGTTTGGGCTTGGGGAGCCAGCAACGATCCAAGGGAAATCAGATCTGCGGCATTGGCACCCCAGCCGTGGAGCAATAGAAGGCTGTGATCGGCCGCGATCGGCGGATCGGGAAAGGTGAGAAATTGGAGGGTTGTCATGCTAGACAGGATTGAGTTCCTTGGCCGGCGCCGCCACACTGGGATAGGTGAGGCTCGATTCAATCATCTCCCGACCCTCAGTGGACACATAGTCAAAGAAGGCCTGAGCCACGACCGACAGTTGTTTGCCCGCAGGATAGACCAAATGCCAGTGCCGCTGAATCGGGAAATGTTCGACATCGAGAATCGTCAACTGGCTGGACTCGCGATCAAGGGCTAAGCAGTGGTGAGACAGGACAGAAATCCCTAGGCCGCCAGCGATCGCCTGCTTAATGGACTCGTTACTTCCCAGCTCAAGGCGGATATTGATCGGCACACCGTGCTCTGCAAAGAGCTTCTCCACCGCTTGGCGGGTGCCCGATCCCTGCTCCCGCATAATAAAGGGTTCTCCCGCCAGTTCTTGGATCGGGATTTTACTGCGGCCACTGAGGCGATGGTGACTGGGGGCAACCACCACTAAGGGATTATCCAAAAAGCGGTGGCACTCCACATCCACATTCTCCGGTGGGCAACTGGGAATATAGAGATCGTCCATATTGCCTCGAATGCGCTCTACCACCTGTTCATGGTTGGTGACCGTCAGGGCGACATCAATCCCCGGATAGCGCTGGCAAAATGGCCCCAGCAGCCGCGGAATCACATATTTGGCCGTGGTAATGACACACAGCCGCAAGTGTCCCTGCTTGAGACCCTTGAGATTGGCAACGGCCATTTCAAACCGCTCAAGGCGCTCAAAGATGTCTTGGCAGGTGGCCAGTAGTTCCTTGCCGGCTTCTGTGAGATAGAGCCGCTTGCCCACTTGCTCAAAGAGGGGCATACCAACGGCACGGGTCAACTGCTTCATTTGAATCGAAACGGTGGGCTGCGTCAGAAAGAGTTCCTCGGCAGCGCGGGTAAAACTTCCGTGGCGAGCAGTGACCTCAAAAACCTTAAGCTGATGTAGGGTTGCTTGTTTCAAACCCATTCTCCTTTCGTCAGCGATAGGGCTACATAGACGAAATTCTATCAAATTTCGCGCCATGATAACGAAATGTGAAGAATCTCAAGGCAAGAATGATGATCAAAGGGCACTTAAATCAGGTAATGAGCGATCGCCTGCGGGGGGGAAAAGACCTCTGGAACGAATGGCGGCGAGCTTATCCTCAGCTTACTGTAGATTTGAGTGAAATGAATCTTACGGGCATGGATCTGCGGGGCTATGACCTGCGGGGCTGCAATCTCAGCCGTGCCTGTCTGCGAGAGGTGAACCTTGCCCACGGGGATTTGCGCTTTGCTAACCTCTATGAGGCGGATCTGACAGCGGCGAACCTCGATGATGCCGATTGCCGAGGGGCGTTGTTCTTAAAAGTGGCGGGCGATCGCGCCACTGCCCAGCGGGCAAATTTTCAACTGGCCAACTTGCAGTACGCTCGGTTGACCTATGCCGATTTCTCTTGGGTCACCCTTGAGCAGGCGGATTGTCGCCACAGCAATTGGTGTCAAGCAGATCTCAGCCATGCCCGCGCCGCTGCCAGTGATTTTTCCTTTGCGCTGTTGATGGCAGCCAGTCTCAATGAAGCTACGCTGCGGTTTGCGCAACTGGTGCAGGCTTGTCTTGAGGGGGTTCAGGCTTACCGCTGCAACTTCTATGCGGCCAATTTAGCCTATGCAGGACTGACGCGGGGCTATTTCTCCCATGCCCTTTTTGTGCGCGCCAACCTCAGTCATGCCATCTGTCGCTGGGCCAATTTTCGCCATGCCAATCTCCAGCAAAGCCAGTGCGAGCAAACGGATTTTCACTACAGCCTGTATGTTAGCTAGTAGTTCATCTTAAGCTTCTGACTGGAGCAGCGCCACGGCATAGGCAGCAATGCCCTCTTCACGCCCCACTGGCCCCAGTTTTTCATTGGTGGTGGCTTTGATACTAATCTGGTCGCGATCGATCCCTAGGGTGGTTGCAAGGCGATCGCGCATCTGGTCGAGGTAGGGTTTCAGCTTCGGACGCTCTGCCACCACTACGGCATCAATGTTGCCCACTTGCCAACCCCGTTCTGCAATCAGTGCCGCTACTTTCGCCAGCAAGACTTGGCTATCTGCCCCTGCCCACTGCGGATCACTGGGGGGAAAGTAATGGCCAATATCGCCAAGGCTGAGGGCCCCCAAAAGGGCGTCCATAATGGCGTGGGTGAGGACATCGGCATCACTGTGCCCCAAGAGTCCCAAGGTGTGTTCTAGTTTGATACCGCCTAAAATCAGAGGCCGCTCGGGCACCAATTGATGGATGTCGTAGCCATTACCAATGCGAATTTTCATACTTGCTGCACAGGACAACGAAGGGGCGATCGCCAATGCCACCGCCCTCTATTGTTGCAGAGTCTTCTACCTTGGCCAAACTAGATATTCACTTCACTCAGTTGCCGACACATGTAGTCAAAGGGTTGTTCGACAATACTCGTGTCCTCGATGCCCGCCGCTGCCACGCGATCGCGCACAATCTCCTTCATGATTTGAATACCGCGCACCGTTGGTCCAATGGGCACCCCAAGGGAGTTGTAGGTTTCCCGCAGACCTTCGAGGACGCGCTCGTTGAGGACATCCACATCCCCGGCCACAATGGCGTAGGTGGCATAGCGTAGGTAGTAGTCCATATCCCGCAGGCAGGTGGCGTAGCGGCGTGTGGTGTAGGCATTGCCGCCGGGTTGAATCAGTTCCGGCTGCTCTGTGAAGAGGGCAGAACCCGCTTCCTTCACAATGGCTGCGGCATCGGCATTGATCACTGCTGCCGCTTTAACCCGTACCGCACCGGAATTAAAGTAGGAGCGCAAACTGTCAACAGCATCGCGATCGAGGTAGCGACCGGTGGAGTCATAGTTTTTAATCAGTGTGGTGACGGCATCACGCATAGGTTTTTCTTACTCCTAGAACTGGTAAAACTAGCGTCAACCCGAACGCCAGCCGAAATTGCGCGGATCTAAAATCGTACTTAGCTTATCACGGTAGGGTTTCTCCCCCTTCGCTCCTGTTTACGGACTGTTGCGAACTATTACAAAAGTTCATAATTCTAGGGGTGCCCCACGAGGCGATCGCGCAAACGCTTAATTTGATCGCGGTAGCGGGCAGCCTCCTCAAAGGCCAATTCTTGGGCAGCCGCCTTCATTTTCGCCTCAAGGTCTTGGATCAGTTGGGGGATGTCCTCTAGGCTCAGTTCCTGTAAGGTTTGGGAAGATAAGACAGGCACCGACTCGGCATTGAGGCGGCGAGACACATCCAAAAAGGCCAAGATGGCATTGCTGGTTTTCTTGACAATGGGCTGGGGAGTAATGCCGTGGGCTTGGTTGTAGGCCAGTTGAATGGCGCGGCGGCGCTCCGTTTCTTGGATGGCTTTTTGCATACTGTCGGTGAGGGTGTCGGCATAGAGAATCGCCTGTCCACGGACGTGCCGGGCAGCACGGCCAATGGTTTGAATCAGCGATCGCTCCGCCCGCAGGAAGCCCTCTTTATCTGCATCAAGGATGGCCACCAAGGACACTTCGGGTAAATCCAGTCCCTCCCGCAACAGGTTGACACCAATCAACACATCAAAGTCCCCTTGGCGCAGGGCTTCAAGAATTTCAATGCGCTCAATGGCATTGATTTCTGAGTGCAGATAGCGCACTCGCACCCCCCGTTCTTGGAAGTATTCCGTGAGATCCTCGGCCATTCGTTTCGTGAGAGTGGTCACCAGTACCCGCTCTTGGCGATCGCACCGCAGGCGAATCTCCCCATAGAGATCATCCACCTGTCCTTGGGTGGGACGGACAAAAATTTCTGGATCCACGACCCCCGTCGGCCGAATAATTTGCTCGACAACTTGCCCTTCAGACACCGCCAATTCCCAATCGCCGGGGGTTGCCGAGACAAAGATACATTGCTTCACCTTTTGCCAAAATTCCTCCGCCTTCAGGGGGCGATTATCCGCCGCACTGGGCAACCGAAAGCCGTGATCAATCAGCACTTTTTTCCGCGCTTGGTCGCCATTAAACATCCCGCGAATTTGCGGCACCGTTACATGGGACTCATCCACCACCAACAGCCAATCCTCAGGAAAATAATCAATCAAACACTCCGGCGGTTCCCCCGCTGCGCGGCCTGCGAGATGGCGTGAGTAGTTTTCGACACCGTTGCAGTAGCCCACCTGTCGCAGCATTTCCAAGTCATAGCGGGTACGTTGACTCAGGCGCTGTGCTTCAAGGAGTTTATTTTGGGCTTCCAAGTAAGCCACTTGGGCTTGCAGTTCCGCTTCAATGGCAGCACAAGCCGCTTCAAGGCGTTCGGCAGGGGTGACAAAGTGCTTCGCGGGATAGATATTCAGGCGTTCGACACTCTGCAATGTTTCCCCCGTCAGGGGATCGAGATAGCGGATGGCTTCGATTTCGTCACCAAAAAACTCCACGCGAATGATGCGATCCTCATAGGCTGGGCCAATTTCTAAAACATCTCCCTTGACACGGAAGCGCCCCCGCCCCAGTTCCACATCGTTGCGCGTGTATTGAATTGTCGCCAATTGCCGCAGTAGTTGCCGCAGATCCATTTCACTGCCCACTTCGAGGGGAATCGCGGCTTTGAGGTACTCTGCTGGAATACCCAAGCCGTAGATGCAACTAATCGAGGCAACCACAATCACATCCCGCCGTTCAAAGAGGGAGCGGGTAGCGGAGTGCCGCAGCATATCAATTTCCTCATTAATCGAGGCACTTTTTTCGATGTAGGTATCGGTAACGGGAATGTAGGCCTCAGGCTGATAGTAGTCGTAGTAGGAGATAAAGTACTCGACGGCATTTTCTGGAAAGAAGGAGCGCAGTTCATTGCACAGTTGCGCCGCAAGGGTTTTGTTGTGAGCCAGCACAAGGGTTGGGCGACCAAGAGCCTCGATCACGCGGGCGATCGTGTGGGTTTTGCCAGTGCCCGTTGCCCCCAGCAATGTTTGGAAGCGATATCCCGCCCGTACGCCGGCGACGAGCTTTTGAATGGCTTGGGGTTGATCTCCCGTCGGTTCAAAGGGAGCGTAAATACGAAAGGGAGTGCTGGTCATTGCCCAATTTCTAACGAATTCTTACCTAGCTTTTAGGGTAGTCGAGCAACAGAGGAGCGAGCCACCCAAAATCTTGTTCAGAAGGATTGAAGGCGCTTGAAACGGTCAAAACCACGTCCTCGCCCATTTGAGAAAGCAGCCCTAAGATTTGGTATTCTAAATAACAGTTTCTCGTGTATTGTAACAGTTAATTGCGCCAAATCTAAAGAATTGGTAAAAGCTTTCGCTCCCCCAAAATATCGGCAGTATCGTAGGGAAGCAAGATACCTCCTAACTGCGTCTTTGGCCCTACCCGCTTGGCGTAGGGTCTCTTTTTGCGGGAATTTCGCTAAAATCTGTGAATTCCCTACCGTGACGGCTATGGCTGGTGAAGTCGTTGAAATTCTCAGTGCCGATGATCTACGGCGCACTGTCACGCGCTTAGCTTCCCAAGTGGTGGAGAAGGCTCGCGATGCCCTCGACAAATTAGTGTTGTTGGGGATTCATACCCGTGGGGTTCCCCTTGCCAAGCTGTTGGGGCAACAAGTTGAACAACTGGAAGGAGTGAGCCTCCCCATTGGTGAGTTGGATATCACGTTTTATCGCGATGACTTGGATCGCATTGGCCCGCGCACACCGCGTCAGACCCTGATTCCCGTGGATCTCTCTGGGCGGATTGTGGTCTTGGTGGATGATGTGATTTTTAGTGGCCGCACGATTCGCTCTGCCCTCAATGCCGTCCATGATTACGGTCGCCCCAGTGCCATTTGGTTATTGGTACTCATCGATCGCGGGCACCGCGAATTGCCGATTCACCCCGACTTTACGGGTAAAGTACTGCCCACGGCTCGCGATGAAGTGGTCAAGGTACTCTTGCAGGGGATTGATCAGCGAGATGGGGTAGAGCTATGGAAACCCTCTTAATCTTGGGAAAACTCAATGCCATTCATCTCAAAAAAAGAAGCCTTCTTTCAAATGAAAGATACATGGCTATTCAATGCCAATAGCCTTGATGCTGATTTATTTACTGAGCCTTTTATTGACCTGATTGTGACTTCCCCGCCCTACAATGTGGGTCTTGAATATCGCTCAGTCAAAGATAATGTCCCCTACAGCGATTATCTAGAATTTAGTCGCGCTTGGCTGTCCAACTGTTTTCACTGGACAAAAACGGGCGGGCGGTTTTGCCTTAACATTCCCCTCGATAAAAACAAAGGGGGACAGCGCAGTGTTGGCGCGGATTTGACGGTTTTGGCTCAAGAGGTTGGCTGGAAATATCAGTCCACCATTGTCTGGAATGAGGGTAATATTTCGCGGCGGACGGCTTGGGGATCGTGGATGTCGCCCTCAGCACCCTATGTGATTGCGCCTGTGGAGTTAATTGTGGTGTTGTACAAAGAGGAGTGGCGGCGCAAGTCCGATGAAAAGGCCGATATTACTCGGGAAGAATTTATGGAATGGACAAACGGGCTATGGACATTCAGCGGCGAAAGCAAAAAAAAGATTGGTCACCCTGCACCGTTTCCAAGGGAACTGCCGAGACGATGTATCAAGCTCTTTAGTTTTCCGGGGGATATCGTCTTCGATCCCTTTTGTGGCAGCGGCACAACACTGGTGGAAGCTTTTGCCAACAAACGAAAAGGCGTCGGCGTTGAAATTGATCCTCGATATGCAGAACTGGCAAAGGAGAGACTCCTGAATGAGATTACACTTTTTGATGTAATCAATTTATAGGACTTTTCGAGCTTGACAGGTTCTATTAGCCAAGCTTCTAGGTCAGTCGTGCCACTACATCTATCGCTAGCTAAAGCGAGGTATCCATTTTTCTAAGCCATCGCCGACATCAACGGAGAGGGGGGGATTCGAACCCCCGTTAGGTGTTACCCTAAACTTGATTTCGAGTCAAGCGCATTCAACCACTCTGCCACCTCTCCAAGGATCTCCAATCATAGCAAAGGTGAATGCCAAAGGCACACTTCGCGATTGACTCCGTCACGCTCCCCCTCAAGGCAATTCTGGCGGCAAACCCCTTTACGATAAAAGTATTCAGTTAACTTAAAACAACGACGGCATGGATATTAAACAGGGTTTTGTCGGCACCGTCGGGCAGACGCCGCTGATTCGCCTCAACTACTTTAGCGACCTCACGGGCTGTGAAATTCTCGGTAAGGCAGAGTTCCTCAACCCCGGTGGCTCTGTTAAGGATCGGGCTGCCCTCTACATTATTGAAGATGCTGAAAAAAAGGGCCTTCTCAAACCCGGTGGTACGGTGGTCGAAGGCACAGCAGGCAATACGGGCATTGGCCTAGCCCACATCTGTAATGCCAAGGGCTACAAGTGTCTGATTGTGATTCCCAATACCCAATCCCAAGAAAAAATTGATCTGTTGCGTACCCTAGGTGCCGAGGTGCGCCCCGTTCCCGCTGTGCCCTACAAAGACCCCAATAACTATGTAAAGCTCTCTGGCCGTATTGCTGCTGAGATGGAGAATGCCATCTGGGCGAACCAGTTCGATAACCTTGCCAATCGCCAAGCCCACTACGAAACCACAGGACCGGAAATTTGGCAGCAGACCGATGGCCACATTGATGCGTGGGTAGCAGCCACTGGCACGGGAGGCACCTATGCAGGTGTGGCGATGTACCTCAAGGAAAAAAATCCCACCATTCGCACTGTGATTGCTGATCCCATGGGCAGTGCCATCTATAGCTATGCGAAAACGGGCACCCTCAGTAGCAGTGGCAGTTCCATTACCGAAGGCATTGGCAATAGCCGCATTACCGCCAACTTAGCAGGCGCTCCCATTGATGATGCGATTCAAATTGAGGATCAAGAGTGCCTTGAGATCATTTATCAACTGCTGCACTACGATGGCCTCTTTATGGGTGGCTCCGTCGGGATTAATGTGGGGGCAGCGGTACGCCTCGCCAAGGAACTCGGACCCGGTCACACAATTGTTACTGTGTTGTGCGATGGGGGTTCCCGCTATCAATCGCGGCTCTTTAATTCAGAGTGGCTGGCCAGTAAAGGGCTACGGGTGCCAGAGATTAAAAAACGTTAAGCCTTGGGAACAATGTCTAAAATAGAGGGGTCAGAAGGGGGCAAGTAGCCGCTAGGCGTGGGTGTGGATTTTACGCGAAATATTAGCCGTGAAAAAACAACGTTGGTTTCTCCTCTTTGCGAGCTTGGTCTGTGGGGTGGCGATCGCTCTCCATCCTGTGGCTGCACAGGCCCAAAATCTCTGGCAGCGGTTACTGTTGCAGGGGATTCAGGTCATCCAACTATCGAATATCTCGCCCCGCCAAGAGGTGGCCTTGGGGCAACAGATCCATGAGCAGATGCTGCGGCAAGGGATGCGCCTTGTTCGCAATCCCGCTGCGCAAAACTATGTGAATAGCATTGGTGACCGCTTGGTTAATGTCGGCGAACGTCGAGGTGTGCCCTACCAGTTTCACATCATCCAAGACCGCCAAGTCAATGCCTATGCCACAATGGGGGGCTTTGTCTATGTCACTACAGGGCTAATGCTGCGGGCGGAAAACGAGGCGGAACTAGCCAGCGTCATTGCCCACGAAATTGGCCATATTGATCAGCGCCATGTGATTCGTCAACTGCAACAAATGGCGATCGCTCAGGGGTTAATGACCGCAGCCGGCTTGGATCGCGATCGCGGGCTACAAATGGCCATGGAACTTGCCTTTCGGCGTCCCCGCAGTCGTGAGCAGGAACTAGAAGCCGATCGCTATGGACTGGGGCTATTGGCTCGCAGCAACTATGATCCACGGGCGATGGTGACATTTCTCCAGAAATTGCAACGGGAGGGAGGGGCACCGCCAACGATTTTGAGTACCCACCCTGCGCCGCGCGATCGCCAGTTGCTTGCTGAAAATTTAATTCGCTCTGGTTTGAGCAATGACTGTGTGGTTGCCCCCCAACCCCTGTGTGGCACCGATCCCTTGGCCTACCAGCAACAGCTGCGCTCCTTCTAGCCTGATTTTTTCTCATTAGCCAAAAGACCCCGCCAGCGGGCATAGCGCCCCAAGGCCGTCAGCGGAAAGTGCTGCTGGTAGTAGTGGTACTTCAGGTAAAAGTGGCAGGGAAAGCCCGTGCCGGTGAAGTAATCCTCGTGCCATGTGCCATCGGCGCGCTGGGTCTGCAGCAGGTAGGCCATCCCCTTTTCAATGGCTTCTGTGGCGTAGTCTCCTGTGGCATCGCCAGCGGCCAAAAGGCCAATAATGGCCCAAGCAGTTTGGGAAGCGGTGCTATCCCCTTTGCCCTTGAGGGAAGGGTCGTTGTAGCTCCAGCAGGTTTCACCCCAACCACCATCGGCATTTTGACACTGCACCAACCACTCAGCGGCACGGCGAATGCGCCAGCGATCGTAGCGAGGGGCAACAAGGGAGAGGGCTGCCAACACCCCACTCGTGCCATAGAGGTAGTTCACCCCCCAGCGGCCAAACCAACAGCCTTCCGGTTCTTGCTCATTGCGCAAGTAAGCAAGGGCGCGATCGAGGGCACCACTGTCAAAGGCCAACTGACACCGCCCCACCATCTCCAGCACCCGTGCCGTGACATCAGCAGTATTCGGGTCAATCATTGCCTTGAGATCGCCGTAGGGAATGGCATTGAGCCAATCTTGGTCATTGTCCACATCAAAGGCTGCCCAGCCCCCCGGCCGACACTGCATTGAGGCAATCCAAGCGACTGCCCGCTCAATGGCTCGCCGTTTGAGGTTTTCGTCAGGCAAGGTCACAGCATGAAGCGCCATCACCACCACCGCTGTATCATCCACATCGGGGTAGAAGCGATTCTCAAATTCAAAGGCCCATCCCCCCGGCTGACCTTTTTTGTTTTTTACGTGCCAGTCCCCATAGTCAAGGATTTGCTTGGACAGCAGCCATTCGCCAGCTTTGACCAGAGCGGGATGATCGGGAGCAACGCCTGAATCCACCATGGCGCGCATGACCAAGGCAGTATCCCAAACTGGCGAGACACAGGGCTGGACGCGATACTCGGTCTCGGTTTCAATCGCAAAGCGATCCACTGCTGCCATCCCCCGCTGCACAATGGGGTCATCCACAGCATAGTCAAGGGCACGCAATGCCAATAGGGAGTTGAGCATCGCCGGAATAATGCCGCCCCAGTCGCCACTGGCTTCTTGACGCTCGAGCACCCATTCTTCGGCGGCCTTTAGCCCCTGTTCTCTAAGGGGATTAATGTTTAGGATTTCAAAGAGCTTGAAAACGCGATCGAGACCAATAAAGACATCACTCCAGTCGCCTTGGCGGGGCAGTTCCCAGATCACATTTGCCCGCCCTTCGGCATAGAGTTCATCGAGGGTAATGGGCGGATCCATGGCATAAACGGGCTTGCGATCCATGACAATCAACAGCGGCACGGTGCTGCTACGTGCCCAACTAGACATCTCATAAATAGTGAAGGGGCTACCCTCCGGCAGGAGCATGATCCAAGGGGGGAGGGAGGGAATCCCACGCCAGTCGTAGCAGCCAATGAGGGCAAGGTGCAGTTTGGTAAAGATGCGAGTTTTGCTAATGCCGCCGCGGGCAAGGATAAATTGCCGTGCCTTCACTAGGGCGGGATCCGTTGCGGGGACGCCCAAGAGCCGCAGTCCCATGTAGGCTTCCACACTGGTGCTGAGATCGCCGCCATCGCCATAAAATAGCTCCCAACCGCCGTGATCCCGCTGATGGTTGCGCAAATACTGTTCCGCTTTGGCCAAGGGTAGCCGCTGTTCGGTGCCCCAGATTTTGTGGAGCAGGATCACCTCTGCGGTCATGGTCACATTGGACTCTAATTCTGCCCACCAGTAGCCCTCAGCATATTGCTGTGAAAAGAGAAAGTCTTGGCTGGCGCGAATCGCCTGTTGGAGTTGCTTTGGGTCAATGGCAGCGGCAATTTGAGTTTGCATGATTCCTCGGCTGTTAGACTCTTGGTTAGTTTAGCGGGGGCGATCGCTCCCTCGCAAGCGGCACAGACTTGGGTTAGGATCAAGGCTATGTCTCTCCGTCAACACCAGCATCCCCTAATTCAGCGGCTCGCCGATCGCATTGAGCAGATTTGGCAGAGCACTTTGCCCTTAGCCCCCTATACCCTGCCTGAGGATCTCGGTTATGTCGAGGGCAAACTGGAAGGGGAGCGGCTAACGATTGAGAACCACTGCTACCAAGCACCGCCCTTTCGCAAACTTCATCTTGAACTGGCACGGGTGGGGGAGAGTCTCGACATTTTGCACTGTGTCATGTTTCCAGAGCCGCGCTACGATCTGCCAATGTTTGGCTGTGACCTCGTGGGGGGCCGAGGGCAAATTAGTGCCGCAATTGTAGATCTCTCCCCGGTAACGGGTGAGTTGCCCGTTGCCTATACATCGGCCTTAAGTGTTTTGCCAAAACTCACCTTTAGTCAACCCCGTGAGTTGCCCCCTTGGGGACAGATCTTCTCCCCCTTTTGCATTTTTATTCGGCCACAGGGAGACACTGAGGAACAGCAATTTCTTGATCGCCTTGGTGAGTACCTCACGCTCCACTGTCAACTTAGCCAGCAAGCTGTGCCCACGGATCAGCCCGAAGCCGTGATTGCCGGCCAACGGCACTACTGCCACCAGCAACAGCAGAACGATAAAACCCGCCGTGTGCTGGAAAAAGCCTTTGGTGCTGCTTGGGCAGAACGCTATATGACCACCGTTCTCTTTGACTTGCCCCCTGCTGCCTAGAACCCCTTAAGGACTCTCTCCCCGATGAACCGCATCAGCCAGTGGATCAGTCAGATTAAAAGAATAAGGAAACATTGGAATGGTGACTCCTCAGTTAGTGATCAATACCTTAGAAAACCATCGAGAATCCCTTAAAAAATTTGCAGTAAAGACCCTGCAGCTGTTTGGTTCAGTGGCACGGGATGAAGCTCACGCTGAAAGTGATGTTGATTTGTTAGTAGCGTTTGAAAGGCCTGTTGGATTATTTACCTTCATTGAGTTAAAAGAATATCTGGAGGAAATCTTAAACTATTCTGTTGATTTGGGCACACCCCAATCTTTACGTTCAAGGCTTAGGGAGGAGGTATTAAAGGAGGCGATTCGTGCCTTCTAGGGAGCTACGAGAACGCCATAGTTTAGCTGTCATTGGATCTGACAATGTGGCACTGGCAAACCACTGACCTCGGGCGCTTTCTTACCTGCGATCTTTTGCAGGGGTTTTCCCATGGCTTCTTTACTCGCGATTGGCAAGGACAAGACCTCAGCACCCTCACCGCAGCCCTAGGCACGACAGCAACACCGCTACGAACCCAACAGGTGCATGGCGATCGCGTTGCTTTGGCAGCAGAAGTTTTAGCCCGTGATGAACGATTGGCAGCGGATGCCCTTGTGGCCACAGGGTCTGATCAAGCCCTCTGGGTGTGTAGTGCTGACTGTGTCCCCTTACTAATTGCCGATGTGGCGAGTGGACGGGTTGCGGCGATTCATGCGGGATGGCGGGGGACAGCGATCCAAATCTCTAAGGCCACGCTCCAGCAGATGCAAGCATTCGGCAGTGATCTTGCTAATTTACGGATTGCCATGGGGCCTGCGATTCGCGGTGAGGTCTATCAAGTGGGGCTGAATGTTGCCCGTGCCTTGGCGCAGACCATTCTTGAGGGGGTGACTGACACCACTGACTGTGAGGAGCTTTACGACCGTTTAGCCGCCCTAGATCCAGCCGTAGTTTTTCGCGATCCTGACCCTGAGCGACTTCGGGTGGATGTGGCACGGGTGAATCGTTTGCAATTGCTGCAATTGGGGCTAAGGGACGAGCAAATTGCCCTGTCTCCCCACTGTACGTTTCGCGATGCTGAATGCTTTTTCTCCTATCGCCGTGAACACCTCAAGCAGGTGCAGTGGTCGGGAATTATTAGTCGATTAGTATGATTGGCGTTGCCACGGGAGAATCCATTGCCCGCGCTTGGGGCGATCGCCACTGCCAGCACCCCGACTTTCCTGCCCTAGTCTGTGTTCTTGGCTTTACGGAAACGGCATTGATTCCCGGAATCTCGGCAGCGGGTCAAACCCCCAGCGATCGCCGAACCACAGCCCTAGCGGATGGCGAGTTCCTGCTGCGAGGCATTCAACCCCACTACCACTATCCCCTGCCGCCGCTGACGGCGGGTGCTTCCCCTGCTCTAATTAGTCGTGCCCTTCTTGAGGCTTTGGCGTTGCCCCTCTACGTCTTTGATGCGGGTTTACCTTTGCCGCGTCTGCCCGAGATGATTGACTTGGGGGGCGCCCCGGCGCGCTGCCTAACGACGGGTGAAGCGATGGCACCACAAATGGTGGCGCATCTTTGGCAACAGGGGTGGTCTTGGGGCGCCAAGCTGAGTCAGCATCACCCGTGGCTGATTATCGCTGAATGTGTGGTTGCCGGCACCACTACTGCCCTTGCCCTCTGTGAAAGTTTGGGCATTGCTGCTCGCGATTGTGTGGGCAGCAGCCACCGCCAGAGTAACCATGCCCAAAAGTGGCAACTCGTGCAACAGGGACTTGCCCATCTGCCTGCTAATGCGGATCCTTTCACTTGTGTAGCGGCGATTGGCGATCCAATGCAGGTGGTTGTGGCGGCTATGGTCCTGCGGGCAAGTCAAACCTGTGGCGTTTTGCTGGCGGGGGGGTCGCAAATGATCGCGGTCTATGCCTTTGCACGGGCGATCGCCCAGTGGCGTCAGCTGCCTTGGTGTCCCGAACAAATCGTGGTGGGCACAACCCGCTGGCTGATTGAAGATCAAACGGCTCAGATTCACCGCTTGGCAGAGCGTGTTCAGTGTCCACTCATTTACACGCAGCTTGATTTCAGCGCATCCCGTCATCCTGCCCTGCGTGCCTATGAACAGGGGTTTGTCAAAGAAGGGGTTGGTGCAGGGGGGTGTGCCATTGCTGCCCATCTGCTGGCGGGTTGGGGCAATTCACCCATGGTGGATATTATTGACAGGTTGGGCGATCGCTGGTCTAAAGGGATGTGATCGCGACTTTCTTGGGGAAAAGGGGGAAGTTACTGGGGATTCAGCCACTCGATACTGCCCGGAAGCTGTCTTAGAATATCGGTTTCGACTAAGATGAGGCGATCGCTCCGCCCTGAGCGACGGTACACAGGATATTTGCCTTGATGTTTTTTTAGGGCCTCTGTAGGTTGGGTCACTAGAACGGCGAGATCGACATTCTTTTGCACAAACGCTATCAGTGCTGTGCGCTGCACCAAAATAAATGAGTTCAACGTTTGAAAGGCAATATAGTCTGAGTGACCGCCAAACAACCAGCCTCGATCACGTACCCCCTGCAATTCTATCCAAGTGTATTGATCTTGGGGCTGCGGGTCTTGGCGTTGAATTTTCTTGACTGCCTTGATGTCCACTTTCAGGGACTCATGCCCCTTAATCAACAAACAATCCCAGTGCTCATGAATATCAGCAGCTTCGCTCGCGTGGTGAACTTGGAATCCCTGCTTGCGGGCAAGCTCTAAGAAGGCGTCCTCTGCTTTGAGACCACGTTTGAGATTTTCGCCCTGACCGTCATACTGGTTGGGTTTCATGGCTCACTTTCGGTTCCCTCATCTCCTCTCAGCGGTTCACTCATCGCCAACTGACAGGCCCCAAGACTGGCACTGCTGTACATCTGCTCTAGGGTGGCCATTAACTGCGCCACTTCACTGGGAACCTCATGGGGAAAGGGGGGTAACACTGAAAGCACCGCATGGGGTTGACCACTGGGGACAAGCACCACTAACTCTGGGGGTAGGGGCTGGCGATATTGGCAAAAGGGAGCATCGGTTTTCAGTGGCTCATAGAGGGGTGGGGGGGTGGGCACCATAGAGGGGGTAGTCGCCGTTGCCCGATAGTGGCGCAGGCGTTGGAGAATCTCCTCTTTGGTTTTGCCCCGCAACTGAAAGAGCAAAAAGGGATCGTCATTAAAGTACTGCCCCAGTAAGTAATAGACCGCGCCAATGTGCTTACAGGGATTCACCGGGTCAGGGCAATTGCAGCGGCTGTGGATGTCAAATTTGGTAAAGGGAAATAAACTGAGTCCGGCTTGGGTGAAAACCTCCTCAATACTGGGGGGCATCTCCCCGGCGAGGAGCTTGGCCGCATAGAAAGCCTTTTGAGCCATGCCGTCAATGGCATATTGCCACTGCTCTTCACTAAAGGCATCGAGATGCAGTTTGACGTGATAGGGTTCGGGAGCCGTGCCTTGAACTTGAGCATGGACTTGGTTGCCCTGGAATTCCAAGGTGAGCACCCGTCCTTCACGGACATAATTGCGTGCCCGCTCTAGCCGTCGGCGCCAGCCAAAGGACTCTAGCACACCAATCCAGCGTTCACTCCACCAGTGTTGGTGACCCTCGGCATTGTGGCGATCGCCCGCTGCTACCTCAACGACGGGTTCAGAGGCTACCGTTGTCGCTGTAACATCAAGGGTGGTGGGAGATGACTGCTGCTTTTGCTTTTGTTTCAGACTGGCCGCTTTGCGGGTAATTTTGAGAATCTGGGGCTGTTTCATGGGGCATATCCCACGGCTATTCTTTCTATCATAGGCTGCTGGCTTAGAGGATGAGGTCAATCTCCCACGTGGCAATGTCCCACGTTTGCAAGACATACTTGTCCTGGTAGTGACGAATCAACCAAAGGTGGCGATCGCCCGTAAAGCCGAGGCCACAAATCTCCTGTTCACTTTCAGCCGTGCCGACAATTTCGCCGCCATGGGTTACCAAATTCAAACGATGGCGACCGGCCACGACGTATCCCCAAGGGGTAGCACAGAGAAATTGGGGACGAAACCGCAGCCCCAAGCGTTGAACCCGCCAAGGGCGCAAATGTAGAAGCATCAACAGGGGTTGCTGCGGATGGTCTTCAAAGGCCGCTAGTTGCCATGGCTGGTGGTGGGCAGGGGTGAGCAACGTCAGGTGGGCAGGCAGTTGAGTGTATAGCCGCCAGTGTCCGCGGCGGTCAAAGAGTTGAAAATGGGTGGTGGCATGCTCCGTCTCAGGATGGTGCGATCGACTAATCACCACGCCATAGCGACGATTGAGGAGCAGGGTATCCACAAACGTTCGTCCATACCATTGACAACGGAGAGTCCGCTGCCCTTGACCATTGATCAGTTGGACATGAAGCTGTAATTCCGCTGCTGCGCTATCAATCTCGGTTTCTGCACACCAGTAACCAGTGGCGTCAATGGCTAATTGGTTGAGGCTAGAGTGAAGACGACAGTCTAGGGGGATAAGCTGGTCATGGATGCAGAAAAGCTGGGGGGGTAGCACATTGATTCGCAGCCAAGTACTCACTTCACCGCCATAGAGTTGAATGGGCAGCGGTGGGAGCGGCCATTGACCCATCTCTTCGGGCACAGTCTCCCTAGCTTGCCAAGCCCAGAGGCGATCGCCCACCACCCCATAGAACCTTGTGGCCGTACTAGCAACCTGTTGGGGCGGTATCGCTAAAGAATAGCCTTGGGGTTCCCCCAGCCAAACCGCCGCCGGTGACCTAGAGAACAACAACGGCTGCTCATGACGCTCTGCCTCGATCACCTCTAGGGCTAATTGCACCGCCATCGTCATTTCCGCTGCACTTTTATAGCGGCGCTGCGGTAATTTATCCAACGCTTTAGTAATAATGCTCCGCACCAGAAAGGGCAAGCCTTCAGGAAGGGTATAGGGACGGCTAAGGTGGGCGGTCATGAGTTCAGCAGGTGTGCCGTGAAAGGGGCGATCGCCAACGATCATCTCGTACATGAGAATCCCCACTGCATAGAGATCCGAAGCGGGCAGCGTCTGACCATAGAAACGCTCCGGCGCCATATAGGCAGGAGATCCCGTTTGACCGCTGCCCTTGACATCCTCAATGAGGCGTGCGACACCAAAATCGGACACCTTTGCCTGCCAGCCCGTAGCAGTCACCTCCAGCAGGATATTTTCCGGTTTGAGATCGCAGTGGAGAATGCCGCGATGATGGGCATAGGCCAAGGCTGCGAGAATATCCAACGTGAGGCGCAAAGCGGTGGTCAGGGGTAAGGCCTGTTCTTGCTCTAGGAGCGATCGCAATGTCCCCCCGGCACAATAGTCCATTACCAAACTGCGGCTTACTTGGGGGCTATGGCGCACGCGAATATAGTCAATCGCCTGACAACCCACCACATGGGGATGCTGTAGCGTCAGCAAAAAGTTCAACTCCCGCAAAAAGCCACGGGTCAGCAACTGCTGCTCGCTGAGCACCTTAATCGCCACAAGGTCACCGGACTCACGATTGACCGCCAGATAAACTTTTCCGTACTGGCCTTGACCGGCTAGATCCACCAGTCGGTAACGGGAGGTTTGGGCAGTACGAGCCGTGGCCAACAACGAGCCTCAACCATCAACGAAAAACATTTCTCAGAATGATTCGCAATCTCGCCCCTGTCCATGCAGATTGAGCCGCACAGCCAATCGGTTCTTAGGAGAAAAGAATTTCTAAGGGGACTTCCTTGTCTTCCTGTTCAATACTCCCCACCTCATGGATGCGCTTGGCCAGATCCCGTGCCCGCTGATAACTGCTAATGTCCCCTTGTTCAAAGAACAGCTTTGCCGCTGTGCGCAAATCCTCTACTGCTCCCTTGCGATCGCCAAGGGTCGAGCGAGCAACGCCGCGATTATGATAGGCCTTGGCATAGTTCTCATTAATGCGAATGGCTTCGGAGTAGTCGAGAATCGCCGCTTCGGCATCCCCTAGCCGCTGATGGGTGAGACCGCGATTGTAGTAGGCCTTGGCATGGCTGGGGTTGGTTTGAATCACTTGGGTATTTTTCTCAATTTCCCGCAGGCACTCGAGAACCTGTTCAATTTGTTTTTGCTCCGTGTCGAGAATGCGGGTATAGTCGTGGAGATGCTGCGTCCCTTGACCCAGCTGTGCCAGCTGTTGTTGCACATCCTCAAGGCGATCGCGCACCTGACTAAGGGCTAGGGTGAGGCCGCCGACCTCTGACTGCTGCTGCCCTTGGGACGCCACCAATTCAGCAATTTTGGCCTCCTGTTGCTGCACAAAGGCTTGGAACTGGTCATCCAGTTTTTTACGGCTCACTAAGTTTAAGCCCACCGCCAGCGAAAGGGGCAAAGGGGCGATCGCTGTCAAAATGGCCTGTTGGGTCGCAGCCGCCGCCACCGACAACACAACCGTTAGCCCTGTTGCGCCCCATTCTAGAGGTGCTAGCCCCCTGCGAGATGGCGTGTCATGGGAATTTAAACTACGGTCTTCCATAAATGGTGCCTCCCTGAGGATGAAAATGAAGTGGTTGGTTAGGCATCCGACGTATTGGCGAGATATTGCCCCACCTGCACTTGGGTATCTTTCAACTGGGTAATCATCGTGCGGGTAATGAGCTTGCCCGCTTCCACCAAGACGCGGCCATCGAGGGGGTGCAAAATATCCTGCTCAGCCCGCCGCCCAATCAAAGACTCAATATCTTCAACCGCGTTGACATACATCCCTGAGGGTAGCTCCACCACTACCCCCGGCCCCAGTACCCGTGCCTGACAGGCCAAGCGAGAGGTGGCATTTGCCGTTGTAATCACCTCAAGGGTGCGTTGCTCACGCTTATTGATTGGGGAGAGGCTCTCCATCCCCTCTTTGATATAGACATGGCAGGTGGCACACATTCCACGCCCGCCACACTCCTTGAGCACATGGAGTTCAGAGTCCAATAGAGCAGACAGCAAATTGTCATTGGTATTAATCGTGGTTTCCCGCGAGATGGGTTCAAGTTTGACAACTTTGGCCACTGCTCTTTTCTCCTTTTAATGACGCATCGAGAGTTACTTTAGGATCATACTCAAGCGGCTTGAGGGCGACACAGCCGCTCCATAATCGTGTCATGATCCTGTCCCTCTTGCAGCCAAGCCTTAGCCGGTTCGACCCGCTCCCGCAAGCCCAAGACAAAGAGGTTATTGGTTGCCCCTAGGGTTTCACAGGCGGTTTGCACACAGTGGAGATCGCGACCAGTCAATTGGCTAAAGAAGGACTCTAAAATCCCCGCCTCGGCAGCGCATTGGGGCTGACCCGTATTTTTGGGAGCCGCCGCCGCAAAGGGGGAGTCCCACGTTTTCACCACCAAAAAGCCCTGCTGGTAGAAGCTCACATCGAGATCAATCGTGCCCCAACCGTGGGTCTTCCAGCATTCCTTGAGACACTGGAGAAACTCCACCATTTCCATTTCCGCAAGGGGACGGCGATAGTACTCGCTGACCTCCTCGACAAAGCGGCGATAAAAGTTCTTGCCCCACCAGCGACCACAGTTAAAGAGAACCACCCCACTGGCCTGTCCCACTTCCTGATCGAGGCCGGCATAGATGGCTTGGAGCAAAATATCCGGTAGAGCAATGAGACGGGCACCTTTGCGGTTTTCAATCAGACCTGTTTCAAAATCCCCCTGTACATAGGCATCGGCAGCGTAGTAGTTGCCGGGGATGATGGGGTCTTTGACCAAATCAGCAACAGAGATCATAGGACATCCTCATTCGTAGGCATAACAAGCACTTTCAGCAGACTTCCAACCCTAATCTAGGCGTGGACAGAGACCACCGCTGGCAAGCCCACAAGGGTCGCTTGGGCGTGATCCAACAGCGGCAAAATCAAGTCCTGTTCAGCCTCGGTGAGCATTTCCTTGAGGCGGGCACTGAGAAGCTCGTGGCAACTGCTCCATAGGGTTTGGGTTTGGTGGGCGTTGACCACTTCCGTGAGCCACTCGAGGAGCCGATGCTGCAAAAACTCGGGGTTATTCAGGAGCATGGCCATGGCGGCATAGCGCAGTAGGGCGATCGCCTGACGCAACACTTGCTCAAGGGTTTGGGGATTTTCGGTGGGGTATTTCTTTTGCAGAGTGTCGGCCACAGGCTGAAAGATATCAATTTCATGATCCCGCAGAAATTCATAGGTGTTCAACCGCTGCTGGAGCGATTCGATGTGGTGGCGGAAGACTTTGATGTCCACATTGCTGAGGTAGTTTTCTTCGGCTTTGTAGTAGAGATTCATTAACTCGGTGTGCATAGGGATCTCCTAAAACAGGTTTGATAAGTCTGAGAGGGTGACTTCGGGTTCCACGGGGGCAGGGGGCGGGGGTTCCACTTTCCTCACTTGGGCAATTACGGGTTGGCCTGCCCAAGGCAGGCTGGCACAGAAGTCTTTGACCGATAGGCGCCAGAGGCACAGACTCGGCTCGAGGGAAATGGCCTGATCCGGACGGCCTTCCCAATTGAGTTGGCGGAAGAAGGTTTCTACCGACCAAGCAGCCCAAGGGGTGGCAGGGGCAGCAACGGGGGGAGCCGCCATTTCCTCCTCTAGGGGGGGTGAGATCGCAGGCAAGATGACCCTAATCCCTTCCCAGTTGATGTGACCAAAGAAGTCCTTGACGCGATAGCTGGGCCATTCTGTGGGACTCGTGGGAGCGATCGCCCCTTTGACCTCAAGCCCCAGCCAATTGACCCGCTGCCAAAATTCGCCAACTTTCAGGGATTGCCAATTGAGTACCACAGCTTCCGCCACCGGTTGCTGCCGCACCAAGCCCAGCCAGTTCAGTTCCTCAAAGAATTCAGCAACGGCTTGCTGTTGCCAATTACCGTTTAGGTTTTTCATAGACCAGTTCTCCACTGCGGAGCCGTTTTTCAATATCTTTGGCGGAGGCTCCTTCGTTTTGCCAGAAGGCAGCGGCATCAATGCGATCCTGCTTGCCGAGCAGGAACTTGCAGTAGGTTTCCCCCATAGCGTAGCACTGGATTTCAATACAACTGAGTTCTTTTTGAATCAGGCCGCTAAAGAAACCGGCAAAGAGGCCTGCGTAGAGGTGGCACACGGGTCGGCCAACATCCCCCAAGGTACGGGCCACAACGGAATCAAAGATATTGATGAACATAAAGCCATGTTTTTGCTCGCTGAGATCCACTTCCCAGTTGCCCCAGCCTTGGGTTGTGCAGGGCCACCACCAAGCTTCGAGGACATAGGGAAGCCGCATTTGCTTGATCCCCTGCTCATAGCCATATTCCGTGGGAAACCACTCTTGGAAGAAGCGGGCATCGCGGCGTCCCCATTCTTCACCAATTTTGTACATGACGACGCTGGAGGCAGGGCCAACTTCCTCTTCAAGGCCTTCAATGAGGCCAATGATGAAGTCTTCAGTCACTAGGAGGTTACGGGCATTGTTCCAATCGGTATAGGTACCGCGATCGCTATCGAATTGAAAGAAGTCCCAAAAAGCATAGTGATGGTGGCGTTTCGGGTATTTTTTGCGCAGGAGATGGTTAACACCGTAGCGATCGCCAGCGGCGGCTTGGGGTCGGGAACTGGTCATGGTCATAGGGCGACTCCATCAAATAGCGTCAAGAATATCGACAAAGACAATTGGGAGCTCAAGTCAAAAAAGCATAGAAGCAATCATTCAGCAAAAAACAATTAGATGAGAAACACATCATGGTTCAACACAAAGCAAAGAATTCCACCCTCCCCTGCCTCAGCATTGCTGCTGCTTAAATCATGACCGATCTATCTTTTCGGGGGCAGGTGTTCTTAATTGAATTTAGTAATCCTGTTACCACCCTTAATGTTTAATCTAGGGGGTTCATTTTGATGCTTTCCTCCGTAGGAATACGGATTTAGAGGGGTTGAATGTGCCTTAAAATATGAAATCTTATGAAGACAGATACATAGGCACTGACGTTTCAACAAAAAATTTATTGGTTAGTGAAGCAAATCCCCGTAGGACGTGTGGCCACCTATGGCCAAATTGCTGCCCTGTGTGGTTGGCCACGGCATGCACGCTATGTGGGCTATGCCCTTTATCAAGTGGCACCGAATTCTGACATTCCATGGCATCGGGTGGTTAATGCCCAAGGCAAAATCTCCTACGCGCCCCAACGCCAAGGGACGGATGAGTTACAGCGCTGGCGCCTAGAAGCAGAGGGGATTATTTTTGAGGCGGGCGATCGCATTAACTTGAGGCGCTACCAGTGGCAACCGTCGGTTATAGTTGATGAGCTGTTGATCGCCACAGAAACCTCAGCGGTAGGGTAAGTCTCCTCGCAGTTTCGCTCACTATAAACCCGGTATCATAGTCCTTAGTGCCGCTGCACCTGTGAGTTTGCTATGACGGTTGCCTATTTTGACTGCCCTGCTGGGGTGGCGGGGGATATGTGTCTGGGTGCCCTCCTTGATCTGGGGGTTCCCCTCGACTACCTCCAAAGCCAATTGGCAAAGCTGGGAATTGCCAATGAGTTTGAGCTAACCATTGAAACAGTGCAGCGCAAGGGACAGCGGGGATTAAAAGCACAGGTGCATCTGCGCGATCGCCACTCCCATCACCATCGCCATTGGCCAGACATTGCAAAGCAAATCCGTGCCGCCCACCTTAGCGATCGCGCCCGTGACTGGAGTCTCAAGGTTTTTGAAGCCTTGGCCATTGCTGAGGGCGCCGTGCATGGCATTGAGCCAGAAAAAGTACATTTCCATGAAGTGGGAGCGGTGGATGCGCTTGTGGATATTGTCGGCACCTGCTTAGGGCTGGATTACCTTGATGTGAGCCGCATTTACTGCTCTGCTTTACCAACGGGCGGCGGAATGGTCAAAGCTGCCCATGGTCAATTGCCGGTGCCCGTGCCTGCGGTCTTACAACTGTGCCAAACCTACCAAGTGCCCCTCTACAGCAACGGTATTGAAAAAGAATTGGTGACACCCACAGGCGCTGCCCTTGTCTGTGCCCTCAGTGAGGGCTTTGGTGCGCCGCCAGCGATGACATTGAAACGGGTGGGCTTAGGCGCTGGGAGTCAAGAGTTGCCCCTACCGAATCTCTTGCGTCTCTGGTTGGGAACGCTGCCGAACTCAGCAGAAACAACTACGGCAAAAACCATTGTCGAACTGCAAACCCAACTGGATGACATGACACCCCAAGCCCTCAGCTATACTCTTGAACAACTTTATGCTGCTGGTGCGATTGAGGTCTTTTACCAACCCATTACGATGAAAAAGTCACGCTTGGGGGTGTTGCTCACGGTGCTGTGTCCCCCCAGTGTTGAGGCCGCCTGTGTCCAGACCCTCTTTCGGGAAACAACGACGCTGGGGCTGCGGCGGCAGGTACAGGAGCGCTATATCCTTGAACGCCAAATTAAAACCATTGCAACGGTCTTTGGTGAAGTACGGGTGAAAGTAGCCGAACACCAAGGACAGCGGCTCAATGTCCAGCCGGAATACGAAGACTGTGCCGCCCTTGCCCGTCAGCATCAGCAGCCTTGGCAGGTGGTCTATCAAGAGGCCTTGGCAGTGGCGCTGCAACTGTGGTCCTTAGGCTAGCTTGGGTTTAATAAAGACAATGGCCTGCTTCCAAATAATGGTGGGTTGATCATAGTGATCGACAACGCAGAGGCAATTCATATCCTGCCAGCGCACCTTACCAACCACGAGATCACTGGTGCTGAGCTTGACTTCAACCTCGGTGCTATCTTTAATGAAGGTCTGCAACTGGCGAATGCTGGGCAGTGCCGTATTGAATTCGTCGGTCATGGATTTCCCTCTCGTACCTTTTCAATTTTATGAGCCTATCTTTTCAGAAGTACCAAGGGTTAGGTAACGATTTCCTACTCATTGACAACCGCCATCAGGAAGAGCTGCTCTTAACCCCAGAACAAGCGCAACACTGGTGCGATCGCCACTTTGGGGTCGGCGCCGATGGCGTGATTTTTTTGCTGACAGGCACGGGGGATACCGACTACCGCATGCGGATGTACAATGCCGATGGCTCAGTGGCCGAAATGTGCGGCAATGGCATTCGCTGTTTGGCCAAGTTTATTTTTGCCCTTGAGGGTCGCTCCGCCGGCGAAATCGTGCGCTACCGCATTGACACCCTTGCCGGTCTCATTGTGCCAGAGGTACAAGCGGATGGTCAGGTAACGGTGGATATGGGTAAACCCCAACTCTTGGCGCAGCAGATTCCCACCACCTTGGCAGCCGCAGATCAAAAGGTGATTGATGTGCCCCTAATGGTGGGCGATCGCCCGTGGTTGGTGACGTGTGTGAGTATGGGCAATCCCCACTGTGTCACGTTTGTCGAGGATGTCGCTGCGGTTGATCTGGCAACCCTTGGCCCACAGTTTGAACATCACCCCGTTTTTCCCCAGCGTACCAATACTGAGTTTGTGCAAGTCCTAGGGAGCGATCGCCTGCGGATGCGCGTCTGGGAACGGGGAGCTGGTATCACCCTTGCCTGTGGAACGGGAGCCTGTGCCACCCTCGTCGCTGCCGTCTTGACCCATCGCCTCAGTCCTGTGGGCGATCAAGCCCAAGCCACGGTTGAACTGCCGGGGGGAGATCTCCATATTCGCTGGGATTTGCCTAGCCAACATTTGTATATGACCGGGCCTGCCCTCGCAGTCTTTAGCGGTACCTTGCCTTAGGTGAGTTATGACTCGTCGGCGACAACTGTGGTATTACCCTCTTTTTCAGATTCCCCTCATTCTTTTCATAGGCTGTGTCCTGCTGGCGTTGCTCTTCTCACTGTTGAATTGGGGACGCCCTAGTGTCGCCGTTGTTCTCTCCCTTGATCTCAGCGGCAGTACGTTTGGCAATAATCCGTTGCAATTTAATCAACCGCAAACTGTAATGGCGCAGCAGGTGCTCGCTGCCAAGCTCTACTTACAACGTAACCAACGGGAACTCACCAACCCCAACGAAGTCATGATCCACGGCTTTGGTCGCAATGTGGTGTTTCTGACGCCGCGGTTTGAAACCAATAGTGATCTGCTCCTCACCCAACTGGATCAAGCCCTCAATCGCAGTGACTTGCTTGCCCAAGTGGATCCCAGTGCCACCAATCTTTCGGGGGCGATCGCCATGGCCACCCAACAACTGCAACAGATCTCGAATCGCTGCCGCCAACTGCTCCTCATTACCGATGGGGAAGCCCCAGTAGATGCAGGCGTGGTGGCCAATGCCCGCCAACAACGAGTCAAAATCAACGCCATTGTTGTCGGTGATCATGCTCCGCAACTCGCCGCCGCTACCCAAGTCACAGGTGGGCAATACCGCTCTGCCCCCGTCGCCATTCTCGAAGAACTGGTGGGTCAAACCTTTTTTGAGGGCTTCAATAGCAACGCCCGCTGGCCAATCTTTTGGGGCGGAATGGCCGTCATTTGTTTTATGTGGCTCTTGGTCTTGCCCTTGGATCGCTGGGTGCTGCAGGGATGGTTGCATTTGCCGATGAATCTGGCGGGTCAAATTGCCTTGCTCAATGCCTTTTTCTGGACAGTGGCAATTCCCATCATTCTCTGGCGATTTCCGGGCTGGCCCTTTGTACAGACCTGTTGAGGAGCAAAGATGAAGCGTCGCTGGTGGTTCTTGGTGTGCATGGTTGCCCTAGGATTGATGCTGGGCGGTACCCAAGGGAATTGGGAGTCTTTGGCAGGCACCGCAAACCTGACGCGCCAGAATATCCAACTGCCAGCAGCAGTGCATTATCCGTTGCCCCCCTCCCTAGCTGAGATTCCTAGGAAAGGTGAGGACTATTTTGATGAAGTCCAAGCGGTGGAAGTGGGCTATCTACTGTGGACAGAGTTCCCGGTCACCGTTGCCATTGAACCGCCGCCGTGGGATCCGAACCATGTGTGGCAAGCAGCGGCAGAACAGGCCGTAAAGGAGTGGTCCGCCTATTTGCCCCTAAAAATTGTGGATGCCAGCCTAGCGGCGAATATTCGCTTGCTCTCGCAGCGACCCACGGATCAAAATAACCGCCGCGCCCGCTTTGCTGAAACCAGCTACGAACTCTTTGTGGATAGCCAAGGGGTGCTGCGCCATCGCTGCCGTGTCGTGGTGCGTCCGACTCAAGCTGCCAAGTTTGTCCTTGCAGCGCTGCGCCATGAACTGGGTCATGCCCTCGGCATTTGGGGACATAGCCCCCTACCCACTGATGCCCTCTATTTTGCCCAAGTGGCGGATCCGCCCCCCATTTCACAGCGGGATGTGAATACCCTGCGGCGGGTCTATGAGCAGCCGACACGGTTGGGACAGCGGCTAGCGGAGTTGCCCCCCCATGGATGACTTGATCCTTTGGGGCATCCTATTAACCCTGACGGCTCTGGGGCTATGGCTAGAGCATCGCTTTCGCTGGGCGGCACGCTTGGGGTCTTCGCTGATCATTTTGATCTTGGCGGCCATCTGTGCAAATTTGGGTCTTATTCCCCAACAATCGCCGGTCTATGACACGATCTACGGCACCATCACCTCGTTGGCGATCGTCTGGCTACTACTGCTGGTGAATTTACAGGATGTGCGGCGCTTGGGGCGATCGGCCCTGTTAGCCTTTGGCCTTGCTAGTTTTGGAACCTTGGTGGGTGCGCTCCTTGCCAGTGTGCTGTTCCACAGTCGGTTTCTCGGGGATACCCCCCGCTTGGCGGGCAGTTTGGCGGCCAGTTATATTGGCGGCAGCATTAACTTTGTGGGGGTTGGGCGTGCCCTCAACCTTTCGGATTTGCTCTTTAGTGCGGCAACGACGGCGGATAACCTGCTCACGGCCATTTGGCTGGCCACCACGCTGAGTCTGCCTTCGCTGTTGGCACATTTTTATCCACCACGGGATCAGGGGGAAGCGGCTACGGTGACTCCCCTGCCCACCACCTCAGCGATCGCCCCCCTAGATCTAGCCATTCTCCTCAGCTTGGCTGTGGCTATCTTGGTCCTGTCAACGGCACTGCATCAGTTTTGGCCGCTAATTCCCACCATTGTCTGGCTTACCACCCTCAGCTTGGCGCTGGCGCAATTTAAGTGGATGCGTTACCTGCGGGGCACGGGCGCTTTGGGAATGTTTGGCCTGAATCTTTTTTTTACGGTGATTGGTGCCGGTACCCATGTGCCCTCGCTAATTCCAGTGGGACTGGACATGATTTTCTTTGCTACTGTGATTGTCTTGACCCACGGTCTTGTCACCTTTGGTCTTGGGACACTCCTGAAGTTGGATGTGGAACTGATTGCCCTTGCCTCCCAAGCCGCAGTGGGGGGACCAACCACAGCCGTTGCCCAAGCCACCGGTCGGCATCAGCCTCAGTTAATGGGGGTAGGGATTACCCTGGGACTGCTTGGCTATGCGATCGCCAACTATTTGGGACTAGCACTTGCCCAAGCTCTTGGCTGGATGGGCCTAGGGTAGGCTGACCAAAACAAATAAACTCACTTCCAAGCGGGTCAAGAGGGCTTGCAGTTGTTGCCGTGCCACCCTTGGTTCAATGGGGTCTAGGGTGACGGGGTCGAGGGGTGCCAAGCGTTGATAGCGATCGCACAGCTCTGGAAAGGGAAGGGGCTGATCAAACAAGGGCAGCAGTGTTGCCAATCCCAGCGGATCCACATAGACCGACGTGGGACTAGAAAAGGACATAAATGTGCCCAAGTCTACAATCATGCGGTCATTGAGATACCCTAGCCATTTTTCCTTGATTGCCTCAGTGCGCAGTTGCGGATGCAGATAAATCGTACTTTGATCCCACTGCTCCTCAGTCCATTCCCCTAAGTCGGGTACCGCGGCACGGGGTTGCGGACTACACCAAAAATCCAAGAGGCGATGCACGGGATGCAAAAGTTCATACATCTCCAATTGCACCGCCTGCGGCACATCGGGCAAGCTCAGCGCTAAAAAGGTGGGCAGGTTCTCTGGGTCTTTGAAGAGATCCACCAGATTCCAGTGGCGCCAGTTAACCATGGAAATGAATTCCAGACCCGCTGCTTCTAGGTATTGAAAGAGTTGGGGAATCGTGCTGCCCTTATCGCCCACCAGTAAATGATTCGCCAAGAGGGTCTCATTACTCTCCTCCTTCTCATAGTGCGGGTTCCAAGCGCGAACCTTCAGATCGACACCATCCTTGAGTTCTTTCATGATCTCGCGGACAATGTCCATTTCCATTTCTTCGGGATTGTCGTCCATCAAGCCCATCAGCTTAAAGAGGTTTTGGGCACGAAAGTAGGGGAAGCGTTGCAGCGCACTGTGGAGATTGGCGCGCAAGATACCATCGGGCTTAAGGACACTTTTGAGGGCATTGAGGCCTGCGACGGGGTCAGGCAGCAGATACAACACCTCATCGCAATTGATGTAGTCAAACTGCTCGCCCCAACTGGGTAAATCCAAAATGGAGCGCGCCTCAAAGTAAACGTTGTCAAAGTGATGGAACTTGAGTCGCTCTGCCGCTAACTTCACAGACTCAGGGGACAGGTCAATACCGACAATTTCCGCGCCGGGGTTGGCAATGGCTAACACCAAGGACTTATAACCTGTCCCACAACCAGCATCGAGAATCCGCTTGCCCTTGGTCTCTGGCACCCGATGATCTCGCACATAAAAGGCGGTCACCAAATCGTGGACAAAGAGAACATTCGGCTCATCCTTGGGAGTTTTGTCAATGGCAACACGGGGATAGGGACCATAGTCAAACTGGCGGCGAATTTTCTCTAGATCATCCGTAGCAGCCATCTATTTCTCCCAAGTGGTTCGTTTCTCTGTCAAATTAATCCTACAGAATGACGGCGCTAGCGATAATTGCGCAGAAAGTTTTAACGCCCTCTGGGGAATTGACGATCGCTGGGTAGGGGTAGCAGGAGACCGGCCATAAACCGCAGCACCAGACGTTTGAAGGGGGCAACAGTTCGCAACAGCCACAAGCCCCAGCGGCGCACCCCCACCAAAGGCCACCACGCATTGGAAAAAAGCCGATTGAGCAGGTCGGTAAATCCAAGGGTTAGGGCATTTTGCCACCAACGTTGACGGTGGAATTGGATCAAGGACGGGCGATCGCCCAGTCTCTCACAAGGCGTAGCAAGAATTTGTTGCGCTAGTGCCCACACATCCCGCAGGCCTAAATTTAGCCCCTGCCCTCCCACGGGATGACAGCGATGGGCCGCATCGCCAATAACCACAAAGCGATCGGCCACATAGGAATTCACTTGCATTAATTGGGTTGGAAAGACAAAGCGATCGCTTACAGCGGTAATCTGCGCCATCTGTGGGTCAAGATAGGGCTGCAGTTTCGCTAGAAAGGCGCGATCGTCGAGGGCAGCAACGGCTTCCGCCTCTGGGTGGGGCAGTGTCCAAACCACGCGATAGCGATTCCCCGCTAGGGGGAGCACCCCCATGGGGCCTGTTGGCCAAAAGCGTTCATAGGCGATCACGGGTTGGGGATGGGCAACATCGAGAGTAGCAACCACACAGGACTGACCATATTGCCATCCCTTGGGTTCAATGCCCATTTGTTGCCGCAAAGGAGACTTGCCACCATCTGCTGCCACCACTAAACGCGCTGCCAAGTAAGCCACCTTGGGTGCGGCCGGGTCACCAGAAATGAGCGTCAACTGAGCGCGATCGCCCTTTATCTCATTCGTCACCACCCGCCACGGACAATAGAACGTCACATTGCCAACAGACTGTAGAACGCTCTGTAGGGTCTCGGCGATCGCGGCGTGCGCAGCCACATAACCAATGGCTTCTGTGCCCAAATCGGCGGGGGAAAAGCGAACCGTCAAGGGGAACCGTCCATCGGAGAGTTGTACCACCTCAAAGGGCTGCACGTGAGGCATCAACTGATCCCACACCCCTATCCCCTCAAAGAAACAACGAGACACTTGGTGCAGGGCATAGGCTTGGCCTTTGGTGTTTTCCCGCGCGTAGGGGGTTGCCTCAATGAGGGCGATCGCTAGACCACTGTTTCGCAGCGCACAGGCCAAACTCAGACCCACAATCCCCGCACCGACAATCGCCACATCCACGGCGGGCAATTCTTGGGGAGAAGCGACCAGCGATTGTTCTGCGGGGGCAAAAGCCGATGTCATGACCATTTTGATTCAGGCACAAAAAACACATGCCCTTTTATTTTAAGGAATGCAAAAGATTGCAGAAAAGGGATGGTAATGGCAGACTAAAGGCAGAGCAATGAGTGTATGAGTTTCCCTATGACCCCAGAGGTTGAGATTCCGCGCTTGCTTGATCTAATGCCCGCGTCGGCACGAATGCGCTGTAAGTTGGTTTCTCGACCACAGCAAAGCAAAGTGTTGCGCTATCAGCCCGCTCTTCCTTGGGGCGATCGCCCGATTGAAATTAACTTTCGCCTGTGGCAGCATCTCGATACCCCGGAGCGCGATCTTTTATTGCTGCGGGCAGTGGCTTGGTTTAACACCACGGGTTTGATCAAACTTGACCTCTACCAAGGACTCACGGTGGCAGGCTTGCTGGGTACAGTCTTACAAGTTGTCCAAGCAGACCCCGTAGGCATTTTGGTAGCGGGGGCGCTAACCACCTTTGCTGGCCTGCAAGTGTGGCAAAATACGCGGGGCATTCCCGTAGAAGTGGCGGCCGATCGCCAAGCCCTGCAATTGGCTCAACGGCGCGGCTACAGTGAACAAGAGGCTGCCAAGGCTCTCCTTGCAGGCATTTCTCAGGTGGCAGAGTTGGAGCGTCGTCCTGTCCTTGATGTCACTGAACTGATTCGCTGCCAAAATCTACGCCAGTTGGCGGGTGAATCTGAGGTCAAAGTCCCAGTTTAGGACGCTTGCAGACTTTGCCAGTACAAAAAGCCCGCCTGCACGACACCAATCAAAAAGCCAAGAATGCCCCCCAAGCGGACAATGGCTTGCAACTCACTGCGAACAATGCCCTGAATAGCTAGTTCCAGATTTTCTGGCGAGGTGGCCTTGACCCGATCCACAATCACCCGATCCAAATCCAAAATCGGAATTGCCCGCTCAATAATCAGTTCCATATCCCGTTCCAGATAGCGATCGAGCACTAGAGCCAATTCATCACTAACCACTTCCAGCGAGGCACCCAGACTTGCCGAATCCCGCAGTCGCCGCAAAATACTCAAGGAAATCGTTTCCCACTCCACTGTTTGGCTTACCGTTTCAATAACGCTAAAGCCCTGCTCTTGGATATAGCTGCGCACCGTCTGCCGAAATAGTTGCCGTAGCTCCCGCACTGTACCGAGGGGCAAACTTTGCAGGGTGATATTTTGCAGCGCTTCCACCAAGCGTTGCCGCAGTGCCAATGCTGTGATTAATTCTCCGAGGCGGCGGTTACAGGCTTCGCGTTCATTGAGACAATACTCCCGCAGGCGAATTAACGTATTGCGCACCCCCACCAGATTAGCCACCACCCAGTAGGTGCCACTGGTATTTTGGCGTAGTTCTTGATCGAGGACATTAATCGTGCGATCGGTAAGGAAGTCAATGATGGCCAGTCGCAGGCGATCGGGGGGCAACATGACCGACAGCAGCCAATCTGCCAGTTTTTCCGCCTGCTCATCACTCAGTTGCAGCTCCACTAATACCTGATCAAAGAGTTGATTCAGTTGTGGTTCCAGAAAATCTTCCCGCCGCGACCACACTTTAATCAAACGGGGTAGGGCACTGCCAAAAAAATCCCGTAGAATATTGGCCAAAACTTGGGCCGATCGCTGTTCACTTTGAGCCTGAATTTGGCTCAGACTTGTTTGTAGGAGCCAATGGATGACCGCCTTCACTCGTTCCACTTGCAACAGACGCCGCGCTAAGTTTTGCAGCTCCTCTGGCGTCAGGAGAGAACCCAAAATGGCATCAGCAATGCGACGAGCCAGCCGCTCCTGATTGTGGGGAATCAGACCGGGGGTAAAGGGGAGTTGCTTGCCGCCGACATAAATAGGCTTGTAGGGGCGAAAGAGCATGGTAATGGCTAAATCATTCGTAAAGTAGCCAATGACGCCCCCCGCCAACGGTGGTACGAGCAATGTCCAATAGCTGATATTGGCCAATCCTGATTGATTCCTCAAACACCTTTCTTTTGAAGAATTTTACAGGCGGCGAATGGCGTCAATCAGAACTTCTGGCGGCTGAACCCCTTCCCAGCGCTGAACCTCACGGCCTCGGTGGAAGAGAATCAAGGTTGGCAGAGCGTGAACGTGGTATTGACTCGACAGTTGGGGATAGCGCTCGGAGTCAATTTTGACGACCTCAACAGCCGATTTCAAAACTTGCTTGACCTGCTCTAAAATCGGCGCCATCATGCGGCAAGGACCACACCAGTCGGCATAAAAGTCAACCAAGAGGGGTTTATCTGTGGTGGCTAGGAGATCGCTGAAGCTACTAAATTGACGTGTTGTCGCCATAGCAAATTCCGATCGGGACTCTAGTTCTCATCATAGACACGGCAAAAGAGAATCGGGGCGAGCAAGTCTGAATGCCCGTGAAAAAGGGAGTATTGTTGAGGTTGGGCACTTTTTGTGATTGCTGCTGAATGCTGGTTACTGCCTCTACCTATCGTCCCAGTCGCTGGCTCCTGTTTCGCCGTGTCAGCCAAATTGTGGGGGTGCTGGGGCGCTTTGGGAGTCAGCTGCTGTGGGATTATGCTTGGCGGCGGCGGAGCGATCGCGCCCAATCTCAACGTGCGCGTTGGCTCGTACAGCAATTATTGGTCTTGGGGCCAACGTTTATTAAAATTGGTCAATTTCTCTCGACTCGGTTTGATCTGTTGCCCCCCGCCTATATTGAGGCGCTGAGGAAACTACAGGATCAGGTGCCTCCTTTTGACTCGCGGCGGGCGATCGCCCTCATTGAGCAGCACTTGGGGCAACCCCTTGCCGATCTCTACGCCACATTTGATCCCAAACCCCTTGCAGCCGCCAGTCTCGGTCAAGTCCATCGCGCAACGCTCCACAGTGGTGAAGAGGTGGTGGTGAAGGTGCAACGCCCCCATCTAGAGGCGCAATTGTATCTGGACTATCTGGCCATTGGTGAACTCATTCGCTGGGGCGATCGCTGGCTCCCCTTTCTCCGTCCCTATGCTCTCCACGAAATCTATGAGGAGTTTTTTAGTATTCTGCTGCGGGAAATTGATTACGTTCAAGAGGGGCAAAATGCTGATCGCTTTCGGGCTAACTTTGCCCAAGACCCCCATATCCGCGTCCCCAAGGTCTATTGGACGCACACCTGCCGCTATGTCCTGACGATGGAGTATCTCCCCGGCATTCGCATTGACAATCGCGCCGCCATCGAAGCCTTTGGCTTGAATCCCCAGATGATTAACCAGCGGGGAATTTGTTGCTATCTCAAGCAATTATTGATTGATGGCTTCTTCCACGCTGATCCGCATCCGGGGAACTTGGCCGTGACCAAGGAAGGCAATCTCATCTTCTATGACTACGGCATGATGACAGAAGTGCCAGCCCTGAATCAGCAGCAGATGGTGCAAACATTTTTTGCTGTGCTGCAAAAGGATAGCGATCGCGTGATTGCTGCCTTAATTGAACTGGGGCTATTGATGCCTGTTACCGACAGGGTGCCCCTACAACGGATTATGCAATTGATTTTAGATCGATTTACCGAACGGCCTGTGGATTTAACCGCCTTTCGGGAGTTGCAACAGGATGTGTATGCCCTTTTTGAGCAGCAGCCCTTTCGCCTACCCGCAAAGATGACCTATATTCTCAAGTCCCTCACAACCCTCGATGGGATTGCCCGCAGTTTAGACCCTGAGTACAACCTGAGGGCGGCGGCCCAACCCTTTGTCAAGGAATTAATGCGTCGCTCGCGGGGGGGCTGGCGAGAACTGATTCACCAAACCCAAACCCTAATCAACCAACGATTACAGCAGCCCAGTCGCCTTGAAGTGCGGCTGCAACAGTTAGAGGATCGCTTGGCTTGTGGCGAACTGCAACTGTCGGTGCGCAATCCCACGATGGAGCGGCAACTGCGGCGCATTGAGAGTTTGTTAATTTGTTTAGTCTATTTGGGATTGGCTGGTTTTACCCTTTTGGCGGGGGCGATGTTGTGGTCAGCCAAAGCTTTGGGGGGTGCGATCGCTCTTTTTACAGTAGCAGCACTAGCGGGTTTGGCACTCCTGCGCAGTTGGCTGCGCTTTCTTTGGTTATGCCGCTGGCAATAGGCGGTTAGGAGGATTCCCTGAGGGCGCGGCGAAAGCCCAAGGCAATCAGGATATTGGCCAAGGTTAGAAAAAATTCTGCCCCCCCGTGCAACCCATCCACATTGGCCAAGGTTGTGCCATAGACCTGTTGGGCATAGAGTCCCGCTGGAATGGTGACAGCAACAAACACCAGTGTCCCATAGAAGCCAATGAGGGCTAAACGGGGGGTGTTGGGGTTGCGGGTCATGAAGTACAAGAACCCCAAATAGGGAAACAGCGAGAGGGCAAAAAAGGCATTCGTCAGCATTAGCGGCGTGCCAGCTTCTTGCTCATTTTCCGCAGTCGGATGGATTGGGGCGTTACCTCCACCAGTTCATCGGGGCCAATGTACTCCAGTGCCCGCTCTAGGCTCATTTCCACAGGTGCTTGCAGTTGCACTAGTTCATCCCCCGTTGAGGAGCGAAAGTTGGTGAGTTGTTTGGCTTTGCAGACGTTGATTTCGAGGTCTTGGGGACGGTTATGCTCACCGACAATCATGCCCTTATAGACTTTGGTGCCGGGGGTAATGAAAAAGACACCACGATCTTCGGCGTTTTTCAGGGCATAGAAGGTGGCCGTGCCCTCCTCAAAGGCAATTAAGACGCCATTGCGACGGGTGCTGATCTCGCCTGCCAAGGGACGATAGTCCAAAAAGCTGTGGTTCATAATCCCTTCGCCGCGCGTTAGGCGCATAAATTCGCCCCGGAAACCAATGAGACCCCGCGCCGGAATCACAAACTCCAGTTGCGTCCGACCATTGCCCCCCACCTGCATATCCTGCATTTCACCGCGTCGCTGGCCGAGGCGCTCAATACAGCCGCCAACGGCTTCATCGGGAACGTCGAGCACTAAGCATTCGTAGGGTTCGCAGGGCTGACCATTGACTTCACGATAGATCACCTGGGGCTGGGACACTTGGAATTCATAGCCTTCGCGGCGCATCGTTTCAATGAGAATGCCAAGGTGCAATTCACCCCGACCAGAAACGGCAAAGCGATCGGGGGAGTCGGTTTCTTCGACCCGCAGTGCCACGTTGGTTTCCAGTTCCCGAAACAGGCGATCGCGCAATTGCCGCGAGGTGATAAAGGTTCCCTCCTGACCGGCAAAGGGGGAGTCATTGACCGCAAAGGTCATTTGCAGGGTCGGTTCATCCACCTTGATCAGGGGTAGGGCTTGGGGGGTGTTGGGGTCGGTGATGGTTTCGCCAATGTTGGCATCACTAAAGCCAGCGATCGCCACAATATTGCCGGCACTAGCCATGTCCAATTCAATCCGCTTCAGTCCCTCAAAGCCCAAGAGTTTGGTAATCTTTGCCTTGACAATTTGGCCGTTATCCTTGACCAAGGCCGCCTGCTGTCCCACCTGCACCGTACCATTGTGAATTTTGCCAATAACAATTCGCCCTAGGTACTCCGAGTAATCCAAGGTGGTCACTTGAAGTTGCAGCGGCGCATCGGGATTGCCCACTGGCGGTGGAATATGGCGGACAATGGCCTCAAAGAGGGGCTGCAGATCCTTGCCCTCTTCGTCTAGATCTGTTTTTGCGTAGCCCGCCAAGCCCGAAGCAAAAAGATAGGGAAACTCGCACTGATCATCATCCGCCCCCAGTTCAATAAATAAGTCCAACACCTTATCAATGGCTTTGTAGGGTTCTGCCTGCGGCCGGTCAATTTTATTCACAACCACAATGGGGCGCAGACCTTTTTCAAGGGCTTTTTTCAGGACAAAGCGGGTTTGGGGCATTGGCCCTTCGTTGGCATCGACAATCAGCAGACAACCCTCCACCATGCCAAGGACGCGCTCCACTTCACCGCCAAAATCGGCGTGGCCGGGGGTATCCACAATGTTAATCGTCAAGTCTTTGTAGCGAACCGCTGTATTCTTGGCCAGAATCGTAATGCCACGCTCGCGCTCCAGATCATTGGAGTCCATGACGCACTCAGGAATGTCTTCCCCTTCACGAAAGGTACCCGACTGACGCAGTAGGGCATCCACCAGAGTGGTTTTGCCGTGGTCAACGTGGGCGATAATAGCAACATTACGAATCGGCAGACTCATAGCGACTTCCTGCGGGTTTTGTAATAGAGCGTTGAGGAGCGTAAGAAACCTTTACAATCCTAGCGTAGTTTGGTAAAGGAACTGAGCCATAGGTAGTGAGGTGTTTCCTCATCACTAATTTTGTTGGGGGGTGCCCTCGATGACCGATCGCCTGAGTTGGCTGCAAACCTATACTCCCCTAGGATCGCTTTCTTTGGCAGCATTAGAGGCGATCGCTGCCGCCCTGCGCACAGAATCCATTGCAGCCAATCGTCGCCTTGTCCTTGAAGACACAGCCGTTACTCATCTGATGATCCTGAAATCGGGAGAACTGGAAGCCTACCACACCACCCGCGATCGCCCCGCCACTATAACGACCCTGCCACCGGGAACGGTTTTACACTGGCCAGAATTAGTACTGGAGCAACAGGCACCGCAAACAGTGATTACCCTCACGGACTGTGAATTGTGGACATTGCCCCGCGAGGTGTTTGCCACATTGGCTGATCAATTTCCCGAACTCCGCCAACAGGTGTCGCAGCAGCTGCAAAGTACCCTCAGTGATCTTGCCCACGAGCAGGAGCGGCAGGCAGTCTTGCGCCCCTATCTTGTGCCGCGCGTAAAACAGGGAATTGTAGGGAGTAGCCGCTATGCCGTGCGCTTACGCCAAGGGATTAAAGAGGCCGCGAGCGATCGCCAGCCGGTATTGATTTTTGGTGAACCGGGTCTGGAAAAGGACAATATTGCTGCGCTAATTCATTATGGCTCGCGCGATCGCCGTCAACCTTTGATTCGTTTTAACTGTGGCACCCTATCCGCCAATGGGGCAGAACTCTTTGGCAAAGCCACGAAACCGGGTCTCCTTGACTGGGTCGCAGAGGGCACCCTGATCCTCAACAATGTCCATGAATGGCCTGCCCACCTCTATCCGCAACTGCGCCGCCTTGTGGCCGAACAGACCTATGAACCCGTCGCCGACCCCCCCATATCCTCCCGCCGCTTTCCGGGGCGATTGATCTTGATTGCCGAAAAGAAAGGCTGCGATTGCCAAAATCTGGTGCACCACCAAATTAAGGTACCCCCACTGCGGGTGACAAAAGCAGATATTGAAGCCTTGGTGAATTACTATATTGCCCTCTACTGCCGGCAACGGGGCATTCCTAAGCCTCAGATTACCCCCGAAGCCCTACGCCGGCTGCAAAGTTATGATTTTCCCGGCAATTTGCGGGAGTTAGCGAGTCTGGTGGAGCGTGCCCTTGTGCAAGCAGACGGGGCGGAGTTACTCACTGAAGAAGTCTTTTGGCCGGAGCGATCGCGCCAACGGCGATTTCGTTGGAACCTACTCAATGCCTATCCCCAATTGCGTGCTTTTCTACACAGTCCGTGGTGGCCCGATCGCCTCAACTATGGCCTGACCCTTTGGCTTTTTCCGCTGATTGTCGCCATTGGCCTCTGGGGACCCCAAGATCGCCCACACAACTTTACCCTGAACCTCTTCTGGGCGTGGTGGTGGCCGGTCTCATTGCTGATCTTTCCCTTTTTGGGGCGCATTTGGTGTGCGGTCTGCCCCTTTATGATCTACGGCGAAGTCCTGCAAAGGCTATCCCTCAAGATTTGGCCGCGCAAGCTGCGCCCTTGGCCGCGTCAACTGGCGGAACGCTGGGGGGGCTGGGTGCTCTTTGGCCTCTTTGCCGTGATTCTCCTGTGGGAAGAATTGTGGGATTTACCCAATACGGCCTATCTCTCCAGTTGGCTACTGATCTTGATTACAGCGGGAGCCGTGATTTTTTCTCAGCTCTATGAACGTCGCTTTTGGTGTCGCTATCTCTGCCCCATTGGTGGCATGAATGGCCTCTTTGGCAAACTCTCCATTCTTGAATTGCGGGCACAGCAGGGGGTGTGCGCTGCCAGTTGCCAGACCTACCAATGCTACAAAGGCGGTCCCGCCCTTGGGGAAGGTCAAGAAACGGGGGGCTGTCCCGTCTATTCCCATCCCGCTCAATTGACGGATAACCGCAATTGCGTTTTGTGTATGACCTGTCTCAAGGCTTGCCCGCATCGCTCGGTGGAAGTGAATCTGCGTCCGCCGGCTATTGATCTCTGGACTAGTCATGAGGCCACGGCGGCTGAAGTTTGCCTGCTGTTTTTGCTCTTGGGGGCGGTGGTATTGCACCGTTTACCGCTGCTTTTGAAACGGCTAGGACTGACGGAAGCTCATTTTTGGTTACAGGGGATGATTGCAGTGGTGGCGCTAGCTCTGCCGGGACTCTTGGCATGGGGTTGGCATCAGATACACCGACAAGGCTTGGTTCCCTTTGTGCGCTTGGCCTATGGGTATCTACCTTTGGTGCTGGGTGCCAATTTGGCCTATTATTTGCCCCTTGGTCTAGGGGAGGCAGGGCAGTTGTTGCCCGTAACCTTTGCAACCTTTGGTCTTGATGGCACGAGTTTGCCCAGTTGGCAAGCCCATCCAGCGGTGATCGGGTTCCTGCAAACGACCACACTTGTCGTCAGTACCCTTGCCAGTTTGCTCCTCAGTCAAAAGATTGCGCGATCGCCCCTACGACAGATGTGGCACCCTTGGCTAGGCATTCTCGCTCTCGCTTGGGGAATTGCCTATTTACTTTGATGGGCTGGGCTGGATTCGCAAAACTGCATCAAAGGCGTGGCGTGTCAAAAAACAGCAGCTTAGTGATTAAGCCAGCAGCCAGCACTAGCAGCGTCACCAAGAATCCCCACAAACGAGCATCGGTTCCATCCTGCCGTTTGACAATTTGCTGCAATGTGGTCTCTACTGTGTCAATGCGCTGCCCCAATTGTGTCTCTACGGCACTAATACGCTGCGACAATTGCGCCTCGACGGCACTGATGCGCTGTTCCAGCTTGGCCTCAACAGCATTGATACGCTGCTCTAGCTTCGCCTCAACAGCATTGATACGCTGCTCTAGCTTCGCCTCGACGGCATCAATTTTGTTCTCAAGTCGTTGGAACCTCTCGCCACTGGTGGCAATGTGAATATCTAGCTTTTTCTCTATGGCCTGAAGACTAGCCTGCATCCCTTGGATGGCATCCAACACTTGACTCAATTCCGATCGCGTTACAGGTTCACTCATGATTGCCCCTTTGCATCAATTCCTTTCCTGAACGTCCTAAGCGACCATCGCCCGCCTTTGAAAACTTTGGACCAAAATATGACCAGTTCTGCCCCTTTATTAAGCAAGCAACAGCAACAAATAGTTCACTTACGAAAAACATAGCAAACCTGAAACCCCTGATATTCTTTGGCTTCAGGCTTTTTTATCTGTATGGGCCGGGCTGGATTCGAACCAGCGTAGGCGTAGCCAACGGATTTACAGTCCGCCCCCATTAACCACTCGGGCACCGACCCTTTCATCGCGATTTTTTAATATACCACATCAGGGGGGAGACTTGAGCTTCCCGTTTTGAGAAAACAATTCCCTACTCGTCGAGGGTGTAGCTTTGCAGGTTTTCTAGGGGTTGCACTTTGAGGAGACGTTCGGCGCGGCGAATCTCGCTGTCGCTACCTTGAATTAGGATCAGGTATTTGCCCCGCTGCAATCGCTTTTCAAAGGGGATGCCCGACTTACCCGTAATCACCACTTGGAGACCACCACCTACGGTGAGACTACCGAGAGCGCCAGCGATCGCCCCAAAGATGCCCCCCAAAAGACTATTGTTGAGGCGATCCAGCATCGGCAAAATGTCAATTTGAGTCGCTTGGTTAAAGGTAAAACCGGCAAAGAAGCCAAAAGGAACAAGCCAGATCAACATCCGTTGCATTTGCTGCCGTGCCACTTGAAAGGGATCGGTGAGTCCCAACTCTGACCACTGTTTGTAACCTCGACCCAGCAGAGCTACTTTTTCCATCGGGAAGCCGTCCTTTTCCAGCTGGGTATAAACGGCCTCGGCTTGGAGGCGATCGCCCAAGGTGGCAACCAAGTAATTTTTCATAGGAATTAGGATAAAAGAAATCTCTCGCTTGTTAGCGAACCTATGTTGCCCCTATTGTCCCATTTTCGCCGCACCTTTGCCGATCTCGGCCTGATTCTGGCGGCCAGTGCCATCGCCAGCACGGTGGTGATTGGGATTCGTCAAATGGGTTGGCTACAACCACTGGAATTGGGTGCCTACGACCGCCTGATGCAATTGCGCCCCATGCCCGGCCCCGATCCGCGACTATTGGTGGTGGCAGTCACCGAAGCCGATATTCAACGTTACCGCTCCCTATCGCTGCCGGATCAGATCTACGCCCAAGCTCTAAAACAACTCCTCAAACATGAACCCCGTGCCATTGGCTTGGATATTTACCGCGATTTTCCCGTACCGCCGGGGCATGAAGCGCTAAACCGCCTTTGGCTGAATTCTGATCGCCTCTTTGCGGTCACGAAACTAGGGGATGCTACTCACCCAACCATTCGTCCGCCGGCTGCCCTCAGTGCCGATCAGGTGGGATTTAATGATGTCACGGTTGATGCCGGTGGCATTGTCCGTCGCAGTTTACTCTTTTTGCCGGACGATCAGGGGAATACACTGTACTCCTTCTCATTGCGGCTAGCGCTGCGGTATCTGGCGGATGAGGGAATTGAGCCTCGCAGCAGTGATGCCGATCCCAATGTAATGCAGTTAGGACAAAGCATTTTCACACCCCTGCAACCCAATGATGGTGGCTATGTGGGGGCAGATACAGCGGGCTATCAGGTTATGCTCAACTATCGCGGTGATCAGCGGGCAGTGACGTGGGTACCTTTGGAGGATGTGCTTAATGGGCGGGTTGCTCCTGCATTGATTCGCGATCGCGTGGTTCTCATTGGCAACATTGCCGAAAGTGGCAAAGACTTTTTCTATACCCCCTTTAGTTCCGGCCTGCGGGACAATCAGCGCATGGCAGGGGTGTTTATCCACGCCCAAATGGTGGGGCAATTCATTGATGCGGGTTTGGGCGATCGCGCCGTCATTTGGTTTTGGCCCAACAGTGTCGAGAATGTTTGGATTGTTCTTTGGGCATTGATTGGTGCCATCCTTGCTTGGCGAGTGCGCCATCCTCTAGCCTTAGCAACGGCAGTGGCAACGGCTCTACTACTTCTTTTGCTCACCTGTTACGGCCTATTTCTCAAGTTGGGCTGGGTGCCCCTTGTACCGCCAGCATTGACCCTCCTCCTTGGCAGTGGCGGGGTAGTCAGCTATACCGCACAGCAAGCCCAACAGCAACGGCAAATGGTGATGCGCCTCTTGGGTCAAAGTATCTCCCCAGAAATTGCCGCCGCCATGTGGGAACGGCGCGATGAACTCCTCAAGGATGGTAAGTTGCCCGGCCAACGCCTGATTGCCACACTGCTTTTTACTGATTTGAAGGGGTTTAGCACCATTTCTGAAGGTATGGAACCGGAGGAACTCTTTAACTGGCTCAATGCCTATCTAGAAAAAGTGGCGGATGTGGTACAAAGCTACCACGGCGTGATTAATAAGTTCACCGGCGATGGCATTATGGCCGTGTTTGGCGTGCCCATTAAACGAACCAGCCGCGAAGGAATTGCCATTGATGCCCGCAATGCTGTGGATTGTGCCTTGGCCTTGGGACAACTGCTAGAGGAACTGAATCGTGAATGGGCGGCTCAAGGGCTACCGCAGGTGATGATGCGGGCGGGGATCTACACAGGTCCGATTGTGGTCGGCAGTCTCGGTAGTAAAAATCGCCTCGAGTATGGTGTGATTGGCGACAGTGTGAATACCGCCTCGCGCCTTGAGAGTGTGGACAAGCACCGCCAGCCTAGCCCCTGTCGGATTTTAGTGGCACAGGAAACCCTAGAGTATCTCGGCGATCGCTACGAGGTCGAGGCATGGGGACCTTTGGAACTCAAGGGCAAAGAGCGCAAAATTCAGGTCTTTCGGATTCTTGGCCTACGCAAGGGACTGGCGATCGCCCCCAATCAGCCCACCGCCATTGAAGTGGAGATCTAACGTCCGGGAATCAGGGAACTACTGAGCCGTTGGATGGCACGGCCGGCAATATCGCGATAGCGCAACTCACCACAGAGGACTTGACCGAGCCGCTGGGTAGCGGAGGGGCGTTTCATGGCAAGGTGGTAGCCGACCTTCGGCATGCGATGGAAGAGTGCTGCGAGGCGTTGCGCCCACACTAAATCCGCTCCCCATTCCTCCTGCAAGGTTTTGCTGTAGGTGGCCAAGGCCTCCACTTCACCAGCAAGAGCCGCATCAATGGCTTCAGCAGCCCGCATGCCACTGTAGAGAGCCGGACGAATGCCTTCGGCGGAAAAGGGATCCACAAGACCAGCGGCTTCACCCGCAAGGAGGGCATGGGGGGTATGGAGTGGTTGCTGACCCTCCCATACCCGCAGGGGATGGTATTGAATGGCATAATCGGCCAACTGCAGCCCATGGGCAGCACAATACTGTTGCAAAATCGGTTCCCAATTGGGGCGATCGCTCCCCCGTACAACAGCAACCCCCACCGTTCGCTGATCTCCCTTGGGAAAACTCCAGAGGTAGCCATTTTTCACGAGGCCAAATTCAAAATGCGCCGCGCGATCGCCTGTGGGGTTGGGGACGGTCATCACCGCCGCCGTGCGCACCACTTTGGGCTTAAACCCCAGCCACTGAGCCATTTGACTATTGGCACCATCGGCAGCAATCAGATACCGCCCACCATAGGTCGTGGTTGCCGTGTGGATCTGCCAGCGATCTTCTTGGAACGTAATTCCGGTAACCTCGGTCTGATCTGTAACAACCGCACCCTGTTGTTGAGCCTGCTGCAACAGGTACTGATCAAACACCGTGCGATCAACAATCCAGATGGGTTCGGGAATGCTTAACTCGGCTTCAATGGCATCCCTGAGCTGCCAACTGTAGCGCACAGTGCGGGTGGTATCGGCAATGGCGGGCTGAAAATCAAAATCAAACCACTGGGCAATGGCGGGTGAAACCCCTCCAGTGCAGGGCTTTGAGCGGGACAAGGCCAATTTTTCTAGAACCAAAACCTGACGTCCGCGGCAAGCGAGATGATAGGCGGCTGACCCGCCGGCAGCACCCCCACCCACCACAATACAGTCGTAGATTGCCTGCATACGGTTACTGACGGGAGGCAAAAGCGCCCCCACGATAGCGGTTTCCTCAGGGGATAGCAACCCCCAATTCTAGCGATCGCCAGTGTGTTCCAGCTGCCGCGATGGACAAGGAACCGTGCCATAGCTACAGAAGACACAACAGTCCCCCGCCTTGGGTTTGAGGTGGGCATGACATTGGGGACACTCCCAGAACACGACACAGGCATCGCTGGGCATCCATTCCGCTTGCTTCGTGTGACAATGGGGACAGACCAAGGTGCTGGAAAACACAACTGACGGTTGACTCATCTTCCTCAGCAGAGACTCAAAGGGTAATGACTTGATCGAGTCCGCTGCCTGCAAGGCTAGCATAAAACTGCGGAAAGCAGCCACACACTACCCCTTCAACCATCCCCTTGGCTTTGACAGAACCGGTGCCACATTCGTCAAATGTTCCTTCGGCCAAACCACGGCGCACCGCACACTGATCACAGGCCATGAGTAAAATCCCCTGTTCCTTGGCAATGCGGGCTAAGCGCTCACCAACGGGATCCCCTAAACGCAAACAAAAGAGGTTATCATCAAAAAACATCATACCCACCACTTCAGCGCCATGATCGCCCCGCTCCAGCTGCGGTAAAACCATGGTTGCCAACTTAAAGGTGCTGGCCATGTCAGTGGCAAAAATATAGGCAACTTTCATAGAACCATTCCTTTTGATTCAGCAAAAGCACATTAACTTTGGGCTTGGGAGCGCCGCCGCCGACAGCGCTCAGAACAGTACTTGACCTCCGGCCAGCAATTTGCCCATTTTTTGCGCCATTGGAAGGGCCGCCCACAGACCAGACAAATTTTGCTGGGAAGGTTTTCTTTGCGCCGTTGCTTGGCCATGATTGGGGGTTATGCGTCAGTGACACAGGCGGCCAACTGGGTCAGCAGGGTTGGATGATCCAAATTTTGGCCAATGAGCACCAGTTGATTTTTGCGATCGCCTTTCCATTCCTCATCATCGAGGCTAAAGCGCTTACCACTGAGGTGAAAGACGTGGCGGCGGGGACTTTCCTTAAACCAAAGGATGCCCTTGGCACGAAAGACGGATTCCGGTAGCTGGTGATCCAGAAAATACTGGAATTTGCGCAGTTCAAAGGGGCGATCGCTCTGGAAAGACACGGAAGTAAAGCCATCCTCCTCAAGGTGATTGGAGTGATGATGAGGGTGATGATGGTCATGATCACAGTGTTCGTCACACTCATGGTCTTGGTCGTGATCAGAGTGTTCATGCTCGGGATGGAAGTAGCGATCGCTCTCAAACAGCCCCACACTCAAAATCAAGGGCAGGGGCACTTGCGCCTTCACCGTACGAATGATCCGCGCTCCCTCCCGCATTTCGTGAATTCGCCGTTCTAACTCCTGCAAGCGTTCCTCAGTGACGAGATCTGCTTTGTTGAGGAGAATAATGTCACCGTAGGCAATTTGGCTTTGGGCAGCGCTGCTATTGAAAAGATCAAGACTAAAGTTCTCCGCATCCACCACCGTAATAATTGAATCCAAACGGGTGAGATCCCGCAGATCTGTTCCTAAAAAGGTCAGAGCCACCGGCAGCGGATCCGCCAAGCCCGTTGTCTCCACCACCAAGTAGTCCACCTTGTCGGGGCGCTCAAGCACTCGATAAACCGCATTCACCAAGTCATTGTTAATCGTGCAGCAGATACAGCCATTGGTGAGCTCCACCATGCCCTCATCTTGGGTCACCAATAGCTCATTATCAATACCAATCTCCCCAAATTCATTGACAAGGACGGCGGTCTTCAGTCCCTGTTGATTAGTCAGAATATGATTGAGGAGTGTGGTTTTACCACTACCGAGAAACCCGGTAATGATAGTTACCGGTAGGCCGTGCTTCATTGCCTCCATTTTGGCGGTTGTAGGCAGGGAAGAAGTCGTCATAGGCAGGCTGTTACGGGCGAGAATTATTCTCAAATTATAGCCGCTGCACCTCCCTCAAGGGGGGAGCGATCGCTGTAGGCTAGAAACAGGACTCGATTGCCACCAACAGCCGTTACCGTGGGTAGGACAATGTCCAAAACGCTCCTGCATGTCTCCCCATGTCAAGCAAAATAGGGTAACCTGTTGAGGCCTAACGATTAAGTTAAATATGTCGAACCAGCCGTTGCAACGCCGCACTAAAATTGTCGCCACCATTGGTCCAGCGGTTAGCCATCCCGATAAACTGCGCGCCATTATCCAAGCGGGAGCGACTACCCTGCGCCTGAATTTTTCCCATGGTACCCACGACGATCACCAGCGCAGCATTCGCCTGATTCGCCAAATTTCCTATGAGTTGGGGCAACCTGTGGGCATTTTGCAGGACTTGCAAGGCCCCAAAATTCGCCTCGGGCGGTTTGAACAGGGCGCCATTTCCCTCAAACGGGGCGATCGCTTTACCCTCACGAGTCGCTCTATCATGGGCAATCAGCACATTAGCTCCATTACCTATCCCCCCTTGGCTCAGGAGGTTCCCGCCGGCGCCACAATTTTGCTCGACGATGGCCGCGTGGAAATGTTCGTGGAAGAAGTGGATAAAGACGCGGGTGAACTCCATTGCCGAGTGGTTGTTGGCGGCACGCTCTCCAATGCCAAGGGTGTGAACTTTCCGGGGGTTTACCTCTCGATTAAAGCCCTGACAGAAAAAGATCGTGAAGATCTGATGTTTGGCCTCAATCAAGGGGTGGATTGGGTGGCCCTCAGCTTTGTTCGCAATCCCCAAGATGTACTGGAGATCAAAGAACTGATTGCCAACGCTGGGAAGCAGGTGCCGGTGATTGCCAAAATCGAAAAGCACGAGGCCATTGAGCAAATGGATGCCATCCTTTCCCTCTGTGATGGGGTGATGGTGGCACGGGGTGATTTGGGGGTGGAACTGCCCGCCGAAGAGGTGCCGATTCTGCAAAAACGGCTGATTGCTGCCGCCAACCGCTTGGGCATTCCCGTGATTACGGCCACCCAAATGCTGGACAGCATGGTGAAAAGCCCCCGCCCTACCCGTGCCGAGATTTCCGATGTCGCCAATGCTATTCTCGATGGCACCGATGCCGTGATGCTCTCCAATGAAACGGCCATGGGGGAATACCCCGTCGAGGCAGTGAAGATGATGGCCACGATTGCCGCCCGCATCGACAACCAACCCCAACTGCGGCAACCGCCCGTGGCTGAGTCCATAGCGGTGCGTTCCATTCCCAATGCCATTAGTCAAGCGGTGGGACAGGTGGCAGCACAACTTCATGCCAAAGCCATCATTACCCAAACCAAGAGCGGCGCTACAGCCCGCAATGTCTCCAAGTTTCGTCCCCAAATTCCGATTTTGGCGGCAACGCCCCATATCGAGGTGGCACGGCGCTTGCAGTTAGTCTGGGGGGTAGAACCACTGCTGACTCTGGATCATCCCTCGATGCGGCAGTCGTTTCAGGCAGCCATTAATGCGGCACAGGAGCGGGGCTTCCTAGAGGAAGGGGATCTAGTGGTGATGACCGCTGGCACGCTGCAAGGGGTCTCTGGCTCCACGGATATGATCAAGGTGGAACTCGTCACCTCGGTGATGGGACGCGGCTGTGGCATTGGTCATGGGTCGGTGAGTGGCCCAGCGCGGGTGGTACACGCAGGAATGCCAGTTCGCACGTTTAATAGTGGCGAAATTTTGGTAGCCGAGCGCACCAGTGCTGAATTGGTGGAAGCCATTCGCAAAGCGGCAGGCATTATTACCGAAGAGGATAGCCTGACGAGCCACGCGGCGGTCCTAGGGTTGCGCTTGGGCATTCCGGTGATTGTTGGGGTCAAAAATGCCACCCGCCTGATCCGCGAGGGCACGATTCTCACTATGGATGTGGAACGGGGCTTGGTCTATTCCGGTGCCCGCAATGGGGTCGAGCGATCGCCAGAGTAGGAGTGAAATAATGATTTTTTTTCAGGCCAACACCTATCTCACGGATTTGGTGACGCGGACACTCCAAGCGACATGGCAACACTTTCCTTGGCTGGGACAAGAGGACATTGCCCTGACCTTATTGGTGTATCCACCCCCCATTCCCGTGAATACGGGCGGAGCGCTGACCGCAGCAGAATTTTGGCAGTATTCGATTCCCGGCGCCCACTATCGGGGTGATGTGCTGATGTACCCGGCCAGTGTGGTGAAGCTGTTTTATCTGGTGGCCTGTCATGAATGGCTCCATAGTGGCATGCTCCAGCCGGATGCGGAATTAGCACGCGCCCTGCGGGATATGATTGTGGATTCTAGCAATGATGCCACAGGGTTGGTGGTGGATATGCTCACAGGGACGACCAGTGGCCCAGTGCTGCCACCGGAACCTTTTCGCACATGGCAATACCAGCGCAATATCGTCAATCGCTATTTTCAATCCTTAGGGTGGCCAGAGCTAACTAATATCAACGTGAATCAAAAAACGTGGTGTGATGGCCCCTATGGACGAGAGCAGGAATTTGTCGGGCGCGATCGCCAGAATGCCAATCGTCTGACAACCAATGCAACCGCCAAGCTGATCCATAGCATTGTGGGGGGCGTAGCCGTCTCTGCCAGTGCCAGTCAAGCAATGATGGAACTGATGGAGCGTTCCCTCGATCCAGAGCTTTTGGCCGAGGATCCAGAAAACCAAGTACAGGGCTTTTTGGGGGAAGGGCTACCGCCGGGGGCAAAGTTGTGGTCAAAGGCGGGACTCACCAGTTGGGTGCGCCACGATGCGGCCTATATTGAACTCCCCAATCATTGCCCCTATACCTTGGTGGTTTTTACGGAAAATTGCACCGCCAGCAAGAATACGGAGGTACTGCCCTTCCTTTCCCGTCAGATTGCTAAGGGTATTCCGACCCTAGAGGGCACCGGAGTACTGTAGGCCGCTGACGACACCTGCTGCCAAAATGTGGCCAAAGCTGGTAGTAGCCAGCAATTCCGGCAGACCAAAGCCTTCAAAGAGGGCGGGCAAGGAAACGGGTAAACCGGGGCCTTTTCCCCGTGATTGAATGGCATAGCGGCCAATGGCGATCGCAAACAGGTTGCAGAGGATCACCACCAAACCCACAGACGGCGTCCAAGTGGTATCGGGGAGCGTGGCTAACACCATGGTTCCTCCTAAATGGGTACAATTGCCCATGAATTATACGGAACGGCCTGATCGCCCACCGCTAGTTCTTTACAAAATGGTGCATCTCGTTACAAATGCTTAACTCAACTGTCCCTGCCAAAATTACTGTCAAAATTTGTGGCTTGACTCTACCCGAACAGGCGATCGCGATCGCCCAAATGGGCGTCAGTGCCCTGGGGTTTATTACCGTGCCCCATTCCCCCCGCTATGTCCCCGCAGCAACCATTGCCGAGATTTGTCGGCAGTTGCCCCCCTCAGTGCTGACTGTTGCCGTGGTTGCCAATCTCGATTTAGCAGTATTAGCCCACTTAGTCACAACCACAGGGGTACAGGCACTACAGCTTCATGGCAGCGAATCGCCCGAGTTTTGCCAACAGGTGCGCCATACTTTCCCTAATATTGTGTTGATCAAAGCCCTGCGGGTGCGATCGGCAGCCAGCCTCGCTGAGATTCCCGCCTACGCCCCGATTGTGGATCGTATTCTTTTGGATGCTTACCATCCGCAGCAGTTGGGAGGCACGGGACAGCCCTTTGACTGGACGCTCCTCAAAGCGTTACACGTTCCTTGCCCTTGGTGGCTGGCGGGGGGTATTACGCCCGAAAATTGTCGGCAGGCGATCGCCCAAACCCAACCCCAAGGGATTGACCTAGCCAGTGGTGTGGAAAGCCAACCGGGAATCAAGGATTTAGGACGCGTAGCAGCGTTGCTGAGCAACCTAGGGATAAATGCAAATCATTCCCTGCACCCTGAGGGCACCCGTTTCTAGCCGCAACTCCTGAATGGCCACCCCCTCACCCAAATCAATGGCCACCGTGGGATGAGGGTCACCTTCCCCTTGCCAATGCACCTTTTCTAAGCAGAGGGTTCGCTCATCCTGCAAGCGCACCTGGGTCATCAAATGCCAATCCGCCTGCTCCCCTTGGGCATTCACCATCGAGAACACCAGTTTGAGGCACCCAGCACCCAATTCTGCCTGCGTACGCCGCAATTGCCACTCTTGCAGATTGACCCCTGCTTTGCCCAAGCCGCGCTGATCGAGCAATTTCAGCAGTTCCCGTAGGCCGGATTGCAGGAGCGGCGCCCCCAAAGAGGCGTTGAGATCGGCTTGGTTGAGAATTAGTTCCCCGCGTACCGGCACTGGTGCCAAGAGTTTTAGGGGTTTGCCTCGCAACACTTGTCCTAGATTAATCTGAATCTGTTCCGCTTGGACGGCTGCTTGGCGCAATTGAATACCGCGATAACTGGCTCTTGCTGCGGCAATGCGCACGTGGGGTAAGTATCCCCGCAAAATCTGGCGATCGCCCCCTTGAATTTGAATTTCCAAGCCTGTTGCCTGCTCCAACTGCGCAGATAACCACCAGTGCAACGCCGGTTGCAAGACTCGGGGAATTAGTCCGCGTTCAGAAGCGGCACCAAATGCCTCAGCCATTTCTGGCGACGTTAACGACATACGTACTCCTCACACACTTTTTGGGTGATACCTAGGCCAGCCTATGGGGCTAGTTCGCTGATTTTAACGAAACTGGACGTAGGTTTGGTCTGGCCAGAGGCAACTTTCCTAATTTGCTAGAACTGGGGTAGTGGAAACGCGATGAGAGGCTGCTCAGCCATGCTGACGATCGCCCTACAACCGGTGCTGGAACTAACCGATGAGCAGTTTGCCGCAATTTGCCGCCAAAACCCTGATCTGCGGCTGGGGCGATCGCCCCGTGGAGAATTAATCATTATGCCCCCCACAGGTGGAGAAACCGGCAGGCGCAATCTTCAAATAGCTGTTCAACTGTACCTCTGGAATCAGCAATCCCGATTGGGCGTTGCCTTTGACTCCTCGACGGGATTTAAGCTGCCCAATGGCGCCATTCGCAGTCCCGATGTTGCTTGGATTCCAAGCGATCGCTGGCACGCCTTGACCGCCGAACAACGGCAAGGATTTGTACCGCTTTGTCCCGATTTTGTGATTGAGCTGCGCAGTGATGATCTGCGGCCACTCGCAGCCAAAATGCGCGAATATCTGGACAATGGTTTGCACCTAGGCTGGCTGATTGACCCGCAAAATCAACGGGTAGAAATCTACCGTTCTCAAATACCCCCTGAAGTCGCGATCGCCCCTCGGCACCTCTCTGGGGAAGACCTGCTCCCTGGATTCGTGCTGGATTTAACGGAGATTCTTCCCTAGGAAGAGAGGGCAACCAATAGTTGGGGATCAACCTTGAGGCGGATAGCTAAGGTTTGTAGGTGCCGCCGATCGCCCTCGCTGAGGTGCCTGCCCTTCTGCCGCAGTTCACCCATCAGGGTATAAAGCTGTTCCTGTGCCCGATCCAGATTCAGGTTCAAACCTAAGGCATCGCCAATGGTGATCAAGTCCTGCAGCAGGGGACTCAACTGGCCAAGGGTGTCACTGTCGAGGTGGTGGGCAAGATAACGCAATCCAGTGCTAATTTGCTGCTCAAGGAGTCGCTGTTGCTCTTGAAGGCTAAGGTGACAACCCAACAACCGTGCTTCACGGGCGATCGCCGCCAATTCTGCTAAATGGTTTTGTAGATCCGCCAAGGGCAAATCACTGAGATCGCTCAGGTCTTGCTCTAAACCCCGCAAATGGCTAATGGCACGATGGGTCAACGCCACCGCTGCCGCGACTTGCAATTCTTGGGGCACACTCAGGCCATCCCGCTGAAACCCCATCAGGATACCGTAGTTATCGCGATAGACTTGGGTATAAAGCTGATCCAAGCGCGTAAGGGTTTCCCGCGCCAGCACCCCCATGAGACGGTGTCGTTCCTCAGCAAAGAGATCATCCAAGCTGTAGGCTACCCCCCCAAAGCGTTCCGTAATTGCCACCACCACCCGTGCTGCACTCCCCTGTTGGAAGGCTTGCAGGAGATGGGTCTTGATCTGGCTATATTCCCGCCGCCCTTGGAAGGGTTGAATCCCACAGTGGAAATCCCAGCCCCCCAAGTGCAAGACAGCAAAGATCAGCAGTTGGGACTCGGTTGTCATCGTCGAGGTGAGTTGAATCTGGCCGATCGCCAAGGTCAGGCTGCCCATGCGTTGGAGATGATAATCCCCCTGCTCGATCTCATAGCAGTAGAGCTGGTGTTGGCGGGGGTAGCTGTTAAAGAGGGAACTCATAGCATAGTGGGCGGCCACCTGCTGCAAGCTAATTTGAGCCGTTTTCACCAACTGGTGATAGACTGCTGCCCCATTGCCAAACTGGGGCACATTGCTGGGGGCAGCGGCCAGACGCTCAATAAACTCCGGTTCCAACTGCACCCCTGCCACATCTCCCGCCAGTTCGATCGCCCGTGCCGCATAGCGGAGAATTTGTACCCCCTCAGGCCGCGAGAGTTCATCAAAGAACCAGCCACAACTGGTAAACATCAGCAGGGCATGGTGCTGCATCTCCAGCAGACGCAGGGCATCAATTTGCTCGCTTTGACTCAGGGGGCGGCGTTGGTGATGTGCCAAAAAACGATGCAGGGTCTCCGAGGCGCGATCGCCCAGCACCTGAATATAGGCATCGCGGGCAGCCCAAACATCCTGAAATAGCTCGCCCCCAAGCGTTTCATAAATGTCAATTAGCTCATCCCGCAGCCAGTTCAGCGCCTCCCGCAAGGGGCGTCGCCACAGTTGCTGCCACTCGCCTCCGCCACCGCAACCACAATTGTCCTGCCAGCGATCCACGCCATGGGCACAACTCCACGCCGTGACGGGTTTGAGTTCCACCTCCCATGTGGGCGGGAACAGGCTGAGGTAGTAGGCAAAGTTAGTGATCTGCCAGCCTCGACGGGGAATTTCTACCTTAAAGGCATAGGCGAGGGCTTTTTCACCGCCATACTTGTGATGGCCAAAGGTTTCCCCATCAGTGGCAACGGCAATGATTTGACTGGGGCGATGATCGCCGCGTACGGCCTGCCCTAGGCGTCCTACTAGAAACTGCGAGCTACTGAGCAGGTCACTAAAGCCCATGTCCCGTGAAATGGGGCCATCGTAGAAGAAAATGTCGAGGTAATCCCGCTGGCGATCGCCCTCCGGCAAATAGCAGCGATAGGGACGGGTCGGATCAATTTGGCTGCCACTGACTTCAATCCACTCGCTTTCACCGTCAGCGAGAATGGGACGACAGCGTTGGGCTTGGGAAGGCGCCAAAATCGTAAAGCGAATCCCCTCTTGAATCAGGGCGGCTACGGTTTCATAGTCAATGGCCGTTTCCGCCAGCCACATCCCCTCCGGTTCGCGGCCAAACCGCCGCCGAAAGTCCGCCTTGCCCCACCGAATTTGCGTGAGTTTGTCGCGGTAGTTGGCCAAGGGCAAAATCATGTGGTTATAGACTTGGGCGATCGCGTTGCCGTGGCCATTGAAGCGCTGACAACTGTGGCGATCAGCCTCAATAATGCGCTGATAGACCTCAAGATCGTAGCGTTCGAGCCAACTAAAGAGCGTCGGACCGATATTAAAGCTGAGGTATTCAAAGTTATTGACAATATCAATGACCTCACCGCGATCGTTGAGAATCCGCGCAAAGGCATTGGGGCGATAGCACTCGTAGTAAATACGCTCATTCCAATCGTGGAACGGCTGGGCACTGGGTTGGTGTTCAATGGCATTGAGGTAGGGATTTTCGCGGGGGGGCTGATAGAAATGGCCATGGATGGTTACGTACACCCCAAGGGCTTGCAGTTGATCAGCAGCAGGGGAAAACACGGTCGGCGTCACATCTGTTGGATTCAGCATGCAGATCAACCACAAGACAACACATTCACTTTCCTTAGATCATCGGCGATCGCCCCAAGGGCTAGGCCGCCTGTGAGGAAACTTTAACCTCCGCAAGATTCAGTTACGCAGCGCCTAGGGCACCACCAAGACCGGACAGGGCGCCAAATTAATCACGCGGTTGCTGACACTTTCTTGAAACCCCTCTGGGGTCAGGCCCGTTCCTCGGCAACCCATAATAATCAAACTGGCATTGATCTCATCGGCCACATCACAGATCACAAAGGCCGGTTTGCCGCGCCGTAGCAAAGTTTCCGCCGCAATCGCGTGTTGGGCAAAGGCCTCCTTAGCACGATTCAAAAATTCTGTAATCGCTGCTTCTAATTCCGCATCCGGTTCAGGGCTTTCCTCCACTGATAGCAAAAACAACTGACTCTGAAACAACTTCACCATCTCCACCACGGTAGGTATGGCTTCTTGGGTGTCACGGCTACGGTCAATGGGAAAAAGAATGGTTTTGAACATAGAGTTCACCTCATTGGAGTCAAGTGGAAGGGCACGCCCTTGGGTAGAATGAGGGTCAGGTGAGGGTTCTGTAACGGGTCACTCCATCGCTGGCTGGGATTGTTATGCCCCTAGTACTATCATCCATGTTTTAACGCATTTAGGAGGCTCTAGCGTGTCTAAAAAATCTGTAGCGCAGTTATCGGCTGCCGACTTAGAAGGAAAGCGTGTCCTCGTGCGGGTGGATTTTAACGTTCCCGTCGATGAGAATGGCGTCATCACTGACGATACTCGCATCCGCGCCGCACTGCCCACCATTCAAGACCTGATCAGCAAAGGTGCCAAGGTGATTCTTGTCAGCCACTTTGGCCGTCCCAAGGGTGTGGATGATAAACTGCGCCTCACTCCTGTGGCTCAGCGGCTCTCGGAACTGCTCCACAAACCCGTGGCCAAGCTCGATGACTGCATTGGTGATGCCGTGGTGGCCCATACCCAAGCAATGGCCAATGGGGATGTCTGTCTCCTCGAGAATGTGCGCTTCCATCCGGGGGAAGAAAAAAATGATCCTGAATTTGCCAAGCAACTGGCGGCCTGTGCAGAAGTCTATGTCAACGATGCCTTTGGCACTGCGCACCGCGCCCATGCCTCAACTGCTGGGGTGACGCAATACCTCAGTCCCTGCGTGGCGGGCTTTTTGATTGAGAAAGAACTGGAATATCTCCAAAACGCCATTGAGCATCCCCGCCGTCCCTTGGCTGCGATTGTGGGGGGATCGAAAGTCTCTTCTAAAATTGGCGTGATTGAAGCCCTTTTAGAAAAAGTGGATAAATTGCTGATCGGCGGCGGCATGATCTTCACCTTCTACAAAGCGCGGGGGCTGAATGTGGGCAAATCCTTGGTGGAAGAAGACAAGTTGGAGCTAGCCAAACACCTCGAAGCCAAAGCCCAAGAAAAAGGGGTGGAGTTGCTCTTGCCCACAGATGTCGTGGTGGCGGATAACTTTGCCGCCGATGCCAATAGTCAAGTGGTCAGTATCGAAGCGATTCCCGATGGCTGGATGGGTCTGGATATTGGGCCTGCTTCCGTCAAGCGCTTTCAAGAGGCGCTCAAGGATTGCAAAACAGTGATCTGGAATGGCCCAATGGGGGTGTTTGAGTTTGATCAATTTGCTAAGGGCACGGAGGCGATCGCCCGCTGTTTGGCTGACCTCACCAGTGAGGGCGTCTCCACGATTATTGGCGGTGGCGATTCCGTAGCTGCTGTGGAAAAAGTGGGCGTTGCCGATCGCATGAGCCACATCTCCACCGGTGGTGGCGCCAGCCTTGAACTCCTCGAAGGCAAAGAACTTCCTGGTATTGCCGCCTTGGATGATGCCTAGGGGATAGATCATCGCCAATACGCTGTGATCAAATCCTCCGAATCCAAGCATTAAATTCATGAAATTTGTGAATGCCCCATCGTCTCAGCCATGGGGCTTTTTTGTTCTCTGGGGCGATATTCAGACCTTGGGACACCGTGATTTGTTAATTTTTCTAACAACTGTCACTGCCCCAAACTATCCCTGCAAAGAGGATGGAATAGGCTAAAAGACTGATGAATCAAGGGTTTGAGAAATTTCTAATGGATAAAAGTGGCTGAAAACCACATATCTTAAAGGTTTCAGGGTTCCAGTTGGGGTCTGGCTATTCTAGAATGAGGCTTGAAAGCAAGCAGAGGCAAGGGTTTCGTGCCTTTCACCCATTTGTTCCTCAATTAACAACCTTTAATGTTTCTGTGGAGTGATCCCCATGAATAAAGCTGAACTCGTGGATGCTGTGTTTAGTCGTGCCCATAGCACCAACAACGTCACCAAAAAGCAAGTTGAGGCCATTATCTCAGCCACCGTTGAGGAAATCATGGAGGCCGTGGCCAAGGGAGAAAAAGTGACACTAGTGGGCTTTGGTGCCTTTGAACCGCGGGAGCGCAAAGCCCGTGAAGGACGCAACCCGAAAACCAAAGAAAAAATGCAAATCCCAGCAACTACCGTTCCCGCCTTTTCAGCAGGGAAACTTTTCAAAGAAAAAGTTGCACCGCCGGCGGCTCCTGAACCGGCGGCCAAGGGCAAGAAAAAATAGTCTGAATGCCCCCCCGCCACGGTGGCAATTTAGCTTGGGCGGCAGCGATCGCTGGCTGTGCTCCCGATGCGATTTTGGATTTCTCCGCCAGTCTCAACCCCTGGGGACCTCCTGACTCAGTGATAGCCGCCCTTCAGGCGGCGCTGCCCACGATTCGTGACTATCCCGATCCCGATTGCCGTCCCTTGGTGGATGCCCTTGCCGCCCTGCATCAACTACCGAAGGATTATTTTTTGGTGGGCAACGGCGCGGCGGAGTTATTGACTTGGGTAGGTCGCGAGTGTGGCGATCGCCAGCAGATTTATCTTATTACTCCTGCCTTTGCTGACTACCGGCGGGCACTGGCGGCTTTTGCTTGCCCAATTGTGCCGATTCCCCTAGCCCAGGTGCAAAGCGGCTTTGGGGCGATCGCGCCTGCCCTAACCCCTGAAGATGCCATCCTCATTAACAATCCCCATAACCCCAGTGGACAGCTCTGGTCGCGGAATCAGCTCCAGCCCTTGCTAGAGACGGGTGCCTTAGTGGTCGTGGATGAAGCCTTTATGGACTTTTTGCCGCCGGCGGCGAGCGAGTCTCTCATCGCGGCTGTACCTGAGTACCCCAATTTAATCATCCTGCGATCGCTGACGAAGTTCTATGGTCTGGCGGGTCTGCGTCTCGGCTATGGGGTGTCGGCTCCAGAACGTTGGCAACGCTGGCGATCGTGGCGCGATCCCTGGAGTGTGAATTGCTTGGCAATCATTGCCGGTGTCACAGCTTTGGGCGATCGCCCCTTTCAGGAACAGACTTGGGCATGGTTACCGCCAGCGCGTCATGCCTTTGCGGCGGCCTTAAATAATATGCCCGAACTGAAGGTGGTGACCGAGAGCAAGGCAAACTTTCTACTCCTGCAAGCAACGGACACCATTTTGCCCCTGCAAACCTACCTCCTCCAGCAGCATCACATTTTGATTCGCGATTGTTGCAGCTTTCCCGAATTGGGCGCTTCCTACTTCCGAGTGGCGGTGCGCCGTGACAGCGAAAATCAGCGGCTCCTCGAGGGTTTGCGGGCTTATTACCAACGCCGGTAGGAATTGCATCCCCCAAAGCCAAGGTGGTATAGTAGCGGTACTGAAGGGGGCGTGGCGGAATGGTAGACGCTGCGGACTTAAGCAATTGAGCCTTAGTAGAGAAATCTATTAAGTGAATGCTCTCAAATTCAGGGAAACCTACGTTTGTCCATAGGGCAAATAGGGCAATCCTGAGCCAAGCCGTTTCCCATGGATCATTCCTCCAGAAACGGAAGGTGCAGAGACTCGACGGGAGCTACCCTACCGTAGATCCTCTACGCGGGTAAAGGGAGAGTCCAATCCTCAACACCCAAGGGGTGGTCGCGAAAGCGGCAGGAGGATGAAAATCCGTTGACCTTAAACAAGTCGTGAGGGTTCAAGTCCCTCCGCCCCCACCAAACCACTTCAGGGTCATCATTCCCAAGGGTTGACCCACTTTTCAAGGCGCGATGAAAACAGAGTACCAGCAACGACAGCAGCAGTTTTTAGAGAAATTGGGCACGGGTGTCGCTGTTTTCTGTAGTGCCCCGCGCGCCATCATGCACAATGATGTGGACTACAACTTTCGCCAAGAAAGTAACTTTTATTACCTCACGGGCTTTAATGAGCCAGAGGCCGTTGCTGTTTTTGCGCCCAACCACAGTGAGCATCGCTATGTTCTCTTTGTGCAGCCCAAGGATCTCAGCCAAGAGATCTGGACAGGGGCACGCCTTGGGGTAGAAGCAGCCAAGGAGCAATTAGGCGCCGATGCGGTGTATCCCATTGGTGAGCTAGAGCAGCACCTGCCGCGCTATCTGGAAACCGGCGACCCCCTCTACTACCACTTTGGTCACCATGAGCGCTTTAATCAACTGATTCTCAAGCACTATCAACAGCTTTTAGCAACCCTACCCAAGCGGGGCACAGGGCCGCGGGCGATCGCCGATCCCAGTATTCTCTTGGCACCGATGCGGCAAATTAAATCAGCAGCAGAATTGGCCTTGATGCGCCAAGCGATCGCCATCACTGTCGAAGCCCATCAGCGTGCCCGCGAAGTGGCTGCCCCCGGACGCTGGGAATATGAAATTCAGGCGGAGATGGAGCATCTCTTTCGCCTACGGGGGGGCGATGGCCCGGCCTACCCTTCCATTGTGGCTTCAGGGCCCAATAGCTGTGTGCTCCACTACACAGCCAACCAACGCCAAATGCTAGCCGGTGACCTGCTGTTGATTGATGCAGGTTGTGCCTATCGCTACTACAACGCTGATATCACCCGCACTTTCCCTGTCAGTGGCCAGTTCAGTGGCGAGCAAAGAGCCATTTATGAGATTGTGCTTGCTGCCCAAAAGGCGGCCATTGAGCAGGTGCAACCGGGGAATACCTACAACCAAATTCACGATGCGGCTGTGCGGGTGATCGTTGAGGGTCTGGTTGACCTTGGCCTGCTGCGGGGAGCGATTGACGATCTGATCAACGAAGGCAAAGAGAACAATACCCAGAAATATCGCACCTTCTTTATGCATGGCACCGGTCACTGGCTGGGTCTCGATGTCCATGATGTCGGTCTTTACAAGCACAACAAAGAAACATGGGTCACGCTGCAACCGGGTCAAGTGCTGACAGTGGAGCCGGGAATCTATATTCACCCCGAAGCAACTCCTGCTGAGGGTCAACCTGAGATTGGCGATCGCTGGCGCGGTATTGGCGTGCGCATTGAAGACGATGTCTTAGTCACCACCGAGGGGCACGAAGTACTGACAGCAGCGGCGCCCAAATAATAGAGAGCAGGAAGTCCTCCTCATTTATAGCTATTCCAATCAAGAATGAGATATTATCCAGCACAATACTTGCGAATCACCTCATCAATCGAACTGTTTGACCCTGCATACATCCGCGCTCGCTTCAGCGCACTGAAGTCGTGCTCAATTACATTCAAATCAGGAGAGTATTTCGGTAAAAATAACACCTCGTGACCCGCCGCTTTGACCGCTTCCTGAATCGCCCCTTTCGGATGAATCGGTGCATTATCCATAATCAACAACGAAGGTCTCTTTAATGCCGGCAAACAGTACTGACTCAGCCAGCTCACAAACCCTACCGCATTCAAGTATCCGCAAAACAGCATTGGGGCGATGAAGTCTTTCTGGTGTCTATACCGTCCTGCGACTAAACTCTCTCTTTTCTGACGCTTCCCCGCTCGCTCTCCATCAATTCGTTCGCCTCGCGCTGACCACCCATACTCACACTCTACTCGAGAGTCAAACCCCGTCTCATCGATATAGACTACCGTTTCCTCCCCATGGCTCTCTACCCATGTGTCGAGCTGCTGTTGATACGCTTGCCGCTCTTCTTCACACCGTTCTTGGTAACGCATCTGTTTTTTTTTCGGGTGATGCCCATCTGGGCGAGGGCATAACTAATGGTGGAAACTTGAACGCCAAATCGCTGGGCACGGTCGATTAAACGGTCATCGGGATGGGCAGCAACATCGGCTGCTAAGGCCGCCCAATCCAGCTTCCAAGGACGACGGGGGACAACTGTGGGGGCTAAGTCGTCTCGCTTCAGCCAGCGATGGATAGTGGCGCGGCTCACCTGAAAAATTTGAGTCGCTTCACTGATTTTGCCACCTTGCTTGATATAGGAGACAACCCGCTCTCGTAAGTCCAAGCTATAGCTCATATTCTTGAGTAACATTCATGACTCTTTGAGTATAGCTTATCCCTCTTGAAAATATCTCATCTCCTTTCGAAATGGCTATAGTCCTTGACAGCAAGTCCCCGTGGAAAAAACTGTCAAATCCAAACGCCGCGTTGCTGACCATGGTGAAGTACTCACCCCCCAGCACATCGTGCAGGCTATGCTAGATTTAGTCCAGCCAGAAACCGAACGCATTAACTCGCCTTTCTTGGAACCCACCTGCGGTACTGGCAACTTCTCGGTAGAAATCCTCGCACGGAAGCCTGTTATGCCAAGGTTTAACTTGAATATGAGCGCTAGGCGGTGCTGGCAGTGGCATCAATTTATCGTATCGACATCGTAGAGGACAATACCGAGAAGTATCGCAAAAGGCACTAATCGTGTAATGAAGAGAAACGGCACACCTTCCCCTGTCGTCAAGCGAAGTAGAAAAAGAATAATAGCATTTGGTTCAGAAGTGTTGAAAGATAGTTTGAGAGGCTAGAAAAAAGGGAAGAAATGTCATATTCTTCCTTTAAAAGAAGAAGAAAACAATCAACTTACTATACTATGGCATCTTTTGCAACTCTTGTCAAGTCCATTCTCAATCGGCTCAGCCCCTGTGACTACCCCGTGCTGAACTCTCAATTGTTCTTCAAAATCTGGTTGACCTACGTTCTCGACCAAGGGTTAACCAGTATGAGAGCCTTATTTTATCGCTTGAATCATGCAGGGATTACAGTGGATATGTCCACGTTTTCCAAAGCCAACAAAACTCGGACAACCAGCTTATTTGAGGGGATTTACACTCAACTGATGTCTCAAGCTCAAAAGAGACATCGTACTTCAAGCATGACGCTGTTTCCTATCGATTCAACCATCATTACCCTGACCAGTAAACTCTTTTGGTTCTATAAATATCATCAAGTGAAGTTAATTACGGGATTTGATTTAACAGAGAACATCATAGGTAAAGCGGTGATTTCTTTTGGGGAGAGACATGACTTGAGCTTTCAAGAGGAGATTCTAGAAATGATCTCTGAGAATGCTGTTGTAATCATGGATAGAGGGTTTGCGAGCTGGCAATTTTTAGAGCGACTAAGTGAGAGGAAGTGCTCATTTGTTGTACGTATCAAGAATAACATGAGAATGAAGCTCAATCATGAGAGATATCGCGTGGTTCAATTTTTTGACGAGAATCAAACGGAGTTTCGTATAGCGACAAATCTAAAGGAGCTGAGTGATGAGGAAGTGAGTGAGTTATATCGGCAGCGGTGGGCGATTGAGAACCTATGGAAATTTCTGAAGATGCATTTATCATTAGACAAGTTGATTACGAAGAGTTTGAACGGGGTGATAAATCAGATTTATATGGTTTTAATTGCCTATTTAATTTTAGAGCTGGTGGAGATACCTGAATACTTTGGGAAGAAGCTATTAGACAAATTGCGATATTTGCAACTGGAACTCAGTCGTCGCTGCTCGATAGTGCATTGGAGCTTTGATTGGCAGCCAGAGCTACTGGTCACTTAAAATGTTAAGTTTTGTTGCAGGATTCAACACTTCTGGGTATTAACCAAAATCCTTGCTCCATGGTGCCAGAATCAGCACTCCTAGGTCAGCTAAAGGCGAGTAACAAATTATGAATTAGCCGCTGCTGTAGCCCAACCTAGACCGCCAGCTCCTAGAGTAGTAGTGAACTGATTCGGGAACGGAAACTATGGGTGAACTCTTTGGCCTGCTGTTTCTACTGGGGTTTGGGGGCTGGGCTATTGGTAGCTCTGTGCGCATTGTCAATCAGGGCAATATGGCCTTGGTGGAGCGGTTAGGCAGCTATAGCCGTCGCTTGGAACCGGGGCTAAATTTTACAGTGCCGCTCCTTGATCGCGTGGTCTTTGAGCAAACGACTCGGGAAAAGGTCTTAGATATTCCGCCGCAGCAGTGTATCACCCGTGACAATGTGACGATTACGGTGGATGCCGTTGTTTACTGGCGGATTATTGATATGGAGCGCGCCTACTACAAGGTGGAAAACCTGAAGATGGCAATGGTGAATCTGGTGCAAACGCAGATTCGAGCAGAAATGGGGAAGCTAGAGCTGGATGAAACCTTTACCGCTCGTACTCAGGTGAATGAGAATCTCCTGCGGGATCTCGATATTGCTACAGATCCGTGGGGGGTGAAGGTGACCCGTGTGGAACTGCGGGATATTGCCCCCTCGAAGGCGGTTCAAGACTCAATGGAACTGCAAATGTCTGCGGAGCGCAAAAAACGGGCTGCAATTCTCACCTCTGAAGGGGAGCGGGAAGCAGCGATCAACTCGGCTCGAGGTAAAGCGGAAGCTCAAGTGTTAGCCGCCGAGGCCGAACAAAAAGCCGCTATTCTGGCAGCGGAAGCAGAACAAAAAGTGGTGGTGTTGCGTGCCCAAGCTGAGCGCCAAGATCAGATTTTGCGTGCCCAAGGAACTGCAGAAGCAATGAAAATTATTGCCGCAGCACTGCGCGAAGATCCCAAGGCCAAGGAAGCGCTCCAGTTTCTCCTTGCTCAGGGCTATTTAGATATGGGACGCACCATTGGCCATAGTGATAGCAGTAAAGTACTATTTATGGATCCCAGCAGTATCCCGGCAACGATTGAGGGTGTGAAGTCCCTGATCGAGCAGTCCCCCCGCGAGGTATAGTCCATGGCACAATTTCAGGCACAGGTTTTTGTTACGCTGCGACCATCGGTGTTAGATCCCGCAGGCGTCGCGGTACAGGCGGGGATTCATCATCTGGGCTATACCAATGTGCAAGCGGTGCGCATTGGCAAACTGGTGGAACTCACTCTAGAGGCCAGCGATCGCGCCACTGCCGAGGCACAACTCACCCACATTGCCGATCAACTGTTGGCCAACCCCGTGATTGAAACCTTTCGCATTGAATTGCAGGAGCTGGCAACTGCCGCAGGATAGGCACGATGTTCAACTGGTGGGATGATCTATTAGCCAGTATCGAGGCGGGCATCAAGGCTGGGATTGAATCGGGATTAGAGTCCTTGGCGGAGACCCTTGCCCCCTTGCTGCAGGTACCGGAACCTGCAGCCCCGTTCCAACGCATTGCCCTTTTTCGGGCGGGTGTGGATCAGCCTATTGCTGGCTCTGGTCTCAGGGTTGAAGGCGCCGCTTGGTATCTGGAGTCCCACTGGCCGCAAACGATTCCCCTCTTTGAACTCCCGGAAGCCCACCTCTGGTTGGAAGTGCCCTCTGCCCAAGGGGGCGATCAATTGCTCCTGTGCCGTGCCTTAGTGAAAACCGGAGCATTGCCTGAGGGGGGACAACTCTTCCTCAGCCGCAGTCAACCCTTTGGTTGGACATTTTCGCGCACGGTTTCCCTCGTGGGCGATCGCGACTGGCACCTGTGCGAAGTGCCTTTTCACCTCAAACCAGAACCCCAGACCCCCGGCTTGATTAAAATTGGGGTGGAATTCATGGGACACGGTGTGGTCTGGCTACGGGATATTGAGCTACTCCATGCCCCAGCCAAGTTAAAGCCGATTACTGACGTGATGGATGGATTGCTGTGAGTCATGCCCTAAACGTGGGGATTGTCGTTTTTCCCGGATCCAATTGCGATCGCGATGTGGCCTACGTCACGAGTGAAATTCTCCAATGGCGAACGCAACTGCTGTGGCACGAAGAGACCCATCTGAGTGACTATGATTTGATTGTGCTACCAGGGGGCTTCAGTTTTGGTGATTATTTGCGCTGTGGGGCGATCGCCCGCTTCTCACCAATTATGGCTGCCGTCAAAGACCATGCCGCCGCTGGCAAATGGGTGCTGGGCATTTGTAATGGGTTTCAAATCCTGACCGAGGCCAAACTGCTCCCCGGTGCTCTAGTGCGCAATCGGGACTTGCATTTTATTTGCGATCGCGTGTATTTGCGCCTAGAAGCCAAGGAACGCCCGTGGCTACAGGCCTATGGCGATAAAACGGTGATTCGCTTGCCCATTGCCCACGGTGAGGGCTGCTACTACGCCGATGCCGCCACCCTCGCTGAACTGGAAGCCAACCGCCAAGTCCTCTTTCGCTATGCCGATGCCCAAGGGAATGTCACCCCTGAGAGTAATCCCAATGGTTCGCTCAACAATATCGCCGGTATTTGCAATGCTGCTGGCAATGTGTTAGGCATGATGCCCCACCCTGAGCGCGCCGCTGACCCCGCCTTGAGCCACTCCCCCAGTGACCATACTTTAGACGGCTTGCAGTTATTTAAGTCCCTCTTGAATGCCGCCGTTTGCTGTTGAGGGTTCCATGTGTACTCGCATTCTCTGGCATACCAATGCCCTAGGGGTCTTTGTGGCGCGAACCATGGACTGGCCCACCACCACTGAACCAAAGCTAATCATTTTTCCGCGTGGGCTTCAGCGTCAGGGCAATCATCTGGGCACCGCTGCTCTTGAAATGGCAAACCCCGCCCGTTGGCAGTCCCGCTATGGCAGTGCCGTTGTCAGTATGTACGGCTTGGGAACCGTCGATGGCTTCAATGAACAGGGCTTGGCAGTGCATCTGCTCTATTTGACAGCAACGGACTTTGGCACACGGCATCCACAAAAGCAGGGGGTACACGCCGGACTCTGGGGGCAATACCTGCTGGATAATGCGGCAACAGTGCAGGAAGCCCTTGACCTCATGGCTCAGATTCAACCAGTGATGATCACGGTACAGGGCTTTGCCAGCACGGTTCATGTAGCGATCGCGGATGCCAGTGGCGACTCGGCCATTTTGGAATATCTCAACGGTGAACTGGTTATCCACCATGGACGCCAGTATCAAATCATGACCAACGATCCCCCCTATGATGAGCAGTTGGCCTACCGTGCCCAGTTTGATTTCACCAATGCCACACGCCAAACACCGCTGCCGGGGAATGTGGATCCCAGCCATCGCTTTGTGCGGGCTGATTATTTCTTGCAGGTGCTGCCCGAACCCCGCAATCAACGGGAAGCGATCGCCAGTGTGTTAGCGATCGCCCGCAATGTCTCTGTGCCCTTTGGTGCCCCCAATAAAGTGCCGGGAAGTCTCTACAACACTGAATACCGCACCGTTATGGATTTAACCCACCGCTATTACGTTTTTGAGCTAACCACAGCGCCCAACATCCTCTGGTTTCCCTTAGAGAAGTTTGAGTTACACCCTGAGGCACCGGTGATGATGCTAGATCCGAACCATCCTGAGTTGGTGGGGGATGTGGCGGCACAGTTTGCTCCCGTTGTAGCTGCCCCCTATTGAACTGTAGCTGACCTCTTTTTAGTCGCCTCAAGAGAAAGAAATTAAAATAAAGTAGCAGAGTATTGAGAAAGCTATGAATACCCCAAGAGCCGCTCTACCCAGCCTTTAGTTCGTTGATGAGCATTGCGACCTGTACTTGGAATCACTAAAGAGGGGAAGAGAAGCCTTGAAATGTTTCACTGCTTTGGATTTTGATGCATATATCAAGTTGTGTTGAGGCAAGCCGATGTTGAATGTAACGGTTGATGAGATTCAGCGTGATCCTCTCAAGTATCTGGATCAAGTAGAGGCAGGTGAGACCCTTATTATTTTTAGATCTAAACAGCTGATTGCTGAACTTAAACCTCTTAAACCTATTGGCAAGAGTAAGCAATTGCGACCATTTGGTTTATGTGCGGGCGAGTTTACCGTTCCAGATGATTTCGACGCTCCTTTGCCGGAAGAGCTGCTCAACGCATTCGAGGGTACAGCCCTTTTCTAAAATATGGGGGTCATCGAGAGGCTGTAACCCTGTCATAGAGGAGCTTTAACTTTCCTAGGTAAGTTCAATTCTTTTGAAAAGAGCTGTAAATGAGAATTTTGTTAGATACGCATATTTTCTTATGGTTCATTAGTGGTGATATTCAGTTATCCACGGATCTTCGGGATATAATTTCGTGATCCAGACAATGAGGTTTATCTGAGTATTGACAGCCTTGGTCTTGATGAAAATAGTGTAATTCAACTGGCTAAACTGCCACCCTTGCATCGCGATCCGTTTGACAGAATGCTCATCTGTCAAGCATTACAAAACGGTTTGACCATTGCGACAGTGGATACAGCAATCCGTGCCTACTCAGTCGATGTCATGTAGCAGTACAGCCCAACTTCACTGATACCCCTCTTCGGTCACCTTAAGAAAAAGAAATTACATACGTAGAGTTTTGAAGCCTTCAAACCATGCTACTGACCCGCTATAAGCAAAAAGAGGGGCAACTCAAATGCAAAGTCATTATTCTCTAAACCATCAGACGGTAATGCAGCTTTATCAACTCACGGCCATGGTGAACCTCTACGACGCCCCCACGGGCGATCGCTTGGCGACCCAAGGGGCAGCAGGACGCTTGCTCTGGGCACCTGCTTTGGGGGCTGAACGTACCTACGTGCAACTTGCTGAGGATGAATACTGGGGCTGGCTGGATCCACAGGATTACCGCCATCTCACACCCGCCACTCAGCCCTATCAACCCATTACCCGCGATCGCGCCTATATTGAGGCTGTCCTTGAGGAGGTGATTGCCTTTTGCTTGGCGGCACAGCGGGTTCCCCATGCATACCTCTGGGGCGGAACCGTTGCCCCCAACTACGATTGCTCTGGCTTGATACAGGCTAGTTTTGCCCATCAAGGCATTTGGCTGCCGCGGGATGCCTATCAGCAGGAGGCTTTTGCCACGCCCCTAGGAAGCAACTCCATTGAGGAAACCTTACCCCAGCTTCAGCGGGGTGATCTCGTCTTTTTTGGTACCCGTGAAAAGGCGACCCATGTGGGTCTCTATCTGGGGCAGGGAGAGTATATCCATAGCTCTGGCAAAGAATATGGCCGCAATGGTATTGGCATTGATACCCTCTACGCCAGTGAGGATCCCGTCAGCATCGCCTATCGGCAGCAGTTTCGCGGCGGTGGCCGCATTGACTATAGCTATCTGCCCCTCGGCTAGCGACCCATCCCCAGTTTTTGCGCTTTTTGATAGACCTTGCCTTCCGTGAGGAGGGAAGGAGCAATGACGATCTCCACCTGTTGCATTTCCCGCAGATCCTTGGCGCCAAGGGTGCCCATGCTGGTTTGCAATGCCCCAAGGAAGTTATGGGTACCATCGTCCAACTGAGCGGGTCCCCGCAGAATCTGCTCAAGGGTGCCAGTGGTGCCGACATGAATGCGCGTCCCCCGAGGCAGCACCGGACTAGGCGTGGCCATACCCCAGTGATAACCGCGACCGGGGGCTTCTTTGGCACGGGCAAAGGGGGATCCCATCATCACCGCATCAGCCCCACAGGCAATACACTTGCAGACATCGCCACCGGTAACTAAGCCGCCATCGGCAATCACAGGCACATAGCGCTGCGTTTCTTCAAAGTAGGCTTCCCGCGCGGCGGCACAGTCGGCGATCGCCGTGACTTGAGGCACCCCCACCCCAAGCACACCCCGAGAAGTACAGGCTGCCCCCGGCCCAATCCCCACTAGAATTGCTGCCGCACCACAGTGCATAAGACTGAGGGCCACCTCATAGGTGACGCAATTCCCCAAAATGACGGGCATTGGCATCCGCTCACAAAAAGCAGCAAGGTCTAAGGGGTCTGTCCCCTCAGGGGCAAGGTGAGCCGGTGAGACAACCGTGGCTTGGACAAAGAGCAAATCGGCCCCTGCCGCTGCCACAACATCGCCAAAACGACTGGCTCCCGCTGGGGTTAAACTGACGGCAGCAATCCCCCCTTGGGATTTGATTTCTTGAATGCGTTTTTCAATGAGGTGGGGCTGAATCGGCTGGGCATACAACTGCTGCATCAGGGGCACAAATTCATCAACACTGACGCTGGCAATGCGTTCGAGAATCGGTGCTGGATCTTCGTAGCGGGTTTGAATTCCCTCAAGGTTGAGGACACCCAGTGCCCCCATTTGGCTGAGTTTGACGGCCATCGTGACATCCACGACCCCATCCATGGCACTGGCAATAATCGGAATTTCCCGTTCAATGGTACCAATGCGCCAGCGGGTATCGGCCAGTTGGGGATCAAGGGTGCGGTTGCCGGGGACAAGGGCAATTTCATCAATACCGTAGGCGCGACGGGCGGTGCGATGTCCCCCTAGTTGAATCGTCATGGTGTTCCTCGCAGTAGGTGGGCTAAATGATCAAGTACGGTGTCTAAGTTGTTGTTGGCAGTGCAACAAATTTACAAAAATTTACAACACCTCGACAAGCCATGCCTTGGCGCTAGTTCAATGGTGGGTTGGGCGATCGCCGAACCGGGCGAAAGGAGGTCGGACGCGGCGAACTAGGACGCTGAGGGCGCTGGGGACGGGCTGGCCGTGCCTTGGCTTTCTTGGGCTTCTTGATTTTGCGGGGGGGCAGGATACCGACGGTGGTTGCCTCCTGAACTACTAGACTGGTTCCCTGTCGCTGCACTTGAAAGTCCCAAAAGTAGCCCGGCGACTTCATGGGTACCGTTCCCACTAGTTTCAATTTGAAGGCTTTGGGTTTTTCCCCTCGCCGACGCGGCAACTGTTGAATTTTAACGACGACAAAGTTCTTTTCTTGGGAGTTGAAGATCACTTCTCCGCGTACAGAAAAGTAGCCGTCATTGACGCCGGGATCCGCTGCTGTGGCATTGGCCTGTTGCAGGCGCTCCGGTTCCCATACGCCCACAATTTGCAGGTGCAGTTTCACCGCTTCTTTGTCAACGTCGCGGGTGCGGGGATAGACCACCCAGAGGTGGGGTTCATTCAGGTCGAGATATTTTTTAATCAGGTTCATCACCTGCCCCAAGAGGACGGTTTCAATTTCCACGCCATCCTCGGTCATCATCACCCCGCGGTTGAACTCCGCCTCCGAAGCGGGTACATAGCGACCGCGTACAACCCCGATCGCCCGATATTGCATCCGTTCACTGGGGGGTGGGATCGGCTGGAGACGGGAAGGAAGATCTTCTTGCTCAGAAATCGCTTCTTCAGGAGCAGTATTGACCTTGGGCGGTGAGCTACCCGCTGCCGCAACACCGAGAATTTCTGGGCGAGATTTGGTTTCTAACTCAGGGAAAGGCGTTGGCGGAGTCGCTGGGGTCTTCTTGGCGCGGGGGCGCTTGGCCGGGGGTTCAGCAGTCATGGTAATTCTCGCAAACAGGCTAAACACCAACTGAGCGCCTGTTCAGATGAACAGGCCACGGCAATTCTCAATTGGGGTACTCTCAATTATGCGTTGCCGCTGTGAGCTAAGCAACACTTTTGTTCCTGCCAAAAGTTGTGAGAACTATGAGCTGGATGCAACGCTCTCGATTTGGACGATCGCCCCAAAATCGCCAATAATGGCTGCACAATTGCGCAACAGACCAAGGAGCGCTAAGCGATTGGCACGCACGGCTGCATCCTCTGCCATCACTAGGACACTTTCCTCGCCATCGAAGAAGCGACTGACAATGGGGGCAAGGGAGACTAAAGCAGCCACAATTTCCCCATAGGCACGCTGCCCCTGCGCCTGTTGCACCCTTGGCAAGAGGTCCTTGAGAGCGGCATAGAATTCCTTTTCAATGGGGGCTGCGAGGTGCTTGGCCTTGACAGCGCGGATATTCAGGCAGTCTGTTCCTAGGGTGCCCTGACGTGCCAAACGCGCGGCACGATTGACGGTGGGGTAAATGGCCATGAGTTCACCGGATTGGCGCAGTTTTTGGAGAAATTGGGCGCGATCGCGGGCATCAACCACATCCCTAAGGGCACGAGTCTGCAACTCCGCCTGATCCTCTGGAATGACGGCATTCACCAAGTCATACTCAATGCCGAGTTCTTCTTGCAGTAAGGTTCGCAGCCGTTGGCTAAAAAACTGCTGCAGTTCCTGCTCTAAGTCAGCGGCACTGAGCTTGGCGGCAAATTGGCGACAAAAGGCTTGGGCAGACTCCTGTAGCAGAGCGAGGAGATCCAAGTGATGTTCCCCCTGCCAGAGAATGGTGATCACGGCATTGGCAGCCCGCCGTAGGGCAAAGGGATCTGATGACCCCGTGGGACACAGGCCGATACCAAAGAGGCAGACTAGAGTATCCAAGCGATCGGCGAGTCCCACCACCTGACCCGTGAGACTTTGGGGCGGGCGATCGCCCGCAAAACGCGGCAGATAATGTTCAAAAATCCCCGTGGCCACCGCTGGCGCTTCCCCGGAGACCGTGGCATACACTTGCCCCATGTAGCCCTGCAGTTCCGGAAATTCCCCCACCATCTGCGTTACTAGATCCGCTTTACACAGGCAGGCCGTGCGTTCAATGGCAGCAACGTCCGCAGCCGCACAATTTAAGGCGGTGGCAATTTGGCGAGCTAGTGCGGTTAGCCGTTCCACTTTGTCGGCCATGGATCCCAATTCATCTTGGAAGGTAACCGTGGCTAGTTTGTCACGATAGTGCTCTAGGGGCTGTGCCGTATCCACCTTGTAGAAGAACTCGGCATCCGCTAGGCGAGCACGAATCACCCGCTCATTCCCAGCACGAATCAAGGGGGTGGCCGCAGGGTCGCCATTGCTAATCGTGATGAATACAGGGAGCAGCGCTTGGCGAGTGGCATCGGTGTACACGGGAAAATACCGCTGATGGGACACCAATACGGTGGTAATCACCTCAAGGGGCAGGGCCAGAAACCGTGCTTCAAAACTTCCCAAAACCGCCGTTGGCCATTCCACGAGGTGGGTGACTTCCTCCAAAAGGGGCACCGCTAAATCCACCCATCCCCCCGCTTCCGCAGCAAGGGCAGCAATTTGCTCGCGAATCCGTTGCTGGCGAACCTCTGGATCCACCAAGACTCCCGCCGTTTCAAGGGCAGCTTCATAGTCTTGGGCATGCTTGAGGACAATAGCCCCTTGAGAAAGGACGCGATGGCCATAGGTGGTGCGATCGCTGGCAATGCGCACGGAATGGCTCTCCAAGACCAAGGGCAGCACCTGATCCTCCCACAGCAGCACTAGCCAGCGAATGGGACGCGAAAACCGCAAATCCCCATCCCCCCAGCGCATGAAGCGGGCACCCTCAAGGGCGGCAATCCACTGTGGTGCCAACTCGGTCAATCGTTGGGGCGTCGGTTGGCCGGGGCGAACTTGCTTGAGATAGACCACCTCCCCTTTTTCCGTGGGACGGATTTCAATTTCCTCAAGACGACCTTGGCGCGATCGCAGGAACCCCAATAGGGCAGGGGTAGGTTCCCCCTCCCGAAAGGCCACGCTGGCCGCTGGCCCTTTGATTTCAATTGCTTGATCGGGTTGCTGGGGCGGTAACCCCTCAATCAGTACGGCTAAGCGGCGCGGGGTTGCCCAGACTTTGACTTCCCCCTCCAGTCCCTGTTCCTTGAGGGTTTGGGGAATCAGGGTGTGCCACTGGCGCAGGGCACTACTGACAAAGCGGGCGGGGAGATCCTCGGTTCCCACCTCCAAGAGGAACGTATGCGGTGATGACTTGGGCATGGTGACCATGGGCTAGACAACGGAGCTACTGCGGGCGGCTTCGGCCTCGTCGGGATGAATACCAAGGCGGGTCAGGTTAATGCGGCCTTTGCTGTCCACCTCACGAATTTTGACCACAATTTCATCGCCAATTTTCACTTCGTCCTCAACTTTGCCGACGCGATATTCCGCCAACTGGGAAATGTGGATCATCCCCTCCTTGCCGGGGAGAAACTCGACAAAAGCACCGATGGGAATAATCCGCGTCACCTTACCCAGATAGACATCACCGGCGTTGAGCTTTCGCGTCAGACCCTCAATGGCCGCCCGGGCTTGCTTGGCGTTGGTTTCATTGGGGGCAGTAATGGTGACCAGCCCTTCTTCACTAATGTCCACCTTGACGTTGTATTGCTCAGAGATACCGCGCACGGTTTTACCCCCGGGACCAATGACAAGGCCAATCATATCGGGGGGAATTTGCAACGTCAGCAGTCGTGGCGCACTGGGGGGCAGTTGGGGACGGGGTTTGTCCAGCACCGCCAGCATTTTCTCAAGGATATGGAGCCGTGCCGGACGTGCCTGTTCGATTGCCTGTTTGATCACCGACATCGGCAAGCCAGTAATTTTCATGTCCATTTGCAGGGCGGTAATGCCGCTATCGGTGCCGGCCACCTTGAAATCCATGTCGCCAAGGAAGTCTTCAATCCCCTGAATGTCGGTGAGGATGCGCACCTCATTGCCCTCCTTGATCAGCCCCATGGCCGCCCCACTGACGGGTTTACGGATCGGTACCCCGGCATCCATCAAGGAGAGGGTGGAACCACAAACGGATCCCATGGAGGTAGAACCATCGGAAGAGAGCACCTCCGACACGACGCGAATCACATAGGGAAACTCCTCTTTGGGAGGAATGACCGGTTCGAGGGCACGCTCGGCGAGGGCACCATGGCCAATTTCCCGCCGCCCGGGCGATCGCAGGGGTTTGACTTCACCCACAGAGTAGGGGGGAAAGTTGTAGTGGTGCAGATAACGTTTGCTGTCCTCGGGATGCAGATCATCAAGGGCTTGGGCATCAGCAGGAGAACCGAGGGTGGTTACAGACATCACCTGCGTCAAGCCGCGATTAAAGAGGGCACTACCATGAACCCGCTCTGGCAGAACCCCCACCTCACACCAAATGGGGCGCACTTCATCGAGACGGCGGCCATCCACTCGCACCCCTTCTTCAATAATCTGCTGCCGCATGAGTTTTTTCGTCACGGCCTTAAAGAGGGTAGGCAGGGCTTTGGGGTTTTCCGCTGCCGCCACAGCCACTGGGTGATCTTCGGGCAGAGCCGCAATGTCTTGGGCGATCGCCCCTTGCACCTCATCGAGGGCAGCATCGCGAACATTTTTGTCCTTTTCAAAGCGTTTGAGAATGGCTTTGACCGGTTCAACGGCGCGATCGTAGATGAAGTTTTCCAAGGTGGGGTCGATCGCCGGCGGTTCCACTTTGACGATATCAAGACCCAGTTCCTTGAGGAGATGCCGCTGCGCTTGAATCAGGTCTTGGATGACCTCATAGCCAAAGTCAATGGCTTCAATCATGTCGGCTTCGGGCAGCTCATTGGCACCGGCTTCCACCATCACCACGCCATCGGGAGACCCGGCCACGACCAGATCTAAGCCACCGCGCTCAATTTCTTTGTAGGTGGGGTTGATAATAAACTCATCCCCCACAAGGCCCACCCGCACTGCTGCCATTGGACCATTAAAGGGAATTTGCGCTAAGAGGACAGCGATCGAGGCTCCCGTTACCGCCAATACATCGGGGGGAACATTTTCATCCAAGGAAACCGTCGTGGCTACTACTTGCAGATCATCGCGCAACCATTGGGGAAAGAGGGGGCGCAGCGGCCGGTCAATCAGGCGACCAATAAGAATCGCTTTTTCGGGGGGACGACCCTCACGCCGTAAAAAACCGCCGGGAATCCGCCCAGCGGCATAGAGGCGCTCTTCGTAATCCACCACAAGGGGTAAAAAATCAATGCCTTCGCGAGCAGCGGCACGATTTGCCGTCACTAGGACAGCTGTTTCCCCCGAACTAATGAGAATGGAACCGGCCGCTTGGGGGGCAAATTTTTGCAATACTACCTTAATATCCCGTCCATCTAGGGGGATAATCTTTTCTAGACCCTTCATTGGCGTTCTATTTTGTCCTTCTTCCTATTCCTTTCTCTCTACTAGGATAGCCGCTTCTGCCACTCATCCGCTAAAGTTCAAGGATTAGCCGTGTGCCCCCAAGGACGGCAAGACTGGGGGTGGCTGTCCAGCTTTGGGTTAATAAAATTTGTATCAGTTCTGCCGATCGCCGGCTGCTGGGGCTGTCCTGTAACCCCAAATAGAAACTGGCAGAGTGGTGGCTATCTTGACCGAGCACTTTCAGCAGATCATCGGCGTAGTGAATGGCTTTTTCCATCTGGGTTTGCAAGTTAGTCCATAAATCCACATTGCGGAGGTTGCTCAGGGTTTCGGCCACCACATCTTGACGGTGTTGAATTAGGATGGTTCGCGGCTGTAGCTCTGGCGGCAAATCCGCAAAGAAAATGGCCGGGCCATAGCCAATGAGATGCACCATCTCCATCCATTTCGTTTGCGGCAGCAGCAATTGCCGCACAATGTGACAGGCAAGGGCAGTAATAATTAACCCTTGACTATGGGCGACAAGGTACAATTCGGCTCCCGCCTGTAACCCCTTGACGATTTCATAGGCCAACCGCAGGGTGGGACGCGGCGCACCGGCTGGAAAGGCACCGTAGAGATACTGGGCAAAATCCCCCCAACCTAATTTTTGTAGGAACGATAGGTCAAGGAGTTTCGTTAAGTCAGCGGTGCTGTTGATATCGAGGGGGCGCTGTTGCAGTTGGCTCGGTTGGGCGATCGCCAGAATATCCGCATCATCGGTCAGATCTTGAGTCACCAGTTGGCCAAGAAGTTTAGCATACTCATAGCGGCGATCCTTGCTGGGGTCTGGGGCTGGGGTCTGGGGCCAAAAACGATAGAGTTCTGCCTTACCGAGGAAACTTTCCAAAAGATCTGCTTGGAAACCATGGGTCTGATTGTGAATGCCGCGAACTTCTAAAGGATAAGCCGCTGTGAGTTCGGCAAGGCGGTTCAAATCCCGCCGTTGCTTGGCGCGATCGCTCCCTATCCCATTCACATGGAGTAAACGCCGCCGTAGGGGGACGCTCAGGGGGTTGTCGGGCAAAATAATCGTACCGTCTAGGGGAGAGGTCATAGGGAATTTGGAAAGTCTAATGAGAGAATTTGGTGAAACTCAATAAAAGGCGGCTAAATTGTGATCATCGTCACAGTCATTCTATCGGGGGATGAGTCATACTAAATAGTGACTCAGTACTATCCGAGTCATCAACAGGGAACACACAACGAGCCGACAGACTGTAAGTAAGTTTGTCGGTTTTTTTTTGGAATTTCAGTCATGCCCCACAAAAAGATCACGCTTCGTTTAGATGCTGAACTCTATGGCCAACTCCAACGCTGGCAAGTGCAGCAGGGATGCGGTTCCCTTAGTGAGGCAATTCGTAAAATTTTGCAACAATCTCTTCAGCCGACGGAGATGGCCTGTCCCACGGTTTTGCAGCGCCTGAGTACCCTAGAACAGCAAGTGGCCGCCCTTGAACGCCAACTGTGCCCGCCTCAACCCACTATCGAAACGCTGACGATCGCGGAGCTAGAGCGACTGACTCGCCCACAACTGGTGGCCTTAGCGCGGGACTTGGGCATCTATAGCTATAAGCTGAATAATCCAGCGTTGCGGCAAGCCATTTGGGCAGCGAAACAAGCGATCGATGGGCACAAGCGGCAATGATATGCTGACGAAGGTGACTCAAGTGTAGGTGAGATGGCTAGTCCGTCAGAATCGATGGATCGCTCCCGTTTGTGGTGGGCGGCGATTAAGCTTCCCATGTACAGTGTGGCTGTGATGCCGATTTGGCTGGGCACAGCGGTGGCGATCGCCGAAACGGGAAGGGTGCATTGGTGGCCGTTTGGTTTGTTTCTAACAGCAGCCGTACTCATTTTGGTCTGGCTGAATCTCAGTAATGATGTCTTTGATGCCGAAACGGGGATCGATCGCCACAAGTACCATTCGGTCGTCAATCTCACGGGCAAAAAGCAACTCATCTTCTGGCTGAGCAACCTCTGCTTACTTTTGGGGCTACTGGGGATTGTGGCCATTAGTTGGCTCCAACAGGATGCAACGGTTTTAGGGTTGGTATTACTCTGCTGCGCCCTAGGCTATAGTTACCAAGGTCCACCCTTTCGTTTGGGCTATTTGGGTTTGGGAGAGCCAATTTGTTTTATCTGCTTTGGGCCGCTGGCGATCGCTGCTGCCTACTATAGCCAAGGGCAAACCTTTAGCCCTAGTATTTGGCCAGTGGCTATCCTCAATGGTCTGACGACAACACTGATTCTCTTTTGCTCCCACTTTCACCAAGTGGCCGATGATCTAGCCGCTGGCAAACGTTCGCCGGTCGTGCGCCTAGGGACGGCTCGCAGTGCTCAACTGGTCTATGGCGCCTGTGGCGTCTTTTATGCTCTCTTAGTGGCCGCTGTCCTCTGGGGAATGCTGCCGTGGCCAACACTGCTGGCTTTGAGTTCACTGCCTTGGGCGATTTATTTGTGCCAGCGGATGGCGCAATTTCACAGTGTCCCTGAGCAGATGAAGAACTCGAAATTTATTGCGGTGCAACTGCACTTTTGGAGTAGCTTGCTCTTGGGATTGGGTTACTTGCTCTGAGCTGGGGGGCGATCGCGATTCAGCGACCATTGGTACTCCACACTGCCACCCCTCAATTGCCATTCCTCCTCAAACTGCTTTTGTAGCCGCAGGGCTTTGCGTAGATGAATAGCAGCGCTATGGAGTTGCTGGTAACCACTGGAGTGGGGAGGGAGGGCGGGCAACGAGACCTGTTCCAAAATTTGCAGCACTAGCTCGTAATGGATGTGGGCAGGAACAGGAATCTCATCTGAGGGGGCAGAAGAAAGAGTCACCAAGGCAGACACCTCCAAGGAACGACTATCTAGATTTCAGCTTTCTAGCGGCGGCGGGGACGGCGATAGGTCAACCGCTCGGAGCGATCGCGCTCGTAGGCAATCAGCCGGCCATAGATTTCGTGCTTGGTTAAGTTTAACGAAAAAAAGACATGCCGCCGCGGATTGCCAAAACCCTTACGGGTAAAAAACTTTACTGCGGGCGTGTTGGCCGGATCGGTATCCACCAGCATAAATCGCGCCCCCTCCTCAATCATCCGCTCGATGAGCTTATCCACCAGCTTATCGGCAATGCCCCGCCGCTGATAGTGGGGATGCACCCCCAGCCAGTTAATGTAGCCATACACCCATGGGGCTTTGCTAATAATGGTGCCCAAGATGAACCCGACCACCTGAGAATCCGCCTCGGCCACCAGACAGTATTCGGGATCGGTGTTATAGAAACCAATGACCTCCCACTCATCCCAGATGCGATAGAGCGAGGGATACAGATCACTGGTGAAGAGTTCCTCGCCAAGGTGAAACACGGGGGCAATGTCATCAATGCCCATCTCGCGAATAATGATGTTAGTGGGTTCAGAGCGCTCTTCTTCTTTGGCGGGAACGATTTCTAAATCAACTAAATTGTGGTCAATGGGATCATCGGTGTGCAAAGACATACAAAGGCGAGTACCGAGCTATTTCTAGCTTAGCCTATGTCCAGCGGGGTCAATTCGTGAACCTTAGCGCACTTCCACGACTGCCTCTAGGGGATAGCGTACCTTGGGCAAAGTCGCATAGTTGTCATCGGCCGCTCGATAGCCCGCTGCACATAGAACGACGGCATGATAACCTTGGGTAGATAGACCGAGAAGGCGATCATATTCTTGGGGCAAGAAACCCTCCATCGGGCAGGTGTCAATGCCCAGCAGCGCCGCCGTCACCATAAACTGACCCAAAGCAATATAGACTTGGCGGGTTGACCATTCATCAACATTGAGGGGGTAGGGGGGTGAGTGCAAAAAGCCCTTGACCAAGTCCCCATACTTTTGCAGATTTTCCACTGCGGTTTGGTGGACTTCCGCTTGCCGTGCAAGGTAGCGATCAACGTCCGTAGCATTGAGATTGGTTTTAATGGCAAATACCACTAAGTGGGAGGCATCCACCACCTGTCGTTGATTCCAAGTGTGGGGGAGCAGGGCTTGGCGTAGCTCAGGCGTCTCAATGACGTAAAACTTCCACGGTTGCAGGCCAAAGGAAGAAGGAGCCAGTACCAGACTTTGTAGAAGTGTTTGCCACAGATCCGCAGGAATTTTGCGATTGGGGTCAAATTTCTTCGTGGCGTAGCGCCATTGCAGTTGTTGCAAAACCGTTGTTGGTGAAATCGGTGCTTCAGTCATTCTGTTCCCTAGAGAATTGATTAGAGCGATTACCCGAAGGGTACGCTACGCGATCGCGAAAACCACTCGCCGCTCATTTTGACAAACCATGAGGGTAAGGTCAACCTCTCTCCTGTGTTGAGGGCAATTCTGTCATCAAATTTATTGCGTAAAATATTGGGTACGCCTCACCGCCATCACCGGCTAGAGGAGAATCCCCAGAATGTCACGCATTTATGACAACATAGAGCAATCTTTATTGCCAGAGCTGCAAGACCGCTTACAGGAAGCCTACCGATGAAAAAGAAGCATTTTTCCAGCTTTACTTACGCTGAAGCTTTCAAGTACCTAGGTATTCAAGAAATCATTCCTTGGAAGCTGTCTGTGACACCAATCGCCCCCAGTGAGTTTTTTGAGGAAAACCTGCGGCAAATTTCTGAAGTCTTTGATCTACGCAGCAGCGAGGAATCAAAAAAACTCTTAATTGATGTCATTTGCCAAGAGTCCCTACGGCAGTTTAAGCACTTGAAAATTTGGAAGTCAGCCCCCCTATCCGATGAGCAAACCACTGGGTATGTGGACTATTTGGTGGCAGAACGCAAGGCCTATTTAGAAGCGCCATTTGTTTGCATTGTCGAGGCCAAGAGGGATGATTTTGAGCAGGGACTTGCGCAGTGCTTGCCAGAGATGAAAGCCTGCCAATACAACAACAAAGAAATTGATCGAAATTTGGATATTTATGGTATTGTAACCAATGGAGAAGGGTGGCAATTCTACAAATTAACGCTGGCAGGAGCGGTGTACGGCTCTGAGCTATATGCCATTGGCAATCTCCCCCAAGTCCTAGGCATTTTGTCCTTTGTTTTTCAGGAGTGTGAACAGAATTTATTAGCCCTATCCCAAGGTCAACCCTAAGGTTGTTGTCATTTGCACTCCCTAGTTTTGGAAATGTGACCCGCGGTTGAGTCAGCTTGCCGTGCAAGGTAGCGATCAGATTCCAAGTGTGGGGGAGCAGGGCTTGGCGTAGCTCAGGCGTCTCAATGACGTAAAACTTCCACGGTTGCAGGCCAAAGGAAGAAGGAGCCAGTACCAGACTTTGTAGAAGTGTTTGCCACAGATCCGCAGGAATTTTGCGATTGGGGTCAAATTTCTTCGTGGCGTAGCGCCATTGCAGTTGTTGCAAAACCGTTGTTGGTGAAATCGGTGCTTCAGTCATTCTGTTCCCTAGAGAATTGATTAGAGCGATTACCCGAAGGGTACGCTACGCGATCGCGAAAACCACTCGCCGCTCATTTTGACAAACTATTAAAGGCGAGGTCAACTGCCCTGTAGATCAATTGCCCACTATTGCCACTGAATATCGGCATCCATCGCAGTCATGGCAGAGGTGAGTTTTTCAACCAGTTCCTTAACAGGGAAAGCGCTGACATCTTTTGCTGCACGGGTGCGGATACTTACGGTCTCGCTTTCGACTTCCTTGGCACCGATAATGCCCATCACAGGAATTTTCTGGGTTTCAGCATTGCGGATTTGTTGACCTAGCGATCGCCCGTACGATTCACACTCATGCGGATGTCCCATCAGCCGAGGTCAGGTGCCCCTACCAATCATGGAGCAGGTCTTTAGGCATGGCGCAGCCTTCTTACAAGCATTGCCCCGCCAATGGCAGGAATGGAAACGCAGTTTTGAGTGGTGGAAAAATCCTGCGATTTTAAGGGGGCAACGGTGCGCTGGCAGCAACAACAGATCCTCAGTTGGTAAGACGAGCCCCTCGCAATTGCTGGGCGGCTGCCACCATGTTTTTCAGTGAGGGAATCACTTCCTCCCAGCGACGGGTTTTCAGACCGCAGTCTGGGTTAACCCAAATCTGGTCACTGGGTAGATGGGCGATCGCAGTCTCCAGCTGCTGAACCATCTGCTCAACAGTGGGAACTGCCGGACTATGAACATCATAAACACCATTGCCCACCTGCTGTTGATAGCCGGCATCAGTAATTTCAAACAGCGTTTCATTGTTACTGCGGCTATTTTCAATGGACAACACATCTGCATCTAGGCGCTCGATATGTTGAATAATGTCGCCAAACTCCGAATAGCACATGTGGGTATGAATTTGGGTTTCTGGCTTAGCCACACCAGCCGCCAACCGAAACGCATCGACGGCCCAAGCCAAGTACTCCTGCCAACGTTCCGGCTTGAGGGGTAATCCTTCCCGTAAAGCGGGTTCATCAATCTGGATAATCTTTGCCCCAGCAGCTTCTAAATCGGCCACTTCATCCCGTAGAGCCAGGGCAATCTGCATCGCCTGTTCGCTCCGCGGAATATCGGTGCGGGTAAAGGACCAGTTAATCATGGTCACAGGGCCCGTCAGCATGCCCTTGACGATTTTCTGGGTCAACGATTGCGCCACCTTAAACTCTCGCACCGTCATTGGCTCGGTTCGCGCTACATCCCCATAAATAATGGGTGGACGCACACAGCGACTGCCATAGCTTTGCACCCAGCCGTGTTCGGTAAAGGCAAAACCAGTGAGCTTCTGGCCAAAGAATTCCACCATGTCGGTGCGTTCAAATTCGCCATGCACCAATACATCCAAGCCAATTTCTTCCTGCAATCGAATGCATTTGGCAATTTCAGCATCAATTGCTGCTTGGTACTCCGCAAGGGTGATTTCTCCGCGCTTGAGCTTCACCCGCAATTGCCGCACTTCTGGGGTTTGCGGAAAAGAACCAATGGTAGTTGTCGGAAAGAGCGGTAAGGTGGGCTGCAGTTGGCGGCGTTGTTCATAGGGCATAGCCCGTTTCAGATCGTTGACGGTTAAATTGCGCAACCGCTGTTGTACCACTGGATTCACAGGCCTAAATTCCTTAAAGGCCTGCCACTGGGCTTCAATCTCTGCTAATTGGGGGTGCTGGGCAAGGGCTTTGGGACTCTCCTGCAGCGTCTGGGCCAATAGCACCACCTCATCCAACTTTTGTTCGGCAAAACTCAACACCCGCCGCAATGGCTCTGGTAACTTCACTTCTCGTGCTGCATCGTAGGGGACGAATTGTAAAGAGGCTGAGGGGTGCAACCGGATATTGGTTGTGATACCCTGAATCGCTGCTAAGGTTGACACAACAAGTTCTGGGCAAATTTTCCAAATGTTTCGGGCATCCACAATACCCACCCCCAGCTGTTTATCCCTTGGGAAACTAAACTGCTGCAATAATGCCAAGTTCTGCCCACGGGTAAAATCTAGACTAATGCCGGCTACGGGCAACGTCACCACCCAAGGATAGGCAGCGCCGAGATCATCAAAGTAGGTCACTAGGTAAATCGGCAAACCAACTTGACAAAGCGCATCAAATGTTGATTCATACAATTCCCTGAAGTTGTTGGTGTCCCCAAAAACCAAGGCAGGTTCGTGGATTTGTACCTCAACCACCCCTAGGTTCTTCAATTCAGCCAACAGGATAAGATAGCGCTCCACTAGGCAAGACAACGCTTCCTCTAGATTCATCTGCAGCCGACTCAGCCGTAGCAGGGTTAAAGGCCCTAGCACCATGGGAACGGCGCGATCGCCCAAGACCTTTTGGGCGCGACCGATGATCCCCAGAAAATCACTAAAGTCTGCTGCCTGAAGAGGCTGACTCATTTCGGGAACCAAGTAGTGATAGTTGGTGTCAAACCATTTGGTCATCTCAAGGGCTGGAATTCCCTCTCGACCGCGAGCCATTGCAAAGTATTGCTCCAACCCTGTAAAGGCTTGATACCGCTGTGGGATGAGGCCGAGGCGGACACTCCAGTCGAGAACGGGATCGTAAAAACTGGTATCGCCAACGCCAATGCGATCAATGCCAGCCTGCAGTTGCGTTTGCCAATTTGCCAATTCAATATCTTGAACCGTTTGTAGTAAATTTTCTTGATTGGATTTACCATTCCAAAAGGCTTCCAATGCCTTTTTCAGCTCGCGATTTTTACCAATACGGGGGTAGCCTAGCGTTGCAGTCTGAATGGTCATTGTTATGGTACCCTGAGTTTTGACAGTTCTCTCAATAGACAATGAAAGCTGGCTGTTTTCAGTCCAACAAGCAGTGCACTTCCAGTATCATCAGCAGAACCTAGCGTGGGTCACTGCAAGAGGAGCCCTTGTCTAGGTGCTTGTAGGTACTTGAAAATCTCCAAAATCACTTGTGCTACAGTAACGGCAGGAACCTTGCCAGAAAAGGGCGGTAGGGGGGGTCTTTACCTAGGCAAATTAATGAAAATTGAAGCATGAAGAACATCATCTGTACCTCGCAGATGTTGGCATAACGACATTCACAACTCGGCGGGCATTCTGACTGAGAGAGTAGTGCCTCTCATCACAGCTGCGGGACAGCGGCAGATTTGCACTGCACTTTCCCCCTTGCGTCTGATGGCTGATCCCCACCAGAACCGAGTAAGTACATTAAAGGCTAACACAAGTTACGAGTTAAGGGTAAGAGCACGGCGGTCTATTGGCATGAAAAGCTGCCCCTAGGTTGACTGCTGCCGTTATTGTGCAACTGCTGAGGGTAAAATCAGAAATGGTTATCATTTTTCTCAGCAGCGTTCTTCTAAGTCAATATGCCCTCTGCCTGCCAGCCTTTACCGGCTTCCCTCGATCGCATTGTTCAGCGGTTCCAACAGATCTCAGATCCAAAGCGGCGCTATGAATACTTGCTGAGCTTTGCAAAGCGCCTGCCGCCATTTCCTGAGGAGCAGAAGGTCGCCGCCAACCGCGTGCCCGGCTGTGTCTCCCAAGTGTACGTGAAAGCCTCTTTAGAGCAGGGCAAGGTGATTTTTCAGGGGGATTCTGACGCTCAGGTAACGAAGGGATTGGTGGGGCTATTGGTCGAAGGGTTGAGTGGGTTGACACCCGCAGAAATCCTGCAGTTAAAACCTGACTTTATTCAGCAAACCGGACTAAATGTCAGCTTAACCCCCTCGCGAGCCAATGGCTTTTACAACATTTTTCGAACGATGAAAGCCCTAGCGTATCACTTGGCCGAGACTTCGTGTCACACTTAAAGCCTCAGCTGATGGGACTACAGCAGCAAAAGCTGGACTGGTTGCTAGAGAACACCTTTACGAAGGAGGATAATCCCTTAGTTGTAGGATGACGCAGCAATCCACACAACGGGGACATTAAGCTTCGTTTAAGGATTTAACACTTCTGCTTGTACCCCATATTAGAGAAGGTATGTACTTAGGAATAACAACTCGAATAAATAAAGCACAAATAAGAATTAATATTTGTAAAAGCAAGTTTTTTCCAGTTTCTACCTGTAAACGGAAGACATCACATACAACTGATAATTTATCAGTTGATGAAATACCGCCAAGCATAAATTCTCCGGCAATAAAATCGCATCCGTGAAACTTACAGCCATTTTGAATAGCAGTTTTGATAAAGAAGTAGTCTGCGCCAACTGGAAATCTATAGGAATAGTATCCTAGTTGCCTATGAAGATCGGTTTTAATTAGAGTACCAACAGCATGGGAAGATATGTAGGCTCCGGCTGAAAACAAATACGGTCTTCCTCTATTAGGGCGCCTTAATCGTTTACCTAACCACACATGTGCTGATAGTATATCTGCTTTCGTAGAGCAAGTAGCTTTTCTAAACAACTCTATTGCATTCTGTTCTAGTAAATCTCCAGCACCTAAAACAAGATAATAATCTCCACTTGCAATTTTAAGCGATTTATTGATCGCATGATATAAACTAAAATCTGGTTCTGAGATAATTTTTATATTTAAGCCCTTTGTAGACTGAATAATACTAATGGTACTATCAGTTGAAGCACCATCTCCAATAATCCATTCAAAGTTTTTATCCGTTTGACCTTGAAGGCTTTTAATGGTTCGAGTAATCGTATCTTCGACATTGAGAGTTGCCGTAATAATTGATATAAAAGGATAGGTCATAATGAGTTAACCTCTAGCTACTGCCACTGAACCTCGGCATCCATTGCATTCATTGCCGATGTCAGTTTCTCGATCAGTTGTTTAACCGGCAAGGCGCCGACATCGCCTGCAGCACGGGTGCGAATACTCACAGTCTCGCTTTCGACTTCCTTGGCACCCACAATGCCCATCACGGGAATTTTCTGGGTTTCAGCATTGCGGATTTGTTTACCTAGGCGATCGCCACTGCGATCCACGCTCACGCGCACACCCTGCTCTCGCAGTTGAGCGGCCACACGTTCGGCATAGGGGCGTTGCTCATCCCCCACGGGCAACAGGCGCACTTGCTCTGGTGCCAGCCAGAAGGGGAAATCCCCTGCATACTCCTCAATGAGAATGCCAATGAGCCGCTCCAGCGAGCCAAAGGGGGCACGGTGAATCATCACTGGTCGGCGGCGGGTATTGTCCTCAGCAACGTATTCCAAATCAAAGCGCTCAGGCAAATTGTAGTCCACCTGAACCGTTCCCAACTGCCACTCACGACCGAGAGCATCCTCAAAGATAAAGTCTAGTTTCGGCCCATAGAAGGCGGCCTCCCCAATCCCCAAGAAATGCTCCATGCCCAACTGTTCTACCGCTCGCTGAATTGCTGACTCCGCCTTTGACCAAGCCTCGTCGGAGCCAATGTACTTATCGGATTTGGGATCGCGGAAGCTCAACCGTGCCTTGAACTTATTCAGACGCAGACAGCGGAAGACCGAGAGAATGAGGTCAACCACATTCAAAAACTCGACATCCAACTGCTCTGGGGTGACAAAGAGGTGGGAGTCATCAACGGTAAAGCCCCGCACCCGTGTCAAGCCTCCCAATTCTCCCGACTGCTCATAGCGATAGACGGTACCAAATTCCGCCAGCCGCAGGGGTAAGTCGCGATAGGAGCGCAGCTCACTTTTGTAGATTTGAATGTGGAAGGGACAGTTCATGGGCTTGAGAACAAAACCCTGCTCGTGGGCAGCAGCCTCAGCATCTTCAGCCATCAGAGGAAACATATCCTCTTTGTACTTTTGCCAGTGGCCGGAGGTCTTAAATAGATCCACACGGGCAATGTGCGGACTCACCACCGGTAGATATCCCCGCTTCATTTGCTCTTTTCTGAGAAATTCCTCGAGGGTTGAGCGTAGAATCGTTCCCTTAGGAGTCCACAGGGGTAGCCCTGGTCCTACAGGATCAGCAAAGATAAAGAGACCCAGCTCTTTGCCCAGTTTGCGGTGGTCGCGGCGCAGGGCTTCTTCCTTGCGGCGTTTATACTCCGCCAGTTGCTCAGGGGTTTCCCAAGCAGTGCCATAAATGCGCTGCAGTTGGGCTTTGGTTTCATCGCCGCGCCAGTAGGCCCCAGCAACACTTTCGAGGGCGATCGCCTTGGGGTTAATCTCACCGGTGTTTTCCACATGGGGGCCGGCGCACAGATCCCACCACTCATCGCCGAGGTGGTAAATCGTAATTGGCTCTTCGAGGTCTTGGAGAATTTCTAGCTTATAGGGTTCTCCCAGTTCGCGGATACGCCGCTCAGCTTCCTCACGGGTTACTTCCTCACGGATCACTGGTAACTTGCGTTTAATGATCTTGACCATCTCCTTCTCAATGAGCTTCAGGTCTTTTTCGCTGAAGGGTTCGGGGTGGTCAAAATCGTAATAAAACCCATTCTCAATCCAAGGACCAATTGTAACCTGCGCCTTGGGAAACAGCTTCTGGACTGCCATGGCCAGAATGTGGGCACTGGTGTGGCGAATCCGCTTCAGCTGCTCCGACTCACTGGTTTTGGGGAGGTGGATAGGGGCAGCAGACTCTGGCATAGGGTGTGACGTATCGAACAAATCTTTGGTAGGGGTGAGACTTCTATTGTGACATTCTCCTGCCCTCAAGGGTGGGTCTTTGACCCCAAATTTTTGGGTTCAGGGACGCTTTGCGGCAGTGTAAGGCGAGTGGTCAACTCCAAAAGACAGGGCTATGCTAAGGTTGGAATCACGTGGTGGTCATGCCACTGCCGCCCTCTATTCACAATCTCTTCTATAGGAATCTTGTATAGGAATGGAGTGTTTCCGTGACTAGCCGCAAAGTCCTTGTCATTGACGACAGTAAAGTAATCCGGATGCGGGTCCGTGAAATGTTGCCAGAGGGCGACTATGAGATTCTTGAGGCCAAGGATGGCCGTGAGGGGCTGCAACTCATTGAGCAGTCTGAGCCGACGTTGATCATGCTGGATTTTCTGCTGCCGAAGGTGAGCGGCTGGGAAGTCTATCAAGAATTGGAGAAAAATGATCTCCTTGGCGCTATCCCCCTCGTAATTATGTCAGGGCGCAAGGAAGAGGTCACCGAAAAGCTCCAAGAACCCTTTGAGTGGTTTGAGTTCATTGAGAAACCCTTTGAAAAAGAACAACTCGAAGCAGCGATTCAAGAGGCCTTTCGCAAAGCTCGTAAGCCCAGACCCGTCAAAGCAGCAGCACCTGCGGAAGTAGCGGCTCCCGTTGCTGTGGATCTCACCCCCATCTATGACAAACTGGCCGCCCTTGAAGGTGCCATTCAAGCTTTGCAGGCGCAATCTGTCAAAGCAAATGACTTTGCTCAACTCCAAGCAACGGTTGCTCAACTGCAACAGCAACTAGCGGCAACAGCTAGTGGTGGGGATGACAATCGCCTCGCCGCTTTGGAAGCGGAAGACCAGCGGTTACACCACGAAGTCGAGCAATTGAAGCGAGCCATCCACCAAATTGTGACGGCATTGCGGCGATTGCAAGGGGGGCACTAAGCTACTGCCACTCAATTTCCCGGCGACCGGCAAGGGCACGGGCAAGGGTCATTTCATCGGCATAGTCAAGATCACCGCCCACCGGTAGGCCAAAGGCAATGCGAGTCACCTTCACAAAAGGCCGCAGCAGCTGCCCCACATAGAGAGTGGTCGTTTCCCCTTCAATACTGGGGTTGATGGCCAAAATCACTTCTTTGACCTGTGCTTGGCTGGCGCGCTGAATCAGAGGTTGAATGTGCAGGTGTTCGGGGGTGATGCCCTCTAGCGGAGAAATGAGTCCCCCCAAGACATGGTACTTGCCGTGGTACTCACGGGTTTTTTCAATGGCAATGACATCGCGGGAGTCCGCCACAACACAAATGGTGTGATCGTCCCGCTGGGGGGAGGCGCAGATGTCGCACACGGGTTCCGCAGAGAGGTGGAAACAAACGGAGCAGAGTCCCACCTGCTGTTTGGCGTCAAGGAGGGCTTGAGCCAAGGCTTGGATATCGGCTTCGGGACGTTTGATCAGATGGAGGGCAAGACGTTGGGCGGTTTTTGGGCCAATACCCGGCAGGCGTTGCAACTGCTCAATGAGGCGAGCAAGGGGACGGGTATAGACACTACTCATGGGTCAGCTAGGCAGGCACAGCAGCGGCAAGGGGGGCGATCGCGCTCAGGCGCAGTTTGGGATGATCTGCCATTGTCTGTTGCAGATTCCACTCATTCTTAAAGAGCAGCACCGGCCGTCCCCAACTGTCTTTGACGGTGACAGCATTAAAGATGCGGCCAATGGCTGCGAGGGCTTCCCAACCATCCAGTACCCAGCGCGCAACGGTATAGGGGAGAGGGTCAAGACGAGTTTCCACACCGTATTCGTTTAATAGGCGAAACTGCACCACTTCAAATTGCAGTTGGCCAACTGCCGCCAGAATCGGTTCTCGTTTCGATTCATCGGTAGAGTACATGATTTGCACGGCACCCTCTTCCCGTAGCTCATTCACCCCTTTTTGGAAGGATTTGAACTTGGAGGGGTTGGGGTTGCGCAGATAGGCAAAGAGTTCTGGGGAAAAACAGGGAATGCCTTCATATTCCAATTTGGGGCCGACATAGAGGGTGTCGCCAATGGCAAACATGCCTGGATTATTCAGGCCAATCACATCGCCCGCATAGGCCGTTTCAAGGGATTCGCGACCTTGGGCAAAGAGTTTTTGGGGGCGAGAAAGGCGGATAGTTTTGCCGGTGCGAGCATGGTTGACGGTCATGTCCTTTTCAAATTTGCCGCTACAGACCCGCACAAAGGCGACGCGATCGCGATGTTTCGGATCCATATTGGCCTGCAGCTTAAACACAAAGCCAGTGAAATGCTCCTGCGTCGGATCAATCGCCCCGCGATCGCTCTTGTAGGCCATGGGTGGCAACGCATAGGTCAAAAAGTGCTCTAGAAACAGGCGCACGCCAAAGTTGGTCATGGCACTGCCAAAGAAGACAGGAGTCATTTTCCCCTGATGCACCAGATCAAGATCTAGCTCCGCCCCCACGCCATCGAGCAGTTCTAGTTCATCCTTGAGTTGGTTGTATTCCAAGCGATAGGACTCAATGTAGGGATCAATGGCAGGATCCCCAAGGGCAATGACCGTTTCAGCCGCAGCACGGCTACCGTGGGTGGTGCGCTCAAAGAAGTGAAAATTCTGCCGCAGGCGATCATAGACGCCGCGAAAGCGATCGCCCATCCCCAGCGGCCAGTTCACAGGATAGGGAATCAGCCCCAGCTCCTGTTCAATTTCATCAATCAGTTCAAGGGGTTCCCGCCCCGGCCGATCCAGCTTGTTGATGAATGTAAAAATCGGCAGACCCCGCAGTTGGCATACCTCAAAGAGCTTGCGGGTTTGGGGTTCTAAACCCTTGGCCGCATCCACCAGCATCACAGCATTATCAGCCGCCGCAAGGGTGCGATAGGTATCTTCACTGAAGTCTTGGTGGCCGGGGGTATCCAAGAGGTTAATCTGATAGCCTTGGTACTCAAACTGCAAGACCGTCGAGGTAATCGAAATCCCCCGTTGTTGCTCCATTTCCATCCAGTCAGAGGTGGCTTGCCGCTGTGCCCGTCGTGCTTTGACGGCTCCCGCCTCGTGAATAGCCCCACCGTAGAGCAGTAACTTTTCCGTCAGCGTCGTTTTCCCGGCATCCGGGTGAGAGATAATGGCGAAATTACGACGTCGTTTCACCTCTTGGGTGATTTCATGGTGTAAGTCACTGGTCATGGCAGAATTTGTAGCAGCTTTTCTAGTGTAACAGATGGACTTTAATGACAATTAATAATGATAATAATTCGCCGCTGATTCTGGTCACCGGGGGCGCGGGCTATATTGGCAGCCATACCGTTTTGGCACTGCAGCAAGCCGGCTTTCAGGTTCTGATTTTAGATAGCCTTGAGCGAGGGCACCGCGATTTGGTCGAGTCTGTTCTTAAAACAGAACTCATTGTGGGTCATATTGGCGATCGCTCTCTCTTAGATTGGATTTTTCAAACCTATCCCGTGACGGCAGTAATGCACTTTGCTGCCTATATTGAAGTGGGCGAGTCTGTCCGCTCCCCTGATCGCTTTTATCAAAATAATGTTTATGGTGCCCTGACCCTCTTACAGGCCATGGTCGCCGCCGAGGTGCCTTACTTTGTTTTTTCCTCCACAGCCGCCGTCTATGGCTTGCCCTCAGAGGTGCCGATTCGCGAAACCTGTCCCTGTGCTCCCATTAACCCCTACGGGCGCTCTAAGTGGATGGTGGAGCAAATTGCTGCCGATATGGGCAGGGCCTACGGCCTCAAGTCGGTGATTTTCCGTTATTTCAATGCCGCGGGTGCGGATCCCGACTCCCGCTTAGGGGAAGATCACCATCCAGAAACCCACTTGATTCCCCTAGTGTTGCAGGCGGCGATGGGACGACGCCCCCACATCTGCATTTATGGCACAGACTACCCTACTCCCGATGGCACCTGCATTCGCGACTATATCCATGTCGTGGACCTAGCCCAAGCCCATGTGCTGGGATTAAAGTACCTCCTGAGTGGCGGCGACTCGCAAATTTTTAACTTGGGGAATGGCCAAGGCTTTTCGGTGCGGCAAATTATTGAAGCCGCTCAGAGGGTCACAGGTTGTTCGATTCCAGTCGTTGAGGGCGATCGCCGAGCAGGAGACGCCGCAATCCTCGTTGCCAATAGCGATCGCGCCCGTCAGATTTTAGGTTGGCAGCCGCAGTACCCTGACATCGAGCAAATCATTCATCACGCTTGGCGATGGCACCAATACCGCCACGGATCAGGCACAATTGTGGCAATATATAGCTATTCCAATCAAGAATGAGACATTATCCAGCACAATACTTGCGAATCACCTCATCCATAGAACGGTTTGACCCTGCATACCTCCGCGCTCGCTTCAGCCCACTCACTTCAGCCCACTAAAGTCATGCTCAACCACATTCAAATCAGGAGAGGATTTCGGTAAAAATAACACCGCGTGACCCGCCGCTTTTACCACTGCCTGCATCCCCCCTTGCGGATGAATCGGTGCATTATCCATAATCAACTAATCAACAGCGATGGTCTCTCTAACGCCGGCAAACAGTACTCACTCAGCCAGCTCACAAACCCTCACCCATTCAAATACCCGCAAAACAGCATTGGGGCTATAAAGTCTTTCTGGTGTCTATACCGTCCTGCCACTAAACGCTCTACTTTTCTGACACTTCCCAACTCTCCATCAATCCGTTAGCCTCGCGCTGACCACCCCTACTCACAGGCCACCTGAGAGTCAAACGCTGTCTCATCATCCGACACAGCCTGAAATATAGGGAACGATTGCGGCAACATAGACAAGAGACCTTCTGTGAAAACCACTATGGGTTGTAGCATTCTCCTTTCCTTTGTGGGTCACCAAGATCCGTACTCTGAGAAAACCAACCAAGAAGGCTCCATTGTTTCACTGGCAAAGTTTTTAGCCCAACAGCAGCCGATCAAACGGGTTCTATTGCTCTACACAGAAGACTTTCAACAACGGGCGATCGACACCAAGGACTGGCTTCACAGTGAGCTGCAAATTGGCGAGGAGGCAATTCACCTAGAAGTGGTCAGCAGGGAACTCTCCGCAGACCCAATTAACCCTGTCATCGCCGTCCAAGAGGCCAAGCGCGCACTACACCTAGCCAAGGGTTATCAAGACTCCAACGACTGGCTAGAACTGAATGGTTCCTCTGGTACCCCCGCCATGAAAGCAGCTTGGGGCATTTTACAGGCGATCGAGACGCAACACCGACTCCGGCTATGGCAAGCCCGCAATCCCCAAGAAATTCGACCGGGTCAAAAGCGAGTATTTGCGGTGGACTTAAATGTCTTTCGCCAAGCGTTAGATCGTCAAGGGATTCAACAGCAGTTGGATAGTTATGACTACCAAGGGGCTGAAATTTCCCTCAAGCATAGCTCTATTGAGGCTCCTCTGGCCTTAGCACTGATTCGCTATGGTAAATATCGCCTTGCCCGCAACTACCACCAAGCCTTTGATGCCATCAACCCCTACAAAACTAAGATTGAAAAGCTATGGCTTCAGGAAATCGCCCAACTGCGGCAGAACAATCGCCATGCCCTCTTTCGGGACACTTACTTTCAAGTTGTTGGCCTATTTACGGTGGGGCGCTATGCAGAAGCCCTAATCTTGGCCATGAGTTTGTACGAAAACCTATTGCAATACTTTGTACAAAAGACGGTGGGTCTTGACATTACAACTGATGGGGCAACGCGAGAACGCAGCTTGAACTTGCTGCAACACCACGATCACGGTCGGCTTTGGCAATACCTCAGAAGCTACCAGCGCAAAAATGGCGATCGCCTGTTCCTTGATGTCGTGACGCGGAAGCTTTTGCTAGCAGTTTTAGAGTATGACTCCCAAACAACGGATCTTGCTCCTCACTTCCAACGGATCGAGGCCTACTATCAGCAACGCAATAACGTTGTCCATCAACTGGCAGGACTGTCCGAGGTTGAAGATATGCAAGAAAAGGTGCTGAATGCCCTGAGACAGATATTAAGCAAAGTGTTGCCCCAAAAGCAATTGTCTTGCGATCCTTTCAAGGCCTTAAACCGCCTGATTGTCACTCACCTATCCCGCTGAAGCGACTCCATTAGCCTGATAAGGATTTTGTGCCACGATTGTGATGACCTCAAATCCCCCGCGATCGCCCCTCAGGTGATTTTCAAAGCCACGCGGATTGGGTAATTGATTATTAGGATCGTAAACAAAACAAATCAATTTTCTAAAACTCATTTCACTATGGCGGTACGCTTCAAGGTCTATTGCTAATTCGTCAAATAATCGATTGCGCCCTCTCTGTGCTGAGACTACCCCTCTCTGTGCTGAGACTACCTTGACCTCAATTGCCACCTTCTCATCAACAAGCATAAAGTCAATCAATCGACCATGGGAGTAGGGCTGAGGAATAGGGTACTCCCGTCTAATATCCGAGTTGGGAAACGTACTTCTCAAGAGCCTTTCAAGGACAACTTGCACATCTTTCTCTTGGAAATTACTGGGAAGCTGTGAATGCGCTCTACTGTAGAAATTGCGACATAGATCAAGAATTTGCTCTAGGGATTCTCGCTGGGAGTGATCTAAACTGACATCTGTTTGATCCCTTGGGGCGATCGCCCTTTGAGGTTGCTGACTGAGGAGAGCTTGCTGATTCTCGCGAATGGAAAACCAAGCCGCACTGAGACTAATTGAGACACCGCCGGTGGCTACAGCCATATTGCCATAGCCAATGCCCACGCCTGCACAACCCAAACCGAACAAAACTGCCAGATCAGCCCACAGGCATTTGGTCGAGTAGCCGAGGATGCGCAAAATTTTTTCTCGCAGCATAGGTTAAATAGACGATTTTTTGGTTAGTTTACATAGCTCTGTCCATAGAAGCAAGATGTAAACAATAATTTATGATTTACTAATTCCAATAAAGACTAATTCCAATAAAGACTAAAAGCAAAAAGCCCACCCCGAGAGGCAGGCTGACCCATTCCATGAGTTGTTTGTTCTTTCTAACCGCACAAGGGCTGCTGAAGAACGGATATGCCTAAGAGCGCAGCGACGACCTAGAGGCTATTCAAAAAGCCAATCAGACCGTGACCCGTAATCACTTCCAAGGCCAGCAGGGAGATAAAGCCAATCATGGCCAAGCGACCATTGAACAGTTCTGCATAGGGAGTAAAGCCGGCTTGCGGTTCACTCATCACGTACATTTTGGGTTCAATGGCAAAGTTGTTCATTTTGCCTTGATCATCAATGATGCTACCACCTCTCATTTTTGTCCTCCGTTTGTTACAAAGTGTTTCATGTTCTTAATATAACTTAACACTTCTGTGGGGGAATGGCAAGGGCTAACGGATTTTCTTAAGATTTGCAGTCTCTTCGGTTGTTCTTTGCGGTAAAAACACGGTTTCAGTACGCCAGTGTGCTAAAGATTGGGGTGGGAATCGCCCACTGGTATTCATGAGCCGCTTCTCTTTCCTCGGTTTTCACCCCTTCAGACGCCAATTACCCCGAGATCGGTCGGGCGTGGCGAAGTTTTTGTTGCAACCGCCGCAATGGTTACGTCTTGCCCTGCGTTTGCGTGGCTCAGTCATTCCGGCCATTCTTTCGGAAGTCCTCTTTTGCGGTGGCTTTGGCGTCTTGGTGACGGTGATCGACCTTTATGTGATCAATGTCCACTGGCCAGTGCTAGGCAGTCTCATTCCCTCGATTGTGCTGGGGTTGCTCCTCGTCTTTCGCACCAACACTGCCTATGAGCGCTTTTGGGAAGGCCGCCGCCAGTGGGGCAACATTGTGAATAATTCCCGCAGCCTAACCCGCTTGATGTGGACTGCCATTGACGAAAATAGTCCGGAGGATCACCAAGCCAAAATTGATGCCGTTCATTTAGTGGGGGTGTTTGCGATCGCCACCAAGCAACACCTGCGAGGAGAATCCTTTGCCGAACTGGAACCCCTGCTCAAGCCCCATCAATACAAAGAGCTACAAACGGTGCAAAATGTCCCCTTGCGCATTGCCCTGTGGATTGAGGACTATCTGCACCACCAGCACCGCTGTGGCTCCCTGTCCCTGTACCAACTCACTTACATGGATGAACTGTTGGTGCAATTGGTGGATGCCATGGGTGCCTGTGAGCGAATTTTGAAAACACCGATGCCCCTTGCCTATGCCATTCATCTCAAGCAGCTATTATTTCTCTATTGCTTGCTGCTACCCTTTCAACTGGTGGATAACCTTGTGTGGTGGACAGGCCCAATGGTGGGACTCATTGCTTTTACCCTCTTTGGCGTTGAAGAAATTGGCATCGAAATCGAAAATCCCTTTGGCCGTGACCTCAATGATCTGCCCTTGGATGCAATTTGCCTAACAATGCAGCAGAATATCAATGACCTCATTAGTGCGCCGACCCATCGCCATCGCTCCCCCCAGCCCTTTTCTTAACCGATCCTTAGGGGTAATTGATCATGACTGCAACTGTGGTTTCCCCGCCGCCAGCAAGGGTTCATTACGAAGTGGTGCATCACCTACCGGGGCGAGTGCGGTTGCGGATTCCCCGCCTGCAATATGACGATCGCTATGGGCGGCAACTGCAAGCTCTCTTTGTTCAAGAAGACAGTGTGCAACAAATTCGCCTTAACTTGCCCGCCGCTAGCCTGATTGTTCAATACAGTCCTGAAGCTGACAATCCCCTTCACCGCTTTGGCCAATTGATTCAGGCCGCAGCAGATGAGCGTTTACCCTTACCGGGGATGCTGCCCATTGATAAGTTGGTGTACTCCCCTTGGAACACCGCTTACTTTATCGAGAAAATGGCGCTACCCACCTTGGCGCTGGCGATCGTGGCGCTACTACCAGTACAAACCCCCTTCTACCCTGCCATTGTCGCCACTGTGATTGTGATTGTGGCACTGCCCACCTTCCAAGAAGCCCTAGAGAGCCTCGAACACCGCCATCTCAACGTCACCCAACTGGAATCCCTCTGGACGATTCTGCATACGCTGCAAGGGGAATACATGGCGCCGGTGTTAGCTGCCTTTATGGGGCAAGTGGGGGGGTCACTGCGGGATATGACCGCTCAAGTGGGGGAAAACCAAGTCTTTGACCCCCTCGATCAACAGCGCACCTATTGGGTAGAGCGGGGCGGCACTCGCCAAAATGTCTCTGTGCGCGAGCTACAGGTGGGCGATCGCGTGATTGTGGCCGCCGGATCTGCGGTGCCCGTGGATGGTACCGTGCTCTGGGGATCCGCCGTGATTCAGCGGCAGTTTCTCACGGGAGAGTCGGATCTACTGCCCTGTGAACCTGAGCAAACGGTGCTGGCCTCTTCCCTTGTGGTGCGGGGACAAATTTGCGTTGTTGCTGAAGCCGTTGGTGAAGAGACGCAGGTGGGCAAAACACTGCAACTGGCTCGCCAAGCGCCGCAACTGGATACCCGCATTGAAAACTACGCTGAGGAAATCTCGAACCAAGCCATTTTGCCGGCAATGGGCGTGGCTGCCATTGTTTATGGGGTTACCTTGGATGCCCATCGGGCGATCGCCCCTCTGCAATTGGATTTTGGCTCAGGGATTGGCATTACCATTCCCACTGCGATTTTGGCAGCCCTCACCTATGCGCCCCATGTCGGGGTGTATTTTCGCAATGGCCGCGCCCTTGAACTGCTCTCACGGGTTAATGTCATTGTTTTTGACAAAACCGGCACACTGACGGAAGTGAAGGGAACCATTGTGGGGGTCAATCTCCTCAAGCCCGGCCTGAGTGAGCAAACGCTACTCTATTGGCTGGCAACTGTGGAACAGTCAATCAATCACCCCTTTGCCCTTGCCATCCTTGAGTATGCGGCTGAACGCGGGATTGAGGGGGGAACCTATAGCAACTGGGTCTATGAGCCGGGTAAGGGGGTGGCAGCAACCGTCGAGGGGCAAGAGATTTTGGTGGGCACCCCCCAACTGATGCGCGATCGCCAAGTGCCCATTGATCTTGATGAACTGCGCACCCATGAAGGCGTGCTTTGGAACCGCTCCCTTGTCTGTGTTGCCTGTAATGGTGAACTGGTGGCACTGGTGTTCTATAGCAACCCCGTGCGTTCTGAAGCCGCTAGTGTGATTGCCGCTCTGCAACAGCGGGGTATTGAGTGCTATATGGTGACGGGAGATCACCACGAAGTCGCCAATGCGGTGGGCTATGCCACTGGCTTTCGTCTCGGTCAAATCTATACCAATAAAATGCCAGAGGACAAAGTTGAACTTCTAGAGAAGTTTAAAAATGGTGGCGAAAAAGTCGTGGCCTATGTGGGGGAAGGCTTCAATGATACAGCAGCAATGGCCTACGCTGATATTTCCATTACCCTTTCTGAAGGCAGTGATGCGGCGCGGCAAACCGCAGATCTTCTCTTGATGAATAATCGCCTTGAGGGACTGGTGCAGGCGATCGCCCTCAGCCAAGAAGTGATGAACATTATCAATCAAAATATCGCCCTTGTGGTCATTCCCAATGTCAGTGTGGTTTTAGCGGGGGTCTTTTTGAGCTTGCACCCTGTGATTGCCGTCTTGATTAGCAATGGAGCAACCCTCTTGGCCGAACTGAATAGCCTGCGCCTCCTCACGAACTATCGCCCCGTCAAAGTTGAGCACAAGTCCAGTCGTAGCCGCTCCCAAGCGGGGGTTCTCGATATTCCTTGGAAAAAACGTCCGCGCCGCAGTTTTGGTCATTTCGGCAGCGAGTTGAGTTCTGAGTCCCTCAGCAATGGCCACGTCCCCTCAGAAACTTGACCAACAACTTCAGCAGGTCAATCAACGCCTCAAACTGGCGCAGTTGGGTCTGCAAATTGAACAACGCGGCCAACGTCTCAGCCTGCGGGGTACCCTGCCGCCACGACCGGGCAGTCATCGGCTCCGCCCCCACCAACAGCGTTTAAGTCTAGGGTTACCCGCCACCCCCAGCGGTCTTAAGGCAGCGGAAAAGGAAGCCAAAATTATTGCCGCCAAATTACTGGAAAACACCTTTCGCTGGCAGGACTATGAACGGGTCAAGGGCTTAGGGCGCCTTGGGGAGTTATCCTTGGGGGAACAAATTACTGCTTTTGAAACTGCCCTGTTGGCTCAAGGGGATCTCAGCCGCACCACTTGGGAAACGGCCTATGCCCCCTATTTGCGGCAGTTGCTCAAAGCCGCCGCTACCCATCCCGACCATTCATTACCAGAACTGATCTATGGCCTGTTGCAGCAAATCCCCGCTGATAAGCGACAACGGCAGGTGGCCTGTACCGCCTTTCAAGGGTTTTGTCGGTTCCTAGGGGTGGAGTTACCGATTCCCCTAGCTCGGTTTTGGGGCACCTATTCGCGGCGATCGCTCCAACCACGGGAGTTACCCAGTGATGAGGAGATTCTAGCCGCCTACCAGCAGATTCCCAATCCCCAGTGGCGCTATGTCTATGGCTTAATGGCGGCCTATGGCCTGCGCAATCATGAAGTGTTCTTCTGCGATTTAAGTGGCCTTGTCACAGGTGACGCGGAAGGGATGATCGAGGTGCAGGAAACGACAAAAACTGGCTGCCATCAGGTGTGGCCCTTTCCTCCCCAGTGGGTCGAGGTGTTTGGCTTGCGATCGCCCCAGTTGCCGAGGATCAATACGGATTTGACCCAAACAACCCTCCAACGCATTGGCCAGCGGGTAAATCAACAGTTCCGTCGCTACGGCTTGCCCTTTCGTCCCTATGACTTGCGCCATGCGTGGGCGGTGCGCACAATTCACTATGGCTTACCCGATACCGTTGCCGCACGGATGATGGGACACAGTGTGGCGATTCATACCCAAACCTACCACCGCTGGCTGACCCTACGGGATCAACGGCAGGCAGTGGCTCGTGTCCTTACTCAATTCGAATGCTCTTGAAGTCACTGGGGGGGGGTGGCGGCGGGCTGGGGGGCTGATAGTCGCCGTACTGCTTGAGCCAATCGCTGACTGGCTTTTGATCAAGGCTCAACCCCAACAATCCAGAGACAAAGCCGCCCATAAAGGCAACGGGTTTTTGGCTCAACTCTTTGACAAGGGGCGCTAATTCGCTCAAGAACATAGGCTATCTGGCAATATCAGCACAGGTTTCCTCACTGATTGTAGCTTAGGCACAGCGGAACGCACCTAAAACTTGGCACGGACAACAAATTCATAATCGCCCCCCGGCTCCAATTGATAGTCTTGGGCTTCCAGAAACCGCCCCAAGGGTTCTTTGATCAGAGCACGCCCAAGGGCTGGGGAGATTTGCAGTTTTTTCGCCTTAAATTGCCAGCAAAATTCCCACTGGTACTCGCTGGCGCAGACATGGCCACGAATGTGACCCTCTTGCCAACTGTGGGCAATGATGCGGACATAGGCAGTAGTTTGGGGTAGGGAATGGGGAGCCACAATGCAATTCGGTCAACGCAATTGGGTGACGATTTGATTATTGATGAGACGCTCTTGGGTGAGCAAGTCATCAACGGTAACTCGCAGTTGGCGATCGCCATCCACTTGAAAGAGAACCCGAATGCGATCGCTCCCCGGATAGCCAGGGGGATCCAGCTTGGCGAGGGTTTTGCCTTGGGGGGTGTCATTGAGGGGCTGCACCGTGCGTTCACCGGCACTACGGGTAATCAGGCGATCGCCATCAAAAAAGATCTCCACACCCCCTTGCTCGTCCCCCAATTCACCAATCACCAGTTCAATACTGGGCTGTCCCTCCGTCGAGGCCCCTAAAATCAATTCCACGGGTTCGCCCATGGGGTAGGGTTGTCCCCGCTGGATAATGGGGTGCCAGCCATGACGGTTGAGCTTAGCATCCCAGAAGCGAATGCCGTAGCTGTGGTAGAGAAAATCCTTGAGATCCAGCCCTTGGGTCACTGCTAGAGCACCCATGGCCACCGCTGTAAAAGGCTGTTGGGCGTTGATCTTTGTGGCCTCAAAATACTCAGCAACCCATTTTTGCACCGCTGGAATTTGCGTTGTCCCCCCCACTAGGAGCACCGCATCAATCGTGTCGGGGGTGATCCCTTGGCGGCGAGCCTGTTGGAGTACTTGAGTGAGGGCATCATCGAGGCGTTGGAAAAATTGCTGTTGGCGAAGCATCTCCTCCAGTTCAGACCGTTCGAGGCGCAGTTCAAGGGTGGTAAAGGTTTCGCTGTCAAAGTACACCTCTTGGGCATAGGGCTGCTGTGAGAGTTGAATTTTTAAGCGCTCGGCAAGGCGCAGGAGTAGGCTATTGGCGGTCATTCCCCGCTTCACCCACTCATCCACAATCCAGTGGTCAATATCGGTGCCCCCTAAATTTAAGCCCGCTTTGGCAATCACCCGCGCTGTGCGAGGCCGTTGGTTGTCGCTTGAGGCCCACTGGCGATCGCCCCACTTGAGAATAAATCCCAAAGGACGGCTTTGGCGTTGATCGGTCTTGAGTTCCACAAGGGAGAGATCGAGGGTGCCCCCACCAAAATCAATCACTAAAATCAGCGGGCGATCGGCCACGCCATAACCTAAGGCCGCGGCCGTGGGTTCATCCAAGAGGCGAATTTGCTCAATGGCAAACCCCTCACACACCTGCAACAGCCAACTGCGATAGGTTTCAAAGCTATCCACCGGCACGGTGAAGATCAACCCCTGTTCGACATCGCCGCCGCTAGTGTGTTTCAGTTCCTTCAACAGGGCTTGCAAAAACCACGTGCCAATGGTTTCAAAGCTCAAAGAACAGCCATCCAGCTCGGGTAAATAGCCCTGTACGGTGGCGCCAATCCCCCGCTTAAACCGCGAGAAAAAGCGACGATCGCCCACGACATCAAACCCGCGATCGCGCACCTGCTGCCCCACCACCACAAGGGGGACACTGGCATCCTCCACATAGGCCAAGCTAGGAATGAGCGCCGGTACCTCACCAAACCCCACCGAGAGTCCAGAGAGCGTTACCGCTTCCGCCGCTTGGGTGGCATAATTCCACCGCGCCACCAACGTATTACTGGTTCCAAAATCAATTGCGTAGGTCACCGTTTGCACACATCAACCGCATTCTCTCATCCCTACCTTACCGAGATTTTTTCCCCTTGAGATCCTGAGAGTATGTCACAATAAGAAAGCGATCGCGAAAAGATTTAGGTGATTTTGGGAATGGCGAGCCAAACAGGTGTACTACTTCTCAATTTAGGGGGGCCCGATCGCCCCGAGGATGTGCGCCCCTTTTTGTACAACCTGTTCTCTGATCCCGAAATTATTCGCCTACCCTTCCGTTGGCTGCAAAAGCCGCTTGCTTGGTTTATCTCCGCCAGTCGTGCCCGGCGCTCTCAGGCCAACTATGCCCAAATTGGTGGCGGCTCTCCCCTGCGGCGGATGACTGAACAGCAAGCCCGTGCCCTCAAGGATGCCCTAGGAGGCATTGGCATTGAGGCCAATTTGTACATTGGTATGCGCTACTGGCACCCCTTTACCGAGGAGGCGATCGCCCAAATCAAAGCAGATCAAATTCGCGATCTAGTGATTTTACCTCTTTACCCGCAGTTTTCCATTAGCACCAGTGGCTCTAGTTTTCGCCTCCTAGAGAGCCTGTGGAACCAAGACCCTGAATTGCAAAAGATTCGCTATACGCTGATCCCTTCTTGGTACAACCACCCCGGCTATGTGGCGGCTATGGCGGACTTGATTCGCCAAGAACTCGACCAATGCCCCAACCCCGACGAAGCCGTGATTTTCTTTAGTGCCCACGGCGTTCCCAAAAGCTATGTCACCGAAGCAGGGGATCCCTACCAAGAGGAAATCGAAGCCTGTGTAAAGCTCATCATGGCTGCCCTGAATCGCCCCAATGTCCATGTGTTGGCTTATCAAAGTCGGGTGGGGCCTGTGGAGTGGCTGCAACCCTACACCGAAGATGTGATTCCTGAGTTGGCCGCTCAAGGGGTGAAAACCCTTGTTGTTGTTCCCATTAGCTTTATTTCAGAACATATTGAAACGCTTCAAGAAATTGACATTGAGTACCGCGAGATTGCTGAAGAAGCGGGTATTGAAGTCTTTCGGCGGGTGCCTGCCCTCAACGATCACAAGGGGTTTATTGCTGCTCTTGCCCAGCTAGTGAAGGACGCCCTTGCTGCTCCACCCCGCACCTTTGCCGAAGTGAATAAGTCTCGCAAGCGCGTCAAGCTCTATCCTCAGGAGCGCTGGGAATGGGGGATGACCTCCGCTGCTGAACGCTGGAATGGTCGCTTAGCAATGTTGGGATTTTTAGCCCTGATCATTGAGTTAATCAGTGGTCAAGGGCCATTACACATGCTGGGGCTGCTGTGAAAAATTGCCGCCTGCTGCCCATAGGAACCTGAAAATTTTCGATAGAATAGGGGGTAACCTCACTGGCAAAGGGCTACGCCTGTGTCTGAATCGCCCAAACCGGAATTTGACAAAGAAAAGTTCCTCTTCCCCACCAGCCGCTACCATGGTGTATTTACGCCGCAAAACTTGGCCTTTAATGCCAATTTGCAGGAATTTGCTCAACGGGTGAGCTATATTTGTGGTCTGGAAACCGGCGGCAAAATTAGCACCGAGGAGGCCTACAGTCAAATTAAGGCACTTTGGAAGCAACTGAAGAAATCACGAGACTTGCTCTTTGCCAATGTTCCTCCTGAGGAGGATACGGATAGTTCAGATGTTGATTAGTTCTTGATGCGTTCTGATGGCTCGCTTAGCACCGACAACACTACTGTTAAGCTTGAGTACCGCTCCCTTTCTAGCGGCTTTGTGCCTAGGGCAGGGATTATGGCAGATGGGATTGTCCTTGAGTGCAAGCAGCACTGAGCTATTACGGGGCGATCGCCTGCCCTTGGTCGAACAGGATGAAACTTGAGTCCTAGGGATAAAAGGCGACCTGCGGTAAGCCCAGCGTTTCTGGCCAGCCCATCATTAGATTCAAGCATTGCACCGCTTGGGAAGCCTGTCCCTTCATTAGGTTATCAATGGCGGACATGACAATCACCCGGCCGGTGCGCTCATCCACCTCAATGCCAATAAAACAGGCATTTGTGCCCCATGCCCATTTCGTCTGGGGATAGAGGCCGGGGGGCAGGATATTCACCCAAGGGGAATGGCGATAAAAAGCTTGGTAGATGGTGATTAAATCTTCACGCACTAGACCGGGATCCCGCAGCGTGGCATAGACAGTGGCCAAAATCCCCCGTGGCATGGGCACGAGGTGGGGCGTAAACTGCACAAGGACGCTTTGGCCGGCTAATTCGCTACAAATAGCTTCAATTTCTGGGGTGTGGCGATGTCGAGCAACACTGTAGGGAGCAAGGGAGTTGTCAGCTTCCGCAAGCAGGAGATTGATTTTGCCCTGACGACCACCGCCGGAGGTACCGGACTTAGCATCAATAATTGCCGTATTCGGTTCAATCAGACCCTGCTTCATCAGGGGTGCTAGAGCCAGCAAGCTAGCGGTGGGATAACACCCCGGACAACCAATGAGGGCACTTTGGCGAATGCGATCGCGATAGAGTTCTGGCAACCCATAGACCGCCTGTCGGACCGTAGCCTCATCTTCCCTTGGTTCACCGTACCACTGGGTGTAGGTTTTCAAATCCTGAAAGCGATAGTCTGCCGACAAATCCAGCACTTTGCAGCCCTGCTCAAGGAGTTGCGGGGCAAGCTTACAGGCAATGCCATTGGGCAGCGAGAGAAACACCACTTGGGCGCGATCGCGAATCACCTCCACAGATACGGGTTCCACCGTGAGATTCACCCGACCCTGCAAATGGGGATATAGCTCCGTGTAGGGGCGACCCGCACTCCCCTCACCGCCAAGGTATGCAATCTCCACTTGGGGATGGTCAAGGAGTAAACGCACCAGTTGGACGCCCCCATAGCCAGAGGCCCCCACAATCCCCACCGTCACGCGATCGCCCATCGTTCCTCAATCCTGCCGCTGTTGTTGGCCTCACCACTGCGATAGTGCCATCCAATCCCCTGTTTCGCCAAGGGGGCAGACCACGCTGAAGAAGTTAAGAATTATTACAAATCTCCCCTTGCGTTTCCTCACCTAACCCTTGAACCGCCTTGGCTGGTACAAGCTAAAATAACGACGAGTAACCTGTGGGGAATTGTGAATCGATGACATCGCCAATTGATTGGGACTACTTGGCTGCCCTTTCGGGGGGCGATCGCGAGTTTGAAATGGAATTGCTGCAAACCTTTGTCGAGGATGCCCAAGAGCGCCTCCAAACATTGGCTAACGCTGTCAACCAAGGCAACATTGAACAAATTAAGCGGGATGCCCACCATCTCAAGGGAGCCAGTGGTAATGTCGGCATTACTGCCATGCAAACCATCGCCGCCCAACTGGAACAATCCACAACCCCGCAAACGCTCGCCCAAGCCAAAGCCCTAGTGGAAGAGCTACAGCGCATGTTTGCCACCGTTGCTAGTGAGGTCTCCGCTTAAGACTCATGTCGATCCTGCCCCCCGATAGTCTGGAGACTGCCCTTAGCCAAGCCCAACAGGCCACCCAAGCTGCGCTTCAAGAGGGGAAAAATCGGCTGCAAATCGAGATCCTGTTGCCCGATCTCAATGCGATGGCCTTTGCCGCTGGCTACCTCCCTTTGTTTGAGGAACTAGGTCGTGATCTCAAGGTCTTTTTTGCCGATGCCGGATCTGCCGCCCTAGCCCGTCGCGAATGGGGAGAAACCGCCTATAGTGTGCGGGGCGTGAATGAACTACTGACACCCATTGCAGCGAGCGATCGCGCCATTGTCATCGTTGCCCCAACCCCTGTAGAAGTCAATGCCATTGAGCAGATGTGTGAAACGGCTGGCGATCGCCCCTTTATCCTTTTGAACCCAAGGCTTCAGGATGTGGCCGTCGTTGGTATTGGCTACGCCGGTCGGCGGCTGCGGGAGCGATTTCTCAACACCCTTGAACCCTGCTACTACCTTCGTCCCCTCGCAGAAACCATCATTCTCTGGCGCTGTTATCCGCAACCGTGGCAAATTTGGCAATACGGCAAAACCGCCCCCACCTGCCTAGCAGAATTTGAGCAACGCCCCAGTAGTGAAGACATTGAGCGTGCCCTGACGCCCCAAGGCAAACCCCGTGGTCAGGGAATCTTTAGTCGCTTGGGTGCCTTTTTGCGAGCACTTCAGAACTAGCCAATCTCTAAGGGGTGGCCGGTTCAGTGTTACTGGTTGGCGGGGGTGACACCTCGGGCATTGTGTCTGTCGGTGGCGGTGAGGGCGTAGGTGTTGGTGGAGATGGTTCAACGGTGGTGGGGGGGGCGACGGGAGGCTCTGCGTTCTTTGGGGGCTTTGGGGACTTTGGGGGTTTTGGAGAGAGGGATGGAGGAGGAGTCGGCGTTGGTTCTGGGGATGCTTCCTCAGGACTCGGGCTAGGGGTAGGCGTTTCCGTTGGCTCTGGGGTGGGCGTCGGTTCCGTAGGGGTGGGTTCCGGCTCTGGCGTCGGTGTCGGGGTGGGAGTGGGCGTCACCTCTACAGGTGGCACAATGGTCGGCAGGGTGGGTGGAAATTCCTGTTCCTGAGGACGCGGGGGGCGAGGGGTGACTGTGTCCACGGGTTGGTTGCGCAAAAATAGCCCTAGGCCAATGCCTGCTAAGCTGCCAAAGATTGCCGTTCCCAACAGCCATAGCCACGGCGAAAAATTGCGTTGTTTGAGGGGAGCAACGACGGCTGTCCCCTCCGGTTGAGTATTTGCCAAGATAGTGGATCGGTACTGCGGCATCACCGCTACCGTTGCTGTGGTTTGACGCGCCACGGGCTGTCCCATGAGCAGTTGCAGCCATGCCCGCACCGTTTGGGGACGTTCGCGGACATCCAAAGCCATTCCTGCTTCAATGGCATCAATGGTGCGCTGACTAAGATTGGGCTGAAACTGGCGTAAATCCTCGAGAGGCACGCGATCGCGCAAGACCGAGGCCACAGGAGGGCGTCCTGCCAAAAGGGCATAGAGCGTTGCTGCTAGGGCATAGACATCCGTTGCCGGCGTCCATTGGTGGCGGGGTAAATACTGCTCCACCGGCGCATAACCTGCTGAGAGCAATCCCGTATTTGTTTCCGTCACCCCAGCAGTGTATTCACGGGCAATGCCAAAGTCAATCAGCACCACTTGATCTGTGCCGTCCCGCAGCATGATGTTATCGGGCTTGACATCGCGGTGCAGCAGCCCATGCTCATGCACTAATTCAAGGGCGCTAGCCACCTGGCGAATATAGTGGAGAGCCGTTTTTTCCGGTAGGGGGCCTTCCTCCTGAATCACTTGGGCCAATGTTCGTCCGGGGATATAGTCCATGACAATGAAGGGACGCCCCCCCTCAATAAAGCAATCACTGACGCGCACAATGTGGGGATGATTAAACTGGGCAAGGCGCTGCGCTTCTTGGATAAACCGCTCCCTCAGATCATGAATCCGCTTCGGGGGTTCCTGCTGCAGGTTCAATGTTTTGAGCACCACTGGCTGATGGAGCAGGGTGTGGGTTGCGCGATAGGTGACACCAAAGCCCCCCTGACTCAAAAGGGCATCGAGGCGATATTTTCCCCCTTGGAGGGTTGTGCCCACACTAAGCAAACTGAGGGAGGACATAGGCACCTTAGGGACGCAATGGAGCAGATGGAGTAGTGGTTGGCAGTGGGGCTAAGCGTTGACTGAGAATAACCAAGCGATAGCCCAAATATGCAGGTAAGGTTGCCATCATCATCAAGAGTATCACGGACAACAAAGATTCCCATTCAAACCGAGACCCATAGTAGCTGCGGTAGGGATCGTAGTTGGCACTGGGCTTGATTTTTTCCCGCAGGGCCATGGGTCGCTTAAAGCGCAATCGGCGATCGTCGAGCTTCTCAAATAAAATCCAACCCCCTTGGGCTTCCTCTTGGCAGACTTTGCGCAGGACATCGGGATCATGAAATTGGTTGCGGCGCGATCGCAGAATTTTGAATTCCCAACCTGCCAGCTTGGGGGATACTTGACGCTGTTCTTCTTTGGAGGGGTAGGTGGTCAACTGTTCCTCTTCTTCATCGCGTTGTTGGCTGAGTTGCTCCTGCCAGCTCCACCACTGATGGTAAAGCAGCGCCCATAGGCCTATACTGCCACTTAGCAGGGAGAATAGCAGCGCTTCAGCCATGGGATCTAGGGGTAAGATGCTGCTTGGTGATCATAGCCAAAAAGTTGCTTCCTGCTCAGGAGGGCTCCTCTTCCCGACGCACAAAATGACAGATGCCCCGTTCTGAGGCACTAATAAAATCGCAAAACTCTTGAATGAGGGGATGGATAAACTGTTCCCGCAGGTGCTGTACCGCTTGGGAGGTGGTGAATTGGGAGCGGTAGAGGATATCCAGCGCTTTTTTAAGCAGTTGGCGCTCTTGCGCTGAAAAGCCAGCACGTCGCAAACCCACCACATTTAAGCCCATGATCGTATTGGTACTCAGACTACGGGTCATACAAAAGGGGGGCACATCTTTTTGAATGGCAGTGCCGCCGGAGAGCATGGCCAAGCGACCAATACGGGTAAATTGATGCACAAGGCAGTTGCCGCTGATAAAGGCGCGATCGCCCACATGGGCATACCCGGCAATCAAAGTATTATTGGCGATCGTCACATGGTTTCCCACATAGACATTGTGACCTAGATGACTGTGGGCCATCAGCAGACAATCATGCCCGACATGGGTGACGGTTTCTGGTTGGGTTCCCCGATGAATGGTCACGCCCTCGCGCAACGTACAGCGATCGCCAATGTGGACATAGCTAATCCCCCCCTGATAAGCCACATCTTGGGGGAGATCGCCAATGACTGCCCCACTATGCACTTTGCAGTTCTCGCCAAGACGGGTATATCCCAACAGGGTGACATGGGGAGCCAACTGCGTACCGCGTCCAATCTCCACCGTGGCCGCCACATAGCAAAAAGGACCAATCTCCACCTCTTCCCCAATGTGGGCACCCGCCTCAATCACTGCCGTGGGATGAACCGCCATGACATTCCTGCACGATTGGCTAAAGATTCTTAACATAAAAGAGATTAAGCGATTTTGATCCCCGATGACGAACGACCTGCGGCAATATCTCCAGCTTTTAGAACAGCGGCAACAACTGCGACGCATCACCGTACCCGTTGATCCCGATCTGGAGATGGCGGAAATCTGTAACCGCCTGTTGGCTGCCGGCGGGCCAGCGTTACTGTTTGAAAAGGTCATTGGCTCTCCCTATCCCGTGGCAATTAACCTCTTGGGCACCGTCGAGCGCGTGTGCTGGGCCATGAACATGAACCACCCCTTAGAGCTAGAGACCCTCGGGGAAAAGTTGGCTAAGCTACAACAGCCGAAGCCGCCCAAAACCCTGAGTCAAGCCCTTGATTTCGGCAAAATTCTCTTTGATGTCGTCCGTGCCAAGCCGAGTCGCGATTTGTTACCCCTCTGTCAGCAGGTGGTGATCAAAGACCCCGATTTGGATCTACGGCAACTGCCCCTGATTCGCCCCTACCCCAAGGATGCAGGCAAAATTATCACCCTTGGCCTCGTCATTACCAAAGACTGTGAGACGGGCATTCCCAATGTCGGGGTTTACCGCTTGCAACTGCAATCCCCAACCACCATGACCGTGCATTGGCTTTCAGTGCGGGGAGGAGCACGCCATCTCCGCAAAGCTGCCGCCCGTGGCAAGAAGCTAGAAGTGGCTGTGGCATTGGGGGTGCATCCTCTAATCATCATGGCGGCGGCAACGCCAATTCCCGTGGATTTATCCGAATGGCTCTTTGCGGGTCTCTATGGTGGGGGCGGCATTCATTTGGCCAAGTGCAAAACCCTTGATCTCGAGGTGCCTGCCCACGCGGAATTTGTCCTTGAGGGCACCATTACCCCCGGTGAAGTTTTGCCCGATGGCCCCTGTGGCGATCACATGGGCTACTACGGTGGCGTTGAAGACTCCCCCGTCATTCATTTCCACTGCCTGACCCATCGCCGCAATCCCATTTACCTGACAACATTTAGCGGTCGCCCCCCCAAGGAAGAGGCCATGATTGCCCTTGCCCTCAACCGCATTTACACACCCATTTTGCGGCAGCAGGTACCGGAGATTGTGGACTTCTTTTTGCCGATGGAAGCCCTCAGTTATAAGGCGGCGATTATTTCCATTGACAAAGCCTATCCTGGCCAAGCACGCCGCGCTGCCCTCGCCTTTTGGAGTGCCCTACCCCAATTTACCTACACCAAGTTTGTGATTGTTGTGGACAAAGAGATCAATATTCGTGATCCGCGTCAGGTGGTGTGGGCGATCAGCTCCAAGGTGGATCCCAGCCGCGATGTCTTTATTTTGGGAGATACCCCCTTTGACTCCCTTGACTTTGCCAGCGAAAAAATCGGCCTTGGGGGACGCATGGGCATTGATGCCACCACGAAAATTCCCCCAGAAACAGACCATCCTTGGGGCGATCCCCTCACATCGGATCCTGAGGTGGCACGGCGAGTCACAGAACGCTGGCAGGAATATGGCCTTGGCGATATTGACTTAACAGCCGTAGATGCGACGCGGTTCGGCTATGAGCTAGACCCCGCCTTTCGTTGGCGATAATCGGAGAAACAACGGTTCATAAAACATGACGAATAGAGATGCGATGCGTTGGCAACAGCGGTTGCAGAACTTTGGTCGCGCCCTAATCCGCCTAGAAACCGCCTGTGCTCAGGAGGAGTATTCGGAACTAGAGCGAGCCGGTCTGGTACAAATGTTTGAGTTCACCCTTGAACTAGCGTGGAAAACATTGAAAGACCTTCTTTTTTATGAGGGGCTGGATGTGAAAACTCCCAGAGAAGCTATTCGCAAGGCCTTTGAGACGGGCTATCTCACGGAGGAAGACACGGAGACACTGCTAGATGCCTTGGCAAAGCGAAATCTCTTGAGCCATACCTACGAAGAGCAAACGACAAAAGAGGCGGAACGACTGATCAAACACAGGTTGACTCCTGTTTTTCGGAAACTGTACAACTGCTTGCAGGAAAAATATCAACAATGACGGACGGACTCACCCCAGAAAAACGCAAAGCCATCGTTGACACTCTAACGGCCAATCCCAAGGTAGAACGAATCGTCCTCTTTGGCTCACGGGCGATCGGTACCTTCAGAACAACTTCGGATATTGATATTGCCCTCTTTGGCGAAAACCTCACCCTTAGTGATCAAGCTGCCCTTGCCGAGGCGATCGCTGAACTGCCCATTGCCCAACGGGTGGATCTCCTCGTCTATCACAGCATCGAGAATGCAACTCTGCGGGAAGAGATTAACCAGCATGGGGTGGAATGGTTTGCCCGCGACAAGTTGATTAGTGGATAGGGGACTGGCCGCGATAGCCTAAAAGATAGGCTAAAAATGTGCTGCTATTGTCTGGATACTTCGGATGGGTCGCACCTACCGCACAATTGGCATTAACCTCAAGGCCATGCCCCTGGGGGAAAGCGATCGCCTGCTCAGTGTCTTTAGTCGCGATCGCGGGCTGTTGAAGTTAGTCGCCCCCCATAGCCGTGGCTCCCGCTCGAAACTGGGCGGACGGGTGGATTTGTTTGTCGTCAATGACCTCTTTATTAGTCCTGGCCGCAATTTAGATCGCATTCTCCAAGCAGAAACAGTCGCCACCTACCAAGGCCTCAACAGCCACTTGACCACTCTGACCGCTGCCCAATATCTCGGTGAGGTGGTGCTCTACCAAGTCCATCCGCAGCAGCCTCAACCGGATCTCTTTGATTGGCTCTGTACCACCTTAGACCAGCTTCAGGGGGTTTCGAGTCGCGCTGCCCTAGCGCTATTGGTGCGCGGCCTGTGGGGCATCTTGCGATTGGGGGGCATTGCCCCGGAATGGTACCAGTGCCATGAAAGTGGCTGCCAGATTGCTGTTCCTGCGGCGGATACCGACTGGCGGGTGGGCTTTAGTTTTGCTAGGGGAGGCGTTTTTACCCTTACTGAGGCGCGTCCCAACAACTCTCTTGCGGCGGTGTCTTCAGAGGGCAATCGCCAACTGACAGCAAGTGAAGTGCGCCTCGGGCAATGGCTAGCACTGCCCACCACCCCATCCTTGGCACGGGATGAATTCCTTGCCCAAGCCGAGACCTATCCCCTTAGTGTTTGGCTGTCCCTTGAGCGGGTGTTGCGCCAGTACCTGCAATTTCATCTGGAGCAAACGTTGCGAGTGCCCCCCCTCCTTGATAGTTGTTTTTCACCTGTTGCGGTGTCCCAGCCATGACCATTGAGCAGCAAGACATTCGCTTGGATCTCCCCCTACCACCGGTGCCTCCCCTCTGGCAAAACCGCAATTTTATTGCTCTTTGGTTGGCGCAGGTCTGCTCACAGTTGGCTGACAAAATTTACCTTGTATTTGTAATTGCCCTCACTACAGAGTTTTTCCAAGCGGCACACCAGAGTATTAGTGGCTGGGTGTCGGCCATCATGGTGGCCTTTACGATTCCGGCCATTCTCCTCGGATCGGTGGCGGGGGTGCTGGTGGATCGCTGGTCAAAAAAACAGGTGCTCATTGTCACCAATCTCTACCGTGCCCTCCTTGTCTTAGGGATTCCGATCACGATTCTCCTTGGCGCCGGGCAATGGTTTGGGTTTATGGCGCTGTTGCTGATCACGTTTACGATTTCCTGTTTAACCCAGTTTTTTGCCCCCGCAGAACAGGCGGCCATTCCGCTGCTGGTGGATAAGTCCCATCTGATGTCCGCCAACTCCCTCTATACCCTGACGATGATGGCTGCTCTCGTGGTGGGGTTCGCTGCGGGTGAACCGCTTTTGAATCTTGCGAGCCACTGGCACTCCCAGTGGGGTGGGGCTGTCTTTGTCAGTGCCTGCTATGGGGGGGCAGCACTCCTACTCATGCTGCTGCGGCCACCGGATCAGTGTCATCTGCCGCCAACCCACTATCGTCAAGTGTGGCAAGAACTCCGCCAAGGCCTTCAGCTTTTGCAGGAATATACAGCCCTGCGTTTTGCCCTGCTGCAACTCATCCTGCTGTTTGCCATTGTCGCGGCGATGTCGGTTTTGGTAGTGCGCCTTGCGGAGGTCTTACCCAGCCTCGATACGGATCAATTTGGGTTTCTTTTGGCGGCTGCGGCCGGCGGACTCGGGCTAGGGGCACTGCTCTTGAATACGGTGGGCAAGCACTTTGCCTACGGCTGGTCGGGTTTAGTGGGCTGTTGGGGCATGGGGGGCATGTTTCTTGGTCTGTCCCTGAGTTTGGATTCTTTGGCTTGGAGCATGGGCTACATCATTGGTTTGGGCTTCTTTGCCGCCTTTGTGGCGATTCCGATGCAAACCTTAATTCAACTAATGACCCCAGCCGAACAGCGGGGGACGATTTTTGGGCTACAAAATAATCTCGTGAATATTGCCCTCAGTGTGCCCTTGGCGGTGGTTGGTTTAGCGGAGACTTGGTGGGGGCTACAGCCGGTACTCATCGGTTTGGCGGGGGCGATCGCCCTTGGTGGGACGCTGATGACCCTCAGCCATCGCAACGGCATGGTGACCGGCGGCCTGCTCTAAAAGTTCCATAAAAAATCTTAAATCCTTTCATCTTGACGTTTTTTGCGCTACGCTGTAGAGTCAATTGACGCTTTTGCTGGCGTAACTTACCATGTCACCTGCCTTCCCCTCCTCCTCTATGACCTCCTCTAGCCCTGTGATCGCCCTTAAGGAAATGGTGTCGCGGTTACAGCGGGAAAACAGTAAAATTCAGGAGCTATTGGCCTCCCTAAGCTTTGCGCTGCGGAGTTTCAACAACCTGAATCAATTTTTTGAACTGATCCCCCTCATTACCTGTCGGGTCACAGAGGCAGAGGCAGCAGCTCTAGTCTTATTTCGCGCCGATGGTCAGGCTCGTCTTGAACAACTCCATTGTCACGCCAGCGATCAGTGTCCCAATATTCGCGCCGCCCTAGAAACGGCCACCCGCACCCTTGCCAATAGCGTTGGTATGGTGGCAATCGATGCGGAGAATAATCGCGAGATCAGCCGTCCTCGGCTTGAGCAACTTCTGGATCAGCAACTGCGAGAACGCCTCCCCCAAAGCATTCAGTTCTACGGCACGGCGATTCTCGTCAAGGATTCGGGACTCACGGAGCGGGGGCGGCTCTACGTTTTTAGTCAGCAACCTGAGTACGAGTGGAATGAAACGCGGCAGCAACTGTTGCAGGTAATTGCGGATCAAACGGCAGTGGCCATTGCCAATGATGAATTGGCCTTAAAGTTGCGCGATCGCCAGCGTTTGGATCGGGAACTGGAAATTGGGGCAGAAATTCAACGGCGACTCTTGCCCCACCGCTGTCCCAAAATCCACGGCCTCGAGCTAGCCGCCGAGTGTCGCACCGCCAGTTGGGTGGGGGGGGACTACTATGACTTTATTCCCATTACCTATGGCCTCGGCGATCAACAAGACATTGAACAGGGTCGTTGGGGCATTGCCATTGGCGATGTGATGGGTAAGGGGGTACCGGCCGGATTGATCATGACCATGACCCGAGGCATGCTGCGGGCAGAAGCACTCAATGGTCACCGTCCTAGCCGCATTTTGCAGCACCTCAACCGGGCGATGCAGCCGGATTTAGAAAGCTCCCACCGCTTTGTCACCCTCTTTTACTCTGAGTACAACCCGCAAACGCGGCTCTTGGCCTACAGTAATGCGGCTCATCTTCCTCCCCTATTATGGCGAGCTGAAACCGGGATTATCCATCGGCTGGACACCTACGGTATGCTCATTGGTCTGGATACCCGCAGCCAATATCAAGAGGCAGAAGTGCGACTGCAACCCGGCGACACGGTGGTTTACTACACGGATGGCATCACAGAAGCCGATAATCCGAAAGGTAAACGCTTTGAGGAAGAGCGCCTCGCAGCAGTCTTCAAAGAGGGCTGTGCCAAGGGTTTGGGTGCTCAGGCACTATTGGATTATATTTTTGATGCCGTTGATGCCTTTACCAATGCCAGTGGCCGGCGCAGCGATGATATGACGCTAGTGATTCTGCAGGTCATTGACCAGTAGGCAATCCTGCTTGACCCTTGTTTGACCCCATCGAGCTAACAAAGGCACCAGCAAAACCCTTGCCATAACGCACAAGGATTGAAAGTTGCTGCCTCCTCTCCCATTCGAGGGAACCCTCCCAACGGCATGACAATGAAATCAATAAAAGCGGTTAAGATAGCCGCAGGTGCCTGTGAGGTGGGGATGCGCTATTTCGTTGAGGTGAGTTTCCGATGCGATGATGATGCCATTTGGGACATCCTAACCCGTCATCTCGGCTTTGTTGAAGCCAAAACCCTTGAGCAAGCCATGGCACTCCATCATTTTTTTGAGATGCATCCCCTTGTTACTGGTGTGGAAACCTTTGTGCAATCAAGGGAAAGCCAACCCTACCTCCTGATGACCACGTATCCAGAGCGCATCAGCAAGGCCAATGTTCAACGCAGCCGCTTTCAAGAGGCCATTTCCATCCTTGGGGAACATAGTCCGGGACTGGCGGAGTGGCTCTTTATGGAGACCACGGGGGATGAGTATTAGGTGCTCTACTCCACAATAGAGAAAACTATAATATAAGGTCCCCTTGGAGCACACCACAGGAAGCTGTGACGTTGCCATGTCCGACGATCGCCCGCTGCCCCATTCTGAGACTGAGTCCCCTGCCCTGCGCTTAGGACGCAACCCTGGCCTACAGGTGCGCCACGATGAGGTGGAGCGATCGCTGTTGACGCCGATGCTGCAGCACTATGCTGAAATTAAGGATGCCTACCCCCAAGCCCTCCTCCTCTATCGGGTGGGGGACTTCTACGAAACCTTTTTTCAGGATGCCTGTATAGTTGCTCGCGAGCTGGAACTGGTGCTCACCGGCAAAGAGGGGGGCAAAGAAGTGGGACGAGTGGCCATGGCTGGCATTCCCCACCACGCCCTTGAACGCTACTGCCGCACCCTTATTGAAAAGGGCTACGCCATTGCCATCTGCGATCAAGTGGAAGACCCCGCCCAAGCTCAAGGACTGGTGAAGCGGGAAGTGACCCGAGTGTTTACGCCAGGAACGGTGTTGGATACAGAGCTGCTCCAACCACGCCGCAACAATTTCCTTGCTGCTGTTCTCCTTTCTGGAAACCATTGGGGATTGGCCTACGCCGATGTTTCGACGGGCGAGTTTTGTACCACCCAAGGGAGCGATCGCGCCGAGTTAATTGCTGAACTCAACCGCTTGCAACCCGCAGAGATTCTCCTGCCTAGTCAGGCTCCGGACATTAATCGCGTTTTGCGCCCGGGTGAAGCCAAGGATCAATTGCCCCCTGAATTGCCTCCCCAGTGGTGCTACACCCTGCGATCGCCCCAAGATTTTCAGGCAGCGGAAGCTCGCCAACGCCTGTGTCAACGCTTTCAGGTCAAATCCCTCGAAGGCTTTGGCTGTGAACATCTGCCCCTTGCCATGCGGGCGGCCGGTGGCCTCTTGGCCTATTTGGATGAAACCCATCGCCAACAACCAGTGCCCCTGCAAAACCTCAGCACCTACTCCCTCGCCCAGTATCTCTTTCTCGACCCGCAAACCCGCCGCAATCTGGAACTGACGCAAACCGTCCGCGATGGTAGCTTCCAAGGTTCGTTACTGTGGGCGATCGATCGCACAACGACGGCAATGGGGGGGCGTCTATTGCGCCGCTGGCTCCTGCAACCCCTCCTTGATATTGAGCAGATCACGGCGCGCCAAGAGGCCATTGCTGAATTAATGGCCAATAGTAGCCTACGTCAGAGTCTGCACCGCCACCTTCAGGAAATTTATGACCTCGAACGCCTAGCGGGTCGGGCGGGTTCTGGGACGGCCAATGCCCGTGATTTAGCGGCACTGCGGGACTCCTTTCGGACGTTAGTTTCCCTTGCGGCGGTTGTGACGGCAACCCAATCCCCCTATCTCCAAGCCCTTGCCCACCTGCCACCGGTGATTGAGCAGTTGGCGGATACCCTCAGCGCAGCCCTTGTGGATCAGCCCCCCATTAGTCTCACCGAAGGGGGTCTCCTGCGGTCGGGTGCCTACCCCGAACTAGATCAGCAACGCCAGCAAATTGAGCAAGATCAGCAGTGGATTCTTAATTTAGAAGCCCAAGAACGGGAGCGCACGGGCATTACCACCCTCAAAGTGGGCTATACAAAAGTCTTTGGCTACTATCTGAGTGTCTCCCGCGCCAAGCTGAACCAAGTCCCCGATGACTACATCCGCAAACAAACCCTAACAAATGAGGAACGCTTTATCACGGCGGAACTCAAGGAACGGGAAGCACGGCTATTGGCGGCTCAAAGCCATCTTTTTGAACTGGAGTACCAGTATTTTGTGCAGTTGCGGGAGCAGGTGGCCGCTCAGGCCTCAACGATTCGTGAGATTGCGGCAGCGGTGGCAGCGGTAGATGTGCTTTTGGGGTTAGCAGAGGTGGCGCTGTATCAGGACTATTGCCGACCGCACATGACCCGCGATCGCCAGCTTCAGATTCGCGGCGGGCGCCATCCGGTGGTCGAGCAGATGCTACCAGCGGGGTTTTTCGTTCCCAACGATACGGAACTCGGTACAAGCGCTGATCTGATGGTGCTGACAGGCCCCAATGCCAGTGGCAAAAGTTGTTATCTACGGCAGGTGGGTTTGATTCAACTGCTGGCGCAAATGGGCAGTTATGTGCCCGCCACCAGTGCCACCTTGGGAGTGTGCGATCGCATTTTTACGCGGGTGGGTGCCGTTGACGATCTCGCCACGGGTCAATCTACCTTTATGGTGGAGATGAATGAAACGGCCAATATCCTCAACCATGCGGGCGATCGCTCCCTTGTCCTCCTTGATGAAATTGGGCGCGGCACGGCCACCTTTGATGGGCTGGCGATCGCTTGGTCAGTGGCAGAATATCTTGCCACCACCCTCAAATCCCGCACCATTTTTGCCACCCACTACCACGAACTGAATCAACTGGCAACGCTGCTACCCAATGTGGCCAACTACCAAGTGGTGGTCAAAGAACTCCCCGACGAGATTATTTTTCTCCACCAAGTCAAGCCCGGTGGCGCCGATCGCTCCTACGGCATTGAAGCGGGACGCCTTGCGGGCCTTCCTCCTGTAGTGATTCAGCGAGCCCGTGAAGTGATGCGCCAAATTGAAAAGCACAGCAAAATTGCCGTGGGGCTACGCAAAAGTCAAATGAATGGAACTCCGAAAACCGAAACTCCCGAAGAAATTGATCAGGGAGAATTACCTCTTTAACTAATCACCAAAGAGTTTCCATTCATTTCCATTCATTCTGCTTCCCCGAAGAGAAGCAATAGCATCTTCGACATAGCCTCTCCCGGAGCGGATTGCAACCCCCTGTTCCGAGGGATCCCTTTTGAAGGGTGGCAAATTTTATTTTCTACAAGGTCATCGAAAATACTCAAATCCTCTCCCAGAGCGACTCCGAGGGATTCTACGAGAGAATCAACCTTAGGGAGGCTTTGGGGGATCTGTCGGAGCAGGCTCGCAGGCATTCTTGAGCCAGCAGCAGTGGACAGAATTCGGGTGCATAGCCAGCGGCCAGCAAAAAGCTATCATAGATAAGGAATGTAACGTTTTGTTAACAAGGGGGATTTGTGGTTGTCCTGTTGAAGCTACCCCCATCCGTGCGCCAAACGCTACTCAGGCTCGTACTGGCTGGTCTGTTGTTTTGGTCCAGCATTGCCGCAATGTTACCCACATTACCCCTCTACATTGCTGAGAAGGGGGGCACGCCCCATCAGGTGGGGTTTGTCATGGGTGCCTTTGCTGTGGGGCTGATTGGTTCCCGCTCGTGGTTAGGGCCCCTGGCCGATCGCCGGGGACGCAAAATTACATTGCTGATTGGCCTCGCTGTGGCCGCGATCGCTCCCCTGTTTTATATCGTCAGCCACGACCTACCCCTCCTTGTTGCGGTGCGCCTTCTCCATGGCGTGAGCATCGCTGGCTTTACCACCGGCTACATGGCACTGGTGACAGATATTGCCCCACCTGAGCATCGCGGTGAAATCATTGGCTACACCAGCCTTGTCCATCCCATTGGGGTTGCCCTCGGACCGAGTCTCGGTAGTTGGCTGCAAATGAACTACAGTCATAGCTCGGTCTTCATGGTTGCCAGTAGCTTAGCTGCCCTTGGGTTCATGGCTGCCGCAGGCGTGCGGGCGGTGAATATCCCACAGGACTCTGGAGGGTCTCGCCCAGAGAAAGCCCTCTTTTGGCGGCTCTTGCTTTCAGAACGGCTGCGGATTCCCAGCTTGGTGATGCTGAGTGTAGGGCTGACCTTTGGCACGATCGCCACCTTTATTCCCCTGTTTATTGCGGCTGAGCGGCTCAACATTTCGGCAGGGCTGTTTTACTCCGTGGCGGCGATCGCCAGCTTTATCGGTCGTGTGGCCACGGGTTCTGCCTCCGATCGCTGGGGAAGGGGCATTTTCATCTCCGCCAGCCTTGCCTGCTATGGGGTCTCAATGGTGCTCCTCGCCCAAGCCCAAACCCCCTTGGATATCCTCTGGGCGGCGATTCTTGAAGGTCTTGCCGGCGGTGTCCTGATTCCCATGGTCGCTGCCCTGATGGCCGATCGCTCCACCACCGATGAGCGGGGACGGGTTCTCAGCCTCAGTTTAGGGGGATTTGATCTGGGGATGGCCTTGGCAGGGCCACTGCTGGGGGGGCTGATTGATCCTTTGGGTTATCGCCTGATCTTTCGCATGGCGGCGGTCTTTAGCCTCTTGGGGCTAACCTTCTTTTTAACCGCTAGTAGCAAAAGCCTGCCCGATTCCCTGCGTTTTGCCCTCGGCATGGGGCGCGATCGCTATGCCCTGTAGCCTATTATTCTTTGGTATCGTTAGGGATTCGTTACAATTTGTTGAGATCACCCACTAGGGAAGAGCGTGTGTCCACACCAGTTTCGGCCAGTTTGACGCCCACCGGCAAATCCTATCGTTGGAATCGCGAGCGCTACTCAAAAACGCGGCGCTTCTTTGATATTTGGTTTTTTGTCTGGCGATTTCTCTTTGGCCGTTGGCTCCTCACCAAATCTTGGAGCTACTGGGGCGGTATGACCGATGCTAAGCGTGCGGCGCGACGCCGTGCCCAAGCGATCTGGATTCGTGAAACCTTCCTTGAGCTGGGCCCCACCTTCATTAAACTGGGGCAACTCTTTTCTACCCGTGCCGATCTCTTCCCCAGCGAATACGTCGAAGAACTGAGTAAACTTCAAGACCGCGTCCCCGCCTTTAGTTACGAGCTAGTCGAAAAAATCATCTACGAAGACTTTGGCCGCCATATCCCTGAACTGTTTCGCAGTTTTGATCCGATCCCCATGGCCGCCGCCAGTCTGGGTCAAGTCCACAAAGCACAACTCCTCTCAGGCGAAGAAGTGGTGGTCAAGGTTCAACGCCCCGGCCTGCGGCAGTTGTTTGACATTGATCTGGCGATTCTCAAAGGCATTGCCCAATACTTTCAAAACCACCCCAAATGGGGGCAAGGGCGCGACTGGATGGGCATCTACGATGAGTGTTGTCGCATTCTCTACGAAGAAATTGACTACCTCAATGAGGGACGCAATGCCGACACCTTCCGCCGCAACTTTCGCGATCGCGACTGGGCCTGTGTTCCTCGCGTCTATTGGCGGTATACCTCACGGCGTGTGCTCACCCTTGAGTACCTACCGGGGATTAAAATTAGCCACTACGAAGCTCTTGAAGCGGCGGGTCTAGACCGCAAACGCCTTGCGGAACTGGGGGCGAAAGCCTACCTCTATCAAGTCCTCAACGATGGCTTCTTCCACGCTGACCCCCATCCAGGCAACATTGCCGTCAGCCCCAACGGCCAACTGATTTTCTACGATTTTGGCATGATGGGGCGCATTCAACCTGTGACCCGCGATAAATTGCTGAAAACATTTTTAAGCATTGCCCAACGGGATGCCGAACAGGTGGTACAGTGCCTTGTAGAGCTAGGAGCGTTGGTTCCCACAGGCGATCTAGGGCCGGTACGTCGCTCGATTCAGTATCTCCTCGACAATTTCATGAACCAGTCCTTTGAAGCCCAATCGGTGGCTCAAATTAGCGATGACCTCTACGAAATTGCCTATGACCAACCCTTCCGCTTTCCCGCCACATTTACCTTTGTGATGCGGGCATTTTCCACCCTAGAGGGGGTAGGTAAGGGACTCGACAAAGACTTTAACTTCATGCAAGTTGCCCAACCATTTGCGACTGAACTTATGACCAACGGAAACTTCCCCGATCCCAGTAATGGCAGTCTTTTCTCTGAACTGAGTCGTCAAGCGGCTCAAGTGGGCAGCAGTGCCATTGGCTTGCCCCGTCGCCTTGAAGAGGTGCTCGATAAACTGGAAAATGGTGATCTGCGCTTGCGTGTCCGTTCCAGTGAGAGCGATCGCATTCTGCGGCGCCTGAGTAACATTAACTTAGGACTAAATTATGTCGTCCTTATTGGCAGTTTTTCCTTAGTGGCGACAATTTTACTCGTGAACCAGTATCTCCTCTTGGCGGGTGTGGCAGCCGCATTAGCGGTATGGTTTGGTATCCTCTATTGGCGACTCATGCTTAAACTCGATAAGTATGAAAAAATGTTTTAACAAGCAACCCAACATAGGGGGGTCATGGACGTTGCCGGCTTAACTGATTGTGGTCTGATTCGCAAAAGCAATCAGGATGCTTTTTATATTGACGAAAAGCATCAGCGTTTTTTTATTGTGGCCGATGGCATGGGTGGGCACGCTGGGGGCGAGGAAGCCAGTCGTTTAGCTGTCGAACATATTCAGGCATTCTTGGAAACCCACCTTGAGGACCTTCAGCATGACCCTGTGACCCTACTCCGCCAAGCCTTTCTCGCTGCCAATCATGCCATTGTTGAGCAGCAACGCCAAAATACTGCCCGTGCTGATATGGGGACAACGGCTGTGGTGGTTCTCGTTGATGAAAAGGGCGATCGCGCTTGGTGTGCCCATGTGGGCGACTCCCGCATCTACCGCTGGCGCAAAGACCAACTCCAGCAAATTACCAGCGATCACACTTGGATTGCCCAAGCCGTACAACTGGGAAGCTTGACCATTGAGCAGGCGCGGCAGCATCCATGGCGCCATGTCCTCTCCCAGTGCCTAGGCCGTGAAGACCTCACCCAAATTGATATTCAACCCATTGATCTAGAGCCGGGCGATCGCCTGCTGCTGTGCAGTGACGGCTTAACTGAAGAACTCACCGACGAGGTGATCAGTATCTACCTCAGTGAACCCAATGTCGAAAAAGCGGCGGCTGCCCTCGTGAATGCTGCCAAAACCCACGGCGGCCGCGACAATGTCACCGTCGTTGTCATTGGTGTTTAACCCATCAAGCAAAACCTATGCAAACGGAATTTATCCGTCTGACCCTACCCCGACACAGCCTTTCCTCGCCTTTCCATGAGGCTATCGAACAGGCGCTGCAAGCCCATGGTCAGCCCCTGCGTTGGGCGATTACCGCCACCACTACCACAGATCTAACGGTTGAAGCCGTTGTTCTCAAAACCCCACCCCGCCCTTGATACAATCCCTCTAGGTTCTTTGATTCACACCCCTATGACCCGTGCAGGTATTGGCATTCAAACCGCTCAGATTCGCCCCGGACGGGTGAGCGGTCAACTCCACGTCTATGACGGTGCTGGTAAGGGCAAATCCCAAGCTGCCCTCGGGGTTGTTCTGCGCTCCATTGGTCTGGGTATTGCCTCTGCTTGGCCCACTCGGGTACTCCTGTTGCGCTTTCTCAAAGGACCTGGCCGTGCCTATGCCGAAGATGCCGCCATTGAAGCGCTGCAGCGCGGGTTTCCCCACCTCATTGACCAAGTGCGCACTGGCCGCGCTGAATACTTTACTGCCGAGCAAATTACCAAGTTCGATCGCCAAGAGGCACAGCGGGGCTGGGATATTGCCAAGGGGGCGATCGCCTCTGGTCTCTATTCCGTCATTGTTTTAGATGAACTCAACCCCGTCCTAGATTTAGGCCTTTTGCCCGTTGATGAAGTTGTCAACACCCTCCGCCGCAAGCCCGAACACCTAGAAATTATTGCTACTGGCCGGGGTGCTCCTGCCCAACTCCTGCAAATTGCTGACCTCCACTCCGAGATGCGTCCCCTTGTGCATCCTACGGCTCAAGAACAGGGCATTGAAGGCATTGAAATCTATACGGGTGACGGCAAAGGCAAGTCCACCAGTGCCCTCGGTAAAGCCCTTCAGGCAATCGGCAAAGGAATTAGCCGCGATCAATCCCACCGTGTCCTGATTCTGCAGTGGCTCAAGGGGGGGCAGGGCTATACCGAAGATGCGGCGATCGCTGCCCTCAAGGAAAGCTATCCCCATTTAGTCGATCACCACCGCTGTGGTCGGGATGCCATTGTTTGGCGCGGTCAGCAGCAGGAAATTGACTACATTGAAGCCGAACGCGGCTGGGAAATTGCTCGAGCTGCCATTGCCTCTGGTCTTTACAAAACGATTATTCTCGATGAACTCAACCCCACCGTTGACCTCGAGCTTCTCCCCATCGAACCGATTGTGCAAACGCTCCTGCGCAAGCCCCGCACCACTGAAATCATTATTACCGGTCGCTGCAAATATCCCCCCGCCTACTTTGAACTCGCCAGCGTCCACTCGGAGATGATCTGCCACAAGCACTATGCTGAAAAAGGCGTTGATCTCAAGCGCGGCGTTGATTTTTAAGAACAGATGCGAGCCAGCACCGTTTCCCCCACCGTAAACTGCTGCAAATAGGCCATTAGGACTTCAAATTGGGGACGATTGAGGCGGTAATAGACCCACCGCCCTTCTTGACGCGACAGCACGAGATTGGCTCGCCGCAGTGCCTGCAGATGAAACGAGAGTTTTGAGGGGGTCAGGTGCAGGCGATCGCACAGATCACAGACACACAGCTCCTCCCGATGCAGAATCTCAATCACCTTCAACCGCAACGGCTCCCCAAGGGCATGGAAGGCCAATTGAATCTCAGCGGGGTATTCCTGATCAATCTCTGAAACAACCATCACTGCACCGGACAAGGGACACCAAGGGGTTGGCGAAACTGCTCCTGCTCCCCTGTTTGAGCCGTATTCATGGGCTTAGGCGCTTGACTGCGATAAATGGCTTGGCGCAATTGAGCCACTCCTGCTTGGTACAGGCGATCGGCTGCTGTCGTCCACAAACGGGGATTGGTACTCACCTCCTGCGGCAGCGTCACCATTACATTCGGCGTAATCCCTGTGCGGTTAATATCCGTGCCATTGGGCGTGTAGTAATGAGCAACCGTCACCGACAATCCTGAACCATCACTCAATTGATGAATGGATTGTACCAAGGCCTTACCGTAGGTTGGCGTGCCCACCACAATCGCACGACCGTTATCCTGCAATGCCCCTGTGAGAATTTCACTACTGCTAGCAGAGCGGTGATCCACCAAAACCACGAGGGGCAAATTCGTCAATGCCGATTGATTCGCCCGTGCCTGCTCACTGTGGCCACTGCGATCGACCGTACGCACAATCAAACCTTGATTCAACCACATGCGGGCAATATCAATTCCTGCCTGCAATAGTCCTCCTGGATTCCCTCGCAAATCCAAAACAAACCCCTCCACCTTCTCCGCCTCTAGCTTGCGAATCGCCGCGCGCAACTGATCCGCTGCATGGGCAGTAAATTCACTCAGATAGATATAGCCAATGCGGGCACCGCCTTCCTCCTTCACCAGCGATCGCACCGCAGGGAGTTCAATCAATGCCCGTGTCAGCGTCAGGCGAAAGGTACCGCGATTAGGGCGAAACAACTGAAGTTCAATGGGAGTCCCCACCCGCCCCCGAATCCGCCGCGATGCCTCCTCAATCGACATCCGCCGAGTAGAGTGACCATCAATGGCCAGCAGGCGATCGCCCGCCCGAATTCCCGCCTTAGTTGCAGGTGAATTTTCCAGCGGCTCCAAAATCGTCAACTGTTGTGTCTTTTCATCCACCGTCAAGCGAATACCAATCCCCGAAACTTCCCCCGACGTTTGCGTGCGCAAAGCCGTAAACTCCTCTGGAGTCATGAAGCGCGTATAGGGGTCATTCAACTGCTGCAACATTCCCCGAATAGCTGCATAGGCCTGCTGCCGCGACGTGTAGCGCTGCGCCAAAAGTTGCCGCCGTACCGCCAGCCAATCCACCTGATTAAACGACTCATCCACATATTCCTGCTGCACAATTTGCCACACCTCATCCACCAACATCTTGGGGCTATCCTGCATTCGTCCATAGCCTGGTAACGCCGCCGCCAGCACCGCTGCCACCACCGAGGAACCCACCCGCATCCAGTGCCGAAGACCCATCAAACGCATGAATTGAGGCATGACCCTAAAAACCTTTTGAGGAGAGCGATATTTGATGCAATATAGACCGAACTACCCATCAATGTCACTCCTCTATCCAAAACCGATCATCCCTTAAACATTTCTTAAAAATCAAGACCCCACCTAGAAAATCTAGATGGGGTGGTTTGAATATTTTGCCTAGCACCGAGCTATTTTTGCAGGAGGCAACCCTCCAACTATCTTCACCGCTGCGACGTTTCACCTCTGAGTTCGGGATGGATCAGCGTGGTTCCGTCGCGCCATAGGCACTAGGCAAAGCATTATTTTTAAATTGAGAACCTAGACTCAAGAGTTGCTAGATAAATTCAGCGTAAATAACCTTTCAACTAAATAGCGATTGTCAGTATAGTTAATTGAATCAGACACCTGTTGATTGATGAGGTCAAGCCCTCGGTCTATTAGTACTCCTAGACTTCATCCATTACTGGACTTCCATCGAGAGCCTATTAACGGGTGTTCTACCCGTGACCTTACTGGCTTATGCCATGGGAGCACTCATCTTGAGGTGGGCTTCCCACTTAGATGCTTTCAGCGGTTATCCACTCCGCACATGGCTACCCTGCGTTTACCGTTGGCACGATAACAGGTACACCAGAGGTGCGTTCCTCCCGGTCCTCTCGTACTAAGGAGGACTCCTCTCAATGCTCCTACGCCTGCACCGGATATGGACCGAACTGTCTCACGCATGTTGTTCTCGTATCACTACGAGCATGGACTATATCTTCATCCTGACTCTCGCCACTAACGAATCAGGAGCCGACATTTGATGTCTCTGACAACTTCAGAACATCTCAGCTTACGCTTGATGGCTAACTCAAGCCTAGGCTTCAGTCTCTACGGGATCAAGAGTTGTCGTGATCTCAGAAACTGCTCCACTTGATCAGAGCGAATCGAACGCTTTTTGGAAGCATTCAGTTCACCAAATTGATCCACCTGCTGAGCAAGTTTTAGGAATTGTTCTGGCGTTAATCGCCTTGATTGAACAACTTCCTGTAGAACAGTAATTGCTAAATCACATTGTGGCTTCTTGAGTTTAAGGTAGCTGCGAAGAGTTAGCAGCACTTCTAAGACAGATGGCGCATCAACAATTGCATACTCGCTTAAGCCATCTTTTCGGTCTCTCACAAACCCTGCTTGGAAAATAGACTTTAACCACTCCAAGAAGGAACGATGCGAAGAAGACTGAAAGAAAGTGATGCTAGCGCGAATTTGATAACCAAGGACGTAATCCTTACGTCGCACCAGTTGTAGATTAATGCAACCATCACCATCCAAAAAACCAGCAATGTAACTCAGCGTTAAATCATCTGTCACGAGACTCTTGCTTACCCTCGGTATTGTCTTAATCAGCCGTTCGTCACTGATTAAGATTCTACCGATTTTAGTCGGTTTGCTGCTCCACATTACTGTGAAGTGACGCAATGATTTACGTTCTGAACCCAGCTCACGTACCGCTTTAATGGGCGAACAGCCCAACCCTTGGGACGTACTACCGCCCCAGGTTGCGATGAGCCGACATCGAGGTGCCAAACCTCCCCGTCGATGTGAACTCTTGGGGGAGATCAGCCTGTTATCCCTAGAGTAACTTTTATCCGTTGAGCGACGGCCCTTCCACGCGGAACCGTCGGATCACTAAGGCCGACTTTCGTCTCTGCTCGACTTGTAGGTCTTGCAGTCAAGCTCCCTTATGCCTTTGCACTCTACGGCTGATTTCCGACCAGCCTGAGGGAACCTTTGCGCGCCTCCGTTACCATTTAGGAGGCGACCGCCCCAGTCAAACTGCCCACCTGAAACTGTTCCTTCGCTGGCTAACAGCAGAAGGTTAGAATTCTAGCCTTGCCAGAGTGGTATCTCACCGGCGACTCCATATCCCCCACAAGGGATACTTCAACGTCTCCCACCTATCCTGCGCAAGCAAAGCCCGAACCCAATTCCAGGCTACAGTAAAGCTTCATAGGGTCTTTCTGTCCGGGTGCAGGTAGTCCGCATCTTCACAGACACTTCTATTTCGCCGAGCCTCTCTCCGAGACAGCGCCCAGATCGTTACGCCTTTCGTGCGGGTCGGAACTTACCCGACAAGGAATTTCGCTACCTTAGGACCGTTATAGTTACGGCCGCCGTTCACCGGGGCTTCGGTCGCCAGCTTCGCTTGCGCTGACCAGCTTCCTTAACCTTCCGGCACTGGGCAGGCGTCAGCCCCCATACATCGTCTTACGACTTAGCGGAGACCTGTGTTTTTGGTAAACAGTCGCCTGGGCCTCTTCACTGCGACCACCTCTCGGTGGCACCCCTTCTCCCGAAGTTACGGGGCCATTTTGCCGAGTTCCTTAGAGAGAGTTATCTCGCGCCCCTTGGTATACTCTACCCCCCCACCTGTGTCGGTTTCGGGTACGGGTATCTTGGCTTAACGTGCTTAGAGCTTTTCTTGGAAGCATGACATCAATCACTTCCCCACCGTAGTGGGTCGTACTCCTGCCTCAGCTCAGAGCGTTTTCACCGCTCCTCAACACCTCGGACAGTTGAACCGGTAACCAACATCCGGCTGATCTAGCCTTCTCCGTCCCTCTGCACGAACCAAGATGAGTACTGGAGTATTGACCAGTTGTCCATCGACTACGCCTTTCGGCCTCGCCTTAGGTCCCGACTAACCCTTCGCGGACGAGCCTTCCGAAGGAACCCTTGGGGTTTCGGGGCATTGGATTCTCACCAATGTTTTCGCTACTCAAGCCGACATTCTCACTTCTGCCTCGTCCACACCTGCTTACGCTAGTGCTTCAAACTAATGCAGAACGCTCCCCTACCACTTACGTAGTAAGTCCACAGCTTCGGTACATCACTTAGTCCCGTTCATTTTCGGCGCAGGAACGCTTGACCAGTGAGCTATTACGCACTCTTTTAAGGATGGCTGCTTCTAGGCAAACCTCCTGGTTGTCTGAGCATCCCCACCTCCTTTGCCACTTAGTGATGATTTAGGGACCTTAGCTGGTGGTCTGGGCTGTTTCCCTCTCGACGATGAAGCTTATCCCCCACCGTCTGACTGGCTGTGTGTACACAGGGTATTCAGAGTTTGACTCGATTTGGTACCGCTCTCGCAGCCCGCACCGAATCAGTGCTTTACCCCCCTGCTATAATCACAACCGCTATGCCTCAACATATTTCGGGGAGAACCAGCTAGCTCCGGGTTCGATTGGCATTTCACCCCTAACCACAGCTCATCCGCCGATTTTTCAACATCGGTCGGTGCGAACCTTCACTTGGTGTTACCCAAGCTTCATTCTGGCCATGGTTAGATCACCCGGGTTCGGGTCTATAAATACTGACAAACGCCCTATTCAGACTCGCTTTCGCTATGGCTTCGGCATTCTTGCCTTAACCTGCCAGTACCTATAAGTCGCCGGCTCATTCTTCAACAGGCACGCCGTCACTCGTTAAATCGAGCTTCGACTGCTTGTAAGCCTACGGTTTCATGTTCTATTTCACTCCCCTTCCGGGGTTCTTTTCACCTTTCCCTCGCGGTACTATGCGCTATCGGTCACACAGGAGTATTTAGCCTTACGAGGTGGTCCTCGCAGATTCATCCGGAATTCCACGTGCTCCGGACTACTCGGGATACAGCTAGGATTGTTAAGCTTTTGACTACAGGACTTTCACCTTCTCTGGTGTAGCATTCCACTACTTCGTCTAGCCGCTCAATTCCACGTTGCTGTCCCACGACCCCAACAGGCAAGCCCGTTGGTTTAGGCTGTTCCCCTTTCGCTCGCCGCTACTAAGGGAATCGAGTTTTCTTTCTTTTCCTCTGGCTACTAAGATGTTTCAGTTCGCCAGGTTCGCCCTCTAACGTTATGGATTGGCGTTAGAGTCACTGGGTTGCCCCATTCGGAAATCTCCGGATCAAAGCTTGTTTCCAGCTCCCCGAAGCGTATCGTCGGTATCCACGTCCTTCATCGCCTCTGTGTGCCTAGGTATCCACCGTAGGCTCTTTGTAGCTTGACCACAGTCAACATTGGTGTCTGTGTTTCTAGATAGGACAAGTGATTGTCCTATCCAAGATAACTACCTGACTAATCGCTATTCAGTTTTCAAGGTTCTGTCGCTGAAATTTAATGTGCAGACACGTCAACCTTTGATGGAATGACGTGGAGGTAAGCGGACTCGAACCGCTGACCCCCTGCGTGCAAAGCAGGTGCTCTACCAACTGAGCTATACCCCCAGGCATGTGTATGGGCCATCCTGGACTCGAACCAGGGACCTCACCCTTATCAGGGGTGCGCTCTAACCACCTGAGCTAATAGCCCATGCCTGTCTGCTTAACCTAGCAGAGTTTGAAAGCCAAGGTCAACCTCGTGCTTAGACCGCATTGAATCTGTTCTAAATAAGGTGACGTTGCGACCTGAACAGATTGGGTCTCCTTAAAAGGAGGTGATCCAGCCACACCTTCCGGTACGGCTACCTTGTTACGACTTCACCCCAGTCATCAGCCCTGCCTTAGGCGTCCCCCTCCCTTGCGGGTTAGAGTAACGACTTCGGGCGTGGCCAACTCCCATGGTGTGACGGGCGGTGTGTACAAGGCCCGGGAACGTATTCACCGCAGTATGCTGACCTGCGATTACTAGCGATTCCGCCTTCATGCAGGCGAGTTGCAGCCTGCAATCTGAACTGAGCCGTGGTTTAAGAGATTAGCTCGCCCTCGCGGGTTGGCAACTCTCTGTCCACAGCATTGTAGTACGTGTGTAGCCCAGGACGTAAGGGGCATGATGACTTGACGTCATCCCCACCTTCCTCCGGTTTGTCACCGGCAGTCTCCCTAGAGTGCCCAACTGAATGCTGGCAACTAAGGACGAGGGTTGCGCTCGTTGCGGGACTTAACCCAACATCTCACGACACGAGCTGACGACAGCCATGCACCACCTGTGTTCGCGTTCCCGAAGGCACTCCCACGTTTCCGCAGGATTCGCGACATGTCAAGCCCTGGTAAGGTTCTTCGCGTTGCATCGAATTAAACCACATACTCCACCGCTTGTGCGGGCCCCCGTCAATTCCTTTGAGTTTCACACTTGCGTGCGTACTCCCCAGGCGGGACACTTAACGCGTTGGCTACGGCACTGCTGGAGTGGATACCAGCAACACCTAGTGTCCATCGTTTACGGCTAGGACTACAGGGGTATCTAATCCCTTTCGCTCCCCTAGCTTTCGTCCATGAGTGTCAGTAACGTCCCAGTAGGGCACTTTCGTCACTGGTGTTCTTCCCGATATCTACGCATTTCACCGCTACACCGGGAATTCCCCCTACCCCTGACGCACTCTAGCGATCCAGTTTCCACCGCCGATCCGAGGTTAAGCCTCGGGCTTTGACGGCAGACTTGGAAAGCCACCTGCGGACGCTTTACGCCCAATAATTCCGGATAACGCTTGCCTCCTCCGTCTTACCGCGGCTGCTGGCACGGAGTTAGCCGAGGCTTATTCCTCAGGTACCGTCATTGTGTTCTTCCCTGAGAAAAGAGGTTTACAACCCAAAGGCCTTCATCCCTCACGCGGTCTTGCTCCGTCAGGCTTTCGCCCATTGCGGAAAATTCCCCACTGCTGCCTCCCGTAGGAGTCTGGGCCGTGTCTCAGTCCCAGTGTGGCTGATCATCCTCTCAGACCAGCTATGGATCGTCGCCTTGGTAGGCCATTACCCCACCAACTAGCTAATCCACCGCGAGCTCATCCCCAGGCCAAAAAAGATTTCACCTTGCGGCATATGGGGTATTAGCGGCCGTTTCCAGCCGTTATCCCCCTCCTGAGGGTAGATTCTCACGTGTTACTCACCCGTCCGCCACTAGCACCGAAGTGCTCGTTCGACTTGCATGTGTTAAGCAGACCGCCAGCGTTCATCCTGAGCCAGGATCAAACTCTCCATTTTGAAGAAAGAGAATTTGACTTTTTGCTCTAGTAGGTGTAACCTACATCGAAAATGTACTTACTTGAGTACCTTGACGAGGGTTAACGCTTTGGCTTTCAAACGTTGATTTGTCTAGGTTCAGGACTCGTTTCGGCTGCGCGCCTCATCGAGTGCTTTATCAATCTAACAAGCCTACATAGGCGTGTCAACCCCTTTTTCGAGATTTTTTCGGATTTTTTTCTGGATTTGGCTGAAACGCTCTCTACAAGCGGCTTTTGGGGCTAAAAAATTTTTCAGATTTTCGTTTCAGGGGGGTGAGCATGTCAGCGTTGGCGCTGCTGGAGGCCTATAGTCGTGCCCATCCGCAGGAGGTGTTGCTGGTGGAGGCACAGGTGGGGGAGCAAGAGGAGGTGGTGCTGATCTTTAAGGGGGTGTCGTCGTCGTTGACGGGAGCAACGGTGGTGGATGCGGATGTTCCCCTTTTGCCGCAGGAGGCGGTGATTGTGGCGGTGGATCGGCTGCGTAGTCCCTACACGCCTAGTGCGCCGGTGTATTTGGAGCGCGGAATTCCTTGGGAGGATTTTCAGCAACGGTGCTTGGGCGTAAGCTGATCGACGATACCTGTGCTTAAGGGATAGTGCTATGGATGTGCTGCTGCGGCGGTTGGATATGGAGGGGTGGCGAAGCCACAGTGGGGTGGGGCGGCTTTTGGGCTTGCTCCAAGGATGGCAGGAGAAGAGTTGGCTGGGGCGATGGCTGCCACATTGTGCGGCGCTGCTGGTGGGCTTGGTGCTGGTACTGGCGCCGTTGATGCCGTCGGGAATGATTGGCATGCTGCTGGCAGCAGGGGGTGGGTTTTGGTTGCTGTGGACGCTGGCGGGGGAACGGGAAGGCCGCTGGTCGGGGGTACATTTGCTGGTGCTGCTGTATTGGGGGATTGCGCTGTTGGCAACGGTGTTGTCGCCGGTTCCTCGGGCGGCGATGGTGGGGTTGTCGAAGCTGACGTTGTACTTGCTGTTTTTTGCGCTGGCGGAGCGGGTGATGCGCAATGAGCGGTGGCGATCGCGCTTGCTGACGGTCTATCTGCTGACGGCGTTGCTGGTGAGTGTGGAGGGGATACGGCAGTGGATTTTTGGGGCGGAGCCGTTGGCGACGTGGACGGATCCAGAGTCGGCCTTAGCAAATGTGACACGGGTGTATAGCTTTTTGGGAAATCCCAATCTGTTGGCGGGTTATTTGTTGCCTAGTGTGCCGTTGAGTGCGGCGGCGATCGCGGTGTGGCGAGGCTGGCTGCCAAAGCTGTTGGCGGTGGTGATGCTGGGGATGAATACAGCAAGCCTGATATTGACGTTTAGCCGTGGTGGTTGGTTGGGGTTGGTTGCGGCGACGATCGCTGGGGTGGGGTTGCTGGGGATTTGGTTTTGGCCAAGGTTACCGCTGCAATGGCGGCGTTGGGGGGTGCCGACTGTGGGGGGGCTGGCGATCGCCCTCTGTATTGGTGCGATTGTGAGTGTGGCGCCGCTGCGGGAGCGAGCAGCGAGTATTTTTGTTGCCCGAGGGGACAGTAGCAATAATTTCCGCATTAATGTTTGGACGGCAGTGCAACAGATGATTTGGGCACGGCCTTGGCTCGGCATTGGACCGGGGAATGTGGCCTTTAACCAGATTTACCCGCTGTATCAGGTGAATGTGCGCTTTACGGCCTTGAGTGCCTATTCCATCTTTCTGGAAATCCTTGTGGAAGTGGGGGTGATGGGCTTTAGTGTCTTTCTCTGGTTGTTGGCGGTGCTCGCCGATCGCGCGTGGCGTTGTTTGCAGGCGTTACGAACAACAGCAAACCCTCAAGGGTTCTGGTTGATGGGAGCTGTGGCAAGCATGGTGGGAATGCTGACCCATGGGTTGGTAGATACGATTTGGTTTCGCCCGGAGGTGGCTACCCTTTGGTGGCTGATGGTGGCGATCGTTGCCAGCTTTGCACCGTTGGCAGACCGAACAGAGAATACAGCCGCTAACGGTCTGGATGCTGAGCCGTCAACCTAGGCATAAGCTCGGAATCGCCCGCTTGATCTTGCCAGCCACAGTGGGAGCAATGGCACTGACCTATCTTGAGTTGGGAGTGATGGATAGGTTGCCGACACGCAGGGCAGCGACCGGTGAAGTAAGGGTGGTACATCAGCATCCGAATCTGCTCAACAGGAGGAAGATGACCAATCACTTGCTCAAGACTGGCTATGGGGCATTCTAGGGAAAACATCAGGGAGTCCACAGGAACGTTCGTATCGGTTGGCACAATCTCTTTTTTCAGTGTGCGAGCGATCGCCGGCAAGGGGAATCGTAGAAATACGGAAATCTTCCCCCCCTAGCCTGTGGAAAACTCCAAAAAGCCTGTGGAAAATTCTGGGGAAAACCTGTGGAAAACCCCGGAAAAACTCTGAAAAACTGTGGAAAACTTTTTATTCTTTTTCCACTAAGATAATGGCCTGTGGAAAAACCCCCCACTTTTTCCACAAGTTTTCCACAGGGGGGAAGTGGCTCAAAGTCGCTCTGCAAGCGGGTTTCCGAAAATTTTTCCACATTTCCACAGCCCCTACTACTACTATAAATATTATTTAAATAATTTAGTAGTAGTAGATCCCTAGATCTAAGGGGAATAAGATTCTGACAGAGAAAAATAAAGATGTGATTTGGGGCATGTGGGGTTAGTCTGAAGCTGTCTTAGAGCTTGAGGAAATCTTGGTTGAGAGGGTTGTGACACTGGGAAACATTAGGAAGACAAGAACAAAACGAAGGGTTGAGATGGCTAGAGGATCAGAACTTCCAAGTGCTTGGGGAAAACTTTGGGGAACTTGGGGAAAACTGTGAAAAAGGATTTGAATTTAGGTTCAGGATGCTCTAATAGGGATCTGTTTGCGCCGCGAAAAATTTTTTTGGCCTGAGAAGGGTCTAGAAGCCCCTAGAAGGAGGGCGATCGCCCTAGTAAGTAGCTTTATCGTTGAGGGGATTTTGCTGCCCATAGAAGCGATTTTATGAGGGGTTGTCTAGAGAACCTTGGGATAGCCGTTTGCCGATAGGATAGTCCAAGCAACTATCGTCCTCAAACTTGCCATGACACGCATTGTTACTCTCTTAGGAGCAACCCCAGAACAACAAACAGCACTGGGTCTGGCTATTGCCCAGTGGTTTGCCGGGCGACAGCAGCGAACCTTGTTAGCAGTGCCGAGTCCAGCCACTTCCCTGCAATTTTTCATTGGCAGTCCAGATCAGGCGATTGGTTGGCAACCCAAGTTGCTGTCGGAGGGATTAGCGATCGCTGAGCTGCTGGCTACTGAAAGTCTCAACACCGCATGGCAAGAACTCAGCCGTTTGGTGGAACCCTATTTGCCCCAAGAGTTGGTGGGTAAGGTTTATGCAGGCGAATTGGTGATCTTGCCGGGGATGGATACTTTGCTGACCCTAAATGCGCTGCGCGTGCACTACAGCAGCGGTGAGTACGATGTGATTGTCTACGTGGGTGGGAATAGTCAAGATACACTGCGGCTGATTGGGTTGCCCCAAGGATTGGCATGGTACTATCGCCGCTTTCAACGTTTGCTGGATCAACTGGATCTCAACGCGATCGCCAATGCGATTGGGGGGCCGATCGCCAGCGCAATTATGGCGGCCAATATTGACACCCAAAAAGTGCGGGAGCGTTTCGGTGAGGCGAAGGAGTGGATCGATCGCGGTGTACAGATTGCCGCAGATTCACAACGGTTATCGGTGTTTCTGCTAACCGATGGCACAGTGATCTCAACGGCTCAAACCCAATGGCTATGGGGCAGTGCTCAACAGGTGAATGTCCCCATTTCTGAGGTCTTTTGTATGGGGGAACCCACGCCAGAGGTCAGCCGCACGTTTGCACCGCTACGCATTTCCGCTCTTCCTAAAGACTGGAACAACTGGCAAAATCTTGTTTCCTATCTTCCAGATTTGAACCAGCTAGGAGCGGCACCGGCTCCCCATGAGTTTGATGAGACGCAACAGCAGGTGCGCATTTTCCTGCCAGGATTTCGCAAAGAACAGGTGAAACTCAGCGAGTTTAGTGGGGAACTGACGGTGGAGGCTGGCGATCAGCGACGCCACATTGAACTGCCCCCTAGCTTGAAGGGCAAACCGGTTCGCGGGGGTAAATTTGAAGCCCCCTACTTGATCGTCAGTTTCTAAGACTTTCTAAGGTTCAAGGCGCAGACGCACGGAGTCGCGGTGGGAAATCAGGCCTTCTGTTTCAGCGAGGGTCATGACCGCTCCCCCCTGTTTGCGCAAGGCGGCAGGGGTGTATTGAATAATGCTGGAGTGTTTGAGGAACGTTTCTACACCCAAGGCAGAAGCATAACGGGCGGCACCAGAGGTGGGCAGGGTGTGATTGGGACCCGCGAGATAGTCGCCAACCGCTTCAGGGGTGGAATAGCCGAGGAAAATCGCACCGGCATGGCGCACCTGCTCGACAAGGCTCCAAGGGTCTTCGACTTCCAATTCCAGATGTTCAGGGGCAAAGTGATTGGAGAGTTCTACCGCTTGTTCTAGGCTCTCGACAATGCCAATCAACCCGTAGTGGGCGATCGCCTTCTCGGTGAGAACCCGGCGCGGATGGTCAGCCAATTGTTCGTTCACCGCTGTAACCACCGCCTTTGCAAGGGGCAAACTCGGAGTCAGTAAAATGGCCGCTGCCAAGGGGTCGTGTTCTGCTTGAGCTAGCAAATCAGCGGCAATGTGAACAGGATTGGCCGCCTCATCGGCAATGATTAAGACCTCTGAAGGCCCTGCTAGGGAGTCAATACCAACCCGCCCATAGACTTGCTTTTTGGCAAGCATGACATAGAGGTTTCCCGGCCCTGTAATCACATCCACGCGCGGAATCGTTTCTGTGCCATAGGCAAGGGCAGCAATGGCTTGGGCGCCACCAACGCGATAAATCTCTTGAATTCCCGCTTCTTGGGCGGCAACGAGAACCGCAGGATTAATACCTTTGCCCTGACCGGGAGGGGTGACCATGACAATCCGCTGCACACCGGCCACCTGAGCGGGAATTGCATTCATTAACACCGTACTCGGATAGGCAGCCCGTCCCCCCGGCACATACAGTCCGGCAGCATCAACAGCAGTGTAGCGTTTGCCGAGGACAATGCCATCTTCACCAAATTGCACCCAACTTTTGGGCACGCGCTGGCGGTGGAAGGCTTCAATTTGCTGCTTGGCGAGGCGAATGGCATCGAGGAGTTCTTTGGACACCTGTTGGTAAGCAGCATCCAGTTCATCTCCTTTCACTCGTAATGTTTCGGGGGTGAGGTCAATGTGATCAAACTGGGCAGTGTACTCAATCAGGGCGCGATCGCCTTCCTTGGCCACACGGCGCAAAATTGCCTCAACGGTAGCCTGTTGTTCGCTCATCTCCCCGCTATCGGTGCGATCGCAAATGCGGCGTAGTTCAGCGCGTAGGTCTGTTAACTGGGTGATGATCCGCAACATGGTCGTTCACGTAGGCGAGGCAGAGAGTCGGGGAAAGGTTAAAAAGCCTTAATCAACCCTATCAATAGCTTACAGCGATTTTCCAATTACAGGGGCGGGCTAAGGCTGGCCAACAACGAGTGCTTAGGGCAAGATCGCGATTCACGAGACTGAGCCTTCGCAGTTCGCATCAGATTGCCAAGGCAGCCAGTTCTGATCGAGAGCTTGTTCAAGGCTAAATTCGGGGGCTTCAGGAATCAAATGAGGATTCACCCCACTAGCGCTGAGAAAGAGTTTTCTCCCATTGCGATATTGTTTGATGAAAATCTCCTGTACAAAGGATGTCAAGCTAGGGCTAGCTTCGAGTATTTCCTGAATGTGCAGTCTAAAATTCATCACTTCTCGTTGCCAACCCCGCAGGCAGTATTCCCGTTCCGTGTCCCAGTATTTAATTTTGAGGAGGTGCTCACAGAGTCGCATTAAATAGCTCGCGATCGCCTGTTTTTCGCTTCGACCCAAGCTCTCAATCTCCTCAATTAAATTTTCCACATCTAAGTTGTCGAAGTCCCCTGCCTTGAGTTGGGCAACGGTCTCCTTAAGCCAAAGGTAATAGTCTGCGGTGTAGAGGGATGCAGGCTTAGTTTTAATGGGAGAGGTCATACCAGAATACTTCTCGAAGGCCAGTGGATTCTATGAATTGAGGTCAGATTGCCAAGGCAGCCACTCCTCGTCTAGAGCTTCCTCCATTGTGAAGTCGGGGACTTCCGGAATCACGTCAGGGGATAACCCAATCACCTTCAGCATATTTTTCCTTGCCTTTTGATAGGAATCTAGGAAAGATGCCTTTGCAAATGGCTGAAGACTGGGGCTATCCTGCAAAATTAGTGCAATTTCTAAACGGAAATGACTAATCTCCAACAGCCAACCCCTATAGCAGTATTGTCGCTCAGTTTCCCAGTATTTGAGCTTGAGAAGATGCTCACAAAGACGCAGTAGATAGCTGAATAGGGCGCGTTTTTCGCTTCGACCCAAGCTCTCAATCTCCTCAATTAAATTTTCCACATCTAAGTTGTCGAAGTCCCCTGCCTTGAGTTGGGCAACGGTCTCCTTAAGCCAAAGGTAATAGTCGGTCTCATAGAGGAGTTGGGTCTTAAGACAAGGGGTCATGGGGACGAGATAACAACGGCAACTGGTTCTCTGGTGGAGTATAGCCTAGGTGTTGCCAAGCGCGGGGAGTGGCAACGCGGCCTCGGGGGGTTCGTTGCAGATAGCCCATCTGGAGCAGGTAGGGTTCATAGACCTCTTCAATGGTTTGCACATCCTCACCAGTGGCTGCAGCAAGGGTTTCAATGCCCACAGGCCCGCCTTGATAGGACTCAATCATCAGACTGAGGAGCCGGCGATCGCTCCAATCCAAGCCTGCTGGATCCACATTGAACAGTTCAAGGGCAGCGGTAGCCACCTCTAGGCTAATCGTGCCATCGTGTTTCACAGCGGCATAATCCCGTACCCGCTTCAGGAGCCGCAGGGCAATGCGGGGGGTACCCCGACTGCGGCGGCCAATTTCTAGAGCGGCTTCAGGAGTAATGGGAGTTTGTAAGAGGGCTGCCCCCCGCTGAACGATCTGCTGGAGTTCTTCGGGATGATAAAAGCGCAAGCGCTCCACTAAACCAAAGCGATCGCGCAAGGGTGAGGTCAACGCACCGGCACGGGTGGTTGCTCCCACAAGGGTAAAGCGATTGAGTTTCAGTCGTCGCGTGCGTGCCGTTTGCTGTTTGCCCACGGTGAGATCAAGGTAAAAATCCTCCATGGCGGGATAGAGGAGTTCCTCGGTCATGCGGGAGAGGCGGTGAATCTCATCAATAAAGAGAATATCCCCCGCTTGCAGGTTCACCAAGAGACCCACAATGTCGCGGGGGCGTTCCAAAGCTGGGGCACTGGTCACTTTGCAGTTGACCCCCATTTCTGCCGCTAAGATCAAGGCAATGGTGGTTTTCCCTAAGCCCGGCGGGCCATAGAGCAGCAGGTGATCAAGGGGTTCTTGGCGTGCCTTGGCTGCCTCGATCGCAATGTGCAGCACATCTTTTAGTTCCTGCTGGCCAATGTAGTCCTGCAAAGAGCGGGGACGTAGGGACTCTTCAGCCGGCGAGTGCTGTTCCTCTGGGGTGGGTTGATTGGAAAGCAGTGAAGGGGGGCGCGATCGCTCCGGCGGTGAATTTTGCGATGAAATAATCGCCATTGGTGCCCCCTAGGGCAAAGCTTAAGCCCGTTTTAACCAGCTAAACATGGAACGCAGTTCTTGACCCACCTGTTCAATGGGGTGTTCTGCCTCCCGTCGCCGCATTGCAGTAAAGCCCGGTTTACCCGCCATATTTTCCAGCACAAACTCACGGGCAAATTGACCCGTTTGAATTTCGTGGAGAATTTTGCGCATTTCCGCGCGGGTCTCCTCGGTAATAATCCGTGGGCCACGGGTGAGGTCGCCATATTCTGCGGTGTTGGAGATGCTGTCCCGCATTTTGGCAAGCCCCCCTTCCACAATCAAATCCACAATCAGCTTCACTTCATGGAGACACTCAAAGTAGGCCAGCTCTGGCTGATAACCGGCCTGCACCAACGTTTCAAAGCCAGCCTTAATCAGGGCGCTGAGGCCACCACAGAGCACCACTTGCTCACCAAACAGATCGGTTTCTGTTTCTTCGCGGAAGGTGGTTTCCAGAATGCCGGCACGGGTGCCTCCAATCCCCTTGGCGTAAGCCATGGCTAAATCGCGGGCTTGACCACTGGCATTTTGATAGACCGCAAACAGGCAGGGTACCCCTTCCCCTTGGGCATAGGTGCGGCGCACGAGGTGACCGGGGCCTTTGGGCGCCACCATCACCACATCCACATTGTCGGGGGGCACAATTTGGCCAAAGTGAATGTTAAAGCCGTGGGCAAAGGAAAGGACATTCCCCGCTTGCAGGTGGGGGGCAATCTCCTGCTCATAAACAACCCGCTGAACTTCATCGGGCAGAAGAATCATAATCCAGTCGGCCAGTTTCGCAGCTTCCGCCACGGAGTGCACCGCTAGACCATCGGCACGGGCACGCTCTGCAGAACGACTGCCGGCATAGAGACCCACCACAACATTGAGACCGCTATCCCGCAGGTTGAGGGCATGGGCGTGGCCTTGGGAGCCATAGCCAATGATGGCGATCGTTTTGTCCTTGAGGAGTTCTAATTGGGCATCTGCGTCGTAATACATGCGCGCCATAGTGATGATGTTCCTTTCCAATTGCATTCAGCAGGTCGTTATTATTTCTCTACCACATTGGCAGAGCCGATATAGCACCTCCTAGAGGGCTAGTTGCGGGAGTTAGCGATTACGGGAATAACGATTGTTGCCACCACCCATGGCTTCACGGGGGCGTGCCTTGTTGACCTTGAGTTGCCGTCCCATCCACTCGGCACCGTCGAGATCAGCGATCGCCGCCTCTTCTTCAGCATCCGTGGACATTTCCACAAAACCAAAGCCCCGCTTACGGCCTGTTTCCCGATCCACCGGTAAGTAGACTTGTTTGACGGAACCGTACTCGGCAAAAACGGCCTCTAGGTCTTCTTGGGTGGCCGTGTAGGAAAGGTTGCCGACATAAATAGACATAATCTGATCTGCTCCAAAGCAAAAATTGAACCATGTGTTGACGCTGACTTCGGAGAGACGACTGTCACGTAACCAACCTTCCCTAAAACCGAACTCAAGAATCGCTCTACTTAAAAAACTCAAGCGGCGATTACTCGCCAACCTTGTCTCCCGATTATAGCCGATTGCGATGGCCTGCGCTGCGAAAGTAGGGATGCTACCCTAAAAGAGGTAGATTTTTTGTGAATCTTAACAATGTCCGATTTACCGGCGGTTGTTGTTGGCCTTTCCGGCGGTGTTGATAGTTCCGTGGCCATTGCTAGCCTCAAAGCTCAAGGGTACCCCGTTGTTGGTCTGACGCTGTGGCTGATGAAGGGTAAGGGGCAGTGCTGCTCTGAGGGGCTAGTGGATGCGGCGCGTCTTTGTGAGGAGCTGGGAGTCCCTCACCATATTGTGGATAGCCGCGAAATTTTCGAGAAATATATTGTGAACTATCTGGTCAGTGGCTACGCCAGTGGGGTGACACCGCTGCCCTGTTCCCAATGCAACCGTTTGGTGAAGTTTGGGCCGATGCTCGCCTATAGCCGTGAGCAACTGGGGATTGACTACATTGCTACCGGGCATTATGCCCAAGTGAAATACAATCCCACGAGCGATCGCTATGAACTGTGGCGGGCGGTGGATCGTCATAAGGATCAAAGCTACTTTCTCTATGACTTGCCCCAAGAGATTCTGGCCCATGTGCTGTTTCCTCTTGGTCAGCAAACCAAGGCGCAGACCCGTGCCCTCGCGGCGCAGTATGGCCTGCACACCGCCAGTAAACCGGAAAGCCAAGATCTCTGCCTGATTGAAGCCCATGGCTCCATGCGCCAATTCTTGGATCAGTATCTGCCCAGTCAGCAAGGGGAAATTGTCGATGTCCATGGCCGGGTGCTGGGGTACCATCAGGGGATTCACCACTATACGATTGGCCAGCGCAAAGGCTTGGGAATTGCGGCACCTGAACCGCTTTATGTGGTGGCCTTAGATCGGGAACACAATCGCGTCATTGTCGGCGATCGTGCCACCGCCGGCCGTCGTGAGTGTACAGTGGCCCGGGTGAACTGGGTCTCGATTCCCCCTCCCACAGAACCGATCACAGCCACGGTACAAATTCGCTATCGTACTCCTCCGGTGCCGGTAACCATCATTCCCGCTGCCAACGCTGAGCAGGTACAATTGGAGTTTGCTGAACCGCAATTTGGGGTAACGCCGGGGCAAGCGGCGGTTTGGTATGCGGGCGATCGCCTGCTGGGGGGCGGCATTATCCAGCCCTTTGTGACACCGACACCACAACCCCTACAAGCAATGGCCACCCACGTTTAAGGAAAAGACTGACCATGCAAAAGCGCCTTCATTACTCAGCCTTGGAAATTAACCGCCGAGCGGAAGAATTAATCAAGCACTCCGCCAATCGCTATCGGATTACGGTGCAAATTGCCAACCGGGCGAAACAGCGGCGGGGGCTAGAGGCCAGTGAAGATCTCGATGATCTGCCCCTGAAGCCGGTGACCCGTGCCATTATCGAAATGTCCGATGAAATTGCTCAACCGGAGTTACTGGCAGATTAGGCGCCATGGGAAGACGACGGGGCTGGACGTTTTTGGGCTGGGTGACGGGGGGGTGCTTGCTGGCACTTTTGTGGTTGCCCCTGAGCAGTACTTGGAGTGTGGGGCGATCGCAACCTGACCCCAACCTACCCGATGCCACTGCCCAAATTCTCATTAACCCGCGGCTGGTGGCAGAAACCCTCTATCCCAAATTGCCCGCTTTACCGAAGGAAAACCACTATATCCGCCAAGAAAATCGTCAGCCCGCGCCGGAGAGTACCCTCCTTGAGCGATTCATTGTCTATCACACCACTGTCAAAGGGCGATCGCCCCTCTACCGTTTTGACTGGAAAATTTCCCTTGCTGACTATTTGGGGCTGAATGACTTCCTGCGGGGAGAAACCTATCCGGGACGTTCTTACCTGACAGTCAACCCCATGGAAGGGGATATTGCTGCTATTCGCCAACTCAATCGCCAACAACGGGATGCCTTGGTGAGCACACTGGCCACCTTCTACGCCCAGCAAGCGGGGTTACCCACGACTACGCCCCAGCGTCCCCAACCCCAAACAACACTGCCAGAACCGACATCGAGACCTCCCACCGTTTTGCCCCCCGTTCCCCAACCTGGCAGTGCTGGACTTTTGGCGCCCCCCGAACCCCCCCGCCCGATGCCCACTGGGGAATCCCGTTTTTTACTGCCCTAGATGTTTGCAATTGGGTTCATGAGTCATGGTTGTTCCGATTACTGAGTTGCTCACCCCAGAGATTCTCAAACCTGCTCGCTATTTGGGCAATGAGCGAGGGGCGGTTCATAAGCCATGGCAGGCCGCAACGGTGCGCTGGGTGCTCAGCTATCCGGAAATCTATGAGGTGGGCGCCTCGAACTTAGGACACATTATTCTCTACAACATTCTCAATGCCGTCCCCGATCAACTGTGCGATCGCGCCTACTTACCCGCAGCGGATTTAGCCGCCAAATTGCGAGTGACCCAAACTCCCCTTTTTGCTGTGGAATCGCGCCGTGCCCTGCGGGAGTTTGACCTCATTGGCTTTAGCCTCAGTTATGAGTTGGGTGCCACGAACATTCTGGAAATGCTCGACTTGGCTGGCTTACCCCTGACTTGGCGAGAACGCCAACAGGCACCCCTAGAAGAGATTCCCCTTATCTTTGCCGGTGGACAGACAGCGACATCAAACCCTGAACCCTACGCTGACTTCTTTGACTTTTTTGCCCTTGGGGATGGCGAGGAACTCTTGCCCGAAATTGGCCTCGTGGTGGCAGAAGGCAAACGAGCCGGCTTGAGTCGGCAGGACTTGCTATTGGATTTGGCACAGGTGCCGGGGGTCTATGTGCCGCAATTTTACGATCGCCAAGGGGATGGCTCTGTTAAACCCAATCGCCCCGATGTGCCTGAGCGCATTTTGCGGCGAGTAGCTACCCCGATGCCCCACTATGCCATTGGCTTGGTGCCCTATGTAGAAACCGTTCACGATCGCTTGACGGTGGAAATTCGCCGGGGCTGTACGCGCGGCTGTCGCTTTTGCCAACCGGGGATGCTCACCCGCCCTGCCCGCGATGTTGCCCCCGATGAGGTGATTGCTGCCATTGAAACGGGGATGCGCGCCACGGGCTACAACGAGTTTTCGCTACTGTCGTTAAGTTGCTCCGACTACTTGGCTTTGCCCGCCGTGGGTGTGGAAATTAAAAACCGCCTGCAAAACGAGAACATCTCCCTCTCACTCCCCAGCCAGCGGGTGGATCGCTTTGATGAAAACATTGCCCATATTGTGGGGGGCACGCGCCAAGGGGGACTGACCTTTGCCCCGGAAGCGGGAACACAGCGGCTACGGGACATTATTAACAAAGGTCTGACCAATGAGGAACTGCTGCGGGGGGTCAAAACTGCCTACGAACAGGGCTGGGATAAGGTCAAGCTCTACTTTATGATTGGCCTGCCGGGGGAAACCGATGCCGATGTGTTAGGCATTGCTGAAACGATCCGTTGGCTGAAGCGAGAATGCTGGATCAAGGGACGCAAACCCCTGAGCTTTAACCTGACCATTTCCAACTTTACCCCCAAGCCCCATACGCCCTTCCAGTGGCACGCGGTCTCCACCAGTGAGTTTCTACGCAAACAGGAGCTACTGAAGGCGGAATTCCGCACGATCAAGGGGCTGAAGGCCAACTTTACCGATGTGCGCATCTCAGCAATGGAAGACTTTGTCGGTCGGGGCGATCGCCAACTGGGGCCAGTGATCCGCCGCGCGTGGGAATTGGGGGCACGGGAAGATTCTTGGTGGGAAAGCCTCGATCGCGCCTATGCCGCTTGGACGCAAGCCATTCAAGAAGCTGGTCTGGACTGGAAATACCGTCAACTGGAAGCGGGTGAGTGGAATGTCTTTAGTGGTGGCAGCCACAACCTCGATGCTCCCCTGCCTTGGGATCACATTGATACGGGCATTAGTAAAACATGGCTGAAGGAAGACTTGCACCGTGCCCTAGAAGCGGTGGTCGTTCCCGATTGTTCCTTTGAGGGCTGCTCCCATTGTGGCGTCTGTGGCATTGACTTTGGCCATAACGTGGTCGTGCCGCCCCCCCCGATTCCGTCCATTCAAGGTCAGCCCCAAGCCCCCCAAGAACGGGTGCAACGTCTGCGCCTCACCTTTGGGAAAACTGGGGAAATGACGCTTCTCAGCCATTTAGATCTACTGCGCCTCTTTGAGCGAGCAGTACGCCGTGCCCATCTACCCATTGCCTTTACGGGGGGATTTCATCCTTCACCCCGCATCTCCACCGCCAGCGCCTTGCCCCTTGGGGTGACCAGTTATGGCGAAATTATTGATCTGGAATTTTATCGCGAGGTGGATCCGCCAACGGTGCTGGAGCAATTGCGGCAACAACTGCCGGCGGAGGTGCCCCTTTACACTTGGGAAGTGGTGCCCTTAAGTGAACCGGCAGCGAGTCAAGCCCTGCGGGCAGCTACTTATGAACTGCTCATCCGTACCCCTGAACCCGTGGAGCGGGGCACTTGGCAACAGTGGTTAGAGGATTTGCGAGCCACCCCTGAAATTCTCTATGAGCTAACCACCAAGTCAGGGAAAACCCAAGTGGTGAATTTGCGCGATCGCCTGCTGGAGATCCGCCTCAAGGAGCACCAAGACCACTGGCCGATGATGAGCCTGATCTACACGGGGGTCTGTCGCAACGATGGCACATTCCTGCGGCCAGAGCATTGTCTTTATTTACTAGAGAAGGTCAGTGGTCACGCCTTAGAACTGGGGGCGATCGCCCGCCAGAAATTGCATTTAGAGACACCATGAACCTAGCAACGCAAATTCGCGGCGGTCTGATTGTCTCCTGCCAAGCACCGCCCGATTCTCCCCTAGCCGTCCCAGAGATTATTGCAGCCATGGCAAAAACCGCTGTTTTACGGGGGGCAGTGGCCGTGCGCATCAATACCCCAGCCCATATTCAGGCGGTGCGCCAAGCGGTAAAGGTGCCCATTATTGGCCTCTGGAAACAGGTGTTGCCCGAGTACCCCGTGTATATTACGCCTCGCTTTGCCGATGCAGTGGCCGTTGCTGCTGCCGGTGCCGATGTGATTGCCCTCGATGCCACAGCGCGATCGCGCCCTGAACCCCTACAGGACTTGATTCAGCGAATTCACGATGAACTGGGCAAGCCCGTCATGGCCGACATTGACTCCCTTGCAAGTGCTGAAGCGGCGGTTGCTGCCGGTGCTGATTGGGTGGGCACGACCCTCTTTGGTTACACCGAAACCACGGCGCATACCCCACCCCCCAGTTGGGCGCTCCTGAGTCAGCTTGTTGAGCACCTCAATGTCCCTATTCTCTGTGAAGGGGGGATTGCCAGTTCCACAATGGCTGCAAAAGCCTTGAATTTGGGCGCTTGGGCAGTGGTCGTGGGCACGGATATTACGGGTATTGACCTCAAGGTGCAGCAGTATGTCCAGACCCTAAAGGCAACGACGATTGAAAATTCTCAACCCTAAATCCTATCCAATTCTATCGGTTTGTATATTTTCCTCTATATTCCGACCGATAAACGAGAGTTTGTGGCAAGATAGAATCCGTAGCTAAAGATACATCGTTAGCCTAGGAGCCACCATCTATGAGCCTAAAACTTGGGGATGTCGTACCCAACTTTACCCAAGCGTCTTCCATGGGGGAAATCAACTTCTATGAGTGGGCAGGGGATAGCTGGGTTGTATTGTTTTCCCACCCAGCGGATTACACCCCCGTTTGTACGACAGAACTGGGCGAAGTGGCGCGGTTACGCTCAGAATTTGAGAAGCGCAATGTCAAAACCTTGGCCTTGAGTGTGGATAGTGTGGAGTCCCACCTCGGCTGGATCAAAGACATTGAAGAAGTCAACAACGTCAAGGTGGATTACCCGATTTTGGCAGACGAAGATAAAAAAGTCTCCAACCTCTACGACATGATCCACCCCAACTCCCTCAACAACCTGACGGTGCGCACAGTCTTTATCATTGACCCCCAAAAACGCCTGCGCTTGACCTTGACCTATCCCGCGAGCACGGGGCGTAACTTTGCTGAGATTCTGCGGGTGATTGATTCGCTGCAACTGACGGACAACTACAGTGTGGCCACCCCCGTCAACTGGCAAGAGGGTCAAGAGTGCGTGATTGTGCCTTCCCTCAGCGATGAAGAGGCGAAGCAGAAGTTTCCCAAGGGCTTCAATGCTGTTAAGCCCTATCTGCGGTTGACACCTCAACCCAACAAATAGCCTAGATTAGCCTAGACAAGTTATGGCGACACCCTGAGCTGTTCGGGGTGTTTTTTTGTGCCTTGGCAGCATCCCAAGATAGGATAATCTTGCACAGCAAAACCAAGGAAAGGAATAGAGGCGGAATGCAGCGCTGGATACTTTGGCTCTTGATACCCCTTGTGGTCTGTTTGAGTGGATGCGTCCAAGCAGATATGGTCATCCAGCATCAGGGACAAACTGGGGGGAGCCTAACCTACACGCTGACGCTGCCCCAACCCGATCTCCCTTTTACAGAACAGGTGATTCAGCAGGCGCGCCGCTTGGGGGGAGTGGTCAAGGAACGCGATAAAACCCATCTTCAGCTGACGATTCCCTTTGACACCAGCCAGCAATTGGCCACTGTCCTCAACCGCATCGGTGGTGTGCCCTATCTTCCCCAAGTCACTGCTGAGGCGGAGATTTTTGACCAGAACTGGTTGCTCTTTGTACGGGAGCGCTTTCGCTATGACATTGATCTGCGCCCCTTGGGCATTGAGTCCCGTGATCAAGCTGTTTTGGTGGCACCGCAGTCGCTCCTGAAGTTTCAGCTTGCCCTAGAAACCCCTTGGGGGGCACGCCCAATTGAGCGCCCAGCCACTACTGCTGATACCGTGGTCAATCCTCATGTTCAGCAAAGGGGCGATCGCCTGACTTGGACATTGATGCCCGGTTATCTGAATCACCTAGAGGCAGCCTATTGGTATCCGAGTCCCTTGGGTTGGGGCACACTGGCGATCGTGGGCTTGCTGGTGCTGGGCAATTGGTTACGCACTCGCCTGCCTAGGAGTCATTCAACCTAGAGTCCCATGAGATGGTCTGGCCCGCCGCAGAGTTGGCAACGGTATCTTGCCTATTTAATAGCGGGACCTTTGATTGTCCTCAATCTCTGGGTGGCGGAGCAGGTTTACCTTTACTTTGAATATCCGATTAATCTCCTTGTCATTGCCGCCATCTTGGCTTTTTTGCTCAATCAAGTGGTGATTCGCCTCTGTGCTCGTGGTTTGCGGCGGCGGAATGCGATCGCCCTTGTGTTACTGATTACTCTTTTAGTGGTCAGTGTCTTGATGCTGTTGCTGCTCCCCCTTGCTATTCAACAGGCGGAAGAACTCCTGAATCAACTGCCAGAGTTGGCGGATACCAGCAATCAAAATTTGCGCCATCTGGATCAACTACTGCGCCGCTACCGCTTTCCCGTGGGGGTGAATGACTTGATGGAAGAGCTGACGATCCAGCTCAAAGGGATTGCCGCCATGTTACCCGGTGTAGCGATTACAACCCTAACTAAATTTGTTGATGTGCTCCTCGTGCTAATCCTAACGGTGTATATGCTCTTTTATGGCAGTGAAATTTGGCGCGGAATCATGAAACTGGTACCCAAGCCTTGGCGACAGATGGTGGATTACTCGCTGCGGCTGAATATTCGCAGTTTTTTCTCAGCACAGCTTTTTCTGGGGTTGTTTATGTTTCTTGCCCTGATTCCCTTTATGATCGCCTTCAAGGTCAATTTTGGCTTTCTCTTTGCCCTGATCATTGGTATTGCCCAGCTCATCCCTGTGGTGGGGGCGACCTTGGGCATTGGTTTAGTGACACTGCTCATCCTCTTTCAGGATGCGTGGCTGGCTTTGAATATTTTCGTGATTGCTGTGGTCTTGCAACAAATTAAGGATAACGTGCTTACCCCAAAGTTACTGGGGGACTTGATGGGCCTGAATCCCCTCTGGCAGTTTATTGCTCTGCTCATTGGCGGACGGGTGGCAGGTTTTTTGGGAATTTTGCTGGCCATTCCCCTAGCCGCAACGCTGAAAACCGTCCTAGAGTCTGAGCCTGTCGAAGACACCTAACTAGGCGATCGAAACGTTTTGATCACCGTACACACCCCATGACCGCAAATGTTCATCATGACGGCATTCGTAGCCCCGCCAATCACGCCACTCACAAGGGGAACGGCCCGCGCAGGTAGGGTGAGACTTTTGCTCGAGGCTTTGCCAAAAATCTGCCGCAAAAGGGGAGGCGGCAGCTGCCTGAAGACTGCCATCAGCACTTGGGATAAATTTTTTTGCGCCGCCCGCCGGCCAAAGGTCTTGAAGATTTGCCGACAAAATTGGGTACCGAAGTGGTTTGCAAGTTCAGCGGCAGTAAACCCCAAGGCAGTGGGAATCAGCATCATCAGCACATTTTTGTTTTCGGGATCTAAGCCATAGATGATGAACAGCGCCGCTGCCAGCTTGATTTGGGCATAGTAAAAGTAGCCAATGTCGAGGGGCATGCCAGCCCAGCCCATGACGCCAGTGGCGACTCCAGAACCCACTGACCAGAGGGTGGCTTCATAAATTGCGTGGTTGGCCATGCGATCGCGATCGCCACCCCAGTGGGGATCACGAAGAAACTCGTATCCCCATTCTCGACCATCCTGAATAGCAAGAAGCATGAGGTTGAGCAGCCAATCGGGTATAGACGCTGACGCTGTGGCCATAGGCTTAAGAAATAATTGTCAACTTAAGGGATGGCGTTGGCACAGAAGTGTTGAAAGATAGTTTGAGAGGCTAGAAAAAAGGGAAGAAATGTCATATTCTTCCCTTAAAAAAAGAAAAACAGTCAACTTACTATGGCATCTTTTGCAACTCTTGTCAAGTCCATTCTCAATCAGCTCAGCCCCTGTGACTACCCCGTGCTGAACTCTCAATTGTTCTTCAAAATCTGGTTGACCTACGTTCTCGACCAAGGGTTAACCAGTATGAGAGCCTTATTTTATCGCTTGAATCATGCAGGGATTACAAATGCTGTTGTAATCATGGATAGAGGGTTTGCGAGCTGGCAATTGTTAGAGCGACTGAGTGAGAGGAAGTGCTCATTTGTTGTACGTATCAAGAATAACATGAGAATGAAGCTCAATCATGAGAGATATCGCGTGGTTCAATTTTTTGACGAGAATCAAAGGGAGTTTCGTATAGCGACAAATCTAAAGGAGCTAAGTGATGAGGAAGTGAGTGAGTTATATCGGCAGCGGTGGGCGATTGAGAACCTATGGAAATTTCTGAAGATGCATTTATCATTAGACAAGTTGATTACGAAGAGTTTGAACGGGGTGATAAATCAGATTTATATGGTTTTAATTGCCTATTTAATTTTAGAGCTGGTGGAGATACCTGAATACTTTGGGAAGAAGCTATTAGACAAATTGCGATATTTGCAACTGGAACTCAGTCGTCGCTGCTCGATAGTGCATTGGAGCTTTGATTGGCAGCCAGAGCTACTGGTCACTTAAAATGTTAAGTTTTGTTGCAGGATTCAACACTTCTGCATTGATAAGTATAGGACAGATGTTCGATTAATTTTTGTAGAAAGACTGTTTTCGGAGGGAGTTGTAAATTGGATTGATCGCAATATTGATGATAATCAGATATTTATTGCAGCAATTGAACCACCTGCTTATTATCAGTTAGATGAAGTGATCAAAAAATATCAACTTGAGCAAAAAGGAATTATTTATCAAATTATTCCAAAATTAAACTCATCTAGCTCACTGAGTAATCACCCATGACCTTAAATCGCTGTGACAATAGAGTTCTATCTATCCCATTTTTTACTTCCGCCTTTCTATTTCTGGCATGAATAGATGATTTACCTTGCAGTTGATTTAGATAAAACACTACTGAAAACAGATGTTCTGCTGGAATTAATCTGGTCGTCTTTTAGTCAGTCTCTAATTCAATTATTCAAAACAAGAAGTTTTAATCGCGCCCAGATTAAAAGAAAATTAGCCACTCTCTCTAAAATAGAGGTTACATCACTACCCTATAATTCAGAAGTTATTCAGTATATCCAAGCTTGGAAAGCAAAGGGGGGTAAGGTTGCTCTTGTCACTGCCACTGATCAACTCATTGCTGATAAGATTGCTGCCCATTTAGGGCTTTTTGACGAGGTTTATGGGTCTGATGGCCAGCTTAATTTGAAGGGAGAGCATAAGGCAAGGTTCATTATAGAGCGTTTTGGTGAGAAAAACTTTATCTATATGGGGGACTCTGAGGCTGATTTGCCTGTGTGGGCAGTTGCGGCCAAAGCAATGACGGTCAATGCGTCTCCTCGGCTACGCAAAAAAGTCGAGCAAATTAATCCCAATGTGGAACATCTCGGCAGCGCAAAACGAAGTATTAAGCCCTACCTGAAAGAAATCCGCCCCCATCAGTGGGTGAAAAATAGTTTGGTCTTTGTGCCTATGCTCGCGGGACATCAATTTGATTTACCAACCTTTTGGATTTCGCTGTTGGCAGTGGTTGCCTTTAATTTCACGGCTTCTAGTGTCTATGTCTTAAATGATCTTTTGGATTTGCAGGCCGATCGCGCCCATCCCCGCAAGCGTCATCGCCCCTTTGCCGCTGGGGATCTTCCCCTCTGTCATGGCATCTGGATGATTTTGGTGCTTTTAGGACTGGGAATGGCGATCGCCACCACTATCAGTTGGCCATTTCTGGGCATTCTGCTGGCCTATTATGGTCTCACAACTGCCTACTCCTTCTACCTAAAGCGACGGATTATTGTTGACATTTGCACCCTCGCTGGTCTCTATACCCTTCGCATCTTTGCGGGTGCGGTTGCCACAGGAATTTCCCTCAGTGTCTGGCTTTTGGCCTTCTCCATCTTTTTCTTCTTTTGCCTAGCAACAGTCAAGCGGCAAGCAGAACTGGTGGATCATCGTCACCGCAAACAACTCAAGACCAGTGGTCGGAGCTATCATATTGACGATTTGCCGATTATTAGCATGATGGCCATTGGGGCGGGTTATGTCTCAATTTTGGTGCTGGCACTCTATATCAACTCTCCCCAAGTGCAGCTTCTTTACACAAGACCACAGGTGCTCTGGGGTATTTGCTGTGTGCTGCTATATTGGATTACCCGCACCATCCTGCTGACCCATCGCGGGTTGATGCACTATGATCCAATTGTTTATGCAATTAAAGATCGCCAAAGTCAAATTTGTTTCTTGATCTGCCTAGTTCTCTTTATTCTTGGTGGGATTCTATGAGTTTGCAAACTCTGATTATTCGCTATACAGTTTTTGCGGTTATTGCCACCTTTATGAATTTATTTTTTCAAAGGGTGATATTACTCATTGATAATAGTTTCCCTTATTTTATAACCGCAGTGGCAGTGGGTACCCTCGTGGGTTTGGTAGTGAAATACTATCTGGATAAGCGCTGGATTTTTTTTGATCATAAAAAGGGTGTGCATCACTATAGCCGTCAATTTAGTCTGTATGCTTCGATGGGGATTTTCACAACGGCCATCTTTTGGGGATTTGAAACTGTATTTTGGTTGATTTGGCACAGCCATTTCATGCGCGAAATTGGCGCCATTATTGGTCTAGCCATTGGCTATGTGGTCAAGTATCACTTGGATAAGCGATATGTCTTCTCCCATGACGCCTAGGGGTTCTCTTAAAACGCTCTGCGGCTGGGGGCGGTATCCTGTGCAGACCTGTCATGTCTATTGCCCGCGCTCAGAATCCGAAATTCTCCAGCTTCTCAAGAGGGATTTGCCGCTCATTGCCCGAGGAAATGGCCGTGCCTACGGCGATAGCGCCCTCAATGGCGAAGCAACGCTGCAAATGCGCCACTTCAATCGCCTATTGGGGTTTAATCCGCACACGGGTCAATTGATTGCTGAGGCGGGGGTGCTGCTGGCGGAGATTCTCGAGATTTTTGTGCCTCGCGGTTGGTTTCCCTTGATTACCCCCGGTACAAAGTTTGTCACTGTGGGGGGCATGATTGCGGCTGATGTTCATGGCAAGAATCACCACAAAGAGGGCAGTTTTGTTCAGAGTTTGGACTGGCTGGATCTCCTCACCAGTGAGGGGCAAATTTATCGCTGCTCCCCTTCCGAAAATCAGGATTTGTTTTACTGGACGGTGGGGGGAATGGGCTTGACGGGGGTGATCCTCAGAGCCGCCTTTCGCTTGCGCCCCATTGAAACCGCGTGGATTCGCCAAACGACCCGCATCGCCAAGCATTTAGACGAGGTCATTGATCTCTTTGAGGCGGCTCAGGACGTGACCTACTCCGTGGCTTGGATTGATTGTCTGGCGACTGGTTCGCAGTTAGGACGGTCTGTGCTCATACTGGGCGAACATGCCACACGGGAGGAGTTGCCAGCCAAATATCGCCAAAGGCCACTGCGGACTCCGCAACGACGCAAACTCTCGATTCCCGTGGATTTTCCCAATGGTGCCTTGAATCCCTTGACGGTTCGCGCTTTTAATCAACTGTATTTTCTCAATCAGCAACGGCAAGCCAGCCAGTCCTTCGTGGATTGGGATCGCTTCTTCTATCCCCTTGATAGCTTATTGGGATGGAATCGCATCTATGGGCGGCGCGGTTTTGTCCAGTTCCAATGTGTCTTGCCCCTGAGCACTGCCCGTGAAGGTTTATCGGCGTTACTGCATTGCACGTCAGCCGCAGGAGCGGGATCCTTTCTGGCGGTCTTGAAGAAGTTGGGGGATCAACAGGGTTATTTTTCATTTCCCATGGCGGGTTATACCTTGGCCTTGGACTTTCCGATGTCGCAACGCACCCTCAAGGTTTTGGATCAACTGGAGGAGATCACCCTACACTATGGGGGTCGCTTTTACCTTGCCAAGGATAGCCATTTGACGCCAATGCGCCTGCGCCAGTCCGATGCTCGGGTAGAAACGTTTGTCAAGGTCAGGGATGCCCAACAGTGGACGGTGAACTTTGCTTCGGAACAGTCAAAGAGGTTACATCTATGAGGGCGCCTGTGCTGATTTTGGGGGCAACTTCCGATATGGGGCGGGCGATCGCCCAGCGGTTTGCAGCTCAGGGCTATCCGATTCAATTGGCGGCACGACAGGTGAGTCGCCTAGAGCCAGATAAAGCAGATCTGGAAATACGCTACGGCGTGGCCGTCAGTGTCCATGAATTTGATGTTTTAGCGGTGGAGACCCATGCAAGTTTTATCCAGCAACTCCCGGAGCAACCCGCGATCGTGATCTGCGTTGTTGGTTTCATGCCAGAACAAAAGGCATGTGAGCAAGATTTATCCCTTACCCTTGAAGTGATGCGCACCAATTATGAGGGGCCAGTCGTTATTTTGAGTCTCTTTGCCAATATGTTTGAGCAGCGGGGGTTTGGTGCGTTGGTGGGGATTTCCTCTGTGGCCGGGGAACGGGGGCGGGCGAGTAATTACTTCTATGGCTCTGCAAAAGCTGGGTTCACCGCATTTTTGTCGGGGTTGCGGCATCGCCTTGCTAAATCAGGAATACAGGTTTTAACCGTTCTGCCGGGCTATGTGAAGACACGGATGACCGAAGGCATGAGGTTGCCCCCCCTACTCACTGCTCAGCCGCAGGAAGTGGCCAATGCGATCTTCACAGCCATAGAAAAAAAGAAAGATGTGATCTATGTGCGACCCATCTGGCGCTGGATCATGGTGATCATTCGTTGGATTCCTGAACCCTTGTTTAAGCGACTGTCTCTGTGAACTGCCTATGGCTCGCTGCATTACCCTGCTGACGGATTTTGGCCATCAGGATGTTTATGTGGGGGTGATGAAGGGGGTGATTTTAAGTATTGATCCCCAAGCCCAAGTGATTGATCTGTGCCATGAAATTCCACCGCAGGATTGTCGCACGGCCAGTTTTCAACTGCTGCAAGCGGTGCCCTATTTTCCCCCGCAAACGGTGCATGTCGTGGTGGTGGATCCGGGGGTGGGAACCCGTCGGCGGGCGATCGCCCTTGATCTGGGGGTTGGCTATTGTGTGGGACCCGATAATGGGGTCTTTAGTCTAGTGGGCGATCGCTATCCCCCGCGGCGAGTGGTTGAACTCACCCAGCCGCAGTTTTGGCGTACCCCCAACCCCAGTGCTACCTTCCATGGGCGGGATATTTTTGCCCCCGTGGCCGCCCATTTAGCTGCAGGAACCGATTTGGCGCGCCTTGGCTCTGCCATTGAGCCAGATAGTTTGGTGCGCTTGCCCCATCTCACCTATGAGATTACCCCCCAAGGCATCCAAGGTTGGATTCAAGCGATTGATCACTTTGGCAATGTGATCACCACACTCCCTGCGGCGCTTTTAGCCAAGGGCTACCAGCAGATCCAGATTCAGGGGCAGCAGATTCCCCTCGTCCACACCTATGGTGATGTTCCACCTCAACATCTGATGGCATTAGTAGGCAGTCATGGGTTTATTGAGTTAGCCGTTAATGGCGGCAGTGCCCAAAGGGTGTTGGGTTGCCGCAATGGCGATGCCCTGTGGCTAATTTGAGGGGGGATTGCTCAGGACAGTTTTTGAAGCAATGCGCGTGCGCTTAAGGGCTGATTCACTGAGGGTGGATTGTTGCTGTAGCTCTTGAGCCGAGGCCTCAAGGACTTTTGCGGCTTCCGTATCCCCCAGTTGGAGAGCAGTTTTGGCCGCACTCTGAAGAAAGGTGGCAGCGCCAGCGGTGTCTCCCGATTGCAGTTTCGTTTCCGCCAGTTTCGTTTTGCGGTATTTTTCGAGGGTGAGAATGCTCTGCTGCACCTCTGGATCCACTTGGGGGATGTGCTCTGGTTCTGCTGTGAGCGTCAGGGGAATCCTCTCGGAGAAAAGGCCAGTGGCTTGCTGCACGGGGTCATCGTAGCGGACTTGCACAAAACCAATGAGGTGAGAGCCTGGCGGCAAGGGTTGGGTACTCAGGGTGATCAGGAGTGTGCGTTTGACGGTAGCGGAAACATCGCCAACCCGAATCACATACTCGTGGGGGGTGGGGCTGTCGTAGGTGAGTTCAATCGTATCGGGAGCCACTTGGTTGACTGGTTTGAAGTTCCCTAGTTGTGCCGCCTCACTCAGGGTCAATAGGACATGGGCATTGGTGTAGTCCACGCTGCTAATGTGGCTAAAGAGCGCTTGAAAACAGGGGATCGCCTGCTCAGCATACTCAATAAACATCAGCCGCCCGCCGCCTGCATCGGCAATTTGCTCGAGGACATCCTGATTCCAGTGAACGCCAAACCCTAAGGTATTAAACGTAATGTTGTACTCTGCTGCCAGCTTGGCCAGTTCAAGGCAGCGTTGGTTATCGCCGTGCTCATTTTCGCCATCGGTGAGCAAAAAGGCTTGGGAGATGGTTCCCTGTTTGCCTTTGGCCAACTCTGTCAGGGCCAGTTTCATCCCCAGATCAATGGCAGTGCCACCACTTGGCTCAAGGGTTGCAATTTGCTCCTTGATTGCGGTTTTATCCTGCACAAATTGATTGGGCACTAACACCTGAGCTTTGTGATCAAAGGCCACGATACTCAGGCGATCGCTCGGCTGTAATCGATCCACTAATGACTGAGCCGCTCGCTTGACCATTGCCAAAGGTTGCCATGCCATTGAGCCACTGTGATCCAAAATCAGGCAGAGATTGAGAGGAGCGCGCTGCTGTTGTTGTCGCTGTGCCGCTAACGTTAGTTCCAGTTGGCGCTGTGCCCCCTGTCCGGCACTGACAATGGGATCGCTGAGTTTGGCAATAAGTTCAACCGTCATTGGCAAAGTGTGCTGTTGCTGACCCTACTCTACCATTTTGCCGATATTGTGCCGCAAGCTGCTACCCCTGTCCTAGGTAATGATGCTGAGTTGGGAGGCTCCCCCTGTTTTGGAGACTTCAATGCGGGTTTGAAAAGCTTCTTTGAGGGCAGGCACATGGGTAATGGCGAGGATGCAGTGAAATTCAGGGGCGATCGCGTTCAGGGCGGCAATCAGCCGTTCACAGCCCTGGGCATCTTGGGTTCCAAACCCCTCATCAATAATGAGAAACTGGACATCACTGCCGGAGCGCTGCGCCAACAATCGCGCCAAGGCTAAACGCAACGCAAAATTGATGCGAAAGGCTTCACCCCCAGAATAACTTTCGTAAGGTCGAGTCCCTTGGCAATCGGCAATGAGAATATCGAGGGTCTCAATGGGCTTAGTATCAGCGCCACTGCGCCGCCGACTGCGTTGGGTAATGAACTGCACATGGAGTTGATGGTTACTCAGGCGGCCTAGGATATGGTTGGTTTCTGCCTCCAGATGGGGCAAGACCGTTTCAATGAGCATGGCAGGAATGCCATTTTTGCCTAGGGCTTGGGCTAGTTCGCAGTAGAGGCGGTATTGATAGCGGAGGTGGGCAAGGGTTTGCTGTCCCTGTTCGTATTCTTGGGCTAGGCGATGGAGTTGCTCTAATTCAGCGCTGAGTTTGCCATGCTGGGCAAGGTTAGCTTCGAGGGTCTGCTGCTGCTTCAGGAGTTCCTGTTGACATTGGTTCAGCTCGGCGGCAAGGCGGCTGGCGGCGCGTGCAGTGTCCTCAAGGGTAGCAAGTTTGTCAGTAATGCGTTGCAGTTGTTCCCGTTGTTGGTGCAGCGTTTCCTCTAGGTGCTGGAGGTCTTGGCGGAGTTGGGATTGGCGCGATCGCCCCCGTTGCAGGGTCTGATAGGCCTCATAGTCCGGTTCTAATGCCGCCAGTTGTGCCTGAATTTGGGCATGCTGCTCAGGATCGTAGGCTAAGGCCGCCAACTGCTGATCAATGGTGGCCAAGGTTTGTGCCAAGGGGGAGAGGGTTTCAAGGGCATTGAGTTGGCGTTGCAGTTCTTCCTGTTGTGCCACTAGGGCCGGCAGTTGTTGCTGAATTTGGCGGTATTGCCGCTGCGCTTGGCGGAGTTCCTGTTCCTTGGCTTCGGCCCAACGCCATTTTTCCACTTGCCCGCGGGCGATCGCTAAATTTTTCTCGTCATAGTTGAGGCGCTTCAGTTCCGCCTCAATCGATTGTAGTTCCCCAAGGGTTTCCTGATGGCCGTTCCTCAGCTGCCGCTCAATCTGCTGAATTTCTGCAGCCAAGCGATTCAACTGAGGTTCCAAATCCTGTGTGCTCTGGAGTTGTTGCTGGAGTTGCCCCCGCTGCTCAAAGAGTTGCGTCAGTTGGGAAATCTCATGGGCAACCGTTGCATATTCCCGCCGCAGGACCTGAATTTCGCGCTCTGTGACTGCCAGCTGCTCGCGGATTACCCACACCTGATTGAGCAGTTCCTGTTTTTCAGCGACATGGCGCTGCAGGACAGCCTGGTAGTGCTCGGCATCGAGGGGACGTTGACACAGGGGACAGATGGCTCCCGGTTGATGGAGCAGTTCTAGGCGCTGGTTCAGTTGATGAATCTGCCGCTCGTATTCCCGCTGGCGGGCTTGCAGTTGCTCTAGGAAGCGGCGGCGCTCTAGTCCCTTTTCCCGCACATGGTCTTGATAAACCCGTTGTTTTTCAAGGGTTTCAATCTGTGTTGTAATCAGTATCACCGCCTCTTGGAGAGCAGGTTGTCGTTCCACCTGTTGGTGGAGATGCTGCCACAGCTGCTGCAATTCATCGCGCCGGCTGCGGAGGCGTTGCTCCTGCTGTTGCCGTTCCAGTTCAAGGCGCTGTTTGGCTTGCAGAAGGGGAAAGACTTTTTGTTGAAGCTCTTCCTGTGCTTGGAGCTGAGCGCGCGATCGCTGTAACTGCTCAAGGGCAGCGACAATCTGATTTTCTTGCTTGAGGAGCTTTTCCAACTGCTGGCATTGTTCCAGAAGAAATTGCTGCTGGCTCTCCAATCCATGCAGGATGCGCAGAAGGTCTTGGCGCTGCTGGTCGAGGTTCTGCTGCTGGCGATCGCGCTGTTGGCGCAGCCGTTGATAGTCAGCAAAACACTGCTGCAATTGCGCTTCAGCGGTTTTCAGGCGCTGCCATTGGCTAACGGCGGCTTCCAAGAGGGGGGCACGGGCTTCTAGATCCGCAATCGCGGCCTGTTCTTGGCGGAGCGTCTGGCACTGCTGCTCGAGATGGGCGATTGTTGTCCCGAGGGTGTCTCGCTGCTGTTGCAGGTGTTCATAGTCCCGCTGTTGCAGTTGATGGACGTGGTAGGCGGCCTGTTGCTCTTGGAGCCGTTGTTGACACTGCTCGACTTGCTGCCGTTGCTGTTGAATCTGCTGGCTCACCGCTGCCTGTTGGGCGCGTAACTGCGGTTCTTGGGCGAGTTGCTCCCCTAGGCTCTGGAGGCGTTGTTCCAGAACGCTGATTTGGGCTTTGTAGTCACGGGCGCGATCGCGAGCCGCTTCCGCAAGCGTCTCGTATTGATCCAAGCCTAAAAGGGTGGCCAAGAGTTGCTTGCGTTCACTGGGGCGTTTGGCCATAAATTCATCGGCACGGCCTTGGCGCAGATAGGCACTGTTGACGAACGTGGCGTAGTCAAGGCGCAGAATTTGAATGATTTTTTCCTGTGTTGCTCGTAGCGATCGCCCCGTTAGCGAGGTATAGCCCGCTGCTGTTTGAATCTGCAACTCTAAAACCGTATGTTGCTCGCGTCGCCGCAACCGTACCACCCGATAGGTCTGCCCCTGAACGCTAAACTCAAACGTCACTTGGGCTTCCATTTCGCCGTAGTAGATCACATCATCCTCACGGCTAGCGCGGCTTTGCCCCCAGAGTGCCCAGGCGATCGCCTCAAGAAGCGAGGACTTGCCCGCCCCATTGGCACCACAAATACAGGCCAGATGTAACCCCGCAAAGGGAAGAATGGCCTGGCGATAGCTGAGGAAATTGCGCAATACCAGTTGACGTGGAATCATAGGGCACCACACCCTTGATGTTTCCACAGTTTAGGGCATTCTCTAGCGAAGAATGCGTCACTTCTGAGACTCTGCCTAAAATTAAGATCATGATCATCACCACTTGCCAACCCACTCCAACCCCCCAACCAGTGCGATTTACGGTGCAGGACTATCACCGTTTACTGGAACTTGGGTTTCTGAGGGAAGATGACCACATTGAGCTAATTCGGGGGGAATTGGTGCGAATGGCGGCCAAGGGAACAGCGCACGAAAGCTGTCTGCGGCGATTGTTGCGAATTTTACCGAAGATTGTGGGCGATCGCGCCACGCTTCAGTGCCAGTCGCCGATTACGATTGCCCTTGACGGTGAGCCAGAACCCGATGTGGCGATCGTTAAAAACCAAGAAGATGACTATGCCTCAGCCCATCCCACACCTGCGGACACGCTCCTTGTGATAGAAGTGGCGGATTCATCCCTAGAGTACGATCGCACAGTGAAACTATCGCTTTATGCTGAAGCCAAGATTCCCCATTACTGGCTGTTCAATGTCAGCGATCGCACACTGGAAGTCTATAGCGAACCTGCTGAAATTACCCCGCGGCAGTTTGGCTACCTCAGCAAGAGAATTATTCCGACCAGTGGCGTTGTGCAATTGCCGCAGTTCCCCGAACAAGTGCTTGAGCTTGCTTCTATTTTCCCAAATAGTTCACAATGATCAGCAGGCCAATTCGGGTTTGACACTCTTGGGCTTTGCCACCTCACACTGAAGCGACTGTTGTGAGCGTATTCAATTCTTGCAAAAAGTGCCGTAAGTTTGATTGGCGTCATTTTCTGAAGGATAGAGCATCTACCGCCCTTGTCTTAAATAAGGGATACATAAACGCTGATAGAAATCTCTTCCGTCGTGGCTTTTGTAGTGTTTGAGTCTGCGCGATACCTGTGAAAAGGGCTGTAAAAGAGGTGGCGTACTTTCTACACTAGCCCTCACTTTTTTGAGTCTCTTGCGTCCCTGTGAAAAGAGTGTCAATGTAACTCGTCTAAAGGAAATGTAAAACCCTGACTCAAGGGCGATCGCAACTTGAATTCTGAAAAAAATTATGGTTTGCTAAAAATAGACACTCACTCATTACGAGTTCGCTGTCAGGCTTTGGCACTCTTTGATTGAATCGCCAATGAATAGACAGTATTTGATCATTGAAAAGGTAGGTTAAAATGGGACGCAAGCAAGTAGAACCCTTGACAGGTGCTGCTTTATTAGAGAAGTACAAACAATTGGAACATCTCAGCCACGAGGAAAAAGCAAAGGCCTGTGGCTACTACACGGTCACCCAAAGTGGTAAGGAGCGCATCAGCAAAATGAAGTTTAATAAGGCGCTTCTTGAAGCCTTGGGGATGAATCTTGATACGAAGTCAGGGCGTGGTGGTAGCCGAGGCGGTCGCAGTGCTAGTTATCGAATCACGGTACAAGCCAATGGTAATTTACTCATTGGTTCGGCCTATACCAAGCAAATGAATCTCAAGCCGGGGGATGAATTTGAAATTACCCTTGGCCGTAAGCACATTCACCTTAGACAAGTGAGCAGCAACGGTCAACCCACCGACGATGAAGATTAATTTGATATATCTAATCTGAGAGTTGAGGTACCCCAAAGCCACCACCACCTGGGGTACAAATGCGCAGGCGATCGCCCGCTTCAACATTGATTGTGGCGGTTCCTGCTAAGGGATGGGGAATTTGGCCGAGTTTCAGCCATTGATTTTCACCCACTGCACCGCACTCACCACCCGCAAGGCCAAAAGGGGGAATTTTCCGCGACTGGCTGAGGAGGCTGACGGTCATGGGTTCACGAAACTCAAGGACACGAATTGCCCCATCTCCCCCCGGTTGCTGCCCTTTGCCCCCACTGCCCCGCCGACGGCAAAACTCCCAAACAATCACGGGGTAGCGGTTTTCGAGCACTTCGACATCGGTGAGCCGAGAGTTGGTCATGTGGGTTTGCACCGTACTGGCTCCGGCAAAGGTGGCTCCTGCCCCAGCGCCGCCACAGATGGTTTCGTAGTATTGATAGCGATCGCTGCCAAAGCTGAGGTTGTTCATCGTTCCCTGAGCCGCTCCCATAATGCCGAGGGCACCGTAGAGGGCATTGGTGAGGGTTTGCGAGGTTTCGACATTGCCAGCAACCACCGCCGCCGGAAACTGGGGGTTCAACAGTGAGCCTTGCGGCACCCGCAGTTCAATGGGACGCAAACAGCCCGCATTCAGGGGAATGTCCTCTTGTACGAGGGTTCGGAAGACATACAGCACAGCCGCCTTGGTAATGGCAAGGGGAGCATTGAAATTGTCATTGGTTTGCTGGGAGGTGCCCTCAAAGTCCAGGCAGGCGGTGCCTTCGTTGCTATCAATGGTGATTTGCACCTGAATTTGGCTGCCGTTGTCCATCGCAACGCAAAAGCGTCCCCCTTGGAGCGATCGCAGGCATTGGCGCACACACTCAGCAGCATTGGCTTGGCTAAATTCCATATAGGCAGCGACAACCTCGCGACCATAGCGATCGCACAGGGTAATCAGTTCTTGTACCCCCCGCTGATTGGCGGCTATTTGGGCTTGCAGATCCGCCAGATTCTGCTCAGGATAGCGAGCCGGCCAAGGGGCTTGGCTCAACAGTTGATTAATGGCCGCCTCTTGAAACTCCCCGCCCTCCACCAGCAGCACATTATCAAAGAGAATTCCCTCTTGACGGACATCGGTACTATTGGCCGGCATTGATCCAGGACTAATGCCCCCAATGTCAGCATGGTGCCCCCGCGAAGCGACAAAGAAGGCGGGTTGCGCTTCCCCCTTGAGAAATACGGGGGTAATCACGGTAATATCCGGCAGATGGGTGCCACCGCGATAGGGATTATTTGTGGCAAAAACCTGACCCGCCCGGAGGGTGTTGCCTTTCTCAGCCAGCAGTGCCTTAACACTTTCGCTCATTGACCCCAAATGGACGGGGATATGGGGGGCATTGGCCACAAGGTTGCCGGCAGCATCAAACAGAGCACAGGAAAAATCCAACCGTTCTTTGATATTGACCGAGGCACTGGTCTGCTGGAGCGTTACTCCCATTTGCTCAGCAATGGCGCGAAATAACTGCTGAAAAATGGCTAGTTGCACCGGATCCGCAACGGTGACGGCAATCTGCTTTGACGGTGCCGGGGATTCCTGCAGGGGACGCAGCCACAATCCCCCTTGATCATCCACTTCCGCCTGCCAGCCCGCCTCAACCACATTGGTGCCCGTAGCATCTAAGATCAAGGCCACCCCTGCAATGACCTGATGGACAGGGAGGCAATCGCGCTCATAGACGGGTGCTTTGTGCCATTGGCCTTTGCTGTAAACCGACACATGGGCAAGGGGCGTGAGTTCTGTGGCGGCATGGGGCATCGTGACCGCTGGAACTGCCTGAACAGCAATGGCTTCAACCGCGACTTGACCGATGCGGAGCAATCGCCCCCGTATAGTAAACCCATAGCGATCGCGATGGGCTTGGGCAAATGCGGCTGCCATCCTTTCCAAATCTGCCCAGGGCACCCAGAGGATCGTATCTGTCCCCACATAACCTAAGCCGATGCGCACTTGACTTTGAATCTGCGGGCGATCGACCCCTTGGGCAACAAGTTCATCTATTGCTTGCCCTTTTAGCTGCTCAATTTGGCCTTGCAGCTCCACCAGAACAGCGGCGGTGAGGGGTTGTTCAATCGTTTGCTCCTTGAGTACCCGCAGCTCCGCCTGACCAATGCCGTAGGCCGAGAGCACCCCCGCATAGGGATGGAGATACACCTGCGGCATTCCCAACACCTCGGCAATCAAACAGGCGTGTTGGCCGCCGGCACCGCCAAAACAGCAGAGGGTATAGTCGCGCACATCGTGCCCCTGCTCTAGGGAAATTTTCTTAATTGCCTGTGCCATGGTATTCACCGCCACTTCAATAAAACCAGCCGCCACATCGGCAACACTGCGGGCATCTCCGGTGCTCTCGTAGATCTCTTGGCGCAGTTGAGCAAATTGCTGTTCCACCGTCTGGCGATCCAAGGGCTGTTGACCATCGGCGCCAAAGACAGCGGGGAAATAGGCGGGCTGAATTTTCCCCAAGAGGAGATTGGCATCGGTCACCGTGAGAGGTCCGCCGCGACGATAGGCAGCAGGTCCGGGATTGGCACCGGCAGAGTCTGGCCCCACTTGGTAGCACCCCTTATCAAATCGCAAAACCGAGCCACCGCCAGCAGCGACGGTATGCACGGCTAGGAGGGGCGATCGCAAGCGCACACCGGCAATGGTGGTTTCCTGCCACCGCTCATACTCTGGCCAAGGGGCATCCGGATTGTGGCGATAGTGGCAGACATCTGTCGAGGTACCTCCCATATCTAAACCAATCAGCCACTCAATCCCTGCGGCTAAAGCAGTGCGCACCACCCCCACCATCCCCCCAGCAGGGCCTGAAAGCAGACTATCCTTACCGCGCAAGCAGGCCGCCGCCACCACACCGCCATTGGACTGCATACAGTAGAGGGGAATCTCCCCCAGCTCCCCCTGCACCCCCTGTAGATAGCGATGCAGCACCGGCGACAAATAAGCATCCACAACAGTCGTATCGCCCCGGCTGACCAGCTTGATCAGGCCACTTACCTCGTGGGACACCGACACTTGGCTAAACCCCATCTCCCTTGCCAAGGCTGCCACCTGTTGTTCATGGTCAGGGTAGCGGTAGCCATGCACGAGCACAATGGCGCAACTGCGGATGCCTTGGTCATAGACCGCTGCCAATTGCGGCTTCAGGGCTTCTAAGTCAAGGGGAACGAGAATTTCCCCTTGGGCACTCACCCGTTCTTTGACTTCAATGACATGGCTGTAGAGGGGCGGCGGTTGCTGAATTGCTAAGGCAAACAGATCCGGGCGGTTTTGGTAGCCAATGGCTAGAGTATCCCCAAAGCCTTGGGTAATCAGGAGCACCGTTGGCTCGCCTTTGCGTTCTAAAAGGGCATTGGTGGCTACCGTTGTCCCCAGTTTCACAATTTCAACGGCTTCACTGGGAATGGGGGCATCCGGCGCCAACCCCATGAGGGTACGAATTCCCGCTACTGCTGCATCGCGATACTGCTCTGGATTCTCTGAGAGCAGCTTGTGCACCACCATTTGACCATCGGGACGGCGGGCGACAATATCCGTAAACGTGCCGCCGCGATCGATCCAAAATTGCCATTTGGCTTTCATTGCAACCGCATTGTTCATGATCACTCTCAGAAGTGTTGAATCCTGCAACAAAACTTAACATTTTAAGTGACCAGTAGCTCTGGCTGCCAATCAAAGCTCCAATGCACTATCGAGCAGCGACGACTGAGTTCCAGTTGCAAATATCGCAATTTGTCTAATAGCTTCTTCCCAAAGTATTCAGGTATCTCCACCAGCTCTAAAATTAAATAGGCAATTAAAACCATATAAATCTGATTTACCACCCCGTTCAAACTCTTTGTAATCAACTTGTCTAATGATAAATGCATCTTCAGAAATTTCCATAGGTTCTCAATCGCCCACCGCTGCCGATATAACTCACTCACTTCCTCATCACTCAGCTCCTTTAGATTTGTCGCTATACGAAACTCCCTTTGATTCTCGTCAAAAAATTGAACCACGCGATATCTCTCATGATTGAGCTTCATTCTCATGTTATTCTTGATACGTACAACAAATGAGCACTTCCTCTCACGCAGTCGCTCTAACAATTGCCAGCTCGCAAACCCTTTATCCATGATTACAACAGCATTTGTAATCCCTGCATGATTCAAGCGATAAAATAAGGCTCTCATACTGGTTAACCCTTGGTCGAGAACGTAGGTCAACCAGATTTTGAAGAACAATTGAGAGTTCAGCACGGGGTAGTCACAGGGGCTGAGCTGATTGAGAATGGACTTGACAAGAGTTGCAAAAGATGCCATAGTAAGTTGACTGTTTTTCTTTTTTTAAGGGAAGAATATGACATTTCTTCCCTTTTTTCTAGCCTCTCAAACTATCTTTCAACACTTCTGGTAAAAGCGGTGAGATCCTCCAACCTTTTTGAAAAGGCCTATACTGTGCTTCTCGCTGTTGATCAGGGTGACTTGATCAGATTAGCGTTGCCAGCGGTTGAGAAACTGCCTAATGGGAGATGGAGGGATTGAGATCACCACTGGTGGAAATTCCCTCACTGTGAAAGCCATTGGTCGTTTCCCCTTGGAGTCGTTGATGATGCTGGTGAATCAGTTGAATGGTGCGGCTGATTTCCGCTGGAAAGATCACCACTAGGGAGCCTTGGGGGGCGCGATCGAGGGCAAATTGAATCGCTGCTACCTCGTCATGGATGATGTCGTATTGGCGTTGGACACTGTGGTGATGTACTCCCCGCTCAATCCAATAGGCGGCATCGCCGCGCGGCCGGCCACGGGTATCGTCATCTTCTTTAATGATGATCCAATCAAAGATTTTCGCCGAGAGTTCACCCAGTTGTTCTAAGTCTTGATCACGGCGATCGCCCGGTCCGCCAACGACACCAATGCGCTGCCCTGGCCATTTTTGGACAAATTCACCAATGGCCTCATACCCTGCTGGATTGTGGGCATAGTCCACCAAGACACTAAATTGCCCCAAATCAAAGAGGTTCATCCGCCCGGGGGTTTGCTCCACTGAGGTTCGGAAGCTGGTCAAGGCAGCGCGAATATGCTCAATACTGATGCCTTGGGCAAAGGCGGCTAGACTGGCAGCGAGGGCATTGGCAATCATAAAGCCGGCTCGACCGCCAAGGGTAATGGGCACATTTTCTGCCTGCTCAATCCGTAGCGTCCAGTCCCCTTTCAAAATCGAGAGATAGCCATTTTCATAAACGGCGGCGAGACCCCCCTGCTGAATGTGCTGCCGAATAATCGGATTGTGGGGATTCATCGAGAAATAGGCCACTTGGGCTTTGACTTGGCGTGCCATTCCCGCCACGAGGGAATCATCGGCATTCAAGACAGCATAGCCATTCGGCCAAGCGGATTCCACCACCACGGCCTTTAAGTCCGCCAACTGTTCAACGGTGTCAATATCACCAAGGCCAAGATGGTCAGCCTGCACATTTAGCACCACCCCGACATCACAGTGGTCAAAGCCCAAGCCGGAGCGGAGAATACCACCGCGCGCTGTTTCTAGGACAGCAATCTCAACTGTGGGGTCTTGCAGGATCAGTTGGGCACTTTGAGGCCCGGTGGTGTCCCCTTTTTCCACCAGATAATCGCCAATATAGATGCCGTCTGTGGTGGTGTAGCCAACGGTTTGCCCCGTTTGTTTGCAGATATGGGCAATGAGGCGGGTGGTGGTGGTTTTACCGTTGGTGCCCGTAATCGCAAAGATTGGGATGCGGCAGGGCGTTCCCGGTGGAAAGAGCATATTCAACACCGGTTCGGCGACATTGCGGGCAATCCCTTGGCTGGGGTTTGTGTGCATGCGAAAGCCGGGAGCAGCATTGACCTCGACAATCACACCGCCAACTTTAGGCAGGGGCTGACTAATATCGGGGCTGACAACATCAATCCCCGCAATATCGAGGCCAATGATCTGAGCCGCCCGCTGGCAAATCCAAACATTTTCCGGGTGAATTTCATCGGTGCGATCAACGGCAATGCCACCGGTACTCAGGTTCGCCGTGGCGCGTAGATAACAAATTTCCCCCGGTTGCAAGACAGTATTTAGGGTATAGCCCTGCTTTTCCAAGAGTGTCCATGTGTCGTGATTCACCTCAATGCGAGTGAGGATATTATCGTGACCGTCTCCCCGCTGCGGGTCTTGGTTAGTTTTCTCAATGAGTTCTTCGATGGTGGAGCGGCCATCGCCAATGACATGGGCTGGCACCCGTTCAGCAACGGCGACTACTTTGCCATTGACCACTAGAACCCGAAAGTCGCGACCCGCATGGTAGCGTTCCACAATCACTGATTTGGAGACACTGCTGGCAATTTCAAAGGCTTCTTCGGCCTCTTCTAGGCTGTTGATGTCAATCGTAATCCCCCGACCGTGGTTGCCGTTGAGGGGCTTAATGACAATCGGGTAGCCGCCGATGTCTTCAATGGCTTCAGGGAGGTCTTCAATGTAGCGGACGACGGTTCCCTTGGGCACAGGAATTCCGGCATCCTGAAGCAGTCGCTTTGCCCCTTCTTTGTCCCCTGCGAGTTCCACGGCCAAGATGCCACTGCGATCGCTCAAGGTGGCTTGGATGCGATGACTGCGGGCACCATAACCCAATTGAATGATCGAGCGACTGCTCAACTCAAACCAAGGAATATTACGGGCTTCCGCCTCGCGGACAATCGCTTCCGTACTTGGGCCTAGGGAGGCTTTGGCTTTTAACTCGCGGAGATCGGCGAGATCCTGATCCAGTTCGCGCTGGGGATAGGTGCCCGTATCAATAATGCTTTGACAGAGTCGTACTGCTGCGCGGCCGGCATAGCGACCCGCTTCTTCCACTTGGTATTCATAGACGACTTGATACACCCCCGGCGTTGAGGTCTCCCGCGTGCGGCCAAAACCAACGGGCATCCCTGCTAGTTCTTGGAGTTCGAGGGCGACATGCTCAACCACATGACCGAGGTAGGTGCCTTCCCTTAGGCGGGTGAGAAAGCCCCCCTCATGGCCAAGGGAACAAAAATGATTGTAGAGACTGGGTAAAACCCGCACCAACCCATCCACAAAGCCGGGAATCTGATTGGAGGGGGTGTTGGCCACCTCTTCTAGATCTAAACGCATGACAATCAGCTTATGACGCCGAATGCTCCAATAATTAGGACCCCGCAGCGTTTGTAATTTGAGAATTTTCATAGAAGAGTGGCTTTTTTAAGGACAGCTTACCATTTTTAGTTTTGAGGCGAGTGACGCAATAAACTGTATCTTAAGCAACACTTTCCTGAAAACTTAATTTAGGGGAGGCAAAATACATTTGTGCTGCACTTGATGGGTGCGGAGGTTATAGCAGTCACCATCACTGAGGATGTGCAGGCGCAAGTTGTAGATACTCAAGGGTTCGTTAACATCCACATGGGCATAGCTCGTGTAGCTGACATCCCGAGGATCAACAATGGTGACAGAACCACGACCAAGAACCCGCAGCATACCATCAGCTTCAAACATGGCACAGGTATCTTCATCAATGCCGACTCCCAGCTTGTCGGGGTGAGCAGAAATGGCGCTGATCAGGCGCGCGAGGCGATTGCGATTGTGGAAATGCTGATCCACTAAAACATCGGGAAGAATACCCAAGCCTGTGGCCAAATCGACTAAGGAGCGGTTTGGAGCTTCATTGCTGCCCCCACTGGCAATCATGCACTCACCCATGACAGCGGCACCGGCACTCGTGCCCCCAAGAATTGATTTGCCTTCCCAGACTTGATGACGCAATTGGTAGAGGAGGGGGGTTTCATCCAGCAGCGCCGACAAACGCAGTTGATCGCCCCCGGACATAAAAATGCCAGTACAGCGACTCAAGCGAGCTAGCATCTCTTCCTGTTCGGCATCAGCGCGATCGCCCACCAATAGAACGTCCACTTCGCGCACGCCAATTTCGCGGAAAATATCGTGGTAGAGTCGCCCCATGGCATCGGGTTCACGGGAAGCAGAGGGAATGACGCCAATGACAGCATCTAGGCCGCCAGCACGTTGGCAGAAGGTGGTGAGAATTTGTCGCCCACGTACTTTGTCTTCCGCTCCCCCGATCGCCATCACTAAACCTTTGTGACCAGAATGTTGATTGGTCGTTTTGGAAATGGGGTCTAATTGCAACATAGGGCTACGGTGAATGAAACGGTCAATCGGCAGACAGAATCGATGCATTTGGCAAGGGCGATGCCAATACCCCCCTATTGACACGGGGATTCTATACAGCATAATGCCAGATTAGGGAAATTTTTTAAGTTTTGGTCAAGATTTGCACAAACGCTTGATGTTCGGGGGTGGCAATTCCCTGTTGGAGTACCTGCAAAACCATACCCAGATCATGGGCCAGTAATGCCTCAGGGGTGAGCCAAAGGCCGGGGAATTGGCGACTGCGAATGATGCCCTCAGCATCAGCAGTGAGGGGCTGGTATTCCCCTGCTTCAAGGGAGAACCAGTGGATTTGGCGATCGTAGGTACACCACACAAGATATTCCTGAACGCCATTGCGGCGGTACACCCTGAGCTTATCGTGCAGGTCGTAGGCGGCACTGCTGGCGGCAATTTCAACTACAAGTTCCGGTGCCCCCTCGATATAACCATCCTCACTAATGCGAGAGTTGCCCCCGCTGTCAAGGCGGAGCACAGCATCGGGCTGCGGTTCATTATCGCCATCCAAGCGAACCGTCGGATTGTCATAGACGAGAGCCCCCGGCGTAACTGCTTTGTAAAAACCGAGCCAAGCCATGATCTCGGCATGGGGCTGACTGTGACTGACACGAACGGGAGAAGCCACGTAAACAATTCCCTCAATCAGTTCTGCTTTTTTCAGGTGGGGCATGGCTGCATAGCGGCGCTCAAATTCGTCCCGTGTCAGGCGATCGCCATTTTCAAGGGGCGGCAGAGAATACTTTAGTGTCATGGCTCTCTCTCCTCAGAACCTCTCTATCGCTGCTGGCGAGCCACAAACGCTTGATGTTCAGGGGTGGCAATTCCCTGTTGGAGTACCTGCAAAACCGTACCCAGATCATGGGTCAGTAATGCCTCAGGGGCAAGCCAGAGTCCGGGAAATTGACGACTGCGAATTATCCTCTCAGCATCGGCAGCAAGTGGTTGGTATTCCCCCGCTTCAAGGGAGAACCAGTGGATTTGGCGATCGTAGGTACACCACACAAGATATTCCTGAACGCCATTGCGGCGGTACACCCTGAGCTTATCGTGCAGGTCGTAGGCGGCACTGCTGGCGGCAATTTCAACTACAAGTTCCGGTGCCCCCTCGATATAACCATCCTCACTAATGCGAGAGTTGCCCCCGCTTTCAAGGCGGAGCACAGCATCGGGCTGCGGTTCATTATCGCCATCCAAGCGAACCGTCGGATTGTCATAGCAACCTAGCCCCGGTGTTGCAGCACTGTAGAACCATAACCATCCCATAATTGAGCCATGGGAGCGACTATGATCGATACTCACGGGAGACCCCATGAATACAACTCCTTCAATCAGTTCTGCTTTCTTCAGGTGGGGCATGGCTGTATAGCGGCGCTCAAATTCCGCTCGTGTCAAGCGATCGCCATTTTCAAGGGGGGGTAGAGAATACTTTAGTGTCATGGCTCTCTCTCCTCAGAATCTCTCTATCGCTGCTGGCGAGCCACAAACGCTTGATGTTCAGGGGTGGCAATTCCCTGTTGGAGCACTCGCAAGACAGTACCCAGATCATGGGCGAGTAATGCCTCAGGGGCGAGCCAGAGTCCAGGAAATTGGCGACTGCGGATGATGCCCTCAGCATCAGCAGTGAGGGGCTGGTATTCCCCTGCTTCAAGGGAGAACCAGTGGATTTGGCGATCGTAGGTACACCAGACAAGATATTCCTGAACGCCATTGCGGCGGTACACCCTGAGCTTATCGTGCAGGTCGTAGGCAGCACTGCTGGCGGCAATTTCAACTACGAGTTCTGGCGCGCCCTCAATATAGTCATCAGCAGTAATTCGCGATCGCCCCCCGTGGCTGAGGCGTAAAATGGCATCGGGTTGCGGTTCATTATCGGCATCTAGGCGAATAGTCGGAGCATCTGCCGCTTCAACCCCCGGTGTGGCTGCACAGTAGGTGCCCAGCCAAGTGATTAGGAATAGGTGAGGTTGACCGTGACTGCGGTAGCGTAGGGGAGAAGCCACGTAAACAATTCCCTCAATCAGTTCTGCTTTTTTCAGGTGGGGCATAGCCGCGTAGCGACGCTCAAATTCGTCCCGCGTCAGGCGATCGCCATTTTCAAGGGGCGGCAGTTGCACTGGGTGTTCAATTGTCATGGCAGGCTGTTGAGGATCCGCGTGCTGCCTTTATTGTAGTTGGTGCATTCTGCGGCTATATTGTCGCTGCTTGATTTGGGCAAGGGGGGCAACAAAAGCCGTGTTGGGAATGCTGTCTAGGGTGGCGATCGCCCGCTGCCACAAGGTCTTAGCCACTGATGATTGTTGTGCTTTAGCGGCAAGCGTCGCCTGCTCCGCCAGTTTGAGAGCCGCTTGATATTGACCTTCAGCAGCTTGTTCAAAGGCCAGCCGTTGTTGCACCCAAGACAGAGCTGCCTGTTGCTCCCGTAGGGTGGCCGCTAGGTACTCCCGTTCGGCGATCGCCCATGGGGGTGTAGTCTTTAGCTCTTTTTCTAAAACTTGAATGCGGGTCTCTAGTTGCAGAATCAACTGCTGAAGCTGCGCCGTTTCTTGAATCGTCAGCCAAGAAGGGGGTTCTGGTAGACTCGTTGGCTCTTGAGCGGCAATCAACTCAGGAACAGTAACAAATTGATAGCCCTTAGCTCGCAGTTCGGCAATGATTCTGGGCAAGGCTGCAACCGTTGCTCGCCGAGAGCCACCCCCATCATGGAGCAGAACAATGGCACCGGCATGCGCCTGCTGGACAACTGTGTTGACAATGCGATCGCTCGTTTGGCGAGGTAACCAATCCTGTGGATCTACTGACCACATTACCACACCGTAGCCCTGTTGGCTGGCGCGACTCACCAGACCATTATGGAGACTTCCCCCCGGTGGTCGAAAGAGCTTGATATTTGCCTCAGTGATGTCTTCTATCAATTGTTGGCTTTGATCCACCTCGTGCTGGGCAGCCGCAGGATTAAAGTAATGGTAGCCGTGGCTCCAAGAGTGGTTGGCCAAGACATGACCTTCCCTAACAATGCGCTGCGCTAATTTTGGGCGCGCTGCAACGGCTCTGGCAATGGCAAAAAATGTCGCTTTGACCTTTTCTTGGGCAAGAATGTCGAGCACTTGGGGCGTGTAGGTCGGATCAGGGCCATCATCAAAGGTCAGTGCCACCAACTTTTGCTCAGGGGGTAACGCAACCCGATTAAACACATGGCCACGAAAGGCCTCAGGGGGTGAGTAGTGGTGCCACAGGGGTGGGCGGGCGGGAGTCAAAATGGGCGCAGCATTAAGAATGACCGATCGCACTTGTTCAACGGTGGGTTCGGGTGCTGCTGCCAACCAAACACTGGGAGACTGCCATTGGCCGACGGCTCCTAAACCAAAGATTCCTAAGACACTGGCCGCTAAAGCTAAGGGTTCAAGCTGGCGATCGCGAACTGTTGTGGGTGTGGGGGTTGCAACCGGCCGAGGCCGCAGACGTACTCCCCATGCAGGGCGCTGCCCCCCCAACTGTCGCCCATAGACATCAATGGATTGGGGTAGGACAGGACTTAAAAAAGCAACCAAGACATCAAGGCAGGTGCGTTGATCGGGAATTTGCTCTGCCTCTAGGAGAATTTTCCAGCCTTCGGCGGAGTGAGCGACACGCACATAGGTGGCCTGCGGCGCAAGGCGGCGCGCTAATTCACGGGCGATCGCCTGAGGTGAAATCTCCCTGACCGTTGACTCCAGCGATGCCACCATAACTGCGCTCCTAGAGCGAGAACGAATAACTACTAGCCCTAGGGTAGCGATCGATTCACAACCACACCTTACCTCTTAGACCACATTCTCAAGCGGACTTGACGCAGCGATCAACCAAAGCGACCACTCACGTAATCGGCAGTCTTCTGTTCCACTGGCTTCGTGAAGATGGACATGGTTTCGTTGTACTCAACGATTTCGCCCAAATACATAAAGGCGGTGAACTGGGAAATACGAATCGCCTGCTGCATGTTATGGGTCACAATCAGAATCGTCACTTGCTCCTTGAGTTCGCTAATCAGGTTCTCAATACTGACCGTGGCAATCGGATCCAATGCCGATGTTGGCTCGTCAAAGAGAATAATCTCTGGATCAGTGGCTAGGGCACGGGCAATACAGAGCCGCTGCTGCTGACCGCCCGACAGAGACGTGCCCGGTTCCTTCTGACGATCTTTGACCTCATCCCACAGGGCAGCACGACGGAGCGATCGCTCCACCACCTCATCGAGGATCGCACGGTTATTGATGCCGCGCACCCGCAATCCATAGGCAACGTTTTCGTAAATCGACTTGGGGAAAGGATTGGGCTTTTGGAAGACCATGCCAATCTGCATCCGCACTTCGATTGGATCCATTTGCAGGAGGTTACGCGGTTGCTCATCCCCCAACCAAATTTCCCCCTCGTAGCGATTGCCGGGATACAGATCATGCATGCGGTTAAAGCAACGCAGCAACGTGGTCTTGCCACAACCTGAAGGCCCAATCAGTGCCGTAACTTTCTTTTCATAGACCGGCAAGTTGATGTTTTTCAGAGCCTGCTTGCCACCGTAGTAAAAGTTCAAGTCCCGAACTTCTGCCAGCTTTTTCAGTGGCTCGTTCTCGGTAGCCACGACCCAATCTGTAGGTTTTACCATTTGATACTCTTCCTAAAACGATAGCGTAGATAAATAGCTGTTGCATTCACCGCCAGCGTCAACACCAGTAGGACAATCCCAGCCGCTGCAGCATTCACTTGAAAGGCCTCTTGAGGACGGGAAACCCAGTTAAACATCTGAATCGGCAGCACCGTAAAGGGAGACCAAATCCACTTAAAGGAAATGTAGGGAAACTCGCTTTGAATCGGTGGATCTGGCAAGAACGTGATAAACGTCAAAGCACCAATCGTGATCAGGGGCGCCGTCTCACCAATCGCACGGGAAATACCCACAATGATCCCCGTGAGGATCCCCCCCATCGAGTAGGGCAGCACATGATCGGCAATTACTTGCCAGCGACTCGAACCAACCGCATAGGCCGCCTCCCGAATGCCTTGGGGAATGGCGCGCAAGGACTCGCGGGTGGTCACAATCACCACGGGTAAAATCAGCAGTGCCAGTGTAAACCCAGCTGTGAGAATGCTCTCACCCCAGTTGAGGATATAGACAAAGAAACCGAGAGCCAGCAGACCATAGATAATCGAGGGCACGCCTGCTAGGTTCGTGATATTGACCTCAATGAAATCCAACAGCCAGTTTTTGGGAGCATATTCTTCGAGGTAAATGCCCGCCGCAATCCCCAAAGGAATGGCCACGAACGCCGTTACAAGAATGACCAACAAACTCCCCACCCATGCCGTGAGGATGCCTGCCTCTTCTGGATCGCTACTGGGGGGCGAAGTGAAGAATTTCCAGTTAAGCATTGGCAGGCCGCGCAGAAAAAGGTCAGAGACCAAAAAAATCAGTGTTAAGAGCGCTACAGCTAGGGAAAACCACCCTAGAACAATGAAAAAACGTTCCCAACGGGTGCGAGAGCGAATGGAGGCAGCGATGGCGATGGGGTTGCGGAGGTTACTCAAAAGCGGGTGCTGGCTAGGCATAGCTAGTACACCTCACGATAGCGACGACTAAAGAAGTACCCCGCCACATTGAGAATCAGTGTGGCAAAAAACAGCATGATCCCAGCGGCAAAAATAGATTGATATTCCAATGAGCCATGGGGGAGATCCCCTAAACTGACCGAGACAATGAAGGCGGTAGTTGTGGAGGCTCCTTCTAAGGGATTAAAGGTGAATTTGGGCTGTAACCCAGCGGCCACGGCCACAATCATTGTTTCGCCAATTGCCCGTGCCAGCCCCAGAATATAGGCGGCCATAATGCCAGAGATAGCAGCCGGCATGAGAACCTTGATTGCTGTTTGCAAACGCGTTGCCCCCATTGCATAGGATCCCTCCCGCAGTTGCAAAGGAACAGCTTGGAGGGCATCTTCTGTCAAACTGGCAATATAGGGCAGCACCATTAGTCCCACCACAATACCTGCCCCCAACATGTTAAAACCAGGCAGCTCAAAATATTCCCAAGGTTCCTTGCCAGGATTAAAAAATTGCTGAACGCCAAGAATGATTTTCTGGAGAAAGGGAGTGACCACCAAAAGGGCAAAGTAGCCGTAAACAACCGTGGGGATACCCGCCAAGATTTCAAGGATAGGCTTGAGGATCTCCCGCATTTTGGCGGGTGCAAACTCACTCAGATAGATGGCCGCAATCGTGCCAAGGGGAATAGCCACGCAACTGGCCACAAAGCAGGTCGTGAAGGTTCCAGAGAGCAAGGGTAAGATGCCGATTCCAATAGGCTCAATCAGAGGTGACCAGTCCGTACTCGTAAAGAACTCCACCAACGCTTCAAAGAGGGACTCTTGATGCAGCTCCATCACCTTTTCAAAGAAGATCACTGTTTCGGTAAACAGGATATAGATGATGACAAGCGTGGTCACGACCGATGAGATTGCTGCCAAAAATAGAATGCTAGCAATGATCCGCTCCCGCCAAATCCTCACAGTGCGGGATGGCAAGGCGACGGGGAGCTTCGTTGAGTAGGGTAGGGGCTGTTCTACCATGGGTATTATTCCAGCAAGCAAAAATCTTTTAGTTGGAATTTATCTTTTGAGAGAATCAACGACTGAGGTTGACAAAATGGGAAAAAAGGGTGGAGGGCTGATACCTCACACCCTTCATTAAATCAAAATATCAATCTATTGGGGTTGCATCCTCAGCAGTTGGTTGATCGTCAAGCCAATAGCCTCTTTGCCCCCAAAGATCGTACCCACACGGTTGCGGTTGAAGTTAGCCAGAATCGTGCGGTAGGCACTAGTCGGCAGAGGCACATATTTCACCTTTTTCACCATGGCTGGGGCATTATTGAGGTAGTAGGTGACAAACTGCCGTACTTCAGGCCGCTGCGCTGACCTAGCGTTGACGTAGATAAAGATGGGACGGGAGAGGGGCTGGTATGTCCCATTCAGCACGTTTTGCTCGGAAGGTGGAACAGGGCCTTTGCCGTTGTCAATGGCAACCGCTTTGAGCCGATTGCGGTTTTCCGCATAGTAGGCAAAACCAAAGTATCCAAGCGCACCGCGATCGCGAGTGATACCTTGGACTAGCACATTATCATCCTCGCTGGCGGTGAAATCCTTGCGACTGACTTTTGATTTACCATTGATGGCCTCTGTGAAATAGTCAAAGGTTCCAGAGTCGGCACCTGGCCCAAAGAGTTTCAAAGGAATATTGGGGAAACCTTGGCGCACTTGGCTCCAGTTATTGATTTTAGAATCGGGTTCCCAAATCCGCTTCAATTCAGCAACCGTTAAGCTTGTTGCCCAAGTATTTTGGGGATGAACCACTACCGTGAGAGCATCGTAGGCCACTGGCAGTTCAATAAAGTTGATGCCAGCAGCGCGGCAGTCAGCAATTTCCTTGGCCAAAATGGGGCGTGAGGCGTTGGAAATATCCGTTTCACCGCGGCAGAACTTCTTGAAGCCACCGCCTGTACCAGACACACCGACGGTTACACGGACTTTGCCCCCTTGGGCTTTTTGGAAGGCTTCAGCGACAGCTTCGGTAATGGGGAAAACGGTGCTGGAGCCATCAATGCGAATCGTAGGTGTCCCTTGGGATAAAGCAGCAGGAATCAGGCTACCCGACAGAGCCGCGACCGCGGCGACGACACCAAAACGAGCATAGCTCTTTACAGATGTGAACATAGTAATCTCTCCTAGCGGAGTAAACAGCGTTTCCCAAAGACTTGAACCCTTGGGGTCTTGGCTTGACGGCTGCCAAGAGGTTGCAGGCAGGCGAACCGATCAAACTACCCTTCCGTCAGAATACGCAACGTTTCTAGGGGATAGGTTAAACCAAGGGAAAGATTTGGTTAAAATTCCTACCCAATGTTAGGGATTAGCCATATTGTTGAGGTGGGTTCCATACCCGCTGGTTCAGTGTCAGGGAAATCGCCAAGGGCTGTTTGCAATGCTGTCATTTGTTTCTAAAACCTATCGGTGGCAGGGCTTTCCCTGCACTTATCGTCTCAGTGGTGAAGAAGGGCATACCCCCATTGTTTTTGTCCATCCAGTGGGGGTTGGCCTCTCTGGGCGGTTCTGGGATCGCTGTGTGAGCCATTGGCAGTCCCAAGGGGAAGGTTACTCATTCTACATTCCTGACTTGCTCGGCTGTGGCCAGAGTGCCCTACCCCACATTGCCTATTACCCCGAAGATTGGGCGGCTCAGTTACAGGTCTTTATCGCCTCTGAGATTCGCCAAGCGGTGATTCTCGTTGTCCAAGGGGCATTGTTTCCCGTAGCGATGGAGCTAGTCTACCTTGATCCCCAAGTAGTCAGGGCAATGATCCTCAGTGGCCCCCCCGCCGCCGCTTTGGTGTCTGAAAACACTGATCCCACATGGCAAAGGGTGCGCTGGAATCTTTTTGATTCTCCCTTGGGTTGGGGCTTTTATCTCTATGCCCGCCAAGAAAGTTTCCTGCGGCAGTTTTCAATCAATCAGCTTTTTGCCAAGCCTGAGGATGTGGATGATGAGTGGCTAAAGATGCTGGCCGCTGGTTGTGCTGACCTTGAGAGTCGCCATGGGGTGTATTCATTCCTGTCGGGTTTTTGGCGGCGGGACTATCGTCAGAAAATGCAGCAGACTGGGCAGCCAGTGTTTGTGGTGATGGGAGACCAAGCCTCTAGTATCAGTCGGGAGGGTGGGGCTGAATCCCCTGCAAAACGGTTGCAATTTTATACCAAGACATTTCCCAATGCTGAGGGAGTTGTGATTGCGGGGCGCAATGTCCTGCCCTATGAGTCAGCCCCTGCTTTTGTGGAGGCGTGTCAAGGGTTTCTGCGTGCTCAGGGTCTCTAAAGCCAACCTCTGAGTTTGTAAACGAGCAGACCTTGGTATTCCCGTAGGGCGATCGTGGTGATGTCCACGTTGGAGGGATTGGGGATCAGGCTGAGCAGCAAGTTTTGCCAGGTGGGCGATCGCGCGATCGACAGGTACCGATAGTCCGTCGGTGCCGGGATCACCTTCATTCCCAAACGGCGAAAAATGGCGACGGAGCGGGGCATGTGGTAGGCGGATGTCACCAGCAGCAGATTCCCCTGAATTTGATGCTGCTCAAGAAGCGCTTTGACATTCACGGCATTTTCATAGGTATTCAGTGCGGTGGTGTCCAGCAGCATCTTGTCCATCGGCACACCGCAGGTGGTGGCAATTTCCGCCATGTCTGCTGCTTCTCCCCGCTGAAAGGTTTCGCCGAGCCAGTCAATGCGACCCCCACTGAGGATGAGATAGGGGGCATAGCCTTGGCGAAAGAGGTGGGCACCGTAGAGGATGCGATCGCCCCCTTCCGTGACTTCTACCCAAGGCCTCGGCGCCGTTTGCGGGACAACCGCCCCACCGAGAACAACGATCGCGGCAGCTTTGGGCATGGGATCAGGGGGTAAATACTGTCGCTCTAGGGAAGCAATAAGCGCTGTTGCCACATAGTCATTGCCGCTCAGGAGTAAAATGCTCAGGGCAATCACGAGGGCGATCGCCGCCTGTTTGGGAGCACGCCAAAAGCGAACAATGGCAAAAATCAATGCCCAACAGGCCAAGGGCAATGGATACAGCAATGGCGGCAGTAATTTCGACAGCAGCAGATCCATAGTCTTAGCGAATGCGCTCCATCTGGATGCGGTAGCGCTCTTTCTTGGTAACTTGAATGTCTTGAATCCGTAATCGCCCTTTGCCGCGAATGGCAATGAGGTCATTCACCTTGAGCAGATACCGCGGTTGTTGCACCACTTGCCAGTTGACCCGCACCAGTCCTTGGCTAATCCAGTCGCTCATTTTACTGCGGGAGACGCCAAACCCGGCTGAGGCCACAGCATCCAAGCGCAATGATGCTTCGACGGTACTGAGGGATTTCCGTTGGGGGGGCGCTACGGCCAGTTCTGACCAGTCACAGAGATCGACGGTCACCGCTACAGTCCGCACTTGTTTTAAGTGTTCTTGTAAAGTAGGGACTTTTTCAGGGATGAGAATGACCTGTGCCCCCCGTTCCCCAAGGAGAATCACATCCCCATAATCGCCGTCATCGAGACCGGCATTGGCGATCGCTCGCTCAAAATCACTGTAGGTGGCGGGATCAAAGAGAAAGTTGCCTGTGATTCGCACCAAAGCAAGGGGCGGCTGTTGCTCTTCAAGACTAAGTTCAGTGGGGGCGATCGCCAGCCGACAGCGTTCCGCTTGCGGGTACCCCCCCCAGGCGAGACCATGAACATCGGCCCGTTGCTCAAGGGTGCGGAGTGCCTGCACCACCTGATCGGGGGACAAAAAGGGGGTATGCACCACCGACCAAGTTTTAATGGCTGTGTCAAGGGCGGTCCCTAGGTCAAACATTTAGACCTCAAGAAATTCCGGCAGTTCCAGCCACTGGGCTAAGTGGGCTTTCACCTGTTGGCAAAACTGGGGGCGATCGCCAAATTTCTCAGTGCGGATGGTTTTGCGCTGTGCATCCAATGTCCAGCCATAGTCACTGCTGAGGCGGATTTTCCCCTGCCAGTCGGCGATGGATAGCATGAGCTGTGGGGCGGGGCTATTGTCCACCCCCTTGACGCGAAAGACATAGTTAAAAGTGTTTTGCTTGCCGGCAGCAACCGTTGAGGCTTGACCAAACCGCTCCTGCAAGCGCGATCGCACCCGCTCCACAAATGCCGCATCGCCTAAATCTTCTAGGGTGCGCATGGCCAAGGTAAGGGCAAAATAAAACTCTTCGACAGGAATGAACTCCAGTTCCATGCAGCTTGCCAAGACTCTCTTCAAAATAGTACATTAGTAAGCTGTGTCTAAAATAGGGCAAGGCTATGCCAAAGCTAAAAACACGTCGTGCTGCTGCCAAACGATTTCGGACGACGGGCAGTGGTAAGTTTGTCCGCCGTAAGGCCAACAAAAATCACTTACTCGAACATAAGGGGAGCGATCGCAAGAATCGTCTTTCCCACAAGGCCCTCGTCGATCCACGGGATTTTGAGCGAGTATCGCTGATGCTGCCCTACGCTTAATTGATAAATTTTCAGTTTTTGATCAAGGGTGAAATTGAACTATGGCAAGGGTCAAACGGGGTAACGTTGCCCGCAAACGGCGTAAAAAAATTCTCAAGCTCGCCAAGGGCTATCGTGCGGGGCACTCCAAGCTCTTCCGCACCGCCAATCAGGTGGTCATGAAGGCACTGTGCAATGCCTATCGCGATCGGCGGCGGCGCAAACGGGACTTTCGGCGGCTCTGGATTGCGCGGATTAACGCTGCTGCGCGTCAACATGGCATGAGCTACAGTCAACTCATGGGCGCCCTGAAAAAAGCCGATATTCACCTCAATCGCAAGATGCTGGCTCAATTGGCGGTGTTGGATACGGACGCCTTTGCCACTGTCATTCAGACTGCTCGCGCTGTTTAGAACCTATTCTAGGCATGATCGCCACTTTCCAATCCCCCGGTGCCACCCTTGAGCTAGGGTTCATCACCCTACGATGGTACGGCCTACTCATTGCTGCCGCCGTCTTTATTGGCATTTGGCTGAGTCAGCGCTTGGCACGCCAGCGGCAGATTGATCCTGATCTGATTGCGGATCTGTCGATTTGGCTTGTGGTTGCCGCTATTCCCGCTGCACGGCTCTATTACGTCGCCTTTAACTGGGGCTTTTACCAAAAGCACTTAGATCAAGTGGTGCAAATTTGGAAAGGCGGCATTGCCATTCACGGTGCCATCCTCGGCGGTATGCTAGCGATGGCGATCTTTACGTACGTGCAGCGGCTTTCCTTTTGGCAAGTGGCGGATGTCATTGCCCCTTCACTAATTTTGGGACAGGCCATTGGACGCTGGGGCAATTTCTTTAACTCTGAGGCCTTTGGTGCCCCTACGGATTTGCCGTGGAAACTCTATATCCCCGCGCCGCAGCGTCCCCCGGCGCTAATCAACGAAGCCTATTACCACCCCACGTTTCTCTATGAGTCCCTTTGGAACCTAGGAGTCTTTGTTCTCCTGCTGTGGCTCTTTCGTCAACCTCGCTATCAAAAACCCGGCACCCTGCTTTTGGTCTATGCCATTGCCTACAGCTTGGGTCGCTTCTGGATTGAAGGACTGCGCATGGACAGCCTGATGTTGGGGCCGCTGCGAATTGCCCAAGTGGTTAGCTTGGTGGCGATCGCCCTAGGGGCTTGGGGACTCTTTCGCCTCTATTACCAAGGCAAACCGTTACCAGATTGGCAAACCGCCTAGGCAATAATTTCATCAGCAAAGCTCTGCCAGCGCACAAAGTGAAAGGGACCTGCCACGGAGCCCCAAACGTGCTCATCGGTTTCGGGATCCCGTCCGCGATCGTGGCTAATGAAGCGATCGCCATCAATTTCAAACGTGCTATCAAGATAGGTTTCCCGTCCTTTACGTACGACTTTACAGGCTTTGCCCGGCTCCACTTCACCGCGAAAGCTGTGCCCTGTCCAGTAGGTGAGCATATTGCAGCCACAGAGGAGTTCCAAATCATCGGCTGTCATCGCCTGAAGCCGCTGGCGATCGCGAGCTGCCCCAAAGAAGCGTTTTTCATCCTTGAGTATGTAATTTTTAATCACAATGTGATCATTGGCGGGCACCAGTTCTAAAACCCGTGTGCGGTAGGGAACACCTAGAAGATAGTCATAGGCCTGTTCCACATAAAGGGCAATGCCCTCTAGAAGACCACTGGGCAGAGGGCGCATACACACCCGAATATGGGCATAGAAGGGGGGATTCTCAAAGGCTTGGGCTTGGTTACTAAAATCCGCCGCCATCCAACGGCCAAGGGTCAGCACATCGGTTGCGTGTGTCATGCTCCACAATTGCCTTACAACAGTCCTTTTTTCACACTAGCGGATTGGTGCACCCAAAGCACTAAGTGATCCGTAATAACGCCTGAAGGAGTCCCTCAAGGGTATGCTCTGTGGCTTCAGTATCCACCCGTCCCAAGAGTTCGCGACAAGTTTGCGAGGTTTGCGGGCCAATACTGGCAATCTGCACATTCTGAAGTAACTCTGCCGCCTGCGCACCCACCAATTGGCAAAAGTGTTTCACCGTCTTAGAACTGGTAAACGTGACCATATCCACTTGACCCCCTTGCAGCGCCCCTAAGACTTGGGCATCAACGGTTTGGGGACAGCGGGAATCGTAGGCGGGCACCTCAACAACCTCAGCCCCAGCCGCTGTAAAGGTCTCTAGTAGCACGGGTCGCCCACCCTTTTCAACCCGTGGGAAGAGAAAACGCAACCCCGCTACAGGTTCTGGGAATTCTGCCACTAGGGCATCGGCGACAAATTCACTGGGGGTGAAGTCAGCCACTAAGCCGTAACTGCTGAGGGTTTGGGCGGTTTTTTCGCCAACAACAGCAATCTTGAGACCGGCGAGGGTACGACCATCCTTGCCATGATGCTGTAACCGTTCCATAAAAAAGCTAACGGCATTGTGGGACGTGAGAATGAGCCAGTCAAAGGTATTGAGTTGCGCCAAAGCCTGATCGAGGGGCTGCCAAGAACTGGGGGGAACGATTTCCAGTGTCGGCATTTCTAAAACGGTGGCACCGGCGGCTGTCAGTTGCTGCGTAAAGTCACTCGCTTGCACTGCTGCCCGGGTGACGAGAATGGTTTTGCCGTGGAGCGCAGACATGGCTGATGGGGAAATCTTCAAAAATTCAGGGAAGACCAGATCTAGACTAGCCAAAGGGTAGCGTTTTTGGGCGATCGCGCCAATGACAACGACCGCAGGAGCCATGTCTGGAAAGTCAGGCGTCTTCAGGTAACTCTCTAGGGTGCCAAACCAGAATTGTTGCTGGGGTTGCCCTGCCCAGTGCAGAATGGCCAATCCCTCAGCGGGCGATCGCCCCTGCCTCAGCAATTGCTCGGCAATATATCGCAGGGAACGGGTGGCCATCAAAAAAATCAGCGTCTCCATTTGGGCGATCGCTGCCCAAGGAAGGGTTTCTGGCGCATGCCCCGATAGAATCGCTACGGATTGACTCACGTCCTTTGCTGTAACACAGAGACCCGCCAATAAAGGTGCCGCTAGCGCTGAGGACGCCCCCGCAATCACTACAGCCTCTAAACCTGCCCCCAAGACAGCCTCAAGTTCCTGATGCAAACGGCCAAACAGTCCCGGATCGCCACTTTTGAGGCGGACAACCCGTTCATACTGCTGGCCGTAGTCCACTAAAAGGCGGTTGATTTCTGATTGGGGAACAGCCTCAGCCCCTGCCCGCTTGCCCACCGCGACTCGCAAACAATCGGGGGGTGTAAGGTCTAGGAGGTCTGGGGAAACAAGCGCATCGTAAAGAACCACCTGCGCCTGCTGTAGACAAACCCAAGCGGCCAAGGTGAGATAGCCAAGTGAACCTAGGCCTGCCCCCACAAAATAGATCGTCAACGCCTAGCCTTGGTTACGTTGCAGGAAGATCATTGGGTTGACCGCACCCCGCCCTGGGGGATGTATCTCAAAGTGAACGTGGGGGCCTGTGCTGCGACCGGTGCTGCCCATTTCAGCAATCTGCTGACCCTGCTCAACGTATTGGCCCACGCGCACCAAGTTGCGATGGTTATGGGCATAGAGCGTCAGGGTCCCATCGGCGTGGCGAATTTCCACCAAGTTGCCGAAACCACCAGAATTCCATTGGGAGTAGGTAACGACACCGGCGGCAGCAGCATAGATGGGCGTGCCAATGGGAGCAGCAATATCAATTCCGCGGTGCATCCGTCCCCAGCGCGGGCCAAAGCCAGAGGTCAACACACCACGCGCCGGCCAGATAAAGTTGGTGGTTAGGCTAGGTAGAAAGCGATCGGAGTTGGGCAGAGGGGGTAGGTCGAGATTACTGGGTAAAGAGGGAGCCACAATTGAGCGTGCCACCTTGACGGGCACAGGGGGGGCAATGGGCTGTACGGCGGCAGGTGTCGGTGCTGTTACTGTTGTTGTTTGCGGGCGATTTGCAACAGTGGGCTGGGGTAGCGCTGGGCGAGCAGGGGGTTGTTGGACTGAAACTAGGGCAGGGGTGGTATGCCGCCGCCGCTCAGCAGCACGCCCAAAGGGAACAGGCTCTAGGGTTGCAGTTGAGGTCGATGCGGCTGGAGAGTTCACAACTGCCACCCGCTGCGAGAGTTGAGTCGTTTCCCCCTCGGTGAACGGTGGTTCAACTGCCGTCGTGGTTTGCTCCAAAGAGCCACCCATCGCAAAGGGGGTATCAATGGCCAAGGAAGCAACAACAGAGGTGGTGGCCTGCGTCACCAGATCCGCCAAGCTATTGGTGCGAACCCGCCGATCCACCACTTTGAAGGTCGGTTCAGAAGGACGGCTGCGGTGCTCAAAGGTGGCAGAGGCAGATAGGGTCGGTGCAGGTGTGCTCAAGGGCAAGGGGGCAAACCTTACTTGGGGCCGGATGGTGCGTTGCCATGCCGCTTGGGTGACGCCCAAGAGTAACTCAGTTTTGTTGGCGGATAAAAGATTTTCAAATTCCGCAAGCGGGTCTTGGCTTTCAGTGCTGAAGAGGGAGGGGAGGTTAAGAGATTCGGGGCGAATGTCCTTTGAACCCAGATCGCGATCGCTCGCAAGAGTGGTCAGATCAAGGGCTTGCGTAGGCTGAATCAAAACAAAGGTGCCCAGCAGGGGCAGACAGGAACAAAGGGAGCGCAGCGAACGACCAAGCATAGCAGCAGACGCAAGGGGTGCATCCTGAGAGGCGGTAGGGGTACGACTATCGTTGCTCAAGGTAATCCTCCTCGCACACAAAATTGACAGTGATTCGACAAAGCGGTGAACCGAGAACACACATCATGAGCAATCGTCCAAGGTAGCCAGAGGCCACTCGCCGCATCTATGCCTAAAACTGTCCCAATCTGTTGTTTATGCAAAGGGTGTTTTGGCACCACGACGAAACTTCTAGGTGACTTTACCCAATCCACAACCAAATGACAAGCCACCCCCTTGCCTCGTCCTGCCCTCTCTGGGGGGTGAATTACTTGCTGCAAAATAAAAATGCGAATTTTCTACCTACTGGTCAATAATCAAAAAACCTGAATTCATCACGACTTGGGCTTAATTACTACCCATGAAAGAAAAATCATTATTTCCAATAAATGAATAAGTAGAGTAAAGTTAGCTAATCAGTGTGTATAGTTTTTTTTAATAATGTAAGTCAGCTGACAGCCTTCTCATCGTTGGTCGTTACACCAAAATTGTCCTAGTAACACTTGTGCCAAATTGCGCCAAAAGTGGCACATATTCATCTTCACTCTCAGGAGCGATCGGAGCAAGCTTGCTTGGTAAAATAAACCAGTTTGTAACGATTTTTGGCGATCGCCTTTTTGACGGAGCTTTGTCCCCATGACTTACCACAAGCTGTGGTTTCAACAAACAGCAAGCCACCTCAAAGTCTTGCGTCCTTTTCCCCCCTTTAGTGTTGTCCAAAACTTTATTCGCGAATATCTTCCCAACCTCATTGACTATATGGATGGCCAAGGATTGGATCTGCGGGATCCACAGCACTGGTGGGAGAGTATCCACATTGACGGCATTTTGGAATTAGAAAATAGCGAAGGGGAAACCCTGCGGGTGGCGGCTGGGATTATTGAGCAGTGGCGCAATGCCAACGCTGCGCTGCGCCTGATTACAACCCCGGCAATGGCCAAGCTGCGGCGCGAGTCCCTCAATGTCAGCCAGCATTGGCTTTTTTATGTCTCTAGTCGCAAGCCCTACCCGGAGTCGCTGTGGATTGATTTGCTCTATGAGCAGGCGGATACGCCCCCCACAGAAACGGGCTGTACCATTATTGAAGTGACGGAACCCGAGGCCTAGGCGGTAGGTAGCCCACTAGGAGAATGTCCTCGCCCACGGTTTGCCAAGTCACGTCCTCGAGGCACAAGGCCTCATTCATCTTGGTTAAGCCGAGATCGGCCACTGGGGCGGGGGCAGCAGAGCCACCAATAATCTTTGGCGCAATAAATGCCCACACTTTCTGTACCATGCCTTCGGCGATCGCTGCCGCTGCAAGGGAACCGCCGCACTCCCAAAGCACCGTCATAATGCCCCGTTGATGCAGCTCTGCCATAACGGTGGTCGGTGTTAGCGGCTCTCGGTGCACCACCTCCACGCCCCGTGCCTGCAATTGGGGAATCAGGGGATGTTGGGGGGAAGCAGCGGTAACTACCAATGTTGGAGCCGTGGCCGTTTCCCACAAAGAGGCAGTCGGCGGTAGATCAAGGGTACGACTCATCACCACCCGTAGGGGGTTGCGCTCATGGCGCGAGGTCAAAAGGGGATTATCCAGACGCACGGTATTGCCCCCCACAATCACGGCATCGCATTCAGAGCGCAGTTGATGCACCATGGCGCGTGCGGCTTCACCACTCACCCAGAGACTGTGGCCGGCACTGGAGGCAATTTTGCCATCGAGGGTCATGGCGTATTTGAAAATGCCAAAGGGACGCTGATAGCGCACCCGATGCACAAACGCTTCGTTCAGGCGTTGACACTCTGCTTCCCGCACGCCGACGGTGACTTCTATGCCTGCTGAGCGCAGCCGTTCTACCCCCGCCCCCGCTACTTGGGGATTCGGATCAATCATGCCCACCACCACCCTGGGAATACCCGCCGCTATAATCGCCTCGGTACAGGGGGGCGTGCGGCCATAGTGGTTGCAGGGTTCAAGATTGACGTAGAGGGTGGCCTTGCTGAGGAGGGGGCGATCGCTCTCGCTGACGCTGCGCAGGGCAAACACCTCGGCATGGGGTTCCCCTGCCTTGGGATGAAACCCCTCCCCAATCACCCGTCCCTCCGCCACAATCACACAGCCCACGAGGGGATTCGGAGCCGTACAGCCTTTGGCACGAGCGGCTAACTCAAGGCAGCGCCCCATGTACTGGGCATCAATCGTGGCTATCTCCTCCACAACGGGGGCTGAGCGCATGGGTAAGAATCAACGCTCGTGTTCGGTTTCCGAGGAATGCTTCGGCAGTTGCTCCGCCTCTGGACACTCATCCGCAATGGGTAACTCCGCATAACCCCGCGGAACTGCTGCGAGCCGCCGTGAAATCGAGCCAATGCTTTCGATATTGACGATCTCTTCCCAAGCACACACTTCGTCGTCTTCCTCCGTTTCGTAGCGGATGGTAACAACATTCCCTTCGATGTCTACAATGCGTGCCCGGTCAATTAGGCGCTGTTGATCCCGCAAGTAAATCCAGACTTCTTGGCCGTCGGTATAGAGTTGATAAAGCTTGCGGTGTAGCATAGAACGGTCTCCTTCTCGGAATTGGGCGTAGCAACAGTTGATAAGCTGTGCTGCAACCTCTTGCCTGTCATCTTACCGCTAGACTTCAAAAGATGAGCAGCGGTGAATGGGAGGTGTGGGGACTGAGGTTGTTCATATCGTTGTAGCGATCGCGCAGCACAGGGGAAAGAGTGATTCTCTGACGGTCTGGGGCAGATCTCGTACAATCGAATAAGCGTAACAAAGGGTAAATAATCCGTTACTATAACGCTATTCATTTATTCTAACCAGTGCGGAGTCGTTCAAACGGCATGGGCAAAATTGTTGGCATTGATTTGGGGACAACCAATTCCGTCATTGCTGTGTTGGAAGGGGGAAAACCCGTTGTGATTGCCAATGCAGAAGGCTCCCGCACCACCCCCTCTGTGGTGGCCTTTGGCAAAGATGGCGAGCGCCTTGTGGGTCAGTTGGCGCGGCGACAGGCGGTGCTCAATCCCCAAAACACCTTCTATGCCGTGAAGCGGTTTATTGGCCGCGAATACAGGGAACTGACGGCTGAATCCAAGCGGGTACCCTATACCATTCGCCGCGATGAATCGGGTAAAGTGCGCATCAAGTGCCCACGCTTGCAACGGGAATTTGCCCCCGAAGAAATTTCAGCCATGGTCTTGCGCAAGCTGGTGGAGGATGCCAGCCGCTATCTAGGGGAACCCGTCACCGATGCGGTGATTACTGTCCCCGCCTACTTTAATGATTCACAGCGGCAAGCCACCCGTGATGCTGGGCGGATTGCGGGTCTGAATGTGCGGCGGATTATTAATGAACCGACGGCAGCAGCCCTTGCCTATGGCCTCGATCGCCAGAAGGAGCAGACGATTCTCGTTTTTGACCTTGGCGGTGGCACCTTTGATGTCTCCATTCTCGATGTTGGCGATGGCGTGTTTGAGGTGAAGGCCACCAGCGGCGATACCCAACTGGGGGGCAATGACTTTGATAAGTTGATTGTGGACTGGCTAGCCGAAGACTTCCTCGCCAAAGAGGGCATTGATTTACGGCGCGATCGCCAGTCGCTACAACGGCTCACCGATGCTGCCGAAAAAGCCAAAATTGAACTTTCAGGCTTACTGGAAACCAATATCGATCTGCCCTTTGTCACCGCCACAGCGGATGGGCCAAAACACATTGAAACCACCCTCAGTCGTCGCCAATTTGAAGACCTGAGCCAAGACCTGCTGCAACGGCTGCGCTATCCGGTCGAACAGGCACTGATGGATGCCCATTTAACCCCCGCTCAAATTGATGCCGTGGTGCTGGTGGGTGGTGCGACGCGGATGCCCATGGTGCAGGATCTGGTGCGGCAGATGATTGGCCGTGAACCCAACCAAAATGTCAACCCCGATGAGGTGGTGGCTGTTGGTGCCGCCATTCAAGCAGGCATTCTCGCCGGGGATATGAAGGATATCCTGCTGCTGGATGTAACCCCCCTTTCCTTAGGGGTGGAAACCATTGGCGGCGTCACGAAGGTGCTGATTCCCCGCAATACAACGATTCCGGTGCGCCGCTCCGATATTTTCTCAACCTCAGAAAATAACCAAAGCCAAGTGGAAATCCACGTCGTTCAAGGGGAGCGGGAACTAGCAGAACACAATAAGTCCTTGGGACGCTTTAAGTTAACGGGAATTCCGCCAGCGCCTCGGGGGGTGCCCCAAATTCAAGTGTCCTTTGACTTGGATGCCAATGGCCTGCTCCAAGTGGTGGCCTTGGATCGCTTTAGCGGTCGTGAGCAAAGTGTGGTGATTCAGGGGGCATCAACCCTGAGTGAAGAGGAAATTCAGCAGATGCTCTTGGATGCGGAGTCCAATGCAGCGGGCGATCGCCAGCGGCGGGCACGCATTGAGAAGCGCAACCGTGCCCAAGATTTGATTCACCGCGCTGAACGTCAATTGCGGGAAGCGGCTCAAGAATTTGGCTATCAATTTGCCGCTGATCAGCGCCGGAGTATTGAGGCCCTGGTGCGGCAATTGCAGGAGGCCATTCGCAATGAGGACGATCGCCAGATTGACCTCACCTATGCGGCTCTTGAAGAGCGGCTCTACGACTTTGTCCGCCAACTGCGCCTCAGCGAAGAGGAATTGGAAGACGATGAGGATCTCTTTAAGCTGCCCAACCTCAAGGAAGCAGTCAATAAAGGCCTTGATGCGGTGCGGGGTCGAGAGCGGCGGCGTGACGATTATGAGGATGAGTGGGATGAGCCACCCCGGACGCGGCGTTCTCGGGGGTATTCCCAGCGCAGTGATTCAGCCGCATGGGAGGATTGGGATGACGACGACTGGTAGAGCTTGTTTGCATTGTTTGCCGCAACTGTGAGTGTAGATAGGACTGTCGATGCGTAATTTTCGAGATTACTACCAGCTTTTGGGCGTGGATCGAGGTGCGAGCACTGAGGAAATTAAACGTGCCTATCGGCGGCTGGCGCGGCGGTATCATCCCGATATGAATCCGGGCGATCGCGCTGCTGAAGAGAAGTTCAAAGACATTAGTGAAGCTTACCAAGTCCTAAGTGATCCGGCTCGCCGTGAGCAATACGATCGCTACGGTGAATATTGGTCACAGCCCGGCTTTCGCACTCGCCCTTCCCAACGTACCACTATGGCTCGGCGCAATGGCACCAGTGTCAGGGAAGAACCCGACCTCAGTGAAGATAATTTTCAAGAGTTTTTGGATCAACTGTTGGGTCGGCGATCGCCCCGCACCTCTACGGTTGCTGCGGATCCCCCCCGTCGCTCGCCTACGATAGAGACAGACTACTTTCGCCCCGGCACCGTCAAAACCGCCTATACCGCTGTGAGTCGTCGCGACGCTGAAGCCACCCTAGAAATCCCCCTCGAGAAGGCCTACGAAGGGGGACGGGAGCGGATTCGCCTTGGGGATGGGCGCTCCTTAGAAGTGACGCTGCCAGCGGGGATGGTTACGGGTCAGCGGATTCGGCTGCGGGGTCAAGGTACGGGTGGAGGTGATCTCTATCTGAAAATTCAAGTGACGCCCCATCCCCTCTTTCGCCTTGAGGACTACGACATTGTCTGTGAACTCCCCGTGACCCCCAGTGAGGCTGCCCTCGGCGGCCAAATTGAAGCCCCGACCCTCGATGGTTGGGTGAAAATGATGGTGCCAGCAGGGGTACGCACAGGCCAACGTTTGCGACTGGCGGGTAAGGGCTATCCTCGCCCCGATGGCGATCGCGGTGACCAACTGGTGGAGATTGTCATTACACTGCCGCCCCAACTGAGTGATGCTGAACGCGATCTCTACCGGCAACTTCAGGCCATTGAGTCCTACAACCCCCGTGCCCATCTGGCGTACTCCTAAACTATGGATGCCTTGGTCTTTGCTGACCCCGCAGCGCAGCCTCTCCTAGAGGACATTCAGACCTACCTCAGTACCGTTGTTGCGCCAATTGCCAACCGCATTGATCAGCAAAAGTCCCTTTTATCGGAAAGTCTGCAAGCCCTAGGAAATTTGGGCATTTTTCGTTTGGCGGTACCCAAGGCAAGGGGGGGATTGGGGTGCGATCGCCGCACGCTGTGGCATTTGAGCTTACAACTAGCGCAAACCTCCGGTGCCCTTGCCTTTTTGGTGGCACAACATCAATCCGCCTTGGGGATGATTCTTGAACATCCTGAAGGGAACGTTGCCCAAACCTACCTAGCGGACTTAATGAAGGGGCAGATGTTGATTGGTGTCAGCTTTTCCCACTTACGCCACAACCCAGTGGATCTACAAGCTCAACCCACCAGTGGGGGCTACCTCCTGCAGGGCACGCTGCCTTGGCTCAGTGGCTTTCAGCACATGACGATGTTTATCGCCGCAGCTCCCCTACCGGATCAGCGTATTCTCTTTGCCCTCATGCCCTTTATCAATGCCCAACAGGCTGGCGGTGGCATTTTGCACCTCTCATTGCCCTTACCTCTAGCGGCTGTGCCCTCAACTCAAACGGTGCAAGCAGAAGTGGTGGATTGGTTAGTCCCGCCGGAAGATGTGGTGGGTATCAGTGAGGCGGATTGGATGGCCCTCCGCGATCGCCAGCAATTGCTGCGGGGCAGTGCCGCCCCCATGGGTTGTGCCCGTGCCAGTTTGCAGATTCTCGCCGAGAGTGCCGACGCCAAAGACCTCTATCACCACTTTCGCGATCGCTGGCACCGCCTTTACGACCAGATTCAAGAAGAGCTAGAGAACCTGAATCCCCCCCACCATGCACAACTGCGCGCCGCAGCCATTCACCTTGCCGTCCAAGCGGCTCAGGCTGCCCTGATGACGACGGGTGGCAGTGCCTTGATGCTCAGTCACACGGTGCAGCGTCTCTATCGCGAAGCCATGCTCTACACCGTCTCTGGCTTGAATGCCCCCGTGCGCCATGCCTTGATGGAGGATTTGTTGCTTGAAAAGGGTTCCCATTGAGCGAGATCAGTGTCTGCCCCTTGAGTGGTTGGCTCGCCCTGCCCCAGTGGTTGCCCAAGAATTACTGGGGTGTCTTCTCGTGCGACAGCAGGCCAATGGTCAACTCTACCGCGGCCGTATTGTTGAAACTGAAGCCTATATGGCCGGCGACCCCGCGTGTCATGGCTACCGTCGCCAAACGGCTCGCAACGCCCCGATGTTTGCAGCACCGGGGACAATCTATGTCTATCAAATCTATGGCATTCACCACTGCCTGAATATCGCCAGCGATCGCCCCAATTTTGCCAGTGCTGTTCTCATCCGTGCCCTTGAGATGCTCAGTCCACCCTTGCCCCCCCGCAGTGCCGCTGGTCCGGGGAAACTGTGCCAAGTCTTGGGGATCGATCGCCAGCTTTCGGGCTTGATGCTAGGGAAAGAGAGCGGCCTCTGGTTAGAAAAGCCGCCCCAACCCCTGACAGCCCCTGTGGTACAAACCACTCGCATTGGTATTTCCCAAGGTCAGGAGATTCCGTGGCGCTGGTATGTGCAGGGCAACCCGGCGGTCTCGCGTTATTCGTAGCTGCCCGTTGTCACCTCCAGCAATTCCTCCGGTTGGTGGAGAAACTGAATGGCCTTTTCGAGGGCGTCTCGGCGATCGCTCACCACATGGTCTGCCGGCAACCGATCCAAAATACGGAAGCGTTGCAGCCGCTGTTGCACCTTATCCGCCGAACCATTCACGAGAAAAATTGCTAAACGATGCTTTTGTGCCTCCTGGATGAGTGACTCAATGGCCAAGGTTGCCGTTACCCCCAACAGGGGCACACTGCTGACATCCAGAATCAGCACCTTATAGTCCGACATGATCGCCTGCCGCTGGGAAATTGCCCAAGCGGAGCCAAAACTCATCGGACCCCCAAGGTGGAGGAGCAACAGTTGACCCTTGGCTTCGCGGAAGAGTTCTTTTTCCTCAGGGGTGAGGGGCGTTTGATCATCGGCGTGGGTAATCGCCTTCACATCCTCCGATTGCAGATCCGCCAAGCGCTTGATCGTCAGCATATTGGCAATAAAGACACCCACACCCACCGCCACAATCAAATCCACAAAGACCGTCAGCAGCATCACGCCATACATAATGAAGGCCGCCCGCAGGGACAAGAGGTGGGCACGTTTGAGAAAATTCCAGTCAATGATGTCAATCCCCACCTTGATCAGAATCCCCGCCAACACTGCATTGGGAATCGGTTCCGTCAAAGGCGCCGCCCACAGCACCACCATCAGTAGAATGACAGCGTGGATCATGCCCGATAAGCAGGTGCGTCCCCCCGCTTGAATATTTACCACTGTGCCCATCGTGGCACCGGCACCGGGCAGACCACCAAATAAGCCGGACAGTAGGTTACCAATACCTTGGCCAATCAGTTCCTTATCGGAATCGTGCTGGGTGCGGGTAATGCTATCGGCAATCACCGAGGTCAGGAGCGAATCAATACAGCCGAGCATCCCCAGCATTGCCCCGTCCACAATCATCGTTTTCAGCGCAGGCAGTGTAAACGTCGGCGGCACAAACGCTGGCAGCCCCGTGGGAATCGTGCCAATGCGGGTCAAACCGGCATCCCCAAAAAACACCATTGACAAAATCGTGCCTAAAACCAAGGCGAGAAGCTGTGGCGGCACAATTCGCCGAATTTTCTGGGGCGTGAAATAAATGAGTCCGAGGGTGAACAAGCCCAAAGTAAGGGCAGCCGAGTTCAGGGTTTGAATCCACTCTGGCAAGTGTTGCACTGCCCCCAAGACCCCCCCTTTACTGCTGTGCCCCAACAGGGGACCAATTTGCAGCAGGATCATGATCAGGCCAATCCCCGACATAAAGCCAGAAATCACGGTGTAGGGCATGAGGGTGATGTATTTACCCAACCGCAACAGACCAAAGAGGATTTGAAAACCGCCCGCCAGCATTACCACCGTAAAAGCCATGTATAACCCCTGTTCGGGATATTCACTGGTCAGGCGGGTGATCACTGCCGTCATCACGACGGTCATCGGCCCTGTCGGATTGGAAATGAGTGTTGGCGTGCCCCCAAAGAGAGCCGCAAAAAAGCCAAGAAAGACGACGCAGTAGAGTCCCGCCGTTGCACCAGCCCCAGAGGTGACCCCAAAGGCCAAGGCCATCGGCAAGGCGACAATGGCAGCAGTCAGCCCACCAAAGAGATCGCCGCGCCAATCGCGAAAGTGAACTCGATTAACTAAATTTGTTAGCATTTCTGCCCCTTTTGGCGAATTTAGAGAGGATTTCATAGCGAGAGCGTTATCGAGAGGAACCCCTAGCCCTGAGGGAGTATCCCTATACCTTGCTTATGGCTATGATAAGAAAGAATTTAATTGAGATAATTCTATGCTTTGCCGGGAACAACTTGGCGAGTAGAACGGCAAAGATTTTCTTATCTGTTCTATAGGAAAAAGCTGGAGAAGGGGGAGAGAGCGAGATCTGTTTACTGTAAAACTTTGTTACACTCGTGGATTGAGAGACACAACTGATGAGGAATACAGCTCCTATGAGTCAATCGCCGCTGGATGCCTTCTTCCTTGGTCGGGCAACCGCAACGCTCCTGCGTGATCAGGCGCAGCATCTATTTGTAGAATTCCTGAGTCAACTGGGGCGATTTGATGCCGAACAGCAGCAGCGGCTCCATCAATTCATGGAAGAGGTGCAAGCTCGTGCCCGTCAAGAGGCAGAAATGGTGGTGCCTCGGCGTAGCCAACAAGTGGATTGGCAAGCCCTCATTGATGATTTGCGGGCGGAAATTGCTGCTCTACGCACGGAACTGCAACGCTACCGCAATCGCGAAAGCTAGCGACGGGGAACAACAATATAGCCAGTTTTTAAGTAGGCATCGGTTGATGCTGGCTCTGGGGAAAAAGACTCACCACCCAAAACCCAGTGGCGATCGCGCCCCCAATACCACCAATAGGCTGCCGTGTAGGCACAGAGAACGGCATCGAGTTGATCTTCAAGAGCCTTGAGGTCTCGCCCGTTGCTGGGGATTTCGATAGTGAGTTCTAGTGCTAAGGGTGGCTCACAGTGGGGAAGCTGGGTGGCCATTAAATCCCTAAGCTTGGCTAACCCTTTGGCTCGTTCTGCAAGGCGGCCTTTTTTGTATTTAATGATTTGGTCAAGCTGAAAGAGGGCGATCGCCGTGGCATGGGGGAAGACTTCAATTTGAAATCGCCCGTGTGCTTGGGGGGCGATCGTAGGCGCATGGCGAAACCCCCGTTGGCTAAGGGCTTGACTAAAACCCGTGGTGTGCTGCGCAAAGGGGGACTGCTGATTCGCAGGATAGCAGCCGGCATGATACCGCCCAAGGACTTGATGGGCTTGGCGATCGCAGGTACGCATTCCCCGCGAATTGGGAATAATTAGGGGGGCATCCACCGCCACCATGGCTGCTTGCGCAGAGGGTGCATCGCGATCAATCCATGCCAAAAGTTCATCCGTATCACGGGAGCGATCGCGAGCGACCACCGCCAAATCTTGCCCCTGCCACTGCAAACAGCAGTACCCTGATGCCCCCCCTTTCCAAGCCAGATCAACGCCGAGAAACCGCATTCGCTGCCATCAACTGTTGTTGCGGTGGATGATCTTGAATCAGTAAAGCAGCAGCCACAACTCCCACGGGTGGTACGAGCACCAAACCGACGAAGGGGATCAGCAGCCCCAAAAACTGCGCCAAACCAAGGCCATAGATTTGGGGCGTATAGGCACGGGTCAAGAGCTTGCGCTCTCTCAAAGAGGTGCTGTGTTTTTCAAGGAGGTAATCAAAGCTGCCTCGCCCTAGGAAGAAACTGTTGACGATCGCCATCACGATAGGTTGCAGCGGCCCCGTTAGAAATGAAAGTAGTAGGAAGATCACCTGCAACACTGCATCCCGCAGCGCAAACCAACCACCGATAATGGCGTTCAATAGATCGCGCCGCCACCCCACCTCAATCGTTTGTCCCGTGGTAATTTTTTCAACACGGTTGAGCAGTGGACCAAGGAAAGGAATCACCACAAGGGGAATCAGCGTTTGATAGCCAATTAGGGCCAAAAAGACAGCAATGAGGGTTGCCAAAATATCAATGAACCCTTGGTAGAGCCACTGCCATTCCCCACCCACAAACCAATCATCACCAATGACTTGAACAGCCCAGAAAGCAGCAATGATAAGCGTTACCCCCAGAACGAGGCTCAAGCAGGCAGGTAACAATAGATAGCCCCAAAGACGATAACGGGCGATAAAAAAAAGACCACGACCAAAGGCAAAGAAACCCGCCTGAAACCGCTGTCCTGCTGACCAAAGCTGCTTGATCACTCAATTGTTCTTCTAGAAGCCCCTAGGAAAATCCTAGCCTATCCACGGCGGGGCGGTGTTCCTTCATCATCCGGCGGCGGCGCATCGGCAACAAAATCAGGGGTATTGACCTGTTCAGCACGGGAAACTGGCGTTGCTGTCGGTCGCCATAGCCAACTGGTCAATAGTCCAAGGGTGAGAAGTCCCACCAGGAGGGGAATGAATAGATCCGTCATCGTTGTTCGCCTCATTGAAGTCATTATTGTACAGAATCGGAGGAATCTCTCTTGAGTGCTGGCTCTCTTGACGCAGTGGGACTCTTGTAAGTTCCAGTGCAACTCTTTCGCAAGAATTGAACACACTCAAAACGGTTAAACCTGCTCGCTGTAGCCGCAGAGTTTGAGCTATCGTTGAAGTGGCTGCCTTGGGTGATAAGAGCAATGCCCCTGTCTCCCTTTTGGATTTGGTTAATTGTTGCCATCATTCTTTTTGTGATGGAGCTTGTTTTGCCGACGGCTTTTATGGAAGCCACTCTCGGCCTCAGCGCCCTGATTGTTGCCTTTCTCTCGTTTCTGATTCCCAGCTTTTCAATACAGATTCTCCTCTGGATGGTGCTCTCTGTTGTGGTGGTCTTTCTCCTGCGGCGGTATCAACCAAAGCGAGTTCCCCCCGTACTCAAGGAAGCCGCCGAGGCGGAAACACTTACGAAAATCCCCGCTGGCGAGACGGGGCGAGTGCTGTACGAAGGGATCTCTTGGCAAGCTCGCTGTGATGATCCCCGCTTGGCCATTCCCGAGCATCAGCGGGTGATTATCATTGGCCGTCAGGGAACGACGCTGATTGTGATGCCCGAGGATGCTATTCAGTCCTAGGGGGCGATCGCCGTTTCTTGCGGTGCGTGGTGGCTGGATCAATGGGAAAACCGGCAAGGGGAACTACCTGCTCAAGGCGTTCTTTCTCAAGCCGTTTTAATTCCGTGTAATCTACCCAGTGGATACAGTCAACGGGACAGGTATCAATGGCTTCTTGAATCAGTTCGAGGGGGTCACCATCTTGGCGTACCACCCGCGATCGCCCGTAGTTCGGCTCGATGTAAAACGTGTTTCGCGCCACATGGGCACAGTGTTTGCAGCCAATGCAGGTAATCTCATCAACATAGACACCGCGTTGGCGATGGGTTCCTCCGAGTTCAGGTTCGTAGCCACTGCGAGGTTCACTTTGGCGCAGTTGACCCCCAAGCTCTGGTTCTAAACCAAGGGGCTGACCCATCTGCCTATCCATTATTTTGACCGGCTAGGAACGCCAGCGTTGCAGCACGACCTTGACACTCCCATCGGCCTGCTGTTCTGTGGCCTGCACTTGGAAGCCCTGTTCAGTAGCGGATTGCAACACCGCATGGTAGGCATAGCGCTGAGTGACTTTATTCAAGAAGCGATCCACTGACCATGCCTGCTGCCAAAACTCCAAATCCGCCACTAGCTCATACTCAGTGCCATTCCAGCGAAAGCCAATGTCATAGCCATTATCTTGGGGAACAACGACTTGGGCCGTTTGGGTTTGACCGCGAAAGCCGCGCACTTCTTGGCAGCCAGATTGCCATGGTAGGCCCAAGTCCGTTAGGGCAGCCTGTAGGGCGGGTAAACTGCGAATTTGGGTTTTGATTTGGCTGAAGTGCGACATGGATCACCAATCCTCAACGATTACCACTGGGAGGGGACAGATTGAACAACCAATTGATTTTCTTCCTCTTGGGGAGCGTAGTATTCTGCGGTGGGCTGTTGGCTAATGACACACCCCAGCTGCGCTTCAATGGCAGCAGTCACCTCAGCACAGGATGCCCCAGAAATACCCGTCACCGTTTCAACGACACGGCCATCGGGATAAATCACAAATTCAAGGGTTTCTAGCATTGGCACAACCTACTCACTCGCAGTTATGACAAACCGCTCACGAGGATAAAATTCAAGTCCTAACCTATGGAACTCATTGTGACGAAGGCTAACCAAAGGAGTCAAGGGCTTTAATAAACTTTACACTCCGCAGCAATTTCCCCCGGATGCCTGAAGACCTGAAGAATCAGTCATCTATAGAGCCAAGTCTGCGTCGAGAATTGATAAGAGATATGTAGATTGCTTTTCTTGGACGGGACGGCGGCCTCAGGGCGATCGCGACCTCACTCAATCCCTCTGGAAAAGGCGGTATGATATTCAGAAATTCGTTTCGCCTTAAACCCTCAGAAAACCATAAAAAACGATAAAACAGTTATTCTGAGACAGGTAGGCGTGTACAAAGAGCGTCTTGGGAGTCAGATCAACGGCAATATTGTCAGTATCAAGCTAGCGTTTTCTAACGTTACAGATACATTGATTGTGATCATGGATAGCAATGGTAAGATCACAGGTGTTGATTTCCCTGCAACGCCTGACGACCTATCTGCTCAGCCTCTGTCCTCGCCCTCTCGGCCTTGACCTTTATGCAAGAACGGCGTAGTTCTCCTGCACCTGAATTATCTTTACAAAATACACCCTTTTTTCGGGATTTACCGCAGGCAGTGGTGGAGAAAGCCCTAGCCCATGTAGTGACACGTCAGCATCCCGCCAACCGAGTCATCTTGCTGGAGAATGATTGGGGCACATCGGTTTACTTTATCCTCAGTGGCTGGGTCAAAATTCGCACCTACAACATTGATGGCAAAGAAGTCACCCTGAATATCCTCGGGCCCGGCGAACTCTTTGGCGAAATGGCCCCCCTAGAGGAAGTGCCCCGCTCAACGGATGTGATTACCCTAACACCGACAGTTGTGGCCAATATGCCCGCGACGGATTTTGTCAATCTTGTCAATACTGAACCTCAAGCGGGCATACGCCTCGCCAAGTTGATGGCACGACGGCTCCGGCAACTGAATCGGCGGCTGCGGCTGCGGGAATCGGATAGTACGTCAAGGGTGGCCGATATTCTGCTGTTTTTGGCGGATGGTCAAGGGCGACAGGGAGCCGATGGCCTAGAAATTCCCAATCTACCCCACCGTGAATTAAGTAGTCTCAGTGGCATGGCGCGGGAAACGGTGACACGGGTGCTTGGGAAACTGGAGCGCAAGGGCATTATTCGCCGCAATCAAGAGAGCTTGTGCATTACGAATCTACGTGCCTTAGAAAGTTTACTCCTTTAGGACTAAGAACAATAATGATTGCCCTGAAGAGGATGGCAGCAAGTAATGCCCAATGCTCCAGCCAATGAACACTCCTAAAATCGCCATTTGAATCAGCACTAGCATAATTTGCCAGTTCTGGTAGCCGGCGGCTTTCATTTCAATGCGCACAAGAATTTCGGTGCCAATGAGAATGGCAATCACACTAAAGACGTGAAAGGCAATAATGGCAAGGGTGACAGCGGTACTCAGCACCAGTACTGTAAAGAGACTGGGGGTGCCCACGCGCATAATTAAGCCACTAAAGATACTTTTAGGGTTGCTCTGGCGCGATCGCAACAGGCTAGAGGTGCCCCCCACGACAAACACTGTCAGAATTGCTGCCAAAAAAGAGGCATAGGCTGACCACATCCAAGGATAGGCAGACAAATACCAGCCCACGAGGACGTAGCCCAGAACCACCAGCAACAGTAGAGCAAGGGGAAACTTGGTATAGTCTGGCGATGCGCTCATCGCTAACGAGGTGCAAGGTGCGTACAAATCCACTCTACGGCAGCGGCTAAATCTGCTGCAATGTAATCGGGTCGACTGGCGTGCTGGTAACTCCCCTCAAGAACGCGATCGCCAAAGCCGGTTTGTACTAAAATCCCATAGCAGCCGGCATTCCGCGCCAGATCAATATCGGTGGCTTTGTCCCCCACCATGACACTGCGGCTGAGATCTAAATCATGATCCCAAGCGGCCGCTACGAGCATTCCTGTATTGGGTTTGCGCCATGTTGTCCAACCCGCATAGTCGGCAACCACTCCCCCTTCAGGACGGCTGAGATCAGGACAGAAATAAACCGCATCCAACACCGCACCAGCACTGGCGGCTAGCAACTCCTGAAGTCTGTGGTGCAGGGCACAGACATGCTTAATGCTGTAATAATCCCGCGCCGGACCCGACTGATTGGAAGCTAAACAGCAAAACCACCCCGCATCATTGAGCCGTCGCACTGCCTGAGCCACACCGGGGATGAGCTGTAAGTCCTCAAGGCGGTGAATATAGCCCACCTCTTGGTTCAGTACGCCATCGCGATCGAGAAAGACAGCCGGTCTAGCCATGGCGAGCTGCCTCAATCACGGCTGAGACAGGAATATCGGCCATGTTGCCAGTAGGGGATTTGACGGCTCGAAAGCGCGGATCGTTGGGCAGGAGTTTGGCAGGATCCGTAGGGCCAAAAAGCGCCACAAGGGGAGTCCCCACCGCCACGCCAATGTGCATTGGGCCACTGTCGGTACAGAGAATCTGTTGTGCCTGTTGCATTAAAGCTGCCAGTTTGCGCAAGTCTGGAGGACGGCTAATCTTAATCTCCGGTAGCGCCTGTGTTAGCGCACTCACCCATGCGTGATCTTCAGGCCCACAGACCACGATAAAGGGCAGGTGCGGCTCCTGCTGTTGCAGCGTCTGGATGATCTCAACCCAAGCAGCGGGGGGGTAAATTTTGTTAATTCCCTTGGTAAGTGCCATCTGACTTGAGCCACCGTGCAAGAGGCGATACCGCCCAGTAATTCCTAGGCGTTGCTGCTCTGCAGTTGCCCATTGCCTATCTTCTTCGGCAATCACTGCCTTGGGTAGGGGACAAGGGGTAGTAATGCCAAAGGCCTTGAGCAAATCGTGGTAGGTGGCGGCGCTGTATTGATCAAGGTTGACAGGTACCGCATCGGTGAGAAACCCCAAGGGATTGAGCTTCGCAAAGCCCACGCGCTTGGGAATCCCCGTCAGCCACAGCAAAAAGCGCACCGCCTTACTGCGCCCCAAGGAGAGAATGGCGTCGTACTCCCCATCCCGCAACATACCAATCAGGTTTACCCAGTCAGCCAAGGCATTGCGGTCTTTGAAGTCAAAGGGAATCACTTGGTGGACTGTAGAACTCAGTTGGTAGGCAGCAACCGCACGGGGTTCAACAACCACATCAATTTGACTATTCGGAAAGTGGGTTTTGAGGTCGTCGAGGGTAGGAAAAAACAAAATTTGATCCCCAATACCCCCTGGCACCAGCGCCACAATATTTTTCATCAGCGACCTCCAACAGCAAAAAGCCTTGAATCCAAAGCCCCATAAAAGCCACTGCGTTTCCAGAAGAAGACCACTTTGCAGGGCTTGATCCAAGACTGAGCCATTGCTGGCTGATTCAGCATAAATGGTGGATTCTGGTTGACCACAGACACATCCATAGGGCTAGATTCCTTGGGCAGTATTGAGGAGGCTTAGCTTCAATTTTAAAGGCTAGCGTCTTTTCCCAAATGTGGACATCAAAGCCCCCCTAGTTCCCTGTTGTTCTAAAAACGGGCGCCGATACCAATGCGTGCTAAGGGATAGCCTGCACTAGAAAAACTTGCCCCTGCATCAATAATCACCGGTCCGATTTGGTGGGCTATAGCCATCCCGGCTGCACTGTATCCACCGTAGGTTGCAAATCCCACATTAAATGTGGTTTGACCAGAACGTGCCGGCACAATCGGCATGAGTGCTGCTGCCGAGGCAATGCCCGCAAAAGCCTCTCCCCGTAATTGATTGATTTGAGCATCGGTGTAGGCATTCGCTGCTCCCAAGGCCACTGCTCCCATGCCGTCAACATAGGCTTTATTGACAGCATCCGTTGGATTGATGGGGGTGGCGACATTGGTAATGCGGCGTTCTGCTCCTGGGGCGCCCACAGAAACCGTGTTGGGAGCTGTTGTTACAGAGCCAGCGCCAATGGCCACACTGTTGGGATGGATGGCCTGTGCCGATGGGCCAAAGGCAATGGCATTATTGGCACCCGTCGTTGAATTGTTGCCAATGGCAATACTATTAGCACCCACAGGGTTAGCAGCATTTCCCAAAGCAATGTTACCGCACGTTACTGTTGCGTTAGTGATTGAACAAATTCCAGTAGCAAACAGTTGGTTGATGAGGGCAGAGAGCTGACTGCCATTGATTGCATCCGTACTCGTTGGTGCAATGATGCCAGGCGCAACATTGACAACCTTGCGTTCAGCACTGGGGGCACCAACAGACACAACATTGGCCTGTGTTGTTACAGAGTTTGCCCCAATGGCCACACTGTTGGCATGTTGAACTGTGGCACCTCTACCAATGGCCACACCATCAGTAGCACCACCCACGACTTGGGCAGTCTGACCAATTGCAATACTATCAGCGGGATTTGCAGTACTTTGGTGGCCAATGGCAATACTACGAGCCCCCAGCGCTTGGTTGCCTGAACCCATTGCGGTGCTATTAGCTCCTTGGGCTTGGTTCTGCCTCCCCACGGCGGTGGCATTGTTTTGGGTGGCTTGGTTGCCTGAACCCATTGCGGTGCTGTCAAGCCCTTGGGCAGTGTTTGTAAAGCCAACCGCGCTGCTCTGAAATCCTTGGGCTTGGTTACCAGAGCCTACGGCGGTGGCGTCCTGTTGAGTGGCAAAGTTCTGTCTACCCACGGCGGTGGCATTGTTTTGGGTGGCTTGGTTGCCTGAACCCATTGCGGTGCTGTCAGCTCCTTGGGCTAGGTTCTGCCTCCCCACGGCGGTGGCGTTTGCTTGGGTGGCTTGGTTGCCTGAACCCATTGCGGTGCTGTCAGACCCTTGGGCAGTGTTTGTAAAGCCAACCGCGCTGCTTTGAACTCCTTGGGCTTGGTTGCCTGAACCCATTGCGGTGCTGTCAAGCCCTTGGGCTTGGTTACCAGAGCCTACGGCGGTGGCGTTTACTGCATTGGCTTGGTTCACAAACCCCACAGCTGTGGTGTTGTCTGCATTGGCTTGGTTCACAAACCCCATTGCGGTGCTTCTATCTCCTTGGGCAGTGTTTGCAAAGCCAACCGCGCTGCTCTGAACTCCTTGTGCGGTGTTTGCAAAGCCAACCGCGCTGCTCTGAACTCCTTGGGCGGTGTTTACAAAGCCAACCGCGCTGCTCTGAACTCCTTGGGCGGTGTTTGCAAAGCCAACTGCGCTGCTGTCATTTCCCAAGGCTTGGTTAAAAAACCCCATTGCGGTGCTATTAGCTCCTTGTGCGGTGTTCACAAACCCCACAGCTGTGGTGTTGTCTGCATTGGCTTGGTTCACAAACCCCATTGCCGTGCTTCTATCTCCTTGGGCTTGGTTCTGCATCCCCACGGCGGTGGCATTTACTGCATTCGCTGAATTCTGCATCCCCATTGCGGTGCTATTAGCTCCTTGGGCTCGGTTCTGCATCCCCACAGCAGTGTTGTTATCACCCTCGGCTCGGTTCTGCATGCCAATGGCGGTGTTGTTACTGCCAGTTGTATTCGTAGTGCCATCAGCAACGTTCTGATAACCGACTGCGGTATTGTTATTGCGAGCTGCATCGGGAAAAGAAGGATCTGAAGGATTGGGTGTTCCAACTGTGCCGACTTGATTTTCTGCTCCTAGGGCAGTGTTATTGTTGCCTTCGTCTTCAGTTAGAATAGGCCCTCCAACGCCGATTGTGTTGCTAGAGCCAAAGGCATGATTCTGAGCATTAACTCCGTCAATTTTGTTATTATGACCAACAGCGGTGTTTGTGGTATTTATGTTTGGCCCAAGGTTATTGTTGCTACCGATCGCATGATTGGCGACAGTGCCACCATTTACTGTGTTGCTAATACCAACAGCAATAGACCGTTGCAAGGCAGGGAGTAAATTGTTATTTGCGCCACAAATTAGGTTTTCGTTCCCTGTACCAGTGGCAGAATTGAACAAAAAAGGAAAAGGAGGAATAGGATTCCCACAGTCTCGAGTTTGAGACAATGCAGGTGTGGTGACTAGAATAATGTGCACTGTTGTGCTAACAACACAAGCCAAAACGGGGTGTAGTCTTTTGCACATGAGGATAGGCCTCCCAAGGTTAAGGTGTAAATACAACAGTCAAGTGCTTTGTAGAATTTTGCACTTTCCTATGGGCTACTCTTTCCTTAAACCCAAAAAGACACAAGTCCTACAGTCGCTAAAAAAGCGAAAGAAAACCCTGCCTTTTTGGTATCCCCCGTTAGCTCACTATTTAAGTAACTCTAGTCAGACTTCGCTTAATTGTCAAGCTTAGTCAAGCACAATTTAGATTTTTTTAGTTTTTAATCGACCCCATCAGTTCCCGATCGCCCGTTGCAGGCGATCGCGCCATGCCAAGGCAAGGGTGAATTCTGTAAAAGGAATGCGATAACAGTCTCCTGTAAAGGTTTCTAGCACCAGTTGAATTGCTCCTTTAGAATGAGTAGTTTGTGTGTCAATTCGTTGACCGTTACACTCAATCCAAATGTTTTGAATAGTCGATAATTCACAAGTTTGCAAATGAATAATGCCCTGTTGGGTAGGGCGTCCCCACGTCAAGCGATCGCCCTGTTGACCGAGGACAGCGGCAATGTCATATTTACTGGTTTCAAAATTTTTTGCCCACTGGCGATAGTGTTCCACCTTCCGGTACTCGACCCAGCCCAACCGTGCCAGCACGATAAAAATAGCCAATAGGGGTAACCAGAGCAGACCGTGACTCATCGATTCACCAATAACTGCCGCCGCAAGACATCGAGGGCATTCATAGCACTGAGATGCCGCACCCAATCCCGTCCCCGTTGACCACTAAAGCGAAATTCACGGGTCATGACCTCGCCATTGGGCAGTGCCACGCCAATATACACCAATCCCACTGGCTTACTGAGCGTCGCGCCGCCGGGGCCAGCAATCCCGGTAATACTGACGCCCCAGTCACTGCCTAAACGCGTTTTCACTCCTAGAGCCATCTGGGCAGCCACCACGGCACTCACGGCACCTTCTTGCTCTAAGTCCTCAGGATTGACCCCCAGTAGAGTTACCTTGACATCATTGGCGTAGGCAATTACGCCCCCCTTAAACGAGAGGGAACTCCCCGGCAAACGGGTTAGCATCTCCCCAAGGCCACCGCCGGTGCAGGACTCTGCCACTGCCACTGTTTGCTGTCGTTCCTGAAGCAGCCGCGCCACCGCACTGGCAAGGGTATCCTCATCCGCACCGTAGCAATCTAGGCCGACAATTTGGCGGATTTCTGCTTCAACGGGTTGAATCAATTGCTGGGCCTCCGCTTCATCTTTGGCACGGACGGTAATGCGGAGGCGGGTTTCCCCATTGCTGGCATAGGGCGCCACCGTGGGATGCTCACGGGCAATTTGGGCAGCCACTTTTTCCGCAAGTACCGATTCAGGGATGCCCCAGAAACGCAGCACACGGCTGTAAATCACCTCTTTTCCCCAGCCCTGGGACCGCAAAAAGGGCACCGCAGTTTCTTGCCACATTTGTTTCATTTCAGCCGGGACACCGGGAAAGGTGAGAATTGTCAGACCCGTGCGCGGCTGCCAAATCATGCCGGGGGCAGTCCCCAAGGGGTTGGGGAGAATTTGCGCCCCCACGGGCAGGAGGGCTTGCTTGCGATTACTGGGACTAAAGCCGCCGCGATGGGCATACTTGCGTTCTAGGTCAGTAATAATTTCCGGGCGTTCTTCAAGGGGGGCTTGAAAGAAATCCGCTAGGGTTTCCGTTGTCAGGTCATCGGGCGTGGGGCCAAGGCCACCCGTGAAAATCAATAGGCGGGCGCGATCGCAGGCAATAGCGACGACTTTCTTAATCCGCGTGGGATTGTCGCCAACGACAGTTTGGTAATAGTGGGGAATACCCAAGCTCGCCAGTTGTTGCGCTAAAAACTGGGCATTGCTGTTGAGAATTTCCCCCAGCAGCAATTCTGTGCCCACGCAAATAATCTCTGCGCTCATTGTTTCAGTCATCTTCGTTGTTGCGCACCCGTTCCCATACATACCAAGCGGCAAAGCCCATCAAAAGGGAGGCAGCCACGGCATAGCCCCATCCCCCCGGCAAACCAGCCAAGGCCAAGGCCAGACTCCCCACCCATAGCGTTAGGCAATAGATAAACAGCACCGTCATCCGCTGAGAAAGACCAGCCTTGAGCAAGCGATGGTGTAGATGTCCCTTATCGGGGGCAAAGGGAGACTGCCCTTTCAGGAGGCGGTTAAAAACAACGGTTGAGGTGTCCACAATGGGCACGGCCAAAATCAGTAGGGGCAGTAGAATGGCCACCGCCGTATAGGCCTTGACGAGTCCAATCACGCCCAAACCTGCAAGGGTAAAACCCATGAAGTAGGCGCCGCCATCGCCCATAAAAATTTGTGCCGGATTGAAGTTATAGCGTAGAAACCCCAAGGCACCTCCTGCCAAGGCAGCTGCCAATAGTCCTGCCTCCGGCTCCCCCATCAGCATACAGACAAACAGCATTGCTGAGGCAGCAATCCCCGACACCCCTGCTGCTAGCCCATCTACCCCATCAATGAAGTTAATGGCATTGGCAATCCCCACTAGCCACACTGTGGTCAGGGGCAAACTGAGCCAGCCGAGGTCAACAGTTCCCACCAAAGGCACTGTGATAATGCGAATTTTGACCCCCACCGCCCAGACAATACCCGCCACCAGAAATTGCAGGACAAGGCGTAGAAGCGCTGGTAAAGTCAGCAGATCATCCGCTAGGCCAATGAGGAAAAAAGCCACCCCGCCAAGAGTGACCCCCCAAATTTCATACTCCGCTGGCTGGGGTAAAACACCAAATCCGCCGGCATTCCAGACAATCAGCAGTGCCACCAGATTACCAAGAAAAATGGAGACGCCACCGAGGCGCACCATTGGACGGGTGTGAATTTTGCGTTCATTGGGTCTATCCACAAACCCTGCCTTCTGGCCAAAGTCATTGACAATGGGAGTGACCAACAGAACAACGGCAATGGCAGCAAGGAAGGCAATCAGGTGGTACAGCATCTGATTAGACCATTGGCAGGATTCCCCCTCAGGCTAGCACTGGTTGCGGCAATTGCAAGTGGGGATAGAGGGGAAATTGAGCACAGAGGGCAGCCACCCGCTCGCGGCAGCGGTTTTTAATCACCTCATCCTCGGGGGCATGCAGGCGATCGCTAATAATTTCGGCGATTTCCGTAAACTCAGCCTCAGTGAAGCCACGGGTTGTCAACGCTGGGGTTCCTAACCGCAGACCACTGGTGACAAAGGGAGAGGCAGGGTCAAAGGGAATCGTATTTTTATTGGTGGTGATATTGATTTCCCCCATCAGGCGATCGGCCTCTTTGCCCGTTAGATTTACCGATCGCAGGTCAATCAGCATCAAGTGGTTATCGGTGCCCCCAGAGACAAGGCGCAGTTGTCGCGCTTGCAGCCCCGCAGCGAGGGCTTGGGCATTGCGGATCACTTGGCCAGAATAGGCTTTGAACTCGGGCTTAAGGGCTTCACCAAAGGCCACCGCCTTAGCAGCAATAACGTGCTCCAATGGCCCCCCTTGGGTACCGGGAAAGACGGCTTTATCGAACTTTTTGCCCAACTCTTCATCACGGGTAAGAATCAGGCCGCCGCGAGGGCCGCGCAGGGTTTTATGGGTGGTGGTGGTGACCACATCGCAAAGGGGCACCGGATTGGGATGGTGACCTGTGGCAACCAAACCGGCAATGTGGGCAATATCGGCCATGAGGTAGGCCCCCACTTCATCGGCAATTTGGCGAAACTCGGCAAAGGGAATGACGCGCGGATAGGCGGAATAGCCGCAGATGATCAGCTTAGGACGGTGCTGCCGCGCTAAATCCCGCACCTGGTCCATATCGAGGCGTTCTGTTTCAGGATGGACACCGTAGTGAACGACGTTAAACCATTTACCAGAAACGTTGACGGGGGAACCGTGGGTGAGATGGCCACCGTGGGACAAATCCATCCCCATAATCGTGTCGCCGGGATTGAGCAGTGCCAAAAAGACGGCAAAATTGGCTTGGGCACCGGAGTGGGGTTGCACATTGGCGTGGGCGGCGGCAAAGAGTTCCTTGGCGCGATCGATGGCCAGTTGCTCTACTTCATCCACAAATTCGCAGCCACCGTAGTAGCGTTTACCGGGCAATCCCTCGGCATATTTGTTGGTGAGAACTGTGCCTTGAGCGGCCATCACCGCAGGAGAAGTAAAGTTTTCGCTGGCAATCAGTTCAAGGTGTTGCTGCTGCCGCTGGATTTCCCGCTGTACCATTTCAGCGACCAAGGGATCCGTTTGCGCAAGCCAATCAATATGGGTCATTTTATTGTCGATGGAGGGAGATGAACTGCCTTACTATCTTATCGCGGATCGCTGCCTGAGCCTTGGTTAGTTGCTCAGTTGCACGTTCCAGAGTCGGGAGGTTTCGAGGCGATCTAGCCACGTTTCGTAGAATGCCCGATTGGCGGCTTGCTCTTGGGGGTCAGTGGTCGTCCAAGGATAGGGGGCAAGGGCGGTGATTGCCGCTGTGGTGACGCAAAACATTGATTTTTGGAAGGTTTGGCAAATTTTCACGCGCAGATCGTCTTCCCCTCGGCCTTGGCGACGATAGAACTCTAAAAGATAGGGAGGGAGATAGTGGCGCATATCCTGCATGAGCAGTGTGGGAGGAATACCAGCCGCACCCGTGGGAATGGGATCCGCAAACAGGGCGCCATAGCCAAATTCGGCTTGATCGCGGGAAATTTGTTGCGCTTGGGCATTGAAGGAAATGAGGCCAAAGAAGGGGGTACCCCGCAGGAACACCGCTTCGACATAGGGAATGGCGGTGTCAGCTAAAAAGGTAAGACCAGCGCTAGCCGGCAGAATATCGTAAGTTTGGCCGTGAATGGTAACGCTGTAGGTAATGGGGTGATCGGCAGCCGCAATCAGTCCCGCGCGAATATGATCTACGACATCGGGAATGCTGCGAATCTCACCCGCATCGTAGCGATCGCTCAAGGTGAGAAAGATGGGATACATCACCGTCCAAAACTGCCCCAAGCCACTGTAGTAGCAAAGCATCCGCACTGTTTCCAGCAAAAACTCTGGAAAAAGCTGGTTCACGAATTGCATCAGGGGATTGCCCCGCAGTTTAGCGGCGATCGCCTTGGCCGCCAATTGCCGAAATTCTGCCGAATCAAGGAAGGCATCAAGACCGCCGCCCCCATGCCACATCATGGCACGCATACAGTATTCGGCGTATTCGTAGTTAATGCGGTCGTGCCACCAGTGGCGCAGCAGCTTGGGAATGGTAATCTCACCGTTGAAGTATTTGAAAAAGGGAAAGAGCACCAGAAACTGCCGCTGACTAATGTCACAAAGATTTTCGGCATAGGCCTTGAGCACCACCCCATAGCTTTTGAGGATGCCCACCACTTCCATCACGTGGGTTGGCGTATCCGGTAACAGGGCTTGACCATTCAGCAACCGCTCTAGGATGGCGGTACGCAGTTCTTGATGCAGGGAGGTTGGAGCAGCAGTAATCAGGGTCATGGTACGGGCAGCGTAGCAACAGCAGTGGTGAGAAGGCTAACGGTGGTTTCACTCCAATGGATCAGCCAGTTAGGAACAATCCCTAAGATCAAGATTAGCGTGGCTAATAGGAGGCTCGGCAGGCGATCGCCCCACGCCACGGGCGGCAAATCCGTCAATTCATTGGGCAAACGACCAAAAAAGACGCGGTTCACCAGCAAGAGAAAATACACTGCCGTTAAGCCCGTCCCCACCATACACAGGAGTGTTTGCACTGGGAAGGTGAGGAAACTACTGCGGAAGATCAGGAACTCCGCCACAAAGCCCACCATGCCGGGGATACCGCCACTGGCCATGACACCGACAATCATCAGGCTACCAATCAGGGGCAACCCCCGCTCAGGGTTCAGCAATCCCCGCAGTACCTCAATGTTGCGGCTGCCAGTTTTTTCATAGACAACCCCCACCAGCAAAAAGAGGAGGGCGGAAATTAAGCCGTGGCTCATCATTTGGGCAATAGCCGCCAAAATACTCAAGGGAGTGGCAGTGGCAGTGGCCAAGAGAACAAACCCCATGTGCCCAATGGAACTGTAGGCCACCATTTTTTTCATATCCGTTTGGGCGATCGCCATTAGGGAACCGTAGAGGACACTGACCACCGCCCAAGTGGCCAACCCCGGCGCCAAAACTTGCCATGCCTGCGGGAATAACTGCACGCCAAAGCGCACTAGCCCATAGGTACCCAATTTCAGGAGTACCCCCGCCAGCAGCACAGAAATCGGCGTGGAAGCTTCAACGTGGGCATCGGGTAACCACGTATGGAAGGGCACGAGGGGAATCTTGATGCCAAAGCCCACCAAAATCAGCCCTAGCAAAACCAGCTGTGAACTGAGGGGCAAGGGGGTGGATAACTGGGGGTCAAAGTCAAAGGAGGGGGTATGGGCAAGCCACACCAGTCCTAGGAATCCGGCTAGAAGCAGCACCCCAGAAATGGCCGTGTAAATTAAAAACTTGGTGGCCGCATAACTGCGCCGTGCCCCACCCCAAATCGCAATCAGAAGGTAGAGGGGAATCAACTCCAATTCATAGAAGAGGAAAAAGAGCAGCAAATTATCGGCCAAAAAAGCGCCACTGACACCCGCATTCAACAGCAGTACCAGCGGGTAATACAACCGCGGACGGGGCAGATTGACAGAAGTGGCCAAGAGGGCAATCAGCGTCAGGAAGTTATTTAAGACCAATAGCGGCAGCGACAGGCCATCCACGCTCAGGCGATAGCTCAAGCCCAGTGGCTCCAACCAAGGAATCACCTCGGTTAATTGCGGTGCTGCATTGGCGGGGTCAAATAGACGGGCGATCGCGAGACTGACGATAAGGGCGATCGCCATCACGACAGCGGCTAAACTGCGGTAGGTGCGTCCCAGACTTTCAGCGGGTAACAGGCTGAGGGCAAGGGCACCGAGTAAGGGCACCCAGAGAAGGAAACTTAACAGCGGCATTACAGTAGTAGCCATGCGATCGCCCCCCCAAGAATTGCCACACCAATAAACACCAGCAGCAAATAGGCTTGGGATTGACCACTGGCACTGTACTTGAGCAACTCACCCCCCACAAGGGATGCCACACCCGTTGTATTCACAATGCGATCAACAACATGGCGATCCACCCAAGCGCTGAACTGCGAGAGCGATCGCACTGCCCAAACCACGGTATAGCGATAGAGTTCCTCAATGTAAAGATCGTAGGCTAACAGATCCTGCACAAAGCGCAAGGGCACCTTGATCGGACGTGTCCACTGGCGCTTGAGGGTGACAAAACCCCCAAGGAGAATTCCAGTGCATCCTGACACCACAAGCAGAACCACAATCCACCAATCAATCGTTGTCGGTAACAACTGCACCCGCTGCAAGATAAAGGGCACCAGCACATTCAAAATACTCAGGGTGACCATTGGCACTGCCAGCGGCCAAGGCACTTCAGGGGCACGGCGGGTTTTGGGTTGAGCAGGCCCTAAGAAGACCAAGCGAAAGACACGGGTGAGGTTGACCGCCGTTAGGGTATTAACCAGCAAAATCAGACCCACCAAGCCAAGCTGGGTTTGCCAGTAGTAGTCAATGCCGCGATAAAACGACCAAAAGGCACCCAAGGGCAGACAGCCAATTAGGGAGAGACCGCCAATCACAAAGGCTGAACTTGTGGCTGGCATCCGTCCGCCTAAGCCCCCCAATTCCGTCAAATCCTGACAGTTGGTGGTCATAATCACACTGCCAATACTCATAAACAGCAGTGCCTTGGCGATCGCGTGGGTGAGCAATACAAACAGGGCAAAATCTGTCCAGTTGGTGCCGACGCCAATAAACACCAACCCCAGATAGGCGCTCGTCGAGTGGGACAGTGCCCGTTTAATGTCAATTTGGGCAATGGAAACAAGGGATTCACTGATGGCTGTGACTGCCCCAATCAGGATCAGCGCAATGTTTGCCCCCGGGCAGGCCACCAGAATCGGCTGTAGCTTAATGAGAATATAGGCACCCGCCGCCACCACCACTGAGTTGCGCATAATCGAAGCGGGGTTGGGCCCTTCCATCGCTTCATCGAGCCACAGGTGCAAAGGCACTTGAGCACATTTACCCGTGGGACCTGCAATCAAGGCTAAGCCCAGTAAAAAGCCCCAACCGTCTGGTAAATTGGCGTCTTCTGCCCATTGGTAGAGATTGGGAAAATCATAACTCCCCGCAAGGCTGCCGACAGCGACTACCCCCATGAGGAGTAAGATATCCCCCACCCGTTTGGTGAGAAAGGCATCCCGTGCTGCTTTGACCACAAGGGGCTGAGCATACCAGAAGCCAATCAGCAAATAGGTCGAGAGGGTCAGCATCTCCAACAGGCCATAGCTCAGGAGCAACGAGTTACTGATCGCAATGCCACTGAGGGCCGCCTCAAAAAAGCCCATTAAGGCAAAGAAGCGGGCCATACCCCAGTCCTTTTCGAGATAACCTAGGGCAAAAATCTGGGCGAGGATACTCAGGCCCGTCACCAACTCCATAGCCCCCGTGGTGACACTGTTGATGAGCAATGAAAACGAGAGATCGAGTCCCGGTGCCTGTAGCCAATGCCAAACAATCGTTGCGGTGGCGCCACTGCGAGTTTGTTGCAACAGGAAAAAGCCATGCACAAAAGCAACAATCGTCATCAGCAGATTGAAGTAGGCTGCGGGTCGAGGCCCGGTGCGCCGCACAACACCGGTGGCCCAAGGCAACGTCAGGGCTGCACCCACTAAGCCATAACAGGGCACCCACCAACTGGTTTCTAACAGTGAATTTGGCATGGCAAAAATGAACCTTGGCGGTTGAGGACGTTTGCAATACTGCTCTCTTCGTGTATTTTACAGGCTGGGGTTCCGCAGCAGTTTTGAGCCAAATCAATCATGGAGCAAGGATTCACTCTAGGGAAGGTTGAGCAATGGGGGCGATCGCCCTTCCTCGCTATTGTCCTAGCGGTAACATTTTTTGCCGCCCCACCCGCCCCAGCTCAAACGATTAGCCAGCGGGGAATGGTGACAGCAGCTCAACCCGCAGCAGCAAAAATAGGAAGAGACATCCTCAAGGCAGGGGGCAATGCCGTGGATGCAGCCGTGGCAACCGCATTCATGATCGCCGTCGTTGAACCCTATGCCGCTGGGATTGGTGGCGGTGGCTTTGCCCTTGTGTATCACGCCCAATCTCAAACCCTGCGTGCCCTTGATTTTCGGGAGCGTGCCCCCCTGCAAGCGACACCAACGATGTATCTCAACGCGAAGGGAGAGGTGATTCCCCGCGCCAGTTTGGATGGAGTCTTGGCCGCAGGCACCCCCGGCACCGTTGCTGGCTTAGCCGCTTTGCACCAGCGCTATGGTCAACTGCCTTGGTCGCAGGTGGTGGCACCCGCCATTCAGGCTGCCCAACAGGGGTTTGCGGTTACCCCACGTTATCAGCAGTGGGCAACGATGCGCCAAGCCGTTCTGCAGCACGATGCTACCGCCGCGCGCATTTTCCTCAGGGATGGCCAAGTTCCCCCCTTGGGCACGGTGATTCAACAGCTAGAGTTAGCAAAAACCTTGGGGGCGATCGCCCGCGAGCCGCGCAGCTTTTATGAGGGTTGGATTGCCAGAGCGATTGCCGAGTTTATGGCGCAGCAAGGGGGCAAGATCACCCTAGAGGATTTACGAACCTATACCCCCGTTTGGCGAGAGCCAATTTGTGGCACCTATCGTGCGTTTCAGGTCTGTTCGATGCCACCCCCCTCTGCTGGTGGTGTGGCCCTTGTGCAAATGCTCAACCTCTGGCAACTGTTGCCCCCTGCTTCTACCCCCAGCGATCGCGGTCACTACCTAGCCAGCGTCATGCAAATTGCCTACGCCGATCGCGCCCGTTACCTCGGGGATAGTGACTTTGTGCCGGTGCCGGTCACGGCCCTCACCCATCCTCGCTATGCCCAACAGCGGGTTAGCGAAATTCTTCCCCGTCGTGCCCGTCCCCAACGTGCTGTGAGTGCCGCCACCCCAATCCAACTTGCAGAGTCAGACAACACCAGTCACCTGAATGTTGTCGATGCCCAAAGAAATGTCGTTAGCCTAACCTTTACGATCAATGGTCCCTTTGGGGCGGGTGTGGTGGTGCCGCAAACGGGGATTCTCCTCAACAATGAAATGGATGATTTTGCCATTGCCCCCAATCAACCCAACCTCTTTGGTGTGGTTGGTATTCAATCAGAAAACGCCCCCCTAGCCAATGGCATCGAACCGGGCAAGCGTCCCCTTTCGAGCATGAGTCCAACAATTGTGCTAAAGGATCATCGCCTCAATATGGTTTTAGGCTCCCCCGGCGGCAGTCGCATTATTACAACTGTGCTGCAACTGTTTCTGAACGTCGTTGATTTAGGGCAGGATGCCGCCACCGCCGTTGCCCGTCCCCGCATTCATCAGCAGTGGGCGCCGGATACCCTCTTTGTCGAGCCAACGATTCCAAGTTCTTGGATTCAAACGTGGCAGCAGTGGGGCTATCGGGCAGAACAAAGCCGCCCTTGGGGGAATGCCAGCTTAATTCGCGTTTTGGATCAGGGACAATTGGAAGGGGCAGCGGATCCTCGGGGGGAAGGAGCTGCCATGGGTTGGTAGAGGAGAAATATGGCACAGGTGAGTATGGCCGCCTTAGTCGCCGCAGTGCGAGCGGGCCATTGGTTGATTAGTTTTCCCACCGATACGGTGCCCGCCTTGGCCAGTCGGTGCGATCGCGGGGAATTGATCTATGCTGCCAAGGAGCGCCAACTGGCTAAACCCTTGATCCTCATGGGTGCCAATCCTGAGCAACTCTGGCCCTTTGTGCGCGGTAGTGCGGCTGAATGGGAGCAGTGGTCTGCCATGGCGGCGCGTTATTGGCCGGGAGCCGTGACCTTGGTGTTGCCCGCTGCTGAACTTCCTGCGGGTTTGAACCCCCTAGGTACAGGCACGATTGGCTTGCGGGTTCCCGATTGGCCGCCTGCCCAAGCCCTCCTCGAGCAAACAGGACCATTGGCCACCACCAGTATTAACCGTTCAGGTCAGCCGCCACTCATTGAATGGGGGGCGATCGCCTGTGAGTTTCCCCAAGTGCTGACGCTCCACCCGTGGCAGTTACCCCTTACCCCCCCAGAACCTTCAACCGTCGTGCAATGGCGATCGGGGGAATGGTACGTCCTGCGCCAAGGGCGAGTGCAGATTAAAACACCCTAATACTGGGAATCAATTTCCCCAGAGGCGACCCGTTCGAGGAGTTCCTGTAAAATTTTTTCCTCTTCTTCGGAAATTTGGCCATCGGAAAGCACTGCGTCAATAATTTGGCCATGCTCTTCGAGGGTAAGAATTTTATCTTCTAGGGCTTTTTCCACTAGAGCTTTAATTTGGGCTGTATCCATACTGCGACTCCACGTCGTCACTGCCAGTATAGCCTTGATGCCATGAGTATGCTTCAGAACGCTGAAGTTTTTTACTTCGTGGCAGGAAAGTCGGGATCAAAGAGTTGCCCCAGTGTATAGGGGCAGGTTTCAGGGAGATCTGAGTAGTCCAAGGGGGTTTCACGCACCACTAAATCTTTGCCAGATTCATAGGCCTCAGCGATCGCCTGGGGTAAGTAGGGTTGCAGGCTGGGGTTTTGATGGATCAGTTTCTGCACAGCTCGCCGTTGTTCGCGAATGGTTGCTCGCCAGCTTTTACTGCGTTTTTGCGGCTGATAGTCCCACTTCAGGAGATGTCCAATGAGAATCCCGAGGCGATTTTCTAGCTCCCGACGCTCCTGCCGTCCCAAAGCTTCGATTTCCTCTACTAAGTGGGCAATATCAAGATGGCCAAAGTCGCCTGCCTTGAGCAACTTCGCCTGCTCTAGGGTCCAAGCATAAAAGTCCGTGTCATACAGAGGAGAGGTCATGGCCTTTGATGGTGAACTATTCCGTGGGATACAAATCTCGCGGGAAGTCTGGGTCAAGCAATTGTTCTAGGGTATAGGGACAGGTTGGGGGTAAATCTGGATAGTCTAGGGGCGTTTCCAAGCACACTAAGTCGAGTCCTGCCAAATAGGCTTTGGCGATCGCCTTCGTTAGATAAGACTGAAGGCTAGGATTTTCCTCCAATAAATCCTTAATCTCGCGTCGTTGCATCTGAATCGTGACTCGCCAACTTTTACTGCGTCTTTCTGGCTGATACTCCCACTTCAGCAAATGCCCAATCAAAACACCGAGGCGGTTTTTTAGTTCTTGCCGCTCCTGCCGTCCCAAGGCTTCGATTTCCTCTACTAGGTGGGCAATATCAAGATGGCCAAAGTCGCCTGTCTTGAGTAACTTTGCCTGCTCTAGGGTCCAAGCATAAAAGTCGCTTTCATAAAGATTGCTTTGCATGATTTTTGATGAGCAGATCCCCTCCAGCTGCATTTTAGATAATGTACGCCGCAAAAAATTGCCCCAAGCTAGGACTAGCACTCACCAGTGTATGGAAGATGCGACTGCCGGCTTCCTGCCCCGGCTGAATGGGAAACATTCTTTGCCAAGGTTCTGGCGGGTCTAACCATTGCCAGTGGGCACCAGCAGCATGGACAATCGGCCAAGCGGGGGCAACATCCCAAATGCGAGGTGTGCGCTCCACAGCACCGAGGGTATAACCCGCAGCAACGGTCAGCAAGTTGTAACTGGCGGCTCCTAACATGCGAATTTTGCAGGGGAAGGAGCGCTTGAGCACATCGGTACTGCGGGCACAAAGACTAAAAAACGTCTGCAACGTTGGCTCACTGACCTTAACGCGAATGGGTTTCTCATTCAAATAGGCACCGTTGGCATGGTCAGGGGCTTGATAGAAGCCATGAAACGTCTGCTGAAAGCCGGGAACGTGCACATAGCCAAATACGGGTGTGCCTTGGTAGAGCAGACTGAGGGCAATACACCAAATGGGCAAACCATGACTGTAGTTAGTCGTGCCATCAATGGGATCAATGATCCAACACCACTGTTCACCACCGTAGGTATGGTTGCCCTCTTCACTCAGACAGCCGTGGTGGGGAAAGCGTTGTTGCAGCATTTCGGTGATTTTCTGATCGGCCCAAAGGTCGGCGCGGGTAACAAGGCTGCCATCGGCTTTACGATCGCTGGGGGATTGCCCTGCCCACTCCAGCAAACGGGGGGCAACCACCTGTTGAATCTGTTGACAGGTTTCCAGCACCTCAGACCAAAACCCTGAGTTCATTGGCTGTCTCCCACCGCGATACAATGAGCACGTCTGATCCTATACCCACTGGTCAATATCCGTCCCGACTCCCCATGGCACAAACACTGGTCGTCAAAATTGGCACATCGAGCTTAACGGGGGGTAAAGAAGGAAATCTGGCCTTGGCCACCATTGCCCAATTAGTGGAGGTGCTGTGTCACTGTCAACGGCGGGGCGATCGCGTGGTACTCGTCTCCTCTGGGGCGGTGGGTGTGGGTGCTGTGCGCTTGGGCTTAACAGAGCGTCCCCAACAATTAGCCCAAAAACAGGCGGTGGCAGCAGTGGGGCAGGGACACCTAATGCGCATGTACGATGATCTTTTTTCAGTCCTGCGCCAGCCGATTGCCCAAATCCTCGTGACGCGGCAAAATTTTGTGGATCGCCAGAGCTACCTGAATATCTACAACACGTTCCAGGCGCTGTTTGAACTGGGCGTCATCCCCATTGTCAATGAAAACGACACGGTAGCAGTGGATGAACTCAAGTTTGGCGACAATGATACCCTCTCAGCCCTTGTGGCAAGCTTAGTGGAAGCCGATTGGTTATTTTTGCTCACGGATGTCGATCGCCTCTACTCAGCAGATCCGCGCATTGATAAAACAGCCGTTCCCATTGAGCGGGTGGTCTCCTTAGCCGAGTTAGCCCAAACGATTCAAATTGGTGCTGCTGGCTCCCCTTGGGGCACGGGGGGCATGGCCACCAAAATTCGGGCTGCCGAGATTGCCACCGAAGCCGGCGTACGCACTGTCATTACCGATGGGCGATCGCCCACCAACCTGCTAAAAATCCTTGCGGGTGAGCCCTTGGGCACCCACTTTGAACCTCGTCCCAAAACCATCAATGCCCGCAAACGCTGGATTGCTCGTGCCCTCATTCCCAAAGGCGAGTTGTGGCTCGATGAGGGTGCCGTTAAGGCCATTACTGTGGGTGGCAAGTCTCTTTTGGCAGCAGGCATCACCCGTGTTGCAGGGGAGTTTCAAGCCCAAGATGCCGTGAAGCTCTGTGACCCCACAGGCACTGAAATTGCCCGTGGCCTTGTCAACTACAACAGTGAAGAAATCCGGCGTGTGCAGGGGCAACAATCTACGGAATTGGCCAACATCCTCGGCTATGCCGCTGCCGATACAATTGTCCACCGCGACAACTTGGTGGTGACCCTGTAACCGTGCTTTATCGCCCCAAAAAGAACGATCGGTAGCAAGTGCGGTAAAATTACTCACTAACTGTGACGGTTTATGCAGCGATTGGGGGTAGGTTTTGCATCTGGCATAGCCACACCAAGGAGGGCGTATCCCTCTAGGACAGTACCTGATGGGCGAAAGGACACGTATGGTTCAATTCCACATCCAACCAGATAGCGAAATTCCTGCTTCAACTCAGCTCTTTAACCAAATTAGTTTTGCGATCGCTGCACGGCAATTTCCGCCGGGGTATCGCTTGCCCAGTACGCGGCAGCTGGCCATGCAAACTGGATTGCACCGCAACACGATCAGCAAAGTTTACGAACGCCTTGAAGCTGCTGGTTTAGTCGTGCCCCAAGTGGGGTCGGGCATCTATGTGCGTGCCCTCGGCCAAGAGGAAACCCGTCCTCGCCAACGCCGACCCGCTGTTGTGCCTGTGCACCGCATTGTTCAGGAAAGCGTTGATACCCTCCTCGAAATGGGCTATTCCCTAAGTCAAATTCGCGAGTTATTCCTTGCGGAGATTGATGCCCGCCAAAAAGCCGGGGTGAGGGTTTTGGTGACGGTGCCCCGCCACGATCAAGGGGCTGGCGAACTGATTGTTCAGGAACTGCAACAACTGCTGCCGATTCCCGTCGAGCTGATTTTTCTTGAAGACTTAGAAACCGTCCTTGATGGCGATACCTCTGCAACTGTCGTTACCGTGCGCTATTTTGCCAGCATGACGGAAGCCATCACCCGCGATAAGGACGTGCGAGTATTTTTCATCGACATCTACAACTACCAGCGGGAACTGGAAGTGGTACGGCAATTGCCGAAAGGCTCCTGCTTGGGGTTGGTCAGCCTCAGTTCCGGTACCCTTGGTGTCGCAGAGGTGATGATCCACAGTTTGCGGGGGGATGAGCTACTCTTGGTGACGGCTCAAGCCAACGATAGCTATAAGCTCAATGCCTTGGTGCACCGTGCCCATACGATCATTAGCGATCGCGCCAGTGGGGAACGGGTCAAAGCAGCCATTGCGGCGGCCCGCCATGAGTTGATTCGCATCCCCCGTCTCATTTGCTGCGAAAGCTACATTGATCCGCAGTCGGTCGAACTGCTGAAACGGGAAATTGGTCTGACGGAAGATCTCCCCCTCGAAGCTAAAGCCTCTTGACTCAGGGATTGAGATCATTCAGGCTATGGGACAATTGCACGGTGATTGCCTGGTTTTTTGCTTGATTGTGCATTGCATCCAGTTGTAGGTTCGTAAGATAACCTAAGCCAGCGGCTAGACCACAGTACAGGAGGCCGACGGCACTGAGTTTTGGCCAATGCAAGCTCATAAAACGCCACATGAGTTGACTCCTCGTTGACAGAACCACACCACATAAATCAAGACCCCTGCTGCCAGCCCAAAACCCAGCCCTCTTCACAGGGATGGAACACAGTTAAAACGGTGAAAGTCTCTATAGGAGAGAAGCCCCCTTTGTGTCCCCCATGTTTTAGAACAGGACTGTACCTAGGAAATCTCTGGAGAACTTCCTAAGCAAGGGAACGCGGTTTGCGAGTAGGGGTCACACCTAAAAAGTTATTTCCAATTCTACTGATTGCGCTAAGAACCGTACTAAGCGTGTTACAGTTATTAAATTTTATGAAATATGCAGCAAAGTCCTGAATTTGTAAGGACTTGAGAAAGATTAAAGAAGTCTTCTAAAATCATCTAGAAAATGTTAATTATTTTTTTATTTTGGCTCAGCCAGCAAGCGTGGATACCCTGCCTTTGGTACGCATTGTGCTCGTTGAACCCCAAGGGGAGATCAATGTCGGCAGCATTGCCCGGGTGATGAAAAATATGGGGTTACAGCAGTTGTGGATTGTCAGTCCCCGCTGTGATCCCAAGGGAGAGCTAGCCCGTCGCTGGGCGGTTCATGCAGAGGATGTGCTCCAGCAAGCCAGAATGACGGACTCCCTCGCAACGGCACTGGCGGATTGTCAGCGGGTCTTTGCCACGGTGGGGCGAGAGGTGGCGGATTTGGCGTTACCTCTGTGGACACCGCGTCAGGCGGCACCGCAACTGTTGGCTGTCCCGCAGTCGGCACTGGTCTTTGGTCGCGAGGATCGGGGACTCACGAATGCAGAATTGGAGTGTGCCCATGGTTTGGTGCAGATTCCTACGGCTAATGCTTATCCATCTTTGAATCTGGCGCAAGCTGTTGCCGTATGCTGCTATGAGTTGTGGTTGACGGTCTGCGACAGCGGGGGAACTTTTTCCCAAGGGTCTGCCGTCCCCTTTGAGCAGTTGCAGGGGTTTTATGACCATTTAGAGCAGGTGCTGCTCCAGATTGGTTTTTTGTATCCCCATACCGCTGCTAGTCGTATGGCCAAGGTGCGATCGCTCCTCGGGCGCGCCTACCCCACGGCTGCTGAAGTAGCGCTGTTGCGGGGCATACTGCGTCAGGTGGAGTGGGCGATTCAGCACGCAGCCACGATTGCTTCGGACACCTTCCCTCTACAGTAAATGGCATGGTTGCTCAGTCTCGTTCAATGGTTCCGTCCTCTACTCTTTCCTCACTGTCTCGTCCAGCACCGCTTCCTAGCCCAACGCCTCCCCGTCCCAATTTGTTCTTAATGACTTTTCGCTTTGGCGTCAGTGTGGTTGCCCTTGCCACCATAGTAGGCACACTGCTGTCGGTGTTGCAGCCTGAAAAACTGTCCCTAGAGACCACGGCCAGTCAGGCGATCGCCCCCGAAGCACCAATCCCCAACTTGCCCCCAGAACGTCCCCTGACAAACCTGCAACAGCAAATTCAGCAATTAGTGAGCCGTCAACCCAATCTGGCCGCGGGGCTGTACTTTTTTAACCTCGACTCCGGGGCATCTCTGAATGTAGGCGGCGATGCGGTCTTTCCAGCAGCCTCTACGATTAAATTTCCCATCCTTGTTGCCTTTTTCAAGGCGGTGGATGAGGGACGAGTCACGCTCCATGAACGCCTGACGATGCGCCCCGATCTGATTGCTTCTGAGGCGGGCACATTGCAATACCAAAAGCCGAATTCCCAGTACCCCGCCCTTGAGGTGGCCGATTTAATGATTACCATTAGCGACAACACGGCAACGAATATGATTATTGATCGCCTTGGGGGCGCCGCCGTGCTCAACCAACAGTTTCAGGAATGGGGCTTAGAAAATACGGTGATCAACAATCTGCTACCGGATATGAAGGGCACCAACACCACTAGCCCCCGCGACTTGGCAACGCTGATGCTGAAAATTGGTCAGGGGGAAATTGTCTCCCCCCGTAGTCGCGATCGCCTGCTGGACATTATGCGGCGCACGGTCACTAATACCCTCTTGCCCGCTGGTCTTGGCAAAGGGGCCACCATTGCCCACAAAACTGGCGATATTGGTATTGTGGTGGGAGATGTGGGCATGGTGGATATGCCCAATGGCCAACGCTATGTGGCAGCAATGATGGTGAAACGCCCCTACAATGATCCCCGAGGTAGTGAACTCATTCGCCAAGTCTCGCGCATGGCCTACCAAGCCTTCGAGAAACTTCCCCCTCCTCAGCCCTAGATGTCGCAGCCACTCCTGACCTTAGAGAATGTGTGCCGCTACTTTGGCGGCCTCAAGGCGGTTGATCGCGTGTCCTTTAGCGTGGCAACGGGGGAGATTTTTGGCATTATTGGCCCCAATGGCGCTGGTAAAACCACCCTTTTTAACCTGCTGACGGGGTTAATTCCTCTCACCTCAGGAGAAGTTCAGTTTCAGCAGCAGCCCCTGCACCTGCTTAAGCCCCACCAGATTGCTGGGTTGGGCATTGCTCGCACCTTTCAAAATATTCGCCTCTTTCCAGAGATGAGTGTTTGGGAGAATGTGCGCATGGGACAGCATCTCCATGCCCCTGCCAGTTTTTGGGCAAACCTCTGGGGAGCAGCCCCTGTACGGTATGCTCAGGAGCGCTTGGAAAACCGCGCCAAGGAGCTTCTCTACTGGGTGAATCTCTATGAGCGGCGCCACGAGCGGGCAGGCAACTTACCCTATGGTGAACAACGCCGCCTTGAACTGGCGCGTGCCTTGGCACTGCAACCCCGCCTGCTCTTGTTAGATGAACCGGCTGCGGGTATGAACCCCAAGGAAAAGCAAGACCTCTGTGAGTTAATTCGTCGCCTCAAGGAGACCTTTGACCTGACGGTGATTCTCATTGAGCACCATGTGCCCTTGGTGATGAGTTTGTGCGATCGCTTGGCAGTATTGGACTTTGGTCAACTCATTGCTCTGGGCGATCCCCTGACGGTTAAAAATGATCCCAAGGTGATTGAGGCCTATCTTGGCGGTGATGTTTAGAGCCACAGATCGCTACTTCCAAGGACGCACGGCAATTCTTGCCACCAAGCATGGCAAAGAGCAGGCGATCGCTCCGGTGCTGGCTCGCTTAGGGGTAACGGTAGTTGTGGCCTCAGATTTTGATAGCGATCGCTTTGGCACGTTTAGCCGTGAAATTCCCCGCTGTGGCACCCAAGAAGAGGCGGCTCTCGCCAAGGCAGAAGCAGTGCTGGCACAAACGGACGCAGACTTAGTGGTTGCCAGTGAAGGCAGCTTTGGCCCCCATCCGCAATTTCCGATGCTTCCGAGCGATCGCGAACTCATCCTGCTTGTGGATCGCCGCCATGACCTTGTCTTGCGGGGGGAAGTGCTCTCCCTAGAAACGAACTTTAACCATGCCACCGTGAGCAATCTTGAAGAGGCCTTGGCCTTTGCCGAGCGGGTGGGCTTTCCAGAACATGGTTTGATTGCGATGGCGCAGGCGGATCCTCTACCCAATACGCCAATTTTCAAAGGGATTCAAAGCGAGGAACAGTTGCAAAGGGCGATCGCCACCCTGCAAACCGATCGCCCCACCATTCACCTTGAAACCGATATGCGGGCCCACATGAACCCGACGCGCATGCAGGTGATTGCTCAAGCGGCTGCTGACCTCGTTCAAGCAATGGCTCAGGGCTGTCCTCAGTGTGGCTGGCCGGGGTTTGTGGCTCGTGAGAAACTGCCGGGGCTACCCTGTGAACGGTGTGGCGCACCCACCAGCGCCATCAAAGCCAGCCGTTACCGCTGTCAACGCTGTTTGCACCAACTCACAGTACCGGTTCCTGAAACCGTTGCCGATCCCAGTCAATGCTACTTCTGCAACCCCTAGGCAACGACAAAGACTTGGTATAATCCCTTGTACAGCCCTCGGCACCGATTGAGCCATCCTATCGTCTGCATTCCTAGCGCATGTTTTGAGGAGTGACCCATGACACCTCGCTATCTAACCAGTCTTGCCCTTGCTGCACTCACTCTCAATCTCGGGAGTATGGCGCTTGCCCAGACTGCAAACACGAATAACCCAATGGAAGGCTGGCAACAAAACGGCAATGCCAATGATTTGGGAAGCATTCTTAATCCCCAGAATGGCAACTTTTCCGTGCCCGGACTGATGAATCGCCTGCGTTTGATGGATGGTCGCGATCCCAACGAAGTAGTGGCGGATCAAATGGAAAATCTTAATGCTGAAGCAGAGGCCTTTCGCAAACGACAGCAGCAACAATTTCAAAATCTAACGGTTACGCCCTAGGACGGGGATGGTATGTCCCCAAGGGTATTGATTTTGGGCTTAGGTCATTGGGGACAAACACTGGCATACCTATTTGAGCAACAGGGCTGCACGGTCTCCTGCTGGGGGCGATCGCAGGGGGCACTCTCGGCTGTTCTTTTTCAAGACATTCATTTACTGGTTTCGGCTCTCCCCATCAAAGCTGTACGGGAAGTGGCTGCCCAAGTCGCCGCCCTTCAACCCCCCTTAGAAATGATCCTTGTCAGTGCCACGAAAGGCCTAGAATCAGAAACCTTTGCCACAGCGGCGGATATTTGGCAAACCTACTGCCCGCATCACGATCTTGTGGTGCTTTCAGGACCCAACCTAGCCAGTGAAATTCAGCAGGGATTACCGGCAGCGGCAGTGGTGGGGGGCAACCTAGCAGCAACCAAGCAAGTGCAGGACTGTTTGGGCAGTACCACCTTTCGCCTCTATAGCAATGAGGATCGGCGGGGTGTGGAAATGGGGGGCATCTTCAAAAATGTGATTGCGATCGCCTGTGGCGTCAATGATGGTCTGGGTCTGGGCGTCAATGCCCGCTCTGCCCTGATTACCCGAGGACTGGTGGAAATGGTGCGGGTGGGTACCCACTGGGGCGGACAAGTGGAAACCTTCTACGGCCTTTCAGGGTTAGGAGATCTCCTCGCCACCTGTACCAGCGCCCTGAGTCGCAACTATCAAGTGGGGTGGCATCTTGCCCACGGTAAGTCCCTCTCCCAAGCCCTAGCGCTGACCAAGGGGACGGCTGAAGGGGTGAACACTGCTCGCGCGCTCTGCACCTATGCCCAGCAGCACCAGTTAGATATCCCGATTACGGCGATGGTGAATGCCGTTCTTAGTGGTCATCTCACTCCCCAAGCTGCCCTCAACTGTCTTTTGGAGCGTCCCTTCAAGCCGGAGATTATTCCTAGTCAGTAGCTTCAGTCCTTGGCTGTGAACTTGCCCGGGGTGCCGGCAGCGCCGCAGGAGCCGTTTCACTGACGGGAATGGCCACAGGGGGACGGTCAAGACTGAGCATCAAACCGACTGCCGTTGGCTCAATCGGTAGGGGAGATACCTCTGGCTCAATGCCAGCAGGACTGGTGATAGCTACAGGCAGACTGGGGAAGGGATTGGGAATTAGACCCGTCAGGATTGCCACGAAGGATGCCGCTAGGGTTGCTCCCGCACTCCCTAAGACCCAAATACGACGGGGGCGATGGGCCTTAGCAATCACTTGAGCGGCCAAACGATCCGCTGGACAGGGGGTCAAGGGTACGGGCAGTTCTTGCATCTGCTGCTTGAGGGTCAGGAGTCGCTGATAGAGGCGTTGGCCTTCGGGGTCAGTGGCCAGCCATGCTTCCACCTGTTGCCGTTCTGCAGCCGTCACTTCACCATCGAGGTAGGCGCTCAGGAGTTCAAAGGTATCGCGTTTGCAGTGATCAAGTTCGTCCATCATAGGGGTCTGTCCTTGCAGGAAAAGGGTAGGGGTGATTCGCATCAGGTTGAAGGGAGATCGAGGTGGGGTTGGAGTTCTAGTTGGAGTCGCTGTCGGGCACGGGCGATTCGCGATTTCACGGTTCCGAGGGAAACCCCAGTGATTTGGGCAATTTCTTCGTAGGAGAGGCCTTCAATTTCCCGCAGAACAATCGTTGTCCGAAAGGTTTCCGGTAGGTTGGCGATCGCCCGCCGTAATTGATCATAGAATTCATCCGTACGCAACCGGTCATCGGGACTGGCATCACTGGCGGCAAGTTCCCAGCTCATTTCACCCTCTTGGGTTTTCAGGGGTGCATCCAGCGACAGGGGCGGTTGATGGCGTTTGCGTTTGCGCAACTCATCGTAAAACAAGTTGGTGGCAATGCGGCTGAGCCAACCCCGAAATTTGCTGGCGTCTTGCAGTTTGTGAATGTTGCGATAGACCCGAATCCAGACTTCTTGCACAAGGTCGGCGCGATCGTCCCAGTCGGGCGCGAGGTGATAGATAATTCGCTCCACATGGGATTGGTATCGCCGCAACAATTCAGTAAAGGCAGCGCGATCTGGGGTTCTGCCGGCTTGACAGCGGACAACCAACTCTTGGGGTGTAAGTTTTGTCAGCGGCAGCGTCACCCGAGCACTGGTCTCCTCAACACGCGTCCAAGCAAGGGGAAGACTGGATGTCATGGATACAATCGACCTCAGACCAATCGCTTTTCATGACGCCCTTGCCCCCATGATGTTCCATAATCCGTTATAGCTTGGCAAGGACATTGCCATGCATCCTGTCTTGGCTGCGAGTCTGTTAATGTTCCCTTAACGTTGGTGAATTTAGATTAAACTTTTTATTGTAGCGGCGATCGTTCTTTGGACGCGCTACGCAAACACTCAACGCGCGGCTCAATGTAACCCCTTATCACCGCCCCTCACCACCATGCTCTGGATCCGCATTGCCAGTGGACTTGTCGCGATCGCTCTCGCGCTGCTGATGACCTTTCTAGGCGGTTGGTATTTTTGTCTGGGCATTGGGGCACTGATTTATCTGGGTCAACTGGAATACTTTGAATTAGCCCGTGCCAAAGGGAGTGCGCCGGCGGCTAAAACCACCCTCGTGGTGAGTCAAGTGCTCCTGATCACCTCACTGCTGCGTCCAGACCTTGCGGATGCTGTCTTTCCTGTCGCAGGTACTTTTATTTGCTTCTACTTGCTATTTCAACCCAAGCTGGCCTCGATCGCCGACATTTCCACTTCAATCATGGGGCTGTTTTACGGCGGCTATTTGCCAAGCTATTGGGTGCGCTTGCGGGGATTGGAGCAACAGGCAACATTACCTTTGGGAGGATTTTGGCCAGAGCAGTTTCAACTCACCGCTTTGCCCTTGGGGTTGCAGGTAACCCTCTTGGCCTTTGTCTGTATTTGGGCGGCAGATATTGGTGCCTATGCTGTTGGTAAGCTCTTTGGCCGGACACGGCTTTCCCACATCAGTCCCAAGAAAACCGTAGAAGGGGCAGTGTTTGGCGTTTTAGGGAGTTTAGGCGTCGCCCTTTGGGGAGCACATTCCCTCGGCTGGCCACTCCCTTGGCTTTTGGGTGCAATGTTTGGCCTCATGATTGGCATTGCCAGTCTATTGGGGGACTTAACGGAGTCAATGATGAAACGGGATGCCGGCGTCAAAGATTCTGGCCAGTTGATTCCCGGGCATGGCGGCATTTTGGATCGCGCCGATAGCTATGTTTTTACGGCACCCCTTGTGTTTTACTTTGTGACGTTACTATTGCCCCTGTGTCAATGAGTTTCTTGCCATTCAATCTACCAAAATTCGCCGCAGTGCTCCGTCTATACCGCAAAGCGGTTAGGTAGTGGTGAGGCGGCGGGCGACCATAGGGAGCAGTCACTCAATCTCAGCTTGTTGCTGGATATATTGAGCTAGCACCGAACATCGGGTGCGACTGATAGCTATAATCCACTCATGCTCACCCTGACGTACGAGTACAGGCTAAAACTAACCCAGCAGCAGGCTAAGCAGATCGACTACGATCTAGAGATCTAGAAGTGTGTCGCCAAGTTTGGAATGATGCGCTGAGGGAGCGCAAAGACTGGATTGCTTCGCGCAAATGTCCAGTCAATGCCTGCTCTGTGCGTAGCGAGTACATCATCCCAGCGGATGCCCCTTACCCCAGCTTCAACGTGCAGTGCCAACGATTGACTCAAGCAAAGCAGACCAACCCTGATTTAGCGTCGGTTAACACCCAAGCATTGCAGCAAGTCTTGAAGCGGGTGGTTGGCGTCGATGTTGGTCTGGAATACTTTCTCTCCACCTCGGACGGACTTCAACTAGCACGACCCAAGTTTTTCGTAGAGATGCTGTGAACGGGGAATCTCCTGCTATACGCCTAGCGTTAGCGGGATGAGCGTCAATGAGAACGGGGCTCAGCCTGTCCAGAGGTACTTGATCGTCCGCCTAAAGATCAGGAAAGACAACCCGCACATCGGGATGGACTAAATGGTGCTGCTTGACCACTAGACCCTTGGCAAGGGCAGGGGAGAGTTCGAGGGCGCGATCGCCATGATCGGCGAGGCAAAGAATATAGGGCAAGGTGCTATTCGTCAGGGCTTGGGTGGCTGTCCAAGGCACGGCTCCCGGCATATTCGGCACGCCATAGTGAACCACACCAAAGGCGGTATAGGTGGGGTTGGAATGGGTCGTGGGTCGCAGCGTTTCCACACAGCCCCCTTGATCCACGGCCACATCAATGATCACTGCTCCGGGGCGCATCGTTTGCACAAGGGACTTGGGCACCAAACAGGGAGGACGCTGACCCGGCACAAGGACAGCACCAATCACTAAGTCCGCTTGGGGCAATAGCTCAGCAATGAGGTGAGAACTGCTGTAGAGGTACTCCACCCGGGCGCCAAAGAGGGTTTCTAGGTACTTGAGACGCTCGACATTAATATCGAGAATGCTCACCTGTGCCCCCAAACCCACAGCCATCCGCGCCGCTTCTGTGCCGACGACACCGCCCCCTAAAATGACAACCCGCCCCGGCCGCACCCCCGGAATGCCACTGAGGAGCACTCCCCGCCCCCCTTGGGTACGCTCTAGGAAGCGGGCACCAAACTGCACTGCCAAGCGACCGGCAATCATGCTCATGGGGGTTAGCAGCGGGAAGCTGCGTTGGTGATGCGTTTCTTCAACACTTTCGTAGGCGATCGCGGTAATCCCCGATTCCAACAGAGCCACCGTCAGCTCCCGACTAGCGGCAAGGTGCAAGTAGGTAAAGAGCAGTTGGCCAGAACGCAAATAGCGATACTCCGAGGGCAAGGGTTCCTTGACTTTGACCACCAGTTGGGCATCCCACGCGGCTTGAGCCGTGGACACAATTTGGGCACCTGCGGCAACATAGGCCTCATCGAGAAAGCCTGAACCCACCCCCGCGCCACTTTCAATGAGAACCTCATGGCCGCGCTCCCGCAGACTTTGTACCCCTGCTGGCGTCAGACCGACGCGGAATTCTTGATCCTTCATTTCTTTGGGGACACCGATACGCATGGCCAATCTATTCTCCGAGGTCTAGAAATTGATAACTACCAAAGACTTTCAACACATCTGTAGCGTCCTTAAGCGCCAGCAGACAATCAGCCACCACATCAGGGCGACCATTCACCTCTAAGTCAACAAAGAAGAGATAATCCCCCAAAGCACGTTTGCTGGGGCGCGATTCAATGCGGCTGAGGTTAATCTGGCGATCGCTAAAGAGTTGCAGCACCTTGAGCAGGGCACCGGGGGCATTGGCCTTCAGGCTAAAGGCAATGGAAGTGTGGGTATCCCCCGGCTGGGGCCAGCCATCCCCCTGTTGGCGACTCACCACCCAAAACCGCGTGCAATTGTCGGGAATATCCTGAATTTCGGTGGCGACAATGGGTAGTTGATGGAGTTGGGCGGCTCGTACGGAGGCGATCGCCCCCACCCGATCGGATTGAGCCACGTATTGCAGCCCTTCGGCGGTGGAGGTCACCGGACATTGGCGCGCATGGGGAAGATGGGCTTGTAACCAGCGCTGGCACTGCCCGAGAGCTTGGGGATGGGAATAGACCGCTTGAATTTGGGCGAAATCTGTGGTTTGGGCAATGAAGGCATGGACAATGGGGCGGATAAAGGCGTACTGAATGTGCAGCGTATCCAGTCGCCACAGCGAATCAAGGGTAATGTTGACACTGCCCTCAACCGAGTTTTCACTGGGCACCAGCGCTAAATCTAATTCTCCTACCGCCAATGCCTCCAGACAGCCGGCGATCGTGATCATCGGCACAAGGCAAAGGCATACTCCCTGTTGTTGCTGCCATTGGGCATAGCTTTGGGCAGCTTCTTCGCTGTAGGTGCCCACTGGGCCAAGGTAACCCAGCTTCACCATAGACGGACTTCAATACAGAGGCAGAAAAGAGTCAAGGGCACGTCCCCAGGGGGCATTTCTCAAGATCATAAAAAAATGATTAATGAATGAGTTAGACGTAAGCCGGGTTCTGTTCAAAGGGTGGTTATCTATCTGGGACACTTGTTACCAAGTGCCTCTAGCGGCTCTGGCTAGCAAAGAACTGGGGAAAAGACCAACCCTGGTTCCTTAGCGCTAGCACACCTTGCTTCCAGCCGGGGTTTACCGAGCCAACACCTCTCGATGTTGCTGGTGCGCTCTTACCGCACCGTTGCACCCTTGCCTGTGAGGTTTCCCTCCATCGGCGGTATATTTCTGTGGCACTATCCTCGCGGTCACCCGCACTGGGCGTTACCCAGCAAGCTTGGTCTTTTGGAAGCCCGGACTTTCCTCAGGAGTGAGAGACTCCCGCAACCACCGCGCTAACTCATTCAGTTTTATTGTACTAGGGGTGCTTGGGCAATACTCCCTAGACCAACGGCAGATAATACGGCGACCCATTCACTGCGGGCTAGGTTCCGTGTGGCTTCATTCCCTTGCAGCTCGGCCAAAATCGCCAAGGTTTCGTACCAAAGACCCGCATCAACTGCTGCCCCAAGGCGATCGCCCCCACTCTTGCCCTGAAGTTGCTTTGCCAAATCCGTGGCCGGCTGCACCCGCGAAATCACGCCACTGACAGAGATAAAGGCGGAGGGATCATCGGCATCAGCACCACACAGTAGGGTAAAGGTCCAGCGGTAGTCTTGGCCGGGTTGGAGTTGCACATTGGGCTTCAGTGCCAGAATCCCCGGTTCAGCGGGTAGATCCACCACCATTGTTGCTAGGGGACGATGCTCAGCATCAGCAATCACCACTTCCCCCTGCGTGGCTTTGCTCTTGGGCACAAAAACAAAGAGGGTTGGTGTCGCCACAGCCGTTTGGCCAAGGTGGGTATCAGGGAGTAAGGCGGTTAAACGTTCACTGCCGCTAACACAGGCTCCACGGGTTGCCCCCCCAAAGCGACTACCGGGAACACCACGGTTCGGCAGATTCGCCCGCAGCCGCGCCACAAGACTGGAAGGCTGACTCACCACAGGGGTCGTTCCCTGCGCAAGGCTGAGAGAACCAAGGGGCAACAGAAAGAGGGTCACCGCAGGTACAAGGGCAAGGTAGGAACGCATGGCCAAACTCCTAAGAAGAATGGCTCTACCCTAGCCCTAGGGAGTCGGCCTTGGCAGTGAACTCGCTTACCGTTGGGGTGTGATTGCGATCGCTGGTTTTAGGCAGTGGCACTGGCCAACTGACGCAAAATCTTGAGCGCCTCATCTACGTGGGCTTTGAAGTTGAGCATAGAGTCAAAAACGTAGCGCACCACACCCTTTTGATCAATGACATAGGTGACCCGCCCCGGAAAGAGACCAAAGAGCGAAGAGGCACCATACTGCTGGCGAACCTTGTTGCCGGGATCACTGAGGACGAGAAAGGGGAGTTGGTGATTTTTCTGGAAGCCCTGCTGCCGCTCCACGGGGTCGCCACTAATGCCAATCACTTCAGCACCCAGTTCTTGGAAAACACTGTAGGCATCGCGAAAGGCACAGGCTTGAATCGTGCAGCCGGGGGTTTCTGAGGCGGGGTAAAAGTAGAGGACAACGTTCTTTTTGCCACGAAAGTCGGAGAGCTTCACCTTGCGGCCATCGGCAGCCGTGAGTTCAAAGTCAGGGGCGCGATCGCCCACTTGAATTGCTGTGGCCATACTCTCGCTAATTGCCTCCCAACCACTTTTGGCCATTCAGGCGCTGCATCACCCCAAAGACCAAGAGATCAAGCGTTACTTTACGCTCATCCCCCAAAAATGGCTCAATGGTGCTGGGGGTAATGCCACCGCTGCTACAGACAAAAGCCTTCGGCCCTTGGATATCCCCCTCTAGGAAGTAGAGGCGAAACTGATACATTCCCTTGCCCCACTCACCCATCACGGTATTCTCCTCTAGGCGCAGACTCACATCCCCCACTTTGGCGCTGAGGGCGTTCTGGAGAGCAGGCAAAAAAGCCTCATTAATAAACTCAGCAAAGGGTTTATCCTCAATGGCGGGGGGCTTTTCTTTTTTGGGGGCTTGGGTGGGCGTCTCTTCTGCCATAGCGCTGCTACACGGTACCATTTCCTCTGCATGATAGCACTCTCCCTTGCAGGCAACGGCCATGGGGCAATTAGAATTACGACGCCCAACGATCAAGGATTTAGATAGCATCGTTCAACTGGATCAGGTGTGTCTGAAGGGCTTTTGGTCGCACCAGGGCTATGCCCGTGAGTTGGAGAATCCGCAACATACGCTGCTGGTGGTGGCCACCCTTGATGGGGTGTGCGGCTGTGGCGTGAGCTGGGGGATTGCCGATGAATTGCACCTTGTGCTGTTGATGGTGCATCCGCAGTACCGGCGGCAGGGGTTAGCGGGGTTACTGCTGTGTCGGCTCTTGCAACTGGGGCATCAAGGGGGCGATCGCCAGTGGGCAACGTTGGAAGTACGCGCCAGCAATGCAGCCGCCCAACGACTCTATCAGCACTTTGGCTTTGAACTGGTCGGACGGCGTCCCCACTACTACGAGAACCCCCCAGAGGATGCCCTGATTCTTTGGCGCAATCACCTCAATACTCCCGAAATGGGGCAGGAACTTGAGCAGCACTGGCAGCACTGGCGATCGCGGGTTGAGGCGCAAGGTTGGTTGCTCAGCGATCGCACTGAGAGAACCTAGGGGTGACATATTGCGCTTTGTTACGGTGCTTTCTCCGACCCTGGGGCTGGCGAACGATAATGAAAGGGACACCTTTGGGAGACCTGTCTCATGAACTTGCTGGAACAGTTGCGACAAATGACAGTTGTGGTCGCTGATACGGGAGACATCCTCGCCATTGAAAAATTCACCCCCCGCGATGCCACCACGAATCCCTCGTTGATTACAGCTGCTGCCCAAATGAAGGAGTACCAGCCCATTGTCGATGAAACCCTGCGCAAAGCCAAAGCTGATTTGGGGTCTGGTGCTACTCCCCGTGAGATTGTCTCCCTTGCTGTGGATCGCTTGGCGGTGGCCTTTGGCTTGAAAATTTTGCAAATTATCCCCGGTCGGGTCTCAACGGAAGTAGATGCGCGGCTCTCCTACGATACAGAAGCTACAGTGCAAAAGGCGCGGGAGTTGATTGGCCAATACGAAGCCGCAGGCGTGGGGCGCGATCGCGTGCTGATTAAAATTGCCTCGACTTGGGAAGGCATTCGTGCAGCCGAAATTCTCGAAAAAGAGAGCATTCACTGCAATTTAACCCTGCTGTTTGGCTTCCATCAGGCGATCGCCTGCGCTGAGGCGGGTGTGACATTGATTTCCCCCTTTGTTGGGCGCATTCTCGACTGGTACAAGAAAAAAACAGGTCGTGCCGAGTATCCGGGGCCTGAGGATCCAGGGGTGATTTCCGTCACCAAAATCTACAACTACTACAAGAAATTCGGCTATCCTACCGAAGTGATGGGCGCTAGCTTCCGCAACATTGGCGAAATCATTGAACTGGCCGGCTGCGATTTGCTCACCATTTCCCCGGCCTTGCTCCAAGAGCTACAAAATACCAGTGGCGAGCTAAAACGCAAGTTGGATCCGGCGATCGCTGCCACCCTTGACATTGAAAAAGTCGCTATGGATGAAGCCACCTTCCGCAGGATGCACGCGGCTGATGAGATGGCCAGTGAAAAACTGGATGAGGGCATTAAGGGCTTCACCAAGGCACTGGAGACCCTTGAGGATCTCTTGACGCAGCGACTGGCCCGCCTTGAAGGGGCGGAAACCCTCACCCATGCAGCAGAAGAACTCTTCCATGTCTATGACCTCGATGGCGATGGCATTATTACCCGCGAAGAGTGGCTGGGAACGGATGCAGTGTTTGATGCCCTCGATGCCAACCACGATGGTAAGGTGACCCCGGAGGACATGGGAGCAGGCTTGGGGGTGGTGCTGCACTTGGCCAAGGCCAAATAACAAAGACCAACTTGGCAGTCTTGCATCAGCATCCCCTGTGCGTCACAGTGGAAGAAGCGTTCATAGCTGATGCACCAACGATGTCTGATACTTCTCCCTCCTTTCAGCAATTCCTCAGGGATTGTGAGCAATTGGGGCTACTGCGCCTTGTGGTTACAAACGAAACTGCCGTTCTGGAGGTGCGATCGCCCCTCACCAAGGTTTTCTATGCTGAACTGCCCAAGGGGCGCTATGCCAATATGCACACGGAGGACTTTGAGTTTCACCTGAATATGGATCAGGTGGCCAAAGTTCGCTTCGAGGAGGGGCAAGCCAAGCGGGGCAACTTTCCCACCTACGCCATTCGCTTTCTCGATGCCAATGAAAAATCTGTCCTCAGCGCCTTTTTGCAATGGGGCAAACCCGGTGAATACGCCGCAGGTCAAGTGGCAGCTTGGCACGCCCTGCGGGAACGCTACGGTACAGAGTGGCAACCCGTGGTGGCCGACCTTGAGGCAAAAGCGTCCAGCGCAACCCATGGATAGGCATCTATGAGAGTCGTTGTAACCGGTGCTACTGGATTTGTCGGGCAGCAGGTCGTCAGCGCCCTGAGCGATCGCGGCGATCACGTGGTTGCCTTAGTACGCTCCTCGGCGAAAGCCGCCAAACAATTCGCTGGCATGACCCATGTTGAATGGGTGGGCTATACCCCCAAAGCCGCCGGGGACTGGTTTGCTGCCCTTGAGGGGGCGGATGCAGTAATTAACTTGGCAGGAGAACCCCTTGCCAATGGTCGCTGGACAGCGCAGCGCAAACAGGAGATCTACGATAGCCGGGTTGTCGGCACACAGCAGTTGGTGCAGGCGATCGCCCAATGTCAACAGCGCCCGCAGGTATTGGTCTCCACCTCTGCCATTGGCTACTACGGCACTAGCGATACAGAAATGTTTGTCGAAACCCATGCAGCGGGAAATGATTTTCTGGCCAAGGTCTGTGTGGACTGGGAAGCGGCTGCCCAAGGGGTAACGGATTTAGGGGTGCGGTTCGTAATTCTCCGTTTTGGCATTGTCCTCGGCGAGCAGGGGGCACTGGCCAAGCTCCTATTGCCCTTTCAGTTATATCTAGGGGGGCCCCTTGGCTCGGGTCAGCAGTGGTTTTCGTGGATCCATCAGCAGGACTTAGTGCGCCTGATTCTAGCCGCAGTGGATCAAGCGGGAATGCAGGGGGTTTACAATGCCACCGCCCCAGAGCCACTGACGATGGCGGACTTTTGCCGGGTATTAGGAGAGGTGATGCAGCGCCCCTCTTGGTTGCCTGTGCCTGCCCCAGTTCTCCAATTGCTGCTTGGGGAAGGAGCTGATGTGGTGCTCAAGGGGCAGCGGGTCTTGCCGGAGCGAACGCTGGCTACGGGATTTCAATTTGACTACCCCAACGCCAAGGCAGCTCTCACCAACCTCCTAAAACCACGATATACTGATGGTTCCCGCTAGTTTGGTGCAAGATGGTGGAATTGACCCCCGCAGCCATTCAAGAGTTGGAACGTCTCCAAGCCCATGGCGTCAGTCGAGGCCAAGCAGCCATTCTGCGGATTCAGGTGCAACCCAGTGAGTGCAGTGACTGGCGCTACGATCTTGCCCTTGTGGCCGAACCCGAGCCGACGGATGTGCTCACCCAGTCCCAAGGCTGGACGATCGCGATCGCGGCGGAAGCGGCTGAGATGTTGCGGGGCTTGCGGGTGGATTACATCGAAGACTTAATGGGGGGCGCTTTTCGCTTCCACAATCCCAATGCCAGTCAAACCTGTGGCTGTGGCATGGCCTTTCGGGTGAGCGGATCGTAGGTTTCAGAAATCACTATGGGCAATACGTTTGGGCATCTCTTTCGCGTCACCACCTTTGGTGAATCCCACGGGGGCGGTGTGGGGGTGGTTGTGGATGGCTGCCCTCCCCGATTGGAACTGTCAGAAGCGGATATTCAAAAGGAACTGGATCGCCGCCGCCCCGGCCAAAGTCGTCTCACGACCCCTCGCCAAGAGAGCGATCGCTGTGAAATTCTCTCCGGGGTCTTTGAGGGCAAAACCCTCGGCACGCCCATTGCGATTCTGGTGCGCAACAAGGACACTCGCCCCGAAGATTATGCCGAAATGGCACAGGTCTATCGTCCCTCCCATGCAGATGCTACCTATGACGGCAAATACGGGATTCGCAACTGGCAAGGGGGTGGGCGTTCCTCGGCACGGGAAACCATTGGGCGGGTTGCAGCGGGGGCGATCGCCCGCAAAATTCTGGCTCAAGTCGCGGGTACCGAAATCATTGCCTACGTCAAGCGGGTCAAGGACATTGAAGCCATTGTTGATCCTGATACCGTGGCAGCGGCTGCCGTTGAGGCGAATATCATGCGCTGTCCCGATGCCACCACCGCAGAAAAGATGATTGCCCTTGTGGATGAGGTGCGGCGGCAAGCCAACTCCATTGGCGGTGTCATTGAGTGTGTGGTTCGCAATGTGCCTGTCGGCCTAGGCTCCCCCGTCTTTGACAAACTAGAAGCAGATCTTGCCAAGGGGGTGATGTCGCTGCCCGCCAGTAAGGGCTTTGAAATTGGTTCTGGCTTTGCCGGTACCCTGCTCACGGGTCAAGAGCACAATGACGAGTTCTATACCGATGAACAGGGGCGCATTCGCACCCGCACCAATCGTTCTGGGGGGGTTCAGGGGGGCATCTCCAATGGCGAAAACATTATTTTGCGGGTAGCTTTTAAGCCCACCGCCACCATTGGCCAAGCCCAGAAAACCGTGAACCAAGCGGGTGAAGAAACCATTCTAGCGGCAAAAGGGCGGCATGATCCCTGTGTGTTACCGCGAGCGGTGCCGATGGTCGAGGCAATGGTAGCTCTCGTTCTCTGTGACCATCTGCTCCGGGATCATGCCCAGTGTCATCTGCTGTTTTAGCGACTGCGATTGAGGGCAATCAGTAACCGCAGGATAAAGATAAACAGGTTGATGTAGGTCAAGTACATCGAAAGGGCAGCAGAGAGGTACTGATCATCGCGGTAGGTACGGGGCAGCACAAAGAAGTCCACCACCGCAGCCCCCACAAAGAGCACGACACCAATGCCAGAAATCGCAATTTCCAGAAACGTGGGTGTAAAGACACCAAAGAAGCTGAAGACTAACTGGAGAACGAGCACCACCAGCAGGGCAATAATCCCCAGTTGTACCGTTTTGGCAAGGGCAAAGCCATCGCGTTCCGACAGATTGGAACCAATGGGACTAGCGGCCATAAACGTGATGCCACAGCCGCCAGCGGCAATGATGATCCCCATAATGCCCACGGTGCTGAGGGCAAGGGCAATCAATCCAGAGAGCGTATAACCCGATAGCAAACTGTAGGTGGCCAACAGGGGTAGGGCTAGCCCATTGTTCCCTTTGCGAGCGGCTCCCTGCGCCACAAAAAAGAGGACAAGTTCAGCAATAATGGCCACAATAAACGTGGGCATGAAGAGTTGGGGCGCAGCAGCAAGCACGCCCAGACCACCCCAGCTACCCACCGCCGTCAGGACGAGGCCACCACCGACAAAGGGCAGGGCATTGCGAATCACATTGGGACCGACGATCGCGCTACTACGCGCCTCGCGAATCGCCTCTTGAAAGTTACTGGTACTACTCACGGGAATCCTCCAAGGGTGGTGAATAGACAACACAGCCAGATGGCATAGTTCTATTGTGCCAAAATTCCCAAGGGCACCTAGCTGGCAACAACCACGGAGACCTCTGGTGGCGGGGCGGTTATCTCTAATGGCGGATAGAATTGGGTCAAGACACTCAAGGATAGATGCTCCACCGTTGGGTAGTATCCCAGCCATTGACTGGCTAACTGGGCAAATTGTTCGGGTATCCCACTGACATAAAAGTGCACTTGGCCTTGGGGGCAAGGAGTCGCTAAATTCATGGCTTCTAGTTTGCGCACTGTTGCACGGGCAACGGCATGGGCAGGATCAAGGTGATGAACCGTTGCGGGCAAATACTGCTCAATCACAGGGCGCAGGTGGGGGTAATGGGTGCAACCATAAATGAGGGTATCGGGGTCAAATTGAACTAGGGGGTTTAGGGTCTGACAAACAATGCGGTGGACGCGATCGCCCTCTAGGCAATTGCTTTCCACAAGGGGGACAAACTCAGGGCAAGCCACTTGAGCGATCGCCACTGTGGGTGAGAGTTCCTGAAGTGCCCGTGCATAGGCACCGCTTTTAACCGTTGCGGGGGTAGCAATGACACCAATGCGCTTTCCCAGCGTGACTGCCATCTTGGCAGCGGGGACAATCAAGCCAAGGATCGGAAAGGGAAACTCACTGCGAACCTGTGCCAAGGCAAGGGCTGAACTAGTATTGCAGGCCATTACCGCCATCTTGACGCCTTGGGAATGCATCCACGTCAAAATCTCCCGCACATATTGCAGGATTTCACTGCGGCGGCGAGTTCCATAGGGCAACCGTGCTGTATCCCCAAAGTAGAGAAACGATTCTTGGGGTAAAAGGCGTTGGAGTGCCTGTAAAACCGTTAGGCCCCCCACCCCACTGTCAAACACGCCAATCGCTCCCAGAGGATTTAGCCCTAGGGATGTCTTGTGCCAGTTGTCCACTCGAACCTCGACCTCACACCAACAAAAATGACATTGCCCCGTTCAGCAAGAGAGCAACCACAGCCAATCTACCGCCCTTTTCACCGGGATGAAACACGCTCCAAACCGTGAGAGCCACAATACATCCCCTCTATGGACGCTAGGTCTGAGAAAAGGGCTGTAGTGCCACTCTAGCAGGTTTTGCCAAGAACCGAATAATTGACGCCAAGACCGAACATAGGGTGCTATACATTGAATCACAGAGCACCTGTGGCTGTAAGTTTCGTCACCCCCTACTGGGGAATTATGGTGTGAGGATAGGAAAAACAATGCTCAGTCAGGAACAGCTCACCAGTTCCCAGGAGTGTGAGCGCGCATGGATTGAAATTGATTTGGCGGCCTTGGCAGCCAATACCCAACATCTTCGCCAATGGCTGGCACCAACAACGGAACTTTTAGCCGTGGTGAAAGCAGATGCCTATGGTCATGGTGCCCTCACGGTGGCACAGACGGTTTTAGCCCACGGTGCAACTTGGCTAGGGGTGGCAACAATTCCCGAAGGGATTGCCCTACGGCAGGCGGGGATTACAGCGCCAATTTTGGTCTTGGGATCCGTCAATTTGCCCGTGCAGGTGCAGATGATGGCCGAGTGGCAGCTTCAGCCCACCCTCTCTACACCCAAGCAAGCCCTAATTTTCTCCGACTACGCCGATCATCTGCGGGAACCCCTTGATGTCCATTTGATGATTGATACGGGCATGTCTCGCTTGGGCTGTCCGTGGCAAGATGCCGTGGGTTTTGTGCAGTTTGTGCAGCGGTTACCCAACCTCCGCATCCAAGGGATTTATTCCCACTTTGCCAGTGCCGATGACCCTGACCCCAGTTTGATGCACCAGCAGCAGGCCTATTTTGAGCAGGTGTGTCAAGAACTTGCTCCCCTTGGGTTGGGATCGGTGCGGCGTCACATGGCGAATTCAGCCGCCACCTTGGCCAATCGCAGTAGCCACTATGACATGGTGCGGATTGGTTTGAGTCTCTACGGTGTGTATCCTGCCCCCCATTTACGGGAGGTGGTGCCGCTGCGACCAGTCATGCAAGTGCGATCGCGCATTACCCTGTTGAAGGAGATTCCCGCCCATACGGGCATTAGCTATGGCCACCAATTCATTGCCCCCAAGCCGATGAAAATTGCCGTTGTTGGCATTGGCTACGCCGATGGGGTGCCCCGCCTTCTTTCCAACAAGCTTGAAGTCTTGGTTCAAGGAAAACGGGTGCGCCAAGTGGGAGCCATTACGATGGATCAACTGATGATTGATGTCAGTGACATTGATGGCTTGCAAGAGGGGGATGTCGTCACGCTCCTAGGCGAAGATGGCGAGGATTGCCTAACCGTAGAAACTTGGGCGGATACCCTAGGCACAATTACTTGGGAAATTCTCTGCGGCTTCAAGAACCGCTTGCCGCGTATTCCTGTCTCCTGAATTTTGCTACTCTCCTTCAGAGGTGAGTTCGCCAATGTCCTCGAACCAGAGCTGGGGATGTTGCGTAATAAAGTCCCGCATTAACTGCTGGCATCGCTCCAAGTTCAGGTCAATCACCTCAACGCCGTGGGCTGCCATGAACTCCCGCGCCCCCGGAAAGGTCTGGGATTCACCCGCAATCACTTTTTTGATGCCAAACTGCACCACCGCACCGGCGCAGAGATAGCAGGGCATGAGGGTTGAGTACAGTACTGTATCATCGTAGCGACCGATGCGACCCGCATTGGCCAGACAGTCAATCTCCGCATGCAGAATCGGACTGCCCCGCTGCACCCGTTGGTTGTGGCCGCGACCAATGATTTGGCCATTGCGCACCAAGACCGAGCCAATGGGAATGCCGCCCTCTTTGAGTCCTTGCTCTGCCTCGGCGATCGCTGCCGCCATAAATTCATCCATGATTGTCCGCCTGAGCAAATGTTCATTCCTAGTAAACGTCTTTTTCTGAACAGGTGTCTAGTCTTGGTATGATGCAAGCCAGAATCTGCTGGTGTCAGTGTCCATGATCAAGTTTTTGGTAACGGGTGGGGGTGGTTTTATTGGCGCCAACTTTGTGCGCTTAGCCCTTACGGAAGGCTGGGGTGCAGTGCTCAACCTCGATAAAGTGACTTATGCCTGCCACCCTGGAACCTTGGCCATGCTGGAGCAACTGCCCAATTATCAGTTTGTCAAGGGGGATGTGGGCGATCGCCCCCTTGTCCAAGAGCTATTGCAAACCTTTCAGCCCGATGCCGTGATTCACTTTGCTGCCGAAAGCCATGTGGATCGCTCCATCAATAGTCCCCAAGACTTTATCCAAACCAATGTTGTGGGCACCGCCAATCTCCTAGAGGAGGTCAAAACCTACTGGCAACAGTTACCCACTGGAGCACAGGAGCAGTTCCGCTTCATTCATATTTCCACCGATGAAGTCTATGGCAGCCTTGGCCCTGAAGATCCGCCCTTTCGCGAAGACAGCCCCTATGCCCCCAACAGCCCCTATGCCGCCTCAAAGGCCGCCTCAGATCACCTTGTGCGTGCCTACCACCACACCTACGGTCTGCCCACCCTGACAACCAATTGCTCCAACAACTACGGCCCCTACCAGTTCCCCGAAAAACTGATTCCCCTGATGATCTGCCAAGCCTTGGCGGGGCAACCGCTACCCATTTATGGCGATGGTCAAAATGTGCGGGATTGGCTCTACGTTGAAGATCACTGCCGCGCGGTCTATACCGTCTGGCAAAAGGGGCGGGTGGGGGAAACCTACAACATTGGTGGCAACTGCGAAAAGCCGAACCTTGAGGTGGTGCAAACCCTCTGTGATCTGCTGCAAACCCTTGTGCCCCGGTCTGATTTGAATTACCGCAGCTTGATTACCTTTGTGAGCGATCGCCCCGGCCACGATCGCCGCTACGCCATTGACGCCCGTAAAATTCAGCGAGAATTGGGGTGGCAGCCCCAAGAAACCTTCAGCAGTGGCCTCGAAAAGACGGTGCAGTGGTATCTTGCCCATCAAGATTGGGTGGAAGCAGCGCGCACCGCCGACTACAGTGCTTGGCTGGCAACCCACTATGGCAGCGTTCTTAGTCATTGCCCATGAAGGGAATTATTTTGGCCGGTGGCTCTGGAACCCGCCTCTATCCCCTGACGCAGGTGGTCAGTAAACAACTGATGCCCATCTACGACAAGCCAATGATTTACTATCCCCTCTCAATTCTGATGTTGGCGGGGATTCGGGAGATCCTCATTATTTCTACCCCAGAGCACCTCTATCTTTTTGAAAAGCTTCTAGGGGATGGTCATCAGTGGGGCTTGTCCCTCAGCTATTGTGTGCAGCCTCAGCCCAATGGTCTCGCGGAAGCTTTTATCCTAGGGCGGGAGTTTTTACAAGGAGAACCCGTCTGCCTCACCCTTGGGGATAATCTGCTCTACGGCCATGATTTACCCCAAAAATTGCAACAGGGGGCGCAATTGACGGAAGGGGCAATGATTTTTGGCTATCGGGTGGCCAATCCGCAGCAGTACGGTGTGATTGAGTTTGATGCCAGCGGTCGCGTCCTCGGCATTGAGGAAAAGCCAGCAGTACCCAAGTCCAACTATGCGGTGCCCGGCATCTATTTCTATGACCATCAAGTGTGCGATCTGGCAGCCCAGCTTCAACCATCGGCGCGGGGGGAACTGGAAATCACCGATCTCAACCGCCTTTACCTTGAAAAGGGACAACTGCGGGTGGAATTGCTGGGACGCGGCTATGCGTGGCTGGATACGGGTACCCATGATCTGCTGCAACAGGCCAGCAGCTTCATTCGCACGCTGGAGGAACGGCAGGGGGTGAAAATTGCCTGCTTAGAGGAAATTGCTCTGCATCAGGGCTACATTACCCCAGAGCAACTTTATGAACTCGCCCAACCCCTGCGCAAAAGTAGCTACGGTCAATATCTCTTGCAGGTGTGGGCAGAAGTCACTGGAGGCATTCATGCTTAAGGTACAACCGTTGGCGATCGCTGATGTTCTGCTTTTGGAACCCCGTGTCTTTCGCGATCAGCGGGGCTTTTTCCTAGAAAGCTTTAATCAACGGGCTTTTATGGCCGCTACAGGCTTAGAGGTGACCTTTGTCCAAGACAATCACTCTGCCTCACAACAGGGCGTGCTACGGGGATTACACTACCAGCACCAACAGCCCCAAGGCAAACTCATTCGCGTCATCGAAGGAAAAATTTTTGATGTCGCAGTCGATTTGCGGCGTTCCTCGCCCACCTGTGGCCAATGGGTAGGGGCTTGGCTCAGTGCAGACACCTTCCAGCAACTGTGGATTCCCCCTGGCTTTGCCCACGGCTTCTGGGTGCAATCAGCCACTGCCCAAGTGCTCTACAAAACAACGGACTACTACAATCCGGGGGATGAATATACACTGCTGTGGAATGATCCAACCGTCGGCATTCAATGGCCGATCGACAGCGACCCCCTCCTTTCTGTCAAGGATCAGCAGGGCAAGTCTTTCAACGAACTTCCCCTATTTGCTTGAGATAAAAAATCCCTCCCCAATTGGAGAGGGACACTCAGACGAGGATACGATTAGGCTCTACAGAGCGTTACCACGGGGAAGTACCTCTTCTGGGAAGACAAAGTTTTCATGGGGTTGGTCTTGGGGCGCCATCCAAGCGCGGATGCCCTCGTTCAAGAGCAGGTTCTTCGTGTAGAACGTCTCAAACTCAGGGTCTTCCGCTGCCCGAATCTCCTGGGAAATAAAGTCGTAAGACCGCAGGTTCAACGCCAGACCCACCACGCCAATCGCACTCATCCACAGCCCCGTTACGGGCACAAACAACATGAAAAAGTGCAACCAGCGCTTGTTCGAGAAGGCAATCCCAAAAATTTGGCTCCAGAACCGGTTCGCCGTCACCATCGAGTAGGTCTCTTCCGATTGGGTGGGGCTAAAGGCACGGAAAGTGCTGGCGCCTTCGCCATCTTGGAAGAGGGTGTTCTCCACTGTGGCACCGTGGATGGCACACAACAGGGCACCGCCGAGCACACCGGCCACCCCCATCATGTGGAAGGGGTTCAAAGTCCAGTTGTGGAACCCTTGGAAGAACAGCAGGAAGCGGAAGATGGCAGCCACCCCAAAGCTGGGGGCAAAGAACCAACTGGATTGCCCCAAGGGGTAGATCAAAAAGACGCTGACAAAGACGGCAATGGGGGCACTGAAGGCAATGGCGTTGTAGGGACGGATGCCCACCAAGCGAGCAATTTCAAATTGCCGCAGCATGAAGCCAATGAGGCCAAAGGCGCCGTGGAGGGCGATAAAGGTCCACAGACCACCGAGTTGGCACCAGCGGGTGAAGTCCCCTTGGGCTTCGGGACCCCAAAGGAGAAGAAGGGAGTGCCCCATGCTGTTGGCGGGGGTGGAAACGGCAACGGTGAGGAAGTTGCAGCCTTCGAGGTAGCTGGAGGCGAGGCCGTGGGTGTACCAAGAGGTCACAAAGGTGGTACCGGTCAGCCAGCCCCCGAGGGCAAGGTAGGCGCAGGGAAACAGCAGGATGCCTGACCAGCCGACAAAGACAAATCTGTCACGCTTGAGCCAGTCGTCGAGGATGTCAAACCATCCCCGTTCTGCTGGCGCTCGTCCAATTGCGATCGTCATAAAACTCAACTCCAAAAGGAAGTGATAAAGGCAGATTCGTGAGGTAGCTCAATGGGACGATAAGAGCCAAGTTTACGAATCTTAATAACGACTCTAATCTAGCAAAGGCGTTTTGTGGATTTCAACAACGCATAGATCCCAAGATAGGGCGGTAGCTATTATGGCCCTTGCTTCAACATCCCTGTTAAAAGCTGTTTTTGCCGGGAGGGTGCAATTACTGTGAAAAGGGCTGTAAGATACTCGGTGTTTCTTGCGCTGAATTTTGCCCTATGGGTCGCTCAGTTCTAATTCCCGCCATTCCCGTAAAGGTCTCTGTTCTTGGCTTTCCACTGCACTTGGTGGATAATGCCCCAGAGTGGCTCTTGATGCAGCAGCGGGATGGCCATGGTCAGCACGTAATCACGCTCAATTCAGAGATGGTGATCCTAGCGGAGCGCACACCAGAGTTTGCCGATGTTTTACACCGTGCTGATTTGGTGATTCCCGATGGATCGGGGGTCATTCTCTACCTCAAGTTGCATGGCCTCTCGGTGCGCCGTCTGCCGGGGATTGAATTTGCCGAAGCCCTCCTGCGACTTGCCAATGAAGCTCCCCAGCCCAAGCGGGTCTTCTTCTATGGGGCAGCGCCGGGGGTGGCAGAAAAAGTGGCTGAGCGCTGGCATCGAGAGTTGCCCAACCTGAACATTGTTGGTGTGCAGTCAGGCTACCACGATGCCGATACAGAGGTTGCTCTCATTGAAACGCTGAAGGAGACACAACCCCACATTATTTTTGTGGCTTTGGGGGTGCCTCGGCAGGAATACTGGATCGATCGCCATCGTCACATTTGCCCAGAGGCGATTTGGGTTGGCGTGGGCGGTAGTTTTGATGTGTGGGCAGGGGTTAAAAAGCGAGCACCCAAGCTAATGCAAAAACTCCATCTAGAATGGCTCTACCGTCTGTATCAGGAACCGTGGCGCTGGCGGCGGATGTTGGCTTTGCCCCAATTTGCATGGAAGGCGCTCCTAAGTCGTTTGTATGGGCGACAGCGTTTCTCGTCCCGATGACAGCAGTGACCCCAGTGGTACCCCCCTGCGAACCCACCTCTGAGGGGGTAATCGTTGCAGAACTGTGGCAAGTCACGAAGTCCTTTGGTGGCACTTTGCCCTGCTTACATCGCGTCAATTTACAACTGCGACGGGGAGAGTTTTATTTTCTCACGGGTGCTTCGGGGTCGGGTAAATCCACCCTCTTAAAACTTCTCTGTGGCCAAGTTCGCCCAGATCAGGGCATAGTTCGCCTCTTTGGTGAGGAAGTCAATCCCCAACAGGATCGACGGATGGCACAGTTGCGGCGGCGCTTGGGGGTAATCTTTCAAGACTTTAAGCTGCTGGGCGATCGCTCCGTGGCAGAGAATGTGGCCTTTGCGCTGCTGGTGCGCGGTATTCCCAAAGCAGAAATTCAGCAGCGGGTACAAACGGCGCTCAAACTGGTGGGCCTGAGCCACAAAGCCAATGCCAATCCCCAATCTCTATCGGGGGGAGAGCAGCAGCGGGTGAGCATTGCTCGGGCGATCGTTGGTGGGCCTGAGCTATTGCTGGCGGATGAACCCACGGGTAATCTGGATCCGCAAACCAGCCAGCAAATTCTTGCCCTGCTCCATCGCCTTCATCAACATGGGCTAACGGTTCTCTTTACCACCCATGACTTAGCCTTGACTCGCTTAGTCCCCCATCGGATTCTCCATTTGCACCATGGCAAACTTGAGCCCCTTACCCACCCTTGACTTTTTGCTTCCAGAAGTGCGCCGCAGTCTCTGGCGCGGTGGTTGGCTCAATAGCGCAGCCGTCATTGCTGTGGCCGTGACGCTCTTTATTTTTGGTTGGGGTTGGCAAGTGTCGCACCTCCTTGGCGCTAGTGTTGAGTCCTTGGGCAATCGCCTAGAAATTACGGCCTATGTGTCGCCTGAACTTCCCGCAGCCAAAGTGGCCAGCCTTAAGGAGCAGTTGGCGGCATTACCGGGGGTAGCCGACTTCACTTGGATGGATCGCGATCGCGCTTGGGCAGAATTGCAAGCTGATTTAGGCCTCAAAAGTGAACAGGGTGGCTTAGACCTCTTTGACACCAATCCCCTCAGCGATGAAATCAAGATCCGCGCCCAAAGCCTCGATCAGGTAGCCCCCCTAGCCAGCCAAATTGCCCAAAAGGAAGGCATTGAGTCGGTGCAGTATCTTGAGCGCGCCCTAGTAGGTCTGCAAAGTGTGCAGCGAGTAGTGCGGGGAATCACGTTCATTTTGGTGCTGCTCCTGAGTTTAACGGTAGTTGCCTTAGTGAGCGCCATTTTACGGTTGATTATCCTTGTGCGCCAACCTGAAATTGAGATCATGACTCTAGTGGGCGCCACCCAAACTTGGATTTATACCCCCCTATTTATTCAAGCTGCTAGTCTAGGGGGCGGCGGCGGTTTACTGGCGTGGATGGTTGGCTGGGGTAGCAGTCAACAGCTGCAGCAGTGGTTAGCCCAACAGGCCAGCTTTCGCGCTCTTTCTAGCCATGCCTCTGTTGTCTGGTCACCCGCTTTGGGGGTGTTCTTGGTTCTCAGCGGCGTGATTTTGGGACTGGTGAGTACCCGATTAGCCCTGCCAACCACCTCTCAGCGGTAGGCGGCTATGCCACAATAAATGGGGCAATGACGATTGATTCTAAGGGCTATGACACAATTTACGGCTGACGAGAAAGCAATTGTTCAAAATTATTTCAACACGACCGGCTTCGATCGCTGGCGGCGCATCTATGGCACGGATCAGGTCAGCAAGGTGCAAGCGGATATCCGCATGGGACACCAACAGACCATTGATACGGTGCTGGCATGGCTCAAGGCTGATGGCTCCCTCAAGGGTAAACTCATTTGTGATGCGGGCTGTGGTGTTGGTAGTCTGAGCATTCCCCTAGCGGAATTGGGGGCACGGGTCTATGCCAGTGATATTTCCGAGAAGATGGTGGCCGAAGCCCGCGATCGCGCCGCTGCTCAATTGAATGGCCACCATGAACTCATCCTCAGTGTCAGTGATCTTGAAGCCCTGCGGGGACAATACCATACCGTCATCTGCCTCGATGTCCTCATCCACTATCCCGACAGCCAAATGGCAGGGATGCTAGCCCACTTGAGTTCCTTGGCGATGGAGCGACTGATCCTCAGCTTTGCCCCCAAAACACCAAAATATACGCTGCTGAAAAAAATTGGTGAATTCTTCCCCGGCTCCAGCAAGGCCACCCGTGCCTATCTCCACAGTGAGGAATTTATTGTGGGGATTTTGCGAGACTTGGGTTGGCGGATTGAACGCAATGCCATGATCAAAACCCGCTTTTACTTTTCGCGACTCCTAGAAGCAGTGCGCGCCTAGATGACGAACCTCAACCTCAGCTTGGCGGATCTGCAAGCCTTGGGGCGCCAGTGGGGGACATGGCTGCCGCCGGGGACAGTGCTCTTGTTAGCGGGGGATCTAGGGGCAGGGAAAACCACGTTTGTGCAAGCCTTGGGGGAGGGATTGGGCATTGCGGATGTCATCCAAAGCCCCACTTTCACGCTGATTCAGGAATACCCCGAAGGGCGTGTGCCCCTCTATCACTTTGATCTCTATCGCCTTACCCCCGCTGAAGTGGCGGAGTTGGCACCGGAACGCTATTGGCTTGGGGAAGAAATTGATCTGGGAATTGTTGCCATAGAGTGGCCCGATCGCCTGCCAACATTGCCCCCGAATTATCTTAGGCTCCAGTTTCAACGACAGCAGGATCGCACCCATCTAACCTTAGAGGCTGTAGGGGCAGCGACATCGCTGTTGCCCAAGTGCTTAAATCTTTGAGGGCGCGATCGCGATAGGCGGCATAGCGCAAGGCCTTTTGCCGAACATTTTGCTCTAGGGGTGGCAGAATACCAAAGTTGGGGGGCATGGGCTGGAAGGTTTTGCTCTCCGCCGTACTGATGTAGTGGAAGAGGGCACCAGCCATCGTGGTTGGGGGTAATACCAAGGGGGCGAGTCCTTGTGCCAAGCGAGCCGCATTCGTGCCGGCTAACCACCCCCCCGCCGCCGCTGCTGTATACCCTTCGGTACCCGTAATTTGACCCGCCGCCAAGAGGGTGGGGCGATCGCGAAACTGGAGACTGGCACTCAACAACTTCGGCGCATTTAAGAAGGTATTGCGGTGCATCACCCCCATGCGCACAAACTCCGCCTGCTCTAAACCGGGGATCATCCGAAACACCCGCTGTTGCTCCCCCCAGCGTAGATTCGTTTGAAAGCCCACCAAGTTCCACAGTTGGCCGTGGCGATCCTCTTGGCGCAGTTGTGCCACCGCATAGGGACGCTCTCCCGTACGCGGATCTCGCAAGCCCACGGGTTTCAAAGGTCCAAAGCGCAGGGTATCCACCCCCCGCCGCGCCAACTCCTCTACGGGTAAGCAAGCCTCAAAAAATTGAGCATTCTCACGCTCAAAGTCCTTCAAGGGGGCCTGTTCAGCTTCACAGAGAGCTTGCCAAAAGCGCTGATATTCTTCAGCAGTGAAGGGACAGTTGAGATAGGCCGCTTCCCCGCGGTCGTAGCGGGAGGCCAAAAAGGCCACCTCACGGTTAATGGACTCCCCAGCCACAATTGGGCTGGCAGCATCAAAAAAGCTCAGGTAGTCTAGGCCTGTAAAACGTTGCAAATCCGCACTCAGCGCCTCACTGGTAAGCGGCCCGGTGGCTAGTACGACAATCCCGGTCTCTGGCAAATGGGGGAGTTCTTCGCGCCGCAATGTCACAAGGGGATGGCGTTCGAGGGTTTCAGTCAACTCACGGCTAAACTGGGCGCGATCCACCGCTAGAGCACCGCCGGCGGGCACTTGATGGCGATCGGCAGTGGCAATAATCAACGACCCGAGGGCACGCAGTTCATGGTGCAATAACCCCGTGGCGCGATCGCTCGCCTTGGCACCAAAGGAATTACTGCACACCAACTCTGCCAACTCCGCCGTATGGTGAGCTGGACTAGGCACATGGGGGCGCATTTCATACAGCACCACCGGCACACCCGCTCGAACAATTTGCCAAGTTGCTTCTGTACCCGCTAGACCACCACCAACGACCGTAATCGGTTCCATTGCTATCCTTCTGGGGGAGACTCCACTGCAACTTCTGAGCTGGGTAACGCCTCTGACTCCTCTACCTCTGGCTTAAAGACCAAGCGCAACAGGGGTGGCGCAACAAAGGTGGTCACAATCACCATGACGATAATACCGGCATCTAGAGCCTTCGAGAGCACACCGCTGGCCGACCCCACAGCCGCAAAAATCAAACCCACTTCACCGCGAGGCACCATACCAATGCCAATGGCCCAACGGTTAATTCCCGGCTGACCAAAGACCGTTGCCCCTGTAACTACCTTACCAACAATGGCCACAACGACAAGGAAGGAGGCAATGATCAGACCCGCACGATTGGCCGGTTCTAGGGGATTGAGAACGCTAATATCGGTGCGCGCGCCAACACAGACAAAGAAAACTGGCACTAGCATATCGGCAATGGGCAAAATCTGCTCCTCTAGCTCACGTCGTTTTTCCGTTTCTCCCAAGACTAAGCCAGCGGTAAAAGCACCGAGAATCGCTTCCAATTGCAGGATCACTGCCACATAACCAAGGACAAAGGCAAAGATAAGAGAGGGAATCAGCAAGTTACCGCGCGTTGTCAGGCGATCGACCATTCCCAAAAAGAAGGGACTCAGCAGCCGCCCCACGACAACAGACCCCACCAAAAAGACCACAGAGCTAATGATCAAGTAGATCACATTGCTAATCTCGACCGTGCCCGTTTTGGCTAGACTGGCCACCACTGCCAGCACAATAATGCCGAGAATATCATCGAGAACGGCTGCCCCAATGATGATTTGACCTTCCGGGGAAGTAAGACGTTGAATTTCGGCAAGGACTTTGGCTGTGATGCCAATACTGGTTGCCGTCAGAGCCGCACCGGCAAAGATGGCCGGCACCAAGTCCACATGAAACAGCGTCACGAGGCCAAGGGTTCCCGCTGTAAAGGGAACCACCACCCCGCCCACAGCAACGATAGCTGCCTGCGGCCCCACCCTCAGCAAACCCTCTAAATCGGATTCCAAGCCAATCTCAAACAGCAAAATCATAACGCCAATTTCTGAGAGGACGGCAATTACCTCACTGGCAGTATTGGCAACCACCGTAGCCAGCGGGTCATCCATACCGGTGGTCTGCTGAATAAACGTCGTCAGCACAGAGGGCTCAGTGGTTCCCCCTTCGGAAAAGACCAACAGGTGCAAAACCGAAATACCAACCACCACACCGCCCACCAGCTCGCCCAACACCGGTGGAAAGTTAATGCGGGCACAAATTTCACCGCCCATTTTGCTTGCCAAGTAAATCACCACCAGACTCAGTAAAACAGCGGCCAAAATTAAAGGTGCTGCTTCCGCCAAGTTCACTGATTCTGCTGCCGCATTGGCAAAAAAGGGTTCAAACAGTAGCGTTATCAAAGGCATAGGAGCAAAGGCTCAAAACTCTTTAACTCAGTTAAGCATGCCTTCCCCTTTTGCTCAACCTGCCTCTGGCCTGAACCGAATCCTATTCCTTTCTGTCTAAATCAAATTGGATTTCAGCAGGTTTATCATCGTTTTTTATAGCAGCGGTCACTCGAGCATGCGCATTCTCTTTGTCGAAGATGACCCCCAGCAGCGACAGCCCATTTGCCTAGCACTGCAGCGGCAGGGCTACACCGTTGATACTGCACCCGATTTGAAAACAGCCTACTGGTTAATCCATGAGGTGGATTATGAATTGCTCATTTTAGATTGGCTTTTGCCCGATGGTGAAGGCACACAGCTGTGTCGCTATTACCGCCAGCAACAAAAAACCGCGCCAATTGTCTTTCTTACCGCAAAGGACACGACGGCGGATAAAGTCACTGGCTTAGATGTGGGTGCCGATGATTATCTCATTAAGCCCGTGGATCTATTGGAATTATTGGCACGCATCCGCGCCCTGCGGCGGCGATCGCCCCTCTGGCAGGGGGATGAACTAACCCTTGAGGGATTAACTCTCCACCTAGAGACTCGGAAGTTGAGCTATCAAGGTGCGGAAATTCAGCTTAAAAGTCGAGATTTTCAGTTGCTCAGCTACCTGATGCGCCATCCACGCCAAGTTCTCAGCTGCCAGCAAATTGAAAGTCAACTCTGGGAATGGGATAAATCCCCTGAGAGTAACGCGGTTGCCGTGCGAGTGAAACGGCTGCGGGAGCAATTGAAACAACTGGGGGTAGAGCATTGGCTCAAAACCCACTACGGTAGTGGTTATTCCTTGAATCCCCAGCAAAATGTTTCTTAGGAAAGTAGTTGGATCAATTCGCTATCGTGCTGGCTTAATTATTGCCATGCCGATTATCTGTCTGTTCATTATTGTCGCGTCATTTATATGGTTGAAGCTAAACCTAATTGAAGATGATGAATGGGTGTTGCATACGCAAAAAGTACGACTAGAAACGCAAAAACTACTTAACTTACTGCTGGACTTGGAAACAGGTGTGCGTGGCTATAGCCTGACACGCAGTCACAGCTTTCTGCAACCTTACATCACAGCAAAATCTCGCATTGTTCCATCATTGGAAAAAATTAGAGGGCTGGTACAGGATAATCCTGAGCAACTTAAAGCTTTAGACTCCATCGAGGAAACCCTTCATCAAAACATTCAGATTTTTGATCGTTACGTATATTCAGAAAATTTTGCATCTACGACTCATGTATTCAGTAAGTCCAACCAAGAGCAGAATATTGATTGGAATAAAAGTCGAATTTTAATGGAAAGAGCACGGCAAAGCATTTACGAATTTTATAAAAATGAGGAGGTGCTGTTGGGCGATCGCCGGCAGCACCAAATTGAGTATCGAGAATTGGCATGGTCAATTATAATTGCTGCCGCCGTGATTGGTGGTATTGCTAGCTTACTCTCTGTTCGCTTGTTTTATCAGCTGGTTGCGGAGCTAGAATTTCGCGAAAATTCCCTTAGGGAAAATAATGAAAAACTATCTGTTGTTTGTCATCAGCTTCAGCGATTTACAGCCAATGCTTCCCATGAGCTAAGGGCACCTTTATCAGCAATTTTAAGTAATAGTCAGCTGGCTCTAATGATCCTAGAAGAAGAGCTGCAAGATGACAGTGAATCATTTGCAACTGTGCAGCAAAATTTAAACAACATTTGCCAGATTGCAAAACAAATGGCCAATTTAGTCAGCGATCTGCTGTTTTTGGCTCGCCATGAAGGTCAATTGGCCAATTGCCAATCGTTTAATGCCCATGCGCTGATCAAGGAATTAGCTGAAGAGTGGCAGCAGCCCATGGATAACCAAGGGATCACATTTGTGGTTCAATTCCCTGAATTGCCCGTCATGGTAAAGGGTGACTTTTTGCTGCTCAAGCAAGCAATTGCAAACCTTTTGAGAAATGCCTGTGCCTATACCCCTAGGGGTGGCAAGGTGGTACTAGGACTACAGCCAACGGATCGCGGTGTTCAAGTTGCTGTAGCCGATACAGGTATTGGTATTCCTGAGGGCGCCCTTCCCCATGTGTGTGAACGCTTTTATCGCATTGCTCAAGGCCAGGAACAACCAAAGGGTTTTGGTTTAGGGCTGGCAATCGTCAAACAAATTGTTGATGCTCATCAAGGACAGCTGCAAATTCACAGTCGCGTGGGGAAGGGAACAACGGTGACCATTACCTTACTCCCAAGCGGACGTTGACATAGTTCTGTCATTTTTTTTCCCTAACCTAGGGATTGAAGCATTGAGGACACAGAAGGTGGTTAGGAAGTATTTGTGGATCCTGAGTATGTCTCTTTTTGTTGGTACTACGGGCGTTTTTATGCCGCCGATGGCTCAAAGCGTTGCCCAGTCGGTAACCCCGATTCGTAATTTAGGCAATGTCTATGGCATTACCATTCGCGGCACTGTACGCAGTGTTGTTGGCAATCATTTCATTCTCGAGGATGGCACTGGCCAAGTGATTGTGGATGCGGGGCCGCGTTGGTTTCACCAAATCAATCTCCAGCCCGGCGAAACGGTCACGGTGGTGGGGAAATATGATGATTATGATTTTGACGCCTTTCGTATTACCCGCGCCAATGGAGAGGTGATTAACATTCGTCCCCATGGTGGGCCTCCCCCTTGGGCGGGTGGCCGGCGACGCTGGGAGCAACGACAAGCACGTTAGGATAAACCACTTTACCACATAGGCCGCTGGAAAATTTTGTGAGGTAGCTAAAAATTTCGATGGATAGAGGGGGCGATTGCCCCTTTTATTTTCAGCGATCGCTAGCCAAAATCAGCCTAGAATCCAGCCTAGTTCTATTACGGATTCTTGGGTTAAGGCATGAGTTTTTCGAAACTTTCCGCGAAAGGATTCTTGGTATAGTAGAAGCGTTTACGAACTACTGTCCACTCGTCATTGGGTCAGCCATGCTACTGAAGTCCACAACACGTCACGTTCACATCTATGCCGGCCATGTGGTTGATGGTGAAGTTCATCCTGATACAGAAACGCTGACGCTGAATGTGGATCCCGATAACGAGTTGGAGTGGAACGACGCCGCCCTAGCGAAGGTGGAAGCCAAATTTCAGGAGTTGGTGGCAAATGCCGCTGGCGAGGACTTGACGGAATACAATTTGCGGCGGATTGGCTCGGACTTGGAGCACTTTATTCGCTCGTTACTGATGCAAGGTGAAATTGGTTACAACCTCAATAGTCGTGTGCGTAACTACAGTCTGGGGATTCCTCGTGTGAATCACTCCTAGATTTATTCATCCTTAATCGCGAATTATTTAACAGGTACTTTGACAGCGAAATTTCCCGCTACAGTCCTGACATATTGGGATGCATAGAGGGAGTACAATCCTCTCTGCTAGTCGCTTTCACGGTTTTGAAGGTGTGCTCTCTTTGTGAAAGGCGCTGTGTTTGCCTTGTAGTACCGCTGAATTGGCCAAAAAAAAAGAGGCCATTACTGACCTCAAAATGACACTTTGACCGCTGAAAATTGGGAGAGAGTTAAGGTCTAGAGGAGACCCCAGAAGTGAAGCACGCCTTGTTTGGTGATCAGTTCTGTGAGTAGCGCCGCCACAAAGCCAATCATGGCGAGGCGACCGTTCCAAATTTCAGCTTGGGGGGTGAATCCAAAGACCCATGCGTTGCGATCTTCAGCTTTGATGGTTTTGGTATCTTCCATGGTTTTGACTCCTGATCGAACCCTGTACCCTCACTGTAACAATTCTTTACTAATTCCGCAACATCTCTTAATATATTTTTCTCTATTGCTGTCCTAGAGGGCGATCGCGGTATCCCTAATCAATGACTGTGGCCATCTTCACGTTCTCCAGCTTGGCGAGGATTTGCGGCTTGTAGTTTTCAAACTCTGCTTTGAGGAGATTACGGCTCACAATCGCTGGGGCAGAACTGGGCAAGCTTTTACTGGTTTGCAGCCAATCCCGTAGCAGTTGCCGCTGGAAGGTAGCGATCGTAAACATGCGGACATTGATGCAGTGTTGCGGATCCTCAAGGGAGAAAAAGAGCAGCGGATAGTAGCCGGTCTCCGAGAGCAAAACGCAGAGTTCTTGGTTGCGTGGCAGTTTCATATCCAAATAACAGGGCAACCAGCGGGGACCTTGTTTGGGATCGTAGATAGCAGTAATCCAGAGGATCATCGGGTGGGGACTGGTGGTAAAGAGAAACTGGTTGTAGCGAATATTGAGCATGCGCCGATCAATTTCTGGGCGAGGCAGCATCACCCACAGCGAGGCGGCTGATTCCCGCTGTGCATACAAAGGCATCGGAAAGACAATTTCCGCGACGGGTTTATCGGCAGGCCAAACACTTTGCCAGCAGACTTCTTCAACCGTTGCAAGGGCAACAGGCGGTTGAGACTGGCGTTCTGAGGGTTGAGAGACTTTTGCAGCAACCTCTACCCCCGGCTGGGTGACTCGACTACTCCCAAACTGTTCCTCAAGGGCTGTTAAGACGTTGATAATTTCACCGACGTTTTGGGGGCGATCGCTGGGGGACTTGGCCATGCAGGCCATGATCAGTTCCTCAAGGACAGGAGGAAGATACAACCCTGGACTGGCCACATTGAAGGGCACTGGCTTTTGGAAGTGGTGTGCCTTAAACCAACTGCCAATGGAGTGGGTGTCCGCCTGAATGGGCATCTTGCCGGTGAGTAGCTCATACATGGTGATGCCAAGACTGTAGATATCCGAGCGGTGATCCAACTCTCGCCCTTCAATTTGCTCTGGGGAACAGTAGGCCAAAGTGCCCATAAACGACGAGGTTTGCCTTTTTTCAGAGACATCCCCCAAAAATTTGGCAATCCCAAAATCCAATAGCTTCGCAAGTTCCCCCATCGTGCCATCCTGAATCACAAGGACGTTGCTAGGTTTGATGTCACGGTGAATAATGGGGCATTTTTGGCCTTCGATGATAATTCCCTCATGGGCTACCTGCAGACCAAGGCACATATGGCGTGCAATTCGCAGAAATCGGCTTAAGGGCAGGGGTTCTTCTAGGAGCAAATCACTGAGGTTTTCGCCTTCCAAAAATTCCATGACGTAGAAGGGAATTTCCTCGTTGTTCATGCCGTAGTCGAGCACCCGCACCACGTGCATACTTTTCTGACCGAGGAGAGCACCCGCGCGCGCTTCTTGGGCAAAGCGGGTTTTCATGCGATCGTTGAGCAGGGTTTGCGACAGGAATTTAACGGCAACGGGAACACCACCAAGGAGAATGTCCTCTGCTCGATACACCCGCCCCATTGAGCCTTTGCCAATCAGCTCCGTCAGCTGGTACCGATTCATCAGAATTTGGCCAATGTTGGTATCGCGGTGCGGTTCTGACATAGTTGCCTCAAGGGGAAATCGGCTGACGAGGTCGCAAACAGGCAAGTATTGTGTTGCTAGGTCGCTATGGTTATACGTCTATTATCTCTAGAGTCTTTAGGTTCTGTTTGATCCATTGGGGCGATCGCTCCCCCCAATCCGTAGTTTCTTAAGCCTTTTTAGGGTTCTAAGCATTGGGAACGCCTAACCAAGACATCAGTGAAGAACTGGTAATCTGAATCTCTTTCTCCAGATCCGGAACAGGGATAAAGACCACACCGCCACTACAGGAAATCTCCCCCACCGATCGCCACTGATTCGCGGTATAGATGTGCACATGATCAACGGCGCCCCGTCGCCAACTGCGCCACATCTCACTGGCAGCACAATCATAGAGTTGATAGCCTTCGGGAATGGCGGCACGGGTAAAGGGCACCAGTTGTGCCTTATTTTGAGCAAGATCAGGGAAAAATGAACCATGGGTCAATGCTTGTCGCAAAGATTCCCACGCATCGCAGTAGCGCTTGACCATGATCTGCGGTTGACCATTTTCACTTTTGCCTGTGGCAATGACGCCCGCTTTGTTGTCCACCAGTTGCCAAGTCCCTAAGACGGATTCAATGCGATAGTTGGGATTCGATGCAAGGCTCTCAGCCCCATTGACAACATCGGCAACAAAAACAGCAAACAACTCGCTGTCATCCATGTATCCACTCCCAATTCTGCTTCTCTCTTAGTGTAGCCAGTTCGCTGGGCCGCACCAGCAGGAGAGGGGGAGCCAATTCATTTTTACTTTTTGAAATTAAAACATCTGGGAAAATTTCCTTTCTGAGGCGATCGCAAAGCTCCGTATAATCATGGATTGATAAGGTAGTTGCATGGCTGCCTTCACTGGACTCTTACGCAGGGGTATCTCCCACACTCTGACTGCTTTGAGATGCTTTGACTTCTGAGGTTAACCATGAAATATCGCATTTTAATGGCGACGCTGCTGGCGGTATGTTTAGGGATTTTTTCCTTGAGCGCCCCCGCCTTTGCCGCAAAACAGACTTTAACCTATGACGATATTGTCGGCACTGGTCTGGCCAACAAGTGCCCCACGCTTGATGATACGGCACGCGGTGCCTACCCCATTGATAGCTCCCAAACCTATCGCATTGCCCAACTGTGCTTGCAGCCGACGACATTTTTGGTCAAGGAAGAGCCTAAGAACAAACGCCAAGAGGCCGAATTTGTTCCCACAAAACTGGTGACCCGCGAAACCACAAGCTTGGATCAAATTCAAGGGGAACTCAAGGTCAACAGCGATGGCAGCCTCACGTTCATAGAAGAGGATGGGATTGATTTCCAACCAGTGACCGTGCAAATGCCCGGTGGCGAGCGTATCCCACTGCTGTTTACGGTGAAAAACTTGGTGGCGAGCACTCAGCCCAACATTAGCAGCATCACCACTTCAACGGATTTCAAAGGGGAATTCACCGTTCCTTCCTACCGCACCGCCAACTTCCTCGATCCCAAAGGACGGGGCTTGGCCTCTGGTTATGATTCGGCGATCGCCATTCCCCAAGGTAAAGAAGAAGAGCTGGCTCGCGCCAACGTCAAACGCTTCTCCCTGACCAAGGGTGAAATTTCTCTGAATGTGGCGAAAGTGGATGGCCGCACGGGTGAAATTGCTGGCACCTTTGAAAGTGAGCAACTCTCCGATGATGATATGGGTGCCCACGAACCTCACGAAGTGAAAATTCAAGGGGTCTTTTACGCCCGCATCGAACCTGCCTAGGGTCGACCAGCCCATGGCGACTCTTTTAGAACTCAGGGAACTGCGGGTCGCCTACCCTACAACGGAGACATCATCTGCTGCAACATGCGTGGTAGATGGTGTTTCTTTTTGTGTGGCCGCTGGGGAGCGGTTTGGCTTAGTGGGGGAGTCAGGTTGTGGCAAATCCACGATTGGTAAGGCCATTTTGCAATTATTGCCGACTGGGTCACAGGTTGCTGGGGCGATCGCCCTTCAGGGGCAATCCCTTTTGGGGCTGACCACTTCCCAATTGCGGCGACTGCGGGGCGAGCAAATTGGTTTGGTCTTTCAGGATCCGATGACGCGCCTCAATCCCCTCATGAGCGTCTATGACCACTGCGATGAGCTATTGCGGAGTCATTGCTCTGCTTGGAGTCGCTCCCAACGGCGGCAGCGCATTGTTGAGGTGTTGGATCGGGTGAAAATTTCGGCCAATCGCCTGCATCAGCATCCCCATGAGTTGAGTGGCGGGATGCGTCAACGGGTGGCGATCGCCCTTGCGTTGCTCTTGAACCCACCCCTGATCATTGCTGATGAACCGACAACGGCGCTAGATGTGACTGTCGCGGCGGAAATTCTCGATGAACTCACGCGCCTGTGCCAAGCGGAGCAGCGGGGACTGCTGCTGATTTCCCACGATTTGGCATTGATGGCCAAGTATTGCGATCGCCTTGCGGTCATGCACCAAGGCAAGATTGTTGAACTGGGAGCGGCTCGTCAAGTGCTGCAACAGCCCCAACACCCCTATACCCAGTCCCTACTTGCGGCCACCCAACTCACCCCTAAAGAAACCCCACCCTTGGACACTGCCCCAGAACTGCTGCAGGTTCACAATTTACAGCGGCACTACCGCTTGGGGGGATGGCTACAACCGCAAACCACGATTCGAGCGGTTGATGGCGTCGATCTGACGTTGCGCCGTGGAGAAACCCTTGGCCTTGTGGGCGAATCCGGCTGTGGTAAAAGTACGCTCTCGCGCTTGATTCTGCAACTGATTCCCGCCAACGCCGGTGAAGTGGTCTTTTTGGGGCGCAATTTAACTCAATTACCAGCGGCACAACTGCGCCCAGTCCGCCGCGATCTGCAAATGATTTTCCAAGACCCCCATGCCTGCCTCAATCCCAAAATGACCGTGGAGCAAAACTTGCTGGAGCCACTGCTAATTCATCGGCTGATGGCCAAAGAGGCTGCCCAAGACCGCGTGCGCGAGATGCTGGCACAGGTGGAATTGACCCCCCCTGAAGCCTATGTTCATCGCTATCCCCATGCTCTGTCGGGGGGACAACGCCAACGGGTGGCGATCGCCCGTGCCCTGATTACCCATCCCCAACTGGTGGTCTGTGATGAACCAGTGAGTATGCTCGATGCCCATATCCAACGCCAGGTGCTGGCGCTGATGCAACAGTTAAAGGAACAATTCCAACTCACTTATCTCTTTATCACCCACGATCTGGCGATCGCCCGCTATTTTTGCGATCGCATTGCCGTCATGTACGCTGGTAAGATCGTTGAACTGGCTCCCACTGCCCAATTGTTTGCCCAGCCGCAGCATCCCTACACGCAAAAATTGCTGGCCGCTGCTCTGTAGCGTATCTTAACCATTTTTCCCCCATTTCTTAGGCAAACCCTAACCCAACTTCCCTAAAGTTTAGGAACTGGCTGCCCACAGTGGATGAATTTGGAACGAGATACGCTTCATGGCTGAATATTTTGGTGATCTGTTACCCCGTGTCCTAAGCCGACGCACCGTACTAAAAACTGCTCTTTTTGGCGCGGCGGGTTTAACCCTTGCAACCCTGACCAAGGGGTGTGCCACTGCACCGGCTTTAGGCTTTCCAACGATTTACCCCAACACCGACGATAAAATTACGCTGCCTGAGGGCTTTGAGCATGGCGTCGTGATTCGCTGGGGCGATGCCCTCGATGGTGGTGAAAACTTGAATTGGAATCGCATTCACCAGACAGTCACCGCAGCCGATGTCCAACGGCAGCAGCAGTGCTTTGGCTACAACTGTGATTTTGTTGGCTATCAGACCACACCCGATGGCAAGCATTTGCTGGTCGTAAATCATGAATACACCAATCCCGAACTCATGTTTCAAACCGTGGGCGATCGCCCGAATCAATGGCAAGCCGCACTCCAGCGGGAGGCCCATGGACTCTCCATTGTCGAGATTGCCAAAAACGCCAATGGTGGCTGGCAATATGTGAAAGCCTCGCCCTACAACCGCCGAATCACAGGTTCAACGCCCTGTGAGATTTCTGGCCCTGCTAAAGGCCACGCCCTTTTGAAAACGGCTGCGGATCCCACGGGGACACGGGTGAATGGCACCCTCAATAACTGCGCAGCGGGCAAAACCCCTTGGGGCACGGTACTCACCTGCGAGGAAAACTTCCATAGCTATTTTGGCGGCAGTGATAGCAACCTCACGGGCATGGTGAAGGAGCTGCATAAGCGCTATGACATTCCCAATGAGCGGGCCGATCGCTATGGCTTTTATCTCTATGAAGATCGCTTCAACATCGCGAAGGAACCCCAAGAGGCCTTTCGCTTTGGCTGGGTTGTGGAAGTGGATCCTCTTTCTCCGGATCGCGCCCCCATTAAACGCACAGCCCTAGGACGGTTTCGCCATGAGGCGGCGACAACGGTGATTGCCCCCGATGGTCGAGTTGTGGTGTATATGGGGGATGATGAACGCTTTGAGTATGCCTACAAATTCATTACCAAGGGCAAGTACCAAGCCAACGATCGCGCCGCCAACTTGAACCTGTTGGATGAAGGGGAACTGTACGTTGCTCGCTTTAATGACGATCTGACGGGTGAATGGCGAGCGATCGCCCGCGTTGAGGGCAGTACAATTACCCCCAACCCTAATCTGCCCACAGCCTTCCAACAGGATCCTGCCCTGTGTTTTATTTACACCCGCGCCGCCGCTGATGCCCTAGGGGCAACAAAAATGGATCGACCCGAGGACTTCGAGTGGAATCCGGTCACCAAAAGTGTTTGGCTGGCGCTGACCTACAACGAGAAACGGAAGGCTAAGGCCACGGATGGCGCCAACCCGCGTCCTGAAAATGTGATGGGGCATGTGATTGAAATGATTGAGCAGGGCAATAACCCAACCGCCTTGCAGTTTCAGTGGCGTTTACCTTTGCTTTGTGGAGATCCCTCCGCCCCAGAGAAAAACCGCCAGTTAGTGCTGTATGGTGAACCCACCAACGCAGAGGTAACGCCAATCTCAGCCCCCGATAACTTGACCTTTGATCGCGCCGGCAATGTCTGGATTGCCACCGATGGCAATGGCGGATCAACCCGCTTGGGCAAAAATGATGGCGTTTATGTCCTCAATCCGCAGCGCCGCGAACTGAAGATGTTCCTCTCTGGCGTGCCCGGCTGTGAAATTTGTGGCCCTGAATTTAGCAGTGACTATCAAACCTTCTTCTGTGCTATTCAGCATCCGGGGGAAGGGGCAAAATCCACAGCTGATCTGCCAACACGCTGGCCCTATGGAGAAGAGGTGGTCGTGCCTCGGCCTGCCGTCATTGCTGTATGGCGCTCAGATGGCCGGGAAGTGTCAGCCTAGGGCTTGCGGGAAGAATAGCGATTGATCCCTTCAGGACGCAGGGGTACGACTGGGGCAGCCCGGCGGCGGTGGGTTCTAGACGTTTTGGCGCGAGTGTTTGTGGCAGCGGGGAAGGCAATCACCTCTGCCTGCTGTCCTTCACGGGCACAGCGAATCAACAGGCCAGCGATCGCCATACTGGCCATAATTGAGCTACCGCCATAGCTAAAGAGGGGAAAGGGTAATCCTGTTGTCGGTAGGATACCAATGGCGACACCTATATTAATCAGGGCCTGTAGGAGCATGATCACCGTTGCCCCCAAGGCAATGAGCTGGATCAGGGGATCCCGCGCCTGATTCACCACCCGCATTCCCAGCCAACCGTAGGCCGCCAGCAGTCCTAGGAGCAAGAGGCACCCCAATAGCCCCATTTCCTCGGCATAGACCGCAAAAATAAAATCCGTGTGCTGGATGGGCAAATAGGAGAGCTTTTGCTGTGAAAAGCCATAGCCCGTGCCCAAAACGCCCCCCGAAGCAACCGCCAAGAGACTCTGCACCAGTTGGTAGCCATCCCCCATCGCATCCGCCCAAGGGTTGAGGAAGGACATCACCCGCCGCCGTTGATACTCGTTAATGCTGATGCTGAGGACTGCCAAGCCCAAGCCACTCATGGCTGTTAACAGTAGGGGCGCCAAGGGTAAACCTGCCCCAAGGGCAATCAGCCACAATGTCATGCCACAGAGGGCGGTGGTGCTGAGGTTGGGTTGGATTAAAATTCCCAGCAGCGTCAGGGCAAAGGCCGTTAACCAAAAACAACGCGCCTTCAGGTGCAGCCGCCGCCACGAACTAAACACCCAAGCGGCTTGCAGGACTAAAAAAGGCTTCATCATTTCCGAGGGCTGGAGTTGAAAAGGGCCAAGACTAATCCAGCGGGTGGCGCCCATCACCGTTGTCCCGACCCCCGGTAGGCGTGTTGCCCAGATCAGCAGCAGAAACAAAAAGAAACCTGGAATGGCCATCTGGAGCGATCGCCGCAGGGGTAGCCGTAGAAACAATTGAAACCCTGCCCAGCCAAGGGCAAGCCACAGCAACTGGCGCGTAAAGTAGTACAGCCCATCCCCTGTTTCGGCCAAACCGACGGGAAAACTAGCGGAAAAGAGGACGACCAACCCCAGACCAATCCACACTAGGGTCAACCAGTGGAGCAATCGTGCTTCTAGGGTCCACTGCCGCAGGTCGCCAACCGCTTCGCTGCGCCGCAGGCGATCGCCAAAGGGGAGAAAACGCCACCAACTCACGCTTAGATGACCCTCACTGGCATCGGCCACTATAGGAACAGTATCTAATCTGGCACAATTATTATGCATCTTTTAGAGCGACTGCCTGTGACTGTGCCTACAATTTCTGAACGCTTTGAGCAATGTCGTGCCCGCCAACGCTGTGCCCTGATTCCCTTTTTGACTGCCGGTGACCCTGATTTAGAAACGACGGTTGCTGCCCTCAAGGCCTTAGATGCCCATGGTGCAGATTTGATTGAACTGGGAATGCCCTATTCCGATCCCTTGGCCGATGGTCCCGTGATTCAGGCAGCCGCTACCCGCGCCCTGCAACGGGGAACTCGCCTCGAGGCAGTCTTAGAAATGACAACGGACTTACACCGCCAACTGAGGGCACCACTCATTTTATTTACCTACTACAATCCCATCTACCATCGAGGGGTCTCTTCATTTCTGAAAGCCGTTGCCCAAGCCGGGATCAAGGGCTTAGTGATTCCGGATTTGCCCCTTGAGGAAGCAGAACCCGTTCTTGCAGAAACAGCGCATCTAGGCTTGGAATTGACACTACTGATTGCGCCCACCACATCGCCCGAACGGATGCAGGCGATCGCCACCGCCTCCCAAGGTTTTATCTACCTTGTCAGCACCACGGGTGTCACTGGCATGCGCCAAGAAATGGCCACTCGGGTTCAGGAACTGTTGCACACCCTACGCCAGATCACTCCCAAGCCCATCGGTGTCGGGTTTGGCATTGCCAGTCCGGAGCATGCCCGCCAAGTGCGCGATTGGGGCGCCGATGCTGCCATTGTCGGCAGTGCCTTTGTCAAACGTCTGGCAGAACCAGAGCAGGGAGTTGCCGCTGTCGCCGAGTTTTGTCAGTCACTCCGCGCAGCCCTCGATACGCCCTAGGGACGCACCGTCAACGTAAAGTAAATGCCATCGGACTGCAAACTGCGGGTTTGACCGGGCAGATCAATCAATGGTGCCGCGTACTGGAACTGAATGTCTAAGTTGGGCGTTGGTTGCACCAAGAGTCCCATACCTAAGCCGGCAATCACATTATCGGGCACTGCACCCGCAGGATTACGGCTATTGTTCCAGACCACCCCTAGATCAAACAGCGGTCCAATGGAAATAATCGGGCGACGATTGGCAGTGCGCAGTATGGGAAAACGGGCTTCCCCAGAGAACCGCAGGCCATTATCCCCAGAGAGGGCATTGGTTGAGTAACCCCGCACCGACAGGGGGCCACCAATGACAAATTGGTGAAAGGGGAGGAGGCTATTGGGACTCAGTTGCACATCCGTACGCAAAATCAAGAAGTTATCTGCCCAGAGGCGTTGCAGCCGCTGTCCCTGTCCCAGCCAGCTAAAGAAAGTACCATCAGGGGTTGGACTGGGGTTTTCGGTGGCGCCAAAGATCGGCAGGCCAAAGTTGAACTGCGAACGAAAGACCCATGCCCCTTGGGGATCACGGCGGATATATTCTTGGCTCACTTCCAGCACTCGGGTGGCACTATAGCCCGATGGATCAGAACCAATGGAAATGGGGGTTGGCACTCCCAAAACAAAAGTCTGTGCCGACTGCATCAGGAAGCCAATGCCAAAGGCCAGTTCCTCACGGAGATTGCGAATCACCGGTTGGCGAAAACTGGCTTCGTAAATAGAAGACTCACTGCGAATATTCAAGCCAGCAAGGGCGGGGGGGCGGGTAATTTCGCTGTCTGCTTGTACGGTGCGAATGGTGAGTGTGCCATTCATGGCATTGAGGGGCAGACTGTAGCCAAACTCTACGGTGTTGGACGCTCCCCAGTCAAAGGTGCTAAGGTTGTTGCTAATGGCGTAGGAGCCATAGACACTATCGCCGCGGCCACTGAGGTTGTTGTATCCCAAAAAGACAGTAGCACGGCTGGGGGCGATCGCCGGTGGTGTATTGTTATCCAAACCAAAGGCGGCATTAAACCAGCGGGCGGGCACCACCCGTACCACCAAAATACTGTCTTGGGGCGTCGTGCCGGGTCGCAGACTGGCAGAAAGATTGGCAAAGAGAGGATCCGTTCGCAGCAGGCGCAACTGCTCTTCCAGACGATTGGAGTTGAGGGGCACGCCGGCACCGAGGGCAATACGACTGCGAATATAGCGTTGGATAATTCCTTTATTCCCTTCAATACGAATGTCCTCTAGGCGGCCTTCAAGCACTTGAATCGTGATTACCCCATCCCGTGCCACCTGCTCGCCTAAAACGGCGCGAGAGGTCAAATAGCCCCCCTCAAGATAGAGTTTTGTAATCGCATCGGCAGCGCCTTGTAGCTCCGCAAGCGTCACCTGACGCCCTTCCAGGGGCTTAATAATCGGATCAAATTCCGCAGGCCCAAAGATAGTACTCCCTTCAACAACAATTTTTTGTACAGGTATTAAAACGTTTTCTGACTCGGGGGCTGGGCTAGGGGGTGAAGGGGGCGGTTCAAGAGCGGGTGGCGAAGGGGAGGGTAGAGGGGGTGGTTCCGGTAGGGGGGGCTGAATATCCTGTTGGGTGGGGGTGAGAACTGGAATCGCTAAAGCAGGTAACACCGCTCCCGTACTGCCGAGAACAGAGAGAAGGGCAACGGGTGCAAATAAGTTTGTTTTCACGTCCTCAACCCCAATGTTTAATTATTCGGTTTTAGTATAGAGCCGCAAAATCAATACAAAGACCTGTTTTTTTCTTCCTGTGGGTCAAGCCCAAGGAACCATCGGCGTGAGGAGTGGTGAATTCGTGCCTTCAGATTTTAGCCGATTATTTGTGGTTGTTGGCAACGGGGGGCGATCGCCCCCTTCCTCTATCAACTTGTTCAAGCGGGGGGAAGTGCCCTTTCAGCAGTGCCATCAGGGTTATTAACGAGGGCGGATTCATCAATGGCCAAATCAAACCAAAAGGTACTGCCGACCCCCAATTCACTAATTAAATGAATTTGTGTATTGTGCTTGTGGATAATATCTTGGACAATGGCCAACCCCAGCCCTGTCCCCTCTAGGGTATGCACGCGATTCTCAACGCGGAAAAAGCGTTCAAAGACGCGGGGTTGATCCTCTGGGGCAATGCCCATACCCGTGTCGGCGACTTCAATGCGCACCCGTTCCTGCTCTGGATCGCTGGGGGGATGCCAGACATAGGCACGAATGGTTACCCGTCCATTTTCGGGGGTAAACTTCAAAGCATTCCCCACCAAGTTAGTGAGGGCACCAATGAGCAGATCGTAGTTGCCCCAAACCGGTGGCAGGGGGTTTTCCACTTCGGCAGTGAGGGTAATGGACTTATTGGCAGCATTGAGTTGGTAGGTGCGCATGATCTGATCAATCACCTGCGCCATCTGTACCGAGCCAAATTGATAGGGGCGACCCGATTCGAGGCGAGAAATATCGAGGAAATCATTCACAAGACGAGTCAGGCGATCGGTCTCGTGGTTAGCAGTTTCGAGGAATTCCTGTTGCTCTTTTTCACTGAGGCTGCTGCCGTACTCTTGAATGGTTTCGATGATCGATTTGATATTGAATAGGGGTGTGCGTAATTCGTGGGAAACATTGCTAATCAATTGCGCTTTGGCTTCGTTGAGTTCCACCTCACGGGTAATGTCCTGAATCGTAATCGCAATGCCCTTGGGTTTTTCCCGTTGCACATCCATCACCGTTGTCAGCAAAATGCGTACCGATCGCGAGCTAGGCTCTTGCAGCGTTACCCGAAATTCTCCTCCTTCCGACTCGCCCTTGGAGGCTTTGTAGAGGGGGCAGGTGAGTTTTTCACATACCGGTGCTGGAAAACAGTTCAGAGCATTTTGGCCAATGACGTTCATCCCTTCCCAATTGAAGAGGCGCTGAGCCGTGGGGTTGACAAGAATAATCCGCATGTCGGTATCTAAGAGAATCGCCCCATCAGCAATGGTGGACACCAAGGTATCCAGTTTCGCTTTCTCGGCTTGGAGTTCTTCAATGTTTTGGGCTTCGTAGGAAGCAAGGCGCTCAGCCATGTCGTTAAAGCTGGTGATCAGTTCCCCCAGTTCACCGCCAAAGGGCAGGTTAATGCGTTGCTTAAAATTTCCGGCGGCAATGTTTTTGACCCCCTGCACCAATTCTTTAATGGGTTGAGTAATGGTGAGGGCATTGAAGACGCCCCCCAAGATCACCATGATCCAGAGGGAGACAAAGACGGCGATCGTGAGATCCCGCGTGAGATTGGCAGAGGCAATAAGCGTTTGGTTGGGATTAATGCCCAAAGCCACAACTCCTAGATTTTCACCATTAAATATCAACGGCACAAAGACATCGGCCACAAGGCCGTCGGGGGTTTGGTGTTGGCGCACAAGGGGTTCTTGGCTGGCACGGTAGGTGTCCGGCAGTTGAATACGGCGGCGCAGGGTCAGCGCACTTTCCACTTGGGGGGCAGAGTAGGGCAGGCCATAGTAAATTTCCCCATCGGGATCGGCATAGAGGATGTAGCGAATACTGGCACTGCGCTCGTAGAACTTACGAGAAAATTCGGCAACAGCGGCGGTATCCCCCTTGGCCACTAGGGGAGCCACATCGGCAGCTAAGAGCAACCCCAAATCGCGGCCATAGCGGGTGTCATTGAGGTGGGCATTGGTTTGAATGGTATTCACCGCCCAAAAGGTGAAACCACTCATGATGATCGAGACCACGAGGGTTGCTGTGGCCATGAGGCGGGTTTGAATCTTGAATTCTGACCACCAACGGGCAATTCCTCGCAATTTATCAGTAAAGTCCCCTTCGGTTTTCTCCGTTTTCAAAAGCACCATTGCGCCTAATGTACGAAAAATTTTCCCTGATTCTACGGGATTTTGGTTACATCTTTATTGTGGCATCTGAGAGGGGTTCCAAACGAGCAAACTCTTCAATGCGGCGGCTGTAGCGGTGCAGCATCTGCTCACTCCACGTAGCATCTGGACTGTTTACATAGAGGTGTACCAGTGGCTCACTGGCATCGGGGAGAATCAGCACCCAATGATCCGTGTTGGGTTCACCAATTTTGACGCCATCAATGAGACTCAAGTGATTGCGGGGATGGGTTTCCACCAAGTGCCGCATCAATGACCCTTTGGCAATCCAAGGACAGCGAATCGGGCGGTGGTAGTAGTGAACGCGGGGTAGTTCTTGGCGCATGACGGTGAGGGGTTTGCCAATCAGTGCCAGTAGTTCGATCAGCGTGGCGATCGTAAACATGGCATCAAACCCCGGATGCAGTTGCGGGAAGATAAAACCGGTTTCTGCAGAACCGCCGAGAACTACACCGCTGTGGTGTTGGCAGGCTTCCATGAGATCAGTGGGGTTGGTGCGACTGCGAATGACTTGTCCGCCCTGTTGGCGGGCGATCGCCTCCACGGCGCTAGAGGTTGTGACCGGCACCACAACGCTGCCCCCCGGATGGGTCAAGAGGGTCAAGTAGGTCATCAACGCCGTGAGTTCTTGATCACTGAACACCTGACCGGCATTGTCCACCAAGGTCAACCGTTCACCATTGGCGGAGACTTGTACCCCCAAACTGGCAGACAGCGCTGTCACCACCTGTCCTAGTTCCCGCAGGAGTCGCTGTCGTTCGAGAATATTGAGGAGGGTTGGGTGCAGGGTGGCATTGAGAACAACGGCATCACAGCCAAACTTACTGAGGAGCTGGGGCAAGACAACCCCAGAAACGGCATAGGCATAGTCAATGACAATTTTGGCGGGGCTACCATAAAACAGTTGGGTATTCAGCCACTTTTCAAAGCCCTGGGCATAGGCGGCCACGCAGTTGTTGGGATGGGTCATGACACCGACATCCGTCAGTAGGGCGCGGCGAATATCTTCGCGGAAGTAGGCGGTTTCAATTTGCCGCTCTTTGGCTTTGCTCAGGTTGATGCCCTTATGGTCAAAAAACTCAATCAAGAGTTGATCGGCGCGATCGGGATGGGCACGCACATGAATTCCGCCGCTGACTGAAAGGGTTTGGGCAGCAAAACGGGCAATAGGCAGGGCGATCGCCTCCAAATTGAGCACATGAATCCCCACTGACATCAAACCCGACATCAGGGCATGGGCTACCATCCGCGATACATTGCGCTGATCCCGCGATACCAAGACACTAGTTCCCAGTTCAAGGGTGGATGCATAGGCCGCTGCCAACCGCACCGCAAACTCCGGTGTAATGTCCACATTGGCCACACCGGCTACCCCCCGCTGACCAAAGAGATAGCGCTGTCCCGTTGTGCCCCAGATCAGACTTTCATTGACAATTGCACCCGCTTCAATACGTTTGCCCGGCCACAGGCGCACCCCCTGACTGAGGCTAGCTTCCTCCCCGACCACACAGCGACTGCCAATAATTACCCCTTCGTGTAGGGTTACATGGCGATCGACATGGACATGGCGCGCCAAAATGCAATGCTCTAATTCACTGTCATCCCCAATAAAACAGCCACTCCAAGCCACCACTGAGCACAACCGGCTGCCATTGCCAACAATCACGTTATCTCCCAAGATCGTCCCCGCCCCAAGGGTGACCCCCGCACCAAAGCGGCAATTATTGCCCAAGACGAGCGGCGCCTGTAGCTGAACTGTTTGCGGCAATGTGGTGTTGTGCCCTACCCAAATTTGCGGCTGAACTTCGTGCCCCTGAATTTCCAAGTGCACGCGGCCATAGAGGGCATCCTGTTGCACCTGTTGATAGGTTTGCAGACTGCCGACATCGCACCAGTAGGCATCGGTGATATAACCATACATCGGCACATCCGCCTGCAACAGCAATGGGAACAAATCCCGCGAAAAATCCCGCTCGATGCCGCTATTGAGATAGTCCATGACAGCAGGACTGAGGATGTAGATGCCCGTATTCACCGTATCCGTAAAGACTTCCCCCGCTGAGGGCTTCTCGAGAAATCGCCGCACGCGGCCATCGCTATCAGTAAAGACAATGCCAAACTCCTTCGGTTGAGGTACACGGGCAAGGATCAGGGTTACGGGAGCACCGTGCTGCTGGTGAAAACGTAGGGCATCGGTTAAATCGACATCGGTAATACTATCGCCACTGACCACCAAAAAGGGATCCGTTAGCAAATTGGCAATGTTTTTGACTGAACCTGCTGTGCCAAGGGGCTGCTCTTCCTCAACGACATAGCTCAGGTGCACCCCAAACTCATTCCCATCGCCAAAATAGTCGCGCACGACATCGGGGAGATAGTGCAATGTCATGACCACATCATCAAGGCTATGGCGGCGTAGGAGATTGAGAATATGCTCGGCAATGGGACGATTGACCACCGGCACCATTGGCTTGGGTAGATCACAGGTGAGGGGACGCAACCGAGTACCACTTCCCCCGGCCATGAGGACGACACGCACTGTTTTCTCCTTTGTCAAACCTCGCCCTAGGATCCCAGTGTAGGAGAGGACGGCAGGCTCAGGGGGATGGCTCAAGGAAACTGCAATGATTTTTGACACTTGAGAGTAGCCTAGGCATAAAAAAACCTACCCTGGGTAGAGGGCAGGTTCAGAGCATGATATAGCGCGATCGCGCCTAGGCAGTAAAGCCGGCTTTGTACTCGGCGATTGCCTCTTTCAGCAAGGCTTCAGCTTTTTCATCCAGTTTTTGGGTGGTGCGGATGATTTCGCCGTATTCGGGCTTGCTTGTGTGTAGGTAGTCCCGCAGACCGGCAACAAACTTGGCCACTGCCTCAACGGGGATGTCGTCAAGGTAGCCATTGGTACCGGCGTAAATGGTTGCCACTTGGTATTCCACCGGAATGGGTGAGTACTGGGGCTGCTTGAGAATTTCCCGCAGCCGTTGACCCCGCGCCAGTTGGTTTTGGGTGGCTTTATCCAAGTCAGAGGCAAACTGGGCAAAGGCTTGCAGTTCATCAAATTGCGCCAATTCCAGCTTCAGTTTGCCAGCCACTTGCTTCATGGCTTTGATTTGAGCAGCGGAACCCACCCGCGACACGGAAATCCCCGCGTTGATGGCAGGACGCAAGCCAGCGTTGAAGAGGTCAGAGGAGAGGAAGATTTGACCGTCGGTAATGGAAATGACGTTGGTGGGAATGTAGGCAGACACGTCACCGGCTTGGGTTTCAACCACAGGAAGCGCCGTCATGCTGCCACCGCCGAGGGCATCGTTGAGTTTGGCGGCACGCTCCAGCAGGCGGGAGTGGAGATAGAACACATCCCCTGGATAGGCTTCACGACCGGGGGGACGGCGCAGCAGCAGCGACATTTGCCGATAGGCTTGCGCTTGTTTGGAGAGGTCGTCATAGATGACGAGGGTGTGCTTGCCTTGGTACATGAAGTACTCAGCAATCGTGGCACCGGTGTAGGGAGCCAGATACTGCAAAGCGGCTGGATCACTGGCGTTAGCGGCAATCACAATCGTGTAATCGAGTGCACCCCGCTCCCGCAGCACGTTCACCACTTGAGCCACACTGGACGCTTTTTGACCAATGGCCACATAGACGCAAATCACATCTTGGCCTTTTTGGTTCAGAATCGTGTCAATGGCAACGGCCGTTTTCCCCGTCTGGCGATCGCCAATGATCAGTTCCCGCTGGCCACGACCAATGGGAATCATGGCGTCAATGGCGGTGATCCCCGTTTGCAACGGCTCACACACAGATTTGCGCTGGACAATACCGGGGGCAGGGGATTCAATCAGGCGGGTTGCCGTCGTGTGGATCTCCCCTTTGCCGTCAATGGGGCGCATCAGCGCATCCACGACCCGACCAATGACCGCTTCACCCACAGGCACGGAAGCAATTCTACCGGTGGCCCGCACCGTACTGCCTTCTTCGATACCGAGGCCATCGCCCATCAGCACCACCCCTACGTTATCCTCTTCGAGGTTAAGGGCAATCCCCACGGTGCCGTCTTCAAATTCCACCAATTCTGAGGCCATCACTTTGTCGAGGCCATAGACACGGGCAATGCCATCGCCCACCTGCAATACAGTACCGACATTATCGACTTTGATCGACTGTTCGTACTGCTCGATTTGCTGGCGAATAATGCTACTGATTTCGTCGGGTCGGATACTTACCATAGAAGTCGCTCTCAAGGGTTGAACAGTTTACAAAGGGACGTTAAGCGGCTTGCGCCAAGGTGAGACTGAGGCGGCGGAGTTGACCCCGCAGACTAGCATCAAAGACTTGGGAGCCAACTTTAATCACCACGCCACCAATCAGTTCGGGATCGCAGGCAGTGACAAGCTCCACATCGGCAGCACCGGTCATGGCTTTGACCTTTTCGACCACGGCACGGCGTTGATCGTCATTGAGTTCGACAGCACTGGTGACTTCCGCCAAGACCACATTGCGGAGTTTGCGCACAAGGGCACGATACTGCTCACAAATAGGGCCAAGAAAGTTAATTCGCCGCCGATCCACGAGCAACATTAAGAAGTTGAGGAAGTAGCCGTGCACCTTATCCACTGTCAACTGCCGCAGCACATTCTTTTTGGCCTCAGGCTTGATCAGGGGATTGGCAAGAAACTGTTGCAGTTCACTGGAGCTGGCAAGGAGTTCCAGAATTAACTGCGTGTCCTGCTGAAACTGATCAATGAGGTTGTGGGTTTGCGCCAACGACAGCAGCGCCTCGGCATAGGGTTCAACAAGTTCACCACGGACAGTGGTCTGCATCATTTGCCTCCTAGTAGGGCAATACTGCGATCAACAAGGGTGCGTTGAAGGTCTGGATTTTGGCTCAAACGCGCTTTGAGTTGGTTTTCGGCCTCGGCAAGTGCCATAGCAGCAATCCGCTCACGAATTTCGGCGATCGCCCGCTCAGTGGCGGCACTGGTATCTTGGGAAGCGGTTTCCTTCAAGCGATCAATTTCTCGCTTGGCTTGGGCAATGAGTTCTTCCTTGGCAGCCTTGGCACGGGCAAGGGCGTCTTCGCGAATGCGTTGTGCCTCCTGCTTGGCCTGAGCCAGTTTTTGCTGCTCTTCGGCGAGGCGGGCAGCGGCCACTTTCTGGCGTTCTTCGGCTTCCGCAATGGCTGTGGCAATTTGTTGCTGGCGATCGCCCAAGGTTTTGCCAAGTACGCCCCGCCCAAAATACACCAATACCCCAATAATGATGGCAAGGTTGATCACATTGGTTTCGAGCAAATTGGTGTTAATGCCAAAATGCCCCGCTTCTTCCGTTGCCAATAAAAATACTGCGTCCATGACCCACACTCCTAGGCCAGTAACTTCGCTAATAACTGTTCACTCAAGCTGGCAACTTGACCCTCAAGCGCTTGCAGTGTCGCCTGCTTTTGCTGATCAATTTCTGCTTGAATCTTGAGTAACTCTGCCTGCACGGCCTGCTGTGCTTCAGCAATTTCGGCGGTGGCAATTTTTTGTGCCTCGGCTCTGGCCTCTTCAATCAAGGTTTGGGCTTGGCGACGGGTACTGGCCAATTCCTGCTCATACTGCTGAGCCAGTTCAGTGGCCTGTTGCAACCGCTCCTTGGCCTGCTGCAAGTTGGTTCGGATATATTCATCCCGATTGTCCAGCGCCTGACCCAAGGGCTTGTACAGCAGCGCATTCAAAATGACGGTCAAGATTAAGAATTGCACAGCCATCAGGGGTAGGGTGGCATCAAAATCAAACATCAGCCTCTCCAGAATGGGGGATCGGGGGAAAGCTCATCCAAGCCTCCCCCACTGGGGTTCATTAGGATGCAAAGGGGTTGGCAAACAGGAGCACCAGCGCAATTACCAGACCGTAGATGGTCAGGGACTCCATGAATGCGAGTGTCAGCAGCAAGGTACCCCGAATTTTACCTTCCGCTTCCGGTTGCCGCGCAATCCCTTCCACGGCTTGACCAGAGGCATTCCCTTGACCAATCCCAGGCCCAAGCGATGCCAAACCAATTGCCAGAGCAGCAGCCAAAACAGAAGCAGAAGCGACTAACGGATCCATAGTTGATTTCCTCGAGACGTAGTAGGACGAAACAAAATTTCCAGAGATAACAATAGCAGGGTATGTACCCCTTTTAGGAGTGAGCCTCTTCGTGCTCGCCGCCATGCCCCTCCATGGCCTCCCCAATGTAGGTGGCTGCAAGGGTGGCAAACACAAGGGCTTGAATGGCACTGGTAAAGAGTCCCAAGGCCATCACGGGCAAGGGCACAAACAAGGGCACCAGCAACACCAAGACCCCCACCACCAATTCATCCGCCAAGATGTTGCCAAAAAGACGGAAGCTCAGGGAAAGCGGTTTTGTAAAATCTTCCAAGATGGCAATGGGAAGTAAGACGGGCGTTGGCTCGATGTACTTGGTGAAATACTTCAGCCCCCGCTTGCGTAGCCCGGCGTAGAAATAGGCCAAGGAGACCAGTAAAGCCAAGGCCACGGTGGTATTGATGTCATTGGTGGGTGCTGCTAGCTCCCCTTCTGGTAGTTCGATGAGTTTCCACGGTACCAGTGCGCCTGACCAGTTACAAACAAAAATGAACAGGAACAGTGTCCCCACAAAGGGAACCCAAGCTCGGTACTCGTGCTCACCCATTTGGCTCTTGGTCAAATCGCGGATGAATTCCAGCGCGTATTCCATCAAGTTTTGAATACCACTGGGCACCCGTTGGATATTCCGCGAGGCTGCAAAGGCCGCCGCAATCAGAATGGCCATCACAAACCAAGTGGTGATGAAGACTTGACCGTGAACTTTTAGGTTGCCAATATGCCAGTAGAAATGGTGCCCCACCTCCAACTTGGCAAGGGGAAGAGCTGTCCAAAGGTGTATCAAAGGCATCATGCCTCCGCGCTCGGTTGTCTAAGCACTACAGTGAGCCAGCGTTAAGGGGACGGCAAAACCGTACGAAACATATAGACCAGAATGGCGGCTTTGTAGGTTAAGAACCCCAAGAACACTGGAATAATATGTAGCTCTTGCCAACGGGCTGCCAAAATAATCACAACCACGACGACAAGGAGCTGCGTTTTCCCCAGCTTTTTCTGGTCGTTTCCTAGGCGCTCCACACTGCGGGCGAGGAGCCGCAGATAAATTAGGCTCGCACTTGCCCCCAAAACGTAGTTCAACGCTGTGTTCAGGCCGTAAATCAGCCAAACCGCTCCAAAGGCGATCGCCATCAGCACGAGGCTTGTCGTGAATAATTCGCGACAGAGTTGATAAAACTCGGCCATCGAGCCGCCCTTCTTTGGGGAATTGGCAATGGTTGATGGCGCAGAGGGTGCTGAAGCAGAATCGGGAACAGTCACAGCAGAATAGGGAGCATCCGAGGATGCCTTGAACTGGCCACTAAGCATCCTATCACGCAGTGGTTACATTTCATTACGGGATTCTGCTTCGTCGATATTGCTGTTCATTTCATTGCGAATGTGCCGCTCAAGCAGTTGAAAAATCTCCTGTAGACGTTGAGGATTGGTGAGGTAGAGGTATCCCAGTAGGGCTTCAAAGCCAGTAGCTTGGCGGTAAATTTTTGCGGCAACTCGCTTCGGGCCATCGGCAGCCGCATTGCGACCCTGACGAAAAATCGAGCGTTCGGTTTCGGTGCAATGCTGCCAAAGGAAGTCCATATAACGGGCTTGACTTTCAGCACGCACATGCGCCACCACTTGGCGGTGGTAGGTATTGATGCGTTGGGGCGGGGTTAGAAAAAGCCAGCGGATAAAGAGTTCATAAACGGCGTCGCCAAAGTAGGCCAAAGCCGCCGGTGGCAGTTGATGGGCGGGAATTTTGGGGGGGACAAGGGGCAATAATCCAGCAGAGTCCAGCATGACGTTTCAGCTAAAGAGACCCCCCTTGGTTTTACTGCCACAGGAACAGAATGTTTAGGAATGGGTTTCGCCAGTAATTTGGGCGATCGCCGTCGCCAGATCCGGCTGAAGGGGCAAAAAGTTTTCTAAACGCACGAGTTTGACCGTTTGGGTGATGCGGGGATTGGTGACAATTTGCAGTTGACCCTGATGCTCTTGGGCTTTTTTGGCGAGTTGTACCAAAATGCCGAGGCCAGAGCTGTCAATAAACTCAATTTTTGAAAGGTCTAAGATGACGTTGGCAGGCCCATCGTCAAAACACTTACTAATGACCTTGCGAAAGGCCGACTCGGAGAACGCATCAATGAGACCCGTCAGGCGAAACACTTGATAGTTATCGCGAATCTCACGGGTACCCCTTAGGCTTTGGGTGAGGGCAAGTGGTTCAGAAATGAGAGCCTCCTTTGCCGATAACTGGACACACAAAACGATAGAAAACAAGTATAGATAAACGTGGCATCCTTGTCTATGACTTGATCGCTAACTCAACAAAAGTTTGGAAGTGCAGCAACCGCAGGAAGCTCTTTGCCAGAATCGGATCAGGTACCGCCCCAATGAAATTCTCCAAACTCGTGATGAGCCTTCTCAGCAGTAGCGGTCTGGGATTGCTGAGTTTATCTATTTTCGCCCAAGAAATGCCAGCGGCGACTTATCCCCCAGAGGCGATCGCGGTCTTTATGCAGGAGTGTCAAACCAAATTTGCGGCGCAAGCGCCTCCCGGCTTTGGCGATCGCGGCGATCGCTATTGCACTTGCCTGATAAACCGCCTCCAACAAAAAATGAGCTATGAGGAATTTCAGAAAATGACTGCCGACAATGAACCCCCGGAAGTTAAAGCCGCAACCAATGAATGTATTGGCGCTATTTTCTAGGGCGCCTAGGATGGACGGGCGATGAGCCTGCGCCTGTTTTGGCATCGTCGCGATCTGCGCCTCAGTGACAGTGTGGGGTTGGCGGCTGCCTACACCCAAACTCCCAAAGTGGTTGGCATTTTTTGCTTTGACCCGGCGATTCTCAGTGCCTCGGACATTGCGGCGGTGCGGGTGACATACCTCATGGGTTGCCTACAGGCCTTGCAAGAAGCCTATCAGCGACTTGGGGGGAGCTTTTTAATTTTTCATGGTGACCCGCGTCAAATTCTGCCCCAAGTGGCCGGTGGCTTAGGGGCGGTGGCGGTGCATTGGCATGAGGATGTGGAACCCTACGGTCGCGATCGCGATCGCGCTGTGGCTGCTGCCCTCAAGGAAAAAGGCATTGCCGTCGAAACCACATGGGATCAACTCCTACATCCCCCAGAGGCCGTACAAACAAAACAGGGGCAGCCTTACACCGTCTATTCCCCCTTTTGGCGCAACTGGTCGAGCCTTGCCAAACCGCAGCCAGCTCCCACTCCCCAACGCCTCGAACCTCTGACAGAAGCTGAACAAGCGACAGCCACAGCCCTAGGGGCGATACCGCTGCCCACTGCCAAGGACTTGGGATTTCACTGGTCAGGAGAACTGATCCTTGCTCCCGGTGAAGCCGCTGCCCAAGCACAACTGGAGACCTTTATTGACCAGCACATTCAAGACTATGGTGAGCAGCGCAACTATCCAGCGCAACCTGGAACCTCCCTCTTAAGCCCTGCCCTCAAGTTCGGTGTCATTGGTATTCGTCGTGTCTGGGCAGCCAGTCAGGCCGCTATGGCCTCAGCCCGCAGTGAAGAGGCACAAACGAGTATTCGCACGTGGCAGCAGGAATTGGCGTGGCGGGAGTTTTATCAGCACGCCCTCTATTGGTTTCCCCACTTGGCGGAGCGTCCCCATCGTGAAGGATTTGCCACTTTTCCTTGGCTGAATCACGCAGAACACTTTGCGGCTTGGTGTGAGGGGCGCACCGGTTACCCAATTGTGGATGCCGCCATGCGCCAACTCGATGAAACGGGTTGGATGCACAACCGCTGCCGCATGATTGTGGCCAGTTTCCTCACCAAGGACTTAATCATCAATCCCCAATGGGGTGAGCAGTACTTTATGCAAAAACTGATTGATGGCGACTTGGCAGCTAATAATGGCGGTTGGCAGTGGAGTGCCTCTAGTGGGATGGATCCAAAGCCGCTGCGGATTTTTAACCCAGCCAGTCAAGCGCAAAAATTTGATCCTGAGGCGGAGTACATTCGCCGTTGGCTGCCGGAATTGAAATCCCTAGACACGGCAGATTTGGTGACGGGAAATATTTCTCCCCTAGAGCGGCATCGCTGCGGTTATCCCTTGCCAATTGTGGATCACGGGCAGCAACAGCGGCGATTTAAGCAGCTCTATCAAGCGCATTTTCGTTCACCCATCCCTCAAGGATAAAATTGACATTCCCCTGATCAGCGCAACAGCGTTATCCTGAAAAAGAACGATTTTTGCGGTTGCATCGCGCCCATGAATATCCTTGGCAGTCTGCTCACTCCCCCCACCACCCCTGTCCAAACTCGCCCCCGCCGTGGCATTGAAATTAAATCTAAGCGAGAAATTGAGATTATGCGGCAGGCCTCGCGGATTGTCGCGACGGTGCTCAAGGAAATCTCCCAAATGATTGAGCCGGGCATGACGACGGCGGATCTCGATGCCTATGCTGAGAAACGCATCCGCGAAATGGGGGCAACACCAAGCTTCAAAGGCTATCAGGGTTTTCCGGCCTCCATTTGCGCCTGCATCAATAATGAAGTGGTTCATGGCATTCCCAGCCCCCGCAAAGTGATTCGCAATGGCGACATCGTTAAGATTGACACCGGTGCCTACTACAACGGCTTCCATGGCGACTCTTGCATTACGATTCCGGTGGGGGAGATCTCTGAGGAGGCGGCCAAGCTTGTAAAAGTTGCCGAAGAAGCCCTCTACCGCGGCATTGAGCAGGTCAAAGAAGGCAACTACCTCATGGATTTGGCGGGTGCTATTCAAGATTATGTCGAAGCCAATGGCTTTGTGGTGGTCGAGGACTTTACTGGCCACGGCGTGGGGCGCAATCTCCACGAAGAACCCTCGGTGTTTAACTTTCGCACCACTGAACTCAAGAATGTGCGGCTGCGGGCAGGGATGACCCTAGCTATCGAACCCATTGTCAATGCGGGGTCAAAGCAGGTGCGGATTTTGCGCGATCGCTGGACAGCGGTTACGGTTGATAATTCCCTCTCTGCCCAATTTGAGCACACGGTCTTGGTCACCAAAACGGGCTACGAAATTCTCACCGATCGCACCCTTGTCTAACCCCTATGACGAAAATCCCCCCCGAAGTCCTCGAACGCCACTGCTTTTGCCGCAGTCGTAAATTTACATTTGAGGTCAATCAATATCGCTTGCCCCATGGGTCTGTCTCGATCTTGGGAACTGTGCGGCATCCAGGGGGGGCATTAGCTGTGCCGGTGACCCCAGAGGGCAACCTGATCCTTGTCAAACAATACCGCTTTGCCACTGAGGAATATCTGCTGGAGTTCCCAGCGGGCACCGTTGAGGATCACGAAAAGCCTTTTGCCACCATTGAGCGCGAGATTGAAGAGGAAACGGGCTACCGCGCCCACCATTGGCAAAAACTGGGAGAGTTTTACATTGCCCCCGGCTATTCTGATGAAGTGATCTACGCCTACTTGGCCACTGAGCTGGAAAAACTAGAGACACCCCCGCCTCAGGACACCGACGAGCACATTGAAATTGTGGAGTTTTCTCTAGCTGACTTGGCCGCTGCGATTCATAGTGGTCAAGTGAAAGATGCCAAGACCGTCACCAGTTTCTATCTGGCCTTGCCCTATCTGCAACCCGCTTGAACACTGAAGTTGTTCGTAAACGTTTGTAAGCATCCTGCACCGCCCACAGTTTTGATCCCTCAAGGTGAGATAATGCGGAAATAATCCAAAGGTTGTACGTGCTGATTCACAGCTGTTTGAACTGGGACATTACTGAGTTTTTGATTGTTGAATTATGGAGCTAACCCATCGGCCTCGCCGTTTACGCCGCACGGCTCAAATTCGTCGCTTGGTGCGCGAGCATACCCTAACCACGGGCGATTTGATCTATCCGGTCTTTGTCATGGAGGGGGAAGATCAGGTGCAGGAAGTCCCCTCAATGCCCGACTGCTATCGCTATACGCTGGATCGCCTGATTTTAGAGCTGAAGGAGGTCTATGCCTTGGGAATTGGGGCGATCGCGCTATTTCCCCTCGTTCCTGAGCACCTCAAGGACAATGCAGGTACTGAAAGCTACAATCCTGAGGGTCTTGTCCAGCGATCGGTACGCGCCATTAAGGCCGTCTTACCGGATCTGCTGATCTTTACCGATGTCGCCCTTGATCCCTACAGCAGCGAAGGCCACGATGGCATTGTCAAAGATGGCGAAATTCTCAATGACGAAACCGTAGAGGTGCTGGTCAAACAGGCAGTGAGTCAAGCGGCTGCGGGCGCTGATTTTGTTGCTCCGTCAGATATGATGGATGGCCGTGTCGGTGCCATTCGGGCGGGTCTAGATGCCGCAGGCTATACCCACGTGGGGATTCTCGCCTACTCTGCGAAATACGCCTCCGCCTACTATGGCCCTTTTCGCGATGCTTTAGATTCGGCACCGAAGTTTGGTGATAAAAAAACCTACCAAATGGATCCCGCCAATGTCCGCGAAGCAGTGCGGGAGGTCAGCTTGGATATTGAGGAGGGCGCCGATCTGGTGATGGTGAAACCTGCCCTTGCCTACATGGATGTCATTGCCCAACTCAAGCAGGTGAGCGATGTTCCGGTGGCCGCCTACAACGTTTCCGGGGAATACGCAATGGTGAAAGCCGCCGCCCGCAATGGCTGGATTGATGAGAAAAAAGTGGTGCTGGAAACTCTCCTTGGCTTTAAGCGGGCAGGTGCTGATGTCATTCTCACCTACCATGCTAAGCAGGTGGCGCAGTGGCTGCAAGAGGGATTGAATTAGGCGCTTGCTTCTCGTAGTTGACGGGTGGTCTGAATCCAACTGGCAATCATTTTGTCCACTCGCTCATCCAGCTTGGAATCCCTCAATTGCCCTTCGGGTGTGAAGGCTTGCCACGCCTGACCAATGGCTACCTGCTCTGGAATCACCCAAGCATGCACCCAGCGCAGAATCACCCGTAGATCGTTGAGGGCATTGCTGTTGGTTTGGCCGCCGAGGACACTCATCATGGCGACCACTTTGCCGCTGAGGTGTTCAAAGCTGAGGAGATCAAGGGAGTTCTTGAGCACACCGCTAACGCTGCCGTGGTACTCCGGGGTCACCAGCAAAATACCATCGGCTTCCTTGACCTTGGTTTGAAAGATGGCGACATCGGGGTAGTCGGGGTAGCTCTCAGCACCGGTACAAAAGGGGAGCGTCATTTGCCGTAAATCCAGACGTTCAACGGTAACCCCTTGGGCGGCGGCTTTGGCAATGGCAACATCTAGGGCGCTTTGAGAGTAGGAGCCATCCCGCAGACTCCCTGCCCAACCAATGAATTTGACCATAAACAAACTCGTAATGACTATGGCTTATTATACAAAATTTAGGTTTGTTCAAACATCCTCTTTAAGAAGGAACCTCACTCAGGGAAATGGAACCACCCGTGGCCATTTGGGCAATGACGCGTTGTAACTGCGCTAGCGATCGCTCGGCCTCGGTGTAGCGATCCTTCCAGTGTTGAACAGCGGTTTCCTGCTCCCGTGCCTGCTGTGCCTGATGGAGAATTTGCTCTTGGAGTTCGGCAATTTGGGCTTCTAGGTGTTGTAGGCGTTCCTGTTGTTGACTAGTGCGCGCCTCCAGCTCTTGGTTGTAGTGCTGGGTGGTCATATATTGCAGGCGCTGCTGCTGATAGTCCCGTTCCAATTCCTGTAACTTGGTTTGGGTTTTTAGCAGGGTTTTACTCAGTCCCTGAATAACACTGTTTTTGCTGGCCTCTGATCCTTGCGCCTGTTGCAGTGCAGTGATGATCCGTTCTTGGGTTTCAATTAAATGGTTGGCTTGGGTGAGGCGACGGTTGAGATCATCCAGTTGGGTTTGGCGATCGCTCAACTCTGAGCGGGCTTGTTCAAGGCGAGTTTGCAGCAGCGCTTTTTCCTCTTGGACTTGGCGCAGTTGGGATTCAAGGAGTTGATATTCCTGTTCCCGTTGCCGCAGGAGGCGATGGCTATTCACCAATTTAGCCTCGAGGGCATCTTGAGCCTTGAGGAGCCGATCCACCTCCTGATGCAGGTGCTCAATTTCCGTTTGCGATTGCTGAAGAATCGTTTCCAAGGATTGGCGATGGTGGCTCATTTCGGCCAACTCGTGAGCACAGGTGGCTTGGGAGCGCAATTGTTCTTGGAGGGCAACGATCGCCTGTTGTTGAATCTGAGCCGTTTCTTCCGTACGAGCAAGTAAGTCTTCCAAAAAGGCCTGATTGCGCAGTTGCTGCTTCAGCTCGTTGATATAGTTTTGGCATTGGTCAATGGCCTGCTCTAAATAACGGATGCGCTCTTGGCTACTATCACTCCCTGCAACAGGAGTAGCCGCTAGGGAACCTTCAGCCAGCGGTTCAGAAGGCATCGGATTCCATGGAAAACTGAGTTGCTGGGGCAGCTGTGCTTCCATTGCGGCAGGGGTGAGAATCGTGCCACTCTTCCCTAGTTTAACGGTACAGGGAATGGTCCCTAAACCCGGCTTAAGACAAAGAGGCTCCCCTCATTGCCGCGGGCAATTCGCAGGTCTTCATCTAGGTAGGTAATCTCCAGCCAGCCCTGTTGATCATTGCTGTTGAGGGGGACATCTAGGGCAATCAGCGGCTGACGGCTGTGGAGTTGGGGAATGAACTGGGAGGGAGAATAGTAATTGAGCCACTGACGCAACCCAACAATGGAGCGTTCAAAGTACACCTGTACCCGCTGTTGGGTCAAGGGTTCAAACCGCGCCAAGACACTGATAATCCCCTCTAGGAAGGGCAAGCCGTAGAGTTCAGCAATATTGTAGATGCGCTGCTGCTGCGGACGAATGCACTGATAAATTTGCCCCAGCTTGACAATTGGGGAGCGATCTAGAGCAAGCAGCGCCTGACTACTGGTGTAGATGAGTCGCCAATCCCCAGCAAGTTTTTCGAGGGCATTGAGGGGATCGGGGGTGGGATTCATGGTTTCAAGGGAAGCGGCAAGGGCGGCCACCTGTTTGCGATCGCGCGGTGTGGCTAGAATGCCTCGATTCAGGCCAGCGATCGCCATCAATAACTCTGCTTTTGCCACAGTTTACCCCTCCTTGTGCAAGAAACTTTTTCGCCCCTATGGGTTGCGTCAAGACCCCCCTAATTCGAGAATGGGAAAAACCTCCCTCCCATTCAGGTTAGCGAAATGCGGATCGCGCTATTTACCGAGACCTTTCTTCCCAAGATTGATGGCATTGTGACCCGTTTGTGTCAAACCGTCCGGCATCTGCAACGGAATGGCCATCAGGTGTTGGTGGTGGCTCCCGAGGGCGGGCTGGATTATTACGAAGGCGCGCAGATCTACGGTGTCTCCGGTTTTCCCCTCCCATTGTATCCTGAACTCAAACTCGCCCTGCCGCGACCCGCCATTGGTCAAGCCCTAGAGGCCTTTGCACCCGATCTGATCCATGTGGCGAACCCAGCGGTCTTGGGGGTAGCGGGTCTGTACTATGCGCAGAAATTCCACTTACCTTTGGTCGCTTCCTACCACACCCATTTGCCGCAATACCTGAAGTACTATGGCTTGGGGTTTCTTGAAGAGGTGCTCTGGTCGCTGCTGCGGTTGGCCCATAACCGTGCTCAACTCAACTTGTGTACCTCAACGGCCATGGTGGCAGAACTGAAAGCGCACGGCATTCGCCATCTGGATCTCTGGCAGCGGGGGGTAGATGTGGAGCTGTTCCATCCACAACGCCAAAGTCAAGAAATGCGCTCCTTTCTCAGCCAAGGGCATCCAGAAGCCCCCCTATTGCTCTACGTTGGTCGCCTCTCCGCGGAAAAGGAAATTGAGCAGATTAAGCCCATTCTGGAGCAGATTCCTCAGGCGCGACTGGCACTCGTGGGCAATGGTCCGCATCGGGAGGCACTTGAAAAACACTTTGCCGGTACCCCCACCCATTTTGTGGGCTATCTGCGCGGTGAACGCTTGGCAGCGGCCTTTGCCTCGGCGGATGTCTTTGTCTTTCCCTCGCGCACGGAAACCCTTGGCTTGGTTCTTTTAGAAGCGATGGCCGCAGGCTGTCCTGTCGTGGCTGCCAACAGTGGTGGGATTCCGGATATTGTCACTGATGGGGTGAATGGGTTTTTGTTTGACCCAGCGGATTCTACAGGAGCGATTACGGCTTGTCAGCGCCTCTTTGACTCTCCGAGCGATCGCGAGACCCTACGCCAAAATGCCCGCCAAGAAGCTGAACGCTGGAGTTGGGCGGCGGCCACCCAGCAACTAGAGCAGTACTACCGATCAGTTTTGCCAACCAAACATCAGGATACAGTTTTAACTTGCTAAATGCGGTAAATATTGCTGGCATAGCTAATTTCCTTTATAGGGGGCGATCACAGTCCCTAAGCCATGCAGTACACTTGATGATCGCAAGTAAAGATTTCTAAAATTTATGCATATTATTCCTTGAAATTTAGTATGCTATAGCGTAACAAAGCTAAGTTATTAACAAAAATAATGGGAAGAAAAGAGAAAGAGTGGTTCGATAAGCTTACCCAAGTTCGCGCCCAAGCTGCTGATATGCTTGAGCAGCCTTTCATGCGTGGTCTCCAGCGTAGTGTTGTGGACAAATACTCTGACCAAGCACACTTTATTTATGAATTACTGCAAAATGCTGATGATGCTAAGGCAACTATTGCCAAGTTCAGACTTAAAAAAGATGGACTGTACTTTATACACAATGGTTCTATTTGGTTTACTATTTCTGATCCCGACAGAGAAAAAGAGGATAGAGAAAATGGCACTTTAGGCCATATTAACGCAATTACTTCAATTGGAAACTCAAACAAAACTCAAGCTTCAATTGGTAAATTTGGAATTGGCTTTAAGGCAGTTTTTCAGTACACCCAAACACCACACATCTATGATCCACAATTTCAGTTCAAAATTGAACGCTTTATCGTGCCACGTATGCTAGATGCTGATCTTGATTGGCGAGAGTCATCAGAAACAGTTTTTTTCTTTCCTTTTGACCACACAGAGAAACAAGCTCAAGAGAGTTATGACGAGATTCTTAAAAAATTAAAGTCTTTAGAATTTCCTACTCTATTTCTCTCTAACCTAAAATTCATTTCTTTTGAAGCGGGTAATGTTAATGGTCAGTATATTAAAGAAGTTAGAGATGAGACTCAGCAACAAGATATCAGAGTTCAACATCTAAAGCTGTCATTAGTTACAAATGAAAGAAAGAATATCGAATACTTATTAATGTTTAGCAGAACCAATGATAAAGGTCATACTTATTCTATTGGCTACGCTTTAGAAAAAAATAAAGCACTACGCCCCATTCATCGTCCTGCATTTTGTTTCTTTCCAACTAGAGAAGAAACAAATCTCAACTTTATTTTGCATGCACCATTTCTGCTGACGGACAGTCGAGAAGGTATCAAAGCTGGAGAGGAACATAACCAAAAGCTTATTGAGGACTTAGCACAACTTGCTGCTGATAGCCTTCCTGTACTACGAGATGAAAAACTCATAGATGATAGTATCATTGATATTATTCCCTATGATGAATTAATGTTTGATAATCAAGATAATAGTAGTAGAATTTCATTCAGGCCATTTTATACAGCCATCAAGTCTAAGTTTAAGGAAGAAGCATTACTTCCTTCTAGCAAAAACCGATTTGCAAAATCAGACAATGCCTATTGGGCATCTATTCCTAGAATTACACAGATCATTTCTAACGAGCAGTTGGCATTTCTAACAGGTAATCAAGATGCCTGCTGGGTATTTACTTCATTTGGTCGAGATGAATGTCATCGAAAAAATAAGCAACTCGTGAATTATATCGATGAAATTATATCTGGTTGGTTAGATGAAGATAAAATTCTGAATAATTTTGAGGATACATTTAGTGTTTTCATAAAAAAACAAAACTATAAATGGTTGTATAGATTCTATGAGTGGATATCTGAATCCAAAAAAAGGATGGATATAGTAAAAAATAGAAATATATTTATTGATAATGATGGAAATGTTACTTCAGTATACGATCGAGAAGGTAAGCTGGCTCTATTTCTTCCCAATAGTGATCATGACGACTATAAAGCCTTATCATACAAACTATTTATGGCTATCCAACGAATTATAGGCAATGGTAATAAAAAAAGTGCTAGGGAGTTTTTTGCTCGCTTCGGCATCAGAGAATACACCGTCAAGGATGAAATTGAGGCTGATATTAATAAGATAGCTAGAGGACAGATCTCACCAGATAATTTCTTGGCTAAGTCATTCAAATACTTCAAAAATGAGTGCCTGCATAATGAAACGGATCACTTTATTTCAAGAATTAAGAAGATAGACTTCCTGCCTTATCAAGCAAAAAATGGTCAAAGGGGATATTCTCGGGGAACAGCACTGTATTTTCCAACTGATGCTCTAGTTGCTTTTTATAAATCCAAGCCGGACACCAAGTTCCTAGATTGGGAATATCTTGCTGAGAAATATCCTGAATCTGATCATGAAATCTTAAAAAAATTTTTAGGTTTATTAGGCGTCAATAGTCAAGAACCATCTAAACGTGACGAGATATATGAAATTATCCTACCTCAATATAAAGATGATGAATCTCTACAGAAGCTTAGTATCAATGAGCGACTTACTCACTTAAAAACTTTTTTTGATTATTTTATGTCTCTTCCCCAATATGAGGCCGAAAGTTTTTTGAATGACATTAAAAAAATTCCCTTTCTTGCTTGCTTTACACAAAATAAAAGTAATAATTCAGAAATTCACTGGAGTAAACCGAACGAAATAATATATTTCCCGACTACTAAATTAAGAAAATGGTTTGAAACTAAACCAGATACAAGGTTTTTACTAGAAGATGAATACAAGAAGTTTATAGATGAAAAAGATGAAGAAAATCTCAAAAGATTTCTATGTGAGCTTGGTGTTAATTCTATTCCAAAAATAATTGACGTCCCTAGCTATGAAGTTCACTATAATTGGTTTGGCATAAGAGTGACAGGTGATGACAAAAAAATTGATGGTTTAGAGGAATTATTAGAGAAAGTGAATCATGAAAAATCTATTCTCCTTTGGAATATTCTTACTCGCTATTGGTGGAGTAGTTATAAAAGTGCTATGACGGTATCTCGAAGGCATTTTGGACCACGTGGAGGTTACAAAGGAGAATACGAATATTACACAAGTGTTAGCGAGAGGCTACGCAAAAGTAAGTGGCTCCTAAATAAGTCGGGTGATCTGGTTTCTCCTGATGCTATTACAATTCAAGAACTTTCAGATGAATATAATCAACGTGACGCAGGAAATTTTATCGAATTTTTGGGAATAAAAAATAAATCAGAAAAAACTTCTTATTTAAGTGAGGAAGAATCTCGGAAAATTGAGCAAGCTGATAGATTCAATAAAGTACTAGAAGAACTGGAAATTTCCGAAACTGAAGCAATAGATATTCTCAAAAAGGCTGTTCGCAGAAAAAGTACTCAATTAGAGGATAGAAGTTGTCAGTCTTCTCTAATTCAAGAAATTGAAAAGCGTCGCTCTTCAGTTAAGGCTCCTAATAAGGATCCTAATAAGGAGGATGACAGTATTCAAGATGTAGATGACTATGCTCCACAATCAGTTAACTATGACAAAAAGCTAGATCGTGCCAAAGATCGCTACGCTAGTGAACTTGATCGCATAGAACGTGAAGAAGCTCTATATCGGAAAGCTAAAAAATTGCCTCGATACAGCTATGGCTGGTTTATTTCACTACTTGAATTAGAGTGCATGCAAAATCTTGAAAAATTTTCAAGCAGCAAGGCTATTTCTATTCGATTTAGTAAAGTAGACTTGGACAATCAGTCATCTAGAACTATTGTTCTAAAGGAGCCGAATCGTTTTATTCCACCCTCGATTGAAGATTTTTCGGATGTACGTCTAGATTTGTGTTTTGCTGATGGGCGAAAGGAAAAACTGCATATTGAATCATTTACGGCAAAAGAATTTATACTTCTTGGTAAGCTTACTTCTGAGGATGACCTGAAGGGCCTTGATCTAAGTAAGGTACTAGAAGCTTGTATCGAAATACAAAATCCATCTTTTCTCTTAGATCAACTAATGAAGTGCTTTCGTGAACTAGGGTTGGACAATCAGTTTGATATGAAGGCGAACCTAACGCCTCATATTGAGTTTGTATTCGGTCCACCTGGTACAGGTAAGACTACTTACCTTGCAGAGAAAGTGCTGATTCCAATGATGCAAGGTGATAATCCAGCCAAGGTACTTGTTCTTACACCTACTAATAAAGCAGCCGATGTTCTAGTAGCTCGTATTATAGAGAAAATGGGCACAAATATTTCCTATCAAAACTGGCTTATTCGTTTTGGAAGCTCTAGTGATGAGTATATTGAAAAAGCAGGTGTGTGTCGCGATCGCTCCTTTGATATTAGCCAGTTAAGTCATTTCATAACAGTCACGACGATTGCCCGTTTTGTCTATGATGGATTTTCTACCAAATCTGGTAGGCAGAAGTTACGTGAAATAGAGTGGGATACAATAGTGATTGATGAAGCTTCAATGATTCCACTTGTCAACATTATTTATCCACTATACAGCCACCGGTCTTGCAAATTTATTATTGCGGGAGATCCCTTCCAAATTGAACCGATTTCTGAAGTTGAAGATTGGAAAAGTGAAAATATCTATACACTGGTTGGCCTCAGTAAAGTAGGCTCTTTTGCAAGTCCTACTACAGAGCCACATCAGTACCGAGTAATAAATCTAGAAACACAATATCGGAGTATTCCTGCTATTGGCGAAGTTTTCAGTCGATTTACTTATGACGGTATTTTACGGCACTATCGAACAAATGAAATGCAGCGTCCATTAAATTTTGGTAGCCTTACTATTCAGCCAATCAATCTTATTAAGTTTCCCGTTAAACAATATGAAAGTATTTACCGACCTAAGCGACTGGAAAGTGGAACGCCTTACCATATCTACTCAGCGTTGTTCACTTTTGAATTCGTTCGCTGGCTTGCAAGCCAAGTCCATTTAAGTTCCAAGTTACACATCGGAATCATTGCTCCCTATCGTGCCCAAGCTAGCCTATTGAATAGGTTAACTGACTCATGGTCTCCTAAGCCGAGTACTATTGAGATTGAAGTCGGTACCATCCATGGTTTCCAAGGTGATGAGTGCGATATTATTTTTACTCTTTTCAATCCACCACCAAAACTCTCTTCAAGTTCTCAGATGTTCCTTAACAACCAAAATATTCTCAATGTGGCTATCAGCCGAGCGCGAGACTATCTCTTTATTGTGATGCCAGATGATGATACAGAAGGCATAAATTACTTACAGAAGATTCGTGAAATTGAACAACTTGTGAAAGACTCAGGTAGTGGATTCACTGAGTATACCTCTAGCACCATTGAAGAGATAATCTGGGGTAACCCTCAATATCTAGAAGAGAACACTTTTTCAACAACCCATCAAACAGTCAATGTATACCGTCAGTCAGAGCATAAATATGAAGTCCGTAGTGATGATTCAGCAATTGATGTTCAAATTCATGAAAAACCGTTAACTTAGTGCTGTATCTAGTTCGCCTAATAGCGGCAGATCGAGGGTGGCTTGCTTCCCTTGGAGAACGACGTAAAAGCCACCGAGGCCAAGGGGGTCAATGAGTTGGTGCAGTGATTGATGGCGGTTCAGGGCTTGGAGGAGACTGCCATTCCTCTGCTGTTGCGCCAGTAGGCGATCGCCCAAACCTAGGGCCATGAGAAATAAACTCTGGCGGGTGACATAGAGAGTTTCAAGGCCAAAGTGCTCCCCATAGCACGTCAAGGCGGTCACATCCACATGAGCCGTAATGTCCTGCTCGCCAACAAAACAGTAGGGATTGTCGTGATAGCGGTGTTGATAGTAGCACTGCAAGGTACCCTCACAGCGGGCGGGATGATAGTATTGCTGAGCGGGATAACCATAGTCAATGGTGAGAACAAAGCCCTGCTCTAGGCGCTGGCTCAGATCCTTGAGCCACGGGATTAGGTTCAAATTAACCTCGGTACGGTAGCCGTCGCTGTAGCCCTGCTGCTGCGGATTAATGCCAACGGTGGCAAAGTAATCATTAATGGTATGAAGGCGATCGCCACTCAAGGGACGCAAAACCTCTTGAAACTCCCCTTGGGCATTGAGGCTGACGTAAATTTCCTGCCAATTGCTCCCCTGCCATTGCAGCCGATGCACTGGGAATGCATCCACGAGTTCATTGCTAAAAATACAGCCAACGATGGGTTCAGCCGCTGTGCTAGAATCCAGCCAGTGCAGGCGATCGCCCCAAGGAGCCAAGCGTTGCCGTTGGCGTTCCCGTAAAGTGGGGGACTGCTCTTGAATCTGGTACTCCAAGGTGGCAAAGAAATCGGGGTAGGTCGCTTGGCTATAGCCCAAGACCCCAGCCGCAAATTGGCCTTCACCCGCCCCCATCTCCAACAGGGTAAACCGCTGCGGTCGCTCCAAGGCGTGCCACATCTGCACAAAAGCCTCAGTGAGCAGTTCCGCAAAATCCCTCGTCAGACTACTGGACGTGATAAAGTCGCCGCGCCGACCAATCTGTATTTGGGGACGGTTGTAGTAGCCCCACTGCGGTGCATAGAGAGCCAAGGCCATAAACTCACAGAAGGAAATGGCGCCCGCTGCCCTGATGCGCTCCTGAAGGTCGGCCAATAGCTGAGTGCCCTTTGACATCAATCATCCACTCCGGCAATGGGGGCAAACCCTTGGCGCTGCACATTCTCGGTAATGACACGCGGTTCCAGAAATTGCAGCAGGTAATCGCGGCCACCCGCTTTGGAACCAATCCCTGAGAGCTTAAAGCCACCAAAGGGCTGCCGATCCACGATCGCCCCCGTAATCCCACGGTTGATGTACAGGTTCCCTACGGCAAATTGGGCTTTGGCCTGCTGAATATGGGACGGCGTCCGCGAATAGAGCCCCCCCGTCAGGGCATAGGCCGTGGCATTGGCAATTTCAAGGGCTTGGCTGAAGGTTTCTGCCCGCAGTACCGCTAGCACCGGGCCAAAAATTTCCTCTTGGGCGATCGTGGCGGTGGGGGGGACGTTGGTAAAGATGGTAGGAGAGACAAAATACCCCACCTCCGGTACCGGTACACTCAAGGTCAGTTCCGCTTCCCGCTGTCCCTTGGCAATGTATTCCTGAATGCGATCGCGGGCGGCTGCGGTCACCACCGGTCCGACACGGGTACTGGGCAAATGGGCAGGCCCAATATTGAGGGACTTGGTGGCCTCCACTAAGCGCTGCACAAAGGGTTGATAGATGGACTCGAGGACAATCACCCGTGAACAGGCGGAGCATTTTTGGCCGCTGTAGCCAAAGGCCGATTGCACCACCCCCGCCACTGCCTGATCTAAGTCGGCACTTTCGTCAATGATAATGGCGTTTTTGCCCCCCATCTCGGCAATCACCCGTTTGATGTGGGTTTGTCCCCGCTGCAACACCGCTGCCTCAGCAATAATGCGGCAGCCCACCTCTTGGGAGCCAGTAAAGGCAATGAGATGCACATCGGGATGTTTGGTGAGGTAGGGGCCAATCACGGAGCCACGGCCGGGGAGAAACTGAAACACCCCGCGGGGAAAACCAGCGGCAATGAGAATTTCAGCCAGCTTCGCTGCAATCACAGCCGCCGGATCCGCGGGCTTGAGGATGGTACAGTTGCCTGTGACTAAGGCGGCCACGGTCATACCGGTGGGAATCGCTAGGGGAAAGTTCCAAGGGGAAATGACGACTGCAATGCCGCGACCTTGGTAGTGGTAATGGTTGGTTTCGCCGGGAAAGTTGCGGTCATAGCCGCTGCTGAGGCGCTCCATTTCATCAGCGTAGTAGCGGCAAAAATCAACAGCTTCGGAGACTTCAGCATCCCCTTCCGCCACCACCTTGCCCACTTCGTAGCACATCCAAGCCACCAGTTCATGGCGTTGTGCCTCGAGGAGATCCGCTGCCCGCCGGAGCAGGATGGCCCGTTCGGCTACGGGAGTCTGTTGCCACTGCGCTTGAGCAGCTTTGGCAGCCCGGATTGCATGCTCGGCATCCTCAATGGTGGCCAAGCCAACGCGACCGACAACTTCTTCGGGCTGTGAGGGGTTGAGGGACTCACTGTATTCGAGGGTATTGACGCGATCGCTATTGATGATGGGGGTATAGGTTTGCCCTAGTTGGCGATGGACATGAATTAAGGCCGCTTGAATCGCTTCCCGCTGGCTGGCGCGGGCATAGTCGCTATTGGCAGCATTGAGAAAGGTTGAGGTCTTGCCCGTGGTCAGATGAACGTTCACTGCCCTAAAGTCTGCCGTTGGTTCTGGCGGTGCCAAGAGTGCGTCAATATTTACCGCTCCCAATTGTTGGCGCAAAAAGGAACTATTGGCCGTATTTTCCAAGAGCCGCCGAATCAGGTAGGCCATCCCCGGAATCAGCTCACCGTAGGGACAATAGACCCGCACCGTCTGCCCCGCTTCCACAAGAGCCTTGGCAAGTTTATCGGCCATACCATAGAGAACTTGGCATTCCATGGCCGTGGGCGGAATGTGCTGATGTTGGGCGATCGCGATCGCCCGCGCTTGGGAACGAACATTATGACTCGCAACTGCTGTGCGCAAAAGCGTGTGGTGACTCAGGAGCAGTTCAATCACCCGCTCAAAGTTGGCATCGGTATCTTGCTTGTGTTGATAGACGGGCAATGGCCAGTCATTTTGTACCGCCTTAATGAGTTCTTGATCCCAGTAGGCGCCCTTGACCACCCGCACCGTGATTGGTGTCCCCCGCTGTTGCACCCAAGTAATCAGGTCTTGGGCATCTTGGTAGCTATCCCGCAAATAGGCTTGTAGTGTCAGCCCGACATCGGCGCGATCGCGAAACTCTGGCTCTAGCAAAATGTCCTTCAAGATTGCGAGGGTAATGTCTTTGTAGGCGTACTGCTCCATGTCAAAGTGCACCGCCACCCCCAATTCTTGGGCACGATGCAACAACCGCCGAATCGGTTCCCCTACCTTGGCACGGCAGCCAGACACATCTAGGGGATCAAACTGGGAGTAAAAGGCCGTCAGCTTCACGGAGACTTGGACTGGATTCACCCCTTCCCGCTGACCCAAGGGGCTGAGTTGCTGCATCAAGTCAAGGTAGCGATCGCAATACTGCTGTGCCTCTGCCTCCGTAATCACCGCCTCCCCAAGAATATCCATCGTCACCAACATGCCCTGCTTGCGTAGGCGGCCAATGGTTTTCAGCACCTGCTCGGTAGTTTCACCAGCAATGTACTTGTGGGCAAGGGCTTGAACGGCTGTTGTGAAGGTGGTTGCCGCTGCTTGGGCGGGCAGGGAATCCGGCTGAGCAAAGTTCAAGAGTTTTTTTAGGCCTTCCGGCAACTCCACACTGGGGTCACTGAGGTACTCCTGCAAGTGGCGTGCCACCTCGGCTTTACTGCGCAGACTCGGCAGGCAGTCAATGAGGCGAAAGAGTTGCACCCGTAGCCCCGGATGTTCCATCGCCCAGCTGAGGAGTTTATCTTCAATGCGCATTTGCTCCCGCAGTTGACTGAAAAAGTTGCGGGACTCTTGACTAGCCGCCCACAGTTGACGGGCGATCGCGATCGTTTGTGCTTCGTAAAGACCAGTCATGAAGAATCTTGGGTGAGGAGCAGTCTTCCCTATTTTCCCACGCCCTCTCAAGCAAACTAAAGTAAACAACTAAATTCTCAGCGCGGACGAATAAATCGGCGGTTGGCTCGCACCAAGCAAATGCGATCCTCGTCACCAATGGAGACCTTCAGCCAAGGCAAACCGCGACTATCGGTAATCGTGGCAAAGCCTGCGGGTGTGATATTGGCTCTTAAAACAGTGCCTGTGGGAAAGCGGCGCACCACCGGCCAGCGCATAATCGCCAGCTCCCAGCCTAGCGAGCAAATCTGCGTTGTGGAATAGCGAAAATCTAAAGAAGAAGTATGTACAGTGGTTGGGGACGTTTTTATCTGCCTGTCTGAGTGAAAACCAATCAAACCATCTGATGGCCTTAGCACCTCAACAACCCTCTCTCTACGCCAGTGTGCTTGTGGACTGTCCGGCGGCAAGCGAGGCTTACACTTACCAAGTTCCTGCGGGTTGGTGTCTTCAAGGGGGCGAGGTGGTGGAAGTACCCTTTGGCTCCCAAGTGGTGCGGGGGATTGTCCTCGAGGTACTGGAAACTGTACCGCCATCAGTTGAGCCACAACGCTTGCGATCGCTCCTTGACGTGGTTGACCAGCAGCTTTTTCCCAAGGACTATTGGGCGTTGTTAGAACAAATTGCCACCTACTACTGCACGCCTTTAATTCAAGTGGTGCGCACTGCTCTACCGCCAGGGGTCTTGGGGCGATCGCAACGGCGGGTGCGCCTGCGGCCACAACAGGGGATTCCCCCCCTGTCAGAACAAGGGCAACATCTGCTGCGCTTTCTCCAGACCAAAGGGAGTGGGGACTACAGTGTGCGCTACCTCCAGCAACAGCTTCCCAAGGCTCAGCGTGCCCTCGCAGAACTCGAACGCCTTGGCTGGGTGGAAACCTACTTAGCGGCACCCGCCAGTCAACAGCCAAAACAGCAACAGGCGGTGGTACTCCTCAATAGTGAAGGGGAGACCTTAACCCAGCGGCAGCGCCAAATCCTCCGCTATTTGCAGCAACAGGGTCGCGATTGCTGGCTGCAAGAGGTACTCAAGGCTACTGGCACCACCGCCCAAACGCTCCATCGCCTTGCTGCCAAGGGATACATTGCCATTGTCGAGCAGCAGCATTGCCGCATTGAACAGGGGGTAACGGTGACATCGGATCGGCCAAAAGCCCTCACCCCTGCCCAAGCCACTGCCCTGCAAGCTATTTCCGAACACCTAGACTGTGCCCAAACCTTTCTCCTGCACGGGGTGACGGGGTCTGGCAAAACGGAAGTCTATCTGCAAGCAATTGCTGAGTGCCTAGGGCGAGGGCGATCGGCCCTACTGCTGGTACCGGAGATTGGCTTGACGCCTCAACTGACGGATCGCGTGCGTGCTCGCTTTGGTGAACGCTTGCTGGTGTATCACAGTGGTCTCAGTGAGGGGGAGCGCTACGATACTTGGCGACTGACGCTGATGCCGCAGCCACGGGTAATCATTGGCACGCGATCGGCGGTTCTGCTGCCTTTGGTGGGCTTGGGTTTGATCATTCTCGATGAAGAGCACGACAGTGGTTACAAACAGGATCAACCTCAGCCTTGTTACCATGCCCGTACCGTTGCCCAATGGCGATCGCGCCAGCAACGGTGTCCCCTGATTTTGGGCACTGCTACCCCTGCCCTCAGCACTTGGCAAGCCGCCCAAACAGGACAGATTCAGCTTCTTTCTTTACCCCAGCGCATTCATGCCACCCCCCTACCCCCCATCACCATCGTGGATATGCGCCAAGAATTACACCGGGGCAACCGTTCCATGCTCAGTTACCTTCTCCAGGAGGCCCTTGGCAACCTACAGAGCCGGCAGGCAATTCTCTTTGTGCCGCGGCGCGGTCACAGCACCTTTTTTTCCTGCCGCAGTTGTGGCACAGTGATGTACTGTCCCCATTGCAGCGTGTCTCTCACTGGGCACCTCTTTAACGATAAAATGGAAGTGCTGCGTTGTCATTATTGCAACTACACCCAAGCTGTGCCCGAACGCTGCCCTAATTGTGGCTCTCCCTATCTCAAGCCCTTTGGTGGCGGGACGCAGCGGGTGGTGAGTGAACTGAATCGCCTCTTTCCACAGCTGCGAGTACTGCGTTTTGACAGTGATACCACCCAACGCAAGGGCGCCCATCGCCAGTTATTGACTCAATTTGCCGCCGGCGCAGCCGATGTGATGGTGGGGACGCAAATGCTGACGAAGGGCATTGATCTACCCCAAGTGGCGCTGGTGGGCATTCTGGCAGCCGATAGCCTCCTGCACTTACCGGATTATCAGGCGGCAGAACGAACCTTTCAACTCCTCACCCAAGTGGCCGGACGATCGGGGCGGGGTGCCCACGCCGGTAAAGTTATTCTTCAAACCTATGTACCCGAACACCCCGTGATTACAGCGGTCAAAGCCTATGACTGGGACACCTTTGCCACACAGGAGCTAAGTAGCCGTGCCCCCTTGGGCTATCCCCCCTATGCCCAACTCATCCTTCTGCGCTTGAGTAGTCCCGATCCTGAGGACGTGGCCGCAACGGCTCAGGCGATCGCCCAACAGCTCCAAACGTTAGCCCCAGTTTCTCAGGGAGAATGGGAAGTGCTTGGCCCCGCCCCCGCGGCGATTGCCAAAATTGCTGGCCGCTACCGCTGGCAAATTTTACTCAAGGGCAAACTAGAACGAGTTTCTAACCTCAGCCCAGCCCTCATGCACCTCAAGGCGCAGTGTCCCCGCTCAACCCGCCTCAGTATTGATGTTGACCCCCTGAACTTTCTCTAGGGGGGCTTCAGTAAACCACCACAGTGCTGTGACCGGCACGACCCCCAAAACAAATCCCAAGGTTGCCGGAATCCAAAAACGTTGATCCAAGGACGTGAGCGTGATCATCGCCCCAAAGGCAAAATTCACCAGATACACCACCAAGGGGGTAATGAGTTGCCCACGGTTCACCACCATTGGCTTTGGCCACCAAGTGATCATCGCCAGCCCCATAAACACGGCTCCTGTGCCCGTCCATCCCAGAATGTTGCGGTAGGGCATCCCAAAGAATTCACCGACATCCTGAAATTGCCAAAAAGGAATGGCAGTTTGACTCATGGCCGGATCAAGGACAAAATCCCAAGCGGTTAAAAAGATTGCTCCCAAGCCCACAGTGATCAGGGCTGCCCCCCAGCCCACGCCCTTGCCTTCCCGCAGCGGACGACTGATGAAGCCACTGTAGGCCAAAAGAAACGTGACTAGCCCCATATAAAACCAGGAGAGGGGAATCGTGAAGGGCACCAGCCCAGCAATTTTGTACCCCAAACCACTGAGGTAACCATAATGGCCAAAGGGAAAGCCGGTACTCGTCCCCAACAGTTCACTGGTAAGGGAAATGCCCACCGCTGGCAGTAAAAAGCCAAGGAGTTTGCCAAGGCCAAAGTTGCGATAGGTGTGAAGGGCGATCGCCAGTGCACCGAGGACAATATAAACGACACCCCCACTGGCCATACTCCATTGAAACAGCTGCTGACCCCAGGCGGGCAATGCCAGAATAAACTCGGGATGGGGTACGACGAGGAGCAACCCCGCTAAGCCAAAGGCCATCGCCACAATGTGGCCAACTAGGCACACCTGCTCCGCAACGAAAAGCGCGTTCTTGGGTTTCATAGGGGCAATCTCAAAGGGGCAATCGTTTACAAATGTTAATATGTTAATGTACCACTGTTCCCACTGTCGTCTATCCACCTCAAAAAGGCAGTTGGATTTCACCAAGGGCATCATAGATTGCCAACAATCCTGCCCCCAAGCCAGCACTCAGCGTTAGCCCCCAACTCCAAACCGCCCCTTCAGAAAATTGCGGACGACGCTGAAGCACTTGCCCATAGCCCCGTAAGCGCATTGCCAGATAGATCTGCTGTGCCCGTTCCTCGGCGCGAATGAGAAAGATACCAATCACCTGTGCCCACGGGCGAAGGCGGCGCCAACTCAAGCGAAATCCCCGCAGAAAGAGTGCCTGCTGCATTTGTGTCAACTGACTCTCTAGCTCAAAGAGATAGCGATGGGTCAAAGCCAACGTATCCACCAACAAGGGCGGTAGCCCCCACCAGCGACAGACCTGCACCCATTCGCTAAACGTCAAGCTTTCTAGCAACACCACGCCAAGGGCAAGACACAAGACCAAGCGCCATGTGAGGAGCAGTGCGATCGGCCACGCAGTAACCGCCAACAGTAACCACAGTCCCAGAAAAAAGAGCCCCATCTGCTGCAGACGTTTGCCTAAGCGCTGCCAAGGGACATGGCTCAGGAGATAGAGGAGCGCCACAAGCAAGGTCGCGATCGCCAGACTTTCCCACCGCCGCAAACTACTAATGCAAAAAATCCACAGGAGAATCGCCATCACCCGTGCCGGCGGCGACCAGTAGCGAAAGCTCAAGGGTTATGCCCTAATTAATGTGTTGACTCCGCAAAAAGCGATCAATATCGTTATTAGCACCAATCACCACCATAATGTCCCCTTTATTGAGCTTCTGGTTGGGACTGGGATTGATCTCAAACTTATCATCAAAGCGCAGGGCAATTAAATTGAGGCCATAGCGACTGCGCAGTTCCACCTCGGCAACTGTGCGATTGTGAAATGCCTCAGGCACTTTGACTTCGACAATACTTTTTTCGGGGTCAAGGTCGAACCAATCGAGAATCGCTGGGCGGGTGAGCGATCGCGCCAGTTCACAACCCGCCTCATACTCTGGAAAGATCACCCGATCTGCCCCCACTCGCTCTAGGAGTTTTTTATGAATCTCTGAGGAAGCCTTGGCAATGACATTGGGCACGCCTGCCTCCTTTAGGTTCAATGTGGTGATAATACTGGCGTCGAGATGGTTGCCAATGGCCACAATTACCGTTTCAAACTCAAAGAGACCCGCCTCCTTCAGGGCTTGGGGATCCGTGGAATCCAGTTGAATCGCATGATCCACAATGTGATCCTGAAGCACTTGATTCACCAATCGCTCTTGGTTATCACTGCCGAGCACCTCATAGCCCATGCCGTGCAGGGTCTCGCACACCCCCCGGCCAAACCGCCCTAGGCCAATCACTGCATACTGCTGCGAGATCTTGACCCCCCGCCCGCGAAAGAGCATTGCTCCAAAATCTACCATGCGTGAATTCTCTATTGGCGTTGCAATGCCAATGATAGCCCTTTTCTAACATATGGGATACCTAGGGGGGAGGCAATCCTCTGCCATTTGGGGCTATTAAATTTTTGGGTGTATTCGCTCCCTCTGAAAAGGGCTGTATCCCACTAATTGATTATACCGTTAATTGCTGGATGAGGCGCCGCCTGAATGGGTCAGTTGTTGGAGTCGCCGACGAATGTGTTCAGCACTGGCACGGGGAGAAAAGCGCGGTACGGGAAGCACTTGCGTTCCAATCACTAGGTAGAGAACAGGAATCTCGTATTGATAGGCTTGCCACCAATCATCGCGGCTGGTGATGTCGCGTACCTCAAGGGTAAATTCCCTCAGGGTGGCTAGCTTTTCTTGCAGGCCTTCACAGAGGTGACAGCCGGGCTTGCTATAGAGAATCAGATGGGTCACGGTTGCGGCGCAGAAACGAGGGGGGTATCGCCAATATGACGGTGATCCCGCAGGCCAAAAATGGCTTCTGCATGGCGGTAGTGCTTCATTTCAATCAGGTTGTGGAAGGGGTCCTCGAGAAAGAACGTTTGGTGCTCTAAGGGGGTGTTGGCAAAGCGGGTGCGCGGCGGCTGGTAAAAGTCAAGTCCCTTCTTGATCACGCGATCGCAGAGGTGTTGCCAGTCGGCTTCCGCCAAGAAAATGAGGCCAAAGTGGCGCGGATAGATACTTTTGGATGGGCTTAAGGGTTCATGGGTGACATGGGCCACCAGTTGATGGCCATAGAGCTTCATGATTAGGCAGTGGGAATTTTCGCGCCCTGGTTCACAGCCCAACCCATCAATGTAGTAGGCCTTGGTGTCCGCCAAATTACTGACAGGAAAGGCAAGGTGAAATAAAACGGGAGCGATCGCCAACTGAGCCATAGATTTCTCTCGAACTGAAAATGGCTAAATTAGCCGCTATTTTAGCAGGAGAACCGGCTCTCGGTCTGCTTCCCAAGTCGAGTCAAGTATCAATCCCCAGTATTGTTGTTTATCGGCAACGGAATGGATAACAGGGGTAATAGGGATAATAAACGGGTGAATAGGGGGGCGGGTAAATTACGGGGCGAGGTGGATAGGGCACTGGCACAATAATGTACGTTTGAGATTGCCCCGGCGGACGGTAAATGACAGGATTGTAGGGACTGTACTGCGGTGTCCGCGGCCGCCCAAAGGACTCTAGCCCTGGGAAGAAGACATCAACTCCCGGCTGATTAGGAAAGAGGGGATAGGCGGCACGACTGGGGGGAGCGATCGCCACCAGCGTAGCTAAGCTACTGATGGCCAACGGCAGGAAGCGTAACATAGAAGCCTCCAAGGAGAGAGTGATCCTCTGATTCCGACGCTGCGGTGCCTAGGGAAGTTCCCGTAGAACACGACTCAAAATATCCACCATTTGATCAATGTGCGATCGCTCCACAATCAGCGGTGGTGAGAGGGCAATAATATCCCCCGTGACACGAATCAGTAGTCCCGCCTCAAAGGCACGACAGAGGGCATCATAGCCCCGTGCCCCTCCTTGCCCCTCCCGTGGCGCCAATTCAATCCCTGCCACCAAGCCCAAGTTGCGAATATCAATGACATGGGGCAGACCCCGTAGGCTGTGGATGGCCTCCTGCCAATAGGGCGCAAGGGAAGCCGCCCGCTCAAATAGGGCTTCTTTCTCGTAGATCTCTAGGGTTGCCAAGGCGGCCGCACAGGCAAGGGGATGTCCCGAATAGGTGTAGCCATGGAAAAACTCAATTTGCCCCGCAGGGCCTTGCATGAAGGTGTCGTAAATCTCATCGCGGACAATCACCGCTCCCATGGGTACAGCGGCATTGGTTAGACCCTTGGCAACCGTGATGAGGTCTGGAGTCACACCAAAGTACTGACTGGCAAAGGGGGCACCGAGACGGCCAAAACCCGTGATCACTTCATCAAAGATCAGCAAAATGCCGTGGCGATCGCAAATGGCACGCAGGCGTTCCAAGTACCCCTGGGGCGGAATCAATACCCCCGTCGAACCCGCAAGGGGTTCAACAATTACCGCTGCGATCGTCGATGCATCATGCAGCGCCACTAAGCGTTCTAGCTCGTCGGCTAAATGTGCTCCCCAAGTGGGTTGTCCCTTGCTGAAGGCATTGTGCTCAAGGTTGTGGGTGTGGGGCAGATGATCCACCCCTGCCAAGAGAGAACCAAAGAACTTGCGATTGGCAGCAATTCCCCCCACTGAAATTCCACCAAAGCCGACCCCGTGATAGCCCCGCTCGCGACCAATGAGCCGTTGCCGTGTCCCCTCTCCCCGCAGCCGATGGTAGGCAAGGGCAATTTTCAAGGCTGTATCCACGGCCTCAGAGCCAGAGTTGGCAAAAAAGACATGGTTGAGGGGGTCAGGGGTCATTGTGCGCAGGCGATCGGCCACCCGAAATGGCCCCGGATGTCCCATCTGAAATGTGGGGGCAAAATCCAGTGTTGCTGCCTGTTGGGCGATCGCCCTCACAATTTCTGGACGGCAGTGGCCGGCATTGACACACCACAACCCGGCGGTGCCATCGAGAATCTCACGGCCATCAATGCTCCTGTAGTACATCCCTGCTGCCGAAACAAGGAGCCGAGGACTTTGCTTAAACTGGCGATTGGCCGTAAAGGGCATCCAAAAGGGGTCGAGATTCAGATCTGCAAGGGTGGGCAGCGTCATCGGACTAAAACTGGTTACTATTGTCAGTGGTGGGCATGAGGCCAATAATATCGCGGTAAGCCGCCACAATGACACAACTACTCCAAGGAATAGTCACCAGCATCCCCACACAGCAGAGGCAAAAGCCCAAGATATTGAAGAAAATGATTGACACGCTGAGAAAAAAGAAGCTCCACCAATCGCGGGAAACTAAGCGGCGGCTGGTTTCTAGTGCCGGCCACACATCAAACCGGTGTTCCACCACCAAAGGCACAGCAAACATATAGGCTACCCCAAAGTAAACCCCGGGCAGCAGCAGGATGGCACCCACCAAGATGAAAACGGGGTTCAGGGCATGCGGCACAGAGGGAAGCTGCTCCAGTAACGCTAGCAGTTGTTCTAAGTCGGCATCGGGTTCCGTTGCTTCAGCCGCCGCCTGCTCTAATATGCTTTGCAAGAAGGGCAACCCCGCAATCACAAATAGAATGCTGGCACTGATCACAAACACATTCGTAATCAAACCGATGATCAAGTTCGTCAAGAAGATGGGCAGAAAGTAGTTGTTTTTGAACGCATTAAAAAAGTCGCTAAATTCGGTTCTTTGGTTGCGGGCAATGCGAAAGCTGAAAAAGTAGTAGCCTGCGGCGAAGAGGCCTGCCAAAATCGTGCTAACAATTGGGCCAGCCCCCGGAATATTGTTGAGCACACCATTGATAATGGTTGTCAGAATGAGAAAACCAATGTAGGCAGCGGGTTGAGTGCTGAAAATTTGCCAGCCCTCATTGAGGTATTGACCAATCCGTACTTGATAGGGGCGGTTGGCGATCGCTTGGGGAGTATGTTCTGACTCACTGTACATAATGGCGGTTCCAAGGGGTTGCCTCTAGCCTAGCGATCGCTTGGGGCTGCGCCAATTGTCAATGTGTCACTTCTTCACCTTTCTAAAACATCGGATATAAGTCTTTCCTGTAATCATTTTCAAAATGTTGAGTGTGTTCAATCCATGGGACAAGACTTGTATTTAAGACTCAATCATGAACTTTTGTACAGGATCGTAACTAGGTTTGGCTATAAAGCCTACAATAGAAGTGTAGGGAAAGCGACGGAGTCCCCTACAACTCTAAACAGCTCCTCTCATTTTCTTATTACTTTTTTGCAGTTAATACCTTTAGTATTCACTGTTCAAGACTCAAAGCCTCATGTTTGCAAAAGCGGGGGAAGGAATCTAAGGAACTGTTACAAGTGATTTCATCAATGACTTGAAGGCGGGGGAATTATGTTCAGCATGCAGTTTTGGTGGCAGTCTCTTGTCGCCACGATCGCCTTGAGTTTGTTAGCCGTGTTTTCTTGGACACCTTTGGCTCACAGCCAAACCCATAGCACGCTACAGGTGGGAGCGACGGTCATTAAAACCTGTCAAGTCAGCCGCCCTGCCCAACCGTCAAGCCTGCGCAATGGCAACTACAGTTTGCAGACTGATTGTCTCCAAGCAACGCAAACAACTCCTGTGGGACAAGTGGTACCGTTACCAGTTGAATGGGGACTGGTGGAGGATGCTAACCCCACACTGATGCGGCTAGTCACCTATTAAGCAGCCGGGGACGAAATTTTACCCGCATGGTTGAGGGGCCAATAGCAGGCGATCGCCCGACCAATGACATTCTCAAGGGGCAAAAATCCCCAGATATGGGAGTCATTGCTGTGGTTGCGGTTATCTCCCATAACAAAGAGCATATTCTCTGGCACTGTCACTGGGGAGAGCGTATAAACGGGTGGCTCAGCAATGTAGGGTTCTTCAAGGGGGCGATCGTTGACCCAAACTTGACCATCATGCACGGCAACCGTATCCCCGGCGGTGGCAATCACTCGTTTAATGAGGGCTTGATCGGCGCGATAACCAAGGGTCTGCAAGAGGGGTGGGGTATAGAAGACAACAATATCTCCCGGTCGAGGCGATCGCTGGCGATAGGTGATCTTTTCCACCACAATGCGATCGCCCGGCCAAAGCGTTGGCTCCATAGATTCTGAGGGAATAAAGCGCGACTCCGCCACAAAAATACGAATCAGTAGCGTGATCAGCACAGCCACCCCAATCAACAGGGCATTATTGCGTAGCGATCGCCAGCGGGAAGGGGAATTCGTTGCCGAAGCAGACATATAAGGGCAGATTTAGAGAAACCACCCTTTTTATGGTACCGGTTTCAGTAGACCGACTGATTACAAAGAGTGTGAATGGATAGCTCTGATTCGCCACTCCCCCCTCTCACAGAAGCCACATTGTGGCAAATTCTCAATGATGAATTGGATGATGCTACGGTCAATCAGCTCCTGTGGCACTGCTTGGGCTATCGCTATGACGCCCACAGTCAAACTTGGCAGAGCGATCGCGTGCCTCCAGAATGGCGACAAGACTATCCCCAACCCCCCGACTTCATTGGCAGCCGCCCCGCCATCGTCAAGCTTACCCGCTCTATTCCCCCTGCCCACAAGCAACTTCTCAAGGAACAGTTGGGCTTTGCTGGCTATGAAATCAAGGAACTCAACCCCCGCCGTACGCGCCGTGCCACTGCGGTCAATTGGCTCCTCAGCTACATGGCCACTCAAGCCGAGGCTGCGGTGAAATAACCTGCGGCCACCTCGATCGCCACTTGGCGGATGGCGCGATAGACTGCGGCCAGTTCTTCATCACTAATGCAGTAGGGGGGCAGGATATAGAGCGTATTGCCCAAAGGTCGCAGCAGCACACCCAACTCAATAAAGCGGCGGCGCAGTTGGGGCACAAGGTCACTAAAGTAGGAGGCCGCCGTCGCCAATTCCATGGCCGCGATCGTGCCACAGGTGCGAAATTGCTTGAGATTGCTGACATCGGCAAGATACTGCTGGTAACACTGCCAATGGCGCGCCTCTAGGCCTTGGTAGGCTTCAGGTTTGGCAAGCAGCAATTGAAATGAAGCCACACTCACCGCACAGGCCAAGGGATTGCCGGTATAGGAATGGCTGTGGAAAAAGGCGCGCGCCGGATCATCGGCATAAAAGGCTTGGTAAATGTCCTCAGTGGCCAATGTGACGGCAATGGGCAAGCAGCCTCCCGATAACCCCTTAGAGAGACAAAGGAGATCGGGTTGTGTCCCCGCTTTCTCACAGGCAAAGAGGGCACCTGTGCGGCCAAACCCCGTCATCACCTCGTCATAGACGACTAACACCCCATAGGCCTTGGCAATTGCAGAAAGGGCTTGCAAAAACGAGGGACGACACATGCGCATTCCCCCTGCCCCCTGTACGAGTGGCTCAATGAAGAGAGCGGCATAGGCATCGGGGTCTGCCTTCAGGGTATCCTCCAGTTGAGCGATCGCCTGTGCTTCCTTGGTCTCCACCTCTGGATCCCCCGCATAGGTTGCTGGGTAGGGCAGGATTGTTAAGGGGGGGAGCAGCGGTTGAAAGGGTTGCCACCACGGGGAACTTTGGCCGACAGTCATTGCCCCAAGGGTATCGCCATGGTACCCCCCGGCAAAGCCAATGAAGCGCGATCGCTGGGGTTGATCTCGCCGCTGCCAATACTGGTAGGCCATCTTCAGCGCCACTTCCACGGCGGTTGAGCCATTGTCGGAAAAAAAGACCCGTTGTAACCCCGCTGGCGTGTGGGCACACAGCAGTTGGGCAAGCTGCTCCGCTGGCTCATGGGTAAAGCCGGCAAAAATGACGTGCTCAAGGGTTTGTGCCTGCTCATAGAGCGCTTTAGCCAGCACAGGATGGCTATGGCCATGGAGCGTCACCCACCAACTGGAAATGGCATCAATAATCTGACGGCCATCGCTCAGTTCAAGGCGAGCACCCTGGGCACGCACCACCTTCAGGGGCGGAGCCGCCGTTTTCATTTGCGTAAAGGGCTGCCAAATGGGGGAGTCAGTCATAGTTGCGATGGGCATCTAAGCGAGCAGCAAGGGTCGTAAAAATATCCTCGGGAATGGGACAGCGGAGCGATCGCGCCAAGCGTTTTTTTTGTTTGGCCACCTTGAGACACTCAGCAGTGGGACACAGATAGGCCGATCGCCCCATCCCCCGATCCAACTGCACCTTTTGATCGGGCCAGCAGCGCACGATTCGCCAAAACTCCGAGCGATCGGCCAAGCGGCCACAGGACACACAGCGGCGTTGGGGGACAGCCATCATCCCTAACTGGCAACTTGTTCTTCGAGGGCGGCCATGGCCAAGCGATCCTCCTCTTCATAGTTGTATTGGGAGCTATCGCGCACCTCAATTTTCCAGCCCGTTAGGCGAGTTGCCAAGCGCACATTTTGGCCTTCCTTACCAATGGCTTGGGAGACCTTATCCGGTGCCACAAGGACATGGGCAATGCGGGCTTCGGGGTTGATTAGCCGCACATCCTCTACCGGGGCGGGACTGAGGGAATTGGCAATATAGGTGGCTGGATCCGGCGACCAGCGGATCACATCAATTTTTTCCCCCCGCAGTTCATTCACCACTGCTTGAATGCGGGATCCCCGTGCCCCAATACAGGCACCCACCGGATCGACATCCCGCTCTAAGGTATCCACGGCAATTTTGGTGCGGGGGCCGACTTTATGATTCGGGGGATTGGCTTCGCGGGCAATGGCCACAATCCGCACCACTTCATCCTCAATTTCTGGCACCTCATTGGCAAAGAGATAGACCACCAAGCCAGCATCCGCACGGGAAACCTCCAATTGGGGGCCGCGCTGAGGTCCCTCTTTGACGCGCTTGAGATACACCTTGAATGTGGAGTTAGCGCGATAGTTGTCGTTGGGAAGTTGTTCCCGTTTCGGCAGTTCGGCCTCCACTTCCGGTTGGCTAGCATCGCTGCGCACAGCCATAATCACCGATCGCCGCTCAAACCGCAGGACGCGCCCCATGAGTACGGTGCCCTCGAGGTCTTTGAATTCCTCTTGGACGAGGCGACGCTGTTGATCTCGCAATTTCTGCGCCAGCACTTGCTTGGTTTGCATGGCGGCCATGCGACCAAATTCCTGATGGTCAGGGGTCACATCCAACAGCACCGTATCGCCGACACGGGCATCCTGCACCACCTCAATCACATCGGCAAGGGCAATTTCGCGATCGGGGTTCGCCACTGTTTCCGTAATCGTTTTGGTGGCCAAAACGCGGAAGCCCTCCTGCTCGGTGTCTAGTTCCACTTCAAAGTTGGCAAAGTGGTCTTCTTCAAAGTGACTATGATCCGGGCGCAGACTGCGGCGATAGCGTTCGTATCCCTTGAGCAGTGCTTCCTTGAGGGCTTGATGCACTGCGTGCTTGGGCAAATTCCGCTCTTGACTGATTTCATTGATCATGGCCCGTAGGCCGGGTAAGCGATAGATGGTCATCGTCTGTTACAACCTCGTTCATTGAGTAGATCAACTGCTGCTAAGGCTCACTGCTGGGGGTGTACAGTTGGACACTGGCAATGAGTGAGCGGGGAATCGCCAGCGATCGCCCCCGTTGATTGAGATAGACATTCACCGCGTCACGGCGAATCAGGTTGCCCTCCCAAAGGGTTTTGCCCCGATGGGGTGCGGTGGTCGTGACCCGTACAGGAAAGCCACGAAAGGCATCAAAGTCGCGATCGCTACTCAAGTAATCCGACAGGCCGGGACTCGACACCTCGAGAACGTAGGCAAACTCCAACTCTGGCAGCCCATCCAAAGCCATCTCCAGTGCCCGACTCAGCCGTTCGCAATCCTCTAAGCTGGTGTCATTCTCAGGATGGCGCACCTCCACCCGTAAAATCGGGGGCGATTGATGGGTCAGCCACTGCACACTCACCAGATCAAGGTGTTCTTGGTCGGCAACCTGCTGGGCAAGGGTTTGCACCACAGGCAAAAGCATCTGTATCTGCATAGGAAATAAAAAAGGCGGGACATTGCCCACCACACCCAAACAATCTCAGAAAATGACAACCCCACTTCCCTAGGGGAAGGAGACTTTTGAACCGTTCACAACAGAACGTTCATGGGTGCTGCCAATACACCACTCTTCGTAGCACTTAGTATAGCAGCTAACAGTGGGCGATCGCCACCCTGACCAACAGACCCGAGACGCTCCTAGCGATCGCTAAAATCGCCATTCGTCAGCTCATCACCGTCGTAGTCCTCTTCTTCTAGCTCCAAATCCTCCAAGACAGGATTCAAGAGCACTGCCATCTCCGCCTCATGGTGGGTGAGCCACTGGCCTGGGGTGCGGAACCAGCGGGGTGGGTTGATGTAGCGAGCATAGTACCATGGGGGAGCAGTGGGCTGGCTAATTTCCGCCTGTACCCGAATCTTCTCACCCGCATAGTAGGCATCTTCGGGCTCCACTTCCAACCATACTTTTTGGCCGATGATTTCTTGGGGGAGCATCATAATGGCAATTCCTCGGGGAACCTCTCCTACAGCCCTTTTCTGGAAGTACTACCCTGTCTCACGTGTGCTTTTACCGTGTTGAGGATATCTCATCCTTAGGAAAAGAACTGTACCTTACCTTAATTCTATTCAGTTGTAGCCGATCTGAGGAAATGTTGCAGTTACTCACCATCGCCCATCGCCAACGAGGGGTAGGGCTGCTGCCGTTTCGGATCCTCGAGCTTTAGGGAAATAAGTCCAGCACAGAGGACAAAGACCATCGAAACCCACAGACAGCCGACAATGCCCCAAATTTGATAGATGAGGCCAGAGAGAACCGTTCCTGCTAGTCGCCCGCCGGAATTGGCCATGTAGTAAAAGCCAACATTCAAGGCCACCTTTTCATCATCGGTGTAGGCCAGCACCAAGTAGGAGTGGACTGCCGAATTCATGGCAAAAATCAAGCCAAAAAGGAGCAAGCCGCCAATAATGACGGCATTGGGATTCCAGTGGCTCATCAAGCCCAAGGCAATGACTGCTGGCACAATCGTCAGTGTAAACGTCCAAAACTGAATAGTGGCGGCTTGGGGAGGGCGACCGCGATTGAGGTATTTCAACAGCAGGGGTGCCGAGGACTGAACACCCCCATAGCCAATGACCCACAGGGCGAGAAAGCCCCCCACTTCATAAAATGACCAGTTGAGAACACTTTGGAGATAGACGGGCAAACCCACCACAAACCAGACATCCCGCGCACCAAAGAGGAAAAAGCGAGCGGCAGAAAGAATATTGATCTCCTTGCTCTTGGAAAAGAGTTGGCGAAATTTGATTTTCTTTTTGATCTGCCCCATCCCCCGTGGCAATAACAAACCGCTGAACAGGATCAAGATAAGCGCGATCGCCATAATCCACAGGGACGCTCTATAGCCCGCCAATGTCAGCAACACACTGCCAACAAAGAAACCCACCCCCTTGAGGGCATTTTTAGAACCCGTCAGAATCGCCACCCACTTAAAGAGCCGTGACTCCGCCTCTTGGGGCACCACTAAGCGAATGGCGCTCTTAGAACTCATCTTTGTCAGGTCTTTGGCCACCCCCGACATCGCCTGTGCCGCCATCACATAGGGCACCGCAAACCACAAGGGCCATTCTTGCGTTAAGGGCGTGAGCATGATCAGCGAGATCACCTGTAAACCAATGCCCGCGTAGAGGGTGACATTCAGCCCTAAACGGGAACCAATCCAGCCACCGAGAAAGTTGGTGACAATGCCAAAAATTTCATAGAAGAGAAAGAGGAAGGCAATTTGCAGCGGTGTGTAACCAATTTGGTTAAAGTAGAGCAGCACTAGCATCCGCAGTGCGCCATCGGTAATCGTGAACCCCCAGTAGGCGAGGGTAACAATCATATAGTTGCGGACACTGGTGGACACAGCCATAGCAGACTCCCTAGGGCAAAGTAGTGGCGACGTGACGAGCTAATTCGGCCATGCGATTGCTGTAGCCCCATTCGTTGTCGTACCACGCGAGAATTTTTACCTGCGTTTCATCCACAACCATTGTGGAGAGGGCATCGACAATACTTGAACGGGGGTCGTTGCAATAGTCAATGGAAACAAGAGGGCGCTCCTCATAACCGAGAATTCCCTTGAGCTGACCGTTTGCCGCCGCTTTCAGGGCTGCATTCACCTCTGTTACACTAGTGGGGCGGCTGACTTCAAAAACACAGTCGGTGAGGGACGCATTCAACAGCGGTACCCGCACGGCTAAGCCATTGAGTTTGCCTTGGAGTTCTGGATAAATCAGCCCAATAGCAGTGGCTGAACCCGTGGTTGTCGGCACAAGAGACATTAGACTAGAGCGGGCACGGCGCAAGTCCTTGTGGGGGGTATCCACCACTGTTTGCGTATTGGTGACATCGTGGATCGTGGTGATCAAGCCGTGGCGAATGCCAAGGGTTTCGTGAATGACCTTAACGACGGGGGCAAGGCAATTTGTCGTACAGGAGGCGGCGGTGAGTAAGTGGTGTTCTTGGGGATTGTAGAGATGGTCATTGACGCCCATGACAATGTTGAGAGCCTGTTCTTTGACGGGGGCGGCAACAATCACTTTTTTCACCCCAACTGCAAAGTAGGCCGCCAGTTGCTCAGCGGTACGGAATTTACCGGAGCACTCTAGGACAATGTCCACCGCGCGCTCTTGCCAAGGTACCTCTGCTGGGGTTTTTGCTTCCGAAAAGGTCAGGATCTGATCGTTGATGGCGATCGCCCCCTCTTTGGCCTCGATAGTTTGGAGCCAGCGGCCATGCACCGAGTCAAACTCTAGTAAATGGGCGGCAGCGGTTGTGCCTCCTTTAATCTCGTTAATGTGGCGAAAGTCGAGTTCAGGCCAACCCCACGCGGCACGCAAAACCAAGCGACCAATGCGGCCAAAGCCATTAATGCCGATGCCAACGCCCATCGTTGCTGCTCCAGCGGGACATCCCTACGTTATTTCAAATAATCTTGAATTGTCAATCAGCAAAAATTCTTTCTGAAAGGAATGCTCTTAAACGTGGGAGCAGGGGGGTTGACTCGGATCTTCCCAACACGGCGGCAGCGTCGGCTCAGGAATCGGCTGGGCAGGGGTACCAAAAACCATTTCGCAACTGTAGTCGCTAAAGTTGGGCGTCATCGTCAAGGGAATGCCAAATCGCTGCCGAAAGAATTGCTCTGTGGGCTTTTTGCACAGGTTGATACAGAGTGCCACGCATTGAGATTCAGCAAGATAGCGGCATTTTTGAATGCGCACGCCACTGTGTTGCCATTGGCGGGGTTGATCGGGGGGAATGACCTCGACCCAGTAGCGATCGCTGGCTCCCACTAACCAGCCCGTGAGGCGGGTGGCAAACCACGCATTCCACTCACAGACCCAACGGGTCGGGCGAAAGAGTGTGCGCACCAAGGTGCTGATGACAGGGGGGACTAACCGATCAAAGACGGTGGCCACGATAGCCTGCTGCTGCACGGGCGATCGCCCCTGCTTCACTTGCCGTGTGATTTCAACAAAGCCAACGTAGTCGAATCGCTGTGGCTCAACCCCAATGACACTAGCGATCGCTCGAATCAACCGAGCCAAGCACCATCGCTCTAGCCAGTTGAGGGACTCAGGCGGCATCGTCAAGCTGATCGAGCACCTCAAGGGCAGCACGGCGAACGATTGGATCCGTTTCCTGTCCCAGCAGCAAATACAGGGCTTCCTGCACCTGGCGGCAATCAGTATTTCTAGGGACACGTGCTAACTGGCGAATGGCCACTAGCCGATGGAGCGGTTGCGGATGGCTGAGGTCAGCAAACCACTGAGACACCTGTTGGAGCTGTTGCTGCTGTTGCAGTTGCCCCATGAGCGTCCCAAGAAGGGCAATGACGGCCACTAAAAGAATGCCGAGGATGACAAGCGCCACCACGAGCCATGGATCTGCGGTGTGCTGACCCAAATGCAAAAGGGTATAGGTGCCCAAACAGGCCAACAGACCCGCGACCACCGTAAAGGCGAAGGGATGGTGTAGCCATTGGGACATCTGTTGGCGCAGGTCTTGCCATAGGGTCAACAGTCGGCATTGCCAGCGACTGAGGAGAAAAATCGTACCCACACCGCTCAGGGTGGCCACCATCAAAGGGCCATCGGTTTGCCACAGGAGAAGGCCGGCCCCCAGTCCGCCGATGACCAGCAAAAGACGCTCAGACAGCAGATTAAAAACGAAGGATTTCCAGCGCAGCCGTTGCGATCGCGTCGCGTGCCCTTTGGGCAATCGCCTGTGGTGCAGCACAGTTGAGTGCCGTTGAGGTCGCGGCAATGACCATTTCGCCCAAGAGGTAACCATAGGGTGGGTATACTGCCAATTGATGCTTTATTCTACCGTAATTCTATAGCCCCTCAGCTTGTCTGAATTGGCTGCATTAGCCTTTCCAGCGTAGGATCACCACTTCTTCGCGCAGTTGCTCCTTGGTGGCACTGGCAAACCGTGTTCGGAAGAGATCTGTACGCACAACCTCATAGCCAAGGGATTGGGCGGTGTCGGCTAACAGCTGGCCAGTGGGAATCATTACGCGCAAATAGGAGGTTTGGTCACCCACGACGTAGGCTAGTTGGGCATTGGGGCGCAGGAGCGATCGCAGGGCAGCCAAGTGGCGCGCCATACCGCCGAAATAAAGCCTTGTTACTTTGCTGTAGCGCCTTTCAAAGCCAGACGTTTTACCCAGCTCAATTCTGCGGCGTTCAATTTCAGCTGCTATCCTCTGAATTTCGGGATGATTTTGAACCCAGCGATCGTCGTCATCGGCCTTATACACATTGCGGGTATTGGAACGCAGTAGACTCTTTTTCAAAGCCTGTAAATCCGCCTTGGTTTTGATGAAACCTAGGAGTACCAATTCAAGGCGAGTTGTTCTGGTGTAGTCCTTTTCGTTGGGATACGGGGGCGACGTGATTACCGCATCAACGGACTGCGGCGGCAATACTCGGTCAGGACACCTTGCATCCGCCAGATAGACGTGGGCAGGGGCATCATTTTGATTTTTGACCTGCCGCAAATCCTCCACCATTTCATCAATTTTGGCGAGCCAAGCACTAATCACTGGTGCATCAACTTTAGGCTTGCCAACACCCACTTCAGGGCCAAAGCGCAAATTACTCACGGCAAAAACCAGTATGTTGGCGATCGCTAGCAGTTGATGCCGATAGACCTGTTCTATTCTGTATTTCTCTAAGCAGTCAAGGAGTACCAAGACCTTGTGCAAGGGAATCGGGCTGATCGACCCCGTAAGGATGAGTTTATGTTGCTCTGGCGAGAGTTGGCGTAACGGTAGATCCGCAATATTCCCCTCAAAAGGCAGCGAGTCCTCTATCCCTTGCTGCCGCAGGATGTCAAGGGCAAATTCTGCGATCTCACAGGAGTGACGGTAGAGTAAATCCGGATCAACATCCCAATCCGTCTTAACACACGTCGCAAAATGGGCAAATGGATTGGCTTCGGTACCCAATGAGGGGATTCCACGCAGCTTCGACTCAACCAGCGTTGTGCCTGTGCCGCAAAAGGGGTCGAGGATGACACTCTCTGCATTCAAGCCAAAGTCTTCTATATAATCCCTCACAAGATGGGGCGGATAAGAGAGCACAAACCGATACCAGTCATGAAAGGCGCGGTCTTGCTCATCTATCTTGTTGATATTGCCATTGTCTTTGGGAACGGTTGTATCCTTAGAATGTTTTAGCAACTCAACTCCTGTGGCGATTTGCTCCTAATCCTCTAAAGTCTATGAAAAATTGACTGCATTGGCAGGGGGTTCACTTCACTGCCTCAAAAAGCGGGCACTCTTTAGGCCTCTTTGCAGCGTTCTTGATCCAATTGAGGTCGTTTAGGGCAGACGTTGAATCTCAGCGCGGAAGCCATTGACCTCCATAAAGGCGCGCATTTCGGTGGCATTGGCCTCGTTTTGGAAACTTCCCACTTGTAGGGCGCGGCGCTGACCCAAGGTAATGGGTATCACTTCGGGAACGAGCGATCGCAGGCGTTCTTGATTGGCCAGATCATCCTCCCGCAAATCCAAAACAATGACTCGAAACCGCGTTCTGGGGGCTACGGGAGCTAGTGTTGCCAAGTTTGCATCAGAAATGTCTGGTGGGGGCGGCAATTGATTCATCGCGCGATCGCGACCCACAAATCCCATCGGAATCGGGCCACTAGGCACCGGCAATCGTTCGAGGGAGTTGTCAAGCTGCTGCGGCGGTGGGGTGGGAATTGGCGCGGTACTCACCTCTGGGGCAGGCACGGGAATCGGGATGACGGTATTCACCTCTGGCGGTGGCACGGGGATGGGAATCGGTTCTGCCGCCAATACGGGCGTCCCCCAACCCATTAGGATCAAACATAGGTGACTCAACCACGGCTGGGAGTGAATGCTGAAACGGCTCATCAAAAACTTCATTGCGCTATCAACAATGCCGATGAACGGTGAACAGAACTGTGTTGATTCTTTTCTGTGGGGATCGGACGTGCTATGCAAAATTTAGCTCCCGGATTTGAGGGGCAACGCATCCGGCGGATTCTCGATGCCAACCTTGACCGTGCCCGCGAAGGTCTGCGGGTGATTGAGGAATGGTGCCGCTTTGGCCGCGAAGATGCTGCCCTGAGTGCAGAATGTAAAGATTTGCGCCAAACCCTTGGCCGCTACCATACCCCAGAGTTGCGGGCGGCACGACAAACGGATCAGGATCCGGGGACTGCTTTGAGTCATCCCCAAGAGCGCGATCGCCAGACCCTCAGCGAGGTGCTCACCGCTAACTTTGCCCGTGTCCAAGAAGCCCTGCGGGTGATTGAAGAATACGCGAAATTGACGGACACTGAGCTGAGTGACACCGCCAAAGCCCTCCGCTATCGCGTTTACATTCTCGAGCAAGCCCTGATCCTCAACCCGCGCCAAGCTCGAGCGCAACGCCTGCAAGGGGCAAAGCTCTATCTGGTGACTGCCCCCAGCGATCGCCTGCTGGCAACCGTCGAAGCTGCTTTGAAGGGGGGACTGCCCCTTGTGCAATACCGCGACAAAACCAGTGATGATCACACCCGTCTAACCACGGCTCGCCAGTTACAAGCGCTGTGCCAACGCTACGGCGCCCTGTTTTTGGTCAACGATCGCGTGGATATTGCCGTTGGTGCCAATGCCGATGGTGTCCACCTCGGACAGACGGATATTCCCATGGAACTGGCTCGGCAAATTTTAGGGCGCGATCGCCTCGTGGGACGCTCGACCACCAATCCCCAAGAACTGGAGCGCGCCATTGCTGAAGGTGCCGATTATGTGGGTGTTGGGCCGATTTTTGCGACTCCTACCAAGCCCGGTAAAGCGGCTGTGGGCTTTGACTATCTCCAATACGCCCGCAAACACGCCCCGATGCCGCAGTTTGCCATTGGCGGCATTGATCTCAGTAACATTGATGAGGTGGTCAAGGCCGGGGCGACTCAGGTGGCCGTTGTCCGCGCCATTATGGATGCGGCTGACCCAGAGGCAACCACCCGAGAATTATTACGACGCTTATCTCAAAGGGAACCATCATGACCTCGGCGGCTGAGATTACTGCTGCTGTGCGGCAACTGTACAATACCTATCCTTTTCCGCCGGAACCGCTCCTTGATGAGCCACCACCGGGGTACAACTGGCGCTGGTCTTGGCCGGCGGCCTATAGCTTTTGCACAGGACGCTATCCCTCCCAGTTAGAGGTTGCCATTCTCGATGCCGGTTGTGGCACTGGTGTAGGAACGGAATATCTCGCCCATTTGAATCCGCAGGCAAAGATTACCGCGTTGGATCTCAGTGAGGGTGCTTTGGAGATTGCCCGCGAACGCTGCCGGCGATCGGGCGCCACCAATGTCGAATTTCACCACCTAAGCCTAGAGGATGTGGCACAACTGGGGCAAAGGTTCCAGATGATTAACTGTGTGGGCGTGCTGCACCATCTGCCGGATCCGCAGCGGGGTATTCAAGCTCTCGCCGATGTTCTTGCCCCCGGCGGCATTTTGCACATCTTTGTTTATGGAGCCTACGGTCGCTGGGAAATTAAACTGATGCAGCAGGCCATTGCCCTCCTTCTAGGGAGCGATCGCCACAACTATCGCGAGGGGGTGGCCATTGGACGACAACTCTTTGCCGCATTGCCGCAGAACAACCGCCTGAAAAAGCGCGAGCAGGAGCGCTGGAGCCTCGAAAATCAGCGGGATGAATGCTTTGCTGATATGTATGTGCATCCCCAAGAAATTGACTACACGATCGCCAGCCTCTTTGATCTCATTGCTGCCTCTGGCCTAGAATTCGTTGGCTTTTCCAATCCCCAAGTTTGGCGGTTGGAGCGGCTGTTGGGCACGCAGCCAGAACTTTTGCACCGGGCACAGCACTTAGATCCGATCCAGCAATATCAACTCATTGAATGCCTTGACCCTGAGGCAATGACCCACTTTGAGTTCTTTTTGGCCAAGCCGCCGCTGCCCCGTCACGATTGGTCTGAGGATGCGGCTCTGCTGGTGGCCATTCCGTGGCGACACCCCTGCTTAGATGGCTGGCCAGGAGCCTGTGTCTTTAACTGTCACTATGATGTGATTCAGCTCAATCAGGCTGAGCAGCAATTCCTGACGGCTGCGACGGGTCAAAAAAACGTGGCTGAGGTATTAGCTGAGCAACCGGGCTTCAATCTTGCAGGGGTGCGATCGCTCCTTGAGCGGGACTTACTTCTCTTAGGAGTAAAAGAATGACGGATCTACTGGAAATAGTCTCTGCCAGTGGGGCAGTCTATGATTGCAGTCATTGGGGACGTCTACGCCTTACGGGGGGCGATCGCCTGAAGTTTTTGCACAATCAAAGCTCCAATAACTGTCTTGTCTTGCAACCCGGCCAAGGGGCAGATACGGTTTTTCTGACCTCGACGGCGCGCACCCTTGATCTTGTCACCCTACTTGTTCATAGGGAGTGGGTGGATCTACTGGTGTCACCGCAGCGCCGCGAGTTTCTCTTGAAATGGCTCGATAAGTACATCTTCTTTGGCGACGATGTGCAGGTGAGCGATCGCACTGCTGAGAGCTACTGCTATCGAGTTTTTGGGAGTGTTGCTGAGAAGATCAGCGCTCAATTTGGTCTTGAAGGATTAGCGCATCCCTATGATCATGTCACTGTCACCCACGAAGGTGTTCCCTTAACCCTTGCTGCCACCAGTGGCCTAGCAATTCCGGGTTTCACCCTTTGGAGCGATCGCCCCCTCAGCGATTTACTTCATCCCTATCCCCAACTGAGTGATGCCGACTGGGAGCACCTACGCATCCGCCAAGGCCGTCCGGCTGCCGAGGCTGAACTCACCGAAGACTATAACCCCCTCGAAGCCCGACTGGGGCATACGATTTCTTTCAATAAGGGCTGCTACATTGGCCAAGAAACGATCGCTCGCCTCAACACCTACCAAGGGGTCAAACAACATCTCTGGGGACTGGACTTAAGTGCCGTAGTGACACCCCCCACCCCCTTACTCCTAGCCGGTGAAAAAGTGGGTCTGCTCACCAGTTGTACTCCCCTAGAGAAGGGTGCCTTTGGCCTCGGCTATGTGCGCACAAAAGTGGGCGGTGCTGGGTTGACGTTGCACACCCCAGAGGGCGTGACTGCCCAAGTGGTCGAGGTACCCTTCTTAAGAACTGTTGCCTAAAAATACTCTCATTAGAGAATGTTATAATCCAATCGGTTCGTGCAGACGTTTACTGACCGAAGGAAGGAAGCCTATGGCCACGGCACAGGTATTAGCGTTCATGCAAAAGACCGCTGAGGATGCCAAACTGCGGGATGAATTGGAAAACCTTCTGGGGGTAGGGGATGGCAATATCAGCGGGGCTGCCGAACTCGATGCCGAGGAACTGGCCGCGCTGCGGGGAAAAATGGCACCGAAAGTGGTGGATTTTGCCAGTCAGCATGGTTTTGAGTTTTCCACCGATGAACTGGTGCAGGTGGTGGATTCCTTTGCCCAACATCAGGCGGGGGAAATCAGTGATGACGAATTTTCAGGCATTTTAGGCGTTCCTGTGAATAGTGACCACGCTGAACACCAAACCCAAGTGACCAATCCACTCCAGCGCCTCGCCCGCTACCTCGGTAAAACCTATTTGGGTATTGGTGCGGATGAGGAGAGCGAATAAGGCTCAACAACTCTCAGCAAGACTGCGTCCAGCCCGTCGTAAAATCCGTTTGTGGTCCCAATGGTTGCTCCCTGGGCTACTGGTGAAACGATGGCTCCTAATTAGTGCAGTTGGCGTTTTGCTGGCTAGTCTGGGCTTTGCCATTAGCATCAACCTCACCCCCATTTTTTACTTCCTGCAATTTCTAGAGCAGTTTGTTCAAAGTATTGCCCGTTTTGTGCCCAGCTACATCAGTGGCCCTTTACTGCTGCTTGGGGGGTTGGCACTGATTGCTTGGGGCTATGCCCGTACCCTTGGTTCCATTACGGAAGTCCTACTGCCAGAGGACGATAAGGCGCTTGTGGAGCGACTCCTCACCCATCGGCGCTTGGGGCGAGGCCCGAAAATTGTGGCCATTGGGGGCGGTACGGGGCTGTCAACCCTCTTGCGGGGACTCAAGCTCTATAGTTCCAATATCACTGCCATTGTGACGATGGCCGATGATGGCGGCTCATCCGGACGACTGCGGCGAGAAATTGGGGTGCTGCCACCGGGGGATATTCGCAACTGCTTGGCGGCGCTAGCGGATGAGGAGAAAATCGTCACCGAACTCTTTCAGTACCGCTTTGAGGCGGGCGATGGCTTGGCGGGGCACAGTTTTGGCAATTTGTTTCTGACGGCGATGACAAATATCACGGGGGATCTGGAGCGAGCGATCGCCACCAGTTCAGCGGTCTTGGCCATTCGTGGTCAAGTGTTGCCAGCCACCCTAACAGATATGACCCTTTGGGCACGCCTTGCCGATGGTCGCCTCATTCATGGGGAGTCCAACATTACAGCCGCCCGCGGCAAAATTGTCGAAATTGGTTGCTCTCCCCCTGCCCCCAAAGCCCTACCCCGCGCCATTCAAGCTCTCCATGAAGCCGACTACATTATCCTTGGCCCCGGCAGTCTCTATACGAGTATCATTCCCAATCTTTTGGTGCCTGAGATTGCCCAAGCCCTAGCGGAGCGGCAGTGCCCCTGTGTTTACGTCTGCAACATTATGACGCAGCCGGGGGAAACCGATGGCTATGCTGTGAGTGATCATGTGCGTGCTCTTGATGCGGTCACGGGCGATCGCCTGTTTGATGCAGTGCTGGTGCAAAAATATCCCCCCAGTGCTGCTCACCTTGAACGCTATGCGCAGCAGGGAAGTACCGCTGTGGCTATTGATCGGGAAGCCCTGACCCGCCAAAACTGTCGGCTGATCCTTGCTGATGTGATGGACGAATCCACGCCAACCGTGCGCCATGATTCGCAAAAGTTAGCAGCCATTCTGATGCGTTGGTATGAACGCGTGCGATCGCTCTAGCCTTGTGCCTTGGGAAGGCGATCCCTAATAATAGAACCGTTGCACTTGGGTCTGTGGCCTGCCATGTCCTTGGAACTTCTGCGCTCGCTCGTGTGGATGGACTACCGCTTGGCGGTACTGTTTACAGTCGTTATTCCCTTGATCCTGCTCTTGTGGTCAACGATTCAGAATGTGCCAGCCATTACTCAACTGCTGATTATCTATTGGCGGGTGTCCAGTCTATTGGCAATTACGGTATATCTGATGATGCCCCAGTGGCCAGTGGCCTACGTCACGGGATTTATGGCCTTGGTACTGATTCCCATTAGCCTCTGGTTCTGGGTCGATCTCAATGAAGAAATTAGCGATCGCCAAGATTTGATTGGTCAGGTCTTTAGTAGCTGGCGTTGGGCAATCACGCTCTACTGTACCCTTGCCGCCATTGGTCAGGCCTTTTATTTGCCCTGTGCGTTTGTCGCTGGTGCCGTTCAGACCCCCAGTTGCCAAGTCTGGCTCGAGCCGCCCCTGATGTTCAAAGATATTTTCCATGCCCAAGCCCGCGCTGGCACCCTTGGCTTCTTTGCGGCGGTTGCACTGGTGATTTATCTGCTCTACCTGAGCTACTTTGTGTTTGTGCGCTTACCCAAGCAGGGGCGATCGGCCACGGGTCTATAGCCTATGCCGCTGCAACGCATTCTTGAACCTGAGGTCATGGAAACGCCAGAAACGGCTGCCGCCTATGACGCCATGGATTTTACTGCCGTTAATGCCGTCTTCTGTGAAGATTTAGCCGCAGTCTTAGCCAGTGTTGAGCAACCTCTAAAAGTCTTAGATGTGGGTACAGGGAACGGGCGGATTCTGCAAATGCTGCATCAACGCTATCCCCATTGGCAACTAACAGGGATTGACCTCAGTCCAGCCATGCTGGCGATCGCCCGGCACCACAGTCCCCAATTAAACTTTATGCAAGGGGATGCCAAAGCCTTGCCCTTTGCCGCAGCGAGTTTTGATGTCGTTATCAGCAATAGCCTTGTCCATCACTTAGCCGATCCCCAGCCTGCCCTAGGGGAAATGCTGCGGGTGCTCCGTCCCCAAGGCACCCTGTTTATCCGCGATCTCTGTCGTCCGCAAACGCGGGCAGAACTGCAAGCCTTGGTTGACCAATATGCGGGTCAAGACACGCCCCAACAACGGCAACTGTTTGCCGATTCGCTCCATGCGGCACTGACCTTAACGGAAATGAGGGATCTGTTCAAAACCTTGCCGCAGCCGCCGCAGCAGTGGCAAGCCACCCTCACCTCCGATCGCCATTGGACCGTTGTGGCACAGCGCTAATGAACCGGCGGCATTACTTTATTGCTTTGTTGCCCAATGCTGACATTCAGGCTGAAGTCACCCGCCTCAAGCAGTATTGTTGCGATCGCTACCAAACCCAAGCAGCACTACGCTCCCCACCCCACGTCACCCTCTATCCCCCCTTTTGGTGGCCACATGTAGCAGTAGCAGATCTAGAGCAAGCCCTAGAAACCTTTTCCCGCCAAGCTGCTCCAGTGGAATTGATTCTCAATGGCTTTGCTGCCTTTCCGCCGCGGGTCATTTACATTCATGTTGCCGCCACCCCAGATCTGAAAATGCTCCAAGCCAACTTAGTTAAGAGCGTAGCTCAACCCTTGAACCTTCCCTTCACCCGGCGGCACCCTTTTACCCCCCACATGACGATCGCCTTTCGTGATTTAACCAAGGACAACTTTCGCCACGCTTGGGCAGACTTTCAAGCACAATCCTTTGCGGCTCGCTGTTGGGTATCCCACCTCACACTGCTGGTGCACAATGGCCGCCGCTGGCAGATTTATCGTGAATTTTTGTTAAGAAACCTTGCCCCTGATGCCCCTTGAAATCAATTTGCGACAAGTCAATGACTTGATTTTTGCCAACTGCGGAATTATGATGCAAGGAACACTTTTCTCTCAGACTTCCTAAAATCAGAAGTATAGCCCTTTGCACAAGGATGGCACACGCTTAAAATCGTGAAAGCCGATACGGGAGAAGACTGTTTCTCCTATATCTCAGGAAAGGGTTGTAAAACAATATTGTAGTCTTGGTAGTGATAAATACTTAGTGACTTTCATGCGCTATATGAGGCTAGAGGCAAGTGCTGATATTAAGGGGGGAGTATTTGTGTTTTCTATCATTTGGAGCAACAGAGTTGAATTCAGACGCTTCCATGATCTGAGGAATTTTGGGGAGTCAATGGATCAGCAGTAGCCCATTGCTGAGGATAAGGTTATGAAACTGGAAGATATCTACACCTTTTTCCGCCAGCCACCGCCCGTTTACCTGAGCAAGGAAGTTGCGGTGTGCTATGTGCTCTATACCCTTGTGGAAAAGGGGGACTCCTATGGCACGGCGCTGATTCAAGCCATTGAAAACGAATATCCTCTTTACCGCCTTTCTGATACGGTTCTTTACAGCGCCCTCAAATTCCTTGAGGATGAGGGAATTATTGATGGTTATTGGAAGAAGGTGGAAGGTCGCGGTCGGCCGCGGCGAATGTACCACATTGTTGGCGAAAAGGAGCAACAGGCGCGGGAACTTTCGGAGCTTTGGCTACGCTATTTGCAGGAACATCCCCACCGTCAGGAGTAATCTAAGCATCGAGTTGGCGCAGGCGATCGCGCACGGCTTGCATATCCTGCCACGTTAGCCACTTGGGACTGCCCGGCTCCCGCGAGTTATTTCGCAACAGATAAGCAGGATGAAAAATCGGCATACACCAGCGTCCCTGCCATTCAATCCACTGGCCACGAATTTTGGTAATGCCGCGATTATCTTTCAGCAATCCAGAGACAGCCGTTGCCCCCGCCAGCAAAATAATGCGGGGATTCACCAAGCGAATCTGCTCTAGGAGGTAGGGCAAACAGGCTGCTGCTTCCACGGGTGTTGGGACGCGGTTGCCGGGGGGGCGGCACTTCACAATGTTGCAGATATAGGCATCCCGTTCACTATCGAGATTGACCGAAGCAAGGATTTTATCGAGGAGCTGCCCTGCCTTGCCAACAAAGGGGCGACCCGTTTCATCCTCCGCTTGACCCGGTCCTTCCCCAATAATCATCAGCTTGGCGGCGGGATTACCACGGCTGACCACCACATGGGTACGGGTGGCCGCTAAGCCACAGCGTTGACACTGCTGACAATGCGCCGCAAGCGCCTCCAAGTCGCGGTAGGTACCGGCGGGAATGGGCACCTCAGCCCGCAGTGGAATTTGATCGTAGGTGGCAGCATCAAGGGGCGTCGCTGGTGCAGGTTCGGCCTCGGTGGGGGTGTCAAATAAGCTAAATTGCAACGGTTCACTCATGTGGATCGTAACTTCCTGAGAATAATGTTAAAGAAACTTCACGAAACTTAGGAAAAACTTAGGACAAATCGCACCAATTTTATGGCGATCGCGGGAAGCTTAATTTATCTCACAAAAGTATTTTACAAATTAATAACTACGGCGAAACAGGTTTCCCACTGCATTGTATAAGAAATACCTGAAGGGTTTAACAGCACGGTTGTTGACCTCACCTAGGGAAACACAGGCTGTTATTCGACCTTTCCGGCACCCACCACTGTGGTGTTCGTGACCTGACATATCCACACCAAGGATCAGCTTGGTCGCTCTAAGGTTGCTTGACACAGCCTTTATGGGTTGACACAAAAACACCATAAAAATCCTGCAATCCCGCTAGGGGCAGGAATGTCAAGAAGTTCTAACTTCTTTAACAACCTTTAAGGAGAATTGATCCATGCTAGATGCATTTGCCAAAGTTGTCGCTCAGGCCGATGCCCGCGGTGAATTCCTCACCAACGCCCAGTTCGATGCCCTGTCCAACTTGGTGAAAGAAGGCAACAAGCGTCTGGATGCCGTCAACCGCATCACCAGCAATGCCTCCACGATCGTTGCTAACGCTGCTCGTGCCCTCTTTGCAGAGCAACCCCAACTGATCCAACCCGGTGGGAATGCTTACACCAACCGTCGTATGGCTGCTTGCCTGCGCGACATGGAAATCATCTTGCGCTATGTGACCTACGCCATTTTGGCCGGTGACTCCAGCGTGCTCGATGATCGCTGCTTGAACGGTCTGCGGGAAACCTACCAAGCCCTTGGTACCCCCGGCTCCTCCGTGGCTGTGGCTATCCAAAAAATGAAAGATGCCGCGATCGCGATCGCCAATGATCCCAATGGCATCACCCCTGGCGATTGCAGTGCCCTGATGTCTGAGATTGCTGGCTACTTTGATCGTGCCGCTGCCGCTGTTGCCTAAGACACAGCTACCGTCTTGTAACTTTGACCGTTCTGAACACGCACATTTTTTAGGGAGATATTTTATCCATGAAAACGCCGATTACTGAAGCTATTGCCGCCGCTGATACCCAAGGTCGTTTCCTTAGCAACACCGAGCTGCAAGCGGTTGACGGTCGCTTCAAGCGCGCTGTGGCCAGCATGGAAGCTGCTCGCGCCCTGACCAACAATGCTCAGAGCCTGATTGACGGCGCAGCCCAAGCGGTGTACCAAAAATTCCCCTACACCACCACCATGCAAGGCTCTCAATATGCCTCGACCCCCGAAGGCAAAGCCAAGTGCGCCCGTGACATCGGCTACTACCTGCGGATGGTGACCTACTGCCTCGTTGCCGGTGGCACTGGTCCGATGGATGAGTACCTCATCGCTGGCTTGTCTGAAATCAACAGCACGTTTGATCTCTCCCCAAGCTGGTATGTGGAAGCTCTGAAATACATCAAAGCCAATCATGGCTTGACGGGCCAAGCTGCGGTGGAAGCCAACGCCTACATCGACTACGCCATTAACGCCCTCAGCTAATAGGCGTTTCCCTTCGTTGCCCGGTGAGGTAAGCAGATGTTGTCGGCGTTGGGCTGACCCTTTGTTTACAGCACCGGGCTTGTTTGTACCCTCGATATTTAGGAGTTTGTACCGTGGCTATTACTGCTGCTGCTTCGCGCTTGGGTACCTCCGCCTTCAGTGATGCTCCGCGGGTGGAGCTGCGTGCCAACTGGAGCGAGGAAGATCTAGAGACTGTCATCCGTGCCGTTTACCGTCAGGTCTTGGGCAATGACTATGTCATGGCATCGGAGCGTTTGGTGAGTGCGGAGTCACTGTTGCGCAATGGCAAAATTACCGTGCGGGAGTTTGTGCGCGCAGTGGCCAAGTCGGAACTATACAAAGAGAAGTTTCTCTACGGCAATTTTCAAACCCGTGTCATTGAACTGAACTATAAGCATTTGTTGGGGCGGGCACCCTACGACGAGTCGGAAGTAATCTTCCATTTGGATCTCTACGAAAATGAGGGCTTTGATGCCGACATTGACTCCTACATTGATTCCCCCGAATACACCGATAGCTTTGGGGATTGGGTCGTGCCCTATTACCGTGGCTTTAATAGCCAGCCGGGTCAGAAAACAGTGGGCTTTAACCGCATGTTCCGTCTCTATCGTGGCTATGCCAATAGCGATCGCGCCCAAGCAGAAGGCAGCATGTCCCGTTTAGCGCGGGATCTGGCCACCAACAGTCCCAATACGGTGGTGCCGCCTTCGAGTAGCGATACAGCCTTTGCCTACTACACCCCCAGTGCCGATGTTCCCCCACGGGCTTGCTTGGGTGGTTCCTTTGGTGAAAGTGGCCGCGTCTATCGCATTGAAGTGGCGGGCATTCGCCAACCGGGCTATCCGGGGGTGCGCCGCAGCAGTACCGCCTTCTTGGTGCCCTATGAGCAACTGTCGAGCAAAATGCAGCAGCTTCAGCGCACGGGTGCTCGCATTGTCAGTGTCAATCCTGCCTAGGAATGTTTGTTTAGCGTCCTTTTGAGATTGGGAGTCAGGTGTCATGTTTGGTCAAACTGCGTCTGGAAGTGCTGCCCTTAGCCCCTCCGGCGCTCGCGTTTTCCGCTACGAGGTTGTGGGTCTGCGTCAAAACGAAGAAACTGACAAAATGGGGTTTCCGATTCGGCGCAGCGGTAGCACCTTTATTACGGTGCCCTACAACCGCATGAATGAAGAGATGCAGCGCATTACCCGCATGGGGGGCAAAATCGTTTCCATTACCCCTGTCGTCGCCTCCTAATTGGCTGATGTCTGGAGAGGGAATGACGGCGGTCTCTGAACCGGTACAACTGACGGTTCCCCAAATGCTGGCGCAGCTTCAGGGGACGGATACCAGTCTCCGCTACTATGCGGCGTGGTGGCTGGGGAAGTTTGGCCTAGAAACGGCAACGGCAGCGGAGCGGCAGGCCATTGTCAGCGCTTTGATGATGGCTTTAGCCGATGAGGCCGATCGCACAGAATTGGGGGGCTACCCTCTGCGGCGGAATGCCGCCCGTGCCTTGGGCAAGTTAGGCGATCGCCAAGCCGTACCGGCGTTAATTGAGTGCTTGCGCTGCGAGGATTTTTATGTCCGTGAGGCGGCGGCCATTGCCCTTGGTCAGTTGGGAGATCCCCAAGCGATCGCGCCCCTACAAGCGCTCCTAGAAGGGGGTGTGGCAATGGCGCGGCTCGTCCCCGGGCGCCCGCATTTAGTGCAGCCGGTGGAAGCTGTGATTGAAAGCTTGGGTCAGCTCGGTGCCACTGAAGCCATTGCCCTGATTGAGCCATTCTTGGCCCATGAGATGCCGCGAGTCCAATTTGCCGCCGCGCGGGCACTTTTTCAGCTCACGGGAGCGGCCGAGTATGGCGATCGCCTGCTGGCGGCTCTCAACAGTGAGGATGTGCAACTGCGGCGGACAGCGCTTCTGGATTTGGGAGCGATGGGCTATCTACCCGCAGCAGAGGCTATTTTGCAGGCGGGTGTTGAAGCGAGCTTCAAGCTCATTGCCCTCCACGGCATCCTCAGCCAGCAACTGCGGCAGGCCGCCCCAGCCGAACAGACCCTCTCCCTCTTTCAAGGATTGGATCAACTGCTGTGAGTGATCTCCATCCCTATATCCATGCCGTTGAGACCGCCACCTCTGCTCCTGCCCTATGCGAGGCGGTGGTTCAGCTTGCCCAGCAAAAAGACACCGCTGCCATTCCCACGCTGATTGCGGTTTTGGGGTACAACAACCCCGCTGCTGCCCAAGCCGCTGTGGCAGGCCTCATTGCCCTTGGGGATGCTGTCGTGGAGCCGCTGTTGGCACAGTTGGATGGATACAACTACGGTGCCCGTGCCTATGGGGTGCGAGTTTTGGGAAGCATTGGTCATCCTGCCGCCCTACGGGTCTTATTGGCTGCCGCGCAGTCGGATTTTGCCCCCAGTGTTCGTCGCGCCGCCACAAAGGCCTTAGGAACGCTCCGCTGGCAGTTAATCCCTGAAGAGACGGCAAGAGAGGCTCAATTAAGGGAAGCACTCACAGTTCTTCAACGCAACAGTGAAGCAGCGGATTGGGCGGTTCGCTATGCCGTGGGTGTTGCCCTCGATCATCTGCATCAGCAGGCGGCTGCTCGTGCCCTTCGGGAAGCGGTGCGTTTCCTCCTCAATCATTTGAGCGATCGCGACCCCGACATTGTTGTGCGTTCCCGTTGTCAACTTGCCCTCCAGAGGGACTCTCTGTCCATGCACACCTAAAAGGATTGGAAAGTTATGTCGTTACCCTTGCTGGCTGTGAAGCCCAGAACCCTTGACCAGCGGGTGGTCAGTTATGAAGTCCCCGCCGAGGATGATCCCGTCATCTACCGCCTCACCGATGCCACCGATGCCGCAGACGTGGATGCCCTGATTTGGGCAGCCTATCGCCAAATTTTCAGCGAGCACCTGATTTTGGCCTCCTACCGTCAGCCCTTCCTAGAATCCCAACTGCGCAATCGTGCCATTTCCGTACAGGATTTTATCCGTGGCTTGGGTAAGTCCGAGGTCTATCGCGAGCAAGTGGCAGCCGTCAATTCCAATTACCGCCTTGTGGATGTCTCCTTCAAGCGATTCCTTGGCCGCCCCACCTATGGCCAGCAGGAGCAGATTGCTTGGTCAATTATTTTAGCCACCCGTGGCCTAGAAGGATTTATTGATGCCTTGGTGGACAGCGACGAGTACCAGCAAAACTTTGGTGCCGATATTGTCCCCTACCAACGGCGGCGGCGCATGGCGCGTCCTTTTAACCTCGTTAATCCCCGCTACAGCGACTACTGGCGCAACAAGGAAATGTCCCTGAGTGGCCGTTCTTACTATCAAGTGCGCTACTACACCGCAGGGCCACTGGACAAGCAAATTATCCGCGGCGCGATTCCAGCCAACTTCCTCTCTATGGCGCGTTCAATTGTGGTGCCTACCCTCGATACTCAACGCCATGTGGCACGGGCCACCTCCAGTTTGGTGACGGTTCCCAACACCGCCCAAGAGCGGGATTTGCCGCCGACACCGGTCAAACCTGTGCCCGTTGCGTTGCCCTATCGTTATTTGCCCTCTCAACCAAAGGTGTAAGCCATGACGATTCCCTTGCTGAGCTATGCCCCTAGTTCCCAAAATCAGCGGGTACCGGGCTATGAAGTGCCCAATGAAGACACCCCTTGGCGCTATTCCCTTGAGGATGCAGTGGATCAGTCGGATATTGATGAACTGATTTGGGCAGCCTATCGCCAAGTGTTTAGTGAACACGTTGTCCTCAAGAGTACCCGCCAGCCCCATTTGGAGTCCCAACTAGCCAATCGTGCCATTTCGGTACGGGATTTTATTCGCGGCTTGGCCAAATCGGAGACATTCCGTCGCTTGGTGGTGGAGACGAACTCCAACTATCGCTTGGTGGAAATTGCCCTGAAGCGGCTCCTTGGGCGTGCCCCTTACAACAAAGATGAAGAACTGGCGTGGTCCATTCGCATTGCCACCGACGGTTGGCAGAACTTTGTCGATACCCTTGTGGATAGTGACGAATATACGCAAAACTTTGGCGATAACACCGTGCCCTACCAGCGTCGTCGCTATAAAGATCGCCCCTTTAATCTGGTGACCCCTCGCTATGGTGACTACTGGCGCGATAAGTTAGAGAACAGTCGCTACAAGTGGGGCGACATTCGCAACTTCTTGGAGATGGCACGATCGGTCAAAGTGACGCCTGTGCAGTTCAAGCCAGTGTCCACGGCCAATGTGCAAATCCCCGATACCACGCGGCGCGATCGCCCGACTGTACCGGCGTCGATCAACCCGACGGCGACCTTTCCGCTGCGCTAGCTATTGTTTCACTCTTTGACTTGGGAGAGATCCATGGACTTACCTCTACTCACCTACAAACCCACGACTCAAAACCACCGCGTCGCTAGCTTTGGAACTGCCGATCAAAACGAAGATACCCCCTATATCTATCGTCTTGAGGATGCGGCCTCCTACGCGGAAATCCGCGAGGTGATTTGGGCCTGCTATCGGCAGGTGTTTAGTGAGCATGCCACCTTGGCCTTTAACCGTCAAATCACCTTGGAATCCCAATTAGTGAACCGAGTGATTACGGTGCGGGACTTCATTCGCGGTCTGGCCAAATCAGAGCGCTTCTACAATACGGTGGTGGCTGTGAACGACAACTACCGTTTGGTGGATGTTTGCCTGCGGCGGTTCTTGGGGCGCAGTGCCTACAACGAAGAGGAAAAAATTGCTTGGTCAATTAAAATCGGCACTCTTGGCTTCTATGGCTTTGTCGATGCCCTCCTCGACAGTGAGGAATACACCAATGCCTTTGGTGACTTTACGGTGCCCTACCAGCGCAAGCGGATGGAGGGACGTCCCTTTAACCTCGTGACGCCGCGCTATGGCTTTGAATACCGCGACAAAGTCGGCACCACTACCACGGATTGGCGGTTTACGCTGGAGAAATTCTACGATCGCAAGTTCCAAGAGCGGCGGCTACCGGAGGGCGACCCCCGCAAATACCGCAATTTGGCAGCAGCGATCGCGCCCAAGACTCGCTATGCCCAGCAGTTGCGTGCCGCTGATATTGACTACTTGGCCAAGGTGCCCCGCCGGCGTTAAATTACGCTCAACGATGCTTTAATCATCTGGCCGTCGGTAAATTTACTGGCGGCTTTTTCTCATTCGTTCCTGCTTGGAACCCCAGTGCATTTTTGCGTGTCCAATCTAGAGGCTCATTGTTTCTTGCCGCTATGCGCGATCGCCTTCTCCCGTGGCTAGTACCTGCCATTATCACTACCACCATTCTGCCCGCCAGTAGTCAAGTTACGATTCCAATTACGGTCACCGTCAGTCCCGGTCGCGCTGTTTTGGGAGATACGCTGGCCATTGTGGTCAACGCTGCAGAACAACCCACAGTCGAGGTGGCGGGCAAAGCCCTGCCGGTCTTCTCCATTGGGCCACAGCAATGGCGTGCGTTTGTGGCCACAACACCACTACAGACCCCCGGCCGCCGTTCATTGGTGGTTCGCTCAGGAAATGAAACCCGCAATCTGTTGCTGTGGGTGGGCGATCGCTCCTTTCCTGTGCAAAGTATTTGGCTCCCACCGGGCAAAGACGCCTCAGGAACGGATTTGGAATTTGATCGCGTGGATGCCTTTAAGGCACTGGTCACCCCCGAAAGACTCTGGCAAGGTGCCTTTCGCCGCCCCAACAGTGGCCCTGTGACCACACCCTACGGCGTGCGGCGGTACTACAACGGGGTTTTTGCCAAGGACTACTTCCATCGTGGTTTGGACTATGCAGGCCCCAAGGGATCACCCGTAGTAGCGGCGCAGCGGGGGCGAGTGGCCTTAGTGGGGCGAGAATCCCAAGGATTTCTCATCCATGGCAACACGATCGGTATTGATCATGGGCAGGGGGTGCTGACGATTTACCTGCACCTCGATCAAATCCGCGTTCAAGAGGGACAAATGGTTGAGGCAGGACAAGTCATTGGTACGGTTGGCAATACGGGTGCCTCCACAGGATCCCATTTACATTGGGGACTCTACGTTAATGGCGAGTGCGTTGATCCGCGATCGTGGCTGGCTCAGGGCTGGCAATAGTTGCGATATAACTCGCTGCTGAGCCTAGTTTAGGGTCAAGAAATGGGGGATAATGCTAGTTCAGAGGTAGCCGCTTCGCTACCATTGCCGCTGATAAGATTTGGGAGTTAGCAACAATGACGATTCTCTTTCAACTGGCTCTTGCTGCCCTTGTCGTCCTCTCCTTTGTGATGGTGGTGGCTGTGCCAGTGGCCTACGCCTCGCCCCAAGACTGGGATCGCTCAAAGCAGTTAATTTTCCTTGGCTCTGGGCTATGGATTGCCCTAGTGCTGGTGGTAGGCGTTCTCAACTTTTTTGTGGTTTAGTTCAGCCAGCGTTGGCGATAGACTTCGTACAAGAGCACTGCTGTGGCGATCGCCACATTGAGGGATTCAACATTTGGCTCCTGAGGAATCCGCAGTGCCGTAAACGTGAGATCTTGGTAGGCCGGGGGTAACCCTTGGCCTTCATTTCCCATGACCAGTAAGGTCGGTTGACGAAAATCCGCTTGCCAATAGATCAGTGGCGCGGTTGGTAATGTGACGACTATTTGCCATCCTTGGGCTTGGTAGGCTTTGAGAGTTGCCAAACCATCGCTAACAGTTTGCATCGGTAGGCGAAACCACTGGCCGGCACTGGCACGCAACACTTTTGGATGGGTCATGTCCACACAATCGGGGGTCAACAATAGCCCCTCAACACCTACGGCGGCAGCGGTACGAATAATCGTTCCCAAGTTGCCCGGATCCTGAAGCGTGACTAAGCACAGACCTAAACGCTGGAGTGGCAAGGTAGGAAGGGGTGTATAGTCGGCAACAGCAACGACGCCATCGGGAGTGGTTGTCGTACAGAGGGCAGTCAGTACCTCTTCACTGACTTCAACGGCGCGATCGCTCCTATGGACAACCTGCTGCCAAAATGTTGGCGATTGCTTTGCTTGCCAAGCGCTGGTATAGCAAACCACCGATAAGCGATAGCCGGCTGCCAGTGCCTCTTGGAGCAAATGAGTCCCCTCTAAAAGCAAGTGCCCTTGGCGATATTTACGGTGGTGCAGCCTACGGATCGAGCGCACCAAGGGATTCTGCCGACTGGTAATGATCACAACTGAATCCAGCGCTCAAGTAAACGTTCCAGATAGGGAGTCAAGAGTGCGGTTTGCGCGGCTTGAGCTTGAATCTCTGTGGCGGATTGAATGTAAGGGCCGGGGACTAGCTCGTGCTGACAGTGCTGAATCAACTCCCCAAGGCTAGCGGGGGTCACTTCTAAGTGAAACTGAAGACCAACAATGCGATCGCCCCACAAGAATCCTTGCTGCGGACAGGCGGCACTTTTGGCGAGGGGCATCGCATCCGGAGGGAGGCTAAACATCTCCCCATGCCAATGCAGCACCGTCAGTTGGGGTGGCCAATCCTGAAACCAAGGATGCGCTTGGGCGGCTGCTGTCAGTTCAATGGGAAACCAGCCGATTTCCTTCGTGGGTGCTGGGGTGACCTCTGCCCCTAGGACTTGTGCCAAGAGCTGAGCACCAAGACAAATCCCGAAAATGGGTAACCCGTTGGCGATCGCTTGGCGCAAAAAGGCCTTTTCAGCCCCTAACCACGGATAAACAGCCTCATCGTGTACCCCCATAGGGCCGCCCATCACAATCAGCGCATCCACCTCCGTCAATGCGGGTAGCGGCTCGCCCGCATAGAGATGACTGCCTTGCCAATCAAAACCACGGGCGATCGCCCACTGCGCAATGTAGGCAGGGGTCTCAAAGGGCACGTGCTGGAGGTAGTGCAGCCGCATGAATCCCCTTAGGAAGAACTGCCGCCTTCATTCCCAAGGATACGGGATTTATACTCATTCACCTTTTGGCCAAGTTCACGGCGACCGGACTCAAAGAGGACATAGCGATAGAGAAACCAACAAGTGTAGCCAAAGCCTACGAGTTCACAGGTCGGGCCTAGGAGGGGAATGGCATTCACTACTTCCAAAATGGCAACCGCGAGTGCCACAAAGGGAACAGTGGCGAGAATGATGAGGAGGGTGCGCAGGGGCTGCTTGTATTCGCCCAGAAATGCACTAACCTGATCGGGGAAGACCGTGAGGAGCCAATAGAGTTTTTCACGAGCCTGTTGCCACTGTTCATCCGTGAGACCGCCCACCTTCGGCGGTGCTGGCTGAGACTCTACTTCCGCTAAGGGTGCTGGTGCCGGCGTTGGTTCAAAAATAGGCTTTTCCGTATGGGCGGTTTCTGTGGTTGGGGATGTCTCAAATTCATTCATGCGCTTAAGTTCCTTCAGTACCTCAGCAAGTTTAGGCTAAGTTCACCGATCAGCGTTGGCTAATAGCTAATAATTGTTTAACATAGGTGGTGCCTTACCGCTAGCATCCCCTGTCCCCAAAAGACGGCTCTAATCATTAAGCACCCACGTATCCTTGCTCCCGCCCCCTTGGGAAGAATTCACCACCAATGAGCCACGCTTCATCGCCACCCGCGTCAGACCACCGGGATGGACATAAATTTCCTTACCGTACAGGATATAGGGGCGTAAGTCCACATGGCAGCCGACAATTTCATCCCCCAGCAGGGTGGGCACGCGCGACAGCGAAAGGGTGGGCTGGGCAATGTAGTTGCGGGGATTGGCTTTGATGCGCTCTGCAAATTCTGCCCGCTGCTCAGCCGTGGCTTGACAACCAATGAGCATGCCATAGCCGCCGGACTCGTTGGCAGATTTCACCACGAGGGAATCGAGGTTCTTGAGCACATGATCTAACTGTTCTGGCTCCCAACACAGGTAGGTGGGCACATTGGGCAGTAGGGGTTCCTCACCGAGATAATAGCGAATCATTTGCGGCACATAGGCATAAATTACCTTGTCATCGGCCACGCCAGTTCCGAGGGCATTGGCGATCGCCACCCGCCCTTGGCGATAAACCTCCATCAGACCCCTGACCCCCAGCATCGAATCAGGACGAAATACCGCTGGATCAATGAAGTCATCATCAATGCGGCGATAGACCACATCCACGCGCTTCAGACCCTTGGTTGTGCGCATTTGTAGGTAACCATCGGCCACCACCAGATCCCGCCCTTCCACAAGCGTTACCCCCATTTGCTGAGCAAGGAAGGAATGCTCAAAATAGGCGGAATTGTACATCCCCGGCGTCAGTACCACCACGGTCGCATCCGGTAGGCCGGGGGGCGCAAGGTTCAGCAGCGTTTCTAGGAGATGGCTGGGGTACTCGTCCACAGGTTGAATGTGCAGTTCTTTGAAGACAAGGGGAAACGTGCTTTTCATCACGCGGCGGTTTTCCAGCACATAGGAGACCCCCGAAGGGCAGCGCAGGTTATCTTCTAGGACATAGAAGGTGCCATCGCGATCGCGCACTAAGTCGGTACCCGTAATATGGCACCAAATGCCCCCCGGCGGCTTCAGGTCATGGCAGGGACGCAGATAGCCCTTGGCCGACTCAATGAGTTGCCGTGGGATGACACCATCCTTAATAATTTTTTGCTCACCATAGACATCCGCAATAAATGTATTGAGCGCCGCAATCCGTTGCTTGAGACCCCGTTCAAGGGCTTGCCACTCTTGGGCGGGAATGACCCGCGGCAGAATATCAAAGGGCATGATCCGCTCGGTGCCCTCGGCAGCACCATAGACCGTGAATGTGGCGCCAATGTTAAACATCACCTGTTGTGCGGTTTTTTGGCGCTGTTGCAGTTCTCCCGCTGGCAGCGATCGCACCCCTTGTAACAGCGGTTCAATAAAAGGTCGTGGTTGGCCTTTGGCTAGAAACCACTCGTCGTAAAAGTCTTCCGGATCGTAGTTCTCAAATTCCAGCATTGATATTCCTTGGTGGCGATTTCCCTCAATGGTCTTGCTCGAGAGGAGTCGGCAAATCTGACACCGCCACTAAATGAAACCCCATTTGACAGCGAAAGTGTTGACATCCCGCTTCGGCAGTACTCCCTAGAGGCGCCCCACAACGGAGCTGACCCTCCTGCCAGCGGGGTTGGCCTTGGCGATCAGCAAACAAGCAGGATTGACACACAGACTGTGATGGTAAAATCTGATTTTGGGTGAGGATCACAAGCATTGGACACCTCCCGCCGATCAGAGCCTTTAATGGGCCGTCTTTATAGAACCTGATAAAAATAAAGACTCTAACCCTAATGTTTTTATCTTACCGTGAAAGCCTAGGGGATACGGTTGACGACCACTGCTAACTTTGCTACAAATTGCAACTCGCAGCCCCTTGCTTAAATCGGCAGCCAAGACGGTATGGGGAAGACGGTTTGCTACGATAGATACTCTAAGATCAATGAAATTCTTGTTGCCCCTTGAGCTGTAATCCATGTTTGACGCCCTTGCCGAACGCCTTGAATCTGCTTGGAAAACCCTACGGGGTCAAGACAAAATTACCGAAAACAACATCCAAGAAGCTCTTAGGGAAGTGCGCCGTGCCCTGTTAGAGGCCGATGTCAACCTCCAGGTCGCTAAAGACTTTATTGAAAATGTGCGTCAGCGGGCGATCGGTGCTGAGGTCATTGCCGGGGTTCGTCCCGATCAGCAATTTATCAAAATTGTTTACGATGCCCTTGTTGAGGTCATGGGGGAATCCCACAGTCCCCTTGCTCACGTGGAGCCACCCCCCACGATTATTCTCATGGCCGGTTTACAAGGAACGGGGAAAACCACCGCCACAGCAAAGCTCGCCCTGCACCTGCGCAAAGAACGCCGCAGCACCCTCTTGGTGGCCACTGATGTCTATCGTCCCGCTGCGATTGATCAGTTGATTACTCTTGGCAAACAAATTGACGTGCCCGTGTTTGAGATGGGTACAGAAGTTAGCCCCGTGGAAATTGCTCGCCAAGGGGTGGCCAAAGCCAAGGAACTCGGTGTAGATACCGTGATTATTGACACAGCCGGGCGCTTACAAATTGATGCCGAGATGATGGCAGAACTAGCGGCCATCAAGGAAGCGGTCCAACCCCACGAAACTCTCCTCGTGGTGGATGCAATGACGGGACAAGAGGCAGCCAACCTCACCCGTGCCTTCCATGAGCAGGTGGGGATTACGGGTGCCATTCTCACCAAACTGGATGGGGATACACGCGGCGGTGCAGCTCTTTCAGTGCGACAGGTGTCAGGACAGCCAATTAAGTTTATTGGTGTTGGTGAAAAAGTCGAGGCTCTCCAACCTTTCTATCCCGATCGCTTGGCCTCTCGCATCTTGGGGATGGGGGATGTCCTCACCCTTGTCGAAAAAGCCCAAGAGGAAGTGGACTTGGCCGATGCCGAAAAAATGTCCCGCAAAATCCTCGAAGCCCAGTTTGACTTTGATGACTTCCTCAAGCAACTGCGCCTCCTAAAAAATATGGGTTCCCTTGCGGGAATTATGAAGCTCATCCCCGGCATGAATAAAATTTCAACGGAGCAACTCCAGCAGGGCGAAGTACAACTCAAACGGGCGGAAGCAATGATTAACTCCATGACCCGCGAAGAGCGCCGCAATCCTGAACTTCTCGCTAGCTCCCCCAGTCGCCGTGAACGGGTTGCCAAAGGTTCTGGTTATCAAGTGGCCGATGTGACAAAGTTGGTCAGCGATTTCCAGCGGATGCGATCGCTGATGCAGCAGATGGGTCAAGGGGGCTTTCCGGGAATGGGGATGCCGGGTATGAACCCAATGGGTCGAGGGGGTCGTGCTCAGGCTCCCAAAAAGCCCAAGAAGCAAAAGAAACGCAAAGGCTTTGGCGTTCTTTAACCACTGCCCCAATTACAAGGGGCGATAGACCCGATAGTTAATGTGGGGAAAGATATTGTCAATAGCTTCCACTTTTTCCAGCCAACCCGCATCAATTTTTTGTGCCTTGATGTCATCATAGAGCTTGTGGAAGCGCATCAAGTGGCTACGGGTGCGGCGAACCGCATAGGGTACCATCGTTCCCGTCCGCATAATAAAAGCCCAGTCTGAGGATTGGGCAAGGAGTAATTCCCGTGCCGCTTGGTTGAGGGCACGCCAACTCAATTCATCCCACGGCTCCCCCTTGGCCAGTTCAATCATCCGTTCAGCAGCCTTATGGAGGTGGGGGTAAATCCAAGCATTGGTGTCATTCAGCCAGTATTCATGGAAGCCCTTGTAGCCCCAACTGGACTGGGACGGACGGCACACCTGCTGGGTGGGATGGGCGCGCAGATAGTCTGCCAAGTGGGTCATGGCAAAGGTGTCTTGGTCAAACCAGACCTTGCGGAAGAGAAAGTCAAGGAACCAAGGCCCTTCATACCACCAGTGGCCATAGAGTTCAGCATCGTAGGGAGAGACCACAATTGGCGGACGCTGCATTAGGTGGTGCAAGTAGCGAATTTGATTTTCGCGGTTAAACATGAAATTGGCAGCGTGCTCAGCCGCCTTTTCCCGTGCCCAATAGGGGTCGTAGAGTTGCTTGTCCCCTAAACCAAGACCGCGCCCGGTAATTTTGTGGTACTTAATCCCCGTATTTTTGCGTTGGCCATTGGGCATGATGTAGGGCTTGATGTATTCGTACTCCGCTTCCCACCCCAAGTCCTTGTAGAACTCACGGTATTCAGGCGCCCCCGGATAGCCCACCTCTGACGACCACACCTGCTGGGAGGATTCATGATCACGGCCAAAGGCAGCCACCCCAGTTTCGGTGAAAATAGGCGCATAGGTGCCAAAGCGAGGCCGCGGACGGGCATAGAGAATACCATGGCCATCAGTAATGAAATAGCGCAAACCCGCATCGGCCAGCATTCGCTCTAGGCCTTCGTAATAGGCGCATTCTGGCAGCCAAATGCCCTTGGGCGGGCGGCCAAAGGTTTGTTCATAGTGCTCACAGGCCACTTGCAGTTGTGCCCACACCGCTTGGGGATACATTTTCATGAGGGGCAGGTAGCCGTGGGTGGCACCACAGGTAATGATTTCAAGGTTATTGGTGTCTTGAAACTGCTTAAAGGCCTTGACGAGGTCGCGATCGTAGTTTTCCCATGTCTGCCGTACGCGGTTGAATTCTTGGGCATAGTGCTCGGCAAGGTAGCGGATGTGGCCATTGTAGGTATTGCGCTCTACCTCTAGTTCTGCCAGTTCCTCTAGTTTTGCCAAGTGCTGATCGTAGCGTTCCTGAAGTAGCGGATCCCGCAGCATTGAAATTAATGGCGGCGTCATACTCATGGTGATTTTGAAGTCCACGCCGTCACGCTTTAGCCCCTCAAACATCCAGATCAGGGGCACATAGGTTTCGGTAATTGCCTCAAAGAGCCACTCTTCTTCTAAAACGTAGTCACTCTCGGGGTGGCGGACAAAGGGGAGGTGAGCATGCAAAACCAGCGCTAAATAACCAATTGCCATAGGAAGCTTGCCTATTTATGTATTTGGGACAACGGCAGGGGATCAATGAGATCAGTTGAGTTTCCCTCATCTTAGGCGAAATAGCCAAATCTGCAACGGGTAATTTTTATCTTTTCTTCAGATTTATCGTTGGTGCCATCCTCCTGCGATTGATGGCGCGTACAGCTGCCCTTTGCTGAAATAGGGGATAGGAAATCAAATCCTTGCCGGCACTGGCTTTCACAGCTGTGAGCGTGTGCCATCCTTGGGAAAAGGGCTGTAGGGTTGCCAACCCATGCCTTGAAATTTTGGTTCTTGGGGTGGGTGGAGAATCTCGACAAGAATTTCAAGGGAATCCACTAAGCGGGGGCCGGGGCGGTTGAAATAGGCGTTGCCATCAACAATGTACAGTTGACCTGTTTGCAGGGCACGCAATTGCTGCCACTGGGGATAAGTGTGCAAGGCTTGGTCAAGTTCTTGACGGCTGCGTTCGAGGTCAAAGCCACAGGGCATGACAATGATCACCTCCGGGTCGATCGCCAGAAGTGTTGACCACTCAATGTAGGGGGAATGTTTTCCTGCTGTACCGAGGACATTTTCACCCCCCGCGAGGGCAATCAATTCCGGTACCCAATTGCCACTGGCCATGAGGGGGTCAATCCATTCAATGGTCGCGACTTGCCGCCGCGGGCGATCGCTCACCCATGCTTGACAGGCATGAATTCTGGTGTGTAGCGAATTCAGTAGGGGGTCGGGAGAGACACCGAGGGCAAGACCCACCCGCCGAATATCCTGCCAGACATCCTCAAGGCAATGGGGTTGGAGGGAAATTAACTGCGGTGGTGGCTCAAAGAGTCTGGCGATTGCCCCCTGCACCTCTGCAAAGGTTACAGCACAAACATCGCATTGATCTTGGGTAATGATGTGGGTCGGTTTTAGCGCTTGCAGGGTCGCCAGTTCCAAGTCATAAATGCCCAGAGCCGATCGCAGGAGGTCTTGAACCGCCCGATCAATTGCTAAACTTGACTGCTGTGTATCTAACCTTGCCCGTGTACAAACAGGCAATGTCTTCACCTCTGGCGGATAGTCACATTCATGGCTACGCCCCACAAGAAACGGTGTCAATTCTAGGGCAGCAACAATTTCTGTGGCACTCGGTAGGAGCGAAACGAGGCGCATCTTGTCGGCGATGCCAGGAGCCAGAATTGAACTGGCGACACGAGGATTTTCAGTCCTCTGCTCTACCAACTGAGCTATCCCGGCTTGAAAGTGCTTTATGATTTTAGCAAGCGTCTAGGTGCGATGACAAGTCTCTCAGAAAATCAATTAGGGCAAAGGCATACTATCGCATACTATATGGAAAGGTCTTGACCACGATTCTGGAGCCGACTAAGCTGCCCTTATAGTGACAGTCCCCTTGTGGAGCCTCCTAATGGGTATTCAAGTTGTTGCCACCACTCCCTTCAAGGATCAAAAACCCGGCACCTCTGGGTTGCGTAAGGCGGTACCTGTTTTCCAGCAGCCCCACTATCTAGAAAACTTTATTCAAGCGATTTTTGACACCATTGAGGCACCGCAGGGGCAAACCCTTGTCCTAGGGGGTGATGGCCGTTACTTCAATGCTGAGGCGATCCAAGTCATCCTCAAGATGGCCGCAGCCAATGGCTTTGCACGGGTCAAGGTGGGGCAAAATGGCATTCTCTCAACGCCGGCAGCCTCCTGTGTGATCCGCAAGTATGGGGCGATCGGTGGCATTATTCTCTCAGCCAGTCACAACCCCGCAGGGCCACAGGGAGATTTTGGCGTTAAGTTCAATATTGCCAATGGCGGGCCTGCGCCAGAGAAAGTTACCAACGCGATCTATGAGCGGAGCCTTGCCCTCACCAGCTACAAAATCTACACAGCCCCCGATGTGAATCTGCACACCCTTGGGGAGTTTCCCTTGGGTGAAATGATTGTTGAAGTCATTGACTCCGTCGCCGATTATCAAACATTGCTGGAGACTCTTTTTGACTTTGATCGTATTGCTGAGGTCATTCGCAATGGGAAGCTGCGCCTTGTCTTTGATGCCATGCACGCGGTTACGGGACCTTATGCCCATCGGATCATTGAAAAACGCCTAGGGGCACCCCAAGGCACGGTGCAAAATGGTGTGCCGCTACCGGACTTTGGTGGTGGTCATCCCGACCCCAATTTGGTCTATGCCCATGACTTGGTGCAGCAACTCTTTGGCGAGCAGGCTCCTGATTTTGGTGCGGCCTCCGATGGCGATGGCGATCGCAACATGATTTTGGGGGCACACTGTTTTGTTACCCCCAGTGATAGCCTAGCCATTCTGGCCGCCAATGCCCAACTGGTGCCCGGCTACAAAGACGGATTAGCGGGGATTGCCCGTTCCATGCCCACGAGTCAAGCGGCCGATCGCGTTGCGGCCAAGCTGGGGATTGACTGTTATGAAACCCCCACGGGCTGGAAGTTCTTTGGCAACCTCCTCGATGCCGGTAAAGCCACTCTCTGCGGTGAGGAAAGTTTTGGTACTGGCTCCAACCACGTGCGCGAGAAAGATGGCCTCTGGGCTGTGCTTTTTTGGTTGAATATCTTGGCCGTCCGCCAAACCTCCGTGGCCGAGATTGTCAAAGCCCACTGGCAGACCTATGGCCGCAACTACTACTCCCGCCATGACTACGAAGGCATTGAGAGCGATCGCGCCCACACCCTGATGAGCCAACTGGAGCAAAAACTGCCCAGCTTCGTGGGTCAGACCTTGGGTGCCTACACCGTGGCCACTGCCGATAACTTTAGCTACACCGATCCAGTGGATCACAGCGTCAGCCAAAATCAAGGGATGCGGCTGATTTTTGAGGATGGCAGTCGCATTGTCTATCGCCTATCGGGAACGGGAACCCAAGGGGCAACACTACGGGTCTATTTGGAGCGCTTTGAACCCAATCCTGCCCAGCAGCACCTCGATGCCCAAGTGGCACTCGCCGATTTAATTCAACTGGCCAATGAAGTGGCGAATATCAAAGGCTTAACGGGGCGCGATCGCCCCACGGTCATCACCTGATCGCTATGAAAATTCTCCATGTGTCCGATATTCACCTAGGCAGTGGCCTCAGTCATGGCCACATTAACCCGGCCACCGGCTTGAATACGCGCCTTGAGGATTTTATTGCTGCTCTGGCCACCTGTATTGACCGTGCCCTCAGTGAACCCGTTGATCTGGTGCTCTTTGGCGGTGATGCCTTTCCCGATGCCACGCCACCCCCTCTCGTCCATGAAGCCTTTGCCAGCCAATTTCGCCGCTTGGCCGATGCCCGCATTCCTACGGTTTTGCTGGTGGGCAACCACGATCAGCACGCCCAAGGACAGGGGGGCGCGAGCCTCAGTCTTTATCGCACCCTTGGGGTGCCCGGTTTTATCGTGGGCGATCGCTTGGCTACCCATCGCATTGAGACTCGCCGCGGCAGTGTTCAAGTCATTACCCTCCCTTGGTTAACGCGATCTACGCTCCTCACTCGGCCAGAAACCAGTGGCCTTTCCCTTGCGGATGTGCATCAACTGCTCCTAGAGCGGCTGCGCCTTGCCCTTGAGGGGGAAATTCGCCAACTTGATCCGGCCTTGCCCACTGTCTTACTTGCCCATGCCATGGTGGACACCGCCCAGTACGGCTCTGAACGCTATTTGAGTGCCGGCAAAGGTTTTACGATTCCCCTGAGTTTTTTGGCGCGCCCCTGTTTTGACTACGTTGCCCTTGGCCATGTGCATCGCCATCAAGTCCTGTGTCACGATCCACCCGTGGTCTATCCCGGCAGCATTGAGCGGGTGGATTTTGGTGAAGAGGGGGAAGAAAAGGGCTATGTCTTAGTGAACCTTGCTAAGGGCAAAACAGAATTTCAGTTTTGTCCCCTACCCACCCGCCCCTTCCGCACCATTCGTGTGGACTTAACCGAGGTGGAACTGGATCCCCAAGCCGCCCTCTTGGGAGCAATCGCCCGCGGGGAGATCAGCGGGGCTGTGGTGCGGGTCATGTATCAACTGCGCCCCGATCAAATTCCCCTGATCAACCTCCATGAACTGCAAAAAGCGCTTGAAAGTGCCCACAGCGTCAGCCTTCTGCCTCAACTGGTGAATAGCCAGCCCATTGCCCGCCTGCCAGAAGTTGCCCTCGAACAGTGCCTTGACCCCAGCCATGCTCTGCAACTCTATCTGGATCATCACCCTGACCTTGAACCGCTGCACCAAGATCTGCTAGCGGCACTCCAAACCCTTGATGACCACTCTGAAGAAGAGGGTCAAGACACTCCAGAGATGCCGCGATCGCCTGAAGGGCGCGCTGCGCGATCGCCCGAACCTGTGATTCAGCAACTGAAATTGCTCTCCTAATATCGCAATTATTTGATTTTTATTCACCACACTTGAAAACGAAATTAAGGCGAATCATTTACCCTTCGAAATTTTCCCCGGTGGCATTGGCGTGCGCACTGGCCTGCGAACATCACGGGAACCAGACTGATGCATCAGGACAATCCCTAATTCGATCAACGCTACTCCCGCAATTGGTGTTGAGGGCTGAGCAACTCTTCAACCTTGAGCACCCCCCTAAGCAGTGGTAACTTTTCTCAGAGGTTAGGGCGAAAGCCCATGGCTTGGAATCTGAGGGAGAGGGGGAAAGGGAGTGTGCGGCATCTTGGGCAAATTTTTTCTTCGAGCTTGTTGACATTTTTTCTCATCTGACTTAGGCTAAGTCTTAGTGTTCTCCTCTCTGAGGAATCGGCAGGCGGGGTCAGTCATTGCGACGACCCCATTTTTTCTTTAGTCCTACAGTTGATCCCCAGAAAGCGCTCGATCTCACGCCCCTGCGGGGAAGTTAACTATTGCCAAAAATTTGCAAATTCTTGGTAGGGAATATGGCGGCTACAGTACCACAGCACGGTATAGGGAGCCATCAGGTAAGGTTCTTCTTGCGCCTTAAAAACCGCAATTTTCTGGCAAACCCATGGGATGACTGTAGTTGAGATGTAGGGGGTTAGGGGCTGCTGCAAGTCATCGAGAGCTGCTAGCCCATAGTAAAAGCCGAGAATATCTTGGGTTTCCTGTGCCTTGACCAAGAGCGATCGCAGGGTCGCCAACACAAGGGGATGCTCAGGGGAAATGCGGTGAAGGGCACGCACCGCCGCCATCAATGTTTCCAGATCGTAGGCCTGCTGCTCAATGATTAACTCAAGGGTGTCAATGGCTTGGGGATGATTCGGACTAACAAGGCCAAGGGCGCCGGCAAGGGCAATCTGGTGGGACTGCACCGTGGCCAAGCCCAAATAGCGCTCTAGTCGGCCAACAACCTCCCACTGCTGCACCCCCGCTTGGTGTAAACAGCGACTGGCAAGGATCACATCCTCTAGGTATGAGGAGTTACGAAAAATTTCTAGGGCAACATTGCTAGCTTCAACCGCCCAACGGCCTTTTGCCGTAATCAGAACAGAGGCGATCGCCAGTTTCAGGCGGTTAGACTGTTGGGGATAATGGAGCAGCCGCTGTAAAAACTGCTGTAGGCGCTCTCCCGTGGTGCTGTCCCAAACGCTCCTGACAAGCTTGGCATCTAGCTCCTTGAGAAATTGCTGACACTCCGCTAATAGTTCTTCGCGCACTTGGGGCTTGGTGTCTTGGCGTAAGGTATCCTCTAAAACTTGAAACGCTGTACTGAGGTGGCTGACATTGGGATATTGCTGCGCAATTAAAAAAGCGGCACGGACACGGGGGAGACCCCGCTGCTCCACCACCAAGGATTCCAAGTAAGGCAGCAGCTGTTGGCTAGAGATCCGCGCTAGAAGTTGCCGAGCCTCAGCCTCTAGGGCAGGAAAGAAAAAGGCCAACTCCGCTTGAGGGGAAAAGCCACCGATAGTGCGCTCGAGGCCGCAGACCCAGTGGGCAACATTCGCAAAGGCCTCTTGGTAGTTTTGCTGTGGCCTTTGGGGACTGCAACCCCCAGGAATTGCTGTCACCCAGCGACTAGGATCTTGGGCGTGGGGCAGCAGTTGCGCCAGTTCCAGTTGCCAGCGACACCAGTAGAGGAATGCGGGAAATTTAGAAACCCTTGGGGAGGAGCGATCGCCCCCAGACACACCAACTGTAACAGCAGGGGCTTCTGATCGGCGTAAATGGTGCCAGTGTAGGCAGCGCGCTTGGGGATGGCGGCAAATTAAGGGAAGCGCTGATGTGCCCGGCAGATGATCATCGCAGCGACTCAGTTCGCGTAATTGCGATCGCGCTTGAGCTACAGCGGCATAGAGATCTGCACCGCCGTGAAAGTTCTGTAAAAAGTACTTCAAAAACAACTCAGCGGCAATATTCGGAACCGCTTCGCGCATCACGATCGCGTGGGGCAAGCCCAATTGAATCAAAAACTGTCCTAGGGGAATACTGTTGCAGGAATTAAAGATTGCCAGTTTTAGCCCCTGCGCCACTGCACGTTCAAGCGTGCGATAAAGTTCGCGAATCTCTAATGGTTCCTCTTCATTGTTGATAATAATGCCATTACCCTGACTATGCCCAGCAAAAAAGAGAATGTCCCAAGGCTGACACCACAGGGAATAGAGTTCACTTAATTGGGGCGATCGCAGGCAGTGGAGTTCGACATTGGGCAACGCCCTGAGAGCCTCAAGATCCCCCTTGAGATCAAGGTCGCCACTCGCGCCAAAAATTGCCAGAATCCGTACTCCCTCATGGTGCGCTGTCGAAGACTTCAGGGACTGATACACCATTGGTGAAAACACCACATCCAGATTGCTGTGTTGGCGAATCGGTGTCCAGTCGTGCCATGGATAGCGCCACAGTTCAACAAAATCTGTCTGCACAGAAATGCGGTGAATCTCGTTCATCGGCGGCGGCAAGATAAAGTTGCCTAGGCCAAAAAATGAAGTCTGCTCCTTAGAAAGTGAAGTTTGCTCATTGATCTGTTCCTCGCAGAGATAACAGATGCGCGTATTGTGCAACCACGTGCCAAGGGTGGTCACAAGGTCAGTGTAGTTTTGCCGTACCTCTTTAAGGAGGGTGGGTTGCTGAGTACCAATGTTCGTAATCTGGTTACCGCTAGCCCCCAGACGAGTATTCTTCGCATAGCCGTGATAGGCGTCACGCCACTGCCGATAGCGGTGCGGAAGGTGAGGCATTGCTGGAAACTCTACAGGATACACCCCATAGGCATCCACTTGGCTTTCTGTCCCCAGTAATAGGCGACCCTTGAGGGAATGCTGCTCAAGGCAACCCCCGTAGATTTCGAGACAGACGTGTTTCATCGCAGCGGCAATCAAAAAGAGCCAATGCAGCTAGACAACAAAAGTTTCCGTGATCTTAGCATCTCCATAGGCCAATGTGATGCCAAAAGTTTCGCCAATTTGTCCCCAAAACTTGTACTGCACCGCTTGATCCTGCTGCCGACTAGTGACTTGGGCAAAGGTATTGCCATTGGCCTCAGTAATCATCAAAACCAAGTCTGGGGGCAACGTTTCACCTACCTTGAGGGCAGTGACGCGCACAAGAATATTGGCAGACATCGTATCTCGCGGCAGTACGGCCATGACCAAGCCGAAGGACTGTCCGCCGAGGGCAAGACCCAAGTCCACGGTACGAGTTTTCCACACCCCTGCTTCTGGGGCAGTGGCATCTTTAGCGTGGAGATATTCTGCCGCCAGCCAGCGCAATCCTTCATCGGCAGTGGTGGCAATCAGGTCTTTGAGGAGGGCAACCGCTTGGCGACAATCCTCCGTTGCCAAGGCTTGGCGTAATTGAGCTTGAGCTTGCATGGCTTCTAAGGTGTCATTGGAGCGCAATGCCCACTCTGGCGATGTCCAGCCCAGCTTCCAACTGAGATAGGGATTGATCATAGCGCCCTCCTCAAGCAGTTCCTGCACGTCTTGCCACACTTGACCCAACAGGTTGCTCACGCCCTTGGTCTTGGCATAAAGCCATAGACTCAGCCGCTGCGGATGACAGGCCAAAAAGAGATCAAGGCGATGGCGAGGTTGCCCAATGATGTGCAGCCATTCCTCTAGGGGTAACACCAAGCGGGGCAAGAGAATCTCACCACTGGCAATTTGCTGAAGCGTGGCTGTGGGAATCGCAGTTGCGGCAGGTGATGGAACAGGGATGTGATGGCAGGCCGGCAAGGCAGCGAGGAGGGGCACATCTTCGATCATGTCCTCGCGATCGAGGCTGTAGGTACGACTAAAGGCGTCAACAGCAGCACGATTCACACTGCTAGTCGGTGCATAGCCCCAGAGTCTGACCTGCGCTTCTTCGGCAAAGACTTGGACACCCAAGATGTAATCGGGTTTCCAAGCGGCAATGTGCAACCATTCCTGAGGAATGCGGCACTCGTCAAGCTCTATGGAAGTATCAGGCACAATCAACACTTGACCAATGGCGGTCTTCAGCAGGGTGCCGTTGACAAACTCCCAGAAGATGGGCAGTTTGACGGTGGAGAGGAAGGGGTCGGCACTGATGCCCATTGCTGCGAACCAGTCACGCACAGCTACATAGGCCATCGCATTTATTCGGACACTGCCACGACGGTAAGCGCGGGCAGCCGCTGTGATCTGCTCAATCCACTGGCGATCGCCACAATTTGTTAAGTCAATGTGAACGTGTTCTGTGTGCGCCATCGGTGGCGCATCTATGGCAGTGAGAAACGACAGTGATAGCGATGTCATGGTTTCTTACCTAAGTACAACAACTCCCAAAAGTTCATACCGTTTACAAAACAGTCAAGATGCACCCTCATAACGACAGTGTTCTGCCATACCCACCCGACCACACCGTTGACAAGACGCTCTTAACACTTTATAGCCCCCCTTTAACCACAGATTGATAGCCACTGTTACCTCCTTAAGGCGTTGAGGATGCGTGGGTTGGTTAAGGGCTGCGAGTAGCACTTTCGCCAAATGACCACGAATCCGCTCTAGGACGCGAGACACTTGATATTGTTTTGCAAAGCCTAAGTGCTGGGCAATTGCTTGTTGGCTGACCTGCTCGCAATAGTACAGACAAAACACCTGACGACTAGTGTCATCCAGTGCTGCAATCGCATTTTTCATCATTTCAAAGACCCGTTTAAGGGTTTCCTGTTCTTCCTGTTTCAGGGTTGCTTCCCAAGGCGTATTTCCTCCTTCTAGGGTGTCCCAAAACCTTTGCTCAGCAGGATTCACCACCTGTGGTTGGTGATAAGCTCGCAAGGCAGCGATCGCTTTACCAAGCAGGGTTTCAACTTCGCTAGGAGTCACAGCAGGGAGATGAGAATAACATTGACGATAGGTTTTAGCCACCTCAGCCAGCAGTGCCTGATCGGTAGCAGTGGGCTGATCCACCAACTCTTTCCAGAGCTGGACAACCTTTTCGATTCGGTTGATGTCACCTTCGCTGTATCCTTGGTTCCTCAAAGCTGAGGCAAGAGAACGGGAACTACTGTGTTTGAGTAGGCCCCAATCTGATTTCCGAACCCCCACCAGCGCAGCATACACACCGTCATAGATACGGCGATAGGCATAGGTGGATAGCCGCGTACCCCGCTCGGGCTTAAATTTGCTCAATAACTTGAGGGGATCATTAGTGAGACAGCAAGCCTGCTGAAAACAGTCACTGACCTGATGCATCCCGCCCAGTTTCTCCCGCAGGGTCATGGCTACAGACCAACTAGTTTCTTGGAGATAGCAAAATAGACCCCGCCGCCAGTACTGGGCATCATCATGGTTCGGCTGACGCTGTAATTTTTGGAGGAGGAAGACAGCCGTCGGCTCCGGCTCCTCGAGGTTGTACCCCGCTGCTGTGAAGTAGGCCTGTAGTTGGCGATCGCAATACCAGCGCGGGCGATCGGAACCGTCAAATCGGAGCAAAGCAATGAGTTTATCGCAGGGTTGGCGTGTCATCAATCGCTCTCACTAGATATCAATCAAAGGACAACCGTACGGAGAAACGTGACCGCCTGCTTTATTCACTGGGCATTTTCATCCATCCTCCTGTTACAACCCTCCATTCATTTATCCAATGGCGTTTTTACAAATATGCACTCGCCTTGCAGATTTTAGAAAAAATTTTTTACCAACCTTCGTGGCGGCTAGCCCCCACTCTATCAACTCCTAGCGTCACAGGGGGAAGATGATCCATATCACAAGTCAAGAGTGTTTTCTGTGGCACACTACGATCAAGATTTGCGATATGCCCATGTTTAACCCACTCACCATTCGGTTTTGGGGCGTGCGCGGCAGTATTCCCTGTCCCGGTTCCCACACTGTCCGCTATGGCGGTAACACTCCCTGCGTGGAAATTCAAGCTAATGGTCAACGCATCATTTTTGACGGCGGTACGGGTTTACGGGTTCTGGGGGAGCACCTAATGAGTCAACAGCCGGTGGCGGCACATTTATTCTTTACCCATACCCACTGGGATCATATTCAGGGTTTTCCCTTCTTTCAGCCCGCCTTTGTACCGGGGAATCAGTTCCATATCTACGCCGTGCCAGGGAAAAATGGCCAAGGCATTGAACGACGACTGAATGATCAAATGCTGCACCCCAACTTTCCCGTCCCGTTGCAGATTATGGGGGGAGATTTGCGTTTTTATGACTTGGAGGCGGGCGAACAGGTACACCTAGGCGGTGGTGTGGTGGTGAGTAATGAAGCCCTGAATCATCCGGGTGGGGGGGTGGGCTACCGTGTGAGTTGGCAGGGTATCCATGTGGCCTATATCACAGACACGGAGCATTTGCCCGATCAGTTGCATCCGGGGGCGTTTGCCTTGGCCGATCGCGCCGATGTGATGATCTACGATGCCACCTATACCGATGAAGAGTACTATCACCCGCAGCAGAGCAAGGTGGGGTGGGGGCATTCCACATGGCAGGAGGCGGTTAAGCTTGCCCAAGCCGCCCAAGTGAAGCAACTGATTTTGTTTCACCATGACCCTAGCCATGATGATGACTGTCTAGATCGCATTGGTGAGTTGGCACGGGCACGATTTCCGCAGACGCTGCTGGCTCGCGAGGGGCTAATGATTTCCGTCTATCCAAATGTGATACACTTCCCGGCGACGCCTCAAGCAAGTTAGTCCTGTGTTGCCTGTCGTTCTTTTACCGGGATATTTAGCGGCTGCCCCTGACTATTACCCACTGCGGGATTATCTGCGGCAATTGGGGTTTGTGGCGGAGGTGGTGCCCCTCAGGGTACGCTCGTGGTTTCCCACGTTGGGGGGGCGATCGGTGGCGCCAATTTTACAGGCCTTGGATACCACCATTCAGCATGTTCTGAATACAACAGGGGCGTCTGCCGTGCATCTCATTGGCCACTCAGCGGGGGGCTGGATTAGCCGCATTTACCTAGGGGATCAACCCTATGATGACCAAGTTTGGGCGGGTCACAAATGGGTGCACACGCTAATCACGTTGGGTACTCCCCATCGGAGTCAGGAGCGTTGGACGCGCCGCAATCTTGACTTTGTGAACACCACGTACCCCGGTGCCTATTACCCGCAAGTTCGCTATGTGTGTCTAGCGGGCAAGGCCATCTATGGCACACCACGCGGTTCGTTTGCCAATTGGTTTACGTATCAAAGCTATAAACTCACCTGTGGCGAGGGTGCCTGTTGGGGAGATGGGGTGACACCGGTGGCAGCAGCCCACCTTGAGGGGGCAGAGAATCTGGTCTATGAAGATGTGCTCCATGCGCCTCGCAGCCGCTTGCGCGATCGCCCCGATGCCCCTTGGTACGGTTCCCCAGCTATTGTCGCTACTTGGCAGCAGTATTTGAAAGCCAGTTAGAGGGCACACCGCTCAAATTGCCAGCGGTAAACGGGTAATCCTTTACTGAGGACACATTTTTCCCGTTCTGTCGCGACGGGCCAAGGACTCTGGGGTAACCAATCGGTACAGGTTGAGCTAAAGGCGGCATGGGCACGAAACTGTTGCACCATTGATTCAGCCACCTCAAAGACATCTGACTGAAGGACAACACGCCCACCAGCGGGCAGGAGTTCGGCAAGGGTGGCCACCAGTTCAGGGGTGACGACGCGGCGTTTATGGTGACGGCGCTTGAACCACGGATCTGGAAACTGAATCGTGACGGTGTGCAGGGGGAGTCCGCCGAGGATTTTGCCCAAGTGGACATTGGCATTGCCCCAAAGGTAGTGGAGGTTCCGAAGTTGCTGGCGATCGCGCCGTTCATTGGCCGTCACCACCAGCGGGTAGCGAATTTCCAGACCCAGAAAATTTTGCTCTGGATACAGTGCTGCCATTTCTAGCAAGAACGTCCCCTTGGCACAGCCAATATCGAGATGTAAAGGCTGCGAGGGTTGCTCGTAAATCGTTGCCCAATCGGGAACAGCAATGTCCTGCTGGAACTTTTGACTGAGAGGGTTAACGTGTTGTCGCACCCGTACCGCCATGGCGCGATCGCTCATCCAAAACTCCCTAATGTACTGCCGCTATAGCGTAGCGTATATCACTGCAAAGTTAGAAAAAACTGCCCTCAAACGCTGAGGACAGCAAAAACCACCTAGGGCAATGGGATCGTCCAGCGGCGTGGTACGACCCCAAACTTATTGGCAGGCGAGTTACTCCTTCAAGAAACCGCTGTAGGCTTCCATGCCATGCTCGCCGATGTCCAAGCCTTTGAGTTCCTCTTCTTCGGAAACACGAATGCCAAGCGTTTGTTTCAGAGCCAGCCAAAAGATACTGGTCAGCAGTACAGTAAAGCCACCGACTGTCAAAATACCGATAATCTGAGCAATCAACTGAGTCACTCCGTGGCCGGTGAGCAAGCCTAACTCTTTGTCAAACAAGCCAACAGCTAAGGTACCCCAAGTGCCGCAGACCAAGTGGACAGAGGTGGCGCCGACGGGGTCATCAATTTTGATGCGGTCAAAGAAAAGGACAGAATAGACCACAATCACACCGCCAATGGCACCAATGATCACGGCACTCCAGTAAGACACACCTGCACAGGGTGCTGTAATGGACACTAATCCCGCCAGAATACCGTTGATAATCATGGAGAGGTCAGGTTTACCAATGGCTAGCCAAGCGGTAATTGTTGCCGCAACCCCACCGGCTGCCGCCGCCAAGTTTGTTGTGACTGCGATGTAGGGTACAGCTTCATTCGCGGCCAGTTCAGAACCAGGGTTAAAACCAAACCAGCCGATCCAGAGGATCAAACACCCCAGCATGGCAAAGCCCATGTTGTGGCCGGGCAACGCCCGAGGCGTACCATCTGCGGCATACTTGCCAAGCCGTGGTCCTAGAAACGCAGCGCCCATCAGTGCCGACCAACCGCCTACGGCATGAACCACCGTTGAACCGGCAAAATCCTTAAAGGCAATATCTGGGCCAAGGAAACCAATGTTGCTGAGAAGGCCACCCCCCCAAACCCAGTGACCCGTAATGGGGTAAGAGATACCAGTGAGCAGGAGGCTGAAAATCAAAAAGTCAACAAACTTGATCCGCTCGGCCACTGCTCCAGAAACAATGGTGGCTGCGGTTCCTGCAAAGGCAGCTTGGAACAGAAAGGCCACAGCGATGGGTAAGCCCTCCGGAAAGGGATCAAGACCGTAGGTTTCGGGGTTTTCACTACTGAGGAAAAAGCCCCCTAGGCCAATAAAAGCATTGCCCTCGGTACCAAACATGAAAGAGAATCCGATCGCCCAGTAGGCAAGGGTGGCCAAGGCAAAAACAATGAGGTTTTTAGAAAGAATGTTGACAGCATTTTTCTGGCGGCAGAAGCCAGTTTCCAACATGCCGAAGCCAGCATTCATGAAAATCACCAGAATGGCTGCAATGAGTACCCAAATGGTGTTGAGTACTCCTTGAACTGTTTCAGGGGTGAGGGGTTTATCCTGTGCCTGAGCAGCCACTCCCCAAACAGCCACAATGATTAAAGCTAGGGGACTGCAGGCGACAAGGGCTGGCGATCGCCAGCGGAAATTGGGCTGCCGGTCGAGGTTGCGTAACGGGCGCTTTTGCCGTCTCGCACGTTTCAGTTTTAACTTGGACATCGCTTTCATTCTCAACGATTATGGAGTAGAGTTGCACATGAGTTCAGCGGAGGAGAAATCGCAGTTGCGGCACCATCGCGCCAGAAAGTGATCTGGCTGTTGTTTGGCTTGAGCTGAGCAAAGCATTGACCCGCAATTAACCTTTGATTGCACCAGTTCTCACAGTGGAAAATCTGTATCGGGTTATACATTTACCTTGACGGCCAAAACCGCCTATCCTAGGAAAGGCAAATAGCTTCAAGTTTGCGGGTAACGTTCCTCTAGGTGTGAATGGATACGATCTGGGAGTTGGATTTTTATTCCCGTCCCCTTGTGGATGAAAACAACAAAAAAATCTGGGAATTGCTGATTTGCGATCGCCAGCAACAATTTCAGTTCAGCAAAACTTGTGCCGGCGCTGAAGCCAATGCCCGCTGGTTAGAAGCTGCCCTCAAAGAAGCCATGGATCAATGGCGGCAGCAACTGGGACTGGCAAACAGTGCTCAACCCGATCGGGTACGTTTTTTCCGCCGAGCCATGACCAGCATTATTACGCGGGGGGGAGAAGCGGCAGGATTAGTGATGGTGCCCAGTCGGCGCACGTTTGCCCTCTATGATTGGCTGCGCGATCGCGCCACAAACCTCTATCCAACCCTACCCAACTACCAAGCCGATCTGGCAACGCCACCCCAGTTGATCCCCCCTGCACCTCAACCTTTACCACCAGCCCTGCGGGGCGATCGCTGGCAATTCAGTGGTCTTCCTCTGGGGGAAATTAAAACGGCTGGTGAATGGGAACTGCCCTTTGGTGAGGTACCCCCACTGCCCTTTTTGACCCTCAGGGACGATACGCTACTGCCGGGGTTAATTATCTATTCGCAGCGCGCACTGCCCTTAGCGGGTTGGCTATCGGGATTAGAGCCGGCCTATTTGAGTTTTGAGGAGAACCCCCAACCGTTATTGGTATTAGAAACAGGAGCGAGCGATCGCTGGGTTCTCATTAGTGGCCGCAATCCCCAAATTCAGAAGGAACTGGCTGCCTTTAGGGACGCCTGTACTCAAAGCCAGGGGCTACACTTTATCGCAGTGAAGGAACGACCGGAACAAGATGCATTGCAAGGCTTTTGGTTGTTGCAGCAAACCCCTGAAGTTTAGACTAAAGCAGCTTTTCAAGGCCATAGATTAAGCGTTTGAGGTGCGTGACTTTGCGAATGGCAAGCAGTACCCCCGGCATATAGCACTGGCGATCGCTGGTGTCATGGCGCAGCGTATAAATTTGTCCCGGTGCCCCAAAAATCACCTCCTGATGGGCAATCAGTCCGGGGAGGCGAACACTGTGAATGCGAATTTCAGCGTCAGCGCACGCCCCTCGCGCCCCCGTGAGATGTTCGGACTCCTGCACTTGGGGGGGGTTAAAGGTTTTGCCCAATTCTGCTAAACGCTGCGCGGTTTGAATGGCGGTACCACTAGGAGCATCAGCCTTTTGGTTGTGGTGCAGTTCAATGATCTCCACGTGATCAAAGTACTGGCTTGCGCGGATGGCAGCCTCTTGGAGCAGCACCATGCCAATTGAGAAATTCGGCGCAATGACCACCCCCATATCGGCCTTGTCGGCAAACTCGGCCAGATCTTCAATTTGTTCTGGACTCAAGCCTGTCGTCCCCACCACCGGATACACCCCGTAGGCGATCGCCATGCGCACATTCTCATACACTGCTTGGGGATGGGTAAAATCCACCATGACCACGGGTTGTTTTTCTTGGGCAGCCGCCACACACACCTCTTGCAAGCTGCCGCTAATGGGAATCTCTAAGGCTCCTAGCCCCAAGGCTTCACCAATATCTTCCCCCACCTGCTTGCGATCAACAGCCGCATAAAGGGTCGTGTCAGGAGCCTGCTGCACTGTTTTCACAACTTCGCGTCCCATTTTACCGAGGGCGCCAACAACAATCACTGGGATGGATGTACTCATGCCAAACTCCGACACAGACCACAGGCTAGGATAGCGCGATCGCTTGGCGATACAATAAGCCAATGCTGAGTATTTTGTCCTAAAGGCACGATGTTAGTTTTTTCTTTTCCTGAGTTGGTTGAGCGCTGTCAAACTTGGACACCAAAGCGGCCGGGCTATGCCGTCTGTCCCTTGGATCACCACAACCCTGAGCTAGCCTCTAGTCTCTATCGCATTGAGCCAGGACAAGCCAACTATCCCCATTACCACCATCGCGGTGACGATATTTTCCTGATTGTATCGGGAGTTGGTGAACTGATTACCTACCCGATGACGCCCCCTGCGAGTTCTGTGGCGGCAACCGCCTTGATCCGTACCCCCGTGGAAACCGGCTCCTATGTCCATGTGGATGCCCAATGTCTCCATTGGCTGCGGAATTTATCGCCGGATCAGCCCCTGTACTACTTGAACATTGCGCCCCTTTCCCACGAGAGCGATCGCGTCGATGTCACCATTGAGGGCTGGAGCTAAGAAAACAGTTATTCACCCTTAAACTTACTGGCTGCTTCCTCAAAGGCCTTGCTCAACTCATCCCACGCACTCTGGAACCCTGCTTTGAGGGACTCCCAAGCATCATCGCCCGCTTCTTTGAGGGCAGCCAATTGCTGAGTAATCTCATCGCGTTTGGTCTTGAGGGCTTCAATTTTAGCTTCAATATCTGCCTTGACATCTTCACCCGCTTGATCCGCCTTTGCCTTGAGTTGGTCAAGCTGGGCACCGAGTTGTTGCAGCTTCGTTTCCATTTCGCCTTGGTAGGTCAAGCGATCGGACATATAACTATCCTCCCTTGCTCAAGATAAATACCTACGATGACTCAAAGCATCCTAGATGGATAACAATGCAAGGGTGGCATACTCCGTGCCATGGGATCAAGGCATTGGGGATATTTTGTAAAAGTTACTTTCATTTCCACACAAAGCGAATTAAAAAACTAAAGAATAATTAAAAAATGTGTCTAATCATTTTATTTTGTGTAGTGTGTCGAGAAATACAATCAGAGAACTACAGAGAAATCTATACTTTTCATTAGAAAGTCAGGGGGATACTCTCTGCATTAACCGCAGCCTGTTTCTGCAACGCAGAGTGATAAGTAAGCTAACTTCATACTTTTTAGAATGAGGAGCAACTTTTATTTCTGTGTTGAGTCCCTGTGAAATCGGCTAAATCTGAGTTGAGGTTGCATGTCGTGGAGTGAGAAAGCGCTTTTCAAGCATCTAATGCAGGGGTCTGTACCAGCAGTGCTTGGATTTTTAAGGGGGAATCTTTAATTGTTTCTGAAATTTTCAGCTTTTCCGAATATTGTTTGTTAGCTTGCAGGAGCAAGTGCCTGACTTGATTCTAATCACTGAATCACGGACGCCCAGTCAATTCACCTGATCTAGTAATTAAAGTTATTCAGTGTTTCGAGGCGAAAGAGATGACAATTGAGCCAATCAATTTTATGGCAATAATGGTGCGACGAGTCCAGTTGACTGATGAAGACAAATCCCTGTTAGCTGAGGCTGCCCCTTGGGGAAAAGAAATTGCTCCACAGATGGCTGATATTTTTTATGACTACTTGGGGCGGGATGAAGAGATGAATGCCATCCTCAACGCCACAGAAGGACGCATTCATCGCCTCCATCAAACCTTCATCGACTGGTTCCATGAAATGTTCACAGGGATGGATGGTTGGGGCAAGGCCTACGCTGAGCGCCGCTGGAAAATTGGTCTGGTTCACGTGCGCATTGGCATTGGGCCCCAGCATGTGGTACCCGCGATGGCAATTGTTGTCAACGCCGTGCGGCAAAAGTTAAGGGAAGCCAACAAATCCGAGGCCCTCAGTGATGCCCTAGGCAAAATTTGCATGATTGATCTTGCCTTTATTGAACAGGCCTACTTCGAGGTGTCTTCCCAAGCGGTTCTTAAGGAAACCGGTTGGACCCAAGCACTATTTCAACGGCTAATTGCCACAGGGGCTGCTGCCATGTAGGTCACCTAGCAGTCATTGTTGAAAAAGTTCCCATATCTTTACGAGGATTAGACTATGCCAATTAATGCCGCAAAACTTGAAGCTACATTGCAACACTTTGTTGCCAATGCCAGTAATGTCCAAGGGGCAGCGCTTGTGTCTCCCGATGGTCTGACGCTGGCGGCAACCTTGCCGGGGGGAATGGATGATGAACGGGTGGCAGCGATGTCAGCGGCCATGTTGTCGTTGGGGGAACGTATTGGACGAGAGCTAAGCCGGGGCAAAATCGAGCGCATCCTTGTAGAGGGTGCCAGTGGGTATGGCATTCTCACCAGCTGCACCGAAGATGCGGTTTTCCTTGTGCTGGCGGATGCCTCTGCCAAATTGGGCATTATCAACCTTGAAATTAAAAATGTTCTGGCTGAATTGCAAACCCAACTCATGGGTATGGGGCAAGCCGTGAATGTTTAGACCAGCCTGATTCCTCTGTGTTTTGCCGTAATTGAGGTGCCAACCCATGGAAATTATGCGCATTGTCATCACAGGACCAGTGGGCGCAGGCAAATCCACCTTCATCCGTACCATCAGCGAAATTGAGGTGGTGGATACCGATCGCAAGGCAACGGATGAAATTGCTGCTTTCAAGGAAAAGACAACGGTAGCGATGGATTTTGGGCGGCTGCAGTTTGGTCCTAATGTTGCCCTGCATCTGTATGGCACGCCTGGTCAAGAACGCTTTGACTTTATGTGGGATATTCTTATTCGCAAAGCCCATGCGTTTATCCTACTGGTCAGTTCTCACCGTCCCCAAGATTTTCGAGCCGCACGGCGGATTTTGGCCTTCATGCGCCATCGCACAAAGATTCCAATGCTAGTGGGTCTGAGCCATGCCGATAATCCCAATGCGTGGCCTGCTGAAGAGATCGCGATCGCCCTTGGCTACTTGAGTCCCCACCGCCGCCCACCCATGGTGCCTGTGAATGCTTTGGATCAGTCTTCCGTTGCCGCTGCCATGATGGCACTCATTCAAGCCTATGCCAGTGCCCAATCCTCGCAATTAAACCGCAGTGCACTCACCACTTAGAACAACATCACTCACTAGGGGGAATGTATGAAAATTACAGGTTATCTATCGGAATTTTCCTTGGGGGAAATTTTTCATTTTCTGGAGCAGGGGCAAAAAACGGGCTGCCTCTCCATTAAGCCCGTGGAAATGGCGGGGATGATGCCGCTGATTCCCCAAATGCAGGAGTACTATATCTTCTTTCACTTGGGTCAGATTGTAGCCGCAACAACGACCTTGGATCACCAAGGATTGCAACGGCTCATTGAGCAGCGGGGCTGGCTGCGCCCAACTACCATTCAACGCCTTTTACCCTTTTGTTCCCGAACCGGATCCCTTGGGCTGTGTTTGAAAACCCAAGGTGCCCTTGAGCCAGAACAGCTGCGGCTATTGTTCAAGCAACAGGTACTGACACCGATTCCTCACCTCTTTAGCCTCAATGAGGGCTGGTTTAAGTTCGATGCCAACCATCCACTGCCCTTTGAGGAAATGACGGGACTGAGTGCCTCACCCATGGAAATTTCCTTGGCGGGTCTACGACTGCTGCGGGATTGGACAGCCCTAATGGACAAGCTGCCCCTGCCGAGTTCAACCATTGCCAGCACGATTGAAGGACAGCCCCCCTACCACCTCAATCATCATGAGTGGCAAGTGTGGGAGTACGCTAACGGTACCAAAACCCTCCAAGAAATCAGTGAAGCGTTGAACTTACCCATTCTAGAGGTGCAAAAAATTTGTTTTCGCCTAATAGTGGTGGGGATTGCCGAGGAAATTGCTGGCATTGCTGCTGCCGCCGCCAGCCCTAGGGAACCAGAACTCATTGAAACAACAGAAATTAGCTCCTCCTTTCTAGAGGGAATCTTTGCGTTTCTGAAAACAAAAACCCACCCACAATCGGTCTAGGGGGATAAAAAACAATGCAACGCTTCGCGTGGACAGAGCAGCTCCAGACCGGCGTGCCCATGATTGATATACAGCACAAGGAACTCGTCTGTGCTGTCAATGATCTGGCGGATGCCATTGAACAGGGTCGGGGAAGCGCTGCGATTAAACAGCTAATTGCTTTCATGAAGTATTATGCAGAGTGGCACTTCGGGAATGAAGAAAGCTGTGCTGAAAAATACCAGTGCCCCCTAGCAGAAGTTAACCGCTGCGCCCATAAACAGTTCATCGAGATGATTGAAGAGCTGCAGCAGCAGTACCGCAACAGCCAAGCGGATGCGGCGATCGCCACCCAGATCCATGGTAAGTTAGCAGACTGGTTAGTGAATCACATTATGAAAATTGACAAGCAAATTGGGCAGCACATCTGTGCCCATGCTTCAGGCTAGGAGGGCATGAAGAAATACCATCTGGTGGTCAAACCGAATGCAAGAGCGTCCTCTGTTGCTGTTGATTCTGCCGGTCAGCTAGTGGTGGCGGTGCGTGCCCCTGCCACTGATGGCAAGGCCAATCAAGAACTGATTGCGGTCTTGGCAGCCTATTTTCAGGTGCCTAAGTCCCGTGTTCGGTTAATCAAGGGTCATACCAGTCGCTATAAGGTGGTTGAACTCCTCGATTGATACCCCCTAGACTAAGAGCAAGTGCGGCTCAACATAACCTATGACTCTTGATGTCACTCCAGCCAAATCCTTTGTCCTCAGCGGTGCACGTCCCCACTACAGTCCCGATCGAGTGGGGCAGGTGGAACATATCTGCTTGGACTTGACCCTAGATTTAGAGACCCAGGCATGCTGGGGACAGTGTCATATCCACCTACGACCATTGCACTCCCAAGTGCGCCAGCTGCGCCTCAATGCCGTGGGGCAACAGATCCAGAGTGTGACTGTGCAGCACCAACCCCAAGCCTTCCACTACGATGGTGAGTTTCTGGATATTTCCCTTGATGCGAGCTTGGGGATTCACCCAGATCAGGTGCTGGTGATCACCATTGACTACCGTCTGCAGAAACCCCAGCGGGGATTGTACTTTGTTGCCACTGATCCCCCCCAAGCTTGGACCCAAGGGGAAGATGAGGACTCCCGCTATTGGTTTCCCTGCTTTGATTCTCCTGGGCAGCTGGCGACGTCAGAGGTACGAGCGCGGGTGCGGCAACCCTTACAGGCTATTTCCAATGGGGAATTGCGTGCCTGCTACAGCGAGGGAGAGTGGCAAATCTTTCACTGGTATCAACCCCAGGTCCATCCCACTTATCTGATGACCCTAGCGGTGGGGGATTTTGCGGTTTTTGATGACCAGTGGCAGGGCAAGCCCGTCACCTACTACGTTGCTAAAGATCGCGCTGCTGATGCCCGCCGCACCTTGGGCAAAACGCCAAAGATGATGGACTTTTTCAGCCGCATCTACGGCTATCCCTATCCCTACCCCAAATATGCCCAAGTCTGTGTGGCCGATTTTATCTTTGGCGGTATGGAAAATACCTCGACAACCCTATTGACAGACCGCTGTCTGTTGGATGAGCGAGCCGCCGCTGAAGATTTTCGCAGTGAAAGTTTAGTGGCCCATGAGTTGGCACACCAGTGGTTTGGCGATCTGGTGGTGATCAAGCACTGGTCTCACGCTTGGATCAAGGAGGGCATGGCCTCCTATGCCGAGGTGCTCTGGTTTGAGGAGGAATATGGCGCTGATTTTGCCGCCTATTATCGCCTTGGGGAATTGCGCAACTACCTCAGTGAGGATAGCGATCGCTACCGCCGCCCCATTGTCACCCATGTCTATCGCGAAGCCATTGAACTCTACGATCGCCACCTCTACGAAAAAGGCGCCTGCGTCTATCACATGATCCGCCAGGAACTCGGCGAAGAACAATTCTGGAAAGCCATTCAAACCTTTGTCCAAACCTACGCCCATCAAACTGTCGAAACGGTGGATCTGCTGCGGGCGATTGAAATGGCCACCGGCCGCAACCTACTTCCCCTCTTTGACCAATACGTTTTTCGTGGGGGACATCCCGACTTCCATGTGAGCTATCGCTGGGAGGTAGCCGATCAATTAGCCGTTCTTACCGTCAAGCAGCAGCAGGTGACCGATGGGGTCACGCCCCTAGAGCGCAACCTCTTTGATCTGCGCATCCCTGTTGGCATCGGTACGGTGGATGATCAGGGGCAGGTGACGGTCAAAACCATTCCCCTGCGCATTCATGAACCAGAGCACACCTTCTATTTGCCGCTGCCACAGCAGCCCACCTTTGTGAGTTTTGATGCTGGCAACCATACCCTCAAAACCGTTACCCTAGAGTACCCCCTCCCTGAACTCAAAGCCCAACTGCAGTACGACCCCGATGTTTTGGGGCGGGTTCAAGCTGCCATTGCCCTAGGCAAAAAAGGAAACCTAGAAGTTGTGCAAACCTTGGCGGCGGCGCTGCAACGGGAACCCTTTTGGGGAGTGCGGCGTGAAATTGCCAAAGTGCTGGGCACGATTCAACTGGATCAAAGCTTAGAGGCTCTAAGGCTCGCCCTTACCGATAGCCATCCCCATGTCCGTGCAGCAGCCGTGGAGGCCATTGCTGGGTTTAAGTCCGCCAAAGCCTACGAACTTCTCAAGCCCATTGCCAAGCACGGCGACCCCAGCTATAGCGTTGAAGCTGCCGCCCTGAAGGGAATTGGTGTGATTGCCGCTGCCAAACCGCAACCGAAACCCAAGCTCGAAAAAGTGCTGAAACGACTGCGGAAGGCTTTGGAAAAACGACAAGGCTGGAATGAGGTGGTACGCTGTGGGGCGATCGCTGGCTTGGGGCAACTCAAGGCGTCTCCAGAGGCGGTGAATTTGGTTCTTGACTACACCGCTATTGATGTCCCGCAACCCCTACGCTTGGCCGCCATTCGTACCCTTGGCACCATTGGCGATCGCCACCATCCCCAACTGCAACAAATTCTGGAACGGCTAGAGCAACTCAGCCACGAGACCTTTTTCTTTACCCAGATGGCCGTTGTTCAAGCCCTGAGTCAAATTGACCATCCCCAAGTTTTAGGCCTGCTGCAGCAGCTGGGCGATCGCACCACCGACGGCCGTATCAAACGATCAGTTGATGAAGGAATCGCCAAAGTTCAGAAAGCCCTTGGCAGCGATGACCGCCTCAAGACCCTTGAGACCACCCTCAACGAGTTACAAAAGGAAAATCAAACCCTAAAAAGCCGCCTTGAAGAGTTAGAAGCACGCACTAAAGCGACCCAGCAGGACTCAGCGCTAAGTTAGGGATAGCGACACCCAGACCCCTGCGGGCATTGGGCAAGCCTAGATGACCCTGCCATGGGATAGGGGCTTTCATCCTTTAAGCCGTGTTCCATCCATAGGAAAAGGGCTGTAGCATAGTAGGAATGCAATTAGAGGAGGTTGGGGTGACCAAAAAACGGGTGCTTTCGGGAGTCCAGCCCACAGGTAGCTTGCACTTGGGGAATTATCTCGGAGCCATTCGCAACTGGGTGGCGGGGCAAGCCGAGTATGAAAACTACTTTTGTGTGGTGGATTTACATGCCATTACCGTCCCCCACAATCCCGCAGAACTGGCGGCTAATACCTATACTGTTGCTGCTCTGTACTTGGCCTGTGGCATTGACCCAGCCCACGCCACCATCTTTGTCCAATCCCACGTCAGCGCCCATGCCGAACTCACTTGGTTACTGAACTGCATCACCCCCCTCAACTGGCTGGAGGACATGATTCAATTCAAGGAAAAAGCCGTCAAGCAGGGAGAAAATGTCGCGGCAGGACTCTTGGACTATCCTGTGTTGATGGCAGCAGATATTTTGCTCTACGATGCCGATCTGGTCCCTGTGGGGGAAGATCAAAAGCAACACTTGGAACTGACCCGCGATATTGCTGCCCGTGTCAACTACCTCTTTGCCCACAATCAGCCGCCAATTCTCAAGCTGCCGCAACCCTTGATTGCCCAAGAGGGGGCACGGGTGATGAGCCTTACCGATGGCACCAAGAAGATGTCGAAGTCGGATCCCTCGGAACTGAGTCGCATTAACCTTTTGGACTCCCCCGATGAGATTCGCAAGAAAATCAAGCGTTGCAAGACCGACTCAATCCGCGGCTTGACCTTTGATGATCCTAACCGTCCTGAAGCCAATAACCTGCTGAGTCTCTATCAAGTACTCACGGGAAAAACGAAAGAGGCAGTGGCAGCAGAATGTGCCGATATGGGCTGGGGACAGTTTAAGCCCCTACTCACCGATGCGGTGATTGCTACCCTAGAACCGATTCAGCAGCGATACCAAGAGATTATGGCAGACCCCAGCTATCTCAAGGATTTGCTCAAAAAAGGCCAAGAACAGGCCGCCCGTGTGGCCAATGCAACCCTAGAGCGGGTAAAACTTGCCTTTGGGTTTACGCTGCCATGAATATCACAAGCGGGTTGAGGCGACTCTGGCGGGGATTTTGGCGGCGATCGCGCCTTGTCAATGACGAACCCCTGAATTGGGTCAGTCTCATTGTCATTATCTTGGTGGATATTTTTATCCTCATTAATGTCTTTAGTGGCCTCAGCGAAATTAGCAATTGGCCTTTGAGTCCCAGTCAAGCCCAGCCCTGTTATGCTCCTTGGCAAGCCTATCGCCAAGACACCGCTAGGGAGCGCGACATTCGTTTTCTAGAGCAGCAGATTAGCCTTGACCCCCCGCCCCAGACGGCTGTGGAGCGCCTACAGGAAAGCAGCAAGGGCAAACTGGGAACCATCTCCGCCATTTGCTTCACCTATGCAGAGTATCAAGATGCCGTCAACCACCCCACCAATCAAGCCCGACTTAAGCAACGACAGCAGAAACAGGCACAAATTCAAACCCTCGAGGCCACCAATGCCCGCATTCGTCAAGAGTATGACTCGACACTATTAGAGCAGCTTGCGGGGCAACCCGCGGATCAATCGATCAACTTGGTGGAAGCCGCCAAGGCCAAAGCCACCCTTGAGGCCAACAACCGCCAAATTGCCGCTCTCAAAAATGAGATGGCGGCCCTTGAACAGGCGATTCTCCAAGAAGCCGATAGCCAAGCCTTCTTGAAATTTTTAGCCGAGGACGCCACCTTTGCCCAGCTTGAGAACCAATATCAGCGCTCTCAGTTTTGGTATCCCAGTCTCCAATTTGTTTTACAAGCCCTCTTTCTATTACCGCTGATTGCGATCGCCCTAGTGGTGCATCGTTTTGCCGATCGCCACCGCCATGGCCTGCTTGCCCTCATGAGTTGGCACCTGCTGGTGATCTTCTTGATTCCTTTGGTGCTGAAGATTTTTGAACTATTGCAGGTGGGAGCACTCTTTGAGTGGCTGGCTAATGTCATTCTTGCTCTTTTTGGCGGTCTGCTTTTTTTGGTCAGCTACCTCTATATCTTGCTGATTCCAGCGGTCGGGTTTGGCATGATTAAAGTGGCGCAAGCTTTTTTCCTCAATCCACAGCGACAGGCGGCAGGGCGGGTCCAAAAACTCCGCTGTGTCCGTTGTGGCAAACGACTGCGGGATCTCGATCAGCACTGTCCCCACTGTGGTTATTTGCAGTGGATGCCCTGTCCCAATTGTCAGCAGCCCACCTATCGCCACTTACCCTATTGTCGTCATTGCGGTGCATCGACCCGTTCTTCTGGCTAGTCCTTGCTGGGGCGGTTGAGCCAGTCGGCACACTCACGCTGTAGCCCCTGCAATGTCATATTGGGTACCCGCTCAGCAGCAAAGGCCTCGGCCTCAATTGGAATGTCTGCGGGGTTATAGCCACTCTTGCGGTAGAGATCCGCGACGATACCGGGGCTGACGCGAATGCCCACGGGTACCAAGGAATCCAAATCTCGTTTCGCCGCAAAGCAGGCTTGAACGACATGCCAGCCCTCATGGCGCAGCGTTTCGATAAAAATCGGCCAATGAGCAAGGGCGCGAGGACGCAAGATCAAGCGATCGCGACTAAAACTATAGGAGCCGTAATTATCATCTTGGCGCTGCCGGATGTAGAGGGTCGTGCCCGTACGCAAAATGGTGCGAATCAACTGATAAGCTTCCACCTCAGCACTGTTTTGCAGCCGAAAACGGGCAGGATCGCGGCGCGGATAATAAACCAGATCAAAGAGAAGCTGCATATCCTCATCGGAACCGTCAATGGGGATCAAATCCCGCTGGGCGAGACCCGGGGATGGGGAAACTACAAGGGCGATCGCCAGCGTCAATGTCGGTAAAGAAACCCGCAGCCAGCTTTGAAGTTGTTTTTGCAGCACAATGATCAACCCCCTGCCTTTGGGGAATGCTGCTTCTAACCTAGCAATTTTGATAGCAGTCTAAACGTGTTCTCTATCACGATCTCACAGCGATCCCCACCCCTTTTCACAGTGACGGGATCACGGTCAGAAAAGCCTCAAAACCGCTCTTTGAGGGGATGAAGTGCCATCGCTGCCCCAATAGTTTAGAAAAGGGCTGTATGATGGACTTAGGAAGAAGCAACAAATAATATTCCTTGATAAATTTTTGTATAGTTTGTGATTTTAATGTGTTGAATGATGACTTAGCAATGATTGAGAAACTCCTTGTTTTGTCCGCTGTTGATGACTGCCCTTTAGAACCACTAGCGACCGTTGAAGTCGTCGCAGAAGACTCTGCGCAAAAATATCCTCAAAAAAAATGCTTATTGCCATCCATCAACATATTACTGATCGAAAACATCCCCCAATCGGGTGAAATTTTATATCCCCATCTCGCCGAGATTGATTACATTTGCTATCAAGTTCACACCTGTCCGTATTCTCATTTAACCCCCGGGGTGGTTGCTCAGGCCAAGCCCAATCTCCTTGTCCTCATTGCTCAAGGGGATCACGTTCTTAAAGCAGTGCAAACACTCCAGCAACGCTATCCACACTTACCCTTAGTTGTGATTGATCCCAGCGATCGCCCTGATCTGGCCACTCAGATCCTCCACAGTGGTGCTCAGGACTACTTGAGCTTTCAGGAACTCAGTCCCAACTTGCTGGCGCGCAGTTTTCGCCATGCCATCGATCGCCATCAGGTGGAACAACAACTGCTGCGCCAAGCCCAGTACGATCGCCTGCTGGTACAAATTACCCAGCACATTCACCAATCCCTTGATCTGGCCACGATTCTCGAAGCTGCCGTCAAGGATGTGCGAGAACTCTTGGGCTGCGATCGCGTGCTCGTTTATCGTTTCCTCGAGGATTGGCGCGGCATTATGGATGTTGAAGCCGTCGTTCCCCCTTGGTTGTCGGCTCTTGGGGACGTGGTGGGGGATTCCTGCTTTACAGAGCGATACATTGAAGCCTACAAGCGCGGTCGCATCCATGTGGTAAATGATTTAGACACCGCCCCTCTAGTTCCCTGCTATCGGGATCTGCTGGCTCATTATCAGGTCAAGGCCAATCTGGTGGTACCGATTATTGTCGAAGGGCGGCTGTGGGGGTTGCTCATCTGTCATCAATGCGCCCATCCCCGCGACTGGCAAGACAGTGAAATTGAACTGATTAAGCAAATTTCGACCCAGTTGGCGATCGCCATCCTGCAGGCAGAACTCTATCAAAAGGCGCAAGCGGAAATTCAAGAGCGCAAAGCAATCGAAGCCCAACTCCTCTACCAAGCCCGCCATGACCGCCTCACCCATTTACCCAATCGCTGGTTCTTTGAGGAGCAGTTGCGCCTTACCCTCAGCTATGCAGCCGAGCACCCCCACTACCACTATGCTGTGCTCTGTTTGGATATCGATCGCTTCAAGACCCTCAATGACAGTCTGGGACATGGCACAGGGGATTTATTCCTCCAAGCCTTTGCTCAGCGGCTGACGCGTTGTGTGAGTCCTCAGGACGTAGTGGCACGCCTAGGGGGAGATGAATTTGCGGTCTTGCTCAATGATATTGAGGGGATAGAACATGCCCAAGCCATTGCCCACCAACTGCAGGATCGCCTCAACCATCCCTTTGAAATCGATCACTACACCCTGTACAGCACGGTGAGTATCGGTCTTGTGATGGGTAACCCCCATTACACCAGTAGCGAGGAACTGCTGCGGGATGCTGACATGGCCATGTACCACGCTAAAACCAAGGGACACAATCGCATTGATGTCTTTGATCCTGTGATGCTGCAACAGGTGCGCGATCGCCTGTACTTAGAAGTGGAACTGCGGCAAGCGATTGAACGGGGGGACTTTGTCCTCCACTATCAGCCCATCGTCAAGCTCCGGAGCCAATCTCTCAAAGGTTTTGAGGCACTCCTGCGCTGGCAAAAGGGGGATACGCTGATTTCCCCCAAAGTTTTTATTCCCGTCGCTGAAGAAACGGGGCTGATTTTTGAACTCTCCCGCTGGGTCTTGCACAATGCCTGTGAACAGTTGCAGCAGTGGCAACAGCGTTATCCCAAGCTTCAGTCCGTGGGCTTTACGATGAGTATCAATCTGTCCGCCAACCAATTTTCGTTGCCCACCCTTGTAGCTGAGATTCAACAAACCCTTGAGCATTACCATTTAGCAGGGCACTTTCTAAAGATAGAAATTACTGAAAGTACCTTGATGCAACACTTGGACTCTGCCCGCGAAATTCTTGCCGAGTTGAAGGCGATGGGGGTACGCATTAACATTGACGACTTTGGCACTGGGTATTCCTCCCTGAGCTATCTACGCCATCTGCCTCTCGATGGCATTAAAATTGACCGCTCCTTCATTTCCCAAATGGATCGCAGCCAAGAAGATCTAGAGGTGGTTCACACGATTTTGGTGCTGGCGCGCAACCTCCACCTCGATTGCATTGCTGAGGGCATTGAAAACACAACTCAACTGCAACTGTTGCGATCGCTGCGCTGTCCCTTTGGTCAAGGCTATCTTTTTGCCCCACCGCTGACTACGGACAAGGCTGAGGTGTATCTACAGGAACACATCCTTTAACAACACCAGCACCTTCAAGTCAAGTTCAATCGAAAAATGAATAACAAATTGACTTGTCATCATTCCTCACCTCCTTTAATCAAGGGGGGAAATGGCGCTAATAGCAGGGCTTAATCACATTAGCTTAGGTTATAAATTCTATAAAAAAGTTCATCTCAGTTTATAGTATAGGCCTATGTCTTTTTGACGAGCTGGGGTGATAGATTTTTACCAATCCAAATTTCGGTCTTTCGTCACCGCTAATTGGAAAACCTGTCCCAACCTGTTGGTCTGGGAATCGATTTTTTTGTCAACTATTTACTGTTCTCGATATAGGTCACGCTATGTCTCAATTGTCACGTCGTCGTTTTCTAATGACTGCCACTGCTACCGCCATGGGGGCGATCGCCCTCAAGGGATGTGCCCCCGCAGAAACTCCCCAAGGACAACAGCAGGGAGGAGGGACTACCACTACGGGGGCAGTGGAAACGGACACGATTAAGTTAGGTTTTATTCCCATTGTGGAATCAGCACCTCTGATTATTGCTAAAGAAAAAGGGTTCTTTGCCAAGCATGGTCTCACCAATGCTGAAATCTCCAAGCAGGCCAACTGGGCCAGTGCTCGGGACAATGTGGTGATTGGCTCTGCTGCCGGCGGGATTGATGGTGGTCAGTGGCAGATGCCCATGCCCTACCTGATCAGCGAAGGCATTATCACCCTCAACAATCAAAAAGTGCCGATGTACGTTTTGGCACAGTTAAATACCCAGGGCAACGGGATTGCCATTTCCGGCGCCAATAAGGGCAAAGGCTTGCACCTCAAAATCGCCGATCCCGACTACATTAAAGGCTTTGCTGCCAAAAATGGCCGCAAGTTCAAAGCTGCCTACACCTTTCCCAACGCCAACCAAGACCTGTGGATCCGCTACTGGTTTGCCGCCAATGGCATTGACCCCGATCGCGACATCGAACTCCTAGCCGTTCCTTCTGCTGAAACAGTTGCTGGCATGCGCAATGGTACGATGGACGCCTTCAGTACCGGTGATCCTTGGCCCTTCCGCATTGTCAGTGATGATATTGGCTTTATGGCCACCCTAACAGCACAGATGTGGCCCTACCACCCCGAAGAGTACCTAGCCGTGCGGGCTGACTGGGTCGATAAACACCCCAACGCCACCAAAGCGCTCCTGAAAGCCGTCATGGAAGCTCAGCAGTGGTGCGATGACAAGGCCAACCGCCCGGAACTCATTCAAATTTGTGGCCGCCGCGAGTATTTCAACATTCCCGGCAATATCCTCACTCCTCCCTATGAAGGCACCTACACCATGGGAGATGGTCAACCGAATTTCAACGACTTTAACATGGGGCCCCTCTACTGGCGCGACCCCAATGGCAACAGTATTTCCTACCCCTACAAGAGTCACGACCTCTGGTTCTTGACTGAAAACCTGCGCTGGGGCTTCAACGCCGATAAAATCAAGGACTTTGACAACATCAAGCAAATGATTGGGCGTGTCAACCGCAGCGATCTCTGGCAAGAGGCCGCCAAAGAGTTAGGGGTGCCAGCGGCTGAAATTCCCACCACCGACTCGCGGGGCGTGGAAACCTTCTTTGATGGCATCAAGTTTGATCCCGATAACCCCCAAGCCTATCTGGACAGCCTCAAAATCAAGGTCAAGTCCTAGTCATTTCGTTGCTACTCAATAGGAGACTTCCATGGCTGTTGCATCTGTGCGCCGTAATGGCAATACCAATCCCCTCATGAAGTTTCTGCGCCAGCAGGGGGCGGATTTTTACCTACCAATTATGGGTGTGATTGGGTTTCTGGTGGTTTGGCAGATTCTCTCTTCAACCAAAATTCTCTCGCTCCCGGGTCCGATTCAAGTGTTTGCCGATGAGCGCAGTCGCTATCTGATCTTTCACCCCTTTTATTACAACAGCCCCTTGGATCAGGGGTTGGCACGCCAGACCCTCATTAGTTTGACCCGTGTTGCCCAAGGCTATGGCTTGGCTGCCATTGTCGGAATTACGCTGGGGATTTTGGTGGGCACCAGTAAAGCACTGAATAAGTCCCTCGACCCCATCTTTCAATTTCTGCGCATGGTGGCACCCTTGGCGTGGGTACCCATCTCCCTTGCGGCGTTGCGCCAAAATGAACCCGCCGCGATCTTTGTGATCTTCATTACCTCCATCTGGCCGATTCTGATCAATACTGCTGTGGGCGTACGGGAAATTCCCCAAGACTACAAAAATGTGTCGCGAGTACTGCGGCTCTCCAAGAAAACGTTCTTTCTGAAAATTCTCTTGCCCTCGGCATTGCCCTACATTTTCACCGGCTTGCGGATTGCCATTGGCTTGGCATGGCTGGCGATTATTGCCGCTGAAATTGTCATGTCGGGGGTAGCGGGCATTGGCTTCTTTATTTGGGATGCCTACCAGCAAAACTACGTCACGGAAATCATTGTGGCGGTGGTCTATATCGGTGCCATTGGCCTGATTTTGGATCGCTTGGTGGGCTTCCTGCAAAGCAAAATTGCACCGGCAAATCGCTAGGAGGGAATCATGGGCGTTTTTGTGGCTGTGGATCAGGTGGAGAAGGTCTTTGACCTCACGAATGGCGGGCAGTATCTCGCCCTCAAAGGGATTGACCTGACGATTCAAAAGGGGGAGTTTATCTCGCTGATTGGTCACTCCGGCTGTGGCAAGTCCACCTTACTGAATATGATTGCCGGCTTAGACCTGCCCACCTCAGGGGTGGTGACGTTGGAGGGACAGCGGGTGCGCCAGCCGGGTCCCGATCGCATGGTGGTCTTTCAAAACTATTCGCTGCTGCCGTGGCTTTCGGTACGCGAGAACATTGCCCTAGCGGTGGATGAAGTGCTCGATCACCTCACTCCGGCTGAACGGCGGCAAATTGTCGAGTCCCATATCGACCTCGTGGGGTTGCGCCCCCATGCCCACAAGCCACCCACTATGCTCTCTGGCGGTCAGAAACAACGGGTGGCGATCGCCCGTGCCCTCGCCATTCAGCCGAAGCTGCTGCTGCTGGACGAACCCTTTGGTGCCTTGGATGCCCTGACGCGGGGTAATTTGCAGGAACAATTGATGAAGATCTGCGAAGCCCAGCAGGTGACGGCGGTGATGGTCACCCATGATGTCGATGAGGCGGTGCTGCTCTCGGATCGGATTGTCATGCTCACCAATGGTCCCGGCTCGAAAATTGGCGGCATTCTTGAGGTGGATATTCCCCGTCCCCGGCAGCGGATGGCCGTTGTCGAACACCCCAGTTACTACAGTCTGCGCAGTGAAATCATCTATTTCCTCAACCAGCAAAAACGGGTGAAACAGTTGCAGGCGCGTCGCAAACCGGCCATTGCCCGCCATGGTCTCGAAAAAACGAATCTGGAAATTGGCTTTGTGCCCTTGACTGCCTGCGCTCCCATTGCCATTGCCTACGAAAAGGAGTTCTTTGCCCACCATGGCCTAGAGGAAGTCTCCCTTGTACGCGAGAGCAGTTGGCGAGGCATTGTGGATGGGATTGCCGCAGGCTACCTCGATGCCGCTCAGATGCCGGCGGGGATGCCCGTGTGGTTTACCTGTGGCGGTCATGAAGAGCAACCGCTGCCTGTGGTCAGTGCCCTCACCCTGAGCCGTAATGGTAATGGCATCACGCTGAAAAAGGAATTTGCCGAGCAGGGGATTCGCACCCTTAGTGACTTTCACCGCTACTTGCTGCAAACGCGCGATCGCCCCCACCGTTTGGGAATGGTGCATCCCTCCTCCATGCATAATCTTCTATTGCGCTACTGGCTAGCGGCAGGGGGCATTCACCCCGATCATGATGTCCACCTCCAGACGATTCCACCGGCACAAATGGTTGCGGATCTGCGCTCTGGTAGTATTGATGGCTATTGCGTCGGTGATCCTTGGAATCTGCGGGCGGCCAAAGAGGGAGTGGGCTTTACGATTGCCAGCGACATTGACATTTGGGCAGGACATCCCGGGAAAGTCCTAGGCGTGCGCGAAGATTGGGCGATGGCTTATCCCAATACCCACATTGCTTTAGTCAAAGCCCTACTAGATGCCTGTCGTTACTGTGCCGACCCGGCCCACAGTGAGGAGATTAAGCAAATCCTCAGCCGCAAGGCCTATGTGGCTACCAACCCTGAGTATCTAGAACTGGGGGTGGATCAAAATGGTGGATCTGTGCATCATCTGTTCTTTGGCGACGGTGTGAATCGTCCTAGCCGAACTGAGCACCTGTGGATGATGACCCAGATTGCCCGTTGGGGCACGATTCCCTTCCCACGCAACTGGGTGGAAATTCTCGAGCGGGTGTGTCGGGTGAGTGTCTTTAGTACAGCGGCGCGGGAGTTGGGACTCTTGGATATTAAGTATCGCACTGGGCCGATCCAACTCTTTGATGGCACCACCTTTAATGCCGATGACCCCATTAGCTATCTCAATAGCCTAGAGATCAAGCACGAGGTCTATATGGCAGAAATTCCCTTGCATTTGCCCGTGCCACGCGCTGCCTAAGCCCAATATGTCAGATGATTGGAGTTGCTGATGATTAGCCAAGGAAACCGAGCCATGACTACCCCCGTTGCCGTAGTCTCCCCTGAATCCTTTTTGCGCCTAGAGCAGGTGAGCAAAGTCTATCCCACCCAGAAGGGGCCTTTTACTGTGCTGACGGATATTACCCTCGATATTCGAGCGGGGGAGTTTATCTGCGTCATTGGTCACTCTGGCTGTGGCAAAACCACCTTACTCAATATGGTCTCGGGCTTTGTGCGTCCCACCACCGGGGAAGTACGCCTCAAGGGGCAACCTATCAAGGAGCCGGGACCTGATCGCATGGTGGTGTTTCAGAACTATGCCCTCTTACCGTGGTTAACTGCTGCTGAGAATGTTTATCTGGCAGTGGATGCTGTCTGGCCAGAGAAATCCCGTCCGCAAAAGATGGCGATTGTCCGCGAACACTTGGCAATGGTGGGCTTGGCGGAAGCGGCCAATAAATATCCGGCGCAGTTGTCAGGCGGGATGAAACAGCGGGTGGCGATCGCTCGTGCTCTTGCGATTCGGCCAGAGATCCTCATTCTTGATGAACCCTTTGGTGCCCTCGATGCCATCACCAAGGAGGAACTGCAAGAGGAGCTGCTCAACATTTGGCAAGAACACCGCTGCACCGTGTTGATGATTACCCACGACATTGATGAGGCGCTGTTTTTGGCTGATCGCCTAGTGATGATGACCAATGGCCCTGCTGCCAAAATTGGTGAAATCATGACAATTCCCTTCCCACGGCCGCGCGATCGCGAGCGCATCCTCGAAGATCCCACCTACTATCAACTGCGCAACGATGCCCTTGACTTTCTCTATCGTCGTTATCATCTCGACGAAGAGGCAGAGTAGGTTTTTTCTACTTGCATTGCCCAAGGGAAAGAAAACAAAAGTCCGCGCCACCACTGGCAATGGGTGTGCCGATAGGATTTAGGATAGTGGCAGTGCTCTTGGATTTCTCAGATGGCCAGCTTATTTGACCAAAACTTTCGCTATACCGATCGCGCCCGCGCCATCTTCAAAGAACTGCAACGCAACCTCCATCCTATCTATATGGAGCTACTGGAAGAAGGGTTCTCTCCTCGGGAAATTTCCGCCCTCGTCACCAGTGCTGCTGCCCAAACCGAAAATGCCGCTATTGCTGAATGGGAAGAGGCGCGGGGTGGCTCCCCCAACCCGGAGGAATCACAGACCACGGCCTAGGGGATGACTTCTCAAGCGCGCATCTTGGAAATTGAGTCCCTGAGTGTCCACTACGGTGGCATTTGCGCTCTGCGCGAGGTGAGTCTGGCCATTGCAGCCGGCGAGTGCATTACCCTTGTGGGTGCCAATGGTGCTGGCAAAACCACCCTGCTGCGTGCCATCTCTAAACTCGTTCCCAGTGAAGGTACCATTTGCTTTGCCGGTCAATCGATTGCAGGGCGATCGCCCCATGAATTAGTGAGGCTGGGCATTGCCCATTGTCCAGAGGGGCGTCAGGTTCTCGCCCGCCAAACCGTACGCGACAATCTTCTTCTCGGTGCCTACTGTCGTCGAGATGAGGCGCAGATTGCACAAGACCTCGAAGAACAACTCAAGCGCTTTCCTAGACTACGGGAGCGGCAATACCAACTGGCGGGAACCCTCAGTGGCGGTGAGCAACAAATGCTGGCGATCGCCCGTGCCCTGATGAGTCGTCCTCGCTTACTGCTCCTTGATGAACCCAGTTTAGGCTTAGCGCCCAATTTAGTACGGGAAATTTTTGCCATCTTGGCACAACTGCGGCAACAGGGGATGACAATGCTACTGGTCGAGCAAAATGCGCACCTAGCCTTACAATTGGGCGATCGCGGTTATGTGCTTGAAGCGGGTCAAGTGACCCTCAGCGGTCGTGCAGCGGATCTCCTGAATGATCCACGGGTTCAGCAAGCCTACCTTGGTTAATGCTATGATGAGAAGGCTGGACGTGTGGCTCAGTGGATAGAGCATCAGATTCCGGTTCTGAGGGTCGGGGGTTCGAATCCCTCCACGTCCGTTAATCAAGTATCAGCATCATGACTGAACCCGTTAGCCGTTCCGAATTGAGCCAAGTTTTAGATGCTATCCAAGGGATGCAGGCCGATATGCAGTCAATGCAGGCTGCCATCCAAGCCATGGATAAAAAGCTGGATATTCACATCGCCACGAGTAACGAGAAATTCCAAAGGCTTGAGGACAAAATTGATACTGTCGAGGCCAAACTTGAACAGCGTATCAATGCTGTGGAGGCTAAGCTAGAGCAGCGCATCAACGCCGTCGAAGCCAAACTAGAGCAGCGCATCAATGCTGTCGAAGCTAAGCTGGAACAACAGATGAAGGCTGTGGAGGCCAAACTGGAGCAGCGTATCAATGCTGTCGAAGCTAAGCTGGAGCAACAGATGAAGGCTGTGGAGGCCAAACTGGAGCAGCGTATCAATTCCATAGAAGTACAGTTAGGGCAGCGGATTGATACGGTAGAGTCCACCTTGCAGGATATTTCTAAGCGACAAGCGGGCACAGATGCGCGGCTATGGGGATTCCTAGTGACCCTGTTGGTGGCCACAGTTGGCTTACTGACAAAAGTGCTGTTCTTTGATTTGCCCCGCCCCTAGATTCGTTACCTTAAAACTGGCCTTATCGTTCTTAGCCAGTATGTTTCTCAACCTCAAAGACATCATTTTGCTGTTGCATCCCATCTTGGCCTGCACATTTGTCTTTCCGGTCATTGGCATCACCACATTCTTTGCTCTGCAAACGCGGCAGCGTCGTCTCAAAGACACCACCATCCCACCCACAGTGGGCACCCTGCATGTCAAATTGGGCAATCTTTTAGCAGCCGGCGTGGTTGGCATCACATTGGTGGCCTTGGCCTATTCAGTGGTGTTTGGATTTCAGGGCTTCTTGATGCAGGCGGAGAATCAGACACTGCAACCGCTCTCTGTTGTCCTCGTGGCACTGATGTTTGTTGTCACCATTGCAGCAACGGCGCTGCTGTATCGCGCTCAATCGAAGCTATGGCGTGCTGTTTTTGCCACCCTCTCAGGGATGGGGGTGACCATTCTAGCTTTTCAACCGGGGGTCTTTCGCCGTGATGACGAGTGGTGGGTTTCCCACTTTTACTTTGGCTTGGCGGCGGTGATGCTGATGATTTTTTCTGTGGCCATTGTGGGGGAGATTTACCAAGATCGATCGCTCAGGTGGCGGCGGATTCACATTGGCTTGAATTCCCTTGCCCTTGTTCTTTTTCTCTTGCAGGGAATTACGGGTACCCGTGACCTCTTGGAAATTCCCTTGAGTTGGCAAGCACCTGTGGTCTATCAGTGCAACTTTGATCCGCGATCGCCCCAATTCAAGACCTGTCCCTAAAAGCGAGTCAGGATATACAGCAGGGTGAAGAGGATAATCCAGATCACATCCACAAAGTGCCAGTAGATCTCTGCCATGGCCACCCCCGTATGCTTGTGGGCATTGTAATGTCCGGGGCGGCGCGATCGCCAGATCACCCCCAAAATCAGCAAAATCCCCACAAAGACATGGAGGCCATGGAAGCCCGTCATCACATAAAAGCAGTTGGCAAAGACATTGGTGCGCAGGCCGTAGCCGAGGGTGAGGTACTCATAAACTTGACCGCCCAAGAACACTGCCCCCATGGCCGCCGTGATCCAGTACCATTGGCGCATGCCGCGAACGTCATCCTTTTTGATGGCAACATCGCCGTAGTGGATGACAAAGCTACTGGAAATAAGGATGATGGTGTTGATGGTGGGCACAAGAAGTTCCACCTCAGTGCCTTCGGGCGGCCATTGCTCATTCATGCCCCGCAGAAGTAAATAGGCCGCAAAGAGGCCACCAAACATTAGGGATTCAGAAATCAAAAAGACCAGCAACCCTAAAACCCGAAAATCAGGGTGCTCATGGGCATGATCAACGGCTATGGCCGTCGCTTGAGAGTCAACAGTACCTTGCATGGCTTGCTCCTACAGTGTCCTACTCTTTCTCGTCCTCATCCTCATCGGTGCTTCCCTTGCGCTGCTCAATGCCGTAGTCGTAGGGACCTTTGGTGACCACAGGCAGCACTTCCCAGTTTTCAATCAGCGGCGGTGAACTGGTCGTCCACTCTAAGCTGAGACCGCCCCAAGGGTTATCGCCGGCAATTTTGCCCTTATTCCAGCTCCAAATGATGTTAATCAGGAAGGGAATAATTGAGAAGGCCAAGACAAAGGCGCCAATCGTACAAATGAGATTAATCGACTCAAACTGGGGATCGTACATGGCCACTCGCCGTGGCATGCCTTTAAGACCCAACTCATGCATCGGCAAAAAGGTCAGGTTCGTGCCAATAAAGGTCAGCACAAAGTGGAGAATCCCTAAGCGCTCATCGAGGAGCCGTCCTGTCATTTTGGGGAACCAGTGGTAAATCCCCGCATAGAGACCAAACACGGAACCACCAAAAAGCACGTAGTGGAAGTGTGCCACTACATAGTAGGTGTCGTGGACGTGAATATCCACGGGGGCAGTCCCCAAGGTCACACCACTGAGGCCACCAAGGACAAACATCGACAGTAGGCCAATGGCAAAGAGCATGGCACTGTTGAGGCGAATCTTGCCCCCCCAGAGGGTGGCGACCCAACTAAAGATTTTTACTCCTGTCGGCACCGCCACAATCAGTGTCGAAATCGTGAAGAACATCCGCATCCAAGGGGGCGTACCGCTGGTGAACATATGGTGTACCCAGACAAAGAGACCCACGCAGCAGATGGCCAAACTGGAGTAGGCGATCGCCTGATAGCCAAAGATGGGCTTACGGGCATGAACCGGAATCACCTCAGACATAATGCCAAAGATCGGCAAAATCATCAGGTACACCGCCGGGTGAGAGTAAAACCAGAAAAGGTGCTGGTAAATGACAACGTTCCCACCGGCATCAGGTTTGTAAAACGAGGTGCCAAAGTTAATATCAAACAGCAGCAAAATCAGCCCCGCCGCCAGCACGGGCGTTGACACTAGAGCCAGCAGAGAGGTGGCTAGCATGGCCCAGCAAAAGAGGGGCAATTGATCCCAGCGCATACTAGGCACTTTCATCTTCCAGATGGTAACGATGAAATTCACCGATCCCATGATCGAGGAGGTACCCACAAGGACGATCGCCAGAATCCACATACTCTGGGCAGTAGTGGCCGTGATCGTACTCAAGGGCGGATAGGAGGTCCAACCCGCTTGGGCACCGCCAAACAGGAAACTGGCCAAGAGTAATGCCCCCGCCGGCGGGTTCAGCCAAAAGGCTAAGGCATTCAAGCGGGGAAAAGCCATGTCCCGCGCCCCAATCATCAGGGGCACCAAGTAATTGCCAAAGCCACCAATGGCCGCTGGCACCACCCAAAAGAAAATCATAATGGTGCCGTGGTTGGTCATGAAAGCATTGTAAAGATTCGGGTCAAGAAAATCGGAATTTGCCGTTGCCAGCTCCGTGCGCATGGCCACCGCCATCAGTCCGCCAATCAAGTAAAAGATAAAGGCGGTGACCAAATATTGAATGCCAATTACCTTGTGATCAACATTGAAGGTGAAATAGTCGTACCACTTCCACGCCTTGGGATGCTCAGGGAGCGACAAGGGGGTATCTAGCGGCAGTTGTGCTTGCGCCATAACTCTCTCAAGAATGCAACAGTAGGAAGAAAACTAAAGCTTTGCCGGAGAATGGTGGTGGGTCATTGCTTCTACTTGCGCCACCAATTGGGGGGTGACGCCCATCTCCTCGACATGGCGATCGCTCAGGGAGGGGATCACGGGAGTCGTTGCGATCGCTTGGTTTTGACTGCGCCACGCTTCAAAATCCTCTGGGGTATGCACGATCACCTGCGTGCGCATGGCACCGTGGTAGCCACCACAGAGTTCAGCACAGACGACGGGGTATGTCCCGACCTTGGTAGCCTTAAAGCGCAGTTCAGTGGGCACACCCGGAATCGCATCCTGCTTCAAGCGAAACTGGGGCACCCAAAAGGAATGGATCACATCCCGCGCGGAGATATTTAATTGGACATCTTTGCCCACTGGGATATGCAATTCGCCGGAGACAATGCCACTGTCGGGGTAGGTGAAAATCCATGCATACTGCATACCCGCCACATCCACCACTACGTCTGGGGCTTTGCCTTGAACATCGGGGCTGGCACCAATGCCAATTTCAGGGGTTGGCGCTGCTGCTAAAAGGGCAGTTGCATCGCTGGTGGTTTTTGAGGAGGCTTCGGCAACAACCGCCACTGCTGGTTTAGGGGTGTGCATGGAGTGCAGAGCATGATCCCCCGGATTCAGTCCCCCCATGCGCTGGAAAATATCCACGCTGTAGATACCAAGGAAAATCACAATCAGGGCAGGAATGGCCGTCCAGAAGGCCTCTAGGGGTAAGTTGCCCTCTACGGGTAGACCATCCCCTTCCTCACCGGCACGGCGGCGATAGCGAATCACAAAGAGGATGATCGCACCCTGTACCACCAAAAAGAGAGCGGTACCAATTGTGAGCATAATGTCAAAGAAGTTATCCACCAAGGGAGCCTGCTCAGAGGCCTGTTCCGGCAGGAGGCCATGGTGATGACCAACCCAGAAGCTAATCAGGGTAACAACAATGCCAGCGGTGAGTGTCCAAATTGAAGCGGGTATTTGTTCCATGGTGCCAAAGCGTCCAGAAAATCCCACCCTGATCCTAGGCAGATTCCCCAAGGATGTGGGTTAAAAGAACCTAAAGATTTATGTTGATTTATTCACTATCCTTAAAGCAGCTTGGGGACAGAATCATCTGTTTTTGCGTCCTAGGTTAGAGATAGCCCACCGAAACTGAAGGCTGTGCTGGAGGAAAATAGATGCTGAGTGTGTTGCCTTGGGTTGGCCTCTCATTAGCCACTCTTCAGTACTCGACCCATAGAGTGGATCAAACGCAGGTATATATGGTGGCTGCGCCGATGGCAGATTATCGGGTGGTCATGACAGAACCTGCCCCTAATGGCCAAGATACCTATTTAGAAACGACAGCGGCTTTTGCGCGGCGGACGGGAGCTGTGGCAGCGATGAATACTAATTTTTTCCGCTGGCTGCATGCTCAATCCCTGCCCTCTTTTCAGGATTATCAAAAATGGATCATGGGCGAGTCCCATCCTGAGGGTATTAGTTACCGAGCACTGCGGCAAACCTGCTTGAGCGGTCGAGGCACGATTCCAGCGGGGGTTCTCGGAGCCTACATCGTGAATGGTCAGGTGGTGCGTCCCTATGAGGGGGGCTATTCAGGGGTGGTGAATTTTCCTGCCCAAGGAGGGATCGAGTTTTATCGCGGTAGGTTGCCAGAGCAACCCTTTAATGTGGTCAGTGGCTCGCAGCAAATTTTAGAAGGGGGCAGGAAGCTACCCGTTGATGGGAGCGATCGCACGTCCCCAAAGGCGATTCTCGGCAGACGGGGCAATGAATATATTTTCGTCGTCAGCGATGGGCGGGGCAATGGTGGTTCGCCGGGGGTCTCCTTTCCACAGCTTCAGGCGTTTTTACTGGAGCAGGGCGTCACTGATGCAACGGCGGTGGATGGTGGCGAATCGGCGACGTTGGTGGTGCAGGGACAAGTAAAAAATCATCCCCGCGATCGCTATTGCGAACTGGCGCGTTGGCTACCCGCTCCCACCCTCACGTTTATTCCTCCTGGAGAAGAGGCTCGCGAAGCGGCGATGGCCATGGGGCGATCGCTCAGACCGGTCGGGGCAAATATCGGCTTAGTCCCACGAGAGCAACCCCGAGGCGTCCTTTCCTTTGGGTTTTGGGAGCGGATTCAGCAGCGGCTACTGACGCGATTGCGGGCTTGGCGAGACTGGGGCTAATGAGCAGCAAGGCCAGATTTTGTTAAAATCCTAGTGTTCACTTTGACCTGCAAGCAACAGCCATGATTCATTCTGCGTACCCTCTACTGTTGACCATTACCCCTTCTCTGAAAGGTTTCTTTATTGGGCTATTGTCCGGCGCGGTGGTGCTGGGTTTAACCTTCGCTGCTTTGATCACCATTAGTCAAATTGATAAAGTGCAGCGTTCTTCATAGGCAGCCAAGCGGCTGGTGGGCTTTGCAATCATCGCTAAAATAGAGTCATGGCCATTGCGCTGTGACTCTGTGTTTTATTTTGCCCCTTCAATACGATGGGTTAAATGACGTATCTTTCCTTTTCCCCCCTCCTTGGTCAAATTGTTAATGTCGGGCTTGGGCCTGCTGGCATTTTGGGAATTGGCCTAGCGGTTGCTGGAGCCCTCCTCTATTTTCTGCGCTCGATTCAACCAGAGTTAGCGCGGGATCATGATATTTTCTTTGCCGCAGTGGCTCTCCTGTGCGGTGGGATTCTCTTTTTCCAAGGATGGCGCCTCGATCCAATTCTGCTCTTTGGCCAGTTTCTGCTGACGGGCACCGCTGCCTTTTTTGCCTACGAAAGTATTCGTTTGCGGCGGGTAGCCACAGAGCAGGCGCGGCGAAATACCCCGATTGTGGATGAAGAGCGACCTGTGAGCCGCAGCTACACCTACCGTGCGGAAATAGAGGAACTCGAACCCTACGACGACGAGGAAGAAGAGGAGGAGTACCCACCCCTGCGGCGAATTCGTGGTAGCCGTGATGTGTCGCGATCGCGCTATGAAGACGAAGATGTGGAAGATACCCCCCCTGTAGGACGTTTACCCTCGCGCCGCAGTAGCCCACCCCCTAGCCGCCCCAGTGTTCGGCGTCCCCCTTCAAGGCGTCCGCGACCGACAACACCAGCGGCAGATGAGATTGTCGATGAACCCTATCGCCCACCAACACCGACAACCCGCCGGCCAACCCGCCGACCGCCGCCGATTACGGAAACTGCGGAAGTGAGCGATCGCCCTGTGCGACGGCGACCCCCCCGCCCCCGTCCGGAAGGCACAACGGATGGCAGTGAATATGTGCCCTATCAACCCTTGGATCGTCCCCCCACTGACGAGCAAGATAACTCCGCCAATTTTGATGAATAGACCTTAATGGCAAACGAGTCGCAAAGGCAGTGAATGATGCGTCGCTCTTTTTTGGTTTCAGTTCTTGGCTTGGCAGTGATCTGTGGAGGGATACAGGAGCAGACTTGGGCGGCTCCCCTCGCGCAAGCCACTCCGGCTGCTCTGCCAGAATCGTTGCAATCCCTCGTTAACGGGTTGGATACAGCAGCCAGTCAAAAGAATCTAGAGGCAGTGCTAGCCTTTTATGACCCTGAGTTCAAAACAGGGGACGGCCTCACCCTTGAAATCTTGCGCAAACAACTGCCGACGTTTTGGCAACCCTACCGTGACATCCGCTACCGCACGACGGTGAACCGTTGGCAACAGCAGGGAAATGAGTGGATTCTAGAGATTAGTACAACCATTGAGGGAACCGGCGGCACGAGCGATCGCCCGCAAAACATTCGTGGCAACCTGCAAGCCACCCAAGTCATCCGCAACGGCAAAATCATCCGCCAAGACATTACCAGCGAAAAAACTACGATCACGATTGGTGCGACACCGCCTACGGTGCAATTCTCCCTCCCCCAAGCCGTGCGTGCGGGTGAAGAATTCAGCCTTGATGCGATTGTGCAAGAACCTATTGGCAATGCCATTCTCCTCGGCGCCGCCAGCGATCAGCCCATCAACGCCCAAACCTACGCCAATCCTAGCCCCGTCAAATTGGAACTTCTCTCTGCGGGCGGGATTTTTAAGGTGGGACGTGCGCCTCAAGAAGCCGGTAATCGCTGGGTCTCTGTGGCCTTAATTCGCGATACGGGCATGGTTCTGATTACACAGCGACTGCGAGTGGAAAAACCATGAGTGAGGCGGAGTCAACCCCCGTAGAGGAACCTGCTGAAAGCCCTGCGGTAACTCTTGAGGTGGAGCAAAGCACACCCATTGTCAGCGGCCTCGCTTTAGAACACTGTGGAGGGCGCTACCGACTCACGTTGCCGGCCGATTTAGACTGGATTGACCTGTGGCCGCAGTTGCAACTTTACCTTGTCGGTCAAGAACACCTCTGGTCAGAGACCTTACCCGTAGATTGTGCCTGCGGACAGCGGCTCTTAGATCAGTCACAGCTGCAACAGTTAGCAGAAGCCCTGAGTGAACATCAGTTGCGACTGGACAAAATTATTACCGAACGCCGCCAGACGGCGATCGCTGCCGCTACCCTTGGCTACAGTGTCCAGCAGGGGGAACTGCCACCCTTAATTGCAAAAGAGACTGAGGGGGACTCAGACCCCGTGGCCAACCCCCTTTACTTGAAAACAACCCTGCGATCAGGCATGGAAATTCACCATGACGCCACTGTGGTGATTGTTGGCGATGTCAATGCAGGAGCCAGTATCATTGCTGCCGGCGATATTATCGTCTGGGGGCGATTACGCGGTATCGCCCACGCCGGTGCCAAGGGCAATCGGGGGGCACGGATTATGACCCTTGAAATGGCAGCCACACAGTTACGGATTGCTGATCTGTTGGCACGTACCCCAGATCCGCCAAATCCCCCCTATCCAGAGGTGGCCTACGCCACTGACCAAGGGATTCAGATTGCCTCCGCCGATACTTGGGGACGATCCTTCGCTGTATCCGAGGCGCCTTGAGATAATCTATTCTAGTAAGCCAATTCCTAGGGAGTTCAATGGGGCGCACGATTGTCATTACCTCGGGCAAAGGGGGCGTGGGGAAAACAACCGCCAGTGCCAATATTGGTGTGGCTTTGGCCAAATTGGGGCGATCGGTGGTGCTCATTGATGCAGACTTCGGCTTGCGCAACCTCGACCTACTACTCGGCTTGGAAAATCGCGTGGTTTACACCGCCATTGATGTGCTGACCGGGCAATGTCGCTTGGATCAAGCCCTTGTGCGTGATAAGCGCCTCAATAAACTGGTGTTGCTGCCCGCCGCCCAAAGCCGTAATAAGGATGCCATTACCCCAGAGCAAATGCGACAGTTGGCCTCAGCCCTGAGCAAGCACTATGACTATGTGCTCATTGATTGTCCAGCGGGGATCGAGGCGGGATTTCGCAATGCCATTGCTCCCGCTCAGGAAGCCTTGGTGGTGACAACGCCAGAAATTGCCGCTGTACGGGATGCCGATCGCGTGATTGGCTTGCTCGAAGCCTACCGTATTCGCAACAGCCATTTGATTTTGAATCGCTTGCGCCCAGCAATGGTGGCCGCCAACGACATGATGTCTGTGGAAGATGTTCAAGAAATTCTTTCGATTCCCCTGATTGGCATTGTCCCCGAGGATGAGAAGGTGATTGTTTCCACCAACAAAGGGGAACCCTTGGTCTTGGCAGAGTCGCCGTCCCTAGCGGGGCAGGCCTTCATGAACATTGCCCGTCGCTTGGAGGGTGAAACCGTTGAGTTTCTAGATCTAGAGGCGGCAAGCGGGGGACTATTTAGTCGCATTCGACGCTTGTTTGGGGCAAAGGGATGATCAGTGAACTGTTAGAGCGGCTGTTTACGCGGACTTCCCCCAGTCGCACCACTGCCAAGGAGCGCTTGAAGTTAGTTCTTGCCCACGATCGCACGGCCCTGACACCGCAAATTTTGGACAATCTGCGGCGCGATATTTTAGAAGTGGTCTCCCGCTATGTGGAGCTAGAAACGGAGGGGCTAGCGGTTTCCCTAGAGTCGGATCAGCGGACAACGGCCCTGATTGCCAATTTACCGATTAAACGGCTGAAACTGTCTCCAGAGGACGTTCCGCCCCCCGAAAATTCGCCAGCAGAGGACGAGGCAGAAGAAAGTTGAGTACCGTTGCAGTTGGCATAGCAGCGATCGCCAGCGCCGCGATCCTGGCCCAGACACCTTGGATAGCTGTTTTAATCGCCCGTTTAGGATCGGGTTGGCGACGACCGACTCCCTTAACCCCTCAGCCCTCCCGCCCAGAGAACTTAGCCAAAGTCTCAATTGTTGTCCCCACCCTCAATGAGGCACAGCGGTTGCAACCCTGTTTAGAGGGCTTAATGCGTCAAGGCTACGAGGTGCGGGAAATTCTGATTGTTGATAGTCATTCCCAAGATGGCACGGCTGAGATTGTGCAGGCAGCGCAACACCGCGATCCGCGTCTGCGACTGGAGTTTGATCCCCCCTTACCGCCGGGGTGGGTGGGGCGGCCTTGGGCCTTACATACAGGCTTTTGTCGTGCCCATCCTGAGAGTGAGTGGATTTTGGGCATTGATGCGGATACCCAACCGCAACCCGGCCTTGTGGCTAGTCTTTTGGCGACAGCAGAGCAGGAGCAACTGGATCTGATTTCTCTCTCGCCTCGCTTTATCCTCAAGACCGGCGGTGAATGGTGGCTGCAACCGGCGCTGCTCTTGACGCTGATCTACCGCTTTGGCGCAGCGCGCGCTGTGGAAACTCAGCCGGAGCGGATTCTGGCCAATGGTCAGTGCCTACTCATTCGGCGATCGCGCCTCGAGGCAATGGGCGGCTACCAAGTTGCCGCTTCCTCCTTTTGTGATGATGTAACACTGGTGCGAGCCATAGCGACTACGGGGGCACGGGTGGCCTTTCGCGATGGCTCCAAGGTGCTTAAGGTGCGGATGTATGAGGGTATGGCGGAAACATGGCGAGAATGGGGGCGATCGCTGGATCTCAAGGATGCCACCCCAGCCGCCCAGCTCTGGGGCGATGCCTATTTCCTCTGGGCAGTACAGGGATTACCGTTGCCCCTGTTGGTTTTGGGCTTGATGGCACTGGCAGTGACTACTCCCACCCTTCCTTTAGAAATGGCGACACTGCTCAATGGCCTACTGGTGCTGATCCGCTGCGGCATGACACTGGCCATTGCCCCCGCCTACGATTGGCAAGTGGGTCAAGGACGTTGGCTCTTTTGGCTGTCCCCCCTTGCGGATCCCCTCGCGGCTCTGCGGCTTACCCTCTCCTCTTGGCAACGTCCCAAGCAGTGGCGAGGACGCATTTATCCTGCCAAGACTCACAATTTTGAAAGTGATAGCAAAAGAAATAATCAGTAATATTCAATAATATTTATTGAAGAATTTTTATGGAGAATACCATATTAAATTTGATTAAGTACAAGATTTTTGTGCTATAATGATTGATAAGGAATCGGATCTTGCTGTTATCAAGGAAGAATGTTAGAATCTAAACTAGATATTAAAAGAGATATTAAAGTTCTTCAAAAGCGTTACGAAGAATTAGTCAATCTAGCTAAAGAATGGAATATACATGATTTTAATTCTTGTCATGAAACTATATGCAGTAGCTTTTCAAAGATAAAAGATCACCTAGAAGAACTAGAAAACAATGTAAAGCAGAAAGAAGAATTATTTATAAGCCCAGAGTATGCAGCTATTATAGAAAGACTGTTCGGAGAACATAATATTGGATTTTTGGGTCGCTTCCCTGTATACGAAATTTTTCCCTACAGACTAATCTTTAATATAAAAAAGAAGCAGGCAAAAATCGTAGGCGATAAAATACGAGAGAAAAACTACAACTTAAATCCAGAAAGCATAGTACGATGGGTTAGTGAAAAATATAATGCCATTTGGTCAAGGCGATTCGATGAAGATGAAATTTGTCAAGAACTACTTACCGCTTATCAATACATCGTTGGGTTTAATAGTGATCAGAAAGTAAGATGGGGTAGAAACATTTTAATCAGAGAGATTTATAATCTATGGACAATCAAGTCAATAGCAAAAGAGAAATATACTGAATCAATGTTTTTGGTCGACTTATCAAAGCTTTTGAGAAAAAATAGCATAGAATATAAGGATTATATTTTTATATTTTCTTCTCATAGAGATTCAAAAAATAATTATAGATTTCAATCACCAAATAATACTAGGTCTTTTGGTATCTTAGCAATTCACAAGAAGTCAGAATATAGAGCATAACTAGATTGATTATTTGGAGTTTTGGCAAGGTGAATATTAATCGCAATGATATTGAATTACTAAGTAATGGACAACCACCTGAATCTGAAGAGTTGCTTCAAAAAATGACCGTTGGTCGAGAAATATGGCTTGATTTTTTTAAGAAATATCAACTTGATTATTTTATTGCAAATGGTGGCAGTAAAGTCAAAATTTTAGTTGGGGATAAAGGAACAGGGAAAACCCATTTGATTCGTTCGATTATGCTTGATGCAAAGTCATCTGGCTATGTAACTGTTTATTTATCTGCTAAGAACTTCCGGCCAAACAACTTAGTTGACTTCTATCAATCAATACTTAAAAAAATTGACTTGGAGCTTATTGTAAGAGGAATTTGCTGCACAGTTTCTCAGGAATTTTCTATTGATGATCAATATGATGGTTCAGAAGTGTTCATTCCTAGGATTAGAGATCAATATCCCAATACGCAAATTGCAACTAGTGAAATCAAAAAAGCAATTTCCAAAATAATTAAAAAATATGATTTTACCCCATCATTTCAGTCATTTGTTTATCAAGTTGTATACAATAGGATGATTGCTAATCAGCAGGATGCTATAGAAAAAGCAAAGAAGTGGCTTTCTGCAACCAATGACATTACTAAAGAAGAAAAAAAAGAATTTAAGTCCTTACTTCTTTTTGAAGAAATTAGAAAGTTTAATGCTCGAGACTGGATTAACTCTCTTGTTCAACTAATAAGACTTGCAGGTAATAAAGGTTTAGTTATTAGTGTGGATGATCTTGAAGTTCTAACTGAGAAAAATCCTGAAACTCACAGATATAGTTATACTAAAAATGCTATTTCGGATGTTTATGAAATTATTCGACAGCTTATTGATGATACTGAAGTATTAGAATATTGCTTATTCATTTTTGCTGGCAACTCTGATCTTGTTACAAATCATGAGCGTGGTTTTCGTTCTTATGATGCTCTTTGGATACGTTTACAAAATGGATTCAAGGAATGCGATAGATTTAATTCTTTTTCTGATTTGCTTGACATTAATAAACATCTAAAGGAATTACAAAGCAAGTATCTTCCTGAGATTAATCAAAAAACTTATAGCCTCTTACAACAAGCTTCATTAAGGGATGATCAACTTGATTTTCCTAGCAACTATCTAAAGAACTTTTCTCAACTTCAACAAGTGGTAATAGAGGCAGTAGTAAAGGCAGTAAAGGATCAAAAAAAGCGTGAATTATGAATAAAAACTGATTTATGGAGATACAGGATTTTGAGTGATATATGGTTACTAATTTAGATAGAAAAACGGCAATTGCTATTATTGAGTCCCTTCGTGCTGGTATTCCTACCAGAGTCTCAATACGTGAACTTCCTGATTTAAGACCTGATCTAACAACAAAAATTATTCGAGATTTAGAACAGCTAGCTGTAGGTAATAAACAAAAGGGTAGATTTATATGGGGTGGCTACGGTCAAGGAAAAACTCACGAATTAACCAATATTGAATATAAAGCTCTGGAGATGGGTTTTGCCGTTAGTAGAGTTACTCTTAGTCGTGAATTATCTGGTCAGCATATGTTGCGTTTGTATGCAAAGCTGGCCTCATCTATCAGAACTCCAGATTCTAAACTGTTTGGTATTCAGCATAAGTTGAATACTAAAAGAGCAGATGATTTAAATGATATTTATATTCATGCCCAAAATAGATACACCCATGAATTACCACTGATTGTTCTTGAAAATTATTTTTACGCTAATGAAGAAGAAAGTGAGTTGCTGTATGGTGATTTGATTGGATGCCGATTACCAATATCTGAGATTAAAAGAGTTCATAAAAAAAGAGGCCAAGATTTTCCAAAATTACCTGTTTTTAAGATTGCAAATCATAGTCGTGCTTACTGTGAGCTAATGTCCGATGTATTAACTTGGTGTGGTTATAAAGGTTGGGTTATCCTAATTGACGAAGTTGAGCTTATTGCACGTTTAGGTAAGGTGGCTAGGTTGAATGCTTACAGAAATTTAAATTGGCTTTTAAACTGGTCAAATGACAATTTATTCCCTATCTACTGCGTTTGTGCAGCAGCCGATCCCCTCCAAACTCGTTGGATCAACACTGAGTTAAAGAAAGAGACTTCATCTCAAATTAAAGTCTTTGATAAGACTTTAATACCTAATTTAGCAAGAGAAAAGTTTGATGAGACTGATGAAAGAAAAATGATTAACTTTTTTGAGCAGGCATTAGATGAAAATCAATGTCCTAAGCTCCTTCCAGTAGAATCAAGACAGCTAGAGCAAATAATGCACTTCTTGGTTAATATTCATGCTTCATGCTATGAATGGATCCCTAAATTAGATATCCCTAGTTTTATTGAATCTCTAGGTTACGTCTCATTGAGAATCTACATTCGTGCTTTGCTTGAATCACTAGATATTGACTTTTTATACAATTTTGATTTCAAACCCAAACTTGATGATCTGGTTGATGGCTTGGATGTTAATCTAGAAGATAATGAGTTTTTCAGTGAGGATTCATAGTTAGTCGTGATTCCCTTGCATATTCTTTTACATCAATAGCTGATTTCTTCTTTGCGCGTGACGAATCTACTCTTAACTACTGCCCAAGGGGCACTTGCCCCAACGTTTAACGAAATTGATGGCCGCGTCAAGGAAAACTTGCGGCGGGTTTTAGGAGCTTTTCGTCAGCAGCGGCTGGGGGTGCATCACTTCAGTAGCATGACGGGCTATGGTCATGGGGACCTAGGGCGTGAGGTGCTTGATCGCGTTTTTGCGCAGGTGATGGGGGCTGAGGCGGCCTTGGTGCGGGTGCAATTTGTTTCTGGTACCCACGCGATCGCCACCGCCCTATTTGGGGTGCTCCGCCCTGGGGATGAACTGATTTCCCTTGCGGGTGCCCCCTACGACACCCTAGAAGAGGTGATTGGCCTGCGGGGTCGCGGCCAAGGTTCCCTCAAGGATTTTGGCATCCACTATCGCGAGATTCCCCTCCTGAGTACGGGTGAACCCGATTGGGGGGCGATCGCCACCTGTGTCCAACCTCAAACCCGCATGGTGCTCATTCAACGCTCCTGTGGCTATACATGGCGCCCAAGCCTCAGCCTTGAGGACATTGGCAAAATGATCCAACTGATCAAGGGGCAAAATCCCAATGTGGTTTGTTTTGTGGATAATTGCTACGGCGAATTTGTCGAGACCCAAGAACCGCCCCATGTGGGCGCTGATTTGATTGCGGGTTCTCTGATTAAAAATCCCGGCGGCACGATCGCCACCGCGGGGGGCTACTTAGCAGGACGCGCTGATCTCATTGAGCAAGCCAGTTATCGCCTTACGGCACCGGGGATTGGCCACGAAGGGGGTGCCACATTTGATCAACATCGTCTGCTCTTTCAAGGGCTGTTCTTAGCACCGCAAATGGTCGGCGAAGCCCTCAAGTGCGCCCATCTCTTGGCCTATGTCTTTGACCAATTGGGTTATCCCGTCAACCCCGCCCCCCTTGCCCCCCGCCGCGATGTCATTCAAGCGATCCAATTGGGCAGTCCTGAAAAGCTGATTGCCTTTTGCCGCACGTTGCAACGCTACTCCCCGGTGGGTTCCTATCTTGATCCTGTACCTGCGCCCATGCCCGGCTATGCCGATGATCTAGTGATGGCTGGGGGCACGTTTATTGACGGCAGCACGTCGGAACTGTCTGCCGATGGCCCTTTGCGTCCACCCTATATTGTCTTTTGTCAGGGGGGAACCCACTGGACCCATATGGCCTTGATTTTAGAGGCTCTCCTAGAGGATCAGGCTTTTTGAGGCCAGCCGTAGGCTTGGGCAACCGCTTCCCATTGGCACAAAATGCTCTGCTCAAAGGCGTCCTGCCACGTGGGGCACATTGCTTGGGTGATCTGGTGTGCCCGTGTTCCCATCCGCTGGCGATAGGGGGCATCGTCTAACAGCAGGGTAATGGCGGCTGCCCAATCTTGGGGGTCGCGACTGTAAACCACCACCCCATCCTCCCCTGAGGTTTGGACATATTTGCGCCCGCCATCAAAACCAGAAATGACGACGGGTAATCCTGCCGCCCGTGCTTCCACCACTACATTGGGCCCTGTTTCTGACTCTGAGGGAAAGATGAATAGATCACTGCTGGCATAAATTGCCCCTAATTTTTCTTGGGGTACCTTGCCTGTGAGGGTGACGCGATCGCCCAAAAGGTCTTTGACAAGGGTAGCCTGTGCCCCTTCGCCAACAATCAACACATGGAATGCCTTTCCTTGATTGGCTAACACTTGAGCTGCCTGCGCCAACAGGAGCACATTTTTACTGGCATCTACCCGACCGACAAAAAGCGCGATCGGCACCTCTGGCAGGTGATACTCCTCCCGTAGCCATTGGGGATTGCGAAATCGCAGATGAAAGCGATCGCGATCGATGCCCCGCTGAAACCACGCCACCCGCTCAGGGGGCAAAAACGTGAGCAGCCAATCGGCATCCTGCTGTCGCGAGACCAAGACGCGATCGCTAGCACGCATAAAGCCCGCTAATTTCCGTTCGGCTCGGTAACCAAACCACTGATCCACTTGTAATTTCTCCAGCCATAGCCACCGCCAAAACTCCCGCCCCCAACTGCGGCCACTCATGCGCCAAATAATTTCCCGCGAATAGGTGCGGGTCAATAAGGGCAAATCCGTGTGAATTGAACTGAGCAGCGGACGATGCTGCTGGCGACAAAAGCGGCGCACCGTTTGGGCAAAGCTAAAAGTATCCGTAATGTGAAACACCTGATGTTGGGGTAAATAACGGCGCAATGCCCAGTGAAAGGGAGCCACATCGGTCATGCCTGCCCCTTGGCGCATAATTTCCAGTGAGTGCGTGCTGAACTGGGGCGGTAGCAATTGGTAGCGAACATTGGCTGCTACCTCTAGGGTTTGCTGTTTGGCGCCAAGGAAGTAAATGGTCAAGTCAACGCGGTCTGGGTAGTGGCTGGCAGCTTCCGCAAAACGTTCCCAACATTTGACATGTCCCCCGGCGTTGGGTTGCCATTCTAGGCAAATAAAGACAGCAACAGATAGTGGTTGTGGCAATCCAGACTCCTCAAGGTTGCGTTTTGCTAAAGATTAACTGAATATCGCATTTAGAGTCATTCACAGTGAGCAATAATGGGCTACCGTAATCGCGCGATCGCCATCCTCTTAGCCTTGGCCGGCATCTTTCTCCCTGGGCTCCATAAGTTTTATTTGCGCCAACCCCTGTGGGGTGGCGTTTACCTCATGCTGGGGCTACTCTTTTCGACAGTGCCCTACGGTTCTCTGGGTAGCATTGCTCGCATTGCCTGTGTGATTGAGGCTGTGTGGTATTTGTTTCAGGGAGCCGATGCCTTTGATGCCACCTTCAATCCTGAGATTAGTGCCGTCGTTCCGAAGCTCCCCGCGTCTCGTCTTGAGGAAGCGAATTAATACCGCCAGTAGCGACGACCTTGCCAAAAAATCCCCACGGCTGTGCCAATCAGGAACACCTCTGTGAGTGGAAAAAATAGGGGTCGCAGTCCCAAGGTGCCGCCAAAAAAGCTCAAGAACACACTGGCCATTAGGACACACAGAAATAACGCCCAGAGGGTGCCGCTATAGATCGGCGCTGGGTTAAACCACACCTCCAAAGAGATCACTGCCACCATTCCAAGGCCAATGCTCAGACCAAGGCGGACTAGGAGACCCAAAGGAGGCTGAAGTAGGATGATCAACGCCTCGCGGACAGAGGCAACGGCACCGGCAATATAGTAAAGCCCCGTATCAAACAGCGCTGCAAGCAGGGCAACAAGAAGACCTGTGGGCACCAGCGATCGCCAAGGCAGTGCCTTAAACTGTTGCCAAGGATCGGACACAAGCAAGACTCACAATAAGTATGTCGGTAGAACCTAGGGCATAGGTAGATCGCCGAGGCTCATTTCCAGTTCCATGCGCTGTTCCATCTGGCGCAGAAAATACCCCGTCATCATGGCTGAGGCCAATAACCCCGCAAGGTTGTCGCGATCAGTGGCAATTTGGACATTAAAATCCTCGGAGGGAAGGCCGCCCACGAGACCTTGGACATTCTGGCTGATAATTTGGCGAATTTCTGGACTGACGGAACGGGCAATACGGGTCAAAACTTCTGGCGATTGGCTTTGCAGGTACTTCAGGAGCAGATTGGGCTGCCCATCATCCGTAGAAGACTGGTAGAAATTAGCGTTTCCGGGATCAAAAACCATAGGCAGTGCTCGTTAGTTATGTTAACTATATGTTACCAAACCGAAATGCGCTACTAGAGCGAAGACTCCCGTGCTACCTGCTCTGCCTGTAGAATAGACCTCAGCACTCGGTGAGACTGAATACACAAGGATTCTTGCATGACCGCCCTCGATCAGCTTCAGCCTGCCAACCCCCGGGACGTCAATATCTTTGCCCCCTATATGCGTGCTGAGAAACGTCCGCTGCTGCCCTTGGGTATCGCCCTCTACCGTCTGGGGAAGTTGGAGGGACAACGGGGGATTGAAGGCGGTAACAATGTTGATTTTGTTGCCACATGGACGATCGCCAATTTGCCGGCGGATTTATCCCGCTGTACGGTAACCTTTGATAACTCGCCTGATCTACAGTACGAAATGTCTATCACCACGTTTGAACTGGTGGATCATCTCATTGATGTAATTATTAACTATAAAAAACATCGTATTGCCGATTTTTCCAAAGCATTTTATCGTAAGCTGTTACGGCTTGACTAAGGATAGCGTGTTTAGGGTTGGGGTTGCGGGAGGAGTAACTAAACGGTGGCAAAGCATTTATTGATTGGTTCAATTGTGCCCTATAGCGGTAAGTCTGCAACGGTTTTAGGCTTGGCCAAGCTCTGTCGCGATCGCCATCTGCGCATTGCCTATGGTAAGCCCTTGGGCACCTACCAACCCGCTACCGACAGCGAAGAAACCGAAGCCGATGTCAGTTTTTTACAGCAAACCCTCAACCTAGAGAATGTGCGACCGACATTGCTCACGCTGACGCCAGAAGCCATCAAGGCACGGCTGATGGGCACAGATCAGCAGGATTATCGCCAAGCCCTAGCAGCCTATCACACTATCAACAGTGAAGACTTGGTGCTCCTCGAAGGGCCAGCCACATTAGCCGAGGGGCGGCTGTTTGATTTGGGGTTAGCTCAGATGGCAGCGGTGTTGGATGCACCCATTTTACTGGTGGTGCGCTACGAGTCCCCCTTGGTGGTGGAATCGCTCCTCCTCGCCAAGTCGGAATTGGGCGATCGCCTATTGGGGGTGATCATCAACGATATTCCCCAACCCGAAGCCCAACCCTTGCCTGCTATTCGCCAATATCTCGAGGCACACCAAATTCCAGTTTTTGGGATGTTGCCCCGCAGTCAGTTGCTGCGCAGTGTCAGTGTCAAGGAATTGGTACGCCAGTTAAATGCCGAAGTTTTGTGCCGTCCGGATCGCTTGGATCTCCTAGTGGAGGAACTCACCATTGGGGCAATGAACGTCAGTGCTGCCTTGAAGTATTTCCGTAAAGCGAACAATATGGCGGTGATTACCGGGGGCGATCGCACCGATATTCAATGGGCGGCCTTGGAGACCTCCACCCACTGTCTGATCCTCACGGGGCATTTGCCGCCTTCCCCGGCGATTCTTGCCCGTGCTGAAGAGTTGGAAATTCCTATCCTCTCAGTGGACTTAGACACCCTAACAGCCGTGGAAATTGTGGATCGTGCCTTTGGTCAGGTGCGCCTCCATGAAATCGCTAAAGTCAAATGCGTCGAACAAATGATGCAGGAGCATGTGGAGGGCGATCGCCTGTTAGCACAACTGGGACTCTTGACCGTTGAGGCCTAGCGCTGGAAGGTTAAGGCAAAAATCAGGACTTGGGTCGGCGTCTTGCCATCAAAGTTATTGTCGCCAATGATGTAGAGCGATCGCGCCCCATCGGCCAAGGGGGGACCCAAGCTCATCCCCTCCAAATTGGTCAAGGGAATCCCCAGCCTCTTGAAATCCAAAATCAGCCGTTTCTGCACAGGGCGGAGAGTGCGCAGATCAACCGGTAACGTGGCCATGCCAAGGGTATCTGTCGCCCCCGCTAGGGATACTTCAAAGAGCTGAATGCCATGCCCTGCTCCCGGACTATAGGTGCGCTCCAAGCTCAGAAAATGGCCACCATTGTCAAGGGCAAGTAGCTCCACGAGGCCATTAAACACTGCCTCTGAGGGTTCCAAGGGATAGAGATGCTCCGCCAGCAACACAGGGGCAACATCCCCCCGCAGGTAATGGAGCAGGCGGCAGTAAATGGGGATATTGGGGCGGACATCTTGGGCAAGGGCCGATTCAACGCCGACAAACAGGCGATCGCCCGCCGGCGAAAGCGTCAGTGCCTCAAAACCGAGATTATTGCGAATGCCCTGCTGACCATTGGGGAGATAGTACTTGGGAATAGGGAGAGCTGCAATGGTTCGTCCATTCGCGCGCTCAAACTCTTTGATCCAAGGGGGGCTAGCCGTGGCCGTTACCCCTTCACTGCTAATTACAAGGTGCCCCTCAGGCGTCAGCGCAATCCCCTCAGTGTCGGCAGTGTTGGGCGGATACACCTCACCATTAGGCTGCTGGAGAAAGGTTACGTCCTTGGGGGTAATGGTTTCGGGAGTGATTTCGAGGGTGTAAAACCGAGGTTGCTGGCGATCGTCACTAATGGCATAGAACTGCTGTTGACGCGGATCGTAGGTCAAACCCGACAGCCCCCCCACCTCGGTATTCTGCCACTGGCTGCCGACGGGCAATTGCACTTCAGCGCGAAATTCCACCCCGACATTCAGAAACAGGCGCTCCTCTGCTCGCACTTGAGGCAGGGCACATCCCCACAGGAAGCCAAGGAGTAGAATTGCCGTCAGCAGGTGTCGCCAAGGCATGGGTGTGTCTTAGCGGTTGCGGTTTGTGCCTTGACCGCCCCCCTGTTGATTTGGGCGCTGGGGAGACGCGGGTTGATTCGCTTGATTCGGTCGCTGGGCATTATTGCCACCGCTCTGTTGCACGGCAAACTGAATCGCCTCAGGGGTTTGTACCAGTTGAATTTGACCCGCCACGGGATCGTTGGTGCTCAACATGGTTGCCACCAAATTATCCAGCATGACGACGCGAATCCCGGTATCCTTGGCCAGTTCAGGACGCTGCTGGCGGGCTTGATCCACTTCCCGTTGGAGTTGGGTTTTATCGAAGTAAAAGGGAATAAACCGCTGGGTGCGGGTCTGGCCGTTTTCGCGCAGTTGTGCTTCTACGGCGATGGGGTTGCCTGTTTTGCTATCTGCTAGGAAAAAGAGGGGGGTACCGCCCATGAACGGCCTACCATCCTTGGTGAGAATTTTGCCATCGCGTTCCACTAGATCGCCACTTTGTTTGAGCAGATTCACCGCTGCTTCCAGTTGCGGCCTTGAGGGGATAATGTCCACACCAATGGCAGGATTTTTTTGGCTTTCGAGGGCAATCTTCACCGCCCCACTGAGAGCGGCTGCCGAGACCCGAGCCACGCGACCCACCTCCGGCTGCTGGGTTTTAATGGTGTTCAGGGCAGTTTGGGCATCCTGCTGATTGACAAAGAAGGTAAAAACTTGAATTTTCTTGCTTTGATCTTGGGGATTGGGCATCTCAAAGGTCAGCGGTTCCCCCTTATCATTGGTGATCATAAAAACGGGCACATTGTTGAGGATGCGCAGCACTTGTTCTTCGGGCAAGGCAGTGGCAATGTCATAGCGGCTGATGGCGGGTGCTAGCCACAGGCTACTCACTAACCCTGCCAAAACACCCAAGTGTGCCAATCTTTTCATACAGTCTCCTAATTCATGCTTTATTGCAGTCGGTTAACTCTCCCAATCCCATTCTTCACGTGTGGAGAGAGGGGCGATCGCCCTGTAGTACCTAACTCACACCAAAACTTATGCACGTAACAAGTGAGTATTTTTACATATGAAGTACTCCCTTTGCTTTCCCACCCTAAGCCAATTTGACGCAAGGGACAAGGGGCAAGTTTCTAAAGTCGATGGGGAACTAGCGTTCAGTATCTAGGGAGCCTATACTGGTGCTGCTTTGGAACCAGCCCTTGCGCCAGAAAAAGAAAAATAAACTGCCCGCCACGGTAAGCATGACCGCCCAGCAGGCTGGATAGCCCCAATACCACTCCAGTTCAGGCATATTCCAAGGGGAGGTATCGGGATCAAAGTTCATGCCATAGATACCGACAATAAAGGTCAGCGGTATGAAAATGGTCGAAATGATCGTCAGAATTTTCATAATTTCGTTCATTTTATTGCCAACGGAAGAAAGATACACATCCATCAAACTGGCCGCTAGTTCACGGTAGGTTTCCACCATATCTAGCACTTGAATGGCATGGTCATAGCAATCTCGTAGGTAGATGCGCACTTCCTCGGAGAGAAGGGGGCTGGGATCGCGAATCATGGCATTGATGGCATCCCGTTGTGGCCAAATGGCCCGACGCAGCGCCAGTAATTCGCGGCGCACTTGGTGGACTTCTTCGAGAATGGCGCGACTAGGACGGGTAACTACGGCATCTTCTAATTCCTCAATGCGCTCGCCGTAGTCTTCTAGAACCGGGTAGAAGCCATCAATAATGGCATCCAAAAGGGCATAGGCTAAATAATCGGGGCCATAGCGACGAATGATGCCGCGACTGGTGCGAATCCGCTGCCGAACCATGTCAAAACAATCCCGTTCGGGTTCTTCTTGTACTGTGAGCAAGAAATGCGGCCCCAAGACAAAGCTCACTTGTTCAGTGTAAAAGCCGTGTTCATTTTCCTTGGGGGTGACCATGCGGGTAATCAGCACAAGGTAATCGTCATGATCCTCAACTTTGGGGCGCTGGGGGACATTGACAATATCTTCAAGGACAATGGGGTGCAGGTGAAAAACTTGGCCGAGTCGCCGCATCACGTCTTCATCGCCAATCCCTTGAACATCTATCCAACTGACGGAGGGACTGCTGAGGTAGGGGCCACATTCTTCCGGCGTTTCTAAAACGCGACGGCTGGCCTGATCCGGCTGATAGTCAATGAGAATGATGGTCGGTGGTGGCGCATCGGCCTCAATACTGAGGGTACCGGGCATGGCGCCGGGTTCATCAAAGAAGTAATCTTCGAGATAGTTATCTTCTTCCTCGGCGGGGGGTGTGGGGTCTGGCGGGGGGGCACTACGGAAAAAGTGAAAGGGTTTTCTGGCCATAAAGGGGGAAATCGACAGAGTGCAAACGGGCTAACTAGAAACCTAGGGCAAATGGGGCGGTAACGTTCCAAAATCGCCTGAAAAGTTAAGATTTTTAAGTGTAGTGGCATTCACGGTGGGAGCGGTGTGGTGAATTCTCAAGTTTCGAGAACCTCAGTGCCAACTTGGGTGGCCATTGCCCAACTGTTGCGCTGGCATAAGCCTGCGGGTCGTTTGATTCTCCTCATTCCGGCGCTGTGGTCGTTAACCTTGGCCAGTGAAGGCTTGCCGTCGTTGCAGTTGCTGCTGATTATCACGGTGGGGGCGATCGCCACCAGTGCGGCGGGCTGCATTGTCAATGACTGCTGGGACCGCAATATTGACCCCCATGTGCAGCGGACTCAAAACCGCCCCCTAGCCAGTCGCCGCCTTTCCCTCAGTGTGGCCTTGGGCTTGATGGTGATTGCTTTCCTCTGTGCTTGGGGATTGACGTTTTACCTCACTCCCTTGGGGTATTGGCTGGCGGTGGCCGCAGTGCCGGTGATTCTGCTCTATCCCTTGGCGAAGCGAGTCTTTCCCATTCCGCAACTCGTTTTGGCAGTGGCTTGGGGGTTTGCTGTCCTCATTCCTTGGGCAGCGGTACAGGGACGCTTAACCTTGACCACCGCGTGGTTGTGGGCAGCAGTGGTGATGTGGACATTGGCCTTTGATACGGTGTATGCCATGCCCGATCGCCCCGACGATCGCCGACTGGGGGTAAATTCCAGTGCCTTATTTTTCGGTGCCTATGCGCCCTTGGCGATCGCGCTATTTTATGGGCTGACGGTGGTGTTCCTGATCATTGTTGGCTGGAGTGCGGGACTCACTTGGCGATTTTGGCTGGCCTTGGCCGTGACCACCTACTTTTGGCTGCGGCAATCTCTACAAATTTATACCCACGAACGCCGTGACACCCAAACCACAACGCTCCCCATTCAGACCTATGGTCGTTACTTCAATGAAAATGTCTGGTTGGGCTTTTTGCTCTGGGTGGGGATGTGGTGCCCTAGGCCTTAGTCAAAAGCTTGGGGGAAACCTGCCACGGCACAATTGCCAGAATATCCACTTGGGCACAATATTTGAGATCGGCTTCATTGCCAAGGTTGAGCAGGCGCTGCCCGTGGCTGGAATGGTGAAAGAGGGTCAATAGATCATCTTGGTAGTAGCGGTACAAAGCAGTGGCAGCAATAGTTTCGTCATTACCCGCAAGGGCTTCGAGGGGGGCATCCTGCTGACCCCAGAGGTGATGAATCAGCGCCCCAGCACAGACGGTATCTTCGAGGGAATAGCTACCTTCCCAGCCCGAACCAACAATCCAGATGGTTTCCGGTTGATGTTTTTGGACAAACTCGGCAACGGCAGCACGGTTGACAAGGGCGGCGGCAAGAACGAGGGGACTGGCTTGAATTCGCTCAAGGGAACGGGTGCCATTGGTGGTGCTCATAAAGAGGCGACATCCTTTTACCCGCTCTGGCAAGCATTCAGCAGGAGAGTTGCCCATGTCAAAGCCAGCAACTTTTTTCCCACCCCGTTCACCAACGCGAATCCGCTTGGCTGCCGGCCACTGCTGACTCACTTGTTCTAGCTCTGCTAGATCACTAAAGACTTGAACGGCTTCTGCGCCAGCGGCAAGGGCAGTGGCGATCGTAGTGGTTGCCCGCAGGACATCAACAGCAATGGCACAGTCGGGTTGCCAGTCGGCTGGTACACGCTCTGGTGTGTGGTAGGTATAGATTTTCATAAATGGAAGGGGAGCTTGGCTACGATGATCCTTGATACATAAAGTATGTCACCATTGGGATCACTGTAGCGGCGATTAGCAGGGCAACGACGATAATTGTGGCGGAGCGATCGTCGGTTTCCTCTTTGCTCTTGTAGGTTTTCTCGACAACCACTTCGCGTACTACGGGCGGGCCTGGATCCGGTTCGCCTTTGAGGACTTTCGCAAGGCGATCGACGGTGTCAAGGACTGATTGATTGTAGTTGCCATCCCGTAGGGGCACCCGCATCGTTTCTTGGACAATACTTTCGGCAGTTTCAGGATTCAGGCGTTCGGCCACGGCCTCGCCATAGTGAATCGCTGTGCCATTGGTAACGGTATCGAGGGCAATGATCACCTGATTGGCTTGGGACTCAGGATCGGGAAACCACTGGTTAAAGAGGTCATCCACAAAGCTCTGGGGGGTTTCACCATAGTCGAGGCGGTGCAGTGTAACTACATGAACATTGATGCCCGTTGCCTCGGAGAGGTCTTGGAGCGATCGCCCGACACTGCCTTGGGTGACGGCACTAAGCACATTACCTTCATCAACGACCCCGGCCGCTGTTTCCGGCAAAGGGATATCGATCGCGCTGATTGCCCAGACGGGGGTGACCCACAACGTAGTAGCGAGTAGTGCCAGCAAAAGATAGCGAATGCCGTTTTTCCAAGCCACTTGCCAATGCATCTGTGTTTAATCCTGTATCTCTCAATGCAATTTTCTCAGATGTTGCTTGCAAAAATAAATTTTCTTCTAACAAATCTTAAAACGATGGCCAGACAATTGCTTTACCAAGGAGCGCCCACGAGTGTAAAGCCTGCCCAAAAGTAAGGTGCTTGGAATCTTGAATGTCTCAGAAGGTGTAATTGAGCCTTTTGCAGAGCAGCAACTTTACTAGCAGTGTGGTGCAGATGGCTATAGAAGTGTTCCATGAGTTCTAGGGTACCCGCATCACTCACTTGCCAGAGGCTAGCGACGACACTTTTGGCACCCGATTGAAGGGCAAGACCCGCAAAGCCTAACTCCGCGCGATCGTCTCCCAGAGCGGTTTGACAGGCACTCAAAACCAGCAGTTCGAGAGGGGGTTGCTCTAGATTAAGTTGGGGGAGGTTTTGCAGCGTGACTGTTTCACTGCCCCACAGTTGAATAAAGGACTCTTGGGCTTGACCGGGGCGAAACAAGGCATGGGTAGCCAGATGAACGATGGAATGGTTACCCTGCTGCCGTTGTTGCGTTAGGTTGGCAACAGTAAAGTCACGATTGAGGAAGGTGGATCCGCCCCAGAGTTGTTGGATGGCACTTAATTCTTGGGGGACTGCCGGCAGTGGACTGAGGCGATCGAATTCTGAAGCCCCCATTGCCAAGACCGTGGCATTTTTGAGGGGAGCATAGTCAGTTTTGATCAGGTTAAACGCTGGAATTAAGGCAACACCGTACTTTTCTATCAGAAATTGACCGGTACTGCGGTCTCGGAGAGCCGCCCAAGGGAGCGATCGCAGGCCTGCTCCAACACAAATGAGCAAGGTGTCAATCCGATCAGCCCTGAGTTTGGCTTCTAAGGGCGCAATTAACCAGTCATAAAGCTGCTCACTACTGCCAAAGGAGGCAGATAAAAACTGTTGGCGTGGATCCGCCACTGAGCGGCGAAAGTCTTGAACCGTAGCCATCAGGTCAGCTTGCGACACCGCTGGCACAGTCAGCAACAGTGGCTCTCCCTGTAGAGAGGTAACGAAGAGCTTAATCTCGTTTGCCGTTGGTACCAAGTGCAAAAGAGCTGTGCGCCGACCCGTACGCTTGGACATTTGCCTGAGAATGCGCTGAATGGCAGAGGGATTGAGTCGCCGACTAGTAAATTGATTTTGAAAATAAACTTCATATTCCCGTTGCCAAGTGGCCTCGCGACCTGTGAGAAATTCCCCTGCACCAGCGGGTAAGGCACTTTGAGCAATGGACTGAAGAGACAGCACCAACACTAGAGCAATACAGATTCGGAGGAGGTGTCGGTGCATCTTTAGTGTTCCAAGAAAGTGTTGTCGCTCTAGCCAAGCTTTATCTTAGCCAATGCACCATTCAAGTGTTTTTTCAGAGGAGAGACAGTGACTGCCAATGCCGAATTCAACACTGGACGATAGACATTGAGCCAGCGAGTAATGGTGGACTCGTTGCGATGGAGCAACTAGGCAATTTGTGGACGGCTTTTGGATGGATAGTCCCCTCGTTTAAGACCTATAAGCTTAATGTTACAAAGAGCTGGCAAAAATCATTTTTCATTGGCATAGCTGTAGGCTCGATGCCACGCTTTTGCCTGACTAGGGCGGGTGATCCGCATCCAGTGACGACTCAGGGGAGGCGAGACGAGAGTGTGCAGAAGCAGCCACAGGGTTTGTAATTCACTGGGGGCTTTTTGCCATTGCCAACGGTTGGGTTCACAAAAAAGTAAGGTGACCAATTGGCGGTATTGAGCCAAGGTCAGGGGGTCAAAGTAAATCTCTAGGGTCGTTGGATTGGGCATATCAACAACTTGGCCGCTGAGGTCAATGCCTGCCTCCAAAAGCCGACAGGTGAGGGGTACACCCATTGCGGAGGGGGGGAGGGGTTGATGCAGATGCACGATCGCCCCCCCTTCAGAAAGGCGAATTGTCGTGCCCCACAGGGCAGTGGTTTGATCCCAAGCGAGATGGAGTTCAACGGTTTGCTGGACATTGAGCCAATCATAGGGATCGGGGCGGGGGCGTTCGATGAGGCTGTAGAGGGCAAGGGCGAGAATTACCAGATTGTAGAGGTTCCAGACCCAAGCCAATAGTAGCCCCTTGGTGTGTAATGCCTGCCAATTTAATACAGCAGCCGCCACAGAGAGAAGAAAAAGCACGAGGAGCGGTGCCGCTAGGTGCCACTGAAAATGGTAGCGATCGCGATAACTCCCCTTGGGGGTGACCCAAAAGCCGCGACCAAAGGGACGCAACAACGTGTCAATCACTGTCAATGTCAACGGCACACACTGAAGCACAGCATAAATATCAGATACCAAGGCAGAGCGACTTTGGCCATTGAGCCAGCGGAACGTACTCAACAGCAGCCAGTAGTAGGGCACAAAATAGTAGAGCCACTGCCGCAGGGTGGTTTCAAGGGGGACGACACCCCAAAAGGCGGCAATCAAGGGCAACAGCAGCAATAGCAACCGCATGGGACTATGGAACCATTGCGTGATCCCCTCTAGGTGGGCAAGGCGCTGAAGCCCAGTGAGATTGGGTACCCGCAGTGGACTTGCCGCAATGAATAATCCTTGGAGGGTGCCCCGTGCCCAGCGTTGACGTTGACGAATATGCGCCGTCATTTCCTCTGCACACAAGCCCGCACTGAGACTTTCATTCAGGTAAATCAACCGATGACCTGCTGCCGCCAATTGAATTCCTGTGTAGTAGTCCTCGCTGAGGGATTCAGTAACAAAGCCGCCAATGGCTCCGAGGGCCGATCGCCGCACCACAAAGGAACTGCCGTAGCACAGCGCTGTTTCAATGCCATCCCGCAGGACTTGATAATGACGGGAGAAGATTTCCACCTCTTGAGGCAGGTGATCCTCGAGGCCAAGGTTACGGGCAATGGGATCGGGATTGTAAAAGCTCTGGTAGGTTTGGACAAGGCCAATATCAGCGGTCTGGAAAAAGCCCACAGTGCGGGTGAGAAAATTACGAGTGGGAACAAAGTCAGCATCAAAGACCGCAATCAGTTCACCCTTGGTTTGCGTAAGGGCATGGTTCAGGTTGCCCGCTTTGGCATGGCGATTGTCGGGACGGCTGAGGTACTCACAGCCCAGTTCACAGGCCAATTCCCGTAGGGCAGGGCGACGGGTATCGTCAAGAACATAGATACGTTTGTGGGGATAGTCGAGGGTTTGGCAGCCAACAATCGTGCGTCGCAAAATTGTCAGGGGTTCATTGTAGGTCGGAATAAAAATATCCACCCAAGGCTGATAGTGGCCACTTTTGACCGCAAGGGCAGCAGCATCCGCTTCAGGACGACGATTTTTGATGTGCAAGAGCAGGTAGAGTTGCAGGCCGTAGCCCGCCATCATAAAACCTTCAATCGCCAGTAGGAGTAGGCTAAAGGTGGCCTCTAGGGGAGTGCGCAAATTGAGGGTAGCGAGCGATCGCCACAGCAGATAATGCAGCATCACGGCCATTAAACTGCCAACGACAATGACCCGCGCCCACTGCTGCTGCACTTTTCCCCAGCGCAAAACAATACTGCTAAGAAGCACCATCAAGCACAATGGCCAAAAAATCCACGGCTTGTCCAAGTGTTCAATGGCGAGCCAAGGAGGGACAGGGGGCATTGCTGGAGCCTCAAGCAACTGAATAGTAATGTAACGAAATGTAAACCAACCATTGGACAGGGACAATATTTCCAAAGTTCCCCGCAGTAGCGATCGCCCCCAGCCGTATGTCAGGATCAAAATCACCAAATGCTGATCTAATACTATGACCGATGCCCAAGAGGGGACAAAGCTACCCCCCTTTATTTTTCACAACCAATTCCAAGGCTGGATGGAAGTCTATGCGCCCGTTCAACGCTACGAGACCTATTTGAACAATCACCAAGAATGGTTTCACCGCTGCGCCCATCCCATGAAAACAGAACCTGTGGGCAAGCATGGCTACATTCTCACCATTGGCCGCTATGGTTCCCATGGCTATGAAGTGGAACCCAAAATTGGACTGCACCTACTGCCCCAAGAGCAGGGGGTCTATCGCATTGAAACAATTCCTGTGCCCGAACAGCCGTTTTTGAACTATGAGGTGAATTTTCAAGCGGCCATGGCCTTGGTACCGATGCGAGCCACCCCTGAGACGGATAGGGACCTGTTGGCGCTGAATGTCATTGATTACACGCGGGTCAATTGGGAATTGGATTTGCGGGTGGAAATGTACTTTCCGCGGTTTATCTACCGTTTGCCCCATGGCCTGATTCAGGGGACAGGCAACCGCGTCTTGGCTCAAATTGTCCGCCAAGTGTCCTACCGCCTCACGGCAAAGGTGCAGGATGATTTCCACAAAACCATTGGCCTCGATTTGGGCAAACGCTGGCGCCGCAAACGGTTCCATGCTGAGCGGGTGCGCACCCTTACCCCTGCGCCAGTGCCTGATACGCCTGACGAGCCTGAGCCACCTGCTGCTTGAGCATTGTGACATCCGTACCCAGTTGACTGCCCATACCAATGGCGATCGCCCCCGCTTTCCAGAGGGGTACCACATCCTCCCAACCAATACCGCCACAGGGAATCAGGGGAATCTCAGCCAACAAGGGTCGCAAGGCGCGTAGATAGCTCGCCCCCCCCACCGCCATCACTGGAAAAACCTTCACTGCCGTTGCTCCCGCTTGCCAAGCGTGGAGAATTTCCGTTGGTGTCAATGCCCCCAAAATCAGAGGACAATTGGCCTCCTTTGCAAGGGGCACCACCCCTAGGGCTGCATGGGGGGTCACTAAAAATTGTGCGCCAGCGGCGATCGCTCCTTTAACCATTTCTGGGTTTTGCAGGCTCGCAGCGCCAATGGTGCAGTGGGGAGCGTCTTGACGGAGTTGTTGCAAGACGCCAGCAGCATCGGGGGTTGTCCAAGTCACCTCTAGGCAGGTGAAGCCCGCTTGAATATACACTTGAGCGCGGGCGATCGCTGCAGTAGGATGAGCAGCACGCACCACTGCAATCAAGGGCAGGCCTTGCAGAAACGCTAACTGCTGCGGCTTGGGCATAGCGTCATAACCATTGAGCAGGGGGGTGGGAGGGCAGTGATAAGATGAAAATTTCCCCTACCCCTAAACTACGGTATATTGGCAATACCCTTGCGGAGTTTTTGATGGGCGATAGCATCAAAGTCCTGAGTGAAAATCGCCAAGCGCGCTTCCAATACGAAATTCTGGAAACCTATGAATGTGGTCTCGTGTTGCTCGGCACTGAGGTCAAGTCCATTCGCGCTGGCAAGGTGAATTTACGGGATGGCTTTGCCCGCATCCGCAATGGTGAAGCATGGTTGATGAATGTGCACATTTCGCCCCACGGGAGTACCAACCCATCCTATAACCATGACCCCCTGCGCGATCGCAAGCTCCTTCTCCACAAACAGGAAATTCGCAAGCTAGTGGGCAAGGTGGAACAAAAGGGGCTAACCCTTGTGCCCCTAAAGCTTTACCTGAAAAATGGTCGCGTTAAGGTTTCCCTAGGGCTGGCGCGTGGTAAGAAGCTCCACGACAAACGCCAAGACCTCAAGCGGCGCCAAGATAAGCGGGAAATGGAGCGGGCAATGAAGCAGCGGTAAACCTAGCTTTGGGGAGTGGGTATGGGATCAATGTTGGTTTCCGTGCCGATGGGCGTTGCAGGGGCAGGGATACTCCCGGTTGCTGCTTCCCAAGAGTCATTGGTGAAATACACATGACCCAGCACTTGCCCCTCATAGGTGCGCCGCGTTAGCCGCCAAGTGGGCTCCAGATGAAACTTGAGAAATTGCCCTTCCTGCATACCGTGGGTGCGGCCAATGACCATACGCGGACCACCGCGATTGCTGCTGCCAACAAGGAGTAACTCACCCTCCCCCTGTTCAATGCGCAGACCATACTGCAACCCTAAATCCTGTTGCGCCACCCGAATCGAGTAGCCATTGCTATCCGTAGCCCGCCCACAAATGCCTGTAAAGTCAAAGGTCGTCAGCAACGGATCAATCACCACGGGGTTGGTGCCCGACTCACTCCAGCAGGGACGAGTATCCTTAATTTGCTCCACCACTAGGAGGCGATAGCCACCGCGGGCAAGGGGCACAGCCATCACCACATAGCGGCTTTGATCCACTTCTGTTTGTGTAAACATGCTGGCTTGGGCAGGCCGAGGGGCAATTGTTCCCAAACAGGCCACCGTCAGTAAGCTCAGGCCAAATTTTTGCCAGTATTTCATAGGGACACTCCTCAGCAGAACTCGGAGGTTTTGACAGTTAAATGGCTTCTGCTGTTCCTCTACGATCCACGCCGAGCAACTATCAAAATTCTAGGAATTATTTTTCAGACACCGTCAGGCATCAATGGTGAGCGGTCAAATCGAGGCCAATCACTTGGGTATGTTGACCCCGCGCTTGGGTGACGCCAATCGTGCGCTGAGCCGCTTCAATCATTGGTCGCCGCAGACTGACAACAATAAACTGTGCCTCTTGGCTCTGCTGCTGAATCATTTTGGCAAGGCGCTCAACATTGGCACCATCGAGAAACATATCCACCTCATCAAAGGCATAGAAGGGGGAAGGGCGATAGCGTTGTAGGGCAAAGATAAAACTGAGGGCCGTGAGGGATTTTTCTCCCCCCGACATTGAGGCTAAGCGCTGTACGGGTTTACCCTTAGGATGCGCCACCAGATTCAGGCCTCCGGCAAAAGGGTCCTCAGGGGTTTCCAGTTGTAAATAGCCATCACCCTCGGAAAGGGTGGCAAAAATGGTTTGGAAGTTCGCATTGACGGCATCAAAAGCTTCACGGAAGGACTGGTGGCGCAGGGTGGTGAAGTTCTCAATCCGCAGTAGGATCTCCGTGCGCTCCGCTTCTAGAACGGCGAGCTTCTCCTGTAGCTCATTAAGCCGCCCTTGTGTCTCCTCAAATTCCTGAATCGCCAACATATTGACGGGTTCCATGGCACGCAGCTGTTTTTCGAGGGCTTGGCACTGCTGTTGAATGTCGCTGAGGGAGAGATTGGCGGGCACTTCCGGCCATGGCTGGGGTAAAGGGGGTGCCTCGATGGTGCTGAATTCCTGAAGTTGGGCTTGCAGCGTGGTGAGGGTGTCGCTGGCTTTTTGGTATTGCCATTCCAGTTGTTGGTAGTCCTTTTGCTGCTGTCGTAGTTGGTAGTCTTGGCGATCGCGATCGCCCTTGAGGTGGCCAAGGCGGGCGTCCAATTCCCTCAGGGCAGTTTGCGTGCTTTGAATTTGCGTCGCTAAGTCCCCAAGCGTCTGATCGAGGGCTTGCTGCTGACAAAGCGTCTCCTGTTGGGCTTGGCGCAGTCGCTGAATCTCCTGTTCTGTTTGTTTTAGGTCTCGTCCCAGTTGCTCGAGTTGACGGTGGCGATCGCCCAAGGCTTGATCCACCGCTTGCAGGGCGGCCACATGGTCGGCGTGAATTTTTTCCTGTGCCTGAAGCTGTTCCTGAAGCTGCTGCCACTGCTGATGGCTGGGATTGGCTTCAAGGGCATTGAGGGTAAGGCGTTCGGCGGCGAGTTCTGCTTCGAGTTCAGGAAGACGAGCCTCTAGGTGCGCGAGTTCAGTCTCTGCGGCGGTTAACTCTTGGCTAAGGTGCTGCTGTTGGCGCGCTAAGTCTGCTTGCTGGCGGTTGAGGTGCTGCTGTTGCTGCTGAAGTTGCTCCCATTGCCGCTGGCGATCGCGATGGCTTTGGCGGGCTTCACTCAGGGCTTGGCTCAGCTCATTCACTCTCCCCTGTTTTTGCGTGCGCTCTTGAATGAGGCAATCTAACAGGCGTTCCAGTTCCCCAAGGCGATCGCGCACCTGTTGGACTTCTGCCGATTCTTGGGGGGTGACCCCCTGACCAAAACGGAGGGTATTGGTGCGACTATAGCTACCCCCGGTCATTGCCCCTGAGGGTTCTAGCAAGTCTCCCTCTAGGGTGACCATCCGATATTGCCCTAGGTAGAGTCGCGCCGCCTCAAGGCTCTCAAAGACCAGCGTACTGCCAAACACGTAGGCAAAAATGGGGGCATATTGCGGCTCAAAGGTCACAAGATTCAAGGCATAGTCAATACAGCCTGCCAAAGAGATAAGGGGTAGGGTCTTGGGACGTGCCATCTTGTTCAGGGGCAAAAATGTGGCTCTACCGGCCCGTTCCCGCTTCAGGATGGCGATCGCTGCTGCCGCCACACTGTCATCCGCCACAACGATATTGCCTAGGCGTGCCCCGGCCGCAATTTCCAAGGCCAGTTGATAGCGGGGTTCCACTTGACCGAGCTGTGCCACCAGCCCAAACACGCCGGGGAGATCAGCACTTAAAATGAGCCGCGCCGCAAAACTCCCTTGACTTTCCTGAACCGCCTGTTGCCGTGCTTCCAGTTGATCCAGCTCCCGCTGCTTTTGGCGCTGTTCTCGCTCAAGGCGTTGATAGGTTTCTTCTGTTAAGCTCAATTGTTGCTGCGCTGTGGCCAGTTGTTGGGCGAGGGTTTGTAGTTGCTGCTCCTCTTGTTGGACTGCTGCTGCAGCTTTTGTGAGCGCGTCTTGCAATTCCAATTGTTGAGCTTCTAAGCTGGTGGCTGCTTGGTGCAATTCCCCCTGCCGTTGCCGCAATTGTTGCGATCGCTCCTGCAGGCGAGAGAGTTCACTGCGACTCGGTTCCAGTTCGTGGATCAGGGCATCAATCCGCTGCCGTCGCTGACTGTGCTCCTGAAACCAAGCTTGGGCTGCCGTATTCAACTCCTGAGCTTGCTGCCGTAGGGCGTCGAGGGTGGCTTGGCTGGTGGCAACGGCTGTCACTAAGGGGGGGCGATCGCCCTGTTGCTGTTCTAGCTCTTGAGCAAGTTGCTGTTGCTGCAACCGTTGACTGTGGTACTGGGCTTGCCGTTGCTGGAGTTGTTCTGCCAACTGTGCCTGCTGCTGTTGGTAGCTCGTTTGCTGACGTTGACACTGCCGCTCTTGGGCGTGGAGATCCGCCAACGCTGCTTGCAGGCGGAGGTACGCTTCTTCGCCGAGGGCTTTCACCTCTTGATTGAGTTGTTCTAGCGTAACCGTTGCCGCTTCAATCTCCCGTGCCTTTTGTTGCAGTTGGGCTTGGCGTTCAGCTTGTTCTTTTTGTAGCGTCTGAATCTGTGCTTGTAGTTGCACCTTTTGCGCTTCGTGGGCTTGCCATTGGCGCACCAGCAGCCATTGCTCTCGCTCTTGCAGTTCCAGTCGTAGGGCTTGATATTTTTCCGCGTGCAGGCGATCCCGTTGCAGGCGATCGCGCTGTTGGATGAGTTCCTGCTCAACAATGCGAAAGCGTTCTGCGCGCTCCTTGACTGTATCTAATTTTTCGCGAGCTTGGGCAATCTTGCGGTCAAAATCCGCCACCCCCGCCAATTCGTCAATAATTTCCCGCCGTGCTTTGGCATTCATCGAGATAATGCTGGTGACATCCCCCTGCAAGACCACGTTATAGCCTTGGGGATAGATACAAAACGCCTGCAACTGGTCGTGCAGTTCATTCAGCGTGCAGGGTTGATCATTTACCGCATAGGTCGAGGTATAGGTGCCCTGCTTGGTTACCCGCAGTCGCCGCGTCACCCGCCATTCCGTTTCAGCATCCAGCGCAAAGGTCACCGTGACTCGCGTTTCAATAACACTATGGCCGCGCCGCGTTTGGCTATGGTTCACCAAATCTGGGAGCCGTTCTGCCCGCATCCCCTTAGACCCCGCAAGGCCGAGGGCAAAAAGCAACGCATCCAACAGGTTGGATTTTCCAGAGCCATTCGGACCAGAAATGACCGTAAACCCCGGCAGCAGCGGAATCACGGTTGTGCCGCCAAAGGACTTAAAATTCGTGAGTTCCAACTGCTTGATATACACAGCCAAGGAGCGTGCCTAACCGTTTCATTATGCCTAAAGATGCTCCCCTTGTTTGCCACGGAAAATCAAGCTAAAATCAAATAACTCATAGTCGTTTCGAGTTTGTTTTAGCCATGACACCGCCACGGATTGAAAACGTTGTCATTATTGGTTCTGGCCCTGCGGGCTACACAGCAGCCATCTATGCTGCTCGCGCCAACCTCAAGCCCTTTATGTTTGAAGGCTATCAAATTGGGGGGCTGCCGGGGGGACAACTCATGACCACCACCGAAGTGGAAAACTTTCCCGGCTTTCCGGAAGGCATTCAAGGGCCGCAACTGATGGCACGGATGAAGGCGCAAGCGGAGCGCTGGGGCACAGAAATGGTCACTGAAGATGTGATTCAGGTGGATTTTAGTCAACGCCCCTTTCTCATTAGCTCAGCCGAGCGGCAGGTCTATGCCCACAGTGTGATTATCTGTACGGGTGCCACGGCCAAACGACTCCATCTGCCGGGGGAAGAACAGTATTGGACCAAGGGGGTCTCCGCCTGTGCCATTTGTGATGGGGCAACGCCGATTTTCAAGGATGTCGAGTTGGCGGTGATTGGCGGCGGTGATAGTGCAGCGGAGGAAGCAGTCTATCTCACTAAATATGGCTCCCATGTCCATCTCCTTGTGCGCAGTGACAAAATGCGCGCTAGTAAGGCGATGCAGGATCGCGTGTTTGCCAATCCTAAAATTACGGTTCACTGGCAAACTGAAGCACGGGAAATCCTTGGCGATGGCAATTTAATGACGGGTCTGCAGATTATCAATAAAGCCACAGGGGAAGAATCCGTCCTGCCGGTGCGCGGCCTATTCTACGCCATTGGTCATACCCCCAACACCCAACTCTTCAAAGATTTTCTGGAATTGGATAGTGTGGGCTATATCGTCACCCACCACGGGACACAAACGAATGTGGAAGGGGTCTTTGCCGCAGGGGATGTTCAAGACCATGAATACCGCCAAGCAGTAACGGCGGCAGGCAGTGGTTGTATGGCCGCCCTTGATGCCGAACGTTGGCTGTCGGCGCGGGGGCTAATTCAGGAGTTTCACCAAACGGAAACCGAAACCAAACCCGCAGAAACAACGCCACCTACAACATCCCCAGAACAGGCGTTTGATCCCAATGCCATCAAACACCGCGGCAGCTATGCCTTGCGCAAACTCTTTCACGAGAGCGATCGCCTGCTGCTAGTGAAATATGTTTCCCCCACCTGTGGCCCTTGTCATACCCTCAAGCCCATTTTGGATCGGCTGGTGGATGAATTCGATGGCAAAGTACAGCTCATTGAAATTGACATTACTGAAGATAGCGCGATCGCCGAGCAAGCAGGGGTTACCAGTACACCCACGATTCAACTCTTCAAAAACAAAGAACTCCTAGAAGTGATCGTGGGGATGAAACCCAAGAGTCAGTACCGCGAGACCATCCAACGCTACCTTGCTTAGGCTCTAGCTAGTCAAGGGCATGATCAGCGAGATCGGACTGCTGACCGTTGCAGGTCTGGCGGCAGGCTTTGTCAATGCCATTGCCGGTGGGGGAACACTGATTAGTTTTCCTGCCTTGGTGGCGATCGGCTTGCCGCCAGTGGTTGCCAATCTCACCAGCACGGTGGCTTTGGTACCCGGTTACTTGGGGGCGACCGTGGCACAACGGCAGGATCTGAAGGGTCAGCAACGGCGCCTTGGTTGGCTCTTTCCCAGTGCGGTGGCCGGGGGCATCACAGGGGCGATGTTACTCTTGCACACTAACGAGGCACTGTTTAATGCCTTGATTCCCTATTTGCTCCTCTTGGCCGCTGTCCTCTTGGGGGTTCAGGAGCAGGTGCGGGCTTGGTTGCTGCAGCGGATCAGTGCGCCAGCCGTATCTGAAGTGGGAGCCATTCCTCTTGTGTTTCTAGCGGCGGTCTATGGCGGCTATTTTGGCGCGGGGGTGAGCGTGATTCTACTCGCCGTGCTGGGCATTGTTCTCGGGGAAAGCTTGACGCGCCTCAATGGCTTGAAGCAAATGTTGGCTTTTGGGATCAATGTCGCCGCAGCGGCGTTTTTTGTTGTATCGGGGGAAGTGGTGTGGCCCGTTGCCTTGGGGATGGCGATCGCTACCATTGTTGGCGGACTTTTGGGGGGTAAATTTGCCCGTGCGGTTAACCCGCTGCTGTTACGCCGTACAGTGGTTCTTTTGGCCGTTGTGCTGGCGATCACTTACTGGTTGCGACAGCGATAAACTACCCCACCAGAGATGGAAAATGCCGTGAGATTTGCCAAACAAAGCCCGTGACGAGGATTGAACTCGTGGCCTCACCCTTACCAAGGGTGTGCTCTACCACTGAGCTACACGGGCAAAAATTCCCAGAGCTTTATCATAGCCCATTGGGGGAACAATTGCACAGTTGGCTGCGAGTTTTTGCTAAAAATTGCGACGAGAGAAAATCCAAGTGGCGATCGCCAGCAGTGCTACCGTATAAATCACGCCATAGAAGGCATTGGCCACGAGTTCCGGTACAGAGGGCAGCATGCCATAGACCGCTGTATTCTTAAAATCCAAGCGGGATAAATCGGGAAAGATCAGATAGAGAAACTGCATCAGTTGCCGTACGGCATCACTCTCCATCTTTTGGCTGAGGATCACCAGATTTTGGCTAAAGTGCCCCATAAAGTACAGTGCCACCGTTAGCAGCGTGGCAATCAATGAACTAGTGAAACTGCCAAACAGCAAAGCAGCTGCCGTCAACAGGCTCAGCTGCAGCGCAATGTAGAGGGAGGTCACCATCAAAGGGCCAGCGGGATAGGCAAACTGATTCAAGCTCATCAGAATAAACAGAATCAGCGTCATCAGTGCCACCAGTACCAGCAGAACCGCCGATAGGCCCAAATGTTTGCCAATAATAAATTCCGCACGGCTGATGGGTTTCGCCAACATCACTAAGATCGTGCGCTTTTCTATCTCTTTATTGAGCAAACCACCCCCGACAAAGGCAGCAATCAGCAAGCCAAAGAGAGAAATTCCTGCCATTCCCACATCAAGGCTAATTTTGTCTTGGGTGCCTGCTGACACCTGTCCCAAAATCACAACCGCTAAGGCGAGGCCAATGGCAAAAACAGCAGTGACGTAAAGAACCCGCTCCCGCAGTATTTCATTGAAAACATTACGGCTAATTGTCCAGAGGCGACTCACCGTTAACGGCAACATGTCTGGTACCCCTTGAATTTACTCTCCTCTCAAAGAATACCCAATTTTGCTTTTTCGATAGCCTCGGCGTTCATAGGGAGAGCCGCTTGCTGTTTCACGGAGCAGTGGTATCTACGGCGGGGGCAGAGAGGTCAACGTCTTCATAAAACTGTTCAATAGGCACTTTGAGGTCAATGCTCCTCAACTCAACGCGATCGCCCGCGCGGTAGCAGCGCAGCAGCCAATCCCCCACCTCATTTTTCTGGTAAATGTCGATCGCCATTTCCTCTGAGCTAGCGAGCACATAATCCACGAGGTTGGGATTACGACGGTAGAGATCAAACTTTTTGCCGCGATCGTAGGCTTCGGTGGCGGGTGAGAGCACTTCAACAATGAGACAGGGATAAGTGATGAAAAAGGGACTCTGGCGATCGCGATCGTCACAGGTGACACTCAGATCAGGATAAGTAAAGTTGGTCGTATGAAGGATATTCACCCTCAAGTCAGAGTTAAATACCTGACACCCACGACCCCGTAGATGGGGTTTAATCAGATTGCCGAAGTTCAGTTTAATGATGCTGTGGTTCTTACTACCACCCGCCATTGCATAGACGCGACCATCAATCAACTCATGCTTTTCTAACTGCTGCTCTTCCCACGCGAAGTATTCTTCTGGTGTGAAATAGCGATCGCCCGTCTCCTTGGCAGTCACCATTCTCTGTATTTCTCGTGAAAACCTCACTCCTTTAGCATAGCTCGCCCTTTCCCTGACATCCCAAAGCCAACGTGCCACAATAGGCGGTGGGGACGCAGTTAGGAGATTGAACGTAGTTCTTTTTGGAGAGGGTGCGACGTGTCCCTAAGTTCAAGTGTTGATTCTCACGCCCCTGAGGTAGCCATCCTGCGGGTGAGCGGCTTGCGTTGTGCTGGCTGCGTGCGATCGCTGGAAAATCAGTTAAAAGAGCAGCCGGGCGTAGATGCTGCGGCAGTCAATCTGGTCACGGGAACCGCCGTTGTCACCTATTCCCCCGCTGAGACAACCCCCAGTGCCATTGTCGAGAGCTTAAACCAAGGCCGCTTTCAAGCCACCCTCGCAGAAGCCAATGCCCTTTTGGAACTGCCCACGGCCTCTGAGGAAACCTCTTTGCCAAGGTTAGCGATCGCCCTTGTGCTCCTTGTTCTCTCTAGTGTCGGCCACGGGATTGATCTGCTGCCGGGGCACTGGTCCATGTTAGAGGCGATGATCTGGCATTGGGGGCTAGCAACCATTGCCCTTGTCCTACCGGGGTGGGAGATTCTGCGGGAAGGAATGATAGGCCTGTTCCAACGTCGCCCGAATATGAATACGCTGGTGGCTCTTGGCGCCTTGGGGGCTTACCTCATTAGTACGGTGGCGTGGCTGTGGCCGGCCTTGGGGTGGGCGTGTTTCTTTGATGAACCGGTGATGATCCTTGGCTTTATTTTGCTGGGGCGATCGCTGGAGCAACGGGTACGTCAACAGGCACAACGGGACTTGCGATCGCTCCTTGCGCTTCAGCCACAACAGGCGCTATGGCAACCCAGTTTGACTGCTAGCGATCGCTGGCCCATTCCCGTCAGTCGTATCCAAGTCGGGGACTGGCTGTGGGTAGATGCTGGAGAACCCTTTCCTGCCGATGGCACGATTGTGACCGGGGAAACCCTGGTGGATGAATCCATGCTCACAGGGGAATCTTTACCGGTGGCCAAGGGGGTGGGGGCATCCGTTCTGGCGGGCAGTCGCAATGTTGGTGCTGCGGTCACCCTACGGGTGGAACGCTGTGGTCGTGCCTCATTTTTGGGGCAGATTCTAGACCTCGTGGTGCAGGCACAAAATCGCAAAGCACCGGTGCAGCAAATGGCGGATGTGGTAGCCGGCTATTTTGGCTATGGGGTGCTAGCCTTGGCAGCAGCAACGGCTCTGTTTTGGAGCGCGATCGCCCCCCATTTCTTCCCAGAAATGACCAATAGCACACCCCTATTGCCCTTAAAGCTAGCCTTGAGTGTTCTGGTGATTGCCTGTCCCTGTGCCCTTGGCCTTGCCACCCCGATCGCGCTGCTTGTGGGCACCAGTCACGCCGCTGCCAAAGGCTTAATTATTCGAGGCGGTGATGTTCTTGAGCGCAGTCAGCAGTTGGACACGATTGTGTTTGATAAGACGGGCACACTGACGACCGGTGAACTGGCAGTGGCCGAGATCAACCTCTATGGTCATTACTTTTCAGAGGAAGTGCTGTATCTGCTAGCCAGTTTAGAGTGCGAGAGTCACCATCCCCTTGCAGTGGCGATTCAGAAGGCGTGGGCTGCGACCGGCCAGACAACAGAGCTAGCAACGGTGACAGAGGTGGAAACTGCCCTCGGACTGGGGATCAGCGGTTGGATTGAGGGGCATTACTATCAGGCGGGTCGCCTCAGTTGGCTGCGTGATCAGGGGGTTGACTGTCCTTCCCTAGAAGTGGAAACCCATGTGGCCTTGGCCTGCGATCGCCAGTTGATTGCCGTTGTGACCTTTCGCGATCGCCTGCGCCCAGAGGCAGTGAGCACCGTTCAAGCCCTGCAAGCCCAAGGCTATGCGATCCATGTCCTGACGGGAGACACGGCTAAAGCCGCACAGCAACTCCTAGAACCGCTTGGCCTACCGCCAACGCATCTGCACACCGATCTTCAGCCGCAACAAAAGCTCGCCCTCATTGAAGGTTGGCAAGCCCAAGGCAAAACCGTGGCCATGGTCGGGGATGGTATGAATGATGCGCCAGCTCTAACGGCAGCTCAGGTGGGGATTAGCCTTGGTACGGGTACAGAGGTGGCCATTGAAGCAGCGGATATTATCCTCACCCGCAATCATCTAGAGGATGTGCTCGCTGTGCTGAGCCTTAGCCGCGCCACCTTCCGCAAAATTCAGCAGAATCTTCTTTGGGCAGTGGCCTACAATATCGTCGGTTTACCCCTTGCAGCCGGTGTTGGATTACCCCTATGGGGCCTCAGTCTCACCCCCGGAATTGCTGCCGCTTGTATGGCCGTGAGTTCGATTGCCGTTGTCCTGAATTCCCTAAGCCTCAGTCGAGCAAACTAGCTCGCGAATCTGTTGGGCATTGGCGCGGGTCAGCCGTTTCTTGTGGGGCAGGACAACCACCGCTGGCCCCCGTTTGCATTCCCCCATACAGCCCGTCGCCTTCAGGGCAATGGGGAGCTGTTGTGCCTCTAGCTCTTGCCACAGTTCCTTGGCACCCCGCCGACAGCAGGAGGATTTTTGACAAATGAGCACCTTACAGGGCTGAGAACGCTTTGCCGCTGAGGGTTGAGCCGTTGCTAAAAATTCTAAATGACTGGCCTTGTATTGCTTGACCCAGCCATCGTACTTATCGCTGATCGTTCCTTCTAGCCGCAGGCGATCGCCCACCGTGGGAACTTGCTGTAACTCACGGCGCAGGGACTTTTCTAGCTTAATCCAGACCGTTCCTGTGGCGGTTTTTAGAATCACGACTTTGGGTCGCCCCTTCTTATAAAAGACTTCTTCGACAGTGCCCTCAAGGCAAAATGTCGGCAAATCAATAACACCCAGACCCATGAACGTCAAACCTTGTTAGAAATTTTTCTCAACAAATTGAGTCTAGCATACAAGGGACGGTCTTGGGGGCATCCCAGATCGTTGTGAGATTCATCTGTGGAAAAATAATCTTAGCTGGAGAGAATCCGCTCCCACTCTGCCAGTAGGTTATCAATACTAGCGTCCGTCGGGTTACTCTCAAGGTGGGTGCCCACTTCCTCAACGCTATTGGGAAAGAGTTCTTCGAGAGTGGGTTGAACGGTGGGGGGTTCCTCTGAAGCGAGATCGGGCATTAAGTAAATTTGGCGAATATCCGGCGGCAGATACTCCGCGATGCGTACTAGCCCCTCTTCTAAATGCTGGTTGAGTTCCTCAAGGCTGTAGGTTTCTCCTTGAACTTCTAGGTAGGCACGCAGGCGCTCAAGGCTCCAGTGAAAGGTCTGGGTGGTCACTAGCACGAGGCGGCTCAGGGGACTCAAGTAGGCAAGGCTGCCTTCTAAGTAGCACCAAAGGGGCGGTGGCGCATCCTGCAGGACATAGGTAATGTGCTCAATGCCGGGGAGTTCCTCTTGAATCAGGGTGGCGGTGCGGTTGACAATCCAATTGCGCAGGGAGCGAGCTTCCTCATCGCCAATTTTCACCCCTTCAGGAGTAAATTCCAAACGGTCAAGGCTAAAAAATAGCCCATGCCACACCTTAGCAAACAGATAGTCCACTTGTACGGGCGATCGCCCGTGGTGTTGCAGCACACTATAGACAAGGGCGGCATAGCGACAATAAAGGGCAACAAAGTAGCAGCCGCGATCGCGCTCCTCCTGAAAGGCCTTGATCAGTGCTTCATCAGACCAAGTGAGTAGCGGCTGAATTAAAGGATGTTGCCGCTCCGCCATCATCGGAAAGGAAAGTGCCTTGACCATCTCACTGCCACTGAACTAGACGAACTGTCCTACGCCTTTGCCGATTGGCCTATGCAGAATTCATCGTTGCCTTAGCCTTGGGTGCGATCGCGAAACAGGGGTAGGTAATCGCGGCTCTCTGTCCCCAGCCACCGATCCCAAAAGGTGAAATAGAGGCCATAGTTACAGCGAAACTGACTATGGTGCAAACTGTGGTGGGTGGCGCCAATCAACCACTGTCCCAACCAATGCTCGGCAAAGCCACGGGGATAAATCTCTAAATTCAAATGGTTAATCACACTGGAGACCGTCATCAGGCTGAGCTGAATCACGATCGCGTAGGGGTGCAGCGGCACAAGCACAATAATCAGCGGCAGGAAAATGGCCTGTAGGAACGCTTCCCACGGGTGAAATGAAAAGGCCGTCCAGGGCGAGGCCACAATGCTATGGTGATGCACCCGATGGACACGGCGATAAATTTTCGGTTGGTGCATCCAGCGATGGAGCCAATAGTAATAGGTTTCGTGAAGCAGCAGCACAAGGCCAATGCTCAAGGGAAAGTAAATGTAGTCCCAAAGGGAATTTAACTCTAGATAAACCGCTGTCCAGCCCCGCTGCCACATCACTGCGGCGATCGCCCCCGCCAACGCAAAAATAGCCGCTGTCACCAACGACCAGCCAAACTCCTGCCAAAACTGCCCCCGCTGGTAGGGGCGCAAATTGACCCGCCGTTTCCTCAGGGGCGTCCAGCGAGCCACCACATATACAAGCGAAAAAAAGCCGGCCACCAGCACGAGGCGGCTGACCACCATCAAAAACATGACCCCAACCATAATGCCAAAGAGGCGGGGGTCACTGAGGTTGTAGGGAATCATGCAAACAAGTGCTAAATGCGTCCCCTAGACCCAGCCCAACCAGTGGAGCAAGCCCTCTCCTGTCCAATATTCCCATAACAAAAGCGCCACAAGACCAACCATAGCAGCACGACCATTGATCCGCTCAGCAAAAGTATTAAAGCCGTACTTGGGGGTTTCCAGTTTTGGGGTGCGGCTTGGCTCCGTGGGAGTGGCCATGGATTACTCCTGCTCGTCTTCGTTTTCTTCTTCAGCTTCAGGGAAGTAGAAGCCTTGGGCGCGCTCGGTCAAAATAGACTTGCCAATGGAAAGGGCACGTTGCGCTTGAAGGGCAGCTTGGCGCTTCCAGACCGCACGGCGCATACTGCGCTTGGACTTCGAGGTTTTTTTCTTGGGGCAGGCCATGATGATCCCTAGGACTAACTTTCGCAATCTACTAGTATATCCCAAACGCTTCCCTAGGGCAACCACCAATCCCCCCTATGGAGGGCAATGTTCCTCTTTTTGCCCAAAAAACTATCACAGAGGGACACCACCCTTGTAATATCAGTAAGGGAATACTGAACCACCCCATCAGGGGATGTCCACTTCTACGAGCAAAGGGAATCGTCAGCTATGAGCAGTAAGCCAGACCGTGTGGTTCTCATCGGCGTTGCTGGAGACTCCGGCTGTGGTAAATCAACGTTTTTGCGCCGACTGGCCGATCTGTTTGGCGAAGAGTTTATGACTGTGATTTGCTTGGATGACTATCACAGTCTGGATCGCAAGCAGCGGAAAGAAACGGGGATTACGGCTCTTGATCCCCGCGCCAACAACTTTGATCTGATGTATGAGCAGATCAAGGCTCTCAAAAATGGCGAATCAATCATGAAACCCATCTACAACCACGAAACGGGGACGATTGATCCGCCAGAGAGGGTTGATCCCAACCACGTGATTGTGATTGAAGGGCTGCATCCCCTTTACGATGAACGGGTGCGATCGCTGATTGACTTTAGTGTCTATCTCGACATCAGCGACGATGTAAAAATTGCTTGGAAGATCAAGCGCGACATGGCCGAGCGGGGTCACAGCTACGAAGACGTGATTGCCTCGATCAATGCCCGTCGCCCCGACTTCATGGCCTATATCGATCCCCAAAAGCAGTACGCTGACGTGGTCTTGCAAATTCTGCCGACCCAGTTGGTCAAAGAGGAAAAAGTCGGCAATATCCTGCGGGTACGGATGCTGCAACGGGAAGGCATCCCTGGCTTTGAGCCAGTCTATCTTTTTGATGAAGGCTCCACAATTACTTGGATTCCCTGCGGTCGTAAGCTCACCTGCTCTTATCCGGGCATCCGCCTCAGCTATGGCCCCGATGAATACTATGGTCACCCCGTTTCGGTGTTAGAAGTGGACGGTCGCTTTGAAAAACTCGATGAACTGATCTACATCGAAAGTCACCTGAGCAATACCTCCACCAAGCACTATGGTGAAATGACGGAACTGCTGCTGAAGCACCGTGACTATCCGGGTTCCGATAATGGTTCGGGTCTGTTCCAAGTGCTGACGGGGCTGAAAATGCGGGCGACCTATGAGCGCTTGACCTCGCGGGATGTGGCCACTGTCACCAACCGCTAATTTGGCCTGCCACATTGAGGGCACTGATGCAACCGCACCATCGATCGCTATGGTCATCGTTTTTGGTCTTTATCCTCTGCTGGTGGGTTCTAACCTGTGGCCAGCCAGCCTTCGCTGCCGATAGCGATGACCTGATCTTTGTCCCCCGCCAAGCCCAGAGTGTCCTCAAGCTCGATCAACGTCCCAGTAGCGATCCGCTGCGCTTTTTTTGGGAGCGTTTTTGGACATCCCAACTGGCTGATTGGGGCTGGTCGTGGTCTGAGGTCAGTACTTGGGTAGGAGAGGGGGTGACGGTTGCCCAGTTCCCCTGTTCTGAAGTGTGTCCATCCCCGCGGCAGTTGTGGATTCTGCCCCTGAAGCGCCCAGACGCAGCAACGGCTTTCTTAGAGACCTACTGGCAGAGCCATCCTTTTGAGGCGCAAGTCTATCAAAATATCCCCCTCCAAGTGGGTAAGGACTTCGTGACGGCACGGCTGGGCGATCGCCTGCTCCTCGCTGCCGATGTGGAGACCATGATCGCTAGCTTGGGGTCAGCGGTGACTGGGGATGGCAATCTGGCGGGTTTGAGTTTTTATCAAGCGGCGCGACCTCAATTAGACACTCAACCTACGGCCCTCTACTATGTCAACCTGCAATCCCTAAGTCGTGAGGATCGCGAACTGGCACCCACCTACGATCGCCTGCTATTGGCCGTGAAGGCGCAAAACAACGAGCTGCATCTGGAAACGCTGCTGCACCGCACCAGTGATCCGACATTGGCGGCTGATCCCCTTGACCTTGAGTTCCTCCGTGCCCAAGAACCGATGCCGACGGTGGTGGTTGCGGGTTCCCACTTGCCAGAGGGCTATAGCCAACTCACCGAGGCTTTGGCAGACTACCGCTTTGGCAGAACGCCCCAAGGGGATGAGATTGCCAGCCAACTGCTGCGGGATTTGACGGCAGAGATACCGCTGGACGTGACGAGGCAAATTTTTCCCTTGGCCAGCGATCGCTTTAGCCTTGCCCTTTGGCGCCAAGGCGATGAACAGTGGCAATGGTGGTGGCAGACGCGCAATACCCCAGAGGCGGCAACTGTGCTGCAACAATTGGATGATCTTGCCCGGGCCAATGGCTATGCGGTGAATCGCTTGGTCTTGAATAAAGAACCCGTCACTGCTTGGGTGAAATTAATTCTTGACCCGCAGACCAGTGAAGGCTTGGTCTCTGATGTGGCCGCGGCCTATGAGCAACGGGGCGATCGCCTGATCTTGGCATCCTCCCTATCGGTACTGTCCCCTAGCCAGCATAAAAACGTGTCTTGGCTGCCGGAGAACCTCCTGCGACAGCGGCAAGGGATTCGTGGGCTGGTCTATGCCCGTTGGCCACAGCTATTTGCTCCCTTGAGCCAGCGTTGGCCGCTACTTCAGTATCTCAATGGCATTAGTGCTGGTTGGCTGGAACGTCTGCAAAGCATGACTTTGGTGAATTATGGCGTGCGCGATCGCTTGCAACACCTAGAACTGATTCTCAGCAGCAAAAAAGATTAGAACTGTTAATAAATCCTTAATACGCCTGTTATCAATTGTTGTACTGCCCTAGCTCAGGATTGGGTAAAGTAGGGAGTATTATGTTTGCAGACTGGGGTAAATATGACATCAGTCCTCGATGCGACCAATCGCGATCGCTTGATTGAAAGTGAAAGTTTAGCAGCTCGCACCCTACAGGCACGTTTGCGACTGGTGGAAGAGGTCTTGGTAGATGTCTTGGCGGCAGAATCGGGTCAGGAATTAGTTGATCTACTGCGGCGCTTGGGTGCCCTCTCTTCGCCGGAAGGTCATGCCCTCCATGCCCCAGAGGGAGAACTCCTGAAGGTCATTGAGTCCCTAGAACTGAATCAAGCGATTCGCGCTGCCCGTGCCTTTAACCTGTACTTTCAAATTATCAACATTGTCGAGCAGCACTACGAGCAACAATATAATCGCGAACGAGCTGCCCAAGAGGGATTGCAACGCCGCAGTGTCATGAGTGAACCGATTTCCGGTGTCAGTGGTGAAGGCTTTCCCTTGCCCCATAATGCTGCCAATGCAACGGACGTGCGCAGTGGGCCGAGTGAACGCCTAGAGCATAGTCTCTACGAAGCCATTCCGGCCACTCAGCAGTATGGTTCTTTTGCTTGGCTTTTTCCGTGGCTGCATACACTGAATGTACCGCCGCGCCATATTCAAAAGCTGCTGGATCAACTCGACATTAAGCTGGTTTTTACCGCTCACCCGACGGAAATTGTGCGGCAAACGATTCGCGATAAGCAGCGGCGGGTTGCCCGCTTACTCGAGCAACTGGATGTGCTAGAGGGGGCTTCTCCGCACCTGACAGACTGGAATGTCCAAACCCTGCGGGCACAACTGATGGAAGAAATTCGCCTCTGGTGGCGCACCGATGAATTGCACCAATTTAAGCCCGAAGTGCTCGATGAGGTGGAATACACGCTCCACTACTTCAAAGAGGTCATTTTTGCCGTCATTCCCAAGCTCTATCGCCGCCTTGAGCAATCGCTCCATGAAACATTTCCCTATTTGCAGCCCCCGCGGCACAATTTCTGTCGCTTTGGCTCTTGGGTGGGGGGCGATCGCGATGGCAATCCCTACGTGACACCGGAAGTGACGTGGCAAACCGCCTGCTATCAGCGCAACTTAGTTCTTGAGGAGTACATTAAATCCGTTGAGCGGTTGATTAATCTGCTGAGCTTGTCCCTGCACTGGTGTGATGTGCTGCCGGATTTACTGGATTCCCTTGAGCAGGATCAACGGCAACTCCCTAGCGTCTATGACCAGTATGCGGTGCGCTATCGGCAGGAACCCTACCGTCTGAAACTCACCTATGTGCTCAAACGGCTGCAAAATACCCGCGATCGCAACCGAGCGCTGCAAACCTACTGCATTCGCCGCAATGATGCGGAAGAGCTAAATAATGGACAGTTTTACCGCCACGGTCAAGAATTCTTGGCAGAGCTGCTGCTGATTCAGCGTAACCTGAAGGAAACGGGACTGGCCTGCCGCGAACTGGATGATTTGATTTGCCAAGTGGAGGTTTTTGGCTTTAATTTGGCAGCCTTGGATATTCGCCAAGAAAGCACCTGTCACGCTGAGGCGCTTAATGAAATTACCGCCTATTTGGGCATTCTCCCCTGTCCCTATACGGAATTGTCGGAAACGGAGCGCACTCGCTGGCTCCTCAGTGAACTTTCCACCCGTCGCCCCTTGATTCCGGGGGAACTCCCCTTTAGCGATCGCACCAATGAAATCATTGAAACGTTCCGTATGGTGCGACAACTCCAACAAGAGTTTGGCACGGATTTGTGCAATACCTACATCATCAGCATGAGCCACGAGGTCAGTGATCTCTTGGAGGTGCTGCTCTTTGCCAAGGAGGCTGGACTGTTTGATCCCGCCACAGGCACCAGTACCCTACAGGCGATTCCCCTCTTTGAGACGGTTGAAGACCTCAAACACGCCCCCGCAGTGCTGACGGAACTCTTTTCTTTGCCCTTTTGCCATAGCTATTTGGGCAGCCACAGTACCCCCTTTCTGCAAGAGGTGATGCTGGGCTATTCCGACAGCAACAAAGATTCGGGCTTCCTCAGTAGCAACTGGGAAATTTATAAGGCACAACAACGGCTCCAAAAAATTGCTGAAAACTTTGGCTTCCAACTGCGGATTTTCCACGGCCGGGGTGGCTCTGTGGGACGGGGGGGTGGGCCTGCCTACGCAGCCATTTTGGCACAGCCAGAGCAAACGATCAAAGGACGAATCAAGATTACTGAGCAGGGCGAGGTGTTGGCCTCTAAATACTCATTGCCGGAATTGGCGCTCTTTAACCTCGAAACAGTGGCCACAGCCGTGATTCAGGCGAGTTTGCTGCGCAGTAGTATTGATGAAATTGAGCCTTGGCACGAGATTATGGAGGAGCTGGCCACGCGATCGCGCCAATGCTATCGCCATCTCATCTATGAGCAGCCAGAATTCATTGAATTCTTTAACGAAGTTACTCCGATTCAAGAAATTAGCCAACTGCAAATTAGCTCCCGACCCACGCGGCGGGGAGGTAAGAAAACCCTTGAGAGTTTGCGGGCAATTCCTTGGGTCTTTAGTTGGACGCAAACCCGTTTCCTGCTGCCGGCTTGGTATGGTGTGGGCACTGCCCTGAAGGAATTCCTTGAGGAAAAACCCGCTGAGCATCTCTCCCTGTTGCGCTACTTTTACTACAAATGGCCCTTCTTCCGCATGGTGATCTCCAAAGTTGAGATGACCCTTGCCAAAGTGGATCTAGAGATTGCCCGCTACTATGTCCAAGAACTCAGCCAACCCCAAAACCGTGAAGCCTTTTTCCGCCTCTACGATCAGATTGCTCAGGAACATCGCCTGACCACGGAACTGGTGCTCACGATTACTGGCCATGAGCGGCTACTCGATGGGGATCCGGCGCTCCAGCGATCGGTGCAACTGCGCAATCGCACCATTGTTCCCTTGGGGTTCCTGCAAGTATCTCTCCTGAAACGGCTACGCCAGCACAACAGCCAAACCACCTCTGGGGCGATTCTCCGCTCCCGCTATGGCCGGGGTGAGTTGCTGCGGGGCGCTCTCTTGACGATCAATGGTGTGGCGGCAGGTATGCGCAATACGGGCTAAACAATCATGAACCCCACGACCCGCACATTAACACCATCCCCGCTGCACTTCCGCATTGAGGACTATCACCGTTTAGCTGAACTCGGCTTTTTGGGCGAGGATGATCCCATCGAATTAGTGCGGGGGGAACTGATTAAGATGGCGGCTAAGGGGACAGCCCACGAAACCTGTATCACCCGACTCCTGCGGGTCTTAATGCCAATGGTGGGTGAGCGGGCAACCCTACGCTGTCAATCGCCGATTGTAATTGCAGATCACAGTGAACCTGAGCCAGACATTACCCTTGTCGACAATCGGGAGGATGATTACGCCACGGCGCATCCGACAGCAGCGGCAGTGCAATTGCTAATTGAGGTGGCGGACTCTTCCCTAGAGTACGATCGCACTGTGAAATTGATGCTCTATGCTGAGGCAGGGATTCCCCACTACTGGCTTTTTAACTTGGTGGATCGCACTCTCGAAGCCTATAGTGAACCAGCGCAAATTACACCGACAACCTTTGGGTATTTGAATCGGCGAATTGTGCCCGCGACGGGAGCGATCGCTCTGCCGATCACTGAACAACAGCTCCCCTTGAGTCGTATTTTCCCCTAGACTTCTGCAAAAACCTTAACAGTCGCTGTTTTGGGAAAGACCCTTGATATAATCGCAACGATTCTCTTATTGACGACGCTATGAGCCACTGGCAACGGATTACGGGTGGTGTGACTGCCGCCAAAGGCTATCGAGCTGCGGGCATTGCGGCAGGACTCAAAGCTTCAGGGGCACTGGATTTGGCCTTGATTGTTTCCGATGTGCCGGCGATCGCCGCTGGGGTATTTACGACGAACCACATGTGTGCGGCACCTGTCACCTACTGTCGTCAGCGGTTACAAACGAAGGGAGCGGCGCAGGCGATTTTGTGTAATTCGGGTCAGGCCAATGCGGCTACGGGAGAACAGGGCTGGCAGGCGGTTTTAGCCCAAGCGGATATGGTGGCAACGGCCTTGGGGGTGAGTCCAGAGATGGTGCTCGTGGCTTCGACGGGGGTCATTGGTCAACCCATTCCCCTTGAAAAGATGCGCCAAGCGCTGCCAACGCTAACGGCAAACTTGAGTGATGGCGGTGGAGAGGCGGCTGCCCGAGCCATTCTAACCACAGACTTGGTGCCCAAGCAAATTGCCCTCGAAGCCGAGTGGGAGGGGCAGCCCATTCGCATTGGTGGCATGGCCAAGGGGTCAGGGATGATTCACCCGAATATGGCAACGATGCTGGCCTTTATTACCTGCGATGCTGCTGTGTCGCCCCATCTGTGGCAGGAGATGCTCCAACGCGCCTGCGATCGCTCCTTCAATCAAATTACCGTTGATGGTGATACCAGCACCAATGACAGTGTGATTGCTTTGGCCAATGGACAATCGCGTACCCCTGCGATTACGGAGCCGGGCGCAGTGGCCAGCCGCCTTGAGGAAATGTTAACGGCGGTCTGTGTCCATTTAGCGAAGGCGATCGCCCGTGATGGCGAGGGGGCGACCTGTCTCATTGAAGTTCAGGTGAGTGGTGCTAGTGATGATGCCGCTGCCCGTCAAGTGGCCAGAACCATTGCGGGTTCAATGCTCGTCAAATCAGCCATCTATGGACGGGATCCCAACTGGGGACGCATTGCCGCCGCTGCTGGCCGCGCTGGGGTGCCCTTTGATGCCAGTAATCTGGCCATTTCCCTTGGGGGGATTGCCATGATGCGCCACGGTCAACCCTTACCCTTCGATCGCGCCGCTGCCAATGCCTACTTAGTCAATCAAGCCGCCGCTAGTAGCGATCCCAGTGGCCAGCAGTCCCTCGACCATCCGGTGGTGATTGAAGTCAGTATTGGTCATGGCAGTGGTCGAGGTGTCGCTTGGGGCTGTGATCTCAGCTATGATTACGTTAAAATTAATGCCGAGTACACCACCTAGTCCTACAGCTCGGCAACGAACACAGGGGTGTCCCCACGCCGCCGGCCTTAATGAAAATTTTAATTGTTGAAGACGATCAAACCATCGCCAACTTAATTGCCGAATCCCTGGCCCATCAGCGCTACACCCCTGAAGTGGTACATGATGCCGAATCAGCTCTTGAGTATTTAGAGGCCACTGCCTTTGACCTACTGATTTTAGATCTAGGCTTACCGCGCATGGACGGCCTAAGACTGTGCCAAATCCTTCGCCAGAGAGCCTACCAGCTGCCTATTTTGATCCTAACGGCTCGAGACACCAGTACTGACAAAGTCATGGGTCTTGATGCCGGCGCCGATGACTACCTAGTCAAGCCCTTTGATCTGGCCGAACTGTTGGCTAGGGTGCGTGCCCTACTGAGGCGTCAGTCGCTACCATTTTCCTCTGTCCTTAGGTGGGGCGCCCTCACCCTATATCTAGACAAAGCCAAAGTCACCTATAACAACCAAGAGCTCCAGCTGACCCCCAAAGAGTATGCCATTTTGGAGGTGTTGTTGCGTAACGGCAGTCGCATCCTTAGCCGCTCAGCAATTATCGATCATGCGTGGTCATTGGAGGAAGTGCCAGGGGAAGAAGCCGTTAAAGTACACTTAAAGAGACTGCGGCACAAACTGAACGCAGGCGGGGCTCCTCCTAATTTTATTGAAACTGTCTATGGTTTTGGCTATCGGCTTAATCCCAACTTTGAATCGCCGAGTTAGTAATCTGCGGCATCGCCTATTTTTTATATACTTTTTGGTGATTACTGGAATTTTATCTATCTCTTCATTCTCAATTTACTCTCTGATTGTTTATCACCGCTACAATCAACTCGACGATCATCTAAAAGAAGTAGGCACCCAGTCTGCAAGTATCTTGGAAATCCTGCAGCACGAGTATGAAGAGTTAAAGAAAGAACCAAAATACAAAGGGTATGTTCCTAAAAATGTTTCAGGAGACTTGCAACCAATTACAGTTTCTCAATTAATGGGCAAGTATTATTTTGAGTCTGTCTATGAAGTCATGACAAACTTCCCCAGTCATTTTTCTCAGAGTGTTCAATGGTATGACAAGGATAGGAAATTAATTGTTTATGAAGGCAGAAAGATGGATCAAGTGAGTATACCGAATCATCTTTCTGACGCTGGAACAATTGTCAAAGAAGATCAATATCGCTATTTCTTTCTGCCGGTATATGCCAGAGCAAACAAAATGGAGCCTCATCGCCAAGCCATTGGCTATGTCTGTGTCATAGAATCAACCACTGAGTTAGATCGGGAGCTAGAATACTTAAAATCTATCTTTCTATTGAATATTCTCGGCATTAGTATTATTACCCTTTTGGCAGCATTTTGGTTAACTAATCAAAGTCTTCAACCGATTCTCATTTCACTCAATCAATTGAAACAATTCACTGCAGATGCTTCCCATCAATTGCGACATCCCCTAACGGCAATTCAATCTTCGATTTCCTTGCTAGAGCAATACTCCAAGAATCTTGAACCATCCCAATCAAATAAATTCAAAGTAATTTTATCCGCCTGTTACCAGATGAATACCTTGATCAATCAGCTATTGCTCCTAGCGCGTATGGATCATCATAAACTTGATCAGAGTCAATGGGTCAATGTTGACTTGGATGAGCTATTGGAGTCACTCGTTGAGCTACAGCAGGATCGCGCTAAGAAAAAACAGATTCATCTGACTTATCACTGTGATACCAATGTCTATGTCTATGGCAATCCTGAACAAATTTATGAGATTTTTAGCAATCTTTTAGATAATGCGCTTCACTATACCCCTAGCCATGGTGCTGTAACCATTGATCTCAGAAAAAGGGGCGTGTTTGCGATTGTTGAGGTTCAGGATACTGGCATCGGTATTCCTCCCCAAGACATCTGCCGAGTGTTTGATCGCTTTTGGCGTTCTCAGGAGGCACAGTTGTACCATGCCCAAGGCTCAGGGCTAGGTTTAGCAGTGGTGAAGGCGCTTGTTGAGCACTATGGGGGCACGGTAGACGTCCAGAGTCAGCGGCATCAGGGAACCACCTTTACAGTCAAGCTCCCCGCCCGCTCCTAAGTACAGCAACCTTCCCTAGATTGTTACTTTTCTTGAGCACAATCATGGGGTAAAAGCCCATTGAACAAGGAGCAACCTATGAATAGTTACGGTTCAAAAGCCCTCTGCCTATTTGTCTCCCTAGGCTTGGCAAGCACAATGGCGAGTTGCAGCAATCCCAGTGCCGGTACTGAAGAGGGAGGGGTGTCCTATGAGTTCCCAGCGCCGGCTGCCAGTGCTTCTGCTGTCGCTGCTACGAAAAACCGAACCATTGGCTCCAGCATTTACCTGATGGCCGAAGGAGGTGAATGGGGCGAAGGCGAGGAAGGTGGAGAGGGTCGTTATCGACGCCGACGCTGGTGGTCCTATTCCCATTCGTAAAGTTAAAGCAGGAAGAAGGAATCTACAGCCTTCAGGCCGGGGAGGAGGTCAACCTTGTTTTTCCTCCCCCCAAGTTGCTGTCTTTATGGGTCAGCCCCTAGGAAAGCGAGCCAATGCTACTGCAAGTCCATCAAGTCTTAACCTCTGAAGAACTGCATCGCCTAAATGCCATCCTTGAGGCAGGGGTCTTTGTAGATGGCAAATTGACTGCCGGGCTCTATGCAAGAACGGTTAAAGACAATCAACAATTGGCGCAAGACAGTGAGGCGTATGCGCTGGCTTCAGGAATCGTGCTTGCAGCCTTAACAAGAAATCATCTCTTCCAAGCCTATGTACAACCTAAGGTCATCCGTCCCATCCTTTTTAGCCGCTACGAACCCGGCATGGTCTATGGCACCCATATGGATAATGCCCTAATGGGTAGCGGTGAGCAGTTGAGTCGCTCTGATGTGTCCCTCACCCTCTTTCTGAGTGATCCTTGTACCTATGAAGGGGGAGCCTTGGTTCTCGATACCAGTTTGGGCGAACAGTCCTTTAGGTTGCCTGCGGGCTCAATGATTGCGTATCCAGCCATCTTTTTGCATCGAGTGGAACCAGTGAGTCAGGGTGTTCGCCTTGTAGCAGTCACATGGGTGCAAAGTTTAATTCGCGATCCCTTGGAACGAGAACTGCTGTTTGAACTGGATACTGTTCGTCGCAGCATTTTTGAAAAACAGGGGAAAGCCATTGAGTTTGACCTGCTCTGCAAGGTGCACGCCAATTTACTGCGCAAATGGGCAGATATTTAAGCCAAGGTATTCCTTTCAGTCATCTACTGAGTTGAATGGGGACGGGCGAGAATGAAAATACGTCAACTGCATCGTCAAGTCGCGATCGCGCTGTGGCTGCCCTTGGGGTTAACGATGTGGACAGGCTTGGCCTATCGGTTGGGTCGCAGTTGGTTAGGACTATCCAAAGACTTTGGCAAATTGATGATGACAATCCACACGGGCACCTTTTTGGGGGAGTCCTTCAGTTTGCTCTATGTGCTCTGCTTGGGGTTAGGGGTGGTCGTACTGACCGTCAGTGGTTTTAGGTTAATCAATCCCAGACGACTCAAGCAGTACCGCAGGCTGGCTCAGCCAAGTAGCACCCTGAGACTCATCCATCAGTATGGAGCTACTGTTGTCTTGCTGCCGCTTTTGGTGAGTGCCATCACAGGAGTTGCTTACCACTTGAGTCAACAGTGGCTGCATTTGCCAAAACAGCAGCTGGCTGTCTTACTCCAGATCCATGAAGGAGCCTATTTGGGTGTTGCCTTCAAGCCTCTCTACATCTTGGCGCTCAGTGGCGTCTTGCTCCTGATGTTTTTAACGGGCTGGAAAATGCGCGGTAAGCGCTTCGGGTGATCTCGCCAGCAGCACCGCCTAGATGGTGGGGATCGCTTACTCAGATTCCTAAGAACCTTCTGCCCTTGGTTGGCCTCTTGACCATAGCTGCTTCAGTACAAGGGAGCTTTGATTGCCAACTACGACGACTCCATTGAGGGCACAATCGGTGCTGAACAGAGGCTCGAAATTTTTGGACGATCAACAGCGAGTCTTCTAAAACAGGTTTCCAATTGAAATAAATTTGCAATAATAAATAGGGGAGCACGACAGTGTTCACAGGCTCCCCAATCCTGCCGATCGCCCCAGAACATCCTAGGAGAACGCCAGCAAAAATTTACGAGGATGTTATCGATGGCAACAATTGGCTTATTTTATGGAACCCAAACTGGCAACACCCAGATGATTGCAGAGAAAATCCAGTCCGCCTTTGCCAATGCTGCGGTGGTAGAACTGCATGATATAGCATCAGCAAGTCCCTCTGACTTTGAAGCCTACGATCGTCTGATTATCGGCTGTCCAACGTGGAATGTGGGCGAACTTCAAGCCGACTGGGAGGGCTTTTACGAGGAGCTAGACAGCATTGATTTCACTGGCAAAAAAGTGGCCTACTTTGGCGCAGGAGATCAAGTGGGCTATGCTGACAACTTTGGCGATGCCATTGGTATTCTTGAGGCAAAAATCAGTGAACGGGGTGGTGAGACGGTAGGATACTGGTCGATGGCGGGGTATGAATTCAATGCCTCCCAAGCGCTGCGGGGAGATCGGTTTGTGGGTCTACTCATTGATGAAGACAACCAGTCCGATCTTACGGATCAACGCGTTCAGCAGTGGGTCGCACAACTCAAGCAAGAGTTTGGTCTCTAGATGGTTTTGGGGCAACTCAGTGAATGCGGGGTTGCCTCTCTTTTGAATTTTGATAATAGTAATCATTCCGTTTTTGGGTATGGGAATGATGTCCGTCCCCCTCTACACACCTATTGATCCAGCCACAACTGTGGCGAAAGCCTACCCAGCTTTTGAGCTAGGCCGCAACGCATCCCTCGTGCTGCGGGAGCGTGTTTGGCTGATTGAAACAGGGATTATTGAGATCAACCTCGTCGACAGCGACGGCAACCTCTGTTTTATTGGGTTAGGGACGGCGGGAATGGCCGTTTGTGGCTCCCCTGATCTTTGCTATGAAATACAGGCGCTGAGCCCAAGTCGCCTCCTCTCATTTACGGCCGCTGAGGTACACGCATCTGCCCACTTGCCACGCCTCATTTGCGAGGGGCAACAGTATCGGCAGTACTACAGTGATCTGTTACTGAAGGCCGGTCATTATCCCACTGCTGTGCAGCGATTGTATGAAGTTTTAGTGGTTTTGGGGCAAATGATTGGGGTCAGCACCCCCGCGGGTGTTCGCCTCCCTGTGCGGTTCACCCATGCCCAACTGTCCCGCTACACAGGCATTACTCGGGTGACCGTAACCCGCTTACTCCACCACCTTCGTCAGCAACAGCGGCTCTGGTGGGGGCGCGATCGCCACCTGATTCTTCTTGGCCAAGATTCATGCTGCCCAAAGAACAGGGGTTAGTGTAGCTTAGCCAAGAGCGCTTCTTCAATTTCCTGCCGCAGGGGGTCTGGCTCAATCTCCACCAGTTGCTCAAGGGCAAAGGCCTTCACCAGTAAATCCCGCGCTTGGCGCTCATCAAGGCCACGACTGCGCAGATAGAAGATATCCTCTGCCGCCAGTTGACTGACAGTGGCACCGTGGGAGCACTTGACGTTATCAGCCACAATTTCTAGTTGGGGCTTGGTATCCACGCGGGCTTTGTCCGAAAGCAGCAGGGTGCGGTTCAGTTGACTGGCATCGGTTAGTTGGGCAACCTGTGGCACAACAATACGGCCATTAAAAATGCCGTGGGCGCGATCGCCAAGAATGCACTTGTGAATCTGTTCACTGCCGCTATGGGGAGCATTAAAGAACACTGCCGAGTGGGTGTCCATAATTTGGCTATCCATGGCGATCGCCAGTCCCTTCAGGATTGTCTGGCTGCCACTGCCTTGGATCTGCACCTGCCAATTGTGGCGGCTCAAGCATCCCCCCAAATCAACGGCGTGCCCCTCGTAGTCACTGTCTTGGGCTTGGCACACCGCTGTACAGCCAATGTGAATCGCCGTTGGTGATTGGTGTTGAATCCGCACATGGCGCAGGCGGGCACTGGCTCCTAGGGAGAGTTCCGTGACACTGTTGGTGAACTGTTGATCGCCCGTGAGGGACAAAAAGCGTTCAATCAGGGTAGCTTGACCGTGGGCAGCAACTTGAACTGTCAGACGCGGTGACACCACACTCTGCTGCTGCCGACTACTGACACAGAACACCTCCACCGGTTCAGGGAGAGTCCCCGATAGACGCAGACAAACCCGATCCGCAAGCATGGCGGCATTGAGATCACTAAAGACCTCTGGGGGCGCGATCGCTGGCAGGGAAGGGGGCAATAGCTCAACCCCAGCGGCATTCACACGGGAGAGTTCTCCGCAAAAATAGCCATCAATCAGAACAATTTGGGCAACGGTTGGAAAGCTGCGCTCACACAGCAGATGCCGCACTTCGGCAACAATTTCTGGATTGAGGGGGGCAATGGGGGCTTGGAAGGATCGCGTCCGTAAAGCCGATAAATCCGTAAAGCGCCAATCCTCATCGCGGGGGGTGGGCAAGGTTTGCTCATGGAGGCGATCGCGGGCTGCTTGGCGGAGTGCTTCTAACTCAGCATGGCGCGGGGGCGGTGCGCAGTTCAATAGATCATTGAGTTCATTGGCGCGACTGGCCTTGGGCAGATCCGCTTGATCGGAATTGGCGTTGACTGTAATGGTCATGATACAGCCCCCTCCTCTTCGCGAACCCAGTCATAGCCCCGTGCTTCCAGTTCTAGCGCCAGTTCCTTCGAGCCAGTGAGGATAATCCGTCCCCCCTCCATCACATGGACATAGTCGGGCACGATGTAGTCCAGCAGCCGTTGATAGTGGGTAATCAGCAGAATGCAGTTATCAGGACGAGTCAGTTGGTTGACCCCATTGGCAACAATGCGCAGGGCATCAATATCAAGCCCAGAGTCGGTTTCATCGAGAATGGCTAGAGTCGGCTCCAGCAGAGCCATTTGCAAAATTTCATTGCGCTTTTTCTCGCCGCCAGAGAAACCCTCATTCACCCCGCGATTGAGGAAGCCTTCATCCAACTTCACCAGTTCAATTTTCTGTCGCACGAGATCATCAAAGTCAAAGGCATCCAGTTCCTCGAGACCTTGATGCTTGCGCTTGGCGTTGTAGGCCACCCGCAAAAAGTCGAGATTGCTCACCCCCGGAATTTCAAGGGGGTATTGAAACGCCAAAAAGACGCCTTCGCGAGCACGTTCCTCTGGGGGCAAGTCCAAGAGATTTTTGCCTTTGTAGAGCACTTTGCCACCAGTTACGGTGTAGTCGGGATGACCCGCGAGAATTTTGGAGAAGGTGCTTTTGCCGGAGCCATTGGGACCCATGATGGCGTGAATTTCCCCAGCGCGAATCGTCAGATTCAGGCCTTTGAGAATGGGGGTGTCCTCCACACTGGCCGTGAGATCACGCACCTCTAAAATGACTTCGCTGTCGGGACGAATCACGCCTTACCTCCCTTGCATCGTTCATAATTTTTTAATGTAGCGCAGCGGGCTGGCGATCGCGATTGAGTTTCTTGGCAGAGGAGTATTGACGACAACAGCACACCGGCACCGCTGTCAAACCATGCCCACAGGAGAAAATCAACCACCTTTTATGACACTCTCAACAACCACCATTCCCGAACTGGAACGCCTCCATCAGCAGGCCAGCCGCTGGCAATCCCTCGCACCGCGAGAGCGCATGGGCTATCTCCAAGCAATGAAAACCCTTGCCCGTCGCCATGCTTCAGAATGGGTGACCTTGGCCTGTCAAATCAAAGGCATTGATCCCCAAGGGGTTTGGGCAGGGGAAGAGTGGACAACAGGTCCTTTGGGACTCATCCTCAAGCTGGATCACTATCTCTATGCCCTGCGTCACGAAGCCGCCCCCCCAGTGCCCCGCTGGCGAACCGCCCCCACCGGTCAGGCGATCGCTGACATTCTGCCGCGCAATTGGCAAGAGCGTTTACTTTGGTTTGGGGTGAAAGCCGAAGTTTGGCTCCAACCCGATCAACCCCCAAGTCAGGGCAGTGCCCACCGTAACCCACCGCCGCCGGGGGTCGTTGTGGTGCTGGGGGCGGGCAATATCACATCATTGTGCTTGGCGGATGCCCTCTATCAACTGGTGGCGGCCAATCGAGTGGCACTACTGAAGATGAATCCCCTCTTGGCGCCCTTGACGGAGTGTTTTCGCAAGATTTGTGCGCCCTTAATTGAGGCGGGTTTCCTTGAGATTGTTGAAGGAGATGCCGCCCTAGGGGAAGCCCTCTGCCATCATCCATTGACGCAGCACATTCACATTACCGGTTCCCACCACACCTACAATCGCCTTGTTTGGGGAGAAACGGCGGCCGAGCAGGCCATTCGCAAAGCTCGCCAACAACGGAAGCTAACCAAACCCGTGACAGCAGAACTGGGAAATGTCACTCCCCTGTTGATCGTTCCCGGCGAATGGACAGCAGCAGAACTGACCTACCAAGCCCGCCAAGTGGCCAGTGCCCTTGTCCATAACGCCAGCTTTAACTGCATTGGGGCGCAAATCCTCGTCACGGCTGCGGGATGGCCGCAGCGAGAGGCATTCCTCAACGCCCTGAAGGCACAACTGCAAGCGATTCCCCCTCGCCCTGCCTATTATCCGGGGGCGATCGCCCGCTATGAGTCGTTTCTGGCGGATTATCCCCAAGCCACGGTGCTGAGTCCCGCTGTCGAAGGCACAATTCCTTGGACCCTGATTGAAGGCCTCACCCCCACGGCCAATCCCCGCATTTTCCAAGAAGAGGTCTTTTGTGGTCTGTTGGCAGAGGTGCAACTGCCCGTTAGCGATGCCGCCGCCTACCTCACCACTGCCGTGCCCTTTGTCAATGAGCGGCTCTGGGGTACCCTCGGCTGTAGTCTAATCGTTGATCCGCGCACTGAGGCCAGCTGTGCAGAAGTGCTGGAACAGGCGATCGCCCAACTGCGCTACGGTTCTATTGCCATTAATGCGTGGGTCTCCTTGGCCTATGGGTTGGGCTGTACGCCTTGGGGGGCCTTTCCCGGACATACACCAGCGGCCATTGGTTCTGGGGTGGGCGTGGTTCACAATAGCTTCCTGTTTGACTATCCCGAAAAAGCCGTGGTGCGTGTTCCCTTCCAGTTACCGGTGACGCCCCCTTGGTTCTATGGCCATCGCAGCCTACCCCAACTGGCGCAGGCGGTCATGGACATTTACGCTGGCGGCAATCCCTTGGGTTGGCTGTCCCTCTTGATGGGGGCGATGCGGGGCTAGGCTCATAGCCGAACGGTGACGGTTGTCCCCCCTTGAGGCAGTGTCAACTCCTGTGTGCGGGTTTGGCCTTGGGCTGTCACTGTTAAGCGATAGCGACCAAGATAGCCGCGTCCTTGCCATTGGCCTTGGGCATTGGTTTGACCCGTCACCTTTGTCCACCACTCCTCAAACAGCAGTTTGCGGTAGGCGATCGCCGCTGGCTTGGCGGAAAAGTCTTGGCGATAGAGTCCGGCTTGGGGACGCCAATGGTTCCCCGCCCAAAAGCCCCAAAGCAAAATTTCCTTGACTGCGGAGTGGGCAAAACCAATGCGATAAATTTGGCGCAGGGTCTGGGCCTGCTGTTGCTCATCGGCCAAACTCACACTCACTTCGGTAATTTTCAAGGGGAGATTGAACTGGGCGAGGGTATCGAGGGCACGCTGCATTTTGGCCTCATCTAAGGGATATTCCAGATGGGCTTGAATCCCAATCCCGCCAAGGGGCACCCCTTGGGCCAAGAGACTGCGAATTTGCTCAACATAGTCGTTCAGGCGATCGCCCTCAATGATGCCGTAGTCGTTGACATAGAGAATCGCATCGGGATTGCCCTCGCGGCACCATGCAAACATCTCCTTAACAATGCCCTCCCCAAGGCGACTGCGGAAAAAATTGCCATGGAGCATCTCATTGTTGACATCAAATTCGTTGATCCGACCGCGATAGTGGCGACAGACAGTAATGGCATGGTTTTTCACCGCTGCGCGCAATTGCTGCGGCGGTAGTGTTTTCAGCCATGGGGGATTAAACTGCTCCACTTCCCAAAAGAGGGTATGCCCCCGCATTGGCCAGCCTTGGGCCTGCACCCAGCTGAAGAGGGCGTCAGCCATAGTAAAGTCCAGCTTGCCCTGCTCTGGCTCCAATTGATACCACTTGAGGGCATTTTCATGGACGGCGGCATTGAAGTTTGCCTGAGCCGTTTGTTTGTACCAGTCAGCAGCCGGAGGTGGGCTGGGGCGAAACATCTCCGTATCGAGGGCAACGCCAAAGGGAAAGGCATGGCTTTGCTGCAGCAGTTGGACGTGGGCATGGGGAATCGGACGGCCTTGGGCATTCTCAACGACGACGGTGAGGGGCGCCTGTCGCAATTGCTCAATTTGCTGGCTGAGGGTATCAGTGGCCACAGAAGAGGCAGAGGTACCGCAGGCAACCACTAAGAGAGCGGCCAAGCAACTCAACCAGAGAAAACGGCGCCAGTTCAGCATAGATGATGACCTTTTGCGACGAGGGCTTCAGATGGATTGCATCCCTAATGGCTCACTTGAATCCCCTGTTGACGCAGTTGTTCCACAAAAAACTCTTCGAGGGTGGGGCGAGCAAGGCGCAGTTGGAGGATTTTACCGCCCATTTCTTCAACGAGGGTGAGGAAGCGTTGTAGGGGAATTTTGATCACGCCTTGCCAGCGATCGCCCTGAATATCTAAGGAATAGAGCCATTCCTGAAGGCCATCCACATGACCGCCTTTGCCCACCACGTGATAGGCTTCGCTACTGCCAAGGAGTTCATCCACACCGCCTGCGCAAATCAATTGCCCTTGCGCCAAAATACCAATGCGATCGCAGATGGCCTCCACATCCGCTAGGACATGACTATTAAAGAAGATCGTCTTGCCCTGCTGTTTTAAGGAAAGAATGATCTCGCGAATTTGGTAGCGGCCAAGGGGGTCGAGACCCGACATGGGTTCGTCCAAAAAGACCACTTCGGGATCGTTAATCAGGGCTTGCGCCAATCCTACCCGCTGCACCATCCCCTTCGAGTAGCGGCGCATTTGCTTTTTGCGGGCATCCTTGAGGTTGAGGCCCACCATTTCCAACAGCAGAGGAATGCGTTCTTTGCAGGTGGCGGCACTGAGGCCAAAGAGTCCCGCCGTAAACTCTAGGAACTCCCAAGCCGTCAAATAGTCATAAAAGTAGGGGTTTTCCGGCAGGTAGCCAATCCGCTGCCGCACGGCGCGATCCCCCAAGGGATGTCCCAGCAGCGTACCCTGCCCTGCACTGGGTTGCACTAGCCCCAAGAGAATCTTCAGCAGGGTGGTTTTACCGGCGCCATTGGGGCCAAGTAGGCCAAAGGTTTCCCCCTTGTACACTCGCAGCGAGACAGACTTGAGGGGCGTGAGCACCGTCCGCAGCCAAAATCCGCTACGGTAGGACTTTTGTAAGTTCTCAACCGCCACCACAGGGGGGCGATCGCCCGCAGCGTCAGCCAGCATACCGGAGATTCACCTCAGGAAGAACGAGGGCGATGGAAATGCAAACCCACCAAAGCATCATAGAGAAAGGGCAAGAAATTCCCTGGTTCCAATATACCAAGGGTCTGTTTGCAGCCGTGGGCATCGAGGAGGGGTTTAACGGCGTAGTAGGCCGGCTGCACTTTGTACCAAGGGATATTCGGCCAGAGATGGTGGATGAGGTGATAGTTTTGACCAAAAATGAGGATGTTTAGGAGGCGGCTGGGATAAACGCGGGCATTGTGCCAGCGATCGCGCTCGGTATGGGGACGGTGGGGAAAATAGTCAAAAAACAGCCCCAACATCAGACCCACCACCCCGGCAGGCAAAAACCAATAATTAAGCACGTAGTCTAAATAGCCATTAAACGCCGCAAAGATCACAATGCCCACCAGCGTCAAGCGACTGAGAAACCACTCCCAAAGTTCATAGTTGCGCCAAAGCCGCCGCTTAAAAAAGAACACCTCATGGTAGAAAAAGCGGGGTGCAATCAGCCACAGGGGTCCCCCTTTGGAGACATAGTGGTCGGGATCGTTTTCGGGATCATTGACATGGGCATGGTGCTGCATGTGCACCCGTGTAAAGACAGGGAAAACAAACCCCAACATCAGGGCACTGCCATGACCCATAATTGCATTCATAATGCGGTTACTGTGGGCAACATTGTGGGAGGCATCGTGGATTACTGTGCCCATGAGGTGCAAGGCCAGCATATTGGCCACAAATGAGACCCAGCCCGGCCAGTGACCTTGAAAGTAGCCCCAAGTGGATAAAATGGCGATCGCAAATGCGGCAAAAAACATCACTAAGGTGGGATTAAAGCCCACCGGGGGACCTAAAAATTCCTTGGGAACCGTGGCCGGGATCGCTGCCTCCGTGATCATCCGCGCGGTCGCTCCTCACATTGTTGCAAAATGTTACCTTCATACTATGTAGGCTAATCAGCGGTACAAAATCAAGTCGCACGATTCCAAAAGTGGGTCACCGCCCTTTGCTCAAGGATGGCCCTAGAACCGTTGCTCTAGTGGAGCCACAATGCTACAAACGCTGCGGATTCAGAACTTTGCCCTCGTTGCGGAGCTAGAGGTGACCTTTCAGCGGGGGTTGAATGTCCTCACGGGGGAAACGGGGGCAGGCAAGTCGATTCTCCTCGATGCCATTGATGCTCTCCTTGGGGGGAAGCTCTCGGCGCGGCAATTGCGATCGGGGACAGAGCAGGGCTGTATCGAAGCCACTTTCACCCTGACCCCCCCAGTGAGAGACTGGCTGGCCACCCTAGAAATTGATGCTGAAGGGGATGAGGTGATCTGTAGCCGCGAGTTTAGTCTCAAGGGGGAGACCTTTCGCAGTCGCAGCCGCGTCAATGGTGTGCTAGTGAATCGCCAGCAACTTCAGGAATTGCGGCGGCACCTTGTGCGCCTGACAGCTCAAGGACAGGCAGGACAACTGGCCAGTGCCTCTCAACAGCGGGATTGGCTTGATCGCTATGGGGGCGAGGCCTTAATGAGCCAGCGGCAGCGGGTGGCAGACGCCTACCGAGTATGGCAACAACGGCAACGGGAATTGCAGGATTTTGCCGCTCAGGAACAGCAACGGCTCCAGCGACTCGACTTACTGCACTTTCAACTCCAAGAACTGTTGCCGGCTGCCCTAGACGACCCTGAAGAACTGACCCAATTGCAACAGGACTACCAACGCCTCAGCCATGTGCAGGAACTACAAAGCCAAAGCCAACAGGCCTATCACCTCCTCTACGAAGGGGAACCGAGTGTGGTGACGTTGCTGGCCCAAGCCCAAGGGGCAGTGCAAGCCATTGCCAACTGGGATCCAGCGCTTCAGCCGATGAGCGAATTGTTGGCAGGGGCGATCGCCCACACCGAAGAAGCCGCCCGCCAACTGCGCAGTTATGCCGATCGCCTCGATGCGGATCCAGCCACACTCGATGCCCTCGGTCAGCGCATTCACCAATTACAACGCCTGTGTCGCAAGTATGGCCCTGATTTAGCCAGTGTCATTGCCTATCGCGATCGCATCCAAGCAGAATTAGCTGCCCTCAGGGATGCCTCTACTAGCCAAGAGTCCCTAGAAGCAGAAGTTGCCCAACTGCGGCAGACCCTTGAACAAGCCAGTGCGGCACTTCACGAATTACGACTAAAGGCAGCAGAACGCCTCGAACAAGACCTGCTGACCCATCTTCAACCCCTTGGACTCCCCCAAGCCCGTTTTATCGTGCAGGTCACAACCACAGAAGCCAGTAGTCACGGTAGTGACGAGATTACGTTTCTCTGGAGTGCCAATCCTGGCCAACCCCTGCAACCCCTTGGGGAGGTGGCCTCTGGCGGTGAAATGAGCCGATTTTCACTGGCGTTGGAGACCTGCTTGACGACACAGCAAACACCGAAAACGCTAATTTTTGATGAAATTGATGTTGGGGTTTCCGGACGCGTGGCGGGGGCGATCGCCGAGAGTTTAAGACGATTGGGGGAAACCCATCAGGTGTTGTGCGTTACCCATCAATCCTTGATTGCGGCAGCGGCTGATCATCACTATTTGGTGCAAAAGGACATTGATCCCAGTGCCGCCACAACGGTAATTCGTGTGCAATACTTAAGCGGTGAGGCACGTGTTCAAGCCCTTGCGGATTTAGCGGGGGGCGATCGCTCGGCAATGGCATTCTCATTTGCCAGTGGCCTGTTGGCACACCAACAACGCCCCTTTCCGCCTAACGCCCAAGGAATTAGCATGAAAACCTGACGATTTGATGTCCATATCCTTACAGTAAAATAAGTTTGATAGCAACATTACCGTTTGGCCGTTCTCAATGCAGCGTTCTTCCTATCCTGCGGGGGGGGATGAGTTAATGACCATTGATCAAGTGCAGCAAACTCTCCGCCGCTCCCGTGCGTCTATTTATCGTTATGTCAACACCAATAATGAAACCATTAATCCCCCCTTTGATCCCCAACGCCTCAATCCAGAGCATCGCAAAAGCCGTCGTGAACCGCTGCTGTTTCACCCCAATGAAGTGGCTCGTTTTGCCCGTGACGTGATGGGCATTACTACCCTCCAAGTGGAATTAAAAACCACGCCCCCCAATCCGACAGATGATCTCCTCAAGGAAATTCTCGGGGAATTAAAGCACATTCGCGAGGTTCTAGAGCGGGTGGAGAAGTTACTAGGAAGCTAGGCAGGTATAATACGTCTGTTTCATTTGCGCATTGACCACACATGGGTTTGCAAGCACCACGGGGAACTCGCGATATTTTGCCCGCTGAGCGGGTCTATTGGCAGTATTTAGAAACCATTGCTCGCCAGATTTTAGATCGCGCTGCCTACCGCGAAATTTGCACTCCCATTTTTGAGCAAACCCCTTTGTTTGAGCGGGGCATTGGTGAAGCCACCGATATTGTCAGTAAGGAAATGTACACCTTTAGCGATCGCGGTCAACGGTCGCTGACGCTGCGGCCAGAGGGCACGGCGGGGGTGGTGCGCGCCTATATTGAACATGGTTTGCACAGCCAAGGGGGTGTCCAACGCCTGTGGTACCTAGGGCCCATGTTTCGCTACGAGCGGCCACAGTCCGGTCGCTATCGCCAGTTTCACCAGTTGGGGGTGGAAGTTTTAGGCAGTGCCGATCCCCGTGCCGATGCCGAAGTCATTGCTGTGGCTTTAGATATTTTGCAGGCCCTGGGATTGAAGGAGTTAACCCTGATGCTCAACTCCGTGGGCGATCGCGAGGATCGCAGTGAGTATCGTCAGGCCTTGGTGGATTACCTCACCCCCTACAAGGCAGAGTTAGACCCCGATTCCCAAGAACGCCTCCACCGCAATCCCCTGCGCATCCTCGATAGTAAAGACCCTCACACCCAAGCGATTGTTAAGGAAGCGCCGCGGCTGTTGGATTATCTCAGTCCGCGATCGCGCAACCATTTTGAGCAGGTGCAATCCCTCTTGCAGGATCTGGGCATCCGCTACCAGATAAATCCTGCCCTTGTGCGGGGCCTCGACTACTATACCCACACCGCCTTTGAATTTCAGGATTTGCGTTTGGGCAATGAGGGAACCGTCTGTGGAGGGGGGCGCTACGATCACCTTGTCGAGGAATTAGGGGGACCTGCCACCCCCGCCATTGGTTGGGCGATGGGACTGGAACGATTGATTTTACTCCTGCGCGATCGCCCGTTGCCGCCGCGCGATCAACCCTACCTTTATATGGTGACCCGTGGCAAAGCTGCCGAACGCCAAGGCCTGATTTTGGCACAGCAATTGCGGCATCAAGGTTACACCGTTGAGGTGGATCTCAGCGGCAGTGCCTTTGGTAAACAGGTCAAGCGCGCCGATCGCGTTGGTGCTACGGTGTGTCTGGTGATTGGCGAGAGTGAGGCTACAGATCGCACCGTGCAAGTGAAGTGGTTGACCTCTGGGGAGCAGGTCTTGGTACCGCAACAGGAACTCTTGAGTGAGAACTGGCGATCGCGCTTTTCTGCCCCATCATGATGGCCTACTTTCTCATTAGCCACGGCAGTCCTGCCCCTGAGCCACAGGCGGCCATGGCCTTTTTGTGTCAGCAACTCACCCGCCTAGGAATGGTGGGCTGGGGCACCCTTGAGGAAGAACCACTGCCTAACAAGATTCAGGAATTCAGTGGCCAAGCGCAACGCCAAGGTGCTCAGCGGGTAGTCATTTTACCCCTGTTTTTACTGCCGGGCAACCATGTGGTGGTGGATCTGCCGCAGGCGATCGCGGCAGCCGAGTCGGTGCTTCCCATGCAATTACTCCCCTTCTTGGGGGGACAGCCGCTTTTTCAAGCATGGTTACAACGGGCGATCGCTGATGCAGCCGCCGATATTCTCCTTGGCCACGGCAGTCGTCGGCCTGAAGTTCGCCCTTGGTTTGAGGAACTGTGTCAGACCTGTGGTGTGCATCCAGCGCTCCTGACTGAAGTGGGAAGTTTAGACCATGCCATTGAGACGCGGATGGCTCAGGGATATACCAGTAGCAAAATTTATGGCTACTTTCTCTTTGGCGGTAAAACCGTTGATCAGGTCCACAGCCAACTAGCGACATTGCAAGTCAGGTATCCCCACCACGCTGTTTCCTTGGTGCCAGCCATTCAACCCACCCCCGCCTTGATCAACGTTCTTCAAGACATTCTTCAGGCAGTGCCGCTAGTGGAGCCTGTCCCATGAGTCAAGTCTTTCTCTGTGGCTACTACGGCTATGGCAATGCCGGGGACGAAGCCCTCTTGGCAACGCTCCTCGAACAGTTGCCGCCCCACGTTTCACCGGTCGTCCTCAGCGGCAATCCTACAGCTACAGCAGCCCGCTATGGCGTTGCTACCTGCGATCGCCGCCAGTGGCCAAAGGTGCTGCGCACCCTACAACAGAGCCAAGCCTTCATTTGGGGTGGTGGGAGCCTCATTCAGGATGTCACCAGTTGGCGCAGCCCCCTCTATTACCTTGGTTTGATGACCCTTGCACAGCGCTTTGGCTGTCGCACCCTTGCCTGGGCACAGGGGATTGGACCAGTGCGATCGCCCCTCTATCGTTGGTGGACACGGGCACTTCTGCGGCGTTGTCTTGCAGTCACGGTGCGCGATTCCGGGTCAGCGGCTCTCTTGCGGCAGTGGGGCATTCCCCATCAACAGGGTGCCGATCCCGTGTGGCTGATGTCAGCCCGTCCTGTTCTACCTCCCAAGGACAAGGCGCCCATTGCTGTGTGTTTACGTCCCCATCGACACCTCACGGGCGATCGCTGGCAGCTTCTAAAAATGGCCTTGCGGCAGTGGCAGGCAGAGACGGGGGTACCGCTTTTGCTGTTGCCCTTTCAGCCCCAACAGGATTTGCCCTTGGCTGAGGATCTCTATGGGGCATTGCAGCCTGAGCAGACGCAACTTGTGTCCTGTGAGGATCCCCGCGAGATGAAGGGACTGTTGGCAACAACGGCGGGGGCGATCGCCATGCGCCTCCATGCCCTGATCATGGCGGCCAGTGTGGGTTGTCGCTGTTTTGCCCTCAGCTATGATCCCAAGGTGAGTTACCTCATGGCCGATACGGGTATGGCGGGGGTTGAACTAGCAGCATTGCCCCCTGACCCCACTGCCTTGATCCACCAATGGCAACACACCTTCGCAGCCCCCGTGCCCGACTATCAACCCTACCTGCAATCGGCTGCGGTTCACAAGGCAGTACTGAATCTCCTCTAGGCCAGCCCTTCAGCAAGGATAGGATAAGATCAACTCGATGCGTCGTTTTATTGCGGCAACCCCATGAGCGAATTCCACCGCCGCTATCCGACCGGCAGCATTGTCAGTGATTTATTGCAAATTCATGACGGCCTCTTTATTGTCAAAACCACCCTCCTTGTGGGCGACACGATTCTAGCCACGGGGATGGCTGCTGCCCCCACCCTAGAACAGGCGGAAGATAGTGCCCGCCAGCGTGCCCTGCAACTTCTCGGTATTCACCTCCCTGTGCAAACGGAGGCGGAACTGATTCCCCGCACCCCCGCAGCCCTCGAGGCAGCTCCTTGGTCAGAGGCCAGCAATACTGATCTGCTCCTAGAACCCACCCCCCCTCCCAATCCCCGTCGCAGTAAGCCAGCGGTCAAACCTGTTAGCGAGAAGCCCCCCCCTAAGCGCGAACCCGTGGATCTGGCGGATGAAATTGCCCAAACCACTGTCGAAATGAAACGCTTGGGATGGACAGAAGCCCAAGGCCGTGCCTGTTTACTCGAACGCTACGGCAAGCGATCGCGCCAGCAACTGAGCGATGAAGAACTGTTGGATTTTCTCCACTTTTTGCAGCGTCAACCCAGTGCCGGAGAGCCATCGTTTTAGACCTTCAAACTCGGCAATCAAATGCAAGAAAAATTTATACTCTAGCGAAAACTTAAAGAAAAGCTATAGATTTTCACGCCAGCCCTGATCTCCCCCTTAGCTTCTTTACCATGAAGAAGTTGTTGCTGTCGAGGAAAAATCCGTGCTGGGGCCTTTTCATGTCTCACCCTTGACCCTAGGCAGTGATCCGAGTGTCCGTCGCCAGTGGATTTTTCGCCTCGTGCTGCTGATGACGGTCTTTACCCTCTTTTTGATGGCGGTGGGCAGTGCCACACGGGTGATGGATGCCGGTTTAGCCTGTCCCGATTGGCCGTTGTGCTTTGGCACGCTGGTACCGCAAATGGATTTGCAGATCTTCCTAGAGTGGTTTCACCGCCTGCTGGCCACCAGTTTAGGGCTGATGGCGATCGCCTTTGTAGGATTGAGTGTGGCTTGGCGGCAAGCTCTGCCCCCTTGGGTGCCCTCTGCTGCTGCGGCGGCACTGTGCCTTGTGATTGTGCAGGGGATTCTCGGTGGCCTGACGGTGACTGAGTTGCTGCGCTTTGAAATTGTTACCGCTCACCTGGGCACAGGACTGCTCTTCTTTTGCCTTTTGGCAGCCATCACCGTTGGTTTCGCTCCCTTTCGGGGTACGGGGAGCGCCCGTTGGTTGCGGATTGCCGCAGTGATTGCCGCGCTATGTGTCTATGGCCAAAGTTTGTTAGGGGGCTTGGTGTCTTCGCAGTGGGCAGTGCATCAGTGTCTCTATGGCGATCGCCTGTGTGTAGTCCTCAATAGCCATCTGATCGGTGCTGTCCCAGCTACCCTGAGTGTTTTAGGGGTAGTGATTGTCGCTTGGCGTAGCCCCGCCTTGGCCTCCCTCTTGCGCCAACTCAGTTTCTCACTCCTGCCAGTGGTGGCTCTGCAGGTGGCCTTGGGCTGGAGCACCCTACAACTAAAGCTACAGGTGCCGGCTCTCACCGTTGCCCATCAAATGATTGGCGCCACCCTCTTGGGGGTGTTGGTTGCCATTTCCACATTGGCGTGGCGCGATTGCCCATCCGGTTCCCTGAAGCATAAGTTTTGAACGATCTTGAGGCTCGCATGACATTCTTAGCCAGACTTTCCTCCTCAACGGGGGATCTTTCGACAAAATTAGTGGACTATGTCCAACTCACCAAACCGCGGTTAATTCTGCTTTTTTTGATTACAACTGCGGCAGCAATGGAAGTGGCAAGCCAAGGTCGGGTGGCTCCCCAATTGCTCCTGATAACCCTTGTCAGTGGTGCCTGTGCAGCGGCGGCAGCGAATACGCTCAACTGTCTCTATGACCGCGATATTGATGCCATTATGGAGCGGACGCGCCGTCGCCCTTTGCCAGCGGGTCGGGTGGCTCCTTGGGAAGCGCTGTTTCTAGCAGTGCTCTTGGCAACAACGGCCTTTAGCCTCTTGGCAGTGTTTGCCAACCTCCTGAGTGCGAGCCTTGCTATGGCGGGAATTGCGGTTTATGTGGGGGTCTATACCCACTGGCTGAAGCGGTCTTCGCCGCAAAATATCGTCATTGGCGGTGCGGCTGGGGCGATTCCCCCCTTGGTGGGTTGGGCAGCGGTGACGGGAGAACTGAGTTGGGCGGCTTGGGTGCTGTTTGCCATTATCTTTATCTGGACGCCGCCCCATTTTTGGCCGTTGGCGATGCTGATTCAAGAGGACTATGCCCGTGTGCGGGTGCCGATGCTGCCGGTGGTTAACGGCGATCGCGTCACGGCACGGCAGATTTTTCTCTACACCTTGGCACTGGTGCCCACCAGTCTGCTGTTAATCTACCCCTGTGGTGTCGTGGGCTGGGGCTATGGTGTGGTGGCGATCGCCCTTGGTAGTTGGTTTATTTACCGCGCGTGGCAGTTGACCCAAGCCCCCGAGGACAAAGAACAGGCACGCAGCCTCTTTAAGTTCTCGATTCTCTACATGATGCTGCTGTGTGCTGCCATGGTGGGCGATCGCATTCTGCTGCCCCAATTGCCAGAAAGCCTCGATGCCCTTGCTTGCCTCTTGAGTTAGGCGTGCCCCAACTGTTGCAACCACTCAATGAGGATCGGGTTCACCAGCTCCGGGCGATCGTCATGGGGACAATGGCCAGTATTGGGCAGTCGCTCAATGCGAATCGGCAAGCGATCTTGATGGGCTGCAAAGTGCTGAGTCCCCGACACCGGCGTCCAAGGATCCACCTCACCCCAGAGCACCAGAATCGGCACTTGAACCTCTGGCAGCAAATCCACAATTTTCGGTCCCGGCGGTGCTGAAATCACACGGGCAAACACTTCTTTGGCACCGGCATCCATGGCGGGCCGATGCAGCAGTTCCACCAATTCATCGGTAATAGCGTCGGGATTGGCATAGACTTGGGTCAGGGTTTTGCGGATGCGCGCTGGCTGGCGAATTTGATCAAAAATAATGTGACCAATGATAGGAGAGGCTACTAAGGCGCGAAAAATAGCTGTAAAGAGACTCTGCGTCCAGTTCAGTTCATTGGGACGGTGGTTGAGTCCCCCGGCACAGTTGAGAACACTCACCGCACGGCAGGTGTGGCCATAGCGAGCCGCCATCATCAGACACAGCAGACCACCAATGGAATTCCCTACCCAAACCACGGGTTCCCCAATGTGGGCTTGCCAAAAGTCCGCCAGTAGCTCGGCCCACAGATCCAAACTGTAGGTTAAATCCGGCTTTGCCGAAGCACCAAAACCCAGTAAATCAAGGGCATAAACACGGTAACCTGCGGCGGTGAGAGCAGGGATATTTTTGCGCCAGTGACCAATAGAGGCACCAAAACCATGAACCAACACCACTGGGGCACCACTGCCATTGACGCTGTAGCGAATGCGATGGCCACGCCAAGTCCAATCTGCGGTGGGAAAAGCTGCGGTGGCTGAAAGCGTAGAGGTCATTCTGCCCATTCCCGAAATGTATTACTTTTAGAATAGCGATCTTTAAGTTTCGTAACAATTTTATGGCAACCGCACTGATTACGGGGGCAACGGGGGGATTAGGGCAGGCCTTTGCCCAAGCCTTGGCCGATCGCCAGCACGCTTTGATTCTCACTGGTCGCCGCCTCGACACCCTAGAAGAGCTAAAGACCCAGCTCAGCACACAAGTACCGGTTGTAGGTATTCCCCAAGACCTCAGCGAACCCAATGCGGCGCTCCGCCTCTATGAACAGATTCAGTCCCTAGGACTAACGGTGGATGTATTAGTCAATAATGCCGGCTTTGGGGATTATGGTGCCTTTGGCGATCGCGATCGCCAGCAATTGACGGCCATGCTCCAAGTGAACATTACAGCGCTAGTAGAACTCACCCATCTCGTGCTCCAAGAAATGCGCTCCCGCCGCCAAGGTACGATCATCAACGTTAGCTCCATTGCTGCCTGTCAGCCCCTGCCCTACCTCGCCGTCTATGCCGCCAGCAAAGCCTTTGTTCGCCACTTCAGCGAAGCCCTGTGGGCAGAAGTCAAACCCTTGGGCATTCGTGTCCTAGGAGTGTGTCCAGGGCCAACGGCCACCGATTTCTTTGAGCGGGCAGATATGCTGCGCAACCCCGCGCTCCTTGCCCGGCAGGACACTCCCGAACAGGTGGTGGCCGAAACCCTTGCGGCGTTGCAAACCGATGTGGCCACGGTCATTCCCGGTCAGCCCGCCAATCGCTTCCTTGCCCTTGCTGGTCGGTTGGTGCCCCGCCAGTGGTTGGTGCAGCAGTTAGAACCCCGCTTCCGTCCCGCCGCTCAATAGGAGCAAGCCCAAAAAGGAGCCACTGTTCCAGATGCTGTGGAGAATCATGGCTGCACCGATATTTTGCGATCGCCAGTAGATGTAGCTGAGCACGGTTCCCAAAACCGTCAAGGGCAATAGATCGGCCAAATTCAGGTGGGCAATGGCAAAGAGGAGTCCCGTCACCCCCATGGCAGTGCCGAAGGGCAAATAGGATTGCACCGAACGAAAGAAAAATCCTCGAAAGAGAATCTCCTCAAAGAAGGGTGCCATCACTGCCACCATGACATAGAGTAGGGCAAAGGTGGTATAATCGCGGCTTTGTAAAATAATTTCCAGTAGGGGATTGCCGCCCCCTTGATTTTTCAGCAGGGCTTGACTAATCAGGGAACTGACCACGACTAACGGCAGTGCCGCCAAATAACCGCCGACCCCCCAACGCAAGGCACCCCCTAACCCCCCTTGCCAACATAACCAATCCGCAGGGCGCTTACCAAAGGGACGCAGAAAGTACCACAGCCAGCCCAAGCCAGCAACCATCATCATCCCGTAGCTCATTAAGGCATACAGCGTTTGAGCCATGGCAGAGCCCAGTGGCAGTCCTAGGCCGATCAGGGAGCGCACCAAGGGCATCAATACCAAACTAATGGCAAAGAAGAGAGCAAACCAGATCACCATGCCTTCCCACAGGGTTTCCCAGCCCCATGTCACGGGGGTCAGGGGTGGCAGAGTGTTCCCGTGCTGGCGGCGGCGCAGGTGTTGATAGATCCAGACAATCCAAAGCACAATCCCAATTAAACTCCCCAAAACAGGAGTGACACCAAGGAGGGCAAGGCGATAGAAGGCCGCTTGGGCGCGATTTTGTTCTGCACGGGTCAAGGTCATCAGGGCGTCGGATCGCTGTTGCAGTTCATAGAGGCGTTCGAGGGCGCGATCGCGAAACCAGCCTTGGAGTGTATTTTTAATCAATGGTTCGGCATCTGGCAGCAATTGCGGGGGATCGGTCCACAATCCCATCAGCACTTCTGCGGTACTGCGGGTTGCCCCTTGAGCCTCATTAATGAGGAGTTGCCATGTGTTGAGGGCGCGATCGTGCTGGCCGGCATCGGCATAGAGCAGTCCCAATTGAAGACGCAGCGGTTGGTTTTGTGGTGTGGGTGTGGCCAGTACCTCTTCATAGGCTTTGATTGCGCTTTCCACATTCCCCACAAGGCGATCGCGGGTTGTGGCATCTCCCAGACCCTGCCATTCTCGGGCTTGTAGTGACAAATTGGTCTGAAATAGGTTAATTTGCCCTTGGGTTTGGGGTTCTAAATAACTGCCCAGCAACGACACCGTCAGGAGGGCAGCAACCACGACACTGAGGGCTGCAAGCACCAACCGCTTTAGAGACATAGGGCAAAGCTGACAAGGGACTCCCCAAAACCTTAGCGGAAAGCGACCCAAGGGATCAATCCAGTGCTTGCTTCAATGTCCCGATCTCGATTAAATGGAGACTTGTTGCGTGGACATGATTCTATGGGTATTGATCTGAGCCGTATTCCTGCCCAACCCAAGCCGGGTGTTGTCAATGTGCTGGTGGAAATTGCGGGGGGCAGTCGGAATAAATATGAGTTTGACAAGGAAATGAACGTCTTTGCCCTCGATCGCGTGCTCTATTCGGCGGTGACCTATCCCTATGATTATGGGTTCATTCCCAATACACTGGCGGATGATGGCGATCCCCTCGATGGTCTAGTGATCATGGATGAGCCGACGTTTCCGGGATGTGTGATTCCTGCCCGTCCTATTGGCATGCTGGAGATGATTGACAGTGGCGATCGCGACGAGAAAATTCTCTGTGTGCCTGTTGATGATCCTCGCTATGCTGAGGTGACGTCCCTCAAGGACATTGCGCCCCACCGCCTCGAAGAAATCGCTGAGTTCTTCCGTACCTACAAGAATCTGCAAAAGAAAGTGACTGAAATTCTTGGCTGGCAGGATGTGGATGCGGTGCAGCCCCTTGTTGAAAAATGCATCAAGGCCTATAAAGGCTAGTGCCTAACCAGCACACGCTCTAAAAAGAGGCGGGTTCGCTCCTGTTGCGGACGACGAAACAGTTCTTGGGGCGATCCTTCCTCAATAATTTGGCCATCGGCAAGAAAGACGACGCGGCAAGAGACTTCACGGGCAAATTGCATTTCGTGGGTGACCACCACCATGGTCATTGCTTCTTCGGCCAGTTGTCGCATCACGGCGAGGACATCCCCCACTAGCTCCGGGTCAAGGGCAGAGGTGGGTTCGTCAAAGAGGAGAATTTCCGGCTGCATGGCCAAGGCGCGGGCGATCGCCACCCGTTGTTGTTGCCCCCCGGAGAGTTGCCGAGGATAGGCATCCCGTTTGTCCAGCAATCCTACTTTGGTCAATAAACTTTCAGCCATTTCAATAGCCACGCGGCGGGGGAGCTTGCGCACAAGGATCGGCGCTTCGATGATGTTTTGCAAGACTGTCATGTGGGGAAAGAGGTTAAAGTTCTGAAAGACCATACCCACATCCCGGCGAATCACCCGCAGTTGTTGCGGCGTTGGCACTGGGGGCAGGTAATGACCGAGAATGAGAATCTCCCCCGATTGGTACGTCTCCAACCCATTCAAGCAGCGGAGCAAGGTGCTTTTGCCAGAACCACTGGGGCCAATGAGGGCAACCACCTCTTGCTTAGCAACGGTGAAGTTGATGTCCTTCAGGACGTGGCGATCGCCAAAATATTTATTGAGGTGGCGGGTTTGGATCACGATTTCTGGGGCTGCCCCACGCTGAGTCATCGCTGCTACCTAAAAACCGTTATGCTGACTAAACAGATTCTCCGCATCGCCCATTGGTTAGGCTAGGGTTATCAATATAAGGAAGTGCTTCTCCTTGCTCCCCATGATACGGTGGGAGAACACAATTCTATGATCGATCGCTAAACTTGAGAGTGCCGAAAAACCCATCCCGCAGCATCTGCTATGTCCACCCTTGTTATCGTTGAATCCCCGACAAAAGCCCATACCATTCGCAAATTTCTGCCCCCGGACTATCGCGTTGAAGCCTCGATGGGTCATGTCCGTGATCTGCCCCGCAGCGCTGCTGATGTGCCCCCCGAACTCAAGGGGGAGGAGTGGGCAACCCTAGGGGTGAATGTCGCTGCTGGCTTTGAACCCCTCTACATTGTCCCCAAAGACAAGCAAAAAGTTGTCAAAGACCTGAAAACGGCCCTGAAAACTGCTGATGAACTCCTGCTTGCGACCGATGAAGACCGCGAAGGCGAAAGTATTAGTTGGCACTTGCTGCAACTGTTGGAGCCAAAGGTGCCCGTGCGGCGCATGGTCTTCCATGAAATTACGGAAGAGGCCATCCGAGAAGCCCTGCGCAATTGCCGCGATGTCAATCAACAACTCGTGCGTGCCCAAGAAACGCGGCGTATCCTCGATCGCTTGGTGGGCTATACCCTGTCGCCCCTGCTGTGGCGGAAAATTGCTCCCCATCTGTCGGCGGGGCGGGTGCAGTCGGTGGCAGTGCGTCTATTGGTGCAACGGGAGCGGGAACGGCTGGCCTTCCGCAAGGGGCAATTTTGGGATCTCAAGGCCACGCTGGATCAACGGGGAACCCTCTTTCCAGCCCGTTTGGTGAGTGTCGGCGGTCAACGCTTGGCCACGGGCAATGATTTTGATCCTGCTACAGGACAGGTGCGCAACCCTGATGCTGTCTTGCTCTTGGATGAGGCGGCGGCCAATGCCCTGCGCGATCGCCTGCTGACGGAAACATGGACGGTCACTGAACAAGAGGAGCGCCAACAAACCCGCAAACCCGCTCCTCCCTTTACCACCTCGACGCTGCAACAGGAAGCCAACCGCAAACTGCACCTCTCGGCCCAGGAGACGATGCGCATTGCCCAAAAGCTCTATGAAGAGGGCTATATCACCTATATGCGCACGGACTCTGTGCATCTGTCGGAACAGGCGATCGCTGCCGCTCGCAGTTGTGTGGAAGCCATGTACGGCAAAGCCTTTTTGTCGCCCCAGCCGCGGCAGTACACCACCAAAACCAAGGGCGCCCAAGAAGCCCACGAAGCGATTCGCCCTGCGGGTAGTCAGTTTCGCACCCCCCAAGAAACCGGCCTTAAGGATCGGGAACTGGAACTCTACGAACTGATCTGGAAGCGCACAGTGGCCTCACAAATGGCTGATGCCCGCGTCACCCTGCTAACGGTCTCGATTACGGCGGGGGATGCCCTCTTCCGTGCCCACGGTAAACGCATTGATTTTCCGGGCTTTTTCCGTGCCTATGTGGAAGGGTCGGATGATCCCGATGCCGCCCTCGAAAGCCAAGAGGTGATGCTGCCCCTGATGCAGGTGGGCGATATTCTCCGCTGCCAAGCCCTTGAAAGTGTCGGTCACGAAACCCAGCCGCCGCCACGCTACACCGAAGCCAGCCTTGTTAAAGCCCTCGAGCAAGCCGGCATTGGGCGTCCCAGCACCTACGCCACCATCATCAGCACGATCCAAGACCGCGAGTATGCCATTCGGCGGGGCAATGCCCTTGAACCCACCTTTACTGCCTTTGCGGTTACGGCACTGCTGGAGAAATACTTCCCCGACTTAGTGGACATTAACTTCACGGCGCGGATGGAGCAAACCCTTGATGAGATTTCCACGGGGGAGGTGCAGTGGCAACCCTACCTTGAATCCTTCTATCTGGGTGAAAACGGCCTTGAGCAGCAGGTCAAAGAGCGGGAGCGCACAATTGAGTCCACAGAAGCCCGGGCGATCGCCCTGCCAGAACTGAATGCCGAAGTGGTGGTGGGTCGCTTTGGTCCTTTTGTCGTCTATCAAAATGGCAATGGCAGCGAACCGATTAAAGCCTCGTTGCCCCAAGATGCCACTCCCGGTAGCCTCACCCGCGAACAAGTGGAGCAATTAATTCGCCAAAAACTAGAGGGTCCCGACAAGCTAGGTGTGCATCCTGAAACTGGCGAACCGATCTTCTTGCTAACGGGGCGCTTTGGTCCCTATGTGCAGTTGGGGGAAGCCACAGCGGCCAATCCAAAACCCAAACGAGCCTCGTTACCCAAGGGGGTCAGTCCCGATGAAGTCACTCTAGACTTGGCGATTACGCTGTTGTCGCTGCCCCGCATATTGGGGGTTCATCCCGAAACGGGCAAACTGATTCAAGCCAATCAAGGTCGCTTTGGCCCCTACATTGTCCATGACCCTGAGGGGGAAAAGGACTATCGTTCCCTCAGGGGGGAGGATGATGTTTATACGATTACCCTAGAGCGTGCCTTGGAGCTGCTGGCGACCCCGAAAGCGAGTCGTGGCCGTGCCAAAAAACAGGTGCTCGCGGTGTTGGGGACTCACCCAGAGGATGGCGAACCGGTGCAGATCTTGGATGGTCCCTATGGTCCCTATGTCAACCACGGCAAGGTGAATGCCTCACTGCCGGAAGGGGTGAGTCCAGAGACCATGACCCTTGAGCAAGCCCTGCCCCTATTGGCGGAGAAAGCACCGAAGAAAACCCGCCGCAGCGCAACAGCCACTGCCCCGAAACCAAAATCAACCACCAAAAAGACCAGTACAAAGACGGCCACCAAGACCGCAAAAACCAGCCGCCGTAAGTCAACGGAAACCTAGGTGAATTCCCCTTTTGCTGCTGAAACTCTCCTCTTTGAGCGATCGCGCCCGCGGCCAGAGGCACTGCGCGTCATCTATGGCTTTCCCAATACCTACAGCGTTGGCATTACCAGCTTAGGGTATCAACTAGTGTGGGCACAACTGGCCAGCCGTCCTGATGTGGCCGTGAGTCGCCTCTTTACCGATGTGCACGAACTCCTGCCTCGAGATCCCGAGTTAGTGGGCTTTTCCTTCTCGTGGGAGTTGGACTACGGCAATCTATTGGCGCTCTTGGAGCAGTTGGGCATTCCCATTTGGCAGCGCGATCGCCACGATCGCTATCCTTTGATCTTTGGCGGTGGTCCAGTGCTGACGGCCAATCCCGAACCCTTTGCCGACTTTTTTGATGTCATTTTGCTAGGGGACGCCGAACCGCTTTTAGATCCCTTTCTGACGACAATGGCGCAGGTGCGCACTGCTGCGCGATCGCAACAGTTGGAAGCCCTTGCCCAAGTGCCCGGCCTCTATGTCCCCAGTCTTTATGCCGTCGGTTATGCCAGTGCCACAGGCCCGATTCAAGGAATTGAACCCCGAAAGCCCACGGTACCCGCCACAGTGACCAAACAAGTCCATCGCGGCAATACCCTTGCTGCCTCAACGGTGGTCACCCCCCTCGCCGCTTGGGAAAAGATTTACATGGTGGAGGTGGTGCGTAGTTGTCCAGAGCTATGTCGCTTTTGTTTGGCCAGTTATTTGACCTTGCCCTTTCGCACGCCCAGTCTCGAAACACTGATTCCTGCCATTGAGCGGGGGCTAGCGGTCACCGATCGCCTAGGGCTTTTGGGTGCCTCGATTACCCAGCATCCCGAATTTCCCGCCTTGATTGAGTATCTAGGCCAACCACAATTTGACCATGTGCGGGTGAGTTTAGCGTCTGTGCGCACAAATACGGTCACTGAATCCCTTGCCCAACTCTTGAGTCAACGGGGCAGTCAATCCCTGACGATCGCCATCGAAACGGGGTCTGAGCGTCTGCGCCAAGTGATCAACAAAAAGCTTGGGACTGAGGAGATTCTTGCTGCTGCCAGCCATGCCCAAGCCGGCGGCCTCAAGGGGTTAAAGTTTTATGGCATGGTGGGACTGCCCACAGAAACCGATGCCGATGTTGCAGCTACGGTGGATCTCTTTCGCCAATTGAAAAAAACAGCGCCGCGCCTGCGACTCACCCTTGGCTGTAGTACCTTTGTGCCCAAGGCCCATACCCCTTTCCAGTGGTGGGGCGTGCAACCCGTAGCCGAAAAACGTCTTAAGTTCCTGAAAAAAGAATTGGCCAAATTGGGGATTGAGTTTCGTCCTGAATCCTATAATGACTCGCTGATTCAAGCTTTAATTTCGCGGGGCGATCGCCGGCTTGCTCCCCTGCTTGAGCAGGTGCGTCACTATGGCACTTCCTTGGGCAGTTATCGCCGGGCGTTTAAGGAACTGCGCGGACAGTTGCCCGACTTTGAAGCCTACGTCACTGCTAATTGGCCAGAGGAGACGATCTTACCGTGGCAGCATCTCCAGAGTGGCCTGCCCACTAAAACCTTGCAAAATCATCTGCAGCGAGCGATCGCCTAGGCCAGTCTGCGCTGATACCCCTGTTTAGTGACTTTAGCCTGAAAACAGCATTGGGGCGATGAAGTCTTTCTGATGTCTATACCGTCCTGCGACTCAACTCTCTCTTTTCTGACGCTTCCCCGCTCGCTCTCCATCAATTCGTTGGCCTCGCACTGACCACCCATACTCACACGCCACCCAAGAGTCAAACCCCGTTTCATCGATATACACCAGCGTTTCCTTGCCGTGGCTCTCTACCCATGTGTTCCTAAATTCCGATACTGAAAGCCCCCGACTTTAGTCGGTGGGAAGTTTACTATAACCAAGCTGCCAAGAGTGTGACCACGCCCAAGCCCGTGAGGGCAAGCCAGATGAAGGCATTCGGTAAAGGCGTAGCAGGGGGCGGTGGTTCTTGGGGTTTTGGGGGGGCAGCCGATGGCTTTTTCGGGGAACGGCTGTAGGGGGACGTGTAGGCGCGATCGCCCACATGGGATAGGTCAGGAATTTCGCTGTACCATTCCGGACGGCGTTTGAGTTGGGGAGCCTCCAAAATCGCTAGCAAGCGACGACTTTCCTGCCGCGTGTGATGATCCGGGTGTTGTTGGAGTTGACGGCAGAGGCTGACGGCAGCCCCTTGATCGCCAGCAGCACTATAGGCCGTGACTAACCAGAGGCTAATTTCCCCCGATCGCACCGCATTTCCCTCCGCCAGCGCCGCCGCCTGTCCTAAAAGAACAATCGATTGTTGGTAGTTTCCCCGCTCGAAGGCCTGTTGCCCTTGCTGAAAGAGGGCAGCGACTGCATCCGTCATGGCCTATGAGCTGACCCCCACGTCTTCGACCACAATAAGCCCCTTTTTGAGCAGCGCTTGCAGGTCAGCATTGTGGGTTTTGCAGTTGCGCCAGCGCCGCTCATCGACATTTTCATTGCGACCGGGCTGCAGGGTCACAGGTCCAAAGAAACTATCAAAGGTCATGGGCTGTTCGAGGTAGCTAATCACAGTCAGCATGCCAGCAGAGGTTCGACAAACTCACTATTTTCAGGATAAGGCTAGAGTGGATCTGCTGCCGAGTTGAGTTGAGTATGGTTCGTACACGGTTGAGTTGCGTTGGGATGGCGATCGCCCTTGTGGCACTGACGGGCTGTCCATTGCGTTTGCCCGATCGCAACTCCCCCACCCCTAATACGGGGGCATCTTTGCCTCCCCTTGCCCCCACGGAGCGACCCAATGCGGGGGAGAATTTCATTGCCAAGGTGGTTGCTGAGGCAGGGCCAGCAGTGGTGAGCATTGATACCCTACGCCTGCGCCGCAGTCAAGAGGATAGTTTTCTCAATCCTTTTCCAATACCAGATGTGCCGCTGCGCCAAGGTCAAGGCTCTGGGTTTATATTTACCCCCGATGGCAAGATTATGACCAATGCCCATGTGGTGGAGGGGGCTACTGCCGTGCGAGTCACGCTCCCCGATGGTCGCCAATATGACGGCAAGGTGGTGGGTGCTGATTCCCTGACGGATGTGGCTGTTATTCAAATTGATGCCGAAAATTTACCCACCGTACAGCTGGGGAATTCGGATACCCTTGTCCCGGGCGAGTGGGCGATCGCCATCGGTAACCCCTTGGGGCTAAGTAACACCGTAACCGCCGGCATTATTAGTGCAACGGGGCGTGCCAGTAATGAAATTGGCGCTGCCGATAAGCGGGTGAGCTTCATTCAAACGGATGCGGCGATTAATCCGGGCAATTCCGGGGGCCCCCTCCTGAATGCTGCTGGTCAAGTGGTGGGCGTCAATACCGCCGTGATTTCCCAAGCGCAGGGTCTTGGTTTTGCCATTCCCATTAATACGGCCTATCGCATTGCTGAACAGATTATTACTACGGGGCGCGCCCAGCACCTCTATCTGGGGATTCGCATGGTGCAATTGACGCCAGAAGTGGCTGCCCAAATCCGTCAAGATCAGCCCAACTGGACACTGAATCAAACCCAAGGGACGCTAATCGTTGGTGTTGCCCCCAATTCGCCGGCGGCTAAAGCGGGGCTGCAAGTGGGAGATTGGATTGCCAAAATTAACGATCTCAATCAACCCAGCCCCCAACAGGTACAAAGCGTGGTTGAGCAAACAAAGTTGGGGGAGAAAGTGACTTTGGAGATTCAACGGGGCGATCGCCGGCAAACCGTGAGCCTGCAACCGGAGCCAATGCCACCAGAATTGTATCCCTCCTCGCAGCCAGAATAAATTAGCGTCGAGGCTCCGACAGTACTGCTTCCCCCGTGAACCACCAACCACAGTAACTGAGGCGCCCATTAAAAATGCGGCAGGTGCGATAGAGGTTGTTCTGCAACAGCACCGTTTCCCCTGTGAACCACCGGCCACAATAACTGAGGCGCCCATTAAAGATGCGGCAGGTGCGATAGAGGTTGTTCTGCAACAGCACCGTTTCCCCTGTGAACCACCGGCCACAATAGCTAAGGCGTCCGTTAAAAATGCGGCAAACCCGATAAACATCACTGTGGGGCGTTTGACTGAGCCATGTCGGCACCCCTTGAGCCTGTTCTAGCCCGATGAGAAGGGCGGCAAGAATCTGAGCAACCATCAGAAAATCCCCAATTATGGGACGAGTACCACCTTACCCTGCACCAAGCGTTGGCTGAGATAGCGATGGGCATCCGCCGCTGCACCGAGGGGAAAGGTTTTATCGACAACAACCTCTAGTTCGCCGCGATCCACAAGGGTGGCCACCTGCTCAAGGATTTTTCCCTGATGGGCAAGGGCATCACTCAACCCCATGAGTTGCGGCGTCAGCATCAGTGTGAGTTGGATCAAGAGGTTGCGTTGGCGGGCAATCTTCCACGGCGTATCGGCGGCGGGTTCCAAGAGGGTGGCGAGGGTGCCATAGGGACGCACCGCTTTGAAGGTTTCACTAAAGGTTGTGCTGCCGACGGTGTCAAGAGCAAAATCAACTCCTTTGCCCCCTGTCCAGTCCAAGACTGCCTGTACCCAATCACTGGTGGTGTAGTTAATGGCAAGGGTGGCTCCGAGACGTTCAGCAAAACGGGCTTTGGCTGCGGAACTAATCGTTGTGGCAACTGTTGCCCCCGATCGCCGCGCCAGTTGAATGGCGAGATGCCCCACGCCGCCCGCCCCGGCATGGATGAGAACGGTTTTTGCGGTGGAGAGGACATTCAAAGGTGGCACTGCCCCGCGATCGCCCAAGGCTTCCCAAGCCGTAATCACCGCTAGGGGCAAGGCAGCGGCCTGAATAAACGAAAGGGTTTTGGGCTTGTGGGCAACGGCAACTTCAGGAACAACGGTGTATTCGGCATAGCAGCCGCCGCGATCGCCCAAGCCCCCATAGCAAAAATAAACTTCATCCCCTACGCGAAACCGCTGCACCGCTGCACCCACAGCCACGACCACCCCTGCGCCATCACAGCCGAGAATGGCGGGCCGGCGATCGGGAAAAAATGTTCCCCGCTGTCGCAGCTTTGTATCAATGGGGTTCACACTGGCCGCCCGCAGTTGAATTTTCACCTCATTGGCAGCTTGAATCTGCGGCTCAGGCATCTCCCGCAGCACTAAAACATCGGGTTCGCCAAACTCTGTGATGGCAACGGCTTTCATTGTTGCTGCGTTTCCGTTGACTCCGCTGGGTACAGGACTTAACCCCAATTTTGACACACTGCCCGCCCTAAAGGTCAGGGATGCTTGTTACTGGTTCCGCGACCTTGCTTACCACCTCAGGTTCAGGCACTGATCTCCCCCCTGCAGCCCCTTCTTAGGAGGAAGGGTTTCCATTAGTTCGGCTGGGAAAGAATCCCAGCACGCTAAAACCTTAGACTTTAGTCAATCTCCAGCTATTGTTTCCATTAGTTCGGCTGGGAAAGAATCCCAGCACTTGATCGCTTTGCCGCAACCAAAACTGAGGATCTGGTTTCCATTAGTTCGGCTGGGAAAGAATCCCAGCACTTCAACTGCTGGACCATTTTTTCGATGGCATTTCCGTTTCCATTAGTTCGGCTGGGAAAGAATCCCAGCACATGCCCATAATAATGTTTAGTTGGCTTGCCTTTAAGTTTCCATTAGTTCGGCTGGGAAAGAATCCCAGCACGGATATCTCGACGATCGAGAAAATCATGAAGTTTATGTTTCCATTAGTTCGGCTGGGAAAGAATCCCAGCACTTTCTTGACGGTAAATAAAATGCCCTGCAGGATAGTTTCCATTAGTTCGGCTGGGAAAGAATCCCAGCACTCAATAAGTTCTAAAGCAGTGTTTGTGACTGGAACGTTTCCATTAGTTCGGCTGGGAAAGAATCCCAGCACAGCAATCATTCAGCAATCAGCAATCATTCAGCAATACGTTTCCATTAGTTCGGCTGGGAAAGAATCCCAGCACATTTTCTGAAGAAGAAATCCATAACCTTGCCCATAAGTTTCCATTAGTTCGGCTGGGAAAGAATCCCAGCACTTAATAAGCTTAAACTTAGCCTTCGCACACCTTCTAGTTTCCATTAGTTCGGCTGGGAAAGAATCCCAGCACGGCAGCTGTATGTAGTCGTGCACGAGTTAATGCAGTTTCCATTAGTTCGGCTGGGAAAGAATCCCAGCACCGTCCTCCCCGTCCTCTTTCTGTTCCTCCCCCGTGTTTCCATTAGTTCGGCTGGGAAAGAATCCCAGCACAAATGTAGGCAGACAACATATCTGCTTCTTTGAAGAGTTTCCATTAGTTCGGCTGGGAAAGAATCCCAGCACTTGTTGATGGAGCAACTAGGAGAGAGTGAAGAAGAGTTTCCATTAGTTCGGCTGGGAAAGAATCCCAGCACTTGTTGATGGAGCAACTAGGAGAGAGTGAAGAAGAGTTTCCATTAGTTCGGCTGGGAAAGAATCCCAGCACTTTACACACCTCTTGCCCCTGTTATGATCTCAAATTAGTTTCCATTAGTTCGGCTGGGAAAGAATCCCAGCACACAATTAGGAAGAAATGGAGAACCGCTAAGATTCGTTTCCATTAGTTCGGCTGGGAAAGAATCCCAGCACTAGCTAAGGCAGGAATATTATTTGGCGCAGGATTGTTTCCATTAGTTCGGCTGGGAAAGAATCCCAGCACTTCAGCATCTTGTTTTTTCAAGTTTTGAGACTGCGCGTTTCCATTAGTTCGGCTGGGAAAGAATCCCAGCACGTCCCCGACTTCTACTACTACTTCAGCCCCAGAGGTTTCCATTAGTTCGGCTGGGAAAGAATCCCAGCACTATTCGCCAAGGATTTTGGCTTCACCCCTGAAGCGTTTCCATTAGTTCGGCTGGGAAAGAATCCCAGCACTTGAACAACTCGCTCATCTGTTGTTTCTGAGACAGTTTCCATTAGTTCGGCTGGGAAAGAATCCCAGCACTTACTTCTGTACTAAAAAACTCATCAAAATCCTGTTTCCATTAGTTCGGCTGGGAAAGAATCCCAGCACTCATAATTAAATGCCGAGAAATCAGCCATAACATGTTTCCATTAGTTCGGCTGGGAAAGAATCCCAGCACCTTCTGCGCCCATCTCTTAGCCAATAGGATACTCTTGCAGTTTCCATTAGTTCGGCTGGGAAAGAATCCCAGCACTGAAAGAGGCAATGGAGCTTGCCTATTCTAAAAAGTTTCCATTAGTTCGGCTGGGAAAGAATCCCAGCACGGCACCTTCCTAGAAGGCGCTCTACGACTACTATAGCACAGGTCATTTTCAAGCACCTAGACGGGATCATTTTTTTGTTTTTGTAAAATTTTTAGATCCGCAGGGTCACAGGGCGTGAAAGTCACTCTGGAACTGAATTTCGGGAAAATTCAAGCACCTCTAAATCTGTTAGAAATTGCTCAAAGCGTTGTGGAGACTGGGTTTGAGAAAATTGCCGAGCTGAGAGGATATTTTTGTCCAGAGGTGCTTGATCAACCCCTCAAGGCTCTCAATTCACCACAGCAATCCCTTGCCTTCAGGAGCAAAATTAGGGACACAGGGCGAAACCTCTATACTGAGGATGTTGAACCTCTGGCGATGTGTTTTTGAACCATGAGCTTGCTCCAAGTGTCTGATGTCTATGCCGGTTATATTCCCGATGTGGATATTTTGCGGGGGGTAAACTTTCGCCTCGAAGCGGGAGAACTGGTAGCGGTGATTGGCCCTAATGGGGCTGGAAAATCAACCTTGGCAAAAACCATCGCTGGGTTGCTGACGCCCCGCCTCGGCACAATTACCCTCGCCGGCGAAGATATTACCTACTTACGTCCCAACCAAATCGTCAAAAAGGGAATTGGCTACGTGCCGCAAATTGCCAATGTCTTTCGTACCCTGACGGTTGAAGAAAATCTGGAGATGGGTGCCTTTACCAAGACAGGCAACCTCAAAGCCCTCAAAGAGCGAGTCTATGACACCTTTCCCCGCTTGGCTGAGCGCCGACAGCAACGGGCCGGTACCCTTTCGGGGGGAGAACGGCAAATGCTGGCCATGGGACGCGCCATGATGTTGGATCCCCAAATTATGGTCTTGGATGAACCCTCCGCTGCTCTCTCCCCAGCCCTCGTCAATGATGTCTTTGCCAAAATCAAGGAGATTAATGCCCAAGGGACGGCCATTATTTTGGTGGAGCAAAATGCACGGAAAGCCCTTGCCATGAGCGATCGCGGGTATGTCTTGGAAATGGGCAAAGATCGCTATGAGGGATTGGGCAGCGAATTACTCAATGACCCTAAAGTGGGGGAACTCTACCTCGGAATTGTGCGGGCAGAGCCTTAGGGCACAGGGCTAAAAATTGCTGTTTCGAGAGCAATCAGGCTTTTTTCTAAATCATCATTGACAATTTGAACATCAAATTCTGGGGCCGCAGCAATTTCGGTTTCCGCTTGAGCTAAACGGCGGGCGATCGCCTCCTCACTATCTTGGCCACGGCTACGCAGACGGTGTTCAAGTTCCGCTAAAGATGGCGGCAGAATAAAAATGTGACGCGCTTGAGGATAGGACTGGCGAACTTGGCGTGCCCCTTGCAGTTCAATTTCAAGGATGACGGTTTTTCCTTGGGCAATGAGTTGCAGCAACGGATCGCGTGGGGTACCGTAGTAGTGGCCGGCAAACTCTGCCCATTCCAAGAGTTGCCCAGCAGCAATCATTCCCTTGAATTCTTCTACAGAGACAAAATAGTAATCCACCCCTTCAACCTCCGTGGGGCGTGGCGGACGGGTCGTTGCTGAAACCGAAAGTGCCAGTTCGGGATGTCGCTGTCGCAGTTGCCGTAGGAGCGTCCCTTTGCCGACCCCACTAGGGCCAGTAATCACAATGAGTTGTCCGGGCTGGGGCGTTGCACTGGTCATAACTGCACGGGTGGGAAACTTTTTGATCCTACTGTGTTTGCTCAGAGTTTTATCATTGAGGCAGCGTGGTTGAGGAATGGCCGTGAAGATTCATTTGCCCAGTGAAAGTGAAAATGCTCGCATTGAAATGCTGCCGCTGATTGATGTGGTCTTTTGTATCCTCACGTTCTTTATTTTGGCGGCGGTGAGTCTGACGCGGCAGCAGGCGATTACCTTGAATCTGCCCCAAGCCAGCACCAGTCAAGCGCAGTCGCAAAAGATGCTGGTGGTGAGCATTGATCCGGCGGGGCAACTCTTTGTGGATAAAGACCCCGTCAACCGCAGTGAACTCTATGAACGCTTGGCCACCTACTTGAAAACGAATCCGCAAGGGGTGGTGATTTTGCGGGCATCCCAGGTGGTGAGCTACAACGAAGTTATTCAAGTTTTGGATCTGCTGCGCTCAGTAGGAGGCAATCGTGTGGCCTTGGCGACTCAACCGGTAGAACAACCGGTGCTGAGGACGGAGACCCGTCCTAACCCTCTCCCCTCGCCACCAGCCAACGATCAACCCACGCCCTCCAATCCATAGGGACTCACGGTGGAACCCATTTCCAGTATTCCTGTTGCCCCAGAGGGCTTTCGCTCTGGCTTTGTCGCCTTAGTGGGTCGTCCCAATGTAGGCAAGTCTACCCTCTTTAACCATCTCTTGGGTCAGAAGGTGGCCATTACCTCACCGGTGGCGCAAACCACGCGCAATCGCTTGCGGGGCATCCTGACCACGGCAACGGCGCAATTGATCTTTGTGGATACACCGGGTATCCATAAGCCCCACCATCGGCTCGGAGAAGTGCTGGTGCATAATGCCAAGGGCGTTCTCAATCGGGTAGATGCGATTGTCTTTGTGGTGGATGCTGCCAGTCCTCCCGGTGGAGGCGATCGCTATGTGGCGGATCTCCTGACCACAACCCAATCTCCTGTGCTGGTGGCCATCAATAAAATTGACCTGCTGCCAGAAGGGGAGCGTCCACAGCGGCAACAGGATTATCAAACCCTTGGCCCTTGGCCAACCTATCCCTGCTCGGCGCTCACGGGAGAGGGAGTGGGTTTGCTGCAATCGGCGATCGCAGCGCAGTTGCCCCTTGGCCCCTATTACTATCCGCCAGAGATGGTCACCGATCAGCCAGAGCGCTTCATCATGGCGGAATTGATCCGTGAGCAAATTTTGCACCACACCCGCGAGGAAGTCCCCCATTCGGTGGCCGTGACCATTGAACAGGTGCAGCAGGATCGCAAGCTCACCCGTGTCCACGCCGTGATTTATGTGGAGCGTCCAACGCAAAAGGCGATTATTATTGGCCAAGGAGGTCAGTTGCTCAAACAAATGGGCACCGCTGCCCGCCAAGAAATTGAAACCCTCATTGGGGGCAAGATTTACTTAGAACTGTTTGTCAAGGTACGCCCCCGCTGGCGACAGGATCGGTTGCGCTTGGCGGAGTTGGGCTATCGCATTGAGAAGGATTAAGCCGAGGGAGACAGCATTGCGAGTGGATGTGGCAGGGCCTGTGGGGTCAGGTAAAACCGCCCTTGGGGATGCCCTTTGAAAAGCTTTGGGCGATCGCTATCGCCTAGCGGTCGTCACTAATGATATTTACACCCAAGAGGATGCCCAGTTTTTGGTGCGCTCCCAAGCCCTTCCCCCCGAGCGAATTCTCAGTGTTGAAACGGGGGGATGTCCCCACACCGCTATTCGGGAAGATGCCTCCCTTAATCTCGCGGCCATTCAGCAATTGGAGACGGCGCTTCAGCCTTTGGATCTGATTTTTGTCGAGAGTGGCGGTGACAATTTGGCTGCGACCTTTAGCCCAGAGCTGGTGGATTTAACGATTTACGTGATTGATGTGGCTGCTGGCGATAAAATTCCCCGTAAAGGCGGGCCGGGGATTACCAAGTCGGATTTATTGGTGATTAATAAAATTGATCTTGCCCCCTATGGGGGTGCTGATTTAGAGGTAATGAAACGGGACACCCCGAAAATGCGGGGCGATCGCCCCTATGTGATGACGAACTTGAAAACTGGCCTTGGGCTAGATCAGGTGATTGCCTTTCTCACATCCCATTTAGCAGCCTAAACAGGATGGTACGGAAGTTGACCCAACGCACAAAAAATCACTGATCACCATCACTGGCACGGCAACAATTTGCCCCTTAGAATCGTCCTATCGGTGTCGTCAGGTAGGAAGTATGATGAACTACGCAGGGGTGAGGGGTGCGATGCTCGGAGCAACGGGGTTAGTGGCAATGGCTTTACCCGCAGTGGGTCAAGTCCAACCCCTGAGTGGTGAGCAAATTAACGAGATTGCCCGCAACATCACAGTCTTGATTGTGGGGAAAGATTCCCACGGTTCTGGTGCCATTATTTCCCGCTCCGGTTCGACCTACTATGTGCTTACGGCAAAGCACGTTGTCAATCGTAAGGATAATTACCGCGTGATTCCCATTGATCAGCAGGCCTACGCCGTTGATTTCAGTAAGATTAAATTTTTGCCGAATACAGATTTAGCTATTGTGGAATTCACAAGCGAGAAAAAAGACTATCAGGTGGCTACGCTGACAAACTCTGACTTTGCCAAGGAAGGGTCGCAGGTCTTTATCTCGGGGTGGCCGCAGCCGGGGGGCAGTGGTCAGTTAGTGCGGCAGTTTACCGATGGCCGTATCTCCGGCTTTTTGATTGAACCCATTGATGGCTATAAAATGATCTACACCAATGTTACCCGTCGCGGTATGAGTGGTGGCCCTGTTTTGGATAGTGCAGGGCGTGTGGTCGGGGTTCATGGTCTCGGTGATACAGAAGACCCCCGCTCCCTTGAGCGCCAAGGCTTGAGTCCAGAGGCGGCAGCGAGCATTGCCAGCTTGATTAAGCCGGGGTTTAATTACGCGATTCCGATTAACACCTTTCTGACGGGTGCGCCAGCGGCGGGTGTATTTCTCTCTCTGCAAGTAGATAATCAGGCGATCGCCAGTGGCACTGCGCCTGTGGTTGTGACCGCACCGAGTCAACCCGATAGTCGCGATCGCATTGAGAACATCAATTCAATTTTGAATACCGTCAATACGGGTGTCAGCGTCATTCGCAACATCTTTAGTTTTTAGAAAGAATTCCAATGACCTGTTGAACTGAGTCCCGGTTCATTGCCTGTTCAATTGCGAGGATTGAGTGATATGGCTATTCAATTTGGGATCCGCCCCATTGCCATTCCCCTAAGTTTGGCAGTGGTCATGATTGGGGCGATCGCCCATGCCTCTTGGGCAAGTTATCGTCCACCCGCTAATATTGGCCGCCCCGGTAACCGTGAGGGAGCTGCAACGCGGATTGCCCGTCCCATGCTACTGCGGGAAAGTACTGGTGGCATCGAAAGCTGTCTAACTGAGCCAAAACAAACTGTGGTTGCCCTTGTGCCCAAGGATAACAATGGCCTTAGCAGCACCCCCACCCCTACCCTCTATAGCTTCATTCCCGCCAACAAGGGCGCAACCCTAACCCTGACGCTGCGGGATCCCCAAGGCACAGAAGTCTATCGCCAAGAGCGTCCTGCCCCCACGGAAGCGGGTATTATTGGCTGGCCTGTGGAGAATGTTGCCCTCAAAAATGGGGTGGATTACCAGTGGCAACTCACCCTCACCTGTACCAATGGCACCACAGCCGTCAAAACCGTCAGTTGGTTCCGACCGATGCCCTTATCGCCAAGCCAACAGCAGCGAATCGTGCAAGCTAAGGATGTGGCGGATGCCTTTGCCATGGCGGGCTACTGGTACGACACCCTCAATCAACTGGCCAAACAACGCCTAGCGCAGCCGCGGAATGCCCAGCTCCAGCAAAAATGGCAAGCCCTGTTGCAGTCTCCCGCTGTCCAGTTGGCCAATGTGGCGAATCAACCCCTCATCCCATTACCACCCCAGCCCTAACTCTCTAGGGAGAGGTCTGCCAGCCACTGGTAGAGGTCAGGAATATTGGCATTGGGTTGTAGCAGATCTTCTTTGATGTGCATCAGCACCTTGGCCAAGGGTTCGGCGCGATCGCGATACTCAGCAACACTGGCCAGCAGATCCATAAATACCTGTTCTTCAATCTGGGCGCGGGGGGGTGGTTCAGCCGTCGCATCACGGTAGGTTTGATAGGCCACAGGGGTTGCGGCAAACCCCAATCGAAAGATAAAAGCATTGGCTGCCTCTTGCAGTTGCTCTTGGAGCGATCGCACAGATAAATCGCCGCGCTCAAACCCCACTTCGCCTTTTAGGGTGACTTCGACAATCGCCTCTGCCATGTCTGCCCGATGCCGCTGCACCAGTTGCTGGAGTTGGCTCTCCACATGGCTCACGGTGTCACTGGGGGTGAGGGTAAGGGTGTAGCGATGGATGGGACGCTGCCAATAGTCGCGCTTGAGTTCCGCTTGGGGTGACCCCTTCTCAAGGGTGACCAACAGCACCCCCCGCGGATTTTGCTGCTGATTTTCCTGAATCGAATTGGCCTCAACGGAGCCGGGATTAAAGATCCAATCCTCAACGGCGTAATGGCGATGGATATGCCCTAGGGCAAGGTAATCTACACCCGCTTGGCGCAGGGGTAGGAGTTCGTTGTAGCGCAATGCCCCTTGGTAACGGGAGACTTGCCCCTCAAGGCCGTGGTGAAAGAGCAAAATCGTCGCACCAGCAGCGGGCGGTAGTGCCTGAATTTGACTGGCAAGCTGTTGAATGGCACGGGGGGCACTGGCACCATACCACTGGGAACCAATGACGCGCACGCCACAGGGGAGATCCATATAGCCACCCCGCGCTGCCTCGGCGTCCCACGGCTGTAATTGGCCACTTTCGTCAGGTTCCAGTAGATAGAGATAGTCTTTTTCACAGAGGTAGCGGAGCCAGTTGGACTTGACACCGTAGGGGCAGTTATCGTGGTTGCCCTCGATCGCCAGCACGGGAATCCCCGCCGATCGCACCTTGTCGAGGACGTATTCCGCTTGATTGAGAATGCCGGGGGTAATCAGCCGCTCCTCAAAGAGATCGCCGGCAATCAGGACAAAATCCACCTGTGCCTCGATGGCGTAGGTTTGCAGGGCACTGTCAAAGGCGGTGAAAAAATCAAACGTGCGATTGGGATTCTCTTGACGGTACTTATTAAAGCCAAGGTGGACATCGGCAACATGGAGGAAACGCACCATTTCCCACTGTCTCCTAGGGGCGATCGCTAGGGATTTGGGCAAGGCGTGCTGCCCAATTGGGATAGGCCTCGGCGGCTTGATCTGTGGCTACCACTTCTACGGTGCGATAGCAGGCCACGGGCAAATTCAGTAAGCTGACCAGAAACGCCGCTAAATCTTCGCGACTCAGAGAGCCCGTCAGGCGATCGCCCTGATCAAGGCGCAGCTCTTTGCCACCGGGCTGATCCGTCAGACCACAGGGGCGGACAATCGTATAGGGCAGGCCACTTTGGCGCAGCATATTTTCTGCCGCCAGTTTCCAAGTGAGGATGCCCCCCAGTTGGTCGTTGTATTGAACTGCCAAGGGCTGCCCCTTCAGGTCAAGATCCGCTTGTTGCGGACGGGTCACCCCCGCAGAACTCACCTGAATCATGCGGGGCAAGGGCAACCCTCCATAGGCTTGAATCGACTCAATCTCAAGGCTGAGGGTGCCGGGGCGGAAGTGGGGGTTGAGGGCACCGTCATACTCAAATTTGCTGAGCATCAGTTGCAGCGAGTAAATTTGCCCCACATTTAGAGGCGGCGCATTGGTGGCAGTGCGGGCCCGAAACACCGGAATAAAGTGGCTAAAGGGCAATTCAACCGTGATCCACTGATCGGCCACCGTATCAAAGGACATGGCATAGCCGACGCCATCCCAAGCGGGGTCACTGCGTAGGAAAAATTTATAGCGCTGGCCATCGCCGCGAACCCGCAGTTGAATGCCCGTGTAGCCTTGGAGATTGAGGGCTGGGGTGAGGTTGCGGGTGCGAATCGAGACAAACCCCCCAGAATTTTCCGTAGAAACCAGCCCCGTGAAGAGGGCGCTGTGATCCTTGAGGTAAAACTGGCTGGCACTGACGCCGCCCATGACCACATCATCGAGGGCACCCCAAACTTCCTTCAGGGGGGGCGTGGGATAGCGATAGTCAAAGAGGGGATAGGTGTTGGGTTGACTTTGAAAATAGGGTTGGGCACGTTCCAACAAATGCCGCATGCCCTCAAATTCAACCGCCTCTGGACTCGCACCGACAATTTCAAGGCCGGGGGGTGGCGCGTTGGGATTGGGCTGTACCTTTGCCCCAACACAGTTGATCACCGCCCGACTGCCCTGCAAGAGATCGGCAGGCAAGGGTTGAGTCACGTCGGCAACGACAATGTCTAAAAAAGGGTCTGAGGGAAGTACATTCTCAGCTTTGGCGCGATCGCGCACCCCTGCCCGCACCGCATAGCCTTGAGCCAAGAGGGTTTTCACCACTGCTTGACCGGTTCGACCCGTTGCCCCCATCACCACAACAAGACCACTGCCCCGATAGGCGGGCGGCTTAAAGAGATCCGGTAAAAGGGGTGACAGCACAGGGCGGAGGGGCTCCAGTGTTCCCACAAAGGGGAGGGCTTGAAAAAAGCGCAGTGTATCGAGAAAGCGACCAAGTTCCCAGTTATTTGCCATAGAGGGGCACCACGCTTGACCAATGGGGGAGTTTTTCCCCTGCCCTTAGTGTATCGTGCCACTGTTGGGCTGCCCATGTGAGCAGAGCGCGGCCATAGTCAATGGGGTTGGGGGGACTCAGGGGTTTGTAGGGGTGAGGCCAAGTAGCTAAAAGTGTTGCTGCTTCGTGGTCGGCCAGCAGGCGATCGCCCCAAAGAGAATTAAGACTTCCCCCCTGATAACGGTAAATGCCAAGGTACTGATGCCCCTGCTGGGCACGACGCGACACCACCCCATCCTGTTCTATGAGTTCATCACGATAGTGCCACGCCATTGTGCCAAGGCTAGACAGACCCAAAAGGGGAACTTCCAGTTGCTGGGCTAGGATGCGGGCAGTCACGACCCCCAAGCGCGTTCCCGTAAAGCTGCCCGGGCCACAGCCAATAGCGATCGCCCCTAGTTCACCCCAAGTGTAGCGACCCATCAGTTCCCCAAGGCAAGGGTGAAGTTGGCTGGCCAGTTCTCGACCCAAGGGCCATGTTTTCACCTCTAGCAGTTGATCTGCCTCTAAATCATAGAGGCCTGCCACTAGGGTGGCATCGCTGGTATCAAAACCAAGACAAAGCAGCTTAGCTCACTCCGACGGCGATCGCCACCAAGCCAGCCACTAAAAGCAATCCGCCCACAACCAACAGGGCTGCCCGTACTTTTTGCTGGGGTGTCCAAGGCTGTGCTTGATAGACCCTAGGCTCAATAGCAAAGTTGTTGAGGCGACCGCCCTCATCGGTGGTATAGCGCATCGAAACAAACCTCAATTCAGCGTTACAGTGCAGCTATTCTAACAAGCAAACTTTACGACTCTTGAGAATCCTTAACAATTTCTTGCAATTGACCGTGGCGATAGACCCGCAACCAGCGACCGCGCCAGTAGATGCGATTGCCAAAACAGCCCCCCAGCCAAATCAGGAAGCTCATCACATCCCGCAGGGGCAATAGCCAGAGCCACAACAGCAGCCGAGGGGTGCCCATCAAGACCATGCTCATGATCGCCTGCAACCAGCGAAGGCCCTGAACCCCCAGAAAGACGCTGAGGGTCCATGGGGTTGGAAACAGTCCCCACAGCAGGGCACTATAGACGGTGCCAAACATCAACACCATGCCAAAATACTGATTGCCGCGATTGGCACGAATACTGCGAGACCAGCGCAGTTCCCGTTGCACCGCCTTCAAAAAGGACTCATCAGCGCAGTCATTGTCAAGAATATAGGACGATAACTCCACGCGATACCCAGCACGCCACGCTGCATACCCCAGTTGGTAGTCCTCACCAATGCGATTGAGCGCAATCTCAAAGCCACCAATTTTTTCTAGGACTTCCCGCCGCAGCAGCACGGTTGGCCCAATGGCAAAACGCAGTCCCCGATCAAGGCAGCGGGCAACAAGCACACTGGGGATAAAGTCAAGGCATCGCCCCATGGCCAGAAACGCAGCTCCTAAGCGGCGGGGATGGTGATCAATGTAACCACAGGTAACGACCCCCACTTGGGGATCCGCCAAGGGTTGCACCAAAGTGGCTAAGTAATGGGGTCTAACTTGCACATCACTATCGGTTTCAACAATTACCCCATAGCGCGCATGGGTAAACAATTGGGCGACATTGCTGGCCTTACGGTTCAGCCCGCAAATCCGCTGACAAAGATACCAGCGAGCCCGGTGGGGATAGGTCTGGCAAATGGCCTTTAACAGCGGTATGGCTGGATCACTGGGGTCTTGAACCCCAAAGAGGACTTCATAGAGGGGGTAATCTTGCTCGCACAGTGAAGACCAGTTTTGCCAAGCCCTTGCTTCTAAGCCGCAGACAGGAACCAAGATCGAGACCGCCGGTAAGGACTCTAGGCGAGTCGTCCGCTGGGTGGTGAAAAATTGATAGGTGAGGGCAGCGGCAACAATGTAGAACAGGCTTCCCGTGATACTCAGCAGGCTCAGGAGAAGGAGGACAACCATCATGGTGCTGTCGTAATTGTTCCCGTCAGGGGGGAACTGGCACTGGCATAGGCTTTGACGGGAATTCGACCCGCCAAGTAGGCAAGACGACCCGCCGTGGTTGCCAGTGCCATGGCTTTGGCCATTGCTGGGGCGTTTCCCGCTTGGGCGATCGCGGTATTAATCAAGAGTGCATCTGCCCCTAACTCCATCGCGGCGGCCGCCTCACTGGGCGTGCCAATGCCCGCATCAACCACAACAGGAACACTAGCTTGATCAATAATGATTTGAATATTGGCGGCATTACGCAGACCTTGCCCCGACCCAATGGGGGAGGCCAAAGGCATCACAGTAACACAGCCCACTTCCTCAAGGCGTTTGGCCAGCAGGGGATCTGCATTGATGTAGGGAAGAACCGCAAATCCTTCTTTGACCAGTTGTTCTGCAGCTGCCAGTGTGCCGAAGGGATCGGGCAGCAAGTATTTCGGGTCGGGAATCACCTCTAACTTGACAAAGTTGTTGTCCTCTTGACCCAAGAGCTTGGCCATTTCGCGGCCTAAACGGGCAACGCGAATCGCCTCCTCAGCGGTTTGACAGCCAGCGGTGTTGGGCAGCAGCCAGATTTTACTCCAGTCAAGAGCATCCACGAGGCCTTCGTGACCGGGGGCATTGGTTTGAACGCGACGTACGGCTACTGTGACAATTTCGCAGCCACTCGCGGCAACACTGGCTTGGAGATCCGCAATAGAACGATATTTGCCCGTACCGGTCATCAGGCGTGAGCGGAACTGACGCCCAGCGATTGTTAGCGGGGCATCTTCAATTAGCAGCTCAGGAGGAGGCGCAGTTACCATGATGCACTTGTGACGTGAAAAGCACTAGGGTTTGCCTTTCTACGATATCAGGGTTACGCTCTTCACTGCTGCGACCTTGGAAAACTTGTGGCATCATAGAGGCACCATAACTTTGGGAGTGCAACAGTTGGTGCATGGCACATATTGGCAACAATGCCGCCATTCAGGCTGCCGATCGCCTGCTACGTCAATATGGCTTTGATTTGGATGGCTCCTCAGTTGAGGTCATCCTAGATCGCTGGTTGCGCCATTTTCCTCCCCGTTGGATTCGCCTCGCCCTCATTGAAGCTCTTTATCTAGGGCGCTATAAAGCCATTTCCGTAGAGCAAATTTTAGAGCTATGGCAACGGCGTGAGCAACCGATTTATCACTTCAACAGTGAGTTTGAAGCCATTATCTGCCAGTCATTGCCCATTAGTGTGCCGGAACCTACTCCCTCTCGCCTTTCAGAGACACCTAGCAATACAAAAATTAGTGAATTTCACCCTGATTTAGCGTCTGACCCATTTGTTACCAAGTTAACTAGTATTGTGCAGCAGTGGCAGTCCCAAGACGTCCTCGTGGAGCAGGGCGATCGCTCCTCCTAGGCCGTTGCAGGTTATACTCTTTTGAGTAAGATTTGGCACCTCCACTCTATGACTGTTTTTGAAGGCACCTATCACGTTCTGGGAACGCCTCGCTTTGGCATTGTGATTTCCCGCTTCAATGACTTGGTTACCACCAAGCTGCTAGAGGGTTGCCAAGATTGCCTGCGTCGTCATGGCGTTGATCCCAATCCCCACGGTTCTCAAGTAGACTATGCTTGGGTGCCCGGTAGTTTTGAAATTCCCCTTGTGGCGGCTCAACTGGCGGCCAGTCGTCGCTATGCTGCCATTATTTGTCTCGGGGCAGTCATCCGTGGCCAAACCCCCCACTTTGACTATGTGGCTGCTGAAGTCACCAAAGGCATTGCCACGGCCTCCATGCAAACGGGTGTGCCGATTATCTACGGCATTCTCACTACCGACACGATGCAACAGGCCCTTGAGCGCGCTGGCATTAAAAGCAATAAGGGTTGGGAATATGCCCTCAATGCCCTCGAAATGGCAAACCTGATGCAAACCCTCCCCAGCAGCATCAATTCACCCACAGCCAAACTCAGCCCCAGTACCCCTGTTCTCGCTGATGGGTAATCCCAAATGGTGAAGCAGAAATTGCCTCCTAGGGCTACCAAGGGCTGCCAATCATCGTAAATCCCGCCCAAAAGTACGGATGGGAAAGTTGACGCCCACCCCCAGTTTGAACTTCTGGGGGCAAAGGAATTGAGAGCCCTCCCTGCACCCCAGCACTACGCAGATGATTCTCCTCAATCACAACCTGCTGATGGATCAGGGCAAGCTGCGCCTGTCGCAAGGCCTCTGCTTTAATGGCAGCAATTCTCAACTGTCCATAAAATGCCGTCATCAAAGCCAGCGTCCCTTCATCACTGACATACCAAAGGCTAGCAACCGAACTCTTTACACCCGCTTGGAGTGACAGTCCAGCAAACCCAAGTTCTGCATTGGTATCTCCTACCGCTGTACGACAGGCACTCAGCGTCATTAGCTCTGTGGGTGGCTGGAATAACCGCAACTGCCGCACTTGAGCCATTGAAAGCTGGCTATCCCAAAACTGAATATAGGAATTTTGTGGCTTACCCGCATTAAATTCACCATGGGTCGCTAAGTGTAGGATAGGGTAGAGACTGCGCCGCCGCTGAGTTTCCAAGTTTGAGACCGTAAAAGCTTCATTGAGGAATACTTGCCCTCGTCCTACCAGTTGCGTAATGGTTTGTAGCTCGATGGGAACCGCTGGTAAAGGACTTTGCTTTGTGAACTGCGAGGCACCCATTGCCAGTACAGAAGCATTTTGCAACGGTTGGTAGCGGGTATCCACCAAGTTGATACTGGGAATGAGACTCAGATTATAGCGTTCCACTAGAAACTGACCATTACGACCGATTGGACTATCACTGACCGTCGAGGAAATAAGATTTGACCCCGTGTGCAAAGCAGCGATCGGCACACTCCGCAACCCCTGATCAAGGGCAAAAACCAGTGTATTAATGCCTCGTGCTTGCAATTCAGCATCAACGCCGCCCATGATCCATTGGTAAAGCTGCTGCGCGAAGGGTAAATAGGATTCGCTATTGGTTTTCGTTGGGTCTCGCACCTCACGATTAAAAGCAGCAATGACACGGCGCACTGCTTCTTGGGGCACTCGAAGGGGTTGGTAAATGGGTTCCCCTTCCGGTGTGATGATAAATATATCTAGTTGTTCAGGTCGCCAAAAGACATAGCTCAGGGCAGGTTTTTGACCTGTTTCTTCAGCCATACGCCCCAATAATTCTTTGATTTGATCAATGTCAAGGAACTGTAGTCCCTCTTGACTAGGAGTGCTGAAAAATTCATCAAAGTACTCACTAAACTCAAAGGAATAAAGCTGCTGAAGCAGTTTGATCGCACTGTTGTAGTCTCCCTGATCAAAAGCCGTACTGATTTGCTGACGAATGATCTCAACTCCGGGGAAGTAAATGACTTGAGCGGTATTCTGGGGCAGTTGAGTGCCTTGTATCTCCTCTCCCAATAAAATCCGACCCAGATTCTCTTGAGTTTGGGGTTCTGGAGGTGTTGGGGGTGTGGATGGCTCCGTGGGTGGAGTTGGGGGTGTGGATGGCTCCGTGGGTGGAGTTGGCGGTGCTTGAGAAACCCGATAGAGAAACCCAGAACCAGAAAATAGGGCAAGCTCAGGATAGGTGGTGTTGAATTGCTCTGAACCTGTGAGGCCGCCGTTGATATTGAGATTCGGGTCAGTCGAATAAACTAGCCAGCGACCATTGGGGGTACTAAAGACACTAGAGCCATAGTTGTTAATAAAGTTATTTTCGGCAGCAAGGACAATCGCATCCCCAGTCCCAACGGCAGAAATTGGCGCATTGAGAACAATATCGCCTGTTAGTGTTTGTAGGAAAATGTTGCGCCCTGTAATGCCTGTTGGGTTAACATTGCCAACGGTAAGGGTACTGTTATTGACAAATTGCAAATCACTCGCACTGTTCAACTCAGCAGCTAGTATCCCCACTTGGTTATTGGGGTTGGTTAGGATTGCACTGCCATTTCGTAAAGTTAAACCCAAGTTGCCTGCTCGAATTGGTGCACTTTGCGTTAGGTTCCCACTGTTTAAGCTGAGGATTAGGGTATTGCCGTTGGTATTGATGCCAGTGGTGAGGCCATTGACACCATTGTTGAAACTAACGATACCTAGGGCACCTTGATGACTCAAGTTCACATTTCCACTGACATTGCCTGAGAGTGCCTGAAACTCATTGTTGACATTGTTGAGGGTGAAAGTCCCCTGTCCAAGAAGTTGCAGCGTTCCCGCAGAAATGACATGACTGCCCTGAGTAACGCCGCCACCGCTATTAAGTGTGAGATTGCGACCATAGAGATTCGTCGTGCCAGAGCCATTGAACTGAATACCTAGGGAACTTACGCCGGGGGTTTGCAGTGCAAGATTGTAGTTGAGGCTAAAGGGACGAACATCAATGAGACCAGTACCATTAGGGTGACCAATGGTCACCAAAGAAAATCCACCTGTGATTTGGTTGAGGAGAAACTGATCAATGATCAAGTCACCCGTTGCACCATCGCCAATGCCGACGGGAGTATGCGCATCAATCGGTTGAAAGACAAGGCGGCCTGCCCCGGCACTATGGATATCTAGCCGAGAGGGAGGATCACCAAAGACTTCAATCCCCCCCTGAGCTGCTAATGTGAGCATGCCATCTTGAACAGCTAATGTCAGGGCGTCAGAGGCTTCCATGACCAGACCGGGATTGCCATCAGTGCCGCGACCTTCAATGAGGATATTCCCATTTCCAGCCGTTCTGACCTCAGTAGAGTACTCTGTGTCAGTTGCTGCCCTAAAGCCAAGACCAGCACCGAATTCACCCCCTGTACCTCTCAGGATAATGTCACCACTTTGACTGGTAATACTTGTGAAGCTACTCAGAATACCTTCTTGGATGGAGGCAAAGCCCGTACCACCAGTACCCGTCAGGGTAATATTTCCAGTCGTGGTTCGAATTCCTGACTCTTCAAGATGGATGCCAACGGTGGAGGAAAATACATAGAAGCCGTTGCCCCCAGTACCCGTTAAGGTCAGATTGCCAGCTTCGGCGCTGATGGATGTGAAGCGACTCAGAATACCTTCTTGGTTGAAGGCAAAGCCCGTACCACCAGTACCCGTCAGGGTAATATTTCCAGTCGTGGTTCGAATTCCTGACTCTTCAAGATGGATGCCAACGGTGGAGGAAAATACATAGAAGCCGTTGCCCCCAGTACCCGTCAGAGTAATATTTCCAGTCGTGGTTCGAATTCCTGACTCTTCAAGATGGATGCCAACGGTGGAAAATGCATCGTCGTTGCCCCCAGTACCCGTTAAGGTCAGATTGCCAGCTTCGGCGCTGATGGAGGAGTTTTGAATCGAGATACCATTCACAAAACCATAGCTATCAATATTAGAACCACCTGTCCCTAGAATGGTGATCTCTCCAGACCCTGAGGTAAAGATTGAACTCCCACCGATCAGCACCCCTTCTTGGCCATCCATTGTTGCACCGCTGCCATGAATCCTAATATGGCCGCCACCTGCATTGAGAGTAGAGTTTCCGATATTAACCCCAGCAGTGCTGACACCGATCGCTGGACTGGTGAAGGGATTAGAGCCACCCCCCAAAATAATATTGCCACCATTGGTAATGAGTGTAACTGAGTCTAATCTAATTGCTCCTGCACCACTGTTATCGGCATCGGCATGGAGAATGATATTCAGTCGGCCTGCTTCTGAGCGAATGTCATCGGCAACAAGAATGTTATTTGCAGCTTGCAAGGTTAGGGAGGCATCGCCGCCGCCTATTTTGGTAATCGAGGCAAGTACAGAAATATTCCCTGCTTGGGTTCCAGTATCACCAGTTGTGATGATGACACTAGTGCCGAGATTCAGGGCAGCTTCAATGGCAGTATTCACAACAAAGGCATTATCAGTGGTGGGGGTAAAGACATCAGGATTGCTCCCAGAGAAACTCCCGCCACTCGTAGGGGAGTTATCAATGGTGACATTTCGTGGATCAAGGAGCCATGTACCGGGCTGACCCTTGACTGCACTGGCATCTACTGTTCCCCGAACGCTGAGTAATTCTCGCCCAGAGGTTTCCACAAAGCCGCCATTACCGCTAAGTTGCCCGCCGCGTGCGCTGATCGTGCCGGCAAATTGGGTGCTGTTATCTGCCCATGCAATGACAGTGCCACCATTGCCTTGATTGAAGGCATCCGCTGCAATCACACTGCCGCTGTTGATAAAGAGATTCTGGGCATTGAAACTGCTATGCAACCGGTTGGTACCAGTGGTGCCCCCTAGGTAATCGCCCCCCAAGAGAATCGTGCCACCCCCGAGTTGACCAGAGGCGGTTAAGTTGGCATTGATGAGGGCGATATTTTGACCAGTGATCGTGATTTGGCCACCCATACCGATGGGGTTGGCGACGGAAAGGCTACCACTGATGACGGCGGTGTTCGTTGTGGTGGGAATTTTGCTGGGGTCATGGACAAGGCGAATTGTGCCGTCGGGGTTTTGAATGACGCTGTTGACAGGTTGTGAACCATTGCCAGTGAGTAAGCTGGGTAAGTCCACAGCGGCGATCGCTCCCCCAGTCGGTAGTCGCTCTTGAGGAATCTCAAGGCTGAGCAGCATTCCCTCTTGGGAGACGCGCACCATTCCTGTTTCAGGTACAGCCGCAATGTGGATATTTCCTGCAGGGGCTGCGAGTGTACCCGTATTGATCACTTGGTGCGCCATTAGGCTGAGGGTTTGACCACTACCCACCCTCAGCTCACCTTCATTGATGATGAGGCCTTTACTCAGAAATTCAAAACCTGTGGGCTGACCATTGAGGGATTGATAGAGATTCTGGCCATTGACATCAAAGATCCCTCCCTCAAACAGCACCCGTTGAGCGGTAGAAGCATGGAAGGCAGCGGGGAGATTCAAACGGGCATTGGGGCCAAAGACAATTCCTGCGGGGTTGAGCAGATAAAGGTTGCTGCTGCCACCCGTAATTTGAATCAAGCCATTGATGTAACTGGCGTTGCCACCATTGACCCCCGCAAGAATGTTGCGAATTTGCGGATTAGAGAGAAAGTTGGCGATTTGGCCGTTACTAATATTGAAGTCACGGAAGAGGTGAAGGAGATTTTGACCATTCCCCGATAGGCGGCCACCGCCAATATCGATTTGTTGATCATTTTGGATGACGGTGGTACCAGTGCCATTGGTGGCTGGGGTAATTTGGCTGTAAGCAGCGCTACTCAACAGTCCCCAAAAGACTAAGGTGATGGAAAATAGGTACTGTTGGAGAGTTTTCACGATCCCAGCCTCCAGATGATTTATCGAGTCCTGCCGCTGGCGACTCTTGTGGGGGAGTGCAGAGGCTGTGGTGGAAATTGGCTATAGCCATTATAGATATGGCAGTAAAATTTCCAAAATGCTACGCTTTGCGATTTCTCAATCCGCAACGATCGTAAAATGAGCTTATCTTCCTAGGAGTAATGGTCTTGGCACAGGGATTACGGGTTGGCATTTTAGGAGCGACAGGTGCGGTTGGCACGGAAATTTTGGCCATTTTGGCGGAACGCTCGTTTCCAGTGGCAGAGTTGCGGCTGTTGGCTTCGCCCCGTTCAGCCGGTCAAACCCTCTCTTTTGCGGAGACAGTGCTGCCCGTACAGGCGGTGAGTGAGGAGACCCTCAAGGGACTGGATTTGATTTTGGCTTCGGCGGGGGCAAGTGTGTCACGGCAGTGGCTACCAATTGCGGTTCAGGAAGGAGCGATCGCCATTGATAATTCCAGTGCCTATCGCATGGATCCCAACGTCCCCTTAGTGGTGCCCGAAGTCAACCCTGAAGATCTAAAAACCCACCAAGGCATCATTGCCAATCCCAACTGCACGACGATTTTGATGACGGTTGCGCTATGGCCCTTGCATCAGGTGCGACCGATTCGGCGAATTGTAGCGGCCACCTATCAGTCTGCCAGTGGGGCGGGGGCAAAGGCCATGCAAGAACTCAAGGATCAAGCCCTCGATATTCTCAAGGGGCAACCACCACGCACAGAGGCCTTTCCCTACCCTTTGGCCTTTAACCTCTTTCCCCACAATTCTCCCCTCAATGAGCAGGGCTACTGCCAAGAGGAGATGAAGATGGTCAATGAAACCCGCAAAATTTTCCATGCCCCAGAGTTGCGGCTAACGGCCACCTGTGTGCGCGTCCCTGTGCTGCGTGCCCATTCGGAAGCGTTGAATGTTGAGTTCTTTGAGCCTTTTCCGCTGCAAGAGGCGCGCGATCGCCTGCAACAGGCCGCAGGCGTCCAGTTTGTGGAGGATTGGCAGCGCAATTATTTCCCCATGCCCCTAGAGGCCACAGGTAAAGACCCAGTGCTAGTGGGGCGGCTGCGCCAAGATATTTCTGAACCCAATGCCCTTGAACTGTGGCTGTGTGGCGATCAAATTCGCAAGGGGGCAGCCTTGAATGCGGTGCAAATTGCTGAATCTCTGATTGCCCAAGGACTCCTCTAAAGAGCTTACCACGGTTGACTGAGTACATTGAGAATGTCCTGCTGTGCCAATACCCGCGCACAGTTGCGCCACTGATCGGGATCGTCGCTGACATGGCGTTCATAGCGCAATTCAAAAGCATTGCGGGCTTCTTGGCGTAGGTGGAGGTACTTGTCCATCAGGTCTTCGAGTTCCTCGATGTTGTCAATCCATTCGTCCTCAAGGGTGTCGGGCAGGCTACCAAAGAGCTAGGGTTGAATCTCTCCCACGACGACGTGTATCAGTAGCATCCCCAATGAGTAAGCCAGCGAGCAATTTTGGCGCTCCCATTTCTCTGGAGGGAGATCACTTTCGCGTCGAAATTCCCAGTCAACGCATGCTCCGCCAACAACCCCCCGTTCACCCCGTCCTGTAGAACCACAGTTTACCGAGTTGCCGCTTTTTAGCCTGCCCCCACGGGAATAGGGACAGGTTGGTATTCATCAAGTCACTGGAAACAGTGCACCCTCCAAATAGGCTTCAAAGTGCTCCTGAAAATACAGCCAAGAGGTCATATCAGCACCCTCGCGGTATTCAGTGGGGGCTTCACGGTATTGGGGCAGTCGCTCTAATTGGTCTTGTAGGAGGGAGGGCAAGTCTTCGACGGTCAGGGCTTTGCAGCCAGTCGCACTGTAGATGAGATAACCGGGGCGATCGCCCATCTTCATCCAAGGCAACCAAGGCCCAATCCGACTCCAACACAAATGGACAGCGGCAATCGTCTCCGTATCTTGTTGTAAATCGGCGGTGGCCACCGTTAGCTTAAAGAGTTCTGCCGCTTGGTAGATCGGCTGGGGGCTGTAGGCCTGAAACCGTTCCTCACCCGCAAGGGGATTGTCATAGTAGGGAAATAGATCAAACTGAAACGTAGTGGTTCGCTCACTGACTTGGGCAGGCACCTCACGGCGAAATAGCCCCTGCACGGGATCATTAGCAACGGGAATCACGGGAACCACGTCCTCTGTCCAAGGATTGTGCCAGCGATCGCACAGGGATTGCTTTTCTGGATCCAGATAAAACGTCAATTCACGGGAGAGAAAATACCACCCGCCCTCGGGATGGGGCAAACAGCGAGCGGCACTCATGCCAACAATGTTGAAGAGGTGACGGCGACGCTCTTGGGGAACAAAACTATACACCGCTCCCTGCCACGCGATAAACGTGGTCTTGCCCGTCAAATCTGCCCGTACCCGCACCCAATCGCGAGCACTCAACCATTTTTGAACAAATTCAGCGGCGGGCATGGCTACTCCACAGGAATATTGGCAGCCTGCAATTGCACATCCTGATTCGGATAGCTGGCAAGGCGTAGGGTCAAGGTTTTTGCATTGTCAAGGAGGCTTTTGGGAATCAAAATTGTGCCTTTGACCAGATCACTACCGGGGGGTAATTCCGTGGGTAGGCCTTCGGTGAGGGCACTCAAAAGGGTACCTTTATCATTTTTGATTTCAAGAAAGGTGTAGATAAACTGCACCCCTTGGCTACTGTCGTTTTTCAAGCTGACGTGCAGGGCTAAATCTTGGCCAATGGTATCCACACGGCTAATTTCTAGACGCACCCCCTTATCCTCAGCAACGATGGGCAGTGTCCGACTCGTCGCCGGTTCCGCTGCTGGGGGGTCATTGGCAGTGGTGGGGGCAGGCACAATCTCGCGATCGCTGGCACCTTCAGTCATTTCGGCAATGCGGGCTTTGGTTTGGGCAATAATCTGTGCCTCGTCAAGAATGGGCGATCGCTCCCCTTGGGTTTGATCATTGGCATTCACGGCACTGCCAAGGATGGGATTCACCACGGGCTGGGACACACCGCGCAATGACTCTCGCCCTAGGTGGTAGCCAATAAAAGCCGTAACTAGGGTAATGGCGGCTGTGGTACTGATCAAAACAAGGGAGGTGAGAATTCCGGGTTGAAGGGCACGCAGCATTGTTCTACTCCACTGAGGATGGCTTCATTGACGAAGAAACAGGTGATAAGGGGGGCGGATTACTAGGGAGTGCAACGGTGGCATCCACGTCCTCGGCATTGAGGCGCGATCGCACACTCACCAAGAACGTTTTAATCACTACCGCGATCGGAACCGCAATGAGAACCCCGACTAACCCCGAAGCCCTAGCCCCAGTCAGGATCGCCAAGAAAACCCAGACTGGATTTAAGCCCGTAAAGCTACCGATGATCCGAGGGGCAACCACATTCTCCAAAAACTGCTGATAGAGAAACGCAAATCCCGCTACCTTGAGGGACAACCACACATCCTGAAGGGCGACGAGCAAACTAATTGAAATAATCCCCACCGTACCGCCAAAGGGCACCAAGGCCATCACGCCAATAATGACACCAAAGAGCAGTCCATAGGGCACCTTGAGGAAAATGAAAATCGTGGTCAACCCGATGCCCATGCACAGTCCCAGCACCAACTGACCAATAAAATAGCTTTCAAAACTGCGGCGTATCGTTTCTGAAACCGTGGGGCGCAGCGTATCAGGCAACCAACTGAGGAGGCCATCCCACAATTCGTCACCATGCTGCAGCAAATAGAACGTGAGAACAACGGTCAAAATCAGATTAATGAGCACATCCACCGCACTGCTGAGGGTGCCCAAAATTAAATTCAGCGCCTCGCGAGCTAAACTTTGCAGTTGATCCTTGAGTTTTTCCAAGAGTTGGTTGGCAAGGGCATCCACATCCACCGTCACCGGCAGGTTCAGGGAGTCCACCCACTGGCCAAATTCCAAGAGTCGCCGTTGGCTGGAGTTAAACCATTCGGGCAAGCGGGCAATGAGCTGTTGTGCCTGATTAAAGACATTGGGCACCACGACCAAGGCAATGATGGCAATCAGTACCAGTGCCAAAAGAAAGACCAAAATTGCTGAGGGGCCTCGCGGATTTCCCTGCTCCTCCATCCAACGCACCGGATAGTTCAGCAAAAAAGCAAACAGGGAGGCAAGAACCAGCACCGCCACCAGTGGTCCAAAAAACTTAAGAACGGTGGCAAATGCCCAAAAGTTGAGCGTCAAAATCGGCCCTGCCAAGCCAATAATCAGAAACCGACTGGCAATGGAGAGGCGATTCCACCAGTGACCCGAGGCCGCAGATTGGCTCATAGCTCTAAGCACAGTTGACGAAAGTGATCACCACGTTCTTCAAAATTCTGGTACTGGTCAAAGCTGGCACAGGCAGGGGAAAAGAGAACGGTTTTGATCGGGTACTGGGTCACCAGTTCAGCAGCCGCCGCCACTGCCCGATCCAGTGTCTCCATGATCTCATAATTTGTAAAGCCCGTGGCTTCTAAGCGCTGCGCAAACTGCGGTGCCGCTTCACCAATTAAGAGCACCCAAGCGGCTTTCTCCTGAATCAGCTTGAGCCAAGCGCGATCGTTCCCCTTTTTGGCCTGTCCACCCGCAATCAGGATCACAGGGCCGGTCACCGAACGCAGCCCAATTTCGGCGGCGTCATAATTGGTGGCCTTACTGTCGTTGATCCACTCCACCTGTCGCCATTGACGAACGCGCTCTAGACGATGGGGCACACCGGCAAACCCTGCCACCGCTTTGGCAATTGTTTCGGCAGGAATACCGGCTAAATGGGCCGTTGCCACGGCTAGAAGAAAGTTTTGCTGATTGTGTTGACCCGGCATTTGCAGGACATGGGTGGGCAGCAGGGGTTGATCTTGAAACCACACCTGATCCTCAGCAATATAGATGCCCTGTTCAATCCCCTTGGGTAGGGCTGCCGCCCCTTGGGTACTGATCCACCAAGCTTGCGGCCAACGATTCACCATGTGCTGACGCAGGTAGGGATCATCCCCATTGAGGATCACCTGTTTCGCACCATTCATGAGGTGAGCTTTGGTTTCGACATAAGCGTCGAGGGTGCCGTGGCGTTCCAAGTGATCTGGTGTGAGGGTTGTCCAAAGGGCAAATTGGGGTTGCAGGGGGGGGCTAGACTCTAATTGATAGCTACTGATCTCAGCAATCACCCAATCAAGGGCGCTAGCGGTCAAAGCCACTTCGCAAATACTATTGCCGATATTGCCACAGGCGGGAGCATTGTACCCCGCTGCTTGAAAAATGGCGGCAGTGAGTGCGGTGGTCGTTGTTTTGCCATTGGTGCCCGTAATACATACCCACGGCAGATGGGCGAGGGTCTGCCAAGCAATTTCCACTTCCCCCCGAACGGGGATGCCTGCTTGGCGAGCGGCAATCAGAGCAGGAGACTGCCAAGGGACACCGGGACTAATGACAATTTCCGCCGGGACACGCAGACCCACACTGGCGAGGGTTTGTAAATCAAAGTCGTAGTTGAGTTGAACAGCAATGCCTTCGGCTTCTAGGAGTTGCTGCTGGGATTGTAGGGCAGGGGTTTGACGACTATCACTCACCTCCACTTGCCAGCCTTGACGTTTCAGTAAACGGGCAGCGGCGATGCCAGAGCGACCAAGACCAATCACATGAACAGTTGGCATAGTTAAGTGGGGTGAATCCAATCCAGCAGGTACAGACTCGGGGCAGCGGTCACTAAGGTGGTATCCTCAAGGCCAATGAGGCCGATCGCTCCCGCTGAATGTTGCGTCTTAGACTCTATTATTGTCACACCGGTTAGAGAACAATGCCTAGCTTACGCACAATTTGGCTCTGTGGTCTGCTGTTGACGACTAGTGTCGGGTTCGTATCTCTTGATGACATGCCCGCGATCGCCCGCCGTCGCGAAGCGCCCAAAGTGGTGCGCGTCACCGATGTCCAATTGCAGAGCGAGAATATTGCGGGTGTCTGGTACCACCGCCTGACGGGGCGCGTGCGCAATGAAACGGCGACACCAGCGCGCAATGTCCAGATCTACTACGAGATTTATGACCCGACGAGCAAGCGACTACTGGAAGCGGGATCCACCCAGTTGCGCAATCCCGTGATTAATAGCGAAGGGGAGGCGGAGTTTCTGGCAACTCCCAATGCGGGGGGGCGGGTGAAAATCACGCTCGTGGAATGGCTGAGTGGCGATCGCGAGTACCGTTCGTTTCAGCAAATGCAGGAATTTTCCCAATAGCGCCTACTGGGTCGTCTCACTGGAGGTGGGGGATTGAGCTGTTGTTTCCTGCACGCCAAAGGCCAGTACCCAGCCTTCAAGATTGTTGGCGGTGCGAATCTTCAGCCATTCCCCATCCTCACTGCGCTCTAGGATCGTCACCACTTCATCAAAGGCCACACCGCCTAGGGCATTTGCCTCGCGACTGGGGCGATCGCGCAACCGTAAACCATCGCCATAGATCACCCGCCCTTCAGAGTTTGGCTGCGGTGAGGGGGTCGGGGTTGGTTCAGGAGTGGGTGAGGGGGAATTCGGTGACGACTCTGGTGGCGTAGGCGGTGGCGAATTTTGTGCTTCGACCTTGGGGCGGGGGGGTGGCCAGAGCAAGTTAAAGACGAGGGGTGTAATGATAGCAGCGGCCACAAGGGTAATCAGACCTAAACCCAAAAAGGTTCCTAGGAGCCATTGCAGCACACGCACCACTGGTTTCATGATCTAACGCCCTGTGGGGGGAGAGAGGATCCGTGAGGCAAACCGTGCCCGCCCGGAGGCCGCCCATTCTTGTAATTGGTGTACCTGTTCGCGAGCTGTCCGTGCCAAGGGGATAATCTCACTGGCCGCGTGCAGCAGATCTTCGGTGGTAAAGTCGCGGTCTTGGCTAAAGGCAAGGTGCATTGCCTCAATGATACACTGCTCAATTTCAGCCCCAGAAAAGTCAATGGTTTCGTAGGCCAACCGCTCTAGATCATAGTTTTGCAGGCGATCGCGCCGCACGCGACTGAGGTGCACTTCAAAAATCGCTCGCCGCTCATCCACATTGGGTAGTCCGACAAAAAAGATTTCATCAAAGCGACCCTTACGCAGCAGTTCCGGGGGCAAGACCTGCACATTGTTGGCAGTGGCCACGACAAAAACAGCAGAGGTTTTCTCAGCCAGCCAAGTGATAATCGTACCAAAGACGCGGCTACTGGTGCCGCCATCGCCTCGGCCGTCAATGCCCGCAAAGGCTTTGTCCATTTCATCAATCCAGAGGACACAGGGGGCAAGGGCTTCAGCAATTTGAATCATTTCGCGGGTTCGCGCTTCGGATTCCCCCACAAGGCCGCCAAAGAGTCGCCCCACATCCAATCGCAACAGCGGCAAGTGCCATTGGTGGGCGATCGCCTTTGCCACTAGGGATTTACCCGTGCCCTGAATTCCCACTAGCAGCACCCCCCGCGGATAGGGCAGCCCATAGCGCCGTGCCCGCTCGGAAAAAGCACCGCCACGCCGCAACAACCACTCCTTGAGGTTATCAAGACCACCAATGTCGGCAATCGTTTCTTGGGTGGGATAAAACTCGAGAATTTGGGTTTGCCGCAGGATCTGCCGCTTTTCCTCCAAGATCAAATCCACATGGCTACCGTCGAGCATGCCGTGGAGGGCAATAATCCGACCAATGACGCGGCGAATGCGCTCTAGGGTCAAGCCCTGACAGGCGCGGATCAACTCATCGAGAATGGGTTCTGCGGGAATGTTGCCGAGGCTTTGGCAGAGCTTCACCAGTTCAAGGCGAATTTCCTCCCGTTGGGGCAAGGGAAACTCGACAACGGTAATCACATCCCGCAGTTCCGGGGGCAACTGCACCGTCGGAGCCAGCAGGATCAGGTTTTTGGGCTGGGACTTGAGTTGCCGCGCAAGGTTACGCAGTTTGCGGGAGACGGCCACGTCCTCAATAAAGCGGTGAAAATCCCGCAGCAGAATCATCGCCGCTGCCGGTGGCGGCAGTCTTTCGACGAATTCAAGGGCACTGAGGGGATTGCGCTTGGCGACCCCCAGATCATTGGGATTGCCCTGATACCCCTCCACAAAATCCCAAATGTAGATGGGGCGCTGATTCAGGCGATCGCTAATTGTGTGCAGTGTTGCCTCAAGGCGTTCTTCCTCTGTTGTGGCCACATACAACAGGGGATAGCGTGCCCGCAGCAACAGTTCAAGGTCAGACTGAGCACTCACGGCGATGGTTCCGAACGCTCCAGAACCGATTGTAGTTGCGCAAGCATTGCCCAGCGGTGATCAATGGGGGGTTCCGCAGAGGGAGGCGGGGTAATCCCACCACAATTGGGGTCACAGTATTGGGGGTAGGGCAGGGCAAGGCAGAGTTGCTGGTAGAGCCAATCCGCAAGATCAATGCGACCGTTGGCGGGCAAGGTTTCCACCAGATCATCGTCCGGTTGACTCGCCGGCGTTTCTGCAAGCCAAATGAGTTCCGTAGTCGTACACACCAAGCGATGGTTATAGTACTGCAAACAGCGATCGCAAGAGAGGGTGACAATTGTCTGCACACTGGCACTAACTTCTAAATAGGTGTGGCGGTGACTGGCAGTCACAATCCCTTGCACGGGAGTTAGCGTTGCCAAGTCTGGAAAATCGGTATTTACCCACCACTCATAGGTCTGGGCGGGCAGCCGCAATAGATCGGGAATACTTAGCCAGTGGGCATCGCTCACACTAAGTTCCTTGGCTCATTTCATAGAGTTCTTTGAGGAAGTGAAAACATTGCTCAGCCGTCATTGAGGTGGGCTGAAAGGTTGCTGCTGGTGAGTATTTTAACCGCAGGTGCCGAATTTTATCACTGTCCATCTCGCCCAACTGCACCAGACGCATTGACCAATTGATGAAGGTGCGCTCTGCGATGGCCTTGAATTCAATGAGTTCGGCGCTGTGGTGGCGGGGATCCTTGAGGATGCGGGCGTAGGTTTCACTGATTTTCTGGCGATCGCCCTCTAGGGTTTGCAGAAACATGCCGTTGCCGTAGCACAGTATTCCCGTAATGCCATCGCGGAGATTGTTCACCTCTGACTTGGCCATAATATCCCGCAGATCCGGGTAGGACAGGCCATCTGTGGCACAACTGAGATAAAGCAAGCGATGTAATCTCATGGGTCTCCGGTTCTCGATCGCACACAACCGATTTCAATATCCCATGAAAGGGACCCTTGCTAAAGACGACTCCCGTGATCTTTACTTTAAGTTTCGCGAACGCCTCTGACCACTGCGCTAGTGCCAGCACTTGATTTGACAAATCCGGCAAAAGTAACCTTAGCTCCGTGACGTTCAAACATAGCAGCAACATCTTTTATTCTTTGGGGATTGTCATACTCCGGCGAGAACATATCAAAGGTGTCTAAAATTGCCCATTCACGGCGTTTTTGCTGATCCACAGTACTAGGAATTGTTCGTAGATCAACAATTGGTAAAAATCGAGTCAGTACGCCTAGTTTAACTTTCACTAAAAAATCAAATAACGTAATTAAACCATCGATATTCTTCTCAATCAAATTCAACAGAGCTTGGTGTGACATCTTTTTTGTCAAGGGTCTTAAAAGATATTTTGCGTGTATTTTTGTCCAAAAACCTTTAATCGGATAGAAATCAACCACAATCTCAGCACCGATTTTTGCGTATTTAATCAGATTTTTTACAGATTCTTCAAAGTCAGGTGTATGTTGTAGAACCCCAAAACAAAACACCTTATCAAAAGAGGCTTCAGGCAAAGGGATGTCATAGATGCTCGCCTGAAATAGGTGTAATCTTCCGCCAGCAATATCAGAATTATTTTGCCAATTTGCCTCAACCGCCTCTGAATAATCAAAACTCCAAAGATAAGCAGACGTTTTTTCCAAGATAACCCGTGTAAATCTACCTGCACCAGAACCGGCTTCTAAAATACTTTTGCCAGCAAGCTCCTCAGGCTGCCAGTTTGTTGTTGCAAAGAATCGAGTTTCAGATTGTTTTTGATCTGTATCATCTATTTGTGTTTTTGAGAACTTATTCCATTGCAGACCAAAACTTTGGGTGTAGTTTTGGCTTGAATCTACAAATCTAGGAATCTGATTAACAATTGGATAAACAGAACCCGTCTCACTATAGTACGCAGTATGATCCTTTCTAAGTGGTGCTTTCGTCTTGGGATCAACGTAATGAATGGAGATAGTCATTGATTAACTCCTCAGAAAGATGTTTTTTAGGGGATTGATATAAAATTCCCCGGTGTGAAATAGGCTGTACAGCCGCAAACCATAGTAGCCAAGATAAATCACCCCTAGCCACCACCAGTTTTGAATGCGTTCATTGATGTAGCGAAAGGGGGTGTGCTGCAATCGCCGCCCGGTTCTTAGTTCAATGGCCATCAATATCGCGGCCACTGTAAATGCGAGAAAGAGCACAGGGCCAAAGAGATGCATTCTCAGGGCATCTTCAACATTGCCGCGAGCGATCGCCATAAAGGAACGGGTCAGACCGCAGCCTGGACAGGGAATGCCCGTTGTTGCCCGAAAAAGACAAAGTAAAAAAGGCGGCGTCCCCGTATGGTTAAAGAGTGCCGCTCCCACTAAAGGTGCTGTGGTCAGTCCCAAAAAGCCCCAGCGGCTCAAGCGTTCCTGCCTTGATAAAACGGCATCAGAGAAGCGCAGCATCGGGTTCCTCAGCATCCACCACTAGTCGCTGCTCCCATTCTGCCGCAAACGCCACAAATCGCTCCTCTAAAATTGCTTGGCGTGCTGCTTGGGTGAACCGAATCAGTTCCGTCACATTATGAATCGAGAGTAAGGTGTAGGCCAGTAGCTCCTTGGCACGCACTAAATGACTCAGGTAGGCTCGGCTAAAGGTGGTGCAGGTATAGCAGGGACAGGTGGGATCCAAGGGTTCATAATCGCGGCGAAAGCGGGCATTTTTCAGGTTCCAGCGCTGCCCTTGGACAATGGCACAGCCATGGCGAGCCAGACGGGTAGGAATCACACAATCAAAGAGATCGACCCCAGCAGCGATCGCCCGCAACATTTCTAAGTGAGTTCCCACCCCCATCAAATAACGTGGCTTATGGGCAGGCAAGAGGGGAGCCGTCACCGCCACAATTTCGTGCATGGCACTGTTGGGTTCCCCGACACTCACCCCACCAATGGCATAGCCCGGCAGGTCATAGGGCAGCATCGCCGCAGCGCATTCCCGCCGCAGATCGGCATACACTCCCCCCTGAACAATGGCAAAGAGAGCCTGATCCGATCGTTGTTTGGCGGCAATACAGCGCTCTAACCAATGTAGTGTGCGTTGCGTCGCTTGGATCACTGCCTCCCGGCTCGCAGGGTAGGGGGGGCACTCATCAAAGGCCATGATCACATCTGCCCCCAAGGCCTCTTGAATGGCGATCGCCCGCTCGGGTGACAGTTCAATGATTTGACCATCGTGGGGTGAACGAAACACCACCCCCTGATCGGAAATCTGCCGCATTTCACTGAGGCTAAAGACCTGAAACCCCCCCGAATCCGTGAGAATTGGCCCTGACCAGCCCATAAAACGGTGCAGCCCCCCCGCTGCGGCCACAATGTCTTCCCCCGGTTGCAGGTGCAAATGGTAGGTGTTGGCCAAAACCATTTGAGCGCCCGCCGCCTTGAGGTGTTCTGGGGTGAGGGTTTTCACATTCGCTAAAGTACCCACGGGCATAAAACGCGGCGTTGCCACTGCGCCATGGGGGGTGTGAAACAGGCTTGCCCGCGCTTGGGTATGGGCACAGTCCTGCTGGCAGACAAATTCAAACACGCTGCTGGATCCACAAGAAGGCGTAAAAAATGTTACCAAATGCCTAGACAAACCCACAATCGCTGATCTATGATTAAAACTTGTGACCAAAAACGGATACTGAGTGGGCGCGATCGCCTCAACCCCCTTAAGTCCTTGGTTCCACTGATCTAGGGGTGGCAGCGTGTTCGCAACTTGCAATCATAGCCTTGCCATCTTTACCTGCGCCTGTCCTTGATCAATGATAGATGCGCTTTAAGCGTCATCGTCTTGACCGTGTAACTGCTGGGTCAATCCACCATTCCTAACTGTAGGAATCTGCCGAGGTGTAGCCTTGCGGCTGCCTCTCGCTGTTTTGTTGTGATTCGTATTTTGAAGGAACGCGATCGTGACAGTTGGTATTTTAGGGACAAAGTTGGGCATGACCCAAATCTTTGACGAGGCGGGTCGATCTGTCCCCATTACGGTGGTACAAGCGGGGCCGTGTCCGATCACACAAATCAAAACCCCCCAAACCGACGGCTACACGGCAATTCAAGTGGCCTACGGCGAAGTGCGGCAGAAAAACCTGAGTCGCCCCGAGCGCGGCCACCTCAACAAATCGCAAACGCCCCCCATGCGTCATCTGCGGGAATTTCGCCTTGAAGATGCCTCTGCCTATCAATTGGGTCAGGCCATCACTGTTGACATTTTTAGTCCGGGGCAGCTTGTGGATGTCCACGGCACCAGCATTGGCCGAGGCTTTGCGGGCTATCAAAAACGCCACAATTTTAAGCGCGGTCCAATGGCGCATGGCTCAAAAAACCACCGTCTGCCCGGTTCCACTGGGGCAGGAACCACCCCGGGTCGGGTTTTCCCCGGCAAGCGGATGGCCGGTCGCATGGGCAATGCGGCAGTCACCATTCGCAAGTTGCAGGTGGTGCGCGTTGATGCTGAGCGCAACTTAATCCTGATCAAAGGGGCACTACCGGGTAAACCGGGGGCACTAGTGAGCATTACCCCCGCCAAGGGTGTCGGTCGCAAATAGGGGCTGGAGAGTAGTTATGGTTGCATGTGTGGTTAAAGACTGGCAGGGTGCCGACAGTGGTGAAGCCACCCTTGATCTGGCGACAGCAAAACCTGAAACCGCCAGTCATATTGTTCATCGTGCCCTTGTGCGGCAGTTAGCCAATGCGCGTCAGGGAACGGCATCTACCAAAACCCGTGCTGAGGTGCGTGGCGGCGGTCGCAAACCTTGGCGGCAAAAAGGAACAGGGCGTGCCCGCGCTGGTTCGATCCGTTCTCCCCTCTGGCGGGGTGGCGGTGTGATCTTTGGTCCTAAGCCCCGCGACTACAGCCAAAAAATGAATCGTAAGGAGCGGCGACTTGCCCTGCGCACAGCCCTGATGAGCCGCGTTGAAGACTTGATTGTGGTTCAGGACTTTGCCGATCACTTGCCCCGTCCCAAAACCAAGGAACTGGTGACGGCGCTGCAACGCTGGGGCATTGAGCCAGAGCAAAAGGTGCTGCTACTGGTGGAAGACATTGCCGAAATGGTGGCACTCTCGGCGCGAAATGTGCCCACCCTGAAACTCCTGCGTGCCGATCAATTGAATGTTTTTGATTTACTCTATGCCGATCGCATTGTTGCCACCACTGGCGCGATCGCCAAAATTCAGGAGGTGTACGGTGACTAAAGTCCAACCCCGCGCCCTTGCGGATCTCATCAAGCGCCCCATCATCACAGAGAAGGCCACAATTTTACTGGAAAACAATCAATACACCTTTGATGTGGATCGGCGCGCCACCAAACCGCAAATCAAGGCTGCAATTGAAGAACTCTTTAACGTCAAAGTTACGGCAGTGAATACCTATCATCTGCCCCCTAAAGAGCGCCGCGTGGGTCGGTTTGTTGGTCATCGTCCTCGCTACAAGCGGGCGATCGTCACCCTTGCCCCCGACAGCAAGATCGTTCTCTTCCCCGAAGTTTAACGGAGTAGATCATGGGCATTCGCGTTTACCGACCCTACACCCCCGGCGTTCGCCAAAAAACTGTTTCTGACTTTGCTGAAATTACCACCGACAAGCCCGAAAAGTCGCTGACCCGTGGCTTCAAGCGCGACAAAGGCCGCAACAATCGCGGTGTCATTACCAGTCGGCGGCGGGGGGGTGGTCACAAGCGTCGCTATCGCATTGTTGATTTTCGCCGCAGCAGCAAGCTCAATGTCCCCGCCAAAGTGGCAACTGTGGAGTACGATCCCAACCGCAATGCCCGCATTGCCCTGCTCCACTATCGCGATGGCGAGAAACGCTACATCATCCATCCTCGAGATTTGACCCCCGGCACCGAGGTTATTGCCAGTCCCGATGCCCCTATTGAAGTGGGTAACTCCCTTCCTCTGGGCAAAATTCCCTTGGGTACTAGTGTGCACAATGTGGAAATTACCCCCGGTCGTGGTGCGCAAATGGTGCGAGCTGCCGGCGCGATGGCACAGGTGGTGGCCAAAGAAGGCGATATGGTCACCCTCAAGCTTCCTTCAGGTGAAGTGCGGCTCTTCCGCAAGGAGTGCTATGCCACCATTGGCCAAGTGGGGAATGTTGAAGCCAACAACATCAGCTTAGGGAAAGCCGGTCGCAACCGCTGGAAAGGTCGTCGTCCGAAGGTGCGCGGTTCGGTCATGAACCCGGTGGATCACCCCCACGGTGGGGGTGAAGGACGCGCCCCCATTGGTCGTCCTGGGCCTGTCACGCCTTGGGGTAAACCCACCCTTGGCTACAAAACTCGCAAGAAGAAAAAACTCAGCGATGCTCTCATCGTGCGGCGTCGTAAGAAGTCTTCCAAGCGGGGTCGCGGTGGTCGTCAGTCTTAGGTTTTTGCGGAGAAGTTAGGTTATGGGACGTTCATTAAAAAAAGGCCCCTTTGTGGCGGATCATCTCTTACGCAAGATTGAAGCCCTCAATGAGCGCAATGCCAAGGAAGTGATCAAAACGTGGTCGCGTGCCTCAACGATTGTGCCAGAAATGATTGGCCACACGATTGCCGTCCACAACGGCAAGCAGCACGTGCCCGTGTACATCACTGAGCAGATGGTGGGTCACAAACTGGGGGAATTTGCCCCCACCCGCAACTTCCGCAGTCATGTTAAGGGCGATAAAAAAGCCCGCCATTGATTCTCTTGTTCGCGTCTGGGATAGCCGTCTATGGTTTCTACCTCTTCTCCTACTGCCCGTGCCTGCGCCAAGTATGTCCGCATGTCACCCCACAAGGTGCGGCGGGTACTGGATCAACTGCGGGGTCGCACCTACCGCGATGCCCTGATTATGCTGCGCTTTATGCCCTATCGTGCCTGTGAGCCGATTACAAAGGTCTTGCGATCGGCGGCAGCCAATGCCACCCACAATTTAGGCTTGGATCCCGCCACCTTGGTAATTAGTCAAGCCTATGCCGATCAAGGGCCTTGCCTGAAGCGGTTTCGCCCTCGCGCCCAGGGCCGCGCTTACCAAATTCGCAAGCCCACCTGCCACATCACGATTGCTGTGGCGCCCCAAAACACTGCTGACGAATCGTAGAAGGATACCACCGTGGGACAGAAGATTCACCCAATTGGCTTTCGCCTCGGCATTACACAAGAACATCGCTCCCGCTGGTACGCCGATAGCGATCGCTATCCTGAGCTATTACAGGAGGATCACCGCATCCGCACGTTTATTAACAAGCAACTGGCCAACGCTGGCATTGCGGAAGTGCGCATTGAGCGCAAAGCGGATCAAGTGGAGCTGCAAATTCGTACCGCTCGTCCCGGCGTCGTCGTTGGTAAAGGCGGCCAAGGGATTGAGGAACTGCGCAAGCAACTGCGGCAGATGCTCCCTAGCAACCGCACGATCAAAGTGAACGTGGTGGAAGTCAACCGTGTCGATGCTGAGGCCAGTCTCTTGGCGGAATACATCACCCAGCAACTAGAGCGACGGGTGGCCTTCCGACGCGCCGTGCGCCAAGCCATTCAGCGGGCACAGCGAGCAGGCATTGAGGGGATCAAAGTCCAAGTGGCGGGTCGCCTGAATGGGGCGGAAATTGCCCGTACCGAGTGGACACGAGAGGGTCGCGTTCCTCTGCATACCCTACGGGCAGACATTGACTATGCCTACCGCACCGCCCGCACAATCTACGGCATTTTGGGCGTGAAAGTGTGGATCTTCAAAGGTGAGGTACTGCCGGGACAAACCGAAGCCGTAACACGGGAACCCAGTCGCCGCAGTCCCCAACGCCGCCTACCCCAATTTGAAAATCGCTCTAACTAACAGGGAAGCCAGCGATGTTAAGTCCAAAGCGTACAAAATTTCGCAAACAGCAGCGGGGTCGCATGACGGGGGTTGCCAGTCGCGGTAACTCTATCCACTTTGGCGACTATGCCCTTCAAGCCCTTGAACCCGCTTGGATCACCTCACGGCAAATTGAGGCTGGCCGTCGTGCCATGACCCGCTATATCCGCCGCGGTGGCAAAATCTGGATTCGCATTTTCCCCGATAAGCCCGTGACGATGCGGCCTGCCGAAACGCGGATGGGGTCAGGGAAAGGCTCACCGGAATACTGGGTGGCAGTGGTCAAACCCGGTCGCATTATGTATGAAATTGCCGGTGTGCCGGAGGCGGTTGCCCGCGAAGCCATGCGCCTTGCTGCCTACAAAATGCCGATCAAGACCCGTTTTCTGGTGCGCAATCAAGAAGAGGAACAACAGGAGGGTTAAGAATGGCACTGACAAAAATGAAAGACCTGCGGGAACTGAGTGATCAACAGGTGAGCGATCGCATTGCCGCCATTAAGAAAGAACTCTTTGATCTGCGCTTCAAAAAAGCCACCCGCCAAGAGGTCAAGCCCCATCAATTTAAGCATCTGCGCCATGAGTTGGCACAGCTTTTAACCCTTGAGAATGAACGTCGCCGCAGTGGAGGCCAAGACTAATGGCAGTTAAAGAACGTGTTGGCGTCGTCGTCAGCGACAAAATGCAAAAAACCGTCGTCGTTGCCGTCGAAAACCGCGCCCCCCACCCCAAGTACGGCAAAATTGTCGTCAAAACCCGCCGCTACAAAGCTCATGATGAAAATAACGAAGCCAAAGTGGGCGATCGCGTGCGCATTCGGGAAACCCGTCCCCTGAGTCGCACCAAGCGTTGGGTCATTGCCGAGATTCTCAGTCCTCGCACTGCCTAAGGAGAGCCAGCCATGATTCAACAGGAAACCTATCTCAACGTCGCCGACAATAGCGGCGCCAAAAAGCTCCTCTGCATCCGTGTGCTCGGCGGCGGTAACCGTCGCTACGGCAGTGTCGGCGATGTGATCATTGCCACCGTCAAAGATGCCACCCCCAATATGGCAGTGAAAAAATCCGATGTGGTTCGCGCTGTCATTGTGCGCACCCGCAAAACCATCCGCCGTGAAAGTGGCATGAGCATTCGCTTTGATGACAATGCCGCTGTCTTGATCAACCAAGAGGGTAACCCTCGCGGTACCCGTGTCTTTGGTCCTGTGGCTCGTGAACTGCGGGATAAAAACTTTACGAAAATTGTTTCATTGGCACCGGAGGTACTCTAATGGCGGCCAAGAAAGCAAACAAAAAGCCAGTGCGCTATCGCATGCACGTGAAAAAAGGGGACACGGTTCAAGTCATCGCTGGCAGTGACAAAGCCAAAGTCGGTGAAGTCCTCGCCGTTTTCCCCAAGACCAGTCAGGTGATTGTCAAAGGGGTGAACCTAAAAACCAAACACGTCAAGCCCCGCCAAGAGGGCGAATCTGGGCAAATCATCACCAAAGAAGCCCCGATTCACAGTTGTAAGGTGATGCTCTACTCCACCAAGCAAAACGTGGCCAGTCGCATCTGCTACACCTACACCGAAGATGGCCGTAAGGTGCGGATGCTCAAGAAAACTGGCGAAATCATTGATTAGGTCTAACCCGTTTTCCCCTCTCTGACCCAGCCCAGAGAATGCCCCTAGGAGAAGCCCCATGTCCCAACGCCTCAAAGATCACTACAACAAAACCGTTGTGCCGCAGCTCATGCAGCAATTCCAGTACAAAAACATTCACCAAGTCCCCAAGATTGTCAAAGTGACTGTCAACCGCGGTCTGGGTGAAGCGGCGCAAAATGCCAAAGCCCTTGAAGCCACACTGGCAGAAATTGCCACGATTACCGGCCAAAAGCCCGTCGTTACCCGCGCCAAGAAGGCGATCGCTGGCTTCAAAATTCGCAAAGGCATGCCCGTTGGTGTGGCCGTGACGCTGCGATCCGATCGCATGTATGCCTTTTTGGATCGCTTGATTAACTTGGCACTGCCACGGATCCGTGACTTTCGCGGTGTCAACCCCAAAAGCTTTGATGGCCGGGGCAACTACACCCTAGGTTTGCGCGAGCAACTGATTTTCCCCGAAGTCAACTACGACGACATTGATCAAATTCGCGGCATGGATGTCTCAATCATCACCACTGCCAATACTGATGAAGAAGGACGCGCCCTGCTCAAAGCAATGGGCATGCCGTTCCGTGAGAACTAACGCCGGAGGCAGATTTTTAAGGAGCAACTATGGCAGTAAATGACACGATTGGCGATATGCTAACTCGCATCCGCAACGCAAACCTTGCGCGTCATCAAACCACCACCATTCCGGCCACGCGCATGACCCGCAGTATTGCGCAGGTGCTGAAAGCGGAAGGGTTTATTCGCGATTTTGAAGAGCAAGGGGACGGCATCAAACGGCATCTTGTGGTTTCCCTAAAATATCGCGGCAAGCAGCGCCAGCCGATTATTACTGCGCTCAAGCGGGTGAGCAAACCCGGTCTGCGCGTCTATGCCAATTCCCGTGAGTTGCCCCGGGTGCTCGGTGGCATCGGCATTGCCATCATCTCCACCTCTAGCGGCATCATGACTGATCGCGAGGCACGGAAGCAGGGCATTGGCGGCGAAGTACTCTGTTACGTTTGGTAAGCTCGGAGGAAGTCCCACATGTCTCGTATTGGCAAGCGTCCCATCCCCCTGCCAAAGAATGTTACCCTCACCCTAGACGGGCAGCAGGTCACGGTCAAAGGCCCCAAGGGTCAACTGAGTCGGGTTTTGCCGCCCGAGGTGAATGTTGCCCAAGAGGGCGAAAGTATTGTTGTCAAACGCCGCGATGATTCTCGACCTGCTAAAGAACGCCACGGCCTCTGCCGCACGCTACTGGCCAACATGGTGGAAGGCGTCTCCCAAGGGTTTACGAAAAAGCTGGAGATTCAAGGGGTCGGTTACCGCGCCCAACTCCAAGGCAAAACCCTTGTCCTCAGTATGGGCTACAGCCACCCCGTTGAGATTGTGCCACCCGAGGGCATTACCCTAGAAATTGAGGACAACCAAGGTAAAAAAGTGCAGCAGGGCACGATTGTCCTTGTCAGTGGCATTGATAAAGAACTAGTCGGCAACACCTCTGCCCGTATTCGCGCCGTACGTCCCCCTGAACCCTACAAGGGCAAGGGCATTCGCTATATGGGTGAATTTGTGCGTCGTAAAGTTGGTAAGACAGGGAAGAAATAGATGAAACAAACTCGTACTGCGGCTCGCCAAAGTCGGCATCAGCGCATTCGCCGCAAAGTCAAAGGTACCAGCGATCGCCCCCGCCTCGCTGTCTTTCGTTCCCATCAGCATATCTATGCCCAGGTGATTGATGACACCCGGCACCATACCCTTGTGGCCGCTTCCAGTGTTGAGCCAGAACTGCGGCAAAAACTAGGAAAAGGGAGCACCTGTGCCGCCTCTATTGAAGTGGGGCGACTAATTGCAGAGCGTGCCAAAGCCGCTGGCATTGAGCGCGTTGTCTTTGATCGCGGTGGCAATATCTACCATGGTCGTGTCAAGGCCTTGGCGGATGCCGCCCGTGAAGCTGGACTAGACTTTTAGAGGATGACCCGATGGCAAATCGTCGTAAAAACCCCCGCAAAGTTGAAAAAGAAACCGACTGGCAAGAGCGGGTCGTCCAGATCCGCCGCGTCTCCAAAGTAGTCAAAGGCGGTAAGAAACTAAGCTTCCGCGCCATTGTGGTTGTTGGCAATGAGCGTGGCCAAGTGGGTGTGGGCGTCGGTAAAGCTGCCGATGTCATTGGTGCGGTGCGCAAAGGTGTGGCCGATGGCAAAAAGCACCTGATTGATGTCCCGATCACCAAATCCAACTCTATTCCCCACCCCACTTTTGGCGAAGGCGGTGCTGCCCGCGTCATGATTCGCCCCGCTGCACCGGGAACCGGGGTAATTGCTGGTGGTTCTGTGCGCACCGTTCTGGAACTAGCAGGGGTACGCAACGTGCTGGCCAAACAACTAGGCTCCAGTAACCCCCTCAACAATGCCCGCGCCGCCCTCGAAGCCCTTGCAGCCTTGCGCACCTTCCAAGAAGTTGCCGAGGAGCGGGAAATCCCCATTGAAAACCTCTATAGCAAATAGGTAGGAGTTGTCCATGCGGTTTCAAGATCTGCACCCCCAAGCGGGATCGCGACGACGCAAACGGCGGATTGGTCGGGGCATTGCCGCAGGTCAAGGGGCAAGTGGTGGCTTTGGGATGCGCGGGCAAAAATCCCGTTCTGGTCGCCCCACCCGTCCCGGCTTTGAAGGCGGTCAAAACCCCCTCTACCGTCGTCTCCCCAAACTCAAGCACTTTCCCCTCGTCAACCGGAAGGTTTACACTACGATCAACGTGGGTCGTCTCAATACCCTACCCGCCAATAGTGTAGTGACGGTTGAGTCTCTCCTTGAGGCTGGCATTCTCACCACCGCCAAATATCCCCTCAAAGTGCTGGGGGATGGTGAGCTAAACGTCAAGCTAGAGGTTCATGCCGCTGCCTTTAGTGGCAGTGCCCGCAGCAAGATTGAAGCTGCTGGTGGGGTATGTGTGGAGACCTGCGTTGCTGCCGACAGTGAATAGAGGAACCCCAATATGATTGTGAATCGCGGCAAGGCACCCACTGCCCAAGAAACCTTTATGCAGATGGCTCAAGCGGCTGGTCTGCGGGGGCGACTCCTGATCACCATTGGGCTATTGATCTTGGTACGGCTGGGGATTTATCTACCCATTCCGGGGATCGATCGCGCCGTTTTTGCCCAGAGCGTCCAAGATAATGCCGTGATTCGCTTCCTCGACATCTTTTCAGGCGGTGGCCTCTCTGCCCTTGGGATTTTTGCCCTCGGCATCCTGCCCTATATTAACGCCTCCATCATCATGCAATTGCTGACTGCTGCTCTCCCCTCCTTGGAGCGGCTGCAAAAGGATGAGGGAGAAGCCGGCCGCCGCAAAATTTCCCAAATTACTCGCTACGTGGCTGTGGGCTGGGCAGTTCTGCAAAGTTTTGGCATTGCCATTTTTGTGAGTTCCATTCCCGGTGCGGCTTTGCATCCGGGGGCGTGGTTTGTGGCTGAAATTGTCCTTGGCCTGACCGCTGGCTCAATGGTGGTGATGTGGATTTCGGAATTGATTACTGAGCGGGGCGTGGGTAATGGAGCCTCACTCTTGATCTTTTTGAGCATTGTTGCCTACTTGCCTGCCTCAGTGGGTCAGACGATCGCCCTCGCCGAAAGTGGTGGCAATATTGGCGGCATTGTTATTCTGGTGGCCGTCTTTTTGGCCATGATTGTTGGCATTGTCTTTGTGCAAGAGGGTACCCGCCGCATCCCTATTGTTTCGGCACGTCGCCAAGTGGGGCGCAAACTCTACCGCGAGCAAACCAGTTACCTGCCCCTGCGCTTAAACCAAGGGGGGGTGATGCCAATCATTTTCGCCTCAGCAGTACTGATTCTGCCTTCGACCTTAGCGCAGTTTACCCGCAATGAACTCGTGGCGCGATTTGCGAGTTATGTTTCTCCAGCAGGGCCGACGCCGTGGCTATATGTGATTTTCTATTTACTGTTGATTCTCTTCTTTAGCTACTTTTACTCCTCCTTAGTGGTCAACCCTGTGGATATGTCCCAAAACCTGAAAAAAATGGGCGCCAGTATTCCGGGAATCCGACCGGGGAAAGCCACCTCTGATTACCTAGAGCGGGTTCTCAACCGCCTGACATTCCTAGGGGCGATCTTTTTGGGTCTGGTGGCGATTATTCCCACGGCAGTCGAAAGTGCAACCAAAGTAACAACATTTCAAGGGCTGGGGGCGACCTCCCTGTTGATCTTGGTGGGGGTGGCCATTGACACCTCAAAACAGATTCAAACCTATGTGATTTCACAACGTTATGAGGGGATGGTGAAGCAGTAATGCGCTTAATTTTGTTTGGCGGTCCCGGTTCGGGCAAGGGGACACAGGCAGCAATTCTGACCACGCTTTTGGGGATTCCCCATATTTCCACAGGGGATATTCTGCGGGCAGAGCGAGCTGCGGGCACCCCCCTCGGTCAACAGGCTCAAAACTACATGGATCGCGGTGAACTGGTACCGGATCAGGTGATTGTGGATATGGTGGCCAATCGCTTGCAACAGCCAGATACGGCTGCGGGTTGGCTTTTGGACGGTTTTCCCCGCAATGGGGCACAGGCGGCAGTCTTTGAGGAGATGCTCAAAAGCATTCACCAAGACTATGATTACTTGCTCTTCTTAGATGTGCCTGCTGCGATTCTCCAAGAACGCGCCCTCAATCGCGCCAAGCAAGCGGCCAATGGTCAGCAGCGCTCCGATGATACTCCTGAAACCATCCTCAAGCGGGTACAGGTCTATGAGCGGGAAACCCTACCAATGATTCGACAGTACATGAGTCATCCCAAGTTTGTACACATTGATGGAACACGTACGATCGAAGAGGTAACTGCTGCCATTCAAGCACGTATTGGGGAGGTGAACCGTGTCTAAACAGGATGCTATTGAAATTGAAGGGACAGTGACCGAGTCATTGCCCAACGCCATGTTTCGGGTGGATCTGGACAATGGCTTTAATGTCCTTGCCCATATTTCCGGTAAGATTCGCCGCAACTACATCAAAATTTTGCCGGGCGATCGCGTGAAGGTGGAATTGACCCCCTATGACCTGACCAAGGGGCGGATTACCTATCGCCTGCGCAAAAAGTAGTTTGATCTTTGTTGGCCACTCTGCTAAGATATAAAATTTGCGACTACATGAGCAACTGATATGAAAGTAAGAGCATCGGTACGGCGTATTTGTGAAAAATGCCGCGTCATTCGGCGACGTGGTCGGGTCATGGTGATCTGCACCAATCCGAAGCACAAGCAGCGCCAAGGGTAACCCACTGTTGTTGCACACATAGGAACTAGATTCATGGCTCGTATTGCTGGTGTTGATTTACCCCGCGACAAACGCATTGAAATTGCCCTCACCTACATCTATGGCATCGGCTTGACCCGCTCCAAAGAAATTTTGGCAAAAACGGGTGTTAACCCAGATACCCGCACTCGCGATTTGACGGATGCCGATATTGCGGCACTGCGGGCTGCGATTGACGAGTACCAAGTGGAAGGGGATCTGCGCCGTCTCGAGGCCATGAATATCAAGCGGCTCATGGACATTGGCTGCTACCGCGGGCGGCGGCATCGCCTTGGATTGCCGGTTCGTGGTCAGCGTACCCGTACCAATGCTCGCACCCGTCGTGGTGGTCGCCGCACTGTGGCGGGTAAGAAAAAACCCGCTGCTAAGAAATAAATTTTTCCGCTCCTGCTACCTGATTCACGGTTTGGATAGATTATGGCACCCTCTGCAAAACGCTCTGGCCCTCGTAAGCAAAAGCGCAATGTCCCCAGTGGCGTTGCCCACATTCAGTCCACATTTAATAACACGATTGTCTCAATTACCGACCCCAATGGTGAGGTGATTGCTTGGGCCTCCGCTGGCTCCAGTGGTTTCAAAGGTGCCAAAAAAGGCACACCCTTTGCGGCTCAAACTGCTGCTGATAATGCAGCTCGCCGTGCCATTGATCAGGGGATGCGGCAAATTGAGGTCATGGTGAGTGGTCCCGGTTCCGGTCGCGAGACAGCGATTCGGGCGTTGCAAGCCGCAGGTCTAGAAATTACCCTCATTCGGGATGTGACCCCCATTCCCCACAATGGTTGCCGTCCCCCCAAACGGCGGCGGGTTTAGGTTGGTTTGGGTCACTTGGGAGCACAGCTATGGCATATCAAATTGAATGTTTGGAAACACGGGTTGAGGAGGATCAAGGGCAGTACGGCCAATTTGCGCTGCACCCCCTCGCCCCCGGTCAAGGGATTACGGTGGGGAATGCCCTGCGGCGGGTTCTTCTTGCCAACTTACCCGGTAGTGCCGTGACAGCGGTGCGCATTGCCGGTGTGAATCATGAGTTTTCAACAATTCCCGGTGTGCGCGAAGATGTCATGGACATTTTGCTGCAAATGAAGCAGTTGGTGATTCGCAGCCACACCTCAGAACCCCAAATGGGTCGCCTTTTTGCCCAAGCCCCTGAGAATGAGCCATTGACGGTTACTGCTGGCATGGTGCAACTTGGCTCTGAAGTGGAAGTGGTCAACCCCAACCACTATATTGCCACGCTGATGCCGGGGGCAACCTTGGAGATGGAATTCAAGATTGAACAGGATCGCGGCTATCGCTCGGTGGAGCGGGTACGGGACGATCGCCTTGCCTTGGACTATCTGCAATTGGATGCGGTCTTTATGCCCGTGCGGCGGGTGAACTATACCGTTGATTCGGTGCGCAGTGCCGGTACAGAGGGCGATCGCCAACTCCAAGACTATCTAAAGCTGGAAATCTGGACGAATGGCAGCTTGACCCCCCAAGATGCCCTCAATCAGGCGGCAACAATCCTCGTGGATCTCTTTAGCCCCTTGAAGGAAGTGCCCCTGCACACCTCCGAGGCCACCACCACTGACGAGCATGATGAAACGGCACAAATTCCCATTGAGCAACTCAATTTGTCGGTGCGTGCCTACAACTGTCTCAAGCGTGCCCAAGTCAATACGGTCGCTGACCTCCTTGAGTATTCCCAAGAAGAGCTACTGGAGATCAAAAACTTCGGTCAAAAATCTGCTGAGGAAGTGATCGAGGCACTGCAAAAACACTTGGGAATTACGCTACCGCCCCAAAAAGCTGCCCGTAATTAGAGAGATTGAATGAGGTTTGTCTATGCGTCACCAACGTCGGGTTCCCCAGCTAGGACTGCCAGCCGATCAACGAAAAGCACTGCTGCGGGCACTGACCACTGAATTGATTCGCCATGGCCGCATTACCACCACCAAAGCGCGGGCAAAGGCAGTACGCGCAGAGGCGGAGCGGATGATCACCTTGGCAAAGGATGGCTCCTTGGCGGCACGGCGGCGTGCCCTTGGCTATCTCTACGATAAGCAACTGGTGCATGCTCTGTTTGCCCAAGCCCCAGAGCGCTATGGCGATCGCCAGGGGGGCTATACCCGCATTATCCGCAGTGTGCGGCGGCGGGGTGATAATGCCGAATTGGCAGTCATTGAACTGGTGTAGCAGGCAATGATGACGGCGATCGCACCTCCTCAGAGTGGCCAACGCTTGGCACTGCTTATTCAGTACCAGGGCACCCATTTCCACGGCTGGCAACGGCAGGTGGGACAGCGCACGGTACAGGAGGTGATTGAGCAGGCGATCGCCAGTGTTGTCAACCATCCCGTCTCTGTTGTCGCAGCAGGTCGTACCGATACAGGGGTTCATGCTGCTGGTCAAGTGGCTCACGTCACGGTCAACTCGCCCATTCCCGTTCATCGTTGGCCGGGGATTCTCAATGCTCGCTTGCCCGCCGATGTGGTGATTCGTGCGGCGGCGGTGGTGCCCGATCACTGGCATGCCCGTTTCTCCGCGCTGTGGCGTCGCTATCGCTATACCCTCTATACCGATCCCTGCCCCAATATCTTTCTGCGCCCTTGGACATGGCACTACTACTATGCCCCCTTAGATGTGGAAAAAATGGCAGCCGTGCTTCAGCCATTGTTGGGGCGGCATCACCTCAGTGCCTTTCACCGTTCTGGCTCGAATCGTGCCCATTCTTGGGTGGAGGTGCAGGCGGTGAGCTGCCAGCGGCGCGGTGCCCTTGTGGAAATTGAGGTGCAAGCTTCGGGGTTTCTCTACGGCATGATGCGCCTGTTGGTGGGACTCTTGGTACAGGTGGGGCAAGGCCAGCGATCGCCCGCCAGTTTTACGGAAATTTGGCAGCAGGAGCAACGCCACCTCGTCAAGTATGCTGCCCCCCCTGTAGGCCTTTGTCTATTGGGGGTGGGTTATCCTGAATCGCCTTTCCCCCTTGCCCTGTGCACCGAGGCGATGCCCCAGTTTCAGTTAGCCTCCATTACCCCTGAATTGTCCATTGCATAGAATCATGGAGTTTGTGATGACCAGTACCGTAAAGACACCACTGCCCGCCGTGGATGACCTTGCTCCCCAGTGGTATCTCATTGATGCCGCTGATCAACGCTTGGGTCGGCTAGCTGCAGAAATTGCCCGTATTCTCAGGGGCAAAAACAAAGCCATTTACACCCCCCACATGGACACAGGTGACTTTGTGATTGTCATCAATGCCGAGAAAGTCACCGTCACCGGCAGAAAACGCTCCCAAAAACTCTACCGTCGTCACTCGGGACGCCCCGGCGGCATGAAAATTGAAACCTTTGATCAACTGCAAGCCCGCATTCCCGAGCGGATTATTGAGCATGCTGTCAAAGGGATGCTGCCGAAAAATTCCCTTGGCCGTAAACTCTTTACCAAGCTGAAAGTTTATGCTGGGCCAGAGCATCCCCACCAAGCGCAAAAACCCCAGCCTTTGACCATTAACACGATTCCGGGAGCCTAACATGCAGATTGCTGATCAGTCTAAGCGGGTAGTTTATTTGGGAACCGGTCGCCGTAAGTCGGCGGTGGCACGGGTGCGCCTGATCCCTGGTAGCGGTCAACTGTTGATCAATGGCCGCAATGGGGCTGACTACCTGCAAAACAACCCCACCTATCTCAACTTGGTGAAAGCCCCCCTTGAAACCCTTGGCCTTGAAAGTAGCTATGATATTTATGTCAATGCCACGGGGGGTGGTTTGACGGGGCAAGCAGATGCCATTCGTTTAGGGATTGCCCGCGCCCTGTGTCAACTGGACATCGAAAACCGCAAGCCTCTGAAAACGGAAGGCTATCTCACCCGCGATCCCCGTGCCAAGGAGCGGCGTAAATACGGTCTGCGCAAAGCCCGCAAAGCCCCCCAATACTCAAAACGCTAAGATGTTTGTTTTTTACTTCTCGTTTGTGGTGAGACGCCTATGCCAAAACCGAACATTCATCCCCAGTGGTATCCCGAAGCCAAAGTTTATTGTGACGGTGAAGTGGTGATGACCGTGGGTTCCACGAAACCCGAACTACACGTGGATATCTGGTCAGGCAACCATCCCTTCTTCACGGGTACTCAGAAAATCGTTGACGCTGAAGGGCGGGTGGAACGCTTCCGCCGCAAATACAGCGGTGCCAAGCCCCAGCAAACTGCTAAAGGGAAAAAAGCCGCCGCTAAACCTGCACCCAAAACCAACAAAAAGGGCTAATCGCTCTTCATGTCCCCCTTTTTTCAGCCCGCTGAGTGGCTGCCCCATCGCGCCTGTTGGTTAGCTTTCCCCAGTCACGAGGATTTGTGGGGCGATCTCTTACCTCAAGTACGCTCAGAGTTTGCAGCCCTGTGTCGGGCGATCGCTGACCCCGATCCCGTAACAGGTCAGTGCCGCGGGGAGCAACTGAAGATTCTGGTGCTGGACGAGGTGGGAGAAGCCACTGCTCGTTCTTATCTCGGGGATCTGAATCCACAGTTTTATCAGCTCCCCTTTGGTGACATTTGGCTGCGGGATACCGCTCCTGTGGGCTTAATCAATGAGGCAGGGGAGCGCCGACTCCTCTGTTTACCCTTTAATGGTTGGGGCAAGAAGTATCAACTTCCCGGCGATAGTGACTTGGCTGTGCGCCTTGCTCTAGCCATCGGCCTTCCCTATGAGGCGGTGCCGTTATTCTTGGAGGGGGGGGCGATCGAAGTGGATGGCGAAGGAACCTGCCTTACCACCCGCCAGTGTCTCCTCAACCCCAACCGCAATCCCTATTTAGACAGCGAAGAAGTGGAAGCCCGCCTCAAGCCCGCCCTTGGCGTGAGCAAAATCCTCTGGATTGAATCGGGACTGGCCAACGATCACACCGATGGTCACATCGATACGCTGGTGCGTTTTGTGGCTCCGGCAACCGTGGTTTGTATGCTGCCCGACAGCCCTGAGGATCCGAACTACGATGTCCTGCTGACGATTTATGAGCAGTTGCAAACGCTAACGGATGCCAAGGGGCGCTCCCTAGAGGTAATCCCAGTGCCTTCGCCGGGGCGGGTGACGAGTCGAAAGGGGGAGATTTTACCCGCTAGCTATGTCAATTTTTATATCGCCAATACCACTGTTGTCGTCCCCACCTATGGTGTCGAAGCCGATGCCAAAGCGGTTGAGGCGATCGCTAAGCTCTTTCCCAGTCGCAAAACCGTTGGCCTTCCCGCACGGACGATTTTAGAAGGGGGAGGCGCCTTCCATTGCATTACTCAGCAGGAACTATGAGAACACTGACCGTTGCTGCCATTCAAGCTCAACTGACCGATGATGTTGAGACCAATATTCTGCACCTCAGTGATCTAGTGCGGCAGGCGCATCAGCAGGGGGCACAGGTCATTGTCCTGCCAGAGCTATTTGAAGGTCACTATTTTTGTAAGGAAGAGCGGGAGAGTCACTTTCAGCGGGCACACCCCGTGAAAAACCACCCAACAATTGCTCACTTTGAGGCCTTGGCGCGGGAACTGGCGGTGGTGATTCCAGTGTCCTTTTTTGAAAAGGCGGGCACCGTCTATTACAACAGTGTGGCCATGATTGATGCGGGGGGTGTCAACCTCGGTGTCTATCGCAAAAGTCATATTCCCGATGGCCCCGGCTATGAGGAAAAGTTTTACTTCCGCCCCGGCAATACAGGCTTTCGAGTCTGGCGTACCCGCTACGGCAAAATCGGTGTCGGCATCTGCTGGGATCAGTGGTTTCCAGAGGCTGCACGGGTGATGACCCTGATGGGAGCAGAAGTGCTCGTGTATCCCACTGCCATTGGTAGTGAACCCCACGATCCCACACTGGACACCAAAGACCCGTGGCAGCGGGTGATGGTTGGTCATGCAGTGGCAAATGTGATTCCAGTGGTGGCAGCGAACCGTGTGGGTGATGAGGGGGGGCAAGTATTTTATGGCAGTTCATTTATTGCTAATCCAAGGGGAGATCTGGTGGCTGAGGCCGATCGCACCCAAGAAGCAGTGCTTGTCCATAAATTTGATTTAGAGGAAATTGAGCACCTACGGGCGGCCTATGGCTTCTTTCGCGATCGCCGACCCGGCCTCTACAAAGCCCTGTTGACTGCGGATGGTGTTATTTAATTGCCGTGGCTTGGCTGGAGATGAAAGTGTAGGTGCTGATGAGCCTGTAGCCGATGGCAATGATCATGCTCGCTGTCGTGCTCATGGGGATGAGTGTGCCAAAAACCAGCGGGGAGATGCCGCAAGTGCCACGGTTGGGTCAACACCACAAAAGCGATGAAAAGCACCATGCTACTGAGGCCAGTATAGAAAAAATGTTGGGCTGGAAACTGACTGCCGAACCATCCCGTTAGGGGATAGGCCAAGACCCACCAAAGATGACTCCAAGCAAACTGAGCGCCATAAACCCGACCCTGCAATTCCACGGCCACTCTCTCAGCAATTACCGTCTGCATAGGCACATTGACGAGGGTTTTACCGATACCCGCGATCGCCCACAACAGAGCGAGGGTAGGGACATTGGCACCATAGGCAGCCAGCAACGGCAGCACCGTCAGTATCCCCCCTAGACCCATCACCCTCACGGCACTCATCCTGCGACAGGAAGAACCCCAAATCACCGCAGCCAAAGTAGCACCCCCACCAAATGCCGCCATGATTGAGCCGTAGGCCTGACTTCCTGCCTGTAGCGTGCCCTGAACATAGCCGACGGTATTCACCAAAATTTCTGCGCCAGCGATCGCCGCCACCAATTGCAGTAGTAATCCATAGCGAATTGCTGCATCCCACCAAAGGCACTGACTACCAACACTTAGCTCCTCAAGAAATCCGCTACGGGGGGGGACTGATCCTGCTCTAGGTACGATCAAAGCAGTGGGCAGCCAAGCAATCAACACCGCTGCAACCAAAAAGGTCAAAGCATCCAAAAAGAACACTGAACGGGTACTGCATAACGCCGCAACACTACCTGCGAGGGCTGGGCCTAAAACACTCAGGAGTTGGTACGTGGCATTCGAGAGGGCGATCGCCGGTGGGCACTCCTCAGCAGTCGTAATCAAGGGTAATGTGGCCGTGTAGGTTGGGGTAAAAAGGGCGTGAAAGCCACTCAGCAAAGCCACTACGAGATACAGTTGCCAGCCCTCAGTAACAAACGGCAAGAACGACACCAAAACCATCCGCACAAGATGGGTAGTCACCATCAATCCCTTGCGATCCAATCGATCTGCTAAGACACCAGCAATAGGAGCCAATAGCACAAAAATGGTGACCCGCAGCGTTAAGGCAGTTGAGAGCCACAGTCCTGAATTCTCTCCTGCTAACTCAAAAGCAAGGAGTGCTAAGCCGAGCCATGTGAACGCATCCCCAATCAGATTGATCGTTTGCGCCGTATAGAGACCGGCAAAGGCTCGATTCCGTAGGCACTGCAACAGGGGAGGAAGTTGAAAGGTCATGGTGGCCACCTCAGAACCCACACGTTTACTATATCCCCCCTAGGGGGATGTCTGCCAAGGGAAATCACGGATGAACTATGATTGGCGTAGGTTGTTCTTAAATACTTGTGAGTGGTGCGACCACATTTCAGTATCCTGCTCGCGATCGCCAGCGGCCTAGCTCTACCGACAGTTACTTTTGCAAACTGCACCATTAACAGCGTGACTGGCCTAAACTCTGGCGCCTACAGTACTTCTAGTGCCTCTGCTAACGATGCCACTGGTCAATTTATCTTCGTCTGTACGAATGTCCAAAGGGCAATTACGATTCGCCTCAGCACTGGCAATGCCGGTTCTTTTACCCCTCGACAAATGACCTCTGGCGGGGGGCGACTACAACCTTTACGTTAATGCCGCTCGCACCCAAATCTGGGGGGATGGTACCGGTGGGAGCAGTTTGCGTACCTTAGTGCCTGTGAATAATACCCCTACAACCCTTGAAATTTTTGGTCGCATCCCCACGCGGCAGTTTGTGCCTGCGGGCATCTACAGCGATACGATTGTAGTGACACTGGAATACTAAGAAACCGTAAAGCGATTGGTTTCCTCGCGAATTTGTTCAAAGGAAATCTCCTGAGTTGTACCCGCAAAGGGATGATCCGGAGTTAAAAAGAGAAGGCAGTGACACTCCCGCCGTTCGCGCATGGGCACACAGGGGCAATTCCAGTAGGCCGCTTCTACCTCTGCTTCTTTGTCTTCATAGTGGCGGCAGGGACACAGGGGAGAGCCATAGTCGTCCTTATGCTTGGCCAATCCTTCCAGAACAACCGCCGTTGTCCCTAAATCTGAGCAAAAGTAGGTTCCTGTGCGCTTGGCATAGGTTTCCGCAAACTTGCGCATGGCTTCAAGATTTTTGTCGGAGGCCTGTTGCGGTTTATAGGTGCTACTCATGGCAAAATTTGCGACACGAAACTTCTTTCAGTGTAACGGAAGGCAATCCCCCCGTCAGGGTTCAGGGGATTGAAAAATCCAGGGTGCTGGAGTTGAACCAGCCTATGGCGAATTATGAGTTCGCTGCCTCATCCGCTCGGCCAACCCTGGGCAGGTGATTATTATTTTTCAATATACAGCCCTTTTCACAAGGTTCGAACACACCCAAGAGTGGGAAACCTAGACTGGGATAGGATTTGATTCCCTTGTTTGTCCCCTATAATGTCCGCCATCATTCAGAGGTTTTCAAAGGTGTTGCGGTTAGCGCTCTCCCTATGCAGGGGTTACTCGGAGGTTTTGCCATGAAGCCAATTTATTTAGATGGACTGGCGACCACACCCGTTGATCCACAAGTACTAGCCGCAATGTTGCCTTATTTTAGCGATCGCCCCGGCAATGCCAGTAATCGTGCCCATGCCTACGGTTGGGAGGCCGCCGCCGCCATTGATCTTGCCCGTGAAACGATTGCCGCAGCCATCCATGCCCATCCCGAAGAAATCATTTTCACCAGTGGTGCCACTGAAGCAGACAACTTGGCAATCAAGGGGGTGGCTGAAGCCTACTACAGTCGCGGTCGCCATATCATTACCGTGCAGACGGAGCACAATGCGGTGCTTGCTCCCTGTCGCTATTTGGAGTCCCTTGGCTTTCGGGTGACCTATCTAGGGGTGAATGAGAAAGGGTTCATTGATCTAGCTGAGTTAGAGCAAGCCTTTACCCATGAGACCATCTTGGTATCCGTGATGGCTGCCAATAATGAAATTGGGGTGCTCCAACCCTTGGCCGAGATTGGTCGCCGCTGTCGCGATCGCGGGGTACTCTTCCACACCGATGCCGCTCAAGCCTTGGGCAAAATTCCCTTGGATGTTCAGGCGCTTCAGGTGGATCTCATGTCCCTGACTGCCCATAAACTCTACGGACCAAAGGGCATTGGTGCCCTCTATGTGCGGCGCGATCGCCCCCGCGTCCAACTGGCACCTCAACTCCACGGCGGTCATCAAGAACAGGGCTGGCGATCCGGAACCTTGGCCACTCCCCTCATTGTCGGCTTTGGGGTAGCAGTACGACTCGCTCAGGAACGTCAAGCCACGGATATTCCCCATCTGCGGCACCTGAAAGAACGGCTGTGGCAGGGCTTAGCCTCCCTTGGAGACATTTATCTCAATGGTGATTGGCAACAGAGTTTACCCAACTGTCTCAATGTCAGTATTGGTGGGGTTGAGGGCAATGCTCTGCTGCGCGCCATCTATCCCCATGTCGCCCTCTCAACGGGGGCAGCCTGTAGTAGCGACAAACCAACACCGTCTCACGTTCTTCTTGCCTTGGGGCGATCGCCCACCCTTGCTCGTGCTTCGCTGCGATTTGGTTTATTACGTACCACCACAGAGACCGAGATTGATTTAGCGCTTCAGCAGATTCACCACAGCATTCAACAACTACGCCACTAGAGATAGATTTATATTTCTTAATATTTATGATTTCTTGACATAAATTTACAATATTCCCAAATGCCGATAATGTCATGGTTTCCGTGATCTAAATCACATCTAAAAGCGCTTTTACGTGGAATTACGCATGATCCCCAAGTTGCGAAGTTCATAGAATAATAACGTACAGTAAATCAATCCTTAACGAGCAGTTATATCCCCTGTTGATCCCCCACAAAATTTGCCCATGGGTGGAAGTGGACAGCGGGAAATCAATTCACAAGATGCCGACATAAGTAGTTGGGGGAACACAACATGACAAAATTATTGCCCGTTACTGCCTACACAATTCGCCGTCTATTGCGGCAATACCAAGGACAGCTCAAATCCGTCGTGGTGGAAGGGGCTTGCTTAGTGGCTGATCCCGAAGCAGACTTGAATGCGGTGCTCGAGAGCCTTTATTTAGATGAGGAAGAAGTCCGCACCCAAGTGGCTGAAATTGAGAAGCTGATGATGACCCATCAACTGCTGTTGAAAGCAGGGGCAAAAGAGCAAGCAGCAGCCATCGAAGATCAAATCCTCTGGATTTTTGGCCTGAAGCGGATCAAGAATCAAGCCACCCAAGAAGCAGCCCCTGCAATGCCGATTATGATGGCCGTGGGCATTTAAGGCCCCGCAAAAATGGCTTCCTCCACCTCGGCACGGGGACAGGAGTACTTAAAAGAGCGCTGAATCACACTGCCCTCAAGGCGATCGTGATAGACCACCTGTAGCTCCTCAATATCCAAGCAAATCCGAGCTGACCACTGGGGATACTCTAACTCCCAACAGTGGATATCCGTTTCATCCCGCACACAGCCCTTTTGCTGTAGCCATGCTTCAATTTGCGGCAGGGCATGGTTGTAGAGGGGGGTTTGGGGATTAGGCAGAGTGTTCATCCAAGTTCTGAGATGCGACTGACAATTTGCAAGATCCATTCTTGCCCCTGTTGGGACAAACCGACAATTACCGCCAGAACCAAACAGCCGACAAAGGTGACCCCCAAGATAAACAGAGCAAATAGCTCCCCCGGCGAGAGGGGGCGATCGTCGGGTGGCACAGCAGTAGAGCGAACAGACCCCTGAGAGCGAGAAGAGGCACCTATCCCCATCGTGCTTGACTGTTTTGACTGTGCCCGCAGGCGTAATTGCAAGTCATACCACTGCCGCTGCTCTGGATTGGTCAGCACTGCATAGGCCTCATTGAGGCGATGAAACTCCTCGCGGGCGATCGCCACCGGCAACGTCGTCGTATCCGGATGGTAGAGCTTACTTTTCTCTCGATAGGCACGGCGAATCTCCGTCAACGAGGCCGTGGGTGCCACCTCGAGAATGTCGTAGTGGGTTCGCGACGGGGACAGATGTGCCATGGCAAGGCTTACTTGACCAGATCGAAGATCTTGAACATGGGCAGGTACATCGCCACCAGAATTGACCCTACCATACCCCCTAGCACCGCAATCATCAAGGGTTCCATCACACTGGTCAGGGACTTCACCGCCTGTTCCACTTCATCTTCATAGAAGTCGGCCACCTTCATCAGCATCTTATCCAGTTCCCCTGTCTCTTCGCCCACGTTAATCATCTGGGTCGCCAGCACTGGAAAGACCCGTTCCTGTTGTAGGGCAAGACTGAGCATCCCCCCTGTCTGGACTTCCTTCGCGGCACGATCAATGGCATTGGAAATCACTTGGTTACCCGCTGTGGCACTGACAATTTCAAGGGAGCGCAAAATCGGTACCCCTGAACGGGACAGCGAACCAAACGTGCGGCAGAACCGCGCCACCGCTGTTTTTTCCACCAAATCACCAAAGAGGGGTAGCTTCAACAGCAAGCCATCAATCATCAGCCGGCCAGCCGGGGTCTTGTAATAAAAGCGAATCCCCAATACCAAGCCCACCACACAGATAATCAACAATGCCATATACTGCGGCGTGCGCAGGAATTCACTAAGCGCCACCATCATGGCGGTAAAGGGGGGCAATTCCCCCCCCAACTGTTTGAAAATGCCCTCAAACACAGGGATCAGGAAAATCACCATCCCCAAGAAAATCCCCACCGCCAACAGACCCACCACCACGGGATAAGTCAGAGCGGACTTGATTTGGTTATTGAGGCGGGCTTGATCCTCCAGCAACTTCGAGAGACGGTTGAGCACCTCATCGAGCACCCCCCCCGTTTCCCCCGCTTGGATCATGGCTACAAACAGATTATCAAAGGCCTCTGGATGGGGTCGCATGGCATCAGCTAGGGTACTTCCCTGCTGAATATCATTGTTGACGGCCATGAGGATCTTTTTCAGTTTGGGATTGGTGCATTGATCTGCCAAAACACCGATTCCGCGCACCAAGGCCACACCGGCATTCACCAGTGCCGCAAACTGCCGCGCAAAGATCGCCCGATCCTTCACCGTAATTTTGGAGAGGAAGCTGAGGTCGAGGTCGGACTTGAGGGTGAGTTTTTTGGCCTCCTTGACCTCTAGAACCTGTACCCCTTCCAATTGCAAGGCCATGCGTGCTTCCCGTGGTGTCGAAGCTTCCTCGCGAACGGTCCTGTATTTGCCTTGGGCATCCCGGATCCGCACTTCATAGGTTGCCATGACTCAATACCCCTTCTCTTGATCAATAATTGCTAACTAGCGTGCTGCTGCCGCAGGTGTACCCGTACCAATCAGACGTTGCAGCTCGTCCTGACGCGAGGACTTGGCCATTGCTGCTTCATAGGTGATGATGCCCGCACGATAATAATCGGCCAAGACTTTTTCGAGGGTCTGCATCCCCAGCTTGCCGCCCGTTTGAATTGCCGAATAAATCTGCGAGGTCTTGCCTTCGCGAATCAGGTTGGAGATAGCAGGGGTCACTACCATAATCTCTTGCGCCATAATCCGCCCAAATTCACCGGGCTTGGGATTTTTCTTAGGAACCAGCGTTTGGCTAAAGACCGCCACTAACGAGTTCGACAACTGGACGCGAATTTGCTGCTGCTGCTCTGGCGGGAACACATCCACCATACGGTCAACGGTTTGGGCAGCTGAACTGGTGTGCAAGGTACCAAAGACCAAGTGCCCTGTTTCCGCTGCTGAGATGGCAAGCTGAATTGTTTCCAAGTCACGCATCTCACCCACAAGGATAATATCGGGGTCTTCCCGCAGCGCTGCCCGCAGAGCATTGGCAAAGCTCTTGGTATCTTCCCCCACCTGCCGTTGGTGGATCAGGCTCTTGATGGGTTCATAGACAAACTCAATGGGGTCTTCAATCGTCAGGATATGTTCAGCGCGGGTTTTGTTGATCAAGTCAATCATCGCCGCCAAGGTTGTGGTTTTCCCTGATCCTGTCGGCCCAGTCACCAGAATCAAGCCCCGTGGCCGCTCACTCATTTCGCGGACAATGTTGGGCAATCCCAACTGCTCAAACGTGGGAATTTTGGAACTGAGTGCTCGCAAGCAAGCAGCATAGGTTCCCCGGTCTTTATACACATTGACGCGGAACCGGGCTAGGCCACGTACACCATAGGAGCAGTCCAACTCCCAGTTTTGCTCTAGGTGCTTGCGTTGGGTATTGTTGAGCATGCTGAAGATCAGGCGCTGGCATTGCTCTGGGGTGAGGGGTTCGTAGTCTGTCGGGGTTAATTTGCCGCTAATGCGAATGTAGGGGGGTAAGCCAGCGGAGATATGCAAATCGGAGCCACCATTGGCCACCACTTGCTCCATTAGGTCTTCAATCATTAGCTCCATAGGGTGTTCCTCGTCTAAGCAGTTTGGTCAACAACACGAAAGTTCATCACTGACATTAATAATCTTGTTAATCCACAAAGCGGGGTGTCATGCAATAGGGGCATTCTAACCATTCGGGCTGCGCCTCGGCACCGCAGGTACGGCAGGTTAAAGAACTCTTACGTTTGGCCTTGAGTTCTGATTCGAGACCCGTGTCCGTAAAGGTGACGCGCTCGACTTCCTCGAGGGTGGTGACCCCTTCTTTGACAAGGTTCAGGCTATAGGCCAACAGGGTTTTCATGCCCTCTTCAACCGCCGCTTCCTTGATCCGCTCCGTGGGGGCACCCTCAGTAATCAGGCTTTGCAGGCGCTCCGTCACCCGCATAATTTCGTAGACCCCGACCCGTCCTTTGTAGCCAACACCACCACACTTGCTACAAATCGGCTGGCCACTGGCTTTGGCTGCTTGAATCTGCTCGGGTGTGAGTTTATTGGCTTTGTAGAGGGTGAGGTTGACATCCTTGGAGGCAGACAAGCCAAAGCGTGCCAGTTCCTCACGGGTGGGCGTATAGGGAATGCGACACTCACTGCATACCCGCCGCATAAGTCGCTGGGCAACGACCCCAATTAAGGAAGCGGAGACCATGAAGGGTTCCACCCCCATTTCCGAGAGACGGGCAACGGCACTGGCGGCATCGTTGGTGTGCAGGGTGGTTAACACCAAGTGACCTGTCAAGGCAGCTTCAATAGCGGTTTTTGCTGTTTCCTTGTCGCGGGTTTCCCCCACCAGAATCACATCGGGGTCTTGGCGGAGAAAGGCACGCAGAATGGAGGCAAAGTCCATGCCTTTTTCGCGAATAACCTGTACCTGCGTTAGGCCGGGGAGCGTGTATTCAATCGGGTCTTCCGCTGTACTGATGTTGACACCGGGACTATTACATTCAGCCAGCGCTGAGTAAAGCGTGGTGGTTTTCCCTGAACCAGTGGGACCTGTAACGAGGATGAGGCCAAAGGGGCGCTTGGTCATCTCCCGCACAATAGCAAGGCTCTCAGGGTCAGTAATCAGCTTGTCGAGACCGAGTTGGGTGGCGGAGTTATCGAGAATTCGCAGTACGACTTTTTCGCCCCAGCGGCTGGGGAGGGTATTCACTCGGAAGTCCACCCGTCGCCCTTGGAACATTTTGCGGATACGACCATCTTGGGGGGCACGCCGCTCGGCAATATCAAGGTCAGCCAAGATTTTGAAGCGGGAAACGACGGCTGGCACGATTTTCTTCGGCAGTGGATCAAAGGCTTGGTGGAGCACCCCATCTTTGCGGAAACGAATCCGCAGGTATTCCTCTTGAGGTTCGATGTGAATGTCGGAAACGCCTTCGGTGAGGGCTTTGGCCAAAATTTTGTTGACAAGGGCAATAATCGGAGCATCTTCTGCGCCTTTCAGCGCCTCGGCAAGGTCAACCTCCTGCTCCCCTTCCAGCTCTTCGAGGCCGCCCATGGCTTCGATGTCTTCTTCGATGTTGATGTCACCGATCGCGGCCGGGGCGTTTTTGCCAGCAGTGGTTTCAGCTACCTGTTTATTGAGAATCGGGTCAATGAGGCGTTGGTAATCCTCTAGGGTGATCACCATTCGTTTGAGGGTGAGGTTGTGGGCGCGGAGTAAGCGGGTGAGGTTGTCAATGGCTTGGAGGTTATCTGGATCCACCATCGCCACGAGCAGATAGGGGGGATCAGCGTCGAGGTGCTTGGCAATGGGGATGACTTGGTAGGTACGGCAGGTATCAATTGGTACAATCGTGTTGATTAGTTCCTCGATTTGCTCGGTGGGGAAACGATTGAGTTCGGGATCGAGGCAATCAACGCCGTAGATCACTTTGAGTTCAAAAAGCTGTTGCTTGTGGTACTGGCGCAACACATCGGGGGGCATGGTGCTGCCGGTAATCTCCTGCAACACGGTTACGAGGGACTTGCCCGTTTTGCGGGCGGTGTTCATGGCTTCTCGCACCTGATCGATACTGGCGTAACCGGAGGCAACAATGGCTCGTTCTGTGGGGCTAGCGGCTCTGCCGCGCACGGTAAGTGCTTTCCGAGAAGAAGATGACGATGTGTTGACCATAGGGCGCGTTCGGGTCTGGATGGCTTGCCTACTATAGTAGCAACAACCTTCCCAGAGATTTCATGGGTATTTTCACGGTTTATGTTTATTGACATTTTTGTTGACAATTCTTGTTATAGACGCTTTGTAACCGCGATCGCCCTCTTTTGCATAGGCTGAAAATTATTTACAATCCTGCGGCACATTAGAAACTATTAGTTATCTGTTCTCCCTGTTAGCGCGTCCTCTCGATTCCGCCATCATCCTGTGGAGGTTTGCTCTATGCGTGTCAAAGACTTGATTTTGCCTGTGCTGGTGGTTGGTTTGGTCTTTGTTGGTTTTGGCGATCGCTTTTTGCCGGCACCTCTGAGTACGGCCAGTGCCAGTACCCGCGAGCAACTGAATGGCTTTCTTAAGGGTATGTTTACGGGGTTTTCTGTCTATAACCGCTACCATAAGACGGAGGAGATGATTCGCCAAGCCGAAGGGAAGTAAATGCGCCGCTTTTTGCTCTTTTTACTCTGGATGATCAGCAGCGGGGCGATCGCCCTCTTTTCGGTACAGAATGCGAAAGCGGTGTCCCTAAAATTTTTATTTTGGCAATCCATTGAGATGCCCCTTGGCTTGCTCTTGATCTTTGTGGCTGCGATCGCTCTGTGGGTGCCCTATTTAGCTCGTCCACTGCGGCGATGAAGGGGCCACACGCGCTGCTCATTGTACTTGTGATTGTTTTGTGCTTGATGAGGCAACCAAGAATTGCGGCCATTCCAGCCTCACCCCTCACCCTAGAAGTCAATCCAGCCAATCCACAAGCCAGCGATGCCGTAACCCCTTTCCGTACGATTGCTGCTGCTTTGGCTTGGGCACAGGCGCACGATCGCCCCACCGACATTTACATTCATGGCGGCATTTATCGGGAGGCATTGGGAACGATTCATCAGCGGCAGACGCCCCTGCGACTGGTGGCTCAGGCGGGCGAACGCGTGATTTTGCGAGGGAGCCAACGATGGTCAGATTGGCAAGAAGTCTCCAGCACGCCTAGGTTCACCATTTACCGTCACCCTTGGACATTGTCTTGGGGCTTTTCGGGTAACCCGTGGACAAACTATGGCATTGAGTTACCCCTCGTGGCACAGCGGGGCGAACTGGTGTGGTGGCGGGATACTCCCCTGCGGCAGCGACTCTCATTTAGGGAATTGCAGGGGAATGATTTCTACGTGGATGATGCAGAGCAGCAACTATATGTGGCATTGCCTGCGGGTATCTCACCCAGTGAATTAGAAGTGGCTGTTCACCGTGAGGCTCTGCGCATTTTAGACAGTGGTTTTATCAGTTTGGTGGGGCTACGCTTTGAGCACTATGGTGGCACATTTACCCAAGCAGTGCGCATTGAACGCAGCCATGACATTGAGGTTAAAGACTGTACTTTTTGGGGCAATAATTGGGGCGGCCTCGAAAGTCACCAGAGCGATCGCCTGCGGGTGGAACGAACACAGTTTCTGCAAAATGGCTGGCGGGGCATGGCGGGGGTTCATTTGCGGGACTTCACAGTGCAGCAGGTGCTGGTTCAAGGGAATAATTGGCGGGGAGCTTGGGCAGGCTTTTACGATTGGGATGCGGGGGATAAGTACTTTCATCTGCGCCGTGCTGTCTTCGATCGCTACCGCGCTATTGAGAATCAAGCGGCCGGTCTGTGGCTTGATACTGATAATCAAAACGTTGAGATTCGGCGATCGCAATTTCTCGGCAATGCCGTTGTCGGTCTTTTCCTCGAGGCGAGCACAGGTCCAGTGACCATTGAAGATTCCTTAATTGCCTATAACTACAGCATTGCCCCGAACTATCTACAAACCCCCGGCATTTTTGGCTGGGCGGCTGCCCATGTTACCCTGCGCCACAACTGGATTTGGGAAAACCAAGGGGCACAAATTGGCGTCCGCGATCCTTCGCCTCGAACCGTCACCCTACCCGAAACGGGTGAGGAAGTCACGATGACCTCTCAAGATTGGTACCTAGAGGGGAATTGGATTGGTAGCCGCCAAGAGCAACTCCTGACCACCCTCAAGGGGGAACCCTTCTTGCAAACGCTGAAATTGCAGGATAACCACTGGTGGAGTGAAGCGGCCTATCCCTTTCGCCTAGAGGGGGAAAATCTCACTTGGTCGCAGTGGCAGGAGCAATACGGCAATGCCAGCGATCGCTGGATCAGCCCCTAGAGGCGATCGCGTAACTGATTGACCATCGCTTGAGCCGAGGCCTCATCGACAAACATCCCCAGTTGAATCTTGGTTTGGTCGCCATTGCCCACCAAAAAGGCATCCGGCACCACAGCTTGGACTTTTTCTAAGTCCGCAGGTTCCTTGTAGGGAGCCAGCACATAGTAGCGACCATTGGGCATTTTTTCCACAAAAAGCTGCGTCGTATGTTCAGGTTCAGCCGGGGTTGGGCTGGCCGTAGGGGTGGGTGATGCACTGGTTGATGGACTCGCCGCAGGTTCTAATTGGGCAAGGGTGCTGCGATTGACATCGGGAAATTCCCGCGCAGTCATATCAGGGCCGACGGGGGGCGTGGGTGATGCTGCTGTTGGCGTTGCAGGTGATTCAGTGGCAACGGGGGCAGGTCGGCGGTTGAACCACCACAGGGCTGCACCACTAAAGCCGGCAAGAATGCCAACCACAATTAACCAGCGTTGCACCAGATGTTGACTATTGCTCTCCCGCCGCTGGAACCAAGGCCGCTGTTGGTTTTTTCGGGCCTGCTTGAGTAGTTCACGGGTAGAGGCAAAGGGACGCTTTGTTGGGTTTGGTGTTTGGGGAGCAGGGGGATCACTGGGATAGGAGGGGGGCAAGAGTTCTGCTAAATCTGTGGGATCAAACTCGAAAAATGGATCGGCGAGTCCCCCGTTGGTGCGTTCATCGGTGGCTGCTGCTGTCTCAGGGGTGAGGGCTAAAGAACTGGCAACGGGAGGAACGGTTTGGGAAGCTGTTTCTGCGGCAGCAGGGGTGACACTCGGTTCTGGGGAAGTTGCAGACTCGGGAACCGGCGGCGCTTCAAAGGGGGAATGGGCTTGTACCATGCGATGGCAGCGATATTGAGTGAGTTCTGCCTCTAAACTAAGGTTGAGGGAAGCCAAAGCCGCTTGCAAACGTTGGCGATCGACGGTGGCAGAGGTCATAGCAATCGCTCCGAAAACAGTGCCCTAAAGTCTCTTGGATGAACGCACCACCCCGATGGATTATGCAGCAAACTGTGCAGGTTCCCAACAATGGCACAAGCACCCCTATTGAGCATTTGCATTCCGGCCTATAACCGTCCCCAAGGATTGGCACAAGCGGTTCGCTCAGTTGTCGCAGCCTTGCCCCCTGAGAGCCACGATCCGGTGGAAGTCATTATTACCGATGATTCTGCCACCCCCACAGCAGTAGAGGATTTACTGGCTGGATGGTCAGGCCGCTGGCACTACCAACACAATGCCCAGCGCTTAGGGATGGTGGCCAATTGGAACGCCAGCTTGGCGAAGGCTTCAGGGGACTTTATCCTGCTGTTGCACGACGATGATTACCTCCTGCCCCAAGGAATACCAACAATTCTCGACATCCTCACCAAGGAGGGCACTGCCTTTGATGTCTTTCTCTTTGGCGTGCATTTGGTGGATCCGAATCAACGCTGTTTGCGACGGCAGATACCCCGGCAGCAAACATGGCTCTCCCCAGCTCAAGCCCTTAGGCAATTGCTACGTCATTCCTCGTTTGTACGGTTTCCCGCCTTGATCTGGCGGCGATCGCTCCTCGAGGAGGTCGGCTATTTTGATCCCGCCTACGGCGAAGCCACAGACCTCTACCAATGGCTACGCTTCTTTGCCCAGAAGGGGGTTTACACGGTTCCCCATGCCACTGCTGCCTACATGATCCACGATCAGGCACTGACAATGGGGATGTTTCAAGCTCAGACCTTGGCTACCCTAGGGAATATTTTTGCCGCCGCTGCGAATTTATCGATTCTCTCACCAGCGGAACTACGGCAGTGCCAGTGTGACTTTTTTCACCAGTTTATCTTGGCGGGAACATGGCGATTTTTGCGGCGACGGCAATGGCAACGGGCACAGGCAGTGTACCAGCTGTTTGATCTACCAGAGGTGATTGCATTGGGGCGATCGCGCCGCTGGCAAGGCTGGCGTTGGCTCTTTGGGGCTTGGCTTTGGCTACTGCGACGGGTTAACTAACTGCCCACCGCACATAGGGCAGCCGCGCTGCAACGTCGTGAATTTTGTCCTGATTGGCCAACAGTTGACCACAGGCATCCCATTGACCAGAAAGAAGCATTTGCCGCGTACTTTCCGCCATGGTTAAGGGAATCACTTGATCGCCTGCTGTCAAGGTCAGCGCCTGTAAGTCTAGGGTCAGTTCCGTAGTGGGCTGATCTTCTAAGAGGGTTTGCAGTGCTTGTACCTGTTCTGGAGCTGCCGTCAGACAGGGAACCCCCATTGCCAAGCAGTTTCCGGCAAAGATCTCGGCAAAGCTTTCGCTGACAATTGCTTGAATTCCCCAACGGGCGATCGCTTGGGGGGCGTGTTCGCGACTAGAGCCACAGCCAAAATTGGCATTCACCACCAGAATCCGTGCCCTTTGGTACTGAGGCAGGTCAAAAGGGTGTTGCCCCGACTGGCGATCGTCAGCAAAAACGTGTTCCCCAAGGCCATCAAAAGTAACACAGCGGAGAAACCGTGCCGGAATAATGCGATCCGTATCGATATCGTTGCCCCGCAGAGGAAGGCCACGACCGGTAATGCGTTCAATCTTGCTCATAGGTCTATCTTACTGGATTGCGCAGCCTGCCAGTGCATTTTGGGGGGAATTGCCCTGAAGCAGGTTACTCAACAGTAGGGTCGGCGGTTGCGCATGGGGCCAAGCAAAGGCATGGCGAAAGGCGGCTTCCTGACAGGCTTGTAACTCCTTGAAGTTGAGGATGTCGTGGGTGAGCAAGTTTTCGTACTCAAAGGGCAGCCGCACGTTGTGCAGACCCGCGTTGTCGGTACAGATGGCCACGTCCACCCCCGCTTCAAAACAGCGTTCAAAGACGAGGCGTAATTGCGCGTAGCTCTCAAGGGTACCCGTTTGAAAATAGGTGGTGGGGCACACTTCGAGGCATTGACCGGCTGCCGCCACTTCCTTGAGCAGCTCTGGATAGCGCAGGGGAATTTGAATGCCATGACCAATGCGTTGCAGGTAGGGTAGCAATTCGGGATAGCAGCCATTCACCGTTTCGTAGAGGTGGCCAGTGGTTTTAAGACCGCGATCGCGGGCATAGGCATAGAGTTCAATAAATTCCGCCATGCGATCGCCATAGACGCTATCGCCCCCGGCCAAGTCAATGCCACAGACAAACTGCGGAAAACTCGCCGCCAGATCAACAATGGCACGGTTCACCGCATAGGGTAGCCGCGTGTGCATACAGAGGATTTGGCTCGTGACAATCGGGTATTCTGGTACTTGGCAAGCCAGACCCACCGTTTTAACAATGTCGGCCATCTGCTCAATGCGATCGCTCTGGGATCGCTGCGGATCCGTGCGCAGATAGGGGGTATAGCGCAGCTCTAGATAGGCCAAGTTTTCAAAAATATAGGCGCCGCGAATCAAGCGAAAGATGAAATAGGGCAAAGTTTGCGGCGTTTGCACACTCTCCACTAGGGTGTGGAGTTCGAGGTATTCTTCAAGGGATTGGCGGGGGCGAGTATAAAAGGTTTCAAATTCCTCATAGTCAGGAAAGCGATCTGCAAGGGCGCGATCGTTCCGCTGAAAATACCGCCAAAGAATCCGCGGTACCACTGAGCCACCCAAATGCCGATGTAATTCTGCGTACAGTGCCATACCTGCTCCTTAAACTGGCCAAAACGCAATCAATACCTAAGCTGGCCAGAGGGGTCAATGCCCGCACCTCAGCCATCGAAAACAGAACGAAAACAGTGATGAACGAAGGATTAAATTGTTCTAATGTTAACAAATTTTACAAAGGTGGCGCAGGAACCAATGGGCGCAAACGCTAGGATCATTTCGATCTCCAATTGGTTGGGTATCGCGAATGTGGCCTTTTCGGCGGCGAGGACGACTCCCCTCTGCGCTCTCTAGTGGCAATGTCGTCACGATTGCTTTGGAACTGTACCGTCATCAGGGCAATCGCTACTTTCTTTTGAGCCTTTTTGCCCATGCGTGGTTTTTTCTGCTCACCATTGCCGCCGTGCTGATCGTGGCCGTAGCACTGATTGTTGGGGGGATTCTTGCTGGGGCGATGGATAATGTTGCCCCCTTTCTCTGGCTCACAGGCATTAGTATCCTCGTGGCTTTGCCCTTGTATCTCTTTGGTTGGACACGGCTAATGGCCAGTGGTGCGCTGCTTTCTCGTCGTATTTACGCTGTCCTGACGGCTCTTGAGGAATCAGAATCGGCAGCCCGCAGCTTCATTTTTCCCAAGATGCTGAATTATTTGCTGGCCACTCTGATGGTCGGTGTCATTTTGCTCTTGGTGTATGGGGTCTTGGGGGCGATCGGCTACTTAATTTATTTGGTGGCATCCCCCTTAGTGCAATTCCTCGAGCAGAATATCCAAACGGAACCCGCAAGAAGTCTCTTCTTTTTAACTTTTCTGCTCAGTATCCTGTTGCTAGTGCTCCTTGCGCTGTTGGTGATTAGCTACTTTATGGCGCGGCTCTCCCTTGTTGATGTGGTCTTAGCCCTTGAACCGGACTGTACGCCCCTCAAATCCGTTCGGCGCAGTTGGCAACTGACGCAGGGACAGGCATGGCATACCCTAACGGTATTTTTTGTTGCTTCCCTTGCAACGATTCCCGCCAATCTCCTTGGCAGTATTATCAACAGCGTGGTGATTATTCCCGTTGCTGGCCTCTTTGTAGGGGTTTTACTCCTGCCCCTCTGGCAAGGGATCAAGGCAGTTCTGTACTGGGATCTGCGAGTCCGCAATGAAGGAGCAGCGTTTCAAGTCCGCCCTGAAGCAGTGAATCCCCTGCGCTGGTTGCGGCGGGTCACACTACGCACACCGGAAAGCATCGAGTTGGACTTTGCCCTTGGGGGAATTGGCAGCCGCGTCTTGGCTTGGCTGATTGATCAGGTGATTCTCTACACGGCACTTGTGCTTTTTTCGCTGGCGGCAGGGTACATCTACTTCTATGCCCTTTACCCGTGGCTGATTGAGGTGCTGCCCGCTAGTGGCCAGAGTATTGAAGCTTGGAGTTTGGGCATTTACCTGTTGGTAATGTTTGCCCTCTACAACGGCTATTACATTTTCTTTGAAACCTACTGGCAGGGGCAAACCCCCGGCAAGCGCTTTGCGGAAATTCGCGTCGTCCAAGACAATGGCCTTCCCATTGGTCTGAAGGAAGCAACCCTGCGCAGTCTGCTGCAACCCATTGATTTTGCTTTTTTCGGTATAGGGGCACTCCTAGTGGCGTTATCTCGATCAGAAAAACGTTTGGGAGATATGGTGGCGGGTACCCTTGTGATTCAAGATGAACAAGCGACACGGTTGGCTCCTAAAGCTACAACCCTTCAGCAACCACAGGGGGCTTGGGTGCAGGAGTTGCGATCGCTCGCCCATTGGGAACGGATGACTCCCGAACAGTATCTCCTAGTACGCAATTACCTCAACAATCGCGATCGCCTGAGTCCTGTCGGTCGCTATCAAGCGGCTCAAGAGCTGCGTCAGCAATTAGAACCCCTGTTGCTGCCCACCTATCCCGCCCACTGGCCTACCCTCAGTGCTGAGGACTTCCTAGAAGGTCTATACACTGCCTATCGTCAACAATACCAGTCATCCCCCTAGTGTGAGGCCGTTATGCGCTTGCTGCTGACCCTTGGTTGTAGTCTGACCCTTTTGGGCGCCTTTCCCCTGCTCATGGGTCGGGCGAGTGAACCGACAATTCAGGCTGCTGCCCCTGTCCCCCAACGCTATCAACTACTGGGGTTATCCTTTGAAACACCCCTACAATTTTCGCCACCCACTTCTTTTGGTGAAAATGGCGTTGCTGTGGTCTATCCCGCCAATGCCGTACCGGGGGAGCACGAGTTAATGGTGAGCCTGATTAGCCTACCCAAAACAAGCGAGGTACTGGGGGGACTTTCGGATCAAGAGTTGCGCAGTTGGCTACGGTTTACCCAAGTGGGGGGTCCTCTCTCAGCAGCCCCCGCACGCATTGAGCGGCGAATTTTGGGACGGCGAGTCCGTGGTGAAATGTTTTATTATCCAACCCCCCGACCGATTCACCAAGAGTTATATTTGATGCATCTCCAAGGGGGGCAGCGGCTAGCTATTCTCTTTGAAGCGGAAGACCAAGTGCCCTTACCCGTGATGGAGCAGGTTTTTAACCATGTGGCAGCATCATTGCAGGAATTACCCCCGCGATCGCGAGAATGGAAACGTAGTTTTGAATGGTGGAAAAACCGTTAGATCTTTGAGGGGCAATAGCTATGCACCATGCTCCCCCCGTGTATCTACCCAAAACCCTTCAGTTCACTGAAGAGCAATTCGCAGAGATTATCAAAGCCAATCCTAATCTACGGTTTGAATTAACTGCTGCGGGAGAATTGGTTGTTATGCCCCCTACAGGCGGCGAAACGGGTCGCTACAATGCCGCCCTCACGGCTGACATTAGTCTTTGGAATCGCCAAACTCAACTAGGGGAGGTCTTTGACTCCTCAACGGGATTTCGCCTGCCCAATGGCGCCATTCGCTCACCCGATGTTGCATGGATTACCAAGGAACATTGGCAGCGCCTAACCCCAGAGGAACGCCAAGGCTTTGTGCCTCTTTGCCCCGATTTTGTGATTGAACTCGCGTCTGCTAGTGATGACTTGTCCCATTTAAGGGCAAAAATGCAGGAATACATGGACAATGGTTGCCGCCTTGGCTGGTTGATTGTCCCCCAGCAACAAATGGCAGAAATTTATCGCCCCCAGCAAACACCAGAGAGCGTGTCTCTGCCAACAACGCTTTCAGGAGAGGAAATTCTTCCTGACTTTTGCCTTGCATTTTCTCCCTAAGGCCAATGGATAAACCAGTGGAATCTTCTCACTGGAGATATCAATCATGGAACAGACCGTTGCCTGCGCTGAAACGGAGACACTGCGCGTTAATTCTCTCCATGCTTTTGCCTACTGTCAGCGGTTATTTTATCTCGAAGAAGTTGAGGAACTTTACACCCAAAATGAATCCGTCTTTGCCGGGCGACGGCTCCACGCTGAGCTACAAAAATTAGAACGGGAAGATTGGCAAGAATTCAATCTGGAAAGTGTAGCCCTTGGCCTCCGGGGGCGGGTTGATGCACTGCGTACCCTAGAGGGGCATTTGATTCCCTACGAGCACAAAATCGGTCGCTGTTATCGCGATCGCCAGCAGCAGCCCCAAGCTTGGCACAGCGACAGGGTACAAATTCTGGCCTATGCCTGTTTACTAGAAACCGTTCTCGGCGTCACTGTCCCCGAAGGCCGCATTCACTATCACCGCGATAACGTTACTGTACGGGTTCCTGTGGATGAGGCAGGCCGCCAACTGGTGCGGGACACAATCGAGCAAGCGCGTCAACTGCGTGCTTCCCTAGAACGTCCCCCTGTCTGTAGCAACGAAAGACTTTGTCTCAACTGCTCCTTGGCGCCTGTTTGCCTGCCTGAAGAAGCCCGCCTCGCCCGAGATCCTGAGCATTTACCCCTGCGGTTATTTCCGCGAGATGACGAGCGTGAGATTATCCATGTCACGGCTGGCAAAGCGGTAATCAGGCGAGCTGGCGAGCAGCTACGGATTGCCATTGACGATGAACCTGAGCAAAAGCTGCCCATTCAGCAGGTGGGTCAAGTTGTTATCCACAAATTTGCCCAAATTACCACCCCAGCCATTCATCTCTGTGCCTATGAGGATGTCGGTGTTCACTTCATCAGCAGTGGTGGGCGTTATATCGGCAGCATTGACAACCGCAAGGGCAGTATTCAACGGCGTATTCGTCAATATCAAGCCCTGACGAACCCAGACCAATGTTTACGTCTTGCCCAGTTACTGGTGAACTGCCGGGGACAGAGTCAGCGTCGCCTGTTACTCCGAGGACAGCGGAATCGCCAAGATGCTCTGCCTGCATTGCAAGAGACCACTACGCAAATGGATCGGCTCATTAGCAGCATCTCCCACGCCAATTCCCTAGAGGCTCTACGCGGCATTGAAGGCAATCTTGGCGCCCTGTATTTTTCAGCGTTGCCCTATTTACTGGGGGATCACGTTCCGAAGGAGTTGCACTTCAACGGTCGCAATCGCCGCCCCCCGAAAGATCGTTTTAATGCGCTGCTCAGTTTTGGCTATGGCATGCTCCTCAAGGACGTGATGAATGCCATTCTCACTGTTGGTCTTGAACCCGCCTTTGGCTTCTATCATCAGCCGCGTACCCAAGCACCACCCCTTGCGTTGGACTTGATGGAAATTTTCCGCGTCCCCCTTGTGGATATGGTCGTTATTGGTTCGATTAACCGTATGCAGTGGAACTTTGACGAGTGCTTTGAGGTACACCGAGATCACGTATGGCTAAGTGACTATGGTCGGCGTAAGTTCATTGAACTCTATGAAGCCCGCAAAGGTGAAACGTGGAAACATCCAGTGACCAACTACTCGCTCACTTATCGGCGAATCTTGGAGCTGGAAGTACGTTTGCTCGAAAAGGAATGGTGTGGTGAAGCAGGTCTATTTGGCAAACTCATTTTGCGTTGACCCATGGGTGAATCCAAAAATTGGTACCTCATCTGCTACGACATCCGCGACCCCAAGCGATGGCGACAGGCTTATAAGCAGTTAGAGGGCTATGGTGAACGATTACAGTTCTCGATTTTTCGCTGTCGTCTCACGCCACGGGAGCGGGAAAAGCTGCGCTGGCAACTAGAAAAAATCCTCACAAAGGAAGACAGTCTCCTAATCGTAGGATTGTGCAGCCAATGCGTTGAGCGGGTATGCGCTTGCAACCGAGCGGGGACATGGCCAATGTCGGAGCAGAACTTCAAAATCTTTTAGCATACAAGCACCTCTGGACTCAAATATTCTCCGAACGCACCGATATTCAAATACAGCCCCTTGACTAGGTTTGAGAGTTTTTGTTAGATTTAGAGGTGCTTGAAAATCTCTGAACCTATTCCCCAGAGCGGGATTGACAACTGAATACTGTCCGAGGCTAAAAATTTTACAGTCACAAAAAAACAAAGTGCCTGAGGTGCTTGAAAAGTGACTGTGCTAAGCTAGTCCTAGAGGCATTTCTAGGGCGCTGCTGTGCCTCTACCTTTGATGCCGTAAGGCGTTGAGCACTTTCTAACGGTGCTGGTATTGAAGTTAGGGCATTAAGTGCCTCTACCTTTGATGCCGTAAGGCGTTGAGCACCCTTAGGGCGCTGAGCACGGGGCGGGGCATAGGAAGTGCCTCTACCTTTGATGCCGTAAGGCGTTGAGCACGTTTACTTGTCTAGCAACTTCAAGTCAATTGAAGTTGGTGCCTCTACCTTTGATGCCGTAAGGCGTTGAGCACAAGAGGGGTTCTTAACAATATTCAGCATCACTAATGTGCCTCTACCTTTGATGCCGTAAGGCGTTGAGCACGCTAGGCTTTTGACTCTCACGCAAGCTGAGCTGGTGCCTCTACCTTTGATGCCGTAAGGCGTTGAGCACAACAGGTCTCGGCTTTTTTCTACTCCCCTGAGAAGGGGTGCCTCTACCTTTGATGCCGTAAGGCGTTGAGCACACTAGCATCAATACTTTGCAGAGCATTTTGGTTGTGCCTCTACCTTTGATGCCGTAAGGCGTTGAGCACACCTACTACAGGAGCAGAACGGGGACGACCTACTACGTGCCTCTACCTTTGATGCCGTAAGGCGTTGAGCACCTTCTCGCAAAGAAGTGGACAACTGCAAGTACTGATGTGCCTCTACCTTTGATGCCGTAAGGCGTTGAGCACGGCTACACTGACCCTAACACCAAAATACAGTTATATGGTGCCTCTACCTTTGATGCCGTAAGGCGTTGAGCACGCGGTTAAGTTGGTTCTAAACGATAAACAGCGTTTGTGCCTCTACCTTTGATGCCGTAAGGCGTTGAGCACCCTTTTTGCCCAATAGGCGGTCGGCCAACTTCTTGGTGCCTCTACCTTTGATGCCGTAAGGCGTTGAGCACGGCTACACTGACCCTAACACCAAAATACAGTTATATGGTGCCTCTACCTTTGATGCCGTAAGGCGTTGAGCACGCGGTTAAGTTGGTTCTAAACGATAAACAGCGTTTGTGCCTCTACCTTTGATGCCGTAAGGCGTTGAGCACCCTTTTTGCCCAATAGGCGGTCGGCCAACTTCTTGGTGCCTCTACCTTTGATGCCGTAAGGCGTTGAGCACCGTAGGGAATGCAACTTTTTCTTCAGTTGCACTCGTGCCTCTACCTTTGATGCCGTAAGGCGTTGAGCACACAGTCTTGTAGTATAGTATGAGTAATCAATAAAGTGCCTCTACCTTTGATGCCGTAAGGCGTTGAGCACATCTTATCTCCAATACTAAAGATGTTTTGGTATTGGAAGTGCCTCTACCTTTGATGCCGTAAGGCGTTGAGCACCCAGCGAATAAGCCCGTTATCGCGAACCATGGTCGGTGCCTCTACCTCTGGTGCTGTGGGCTAGCCCAGCGGTTGGTTAACTTTCTTGAATAAAAATAAAAAATTGTATCCAAAAGCTTTTTTGCTCCTTGTGGTTACCTACAGTAGAAGTTAAAATTTTTGTAAGTTGACAACTATAAGTTATCCGTTAGCATGATTCTTGAAACTAGACAGTGGCTACCCTTGGCAGTGCTCCAGAGACCCATAATTGAGGGAAAGCATTCAGATTAGGCGGGGATAATAAGATAGCGTCATGACTAGCCACAATCACTTTCTTGAAATCCATTACAGCTTGCGTGGAAGAACACTGCCAGCAGATCATGGCTATGCATTATACTCTGCTATTAAAAAACAGTTGCAACAATCGGGGCGGCCAGATCTACCTTCAGATATACCAAGTGATCTTCGCCTTAGCAGTATTGCTGGAATTCCTAACGGTGAGGGTATTATTTATCTAAATCGTGCTTCACGCTTTCGCCTTCGCTGTCCTACAGATCAAGTGCAGACGTGGTATCGCTTTTTCCAGAACCAAGTGTTGGATATTCAGGGGCATCTGATTCGCCTTGTGCAACCTCGAATTACATTGCCAGAGCCTTCAGGAACCCTCGCAGCTCGCCTAGTCACTTTCAAATTAGAAGCAATTGATCACCTAGAAGTGCCCCGCTATTTTTTGGAATCTTGTCAAAAAGGCCTAACTCATTTAGGCATTCAGGGAAAGGTATTTATTCCTTCTGATCCGAATGGTGATTTAGCACGGCGCACGATTCAAGTGAAAGGCAAAAAAGTCGTAGGCTACCGCGTGATTGTTGAAGATTTAACTCCTGAAGATTCTCTAAAGTTGCAGTGGCATGGATTAGGAGGACGAAGACATTTTGGCTGCGGCTGGTTTTACCCGGTCAAGGAGGAACCGAATGCTGCCTAGTTCTCCACCCCCAAAACTAGACCCAGATATTTTGTTGGCAAAATCTTCACTCCCAAGCAGCGCCGACTGGAGAGGAACGTATCATTTGGCTGGTCATACCGCGGCGGTTGTGAAGTCAATTACCACCTTGGTTGATGCACTGGGCACAGGGTTGCTCCAGCAGTTTGGATTTAGCAACGACACTAGGGAAACCCTGCGGGCAACGGCGCGACTGGCCGCTTATCTGCACGATTGGGGTAAGGCCAATCACCAATTTCAAGGGGTGGTCAGGTACCCCCTCAGGGCTTCAAATCCATCGGTGCAGCCTCAACAGAACCCCTTGCAATACCCACAACTTATCCGTCATGAAGTGGGGTCTGTCTTGCTGGCGTGGGAGTTCCGAAACTGGCTTTGCCAATGCCCCAATGCTGACTTGATGACAGCGATCGCCGCAGCAGGAGGACATCACCTCAAATTAGGCGGTCAGCAGGGGCGAGACACCAGTGCACTGGGGGAGATCCGCGAGGGCAGTGGCGACCCTTACCTGTACTGGTATGTCCATCATCCTTCCTTCCGCAAGCTGCTTCGCTATGGGGTAAGAACCCTAGGGCTGCCTCAAATCATTCCTCCTTTTGCGTTCTCATCGCGATGGGACATGCAAACAATCAAGGAGAAACGGGCAGCAGTCTTGCAGGCTTTTATTGACTGGAAACCAACTGTTGTGTTTGTTGCTGTTGTGAAAGCACTGCTTGTGGCAGCAGATGCCATTGGCTCGGCCTCAGCAGCGGTGACAACCAACCTCCAGCAATGGATCCAAGAACAACTACAATGCACTTTAACGGTGGCTGATCTACAAAAGGTGATTGATGCCCGGCGGGGTCAGCACTGCCTGCGGCCATTTCAAATTGATCTGCGGGAGGACTCCAAACGAGTCACACTGGCACGTGCGGGTTGCGGTACAGGGAAAACCCTTGGTGCCTATTGCTGGGCACAACGCCATGGCATTGGACGCAAGTTGTTCTTTTGTTATCCAACAACGGGCACTAGCACCGAGGGCTTTCTGGGCTATGTTCATCACCAAGTAGAGTCAGAGCTGTTGCACTCTCGGTCGGCTGTTGATTTGGAGTTGGCTTGCACAGGAGAAGAAGAAGACAATGGTGATGGAGCTGTTAATGAGGCCGCTCAGAAATTAGAAGCCTTCAAGGCTTGGGGGGCAAAGGTCAATGTTTGCACTGTGGATACCGTTTTGGGACTCCTGCAATGTCACCGCCGTCCCCTGTACTGCTTTCCAGCTCTTGCCAAGGCTGCTTTCGTCTTTGATGAAGTTCATTGCTATGACGATGCTCTCTTTGGCGCCTTACTGCGATTTCTCAACGTTGTTAAAGCGCCAATCTTACTCATGTCTGCCTCATTTCTACCCGCGCAGGTGGAGGCCATTCGCAATGCAGTGGGAGAACCTGTTGAAATTATCCAAGGCCCCCGAGACATTGAACACCTGCCCCGTTATCGCTTCCATGAGCTAGCACAGCTGGACTGGGCGCGGGTTCAGCAAGAACTTGACCAAGGTGGTAAAGTCCTGTGGGTTTGCAATCAGGTGGATACAGCGATCGCTACCTATCAGCAAGCGAAAAATCAGGGACTTCAACCTCTGCTCTATCACAGTCGCTTTCGTTATGGCGATCGCGTGCACCATCACCGCAAAGTGGTAGAGGCCTTCAAACAAAATCAACCCGTCCTAGCCATCACCACGCAAGTGGCAGAAATGTCGCTGGACTTGTCGGCAACACTCCTCGTGACTCAAATTGCTGACCCCGCAGGGCTAATCCAGCGGTTGGGGCGGCTCAACCGTCAGTACTGCGGCCACGCCCTTGATGCCCTCTTTTACCCCGATGACAAGGTTGGTTTTCCCTACAGTGCAGATGAACTGGATGCGGGTTGGGCACTGGTGCGAGGGTTTGTCGGTCAGCTGGTTAGCCAAGCCCAGCTCGCCGCTTGGTTAGAAAAACTCAACACTCCACACACACCCAAGGATCACTTTGTCTGGCTGGATGGCAGATGGAAAACGTATCCTGCACCGTTGCGCGAAGCAGGCTATACCGTCACTGCCCTTCTCGAACAGGATCAGGAGGAGATTGCGTTCCTCAAATCTAGTCAACTGATGCGCTACACAATCCCCCTACCCGCTACCAAAAATATCAAGGGTTGGCGGCGCCACAAGAGCGGATATTTGATTGCGCCTAAGGAGCAGTGGCACTATGACCCAAACCTAGGGGCGTTCGCTTCCCGGCAGGAGGTGAAATTGTGAGCCAATTTACCTTATCGATCTTTGATCCAAATTTTCTTTTGCCCCATCGAGCAGGAATTGCGGGTCTAGCCTTAGCCCTATCCGAGTTGGAAAGCCAACGTTCACAGGCTCCCTTAACTTGGAACGTCACCGATGAGGTCGTTGAACTGGCGTGGAAAGGGAGTGATCGAGAGGTTGTGACATGGCTCCTAAAGCAGACCTATCAGATTAATCACCAAGGCTATCTAGAGGTTCCTGCCCTCAAGCTTGATGCCCAGGGGCAATACACGTTTACCCAAGGGGTACTCACCACATTCCTCCAGCACAATACGCAGCGCAAACTCAGCAACACTTCTGTCACTCGCACGTTCTTAATTGAGCCGGATCAACCAGAGATCTCGATTGAGGTGAAGCCCCTAGAGAGCTGTTATTACACCAGCGACATCAAGGAGGCCTTTAACAATAAGGGAGCCTTCAAGAAAGAAATTCCCCTGAAGGGAAATCATCTGCCCGGACTGGTGGAATGTTTTGTCAATGGTCCCTATCAAGAATCGCCGCAGGGCTTTCTGGCGTTGCTTTTTTTGCCCCTTGCCTGTGGCTACTACCAACTTCCTCCCCAAACTGTTGGTGGCAAGCTCTCTGCCCGCTCAGCACTGGTGATTCCTGAAGTTCAAAATCTAAAGCACTGGGTTAAGCGCCGTCGGGCGATGTCGGGGTGCACGTATCGAGACTTTCGTAGCAGTGGCGCTGGTGAATCTGCTTTGCACTTTCTACTGCAAGAGAAGGCGATAGAAGAGAGTCAGCAGTTTGGCGTGCACTACTGCGAGGTTTACCAGTTGGGCAAGCAAGTCTGGGATGCTCAGCAAGCTTATTTGAAACAGGCAGTGTATCGCGTCGAAGTTACGGATGAAGTCCTAGAGTTGTATGAAGTCGCTCGCCAAGTTTTTCCTGCGCACGTGCGACAAAAGGAGAATGGTGAAACTTGGTTAGCTCTTTCTAAAGCACTGCCTTGGATTTGTGACAATTTAATTGGAGGTCAGCCTTGGTATGCAGGTTTCTTTGAGTTTTACAAACGTAATAAGGCCTATGAACGTGAAGGGTTGGTAAAAATGACTGAATACTTGAATCCTGATGAGCGAGTGCTGTTTGAGGTGGTCCAAGGTGCCTTTAGCGTATACCTGTCTGGGCAATTCAAACAGGCTGAAAAGCAAGGTCGCCAATTAGACTATGGGCAAGTGACCGATAAGGTTATCTACCGATTCCAACGTCCGAGTACGCAACAGGAATTTGCTACTGCATTGGTGGATTTCCTAAGCCAGTTTCGCAGCAAGGCCGCTCGCGATAAAGGCCCGCAAATTGTTCACTGGATTCACCGTGAGGAAAACTGGCGGCGAGCAAGAGATCTGGTACTGCTGGCGATCGCTACCTACCGCAGTAAGAAAGGAGACTCTCTCAATGGTGTTGATGTCCCCTTGGAATCAATGGCTGAAGGGGATGTCACAGAAGATGAAATGTTTTCCTTCGCCGATGAATAGTTTCTGTCTCTAATTCAGGAGAAATAACAATGACGAAACATCTTTTTGCAACAATTGTAACGACCACTGCTGTCGCAGCCAATAACCGGGGGGAAGGGGATGGGAGCACTCTCTCAACTTTGCAAAAAATCACCCGTGGCAATGATCAATACACTACTGTGAGTGCAGAAGCGATCCGTTGGGGATTGCGGGAGTATTTTCAAAATCATTATGAAAAAGAGGTGAATCGCACATTTAATGCTGAGACTGACAAGTATAGCTTCAAGGATGAACAATTCAGCGCTGAAAAATACATTGATGATGACTTGTTTGGCTACATGGACGCCAAAAAGGGGAAGGATAATGAAGATGCCACGACCAAACGGCGGGGTGCCCTAGAAATTAGTCGCGCTATGAGTCTGGATCCCTATTGGGGGGATATTGCCTTTGGTTCTAAAGGCGGCGAAAAGGGAAAAACTTCGATTCATAGCACCGAAGTACACTGCACTGCCTATCAGTACACGATCGCCCTCACGCCAGAAAGTCTTAAGAAACCGGAACGGGCACTACTCGCCTTGGATGCTATTGGCGCTGTCCGTCATGTGGGCGGTAACCATGCCCGCTTTTTATACGACTTTCATCCAGAGTCCATTGTGCTTCGCATCACAGATGATCCCAGTCCTTGGATTATGGAGGTGTTTAAGCGCATTGGGGAGTTGGTGGGCTGCCCACGGCTAGTGCGACTGGTTGAAGTGGGGGATGTGAAGGCTGATGAGCTACTGGTGGGCGGTGAGATTGCCGATACTCCCTATGGTCAGCAGTTAAAGGCGTTAGGGGTTCAGGTCTATCGCGGGGTCAAAGAAGCGATCGCCCACGCCAAAGAACAATTAAAGCAACAACTCAAGCTTGAGGTGCCCGCCTAATGCAACTTTACCTTGATTGTCCCTGTACCAGTTTTCCCCGCAGCTTTGCCCGCGACTTTAAGGAGACCTACCGCTATCCACCCCCCTCCACGATCTATGGCATGCTCCTTTCCCTGATCGGTGAAGAGAATTTGGATCAACATCGGGGTGTCAAACTGGCCATTGGCATTATTGGTGCTGACCCACCCATTTCTCGCATTCTGCGTAAACAGCGGCATCACAAGTTCAGTAAGAATCGCCTCGGCACCTATTCCACGAGTAAATTCTCCAAGCCGAATCACCATGAACTGCTCACAGATGTGCAAGTGGTTGTCAAAGTTGATTCGAGTGAGGAAAATGCACCACTGAAGCTGGTTGATCGGCTGGCGATCGCCTTCACCACACCCCAGCAAATTTCCCGCTTTGGTGGCCTGAGTTTGGGGGAGTCGTGGGCACTGGTCAATGGTGTACGCCCCTATCGGGACAACGATGGCTCGATCCGCTGGCTCATTAAAGACAATCGAGGTCTCATTAGCCTGCCCATCTGGATCGATCGCCAGAGCAGCCAAGGAACCTTTCAACGCTTTCGCTTAGGCAACGAATTTGAAGACCATTGCTGGGTCAGGATTCCGCAGCTAACTGTGCCAACCCCAAGATCGCGACCCTCCGCCGCTCGCAGATCTTGATGCCAATCGAGCAAATTGCGGTTTGTTAACAACCTTAACCTGAGCTGGCCGTCTAGGAGCACTGATTAAAGGCATTGATGCGCCACCAGCGGATATTTTCTGCCTCAAAGCGGCCATCTAAATCCACTCGTACTGAAAAGTCAAACCAAGCAGCGGGGGGAATTTCCATCCCCCACAGGCGATCGCTCCCCAGAACAACGCTAATCAGGCACTGCAAAAAGCCGCCATGACTAATACACCAAACACAGTCCTCATCCCTGTGGCGTCGGAGCTGTTTCCAAGCCTGTTTTGCCCGCTGCCAAGCCATGGCCATTGACTCTGCCTCGGGAACTGGAATCAGGTAGTCACTCTCCTCCAGTTCTTCACAAAGATCGGGATGTTGCGCCTGCGCCTGTGCCCACGTGAGTCCTGTGAAAATGCCCTGATCAATTTCAATTAACTCCGCCAACTCTTGAACCTTTAAGTCAGGACAAGGATTCATGAGTGTCGCCGTATCGCGGCAGCGTTGCAGCGGACTGGTGTAAATGGCATGGGGTAAGGGGAGCTTTTCCCGTAAGGCAAGGACTTGCTGCCGTCCTCGTTCTGTGAGGGGTACATCCTGCCGCCCGAGCATGACGCCTGAAGCATTACCAACGGCTTCTCCATGGCGAATCAAAATTAGACGCATAATGTGATTCTCCGGCAATTGGCAAGTGTAACCCCTGATCGCTAAAATTATCCTACTGTGTGGCTAATCTCTATCTTCAGCCTCAAATTTATTCATATTTTTTGACTGCGTACCTGTGCCTGTAACACTCTCTGCTCCCCCCATCCGTCCTGCTTGGCATGGCCTGATTCACGCTTACGGTGAGTTTTTGCCTGTGAGCGATCGCACCCCAGTGGTCACCCTCTATGAAGGCAATACCCCACTGATTCCCGTGCCTCAAATTGCAGCCCGCATTGGCCGCAACGTCGCGGTGTATGTCAAGTACGATGGCCTCAACCCCACAGGCAGCTTCAAAGATCGTGGCATGACCATGGCCATTTCCAAGGCTAAGGAAGCGGGAGCCGAAGCTGTGATTTGTGCCAGCACAGGAAATACCTCGGCCTCAGCAGCGGCCTACGCGAGACGGGCAGGCTTACGGGCCTATGTCTTGGTGCCCGAAGGGTACGTTGCCCAAGGAAAACTGGCCCAAGCGCTCCTCTATGGTGCTGAAGTGATTGCCATTGAGGGTAACTTTGATCAAGCTTTGGAAATCGTGCGCCTCATGGCAGAAACCTATCCCGTAACCTTGGTGAACTCGGTCAATCCCTATCGCCTAGAGGGGCAGAAAACCGCCGCCTTTGAGGTGGTGGATAGCTTGGGCAATGCCCCCGATTGGCTGTGTATTCCCATGGGTAATGCAGGAAACATTACTGCCTATTGGATGGGCTTTTGCCAGTATCGTGAGCAAAATCGTTGCGATCGCCTGCCGCGGATGATGGGCTTTCAAGCAGCGGGATCTGCCCCCCTTGTCAAGGGCGAGGTTGTCACCCATCCCGAAACGATTGCGACGGCCATTCGCATTGGCAATCCTGCCAACTGGCAACGGGCGATCGCCGTCAAAGAAGCCAGCCAAGGTGCCTTTAATGCCGTCACCGATGAGGAAATCCTGAATGCCTATTGTCTGCTGGCTTCTGAGGAAGGTATCTTCTGTGAACCGGCTAGTGCGGCTTCTGTGGCGGGTCTCTTGAAATTGGCCGATCAGGTGCCCAGTGGTGCCACGGTGGTCTGTGTGCTGACGGGCAATGGTCTCAAGGATCCAGAAACAGCGCTCAAGCAACAGAGCGATCGCTTCCACCGCCACATTGAACCCACTGAGCAAACTGTAGCCAAGGTCATGGGCTTTTAGAAACCGCGCTCCGCTCGCATCAGGTGGCGACTTGCCTTCAAGAGTTGTACTGCGGCTCGATTGGTGGCTAAGCTGGCAACATTGGCGGTGGTGGGTGCAGCTGCTGTCAAGCTGGCAGGTTGGGCTAACTGCTGAGCACGGCTAAACAGATCGCGCACGGTGGGATTGCCCCCACGAAAGTAGGCCATTTCTGCTTCGGTGCGGGTCAACTCACGACTCACTTGAAAAGGCGCATCAAAGTAACTGCGGGAGAGATCCGCTTGACCCGTGCGAGCCTCACCGAGGTTGCGAGCAGCTTCATAAATACGGGTGGCTGCTTTGGCCGTTTCCTTGGCTTGGAAGTAGTTGCCGCTTTGCTGAAGTTGCTGGGCTGAGGCCAGTAGGCGATCGCCCAAGCTCAAGAGACTGGCATCTACCCCACTCATGGACTTTGCCCGCATCCCTTCATATTGCGCTTTGGCGAGGTCTCGAAACGCACTCCGCGCCTCCCGTTCCACAGAGCTAGATGAAGGAGAGCCGGGACGTGCCATTGCGGCTGGAGCGATCGCCAGCGGTAGGAGAATTGCTGCAACAGTGGTTGCCACAAGAGGTTGCCATCGTAGAGTCATCATCCTATCCTCCAATTCAACTTGAGTAAGCAGATCTGGCGCTTGGAGCAGTGGTTTGTGCCAGATACAGCTTGAGAATATCAAGTGAAAGTGACGTAAAAGTGACAGCCTATTCTAGGGAGCAAGGGGCAATCTGACGGTAAAGGTAGAACCTTGATTCTCTTGGCTGTGAACTGTGATGCTGCCCCGGTGAAGATGGACGATTTGGCGCACAATCGCTAGTCCTAGCCCTGAACCGCTAATGCCCTGTTGTCGCACCCGCTCATCCCGATAGAAATAATCAAAAATATGGGGCAGAGCCGCTTCACTAATTCCCATGCCTGTATCACTGACGTGAATTACTGCTGAGCTTCCCTGCGGTTCTAACCGAAGCGTAATCGTGCCTCCCTTGGGGGTATAGCGATCGGCATTGGTGAGCAGATTGAGGATCACTTGCTTGAGCATCTCGCGATCGCCCTGAATAAACATAGGAACCGATGGCACTTCGAGATAAAAGTGATGACTAGCTGTGCCTGTTTCCTGCCATTCTTGGACGACTTGCGCGATGAAGGGCACTAAATCAAAGGATGTGGCAAAGTCTGGGGGAGATACCCCCTCATAGCGAGCCAGAAAGAGCAAATCATTTACCAGTTGTCCCATGGCCTTCGCCAGCGTGGCCACTTTTTCTAGCCGAGGTAGGGACTGCTCAGGGGCTTGTCGAGCCAGCAGGAGTCCGACTTGGGCATGGCTGAGAATTGCTGCAATGGGTGCTCGCAGTTCGTGGGAAGCATTGGCCGTAAATCGAGCTAGGCGATCGCAGGCGGCCTCAAGACGCTGTCCCCGCAGATCCACTTCCTGATAGAGTTGGCGAAACCAATGAATTGCTAAACCACTACTGCCCAACCCCACCACCACCGCCAATAGGAGCACAACGGTATTGATCTGCCGCAGCGCCTCTAAATGTTGTTGGCGATCGGCCAAAAGGCGATCTTCTTCGCTCATGAAGGCGTTAATAGCAACACGGGAACGATCCATTGCCTGTTTTGCTTGCTCCAATTGCTGATAAAAGTAGAGTCGTTGCTCCGTCTCTGCTAGAGAAAGGTTGGGGGCGTCCTCCAGTTGCTGGGCTAACAAGTGAAAAGTTTCTTCTACTAAGGATTTGAAGTGCCGAAAGTGCTCTAACTGGTGTGGATTATCGCTGATCAGTACCTCTAAATTCTCAAGGGTTAAGGGCAATTGGGCGGCAGCAGTGTAGTACGGTTCGAGAAAGCCCACCTGTCGCGTGAGATGATAGCCGCGCACCCCTGTTTCAGCATCAATGAGGTGATTTAATAGCTCCCGTCCCTCAAGCTGCACCCGTTGCGTATGGCGCACCCATCCTTCGTAGTCCGCAATGCTAGCACTGAGCCAAATCAACACCCCCACAGTACTCAAGAGACAGCACACAGGTAGGGCAATGATGACAATGCCCCGTTGGGTGGGGGGCAGTCGCTGCCATCCTTGAACCTTTAGGCATAATCCCTTCAGCATCGTTCTAGGAACTGGCTTGTAGGCGGTAGCCCATACCGTAGATGGTCTCTAGCCAATCGGCACACCCCAGCTCCCCTAGGCGCAGGCGCAAGCGGCGAATTTGGGTACTGACGGCATTACTTTCTGGCTGATTGTCCCACTCCCAAAGGTTCAGTTCCAGTTGTTCGCGACTAATGACTTGCCCCGGATGACGCAGAAAAAACTCCAAAAACTGGTATTCCCTTGTGGAGAGCACGATCGTGCGATCGCCCCGTTGGAGTGTCATTGAGGGCAAATCTAAGACTAAATCTTGCAGATACAATTGATCGCCTAGCCATTGGGGCGATCGCCGGCCAAGGGCACGCACCCGCGCCAACAGTTCCATCACATCCACGGGCTTGATCAAATAATCATCGGCACCCGCATCTAGCCCCATCACTTTGTCAGCAGTGGTATCTTTGGCGGTGAGCAACAGTATGGGTGTGCTCTTCCCCTGTTGACGGTACTGGCTACACAGTTCGAGGCCACTGACTTTCGGTAGCATCCAGTCCAAAATCAGCAAGTCATAGGTTTTTTCCTGCATCAGCCATTGGGCTGTTTCTCCCTCCTGAACCCCATCCACCAGATGCCCCACGTGGGAGAGGGCAGTGCTCAGCGGCTCTAGTTGCTCTGGATCATCTTCTACGAGGAGAATGCGCATCCAACCAAACCCTGAGTCAACCTAGAGACACTACTCTAATAATTTTAGTTCTTGGCCTTTGTTGAATAGCCGCAACACCAGTTTCTCTAGCTCCACCCACACAAAGACAAGGGTGCTAAAGCCAATGCACACGGCTAGCTCAGTCCCCGAGAGCAGATAGGTACCAAAGAACCGTCGCAGAGGGGAGGCGTAGATCAGCAGGAGTTGCAGAATCGTTGTCAGGATGACTGAGCCCCAAACAAAAAGGTTGGAGGTGGGGCTCATTTCAAGCGTCAGCCGTGTACTGGAACGGGCGGCAAGGGCATGACCCATTTGAGCGAGACAGAGGGTGGTAAAAACCATGGTTGTCCAACGTCTTGGATCGAGTCCTCCTTCCAGATGTTCAGCGGTGTAGCTGTAGGCCCATACCATCAGGGAGATGCCGACGATCGCCAAGATCAAACCGACACGAATCATATAGGAACCCAAGCCACGGCTAAAAATACTTTCGTTGGGCTTAACAGGAGGACGCTTCATGACATCGGGATCCCCCGGCTCAACGGCAAGGGCAAGGGCAGGCAGGCCATCAGTCACCAAGTTCATCCAGAGGATTTGCAAGGGCGTTAGAGGCACACCTCCTAGTCCCAGTAGGGGTGAGCAGGCAATCGTGATCACTTCACCAATGTTGGAGCCGAGAATGTATTTAATAAAGCGACGAATATTGCTGTAGATCACTCGCCCTTCCTCGGTAGCCGCCACAATGGTTGCAAAGTTATCATCCAAGAGCACCATATCACTGGCTTCCTTGGTGACATCCGTCCCCGTAATCCCCATGGCTACGCCAATATCCGCTTGTTTGAGAGCCGGGGCATCATTCACACCATCCCCAGTCATGGCCACAATCTCACCGTGACGTTGCAGCGATTTGACAATCCGCAGTTTATGTTCCGGCGAGACCCGGGCATAGACACTGACGGTGGGGGTGGCGGCATCCAATTCCTCGGTACTGAGTTTTTCAATGTCCCGACCCGTGAGGGTACAGTCGCCCCACTCACAGATACCAATTTGACTGGCGATCGCCTGAGCTGTGAGTTGGTGATCTCCCGTAATCATAATCGGGCGAATCCCAGCAGTGCGACAGGTGGCGACGGCCGCCAGTACCTCCGGACGCGGGGGATCAAGAATGCCCACTAGCCCCAACCAGATCAAATCCTGCTCACTGGTGTCTACACTCTCCGCTGGTGGCAGCGCTGACCAGTAGCGATGGGCAATGCCCAAGACCCGCAGACCCTGAGCGGCAAAGCGATTGTTTTGCGCCAGAATCTCTTGACGCTCCGCCAGTGTGAGGGGTTGAATGTCTTGCCCCACTTGGCGCCATTGACAGCGTTCCAAGGTCAGCTCGGGTGACCCTTTGGTAATCATCCAGTAGGGTTCCTTGGCGGCAATCGCAGGAACGGACTCACTGCGGTAGAATGTACTCATGCGCTTGCGATCGGCATCAAAGGGAAACTCCACTACCCGCTCAGCCTTTTCCTGCAATGCTTTGAGGTCAATCCCCCCTTTAGCGGCCAAGGGCAGGAGAGAGCCTTCGGTCGGGTCGCCGAGAATCACCCACTCCGCTGCGTGTTGTTTAAGCAGGGCATCATTGCACAGCGCTCCCGCTAGAAGGAGCAGTTGGCGTTCGTATAGGGCTGAGGGGTCATCGGTATTGGCGTCATAAAATTCCCCCCTTGGTTCATAGCCATTGCCGCTCACCTTGGCGCGATAGGAGGAGGTTGCCACCGCCTGCACCACCATTTTGTTTTGGGTGAGGGTACCCGTTTTATCCGAGCAAATGGTTGTAACACTCCCCAGTGTCTCCACGGCCGGCAGCCGCCGAATCAGGGCATGGCGTTTCACCATCCGTTGCGTTCCCAAGGCAAGGGTGACGGTAATCACGGCGGGCAAGCCTTCGGGGACGACGGCCACCGCCATACTGAGGGAGACTTCAATGAGATGCGGCAGCAGTGAGAGATCGTAGAGCCCCCCAGCAATCACGACAATGCTCACCAGCACCAAAGCAATGGCGACTAGGCGATTTCCCAGCTCGGTCATCCGTTTTTGCAGAGGTGTGGGTTCCTGCTCCACCCCTTGCAGGGCAGCGGCAATTTTCCCTAGTTCAGTGTCCATGCCGATCGCGGTGACGATGGCGGCTCCTCGCCCTTGGTTGACCTCTGTGCCCGCAAAGACTAGATTGGCGCGATCGCCCAGTTCCGTATCAAGGGGCAAGATTTGCGCAGCATTTTTACTGGCGGCTTCTGCTTCACCGGTGAGTGCTGCCTCGCGGATTTGCAGGTTGACGGCTTCAAGGAGGCGACCATCGGCAGCCACTTTGACCCCCGCTTCCAAAAAGAAAATGTCCCCAACCACCAGTTCAGGGGAATCAATTTCCATGACCTTGCCCTCACGCAGGACACGCACTTTGGGCGCCGCCATACTTTTCAGCGCAGCGAGCGCCTCTTCAGCACGGGCTTCTTGGACATAGCCCAAAATGGCATTGAGAATGACCACCACCAGAATGGCGGTTGCGTCCTTGGGGAAGGGAATGGTGTTTTCTTCGAGGGATTCGAGAATCTCCAATGTGCCAGAGATGAAGGCCACCACGAGCAGCATGATCAGCATGACATTGCGAAACTGATCAATGAAAATCTGCCAGCGCGGGCGGCGACCATTGTCAACGAGTTCATTGCGGCCATATTGGACTTGTCGCCGTTGCACTTCTGCACAACTCAGTCCCTGTTGGCGATCGCTCCCTAGGCGGCTAATGACTTCATCAGCACTCAGAGCATGCCAAACTGATTCACGATCCATGGGGGAGGAGGCATTGGAGGAGGTCATGGCGGGTGAGGAGATGAACGGTTTTTATCCTTTCTTTATCTTCGTCTATTTTGCTGGAACCATACCAAAGCGCTGCCAATAGTCCTCATAGCGCGCCATCAGCGTCAGAGGTGGCTTAGGCTGTGTCCAAAACTCTACGAGGGTGTGTCCCGTTGCCCAAGTGTCTTGATCGAGGGGGCTACGACGTTGTAGCAGCAAGGGAGCCAAGGTTTTCAGATCAAAGGGGCGCGTTGGTACCTCGATGCGATCGCTGGCATTTTGCAACAGCGTGTAGAGTTCATAGGCCAGTTGCAATTTACAAAGAATCACCGGCAGGTGTTCTAGGGGCAGTTGTTCGGCGAGGAGCCATGCAGCGGCGGCAGACCCCGTGAGCATGGTCGAAAGAAACTGGAGCACTGGTCGCTTGAGCAAATCGGTAATGCCCTGACTGGTGGTGATGCGGTGGCAATAGGTGTCAATGAGGCGAGAAGCAGCGTGAAGCCGTGTCTGGCGATCGCTAAGCCAGCGAGCCATGCGGATCTGCTTGGCGGGGGCAATTAAATTCACAAGGGTATCACTGAGGGCATCGAGTCCCCAAGCTATGCGTTCTTCAGTGCCGTTGACAATCGGCAAAATATGGGGCGTATAGGTGCCCAACTGTTCTTGACGATAGGCCACCGCCTCGCGAATACTCACTTCCTTGGGACGGGTACCCCGTTGCCAGTCGTAGGGGGGATGCCATTCCCGCAGGGGGCGTAGCCGATCCACTTGGGTGACCGCCACCACAATCGGCAAGTCCCTCACCTGTTGGCGAATCAGTTGCAGGGCGGTGATGTCCGGGGCAAGGGCAGGATCCAGCGCTGGGGTTAGCAGCAGCACTACATCCATGCGCGGCAGTAATTCCCGCAGGCGAGCTTGAATATCGGCACCGCGAATATCTTCGTAGCCGGGGGTATCCCACAGGGTCAAATCCTCCTGCCAACGGTATTGCTGGATCTCGTTTGTGTTGGGCAAGGGGGAAACACGGGTGGTGGGGGCAGCAAATAAACTATTGATCAGGCTACTTTTGCCTGCGCCGGTGCGACCCACGAGAAAGACGTTCACAGGCTCAGTTTCGGCACGGGCAAGGGGCAGACTCTGCTCTAAAATGTCCTGTAATGTGCCTGTATCTGTGCGCGGGGTGGGGGTGGGCAATTCCAGTGGGGTGAGGCTGCCACTGTAGAGGGCGATCGCCCGCAGTCCCAAGGCCTTGAGCACCTGTTCCCGCAGGGTGAGTCCCAAGTTAGCAATCAGGGCTTGATTGGCCTTTTGCTGCTGCTCTTGGGTAAAGGTTTTGGTAATCGCCACACTGGGATTGAGGAGCCACTGCGCCCAATTCCAAGCCGTAAAGCCCCAACGCGCAACGGGTGCCACTTGCCGCGAGAGTTCATAGGCGCGCACTGCCTGCCCCACAGTTACCCGCGACAAAATTGGGTTGAGGGTTTCCAGCCAGCGATCCACATCATCAATCGTGTCCCGCAGCAGGCGATAGGCTTGGGGCACATAGATTTGCAACAGCGGACGTTGGGCATTAGGGTAATAGACTTTGGCAATCTCACTGACAAGGGTGTGTGCCCGCTGCCAAAAGAGTGGCCAATTTTCCCAAGGGGGCGGGTCTTGGCGGCTCTGCTCAAGGGTGTGTTGGAGAATCTTCAGGGCGCGTTGATCCGTTTCTGAATCACTGCTTCTTGGCAAATCAAAGGGACGGGGGTCAATCTCTGTCGGCTGACCCTTGAGCCAATGGGCAACCCCCCACCGCCACAGCAGCAGAATCAGCACGACTACTGCCCAGACCCAACTCAGTCCCCAAGTATGAATTTGGATCGAGGCGGCGGTGAGGATAAAGCTGGCGATCGCCACCAGTGGCAAGATCAAAAGAATCCACTGCCACCAAGAGGGCTGCATCGGCTAGGTGGTCACTAGTGACTCAAAGGGAATGCGTTGGGCGTGGCCCCAAAAGGCCTCAAGGTTGTAGTATTGACGTTCCTTGGGCAATTGCACATGGACAATCACATCACCGTAGTCCATCAGCACCCATGAACATTCCGCTTGGCCTTCAATATGTTGGGGTTGGCGTTGGCAATGTTCAAGAGCCGCCTCCTCAATCCCTTGATAAATGGCGCGCACTTGGGTTTTTGAGAGTCCCGTAATGATCACAAAGTAATCGGTGAGGTAGGACACACCACTCACATCCAAAAGGCAGATATCCACTCCTTTGCGATCGTCGGCGGCATAGGCGGCGGTCCATGCTAGTTTAAGGCTAGGGTCAGTAATTGCGGCTACCCGTTGCATCTGTTGAATAGTCAGGCTGCTGTCTCCTAAATGCACTCCTTTATCCTTTGATTTTACCTATTGGTTTAGGGAGGGGTAGGACAAATTTGTTACAAAACCTTACGAGTATTGCCCCCCACTGGCTGTGGTATCCCCACAACGGACAATGGCACACTGCTACCGCCAGACTCCTCGAGCAATTAGCCAACTATCAAGAGCAACTCCAAGAGCAACAACCCACTCTCCTCGTTCTTGCAGAACCCGATCCCCTCTCGTTTCTCAGTGGTTTTCTCGCAGCGCTCTCCACAGGGACGCCCCTATTACTGGCCAATCCCCACTGGCAATTCCAAGAGTGGCAGCAGGTGGCAGCGATTCTGCCTAGAAATTTCCTTGCTTGGGGAACGGTGCCCCCCCTCGACCCCCAAGGCTCTGAAGAACCATTGCCCCAAGGCTGGATTCTGATTCCCACTGGCGGCACTCAAGGGCGGTTGCGCTGGGCAATTCACACGGTGGCGACCCTTCAAGCGGCAGTAATGGGGCTGCAAAGCCATTTACAACAAAGGGCGATTTACTGTCTGAGTATTTTGCCCCTATACCATGTCAGTGGCCTGATGCCCGTGGTGCGATCGCTCTGGAGTGGTGGAGAACTCTATCTCGGTACCCATCTACGGGATCTACGGCAAACGGCGCCTCCTGCCAATGGCGATCTGTGGCTGTCTCTGGTACCGCGGCAACTGCAACAGGTGCTTGCAGACCCTCTGCCATGGCTAGCAGATTTAAGGGGCATTTTCGTGGGCGGTGGCCCCACTTGGTCGCAACTATTAGAGGAAGCAGCAACCCAGCGATTGCCTCTATGTCTCAGTTATGGCATGACAGAAACTGCTGGCATGATCTGTGCCCAACGGCAGGGGGAGTTTTTAGCGGGCGATCGCTCCTGTGGTCAAGTCTTACCCCATGCCCAAATTGCTTTAACCCCTACGGGGGAGATTCAGATTCAGGCCGCCTCCCTTGCCCTTGGCTATTACCCTGGGTTATTCCATGAAGGGATATTCCAAACGGACGATCGCGGCGAATGGCGGGGCGATCGCCTCTACATTTTGGGACGCAGCAGCCGCAAAATCATCAGTGGTGGTGAGAATATCTACCCCGAAGAGGTAGAGGCCTTACTCCTTAACAGTGGCCTTGTCCAAGACATCTACATCTACGGCGCACCCGACCCCCTTTGGGGTGAGCAGGTCATTGCCCTCTATGTGGGAGATGCCTCCCCTGAGGAACTCAGCCGATGGCTCAAACAGCAGTGCAGCGCCTACAAATGCCCTAAGAAATGGATTTCTGTGCCCCAAATTCCCCGCACGCCCCAAGGAAAAGTGCGATTATCCTCGATTGAGACCTAGCCACCACCATAAGCATGACCAAAACGAAAGCCAATACTTATCCCTAACTCAGCAAGGGTTTGAGGAGTGAGACAGGAGTATTGGGGTTCCCCGCTAATGCTACGCGAACATGCGAACTCTCATCCTTCGCAAGGGTTTCGAGGAGTGAGACAGGAGTATTGGGGTTCCCCGCTACTGCTGCGCGAACATTCGAACTCTCATCCTTCGCAAGGGTTTCGAGGAGTGAGACAGGGGTACTCGGGTTCCCCGCTACTGCTCTGCGGACAGTCCAATCGTTCGCAAGGGCTTCCAAAACAGAAGCAGGAGTATTCGGGTTCCGCGCTACTGCTCTGCGAACATCGCTATCCTCATCCTTCGCAAGGGTTTCGAGGAGTGAGACAGGAGTATTGGGGTTCCCCGCTACTGCCGCGCGAACATCCGTACAAAAGTGGCTAGCTAGCTCTGCTAGTCGGATGGTAGCGGTGTCGTTGCTCTTAGCCTCTTCAATCAACGAAACAATTTCAGGTCTTTCTGCTATTGCTTTACGAACCTCCCAATACCAATCCTCAGCAAGGGTTTCGAGGAGTGAAGCAGGAGTATTCGGGTTCCCCGCTACTGCTGCGCGAACATTCGAACTCTCATCCTTCGCAAGGGTTTCGAGGGCAGAGACAGGAGTATTGGGGTTCCCCGCTACTGCTGCGCGAACATCGCTATCCTCATCCTTCGCAAGGGTTTCGAGGGCAGAGACAGGAGTATTGGGGTTCCCCGCTACTGCTACGCGAACATCCGTATAAAAGTGGCTAGCTAGCTCTGCTAGTCGGATGGTAGCGGTGTCGTTGCTCTTAGCCTCCTTAATCAACGAAACAATGTCAGGTCTTTCTGCTACTGCTCTGCGAACATCGCTATCCTCATCCTTCGCAAGGGTTTCGAGGGCAGAGACAGGAGTATTCGGGTTCCCCGCTACTGCTGCGCGAACATCGCTATTCTCATCCTCAGCAAGGGTTTCGAGGGCAGAAGCAGGAGTATTGGGGTTCCCCGCTACTGCTGCGCGAACATTCGAACTCTCATCCTTCGCAAGGGTTTCGAGGGTAGAGACAGGAGTATTCGGGTTCCCCGCTACTGCTCTGCGAACATTCCAACTCTCATCCTTCGCAAGGGTTTCGAGGAGTGAAGCAGGAGTATTCGGGTTCCCCGCTACTGCTGCGCGAACATTCGAACTCTCATCCTTCGCAAGGGTTTCGAGGGTAGAGACAGGAGTATTGGGGTTCCACGCTACTGCCGCGCGAACATCCGTACAAAAGTGGCTAGCTAGCTCTGCTAGTCGGATGGTAGCGGTGTCGTTGCTCTTAGCCTCCTCAATCAACGAAACAATGTCAGGTCTTTCTGCTACTGCTGCGCGAACATCGCTATTCTCATCCTCAGCAAGGGTTTCGAGGGTAGAGACAGGAGTATTGGGGTTCCCCGCTACTACTGCGCGAACATTCGAACTCTCATCCTTCGCAAGGGTTTCGAGGGCAGAAGCAGGAGTATTGGGGTTCCACGCTACTGCCGTGCGAACCAACCAATTCTCATCCTCAGCAAGGGTTTCGAGGGCAGAGACAGGAGTATTGGGGTTCCCCGCTACTACTGCGCGAACATTCGAACTCTCATCCTTCGCAAGGGTTTCGAGGGCAGAAGCAGGAGTATTGGGGTTCCACGCTACTGCCGTGCGAACATCGCTATCCTCATCCTCAGCAAGGGTTTCGAGGGCAGAAGCAGGAGTATTGGGGTTCCACGCTACTGCCGTGCGAACATTCCAATACCTATCCTTCGCAAGGGTTTCGAGGGCAGAGACAGGAGTATTGGGGTTCCCCGCTACTGCTCTGCGAACATCGCTATCCTCATCCTTCGCAAGGGTTTCGAGGGCAGAGACAGGAGTATTCGGGTTCCCCGCTACTGCCGTGCGAACCAACCAATTCTCATCCTCAGCAAGGGTTTCGAGGGCAGAAGCAGGAGTATTGGGGTTCCCCGCTACTGCTCTGCGAACATCCGTACAAAAGTGACTAGCTAGCTTTGCTAGTCGGATGGTAGCGGTGTCGTTGCTCTTAGCTTCCTCAATCAGCGAAACAATTTCAGGTCTTTCTGCTACTGCTCTGCGAACATTCCCACTCTCATCCTTCGCAAGGGTTTCGAGGGCAGAAGCAGGAGTATTGGGGTTCCCCGCTAATGCTACGCGAACATTCCAACGCTCATCCTTCGCAAGGGTTTCGAAGGTAGAGACAGGAGTATTCGGGTTCCCCGCTACTGCTGCGCGAACATCCGTATAAAAGTGGCTAGCTAGCTCTGCTAGTCGGATGGTAGCGGTGTCGTTGCTCTTAGCTTCCTCAATCAGCGAAACAATTTCAGGTCTTTCTGCTACTGCTCTGCGAACATCGCTATCCTCATCCTCAGCAAGGGTTTCGAGGGCAGAGACAGGAGTATTGGGGTTCCCCGCTACTGCTGCGCGAACATCCGTATAAAAGTGGCTAGCTAGCTCTGCTAGTCGGATGGTAGCGGTGTCGTTGCTCTTAGCTTCCTCAATCAGCGAAACAATTTCAGGTCTTTCTGCTACTGCTCTGCGAACATCGCTATTCTCATCCTTCGCAAGGGTTGCCAAAACAGAAGCAGGAGTATTGGGGTTCCCCGCTACTGCTGCGCGAACATCCCAATACCTATCCTTCGCAAGGGTTTCGAGGGCAGAGACAGGAGTATTGGGGTTCCCCGCTACTGCTACGCGAACATCCGTACAAAAGTGACTAGCTAGCTTTGCTAGTCGGATGGTAGCGGTGTCGTTGCTCTTAGCCTCTTCAATCAACGAAACAATTTCAGGTCTTTCTGCTATTGCTCTGCGAACATCGCTATCCTCATCCTTCGCAAGGGTTTCGAGGGCAGAGACAGGAGTATTCGGGTTCCCCGCTACTGCTGCGCGAACATTCCAACTCTCATCCTTCGCAAGGGTTTTGAGGAGTGAAGCAGGAGTATTCGGGTTCCCCGCTACTGCTGCGCGAAACCACCAATCCTCATCCTCAGCAAGGGTTTCGAGGGCAGAAGCAGGAGTATTCGGGTTCCCCGCTACTGCCGCGCGAACATCCGTACAAAAGTGGCTAGCTAGCTCTGCTAGTCGGATGGTAGCGGTGTCGTTGCTCTTAGCTTCCTCAATCAGCGAAACAATTTCAGGTCTTTCTGCTACTGCTCTGCGAACATCGTTATCCTCATCCTTCGCAAGGGTTTCGAGGGCAGAGACAGGAGTATTCGGGTTCCCCGCTACTGCTGCGCGAACATCCCAATCCTCATCCTTCGCAAGGGTTTCGAAGGTAGAGACAGGAGTATTGGGGTTCCCCGCTACTGCTACGCGAACATCCGTACAAAAGTGACTAGCTAGCTTTGCTAGTCGGATGGTAGCGGTGTCGTTGCTCTTAGCCTCTTCAATCAACGAAACAATTTCAGGTCTTTCTGCTATTGCTCTGCGAACATCCCAATCCTCATCCTTCGCAAGGGTTTCGAGGGCAGAGACAGGAGTATTGGGGTTCCCCGCTACTGCTGCGCGAACATTCCAACTCTCATCCTTCGCAAGGGTTTTGAGGGCAGAAGCAGGAGTATTGGGGTTCCCCGCTAATGCTACGCGAAGAGGCTGAGCAAGGGTTGCCAAAACAGAAGCAGGAGTATTCGGGTTCCCCGCTACCGCTTGGCGAACATCCGTACAAAAGTGGCTAGCTAGCTCTGCTAGTCGGATGGTAGTGGTGTCGTTGCTCTTAGCCTCCTCAATCAACGAGACAATTTCAGGTCTTTCTGCTATTGCTTTACGAACCTTCCAATACCAATCCTCAGCAAGGGTTTCGAGGGCAGAGACAGGAGTATTGGGGTTCCCCGCTACTGCTGCGCGAACATCGCTATCCTCATCCTCAGCAAGGGTTTCGAGGAGTGAGACAGGAGTATTGGGGTTCCCCGCTACTGCTGCGCGAACATCGCTATCCTCATCCTCAGCAAGGGTTTCGAGGGTAGAGACAGGAGTATTGGGGTTCCCCGCTACTACTTCACGAACATCGCTATACTCATCCTTCGCAAGGGTTTCGAGGGCAGAAGCAGGAGTATTCGGGTTCCCCGCTACTGCTGCGCGAACATCCGTACAAAAGTGGCTAGCTAGCTCTGCTAGTCGGATGGTAGCGGTGTCGTTGCTCTTAGCCTCCTCAATCAACGAAACAATTTCAGGTCTTTCTGCTATTGCTCTGCGAACATCGCTATCCTCATCCTTCGCAAGGGTTTCGAGGGCAGAGACAGGAGTATTGGGGTTCCCCGCTACTACTGCGCGAACATCCCAACTCTCATCCTTCGCAAGGGTTTCGAGGGCAGAGACAGGAGTATTCGGGTTCCCCGCTACTGCTGCGCGAACATATTTATCCTTATCCTTCGCAAGGGTTGCGAGGAGTTCAGGAAGAATCGTTTTTGCCCTAGCCGCCTGCTGTCTTACTTTTGCGCTTTGACGCTGAACTGCAACTGTCAATGCCCAAGTCGGCGGCTCTGTAAGCTTTAATATTCGTATTAAGGTTTCATCACTGATGCTCTGTAGTTCACTGTCTTGGAGCACAAGGAGTTTCATCCCAGGATTGCGAGCTACTGCCACTGGAAATTCCTCAGCTAGTTTATAGAGGGTCGCTGGAGGGGTCTGGGGATTCATCGCCACTTTACGGCGGACATTGGCCGCTGGATGTTGTGCTAAAGTTGTCAGGAGAGCATGGGATGCACTGGGGTTCTTGGCAAGAGCTTCTGCTAACGGTTTATTGCTTTGAGCTTCCGATAGCCAAGCCTCTAGGACTTCAGCAGGGGTATTGCCATTGGCAGCAACCGCAAGGCGCACTTTTTTATCGGGGTCATTGGCCAACATCCGTAAAATGTTTGGTGAAGTAGTAGCAGACTGCGCTACCTGCCGACGTACACAAGGGTCAGGATGCTGAGCTGCAGTAGTCATCGAATTAACATCAAAATCATCAATATCCATTGCGCGCCACAATTTTTATTTGTGATATTGGTACTAGTCTGTTATTGTAATTCTAGCTTTAGTTGTTAACTATGGTTGAGTTGCTTCCTAATCAGTTGAACGTGTTGAGGGGTTATTGCTCGGCAAGAAATCAACTGAAAGCCCCCGATCGTTTCAACGCTAGCTAGCGCAGCGGCAACAAAAATAAACGGGCAGGGATGCCCTACAAAATAGGCACCTTCTCCTGCCCAAGGGGCTTGATGCTAGCCAACCACAGAAGCCGTGCTGCGACGCCGCCGAATTCCCGTGGTCACCGTGGGGGTGACTTCGATCGGTTGTAGGAGCAATAGGACTGAGGCATTGCCCTGAAGTTCACGGCGCACCAGTCGCACCAGTTCCCGTTCAATGTGGGCTTTGACCCCTGCCCAATCGATATCGCCGTTGCGGGCATATTCACTCCAGCGATCGCTCAAAGCGGTTTCGACCGTGGCATGTACCCAAGCCTGCCAAGCCTGTGGCTCAATCGCCGTGACCACGCCCCGCAGGTGGACTTCAGGAGTGGCCTTCAGGCTACCATCAGTACCCACCGCCACCGCCACGGTGATAATGCCTTCCTCAGCCAGTTGTTGTCGCTCTTGCAGCACATGGGCTTTGACGATGCCACCGCGATCTAGTAACTCAATGCCAGCAGGCACCTTATCGACGACCCGAATCGAGTCACGGGTAAGTTCCACCACATCGCCGTTGTCAATAATCACCATATTCTCCGGGGGAATGCCCATGCTCTGAGCCGTTTGGGCGTGTTTCACCAGCATGCGGTGCTCGCCATGTACGGGTAAAAAGAACTTGGGCTTGGTCAACGCCAGCATCAGCTTTTGATCCTCTTGGCAGGCATGACCAGAGACGTGAATGCCCTGTTCGCGACCGTAGATGACTTTGGCGCCTTGCATCATCAGGCGATCGATCATGTTGACCACGGCAATCGTGTTCCCCGGAATAGGGTGAGCTGAGAGAATCACAGTATCGCCGGGGCGAATTTTAATTTTGTTGTGTTCCCCTTTGGAAATCCGCGTCAGGGCAGATAGGGGTTCCCCTTGGGAGCCAGTGGTCAGGTACATCACCTGATGATCGGGGTACTTGTGCATCATGTGCAGTGGCACAAAGAGATCGTCTGGGCAGCGAATGTAGCCCAACTGCCGCGCATGGGCAATGACATTGAGCATCGATCGCCCCAAGACCGAAACCACGCGGCCATATTTTTGAGCCAGCTCTAAAGCCATACTCAGGCGATGTACCGAAGAGGCAAAGGTGGTAAAAATAATCCGCCCCTCTGCTTGGCTAAAGGCACGATCCAAGTTGGGAAACACCGATCGCTCCGAGGGGGTGTGGCCGGGCACTTCCGAATTGGTGGAGTCACTAATGAGACAGAGAACCCCCTTCTCCCCATGCTCCGCTAGCCGCTGAATGTCAAAGCACTCGCCATCAACGGGGGTAAAGTCAAATTTGAAATCCCCGGTGTGGATAATCACGCCAATGGGGGTATGAATCGCCACGGAGAAGCTATCGGCAATGGAATGGGTATTGCGGATATACTCCACAAGGAAGTTTTTGCCCAAACGCACCATCTCCCGCGGCTGTACCGTGCGCAGTTCGGTGCGATCGCCAACCCCTGCCTCTTCCAGCTTCCCTTGGAGCAGTGCCATCGCAAGACGCGGGCCATAGATGACGGGAATATCAAACTGCTTGAGGTGAAAGGCAATGCCACCAATGTGATCCTCGTGGCCGTGGGTGACAATCATTCCCTTGATTTTGTCGCGGTTTTGCCGCAGGTACGTCATATCGGGCAGGACGATATTGACCCCGTGCATGCCATCGGTGGGAAAGGCTAACCCTGCGTCCAGCAAAATAATTTCATCTTGGAATTCAAAAACACAGGTGTTCTTACCAATTTCATGCAGCCCACCGAGGGGAATAATTTTTAGGGCAGCAGTTGCAGCGGATTGACTCATAGGTCTCCTTACGATGAAACAACAAAAAAGGTGCAGCTTGGGAAATGCCCAGCGTTGTCTTAAGACTTCAGTAGGCCAAGAGCATCTAAAACAGGCTTCAATTGGCTAATCACAGCGTCACTCGCAGATGTGAGGGGCAGTCGGGGAGCACCCACCGCCCAACCTTGCAGGCTGAGGGCAGCTTTAATCGGAATCGGATTCGTCGTCACAAATAAAACCTTGAACAGGGGCAATAGTTGACAATGAATAGCAGTCGCTGTCGCTGTGTCGCCTTGGATAAAAGCTTGGATCATCTCTTGAATCCGTCGACCAACAAGGTGACTGGCCACACTGACGACACCATAACCACCAACGGCCAGCAATGGCAACGTTAGGGAATCATCGCCGGAGTAAATGCGAAAGGTCGGCGGTAGGGCAGCACGTAGGGCACTGGCTTGATCAAGGCTGCCGCTGGCTTCTTTGATGGCAACAATGTTTGGGTAGTCAGCAAGGCGGATCACTGTTTCTGGTAGCAGGTTCTGCCCTGTGCGGCCGGGGATGTTGTAGAGCATAAGGGGAAAGTCCGGCACTGCCTTGGCGATCGCCTGAAAATGGGCGTAAAGACCCTCTTGAGGGGGTTTGTTGTAGTAGGGTACCACCAAGAGGGCACCATCGAGGCCGAGTTCTGCGGCCTTTGCCGTGGCATGAATGGCTTCACGAGTGGAGTTGGAACCCGTACCTGCAATCACCTTGGCTTTGCCTGCCACAGCCTGCTGCACTGTTTGAAAGAGTTGAAATTCCTCTTCCCAAGTGAGGGTGGGGGATTCGCCGGTAGTGCCGCAAACAACAATACCATCGGAGCCATTGGCCACAAGGTGCTGTGCCAGTTCTGCCGCCACATCGTAGGCGATCGCGCCATCGGCTGTAAATGGCGTAATCATGGCGGTAATCACACGTCCAAAGTCAGTCACAGTCCACCCTCAGCCAAGTCCTGTTGAGTTGCCGAATTGTGACCGCGCGGCTGTACACGCGCCGGCGATCGCCCCCACCACCACTCCGACGGCGAATCCCCAACAGGGGAGACAACAGACGCCAGTAGCAAATTTGGCTCAAACTCAAGGCAGTGATGGCAGTGACACAGGCAAAGTAGTCAATGAACACCACCTTCCCATCTAAGCCTTCGATGGCGGGGGGGGCAGCGGTTGTGGGAGAGTTGGGCATAGGCACTTAGTTGAGGGCTTGGGCACGCTCGTAGGCCGCTTTTACCGTTTGCATGAGGGTTCCACGCACACCAGCAGCTTCCAGTACTTCGAGACCCGCAATGGTTGTCCCCGCAGGACTGGTGACCGCATCCTTGAGTTGCGCTGGATGCAGCCCGCGCTCATTAAGTAATTGTACTGTGCCTGCTATTGTGCCATAAACGAGTTCCTGTGTCAGCGATCGCGACAAGCCCACCGCCACCCCCGCATCGCACAAGGCCTCCACAATAAGGGCAATAAAGGCAGGCCCTGAGCCAGAAAGTGCAGTGACCGCATCCATTTGCCCTTCACTGACGGCCACCACTTGCCCTAGCACACCTAACAAATTCTTAATTTTTGCGATCTCTGCTTCAGTCGCTGCACTATCGCTAGCAAGGGCAATCACGCCGGCGCCCACTTGGGCTGGTGTATTCGGCATCGCCCGAAAGATCAACCGCTGGGGAAAAAGCCGCCGCAGCCGCCCACTGTTAATCCCTGCCATGATGGAAAGGGCAACGCCAGTGCCCTGAGCTACCGGCGTATCCGCCAGTTCTGACTCAATATCGGCAAAGACCTGTGGCTTGACCGCCAGTAGGAGCGTTTCGGCGGTAGCGACCTCTAGGTTCGTTGTCACCCTAACCCCATAGGTGTGGGCTAGATACTGCTGCCGCTGGGGCGATCGCGCCGATACCCACACCTGCTCTGGCAAGAGACCGTTGGTAAGCAACCGCGAAAGCATTGCCTCCGCCATGCGGCCACAGCCAATGATCCCCAGGGCAGGCACCCTAGGCACTGCGCTGTTGTTGGGCATCCATTCCCCAAGCTGGTGATGGGGCAACCGGTGTTGCGGCTGGGCGCACTCCCCCCACTTGCGTACTCACTTGGACACAGCTTGGCGTAAAGAGGAAAATACTCTCACCAATGCGCTCTTGGTGGCCATCAATCGTGAACGTGGCACCAGCAACAAAATCCACTGAGCGTTGGGCTTGCTCCGGCTCCATCAAGGTCAGATTTAGCACCACAGACTTCCGCTCTTTAAGAGCCTTGATCACCTCAGGCATTTCACTAAAACTGCGGGGCTGCATCACCAAAACTTCCGCCACTGCCCCCCACCAACGACCGGCATTGGGCATCCCAATCACATTCGAAGGAGCTGATCCCGTCGGCACTGAGCCAGTGGCAACTGAGGGAGACGGACTGGCGTCACAGTCGTGACTCAGGGTTGGCCGCGATGCGGGCAGCGATTCCACGTCGGATTCCGTGGTTAGTGTTCGTGCCGTTCTTTGAGGGTATTCCTCATCGTAGATGTCAGTCTCTGGGGTTAGGCCCATGAGGTCACGGAGTTTGCCCAACATAACGACTCACTATTGCTCCCAATAAATGTATGAGTTGTAAGAATTTTCTGACATGCCGTAGCTGAGTCACCGCGACAGGTCAGAGGGATAAAAACCAAATGAATATGTTTCATGTCTTAACAATCCTAGTTTCGTGGCTAAAAGGGAACCTATGCACAAACGGCCACGAGAGTTGAGTTAAAACAGGAAGGTTCAACTGGCCATTTTACAGGAAACCGAGACAAAAAGATGAGGTTGGCCTTAAGTGTCTCGCTTTTGCCTTGGGTTTGTCAAGGGTAATGATGCCTTATGTTGGTCTGGCTATGGGAATGCGAAACCAAAAAGTAGCCCCCTGCGGGTGGTTGTCTTCAACCCCTATCTCACCACCATGGGCCGTAATAATTTGCCGACACAGGTATAGCCCTAAACCAATACCGGTGCGATGGTGACTTTCCCGGCCACGGTAATACAGATCAAAGAGGCGCGATCGCTGGTCAGAGCCAATACCGACCCCATTATCCTGAACGGTGCAGTAAGCCATGTCCTCCTGAACCTCTGCTGTGAGGGTGATTGTTAGGCCGGGGCGATTGTGTTTCAGGGCATTGCTAATCAAATTCTCATAGACCCGCCGCAGTTGGATGGGATCAGCGCGAACTAGGGGTAAGGTTGGTGCCATCTGAAGCTTTACGGTGGCTTTATTTTTCTGGAGCAGCGGTTGTAGCTCCGCCACGATCGCCTTGACAAGCGTGGCTAAGGATGTGGGTGCGATCGCCAAAGAGAGGGAAGGTTGCTGATCCACGTGAATATGCAGCAGTGTTTCAATCAGATGTAGTTGCCGCTGCTGGCTATGCTGAATACAGGTCAAGGTGCTGCGGGGCACAGGAATCGTGTCGCTGGTGTTGTTCTGCAAGAGATGGTTAATCACCATCAGGGTACCTAGGACAGGGGTGCGTAAATCATGGGATACGGCGTGCAAAAAGACATCCTTGAGGTGGTTGAGTTCCTCTAGTTCACGCATTTTTTGCTGCAACTGCTCGGTACGCTCGGCCACCTGCTGTTCCAAGTTGGCATTTAAGGCCGCCAGTTGTTGATAAAGTTCTGCCTGTTGCAGGGCGATCGCCACCTGAGTCGCCAACTGCTCCAAAAAAGCGCGCTCGTAGGGCTGCCACTCTCGCGGGCGGTCACATTGGTGGACTCCCAGTAAAAAGCACGGGCCCTGGGGCTGATGTTGGATCGGAATCAGCAGACAAGACTGGATATGGTGCGCTGCATACACCTGTCGCAGATGGGGATCAAGCATTTCCCGCTCGCAGGAGAGTGTGGCCGGTGTGGTCAGCAGCCGTGAACGGTAATGCACGTTTTGCAGGAGAACCTCAAGATTCGTGTGCCATTGGGGCGCCATCGCCGCCGCCACCACTTGAATCTCCTCTGTCCTCGGATCAAAAGAGACAATAAACACGCGATCGCTGAGGAGATAGCGGCGCACTTCCACCACTGTGGTATTGAGAATCTCTGGCAGTTCCAGCGTTTGGCGAATGCGGAGGGCAATTTCCGCCAGCAGTTGTTGCCGTTGGGCAGCCAATTGTACGTTCTGTTCAGCGGTTTTGCGTTGGGTAATATCCCGTATTCCCACCACCCTCGCCCAGCGCCCCCGATAGAGAATGGATTTTCCCTGAACCTCAACAATCAGTGCTTCACCACTTTTGGTGCGAGCAAGGGCTTCAAAGGGAATATCAATGGGCTGCTGAATTCGCTCTAAAATCAGCGATCGCGCCTCTGGATGGGTCAGCAACAACACCGACTGCCCCACTAGTTCTGAAGCCGTATAACCAAACAGCCGTTCAGTTGCGGCGTTGACATCAAGAATTGTCCCCTGCTCATGGATGACTACTGCCTCAGAGGTGGCTTGAAAGAAGGTGGCTAAGCGGGCTTCGCTTTCCTCTAGTGCTCTGAGGGCGCGGTGGCGATCGCGACTTTCCACCACCAAGGACACCAGATCCGCTAGGGAAGCGGCAAACTGCTCTTCAGCAATGGTCCACTGGCGGGGTGAACCAATGTGTTCGTGGCAGAGGATGCCAATCATGCTCCCTTCAACCCAGATGGGCACATCCAACAGCGAGGTAATGCCAAGAGGTTCTAAATAGGTCTTGCGAAACTCCCGCGTGCGGGGATCGTGCCAAGCGTCATGGGCCGTAATCGTGCGCTCCTGTTCGAGGGCAGCAAAATAGTCGGGGTAATGACTAGCGGTGAGGGTCATCCCCACCGTAAAGGCCTGGGGCGACTGCTGAAACAACTGCACACATTGAATTTGCTGGCGATCGCCCCCATAAAACCACAGACTCACCCGTGCCACATTGAGACTACGGGCACTCGTCCAGAGAATGTCCTGCAAAATCTCCTCAAAGTTTGCCCCGTGGAACGGCTGCCGCCGCGCCAGTTCTACCAAAATGCGGTTGAGACTTTGCAGTTGTTCAATCACGGGGGTCATCAAGAGGCGGCAGCGTCAGGGATAAATTCCAGTGCCGCTGAGTTAATGCAATAGCGCAGTCCCGTAGGTGGCGGGCCATCCTCAAAGACATGGCCGAGGTGGGCATCGCAGACATTACAGAGAACCTCCGTGCGCACCATGCCATGGGACAGATCCCGCTCCATGCGGATATTTTTGGGGTCAAGGGGTTGCCAAAAACTCGGCCAGCCACTGCCAGAGTCATACTTGGTCTCAGAGCGAAAGAGCGGCGTGCCACAGCAGACACAGCGATAGAGTCCGGGCTTTTTGTTGTTCCAGTAGCAGCCCGTGAAGGCACGCTCCGTTCCCTTCTTGCGGGTGACATAGTACTGCTCAGGGGTAAGTTGAGCTTGCCATTCCACATCTGTTTTCACAACCTTAGCCATGCTTGCCTCAGAAATAGACAGTGATCCTACTCCTCAGCATACTTAGGCAGACAGGGAAGTTCCAGTCTTTTTGCCAAAGGTTCCCTGCCAAGGGGAAAATGTAAGGGCAATCTTGACCTTGTTTGGTTATGCCCGTTTCGCTGCCCCTTACTTTTGATTTGTCCTCTGAGTCCGAGTTTTATACTCAGGTCAGCGCTGGAATGCAGGCAGCACAGCAGGCCAATTGTCAGTTCCTGAGTTTAGGCATCTCCTTACCCACCGTTGATCCCCTGATCCTATTGGCTGGGCTGATGCAAGTCAGTGGCGAAAGTGAGCATTTTTACCTTGAGCAAGCGGGAGAGATTGTTGCTGCCTGTGGTGCGGTGGCGACCCGCAGTGTTCAGGGACATCAACGGTTTGTGGAACTCCAGCGTTTTAGTGAACAAACTCTCAGCCGCGTGTGGGCGATCGCTCCAGCCGAACCGCGCCTGTTCTGTCAATTTAGTTTTTGGGATCACCTAGGCTCTAACCGGGGGGTCTTACCCCGCTGGCAGGTGATTCAGCGTCTGGATCAGGTTTGGCTCACCCTCAGTTGTGCCTTAGAGACCAGTACACCCCATCGCCTCTGGCAAGACTGGCAACTCGTGCAGCGGGCACTGACCCACATTCTGGCTGATCCACCCCCCTGTCCACCACCACTGGCGATCGCCCTACCGCCTCTAACTGAGCAATACGGGCAATTTATTACCAGTGTCCAGCAGGCTCTCAAGCTCCTTGAGGAGGGAGACCTCGAAAAATTGGTTTTGGCCGCTGCCCTCACCCTAGAGCAGCCTCAGGGGTTCAACTGGCTGGGAACGTTGCAAAACCTGCGTCAGCAGTACGCCAATTGCTACATCTTTAGTGTTGGCCAAGAGCGGCAGCAGGTCTTTTTGGGGGCGAGTCCCGAACGCTTGGTCAAGATTGCCGATGGCGTTCTCTGTGCCGATGCTTTGGCGGGTTCCCGTCCCCGCGGGCAAACCCAACAGGAGGATCAAAGCCTGCGCAATGGCCTTTACCACAGCCCCAAGGAGCGCTACGAGCATCAGGTCATTGTTGAATTTCTCTGCCAAACCCTCCAACAGTTGGGCATGACCTGTGAGGTGCCGACCAAACCACGTATCCTTGAGCTAAGTCATATCCAACATCTGCAAACGCTGATTCAGGCCCCGCTGCCGCAACCCATTCATATTCTCCAAGGGGTGGCGGCCTTACATCCGACGCCAGCAGTGGCAGGGTATCCTGCTTCACGGGCACAGTACTGGCTGCGGCAACTGGAACCCTTTGATCGCAGTGGTTATGCTGCCCCCCTTGGTTGGGTGACACCCACCGGAGAAGGGGAATTCATTGTCGGAATTCGCTCTGCCCACCTTCAGGGCAACTCTGCCCATCTTTTTGCTGGGGCGGGGATTGTCAAAGGCTCTCACCCGGAACGGGAATGGCAGGAAATCCTGTGGAAATTTCAGACGATGATCTCTGCTTTAGCCTAGCGCAGGGGGGGCTGTTTTTTGCTCATCGTCAGCATCGGCAAGGGCTGGGAGGATTGGGGCGGCAGCGCATACTGGGGAACTTTCTCAGGGAGAGGACGTTCGGGTGATCGCTGGAGCAGGCGATAGAGCAGCGCGCTGCCCATCAAACCTAGACCCAATAGCAGCAGACCGTTGTAGCCCCCCAAGCCACCAATGGTCGAATCCACCCCTCCCATTAGCAGAAGGAAGGCGGAGATGGGTTCTTTACGGTAGGCTTTGCGCAGAAAGCGAGGATAAATCATAGGCGATCGCTGGGTACTCACCATACCATTAGAAGAATACGAGAATGCTCATGACTTGGCGTTAAATAGGCTACATTCTAGCAACCGTACGCCAAACATCTTTCAGGAACAGCTCCATCAGGCGACTTACTTCTATCCTGACAGATCCAAAGGGCAATTGGCATTGAGGAAAAAAGGGGGCGATCGCCCCCCAACTGATCTTCCTAGTAGGTTTCCACGTGCCAACGGCCTTCTTTTTTGAGCGTGCCCTTGAGGAACTCTTGCCAGTCGGCACCATTTTTGGCTGCCACTGCTGCCATTGCTTCATCAATACCCGACTCCATGCCCTTCAGACCACACATATAGACATGGGTGTTTTTCTTCTGAAGGAGTTGCCAGATTTCATCCGCATGCTCAGCAATGCGACCTTGGATGTACATCTTGCCGCCGTCGGGGGTTTTCTGCTCACGGCTAATGGCATAGGTGAGGCGGAACTGATCTGGATACTTCGCCTGAAGTTCTTCTAACTCATCCTTGTAGAGGATATTCGCGGTATAGGCAACGCCAAAGAAGAGCCATGCCAGACCCTTGAATTGATAGTCTGGATTATTTTCTTTGAACATGCGCCACAAAAAGGCACGGAAGGGAGCAATCCCCGTTCCTGTTGCCAACATAATGATCGTTGCTTCTGGATCATCGGGCAGGAGCATTTCTTTACCGACAGGCCCGGTGATTTTCACTTCATCGCCAGGTTGCAGTTGGTTCAGGTAAGAAGAACAGACCCCATAGATGGTTTCGCCGGTTTCTTTGTCTTTGTACTCTAGACGGCGCACACACAGGGAGACGGTTTTGTCATCTTGAAAGTCGCCGTGGCGGGTCGAGGCAATAGAGTAGAGGCGCAGCTTGTGGGGTTTGCCGTTGGCGTCAGTACCCGCAGGAATAATGCCAATACTTTGGCCTTCGAGATAGCGCAACTCAGTACTAGAGATGTCAAAGATGATGTGCTTGACGGTTCCCTCGCCCCCTTCGCGCACCAACTCTTCATTGGAAATGACCTTACCAACGCAGGGATTATTGGGACGATAGATATTGACGGGAATATCAACTTTCTTTTCTTTAACTGGGGCAGCACTATTATTGGATACGGGTTCCGTGGTGGCAGCCGTACCATCGAGGGGTTGAATGCTCACAATTTTGCCCCCCCAGCGGGTAATCTGCTGCATAAACTGATTCATGCGGTCATAGGGAACGTTGAAAAATTGACTGCCACTGTTGCGGATGGCATAGTCGGTTTTATCGGTTTCGGCATTTTGTCGCAGTCCCACCACTTCATAGCGAAACATCCGACTGCCAGAATTCGTCGCATTGTACATGGGCTACACGATCTCCAAAAATTTACTCAGCTTTACATTCTGCAACACAACGTCCCAACCGCGATCAACTATCACGTTTCGGCTACGGGATTGCCGTGCTTTGGCCACCCACATTATATCTAGCAGAGGCAGCTACAGGGGCTTTCCCTAGGGGTAGGGCTGAATTTCTTGGCTGGAAGAGACAGGCGCACTCATCCAAGCATAGGTTTGTAACACATAGCGATCGCGCCCTGAGCGTTTGGCCTCGTACAGGGCAGCATCAGCAGTCGCTAGCAGCTCCGCCATTGGGCAGTCCCTAAGGGTGGCGCTCACGGTGCAAATGCCGGCACTGACGGTGAGGTAGGGTTGCACTGGTGAACTGGCATGGGGAATCCCTAGGCTGCGAATGTAGTTAAAAATCCGCTCTAAAACGCAAATGGCAACGTCATGGTGGGTGTGGCGCAACAGGAGAATAAACTCTTCACCGCCATAGCGAGCCACGAGATCAGCTTCCCGCACTTGGGATTTAATGGCATGGGCAACCCGTTGCAGGGCGCGATCGCCCGCCAGATGGCCGTAGGTGTCGTTGTAGCGCTTGAAGTGATCAATATCCAGCAGAGCAATGGCAAAGGGAAGATGGGTGGTGGCCGATTCCCGCCAAGCCGACCGCAGACCGTCTTCAAAGGCACGCCGATTCGCCAATTTGGTCAGGCTGTCCTGCTGGGAGACCCCTTGGAGATGGCGATTTTCCGCCTCTAGCTGTTTTTGCCGCTGCTGTAGCTCCACAATTAGAGCTGTTTGCCGAGCCATTTGCTCTTGCAAGCGCTGAAACTGCTGCCGTTGGACGATGAACTGTCGCAGAAAACGGGGCTGGCGAAACAGGCGCAGGAGAATCAAGGGGGGCTGGCAACGGTGGATACCCACGGCTTCCACTTCGATTTTTTGTCCTTGGGGACCTCGAAGAGTGCCGGGCACCATTTGCGTCGCCTGTTGCCAGAGGGGCAGCCATTTATTGAGTTTCTCTGGGGGGGTGGCGACCAGTTCCCGAAGGTTGCAATTGAGCACACTGCTGCCAAAAAATTCACGGCCACTGGGGTTAATGGCCACAATGTTGCCTTGGACATTCATGACCAGCGTTGGCTCTGGCAACAGATCGATCCATGCGCCAATATCGAGTGTAAAGTCGCTCATCTTAACCCCGCCGGAATGTAAGGACTTGACTGGCTTAGACTGACTCAATGCGATAGTATTCTCGCCCCTTGGCCGCTGAGGCCGCAGCAGTAGGTTGGGTATAGATCACCACGTGGCACCCTTGATCCCCATTGGCGATCGCCTTTTCAATACAGACCTTGGCATAGCCCAAATGGTGCGCCACAATCACGCCAAACACATTTGAGGTCATCATGCACAACGAGGGATGACCCACCACGCCACTGCCAAGGGGGCAACGCTGATTCCCTAAGATAATACGTTCCTCATCCTGCTCAATCAGGAAAAATCCCCCTTCAATGCGATTTTTGAGATCCACAAGAATTTGGGCAATCGTCTTGGCATCAAGGGGGCGATCGCCAAGGGCTTGAGTGTAGAGAGCGTTGATTTGATTGCCCATTTGCTGCCCTACAAGGGCAATAAACCCAGAGGCATCATCGAGACCCACGACATCTTCTAGCGTCTCCGCTACCAACCCCAGCAAACTTTGCAGAAAGCTCGAGGACTGTAGGCTGATTTGCAGATTCCCTATCTCTATGGGAGTCTCAACAGGGGACGGTTCAGTGGCTGTCATGGGTAATGTCCTCAGGGAACCGCGGTTAAGCGACCCTCGCTATATGAGTGTATAGTAAATAATATCGAGAAAAGCAACTAGAATTTATCAAGAATTCTTTATACTTTTTTGATTTTTTAATCAGAAGCTACTCCTCGCCTCAAGGGGTGCGCTTACTCGGCATTTTGCGATCGCTGGGCTTGATAGGCCTGCCAACTCTCGATCACACGACCAAAATTGGTGCGGAATTCTCGCCAACCGAGCCAACTTCCCTGCTCGTGCTCATCCCAAGAGGCAGAAAGAATCCCATAGCTCAGCCCCAGCGCCCCAAGGCCAAAGAGACCGAGACTAGCGATGACAACGGCCACATTAGGCAACTTAAACCAGCCCTCATGGACAATGAAATAGCTGAGGGGAAACGTCATCAATCCCAAAAGCGTGGGGGTACCGCAGCAGATTGCCATCCGGGTAACCATGCGTTGGCTGACAATTTCTGGAATGCCTGTACTTTTTTTGGCTGGCTTGGCTGGGGATTTTGGGGCATTAGAACGGACGGCTGCGGCAGCAGGAGCTTTGGCAGGCTTGGTTGCTCCTTTTTTCTTTTTAGGCTCAAAAGGCAGATCCGACCGTTTTGCCATTGTCTTTAACCCCGAATTCCTAAACGTTCAATGAGTTGGCGATAGCGCTGGGCATCGTGGCGATGGATATAGGCCAGTAGCCGCTTGCGACGGCCAATAATTTTCAGCAGTCCTCGGCGAGAGGCGTGATCTTTTTTATTCGCCTTGAGATGCTCAGAAAGCTGCTTGATCCGCTCTGTGAGGATGGCAACTTGGACATCCGCAGAGCCAGTATCGGTACCGTGAATCTGGTAGGTGTTGATGATTTCTTGTTTAACGTCGTGTTGCAGGGCCATGGTCATCAGTTATGAATAGCGCGATCTATTATCATACTCCGATCTTTTGAAATAATAAACTCTCCTGAGCGCGACTATTCTGCCTGTTGGCTGCCACTGCGTTGCCCTAAGAATTACTGACATTGGTGCTGTTTTCCTCAAGGGGGGCGATCGTCAGCAGTTCCTTAAGGGGTTTTTCACTATCGGAGATGGGGGACTTGGCCGTTGTCAGTTCTGTATCAATGGCAAAGGTGGCAAATTGGGTGAGAATTTCACGGCAGAAGACCTCGGCTGCCCGCGATCGGTAGCGATTGGGATTGGTAATCAGTGACAGGGTGCGTTTCACCACCACATTTTCGATACCTATCCGCCGCAGGCTCCCCAGTTGTAACTCCTTCTCAATGGCGGAAATGGAGACAAAGGCAGCCCCCAAGCCCGACTGCACGGCGTTTTTAATCGCCTCAATGGAATTCAGCTCCATCTCCACCTTCAGGCGGCGGGGGTCAATGTTGGCGCGCTGCAGCACCTGATCAATCACCTTGCGAATGGTGGATTGGGCATCGAGGGCAATAAAGCCCAGCTTGTACAAGTCTTCTTTGGTGAGGGTTTCGGCACTAGCCAAGGGATGATCCACGGGTAAGACCAGTGCCAGTTCATCCTCCGCATAGGGGGTGATGGTAATTTGCTCGCTCAGTTCTGAGGGGACTTCGCCGCCAATAATTGCTAGATCAATTTGACCGTTGACCAAACTCCAGCAGGTGCGGCGGGTGGAATGCACATGGAGTTGAACAGCGACTTCGGGATATTTGCTGCGAAACAGGCCAATCATGCGGGGCATCAGGTAGGTGCCGGTGGTTTGGCTGGCTCCAATGATCAATGTCCCCCCCTGCAATTTTTGTAGGTCTTCGATGGCACGGCAGGCTTCATGGCACAGGGAGAGAATTTGATCGCCGTAGGCCAGTAGGAGTTGTCCGGCTTCGGTGAGTTGGGCACGGCGTCCCCCGCGATCAAAGAGGGGAACATCCAGTTGGCGTTCAAGGTTTTGCACCTGTAAACTCACTGCGGGTTGGGAGACGTAAAGGCTGTCAGCGGCTCGCTTAAAGCTTCCTTCGAGGGCGATCGCCTTCAGGATTCGCAATTGATCAAGGGAAAAGGGCAGTTCGGACATAGGCATTGAGGCCATAGGCGTGCCACTAAGAGGCGTTTTTCTGAACTTATCAGGAATCATGCCCAATTGATATCTATCCCCGCACAAGAAAGCTGAGTTTGGCTTGCCAGTGACGCAAAATAGCACATCTGAAACCTATTGTAAGGGTTCAGTTTCCCCCGCGCGATCGCTGACTTTTGTTACATGTTGTTACATTATTGCGCTGGGGAGCGAGCGATCGCCATCTAGCACCAAGAGAACAGTTGCCTCTATTGGCTGCTTCTTAACCCCCTATCCCGTTGCTCATCCCCTAGCAGCAGCGGAAAGGGAAGATGGCGGTTCGCTAAAATCGGTCTAGCGATGCTCTCGGGGCGCCGCTGCACAATTGCGCGAGGAGTTGAAATCGTGCCCTACCCTTGGCCAAAATGGCTGCCGATGCCGGTTGTTGCCACCACACTGGGAGTAACCGCTGTGGTGATCGGTGTGCGCCAACTGGGACTGCTTCAGCCGTCGGAACTGAGTCTGTATGACTTCTATGTGCGATCGCAACCCGCCCGTGACCCTGATTCGCGTATCCTGACGGTGCTGGTGACGGAGCAGGACATTCAAGCCCAAAAAACGTGGCCCCTGCCGGATGCTACCGTTGCCGATCTCCTCACCCGCCTTAATGCCGCTAGCCCGCGTGCCATTGGCTTGGATATTTTCCGCGATTTGCCCCACCCCCCCGGCCACGACGAGTTGCAAAACATGATTCGCATCAACCCGCGCATTATTCCAGTGTGCAAATCAACGGGGGAAACAGCGGAGCAACCCGAAGTGCCACCACCACCCAGTATTCCCGCAGCACAGGTGCCAGAGCGAGTGGGCTTTGCCGATATCCCCCTCGATAACGATGGTGTCATTCGCCGCAATCTATTTGTGATCAGCAATCCTAAAGCACAGCGGTGTACAACGCCCTTTTCCTTTGCCTTGATGCTGGCACTGCGCTACCTAGAACAAGACCCCGCTCAGACTATCAAACTCGATGACAAGGGTTTGACCCTCAATGATGTGCATTTTCCCCTCCTCAGCAGCGATGCCGGTGGCTATGTGGGGGTGGACGATCGCGGCATGCAAACCCTGCTGAAGTACCGCTCACGCAACGCAGTGGGGCCAACGGTTTCCCTAACGGATGTACTGACCGGACGAGTGAGCGAAGACCTGATTCGCGATCGCGTCGTTTTGATTGGGGTGTCTGCGCCGAGCATCAAGGATATTTTCCTCACCCCCTATAGCGGTAGTGATGCTGTGACGCAGCAAATGCCGGGGGTGGTTGTCCATGGCCAGATGGTGAGTCAATTCCTGAGTGCGGCTCTCGACGGCGAAAGTCCCATTTGGTATTGGCCGCTGCCAGTGGTGCTCGGCTGGATTCTGCTGTGGGCTGGGGTGGGCAGTGTCCTTGGCTGGTGGTTGCGGCAACCCCTGGGGTTGGGGGGCGCGGTAGTGGGGGGGCTAATTGTCCTTTTTGGTGGTGGCTTTGGCATTTTTGTCATGGGGAGTGGCTGGATTCCCGTGGTGCCGCCGGCGATCGCCCTAGTGCTCAGCAGTATGGGTATGGTCGGCTACGTTAGCTATCAGGCGCAGCAGGAGCAAAAATCTTTCCAAGAAAAAGTACAGGAACAGGAAAAAGCCTTGGCACTGTTGCGATCGCTGATGGCCGAGGATACGGCAGCCCTCAATGCAGCCCTGCGAGAACCCACAGAAATTACCGGCAAACCCCGTTCTCTCCTCAGTGGTCGCTACAAAATCCAAAAAGTCTTGGGGTCAGGGGGCTTTGGCCGCACCTATTTGGCTCAGGATACCCAGCGACCGGGGAACCCCCTCTGTGTGGTCAAGCATTTGCGACCGGGACGCACCGATGAGCGCTTTATGCAGGTGGCGCGACGGCTCTTTCATACCGAAGCAGAAATCCTTGAAAAGCTAGGACGCCACGATCAAATTCCCCTCTTGCTGGCCTATGTTGAGGAAAATCAGGAATTCTATCTGGTGCAGGAGTTTATTGATGGTGCTTCCCTAAGTGAGGAACTGCAACGCAAACACACGGAAGCTGAGGCCATTCAACTCCTACGGGAAATCTTGGAAGTGCTGAGTTTTGTCCACAGTCACTATGTGATTCACCGCGATATTAAGCCCGATAATATTATTCGCCGTGCCAGCGATCGCAAGCTGGTGCTGATTGACTTTGGGGCAGTGAAGCAAATTCAACCCCAAGAAGTGGAGAAAACCCAAGGGAGCACCGTGGTCATTGGTACGATGGGTTATGCTCCGCCAGAGCAGCTCTCCGGTCAGCCCACCCTCAGCAGTGATATTTACGCTGTCAGCATGATTGTGCTGCAGGCTTTAACGGGTATTAAACCCCGCGATCTACCGCGAGATCCGCGCACGGGTGAAGTGGATTGGCAGCAGTGTGTCACAGTGAGTGAAGGTCTAGCGGCAGTGCTCAATAAGATGGTGAAATTTAACTTTAGCGATCGCTACCCCTCCGCCAAGGAAGCCCTTCAAGAGGTCCGGCGCTTGGCGACACCTGCTTCACCCGTCTCATGAATTATCCTGTGGTGCTCTCTGACCTCCCCCTTGGTACTTCGGCGCGGATTACTGCCATTGAGGGAACCCCCGCTTGGCAACGGCGCCTTGCTGCCGTGGGGTTTACCGTCGGCCAAACCGTCACCCTGTTGCGTCGTGCCCCCTTCAGTCAAACCTTGGCCGTACGGGTGGGTGCCCTGACCGATGTGGCCATACGGGCAACAGATGCCAGCACTATCCTTGTGGAACCGCTGCGAAATCTAGAGGCTTGGGACTAACTGTGAATTGTCACGATTAGAATTCTTGGCTGCCGCTGCCAGCAAGCCGTAAAAGAGAGGATGAGGCGCATTGGGGCGGGAACGAAACTCGGGGTGAAACTGCACCGCAATAAAGAAGGGGTGAGCCGGATACTCGATAATTTCTACTAAGCGGCCATCAGGAGAGGTGCCTGTAATTTGATAGCCCGTTTCTAAAAAGAGGCTGCGATAGGCATTGTTAAACTCGTAGCGATGGCGGTGCCGCTCGTAGATGACCGTTTCGCCGTAGAGCTTTTCGGCAAGGGAATTGGGGGCTAGGCGGCAGGCATACAAGCCCAAGCGCATCGTTCCCCCCAAATCCACAATGTCCTGCTGTTCAGGCAACAGGTGAATCACCGGATGGGGGGTATTGGCATCAAACTCAGCACTGTTAGCATTTTCTAAACCGGCAATATGGCGTGCCCACTCAATCACCGCGCACTGCATCCCCAAGCACAACCCCAAAAAGGGAATTCCTTGCTCACGGGCGTACTGAATGGCTGCAATTTTGCCTTCGACGCCGCGAATACCAAACCCCCCCGGCACAACAATCGCCGCGACATTGCTGAGGGCATTTTCTACGCCATTTTCAACTATTTCTTCGGAGTTGACCCAGCGGATACGCAGTTCCTGATCAAGGGCGATCGCCGAGTGCCGCAGGGCTTCCACCACCGAAAGATAGGCATCGCTGAGGCGGACATATTTGCCCACAATCGCCACCTCTAAGGGGGTATGGGAACGGTAGAGCCGCTCCACCAGAGCCTGCCACTGACTGAGATCCGGTTGCCGTTGCTCCAAGTTCAAAAGACTCAAAACTTGGGTGGCTAACCCTTCGCGCTCAAGCAGCAGAGGCACTTCATAGATACTTTTGGCATCCGGCGAGGGAATGACACATTCCACAGGGACATCACAAAATTGGGAGAGCTTTTCCTTGATGCCCGGTACAAGGGGGCGATCGCAACGACAGATCAGAATATCCGGCTGAATCCCAATGGAGCGCAATTCCTTGACCGAGTGCTGGGTGGGTTTTGTTTTCATCTCCCCTGCCGAGGGAATCCAAGGCACCAAGGTTACATGCATAAACAGCACATGGTGCCGCCCCACCTCCGTGCGAAACTGACGGATGGCCTCTAGAAAGGGCAGCGACTCAATATCGCCAACGGTTCCCCCAATTTCAATAATCACCACATCGGGGTTTTTGTCCTTCGCCACCCGTAGAATGCGTTCTTTAATCTCATTCGTAATGTGGGGGATGACCTGCACCGTTCCCCCCATATAGTCGCCGCGTCGCTCTTTGTTAATCACCGCTTGGTAAATGGATCCCGTCGTGACGCTATTGAGGCGGGACATGGGTGTATCCGTAAAGCGCTCGTAGTGCCCCAAGTCCAAATCCGTTTCGGCACCATCGTCGGTCACAAACACTTCCCCGTGCTGGAAGGGACTCATTGTGCCCGGATCCACATTGATATAGGGATCAAGCTTGAGAATTGACACGGAATACTGCCGCGATTTCAATAGACGCCCCAGACTAGCGGCGACAATTCCTTTCCCAATACTGGAGACGACACCGCCAGTCACAAAAACATATTTCGTCATTGCTGAATGCTAGTGCTAAGCCGCAGAGGCCATACTCATCAAAACCTACGCAACTATTCTCGCATATTGGGGCATGGCGCCTAGGAGAAATTGTGCACCAATTCCTTGACGACTTGGGATTGCTCCTCAATGCGCTGCCTCAGCCGCTGGCACACCAGATCACACAGCGGAAAGATCGTCGGGTCAGCAATTTCGTAATAGACGGTAACCCCTTGGGGTTGTCGCCGCACCAGACCCGCCTGAGCAAGGGTTTTCAAGTGCTTTGAGACATTGGCCTGCCCCAACCCCGTTTCCTGAATAATCTCCGAGACATTGCGCCGTCCCTGTTTTAGGGCACAGAGCACTTGCAGGCGACTCGGTTCCGACAGCACTTTGAAATACTCGGCAACGTGGGTGAGCAAGTCAGGGGAGGGGAGGTCAACCATAGGGGATATCGCACACTAGAGACACAGATCAAGATAACTTAGCTTAATAACTCTATTATATGACTGTACAGTAAATAAAGCAGCCCATCCTAGGGATGGGGAATGCTGCGAGGAGCGTTAGCGCAGCTTCACTGGCAACTTGATGGCCGATTTGGGCGAGGTGGCCGTTGTGTTTTTTTGCCGTAGCCGTTGGGCATAGAAGGACGCCGCCTCATCACCACGGGCACATTCTTGGGCAAAGTTAATCAGATGATGCCCCACCACACCCACGTGGATCACTTGTTCAATTTGGCCTTTTTTCAGGGCAGGCCCTGCCAGCTTCCAGAACGTCTTGCGGTAGCTCCCCCAAAGCCCCACGTGCCAGAGGAGATTTTTCATGATCCGCAGTCCCCGCAGGATATTTTCGCGGCTGAGGCGAGCTGGGCTATTCGGCACTGCAATGCGGTTGGGATACGTGTGTTCCATTTGATAGGCAAACCGCTCGTAGAGAAACTCCGGTTCATAGGCGGTGGTGATGGTGCGGCGCCATATTTCCACTACTTCTTCGTAGGGCATCAGGAACTCAACATTGGATTCGCGGTTTTCGTCATGGTTGAGGCGGCCTTCTGCTTCCAGCCGACGCCAGAGGGGGGTACGGGGTAGGGCGTGCAGCAGGTTAATCGTCAGAGTGGGAATGTGGGAAGCGCGAATAAATTCAAGAATGCGATCGCCCGTTTGGGGTGTATCGGTATCAAAGCCAATAATGATCCCAGAAACCACTTCCATGCCGTAACGATTGAGGGTTTGCACCGCCTGCAAAATCGGCATACTTAGGTTTTGATCCTTGTGGATGGCGTGGAGCGCTTCAGGTTCCGGGGTTTCAATGCCACAGAAAATCGTACAGAAATAGGCTTCCCGCATCATTTCTAGAAGTTTTGGGCTTTGGGCAATGTTCAGGGTCGCTTCACAGGCAAATTGCAGCGGGTAGCCATTGGCCTTTTGCCAGTCAATCAGATGGGGCAGCAGTTCCATGACGGCGCGGCGATTGCCAATAAAGTTATCGTCAACGAAATAGACCGCCCCCGGATTTCCTGAAGCCAGCATTGTATCCAGTTCCTTGAGGATTTGCTGCGGCGTTTTCAGGCGCGGATTGCGGCCATAGAGTTCGGGAATATCACAAAACTCACAGCGAAAGGGACAGCCACTGGAAAACTGCACACTGCCGAGGAAGTAATTTTCCATGCGCACGTGCTGGTAGGCAGGCACAGGAAATTCACTCAAGGGTAACCGTGCCGTGGTTTCAAAGATCAGTTGTTGGGGCGGGCGCTGGCTGCCGTACTCGTCAAAGTAAGCAATCATTTTATCGGTGGCATCCCCCAGTTCCCCTAGGTGGAGAATATCCACATCGGGATAGTACTCCGGACAACTGGAGACCGAAGGCCCGCCGAGGGCAGTGAGTTTACCGTGACGATGGGCAATGTCGTTGATTTCTAAAATTTGTGGCCGCTGAATGTGCATGCCGCTAGTAATGACAATATCAGCCCAAGCATAGTCAGCATCGGTTGCTGGCCGTACATTTTCATCAATCAGGCGCACTTCCCAAGAGTCTGGAAGATAGGCGGCCACCAACAAAATCCCTTGGGGTGGCATAAAGGCGCGTACCGTGCCCATGAGGGGGTAGGCGTGGTGAAACGTACCAAAGGAGCGGCTATAGCGGGGGAAAATGCAGAGAATACGGCGATGGTTGCGGGGGGTATAGGGGACTCGACCACCGGTCATCTCGGGAACCAGTTTAATCTCATCGGTGTTCCGACTGAGGTTCATAGCCCACCACTCCTACCTACACGCACTTTTCAATAGGTATAGCCTACAAATGCGGCTATCGCCTAGGTTTTAGTACCCTTTGGCACTAAAGTCCAAGGTGAGGGGAATCTCGACCCGTTCAATGTGGGTTCTAAAGGTGCCATCGGGGTATAACAACAGATGACGAAAACCGGGACCAATGGGTTCAAGGGAAAATTCAGGGGCGCGAGGCAAAAACTGGATACAGGTGGAGGGGCAGCCGAGATACGTCACCCCTTGCCGCTCGGTGGCAAATTCCTGATGGATATGACCAAAGAGGACAAGCTTCACCTGCGAATGGCGATCCAAGACAGCAAAAAGGTGCTCAGGGTTTTGTAGGCGGCTACTGTCGAGCCAAGGGGCACCGGTCTCAAAGGGGGGATGGTGCAGGGCAATGAATGTGGGGCGATCGCCCGCGCGACTCAAGGTTGCCTCTAGCCAGCTTAAGGTTTCAGGACGCAATTCACCATGGACTTTGCCATCCGCTTGGGAACTGAGGAGCAGGCCTTGCCAAGTCCCAAGATTGATCTGGCGATCGCCCCTCAGCGGCGGACGTTCCAACGCCGGCAGCATTACCCTTGGTTCATCATGGTTACCGGGAATCCAATATACGGGACAGGTAAAGTCCCTGAAAGCAGTGGCCAAACGGTCGTAGGTGGTGGCAACGGGTTCCTGTGCCAAGTCTCCCGTCAACAGCAGGGCAGCAGGGGCATGACGGTGAATTACCCCTAAAACAGCAGCTAGGGATTGAGCCGTGGGCAGGCCAAGGAGTCTGCCTTCATCTGTGGCAAATAGATGCAGATCTGATAACTGGATCAGGTGAAAGGGATCATTCATAGACTTGCTGGGGTGTGGGGACGCTGGGCAGGAAACCGACCTATTTGACTGAGGTTAATCGACTACTTTTGATCGACTACTTTAACGCTGACCGAAGTTGCCGATTCCCGCAAGCGGGCGGGTAAGGGGAGTTGTTGCCACCACCGCCCCAGCACTTGGCGCTGATTGATGATGTAAATGCTCATGAGCGTTAGCCCCACCCCCACCAACTGAACCTGACTCAGGGTTTCCCCTAAGAACCAATGCCCAAAGGTGAGGGCAAATACTGGGGTGAGAAAGGTCAGGGCACTGAGACTAGTCAGATTCCCCTTGGCAGCGAAATAGAAAAAGACACCGTAGGACAGGGCACTACCGAAGAGGGTGGCATAGCCCAAATTAAAGACATCCGGCCACTGTAGAGCCGCCCAAGGTGCTGGGGTATTCAGGCTCGGCAAGAGCAAGAGGGGCAACCCGCCCAAGACCATGTGCCAGCCGGTAGCCACAATGGGATCTGTATAGCGTGCCAAGGGACGCATGAGAATGGTTCCCACGGCCATTGAGAGAGCAGCCAACAGCATCCACAGTTCACCTCGCTGCCACCACTGTCCCCAAGGAATACCTTGCCATGCGCTGGGTTGATGGAGCAACGTCAAGAGATCATCGCCTAGACCAATACCGCTAATGCCCACTAAGCCAAGAAATAGCCCCAGCCAGCCCCAGCCGCCAACGCGCTCTTGATATAGCCAGCGGGACAGCAATGCCACTGCAAGGGGTTGGGAGTCAATCATGACAGAACCCAGCCCGGCTCCCGTTTTTGCTAAGCCAGTGGCCAGAAACCCCTGAAATAAAAAGCCATCCACAAGGGCAAAAAGACTAATCCATCCCCACGCCCGTAAGCTATTGGGTTGGGGCTTACCGAGGGCGATCGCCACCGCTAACACCAGAAGGCCTGCGGGCACAAGGCGCACACCGGCAACCCACAGCGGCGAGGTATGGGGCATCACCTCTTTCATGGCCACCATGGCAGTTCCCCAAAAGAAAAAGGGGGAGATTAAAATCAAGCGTTGCCAGAGTGCGGTCACAGGCGTTGCAAAATCAGGAGAAATGTTAAGGATTATTGCGATTCGTATCCTTAAATTATAATCCTGCCGTGGGAAACGGCAACTTCAGGAGGGAATTGCCAAGTTGATTTGCTATAAAAGTTCTAACGACCTCCCTAGTATCCTAGGGAAATTTGAGGCAGTGGGTGAGGAGCCGCAGCAGGAAATGAAAGCACTAGAGGTTTGGCAACGGTGGTTGCGGCGGGTTCCTAAGTCAGCGGAGCTAGCGATCGCCCCTGTGGGGACAACAGTCACTGCATCTCTGCCCTCCCGCTGGCAAACCTACCGCCAACGACTCATGGCCTATGAGGGGTGGCCTTGGCTCATCCCCTTTTTAATCTCCGGCGCAACCCTGATGACCGCCAGTGCTTGGCTATTGGTTTTACCCCCCTTGCCCGATTGTCGTCGCCCCGGCCTCGTCATGAGCGATGGCGATCGCCTCTACTGTGCCGATCAAGCCGCCCTCCACGGCAACTTACCCTCTGTTGCTCAAGCCATTGAAACCGTCGGTCAGTGGCCCGAAGATCACCCCCTTTTTCCCCAAGCGAAGCGGCGCGTGGATGAATGGTCAGCCGCCCTACTCGTGATTGCCCGCCAACAGTTGAGCCAAGGCAACATCGAACTGGCAACGCTGCTGCTGAAAAAAATCCCCACCACTGCAGCCAGCTACTCCCAAGCCCAAGAGCTACTGAGCGCAACCAATGTGGGAGAAGGGGGAAACTTGTTGGCCACGGCGGAGGCGGCACTGCGCCAGCAGGATTGGGGGCTGGCATTACTGCAAGTGAAACTGATGAACCAGTTGGGCACCGACTACTGGCGCGAACAGGCCCAAAAGCTCTCGGTGCGTATCTCCCAAGAACAGGATGCGTGGGTGCAATTGGTACAGGCACGGGATTTGGCGGCTTGGTTAACAGCCAATGAACTGGCCGAGGCGGTCATGCTGGCTCTGCAAATTCCCCCCGAGGCGGTTGTTTATTCCCAAGCCCAAGCGGATATTCGCCGTTGGATTCCCGAAGTGTTTGTGTACGCTGAAGAACGCCTAGCGGCCGGCGATCGCGAGGGTGCCCTAGCCCTCATTGAAAAAATTGCCCCCGCTCTCGATGTGTCCTACCACGATCGCCCGATTGTCATCTTGGGGCAGGCCAAAGCCCTTGCGGCCAAGGGAACGGTTTTGGGCTACTGGGAAGCGATCGCTCGCGTGCAGCAGATTCCCACCACGGATCCCTTCTATGCATCGGCTCAGGCCTACCTCAAGACATGGCAGCAGCAGTTGCGCAACCAGCAGCATCTTCAGTGGGCATCGTGGCTCGCCAATTCTCATCTGCGCTGGGGGTATGCCTTGGCCATTGCTCAAGCTCGGCAGGTGCCCCTTGGTCAGCCGGAACGGGGTCAAGCCCAAGGTTTGATTGCCCTTTGGCAGCGGGATCTGCGTACGATTGATGAGCAGCCCTTGCTCCATGCGGCGATCGCCCTCGCAGAACAGAAACAGTATCAGGCCGCCCTAGGGGTTCTGCAATACTTCCCCAACAATGCTATGCTTGCTTCTGTAGTGGCCAACTACCGCAACGAGTGGCAGGAAAAACTGGAAGAAATTGAGGATCGTCCGATTCTCGATCGAGCGATTCGCTTGGCACGGGAAGGCAAACTAGAGGAAGCCATTCAAACCGCTGAGCAAATTGGTCGCGATCGCGCTCTCTACCGTGAAGCCCTCAATCGCATCTGGCAGTGGGACTATGAACTCAGCGTGCGCCAACGTCAACAGGCAGCACCCACGCCCGCTTGGTGGGAAAGCCCCCCCAGTCCCCCTGAAAGGACTTCTGAACCAGTAACCGAACCAGAATCAGTGCCGCCGGCCACACCCACCCCTGAAGCCACTGCTGCTCCTAAGCCGACACCTGAGACATCTCCAACGCCTACGCCCACCCCTGAAACCACCGTTGCTCCTACCCCTGCCAGTCCTGCACCGACACCTGAGGCCACGGTTGCCCCGACGCCGACACCCATTCAACCGCCAGCAGCAGACCCCGAACCAACGGCTACCCCCTAGCGATCGCTGGTCATCGTAAAATAGAGGCTCTGTTCAGTATCGGTAGCCCAGCTATGCGCCTCTCGCAAATGCTTTTTGTCACGCTTCGCGAGGATCCAGCGGAAGCGGAAATTCCCAGCCACAAATTGCTCCTGCGGGCGGGGTATATTCGACGGATTGCCAGTGGCATCTATAGCTATCTGCCCTTGATGTGGCGAGTGCTGCAAAAAGTGAGCGCCATTGTCCGTGAGGAAATGAACCGCAGTGGTGCCTTGGAATGTTTGCTGCCGCAATTGCAACCCGCTGAACTGTGGCAAGAGTCGGGACGCTGGGATACCTATACCAAGGCCGAAGGGATCATGTTTTCCCTCACCGATCGCGCTGAGCGGCAGTTGGGACTAGGGCCGACCCATGAAGAGGTCATCACCGCCCTCGCTAAGGACTTGATTCGCTCCTATCGTCAGTTGCCCGTTCACCTGTACCAAATTCAAACCAAATTCCGCGATGAGATTCGCCCCCGCTTTGGTCTGATGCGGGGACGAGAATTCATTATGAAGGACGGCTACTCCTTCCATGCCGATGTGGCCAGCCTCAAAGAAACCTATCAGGTGATGTACGACACCTATAGCCGTATTCTTCAGCGCTGTGGCCTGACGTTTCGAGCTGTAGAGGCGGATTCGGGTGCCATTGGCGGATCGGGATCCCATGAGTTTATGGTGCTGGCTGCCGCCGGCGAAGATGAAGTGCTCTATACGGCTGACGGCCAATATGCCGCCAATGTGGAAAAGGCCGTTTCGCTGCCCCCTGACGCGGTGCCCACAACCTACAAAAAGGTGGCGACACTAGATACCCCCAATACAGCAACCATTGATGCCCTTGTTGAGCACTTGCAGTGCCATCCGACGCAAATTGTCAAAAATGTCCTCTATCGAACGGTTTTCGATAATGGGCGGGTGGGTCTGGTGTTGGTGAGTATTCGCGGCGATCAAGAGGTGAATAGCGTCAAGCTGCACAACACCCTCACTTCCCTTGCGCCCAACTACGGAGCAACGAAATTGCTAGATCTGCGGGTGGCGGATGCCAATACCGCCCAAGAGTGGGCAGCCACCCCCATTCCCTTTGGTTACATTGGCCCTGACATAGAGGACGGCGTTATTAAAGCCGATCCCCAGATCATTCCCCACTGGATTCGCATTGCCGATCACACCGTAACGGAGTTAAAGCGGTTTATTACAGGAGCCAATCGCGATCAACAGCACCGTGTCGGTGTCAATTGGGGCAAATCCTGTCCATTACCGGCCATTGTCGCCGATGTGCGCAAAGCCCAAGCCGGCGATCGCGCCTGCCACGATCCAACACAGCACCTAGAGACGGCCCGTGGCATTGAAATTGGCCATATTTTCCAGTTGGGGACAAAGTATTCTGAGGCGATGAAGGCCACCTACACCAATGAACAGGGGGAAGAGGTGCCGCTGGTGATGGGCTGCTATGGCATTGGGGTTTCCCGCTTGGCACAGGCGGCAGTGGAGCAGCACCACGATGCTCAGGGGATCATTTGGCCGCTGGCGATCGCCCCCTATCAGGTGATCATTGTCGTTCCCAACATCGAGGATGGGCAGCAAATGCAGGTGGCTACTGACCTCTACGATCAACTTCAGGCGGCAGGAATTGAGGTGCTCCTCGACGATCGCGATGAGCGGGCAGGGGTGAAATTCAAAGATGCGGATCTCATTGGCATTCCCTATCGCCTAGTGACGGGGCGGGCGATCGCCAATGGTGAAGTGGAACTCGTGATCCGCGCAAGCGGTGCCAAATCCACCCTCCCTATCAGCGAAGTTGTTCGTTATCTTCAAAAGGAGATTGCTCAGCAGTTAGGTCGATGATTCTCAATCCCTACCAGCGCACGAAACTGGATAGCCGCAGCGATGCTCTCTTTTACGCGGCGCCGCGCTTTGTTACCCACGTGGATGATTTCTTTCTGGCGCGCCTCACAAATCTCTACCGCGAATACCTGCAGCCACAAATGCGGGTTTTGGACTTAATGAGTAGTTGGGTGTCCCATCTACCACCAGAGCTATCCTTTGCGGAGGTGGTGGGTCATGGGATGAATGCGGCGGAGCTAGCCCGCAACCCTCGGCTGGATCGCTACTTTGTCCAGAACCTCAATGAAGCGTTGGCCTTGCCCCTAGAGGAGGCCAGTTTTGATGCCGTGCTGATGGCGGTGTCGGTGCAGTACCTCCAGTATCCTGAGGCCACTTTTACAGAAATTGCCCGTATCCTCAAACCCCAAGGGGTGGTCATTGTCAGCTTCTCGAATCGCATGTTTTTTGAGAAGGCGATTCAGGCGTGGCGCGAGGGTACCGAGGGCGATCGCGTGCGCTTGGTGCAAACCTACATTGATAGCATTCCCTCCCTCAAGGTGGTAAAAACCCAGCTGCCCCGTCGCTGGCCTTGGCTGGGATTCACCGATCCCTTCTATGCTGTCGTGGGTCAAAAGCAGTCGGCGTGATGGTCAGAGGAGGCGTCTATGAGCAGTTTCGCGGTGCCCTCCTTGGACTTCTGTGGGGCATCGCTAAAGAGGATATCTATCTAGCCCAGACACTACCCCACCAATGGTTAACCCCCAACCAAGGGGAGTGGCCCGTTCAGCTGCCGCAGTTGTTGGCATCATGGGATCAACCTTTGATCTCAGTCCCCGCGGCGTTGCAGGAGATTCAGACCCTACTCCATGAATACCTCGCGGCGGCTTGGGCACCTGAGCCTTTGGCCGTACCTCTAGAGAGAGGAGAGGTGATCCGCTATGCCTTGGCGATCGCCCCTTGGGACTTAGAATTAGCCCATGAAATTGTTATCAAGCAGCAACCCAGCGCTGGTTTTCTCTTAAGCTGTCTTTTTGGTGCCTATTGGGGGGCATTGGCCTTGCCCCTTAGCGCATGGGAACATTGGACGCCCACCGTAGCTGCAGTACTGGCGAATGTGATGGCGCAATGGACAGGGGGGATAGGAACCGAGATGGCAGTTGCCCCCAAGGACGGGCTAAAAAACTGGAGAAGGGGCTGTACTCGGAACATAACGCTCTAGCTGTGCACCCAAACCCCGCAGCTTGGCTTCAATTTGCCAGTAGCCCCGATCTAAGTGCTGCAAGCCATAGACGTGGGTTTCGCCGTGGGCAGCCAGTCCAGCAACAACTAAAGCCGCTGTGGCACGTAAATCTGTACCTGTTACCGGTGCACCGGAAAGATGGGGCACCCCTCGGATGGCGGCGTGATTTCCCTTGACGCGAATATCGGCACCCATGCGATTCAGTTCAGCCACATGGCCAAAGCGATTTTCAAACACCGTTTCGCTGACTAAACTATTCCCCTCACTGATGGCCAGCAATGTCATCATCAAGGCCTGCATATCCGTAGGAAAACCGGGGTAGGGGAGCGTTTCAATGTCGGTGGCACGGTAGTGCAGAGCAGGGGTAAAGCGGACACGGGTGGGATCGGGAAATTCAACCGTTGCTCCCATTTCTGCAAGTTTGGCGATAACGGGAGTCAGGTGGCTAGGAATCACGGGTGCGAGGGTAATGGCCGAGCGAGTGACAGCAGCCGCCAAGAGAAATGTGCCCGCTTCGATGCGATCGGGGATAATTTCGTATTCAGTGCCGTGGAGGCGATCGACCCCAACAATGGTAATCGAATTGGTGCCTGCGCCATAGATTTTTGCCCCCATGGCGATACAAAAGTTGGCCAAATCCACCACTTCCGGTTCTTGAGCGGCATTTTCAATCGTGGTTTCCCCCTCGGCAAGGGTGGCGGCCATCATCAGGGTTTCCGTTGCACCAACGCTGGGATAGTCCAAATAGATGCGGGTTCCCTTCAGTTTGGGGGCACTGGCGGTAACAACACCGTGGTCAATCGTGACTTCGGCTCCCATCGCTTGCAGACCGCGCACATGCAGTTCCACCGGACGAGCGCCAATAGCGCAGCCGCCAGGCAAGGGAACACGAGCAATCCCCAACCGTGCCACCAATGGACCAATGGCAAAGAAACTCGCCCGCAGTTGGCTGACCAAACTATAGGGGGGATCATTGGTATTTAATTCCGTGGCATCAATGGCGATCGCCTCACTCCCAAGGCGTTGTACCTTGACCCCCAATGCCTGTAAAATTTCCCCTAGGCGGCGAATATCCGCCAAGTCAGGCACTGCATGGAGAATTGTTGTATCCGCTGCTAAGAGTGCCCCCGCCATCAAGACTAATGCTGAATTCTTGGCTCCGCTAATCCTCACCTCCCCCGATAACTGATACCCCCCCTGAATCTTGAGGTGTGCCTGCTCTGTGGTCAGCGGCGTTGCGGTCGAGGTTAGCATATTTCACTCTCACAGCCAAAAGAATTCCAAGCGATTATATCCTATCAGTGCGAATTTTATGCAAAGATCAACAAGAGAAAGACTGTGATTGTGCAAGTAATTTAATCATTCATTTGATGGAACACCAAAACCTCAGCGATCTACTGCGGCAAGAGGCAGCCAAACAAAGTCAAGCGCCCAGCAAGCGGAGTCGACACCAGCCCACCAAGGCAGAACTAGAGCAAGAACTGGCCACCCTCAAAGCAGCGTTAGCAGCGGCAGAAGCTGAGAAAACCGCTCACAGCACCCAGATAGAGCAACTGCAACAGGAAGTGCAAACGTGGCGCGATCGCGCCCAAGCCCTCGAAACTGAGCTTCAGGACCTCCAAACCCGCCATCAGGCTCTAGAAGCCGAATTTGAAGAGGCCAAAGAAGTCATTCGCCAACTCACGGTGCCTCAGCCCTACCGCTTTGAGGATGTGGGATTTAAGCCCCTTGTCAATGAAATTCCCATCCCCAATCCCAATGCCTCTCACCTTGGCGATGCAGAAATTGGTTGGTTTGATTAGGGATTGTCCAAGGGATTGGATCACTCTTTGAGAAGATTAAAAAAATGTAAAGGCAGATAAATCAATTATTAAAATTCCCGCAGCGGTAATCTAATGTACATTTCACAAATCTGTATTAGCCTTAAGTTAAGTTATTTCCGATTCCTTCAGAGCCACAGGTTGCATGAATAGTTCCTCCACTCCTAACGGTCATCCTGTTTATTCAGTTTCCCACACCAACCCTGCTGCCAACGACGAACACTGCGATTTGTATATCGAGAGCGATCGCACAGGGATGACAGTGCAAACCCTGAAGCGCGCCTTTGTGGATAACCTGCACTACATCCAAGGCAAGGATGCCATGTTTGCCACGCCCTACGATTACTTCATGGCACTGGCCTACACGGTGCGCGATCGCCTGCTGCATCGACGGATTAAAACTGCCCAAACCTATTTTGAGCAGGATGCGAAGGTGGTCTATTACCTGTCGGCAGAGTTTCTCATTGGTCGCTTGCTCCTGAATAACCTGATTAACGTCGGCCTCTATGAGCAAACCAAACAGGCCATGACCGACTTTGGCTTAGATCTCAATGAACTCATGGATCGCGAACCTGAACCAGGCTTAGGAAATGGCGGCCTAGGACGGTTGGCGGCTTGTTTCCTCGACTCCTTAGCCACCCTCGAAATTCCCGCTGTTGGCTACGGCATTCGCTACGAGTATGGGATTTTCGAGCAAATCATCACCAATGGCTGGCAGCACGAAGTCCCCGACAACTGGCTGCGCTTTGGTAACCCTTGGGAGATTGCCCGGCCCGACTACAATGTCGAAGTTAAGTTTGGCGGCCACACCGAAGCCTACACCGATGTCCAAGGGCACTACCGGGTGCGGTGGGTTCCTAGCACTACCGTTTTTGGCACGCCCTACGATACGCCAATTCCAGGCTATGGCAAAAATACGGTGAATACGCTCCGTCTGTGGAGTGCTCGTGCAGCGCAGGACTTTAACCTTCAGGTGTTCAACGCCGGTGACTACACCCAAGCGGTCTCGGAAAAAACCTTTAGTGAGAATATCTCGAAGGTTCTTTACCCCAACGACAACACTCCCCAAGGCAAGGAGCTGCGCCTGCGGCAACAGTATTTCTTTGTCTCCTGTTCGTTGCAGGACATTATTCGCCTTTACCTGCGGCGGCACACCAGCTTTGACGCCTTCCCCGACAAAGTAGCCATTCAGCTCAATGATACCCACCCCGCCATTGGGGTGGCTGAACTGATGCGATTGCTGGTGGATGAGTACCAACTCCCGTGGGAAAAAGCGTGGGACATTACCCAGCGCACTTTTGCCTACACCAACCATACCCTGCTGGCGGAAGCCCTTGAACGCTGGTCGGTGGAACTTTTTGCGCAACTACTGCCGCGCCACCTTGAAATTATTTACGAGATTAACTACCGCTTCCTCAACGAGATTCGCCAACGCTATCCCGGCAACATTGCCCGCTTAGCACGCATGTCCTTGATTGAGGAAGGTCATCCCAAGCAGGTGCGCATGGCGCATTTGGCCTGTGTCGGCAGCCATACGGTCAACGGGGTCGCCGAACTGCACACAGAGCTGATCAAGCAGGAGCTGATGCGGGACTTCTACGAGATGTACCCCAACAAGTTCCAGAACAAAACCAATGGCATTACCCCCCGCCGTTGGCTATTGATGAGTAATCCCCGCTTGGCCAGCCTGATTACCGAAACACTGAAGAGCGATCGCTGGATTACCCACCTTGAAGAGCTGCGCGGCCTAGAACCCTACGCCACGGATCCCGCCTTTCAGGCCAAGTGGCAGCAAATCAAGCAAGCCAACAAAGAACGCCTAGCGGAGTACATCTGGCGCCACAACCAGATTGAAGTGGATCCCTATTCCCTGTTTGACATTCAAGTGAAGCGGATCCATGAGTACAAGCGGCAGCACTTGGCGGTGCTCCACATTATTACCCTCTACGAACAAATCAAGGCCAACCCCAACATTGACATTCAGCCGCGCACATTTATTTTTGGTGGCAAGGCAGCCCCCGGCTACTTCATGGCCAAGATGATCATTAAGCTGATCAATGCGGTGGGGGATATGGTCAACCATGATCGGGATGTCAATGGCCGTCTGCGGGTCGTGTTCCTCAGTAACTATTCCGTTTCCCTTGGGGAAATGACCTATCCTGCGGCTGATCTTTCAGAGCAGATCTCCACCGCTGGTAAGGAGGCCTCCGGCACCGGCAATATGAAATTTGCCCTCAATGGCGCCCTGACGATTGGTACTCTGGATGGGGCAAATGTGGAAATTCGCCAAGAGGTGGGGGCAGAGAACTTCTTCCTCTTTGGTTTGACGGCGCAAGGGGTAATGAGCCTGAAAGCTGAGGGCTACAATCCCCGCGAGTACTACAACAGCAACCCAATGCTCAAGAAAGTGATTGACAGCCTGATTTCCGACTACTTCAATCCGCGTGAGCCGGGGCTATTCGAACCGATTGTCAGTTCCCTGCTCAACGAAGATCCCTATATGCTGTTGGCGGACTACCAATCCTATGTGGACTGTCAGCAACGGGTTGCCCAAGCCTTCCGCGAGAAGAGCCACTGGACACAGATGTCTATTCTCAATGTGGCGCGCATGGGCAAATTCTCTAGCGATCGCACGATTGCGGAGTACTGCAAAGACATCTGGCACGTCAAACCCGTCCCCGTTTCCCTAGATACCTGTCGGCCCGCTTTTCGCCCCAGTCGCATCAATCAAGCCAGTAGTCTTTAGGTGACTGCCCCTTTTGCTCTACACTAGGGCAAGTCTCAAGCAGGGGAACGACATGAATGGCGGGAATCGGCGCAGCTCTACGGGTGTTTCAAAGTCGCAAAATGGCGGCCCTGCTCTTGTTGGGCTTTTCCTCAGGGTTACCCCTGTTTCTCACCAGCCGAACACTGCAGGCATGGATGACCGTTGAGGGCATTGACTTGACCGCCATTGGCCTTTTTAGCCTCGTGGGGTTGCCCTACTCACTGAAGTTTCTCTGGTCACCCTTGCTAGATCGCTATACAATTCCCTTTTTGGGACGGCGGCGGGGCTGGTTACTGCTCATTCAGGTGCTCCTCTTGGGGGCGATCGCCCTAATGGCGGTACAGGATCCCAGTACGAGCCTGCGGCTGTTGGCAGTGAATGCCTTCGCCATTGCTTTTTTGAGCGCCAGCCAAGATATTGCGGTGGATGCCTACCGTGCCGATGTCCTAGAACCCCTTGAAATGGGGGCGGGTGCGGGTATTTACGTCCTTGGCTATCGCATTGCGCTCTTGGTCACGGGTTCCCTAGCCCTGATTCTTGCCGATCAACTGCCTTGGCCCGTGGTTTACGTCCTGATGGCGCTGCTGATGCTCGTGGGCATGGTCACGACCCTTTGGGCACCGGAACCCGAAGTCCATCCCCCGGCTCCTCCTTCATTGGCGCAAGCAGTGATTCGCCCCTTCCTTGATTTTTTCCAGCGCTACGGCTGGGGAACGGGGCTGATTATTCTGCTCTTTATCTGCCTCTACCGCTTGGGGGATGCCCTCACAGGGAACATGATGACCCCTTTCCTGTTGCAGCAGGGCTTTAGCCAAACCCAAATTGGTGCGGTGCAAGGGGGTGTCGGGCTGATTGCCACCATTGTTGGTGCCCTTGCCGGCGGGGCGGCCATCAGTCAAATCGGTATTCACCGTGCTCTTTGGATCATGGGGGGATTGCAAGCTTCTAGCAATGTCTCCTATTTTGTTTTGGCCAATGTGGGTGCCAATCCAACGGTGATGGTGGCCGCCATTAGTATTGATAACTTCTGTGCCGGACTGGCGATCGCGGCTCTAACGGCACTCTTAATGAGCCTGTGCAACCCTCAATTTAGTGCAACACAGTATGCCCTGCTCTCCAGTTTGTTTGCCTTTAGTCGGGATGTGTTGGCAGCGCCCGCGGGTAAAGCGGCAGAGATCATGGGCTGGCCGCTCTTTTTTCTCTTTACGATTGGTGCTGCCCTACCGGCACTTCTCCTCCTGCCGTTTTTTGCCCCTTGGCAAGCGAAGCCAGCCTTTCCCCGCCCCGGCAGTGATGACTGAAAATACTTAAAGATACTTAATGTAGTTGTCCCCAGCAAATCCAACAATGACGACGCTGATTCCCGTTCCCCTTGGTGAGCACGCCTACCGCATTGCCATTGGTGTCAACACACGGCGGCAGTTGCCTGCACTGTTGGCCGAATATACGCCGTTGACGCCGAAAGCACCCGCCCTCATCGTTTCCAATCCGCAAATTTGGCAGCACTACGGCACGGATGTGCAAGAGGCATTAACGCAAGCAGGCTGGCAGGTCACCCCCTGTATTCTGCCAGCAGGGGAACGCTACAAAACCCTCAGAACCGTCGAAAAGATCTATGATGCGGCCCTGAGTCAGCGTTTAGAGCGGGGTTCCACCCTCTTTGCCCTTGGCGGTGGCGTCATTGGCGACATGACTGGCTTTGCAGCGGCCACTTGGCTGCGGGGGATTGCCGTGGTTCAGATTCCCACCAGTCTCTTGGCGATGGTGGATGCGGCGATTGGCGGGAAAACAGGGGTGAACCATCCCCAGGGCAAAAATCTCATCGGTGCCTTTCATCAACCCCGTCTTGTGGTCATTGATCCCGATGTTTTGGCAACCCTGCCCCCCAGAGAATTCCGGGCTGGTATGGCAGAGGTGATTAAGTATGGTGTGATTTGGGATACTGAGCTGTTTGATTTGTTGAGTCAGCTGCCGCGCTTGGATCGCATGGCTGCTTTGCCTACTGAGCAGTTGCTCCAAATTCTGCAGCGTTCCTGCCAAGCGAAGGTGGATGTGGTCAGCAAGGATGAGCGCGAAGCCGGACTGCGGGCTATTTTGAATTACGGGCACACCATTGGCCATGCCCTTGAAAGTATGGGCAACTATCGTCTTTTGAACCACGGCGAGGCTGTGGCCATTGGCATGATTGCCGCTGGAGAACTGGCGGTGGCCTTGGGGTATTGGTCAGTAGAAGCCGCCGCCGCCCAACGGGCATTGATTCTCAAAGCAAAACTACCGACAACGATCCCGCCTCACTTTGATGTCGAGGGACTGCTGGCACTCCTCCAGCATGACAAGAAGGTTCAGGCACAACAGGTGCGGTTTATTCTCCCCACTGCCATTGGCCATGTGGACATTTTTGATCAGGTGCCGACCGAACTGATTCGGGAGACGCTTCATCGCCTCCAAGCCTAGCTAGGGGGCGCAGTATCTAGCAGCGCTTTTTTGGTTGCTTTCAGTTCTTTCCAAAGGCGTTTAATTTGCTCATAGGCTTCCTGAGGGGAAAGCTTGCCACTGTTTTCCAGACCGGAAATGTAGCTCACTTGGGTCGCAAACTCCTGTAAGTTGGCATCAAATAAAAAGTTTTCGGGTGTAAACTCACCGTGGTAACGGCTGTGGGGATGTAAAAATTCGTATTTATTCATTGCTTACCTATCCTTTTTTCTCAGGGGTTAACCTATTCTTAACTTCATTTTAACCGTTTTCTCTCGGATAACCGTAGCTGCCGTAACAAAACGGTGATCTCGCTGGTGGCAAAACGGCGCTTTGTTAACAACTATGGGCAAAAAATTAAGCATTATTAACTTTGATTGATCAAATAAAGGAGACTTATCACACTACATATACGAGAGTGATCCCTTGCGATCGCTAGATATCAATGCTGTGATTTAGGAAATGGATAAATGATGCACGGACTCTCCTTGGCTCCCCGTTATCGCTTAGATGATGTTGATCCTTGGCTTCTGGGAATTGATCCCAGCCGTCATTATTGGCTGCAAGTCAATGGGGATCCCCAGCAGCGGGTGGCCATTCCGGGGGTCTGTGTCCAGAGCATCTCGGAACTACGGGAGATTATGGACGCGGTGCGATCGCTCCTACCGGGGCAGCAGTTGCAAATTCAGCGAGCAGCCACCTGTTTAGAAATTCACTGCGTGGCTGAAAATCTGCTGGCGATCGCCCACCATGTTGACGGTGCCCCTGTTTGGCATCTTTTTGATCGCGAAACCCTCGAAAGTTTAGTGATGAGTGCCCATCCCCACTGGCAATGTCGGCCTGAGGATGTGGAGTTGGGGCGGCAGCAATTGTGGCAGTCGTTTCAGTTACCAGTGGCCGCCTGAGCCGTGTCAAGGGCTTCACTGATCCGCCGCAGCACACCATTGATAAAGCGATGACTACCTTGGTCGCTGTAGCGTTTGGCCAGTTCGATCGCTTCGTTGATGGCCACTGGCTTGGCCACGTCAAGATAGCGCATCTCTGCGACGGCCATTTCAATAATGGCGCGATCTAAGTGTGTCAGTCGCTCCAGTTGCCAATCCACCATTGAGCGATTCACCAGTTCTTGAATCTCCGTTTGGTGTCGCTGCAAACAGCGCAGTAGGGCGATCGCGTAGGCTTGAACTTCCTCTTGATGGGCAAAGTAGAGAATTTCGGGTAAATCGAGGGCAGCACCTATTTTGTTCAAGCCCTTTTCCGCCCGATTGAGGGCATCTTGAAGCACCATCTGTGCCTTTTTGAGGTGGGGCAACTGAAACTCGCTATGGTTGAGCAGTCGCTGACTTTCACTGAGTTCAGTGCCGGCCTGTTCGAGGGTATCGCGCACATCACTCGCCAGCGTCCGTACCGCCATCAGGATCAAGCTGCGGCAGTCACTTTCATCGAGCAGTTTCGGTTGGCGTAACACTTGAGCGGCACTGAGCAACGCCAATTCACGGGCAACACGACGAGCAGTAATCATGGGTAAATCCTCAAAAACGAGTTCTTAACGCAACGACGCAGGGGCGGGGGGCAGGGTCGAGGTCGGAACTGATCCCGGTGTGACAATCCCCCCGGAAATAATCAGCTTAAAGGCATCCTCGATCGAAATATCCAAATCTCGCACATCCCGCTCACTGGCAATCACATACCAACCGGTGGTGGGGTTAGGCGATGAGGGGATAAATAGACTCAACATTGGCTCGGAAAAAACCGTTTGCAATGAACCATTAATCGTGCCAGTGACAAAGGCCACGGCCCACAGACCCGGCCGCGGGTATTCTACGAGCACTACTCGGCGAAAGCGATCGCGCGAGTCCCGCAGAATCGTCTCTAGGAGTTGTTGCAGCACTTTATAAATAGTGCCCGCCAAGGGGATGCGCTTGAGAATGCTCTCACCTGTGTTCAACAGCCACTGGCCAAAGATATTGCGTGCCATCAAGCCAATGAGCAAGATCCCTGTTAAGGGCACAACAATCCCCACCGCCACATTGAGCAGATCCACCAACAGGGGGTGCCATGTTTTGAAGGGGTTCACCTGCTTAGGAATACGGGTGAGGAGATCCAAGACCCAACTGGAAACAGAAATCGATAGCCAAATCGTTGTTGCCAGCGGGATCACCACCAGCAGACCAGCAATGAGATCATTTTTAATTGCTTGTTGGAGTCGGTGCAGCACAGATACTCGCACGAGCAGACTTCTGTTTCTAGCTTAGCGGTTGCTGCCACTGCGGTCACGGTGAAAGGCCAAACTGCTGTAGAGCATGAAGGCGGCATCCCAAGGACTTTCCTCACGGCGAAAGAGGTTAATGTGGGGGGGAATTTTACTCAGGAGTTCCGTAAAGTCCAAGGCGGTTTCGGCAAAACTGGTAAAGTCTTGCCACACGGGGCGATCGCCACAGTGCTGCTGCCACAGACTCGATAACTGCCGCCACTTCACCCATGAGGTATTTTGATCCAAATCCAAATCACTCTGGATCACCTCTGCCACTTGATTGAGGGGAATCCCTTGGTGAAACTGGTAACCGCCGCGATAAAAGCGCAGGATTTGATTTTGCTGAAAGAGGTGGAGATCACAGCACTGGGCATGATCCTGAATTTGTTCTTTGCGGGTAACTTTTCCTTGGCGATCGCGATCGAACACCTGCTCAAAAATCGGCAGCAACCCCTCTACCCGCTGGCTCACCTGCGACCAAGTAAACGTTAACGCCACTGGCTCTGGCGAGAGCGAAGTGGTACACACCACACGCGGCTGTGGCTCCAAGGCCACAAAATAACGCACCTGCAAGACGGGTGTGGCTGTCAGTGCCTCAAAGGGGACACAAAAGAGGGTAAACCCCTGCTGTTTCAGTTCTTGGCAATAGACCCTGAGTTCCGCAAAATTGCCCGTGCGGATCAAACGCCAGCCCCGCGACGGAATCAACAGTCGCGCCGTGTAGGGGTCAATCTTAAACATGGTGGCCAAAAGACGGGCGAGGATCGTCCGCTGCTCAGAGGCAGCCACCCCCTCCAAGACCAGAACGCCCTGCTGCTCGACTCCCACCACGGCATGGGTTGCTAAAATGGCCTGTTGCCGCTGCTGTTGGCGAATTTGCTCAATTTTTTCGAGGCCACGCCGAGCCATTTGCGTCAGCTTGGGGCCACAGTTCAGCCGCAGTAATTGGCGAAAGTCTGACTCCGCCTCCTCTAGCCGCTCTGTCTTGAGATAGAGTTGACCTCGGCACAGGAGGACACGGGGATCCTCAGGAGGCAAGGTGGCCAGCAATTTTTCTGCCTGTTGAAAATTTCCTTGATCCAGTGCTGTCAAAACCTCAGTCAGCATGGCCGGCGCCCCCAACGGTTTTTTCTATTTTAGGCAACACGCCCTAACCACCAAACAAGCTGCCGAGGAAGCCCTCTAGACCGCCTTTGCCCATACGCTCGCCGCGAATCTTGGCCAATTTCTCCAGCAGTTCTCGCTCTTCATGGGTGATATGGGTGGGAATTTCGACATCAACGGTAATGAGGTGATCGCCCCGCGCCACAGGATTGCCCACACGGGGGACGCCTCGGCCTTCTAGGATGAACACCGTACCGGGTTGGGTGCCTGCGGGAATCTTCAGTTCTGCTTCGCCATCCACGGTACTCACGGGAATCCGACAGCCCAGAATCGCTTGCAGGTAGCTAATTTTAATCCGCGATAGGATGTTGTTGCCTTCGCGCTGAAACTCGGGATCGGGTTCGACAAAAAGATAGACGTAGAGATCGCCGGGAGGGCCTCCGCGCAGACCGGCATCTCCTTCCCCTGAGACCCGCAGCCGGGTGCCATTATCCACCCCCGCAGGAATCGTAATTTTCAGCTTTTTACTGACTTGGATGTGGCCTTGGCCGCCACAGGACTCACAGCGAGATTCAATCACTTCCCCCGAACCGCCACAGGTCGGACAGGTGGTCAATTGGGTAAAACTGCCGAAGGGAGTGCGTGCCGATCGCCGCACTTGACCGATGCCACCACAGGTACTACAAGTGACTGGCCGTGTGCCGGGTTTGGCCCCTGTGCCTTGACAGGTTTTACAGGTTTCCAAATGATTAATGCGAATTTCCTTCTCACCGCCAAAAACAGCTTCGCGAAATTCTAGTTTGAGGTCATAGCGCAGATCTTCACCGCGGGTTGGCCCCTGTGACCGCCGCCCACTGCTGGTAAATCCACCAAATCCACCCCCAAAGAAGGTTTCAAAAATATCGGCGAAGCCGCCCATGTCACCAATGCCAAAGTCACTGAAGCCAGCAGCCCCGACGCCACTGACCCCGGCTTCACCAAAGCGATCGTAGTTGGCTCGCGCTTGGGGATCCGAGAGCACCTCGTAGGCGCGGTTGATTTCCTTGAACTTTTCTTCAGCGCCCGGTTCTTTATTGACATCGGGGTGATACTTGCGAGCCAAGCGCCGATAGGCTCGTTTTAATTCTTCAGCATCCGCAGAGCGTGAGACACCTAAGATCTCATAGAAATCACGAGCCATAGCCACCGTTACCTAAATTAATCAACCGCTTCATAATCTGAAACAACTGTTTCTTCATTATCGCTGATTATTGTGGCCTCACTATCTAAAACTTGAGTGGCTTGGGAACTAATCGTAGCACCCCCCATTGTCGGGGTTGAGGTCATCATGGAACCGCCTGCGGTTTGTTGATACACCACCGTTCCCAAGGTCACCAAGGCCTGCTGCAGGGCTTCCATCCGCTTGCGAATTTCATCGAGAGTAATATTGTCATCCACCATTGCTGCCTGCATACTCTGAACTACTGGTTCAATGCGCGCCCGTAGATCAGGAGTTAATGTGATGCCATGGTTTTTGATGGTTGATTCATAGCTGTACAGCAGGGCGTCGGCTTGGTTGCGCAATTCGGCAATCTCTTTCTTGATTTGGTCGGCTTGGGCATAAATCGTTGCCTCTTGGCGCATGCGCTCGATTTCCATAGTGCTGAGGCCACCGCGATTGGTAATGCGCACACTTTGCTGGCGACCGGTGGCGCGATCGACGGCAGACACACTCAGGATACCGTTGGCATCAATATCAAATGTGACATCAATTTGCGGCACACCCCGAGGGGCGGGAGTAATGCCGGTGAGTTCAAAGCAGGCCAGTTGTTTATTGTCTTTTGCCATCGGGCGCTCCCCTTGATAGACAGCAATTTCCACGACCGTTTGGCCATCGGTAGCGGTGGAAAAGGTCTGCGTCTTACTGGTGGGGAGGGTGGTATTACGTTCGATGATTTTGGTAAAGACACCGCCAAGGGTTTCCAACCCCAAAGAGAGGGGCGTGACATCCAGCAGCAGGAGATCTTTGACCGTTGTTTCCTTGCCCAGAATGCCCCCTTGAATGGCTGCCCCTACGGCAACGGCTTCATCAGGATTAACGGAGCGATCGGGATTTTTGCCACAGAATTGCTTCACTAACTCCTGAATCGCAGGAATACGAGTAGACCCACCGACGAGTAAGACGCGGTCAATATCCTGAACAGTCAGACCCGCATCGGCGATCGCCTGCTGCATGGGTTCGAGGGTGGCCTGAACCAAGTGGGCGCAGAGTTCCTCAAACTTACTGCGGGTGAGTTCCATTTCAAGGTGCTTAGGCCCCGTTTCATCAGCCGTAATGAAGGGCAGGTTAATGGAAGTGCTCAGGGTTCCCGACAGCTCAACCTTGGCTTTTTCGGCGGCTTCCCGCAGGCGTTGCAGTGCCATTTTATCTTTCGAGAGATCGATCCCCTCCTGCTCCTTAAAACAGGCCAAGAGCCAATCAAGAATACATTCGTCAAAATTATCGCCCCCTAGGTGGTTATTCCCCGCTGTGGAGCGCACCTCAAAGACGCCATCCCCTAGTTGCAGAATCGAGACATCAAAGGTGCCCCCGCCCAAGTCAAAAACCAAAATGGTTTGATCTTGATCCTGCTTGTCGATGCCGTAGGCCAAGGAGGCTGCCGTTGGCTCGTTGATAATGCGCATTACCTCAAGGCCGGCGATCGCCCCCGCATCTTTGGTGGCTTGGCGTTGCGCATCACTAAAATAGGCTGGCACAGTAATGACGGCTTGGGTCACGGGTTCCCCCAGATAGGCTTCCGCATCCTGCTTCAGCTTTTGCAGGATCATGGCGGAAATTTCTTGGGGGGTATAGGTGCGATCGCGAATCTGCACATCCACCATGCCATCGCGACCCGGCACACAGGTATAGGGCACGCGCGCCCGTTCTTCAGCGGTTTCCTCCCAGCGGCGACCAATAAACCGTTTGATACTGAAAATCGTGTTCTCGGCATTGGTGACCGCTTGCCGTTTCGCCAGTTGACCCACCAACCGTTCGCCCGATTTGCCAAAGGCAACAATACTAGGGGTGGTGCGCCCGCCCTCTGCACTGGGAATTACGACGGGATTCCCCCCTTCTAAGACTGCCACACAACTATTGGTGGTTCCAAGGTCAATGCCAATGACTTTACCCATAGCCGTAATCGCCGTTTCCAAAAATGCGTTGTTAGGAGGAGACTGCTTGCAAAAAAGTCTTACTCTTTAGGCTAGAATGCCGCAATGATGATGCTATCGTAACACCTGAATTCAAGGCAAAACGGTTTACCAATCATCTTAGTCAACTGGAACAGGGTTGACCACAGCCTTACTCGCGCATGAGTGCCACCGCCACACGGTTGTTTCCCTGATCCATAATACTTACCCGAATATTGGGGCCAAAGAATGTCTGCATCTTGGCTTGCTTCGATTGCCACACCTCAAGGGGAACCGCCGGGGAGTCAAATTCTAAAATTAATGTATAGGCACCGTCCGTTAAGGTCTCGGCGATCGCCACCAAGACAGGACGCTCAGCATCCGAGGGACTCAAGCCTAAAGTGGCCAATGTGCTATCTAGGTGTGCTTCTTGGCCATAACGATAGCGGGTGACATCCTTACGGATTTGGGTTTGGGTGGGGGTTGCTTGGGCACGGCCAGCGATCGCCTCTGGGGTCGGGGCTTCACGATAGGGTACCGGCTTGAGTTCCGCCGCTTTGAGTGCCAAGCCGCCCAAGAGTAGGGGCACACCGTAGAAAAAGCCCGCTAGATTCAAGGTGGCATTCCCCGTGGCATAGGCCACCACTCCCACCACCGTCAGCAGTGAACCGACAATTAACCCCAACGTTCCCAGCGATACAGACCCCAACATGACCCTTGAACCACTAACGGTAATTTGTAAATTGTAATGGCACGGGGTAATCCTCAGTTTTCAGGCGTTGGATCACCGCTTGTAGATCATCCTTTGATTTGGCACTGACCCGTACCACATCCCCTTGGATCGAGACCTGCACCTTCTTAAATTCATTGCGGATGAGTTTGCTAATTTCCTTGGCCAGTTCTGAAGGGATGCCACGGCGCAACTTGATCAGTTGTTTCACCCGTTGACCACCCGCTGCTTCCACAGGCCCATAGTCAAAAATTTTCAGAGACAACTGCCGCTTCGCCGCCTTCTGTTGCAGAATCGTTTGCACTGAATTGAGCGTAAATTCACTATTGGTGTGAATCGTCAGTCCCTCTTTGGTTAATTCAAGGGTGGTCTGGGTATCCTTGAGGTCATAGCGGGCTTTGATCTCTCGCTCCGTTTGATCCACTGCATTGACCAGCTCCTGCCAGTCAAAGTCACTCACAATATCAAAGGAAAAGGTGCTTGCCATGCCTAGGGTTTTTGGGGATTCACTTGACCAATTACCTTTAATTTACCGTCATCCGTGACCTGCCAAATGTCGTACACCCCCACAACATCGCCATTTTCATCAATATCGACATTGCCACTAGCGCCTTGGTAGTTAATTTCTTTGCCTTCCCGCAGCAGCGCTAGGGCGGCGCACACATCATCCACTGCTTCGCCCGGAGGGTTAGCCACCTCTCGCAATTTGCTGCGAATCCCTTCACCCGTATTTTGTCCTGCGGCCTGTGCAGCCAGTACAAGGAGCGCGGCGGCATCCCAAGTCTGAGCACCAAAGGCCGGCAGATCGCTCCCTTTTTTAGCACGCCACAGTTCTCGCAGGCGACGCAGGGCTTGACCATCGGCGCCAGGAACGGTTCCCTTGGCACCGGCAATAATGTATTTGCCATCGGGAGTACGGCCCACTTGCTCAGGGAAACTTTCGGACTTGACGCCATCGGTGAGGAGAATGGCCACGTTTTGGGTGAGACCTTGCTCAAAGGCGGATTTCAAAAGCAAGCTCCCTGTTTCGGGATACAAAATCGCCACTACCGCATCGGGCTTGCCGCCAAAGGCAGCAGCAGCTTCTGTCGTGAAGGTGGTTGCCCGCTCATCATAACGGGTCGGGCGGTCTTCATTGATCACTGTGCCCCCTAGGGCTTTGAAGGCGCGGGTAAATTCCTGCTCAAAGCTGCGGCCATAGTCATTGTTGATCACCACAGTGGCGACTCGTTGATACCCCTGTTCTTTGGCCAGTTGGGCAAGGGCTTGGGCTTGGTAATTGTCGGGGGGAGCAGTGCGTGCCCAATAGCCGTTAAAGTCTCCTTTTTTGGCGCGTTCAGTCAGGAGTGTACTCGTACTGCCGGGGGAAATTAGCATCACTTGACCGCGGGTGGCAATATCGGCGGCGGCATTGGAGACACTACTGCCAAAGGAACCAACGACTCCGGCAACTCGGTCAATCTCCACCAACTTCGTCATCGCTTCTGCCCCAGAGGCAGGATTGGATTGATCATCAGCAGCAATAAGCGTAACGGGCTGGCCATTAACACCACCACAGGCATTCACCGTTTCCACCAGCAGGGGGACAACTTCAGCTATAGGGGTTCCCACGGAGGCTAAGTCACCGGTTGAGGGCAATAATGAGCCAATGCGCAGTCCCTCACCCGTTGGGGTTGTGGTGGTGGTGTCCGCCTCGCAGGCGCCAATGGTAAAGAGGAGAAGTAAGCCTGCAAAAACCTTGGCGGCTGCCCATCCGCTTGACGGTTTTTGACCCATAGTTGTACACCCTCGTAATTTGCCAGCATCCTACTGCAACTGGGGGCATCTTGCAATGCGCAGAGAGGATACCTTGCACAAAAAAAGGGGCATTCCCACATCAACAGCCCCTTTGCATCCAATGCTCTGTGGATGAGGTGTCCTAGGTAGAGGGACGAACTTGCCGCGCCATATTCAAGAAGGCAGCCATATTGGCTCCGGGACGACGCCGCGCAAACCGGGTGTAGGGAACACTGGGGGTGACAGGGGTCGGTGTGGGTGCTGCGGGAGCTGTGGCAACGGGTTGAGCGGGTTGAGGGGCAGTAGCAGGTTCAGGGGTCGGGGCAGGTTCTACCACTTTAGTAGGGGTTGGCGGTGCGGCAGGGGCCGCCGTGCTCTTATCTAATTCAATGTAAAACTCGCCCTTTTTGCCCAAACCAAAGAGTTTCGCGATCGCCCCCAATAGGCCAAAAATCGCACCAAAGAGTTTCTTCAACAGATTCATCTCAAAGCCTCCCAAGCGGTCGTTGTGAGTAAGGTAGCAGAGGAGACAGCCTCAAGTCAGCATCCTGAAGCTGTTGAGACTTTATTATCGGACGGTGGGTGGCAGCAATCAACTGAATATGGAAAGTCTGAGAGGGCATATGTTACATTTTTCAAAGTAAAGCAGCGGTTTCGCAGGACTAATCACTGTTATGAACAAAGTTTACGACTGGTTTGAGGAACGCCTCGAAATTCAGGCGATCGCTGACGACATCACCAGCAAGTATGTACCGCCCCACGTAAACATTTTTTACTGTCTGGGTGGCATTACCCTCACCTGTTTTTTAATCCAATTTGCCACGGGCTTTGCCATGACGTTTTACTACAAACCGACGGTGGCTGAAGCCTTTGCCTCTGTGCAGTACATCATGAATGAGGTCAACTTTGGCTGGTTGATCCGCTCCATTCACAAGTGGTCCGCCAGCATGATGGTCTTGATGATGATTCTGCATGTCTTCCGCGTCTATCTTACCGGTGGCTTCAAGAAACCCCGCGAACTCACTTGGGTGACGGGTGTGGTCTTGGCGGTGATTACCGTCAGCTTTGGTGTCACGGGCTACTCCCTGCCTTGGGATCAAGTGGGCTACTGGGCGGTCAAAATCGTTTCTGGTATCCCTGCGGCAATTCCCGTGGTGGGTGATCAACTGGTGGAACTGATGCGTGGTGGTGAAAGTGTCGGTCAAGCGACCCTCACTCGCTTCTATAGCTTGCACACCTTTGTGCTGCCTTGGTCGATCGCCGTCTTTATGCTGATGCACTTCCTGATGATTCGTAAGCAGGGCATTTCGGGTCCCCTGTAAGCCAAGCATCAAGAAATGTAACAGGGCCTGCTATTCTCGGCGGTTTCCCTTGTTATGCTCCAAGTAATCTCCCCCCTTGCTGACCCTCTAGGAGAACGATTGATTTATGGCAAAAGTTTTGAAAAAGCCTGATTTAACGAATCCGGCGCTGCGGGCAAAACTGAAAAAAGGCATGGGCCACAACTACTATGGCGAACCCGCTTGGCCCAATGACCTGCTCTATATCTTCCCCGTGGTGATTATGGGCACGATCGCCCTTGTGATCGGTCTAGCGGTGATGGATCCTGCCATGGTCGGTGAGCCAGCGGATCCCTTTGCCACCCCCTTGGAAATTTTGCCGGAGTGGTACCTCTATCCCACCTTCCAGATTTTCCGGGTGGTGCCCAACAAGCTGCTGGGGGTGCTCATGAATGCCTCCATTCCCTTGGGCTTGATGCTGATTCCTTTCATTGAAAGTGTCAACAAGTTCCAGAATCCTTTCCGTCGTCCTGTGGCCATGACGGTCTTCCTCTTTGGCACATTGGTGACGCTATGGCTGGGGATTGGTGCTGCTTTCCCCTTGGATAAGTCGCTGACTCTCGGCCTGTTCTAGGCATCTTAAGAAAACACTTCATTTGCTTGCGCATCTGGCGATCGCTGGATGCGCTTTTTAGTTGGGATTTTGCGAGTCAGTTTTTTCAATAAAAGGCCGAATTTCGTTCAAATCAATGTAGCGATCGGTGGCATTGCGCAGCTCACGGGCAATCATGCCTTCGGTGGAGACAACCGTAATGTGGGTGTTTTTGGAGCGCAGGAGTTCGATCGCCCGCTCAAAATCGCCATCGCCACTAAAGAGAACCACGCGATCGTACTGACCGACGGTGTTGAACATATCAATCACAATTTCAATGTCTAAATTGGCCTTTTGGTAATACTTGCCTAGGGTCTCGTCGTAATATTCCTTCAACAGTTTTGTGCGTACGGTATAGCCAAGGTTAATGAGGGCATCGCGAAACGAACGCTGATCTTGCATGTCCTTGAGGCCGGTGTACCAAAAGGCATTCACCAATACAATGTTGGGATCACGGGTGAAGAATTCGAGAACACGACGGGGATCAAAAAACCAGCCATTTTTCTGCTGGGCATAGAACATATTATTCCCATCGATAAAAATTGAGAGCCGTTCTTGATGGGTAAGCATAATTAGGGAGAACCTATAGATCAGTGATGTATGTGTAATAGAAGAACCGTTGATAGAAGTTTGAATAGGCGATGGGTTTTATACATTCTATAGGAGAGAATTTGACAGGATTCAAGAGAGCAAGAGCTAGTCCTTCAACAGGTAACAAGATAAAAAGAAGGTAAAAGGAAATATACGATAAGTTTTGCGATCGCTCGTAATCAGAAAAATAAAAGTTCGCTAATGGTTCAGTGGGAACACTTTTAAGAAAAAGAAAACATTTATTAATGCTTTTTAACCACTGCAATCTATTTTAATAGAACTGCATAGCGGATGCTATAGTTTTTTCCTTGGCGATCGCCCCTTAAACACCAAAAAAGGGGGCAGTGCCCCCAATCCTTCATGTTGTTCACTGCGTTTAATACAGGGCACGTACCGGCGGAGCTGGCATCACCGCTGGGGGGGGTGGGGGGGTCAAGAAGGGCGGTTGCGGTGGTGGTAAGGGAGACTCCACCATCAAGTTACAGGGGAAGGGAGTACCATACATTGAAGTGCAGAAGGGGCTATCGAGATCGCGGGTGCGAATCGGTGGTTGGTTGCTTTGCTGGTACCAAGCATCGGTGGAAAGGTAGTTGATCCGCCGTCCTCGATTCACGATATCATTATCGCGAAAAGTGGGAGCGCCAAATGTAAAAGCAGCATCTCCTGCGATCGAATCATCTTGCCAGTACCCCTGACTGCCATCAATACGCTCAAAAGCTTGGGGTAGGGTAGGTTGGCTAATGGGAAATTGTTGGGGATTGATGGGTTGGCGGCGGCTTTGGGCAGTTGCCGGAGCGACCACCGCTGCCAACATTGCCACGCACACCAGCGGCACAAATTTCATGCCCATAGGTTCATCTCCATAAGCGTTTTACACTTCGGCAACAGTGATAGGCCTAAAGGGTCTTAGGCATCCTAGGATTTCTTGCTTAAAATTATTCTAAATTCACTCCTCTTGCTGTTCCCAGAAGACTGTGCCGCTTTTTGCAACGCTGAGACTTCTCATCAAGGCTTAAGCCAGTGCAATGCCGGATGCCGATATAGATCTCATACAGGCCGCCCTACAACAATACTGGGGCTATTCTGAGTTGCGATCGCCTCAAGCAGAGGTGATGACGGCACTCTTACAACGGCGGGATGCCTTAATTGTCCTCCCTACTGGAGCGGGCAAAAGTCTCTGTTTTCAGTTGCCAGCAGTGCTGCAGGGCGGATTGACGCTAGTGATCTCGCCGCTGCTTGCCCTCATGGAAAATCAGATCACTGAATTGCGGCAACGGGGTCTGGCGGCCGCAGCCTATCATAGTGAACTGCCCAGCCGCCAACGCCGCCAGATTCTCTCGCACCTAAGGGACTACCGTTTGCTGTATCTTTCGCCGGAGTCCCTATTTTCCACCCCCCTTTGGCAGCACCTCTGTGCAGCACCGATTCAACTCAATGGCTTGATTGTGGATGAAGCCCATTGCCTTGTACAGTGGGGCGATCGCTTTCGACCTGTTTATCGTCGCTTGGGAACCGTGCGGCCTGCCCTGCGCCAATGTAAACCACTGCACCCGCGGCTGGCGATCGCTACCTTTACTGCCACTGCCGATCCCAAGACCCAGCGCACCCTCATTGAGGTTTTAGGTCTAGAGCAGCCTGTGCAGATCATTCACAGCCCCTATCGTGCCAATCTCCATTTAGCCGTACGCTCTGTGTGGAGTCGGGGGTATCGCCGCCATTGCCTCCAGCAATTTCTCAAGCAGCAGGGCAGAACCTCAGGCTTGATCTATGCCCGCACCCGCCGCGACTGTGAAACCCTTGCCACTTGGCTTCAGGAGCAGGGGCACCGCACCACCGCTTACCATGGCGGACTGCCGGCAGCACAGCGACGCCAAATCGAGAGCGATTGGTTGCAGGATAAGCTGCCCTTTGTGGTCTGTACCAATGCCTTTGGTATGGGGGTGAATAAACCCAATGTGCGTTGGATTTGCCACTATCAGCCACCCCTGCAACTCAGTGAATACCTCCAAGAGGTGGGACGCGCTGGGCGAGATGGCCAACCAGCACAGGCACTGGCCTTGGTGAGCGATCGCTGGGGTTTAGATCGCGAAGACCAACAGCGTTGGCACTTTTTTCAGCGCCAAAGTCAAGATACCTACAATCGCGCCATGGCACTTCAGACGCATCTGCCCCTCAGGGGTAATCTTCCGCAACTGCGACAACACTTTCCTGAGGTGGAATTGACCCTAGCATTACTGCATCAACAGGGGGCACTCCGCTGGCAAGACCCTTTTCACTATTGCCGTCAACCCTTAGCACAGGTGCCACCGCCGCCCAAAGACACTCAAGAACAGTTGATGCAAGAGTTTCTCTATCACCGCGGCTGCCGCTGGCAGTTTCTCCTCCAAGCCTTTGGTTTTGCCACTGAGGCAAGGGGATTGCGTTGTGGCCATTGCGATCGCTGTCGGCCTGCGAACCGCACCTGTAAAATACTGTAAATTCACAGATTTGTATCACTGGGACTTTGTGTACACTGGCACATAGAATGGCAGATTTACCATCAGTAAGCAAAGGTTGCCCAACAGTCATTCTGTTGCCACAAGGTAGGGGTTGCGGGCATGGGGCTACTACAAGTTGAGCAAATTCGCGAAATCCTTCAGGACGTTCTTTCAGAACATGCCGTTGTGGTTCAAGTCAATCAGTTTCGCAACCAATTAAACATTGTTTTGAATAAGCCCCCCGGCACCGTTGCCCACTATTCTGCCTTGGTGGATCTCCTCAAATCCCGCTTGGGACAGTTTCACCTCGACGATATTGCCCGCATTAAAATTATTGGCCGCATTCAAGGGTCGCCTAAACCCGATTGGGAAGAGGTGATTGATCTACGCCCCCCCAACCCAGCCCTAGCTGCCCCTGTGTATGCTTCCTCAGCTCCGTGGGTGGTGGCGATCGCCGCTGGGGTTGTGAGTTTACTAGTGATCTTTGGCTATCATCTCGGTCAGTGGCAGCAACAGCAACGCATGCAGCAGTTGATTGGCGGTACCCTTGCGCAACAAGGCGTCACCATGGCCGATTTTAAGTGGCACCTCGAGGGCGGTGCACCGTTTATTGTGGGCGTTCTGAAAAACTACAGTGAAGAGCACTTTCGCATGATTCAGGCGGATTTTGAACTCTTTGACAAGGCCGGGCAGCGGGTCGGTGCCGTTTCGGTACAGGTTTATGGCCTTGGTCCTGAGGAAACTTGGCACTTCCGTGAACCCGTGGGCAATCATCAGGCAGTGCGAGCACGACTGGTAAAATTACAGTCATTCCATTAAGTTTTCCCCTAAAAGGGGTAGAGTAAAAACCCTCTATGGCTCACCTCAAAGCCCTGATTTTTGACGTGGATGGCACCTTAGCGGACACTGAGCGGGACGGCCATCGCATTGCCTTCAATAAAGCCTTTGCTGCGGCAGGCCTAGATTGGGAGTGGGATATTCCCCTCTATGGTCAACTGCTGGCGGTGGCGGGGGGTAAGGAGCGGATGAAGTATTACCTTGATCGCTTTCGTCCCGATTGGCTACGTCCCCAAAATTTGGATGCCCTGATTGCCGACCTGCACAAGGCGAAGACCCGCTACTATACGGAGCTATTGGCAGAAGGGGCGATTCCCCTGCGGCCGGGGGTGAAACGGCTGCTCACTGAAGCCCGTGAAGCAGGATTACGTTTAGCGATCGCCACCACAACCACCCCTGCCAATGTCACCGCACTCCTTGAAAATGCCCTTGCTGCTGATGGCGTCAGTTGGTTTGAGGTGATTGCCGCTGGGGATGTGGTGCCCGCCAAGAAACCTGCGCCCGATATTTACTTCTACACCCTTGAAAGAATGCGCCTCTCGCCCCAAGAGTGCCTTGCCTTTGAGGATTCCGCCAATGGGATTCAGGCAGCCACCGCCAGTCGCCTAGCGACCATTATCACGATCACCGACTACACCAAGGATCATGATTTTCGGGATGCAGCGCTTGTCTTGGATTGCTTAGGGGAACCCGACTACCCCTTTCAAGTGATTCACGGTGAGGTGGGTTGGACGACCTATGTCGATGTGCCCCTATTGCGATCGCTCCACCAACAGTGGACAAGTACATTGAGTCACCGATGATTTTCTGGCCACAGCGTTTTACAGTGAAGAATATACGAACCTAGCCTGAGTGATTAAAGAACGCAATGTACACGATTGATTTAATTCTGCGTCATGTCCCCATGCCCGTGAGCATTGAACGCAAGGAAAGTGCCGCAGCGACAGCAGCCTATCAGCAAATTCAGCAGGCGATGGCCAGTGGCACCCCGACTGTCCTCGAACTGACGTGCGATCGCCAAGTGGGCAAGAAGTTAACTGTCCTCACCTCAGAAATTGTGGCTGTGCAAATGGCTGATAAGGATGCTCCCTCCAGTGTGACTAGTCGTGGGGGATTCTTTGCCCAGCTCGTACAGCAAACCAGCAACTAAGGAAAAATCTCTCAACAAAGTTTAATTTTTCTTCGCAATGGTGATTCTTTGCCGTTAGGATACTAAGCAGACTGATCCGTAGGGGAACGTCTAGCGAATCCTCCCCGTCTGAAAGTCAGGTATCTGTGGTGTGTCGTAATAGGGTTGTCTATGGTGAAGCGTTTCCTACCGGTTCTGATTCTGTTGGGGTGTAGTCTTGGTCTTGTGACCCCTGCCCTTGTGCGAGCCCAAGCCAATCAGGGCTTTACGTTTACTTGGGGAGATGGCCCTAGTGGACGGCAGCAACTCCAATACCATCTAGAAAACGGCACCCCCGGTTTTATGGGCGATCGCTACTGGCTGCGCTTGGGTGAACAAAAAGTCGCGATTAATCGCATTAACATTACTTATCCCGATTACTACAATGGCATTATTGATCCTAGGGGTATCGAGGTGCGGGTAGGGGGCGATCGCGGGAATCGCTTTTTTCAATTCCGCCGTAATCTTGGCCAAAAAATTGAATTGGCGGAGGTGTCCCTTGACCGCGATAACCGCGTCATTGACATTGTGCCCGCAGAGGTCATTCCCGCAGGTACGCCAGTACAAGTTGTCTTGAACAATGTCCGCAATCCCAATCATGGCGGGATGTACTACTTCAATGCGCGCATTGGCTCCCCCGGCGATATTCCCCTGATGCGTTATATCGGGACTTGGATTCTGAGTATTGCCAATAACTAAGCCAATAACTCACTGGGACTCAATTTGCCAATTTGCGAACTGGTTCGCCATCCCTAGCCAGATTCGGGCGATCGCCCTAGGCTAGTCCTTGTGTGTCACAGCCGGTTCACTCTTCACGCCTGATGCTAGATTCTGTCAAGTCCTCATTCCCCCACATTTCGCCTCTCCTCACTCCCCTGATGTACCGTCTGGTGGGGGATATTGTCCTGCGGCGCTATTTTCGTACCCTTGAGGTGCAAGGGCAGGAGCAGATACCCAAAAGGGGGCCTGTGATCTTGGCACCCACCCATCGTTCCCGTTGGGATGCGCTCATTATTCCCTATGTGACGGGACGGCGGGTGAGTGGCCGCGACCTCTACTACATGGTCTCCCACGATGAAATGCTGGGACTGCAAGGCTGGGTGATTGGTCAGTGTGGTGGTTTTCCCGTCAATACCCAAGCGCCTTCGGTGAGTGCCTTGCGGACAGGTGTGGAACTTCTGCGGCAGGGACAGGCGTTGGTGGTCTTTCCTGAGGGCAATATCTTTCGCGATCGCCAGATTCATCCCCTAAAGCCGGGCTTGGCGCGTTTAGCCCTTCAGGCAGCTCAGCGCTGTCAAGAAGCGATCCAGATTCTGCCGATTTTACTCGATTATGCTCAGCCCTATCCGCAGTGGGGAAGTGAGGTCAAGGTGATCATTGGTGCCCCCTTGAGTACGGGCAATTACGATGTCACCCACCCAAAAAGTGCTGCCCAAGAACTGACGAGTGATCTTTTGAGGGCACTGCAGCAGCTTCAAGAGGGGCGATCGCTCCTGTGCTTGGCTTGAATCCCTCTAAGAATCCGTAGGCACAATCAAGGCTTCAAATTGTTGGCGAATCTGATCAGTGACTTCCTTGACGGCCTGACGTGCCCCTTGGCGATCGCGCCGATACAGCGGCCAATAGCTCTCTAAATTGAGCGGGTCTCCGACACTGAGGCGCACCTGCCGCAAGCCCACCAAGCGATTCACATTTGGGCTTTTTCCCTCGAGCCAATCAAACGTCCGCCAGAGAATCAGTGCCACATCGGCAAAGCGATCAATCGTGAATTTCTCACGGATATAGCTACCCGTAATCGAGGTAAATCGCTCCGCAAGACGCATATGACGTAATCGCACATTGGCTTCCTCGGCCAACCAATCGGCTAGACAGCGCTCTACGGCAGACAGTTGTGCCAAATCACCGCGAAACATCCGTTCCCAAGCAGCCTGCTCAATCCGTCGGCAGCGACTCACAAAATCTTCACTGGCCTTAAGACCAAAGTAGGACTCTGCCACTACAAGGGCACTGTTGAGGAGTCGCTGAATTCGTGCCGCCAATTCCGCATTGGGGGAGTCAAAGGGGGGCAGCTCTGGAAAGACTTGGCGGTAGGACGTGGCATAAAAGGTCTCTAGGCGATCCAGTAGGTGCATCGCCAAATTGAGCAGGCGGCGGTAGAGTTCCTCTGGCTGGGTACTGTCGCTATTGGTGGGGCAGCCGAGGCGGTTTTCCAGTTGAGTCATCAGCCAACCCATGCGTTCCCAAGAGGGCTGACTGAGGCTGTACTGAATGCCAACGGGGAGAATGACCACAGGGAGCGATCGCCCCGCCTTAGTTAAATCTTCCAGACACCAAAATCCCAGTTGTGCCACGCCCGGCTCTAAAGGTGCGACCAGTTCATTGTGTTCATTCGTTGCCCCCTCCGGCGCTGCTGCTAGGGGAAATCGTCCCTCCAAGAGTAACTCCCGTGCCGATCGCAGGGCTTGGCTATCGAGCTTGCCGCGCATGATGGAAATCCCCCCCAACCGTGAAAAGAGCCAACCAATTTGCTCCCCTGCCCAGAGGGGAATTCCGCGATCGTAGAGAAAATAACCATTTGTCGGTGGTTGCAGCCGAATCCCCAGTCGCTGAGCGGTCTGGGGCAACAGATGCCACATCAGGTAGCCCATCACCAAAGGATCATCCGTACAAGGATGGCGAAAGGCAATCAGCAGCCGTACCTGCCCCCGTTGAAACTGTTCGTAATAACGGGCAAGGGTCTCGACATTCACCCCTTCCACCCGATTGAGACCAAGGCCGTAGCGGATGTAAAAGGGCAGGAGCCGTGCCGCCGTCCACCAAACTGGATAGCTAAACCGCTGGGGGAGAAAATCCAACGGGGGTTGGGCAGTCGCAACCACACTGGACATGACACAAACTCCTCAGAAACAAGAGTTTAGACTGAGGCAGTGGCCAACTCCGCAATCAACTGTTCCAACATCGGCTGATCCGCCCAATAGACAGCATTACAGAACTGACAGGTGGCTTCCGCCTTCGCCTCTGTGGCTAGAATATCCTTTAATTCTGCCTCCCCTAGGAGCTTGAGTGCCGCTAGCATCCGTTCATGGGAACAGCCACAGTGGAAGCGCACCATTTGCCGTTGGGGCAAGATTTGCAAGTCCATATCCCCAAGGAGTTCCTGAAAGATATCTGGCAGTGTCCGCCCCGCCTGTAGCAGGGGTGTAAAGCCCTTGAGATTGGCCACCCGTTGTTCAAGGGTGGCGATCAGGTGTTCATCATTGGCAGCTTTGGGTAGCACCTGTAACATCAACCCACCGGCGGCAGTCACCCCGGCCTCTTCAACAAAAACACCCAACATCAGGGCTGAGGGGGTTTGCTCTGAAGTGGCGAGGTAGTAGGTGACATCTTCGGCAATTTCCCCGGAGACAAGCTCTACCGTGCTGGAATAGGGATAGCCGTAGCCAAGATCGTGGATGACGTAGAGATACCCCTGATGACCCACTGCCGCACCCACGTCCAGTTTGCCCTTGGCATTGGGGGGCAGTTCAACACTGGGATACTGCACATAGCCGCGAACCGTGCCATCGGCACCCGCATCCGCGAAAACCGTTCCTAGGGGGCCATTGCCTTGAATGCGCACATTCACCCGCGCTTGGGGCTGTTTGAAACTAGAGGCGAGAATTAAGCCAGCGGCCATGGTTCGTCCCAAAGCAGCCGTGGCCACGTAGGAGAGTTGGTGGCGTTGGCGGGCTTCATCGGTGAGTTGAGTGGTAATGACGCCCACTGCACGGATGCCTTCAGCCGCAGCCGTTGCTCGCAACAGAAAATCTGCCATGATTAGCCTAAAGAAATGTTTCGTTACACTTAGTTTATCTCCTTTCAATTGACCCTAAGGGCAGCCACCTGACGGGCAACATTTGGGAGACCCCTAGCAAGAACCTCAGGAAATTGGCGATGATAGGCAAACAATCGTGATGCAGCGTCCAGTGATTGCGCCTATGGCCATGTCCTTAACTGTTTTGTCGGCGGCAACTGTCTTGGCAGAAGCAACAGAATTGCCTGAAGGGGGTCTGATTACGGAGATTCCGACGCTGGCGATCGCCCACCGCTTGGCACACCACCTCCGCCACCACTGGCCTTTAGAGACACCCTTGACGCTCATTGACGCCCAACACCAGAGCACACTCCTCACCCTTGGCGAATTAGCAGAACTAACGGAGGCCACCTGCCCGCTACAACTGTATGTGCCACCCCCCCTACCAGAGGCACTGATTCAGTTTCAACGCTTGATTGACGTGGTTCGAGAACTGCGCCATCCTGAGCGAGGCTGCCCTTGGGATTTGCAGCAAACACCCACCACCCTCATTCCCTACGTTCTTGAGGAGGCCTATGAAGTCGTCCATGCCCTTCAAGAGGGAGACAGTAGGGCGATCGCCGAAGAATTGGGAGACCTGTTGCTGCAAGTTGTGCTCCAGAGTCAACTGGCCCAAGAAGCCAATCAATTTACCCTCGCTCAAGTTATTCAAGGGATTACCGATAAGCTGATCCGCCGCCATCCCCATGTCTTTGGTGAAGTGGCACTCACCACTGCGCAAGAGGTGCGCGATCAATGGGAGCAAATCAAAGCGGCTGAAAAAGGGGCTGAAGACCGCCTCCCCCTGAGTCAAAAGCTGCAACGCTATGCCCGTACCCTGCCCCCCCTGATGGCGGGTATGAAAATTGGGGAGCGAGCTAGTCGCGCTGGCCTAGATTGGCCGACCATTAGCGGTGCGTGGGAGAAATTTTACGAGGAACTGGCGGAATTTCAAGAGGCGCTTCTGCAAGGGAATGCCGAACACCAGATTGCCGAATTAGGGGATCTGCTCTTTAGTGTGATTAACCTCGCCCGCTGGTGCCAACTTGACCCCGTGCATGCGCTGCAACAGGCCTATCAACGCTTTATCCAACGCCTCGAACGCATTGAGGCTGCCATCGATCGCCCCCTTGAAACTTACACCCTAGAAGAACTGGAAGCCCTATGGCAACAGGCCAAGGTACAGTTAGCCGCAGACAACCGAACCGAAGTGCCACCGGAGACCAAACCCGAAGAGGCCTAATCCATGGCTGCCATTTCCACTTTCAGTTCATCGAGGTTCCACAGCGCTCCCCCTAAAGCGGTGGGATTCGCGCCCACCACATGATTGCGAAAAGCCGTGAGGGAGAGGGGATTCACCAAGTAGATAAAGGGGAGATATTCCTGAGCCAGCCGCTGGGCTTCAGCATAGATTTGCTTGCGCTGTTCTAGATTGAGTTCCTGTGCCCCCTGTACATAGAGATCACTAATGCGCTGCTCCCAGTCAGCCACGACTCGACCCGTGATCGGCGGTTGGTTGGGGGCCGGTTGCTGATTGAACGTATGCAAAAGGCCATCCACGCGCCAGATATTGGCACCGCTATTGGGTTCATTGCCACCCCCTGTAAAACCAAGGATGTGGGCTTCCCACTCTAGGGAATTGGACAGGCGATCTACTAGGGTACTAAAAGCCAAAAATTGCAGATCCACCTGCATCCCGATCGCCCCCAAGTCCTGCTGAATTTGTGTCGCTATCGCCTCACGGATTTTGTTGCCCGCATTGGTAATCAGTGAAAAGCGGACGCGGTTCCCTTGAGCATCAAAGAGGCGACCTTGATTGTCGTAGCGGAAGCCTGCCTCTTGCAGTAATGCCTTGGCTTTGGCCACATCGTAACGGTAGGTGGGCAGTCCCTGCTCTGGGGAGAAGTAAAAGGGGCTTTGTACGGGAATCGTTGAGTGTTGGGGCGCCCCTAGGCCTTGGTAGATATTGTTAATCATCCGCTGGCGATCGAGGGCATAGGCCACTGCCTGCCGGAAGCGGACATCGTTAAACCACGCCGATTTCACCGGATCTACGAGGGGCTTGCCATTGCGCCGCCCACGATTCAGATTAAAACACAAGAAGAGGGTGTTGGGACTCGGTCCACTGTTGTAGATGCGAAACTGGCCGCGCTTTTCTTCCCGCTTGAGGAGGGAAAACATCTCAGGGGTAACGGCAAATAAATCCAGACCGCCTGAGCGAAATTGCAGCATGGCGGTGTCGGTGGATTCCACAATTTGCCAAATAAACCGTTCAAGATGGGGTAGGGGCGATCGCCAGTAAAAGGGATTGCGCCGAAAAATCAGCCGCTGGCTATTCACATAGCGATCCATGACAAAGGGACCATTCCCCACAATCTGCCGTGGATCCGTATCAGTTCCCCACATTGACAAAAACTTCAACCGCCCTTGACTATCCCGTTCTCGTACGGCCTCCCGCAGCAGATGGGCGGGCAAAATCGGCAGACCCGTGTTTCGTAAAAAAGGGGCAAAGGGTTCGGGGAGCTTAAAGGTTACTTGGCGATCGCCTTGGGCCGTCACTTCAGGGAGCAACCCCTTCTGGCCAATGCGCAGAATATCGCGGCTACTGGTGGGAATTTCCGGATTGAAATAGATCTCGTTGTAGGTAAAGACCACGTCCTCACTGGTGAGGGGCATCCCATCCGACCATTTCAGATTCGGCTTGAGTTGAAAGACAATCTCGAGGGTTTCAGGCTTAATTTGCCAAGACTCAGCAAGGGCTGGCTCTAGCTCACCTGTAAGGCCATTTTCTTGAATTAACCCTGTGTAAAGGTAGCCAAAGACATTGGGAGATTCTTGGCTCAGGGCATAGTTAAAGGTTTTTGGGTCTGAGGTGACGGCGGTCACCAATTGGTTGCCACGCGGCGTAATTAGGCCAGCACAGCTTCCGAGGCTGAGGGTGCATAGACAAACCAGTAGCGCAATTAGAGGCCATCGCCACCCGCGCATCAGCCGCCACCGACAATCGTGACAATTTCCAAGCGATCGCCCGCCTGCACATAGGTGGTGTCCCAAAACTGCCGATGCAAAATCTCACCATTGTATTCAATGGCAACAAGGCGGGGGTGAATGTTGAGCAGGTCACAGAGTTCTGGAATTGAGAGCGATCGCCTCAAGGTGTGAGGAGTGCCATTGACATGGATGACGATCGCTGGCTCAACAGGAACCATAGTGACAAGGGCATATCCAACCTAGAGGAACTGGGCAAGGGTTGCTTCAATTTTGGTTTTGGGTACTGCACCCACCAAAATATCCACCTTTTGACCGCCCTTGAAAATCATCAGTGTTGGGATGCTGCGAATACCGTAGTCGGTGGCCACTTTAGAGTTTTCATCGGTATTCACCTTGACAACCTTGACCCTGCCCTGATACTCATTGGCAATTTCGTCAACAACGGGAGCCACCATGCGACACGGTCCACACCAAGGCGCCCAAAAATCCACCAGTACAGGAATATCACTATTTAATACTTCTTCTTCAAAGGTGGCATCCGTGACGGACAATGCACTAGACATAAACAGAACCCTTATAACGAATCAGCAGCCTTAAAAATATACTCTAGCAACCTTTAGACCAATCTTGGGCTTTAGATTATTTTTTGATACCCTAAGCAGTCTAGCTCGCGGCTAGGTTTGATTTGCAGTATATCACGTCGCCCTCGGCATACAGGAGACTATCGGCGTATAATAGGGTTGCCGTTTCCTATCCAGAGGATGTCAACTATGGCAACAAAATCTGCAAAACCCACCTACGCTTTCCGTACCTTTTGGGCTGTGCTGCTGTTGGCCATTAACTTCTTGGTTGCCGCCTACTACTTTGGCATCCTCAAGTAGGACTTCAGAGGAAGGGATGGAGGGGGCACCCTAGCCCCCCATTACTGGTAATCACTTCAACTCACGGCCAAAGGGCAGTAATCCTAAAATCATCAGCTTGAAATGCTGCTGTGCAAAGGGCAGGCCAATAATCGTCACCGCCAAGAGCAACCCCCAAAAGAGGTGATTGAGGGCAATACCCCAGCCCACGACCAAAAGCCACAGGATATTAAAGATCATCGTTAGGGTGCTGTTGGCATCGGGCGCTTCAACAACTTGCTTCCCAAAGGGCAATAGAGCACTCCAGCCCAGTTGAATGGCTTTAATCCCAAAGGGAATGCCAATGATCGTCAGGCACAGCGTCACACCGCCCAGCATATAGCCAATGCCCGTCAGGAAGCCGCCAAAGATTAGCCAAATGATATTGCCCAGAAGACTCATGATCCGCTGCTCCAAACATTACCTAAGCCTAGCCTAGCAAGTAGCCAGTCGAGGAATTCTGCATAGGCAATCTGAGTCTGGAACCATGACGGTGGCAGTTGTCCAAAATAGGTCATCGCAAACTCAACTCTCACATCTCGTTCACGGTTGTAGCGCTGTTGGGGTGTAAGTGCATTATCTTGGGGGGAAAGGCGCAGGAGTCGCTGCACCCTCTCCGCTGGAGTTTCCTATTATACAGATTCAACCCCAGCTATTTTCTTTAATTCAGTCAGATTATCAATTATCAAATTATTCTGCTGATTTAAGTAATCTAAATCATCTTCATTTCCTTGTCTTTTTTGCTCTATTTCATAACGTTGGCTATCTAAGTATTCTATTGATGTTTCGGAAACTTGTTTTACTGTTTCTTGAATCCTTTCTCTTGAGTCATCTATTATTGCTGTAACCCATCTTGTGATCGCTTCAACAACTTTGTTGTTAAATTGAGACGCCCCTAATGATGATTCCCAACTTACATAAAGCGCGTCAATAATTGTTAGTTTTAAATCTTTGATTTCTTTTATTCTTTTTATTCTAGTGTCATGATCAGTACTAGAGCCAAGTGCTGCACCTAAGCCAAACCCAATAGCTGCAGCTGCACCAACCCCTGCAGTTGCAAGGCCAAAGGCTAGACCTAGTAAAGCCCCAGCTATTCCTCCCAAGAATGCACCGCCTGCAGCAGCTTCCCCCGTGTCTTTAAGATTGGGAATAGAGATAGATATTCTTTTGGCTATTGACAAGTTTCTCAAGAGATCATCTACATTAGGATAAGATCGAGCAGCTTCAATGCTAGTCTTAATACGTTCTGCAATACTCAATTGAGGTAAAATTTCATCTATTTTATGGATCAAGTTATCAAGAGTAATTTGGCTGTAGGAGTTAGCAAAGTTTTCGAGAGTGGAGCGATGGGCTTGAATGAGAAACCTAGTTCGTTCTTGACAAGCTTCTTCTATATCAGAACTAAGTACAATAATGGCTCCCTCAATTGCCTTCCTTACTTGGTTAATTGTTTGACTTTTTATGTTGTCATCCGCATCTAAAACATTAATTAGAATGTCGATGCTTTTGTCAATAACTTCACTAAGGTTTTGGCAATTTTGAAGAACACGATCGAACAGATGGAGTTGAAGAATTTGCCCTAAATTATCGTAATTTCTAAAACCTCCCAAGTATTCATTTACAGGACTTAAAATTTCAATTGATAGAGCTCTTTTGACTTCACTTGGAAAGTCAATTATTTTAGTAATACTTCCTTCACACTGCTCAGGAAGTCCTAACTCTTTTATCTTGCTTCTTTTTTCAGTTTCAGTACTTTCAGATATCATTACATTACTTAACTGATTTAGTTTGTTACTAAATTCTTCAAAAGTTTCTTCTATCTTTTTTTGAATTTCTTCCTGTTTGATTTTGATTTCTTGCTTTTCTTCTTCAATTTGCTCAATTAAGATTTTACGTTTAATTTCAAGAGCAGTACCTATCTCTGCTTTAAGTTTTTTAGATTTGTTAATGAAATCTAATAAAATGGGTGCAAGAACACTTTGCCGAAATTGCAACTGACAGCATTTACCTAGAGTTTGCCAAAATATCCTGCCACCACTTATATTCAAGGCATAGTCTAAAAGTTTTTTAGATTCTTCTGATGTAAGTGCTGTTTTACGACGAGATTTCCGTCTTAGATCATCATAGAAATTAGCTATTTCTTCATTTTCTTTTTCTTCTCTTGTAAAAATATTTGCACAATCATGCAGCAGGTTTTCTAGAATATCCAATTGATAGGCTGATTCTGAGTAAGCATGAATTAGCTGTGCATAGTAGAGGAATAGTGCTGTCATTGGAATGATTTCAGGTGGTGTGCCTAGCCCTAGGGTTGTTTGTATTTGTGCCTTCAAGTTCTGAATGCGGTTTTCTATTGAGTCGTCTTCACTCGTACGGCTATCTATCTTATTTAGAATGAAAATCATCATTTTGGGGTCTCCCCCAAACCACTCTACAATGTCTTTTAATTCTTTAAGAAGCGTTTCCTGTTTATCACTATCTGTTTCTTGATAATTAATTGTAACGATACTAAAGCAGCCTTTGATGGTATCGTGAATAAGCTTTAAGTGTTTTTGATCGTTAATTGATTTCAAGCCAGGTAGGTCAAGAATTTCGATGTTCACGCTCTCTGGTAGTCCAATTTTTGAGCGATCTATGACTGGCAAAATTGGGCAATAGACCTCAATTTCAGGTAAGGGAAGGTCGGACTCTACTTTTTTTCTTTCATGGTAACGAGTCATGCACTCCCTAATCTTACTGTAGATATCCTCATCAGTGAGGTTTTGCCAACCAATCGTGGGATGAATGACTAATCTATTTTGAAGGCTGTGATGAATGCGTAAAATTCCTGCACTCATTTGCTGTGCTTCAATTGGCGCAATTCTACGACCAATAAGGGCATTAACAAGGGTAGATTTACCTGAAGATGTAGTGCCAATAGTAGCAATGCGAAAGGTAGGATGTTCTAGCCGTTCTTTGGCTTCGGTGTAGGTATCGTAAAACTGTTGGAGTATTTCCTGTAAGTGAGGCTGGTTAAGAATTTGTGGATCGCGTTTAGTAATCTGGTTAACAGCAGTATCTACAGCCTTGAGGTGTTCGAGAGCAGCCTCCAAAAGTCTAGAGATTTCCATGGTAGCAGTGAAGTAAAATAGCAATTTTGCTTGATTATAGCACAGGATTTTTGGGGTTGCCGTCCAGTTTTAGAGTTTGTTAACGGATTCAATGACTTGGGCTACTTCGGTAGCGTAATGCGGAAGCCGGGGGGGAGATAGTCATCCCCTAAGTAGTTGCTGGGAATCGTGCTGGTGTTGCCATCCCGCAGTGCCAAGTAGCTTGGTGACATGATTTCGATACCCGCTTCGTTGTAGGCGTCTTGGAGGTTTTGATGCAATTCAGAAATGGTATAGCGCAGCCCCTTCCAGTTACGGGTGTAAACATTCAGCTCATAGGCGATGTGGTAGTCATTGAGGGCAGTTTGCAATATTTTTGAGCAGGTTTTGGGGAACGCGATCTTGGCGATAACGGGTAATGGCCTCACGAATGGGCTGGGCGAGTTCAATCGCTATTTCTTCTTGCGTTTCTAGGCGATCGCCCACATCGGCTTTTGTAATGGTGACGAGCGGGCGGTTGTCTTGAACCACGCTGACATTGTCGCGATCGCCCACTCTTTTGATCGTAATGCTCTCAACGGGAATATCTTCATCCTCTGCCACTTGCAGGATACGGCGTTGAATCGCTGCCGCCCGTTCCTCGGGGGTAAAGGAGCCAATGCCTTCACGCACCTCAAACAAAACTTCGCCATCATTGATTGCCTTCACGGGTGCCAAAGGTGACGTCGGGAACCCGTTGCCCTTCACGGTTGGGTAGCATGGGGGAGTCCTCTACATAACGTTGCTTTCTAAAGCGTAGTCGTTATGACTTTAATTTGTCAAGCGACAATGGCTAGTTTTTGATCTCAGGTGCTCCCCTCTAACCTAGGAAGTGATCTACAGCCTTCTGATAGGGTCTCCTGATTGACAGGCTATTTGGAAAACTTTGTGGTTTGACTCAAGTTTGCTATCGTACAGGTAGACTTACTCAGCGTACGATTACGACCACAACCTTTGGCGAGCTTCTGATGGAAGAACTGCTTAAAACCAGCCAAGAATTAGCTGAACTGTTCCCTGACGGTGCGATTTTTATTGGCGGAATCGCAGTTTATCTGCATAGCAAATCCCAAGGTCTATTGCATCTTGCTGAAAGCAGTCATGATGGAGACTTCTACATCTCCCTTATTGATTTTGCAGATTTACGAGATTTGGAAGAGATCACACCAAACCGGCGCTTAAATAAGTATCAGCTCATTAAGAATGGATGGGAATTTGATGTCTATGTTGAAAGAAATAATCATCTCGCTATACCCTTTTGTGAGGTCAATGCAGAAAAAATAGTTATTGATAATTTGCCCTGTGCGTGCTTAGAGCATCTATTAATTCTTAAGTTAGATGCTTATTCTGACAGGTTTCATTCATCAAAAGGCGATAAAGATAAGCGAGATATTATTCGCATCTTAAACATGATGAAAAGTCCAAGAATTGATATTTTGAAAAACTACTTAGATCAAGAAAAAATAAAACTTATTAAATTGGCAATTAGTGATAATTCAAAGTATCTAGAAATGTGCAAAAACAATTCTCAACAAGCAAGTGCATTACGTAAGTCAACACAGAAAAATAGTCAAATTTTGCTCGATTTAGAAGTATGAGAAAACTATATCGCGTTTTTATACCACCGCCAAAATATGAGAAAAGGTGTTACTCCTATGAAATGATTTATACACTTGAGGAAATATGTGAAAAAGCGGGCTACAAATTAAAAGTAACAGGATGCCTAACACCGAAAATAATTTTAGCAGAAAAAGAAAATACAATTGCTTTTGATCGAGAGGGAAATCCAATCTATATCGTAGATGTTAGAGGTATTGATTTGTCGAGACCTGAAGGGTGGGAAATGATTTTGGAAACATTAGCCTATGGCTTTATGGATTACGCCACACGAGAAACGGTGCGTCACCGGTCTTGATTGAACTTCACGGGAGCGTTGATGGAGCAGCAAATTGTCCATGCCACAACAGGACGGGTGCGCTTTCGCGTGCCGCGTGTGCAGCGAGATTCGGCCTACGGAGAGTTATTGGTGCAGTTGCTGGAGTCTTTGGCCATTGTCGAGCGGGTACGGCTCAATCCCCAAGCGGCAACGGTGGTGGTGGAGTATCAACCCCATTTGCTCCATGAAGCGGCGGTCTATGAAAGTTTGAATCACTGTTTTCAGCAAGCCATGGTGGCCATGCCGCAGCCCTTGCCGGATAGTGCGGCTCCTGCGGATGCGATCGCCCTTGAAGATTACGAAGCACAAGTAGAGGCCGATGCTCGCCTTGAAAGCGATTGGGAACGCTTGGGACTGCCCTTGGTGGCCTTGGGGGTCTCGCTCCTCAGTGTGCCCTTGGAATTGCCCTTCGCGGTGGTTGGGGCTACGGTCTTGGCCAGTGCTTGGCCTTGGTTTCAGCGGGTGGGGCATCAGATGTATCAGGGACATCCCCCCAATGTGGATTTGCTCGATAGCCTCTGGATGGCACTGCATACCGTCAATGGCCAGTTCTTAGCGCCTGCCTTGAAGACTGCCCTAGTGGGGGTACGGGCAGACGTGCGCGATCGCCAGCGACGACAACAGTTGCATCGATATCCCAGTGTCTTGATGGCTCACTACGAACACCTGACGGTGGAACGCCAAGGACATTCCCTGACGATTGAAAGTCAGGAGTTACAAGTGGGAGATCTCCTGTGGCTGCGGCCGGGGGATGTTGTGCCCGTAGATGGCAGTGTTGTTGCTGGATTGGCGGAAGTGGAGCCTGCCCATTTTGAATTCTCTCGACAGGTGCGGGTTTGTCGCCCCGGCGATGCTCTCTATGCCGGCTGTCAAATTCTCACGGGACAGGTTCAACTGCGGGTGATGCGCACCGGTTGGCAAACGCGCCTTGGTCTCATTACGGATCTGCTACACACTGAACCGGTCTATGACAGTGCCCTTGCCCACCAACAGGGGGAATTTGCCCGCCATGCGGTGCTGCCAACCCTTGCCCTCAGTGGTGCCCTCTGGTTGGCTACGGGAGCCTATGGGCCAGCGATCGCCCCCCTACAATTTGACTTTGGCAGTGGTGTGCAACTGTCGCTGCGGACGGTAATGCTCTCGGCGCAGGTATTTGCTGTGCAACAGGGGATCTATTTACCCACCGCTGGTACCTTAGAGCAACTGGCACAACTAGAGAGCTTGGTGATTGATGCTCGCGCAGGTCTTCCCCAGCCCGAACGGGCACAAATCCTGATTCAGCAATTGCGACACCTTGGCCTTCATATCTATCTGCTGCAAGATCAAGGCTCGCCCCTTGAGGGCACCACCGATCTGACGAGCGATCGCCTCACCGATCTGCAGGCCTACCTCGTGGGTAAGCGGCGGCGGGTGGGTTGGATTAGCTTTGGTGAAACCTGCTCCTGTCCTGAATCCACATGGCTACCGATTCGCTGGCAGCCCCCTACCTTTGCCCCCAATGCCAAAGTGGTCGTTCTCTTGGATGGCGACTGGTCTGCCCTTGGCCGTGGCATGGCCATTGCCCGCGATGCCCTAGAGCGCACCTATCAAAATGTCGCCTTGATTTCTCTCCCCAATTTAGCCGTTACCTTTGGCGGCATGTTTTTGGGCTTGCATCCTGTGGTCAATGTCGTCACCAACAACGCCACTGCCTTTATGGCCGAGTTTTGGCAGGGAAACTCACCCCAGTTTCGTACCGCCCTATTGCCAACTACACCAACGACCGTCCCCCTGCAACCGCTGCCCCTAGAATCCCCGCAACTAGCGGTGGCCTTATAGAGCGAGGCTATCAAAGCGTCAATAGCGCTGCTTCAAGAAGGTGAGCAGCGACCAAAGTCCTGTAAACCAACTGGCAATCGCAAGGATTAAGAGAATTCCCCCCGGCAGCATCGTCAGCCAACCGGTTCCTCGCAAGAGGTAGAGAATGAGGAAGACGGTGAAACAAGTACCAAAAGCATAATAGGCACGGCGCACGGCAAATTAGGTAATGAAGTGTTATAGTGATCTCGTAATGTAAGGGCATGGGACTTGTCAACAGTGAAACAATTGACGTTGATGGGCTATCCCAACATCACCACTTGGTATCTCGAAATGGGGTTGCGCCAACGGCGAGCAGCCATCCCTGCACTCTCGGTTGTGGATAATTGCGAAGGACCGAGTATGAGCTGATCGGCCTGCAAGTGTTCACCCCTGTGTGAACTGGGTCGATCAGAAGTGTTGAGCGTGTTCATCACTGTTACTGCACTTCAAGTTTTTAACAACTTCAACCCATTAGACACCCCTCAGCGGGTCTAGTCATGTTGCGGTTAGGAATGTTCCTGACTGGGCGGCTGCCCCTGCTGTGGAATTAGCTTGCGAGGAACGACCAATGTCTGCATTTGCTACCCCCATTACCCCTGCGCCCATTCCCGACAATATCACCTTAACAGAACTTATTGATAAATACTTTACCGCCTACAACTCGGCACGCTTGCGGGAAATCTGCCAACTTCTGAGCCAACGGGTCTTCCAGCCAGAAGTGACGGTTGGCCTCAGCCTCTCAGGGGCGATGACCCCCACGGGATTGGGCATCTCTGCCTTAGCGCCTTTAGTGCGGGCGGGATTTGTTGATTACATTATTAGCACTGGGGCAAACCTCTACCACGATATTCACTATGCCCTCGGCATGGATCTCTATGCGGCGCATCCTTTTGTCGATGATGTGCAACTGCGCAAGGAAAGCAAAATCCGCATCTATGACATTATCTTTGACTACGATGTGCTCCTTGAAACTGACGCCTTTTTGCGGCAAGTGCTGCGCAGTGAAACCTTCCAACGCCGCATGGGCACCGCCGAGTTTCACTATCACCTAGGGCGCTATGTCCGCGAACTGGAAGTGCAGCGGGGACAAACCCATTCCTGTCTCTTGGCCACGGCCTATGAGTGTGGGGTGCCCATTTACACCTCCTCCCCCGGTGATAGCTCCATTGGTATGAATGTGGCGGCGATCGCCCTCGAAGGGTCGAAACTGATCATTGACCCCGCCATTGATGTCAATGAAACCGCTGCGATTGCCTACTTTGCCCGCGAAGCCGCTGAAGGAAATGGTAAGAGTGCCGCTCTCATTATTGGTGGCGGGAGTCCGAAAAACTTCCTGCTGCAAACCCAGCCACAGATCCACGAGGTTTTGGGATTAGAGGAACGGGGGCACGATTACTTTATTCAGATTACCGATGCGCGGCCGGATACGGGTGGCCTCTCGGGCGCTGTGCCCAGTGAAGCCGTCAGTTGGGGCAAGGTGGATCCCCAAGGGTTGCGGGATACCGTGGTCTGCTACACCGATAGCACGATCGCTCTTCCCATCCTTACCGCCTACTGCCTCAATCGCTGTCAACCCCGTCCCCTCAAACGCCTCTACGATCGCCGCGGCGAAATGGTCGAACGCCTCCAACAGCTCTACTTGCAAGCGCAACTTCAGCACAAGGTGAAAGACCTGCCCCCTGCAGCACCTGTAGCCACCTATCCCTGTGGTACACCGATTCGTCGGGGCTAGTCACAGCGGCGGGGGATCCGCAGGGATCCCTCGAAGGCTCGCGCGAGATTTTCAGGGGTAAAGACCTCACTGGTGCGGCCATAGGCTAGGATGCTGCGGTTCACCAGCACCACCTGATCACAAAAGGTGGTAATCGAGGAGAGATCATGAGTGGAGATGAGAATTGTGTGCCCCTTCTCCCGCTCCGCCATGAGGAGATCAATAATCAGTTTCTCCGTTTTTACATCCACACCCGCAAAGGGTTCATCCAAGAGCAACACCTGTGCTTCTTGGGCAAAGGCGCGGGCAAGGAACATGCGTTTCTTTTGTCCGCCGGAGAGTTCGCCAATTTGGCGGTGCCGCAGAGGCCACAATTCCACCTGTTCTAGACTTTCCCCTACCCGCTGGCGATCGCGCGCGGTTGGTTGGCGCAGCCAGTTCATTTTGCCATAGCGCCCCATCATCACGACATCCCAGACCCGCAGCGGGAACTGCCAATCGACATCTTCACTTTGGGGTACATAGGCCACAAGGGACTGCCGTTGTACCTGCTGTCGGGGTAAGCCATGAATGCGTACCTGACCTCGGATCGGCTTGACAAACCCCATGATGGCCTTGAAAAGGGTGGATTTACCAGCCCCATTCATCCCCACGACCCCACAGATCGTGCCGGCGGGCAGTTGCAGCGTTGCCCCATGGAGGGCAAGATGGCGATGATAGGCCACCGTCACATCTTGTAAATCAATGGCAGGGCTAGAAATCATGAGGCTGTCCTCCCGGTAAGACCGCGAATCAGGGTGTGGATGTTGTAGCGCAGGAGTTCAAGATAGGTGGGTGCATTGCCCTCAGGGGGCGATAGGGAATCCACATAGAAAATGCCGGCAAAGGTAGCGCCAGACTCCCGTGCCACCTGTTGTTGCGGACCTGCATTAACCGTACTTTCGCAAAAGACAGCGGGAATCTGTTGCCGTCGCACAATGTCAATCACCCGTGTCATTTGTCGCGGCGTCCCTTCCTCATCGGCATTCACAGGCCAGAGATAAACTTCTGTGAGGTTGTAGTCCCGTGCTAAATAGGAGAAAGCGCCTTCACAGGTGACGATGTAGCGTTTGTTGGCGGGGAGGGCTGCTAGGGCTTGACGTAGCTCTTGATCAAGGGCGCGAATTTGGGCTTTATAGGCTGCGGCGTTGGCGGCATAGATCTCCGCGCCAGCAGGATCGAGCTCTGTGAGCGCTTTGCGAATGTTGTCAACATAAATCAGGGCATTTTGGGGTGACATCCAAGCATGGGGGTTGGGTTGTCCGCGGTAGGCATCCTCTTGAATGGGAATGGGGGTAATCCCCTCTGTGAGCGTGACGCGGGGCACATTCGGTAGGCTGCTGTAGAAGCGATCGCCCCAGCGTTCGAGGCCAAGGCCATTTTCTAAAATGAGGGCGGCTTCCTGTCCCCGCACCAAGTCACTGGGAGTAAATTCATAGCTGTGGACTTCCGCTCCCGGTTTAAGGAGGGATTCCACCCGCAGGCGATCGCCCGCCACCTGCTGCGCCATATCCGCAAGGACTGTAAACGTGGTCAGCACCAAGGGGCGTTCATCCCGGTCGGTTTGCATTTGACCAGTTGTTTCCCGCTGCTCAGGCGCAAGAGCGGCACATCCCCCCACTACGAGTACTCCCACCAATAACCAACTCAGTTTCCGCATTGCATTTTCATAATCCTTTCATAATTCTCAGGCTAACACAGAAGCTTCAAGAAAATGAAATAAAAATGAAAAGCTCCCCCTTGGAGGGCGATCGCCCCGTCCGATACACTGAGGGGAGACGAAGTCATGGGAAAAAACGGTGAAACGACGCAAACGCTGGCTCGCTCTTTTGGTGATACTGCTCCTCTGGTTGGGAACCTTCCTGCTGCCGCCGCTGGCGATCGCGCTGCCTGTTGAACATCCGTTAATTGCTGCCCTGCCCCAAGGGAATGCCATTACTGATCCCAAAGCGCTGCTCCGTTGGGCCTTACCGATTGACAATCCAACGGTACGAGAACTGCAAAAGGATCTGGAACAAATCTCTTTTTGGGTGCGGGGCAAACAGTGGTCAAAAATTGCCAGTAACATCAGCAAGGCGAAAGCCATTGTTCGCGATCGCGCCGATGAACTGCTCAAAAGTATCCCTGCCGAGAAACAGGCGGCGGCCAAAACCCTCTTGGCGGAGTTAGAGACCTCCCTCGATACACTTCAGGAAGCCGCCAAAGCCAAAGATCGCAGCCAACTCTTACCCGCTAAAGCCGCTGCCCTCGACAAAGTGGGGGACTTGGAGGCCATGATGGTACAAAACGTGAGCTATACGCCTCCCAAGGGCTACGAGAACCTGCCGCGATTGCTGGGCCGTGCCACCGTGGAAATGGAAACCACTAAGGGGAACCTGACGATTGTTGTCGATGGTTACAGTGCCCCCCTGACCGCCGGCAACTTTGTGGACTTAGTACAACGCCACTTCTACGATGGCCTCCCCTTTACCCGTGCTGAGGAATCCTATGTGCTGCAAGCAGGGGATCCCCCAGGGCCAGAGGTGGGCTTCATTGACCCCAAAACCCAGCAGTACCGTGCCATTCCCCTTGAAATTCTGGTGGAGGGCGACAAGTATCCCCTCTATGGCATCACCCTTGAGGATGCAGGGCGTTACTTAGAACATCCCGTGCTCCCCTTTTCCGCCTATGGCACTGTCGCCTTGGCGCGTCCCAACGATGATCCCAATGGTGGCTCGTCACAATTTTTCTTTTTGCTCTTTGAACCCGAACTGACGCCCGCCGGCCTAAATCTCTTGGATGGTCGCTATGCCGTCTTTGGCTATGTCGTAGAGGGAGAAGAAACCCTGCGGCAATTGCGCCAAGGAGATAAAATTCTCTCGGCTAAGGTGGTGGAGGGCCTTGAAAATCTGATACAACCGGCGTAGGTTAGGATGTCCAGTATAGACACCGTTGAGAGAGTGCGATGATTGTCAAGGTTGCGCCTGCCCTTTGCCTGCTCCTAGTCAGTACCCCTGCTTGGGCTGCCAATCCAGCCCATTTAGAACAACTGCGGCGCACGGGCAACTGCCCCAACTGTGATCTCAGCTATGCCCGCTTGCGGGGTCGGAATCTTCAGGGAGCGGATCTGCGGCGGGCAAACCTCAATGCTGCCAATTTACGCGGTGCCAACCTGAGCAGCGCCAACCTCAGCGGGGCTGTCCTCAATAATGCTGATTTAACGAAGGCCAATCTCACCAATGCCAACCTCAGCGGGGCAAGCCTACTCATCACTCGTTTGGATCGAGCCATTCTCGTGGGGGCGAAGTTAGTGGATGCGATTCTCGGGGGGCGCGATCGCCTAGCACGGGTACGGACATTCCGCGATGCCACCTTGCTCAATGGTCAAAAGGCGCTCTTTCTCGAAGAACCAACTGGCCGCTAGCCTATGGGGATTGCGATCGCCAGCTTTATTATTTTGTTCCTGCTCAGCGAAGCCGTATTGCACCTACGGCAGTGGGTAATTCCCTTTCCTGTCGTCTTAATTGCTGCGGTTGGTTTAGTGGTGGCCTCCAATTGGTCGCTCCTTCGCCGTGAGTAGCCTCCCTATCCTAGACATAACGGCTAAATGTCTAGAGGAACTCCTCGCGTGGCATCAGGTGCACCATCCGCAATTGAGTGCCCAATGGCAGCCCCTCTATGAGTTGCGCGATCGCCTCCACCAGAGCGCATGGCACATTGTTGTCTTGGGTCAAGTGAGCCGCGGCAAGTCCGCCCTTTTGAATGCCCTCTATGGCGAAGCGATTTTTCCCGTGGGCGCCCTTCATGGCACGACTCAATGGCCGCGAACGGTTCGCTGGCACTGTCAAGATCAAATCGTCGATCTCACTGATACCCCTGGGCTGGATGAAGTAGCGGGTAGTAACCGCGAAAGCATGACATGGAGTGCCGTTGAGACTGCCGATCTTGTCCTTTTTGTGACCCAAGACAGCCTTACCCCCGTCGAATACCAAGCCCGCGATCGCCTAAACACCCTTAGGATTCCCCACAAGCTGATTCTCACCAAGGCGGATCTCTACCCGCCAATGGCCGAAGGTATTGCCGTGAGCAGCACAACAGGTCAGGGCATTCCAGAACTGCGACAGCTTCTTCAGCAGTGGTTACAACAGGAGGCTCCCCAAGCCCGTGCCCTGCGAATTCTCCACCAAGCCAGCCAAGTTGAACAGAACCTCGGGGCAGCTCTTGGCAGGCAAGACACGTCGGCATGGTCTTGGTTAACCGCACAGATGGTGGGTAGCCTGCTGCTGCCGGGGGGATTTTTCGATGTCGTGCTGGCGATAATCAGTACCCTTGCCTATATCCGCAAAGCGTGCCAAGCCTATGCCGTGCCCTTTCCCCTACCGGCCTTTGGGAGTCTGAGTCAGTTTGTCTTACTGTGGTATGCGGCGATTTATCTTTCTAGTTGGCAAGGCTTGACCTTCGGCAGTGAACTCTGGGGAGTCAATACGACTGTTGTCCTCCAGGGGGGAGTGATCTTCTGGGGCTACCAACAGATTCGCCGCCGCCTAGACCCCTATCTTCAGCAGGGCTATCAATGGGGACACCATGGACCCCAACGGCTGTTGCAGCAACTCACTCAAACCCGTGCCAATGTGACGGCCTCCGGCTGATCTTGGTATTTGCCCCGCCGCGTTTCATAACTCACATCGCAGGGTTCACCCTCAAAAAAGAGCAATTGCACCACTCCCTCATTGGCGTAGATGCGACAGTCTGCACTGGAAGAATTTGAGAATTCTAAGGTCAGATGGCCTCGCCAGCCCGCCTCTGCCGGTGTCAGGTTAGCAATAATCCCCGCACGGGCATAGGAGCTTTTACCAATACACAGAACCGTGACATTTTCGGGAACCTGTAGGCGTTCTAGCGCCACCCCAAGACCGTAGGAATGGGCGGGCAAAATAAAGAAGGCACCATTGGCATCTTCATGGAGGGGGGCAAATTCTAAATTGGCAGGATTAAAGTTCTTCGGATCCACCACCGTCCCCGGCACATGGCGAAAGATACGAAACTCCTTCGGGCTGAGGCGAATATCGTAACCGTAGGAAGAAAGGCCAAAACTAATCACGGGCTGCTCAGCCACCCGCCGCACCAGTGTCGGTTCAAAAGGCTGAATCATGCCCTGAGCCGCCATGGCCCGAATCCAAATGTCATTTTTAATCATTGTGCTGTCGCGATCGCACAAACAACCAATGTATCTTACAGCCCTTTTCCCATGAATAGAACACGCTCAACACTGTGAAGAGACTTAACGCTTTGCTTCCCACTGACCCCAGCGATAGCCGAGTTCAAACCAGATCAGCGAATTGACAAAATAGATCGCGACCACCGTTAACCCTTGCCATAGTTGACCCAACTCAGGCCAAAGCCACGGCAACAGAACAAATCCAGCGGCGAGACCAATGAGGAAGCCAAGACCTGTTCCCCCTGCCATGACAAGCATGATGAACAAGCCCCCCAGTTCTAGCTTGCTAGGCAACTCGCGGCGAAATAGCCAAAAATAAAACTGCATGAGGTAGAGATGCGGCCACGTCAGCAGGAAGATAACCGCCAGTAAGAGACTAGAGAATAGGCCTCCCACACTCTAGAAAATTCCAGAAACAACAGTGGTGCTGCGCCCCAGTATAGCGAGAAGGCGCTAAATCCGATCCAAAACCCGAATCCCCAGTAGGGATAGCCCTAGCTTCAGGGTCTGAGCAGTGAGATAGGCGAGGGTCAAGCGGGATTGCTTCGTTGGCTCAGTTGCCGAAAGGATGGGACAGCGATCGTAGAACTGGTTAAAAAGCTGGCTCAGTTCAAAGAGGTATTGGCAGAGGCGGTTGGGCAATAGCTCAGCGCTCACAAGGTCAAGGGTTTCCTCCAGTTGCACAAGGTGCTTGGCCAAGTTTTGCTCGGTCTCATCCTCTAGGAAGAGGGGGGTATCTGGTGAGAGGGTGCGCCAATCAATGTCGCCGCGCCGTGTCAGTCCTTGGACACGCACATAGGCATAGAGCAAATAGGGAGCAGTATTCCCCTGTAGGGAGAGCATCTTGTCGTAGCTAAAGACGTAGTTACTGTTGCGGTTTTGGCTAAGATCTGCGTATTTGACAGCACCGATACCGATCGCCCGTGCCACGGTGTCAATGAATTCTGGAGATTCACTACGGCCTTCACTGGCAAGGCGCTGTTCTAAATCCGCTCGACTGCGGGCGATCGCCTCCGTCAACAAATCCATCAGGCGAATCGTTTCCCCAGAACGGGTTTTCAAGCGTTTGCCATCTTCCCCCAACACTAAGCCAAAGGGGACATGGGTGAGGGTGACATGGGGCGGCACCCAACCCGCGCGCTGCGCCACTTGAAAGACTTGGGCAAAGTGGGTGGACTGCCCAACATCGGTGACGTAAATAATCCAGTCCGCCTGATCCTTTTCAATGCGATAGCGCAGGGCAGCTAAATCCGTGGTTGCGTAATTGTAGCCACCATCGGACTTTTGAATAATCAAGGGCTGGGGTTGCCCCTCTTTGTTTGTAAAACCCTCTAGGAAAACGACCTTTGCCCCCTGATCTTCCACGAGGAGGCCGCATGCGGCTAAGTCCTCAATCACCGCGGGCAGAAAGGGATTGTAGAAGGACTCTCCCCGCTCCGTAAGCTGAATATCTAGCAGATCGTAGATCTTTTGAAACTCGCGGCGGGATTGCTCACACAGAAGTTGCCAAGCGCGGCGACTGTGTTCTTCCCCCTGCTGCAGCGCCACCACCTGCTGCCGTGCCTTTTGTTGAAAGTTTGGATCGCTGTCAAAGCGTTGCTTGGCCTTTTTGTAGAATGTCACCAAGTCGCCCAAGTCAAGGACATTGGCAGTCGTGAGGGCGTCGGGATAAACCTCCTCAAGGTAGGTAATGAGCATGCCAAACTGTGTCCCCCAGTCCCCCACATGGTTGAGCCGCAGGACATCGTGGCCTTGAAATTCAAGAATGCGGGCAATGCAGTCACCAATAATCGTGGAGCGCAGGTGACCCACGTGCATTTCCTTGGCAATGTTAGGGCTAGAAAAATCAACCACCACCCGGCGTGGCTCTTGTGCTGGCGGAATCCCCAAGCGATCGCTCCCAATAGCGGCTTGCAGGCTGCACGCCAGAAAGTCCGGCTTGAGACGAAAATTGAGAAAGCCCGGACCAGCAATTTCGACGGGTTGACAGAGATCCTCAACATTGAGATGTGCCACCACCTCTTGGGCTAGCTCACGGGGTGCTTTGCCCGCCTGCTTGGCGAGGCTCAGGCAAACATTGGATTGATAGTCGCCAAACTTGGCTTGACTGGCCGGCAGCAGGAGCGGCTGGGGATAGGTATCTAAAGGAAGTGCGGTTTGCAGAGCACTGAAGAGGCGATCGCCCAAAAGCCGTAGAGGAGCAACCATTAACGCTTGCGCCCCCGCCGTTGTTGTTTTTGCTCCGCTTGCAGCCGCCGGCGATCGCGCCACTCCGCAAAAGTCAGATAGCCAATGCCACCAGTGACGACAATCAGCAGCAGCAAGGCCACCAGAACCAGAAGATCCGCCAATGAAACCGTCATTGCCCCAGTCCTAGGTGGCTACATGCCGTGGCGACCCCACACCACAAAGGCGATCGAGAGCGTAAAGACACTGAGAACACCCACCCAACCGAGCGTGATAATATCCATTGCATGCGATCCTAAACTCAATGCAGACCTCATTTTAACTCAGATAGATTATCTTTTCTTTATTAGAGGCAGGCTACAGGCAATGACGCAGGGGATGACAGCAATTGAAACCGCCATTGAGCAAGGAGACCTGACCGCTGTCCAGGAGGCGATCGCCAACGGTATCGAGATGAAAACGGAAGCGCTGGCACTGGCAGCAGAACTGGGGCACACTGAAATTGTCGATGCCTTGATTGCCGCAGGCGTCGATGTCAACCAAGGGGACAGCGAGGGGTGGACACCATTGATGGCTGCTGCCGGCGGTGGACATACCGCCATTGTGGAGAAACTGCTAGCCGCCGGTGCCAATGTCAATGCTCAAACAGCCTTTGGTCTGACCCCATTAATGGCCGCAGCCGCTAAGGGACAAACAGCTACGGTCAAACAACTGATTGCAGCAGGTGCAGATCTCAACGCCAAGGATCAGAATTCTTGGACAGCTTTGGTGTGGGCGCTGGATGGGAAACATGCCGACGTGGTGGCAGTCATTAAAGCCGCTCGCGCACAATCTTTAGGACCATGATTAAGTACCTCAGTTTATTTTTAGCAGCAGCCCCTTCAAGTATTCTCATTGCTCAACTGGCGCGAACTCAACGGCTGCGGGTCGCGTTCATTGAAGCGGCTCAAATTGTGGGGATTGTCGGCATTGCGATTCTCACGGACTGGCTCCTGCTGAACTTGGGGATTCATCAACTGCAACAGCGGCTTGACCAAAAAGCCAGCCAACAATCCCAGCCTTGGCTCTCCCTTGGCGCTAGTCTATTGCGCCTGACGCTGCGGATTTTACTCTGGGCACTCGTTTTATCTTGGATTCTGCAATCGGTTCAAAGTCTTTCCCCTTGGCATGAGCGCATCGATAGCACAATTCAGTTTCTCCTCGAACGGGTGGCCGTGGTGTTTAACACCCCCTTTATGGAGTTGGGGCGCACCAAGGTCACGCTGAACTTTCTCTTCCTAATTCTCTTTTTGTCCCTCGCGGTGATTTTTATCTCCCGCTGGGTGAGCGAGTGGCTCAAGAGTCGGGTTCTCATGCAGTTGCGGGTGGATCGCGGTAGCCAAGAAACCATCACCCGTGTGGTTAGCTATAGCCTCAGCTTTATTGGCTTTATTGTTGTTCTGCAAACCGCGGGCATTGACCTCAGTTCCCTCACAGTGTTGGCGGGGGTCTTGGGGATCGGTTTTGGTTTTGGTTTGCAAACCCTCGCCAGTAACTTTATTAGCGGTTTAGCGATTTTGTTCGAACATCCGATTAAAGTCGGAGATTTTATTGAAGTGGATGGCCTGCTGGGCACGGTGGAGAAAATTTCAATTCGCGCTACGATTATCCGCACCAACGATAGCCAGTACGTGATTGTCCCCAACAACCGCTTTATTGAAAAGAACGTCGTTAACTGGAGTTACGGTAGTCCCGATAGCCGTATCCATATCCCTGTGAGTGTCGCCTATGGCAGTGATACAGTTCTGGTGACCGAAGCACTCCTCAGTGCCGCCCGTCAGGATCCGCGCGTCCTGCTCACCCCACCCCCCAGCGTTTGGTTTCGCGGTTTTGGCGAGAATGCCTACCTCTTTGAATTGCTGGTGTGGATTAACCGCCCCCAAGATTCTGAACCCATTAAAAGCGCCCTCAATTTTCTCATTGAGCAGGAATTACGGCAGCGGCAGATTGAAGTGCCTTTTCCCCAGTTGGATTTGCGGTTGCGCGACTTGGGGGAACTGCGCTCCTTGGCTCATTACTACCACCGTTCTGTGGCCAGTGTGCCCGAAACCGCAGCGGTGAGTGAGCCAGTAGTTCCTGAAATGGTCAAAACCGAACCCTCCCTTGCTGATTTACTGCGCAATATCAGTTGTTTCTCTCGCTGCTCCAATGCGGAATTGCAAATGCTGATTGAGTTGGGCAATCGTCAATTTTATGGTGTCGGGGAAATTATCTGCTCTGAGGGCGATCCGGGGGATGCCTTTTACATTGTCCTTGAGGGATCCGTGGAAGTCCGCTCCGAGCACCTGAATCAGATTTTAGCCACCCTCTATGAGGGGGAGTTTTTTGGTGAAATTGCCGTGCTGACGGGGATGCCGCGATCGGCCACGGTGCGAGCCTTGGAAGAAACAGTTCTATTTGTGGTGCATCGTTCAGCCGTACAGCGACTGCTGCAAGCCCAACCCCAATTGGCGGAAGATATTGCCCACGAGCTAGCGGCACGACAACAGGTTCTTCAAGAACTCGGCCTCGTGAACTCCCAAGAAATCAAAAGCCTGCCCCCCTTGCAGTGGATTCGTCGCCGTTTGCAAACGCTCTTTAATGTCTAGGGCGTCAAGCGTTCAATTAATCTCTGGTGCTGAGGAAACTGCTGCTGCAATTGCTGGCGATCGCCCAATTCAAAATCGCGAAAGTCAAATCCCGGCGCCACCGTACACCCCACAAGACTAAAACTGTCTAGCGCATCCACCGTTGCTCCAAACCATGCCCCCGCTGGTACCACCTGTTGCCATTGCTCCCCCTGATCGATATTCATCCCCAAGCGCAGGGGCTGATACTCGCCCGTTGGTAGAATCACATGAATCGTTAGGCTACTGCCCGTGTAAAAGTGCCACAGTTCATCACTGGCAATGCGGTGCAGTCGCGAACAGGCCGTGGAGGGGAGCAAAAAGTAAATACTCGTACAGTAGGCGCGATCGCCCCCCTGAAAGCCTGAAGGCAAAACCGCGGCGGGAAGCCTCCCTGCTGAGCGATAGACCTCACGGAAATAGCCCCCCTCTGGATGGGGTTGCAGAGCCAGTGCCTCAATCCACGCCTTAGCTGGCCAAGTATTCATACATTTGTTGGCGCCGCCGCCGCAGGTGATCGAGGGCTTGCCGCTCCAGTTGCCGCACCCGTTCACGGCTGAGGTTGAGTTGCTCACCCACCTTGGCAAGGGACAGTTCTTGGCCATCCCCCAAGCCGTAGCGCAGGGTGAGGACTTGCCGTTGTTGCGGGGTGAGTTCCGCCAGCCACAGGTTGACATCATCGCGGAGGGACTCCACCGTGGTAAATTGCTCTGGCGAAAGACTATCATCCTCGAGCAGTTCACCGAGTTCAGTGTCCTGATTGTCCCCAACGCGCAGATCAAGGGAAACGGGTTGGCGCGCAAGGGTCAGGTATTCACGGATTTGCTCCGGTTCGAGTTCTAGGGCTGCTGCCACCTCAGCAGGGGTGGCACTCCGTCCCAATTTTTGCGCCAATTCGCGTTGGGTGCGTTTGATCTTGTTCAGCTTCTCGGTAATGTGGATGGGCAGCCGAATGGTTCGCGCCTGTTGGGCGATCGCCCGCGTAATGGCCTGACGAATCCACCAGTAGGCATAGGTAGAGAACTTATAGCCCCGCGTGGGATCAAACTTTTCCACACCGCGTTCAAGGCCAAGGGTGCCCTCTTGCACCAAGTCCAGCAATTCAAGGTTGCGTTTTTGATACTTCTTGGCCACCGAAACCACCAGCCGTAGGTTGGCTTCAATCATTTTTTGCTTGGCGCGTTCGCCGCGCTTAAGGAGATTGCGCAATTCCGTCGGCGTGAGATGAGAGGCCGCCGCCCATTCTTCAAAGGTTGGTTCACGTCCCAGTTCTTTGGTGAGAGCCTCGCGTTTTTCCCGCAGTGCCATCATTTGCTGTACCTGTTTACCCAGAATAATTTCCTGCTCATGGGTCAGCAGCGGCACGCGCCCAATTTCCTGTAGGTAGGTGCGCACCATATCGGTGCTAACAGTGGGTGTAGGGGATGGGGTTTTGGAAGCGGAGTTCATCATAGCGGCTCAGATTCTAAACAGTATTTGGCAAGGAAGAATGTAGATAAAAGATTTATCGCGATGAAGATGACGACTCGCACTGATGAAGCTGAGGTTTGTATAGCGTTAGCCTAGCAGGTGAGAGGGAGTTGGCCTGTATCCTAATCTACTTAGACTTAAATTGTGCCCCGAAAGTTGCCAATTCATAACAGCCGATTCCTGAAATAAAGATTAAAGTTTGTCAACTAGAGACGGGGATCAGGAGATCGGCAAGGGCTTTGGGGGCAAATTCGAGGGCAAAAACACGGCCAAAGGCAGCAACAAACTGCTGGCGCACCTCCTCTAAGGTAATGTCGGCACAAAACTGCCGTAGGTTCCCGACGGGGCGATCGCCAATGCCACAGGGGACAATACGCCCAAAGCCCTTCAAATCGTTCACCACATTGAGGGCAATGCCGTGGAAGCTAATCCAGCGGGTCACCTTGATCCCAATTGCGGCCACCTTGTACCCCTCTACCCAAACACCCGTAAGGCCAGCAACGCGTTCCCCTTTAATGCCATAGTGCCCTAGGGTTTGAATCACGACTTCCTCCAACTGGTGGAGATACCAATGCAAATCGCAGCGGTGGCGGCGTAAATTCAAAATCGGGTAGGCGACCAATTGGCCGGGGCAGTGGTAGGTGACATCGCCTCCGCGCTCAATGCGCAATACCTCAATGCCCGTAGCCACAGGATCAAAGTGAAGGTGGGCGGTGGTTGCCCCTTGACCAAGGGTGTAGATGGGGGGATGCTCCAAAGTGAGTAGGACATCTCGGGCAGTGGGATTGTGGCAGCGCTCAGCCACCAGTTGCTGTTGCCAGCGCCAAGCATCGCGGTAGGGAATGATCCCCAAGGCACAATGCCAACCAAGGGCAGTTTTCATAGGGGGTGCCAGATTGTCAAGAGCTAGAGGATAAGAATTATCACAGAACACGAATAAAGGTGAAGAGCGGCAGCACACCCTGTAATCCCCGATACGAAGATGTTAGGGTGGAAGTAGATCAGCCTTAGATGTATCTGTTTTGCTCAGGGGAGGCAACCCTATGAGGCTAGTGATTCACGGTAAAAACATTGATATTACGGATGGCATTCGCAGCTATGTGAACCAAAAAATTGAGCGAGCCACCAGTCATTTCCAAAATGTGATTAACGAAGTTGATGTGCATCTGTCCGTGGCTCGTAACCGTAGCACTGCTCCCAAGCAAACCGCTGAAGTAACCCTCTTTGTTAATGGCTGCGTCATTCGCGCCGAAGAAAGCAGTGAAAATCTCTACGCCAGTATTGATCTCGTTGCCGACAAAATTGCCCGCAAACTGCGCAAACTCAAAGAAAAACGGCAAGACAAATCCCGTGCCAAAGATACCAATAGTGTGGTGGAGCCCGCAGTGGTGACCGACTTAGTGGGCGATCGCACACCGCAACTGCCCGAACAAGTGGTGCGCATGAAATACTTTGCCATGCCGCCGATGACGATCCAAGAAGCCCTTGAGCACCTAGAAATGGTGGATCACGACTTCTATGTCTTCCGCAATCGCGATACGGGAGAAATCAACGTGGTCTATGAACGGAATCATGGGGGCTATGGCGTCATTCAACCCCGCCCCACCTCCCAAGAGAATCATCACGCTGCTGCTAAACCCATGGCGAAAACCAGCCACTAGCAGCGATTCAGCGAGCCATTGAAGAGGCTAATTTGCATCGCTGTTTGTACAAGCCTTGGCACAGCGAGGAACTGGTGGAAACCATCCGTTCGGGTCTTTCTTCAGAGGCCTCCTAGGGACGCAGGATCAACTGCCATTCCTGCGTTTGGCGATCGCGCTGAAGTTCGCTATTTTCACCAATGACATAGGGCCCCCAGTAGCGTTTGGAACCATCGAGGGTAAAGGCCAAGACAATATCCCCCGATTGGAGGGTGAGCTTACCTTCGGGCAGCGTTAATAGTAATCCCTTAATATTGCCTTCCATAGGAGCAAAATCCCAGTGAACGGCGCCCTGATCAGGATGGGCGCGATCGCGGGCAGCGAGCAACACCACGCGCACCGGAAAGGCCGTTTGATTACTGATGCGTAGCCCATTCGGTTGCGGGTTGGCTGGCGTTTGGGGAGGGGGTAAGGGCTGAACAGTAGTGGTTTCTGGTTCTGCCTCGACAATGGGGGGCGGTTGGGTCAGCAGGTCTGGCTCCCACCAGAGCGCAAAATGTAGTTGTGAAAGAATAATCGCACCCATCACCCCGACCAGCACTGCCACGAGGTAAGGAAGAAATTTAATTCGGATAGACATAGAGATAGGTTACTGCGGATGCCGCGCCTTTCTTTCCAGTTTAGAGAGTTGTGGCAGAAACCGCAGTGGGCAAAAAAGTTTGATCTCAATTGCCAGTGCCCTGAACTTCGGAGGAAAGTCGCTCTTGCAAGCGTTGCAAAGAAATCTGGGCTGCCGTCGCCACATGGGGATGCTCATCTTTAGCGAGGTATTCCAAAGCGGCTTGGGTTTTCGGGCTAGGGAGATTGCCCAGAGCTTCAGCGAGCCGTTGCCGTACCAACCAATCCTCTGCGGTCACAAAGGGCAAAATATCTTCGACAACACTGGGATCGCCAATTTCCCCCAGAGCGGCGATCGCCCCTTGGAGCATCACGACTTCCTGACTTTTCAGCGCCGAGCGCAATACATCCACCGCGCGGGAATCCTTAAGATTGCCCAGCGCCACAGCGGCACTAAAGCGCACTAACCAATCGGTGTCTTCATAAAAGGCGCGCACTAGCGGTTCAAAGGCACGCCCATCTTCGAGATAGCCCAAGGCACCCGCAGCATCGGCACGAATACCATAATCCGGTTCACTCTCGAGCAACTGCACCAGAATGTCAAAGCACTCCGGTGTGGATTTGACACCAAGGGCAAACACAGCCATTGAGCGAATCTGTAGATTTTCGTCCCAAAGAACTTTTTTAATCAGGGGTACGGCATCCGCAGAGGGGACATCCCGTAGCGCGGCTAGCGCCAGCAGGCGATCGCGGGAATTGGGACTTTCCAGTTGATGGGCAAGCTGTTCGAGGGAAGGCATGGCAGTAACCTGAAAGCTAATTTACAAAAGTTAACAATATACTTCCTATTATAAAAAAAGTCTCCCCGAAGTAAAACCAAGATCACACTCGGTCTGGTTCCTTGGGGAGCGCTTGCCCAACAATTCTACAGAGGATACAGCCGTATCAATGTCCTAGGCTGCTTTGGCTTTTTGCAGGAGCTTTTGAAACTGCTTGACAGCATAGGGCAGAATGTTACGAACTGCCCAACCCGCAGCCAGTAGGACAGGTAACAGGACAATCAGGACACGCCAATCCATACCCATAACCTCCCAAAACGTTTTCTGAAAACTTTATGAATTATTGTACAGCCTTCTCTAAGGAGAGAAGGGGAACTTTCTATGGATGTAACGAAGAAAAATCTGATTATGATTGGGTTAATTCCTGAACTGTAGGCCAAATCCTGATGGGCGAAGACAAAATGACCCTCCGTGACAACCAAACGGCGGCTGCTTTGCGTCTCAGTAAAGTGTTAGCCGCTCGTAGTCGTTGGCGCACGGGTTGGCAGTCTCTGCGTTCGGTGTTGATGCCGATCGCCATGGTCACTGTCTTGGTGGCTTGGGGACTCGATTGGGATGCGGTGGGTGTGGTGGCTGCTTTGGTGCTGGGGGGACTGAGTTTCCCCTTGGTCTGGACTTCGACCTATCACTGGTTTACTGAAGATCTCACGGAACAGCAACGGCAGTTCATTTTGGCCTCACTGGGTCTGAGTTTGACGGTGGTGGCACTCATTGCCATGACTGGCGCCATGGACTGGATTCGAGGACGCTTTCAAGGTACGAATTGGGATGCGGTGGGGGCACTGGCGGAGGGCTTCGGTGCCTTGGGACAAATTTTGGTGGCGCTCTTGGCCGCCTATGTGGCTTGGCGACAATACGTGATCTCGCGGGATTTGACGACGCAACAAAACCGCATTACCCAACAGCAAACGATTGACAGTTATTTCCAAGGGATTGCCGATCTCATTCTTGACGATGAGGGGCTATTGGAGGATTGGCCGCCGGAGCGAGCGATCGCCGAGGGACGCACTGCCGCCATCTTAGGGGGACTCGATGCCGAAGGCAAGGCCAAAATCATTCGCTTTTTGTCAGGCGCAAAGTTACTCTCGCCGCTGAAGCGCGATCGCCGACTGGGACGGGCGATTTTTGATGGGCTGGGTGGCTATGAGGAAGACATTGAGTATGGTGTGCGGGTGATTAACCTTGGCAGTATGCTAGCGGGCGCTGATCTCAGTGGTACCGATTTGCGCTGGACCGAATTGAGTGATGCCAATCTCACAGGCACCCTCTTTCGCAACTGTAATTTGACACGAGCCAATTTGGCAGGGGCGATTTTGCAGGGGGCGGATTTCACCAATGCCGATCTCAGTCGGGTTCGCTTCTTTTATGGCACCGCTGATCAGGCCAGCCCCCGCGATCGCCTGAATCCTCCCAACTTTCGCACTGGGGCGCAGACGGGTGCAGTGGTCGAGGATGTCAACTTTACCAATGTCAAGAACCTCTCCGAAGAACAACGCTACTATTGCTGTGCTTGGAGTGGTAGCCGCTCCCGTGAAACGATTCCCGGTGGCTGTGAGGGCATTCCGAATAAACTAGGACGCTAGCGCCTCGGTTAGTAGCGCGATCGCGGGCGATGATTCGCCACGGAGAGCACCATACCTAAGCCAAGATAGGTCGCCAGCAGGGCTGAGCGGCCATAACTCACCAGTGGTAACGGCATTCCTGTCACGGGGAGCAGACCAATGGTCATGCCAATATTCACCACCACTTGAAACAGGATCATGGCAAATAGACCGATCGCCAGCAACGAGCCAAAGTCATGACCTGCACTATTGGCAATTTGCAATAAGCGCAAACCGATTAACCAAAAAAGGCATAGGAGAACTAAACTGCCAATGAACCCCGTCTCCTCAGCGATCGCTGAAAAAATAAAGTCTGTATGCTGTTCGGGAATAAATCCCAACTGGGTCTGGGTGCCTTGAAAAATGCCCCGCCCCCATAGCCCACCAGCACCAATGGCAATCCGCGATTGAATCAAGTGGTAGCCAGCCCCAAGGGGATCCTTGTCGGGGTCAAGAAACATGAGAATACGGGTTTTTTGATAGTCCTTGAGCACGCTCCAAAGCAGTTGCCCCAAGCCAGCCCCCCCGAGATTGAGTACCAGTCCTCCCAAGCCACCGACCCAGCCCAAGGGCAAGCTCCGCCATGCAACGATTGCCATCGCCAGTGTCCACACCAACCAGAGGCCGATATTCAGTTGGTAGGGTAGGGGCAGGGCAACGAGAATTGCCGCCACCAAAGGGGAAAGCATCAAGATAATCCAACTGCCGGGGGTATTCGCCCAGTAGAGCATCGTCAATGTAATGGCAATGAAAACAAGGGACGTGCCCAAATCCGGCTGCGTCAAAACCAGGAAAAAAGGGGGGGCGGTGGCTGCAAAGACACTGAGAATGCCCTTCAGAGAGTGGCCTGAAATGCGGTGCAACAGTGCCGCTTGGGTAAGAATGAGGGAGATTTTGGCAAACTCCGAGGGTTGCAGGTTAAAGCCGCCAATCGCCAACCAGCGCTCTGCTCCCTTGGCCTCTACCCCCACGAGATCAACCGCTAGCAGCAGGGCACAGCTCAGGCCGTAGATGACCCAATGACTGCCCATAAAGACCGATTCCGGAACGCGGGCCAGGATCAGGGCAAGCATCGTACCCATCCCCCCCACCAATAAATGCTGGAGACTATCGTTTTCCTCTAGGTGTAGTTGACTACTGTGGATGAAGACCGCCCCAATGACCGTGGTTGCCCAAACAGCCCCCAACAGCAGCCAATCCACGCCTCGCCATGGATAAAACCAGCCAAAAGTCCGCCGTCGGGGTACTCGCCAAGTCATCAGCCACTGTCCTGTCTCTCCTAGGGGGTTAGTCTATCGGCTGGCTCAAAAGGTTGCAAACGGCCAGCGCGGACAACCGACATGGCACCTTGCCTTGGTGTATTATCCGAAGGGTTGAGCTTCTATTCCGACAAGGAGCGATCGCAGTGGCAACCCTAGGGGTCAACATTGATCATGTGGCAACGATTCGCCAAGCGCGGCGCACAGTTGAACCCGATCCCGTAGCCGCAGCCGTTTTGGCAGAACTGGGGGGAGCTGATGGCATTACCGTACATCTGCGGGAAGATCGTCGCCATATTCAAGAGCGAGATGTGCGCCTCCTGCGGCAAACGGTACGCACCCATTTGAACCTAGAGATGGCTGCCACTTCCGAAATGGTGGCGATCGCCCTTGACATTCGGCCAGATTACGTGACGTTGGTACCTGAGCGGCGCGAAGAAGTCACCACCGAAGGCGGGCTAGATGTGGTGGGTCAGCAGGAACCCTTGACCCAAGTGGTGCAAACGTTGCAAGGCGCAGGAATTCCTGTGAGTTTATTCATTGACGCGGATCCGGCCCAACTGGAAGCCGCCGCCAAAACCACGGCTCAATTTATTGAACTGCACACCGGTCGCTATGCTGAAGCCAAGGGGGAAGCGGCGCAACAACAGGAGTTAGCGATTTTAGCTCATGGTGTCCAACAAGCAAAATCCTTAGGCTTGCGGGTGAATGCAGGCCATGGCCTGACCTACACCAATGTGGGGGCGATCGCCCGCCTTGAAGGCATTGAAGAACTCAATATTGGCCACACGATTATTAGCCGCGCTGTTCTTGTGGGCATGGTGCAAGCCGTACGGGATATGAAAGCCCTCATTAGCTCTTAAACTCAGCCCTGAGGGCGTCATCATAGTCATCAGCGAGTGTCGCCACAATCGTAATTAGGCGGGAAATTTCACCCGCAGTAATCCCCCCTAGGGTGCGGGTAGCCACGACTTGGACTTGGTCTTCAGCAATGGCAAAGTGTGCCTCGAGGGTGGTGAGCCAGTTCAACGTCAGGAGCTTACGATAGAGTGCCAATTCATCCGCTACGGGCAGAGGCAGTACCGGTGACCAAATGGTGAGAAAGTCTTCCGCTGTATGGCCACTCAACTGTACAAAGACCTCGGCACTGCCATAGCGAAACATCCAAATTTTGCCACTGTCCGTTTGGCCAACGAGGGGGGCGTCCCCTTGATGGAGACTAGAAATCACCGTTTCAATAATCTCAACCGCATTTTCTGGGGGCGTGTCAAGGGATGTTGCGGGGACGGGCTGCACTTCACTGACCATGGTCATTCCTTTCGTGAATCAGGACAACTTGTTAGAGGACTTGGTGGGTGTAGGCGTGTTGTTTGACATTGTCGGCAGCGGTAACGATACGCTCGGAGTTGAGCACCCGTTTGCGTTCTGTGGAGGTATTAAAGTTGCGGTAGGTTTGGCCAAGGGGAATATGGCGGGTACTTTGGGGACGGGCAATGTAGGTGCGTGCCGCTGCTGCAAGGCGATCGCCATAGTCATCACACAGATGGGCACTGGGGGGAAACTGCTGCTGCACCTGCTGCGGATCTTGGGCTGTACCATAGGTGAGGGCATGGGCTTCACTATAGGAAGTGGGCAAGCCATGGAGCAAGGCTTCCAACGCCGCTGAGGGAATCGGCTCAATCACCTCTACGGGCTGGAGTTTTCCCTCCACCTGCACAAAACAATGAGCCAGTCCAAGCACCACATAGGCTTCTGGGGGGGGAATCTCTTGACTCATTGCAACCTCACAATCCTGTGGTTCCCCTCAAGTCTAGCCTGCTTTTCGAAAAATTAGCCTAGGGGGCAACATAAAGATAGGCGGCAGTCGTCAGCGAAGAAACGGCTAAGATCGTTTAGGCCTATTTCACCATGAGTCCTGTCATTATTGCTGTATAGTGAGCACTCTAGAGAGTATGGAAACGGCAAACTCAATGCCAGCAACAATCGAATCCCCTGAAGTTGAGCTATTACCTCCGATGTTGGCAGCACTGCCCGACCCTCAAGGGGTGAGTGTGTGTCCTCGGCGGGCACGTTGGCAATTAGACTTATTGTTGCTTGCCCTAGAGTGCGTTGATTTGCATGCCTCTGAGTTGATGTTGCAAGTGCTGCGAGATCTGCAACTGCAAGGGATGATCCCCAATCGGGTCGTATTTTGGCAAATTCGCTGCACCAATCCCTTTCGCCAAATTACCCAGCGTACCCCCTTGCCCTTAGCGGAAACAAAGGCACTCACCGCAGTGGTTGTGCAAGTGGCGCGGCGGCAGACGGCAATCCTGCGGCATTTACTTTTGGTGTTGGATCAATTGCAGGCGCAAAATTTGCCCCCGGAAACCTATGCCCCCTTGGCGGAGTATTTAGACCGCTTTCGCCGCCATTTTCGCAAACGCATGAACCTCCAGCGATCGGGTCTCTTTCTCTACAAAAATAACCAAGCCCTCAATGAGTTGGGTCTAAAGCTGTTGGCACAACTTCTGCTCTGTGCAGGTACAAAGGGCATGGAACGCCTTTGGTTTAGTTTATTTGACGGGGAAGTAAGTTAATGCTGCTGCAACGCCAGTATTCATTGCCCAATTGCACACTGCGAATTGAAGGGCTGAGTGGTCAAGCCGGCGCAGAGCAGTTGGATATTGTCACCCTCTGCGAGTGGGAGATTATTGGCCAGAATCAGCGGGTCAAGGGCGGGAAAGAATTCCTTGTGGCATTGCTCAATAGTGTGCCCGCAGCAGCGCAAACATGGCTGAGTGGTGTTAAGTTACGGCGATCGCCCCAGTACCCGATTCAGGTCGAGATTCAGGCCTCTAATCAAGTATCCCTCCATATTCCGCGCAAGCTACTGCAAGTATCCCCAGAAGAAAATGCAGAGCCACCCGCCAACGATGAAGCAGGGGAAACCCTAGAAGTTCATCTGACATGGTTGCAATTGGCTGATTTAGTGGAGGCACTGGATCAACTCTGTAGTGATAGCCAAACACTGCCTACCCTGATACCGACATTCCATTCCCTCCCCCGGCGGGCGATCGCCCCTGCTGTGCCTTTGCGCAAACAACTGATGCCTTTGGGTATTGGCGCTGCTAGCTTAGCCGTCATGGCTGCGATCTTTTTCCATCTACCAGTGCCCGAACGCCGTCCCCCCCGCGAGGAAGCTGTGCCCCTCACCCCCGAAGCCGTCACGCCCTCACCGGCACCCACAACACCAGAAACCCCGAATCCGTAAGCCCATTTCAGGCTTACCCTCAGTTTGGAAACTGTCGTTTAGCTTTTTGATGCTTGGGATAAAATGGTAATCACTGCCCCTAGTGCTTTTTGGCCCCCCGTTGCCAGCGATCGCGCTGCTTTTATTGCCCCCAATGCCACCCTTGTTGGCGATGTCCGCTTGGGTGAAGGCTGTAGCATTTGGTATGGCGCTGTTTTACGCGGTGACGTGGCGTACATCGAGATTGGTGCCCACACCAATGTTCAAGATGGCGCCATCCTCCATGGTGATCCGGGACAACCCACGATCCTTGGGGAAGAGGTGACGGTCGGGCATCGCGCGGTTATTCATGGGGCAACCGTTGAAGATGGCTGCTTAATTGGCATTGGCGCCGTGATTCTCAATGGCGTTCGAGTTGGAGCGGGCAGTATTGTCGGTGCAGGGGCAGTGGTGAGCAAAGATGTCCCCCCACGCTCTTTGGTTGTGGGCATTCCCGCTAAAGTGGTGCGGGAAGTGAGTGACACTGAGGCCGCCGATCTACGTCAGCATGCCCGTAAGTATGAACAACTGGCCCATGTCCACAGTGGCACAGGCACCGATCTAGGGTTCTATCCGTAGAAGTTTGTCCTAAACTGCCCCTCAGCGTGTTCAGTGTCCGCCATTCTTAGGAAAAGGGCTGTCATCTGCTAAAATTCTGAAGGATTTTCTCGTAAGAGTTCAGCCAATGACTCGTGCACGGATTGCTGTGGATGCCATGGGGGGTGACTATGCTCCCGATGAGATTGTTGCCGGTGCCCTCAGAGCCAGTGAAGAATTAGATGCCGATATCCTCCTTGTGGGTGATCCGGTGCCCATTCAGCGCTACCTCAATGAACATGCCCCCACAGCCAAGCCCCAAATTGTCGAAGCGAGTGATGTTGTGGAAATGGGGGAAGAACCCCTGACCGCCCTGAAAAAGAAACCCAAGGCCTCAATTAACGTGGCGATGGATCTGGTCAAAGCGGGTGCGGCTGATGCGGTTGTTTCCGCTGGTCACTCAGGGGCAGCGATGGCTGCGGCACTATTGCGCTTGGGTCGACTCCCTGGCATTGATCGCCCCGCCATTGGTGCCGTCTTACCCACCCTCATCCCCGGCAAATCCGTTCTTGTCCTCGATGTCGGTGCCAATGTGGACTGCCGCCCGAAATACCTTGAGCAATTTGCGGTCATGGGTTCGATCTACAGCCAGTACGTCTTGGATGTCGAAGATCCCAAAGTGGGCTTGCTTAACATTGGCGAAGAGGACTGCAAAGGCAATGATCTGGCCCTAAAGGCACATCAACTCCTGCGGCAAAATCGCCAAATCTCCTTCTTGGGCAATGCCGAAGGCCGCGATGTTCTGTCGGGACAATTTGATGTCGTGGTCTGTGATGGCTTTGTTGGCAATGTTCTGCTTAAATTTGCTGAATCCTTGGGTAGTGTCCTTGTCCAAATTCTCCGTGAAGAGCTACCTCGGGGCTGGCGCGGGCAACTGGGTACGGCGCTGCTGCGTCCCAATCTCCGCAAAATTAAGCAGCGCATTGATCATGCCGAACATGGCGGTGGTTTGCTGTTGGGGGTGGATGGCATCTGTATCATTAGCCACGGCAGTTCCCAAGCGCCCTCGATTTTCAATGCCATTCGCCTAGCCAAGGAAGCGGTGGATCATCGCGTTTCAGAGCGGATTCAGGCCTGTTATCAGCATGCCGTTGCCGTTGAGGATCAGGCTTAGTGACTGTGCAGGGCGTTAAATTTAGCGGTGTGGGCGCGGCAATCCCCCGTCAATGCTTGACCAATGCCCACCTCAGTGCCCTTGTGGATACGTCTGATGAGTGGATTCAATCCCGTACGGGCATTCAAGAACGGCACGTGGCAGCTCCTGACCAGCGTCTTGTGGATTTGGCCAGCGAAGCGGCGGGCGCAGCCCTACAGATGGCCGGCCTAGAACCCACAGCAGTCGATTTAATCATCTTGGCGACCTCTACGCCCGATGATCTCTTTGGCACCGCCTGCTTGGTGCAAACTCGCATTGGTGCGATAAATGCCGTGGCCTTTGACTTAACGGCTGCCTGTTCTGGCTTTCTCTTTGCCTTGGTTACGGCGGCTCAGTATTTGCGCACCGGTGCCTACCGCAGTGCCTTGGTCATTGGTGGTGATATTCTGTCGCGCTGGGTGGATTGGGGCGATCGCCGCACCTGCATTCTCTTTGGCGATGGCGCCGGCGCGATGGTCTTGCAAGCCAGCGATGCTGATCAACTCTTGAGCTTTGAATTGCGCAGTGATGGTCGCCTCAATGAGCACCTTACCCTTGCCTTTGCTGGTACTCCCCAGACCTTAGGGGACAATCTCGCGATCGCCCAAGGGGGATTTGCTCCCATTGCCATGAATGGCCGTGAAGTTTATCGCTTTGCCGTCACCCAAGTCCCTGAAGTCATTGAGAAAGCCCTGCACCGCGCGGGGTGTACGGTTGAGGAAATTGACTGGCTGGTGTTGCATCAGGCCAATCAACGCATTCTGGACGCGGTTGCCCAGCGTTTGGGCATTCCTCAGGAAAAGGTGATTAGCAATGTGGGTCAGTATGGTAATACCTCCGCCGCCTCGATTCCCCTTGCCCTGACGGCTCCGATTCAACAGGGGCATATTCAACCCGGAGACTTAATTGCCACCGCTGGCTTTGGTGCGGGGTTAACTTGGGGAGCGGCCCTGTTCCGCTGGCAATAGCCTATGCAAGGGGACACTGACCTGCGTACATTAACGATGCGGGTGGAGGCCATTCTCTACCTGAAGGCGCAGCCCCTGACCCTTGCTGAACTAGCAACCCTTGCCGCCACTGCTCCTGAGGCCGTTGAAATGGCACTGATTGAGCTACTCAACGACTATGCCCATCGCCAAACGGCCCTTGAAATTGTCCAAATTGACGATAGATACAGCCTGCAACTCAAGCCCGCCTTTCAAGAATTGGTTCAGTCCCTTATCCCCGTTGAATTGGGGGTTGCGGCACAGCGCACATTAGCCCTGATTGCTTTTCGTGGCCCCATTCGCCAACCAGAGGTGATTGAACTGCGGGGATCCAGTGCCTACCAACACATTCAAGAACTCCTCACCCTTGGGTTTATTCAGCGGCGGCGGGATAGCCAAAGTCGCTCCTACATCCTCCAAGTCACTGAGCGCTTTCACCAGTATTTTCAGGTGGATCAACTGCCAACTATTCAGGGGGAAAGGGCGGGCGATTGACATACTCACTGAGCAACTGGGAGGGCAAATCATCATTGGTCGCCAATTGCAGATTCAAAAGAGCCACTGCGAGCCTGTCTTGCTCTAGTTTGTTGCGTCCCAAGGCCTTGAGAATGCGGCGTAATTGAGCTGCAATTTCTGCCCCAAACATGGTGAGATTTTCATCGGGCAGTGCGGGCAGCCAATCAATTGCCCCATGTTCTACTGCCCATTGTCGCTGCATGGGGGAAATATGGTTGTCGTAGCGGTCAATAATGAAACTGCGCAGCTTGGGATAGGTTGCCTTGATCCAATTCAAAAGGTTACCAATATCCGGGGTTTCCAGTTGCGAATCAAGGAGCAACAGGTCAGGGTTGCGCTGCATCACGGTCACAAAATCACTAATAATGCGGCGGCTATTGATTTGCCCCGATTCAACGATAACTTCTAACCCCTGACTGCGCAGCAATTCTTGCCAAATTTGTACTTGAATGCCGGGGGGTTGAATGATGAGAATGGTGGGTTGAAGGGCAAGAGGGGCAGCCGGCGGGGTGGTGGAGACAGCCTCATCGGTACGAAATTCAAGGGTTGTTTTGCCGATAATAAAGCGATCGCCCGTTTTGAGGAGCGTCGGCACCTGAATCATTTGACCATTCAGCACACAGCCATTACGACTCCCCAAATCAATGAGATAATAATCATCATTATCCAGACGCTGAATCATGGCATGGCGACGGGAAGACCAGCGATCCGCCAAAACAATTGTGCAGTCTTTACCTCGACCAATCACCCATGAATTGCCTTGGGTAAGAGGGACGATATAGGTGCTGGCCTCGGTGGAGATGACCAATTGTGGATACTCTGGTAACAAGGTGATCCCTCTTCCAACTCGCTGTAGGAATAAATTCGGTCTCTCAGTCCTTTATTCAAAATGATAGTCGGGACATTGAATGGCGGCTTCAGTAGCTGCCCAATCGGGATGTAGGGAACACTTGAGGCGGTAGTCTCCTGAAAAGAAACGACAGCGAGAACAGGGAATTTGATGTAAGCGGCGGGCGATCGCCAGCCCCTCCTGTGTGAAGTGCCACACATTCCACGCCATGATTGCCAGCAGCAGCCAAGCAAAACAAAAACAAATTGGGACTAGTAATGGCTCTACGGTATGTAAAAAAGATGACAACCAAACAACCATAGGCTGCAACAGAAGAAGAAATGAGAATGATGTGGGCGACTGCTAGCCTTTAATTATTTCCTACGACAATTTTACCACTTGGCTATACAGGTATAAATATAAAGATTTCGTAGGATTTGGCAGTTCTTTGCAACAGTTCTTATCGTTATCTTAGCGTTACCGCCTTTTTCTAAAATATGGACTACCTACAGTGCAAAATTTCCCCTGCCCTTGGCAGTTCCTCGGCATATACTAAATTTGAGTGGGGGAGTGCCCCTACAGCAATTACGGCGGAAACACGTATGGGGATTCAAGAGATTGTTGAACAAGCACTGCGCAATGGTTATCTCACACCAACGCAGGAGGCAGAAGTAGGACGCATTTGCGACAAAGCCACCGAACTCTCCGTGGAAGACTATATGGCGTTGGATCGCCTTATGGGTGCCCTATTGACGGGGCAAGTGGTGGCGGTTCCCCGCAAGCAATTTATCAACGTCATGGAAGAATTGGTGCTCACCGAGGCAATTACCCGCATTGCTGCCATTGAAGCGGAGCAAGAATGCGCCCTTGATTTGGGAGATATTGCCGCCTACGCCCTCAACCGCCTTCCCCCGCTCTACGCCACAACCGAAGAGGGCGCACAGTATCAACGCCAGCGGGCTGAAGAGGAACTCATGGATCTGATTCGCGCCCAAGTCCAAGAGGCGATTAACCGCAGCATGGCACGGCCACAATTTCATCCGGAGCGATCGGCCATTGGCAAAACCTCTGGTAAAGAGGTCTTTTCCCAAGTCAGTTCTTTGCTGCAGGCTTACGCCAATGACTATGAGCATCCCAAGGGAGAGTCGGCACAGTGAAAATTTGGCTGTACGATACCACTCTCCGCGATGGCGCCCAGCGGGAAGGTCTCTCCCTCTCCCTCGAGGATAAACTGCGGATTGCCCGTCAACTGGATCGCCTTGGCATTTCCTTTATTGAGGGGGGGTGGCCGGGTGCCAATCCCAAGGACGTACAGTTTTTTTGGCAGTTGCAGGAAACGCCCCTCCAACAGGCAGAAATCGTTGCTTTTTGTGCTACTCGTCGCCCCGGCCGCAAGGCCGCAGAAGAGCCAATGTTTGAGCCGATTCTAGCGGCCGGTACCCGCTGGGTGACACTCTTTGGCAAATCTTGGGATCTGCATGTCACCGACGGTCTCAAGACCACATTGGCGGAGAACTGCGCCATGATTGCCGACTCAATCCAGTTCCTCCGCTCCCAAGGACGGCGGGTGATCTACGATGCTGAGCATTGGTTTGATGGCTATCTTGCCAATCCAGACTATGCCCTACAAACCCTTGAAACGGCTTTGGCTGCTGGGGCAGAATGGCTCGTTCTGTGTGATACCAATGGCGGTTGCCTCCCCCATCAAATTCAAGCCGTAGTGGCAGACGTAATGGCGCACTTTGGTGGCCTTGATTGTCTGGGGATTCACACCCACAATGATGCCGGGACGGCAGTAGCCAATGCCCTTGCGGCGGTGCAAAGTGGTGTGCGGATGGTGCAGGGAACGATCAACGGCTATGGCGAACGCTGCGGCAATGCCAATCTGTGCACCCTGATTCCCAATCTGCAATTGAAACTGGGCTATGACTGTGTCACTCCGGAGCAGTTGGCGACACTGACGGAAGTCAGCCGCCATGTGAGTGAAATTGTCAACCTTGCCCCCGATGATCACGCGCCCTATGTGGGTCTGTCGGCCTTTGCCCACAAGGGGGGAATCCATGTCAGTGCCGTGCAGCGTAACCCCCGTACCTACGAACACATTGAGCCGCATTGGGTGGGCAATCAACGGCGCATTATTATTTCTGAGCAGGCGGGTATCAGCAATATTTTGGCGAAAACCAGTGAACTCGGCTTTGAGTTGGATCGGCAGCATCCCCTGAGTCGGACGATTTTGGAGCGGATTAAACACCTAGAAAGCGAAGGCTATCAATTTGAAGCGGCGGAAGCGAGCTTTGAACTGCTGATTCAGGAGGTTCTAGGGCAGCGCCAGCGACCCTTTACCCTCAAGGGCTTTGATGTTTTTTGCCGCACCGATTCACGCCAACTAGAGGCCACGATTCGCAGCCAGTCTCTGGCCACGGTCAAAGTTGAAGTCAATGGGGAGGAGATGCTCACGGCGGCAGAGGGCAATGGTCCTGTCTCAGCATTAGATCAGGCGCTGCGCAAGGCCTTGATGTCCTTCTATCCAGAGATTGCCGAGTTTCACCTGACGGACTACAAGGTGCGGATTTTAGATGGCCATGCCGGCACGGCAGCCAAAACACGGGTGCTGGTGGAATCCAGTAATGGGCGCGATCGCTGGGCAACAGTCGGTGTCTCTGCCAATATCATTGAAGCTTCCTACCAAGCAGTTGCCGAAGCCCTCGAATATGGCCTACAGCGCACTCGGCGATCGCAACCTTCCCCTTTGGTGGCCTCCTGAAGCCTCTTAGACCTTGGCAAAATCCGCTAAGATCAAAACTGCTGTTTAGGTTGCATCACTGCCAAGGAGCCGCGTGTGCTCAGCACCCTCAAAGCAGATTTCCAAATTATCTTTGAGCGGGATCCCGCTGCCCGCAATTGGTTAGAGGTTGTTTTTTGCTATCCCGGACTTCAGGCCATTGTTCTCCATCGGTTGAGCCACTGGCTTTGGCGGCGGGGTATTCCCTTTATCCCCCGCTTTATTTCTCACATTGCTCGCCTGCTGACGGGGATTGAAATTCACCCCGGCGCCACGATTGGCAAGGGCGTTTTCATTGATCACGGCATGGGGGTCGTCATTGGCGAGACTGCGATTGTGGGCAATTACTGTTTGATTTATCAGGGAGTGACCCTCGGCGGTACCGGTAAAGAAACGGGAAAGCGGCACCCTACCCTCGGTGAAAATGTGGTTGTCGGTGCTGGGGCAAAGGTGTTGGGCAACCTCACGATTGGGGACAATGTGCGCATTGGCGCGGGGTCTGTGGTGCTGCGGGATGTGCCCTCGGATTGTACCGTGGTGGGGATTCCCGGGCGAATTGTCTATCGTGCAGGTGCCAAAATTGCCCCCTTGGAACACGGTCAACTGCCAGACTCTGAGGCCGAAGCAATTCGCTATCTCTTGGATCGCATTGAACTCCTAGAGAAACAGGTGCAAACACTGCAACAGCAGGAAAAGGTGCCTGCTCTGGCGCAAGGACAGTTGCAAGCCTCCCAAGGTCAAGCCTGCCGCCTGAGCGATCGCCCCATTGAAGAGTTTCTCAACGGCTCTGGTATTTAGAGCGATCGCGTGTAACACAGGCCACAACGCCCCCAGCGCTGTAATTCCTCAAGGGGAGTGGGGCACTGACAGCGGGGGCATAGGGGATAGTCTCGCGATCGCTGGCGCACTTGGGCTTGCCATCGTTGAAAAGCCTCTTGGGGAGTGGCCGCAGGCGCCACACTGGGAAGATTCCCGACTTTCGGTAAGGCCTCATGGCTAGCGATCGCCGAGCGTTGGGGTTGCCAGTCCCGATTGGAAAAGCGAATATCACTGAGGGGAATACCAAGGGTCTGCTGAATTTTGACCATGACGGGCGATCGCGAGAACATCAGATGATGTGCCCAAGTACTACTGGCAACGGCCACATGCAAAACCCCTTGACTGGTGAGTTCCACAGGAACAGCGTGCTCAGCGACGACCGCCCCCACGAGCTGCGGCCACTGCTCCAAAAGACGCAAGAAGTGTTGCGGCTGTTGCCATTCAGGAGCCTGCTGCCATTGCTGAAGTACCGTGGCCAGTGGGACATAGGCCATTGTGGACTATTCCCGACTATTCGTGATCGTATTCCTCTTGCTTCTGCCGCTGCTCAAGGCGAATCGGTTGTTGTTCTTCCCAAGGATCGGCAGTGGGTTCCGATTCCGGCAGTTCTACGGGCATGGCTGGAGCTGGAGGTTTAACTTGACGCGAGCGGGGACGCTCTTCGTACTCATACTCCTCCTCATACTCCACATACTCGGGCTGGCGACGGCGCCGCCGGGGAGCGGTTTCCCAATCGGCTTCGTAATCACTGCGGCTGCGTTGGGGGGGATAGACAGGCGATCGCGCTCCGGAGGGCAATTGATTACTGCTCGGCGTAACGGGTTGATAGTACTCGTCCTCGTCGCTTTCCCAAGGGGGTGCCCCCAAGCCGACCCGTTCTAAGAGACCCACTGTTAATTGCCGCAGGCGGGTTTCTGCCCCTTCAAAGACAATAATGCGATCAGGGCCGGTGCTGACAATTTCCTCAATGGGCAACTCGTAGGTGCTAATCAGTTGCGCCGGAATCCAAGGCAAGCCAATGGAAGCCAAAATCAAATCCGTAATGTCGCCCGTTTCAGGATCAAACTTAAAGCCCCGTACCTTACCCAGCACTTCGCCGGTTTCGGTGACAATCTCACTATCAATCAGTGTGCTGTAGTTGTAGGTATTGAGAGCTTCGGTGACATCATCATCGTGCTCAACGAGAATGACATCGCCAATTTGGCGAATACTGTCGAGAAGAATGTAGCGTTGCTCCCCTGTAAAGAGGGTATTGCGTACCCCCAAGGCCACCACTTGCCGCTGGTCAATATCGACCCAAACTTGATTAATGACGCCTAACTTCCGACCAGTATCACGGGTAATTACCTGTGTACCGATCAAATCTGCCCGTTGCAGCAATTGCGCCGATATGGTCATGCCTTTGTGTATCCCAATGAATCTTAGTAATACTATAGCGGCGAATACCAATGGTACGCCAAAGGCGATCGCAGGAGTGATAAATTGCCCCGTGCAATCGGTGCTTCTAGGCTAGCGCATTTTTGCCACACTGCTCAGGTGCTCAAGCCGATTCCCCTAGGATGGACTGGGTCAGTGCCATCACAGGCTGCATTAACGGTGTTTCCTCTCCCGAGAGCACTTGATTGACCGCTTGGGGCAGGACTTGGTACGTCACTTGTGCCACCTTTTCATCCTTGAAGGCCTTAATGATCGTGCGGTACCACAGCAAGAAGCCATCCCGCAGGGCATCCAAATCGGCAAATAACATCGCCGCTGCCGCTAGGCGCAGCACATGCTTGCGATCGCGCCGACACACGGCGGAATAGTCGTGATTGCCCTTACGGAAAATATGGGGACTTTTGGCGCGCAGTTGCTGCTCCACCTGATCTAGGATTTTCTCTTCAGCATCGCGGATTTTTTCGTAGGCACGAATGCGCTGCTCCGCTGCTGCTAGATAATTTCTGAGAAATTCCAGTTCCTTGGCACTGGCATAGCGGCCATCGGCCTCAAGGCTGAGTTTTTCTAGTTGACGCAGCATCAGTCCCACCCCACAACAACTCTATTCTGACAAAATTGAACTGCCGAGGGCAAGGACAGGCTGCATCACCCGTTGTTCTTCGGGCGTGAGCAGTTGCTTCATCATATTCGGCAGGTACTTGCCATAGGTGGAGGAGGCAGTTGCTTCGTAGTTAAAGGATTTGACAATGGTGCGGTACCAAAGTAAGAAATTATCCCGCAGCAAGTCCAACTCCGCAAAAAGCATGGCCGAGGCACACAGACGAATGGTATCCACTAAATCACGACGGCAAATTTCTGAGCGATCGCCATTGATGAACTGGAAGCAGCGGGGATTTTCTGCCTTTTGCATGGATTGAATTTTATCCGCCATCATTTCCGCCTCAGTGCGGATTTTTTCGTAGGCACTGATGCGACTCTCCACCGAGGCCAGATAATCCCGCAGAAAGTTCAATTCCTCAGGACGGGCATAGCGACCATCGGCAACAACGGTTAAGTGATTCAACTGACGGAACATAGGGCAACCCTCGCTAGAAAATAAATGAACACACTCACCTGGAGCTTATCGTTTCACCAACTCCCCTTGGCGCAGGCGTTTTTCAATATCCCGTGCCGTGGCTCCTTCGTTTTGCCAGAAGGCAGCAGCATCAATGCGATCCTGTTTACCGACGAGAAACTTACAGTAGGTTTCCCCCATGGCATAGCACTGCAACTCGATACAACTCAGGGGCTTTTGAATCAATCCCGTAAAGAAGCCCGCAAACAGACCGGCATAGATGTAGCAGACGGGCTTACCCACATCCCCAAGGGTGCGCGCCACCACGGAGTCAAAGATATTGATGAACATAAAACCATTCTTTTGCTCCGTGAGATCCACTTCCCAGTTGCCCCAGCCTAGGGTTGTAAAGGGCCACCACCAAGCCTCAAGGATAAATGTCAAGGCGGCCTTGCGTAGTTCGCGCTGGTACTCTTGCTCAAAGTGTTGCTTAAAGACAACCGCATCGCGTTTGCCCCACTCTTCGCCAATTTTGTACATGACGAGGGCAGAAGCAGGGCCAACTTCCTCTTCGAGACCTTCCACTAGGCCAATGACAAAGTCTTCTGTCGCTAGAGCGATCCGCTGATCATACCAGTCGGTAATGCTGCCCCGTTGGCGATCAAATTGCAGATAGTCCCGCAGGCTATAGTGATTGGTGCGCGTCGGATGAGTTTGGTGTAACTGATGCTGATAGCCCTGAGCACGGGTCATAGCATTGGCACTCCCAGCAGGTCGAGACGGCGTGACAGAAACCATAGATCAGCGAATTGCCCCCTATTGTGCTTGAACGTTAGGTACTAAGCAGCCACACTTTTTAGGCTAAAAGATTTTTCAGGGTCGTGACGCCGTACTCCCACTAATTTTTTGTCTAACGACACATTTCTATAAGTTCTGTTTCACTGATGCAGGGGATGCCCAATTCTTGAGCGCGTCGCAGTTTACTCCCCGCTTTTTCGCCCACCACTAGATAATCCGTTTGCCGACTGACACTCTCACTCACTTGACCGCCATGTTGCTGGATCAGCGTTTTGGCTGCTTCACGGGTGAGGCTGGGTAGGGTGCCTGTAATCACAAAACGTTTGCCCGCAAGGGGTTGCCCAGTCGTTGGTGCAGTGGCGATCGCCGCCGCCAGTTGTAGCCCCAAGGCTTTGAGATCAGCAATGAGGGTTTGGTGCGCTGGGTCTTGGAACCACTCGTGAACCGCTTGGGCAATTTCCTCACCAATGCCATAGACCCCACACAGATCGGCGACGGTAGCAGCGGCCAGCTCCTCAACAGACTTGAATTGATCGGCAAGCACTTGGGCATTGACACTCCCCACATGGCGGATGCCTAGGCCATAGAGCACCCGTGGCCACGGTTGTTCTTTCGAGTCGGCGATCGCCTGCAACAATTTAGCAGCGGACTTTTGACCCATGCGCTCAAGGCGCAACAGTTGTGCTGCCGTCAGGCGATAGAGATCTGCCGGGGTGTGCACCAACTCCTTGGCCACCAATTGCTGTACTAGCTTTTCCCCTAACCCTTGAATATCCAAGGCATCCCGACTTGCCCAGTGGAGGATTTGGCCGCGCACGATCGCCGGACACCGCGGATTGACACAGCGACTCACAGCTTCGTTGGCAGGGCGCACCACCGGCTGATGACATTCAGGACACACGGTGGGCATCGTAAAGGGTTGAGCCGTTGGCGATCGCAATTCGGGAAAGACCCGCACAATCTCTGGAATGATTTCGCCGGCTTTGTGGATCACCACCTTATCGCCAATGTGCAAATCCAATTCGGCAATGTAGTCTGCATTGTGCAGCGTTGCCCGTGATACCGTGGTACCCGCTAATTGCACTGGCACCAGTTCAGCGACTGGGGTGAGCGCACCCGTGCGTCCCACCTGAACCGTAATTGTCACCACATCGGTAATCGCCTGTTCCGGTTCATACTTCCAAGCAATACAACCTCGGGGAAACTTTTGCGTAAAGCCAAGAGCCTGTTGCAGCGTTAAATCATTGAGCTTGACCACAATGCCATCGGTCAGATAGGGCAGTTGGTGGCGTGCAGTTTGCCAGTGGTCGTAGTAGGCTTTCACCGCCTCTAGGTCAGGGCAGTCGGCATTGTGGGGATTGACCCGAAAGCCAAGGCGTTGCAGCGCATTGAGCACTTGCCGCTGCGATTGGGGTTCCCCTGCTTGGTGCTCACCCAAGGGAACGCTACCCCCTTCAGGTAAATGCAGCGCATAGGCAAAGAAGTCCAGTTGGCGTTGGGCAACAATGCGCGGATCCAGTTGACGGAGAGTACCGGCGGCGGCATTACGGGGATTAGCAAAGGGAGCTTCTCCTTGGGCTTGGCGTTCTTGGTTGAGTTGATGGAATCGCGCCAAAGGCAAAAAAGCTTCCCCACGAACTTCAACGATTGGTGGTGGGTTCTCGACGGCTAGCCGCAGGGGAATGGTGCGAATCGTGCGCACATTGCTGGTAATATCCTCACCGCGTTGGCCATCGCCCCGAGTTGCCCCCCGCACCAATAACCCGTTTTCATAGGTCAAAGCAAGGGCCACGCCATCCATTTTGAGTTCGCAGACATATTCCGTCGGGGGAATTGGCTCCTCTCGCCGTAGGCTACGCCAATAGCGCTGCCAGCGTTCCTGCCACGCCACCATATCGGCAAAGGTAAAGGCATTTTCGAGGCTATAGAGGGGAATGCGATGGCTGACACTCTCAAATTGACTGACGGGAGCTTCGCCGACCCGCTGGGTAGGGCTGTCGGGGGTGATGTACTCAGGATGAGCCGCTTCGAGTTCCTGCAGTTCGCGATAGAGCTGGTCATAGACTTCATCTTCCATGATCGGCTGATCGAGGGCATAGTAGGCGTAGCTCGCACGCTGAAGCAGGTGCCGCAGTTGTTGAATCCGTTCGGCTGCTGTTGTCATCGGGGGTTCCTTCGAGACCATTTGCCCTAGGGATTTGGACTATTCTTGGGGCGTGGTTTGGCTACATGGGGCAGTCCCCAGCCCAGTTTTTGCCGCAGCACATGGAAGAATTCTGGCGCACGCAGGCGAATGAAGCGGGCACGGTAGGGGGCACGTTGCACAAAAACTTGATCCTCTGGCTGAATGTAGCAGCCCGCATTGCCATCCACCACCAGAATGAGATGCTTGAAGGGGTTCGCTGGATAAATCCACACCGGTTCGCTGTTGGCAAAGACAAGGGCACGGGAGGCTAAAGAGTGGGGACAAATGGGCACCAATTGTAAAGCCGCCACACCGGGGGTAATCACAGGGCCACCCGCCGAGAGGGCATAGGCCGTAGAACCGGTGGGGGTGGAGAGAATCAAGCCATCAGCAGCAATATCCACGCGGGCATGGGCACCCACATCCACTTCAAAGTGGCACATTCCCGTCAGGGGTTCTTTGTGGATCACCATTTCATTGAGGGAGAGGGCTTCCCAAATAACGGTTTGATCGCGCAGGACTTGAACCGTGAGCATCGTGCGATCTTCAATCGTGTAGTCGCCGCGCAGCACTTGATCAAGGGCAGGTTCTAAATCGGCGACATAGCCCTCGGTGAGAAAGCCCAAGTGGCCGGTGTTGATGGTGAGCAGCGGAATCTCACAGGGAGCCAACTGGCGAAAGGCAGAAAGCACAGTGCCATCGCCGCCAAGAACCACCGCAAAGGCCATGGAAGCATCAAAGCCGGGGGGCACCAGTTGATCAATGGGGGTATGGCAGACGGGACTATCGGGACGGGAATAGCCAAGAATGCCACCAATCCCCGTGGCCATGTGCACTTCCCAGCCCTGAAGCTCTAAGATTTGACGGACATGGGTAGCCAATTCGACCGCAAGGGGTTTGCCTTCGTTGTAGATGATCCCCGCCTTCACAGCAACTCCTAGGGGGTGGACTTAAAGGGACTGCGTTTTTTGCGTCCAGATTTTTTCTGTTTGGCTTTTTCGTAATCCAATTCTTTGAGTTTACGCAGAATTCGGGTGAAATAGTCCTGTAAATAGGCCTCAAGGGTCAGGGTTTCGCTGGGATCGAGGTCAAAGGTGCGATAGACTTCCTCCATCGGGGCATTGAAGACTTGACCACTGGCAATCACTTCCGTAAAGGCAAGGCGATCGCTAATGTTCCATGTCCACTGAAACCACTGGGTGGCCTGCCGTGCGGCTCGCAAAACCCCAATGGGCAAGCGGGTAATTTTTGCCTCCTGCCCTGAGAGATTTTCACATAGCTTAATAATTTCATCGGCTGTCCAAGCGCGGGTGCCCGCTAGATCAAAGGTTTTGCCATAGGTCGCTGGCCGATCAATGGCACGCACGGCAAATTTGGCCACGTCCTGAGTATCCATGTAGGCAATGGCGGTGGACTCTCCCAAAACCCAAATGGATTGATTTTCCAGAATCGGGATCGCGTATTGGCCAATCAAGCCCTGAAAGAAGCCACAGGGACGCAGGATCGTGTAGTTTAGCCCTGATTCGCGCAAGAAGTCTTCGGTACAGTGTTTGATTTGCATCAGGGGCACGTGGGGATAGTCCTGCGCTCCCATAATCGAGAAAAAGATCAGGTGCTCAATATCAGCAGCTTGGGCAGCCTGAATCAAGTTGACTTTGCCTTGCCAATCCACTGCTTCGATGGTTAGGGTATCGGTGGGGCGAGTGGCAGAGGCATCAATGACCACTGAGGCTTTGGCGTACTGCAATGCCTCAAGAATACTGTCAGCAGCACAGAGGTTTCCCTGAAGAATGGTGGCGCCCCATTCCCGCAGAAAGGTGGCTTTGGCTGGACTGCGGACAAAACAATAGACCTGATGTCCTTCATCTAAAGCGCGGCGCACAATTTGCCGCCCTAGGGTACCCGTACCGCCAACAATAAAAACGTTCATGAAAAACTCTAGTCATAAATCTTAACTTTTGTAATACTTTATCAGAATTCCCGACACGGGCGATCGCGCAGCGTGTCCTACGGACAATCGTGGGGATCATCCTGAGCAAACGCAGACGGATTAAGTGGCAAAGTCTTCACAGTGGAGCGTTTCCCATGTTTTGCGCCCCGTCACGGGATTAGTGCCACTGGCAACCTTGCAGAGCTTGCGTTGGGCGTCTTCCCGCAGTTCCACATCGGTAAAGTCAGCCCCGGTGATAATGGCATCGTCAAAGTTGGTATTAAAAGCAAAGGCACCTTCAAGGATGGCATTGGTGAGATTGGCCTTGGTCAGCCGTGCGGTGTCCAATGTGGCGTAGCGTAAATCGGCACCTTCAAGGTTAGCCGTTTCCATGTTGGCACCAAAGAAGCTTACCCCCTGAAGATTGGTGTGGCTGAGGTTACTGTGGAAGAGGTTGGCTTTTGTGAATTCCGACCCCCGCAGATCCCGCCCGGAAAAATCCATATTGATCAGGGCTTCTTTCGTGTAATCTTCGGCGATCGCCCCCGTAGGGGTGAGCAGAATCCACAGGATGGCCAATAGCAATGCTACACACCAGCGCCAGTAACGGCTAATGGTTGTCGTGACAGCTGAGGATGAGAGTAGCATAGGCAACACTAGAGTTAATGTGAAGTGTCTATTGTTCAGATTATCAGCATGGAGATTTCTGAGGCCGAGTGGGTACGCGATACCTTTATTGATGATGGCTATGCCGAAGGCTACTTTCTCATGGGGGAAGGCGATCACCTAGAGTGGTACACCAGCCGCCAGCGGGCATTGATTCCCCTCGATGAGCGGTTTCGCTATCCGAAGTCTTTGCAGCGGGTGCTCAATCAAAATCGCTTTCAAGTAGCGATTAACCGGGACTTTGCTGCTGTGGTTGAGGGGTGTGCCGATCGCCCGAGTACATGGATAACACCCCGTCTCAAGGAGGTGTACCATCTGCTTTACGCCACGGGTTGGGCAGTAAGTTTTGAAACGTGGCAGGGGGATGAACTGGCAGGGGGCATTCTCGGTATTGTGATTGGCGGCGCATTTATTGGTGAGTCCATGTTCTATCGCATCCCCGACGGCTCGAAAGTGGCGATGGTGAAACTGGTGGAGTATCTGCGGCGTCGCGGCTTTCTGCTGTTTGATGCCCAACTGCAAAATCCCCATCTTGAGCGCTTTGGGGCATATGTTGTCAGCGATCGCGAGTATCGGCAGTTATTGGCACAGGCAATTCGTCAACCCTGTCAATTTCTCTAATGCTCTCAGACCAGTGCCTGCGTCAATTATCTATCAGAAACAATTAATCTATTCTTAAACGAAACTTAGTCATAAATTAGTCATCAATACACACATTTTGTGAATGTTTTTGAGCAGAAAAGCTATACTGTGAGCCAAGATGCACTCCTTTCAGAAAAATGATGACTTTGCGCTGGCGAAACCGCCCTTTGTTGCTGATCCTTTCTGTGGTGGCCGGTTTGATGTTGACGCTGGCGCCGTCGCCGATTCAAGCCTATGTGCGCTTCCCTGATTTACCCGATACCTACATCAACGATCTAGTGAAGGTGTTAGAGGATCCCCAGCGGGAACAGGTTCGCTCCGAACTTCAAGCATTTCATCAACGCACGAATCAGCAAGTCCTGCTGGTAACGATTCCTTCCTATCGCGACTACAGCAACCAACACCCGAGTTTTGAAGCCTTTGCCACGGATTTATTTAACCATCGGGGCGTGGGTAGCCGTTGGCGCAATGATGGCGTGATGATGTTGGTTGCCCCTGGCGATCGCAAGGTGCGGATTGAATTGGGCAGTGCCTATGGCAGTGGTTGGAACCCACGCATGCAAACCGTGATTGATCGCTATATGCTGCCGGACTTTCGCCGGGGCCAGATGGCGCAGGGCATCATGAATGGGGTGCGTGCTCTGCTCAATGAACTGGGGACCAATCAGTTGACCACCTCCAGTAGCTCTGTCCCCTCAACTTACACCAGCACTGCCGGGGGGAACATTATTACGGGCATCTTTATCATTGTTGGTCTGATCATTCTTATTCCTTCCAGCATCATTTCTGCGATCGTCAAGTTTATTTTCAATTTCTTTTTTGGCAACTGGCCGCAGCCTCAGGATCGCTCTCGCCCCTCCTACGACGATGATGACGATCGCTACCACAGTTACTCCAGCTATGACGACAGTTACTCGAGCCGCAGTGATGATGAGGGTGGGCATTCCTCAGGTGGGGGGGCTTCGGGCAGTTGGTAACTGGATTCACCCCTACTAGAATTGAAGGCCAAAATGCTAAAATAGCGTCGTTCCGTAGCACATGAGACACGCTCTTGACGCAGGCGACGAATCTTCCGGGCATTGATTCCCCCCAAATTGATGAGTTTTTGCAGGAATTAGCGACAATCCAAGACTCTGGTCCGAAGCGGATTGCGCTCCTTGGCTCGCGTCACGTCCCGATTACGCATCAGCACCTCATTGAAATGATGAGCTATGCCCTCGTGCTGGCGGGTAACCGCTTGATGACCTCAGGTGCCGTTGGAACCAATGCGGCTGCGATTCGGGGAGCCATGCGGGCAGACCCCAATTTGCTAACGGTGATCTTGCCCCAAAGTCTTGAGCGCCAGCCTCGCGAGTCCCGCCAACAACTGGATAAGGTGATGCACTTGGTGGAGAAGCCCGAAAACGATCACCTGCCCCTCGCAGAAGCCAGTTCCCTCTGCAATCAGGAAATTATTTCCCGCTGCCAGCAACTGATTTGTTTTGCTTTTCACGATAGCCACACACTGCTGCAAACCTGTGAACTGGCGGAAGAGCAGCATAAGGTGGTGACGCTCTTTTACTTTGATTAGCCGCGGACGGTTTTCCCCACCTAGGGCCATTGAGTCCCTATGCCAGAATAGGAGCAGGGTTCAAGGTTGATACGCCATGAGCGGCTTCTACAACTGGTATCGGAATGTGTTGCGGCATCCTAAATATCGCTGGTTTATCATTGCCGCCAGCTTGATCTATTTGCTCAGTCCTCTGGATATTTCACCAGACCTAGTGCCAATCGTTGGTCAATTGGATGATGTCACGGTCATGGTGATCCTTGCCAGTGAGCTAACGCAATTGCTGGTGGAGCGGATTAAAAGCCGGCGATCGCCCAACCTCACCACGGCCGTAGATGTGGAAGCAGAGCAAGTTTAGGGATTAATCCCGCGATCGCAAGTCACTGCCAACAGAGCGCAGCAGCCAGCGGTTTTGCACATAACTCAGGGCACCGTTAATGAGTGCGGCGGCCATTAAGATGCCAATCGCAGGCATAAAGAGGGGTTCCCAGAGGCTGAACCAGAGATCAAAGCCAAGGGGTAGCGCCAAGGAGCGCCCCACAAGGGCGACCACAAACCAGCCAAAGCTAGCCAAGACAAAGAAGGTATCCGCCACCAAGAGCCAATTGATCACGTCCCGCAGCCGTGCCATAGCTATCCCCCCAATACCCACTGTTTGACGCGGGCAAGGCTCTCCCAATTGGGTTTGCGCTGCAGGCCGTCGGCAAAGTTATCGATGACCTCTTGGCGCAGCTCAGCGACAGCAGCAACAACGGTTTGCGCCAATTCGATGTGGGGACGAACCCCCTTTTGGCCTGTTTCTAGCATCGCTACCGCAAGGTTAATGCGGGCTTGGGGGTCTTCAGGATTTAGCTTGACCGCTTTTTGGGCAGCCTTCAGGGCAGATTGGGGCTTGTCATCGAGGAGATAGAGCCACGCTAAGCACGTCCAAGCGGCGCTACTTTTTTGAGCACGCTGGCAAATCTCTTTGAAGGTGGGAATCAGTTCCGCCGGCGGTGCCCCTTCTTTGTAGCGGGCGATCGCCGCCTCAAATTGACGTTCAACGTCACTCACCGGTTGAGATGTGGTCAAGGGCAGGACTCCTTAGGCAGAAAATGAGGTACCACAGCCACAGGTTTGGGTGGCATTGGGATTCGTAAACTTAAAGCCGCCACCAATGAGGGCGTTGCTGTAGTCGAGCACCAAGCCATAGATGTAGAGCATACTCTTGGGATCGGAGACCACCTTGAAGCCATCGTAGTCAAAGACTTCATCATCGGGACGGATATTGGCGGGGTCTTCAAAGTCCATGGTGTAGGACATGCCGGAGCAGCCACCCCCTTTGACGCCGACCCGCAAACATAGGTCTTTGCCGTGCTGATCGCGGAGTTCAAGCACGTGCTTGAGGGCAGCTTCGGTCATCATGATTCCCTTGGCGGGTTGTGTGGCCTGTGTCATCACCCACTCCTGAAAGACTCCAAACTTTATCGTAGCAAGTTCAGCGGTGGCTCACCATCTCGTGGGCACGCTTAAAGGCTTCGTCCAGCACCTCCGAGAGGGTGGGATGGGTGTGAACATTAAAGGCTAAGTGGCTCACGGTTTGGCGATCGCGAATGGCATTGGCGGCCTCTTGAATTAAATCCGAAGCATGGAGACCAAAGATATGCGCCCCCAGTAGCTCGCCGGTATCCGCACGGAAGATCACCTTGGCAAGGCCATCGGTTTCGGTTTCCGCCAGCGCTTTTGAGTTGCCCTTGAAATAGGTGCGTGCCACTTGGACTTCAAAACCTTCTTTTTCCGCCAATTCGCGGGCTTGGGGTTCCGTCAGGCCAACAAAACTGATTTCTGGATGGGTAAACGCCGCTGCAGGAATACTGCGATAATCCACTTGGCGTGGTCGGCCAACAATGGTTTCCACGACAGCAATTCCCTGCGCCGAAGCGGCATGGGCAAGCATCATTTTCCCCGTGGCGTCACCGATCGCCCACAGGTGGGGAACGGGTTTCCCTTTTTTCGTTACTGCCAAATACTCATTGACGGGGATAAAGCCACGCTTATCGGTGTTGACGCCCACACTCTCTAGGCCAATATCTTGAGTGGCGGGAATGCGACCGGTGGCCACAAGGCAGGCATCCACCTCTAGAACCTCCACCACTTCGTTGGCTTTGGCATCCGCCAATTCAATGACCACCGGACTACCGGGAATCACCCGCTTGGCTAAGGTACCGCTGTAGGTTTCAATGTCGCGAGGGGCAATCAAGACCCGCTGTGCCTGTTTAGCAATATCTGGATCAAAGGTGGGCATCAGTTGATCCAGAGCCTCAATCATGGTCACTTCGCTGCCGAGGGCGGTGTAAATATCGGCAAATTCTAGGCCAATGTAGCCACTGCCAATAATCGCCACCCACTGTGGCAACCAATCCAGCTTAATGGCATCGTCACTGGTATAGACGGTTTTGCCATCCACTTCAATACCGGGGGGCACCCAAGGCACTGACCCCGTGGCAATGATAATGTCCTTGGCGGTAACAATTTTTTCCCCTGTGGGGGTGCTGATGCTCACTTTTTGGGAACCCGCCACTTTCCCGCGACCAATGAGCGTATCCACACCGAGACGCTTGAGGCTGTTTGTCAGATCACTGCGGATTTTTTGTACCAAATTGGCGGCATGGGCAGCCACACCCGCGCGATCCACATTCACCCGCCCCAGTTGAATCCCTAAGGCTTGCCAATGACTGGCTTGACGCAGTTCCCGTACCCGTCCGGCTGCCGCAAGGAGAGCCTTTGAGGGAATACAGCCGCGATTGACGCAGGTGCCCCCCATTTCTGCGGCTTCAACAATGGCCGTTTTCAGACCGACACTCACGGCATGCAGGGCAGCCCCATGTCCCCCCACACCCGCACCGATAATGACGAGATCGTAGTCAAAGCTCAAGGACGGTTCTCCCCAACAGCATTTTCCTAGCTTATCAAAGGCCGTCCCCCCTGAGAACTTAGACCTTTTGGCTATAGGCGGTTAGGGGTTCTTTGATCCAACGAATATAGAGATGTTTGAAGGTGGATTTGAGGACACGCGGCGCGCCAAAGTCAATGGGCATCATCTGCTGCGGCAGTTGCCAATCCCGAATCGCCAATTCATGGGGCTGTGCCAAGGGAAAGTCAATCTCACTGAGGTCATAGTTGTAGCCAAGGGCGGTGGCGGCACGCTGGGTGGGAACGCGATCCGGATCAACATTCAGAACCGCCACAAGAGCGCGATCGAGGGCAAAGACATCGCGACTGGCACCCAAAATATTCAGGGGGCGCGGCGTTCCCCCACTGGGGCCATTGCCTTCATGGCCGATAATGCCATCCACAATCGTGAGGTCGGGGGCGATCGCCCGTGCAGTTTCCACGAGCATGCGGCCAAAGCGATCGGCATCCTTGCCGGCTTCCATATGCCACCATGCCTTCATTTTGCCGGGGACACAGCCAAAGAGATTCTTGACCCCAAGGGTGAGGGTGAGTTGCACATGGGATTTGACCTTGGGTAGGTTAATGACGACATCGGCGGCCATCGCTTCTTTGCTCAGGCGCAGGTGAGCAAATTCAGGATTGGCGGTGGCATAGCGATCGCCATGGAATTCAATGACCGGTAAATTCAATTCCTGAATAAAGGGCAAATAGCCATTGTTGCGGGCGACCCCCAATGCCGAGCCAAAGGCAGGTCCATCCCCTAGGAAGGGTTGTCCCCCCACCGCCTGCACCATTTTGGCAACGCAATAGACCAGTTCTGGGCGAGTGACGCATTCGTGTTTTGGTCGTGCGCCGGTGAGTAAATTCGGCTTGAGCAGCACGCGATCGCCCGGTTTGACGATCGCCGCCATTCCCCCCAAGGGCGCTAGGAGTTCCTCAAGGGATGCACTGAGACGGTCAAGGTCATAGGATGTTGCCCGCAGTAAACTCACGCTTGGCATCGGAGGCTCCTTGTCACTGGCATTGTTTCTCAACAGTGTGCCACAAAGATAAAATTGAGGCTTTGCAATCCCTGCCCAATGATCCTCTCAAACCAACATTAGATGATGAAAAAGCTGCAAAAAGATACGATAGAGAAGAGAAATGTCTGCTAACGAGCGATCGCGAATGCCCCAAGGCCTTGAGTCAGAATTTCGGCAGCAGGTGGATCGCCTGCATCGCTTTACCGTTCTCATGCGCTGGAGTGTGGTGCTCTTTCTTTGGCTGACGGTTGGCACATTGAGTCTCTGGGGCTTCCGTTATGAAATTAGCCTGATGCGGGAGCATTTTACGTGGGCAGCGTTGCGTTATGGCATTCTCTTCAATCGGCTGCCGGCGATCGGTTTGGCGCTGTGCATTGGCATGACCCTGAGCGTTCTCTACTGGCAGACCCGCAACATTTTCTGGGGCAGATCCCCCAAGTGGCAGCAACGCCTAGAAAAACAAGTCCTGCGCATTCGTCAACAGGGGCAACGCCATCCCCTATGGCATTGGGTGTGTCGGCAGTAGCAAATCCCCCAGAGGTGCCGGCACCGGCAAAATAATGAGCAATAGCAACACCAGTGCCATCAAGCCAAGGGCATCGCGCCAGTTATCCAATTCACTGACATCATTGAGGGCAGGTTCATCAAAGGCAGGCATAAAGAAGAGGATCAAGGCCCAGACAAAGAGCCACGGTTGAATAAAGGAGAGAATCAGCACCAGTAAACGGCTGACTTGGCCAATGACTGCCCCCGCCCGATGACCATACATCGCATGGACAATGTGCCCCCCATCCAATTGACCCACCGGCATCAAGTTCAAAGCCGTCACCACCAAGCCCAGCACCCCCGCCACTGCCATCGGATGGAGGTGTAGCGCACTATCACTCTTGAGGGCAGCGCCAAAAATGGCTTTGGCAATCAGGGCAAAGAGAAGCGAAATGCGGGGACTAAACACTTGGGGATTGAGGAGCTGCTCGGAAGCATTGGCGGGCAGTTGTACCACCTCGGACTGCTGTAGTCCCCAAACTAGAATCGGTAGCGTCACGAGCAATCCCGCAAGGGGACCTGCCATACTGATGTCAAAGAGGGCACGGCGATGGGGAACGGGCGATCGCATCTGGATAAAGGCCCCCAGTGTGCCCATGGCAAAGGGGAGAGGAATAAAGTAGGGCAGCGTTGCTTTGACGCGGTAATACCACGCGGTGGCAAAGTGTCCCAGTTCATGGATGCCCAAAATCAACAGCAGACTGACACTGTAGGGCAACCCCTGCCAGAGCAAACTGGGATTGAGTCGCAGCTCCGCCGCCGTCAGATCAGGCGCCACGAGTGCCAAGCCAGCAACGGTGGTGGTGAGAAAGGTTAAGGCAAGTAGGCCAAGGCTAAGACCGGGACGAAAAAGCTGTTGGGGCTGGGGCAGGCGATCGCGAGGAATCAAGGCAAAAAAGGGCTTATTACTCAAACCCATTTGAAACATGACCAGAAAGCGATCGCCAAAGCGTTGGGCAATATTGCGCTCCACGGTTTCATAGACTTGGTTGGCATCCCCGCGCATTTGCCCCCGGCAGATCACCGCCTGCGGACGATACTCAATTTGTTGCAGATAGTACATGCCCCAAGGGAAACAGCTCTGCAATTGCGTTTCTTCATCCTGATTGAGGAGCTTGCCATTTTCCGTCGGTGTGGGCGGTGGGGGTGTGGGTGGTGCCGCTGGTAAGGAGGGCTGGCCTCGGCGCAAAAGCACAAGATAGAGCACCGAACTGGTGACAAAAACAAGGATCAACCATCCCGACGGCACAGGGGTATTCCCTAAAAGCAGCATCCAACCCCCAATAAAAAATGCTGGCAACATCAGCACCAGCCATAGGAGCCACCAAGGGGTTTGACTGACACGGGCAGCACTCTGGCGGACAATAAACACCAAGATCAAACCCAATACAATAAGGGAAATCCATGTCATGATTTCGATACCTGTGGCTCAACAACAGAAACCGCCCCGCCTTGTATTGCCCATGGTTTACGGGTTTCCACCAAACCGCGAGACGCTGGGAGGCACTGCTTATCTCATTGTAGAAAATGATGGCAATACCCTTATTGATTCCCCCCCTTGGACAGAGAGCAGCCAAAATTGGCTCAGGGAGCAGGGTGGCGTTCAGCGCCTCATCCTTACCCATCGGGGGGCGATCGCCCGCGTTCGTGAGCTGCAGCGCACCTTTAACTGTGAAGTGATCATCCATGCCCAAGAGGCCTACCTGCTGCCCCAAGTGGCCGTGACCACCTTTGGGAACCATCTGCAAGTCAGTGAAACCCTCGAAATCCTCTGGACACCCGGTCACTCCCCCGGCAGCGCCTGTGTCTATTGGTCTGGCCAAGGGGGTGTTCTCTTTAGCGGTCGTCACCTACTCCCTACGCCGACGGGAGAACTGGCACCGATGAAAACGGCGACCACCTTCCACTGGCCTCGACAACTGCGCAGTGTTGAGACATTAAAAGCCTTTTGTCGGCAGAAGTCCCTGAGTTATCTCTGTCCGGGGGCAAATATTGGTTTTCTGCGGGGGACACTGGCGATCGCCAATGCCCAAGCCATTCTGCAAGAAATCCCTGTTGATAACCTTTTGGCTAACAAGGTTTAATGTTTCCTTAATTTCCCCATCAGGATAATACAGGTTCGGGAAAAGGAACTTGGAGAGATCGTTAAACCCCACTTGGATCAAGACTTGCATCCTCTATAGTGAAGGTAGGCAGAGGGAATAAGCCCAAGCAATACCAAGGGAAACAAAAACAAAGTTAATTGTTGGTGCTGTTCTCTCTGTAAATCATCCCGTGGGCAATCTAAAACCTTAAGGAATACAGGAGGATCAGCGTATGGCACTCGTTCGTTGGGAACCGTTCCGCGAAATCGATGCGCTACAACGCCAAATGAACCGTCTATTTGATGAATTGATTCCCTTGACCGAACGCCGCAACGATCTCAGCTTCTTGCCGGCAGCCGAACTCGAAGAAACCCCTGATGCTTTGCTTCTAAAAATTGAACTGCCCGGCATGGAGGCCAAAGACCTCGACATTCAAGTGACGGCGGATGCGGTCTCTGTCAGTGGCGAACGCAAATCTGAAAGCCAAAGCGAAAGCAATGGTATCAAACGCACCGAATTCCGCTACGGTAAATTCCAACGGGTCATTCCTCTGCCAGTGCGGATTCAAAACACCGATGTCAAGGCCGAATACAAAGATGGCATCTTGCACCTGACCCTGCCGAAAGCGGAAGAAGAGAAAAACCGCGTCGTCAAAGTGAACCTTGGCTAATCCGCCACTTTCTCGGCCAAACGGTCAAGGTTGTTGAACAGATGATGAAGCTCCCCCAGCAATGGGGGATTTATTTTGGGCGTCAGTGTAAGGTGAGCAAAAACTATGAAGCGAAGGCCACCTCAACCAGTTGTTGCAACTCACCACTTTGGTATAGCTCAATGAGAATGTCCGAGCCACCAATAAACTCACCATTGATAAACACTTGGGGAATCGTTGGCCAGTTGGAATACTCCTTAATCCCTTGGCGAATCTCAAAATCCTCAAGGACATCCACCGTTTCATAGGGAACACCGAGGGCATTCAGGATTTGCACCGCATTGTTGGAAAACCCGCATTGGGGCATGAGCTTGCTGCCCTTCATAAAGACAATGATTTTGTTGCTTTTGACGAGGTGATCAATTTTGGCGTGGAGTTCGGGTGTCATCGTTGGCTTTCCCTCTTGAGTTCACAAGTTACAAAAGAACAGCAATAGATTGCATTCTAAATCACTGGCGTTGTGCCCATTGCTGGGGGGTATAGGTCTTGAGGGCAAGGGCGTGGAGTTCATTGCTGGCCATGAGATCCTTAAGGCTGCTATAGACCAATTGGTGCTGCTGCACCAGTCGCTTACCCTCAAAGGCGGCAGAGACCACTACAGCTTCGTAATGATCGCCACCCCCGGTCAAATCTTGCACTTGCACAAAGGCATCGGGCAAGCTGGATTGAATTAAGGTGGTCAGTTGTTCAGGGGTAACCATAGATAATTATTTATTCCTAGCTGGAATCAAGAACCAGTTAATCTATCTCCTTTAGTCTATCGCTAAATGTTAAGTTGTTGAGGTCTGGAGGGGATGGCACTGACGGAGGGCACGCACTAAGTCTTCAAGGTTAATGGGCTTGCTCACATAGTCGTCCATACCTGCATCCAAGCAAAGCTGGCGATCGCTCTCCATGGCATTGGCGGTCATGGCAATAATTCGCGGACGGGGTTGGTTCAGCTGTTGAAACAGATTAATCACCTCACGGGTAGCCGTTATCCCATCCATCTCCGGCATCTGCATATCCATCAAAATCACATCATAGGGCTGCCGTTGCACCGCATCCAGCACCTCCAAACCATTGGCAGCAATATCACCGCGATAGCCCAATTTTTCTAAGATGCGCAGTGCCACCATTTGATTGACTTTGTTGTCCTCGGCAATGAGAATCCGCAGCGGCGGCAGACCAGCTTTTAAGTCTTCAAAGGATAGGGCAGCCGCTGGCTTAGGCGATACCGTTGTCGGCTCTTGGCCAAATAAATGGTTAAAGACATTGTACAGTGTGGACTGTTTGACCGGCTTGCTGATCAGGGCAGAGAATAAAGCAGTTTCCGACTCTGGCAGTGTATTGCCCAGGGAGGTTAGCAGAATCAGGGGCAATTGCGTGTAGGTGGCGCGAATTTTACGAGCAAGGGAAATGCCATCCATCTCCGGCATTTGCAGATCTAAAATGGCCACATCCGGCAGGGCTTGTTGTTGAAGAAGCACAAGGGCCTTGGGGCCACTCTCAGCCACAAGGGGGTGCATTTTCCAGTTTTTGGTTTGTAGGGCCAAAATTTGACGGTTGGTGGCATTGTCATCCACAATGAGCACGCGCCGATTTTCAAGATGGCCGACCCCCCTGCTCTCTTTGGCAATGGCCCGCGGATTGACGAGAAATTTGACAGTAAAGTAAAAAACAGAGCCACTTTCTTCAATTGGGATCGATTCATAGTTGGCTGGGGGTGTGCCGCCAACGGCCAAAGGATCTGTAGCCGTTTTACTTTCTACCCAAATTTGCCCCCCCATATGCTCCACAAGGCGTTGACAAATGACAAGGCCCAAACCTGTGCCGCCGTAGTGCCGAGTGGTTGAGGCATCCACTTGCATAAAGGGCTGAAAGAGGCGAGCCATGCCCGTTGGCGAAATGCCGATGCCCGTATCCTGAATGGCAAACCAGTAGGAGTAATAGCAGGGCATAAACTCATACTGGCTCATTGGTGCAGGCATGCCCTTAAGGTAGAGGGTCACATTGCCACCTTGGGTAAATTTGATGGCATTGCCCATGAGATTCACCAAGACCTGCCGCAGCCGCCCCATATCACCAATGACCTCATAGGGAATCCCTGGCTCAATATGGGCAGCTAGTTCCACCTGGCGATCGCTGGCTCGACTGGCCAAAAGGTCGAGGACTTCTTCGACGCAGTTACACAGGTTAAAGGGATAGCTCTCTAACTGCAGCTTGCCCGACTCAATCTTAGAGAAATCGAGAATATCATTGATGATGGCAAGTAGGGCATCACCACTGAGGCGAATGGTGTTGACAAATTCCCGCTGTTGGGGATTGAGGGGGGTATCCAGCAGTAATCCAGTGAGGCCAATGATGGCATTCATTGGGGTGCGAATTTCATGGCTCATGGTGGCCAAAAATTCACTCTTGGCCCGGCTGGCTTCCTCGGCAGCCCTACGCGCTTGCTCTAGGAATTCCTGCTGCTGGATCATTTGGGAGATGTCTTCCCAGGTGCCAACAAAGCGATCTTTGCCACGGCTTTGCTGCAGAGGAATAATCCGCGCCCTAATCCAGCGACTACTGCCGTCTTCTTGAACCACCCGGAAGCGCTCGTTGAGGGGTACCCTCTTTCGCTGGCAGCCGGCCCATGCCTTCAAGACGCGATCGCGATCCTCAGGGTGCAGGCGTTCTATCCACTGTTGTTCGGCTTCCTCCAGACTGTTGACGCCCAACAGGTCTAGAAGTGCCTGATTCAAAAAGGTGGGTCGTCCCTCGGCATCTAGAGTAAAAATGCCCACCGGCGCCATTTTGCTGACACTACGAAAGCGCGCTTCACTTGACCTTAGGAGTTCTCGCAATTGCTCTTTGCGCTGGCGATCGCGGGCAATGATCAAGAGAGCACCAGCCGCCAAAACGGATAGGGCAGCAAAGAGGACAAGGAACTCCTGGTGGAGGCGGCGGCTGTATTGCGCCAACAGGGTGTCAGAAAGCCGCGAAACCAGCCACCAACGGGTGCTGCTCGAGTCCCTAGCCGAATTGGTTGCTCGATCAGCAGAGAGGTAGTTGGCCTTTAGGGGAAAAAAGGCTTGATAGACAAATAGCCCCTGGGGGCTCAATAGGCTGCCTCGAGGCCGTCGTTGCATTTGTTGCCACAGCAGCGGATATTGATTGCGGATCGTAAACTGCTGTCGCTCAGGATAATGGAATCCCCATTCTTGGTGATTATTTTCTGCAATGAACCAATAGCCTTGGTCATCTGCTAGGAGACAGCTGCTGTTCCCTAGATTGCAATTGTTGATCAACTGATTGAGAAGGTGGCTGGCGCGGTAACGAACCAGCAAAACCCCCCTTGGTGCTGCTTTTTGGTACAGGGGTACCCCAATATACAAAACAGGTTGAGCCAAGCTGATACCAGTGCCCTCTATTATATCCAAGGGGGAAATAAAAATCTGGTTGGGGGTCAATCGCTGTAGGATAGGCCAGTAGCGGTCAATTGTCTTGGTCGCAGCGGCATCCGTCGCTTTGGGTGTTGCATGCCACTGAAAACGCACCCTGCCCTCTGGATCAAAAAAATAAAATTGATCATAGTGTTTTTTGAGGCGTTGCCATGCTGCCAGTCCTGCCTTTGCCTTTTCGTGAGCCTCTTCCCCAGCAGAAGCCTCCATTAAATTAGACAACACCTGCAGTGCCATCAAAGCTCTCAACTCTTCAACCGCGTCATCCAAGATCATTCTTAGGAGCAGCCGGCTGCGCTCTAGTTTATACTCCTCTTGCAGTTGTAAGTCCTTAAGAAGAGCGTGGCGTTGGCTAAAATAGAGGGGTGTTAACAGAGCGGCAATGACTGCTGTTGTGGGCAAAAATAACTTAATGAAAGAGAAAAGAGGAAAGCGAAACATGGACGTTCTCGCTGGCGGTGAGGATGATTTTTCCTGATCAACAGGGAGATGCCGGTACAGCGCCCATTCATTAGTGTATCGTGGGGAATGGAGTTCATGGTTAAAAGGGGTGTAAGGCCATGATTGAACCTTTACTGTGTGGCATTGTGCTGGGGCTAATTCCAGTCACATTAGCGGGCTTGTTCTTTGCTGCCTACCAGCAGTACAAGCGCGGCAGTCAATTTGAGACCTAGGTTGAGGGGTAAACTAAAGCCTGATTCTGCAAACAACACGCCTATGGCTTTGCCCGTTGTTGCCGTTGTAGGACGCCCCAATGTGGGCAAGTCCACCTTTGTCAATCGCTTGGCCGGGGAACGGGATGCCATTGTCCACGATCAGCCCGGTGTAACCCGCGATCGCACCTACCGCCCAGCCTTTTGGCGCGATCGGGAGTTCTTGGTGGTGGATACCGGCGGACTCGTCTTTGACGATGACAGTGAGTTTCTCCCCCTGATTCGCCAACAGGCGGAACTGGCTCTGCAGGAGGCAACAGCTGCAATTTTAGTGGTAGATGGCCAAGCAGGACCCACTGCCCTGGACTATGAGATTGCGGCTTGGTTGCGACAGCATCCTGTTCCTGTTTTACTGGCGGTCAACAAATGCGAATCTCCTCAAATGGGTCAGGCGCAGGCGGCAGAATTTTGGGCGCTGGGTCTAGGGGAACCCTACCCCATTTCCAGTATTCATGGCAGCGGTACGGGGGAATTGCTGGATCAGTTGATGACCCACTTACCCGCAGCGGCAACGCTCCCCGAGGCGCCGGAAATTCAGGTGGCCATTGCTGGGCGTCCCAATGTGGGCAAATCCAGTTTGCTCAATGCCTTGATTGGGAGCGATCGCGCTATTGTCAGTCCGATTTCAGGTACCACCCGTGACGCCATTGATACCGTGATTGAACACAATGGCACCCAGTACCGCTTCATTGATACCGCCGGCATTCGTAAGCGGAGTCATGTGGCCTACGGGCCTGAGATGTTTAGCGTCCACCGAGCTTTTAAGGCCATTCATCGCTCTGATGTGGTGCTTCTGGTTTTAGATGCCTTGGAAGAAATTACCGAGCAGGATCAACGCCTTGCCGGTCACATTGCCGATCAGGGACGAGCCTGTGTGCTGATTATGAACAAGTGGGATGCTGTTCCCGAAAAGGATACCTATACAATTCACACCTATCGCGATCGCCTGTATCAGCGGCTGCATTTTCTGGAGTGGGCAGAGGCTCTCTTTGTGAGCGCAAAGACAGGTCAACGCCTCGAGAAAATTTTTGCCGCTGTGGATGCGGCAGTTGAACAACATCGGCGCCGGGTCAGTACAGCCGTGGTCAATGAAGTGATTCAAGAAGCCCTACGCTGGCATACGCCCCCCGCGACTCGCCAAGGCCGCCAGGGGAAAATCTACTACGCCACCCAAGTGGCCACCCAGCCGCCAACATTTGCGATTTTTGTCAACGATGCCAAGCTCTTTAAGGACAACTATCGCCGCTACATTGAAGGGCAAATTCGCCAACAACTGGGATTTCGAGGCACCCCCATTCGTCTCCTTTGGCGCAGTAAGAAACCTCGTGAAGCTGCTGAGTTAGTTGCCCGTTAGGGTTGGCGTTCAACTTTTTTCACCAAACTAAACTTCCCACTCTGGCCATCCTCACTCATCTCAATCTGGCCAACGTAAAAGAAGCGTTGCAGCACTTCGCCTTCAGGGGTAAAGCGAATTTCCCCAAGGGGGGTTTCATAGACTCCCTTGAGAATCTCTTGATTCAAGGCCTGACGCAAATCAGCAAGGGGCAATTCCGACAGGTTCTTTTCTTGAGACAGTCGTGCCAAGGAGTCCGCAAAGACTTGAACTGCCGTAAAGGCTTGAGCACTGAATTGAGAGGGGGCTTGACGATATTTGGCTGTAAAGGCGTCGCGAAACTTGACATTCATGGGATCGGGGTTTTCGGGATTATAGGCCTGCGCCACCAGAACGCCATTGCAGAGGCGACGACAAACGGGGAAGAGGTTGACTGTGTTGACGCCATTCCCGCCCAAAATTAGGCCTTGGTAGCCCAATTCCCGTAGTTGGCGAATGAGATTACCGCCGTCTGCTGCTAAGCCGGAGATAACAATTAAATCAGGTTTGAGATTGAGGGTGGCATTGATTTGGGCTTGGAAGTTGGTATCCGTGGTTTGGGTCTGCTGGACAGTCACCAATTCAAGCTTGGGGTTCTCGCGAATGGCCTTTTGAAAAATCTCAGTTTCTGAGCGACTAAAGGCATCGTCTTGGGCAAAAAAGACCGCCACTCGGCGAATGTTGGGATTAATCTCAAGGGCTGCTTGAATTGCCGTGGGCGCCACCACATCCACCCCTGCGGAGACGCGACTAATGAAGGCACCGATTTCGGGAATGCCACGGGCGGTGTTGGAAGGAGCCACCACGGGGACACCAGCCTGCTCGGCAATAGGATCGGCACTAAAAGCCTGCTGCGAGAGGGTGGGGCCAACAATGCCAATCACGCGATCGCGATTGATTAAGGTTTGAAAAACATTCACTGCCCCCGCTTCATCACTGCCGGTATCCTGAATCACCAGCCGTAGGGTCTGCCCCTTGATCTGGCCGGCTTGGTTGAAAAACTCCCCGGCGACTTGCACCCCCTGTAGAGCCTCTTGGCCGTAGAGAGCAGCATTACCGGTTTGAGCGAGGGCAACCCCAAGGGGTAATGAATTGTTGCTTACTGAGGGAGACTCCGTTGCGGTACAGCTACTGAGGGCGATCGCCCCTAGTGCAAGTAATAACCAGCGATACTTCCCCGCCAATTAGACCCGTGCCTCCAAGGACTTCAGGTATTCCGTATTCACCCCGGACTCGCGCACAAGGGCAATCTTCCCGGTGCGGGCAATTTCGCGAATCCCAAATTTATTGAGCATTTGGACAATGGCCACCATCTTGCCGGGGTCACCCGACACCTCAATAGTCAGGGAATCATCCGATACATCTACCACCTTGGCACGGAAAATTTGTACCAGCTCAAGAATTTCAGAGCGGGTGCTGGCGGTGGCATTCACCTTCAAGAGCATCAGTTCCCGTTCCACACAGGGAATCGTGGTAATATCCTGCACCTTGAGGACATTGATCAGCTTGTAGAGTTGCTTGGTCAATTGCTCAATGATGGCATCGTCGCCGGGCACGACCATCGTAATGCGGGAGATGCCAATTTGCTCCGCAGGGCCTACCGCTAAGCTCTCAATGTTAAAGCCACGCCGCGCAAATAAACCGGCAATGCGAGTGAGCACACCCGCCTCATCTTCCACTAAAACCGATAGGGTATGTTTCATAACTGGGATTGAATCTTGCTGCCATGCTGGGATGCTGATTCTCTCTAGTTTAGCGGACAAGCCGACACTCTGCGAAGAGGCGCTGGGCAATGCGAAAGAGTTCCTGCCCAGTGTGCAAATAGCGATCGTCGTAACTGTGGCTAAATTGCTCTAGCTCATCAAGACCATCCACCAGTTGATTCAAACAGTAATAGAGGTGGGCTGCCACCTTGGCCACAGCAGCGGGGTTGGGTTGGGCTTGGAACGTATAGCGGGCGCGGGTGAGGGCGCGACGACAGTCCTGCAAGTAGGTAAGGAAGTGATCCATGAGGTCATCATCAAAGGGATCAGCCGCAAGGGCATCAATCTGGCGGGGGAGCGATCGCAAGACCGCTTCAATAATCCGACTCACGGGGTTGTAGGTGAGGGTCAGCCATTGCTCTAGCTCGCGATCGGCCGCTTGGGAACGCTGCACATCAGGCTTAGCGGTTGTTTGCTGGACACGGTGCTGGGCATCATAGGCCTGCCGACACTGCTCATCCCCCAAGATTTCATAGGCGGCGTTAATGGCGGCCATCCGCTCATGGCTGGAGCGATCGCTAGGATGGTAGTCGGGGTGATACTGCTTGACTAAGCGGCGATAAGCGGCCTTAATCTCGGCTTGGGTCGCCGTTACTGCCACCTGTAGTGTCACGTAGGGATTGGGCTGGGACATCGAAATGGTGAGAAGACCTCCATATTTAGGTTAAAGTGCTGATTTGGCGGTGTCGAGAAATGGTTATCTATGGAACTGCAAGAACGCCTTGGAGGAGTCAATATCTATCTTGTGGGCATGATGGGTGCCGGTAAAACCACTACGGGTCGGATACTGGCCCAACGTTTGGGCTACGGGTTTGTGGATACAGATGCAGTGATTACGGAGTTTCGCCAACGACCGATTCGCGAGATCTTTGCCCAAGAGGGGGAGGCTGCTTTTCGGGAGTTGGAACAACAGGTCTTAGCACAAGTCTCTAGTTACCATCATTTGGTCGTGGCCACCGGTGGCGGCATTGTCCTCAACCCGATGAACTGGAGTTATTTGCGCCATGGCATTGTCGTCTGGCTTCATGTCCCCCTTGCGGTGCTCTGTCAGCGCCTGCGCCAAGATCAGGAACGTCCCCTGTTGCAGGATCAGCCCCTTGAGGAACGCTTGAGTGAACTGCTGCAAGCGCGTCAATACCTCTATGCGCAGGCGGATTTAGAACTGGCGATTACGGCTGAGGATACCCCGCAAACGGTGTGCGATCGCCTGTGGGAAACCCTCCCCAATATCTTGAAACCAATAGAGCCATCATGCTAGAAGTTCTAGCGATTCTTTCAGCAGCAGCGGCCGGCGGGCTACGACTGGCACTGCCCCTCCTGTTAATTGGTCTATTACAAGGAGAACAACTGTGGTCACAGGTGCCTTTACTGCGCCATTTCTCCCCCTATGGCGTGGTTGGTGTGTTAGCCGCTTGGTCGTTTCTGGAGATTTTCTTGACGGGCAATGTCTGGGGCTACCGCCTGATTATCCTTGTGCAACTGTGCTTTAGCCCCCTTGTGGGTGCCCTCCTTGGCATGACCGTGGCAACAGCAACAGAGACACCGCAGTGGCTCATTGGTACCCTGAGTGGTCTTTTTGCCTTTGTGTTGCAATTGGTGCAGGTAGGTTGGTTTTATCGGCTGGGGAAGTTACCCCGCTGGGTGATTGTCGGGCAGGATATCCTGTGTATGCTGTTAATTTTATTTGCCCTCAGGGCACCCAAGCAGGGCGGGTTAATTGCCTTACTCCTGTTGTGGTTGGCCGTTCGCAGTGCTAAGGATTGGCAACAACGACATCAGCGCTCCCGCCGCCAACGGCTAAATTCCTAGGACTTGTGCTAAAGTCTCTCTAGCGTGGCAGGAGGATGTGAATGTGAACCAGCAAGCATTCATCGCAACAGCAATGATTAGTGCGGCGCTTACCAGCGGTGCTGCTTTTGCCATGCCCTCCCCCATGCAGCAACTGGTGCAAACCAATGCTTGTCCCGGCTGTGATCTGCGGAATGTCGATTTACGGGGCTATAACTTAGCAGGGGCAAATTTGCGCGGCGCCAATCTTCAGGGCGCCAACCTCCAAGATACTAACCTCATGGTGGCCAATTTGGTCGGGGCAAATCTGAGTAATGCCAACCTCACCGCCGCTTATTTAGAACGAACTAACCTAGAACAGGCCAATCTCAGTGGTGCTAACCTGAGCCGTGCGATTTTGCGCCATAGTCGTGCCCGCCGTGCCAATTTCAACAACAGCAACTTAACGGGAGCCGATGTCCGCTATGGGGATTTTCGCCGCGCCAATCTCAACGGTGCCACTTTTGAGCAAGCCAATATGCAGTGGGCACGGTTAAACAATGCCACTGTCAGTCAGACCAACTTTAGCGATGCTTACCGTCCCCGTATGCCCTATCGCCTCAATCTCCACTAGGCGCTAGGGGTGGCGCTCATCAGTTCGTAGGGCACCTTTGTGCCTCCAAGGCCGCAGTAGCCATTGACATTGCGATGGAGATATTGCTGGTGGTAGGGTTCGGCAAAGTAAAATTCAGGCGCTGGTAGAATTTCAGTGGTGATCGTGCCATAACCGGCGGCTTTTAGGGCTGCTTGGTAGCGATCGCGACTGGCCTCGGCAAGGGCTTTTTGCTCAGGGGAATAGTAGTAAATACCGGAGCGATACTGCGTCCCCACATCATTGCCTTGGCGCATGCCTTGGGTGGGGTCATGGTTTTCCCAAAAGACCTTCAGCAATTCTTCATAGGTCACCTTCTGGGGGTCAAAGACCACGCGCACCACCTCGTTGTGACCTGTCATGCCCGTGCACACCTCCTCATAGGTGGGATTGGGGGTATAGCCGCCAGCATAGCCCACAGCGGTGACATAGACCCCCGGCACCTGCCAAAACTTGCGCTCAGCTCCCCAAAAACAGCCCATACCAAACATGGCTAACTCCATGCCTTCGGGATAGGGAGGGGTGAGGGGATGACCATTCACAAGATGAGCCTCTGGCACGGGCATGGGTTCTGCTCGGCCGGGTAGAGCGGCACTGGGGCTAGGCATTGTCAACTTTTTGAATCCGAAGAATCCCATGGCTGATGTCCACTCGATAGTTCACTACGCTTTTATATTCTGACGAGCTTTTGGGGAGTCGTGCCAGAAGTCACAGCGTTCTAGTTTGCTGCTTGCTGACGCTCCCATTCCTGTAGGGGGCGCTGGAGGGCATTTTTAAGATCAAGGGGCACGAGGGTCACCGTCATTTTTTCGCGCGGTTCCGCTGGCGGGTCAATTTCCGCGTAGAGCTTGAGGCCGTCAAAGGTGGTGTCCCCCAAGTGTAAACGGTGCTGCTGGCCATCTTTAAGGGTGATATCCACAGTGGCCATAGGGGGAGCAAGGCCATAATCCCCGGCACGTTCAGTAGGTACATCGAGAGAGCGATCGCGCTGACCAGTGGTTAACAGGTTTAATAGGAACACAACCGTCCCTTCCTCTGCGGGGGTTTGCTTTTCCCGATCAATCACCCAGTGACCTGCAGCCAACTTTTTCAGGTTGAGGCGGTAATCAGGGGTAATAATTTTCAGTGCCACCACATCCCCTTCTTGAAAGCCAAACAGAGGTTTTTTTGCCGCTGTATCAGTGCTATTGGGAGTAGGCAGTTGTTGTTCAAAAAGATAGAGGCCACCACCCAAAATGGCTGCCGTTGCTAAAAGAACTAGCGTTTGTGTGCGGATGCCAGTTGCCATAACCTATCAATTATAGACTCATTGATAGGGAAGACCCTCAAACCCCTTGGCGCAACTTATCCAGCACTGAGCGATCTTCCAATGTTGAAGTATCCCCAGCCACCTCTTGGCCAGCCGCAAGAGAACGCAGGAGCCGCCGCATGATTTTGCCCGATCGCGTTTTGGGCAGGGCATCCGTAAAGCGAATCTCCGCCGGCCGTGCCAAGGCACCAATTTCATTGACAACGTGCTGCTTTAATTCCTGTTGGAGAGCATCGCTGGGGGTAGCCGACCCTTCAAGAATCACAAAGGCAACGATTTCTTCCCCTTTGACCTCGTCGGGTTTACCGACAACGGCTGCTTCAGCAACAGCAGGATGGGACACCAATGCCGATTCAATTTCCATGGTGCCCAAGCGGTGACCGGAGACATTGATCACATCGTCAACCCGTCCCATCACCCAAAAGTAGCCATCTTCATCCTTGCGGGCACCATCACCGGTAAAGTAAACGTACTGGCCATCGCGAGGCGGAATGTGTTCCCAATAGGTGCGGCGGAAGCGATCGGGATCGCCATACACTGTGCGCATCATCCCCGGCCAAGGGTGACGAATCACCAGATAGCCGCCCTCGTTGACGCCGACAGGGTTACCCTCGAGATCCACGACATCAGCCAGGATCCCCGGAAAAGGCTTGGTGGCAGAGCCGGGTTTCATCGGAATCGCCCCCGGCAGTGAGGTGATCATGTGCCCCCCTGTTTCTGTTTGCCACCACGTATCCACAATGGGACAGCGCTCACCGCCAATGACCCGGTAGTACCACATCCATGCTTCGGGGTTAATAGGTTCACCCACGGTTCCCAAGAGGCGCAAAGAAGAGAGGTTCCGTGCGCGGGGCAAGTGTTCGCCCATTTTAATGAAGGCACGAATAGCCGTGGGAGCTGTGTAGAAAATAGTCACCCCATACTTCTCAATCACATCCCAGAAGCAACCGGGATTGGAGGCGCGGGGTGCCCCTTCATACATGAGGGTGGTTGCCCCATTGGACAGCGGCCCATAGACAATGTAGCTGTGACCCGTAATCCAGCCAACATCAGCGGTACACCAATAGACATCGCTCTCTTGGAGGTCAAAGACCCATTGAGTGGTGATGTGGGTGTAGAGGTTGTAACCCGCTGTGGTGTGGACAACGCCTTTGGGTTTGCCGGTGGAGCCAGAGGTGTAGAGAATAAAGAGTAAATCTTCGCTGTCCATGGGTTCGGCAGGACAGTCAGCGCTGACCCCCTTTTGCAGATCATGCCACCAGTGATCGCGACCGGGCACCATGGTCACTGGCTGCTGCGTGCGCTGCACCACCAAGACATGTTCAACGCTGGGAACCGCCTGATTGGCTAGGGCTTTGTCCACTTGATCCTTGAGGGGCACAATGGCATCTTTGCGCCAGCCACCATCCGCCGTAACCACCAGCTTGGCTTGGGCATCAATGAGGCGATCGCGCAAGGCTTCGGCACTAAACCCCCCAAAGACCACTGAGTGGGGGGCGCCAATCCGTGCACAGGCCAACATGGCAATGGCTGCCTCTGGAATCATCGGCATATAGATACCGACGCGATCGCCCTTTTTCACCCCCAGTTGCTTGAGGACATTGGCAAATTGGCAGACTTCGCGGTGCAGTTGGGCATAGGTGAGGGTGCGGCTATCGCCGGGTTCTCCTTCCCAGATCAAGGCTGCTTTATTCTTGCGCCAAGTCTTGAGGTGGCGATCCAAGCAGTTGTAGGTGATGTTGATTTTGCCATTGACAAACCACTTGGCATTGGGGGGCTGCCAATCCAGCACCTGATCCCAAGGTTGAAACCACTCTAATTCCTGTTGTGCCAATTCGCCCCAAAAGGCAGCGGGATCGGCTTTGGCCTTTTCGTAGAGGGTATTGTAGGCCTCAAGGGAATTGATCCGCGCCTTGGCCACAAAATCAGCGGGGGGATAAAAAAGGCGGTTTTCCTGAAGAATGGATTCAATTGTGGGATGACTCATCCGTTTTATCCGTGGCAGCAAGATCTATCATAGGGGCGATCGCTCCCCTGCTGAAGAGTATTACCGTTGAATCCAATCCAAGCCAATCCCCCGCGCCATCATCGCTGCCAAAAAGGGAATGGCACTGAGAAAGGCCAATTCAGCCCGAATCACCCAAGTCAAACGCTGCACAGTCGGTAACTCGAGGGTGGGAGCCTTCTCTTCCCGCAGCGGTTTAATCCACAGTAGAAAAGAGATTGTTGGATACAGCGACAATAGCCCCACCAAAATAAATAAGCCTACCTTGAGGTGAAAGATGGGGTTGGCCAAATAATATTCAGTGCCTTTGCCAAAATAGAGAACCCGCAAAATGCCCGTGACAAGAACAGTCACCGCAGCAATGCCATAGAGGGCATCCGTAATCACTAATCGCCAAGCCTGTTTAAGGTCTATATCCTTGCGCAGGGTGAGGTGCTCCACCACAAGGGCAGCAAAAGCCACCATAAAGCTGAGGTAGTGCAGATAGGCGATCGCGGCACTGCTCCAAAGGGTGTTCATCCGATAGCGTTCCTTGGCGAGAGGGAGACTTTGCAAAAAGGGCTGTATTGATCCTAGGGGTCAGCCTTGGGATGCGCAAGTGCCAACCCCCACAGGTTTTTAGGCTTTAGCCACGGCGTAGATCTTTGGCCATGGAGCGAAAGCGATCTAAGCTGGGATCACGGCGACGCCGTTCCTGTTCTTCTACTGGGGGCGCCACCACATCACTGACGCTGGGTTCGGGTTTACCTTTATTTTCTGCCTCTGGATTTACCTTTTCGATGGAGGAGACCAACTCCACCACTTCTACCTCTTCTTTGGCACCGCCAGTCGCAGGGAACGTTTTTTTCACGACCTTGGCGGTACGCATGTACTCAATGTTGCCGTAGGTCTTGGCTGCATCGGGATCGAGAAAAAAGTCTTTGCTGGGTTGGGCGTCAGCTTGCTTGCCCCGACGGAAAAGGCCATCAAAGAGTCCCATAGCGGAATTGTTACCTTTTGTGAAGAAACCGCTGATCAGTTTACAATAAAACCCTAAGGGGGGCTATCCAAAATTCCGCAAATGAGTGGCGATCGCTAACCCTAGTAGCAATTTTTGTCCCCTAGGTTTTCCAAGACCTGAATCCTCATGGTAGGTTAACGGTGGAAATGCCACAGGATGCAGGACCATGCACGCCAAAACCAAAGGGGAATCGCTCGTCCGCTTACTGGATGTGGGTAAGGCCTACCGTCAGCCCAACGGTCAGGTCATTAGCATTATGGAAAATATTAACCTTGAATTGCGCACGGGGGAAATTGTTGCGCTCCTAGGGCCATCGGGATCCGGTAAGTCAACCCTGATGCGCATTATTACGGGTTTGGTTGCGCCTACGTCTGGGCAGGTCTTGTACCGCGAGCAGCCAATGCAGGGCCTGAATCCGGGGGCGGCGATTGTCTTTCAAAGTTCGGCGCTCTATCCGTGGCTAACGGTTTTAGAAAATGTGGAATTGGGGCTAAAGGCTCTAGGAGAAGGCCCGCGATCGCGCCGCCGCAAGGCACTGCGGATGATTGACATTATTGGCTTGGATGGCTTTGAAAACGCCTACCCCAAGGAACTGTCGGGGGGGATGCGGCAGCGGGTGGGATTTGCCCGTGCCTTGGCGGTAGAACCCGAACTCCTGTGTATGGATGAGCCATTTTCCGCCTTGGACGTACTGACAGCAGAGAACCTGCGTTTTGAACTTCTCGATCTGTGGCTAGAGCATAAAATTCCTACCCAGAGTATTTTGATTGTCACCCACCACATTGAAGAAGCGGTCATTCTCGCCGATCGCATTATTGTTTTGGGGAGCAACCCCGGTCGCGTCCGCGCTGACTTTCCAGTGACATTGCCCCACTATCGCGATCGCAAGAACCCCGAGTTTCAAGCTACCGTGGATCGCATCTATAAAATTCTCACCAATCCCCATGTGGATGAATTGGAGCAACTGGAACCCAAGCCAGCTACCCTGCCCACGAGTCAAGAACCGCGTTATCCGCTGCTACCCCATGTGCGCATTGGCTCGATCGCCGGTCTATTGGAACTCTTAGAACACCGCAAAGAAGACCTCTACCGCATTGCTCAAGAGCTGCAACTGGAGCTAGATGATATTCTGCCCATTGTCGAAGCCGCCCAGATGATGGAACTGGTGGAACTCAAGGAGGGAGACATCAGCGTGACCCCGATTGGCAATGCCTTTATTCAGGGGGACATTGACCAGCGCAAGCTGATTATTCGCCAACAACTCCTCAAGCATATTCGCCTTGTGCAGCAAATCCACACTTTCCTAATGGCCAAGCAAAACCACCGCATTCCCGAAAGTTTGGTGCTGGATATTTTAGAGCGGCACTTTACGCCGCAGGAGGCCGATCGCCAGCTCAATACCGCCATTGACTGGGGACGCTACGCCGAACTCTTTAGCTACGACGAACCGGCCAAAGAAATTTTCCTTGAAGTCAGTGAACCCGAGGAGCCATTGCCCCTTGAAACGACAGCAGTCTGAGGGGAATTTCCTAATGGGTCTGCGCTTGGGTAAACTCCTCTAGCGCCTCCATCACATGGGTGGCATACATCAAGGCAGGGCCGCCATCCATGGCTACAGTCACCATGAGGGTTTCCATGATTTCTTCAGGGGTTGCGCCTGCATGCAAAGCAGCACGGGTGTGGAAGGCAATGCAGCCGTCACAGTGTTTGGCAACCCCAATGGCTAGGGCAATCAACTCTTTGGTTTTGGTATCAAGAGCACCGGGGGTTGACGAGGCCCGACTCAAGCTATAAAAGGCCTTCATGGCATCGGGCATCGCTGCCGTTAGCTTTGCCGTGTAGGATTTGATGTGGTTAATTTGCTCGGTGTACATCGCTGTTCTCAAACAATCGTGTTACGCCTATCATCGCCGCTGAAGGAGGCTACCCGCCCGAAACTTCAACGTTTTTTCTTCTTCATTAGTCTATTGGCAACTCCGCTTCGCTACATTACCGCGCCCTAACCCCCACCTGTGACGCGAGGATGGGGGAGTGCAGGCTAAACATGTTCGACGGTCACCGCCCTTGGTGATGAGCATCATCGGTTGCGGGTGAGAAACGCCACGGATGTTCTTAGTCAGCCCACCTAGGATAAGAGTAAGAGTATTCACCCCATAGGGGCTAGACAAAACTGTTCTCTCCATTCACACAAAGGACACCCAAATGCTGAATCAAAAAGGTTTACTCCTCGCCTGCCTCGCCGTTGCCCTCAGCCCCGCTGTGAGCCGTGCTGTACCTCTAGCTGCTACCCAGACCGTGCAATTGCAACCCCCAAGTAATGTACGGGTGCGCCCTACGATTATCGGCAAGATCAATAAATCTCCTTCTATCTCCTGCAATGAGATTGTGATTAATGCCACACTGCATCCTCCCGGCGGCTTTCCAGTGGGGGGTGCCACCGCTACTTTGTCCCCTGCTGGTAGTCATGGTTGCAGTTACAAAATTACCGTTCCGCCCGAGCTACTCGGTCAGAAGGTTCATCTCTGGGGAACGTTCAAGAGTCCCTCACCCCTGTTGTCAATTCAACCCGTGGGCTGGCAAAGTCCCATCTCTCTGCCTCAGCAATTAGGGATTTCCCAGAGCTATGACTTTGTTGCTAAGGAAACCGTGATTCATTAAGCCTAAATAAAGGAATTCTGAGAGCGCCACTAGGAGTGACTGGTTTCTAGCCAGTCAAAGATGCGGTCAAGCTGCTCAAGGCTCACCAAGCCATACTGCCAGAGAACAACGGGCAACAGATTCACCTGCTCATCGCAGTGCTTGAGGCCGAAGTCAATGGCAGCGGTGGGCAGTGCCATCTCCCGCTGTAGGAAGTCAATGAGTCGTGTCCAACGTGGCGTTTTCATGATTCCTATAACTACCACACCTTACCCTCTATCCTAGGGATTAATCTGAGAAAATGCAACATTTCGTTACAAAACCACAGAAAGTGAAATAATCAGCCTGCTATTTGGTATGATGCCTGCTATTTTCGGGGACACTCTCCCCAGAGACTTCCCCCACCAGAGGGAATTTATAGGGGGGATTGCCGAATCATTGGTCTTGGGAAAAACACCCTAAGTAAAGATACTCAACCGTAGCTCGTTATACTAAAGTCTGATGGGTGTTGTTCAAGCTCAGCCTAGAGAGAACAGCAGCCGAATCAGTTGTTTTACGGATGTGTTCATGACCCAAGCCACCGTTGCCAAACCCCCCATTGCCTGGCCTACGGCGACCTTTATTATTTTTGTGCACCTCGGTGCTCTTCTTGCGTTTTTACCCGGCATGTTTAGTTGGAAGGCAGTCCTGCTGGCGCTTGCACTTCACTGGTTGACTGCTGGCATTGGTATTACCCTTGGTTGGCACCGCCTCGTTACCCATCGCAGCTTCCAAGTGCCCAAGTGGTTAGAGTATTTCTTGGTCTTTTGCGGCACACTCTCAATGCAAGGGGGGCCGATTTGGTGGGTTGGGCTGCACCGCCATCACCATCTGTACTCCGATCAACCCAATGATCACCACGATTCCCGTAAGGGCTTTTGGTGGAGCCATATTGAATGGATGTTTCGTGAGGTGCCAGCGGAGGCAGAGATTCCCCGTTTCACCAAAGATATTGCGGATGATCCGGTGTATCAGTTTCTTGACAAGTCCTTTCTACCAATTCAGGTGGTCTTGGCCATTGTTCTTTACCTCTGGGGCGGTTGGCCGTTTGTGGTTTGGGGAATTTTTGTGCGCCTTGTAACGGTCTATCACACCACTTGGCTGGTGAATAGTGCCACCCATGCCTTTGGCTATCGCACGTTTGAAACCACAGATCACTCAACGAATTGCTGGTGGGTCGCCCTGTTAACCTTTGGCGAGGGTTGGCATAACAATCACCATGCTTATCAATACTCGGCACGCCATGGGTTGCAGTGGTGGGAACTGGATCTGACGTGGCTCACCATTCGCTTCTTGCAATTGCTGGGTTTGGCTACGAAGGTGCGTTTGGTAGAAGCACCAGCAGCCTCTTCCCAAGACTAGAGCGCAATGCGGGTTCTCATTCTCGGTTGCGGTTATACGGGAACGTGGTTGGCGCGATCGCTCCAAGCCCAAGGCATTGATGTGGTCATTACCAACCGTCGGGGAGAGCCGCCGCCAGAACTCAGCACTGTTCCCTGTTTTCCCTTTACATGGGAGCAGCAGGGGGAGCCAGTCCCCTTAGCACCAGCCGCCCTTGAGGGGGTAACCCACATCCTCAATAGTATTCCTCCTGATCGCCAAGGGGAGGATGCGGTTGCGCTGGCACTGTTGCCGCAGTTAGAGAAACTGAATCTGCACTGGTTTGGCTACCTTTCGACAACGGGGGTCTATGGCGATCGCCAAGGGGGCTGGGTAGATGAAACCACACCCGTCAATCCCCAAAATTTGCGTTCACAACACCGCGTCAGCATTGAGCAAACCTTTCTCAACTCCAATCTGCCCACCCATATCTTTCGACTCCCCGGCATCTATGGCCCCGGAGAAGGACGCAATCCCATTGCTCGTATTCTCAAGGGGGATGTGCAACTCATTGATAAACCGGGACACTACTTCTGCCGTATTCATGTGGTGGATATTGTCCAAACCCTTGAGCGATCGCTGGCACAACCCACGCCGCAGGAAATCTATAACCTCAGTGATGATCAACCCTCAGAGTCGCTCCCTGTTCTACTCGAGGCCTATCGTCTTTTGGGTCGCCCAGCCCCACCAGCCATCCCTTTAGAGGCAGCCAATCTGAGTCCAATGGCCCAGTCCTTTTGGCGCGAATCCCGCCGAGTCCGCAATGACAAAATCAAGCGGGTTTTAGGCGTTCAGCTCCGCTATCCTTCCTACCGCGAGGGGTTACTAGCGATCGCCCGCGAATTAGGTCTTTGAGACGGCCTGCCATCCCCTGTTAGAAATAGGCACCTTTAATACCTAAGGATTCGGTCGCCGTCGCTGGAGAAACTCAGGAATGTCTAACTTCGGCTTGGCTTCAACCTCTGGTTGTGGTGCGGGGGCTTCCGGGGGAGGCGATGCCATCGTTAGGGGGCGGTTCGTTAGGGGTGTCGTTTTGGTTGTGGCACGAGTGCGGCTAATGGGTTCACCACTAAAGCCAGTGGCAATAACGGTGACTTGAACTTCCCCTTGCATTTGGGGATCAATCACCGCACCGAAAATGATATTGGCGTTAGCATCGGCCACATTGTAGATCACCTCGGCAGCGGCATTGACCTCATGGAGGGTGAGATCTGTGCCCCCCGTAATATTGAAGACAACGCCCTTGGCACCCTCAATCGACCCCTCCAGTAGGGGCGAAGAAATTGCACTGACGGCAGCTTCCGTAGCTCGTGACTTGCCAGAGGCAATACCAATACCCATCATGGCAGAACCGGCATCAGCCATCACCGAACGAATATCGGCGAAATCAACGTTAATCAGCCCCGGCAGGTTAATAATGTCGGAAATCCCCTGAACCCCTTGGCGCAGGACATCATCGGCCACTCGAAACGCATCCTGAACCGATGTTTGCTCCGAAATCACTGAGAGAATCTTGTCATTGGGGATCACGATGAGAGTGTCAACACGACTTTGTAGGGCTTCGATTCCTTCATCCGCTTGGCTAGCGCGACGGCGACCCTCAAAGGTAAAGGGGCGGGTTACCACTGCAACAGTTAGGGCGCCCTGTTCCTTGGCCACTTCAGCCACAATTGGGGCAGCGCCAGTGCCGGTACCGCCACCCATGCCGCAGGTAATGAAAATCAAATCGGCATCCTTGAGTGCCGCAGCAAGGTCTTCGCGGGATTCTTCAGCCGCTTTTTGACCAATGGCGGGGTTGCCACCGGCGCCGAGACCACGGGTGAGTTTCTGGCCAATTTGCAGGCAGCGGTGAGCCTGGGATTGGGCGATCGCCTGCGCATCAGTATTGACGCACCAAAATTCAACACCCGCCACATTACTGGCAATCATGCGGTTGACTGCGTTGCCACCGCCCCCACCGACACCAATCACTTTGATGCGCGCTGCTGAAGTTTCCACCAAGCTGTCATAACTCCTTAACACATCGGTTGGTGCGCCATGGCCATTGTCGCCAGATGCAATGCCTACCTCTCCCGAAACAAAGGAGGCGGGGACTTCAGAGGGAACAGGTTCCGTAGGCCACTGTTGATCTGACTCCATAACGCAACTGTCTTCACCCATGATAAATATGGGGCAACTATATCATGAACTCTAGCAAAGGCATCGGCAACACCCCACAAAATAATCCTTAAACCTAACTCAGGGGAGAGCGGGCTTTGGCCAACAGACCGTGCTTGGGGGCAAAAATCATCGCCAGCAAAAAAATCACTGTTTGCAGGACAACAATACAGCCACCTGTTGACGCATCGAGATAGTAACTGATGTAGGTTCCCAATAAACTGCCAAGGCCACCCACCGCCAAGGCAATGAGTACCATGATGCCAAAGCGATCGCTCAGCAAATAGGCCGTTGCCCCCGGTGTAATTAGCATCGCCACGACGAGAATAATGCCCACGGTTTGCAGGGCAGCGACAGTGGTGAGGGATAGCAACGCCAGCAGGAGATAGTACAGCAGCGTTGTATTTAGGCCAATGGTGCGGGCATGGGTCGGGTCAAAGCAAAAGAGGATCAAATCCCGATGCAATAGGGCGATCGTGATCAGTGTCATGAGGCTCACAATCACTGTTTGCCAGAGGTCGCGATCGCTAATCCCCAAGACATTTCCAAAGAGGATATGCATCAGGTCAACACTGCTGGCAGTCTTCGAGAGCAGCACCAACCCCAAGGCAAAAAAGCCCGTAAACACCAAGCCAATGACCGTATCCTCCTTCACCCGTGTCTGCCGTTGAATAAAGCCAATGAGGGTCACGGCCATCAAACCAAAAACAAAGGCACCTAAGGCAAAGGGCAGCCCCAGCCAATAGGCCAAGATCACACCGGGTAGCACTGCATGGGACACCGCATCCCCCATCAAGGCCCAGCCCTTTAGGGTTAAAAAACAGGACAATACCGCACAAACGCAGCCCACAAGGGTGCTCACCCCTAGTGCCTTGACCATAAATGTGTGTTGCAGCGGCTCTAGTAGCCAAGTGCTCATCCTCTGTCCTCTATCTTGAAAAGTATGATTATGATAAGGTGCTGCCAGTACAGTCGGAGTGCAGTTCTTGTGGATGGCAGTCTTTTACTGAACCCTTGGTGGATAGGTATTTTGCTCAACACCTTCCTTGGAGCGATCGCCCTCCTTGCGCGGCAGAAGTTACTGACCGCGGCGGGACTTTTCCATGCGTGGCTCCTCGGCGTACTGATTTGGGGCACCTTAGGCTGGCAGGGCTATCTGATTGTCATGGTTTATTTCCTTGTCGGTTCAGCCGTCACCCGCATCGGCATGGCCGAAAAAGAGGCCGCAGGCATTGCTGAAAAACGCTCCGGGGCGCGCGGGCCAGAGAATGTCTGGGGATCAGCCTTTACAGGCACCCTCTGTGCACTCCTTGCTCTCCTGCTGCCCCAATGGCGGGAGTTATTTTTGGTGGGGTTTGTGGCCAGTTTTAGCACCAAGCTCTCAGATACCTGTGCCAGTGAAGTGGGCAAAGCCTATGGCCAGCGCACCTTTCTCATCACCACATTACAACCGGTGCCCCGCGGGACAGAGGGAGCGGTGAGTTTAGAGGGAACACTGGCCGGTCTAATTGGTGCCACCGTGATTGCTGTGCTAGGCTGGAGTGTGGACTTGATGGGGGCGATCGCCATCCCCATTTGTATTCTTGCTGCTTTCCTAGCCAACCTTGTGGAGAGTCTGGTGGGAGCTACCCTTCAGGAACGCTACACTTGGCTGAGTAATGAAATCGTTAACGGCATCAACACAACGGTGGGAGCTTTCGTGGCAATGGTAGCCGTTTTTATCGCTTCGTAAGCGTTGTAAGCGGGCTGTTAGTGACCTAGGGATTTACCTCATTTGATTTATTGACATTTATCAAATTTTTCAGGTATGAACAAAGTTTTAGACTGGCTTGACTCATTGCTAATTCAAAACTCATTTCAAAGAGAGGTTCGTCGCTGGTTTCGAGATAAAGGCGATAGTACCTTGCGGCTTGATTATCCACTTGATGCAGAGAGCATTGTCCTAGATGTGGGGGGATATAAAGGAGACTTTACTGCTCTCATTCATGAGAAATTCAATTGTCGAGTATTTGTTTTTGAACCGGTTTCAGTCTTCTATCATATTTGTAAGAAACGGTTTGCTGGTAATGCAAAGATTATTGTCCTGAATTATGGACTGTCCAACGTCGATGAAATTTCTCAAATTCACATAGCTGAGGACTCGTCAAGTTTTTATAAAAGAAATTCAAAAACATCAGAGGAAATAGCTCAACTACGAAACTGTGCTACTGTTTTCAAGGAGCTTGGTATCGAAAAAGTAGATTTGATGAAAATTAACATTGAAGGAGGAGAGTATAATTTAGTGAAAAAGCTCATCGATTCTGATTTAATAGAAAAGATAAAATATCTTCAGATTCAGTTTCATAATTTTGTTGAGAACTCAGAACAAAAGCGTCAGAATTTGCGCTTTAAGTTAACAAGAACTCATATTGAAATGTGGAATTATGAATTTGTTTGGGAAAGCTGGCGCCTAAAGAGCATTTGAGTTTTAACCTAGAAAATCATGCAATGACAAAGCAAGGATTAACTGGTCTTTTTGTCTATCCTGATATTCCCACAACCGTATTTTTTGATCCGAATGGATCTCCAGACGGGCTAACACAGCCTTGGGTCGCCCTGCGGGAGGGGTTTCGTGCTCAAGGCGTTGAACTTGTCGGCCTCGATCAATGCTGTAATGCCCCCGATTTTGAACTCCATCTTAATGTTCAAGCTCCCCGCTCTAAGTCTCCAAAATTTGTAATTCTCACTGAACATCCCTTGATCTATCCAGCCAATGGGCAGCGGTTCTTATTGCGTCGCTATCAAAGTGTGTTTACTTGGAACCCTGACCTAGCTATCAAGCAGGCCCAGCAAATTCAACTGCCTCACCCCTTCAAGGTAACAGGTGGTGTAGATGGCTATGGGCAACGTCCTCAGTTGGTTGTTTTAATCAACAGTAATAAGGCTTTGGCTTGGTGGGCTCCGTATCAAGATCTCTACCGCGAGCGGGTCAGAGCTATTCGCTGGTTTGAACGTCATGCACCACAGGACTTTGCCCTTTATGGTCACGGTTGGAATCATTCAGCCCGACAGCCCGTGGTGGGAGAGATCATTCACGCCTTAGAAAAAAGGTGGATTCACAGACCATTGCCCCCGTTTCCGTCTTGGCGGGGCATTGCGCCCACAAAGAGTGAAGTGTTACGACAGTCCCGCTTCTCAATTGTCTATGAGAACGCGATTTTTCGTGGTTACATCACAGAGAAAATTTTTGATGCCTTTTGCGCCGGGAACGTGCCGATCTACTGGGGGGCACCAGACATTACCGACTACATTCCTAAGGCTTGTTTTATTGACCGTAGAGAGTTTTCTTCCTACGACTCTTTGTACGATTTTCTCAAGACGATGCCAGAAGAGATCTATAAAGGCTACCAGCAAGCGATTTGGAATTTTCTGCACTCTCCTCAAGCACAGCGGTTTTCTATTGCTCACTTTGTGCAGACCATCGTTCACGGCATTTTGGATCAAGTCAACGCTAGTCATAAACACTCGGAATAATGATCTTTGTCAATCTTATCGGTGGCCTTGGCAATCAGATGTTCCAGTATGCTGTAGGAAGGGCTTTGTCTATGACTAGGGGAGTGCCCTTGCGTTTAGATATTTCCGATTTTGCAAGTTACCAGCTTCATCAAGGGTTTGAGCTACATCGTGTATTTTGCTGTGAGGCCCCAATTGCTTCTCTTGAAGATTTGAAGTCTGTTTTGGGTTGGTGGGGGGTACCAAAAATCAGGAGAGCGATCGCCAACCTGCAACTTTCAGCGCTATGTAAGGGGCGACTGATTCTTGAACCTCACTATCACTATTGGGAACAAATTCACTCTATCCCCAGCACTGCCTACCTTCAGGGTTACTGGCAATCAGAAAAATACTTTAGCGAAATTGCTGACCTTCTACGGGAAGATTTCAAGTTTAGGCAACCCTTGTCAGAAATAAATGCTCAATGGGCAGATAAAATTACCCAGTGTCATTCAATTAGTCTCCATATTCGTCGTGGAGACTATGTTTCAAATCCTATGACCCATAAAGTTCATGGCGTCTGTCAGCTTGACTATTACTATCGAGCCATTGAATATATCACGTCACTTATAGATGATCCTGTATTCTTTGTTTTTTCAGACGAAGCTGAATGGGCAAAATCAAACTTGAAAACTTCTTATCCAATTTTTTATGTAGAAAACAATACTGCTCAAGAGAGCTATAATGATATGCGCCTCATGAGTCTATGTCGTCATCATATTATTGCCAACAGTACGTTTAGTTGGTGGGGAGCTTGGCTAAATAATAGCCCTGAAAAAATTGTAATTGCTCCTCAAAAATGGTTCGCCACATCTGATAAAGATGATTCGGATTTAATTCCAAAGACTTGGATTAGAATTTGAGATGATTTAGTTATTGTTAATGATGAATATACACAACAGTCCGACTATTTCAGTTATTTTACCAGTTTTTAATTCTGACCAATATATTGAATTAGCTATAAATTCTATTCTTAATCAATCCTTTAATGATTTTGAACTCATTGTTATTGATGATGGTTCTTCAGATAATTCCTTTGAAATTTTATCAAATTATGCAAAACTTGATGCTCGTATTCATTTAATTCGTCGGGATAATCAAGGTTTGATTTATACACTGAATCAAGCAATTGAACTTGCTAAGGGTCAATATATCGCTAGAATGGATGCAGATGATTTGACTTTACCTAACAGGTTAGAAAGTCAACTTGAATTTCTAGAAAAAAATAAATTACATCTTTGTGGCTCATCTGTTCAGCTCATTGGGGCAGCGATTGGTTCTTGGCACTATCCTCCTTCCCATGAAGGTTGCGAAATTGAATTGTTATTTGGTGTACCTTTTGCCCATCCATCTGTAATGGGTCACTCCAGTGTTTTCAAAGAACTGAGGTACTCCTCTGAGTGGTCACTGGTGGAAGATTATGATCTCTGGCAGCGGGCATGGGCGGCAGGGTTCAAGATGGGAAATGTCCCAGAGGTACTTCTCCAATATCGAGTACATCGCAAACAAACCTCCAGCCTTTATCGTCGGCAGCAAGCTCAAAATAGTCAATGGATTCGTTCGCGCCACTGGCAGCAACTCCTAAGTGCCAAGCTAGGAATTTCACCAACTGAGGCTCAAGAAGCAGAGAAAGACTTGTGGAAAACATTTCAACTCCTGCGGCAGTTAAAGCAATGTTATAAAGGAACAGAAGCAGAAAAAATTCTCCACCATGCATTCCCGCGCCTTTGTTCCCACCGTTTTCATAGTTGGGTTTTAGATAGAACAAGCTAGTTGAGTAGCTCAAGACCACATTTCTGGAGTGATCATGTTTTTTAGTGTCGTAATTCCTACCTATAATCGCTTGCCCATTCTAGAAAAGTGTATTCGCGCGATCGCCCATCAAACGTGGAATCCAGACTTAGGCATTGAGGGCTATGAGGTCATTATTGTTGACGATGGCTCAACAGACAACACCATTGAGTGGCTTGAGGCACATCGTGAAGCGTTTCCCTGTGTCCGCTGGCTTCAACAGGAACATCTTGGCCCTGCGGCTGCCCGTAACTTGGGGCTTCAGGTGGCTCAGGGGGACTGGATTATTTTTATCGATAGTGATTTGGTAGTGACGGAAACGTTTTTAGAAGCCCATGGGAAGTGCTTAACCCAAGAAAAAGAACGTCTTGGCATTGAGGATATTACTCAGGTTCCTGCTTTTTCCTATGGCCGTGTGATTAATACCTGTAACTTTGAAGACCCCACCTCAGAACCCTACAAAATCATTGATTTTTCAGCCGCCTATTTTGCAACGGGGAATGTGGCGATCGCCCGCCATTGGTTGGAAAAAGCAGGCCTCTTTGATACCCAGTTTCAGCTCTACGGCTGGGAAGATTTAGAACTAGGGGTGCGCCTCAAGAAATTGGGTTTGCGATTACTGAAGTGCCCCGAAGCCGTTGGCTACCACTGGCATCCCCCCTTTTCCCTCAGTCAAGTGCCCACCCTGATTCAGAAAGAGATTGAAAGGGGACGAATGGGGGTCTTGTTCTATAAAAAGCATCCCATTTGGGAAGTGAAGCTCATGATTCAAATGACGCCCTTTCACTATTTCCTTTGGGCCATCCTATCCCTCGGCGGCATTCTCAATGAAAAAACACTGGCGCCCCTGTTGCAATGGCTGATTAACATCGGTCGCCCTCAAGATGCCTTGGAAGTGGCTCGCATCTTTTTGAACTGGTATAATGTGCGGGCAGTCTATTCAGCCTATCAAGAGCAAACACTGCAGCAGCAGCATTGAGCTTTCGTGGGAGTTATGTCAACCCTGTCTCCAGAGCTAAAAGCCCGTTTGGCAACGCCATTGCAGATTGGCTCTGTTACGGTCAATAGTCGGGTCTTGCAGTCCCCGTTGGCCGGGGTAACTGATTTGGTGTTTCGGCGATTGGTGCGCCGTTATGCCCCCGACTCAATGATGTACACGGAGATGGTCAGTGCTTCGGGGTTGCACTATCTGAAAACATTGCCCCGGATCATGGAAGTGGATGCCAATGAGCACCCCATTAGTATTCAGCTTTTTGACTGTCGCCCTGATTTTCTAGCAGAAGCAGCGATAAAGGCAGTGGCTGAAGGGGCGGATACGGTAGATATCAATATGGGCTGCCCCGTGAATAAAATTACGAAGAATGGCGGTGGTTCTTCGCTGCTGCGGGATGTGCAAACGGCAACAACAATTGTGCGGACGGTCTCCAAGGCGGTGCCTGTGCCGGTTACGGTCAAAACCCGCATTGGTTGGAGCGATCAGGAGATTAATATCCTTGACTTTGCCAAGGCGATGGAAGATGCTGGCGCGGCAATGATTACGGTTCATGGGCGGACCCGTGCCCAAGGCTTTAATGGCCCAGCCCGCTGGGAGTGGATTGCGCGGGTGAAGGAGCGCGTCAGTATTCCCGTGATTGCCAATGGCGATATTTTCTCGGTAGAAGCGGCAGTGCGCTGCTTGGAGCAAACCGGCGCAGATGGTGTGATGTGCTCGCGGGGAACGATGGGTTATCCCTTCTTGGTGGGGGAAATTGATCACTTTTTGAAAACCGGGGAATTGCGGCCTGCGCCAACGGTGGTTGAACGTCTGCACTGTGCGCGGGATCATCTCATTGCCCTCTGGGAATACAAGGGGGAACGGGGGATTCGCCAAGCGCGTAAACATTTGACGTGGTACGCCAAGGGCTTTGCTGATGCCGCAGAACTGCGCAGTGAATTGTGTCGCATTGAAACCCTAGAGGCTGGTTTAGCCCTGCTGGATGCAGCAATTGAGCGGTTGCAAAATGCCCAAGAAATGAGGGCGATCGCGGCCTAAAGCAATGAACAGAATGCTTTACTTTTTGCAAAAATCAGCCCCTAGATTATAGGGAGTATAATGAAAGTGTAGGCGTGAGCAGGCCGAAAAAGAGTGATGAGGCTTGGCCTACAAAAAGTTCATTTGCATTTCTCGTTTGATCGCAATCGCTTAATCTCTTGCGTATTTTCTAGCATTTGCAGTTAGCAGGTTCTTGCTGGTTTGAAGGGGCGATCGCTATTGGTGAAGGGCGATCGCGAGAAATTGCTGCACACTTGATGAGGAACATTGATTATGAACTGTACACGCTACACAGAATTGCCCGAAGCGGCATGGCGAGAATTTACGGGTGGTGATTGGGTCGATCGCATTGATGTGCGCGACTTTATTCAACGCAACTATACCCCCTACGCTGGGGATGCCTCCTTCCTCACAGGCGCTAGCGATCGCACCCAACAACTATGGGCAAAAGTGCGCGACCTGATGGCACTAGAGCGCGAAAAAGGCGTCCTTGATGCCGATACCAGTGTCCCCTCTTCGATTACAGCCCACGCACCGGGCTACATTGATCGCGAGTTGGAGCAAATCGTTGGCCTGCAAACCGATCAGCCCCTGAAACGGGCGATTATGCCCTTTGGTGGCATTCGCGTTGTTGAAACCTCCCTCAAGGCCTACGGCTACGAATTGGATCCGCGCACGAAGGAAATCTTCACCAAATATCGCAAAACCCATAACGATGGCGTCTTTGATGCCTACACCCCCGAAATGCGCCGCTGTCGTAAATCGGGGATCATTACGGGACTGCCGGATGCCTATGGCCGCGGTCGGATTATTGGTGACTATCGCCGCGTGGCTCTCTATGGGGTAGATCGCTTGATTGCCGACAAACAGGCACAGCAGGCTTCCCTAGAACTGGATGTCATGGACGAAGAAACCATCCGCCTACGGGAAGAACTCTCAGAGCAAATCAAAGCCCTCAATGAACTCAAGGAAATGGCCGCCAGCTATGGCTTTGATATTTCGCGGCCAGCGGCCAATGGCAAAGAGGCGATTCAGTGGCTCTATTTTGGCTACCTTGCGGCTGTCAAAGAACAAAACGGCGCCGCCATGTCCCTTGGGCGGGTCTCCACCTTCCTCGACATTTACTTTGAACGGGATTTGCGCCACGGCACAGCCACAGAAGCTGAGATCCAAGAATGGATTGACCACTTTGTGATGAAACTGCGGATGGTGCGCTTCCTGCGGACGCCGGAATACAATGAACTCTTCTCTGGCGATCCCACATGGGTCACGGAATCCATTGGTGGCATGGGTCTTGATGGTCGCCCATTGGTGACGAAAACCAGCTTCCGTATTCTGAATACGCTCTATACCCTTGGGCCTGCCCCCGAACCCAACTTGACGGTGCTGTGGTCGGAAAACTTGCCAGAGGCCTTCAAACGCTTCTGCGCTCAAGTTTCCATTGACACCAGTTCGATCCAATACGAAAACGATGACTTGATGCGTCCCTACTGGGGCGATGACTACGCGATCGCCTGCTGTGTCTCGGCGATGCGGGTCGGCAAACAAATGCAATTCTTTGGGGCACGGGTGAATTTAGCCAAAGCCCTGCTCTACGCAATCAATGGCGGTCGGGATGAAGTCTCTGGCCAGCAAGTGGCACCGATGTTTGCGCCGATTACGGGCGACACCCTGAAGTGGGAAGAAGTCCTACCCCGTTTTGAGCAGATGATGGCTTGGTTGGCGAAGGTGTATGTCAATACCCTCAACGTCATCCACTACATGCACGATAAGTACTGCTACGAGCGGCTGGAGATGGCGCTCCACGATCGCGATGTCTTTCGCACCATGGCCTGTGGTGTGGCGGGTCTATCGGTGGTGGCGGATGCCCTCTCGGCCATTAAGTACGCCGAGGTGAAAGTGATCCGCAATGCCGAGGGCTTAGCGGTGGACTACGAGATTAAGGGTGATTTTCCGAAGTACGGCAACAACGACGATCGCGTGGATAGTCTCGCGGTGTGGGTCGTGGAAACCTTCATGAATGAAATCCGCAAACACAAAACCTACCGCAATGCCGTGCCTACGCAGTCAATCCTGACGATTACCTCCAACGTCGTCTATGGCAAGAAAACCGGCAATACTCCCGATGGCCGCAAAGCCGGTGAACCCTTTGCACCGGGCGCTAACCCCATGCACGGTCGCGATACGAAAGGGGCGATTGCCTCACTGGCATCCGTGGCCAAGTTGCCCTATGTCCATGCCCAAGATGGCATCTCCAACACGTTCTCCATCGTGCCCAGTGCCCTTGGCAAGACACGGGAGGATCAAATCAGCAACTTGGTGAATCTGCTGGATGGCTACATCCACGACCAAGGCTTCCACATCAACGTCAACGTGCTTAACCGCGAAATGTTGTTGGATGCCATGGATCACCCTGAACTGTACCCCCAACTCACCATCCGGGTGTCGGGCTATGCGGTGAACTTTATCAAACTCACCCGCGAACAACAGTTGGATGTGATTAACCGCACCTTCCATGAACGCTTTTAGGCTCATCTTTAGGCTCTTTAGGCGAACTGCCGCCTAGATGAACGTCGCGTCCTCTACCTCGGTTGCTCTGGCGATCGGGGTAGATTTTTTATGGTGCTAGCGTGTGGTGTTTGCGTACATTGGTGAATCTCGTTAATCTTCCCTTTTTCTATAGCCATGCTGCGGGCGATCGCGCCTGCTTGTTACTCCATGGCTTGGGGGGTGGGGTTTATGAACTGCAACTTTTGGGAGAGGTTCTCTACAAAGCAGGCTGGACGGTTCAGGGCATCCTCTATCCGGGGCACGATCGCCCCACTCCCCAAATGCCCGCCTCGACATGGCCGCAGTGGTATGAGGCAGTAGTGACAGCCTTTAAGACCTTACGAGACAGCCATCGCACGGTTGCCGTGGTGGGCTTTTCCACTGGGGGAACGCTAGCCCTTCATCTTGCCTATGAGTATGCCGTTGATTCTCTTGTACTCCTTGCCCCCTTTTTGCGCATCTATCGGCCTTGGTTTTGCCCCGTCGCTCCAGAGAGGCTTGTGCAGTCCCTTGGCCAGTGGATTCCCTTTGTGCCTCGGCGCAGCCTACCAATCCGCGATCGCCCCCTACGCCAAGCAGCAGAAGCCGCCTGCTTTTTCAAAAGTTTCAACCTGCAAGCGGTGCGCAGTGCCCTCGACCTGATTGCCCAAGTGGAGCGGGAACTGCCGCTGATCACAACGCCAACACTGATTCTGCAAAGCCTTGCTGACACGGTCGTTGACCGCCAAGGGGGGCAGAGGATTTATGAACACCTAGGCAGCCCCAAAAAGGAATTGCACTGGTTCAAGGAGTCGGATCACTTGCTCCCCCTTGATGTCGAGCGAGAGCAGGTATTCGCCAAGGTGGTCGCCTTTTTGGGAAGATAGTTGCAGTTGGTTACTTGCCCTGCCATGGAAACATTGGATCTACGGGGAACGCCCTGTCCTTTGAACTTTGTGCGCACAAAACTGCGACTGCAACAGTTGCCCCCCCAGCAGCCCCTTGAGGTCTGGTTGGATGCAGGAGAACCCATTGAGCAGGTGCCCGATAGTTTGCGCATGGCGGGCTACGATGTCCTTGGGATTGAGCCACGGCAGGACTATTTTGCCCTTCAGGTGCAGCGTCCGGCATGAGTGATCTGGTGGGCTTGGTGCGGGCTGTTCAGGCCAATTACTACCGTGTCCGCCTGCAGGAAGCCGCCAATGGCATTGAGGAGTTACTGTGTGTACGCCGCGCCCGCCTCAAGAAGATGGGGCAACAGGTGTGTGTGGGGGATTGGGTGGTGGTGAGCCATCCCGACTGGCAAGGACACCGCGGAGCGATCGCTGAGATTTTGCCCCGCCGCAATCAATTGTCACGCCCAGCGATCGCCAATGTCGATCAAGTGTTGCTCCTTTTTGCCTTGGCTGACCCTCCTGCTGATGTCCATCAAATTAGCCGCTTTCTCTTGACCGCCGAGGGATTGAATGTCGAGATTCAGGTGCTTTTCACCAAAGCGGATTTAGTTTCTGCGCAAGAGCAACAGCAGTGGCGCGATCGCCTGCATCAATGGGGCTATCACTGCCATGTCCTCAGTCTCACCCAAGGAAGCGACTGGCAACATCTGCATCCCCACCTCGCCGATAAGATTACAGTTGTCTGTGGCCCGTCGGGGGTAGGCAAAAGTAGCTTGATCCGCCATCTGACACCTCGGGAAGATATTCGCGTCGGTGCGGTCTCGGATCACTGGCACCGGGGGCGGCACACCACTCGCCATGTGGAACTCTTTCCCCTGCCAGCGGGGGGCTGGATTGCCGATACACCGGGCTTTAATCAACCCGAACTGCCCCAAGACCCCCAGCAATTGGCGGCGGCTTTTCCGGAGATTCGCCAACGGCTGAGCAAGGATCGGTGTCTCTTTGATAACTGTCGCCACGATCAGGAACCGGGCTGCTGTGTACGCGGTGATTGGGAGCGCTACCCCCTCTACATTGAGTATTTGCATGAGCTAGAAACAATGGCCAGTTCAGAGCCATCCTTAGGGAAGGTACCCCCAGTGAAGGCCAAGAGTGACCGCCAAGGGCAGCAGCGCCTTGAACCCCTCTTGGATCCGAAAAAATATCGCCGTCGATCGCGACGGCAGCAACATCAGCACCTCAATCCTATGGCTGAAGAAGTCCTCGATAGTGAACTGTGATGACCATATCCCCTGTGTTAACCCTCATCCTGTTGAGTGTAACGGCCCTTTCCCTTGTGATCTGGCTGGTTTTGCTGCTGTTTTGGGGACAGTTTTGGCGCACGGATCAGCGGCTACAGGGGGGAGACCTCAGGGCTTGGCCAAGGGTGGTGGTTGTCATTCCAGCTCGCAATGAGGCGGCGGTGATTGGCACCAGTGTGCGATCGCTCCTCGAACAGGACTACGAGGGAACCCTACATCTGATCTTGGTGGACGATCAAAGTAACGATGGCACAGGGGACATTGCTCGCCAAGCGGCTTTGGCACTGGGCAAGGGCGATCGCCTAACGGTGATTGAAGGCACACCGCTCCCCCCCGGCTGGTCAGGTAAGCTCTGGGCGCTGTCCCAAGGCATTGAGGCCGCTCGAGCGTTTGATCCCGATTACTTGCTGCTTACAGATGCCGATATTGCCCACGATCGCCAAAATTTGCGCCAATTGGTCGCCCACGCCCGTCAGCAAAACTGTGCCCTTGTCTCGCTGATGGTGAAACTGCGCTGCCAAAGTATTTGGGAAAAATTGCTGATTCCCGCCTTTGTCTTTTTCTTTGCTAAGCTCTATCCCTTCCCTTGGGTCAACGATCCACAGCGATCAACGGCGGCTGCAGCGGGGGGCTGTATTCTGATTGATCCTGTGGCGCTGGACAAGATTGGTGGCATTGCCTGTATTCGCCATGCCCTGATTGATGATTGTTCCTTAGCTGCCGCTGTCAAGCAAGCCGGCTACCGCATTTGGTTGGGGCTGACACCGACCACCGTGAGTCTGCGTGCCTACAATACGCTCGGCAGTATTTGGCAGATGGTGGCTCGCACCGCCTATACGCAGTTGTCCTATTCACCGCTCTTGCTGGTGGGAACCGTGATTGGCATGACACTGGTGTATTTGTGGGCGCCCCTTGCCCTTGCTATCGGTCTGATCAGTCAGTCGCTGCCCTTAGCCGTCATGGCGGGACTCACTTGGGGGAGCATGGCGATCGCCTACGGGCCAACGGTGCGTTTCTATGGCCTCAATGGCGCTTGGGCGCTGACACTGCCGCTGATTGCCTTCCTCTATACGCTGATGACACTGGATTCGGCGCGGCGCCACTGGCAAGGTCGGGGTGGTGCTTGGAAAGGACGGGTTTATCCCCGCAAGTCATAGATGGGGCGATAGGCCATGACAATCAGCGTGTCAGTGGGGTCAAGACTCTGAAAGTCTGAGGGACGAGGGTTGAGCAACACCTGTTGATTTTGGCGGCGAATCCCGATCAGGAGCAGCGGGTTCTCTGGATGGCGGCTACTGTACTCACTCATCCAAGCACTGAGGGCAGCAAAGGAGAGGCCACAGAGGGTCGTGGGATAGTACCCCGGCTCAATAAAGTAGAACTCATTGGTGTGATCAGAATAGGTCAGGAGTTGGCGATAGACCTCGGACATTTGACGAAAGAGGGCACTTTGGGCCAGAATCCCAGAACTATAGTCCTGACTCAAAATCACTTCATCCACCCCTGCTTCCTTGAGGTGGCGCTGGCGATCGCTATTCACCAATTCGGCCACCACATGAATATCCTGCTCTTGGCCAGGGGTTTTCTCTAGGTGCTTTACCGCAAGGGCAATGAGGGCATTTTTTTCATCGGGAGCTTCCATGTCGGCATCCGCAAGCAGAATAATGGCTTTGGCTTGGGGGGCATTGAGGCGCTCTAGGGTGCCATGGTGGGTAGGATCCCCTTGTACTACAAAGACATCCGGGCGCCCTTGGAATTCAGGATCCAGTGCAATCGGTTCAGCACATAAAAGCACAATGTCGCGGGGATGGTAGACGTTGGCGGCAATCAATTGGCGGAGCACAAGGGGCGCCTTGGCATTCCAGTTGCAGATAATAATGTGGTTGCTAAAGGGTTTCATGGGTAGGGTTTGGCTAAGAGCTTGGGTGACAAAGTAGGCGGAAAACTTGCCAATCAGGGCACCAAAGGCAAAGGTGCCAAAGAGCAGTAGCAGCAGCTGCAGGACTTGCCCCAGCAGGGTGCGCGGGCGATCGGGATACTCCCCCACCAAGGTAATCACTGCATTACTGAGGGTCTCCCAAGTGCGGCTCGGCGACTGGAGTGCCTCTTCACTCCAGAGGAAAGCCACAATTAACAGCACCAGAATCGCGATCGCCCCTAGGGTAAGGAAGCGTTGAAGTCGCTCGTGCATTGGTTGGCGAGGGAAACATCACGTCTATTCTAAGATTCCGCCCCCTTGTAGAGTCTCCCAGATTCCAGTATCCTGACTGCTATACAACCCTTTTCCCTAAGGATGGAACCCCCTCGAAACAGCCAAAACTGCTTAATGACCCAATCACATCCCCTCAACAGGTCGATATCACTGGCAGAGGGGCGATTTATTCAGCATGATAGAAACAACATCGGCAGTAAAGGAGCAGTCTCTTGAATAAGCCTGACGACCCACAATGCCGACTCAGACTGTATATCTGGGGTTCCCCCTAGAAGAATAGCTGCAATGTCTGCCGCTGCCTTAGAAATTTTACTTGTGCTGCTGCTCATTATCGCCAATGGCATTTTTGCTGGTGCTGAAATCGCAGTGGTCTCTGCACGCAAAGTCCGCCTTGAGCAACTGGCAAAACGGGGTCAACGCAAGGCGAAGGCAGCCCTAAAACTCGCCAACTCCCCGAATAATTTTCTCTCGGCTGTACAAATTGGGATTACCCTGATTGGGATTCTCAGTGGTGCCGTGGGCGGTGTCACCCTTGCCCAGCGGTTACAGGCTGTCCTCAGTCCCGTGCCATGGTTGGGTCAATACAGCCAGCCTTTGAGTATTGCCCTTGTGGTGACGGGGATTACATACCTTTCCTTGGTGATTGGCGAACTGGTGCCCAAGCGCATTGCCATGACGTACCCCGAGGCGATCGCCTGCAACATTGCCAAACCCATGACATGGCTGACGAAATTAGCGGCTCCGATTGTGCATTTACTCAGCGTCTCCACAGATACCATTCTGCAAGTATTGGGCATTGCCACCATTGCCGACCAAACGGTTACAGAGGATGAAATCAAAGTCCTGATTGAGCAGGGGGCACAGGCGGGTCTCTTTGAGGTGGCGGAGCAGGACATGGTGGCGCGGATTTTCAACTTGGGCGATCGCCCGATTCAGTCGATCATGACCCCCCGCACCGATATTGTGTGGCTGGATATTGAATCTTCCCTTGAAGAAATGGAGGCGGAAATCCTAGCCAGTTCCCATTCGCGGTTTCCCGTGGCTGAAGAAACCATTGATCACTGCTTGGGAATTATTTCAGCCAAGGACTTTTTGGCCGCTCGTCTCACCCAGCAAGAGATTGACCTGCGCCAGCTTTTGCAACCAGCGCTCTTTGTTCCCGAAGGCCTACCGGCACTTGATGTCCTTGAACTCTTTCGCCAATCGAGTCAACACATTGCCCTGATTACTGATGAATACGGGGGCATCGAAGGGCTGGTGACGCTCAATGATCTCACGGAGGCGATTATTGGCACACTGCGCCACGACGAGGGGGAAGAACCGCAAATTATTCAGCGGGAGGATGGCTCTTGGCTATTGGATGGACTGCTCTCCACCTATGAACTCAAGGAATTGCTGCGGCGGGAAAGTTTACCTGAGGAGGACACGGCCAACTACCACACCCTTGGCGGGCTAATCATTACGCTATTTGGGCGTATTCCCCAGTCGGGAGATTACATTGAAACCGATGGCCTGCGCTTTGAAGTCGTGGATATGGATGGCAACCGCGTGGATAAGGTGGTGGTGACCGAACTAGTGAGCGATGATGCCCTCGCTGATGACAGCAACCCCAAGGACAAGGATTAACGACGGCGCAGATCCGCTACCGTGCGTTGCAGCGATCGCCAGCGTTGTTGTCGCAGTTGATTCAGGGCGCGTTTCAGGGGTGGCAAGGGGGGCTGATCACCACCATAGCGCCAAGCCCCATAGGCCTGCGTCAGGGTTTCAATGGCTCGCTGACTGACGGCATCAAGACGGCCAGCGGTTTGCAGCGATCGCGCGTATTCCCACGGCGTTTGATTGGGTCGCTTCGGTAATCCCTGCTGGGTGAGACCATCGAGCATTTGTACATAGAGGCGGGCGATCGGCGGCAGTTTTTGCAGGCGTTGACGATATCGCCACGTCTGGAGAGCGTACCACAAGCCCCAGACCACAATGACGCCACCAAAGAGCATCAAAATCCCTTGGACAATCCCCCCCAGCCCTTGGCTAAACAGATCAAAGAATTTTTGCAAAGCAGTTTCGAGGGTAGCAAAGACAATGCCAAAAAATCCCGTCACTGGGGTCGGCAACCATCCCGTGACCCACTGCCAAAACTGCTGGAGAACGCTAAAGGTCTGATCTACCTCTAGGGTGGCTGGATAGAGATCGTGCCCCGGAATTGGATCAAAGAGAAACCAGCCCAAATTGGGAAAGTAGGCTTCCGTCAGGGCATAGGCATCGGTATTGCGAACCACATACAAGCCCGTGAAGGGGTTAAATTCCCCCGTTCCTAAACCGGTGACCAAGCGCGTGGGAATGCCAATACTGCGCAGTAGCAGTGTCAACGCCGTGGAAAAGTGATCGGGATAGCCGCCGCGCCACTCAAACAGAAAGGCTGCGACCAAGTCTTGATCTTTGCCTAGTTCGGGAATGTCGGTTTTCAGGGCATAGGATTGCTTCAGGGCTTGGGTGAGGTAGAGAGCTTGCTCGTAGGGTTCGGGAATCGAGCGATCGGCCTTGGCAAGGAGGTCTTTGGCCAGTGCTTGCAGGCGTGGTTTCAGGTCAGGGGGCACTTCAAGGTAGGACTGATAGCCTACGGTGTGATTTAATTTTGGCGCTCTGCGCAACAGAGAGCGATCGCGCACGGGCACTTGGGAAATCACAGAATAGGTCAGCCCTTCGGGCAAGGGCACTGGCGCACGCAGGCCACCATCGGGGTCACGGGCAATTTCACGGGTGGGAAAATAGAGTTCGCGGGGTTCGTAGAGATGGGGAATCAGGTTACTAAACTCAGAGACAATGGTATAGGTCTGAATCACTTCCCGCGTCGGCATTTGGGAGAGTTGTTGTGGCAGCAGATAGCGAAAACTCCAAGGGGAACGCCGCAGCACTTCTGCCTCATCGTTGCGACTAATGCGCCAACCCCGCCCCGTATATTTGTCAAAGGCAAGGACGCGCCAAAAGCCGGGGGCTTGCGATCGCACCCGCATTAACTCCCTAGGCGTCATGCTCCCGCCAAAGGTCTGATCAATCTCGGAGCCAAAGCCATAGTAAAAGTTCGGGTCAAAGGTTTGATTGGCCAGTTCCTCGCCGACACCGCCACCACCACGGCCACTGACATAGCCCGGATTGATCACCCGGGTTTGGTCAAACTCCCCTGCCACTTGAATTTCAGCACTGACAGGCAAGGTGCGAATTTGATAGCCAGGGAAGCGCGGCAGCAGCACAAAGACCACCATCCCCAAGCCAAGAATCAGGGCAAAGAGGCCGACCCATTGCCGCCAAGGCAAGGCCAAGGCTTTCAGGGTGGTGGAGAGTAAGCCAAGGCGCGAGCGGTAGTCAAGGACGAGTACAGGTAGGGCGATCGCCAGAAAGATCACAAGAAACAGCCCAAAGGTCATGGTTTGACTGAGGGTGGCCGCCACACTAATTAAAATCAGGGCAATCACCATCGAGTAGCCCAAATCTTTGCGGCGGGGCAAGTCAAAGCTATGGAGCACTTGCAGTTGAATCAAGAGTTCCGTCAGCAGAATCCGTGAATCTTGGTTGAGGGTGGCCAATCGCCCCAAAAAAATCGCCAATGCCGTCAACATCCCAATGGCGATCGCCAGCTTTGCCACCACATTTTTTTGTCGCCGTGCCCACCAACTCCAACTAAAGCCGGCAATGGAGAGGGGAACCGCCCAGAGACTATTGGCAGTATCCGCCGCCACATCGGTTGCCACCAAGCCAACAATCACCATGCCCAAGACCCCTAGGCGCAGCAGGAGGGAATCCTCAACATCTTTGGCGGGAGCCAACATTGGAGAATTGGCAATGGGCTGTAACCAAGACTGAAACATCGGACAGCAGCGGCAAACAGTGCCCTGATCCTAACAAATCTCTTCCCAAGAAGCGGTGGATACCTTGGCGGCGATCGCGTCCTCTATCAGCGGCTTGCAGCATGGCTTAAAAATCAGCCCCTGACGGCGCAAATTTACACCGAAGAGGAACTCAGATCGCTTCCTTCCCCCAGAGCTAAAATCAGCGTTCAATCATCTCAACAGGAGCAAATTCCTCTTGCTTAGCCGCCAGCGATCGCGGGAATGATGCTGACTTCGTCGCCATCCTTGAGGGGCGTTTCAATGCCATTGAGGAAGCGAATATCCTCATTGTTGACGTAGAAATTGACGAATCGCCGCAGTTGGCCACTTTCATCACAGAGGCGCCCTTTAATGCCGGGGCAGTCCTGCTCTAGCTTTTCCAGAAGCTCGGCGATCGATTGGGCTTGGCACTCCACCGTTGCTTGATCGCGGGTGAGCTTTTGCAAGGGAGTGGGAATCAAAACAGTAACAGCCATAGACCTCTACAAACCATCCATAAATTTCAACACAGCGTCGGGAAAACCGACTAGACCAATACCGGTTGCCAATCCAACCGTTCGAGGGTGCGCGATCGCTCCAAGGCGCGCTCAAAGCTGGCCAACTTGGGTTCGATCGTCAGGGGTTGGCCAATCTCGTTTTGCACCGCCTCTTGGGTTTTCAGGCCATTGCCCGTGATATAGACCACCGTCACCTCCTCAGGGTCAATTTTGCCCGATTCCACCAATTTTTTGAGAACGGCAATTGTGGTACCGCCAGCGGTTTCCGTGAAAATACCTTCCGTTTCCGCCAGCAGCTTAATGCCTGCCACAATTTCTTCATCGGTGGCCGCAGCGATCGCCCCATTGGTTTTGCGGGCAATCTCTAGGGCATAGACCCCATCGGCGGGGTTACCAATGGCAATGGACTTAGCAATGGTGTTGGGCTTCACGGGTGCCACAAAATCCCGCCCCTCGGCATAGGCTTGAGCAATGGGGGAGCAGCCCATCGCTTGGGCACCACTACAGCGCACGGGTTTATCCGCCACCAGACCCACTTCCACAAATTCGCGGAAGCCCTTGTAAATTTTCGTGAACAAAGAGCCAGAAGCCAAGGGAGCCACAATGTGGTCAGGAAGCTGCCAGCCCAACTGTTCAATCACCTCATAACCGAGCGTCTTTGACCCTTCCGAATAGTAGGGGCGCAAATTGATATTGACAAACCCCCACCCGTGGGTATTCGCCACTTCCGAACACAGGCGATTCACTTGGTCGTAGTTGCCCTCAACGGCCATCACCGTTGGCCCATAGATGAGCGTCCCCAAGACCTTACCCGCTTCCAAATCCGCTGGAATAAACACACAGCAATCTAGCCCCGCATGAGCTGCGATCGCTGCCGTTGAATTCGCCAAATTGCCGGTACTGGCACAGGAGACTGTCGTAAAACCCAATTCCCGCGCCCGCGTCAACGCCACCGATACTACCCGATCCTTGAAGCTCAGGGTGGGCATATTCACAGCATCGTTTTTGATGTACAGATGCTTGAGTCCGAGCCGCCGAGCCAGCCGCTGGGCTTTGACGAGGGGAGTCATCCCTGTGCCCACATCAATGGGGTTGGCCGATGTCACAGGCAAAAAGGGACGGTAACGCCAAATGGACTTTGGCCCCGCCTCAATCGTGCTGCGCGTTACGGCTGCCGCCAATTGGCTCAGATCGTACTTCACCTCTAGGGGGCCAAAACAGTATTCGCAGACATGAATGGCTTGAGGTTCGTACTCGGCGCCACACTCTTTGCATTTGAGGTGGGTAAAGTAGGCGGTGGCGGTGGTGGAGCTAAGGGTTGCGGTCATGGGTGTCAGACTGCCTCAGACAAGTTGTTGACCATCCTAGCAGGGGGCGATCGCCCTGTCAAACATATCCGACTATTTTTATCGGGATTTGAATGACTGCAAAATTCTTTCCGCACCCCTTGGGAATGCGTTGCTAGTCATTGGTTGGCGCTAACTTGAAGCGTTTTCAGACGTCAGCGAATGGGGGTATGCCCTGTCACCAGCTTCGTGCTATCGGGAAATGTTGCTTCGACTTGTACTTCTGTGAGCATTTCTGGCACCCCCTCCATGACATCGTCACGGCTGAGCAGTGTTGTGCCATAGTTCATCAAATCAGCAACTGTGCGCCCCTCCCGCGCCCCTTCCAAAATGGCAGCAGAAATATAGGCCACTGCTTCGGGATAATTGAGCTTGAGACCCCGTGCTTTACGACGTTCGGCCACAAGAGCGGCGGTAAAAATCAGGCGCTTGTCTTTTTCTTGGGGGGACAGTTGCATCGTTCCTCAGGCTAAACACTCACTTTGGCCTCTATCTCTTAACTTGTGGCTTTGGTGCCCAGAAAATCAATGAGCGATAAAGTCAAACTGCGACAACACTATCTTGAATGGCGGCAGCACTTGAGCGATCGCGAGTGGCAAGATCGCAGTCAGCGCATTTGTCAGCACTTGCTTGATCATCCCCAGTTTCAACAGGCAACCACAGTGTTGACCTATGTGCCCCATCGCCGCGAACCCGACTTGCGCTTCCTCTGGTCACTCCCGAAACAGTGGGGCTTGCCCCGTGTCGTGGGTCAGGATTTGCGGTGGCATTGTTTTAATGGCAACCAAGACACTCTCCAGCAAGGACGCTATGGCATTTGGCAACCGCCCCCCGAAGCGCCCCCGATTGATCCAGCGTGTGTTGATCTCTGCCTAGTGCCTGCTGTTGCCTGCGATCGCCAAGGGTACCGTCTCGGCTATGGCGCCGGTTTTTTTGATCGCCTCTTTGCCCACCCCGATTGGCAGCACGTGTGTCGCTGGGGAATTGTCTTTGAGTCAGCCCTTCTAGCAGAATTGCCCCGTGATCCGTGGGATCAGCCACTGCAAGCTATCTGCACTGAATCAGGCCTCTTGGAAATCAGCTAAAGCCCTAGTTTTGCCAACACCGGTTGCGTTGAAACCACATGTTTTCTCAAACCCAGTTCCTCAGGACGCAGGCCAAGGGCTAGACCCACCAGTTGCGGCAAATGGAGAATCGGCAAATTGAAGGCAACTCCCACCTGCTGGGCAATTTCTGGTTGGCGAGCATCCAGATTCAAATGACAGAGGGGACAGGGGGTGACAATGCAATCCGCGCCATGGGCGATCGCGCTCTGGAGTCGTTGTGCTGCCATGGCAAAACTGGCCGCCGTCGCATAGCTGGAAATGGGCCAACCACAGCACTGAGTGCGTCCCTCATACTCGATGGGGGTAGCCCCAACTGCCTCAAAGACCTGTTCCATTGAGGTGGGACGAATCGGGTGATCAAAGGGCAGCCTCTCTTGGGCGCGCAGGAGATAGCAGCCATAAAAGGCCGCACAGCGCAGTCCCTTGAGGGGACGACGGACGCGATCGCGCAACTCGTCAATGCCCACATCGCCGACAATCGCCCAGAGTAAATGCTTCACTTCTGTGGTGCCTTGGTAAGGAGCGCAGCCCTGTTGCGTCAACACTTGGTTAATTTCTGCCACGTACGCCGGGCGATCGCGCTGAAAAGTTTTCAAGCGTTCATCCACATGGCCAATCACCCCCTGACAGGTGCTGCAATGGGTCAACAGGGGCAAAGCCAACTGTTCGGCAAGGGCAATGTTGCGGGCATTGACGGTATCTTCTAGCAGCCACGAATTTTCCTTAAACGTGCCTGAGCCACAACAACTGGCTTCCTGCAGTTCCACCAGGTCGATATTCAACAGGGGGGCGATCGCCCGCGTTGAGAGGTCTAATTCCCGACAGGCGCCTTGAGCCACACAACCAGGATAGTAGGCATAGCGTAAAGCAGACATACAACTTGAAACGCCTAAAATCTGCTCCTAGTCTAGCCAATCATCACAATCACTCGTGTGTCCTACTGCTCAGGTATAATCCTAGGATTTAGAAACCAATCCTTGTTTTTTAGTCAAAAGTCCGTGTTACCATAAACCAATTTCTTGCAGTTCTTTCAACAACCCATGCCATAGGAGTGCTATCTTGCGTTACTTATTTAGTTCGGAGTCCGTCACCGAAGGCCACCCCGATAAGATTTGCGACCAAATTGCCGATGCCATTCTCGATGCCCTCCTCACCCAAGACCCCCAGAGTCGCGTTGCTGCTGAGGTGGTGGTTAATACCGGTTTAGTCCTGATTACGGGGGAAATTACCACCAAGGCACAGGTCAACTACGTCAACCTAGCGCGGCAGAAAATCCATGAAATTGGCTACACCGATGCTGAAAATGGCTTTGCCGCCAATAGCTGTGCCGTTATCGTTGCCCTTGATGAGCAATCCCCCGATATTGCCCGAGGGGTGGACACGGCTCAAGAAGCACGGGAACGCCTCAGTGATGCCGAATTAGATCGCGTTGGCGCCGGTGATCAGGGCATTATGTTTGGCTATGCCTGCAATGAAACCCCTGAGTATATGCCCCTGCCCATTAGCTTGGCTCACCGCATGGCGCGTCGCTTGGCCGCTGTCCGCAAAACGGGTCAACTTCCTTATCTGCGTCCCGATGGCAAAACCCAAGTCACCGTCATCTATGAAGATGGCCAGCCGGTGGGCATTGATACCATCCTGATTTCCACCCAACACACGGCCACCATTGGTGACATCAGCGACGAAGCGGCCGTTCAAGAAAAGATTAAAGCCGATCTATGGGAAGCCGTCGTCAACCCTGTCTTTGCGGATCTGGCAATTAAACCCGATGACAAGACCCACTTTCTCGTCAACCCCACGGGCAAATTTGTCATTGGTGGTCCTCAGGGGGATTCGGGACTCACAGGACGTAAACTCGTCGTTGATACCTACGGTGGCTATGCCCGTCACGGGGGCGGTGCCTTTTCCGGGAAAGACCCCACCAAGGTCGATCGCAGTGCTGCCTACATGGCTCGTTACATTGCCAAAAACATTGTGGCCGCAGGCCTAGCCGACAAATGCGAGTTACAGATTAGCTATGCCATTGGCGTTGCTCGCCCCATGAGCCTCTTTGTGGATACCTTTGGCACGGGTCAACTTGCCCCAGAGCAACTGCTGGAGTTAATTACAACCCACTTTGATCTGCGCCCCGCTGCCATTATCCAAACCTTTGGCCTGCGCCACTTGCCCCAAGATCGCGGTGGTCGCTTCTACCAAGATGTGGCTGCCTATGGTCACTTTGGGCGTCATGACCTCGACCTACCTTGGGAAAAACTCGATAAAGTCGCCGATCTGCAAGCCGCTGCCGCTCAATTTCTAAGCGCAGTCTAGGATCATATTGGGGGGGATTTCTCTCCCCCTTTGCTTATTGGGTGACTCGTTGCAGGCAGGTTTGTGCCGTGTTGGTGAGCATCTGGCGCACTTCGGGAGTGACATTGGTCTGTACATCTTCACCGATCGCCTGAAATTCTGCCAAGGTGAGCGAGGATTGCAGTTCATTGATCACACAGGTACAGTAGGCATTGCCGTATTGCGCCATCTGTGGCACCTGTTGTTGCAGGGCAGTGGTACATTCACTGGTAAATCGGGAAACCACTTCTGGGGGGTAGGGAGCAGCGATCGCCCCCCCGCCGAGGGACACCGCACTTAAAACCGTCAAAGAGATGGATGATTTTTTGAGTAAAGACATTGTTTCTATCCCTCGTGTATCAAAGTTTCATGCCCATTCTTTAGGGACTTCTCCAGTCTAGGCAGGTTCCAGAGAATGTGCCACTTTGGGCGATCGCCACAAAACGCAGATTTACATTCCTAGGGGCAAACGTTAAAGTAGAGGATTGGACTACTACAACACCGTTCACCTTAGCCCTATGACCCTATACAACCCCTCTTTGTACGAAGAACCCATTTCCCAAAAGAACTTAACCGCTGCGGGTCGTTCCGATCGCTCCATTTTGGAATGGTTACAGCAAACGGGTCGATTAATTGCCCGTGATGCCAATGAGACAGACCCGATCGTGGATAGCACCCTCGATGATATGGGTGAAATTGAGGAATTTGTTGGTGACTCCTTGGGCGATTACGACGAAGAAGATGACCTAGGGCTTGAGGAGTAGGGCACAGATCCCCCTATTATCGGAGTGATGTGCTAGAGCTATCCCCATGCCCTCCACCAAAACCACGGCTGCCATTGAACCCCGTTGGCTGACAGGACAGCGACTTTTTGGCCTTCTCGCTATTGGCCTGCTCATGGCTAGCATTGCCTACGATACAGGGGCAAACCACTGGCAACAGCCGTTGCAAACCTTGACACTGCCTTGGTTGCTGAGCTTTGCCATCGTTGCAGTTCTAGGGAGGGCCGTGGTGCCCCTGTTGCGGCGGTTGAAAACGGGGCAGATTATTCGCGAAGATGGCCCGCAATCTCACCTGCAAAAATCGGGCACACCGACAATGGGGGGAATCTTTTTTGTGCCGACAGGGTTAGGTCTAGCCCTCCTGTGGACTGGAGTTGCGCAGGGGAAAGTATCCGCAACGGTGGGGGCGATCGCCCTCCTTGTCCTCTGCTATGCCGCCATTGGCTGGTGGGATGACTGGCAAGTTCTGCGGCGTAAATCCAACAAAGGGTTATCGGCGCGGCTGCGACTCCTTCTTGAGGGGATTGGGGCAGCTCTTTTTTGTGCTTGGCTGGTCGGAAGCGATCCAACGGCAACGGTAGTGACCGCGCCTTGGGGGTGGATTTGGCCTTTAGGGATCGCCTTTATCCCCTTGGCGATTTTTGTGCCGATGGCGGAAGGGAATGCCCTCAATCTCACCGATGGTCTCGATGGTCTTGCCGCAGGCACGGCGGCGATCGCCCTTCTCGCTTTAGGCATGATTCTGACCGCCCATCCCGATTTGCAAATTCTGGCAGTGGTCATGAGTGGTGCCTGTCTCGGCTTCCTTTGGCACAATCACCATCCGGCACGGGTGTTTATGGGGGATACGGGTTCCCTAGCCCTTGGGGCACTCCTAGCGGGCATTGGCTTGGCCAGTCATCACCTCTGGGAACTGTTGATTGTCAGTGGTCTTTTCTTTGTGGAGTCTCTCTCAGTCATTGCCCAAGTGCTCTACTACAAGGCAACCAAAGGTCCCGATGGCGTGGGCAAGCGGCTGCTGCGCATGGCCCCTCTACACCATCACTTTGAGTTGGGTGGCTGGTCAGAACTGCGGGTGGTGAGTACGTTTTATGGGTTGGTTGCCCTTTTGGGACTGCTCTGTGGCCTCCTGCAATGGTTGGCTTGATGGGGGAAGTGCAATGAAAGCAGCAGTGCTCTACGGCAAAGAAGATGTCCGCATTGAAAGCGTCGCCGATCCGATACCGGGGCCGGGGGAAGTGGTGATTCGTGTTCAGGCCGCCACTACCTGTGGTACCGATTTGAAGGTATGGCGGCGCGGCGGTCATGCACGGATGCTAACCCCACCGATTCTCTTTGGCCATGAAGCGGCCGGGGAAATTGTTGCCCTTGGGGCGGGTGTGACGGGATGGCGGGTGGGCGATCGCGTGGTAGCGAATAATTCTGCCCCCTGTGGCCAGTGTTTTTACTGCCAACGCCAAGCCTTTTCCCTGTGCCCCCATCTGGAGTTTAACAATGGCACGTTTGCCGAGTACCTAAAAATTCCCGCCAGCATTGTCCGCCAGAATCTGCTGCCTATTCCGGAGTCCCTCTCCTTTGCCTTGGCAGCGCTGACCGAACCCCTCGCCTGTGTCCTCCACGGTGTGGCTCGCTCTGGCTTTGACCCCGCAATGGTTGCGACTTGGCCGAGTCCACCGCAAATTGTGGTGCTGGGGGATGGTGCCATTGGCCTGATGTTTGTCGGTGTGCTGGCACAAGAGGGGGCACGGGTCTTCGCCTTTGGCGGTTCCGATCAGCGGCTGGCGATCGCCCGCACATTCGGGGCAGAGCAGACCATCAATCATCACCAGTGCAGCGATATTCCTGCTGTGGTTAAAGACTGGACCCAAGGACGCGGTGCCGATATTGTCATTGAAGCCACTGGGGTTCCTGAAGTCTGGGAAACAGCGATCGCCTGTGGTCGCCCCGGTGCCACCATTAACCTCTTTGGTGGCTGCCCCCGCGAAACTTCGATCCGCGTTGATACCGAACGCCTGCACTACGAAGAACTCACCCTCAAGGGGGTCTTTCACAACACACCCACCTTTGTCCGCCAAGCCCTGAAATGGATTGCCAGTGGTACACTGCCCTTCGAGAAACTGATTAGTGGCCAAGCCCCCCTCACGGAGATTGAAAACGTCCTCCAAGCAATGAAGGCGCGCCAAGTGATTAAAGTAGCGCTGCACCCCTAGCTATTCCCGCAGGAGCAAATAGTACAACTGCCCCGGTGTATTGATCAGACCCGCCCGCGCTTTGGCCACCTCCCCCGTGCCCATGAAAATATCGACACGACCCGGCCCGCGAATGGCACTCCCCGTATCCTGATCCAAAACAAAACGGCTGACGGGGGTTTGCTGCCATTGGCCTTGGGCTTTGAGGGGAATTTTCGTGTTGATCAGCGCCAAGGCACCCGGAGGCATCAGGGACTTATCGGTGGCGATCGAACGCTCTGGAATCACCGGGGTTGAAAGACTGCCCGTGGGGGGACGCCCTTGGGTGTGTTCAAAAAAGACAAAGCTGGCATTGCGGGGCAAGTAGCGATCTAACTCAGCGGGGTTGGCCTCAAAGTAAGCCATCAGGCGCGGTAGCGTCAGTTCCTCACGGAGAATTTTGCCATCGCGAATGAGTTCTTGGCCAATACTCGTGTAGGGGTGATTGGTCTTACCGGCATAGCCCACCGTAAAGCGGCGACCATCGGGCAGTTGCAGCTCAGCCGACCCTTGGACGTGAACCAGAAAGGCCTCTAGGCGATCGCGCAAATAGACCAGTTCCAGACCCCGCAAAGGCCCATTGCGCCACTGCTGACCATCCGCCCCTTCCAGTTCCAAGCGGGTTGGGTGCGGCTCTCGCCACTGCTCAAAATTGGGGGGGCGACGAAATAGGGGATAGCGGTATTCTGCGGTGGGCACTAAGCTGGCACGATACGTCGGTGCATAATAGCCCGTGAAATCCACTCGCCCTTGGCCATCGGTGCCAATGGATTGATAAAAGACAAATTCTCGCTTGACAGATGCTTGCAGTTCTGCCGCAGAGCGACGGGTTTGTACCAGATGGCGAAAGCGTTCGAGGGAGCGGATCACTCGCTGATGGAGATTGGGGCCAAGGGCGGCGCCGGGTTGACCGGGAGCAGTGTAGGCAGCGTAGTCGCGGCGCGCTTTATCGGTGCGCAGGTAACGCAAACTATGATCAATCGCTTGCAGCAGTCGTGCTCGTTCCCTAGGGGATTGCCAGAGGGCCGTATCTAGGGCAACCGTTGGGGGCAGTTGGCTTTGGCGCGCTAAGGGAGCAACCGTTGGTGCTGTGGCGATCGCGCTCGTTGCGAGGATCACGACCCCCTGAACCCATCCTGCGAATAAACCCGCCATAGACGTTAGGCAAAGCGATCCACACTAGAGGCAAACACGGGTTCTACCCGAATTGCAAAGACTTTCGAGGGGCGCACCACCATGTATTCCCCTTGAATGTTTTTAATGGGAACGGAAATAAAGTCGTTGGAATCTGCTTTGGCCACTAACTCGTTGCTGTACCACTTCTGGAAGTCTTGAATGGTGGGGAAGCGCACCTCCTCACGGTGACCGCCATCCAGAAATAAATGCACCGCAAATTCAGAAGGGGTTCTGGGCATAGGCGCGATCGCTCATCCTTATCATGCACATTATCCCCCTATTATCGCCGCAATCGGTGGCTTCAGGTACTAGGGACCGCCAGTGAGGGGACGGGGGGCGCGATCGTAGTACTGGGCTGTCATCGCTGGGTTGAGAGCGCGAGCACGCTCATAGTCCCGTTGCGCCAATTCCACATTGCCACTATCGAAGTGAGCCATGCCCCGACTATAGTAGGCAGCAACAAATTGAGGATCCCGCGCTAGGGCAGCATCAAAGTCTGCAATCGCCGCTGTGTAGTTTTGCAGGGCAAGATAGGCCATGCCCCGGTTGTAGTAGGCGGCAATAAACTGTGGATCGTTGCGCAGCGCAGTGCTAAAGTCCGCGATCGCCCGCTGCATATCCCCTTGGTCATAGTAGGCTAGGCCGCGAGCAAAGTAGTAGTCAGCACTGGGGTTGAGTCTGATTGCTTGGCTAAAGGCATGAATGGCAGCGGCCAGATCACCCGTACCTTGGTGCATTAATCCCACGTTGTAGTAGTCCTCGGCACTGCGGGGCACAAGGCGTTGCAGTTCCTGAAGTTCAGGGGGGGTGAGGGTAGCGATCGCCATCGGCTGTGCCACAGCAGCACTGCTGAGACCAACAAAAGCAGCTAAAACTGTCAAAGCACTGAAGAGTTGTTGGCGCATCGTCGGCCTCCTTTCGGCATCGCTCAGCCTTACTTCGATCCTAAAAGAAAATGAAGAAATCGCCCAGCAAACGATAACAGTTGTAATAAATCACTCGCTCCGATCCTTTTCTTAGCTGCATACACAGCATTGCGCTCTGGAGCGGTAGTGCATGCCATGCTTGGGAAAGGGCTGTATGTTGATATCTTTAAGTTTTTCTGCGCCGAGGGCAGTGCGCGATCTCTTGGATCAGATGTGATCTAGGGCACTGACGCCGAACTCAAAGTCATGTTCAAAGGGGCTTGTAATTAACAATACGCCCAAAACTCTCCGGTTGCAAACTAGCGCCACCCACCAGCACCCCATCAACTTCTGGCTGCGCCATGATCGCATCAATGTTGTTGGCATTGACCGAGCCACCGTACTGAATGGGGACATCGGGATTCTGTAACTTGCTACGAATCAGGCCAATGACACGGTTGGCTTCCGCTTCTTCACAGGTATCGCCCGTACCGATCGCCCAAATGGGTTCGTAGGCAATCACCAAATTGCTCTGATCGACATCCACCAAGTCCAGCGCCAACTGCTGAAAGATGTGGTTTTCCGTTTCGCCAGCATCCCGTTGGGCTTTCGTTTCACCGACACAGAGAATGGGGGTCAGGCCATAGTGTTGGGCAGCCTTGAGCCGTTGGTTGACCGTAGTATCCGTTTCCCCAAAATACTGCCGCCGCTCACTGTGGCCAACAATCACGTAGCGCACGCCCAACTCCACCAGCATCGGTGGCGAAATTTCCCCTGTAAACGCCCCTTGATCCGCCCAGTGGACATTTTGGGCACCCAGCTTCACCCGCGTTCCGTGCAGACTCTTGGACAATACACTTAAACAGGTGTAGGGAACACAGAGCACCACCTCGCGATCGCTGGGGGTGTCCACCAATTTCCCTAAGAACTCCTGTAGGAAGGCCACCGCCTCCTGTTGGGTTTTGTGCATTTTCCAGTTGCCAGCAAGAACTTTTGGGCGCACTCGTCCTGACTTTCCTCTGCGAAACTTAGCGTAATTAAGCGTACCACACGAGTTGCCTCATATAATTAGAGGTTTAACTGAGGAAGTAGATCAGACTTAACCCAGCTTGTCCCAAACCGCCGCAATTCGGGGAGATTGACGCTTGGGTTGCACGCGCGGGGTTCGCCGTCCGAGTTTGACTTGGTAGGTGTCGTTTTCAACTGTCACATAGCCGAGTTGGCGAACCTCTGCGAGGGTGGCACTGACCTCTTCCGCAGACCACTGCAACTGCTCAGCCAATTCTGGCACGGTGAAGGGCGTTGGCTGGCGCATCATCAGTGTCAATAGCGATCGCTGGCGATCGGGCAAAACCAGTAAATCTGCTGGATTGAGACCCCCACCGCAACCACTGCTAGCGTTTTGACTGTCTATCATTGGCAATGTTCCTCAATGGCAGTGACTGGCAGTGGCACTCGAGAAGGATCAAAATCAGTCAGTCTCCTTACTCCTAGGCTACCCTAATCCAACAGATGCTGCACAACACTCCTGACAACGAGACTGTAGGGATGCTCAGGGTAGCGTAAACAGAAAATATCGCTGCTCCCCAGTTGAAACATTTCTTCACAAACAGGTAGGATACCTGCAACTGGCACACCATAGGTCGTTTCCACCTGCTGCTTGAGGGAGTCCTTATTAAAGGCGCTGGGGACTTTGTTCACCACCATCACCATTTTGGGCACATCCAGCTGCCGCGCCACATCAACCGTGACCGCTGTTCCTTGAAAGTCTTGGCGATCGGGGCGCAGAATCAGCACCAAGGCATCGGAGACTGTAATCGAGAGCAGCGTTTCCTCGTTCAGCCCTGGGTGGGTATCAATGAGCAAAAAGTCGAGATTCAGCCCTTGGAGCAACTGCTGAAAACCGTCATTGAGCAAGCCAACATCGTAGCCTTCCCGCAGCACACGGGTAATTTCACTGGTTTTGAGGCTAGAGGGAATGAGATAGATTGCTCCTTTGGCTTGCTGGCCGTGAGCCGTAATCAGATGGCTGACATCCCGCGCCACATCAGTAATTTCACAGCGTCCCCACAGGTAGTCATTCAGGGCATGTTCCGTATCTTCCGACTCAAGGTCAAAGAGCACATGGATACCGGGGGATTGAATATCCGTGTCCACGATCGCCACCCGATAGCCCAAGGTTGCCAAGGTACAGCCCAGGTTTGCCGTTGTATTTGACTTGCCTGTGCCACCACGAAAAGAATGCACAGAAATAATGCTACCCATGGCTGTCCTCGCTAATTTAAGAATTCAACGTCTATTTTCACATCCTGCTGTTGAGGAAACAGCCCATAGCCATTCAAGTTACAGCTAGAGCCAAAGAACTCGCCCACTAGAGAAGGGGTTACTCTGTCTCTTGGAAGTACTGCTGAGCATAGAACTGGGCATAGCGGGAAGGCCGGGCAAGCAGTTCTTCGTGGCTGCCACTTTCAATGATCTGACCTTGCTCCAAGACAAGAATGCGATCGGCGCGACGAACCGTGGCTAAACGGTGGGCAATAATAAAGACGGTGCGCCCCTTCATTGCTTTCTCCAAAGCACTTTGCACCAAGGCTTCCGATTCAGAGTCCAAAGCAGAGGTGGCCTCATCCAAAATTAAGATCCGTGGATCGGCATAAACTGCACGAGCGATCGCCAGTCGTTGGCGTTGACCCCCAGAGAGATTAATCCCCCTTTCCCCGACCCATGTCTGATAGCTATCGGGACACTGAGTAATAAAGTCATGGGCATTAGCGATTTTGGCTGCCTCAATCAGTCGCTCCCAATCGGGTTCAGCATAACCAAAAGCAATGTTGTGGGCGATCGTCCCTGAAAAAAGAATTGTTTCTTGGGGAACAATACCGATTTGCCGCCGCAGGCTTTTCAGCGTCACCGTTTTAATATCAATGCCGTCAATCAACACTTTTCCCGCTTGGGGGTCATAAAACCGGGGCAAGAGGTTAACAATGGTGGATTTACCTGCTCCTGAATGTCCTACAAGAGCAATCACCTCGCCCGGCTCCGCCAAGAGATTAAAGTCCTTGAGCACGGGACGCTCTGGATCATAGCCAAAGCACACATCTAGGTATTGCACTTTGCCAGAAATGGGGGGTAGGGGCTGCGCATGGCTCATTTCCTTGATCGTGGGTTCGAGAGCCAACAGGCCAAAGCTACGCTCCACCGACGCCTGTGCCATTTTGAGTTCATTGTAATCAGCAGAAATCATATTAATGGGTTCCATCAGTAGCGCTACTGCGGCAACAAAGCTGAGGAACTGCGGCCCTGTGAGATGACCGGCATTGATTTGCCACGCCCCCAAGATAAAGAGCAGCATAATGCTCAGGGCCTCAAGAAACCCCACCACCGGGTATTGCATTGACTTAATGCGTTCGGCACGGTAGCGAGCACGACGGTTCATATCAGCCTGCTGTTCAAACTGCTCTACGGCATAGTCCTCAGCCGCAAACGCCTTAATCAGACGAATCCCCGAAAAAATCTCCGTGAGGTGGGAGGCTAAATCGGCAATGCGGGCTTGACTCAGGCGCGACTGTCGCAACAACCGATTGCCAAACCAAGCGATGAGAAACGTCATCAGCGGCGCAATGATCATCGTCCCCAATGTCAGTTGCCAGTTGAGGTAGAACATATAACCAATGACCGCAACTGTGGTTAAAGTTGAGGGGATGAGGCGATGAAAACTGCTATTGACCATGACGCCAATGCGATCCACATCCTCAGTGAGGCGGTAGGTGAGATCGCCGGTCGCTGCCTTTTCAAAATAGTCCACCCCCAAACGATGCAGATGACGGTACAGCCGCACCCGAATGTCATAGACAATCCGTAGGGAAATATCGGACATTAGGACATCTTGGCCAAATTGGCAAAAACTACGACCGACAAACAGCAGCGAGGAGGCTGCACACCATTGAATCAGGCCTATCAAATCCCCTGCCCCGATGAGCTTCGCCGCTTGGCCAATCAGGTAGGCGATCGCCGGCATGGTCGAGACGTAGCCGAGGGTACACAAAAAAGCGACCAGCAACCGTCGCCGATAGGGAAGGATATAAGCAAGTAACGGCCGGTAGCTGGTATTCCAAAGCATGGGCTATTTTCCAATGCAAAAACGGCTAAAGATTTGTTCTAGCACAGACTCAGTCACCTCTTCCCCGGTTAGGGTACCAAGGGCACGAGCGGCAGCATGCAGGTCAATTGTCCAAAAATCAAGGGGGAGTTGGGCATCAATGGCCGCAAGCACATGATTCAGGGATTGGTGAACCTGCTCCAAGAGCGCGGCTTGACGTTGGTTGATGGCAAAGTCTAGGTTGGCGGCGGTAACCCCTTGGCCTTGGACAAGGTCTAAAATGGCGTCCTCGAGAGACTCAATTCCCCTTTGACTGAGGGCCGAGAGCAGCACAGTGGGAATGGGGGCAATGGGCAATGGAATACCTTGAACCTCTACGGTTTCGCTGAGGAGATCAGCTTTATTCAAAACCACCAAGACGGACTGAGGCGCTTGCTGCCGCCGCTGCTGCAGCTCGAGTTGGTCGTAAATCTCCTGATCGGCGGCTGTCCACCCTTGACTGGCATCAATGACAAGGAGGATGAGATCAGCACTGGCTGCGGCTTGGCGCGATCGCTGGACGCCAATTTGTTCCACCAAGTTATCGGTCTCGCGAATGCCGGCCGTATCAAGGACTTGGATTGGAATGCCACCGACAACCAATTGGGACTCGACAATATCGCGGGTGGTGCCGGGTAAATCTGTAACAATGGCGCGATCGCTACGGCTCCAAGCATTGAGCAGACTCGACTTACCGACATTGGGGCGACCCACAATGGCCACTTTTAGCCCAGTGCGGATCAGTGCTCCCCGTTCTGCCGTGGCCAAAAACGCTGCTACTTGGTGTTGCAACTGACGAATGTCCTCAGCAATGGCTGCGGGGTCAAGGGGGGGTAGCTCGTCCGTAAAATCGAGTCGCGCTTCAATTTCCGCCAAGAGGGATAAACAGGTCTGACGAATCTGCTTGAGGGGGCGGGCGAATTTTCCTGTCAGACCCGCCAAAGCAATTTGAGCGGCGGTTGTGGATTGGGCAGCCACCAGTTCGGCCACACTCTCGGCTTGGGTGAGATCAAGGCGACCGTTGAGGAAGGCGCGCAGCGTAAATTCCCCCGGCTCGGCGAGGCGTGCCCCTGCGGCGACACACAGTTGCAGCACGCGCTGGACAGGGATGAGGCCACCATGACAGTGGAATTCCACCACATCTTCGCGGGTGTAGGAGCGGGGCGCCAGCATTAACAGCAGGAGGGCTTCATCGACCCGTTCTCTGGTTTGGGGGTCGCGGACATAGCCATAGAGAATGCGATGGGATTCCCAAGGCTGCTTGCCGGGGGCTTCAAATAAAGACTGGGCGATCGCGACTGCTTTGGCGCCTGAGAGACGGACAATGCCAATACTCCCTTGCTGGGGCACAATAGCCGTGGCGATCGCCACAATCGTGTCATGGAGGGATTGCACTACCGTGGGTGATAGGACTCCTTTAGAGACTCATCTCGGCGGCTTGCACTTTCTCCACTTGTTTCTTCTTCAGAACCAGCAGAATTTGCGAGAGGGTAATGGCGGCAAAGAAGACCAACAGCCACTTAATGCGGTTGGGATCCTGCAGGACAATTTCCGTATCCTTTTGCCCAAAACCACCCACATTGGGATTGTTGGTGAGGGCTTCACCCGCTGCCACCGTTTGGCCTTCACTGACAATGAGGTCAGGGCCAGCGGGAATGGTCTCTGTTACTGCTTCACCACTCTCGGGGGTGATCACCACCGCAGTACTGCCATCGGGGTTAGCGGTAATACTGGTAATCGTGCCCGCGATCGGTGCAGTAAAGACGTTATTGTTGCTCTTTTCACCATTGGGATAGACTTGGCCGCGACCGCGGTTGCCCCCGGCGTGAACGGAGTATTTACCGAAGTGGATCGATTTATCCGTGGCAGGGTTGGGGGCGAGGACTGGGAAAACAATTTCCTGATACTGCTCACCCGGTAAGGGCCCCACCAGAATAATGTTTTGCTTGTCCTCACTGTAGGGCTGGTAGTAAATGCCGCTGGTTTTGGCTTGTAACTCCTCGGGAATGCGATCGGGAGGAGCAATTTTGAAACCCTCGGGCAGCATGAGAACTGCACCGACATTCAGACCGCCCTTAGAGCCATCCCCCAGCACCTGTTGCACACGGGTGTCGTAGGGAATTTTCACCACGGCTTCAAAGACGGAATCGGGGGTGACGGCTTGGGGCACTTCCACTTGGGTGGGTTTGGCGGCGAGGTGACAGTTGGCACAGACAATTCGCCCAGTCGCTTCGCGAGGACTGTCATAGCCCTGCTGGGCATAAAATGGATAGGCCTGTGCTTGCGGTGACCAAAGAAGCACACTGGCGGCAAGGGCGATCGCCAGCGTCAACGATTTGAAAAAGCGTTTCATACCACTCCCTAATTTCTTTTTACGTCCACCAAGGTTCTTTGCCCGTGCGGAAATCGGTTTCCGTCCAAGGGGTAAACACCAGTTTGTCATCTTCGGTAACCGTGGCATTCACCAGTGCCAAGGAGAGGGGAGCAGGGCCACGCACCACTTTACCCGTGCTGTCGTATTGAGAGCCGTGGCAGGGGCAAATGAACTTGTTTTCACTGACATTCCAAGGCACCACGCAGCCAAGGTGAGTGCAGACGGCATTCAAGCCGTAATTGGCAATTTGGTGATCCTCAGTAACAATCACGTAGGTGGGATCCCCTTTAATCCCTTGGGCAAGGGAGCGATCGCCCGGCAGGTGCTTCGTCAGGTAGTCGGAAACCTTAATATCGTTGCCTAATGCATCCTTGGCAACTACACCACCACCCGTGCCGCCACTGGAGGGCGGAATGAAATACTTGACGACAGGGTACAGAGCGCCCAACGCTGTACCGGTAATGGTACCAAACGTCAGCAGGTTCATAAACTGTCGCCGCCCCATATCGGGCACATCAGACATTCCAGAAACTTGAGCCATGGTTTACGCTTATTTACTAAGGAATCGAAACGAACAGCCGTAAAATAATTACGTTTGTTAACTATTATCACACTGTCCGAGCCGTCCTAGCCGCAAGGGCTGAAATTCTTGCCAATGCTGACGCCCCTCACTGGTGATGAACTCCATGCCTTGCTCCTGCGCAAATGGGGGCGCTCCTTTGACCTTCAGTTTCGCCGCGTGGGCGATCGCATCTTTTTGCAGGTGATGTGGCGCTACCTCGAGCAGGCCTCTTACCCCGATACGCCTGAAGATTATGCCGCCCACCTTGGGGCGATCGCCCAGCACCTCAATGACTGGGGCTGTGCCCAGCAAGTTTGCACCTTTATTGAGACCACCCGTGAGAAACCCCGCCTCGGCAAAGCCGTGAATATTCCCCTCAACCTTGGCACCCGCATTATCGAATGGCTGGAATAGCTGCCCTTAGCAGATTTTTGAAAAAATGTTAAGAATGTTAAAAAGGATTGCGATGATGTGGGAGATGTCCCCCCTATGCCTGAGAATGTTTGCGGAAGGTTACGTCAGCCCGTCGGGTCCATCGCCGTACCTATCTCTCCTACAGGAGTGCGGTGAGTCGTAACATTCCAATGGCAGATGCCACATTATCAAGACCCTTGTTTTACAATTCCAACTTTGGAGGAACTCAATGAGCGTCGTCACGAAATCGATCGTGAATGCAGATGCCGAGGCCCGTTACCTCAGCCCCGGTGAACTGGATCGCATTAAAAGCTTTGTCAGCACCGGCGAGCGTCGTCTGCGCATTGCCCAAACCCTGACCGAAAACCGCGAGCGGATTGTCAAGCAAGCGGGCGATCAACTCTTCCAAAAACGGCCTGATGTGGTCTCCCCCGGTGGCAATGCCTACGGTGAAGAAATGACCGCCACCTGCCTGCGTGACCTCGACTACTACCTGCGGCTTGTGACCTACGGTATTGTTGCGGGTGATGTCACCCCCATCGAAGAAATTGGTTTGGTGGGTGTGCGTGAAATGTACAACTCCCTCGGCACCCCCATTCCTGCCGTGGCCGAAGGGATCCGCGCCATGAAGAACGTTGCTTCCTCGCTGCTGTCTGCAGAAGATGCCGCTGAAGCCGGTTCTTACTTTGACTTCGTGATTGGCGCCATGCAGTAGGTCGCCTCAGCATCCTTCATTGATCCATCATCCAAATCAGTTTTTGAGGAAAAAGAACTATGCAAGACGCGATTACCGCTGTCATCAACGCCTCTGACGTGCAAGGCAAATACCTCGACACCGCCGCCATGGAGAAGCTGAAAGCTTACTTCGCAACGGGCGAACTACGGGTGCGTGCTGCGACCGTGATCAGCGCCAATGCCGCCAATATCGTCAAGGAAGCAGTGGCCAAATCTCTGCTCTACTCTGACATCACCCGTCCCGGTGGCAACATGTACACCACCCGTCGCTATGCGGCCTGTATCCGTGACCTCGACTACTACCTGCGCTATGCCACCTATGCCATGCTGGCTGGGGATCCTTCCATCCTCGATGAGCGGGTGCTCAATGGGTTGAAAGAAACCTACAACTCCTTGGGTGTGCCCATCGCTGCCACTGTGCAAGCCATCCAAGCCATGAAAGAAGTCACCGCCAGCTTGGTGGGTGCCGATGCCGGCAAAGAAATGGGCATCTACTTTGACTACATCTGCTCTGGCTTAAGCTAAGTACAGCTCTCCAGTCGCACATCTGTCTGGGAGTTAGGGGTTAGAGTGTCAGCCTGTCATGGCAATTGTGCTTAAACAGTCTGAGTCTGGCCTTTAGCTCCCAGACGTGTAATCACCCCACATAGATTTGGAGTCCCATCCCATGCGCATGTTCAAAATTACTGCCTGTGTGCCGAGTCAAACCCGTATTCGCACCCAGCGCGAACTGCAAAACACCTATTTCACAAAACTGGTGCCCTACGAAAACTGGTTCCGCGAGCAACAACGCATCCAAAAAATGGGTGGCAAAATTGTGAAAGTGGAACTGTTTACGGGTAAGCCGGGGGTCAACACCGGTCTAGCCTAGGTATCCCTCTAAAACTGTTTCCTAGCGATTTTGCGGCTTCACTGTTGAGATAGTTGATTGGGGGGTGCTCCCTTCTGAGCCAATTATCTGGGCGGTGGAGCTTTGCGCATTAGAGAAGCTTTAGAGAACTTTTCCTAGGGCTGCTAAACGAGAAAACGCTCCCAGCCATCGCCATATTGGAACCGCATTTTCGGGAAAACGGCCTCTAAATTCTCGTGGGGGCGCGGGATCACCGTTGACGACAGATAGAGCGTTTTTTCCTTAGGACTTTGAGCTGGAATTTTCTTGGCGGCTTCCACACCCGCTGCAACCGCAATTTGCACTTCAGAAACGTCGCCGCGCACAATAATCGTCAGGCGAGCACCACTGACCACTTCATAGCCCACAAGGGTAACACGCGCCGCTTTCACCATCACATCGGCAACGGCTAAGGCAGGGGGATGACCCAGTACTTCTACCATCCCAAGGGCAATGGGCATGAAGACCGCTCCTAAACACAAAAATTTGTTAAAGTAATGCCATTTTTGCGATCGCGAAGGGATGCACTAATTTGGCAACATCAGCATATCATCTCTATTGAGAGCCTTGATAAGTTCGAGGGGCGATCGCCATAATTGATTTTTATCGCCAAAATCATCTTTTCTGATTGAGTCTTTTTTGGGGGTATTGCAAGTTTAAGCCTCAGAACGCCCCACCCCCATCAGCTTGGCCAAGCCAATCCCCGTAAAGTAGAGGGCAAGCAGAGCACCCGCCAACAGTCCTTGAGTAATTGGATCAATGGAGGGGGTCAAAACCGCTGCCACGGCTACGGCAATAATCACCACGTAGCGCCATTGGCTGAGCATTTGCGGGATGGAAACAATCCCGAGGGCAATGAGGACCAACTGGAGAATCGGGACTTGGAAGGCGAGGCCGGTGGCAAGGAGCAATAGCAAAATAAAATCTACATAGCGATCGATCGACCACAGTTGCTCAACCACATCTGCCCCATAGTTAATGAAAAAGCCAAGGGCTGCGGGTGCCAAGAGGGTATAGGCAAAGGCCAAACCGGCAATAAAGAGAATGGATGAACCAAAAACCACCGGTGCCAGCAAGCGTTGCTCACGTCGTGTCAATCCCGGCAGGATAAAACGGATGGCTTGGTAGAGAATCATCGGCGTCGCTAGGAGGATGCCACTGTAGGCCGCCGCTTTACAGGAGACAAAAAAGTACTCCCCCGGACTGAGTTGCAGGAATTTCGCACCATGGGCTGGTTTTTCAAGGAACTGAATGATCCAGCGGACTTGGGTAAAGCAGAGAACAATGGTGACAGCAACAGTGCCGAGGACAACAAAGAGCCGCTGTCGCAACTCCTCAAGGTGATCCCAGAGGGACATTTCCACTTCATTGGGCAGTTCATCCTCAGGGTCAATGGGGTCGCTTGCCTCAAGAGTGCTGTCAACAATCGCTGAGGATTCTGGAGCCGGACTATCAATATCGGGCGATCGCGTCATTCAATCTCTGCAATTCCTACTCTTTCACAATTATGAAGGAAGTGCCCACGGGGTTCCACCCTCTCTTCAGCAGTGATGTAGCTCTTTTTACAGGGATGGCACACACTGAAAACAGCCAAAGTGGCTACCAAACAGGAGCATCCCCCCTTCTTTACCCCCTAATTGTCGAAAAGCGCTTTAGCTAGAGTTTTCTGAATCCTTGTCCTGCTTTTTACAATGATAGGAGAGCGTAAGAATTATAATGCGTTAGCGCTGCCCCAAGGGGTCGCAATTCAATTCTCAAGTCTTGATCACCTGCACTGACACTCGTCTATGTCCTTAATGGCCATTCCCCGCAGTTGGGGTAAGCTGCCGCTGACGGCTGAACTGCTCAGCAAATTACAACACCAACGGGAACTGGTCCTCACGGGGATGCCCCGCCTTGTCAAGGGCTTTGTGGCCACCACATTGGCGCAGCAGAGTCAGCAATCGCTGTGTGTGATTACTTCCACTCTAGAGGAGGGGGGACGCTGGGCGGCGCAATTGGAACTCATGGGTTGGGAGGCAGTGCTCTTTTACCCGACATCGGAGGCCTCTCCCTATGACCCCTTTGACTTGGAAGCGGAGATGGTCTGGGGGCAGCTGCAAGTTCTAGTCGAGAGCGATCGCCCCAATATTGCAATTGTCACCACGGAACGGGCACTGCAACCCCATTTACCCCCACCAGAGCAGTTTCGTGCCGCCTGTCTAACTTTAGAGGTGGGTCAAGAGCACTCCCTAGGGGAAGTGGCCACCGCCTTGGCAGCCCTTGGTTATGAGCGGGTTTCTCTCGTGGAAACGGAAGGCCAGTGGAGTCGGCGCGGCGACATTGTGGATATTTTCCCCGTCTCGGCGGAGCTACCGGTGCGCTTGCAGTGGTTTGGCGATGAGATTGAGTCCATTCGCGAGTTTGATCCGGCCAGTCAACGCTCCCTACACACCGAGGGCGATCGCCTTGATGCCCTTGCGCAGGTAACCCTGACGCCCATTAGTTTTACTCCCCTGATTGCCCAAGCCCTGCGGGCAGCGGATCACGCCCATCTCATTTCAGAGGATCAAGAGGGATTGCGGCGCTATCTGGGGGTGGCTTTTCCGCAACCGGCTTCGCTCTTGGATTATTTGCCTGCCCAAACCCTCATTGCCGTGGATGAGCCGCCCCTCTGTGCTGCCCATGGCGATCGCTGGTATGAGCACAGTCAAGCCTACTGGCAAAGCCTTGAAACGCCACCCCCCCCCATCCATCGTCCGTGGTCAGCCAGTGTCCAAGCCCTCGAGCGGTTTCAACGGGTGCACCTCTACGAACTGGCCAGTGAGGGACTCGGTCTCAATTTATCAGCACGGGCGATTCCAGCCATTCCCCACCAATTTGGTCGCTTGGCGGCAACCCTGCGGGAGGAACGGGACAAGGGGTACACCGTGTGGTTAGTCTCTGCGCAGCCGAGTCGCTCTGTAGCCCTGTTGCAGGAGCATGATTGCCCCGCCCAGTTTGTGCCCAATCCCAAGGACTTTCCGGCCATTGATAAGCTGCAACAGCAGCGACTGCCCATTGCCTTGAAGGCCAGTGGTCTAGCGGAAATTAGTGGCTTTATTTTGCCTACGTTCCGCACGGTGCTGGTGAGCGATCGCGAGTTCTTTGGTCAGCACAACTTGGTCAACCTTGGCTATGTGCGCAAACGCCGCCGCGCTGCTGCCAAACAGGTGGATCTCAACAAGCTCCAGCCGGGGGACTACGTCGTCCATCGCCAACACGGCATTGGTCAGTTCCTGCGCCTAGAAACGCTAACGATTAACAACGAAACCCGCGAGTATCTCGCCCTGCAATATGCCGATGGCATTCTCCGCGTTGCCGCCGATCAACTCAACAGCCTCTCCCGCTACCGTAAGCAAAGCGATGGCGTTCCCCAACTGAATAAGTTAACGGGCAACACTTGGGAACGTACCAAAGCACGGGTGCGCAAGGCCATTAAGAAAGTGGCGGTGGATCTGCTGCAACTCTATGCCCAACGCGCCCAACAACGGGGCTTTGCCTTCCCTCCAGATACACCGTGGCAGCAGGAAATGGAGGACTCGTTTCCCTATCGGCCCACCCCGGATCAACTCAAGGCCATCCAAGAGGTCAAGGCCGATATGGAGAGCGATCGCCCCATGGATCGGCTGGTCTGCGGTGATGTGGGCTTTGGCAAAACCGAAGTGGCCATTCGCGCTATTTTCAAAGCCGTGATGGCAGGCAAACAGGTGGTGGTTCTCGCACCCACAACGATTCTGACGCAGCAGCATTACCACACCCTCAAGGAACGCTTTGCCCCCTATCCGATTCAAGTGGGGCTGCTCAACCGTTTCCGCACCGAGAGTGAGCGGCAAGAGATCCTGCAAAAGCTGAAAACGGGCGAAATGGATGTTGTCGTTGGGACGCACCAACTCCTGAGCAAGAGCGTTAAATTTCGGGACTTAGGGCTACTGGTGGTGGATGAGGAACAACGCTTTGGCGTCAACCAAAAGGAGAAAATCAAAGCCCTCAAAATCCAAGTGGATGTGCTCACCCTCAGTGCAACGCCAATTCCCCGCACCCTCTATATGGCTCTGTCGGGGGTTCGAGAAATGAGTCTAATCACCACACCACCCCCCTCGCGGCGCCCGATTCAAACCCACCTTGCTCCCTATGACCCAGAAACGGTGCGCAGTGCGATTCGCCAAGAATTGGATCGGGGGGGTCAAGTTTTCTATGTTGTGCCGCGGGTTGCGGGAATTGAGGAGGTGGCGGCAAAGCTGCAAGGGATGGTGCCCAGTGCCCGTATTCTCATTGCTCACGGCCAGATGGCAGAAGGAGAACTGGAATCCACGATGCTTGCCTTTAGCAATGGTGAAGCCAATATTCTGGTGTGTACGACCATCATTGAGTCCGGCTTAGATATTCCCCGTGTGAATACGATTTTGGTGGAGGATGCGCAGCGGTTTGGCTTGGCACAGCTTTATCAACTGCGGGGTCGGGTTGGCCGAGCGGGCATTCAAGCCCATGCGTGGTTGTTTTATCCCCGTCAAGAGGTGCTGACTGAGGCGGCACGCCAACGGCTGCGGGCTATTCAGGAGTTTACCCAACTGGGATCGGGCTACCAACTGGCAATGCGAGACATGGAAATTCGCGGTGTCGGCAATCTCCTAGGGGCGGAGCAGCACGGTCAACTGGACAGTGTTGGCTTTGATTTGTACGTGGAACTGCTCGAGGAGGCGATCGCTGAAATTCGTGGCCAAGAGATTCCCGCCGTTGACGATACCCAAGTGGATCTCAATGTCACTGCCTTTATTCCCGCTGACTATATGCCCGATTTGGAGCAAAAGATGGCCGCCTACCGCGCGGTGTCCGCTGCAACGACAAAAGAAGACTTGAGGCAATTGGCAGCAGAGTGGAGCGATCGCTATGGGGCATTGCCCAAATCAGTTCAGCAACTGCTGCGGGTTGTGGAACTCAAACAACTGGCGCGCCAGTGTGGCATTAGCCGCATTCGTCCGGAAGGCAAGCAACATGTGATCTTGGAAACTCCGATGGCTGAACCCGCATGGAAACTGCTCCTAGAGCAACTGCCCACGCATCTCCAAAGTCGGTTTGTCTACAGTCAGGGCAAAATTACCGTGCGGGGTCTAGGGACGCAACCGGTGGAGAAACAACTGGAGCAACTCATTGACTGGTTCAGCCAAATGAAAACAACCGTTGCGACACCCCCCTAAAGCACGGATTGCGGATCTAGTTGGTCTAAAAGGGGCTGAAGAACCGCTTCCCATGAGGGGAGGGAAGTCCCCAAAACCGCCTCCAACTTCTCGCAGTTCAGGGTAGAAAAGGCGGGTCGCTTGGCCGGTGTCGGATACTCACTGCTGGGAATCGCCTCTAGGGTGGCAGTTCCATAGCCTTTGGCACGCAGGTGATCAAAAATTTTTACCGCAAAGCCATACCAACTGGTACTGCCGCGGGGCGTCAGGTGATAGAGACCGCTCAGGGAGGGATCCGCCTGCCAGCGTTCCAACAGTTGATAGGTGACTTGGGCAATGAAGGGGGCAGCCGTGGGCGTGCCGATTTGATCGGCAACGACCCGAACGAGAGGACGGGTTTGGGCAAGGCGAACCATGGTGCGCAAAAAGTTCTTGCCCCGCAGGTCATACACCCAACTGGTGCGCAAGATTAGATGGGCGGGGTGATGGGTGGCGATCGCCTGCTCTCCTAGCCACTTACTATAGCCATAGGCATTGAGGGGGGCAGGGGCATCGGTTTCGCGATAGGGTCGCGATTGAGTACCAGCAAACACATAATCCGTCGAGTAGTGAATCAACAGCCCACCCAAGGCGGCCATCGTTTCTGCCAAAAGACCCACGGCAGTGCCATTCATCCGCTGTGCCCGTTCCGGTTCCTGTTCCGCCTGATCTACAGCAGTGTAGGCCGCCGCATTGATGACCACATCGGGGCAAAGGGTTTTTACCAGGTTGGGAATGGCCTCTAAATCTTCCAAGTCCAGCGTTACGGCAGTGCCTTGGCGAGCAATGGGAATGACTTCAACGCCGGGGGGTGCCTGCTGCACCAATTGCCAGCCCACCTGCCCCGTTGCCCCCAAAATGACTAGGCGCATTTTCCGCCCTCCTTGAGGATGAACTGATTGTTAAAATACTTTAAGAGTTTGCGCGACTGCCCATGAATACGGCAATTGTCCCCAGTGATTCCGCGCCCCAAGAGATTGCGATCGCGGCTGAAACCCTTCCCAATGATCCGGAGACCTTTCAACCCTACGATCCCGTGGCCATTGATGCCTACTATCGGCAGCGGCCTTTACTCGTCTTGAGTCGCTGGTTGCGGATTCTCTGGCCAGTGTTTTGGTTGCTCTTTAACCGTTGGTGGGACAGGCTCACAGGCCAAAGTAAACAAAATCAACACCAGCGAGCGATCGCCCTGCGGGAAACCCTCACCCGCCTTGGCCCTGCCTATATCAAAGTGGGACAAGCCCTCTCCACCCGCCCGGATCTGCTGCCCGCCGTCTATCTGGAGGAATTGACCAAACTCCAAGATCAGTTGCCCCCCTTTCCCAATGAAGTGGCCTTTCAGTTTATTGAGGAGGAATTGGGCGCCCCCCCCAGTGAGCTTTTTGCTGAACTGAGTGATCATCCCATTGCGGCTGCCTCCTTGGGACAGGTGTATCGCGGCAAACTCCACAGTGGCGAAGAGGTGGCCATTAAAGTGCAGCGCCCCGGCTTGGCGGAAAGTATTACCCTAGACATCTATATTCTGCGGGGGGTGGCCTATTGGGCAAAACGCCTGATCAAGGAGATTCGCAGTGATTTAGTGGCCATTCTCGATGAATTTGCTGGTCGCCTCTTTGAGGAAATGGATTATACCCAAGAGGGACGGAATGCCGAACGCTTTGCCCGTCTCTATGGCCACTTAACCGATGTCTATATTCCCAAGATTTACTGGAATTATACGCGGCGGCGGGTGCTCACCATGGAGTGGGTGACGGGGGTGAAACTCAACCAACCGCAGCAAATTCAGGCCTTGGGGATTGATCCGCGCTACATGGTGTATGTGGGGGTGCAGTGCTCCCTGCGGCAGTTGCTCGAACATGGGTTTTTCCATGCTGATCCCCATCCGGGAAATCTGCTGGCCATGCCCAGCGGCAAATTGGCCTATCTCGACTTTGGCATGATGAGTGAGATTGCCCCAGAGCAACGCTATGGCTTGCTGAATGCCATTGTCCACATTGTTAACCGTGAGTACGAAAGCCTTGCCTACGACTATGTTCATTTAGGGTTCCTAACCCCCGATACAGATCTGGAACCAATTATTCCGGCGCTGGCCTTGGTCTTTGAGGATGCCTTGGGGGCAAGTGTCTCGGAACTAAATATCCAACGCATTTTTGATCGCCTGTCAGAGGTGATGTATGAGTATCCTTTTCAGGTGCCCGCCTATTATGCCTTGATTGTGCGATCGCTCCTGACCATGGAAGGGATTGCCATGGGCGTTGACCCCAACTTTAAGGTACTCAGTGCCGCCTATCCTTACATTGCCAAACGACTGCTCACGGATCCTGCCCCAGAGCTGCGCACGAGTCTCACGAACCTGCTCCTCAAGGATGGTCAATTTCGCTGGACGCGCCTAGAAAATCTGCTGCGCAATGCCCGCGAGAGCCGTGACTATGACTTTAATGTGGTGCTGGAGCAGGCTTTAGATTTTCTCTTTTCGGAGCGGGGAGCGGAGTATCGCGATCGCCTAGCGGATGAAATTGTCAAGAGCCTTGATACTTGGGCACGGACAACAATGGGGCAATGGAACCTTGTGCAACTTTTACCCCTCGTCACCCGTCCCGTACCGGCAACGCCAAGTTCCAGCATCGTCAGTGAAGCCAATGCCCTAGAGCATTTGCGCCGCATTTTCAGCATTTTGCAGGATACCCCCGGCTTTGACTGGGGCAAGGTGATTCCGGCAATCTTGCGGATCATTGTGCGGCCAGAGGTGCAGCAAATGGGTCAGCGTATTGTCAATGGCCTCCTGCAACGGGCGATCGCCCGCTTTATTCGGGAGATGTTGCTGGCGGACTCGCAGCCGGCGCTTCAGACGACGAGTTTGTCTCGCTAGGTTCTGGGGATACGGGCAGTGGCGCTTCTTCAGTGGGTGTGGGTGCTGGTGAGGCTTCACTCGCAGGGGATGGTCTAGCCTCTGGTTTTGGTGTTGGTAGTGGTGTTGCCGGTGCTGGCGTGGCAGGCTGTGGTCTTGGGGTGGCAGCAGGTTGCTGACCTCGGCATACTTCGGGCCGATACTCAAAAGCAAAGGTGAGCGCTAGGGCTTGGTACTGCCCTGTGGCCTCAAAGGATTGCTGACGTACCCGTTCTAGAGCCGCTTGATCCAAGAGTGCCGAGCCACTGCTGCGAATAATTTGGGGATTGCGAGTGAGCAAGCCAGTTTCTGGGGCGGCATTGGCAGGCAGCAATTGCCCTTGGGGAGTGACCACCACCGCAACGGTTGTTTCCCCCTGCAGGCGATCGCCACAGGCCTCTTGGGGATAAAAGTCCGTGATCCGCTGGGCTAAATTCACTTGTAGATTCGTCGTATTGAGGGTCAACCGCGTTTGATTAAACCACCGCGATAACGCTGCCGCTGCTTCCCCCTCTGTGGTTGCTAAGGTTTCTTCAGGGGTGGGTTCAGGCGTAGGTGTCGGTGAGACGAGTTCCGGCGCAATGGCCACATCCTCATTCGGGGTTGTCGGGATAACAGGTAAGGGGCGGGCGGGCGGGGGCAATTGCCATAGCGGCGGCAAAGGTTGCAGCGGTACTGGATTGGGTAGGGGCGGCAGTTCCGTCAGCGGCGGCAAGGGGGGCAGGGGTGCCAAGGGGGCAAAGGAAAGGGGGGGTGGCTCAATGCCTGTAAACGGTAGAGGCGGTGGTGTGGTCGTGGCAAGGGGCGGCAGTTCCGTGGGCAAGAGCGGTTCAATAGAGGGTAAATCCGCTTCTAGTTCGGGAGAAAGGCTGACCAAGGGCACCAGTTGATCACTGGCCAACTCTGGCGGTATGGGTTCGGGCACACGCACAAGGGAAAGAATCACAGCGTGCAGCAGAATTGAACTGGCGATCGCCAGCCGTGTTGGCTCCCACACCGGCCACTGGGAAACCCTTTGCCAAATCGGTTGAATTGGTAGCCGCAGCATACAAGAACTCCACACCCATAAATATCCACGACGATTCTATCTTGGCTGATTCTTCCTAATGCCAAGCGAGACTTGCTACGATAAACGAATAATCCTATCCTAAATATGGCAATATGGCCTGATGCCAATACATTCTCTATCAATGATGTCCGCCCAATTTCCAGAAGTTGAAGTTATACTCAATCGTTTTTTTGTGAAAAATCTGACTCAACAGGATCTCAGATTTTATGAATACCAATGCCAATTTACTCAAGTGCCAGAACAAGGGAGCGAGCAAAAAGCCCTTTCCAGCGTTTGCTACAAACTAGGCGTAACTGCTGTTCGACTAGGGAGCCTCATTATTACAAGGGAGCGTATTGATACTAGTAGGAGGCAAACTCAGGATTGGCAGTTACAAGAAATAGGATGTAGAGAGCTGAGTTGTCAAAAAGATCACGAAAGGCAAGCACTGGAATCCTTTGAACGCAAAATCCTAGAGTGCAAATTAAAAGAAAAATTTAAGAAAACCAGATTTGAAAAAGATTACGAAGTCGGATTGATTTGGTGGATTTTTGACCAAAAAGGGCTGGAAAAAAGCGGCCATGGCTGGGAAGTACATAGAGGTGGAGCAATCAACGTTAGAATTGAGCCAGATGGAAAATTATACTTGGAAATTGATATTCATCATCGCTTTTATACTCCATTTACACTTGAATGGTGGCTCAATGAATATCCCGATATTCAGATCAAGTACGTCAGGAATACCTACAAAGATAAAAACGGAAATCAACAAGTTTGGATTCTTAAAAATTTTTCGAATGAAAATCCAAATGATGTAGAAATAAAAGAACTCGGAATCAGTTTAGCGGCTTACCACCGTCAAAACGGTGCATCTGAGCAAGATATCAATGAGTCACGCGTTGTAACTGTTGAAAAAACTAGTGACTATAAACCTAAGACAGTATATCATCTATCTCAAAGACTATCACCAGTTCTCACAATGGAAATGTTGGCACAAATTGCTGAACAAGGCAGAGAAAAAAGTGAAATTCAAGGTGTGTTTGACTGCATTAGGAAAAACATTAACCTGCGTTTGTCGGAATCCCAAAAAACAGCCGAACTCATTTTCAAACACATCTATAATCTTAGTCGTCAACCAGAGCTGATCAAAGTTAACGGGTTTGTCATGCCTCGCGCAAAACTATTAGCTTGCGATAATAAAGAAATTGACAAAACAGCTAAAATTAGCTTCTTTGGCTGTGCAAAAATTGGCGAAACGAAATTTGGTTGCCTTAATCTTTTTGATGATAAACCTCAATACCCAGAAAAAGTACGCGAATGCTTACTGCAAATAGCAAAAAGTAGTGACACGCAGATACAAATAGACTCCTATTTTACAAAAAGCGAATATCCGAAAGATGATCTGGATCAACAAACATTCTGGCAGCAATGGGCTAATAAAGGAATTAAAACTGTCTTAGTAGTGATGCCTTGGTCGCCCAATGAAGAAAAACAAAAATTGCGAAATCAAGCATTAAAAGCAGGTATAGCAACTCAGTTTATGGTGCCAGTTAATGTAAATAATTATAAATCTCTCAATGTTTGCCTAGGGCTGCTGTGTAAAGCCAAGTGGCAGCCTGTCTACCTAAAACCATTAGATCATTCTGAAGCTGCTGACTTGGTTATCGGTTTTGACACAGGTACAAATGGAAGACTGTACTATGGTACTTCTGCTTTTGCAGTCTTGGCCAATGGTCAAAGCTTGGGTTGGGAGTTACCAGATGTGCAACGGGGAGAAACTATCTCTGGCCAAGTAATTTGGCAAGTTGTGTCTAGTTTAGTTTTTAAGTTTCAAGTTAAATTTAACCGCTACCCTAAAAAGATATTAATTATGCGCGACGGCCTTATTCAAAAAGGGGAATTTGAGCAAACAATCGAAGAACTAAATAAAAAAGATATTGCTGTCGATATTCTCAGTGTCCGTAAAAGCGGCTCAGGCAGAATGGGACGTGAGATTCGTTCAACTGATAGCAAAGTAACCTATCAGGATGCTGCAGTGGGTACTGTTGTCTTTTTCGAGGAAACGAAATCGTTTATTTTACAAAGTAGCGAGGAGGCAAGCAAGAAAAAATATGGAGGCAGTGCTAGACCGTTGCGCGTTGTGCACACCCATGGCAAGACCCCTTTAGAGCTACTGGCTTTACAGACCTATCATTTGACTCAATTGCATCCTGCTAGCGGATTTTGCTCTTCTCGACTGCCTTGGGTACTGCACCTCGCCGATAAAAGTAGCAAAGAGTTTCAGCGCATCGGTTCGATCAGCGTTTTACAGAGTATTGATCGAGAAAAGTTAATTGCTGTTTGATGAAACAATAGATTTTAGTCTAGCAAAATACGGAGCAGCATTGAAATACTCTATGCAGTCTGCCCAAACGCAGGCGGCTCCCTCTTAATCGAGTAATCGGTCTATGAGAAGATAACTGGTTTTAGATAAAATTCTATGGATTAACCAATTCGTATTGACGTGTCTTGGGTTGAAAGGGGTGTCAAGGGCTTAGAATTAGATTTGATAATATGAGAAACTAGAAAAGATTATCAATCATTATATTGTCAAAAGAAACCCCTCACCCTATGCTTGTTTTAGAGATAAAAAGACGGTGATTAACGTCACGATAACAATCGGCTATCCCGTCATTATTTTCTGTAGCGATCGCTCTGATTGCAACTCTAGCTTTTGTACTGCTTACCCTTATTCTAATTAGGAGAGCTTACTCATGCCAATTGCTGTGGGAATGATTGAAACGCGCGGATTCCCCGCCGTCGTCGAAGCAGCAGACGCAATGGTAAAAGCCGCTCGGGTCACCCTTGTGGGCTACGAAAAAATTGGGAGTGGTCGGGTCACTGTGATTGTGCGGGGTGATGTCTCCGAAGTACAAGCCTCAGTGGCTGCTGGGGTTGATTCTGCCAAACGTGTCAATGGCGGCGAGGTTCTGTCTACGCACATCATTGCTCGTCCCCACGAAAACCTTGAGTACGTATTGCCCATTCGCTATACCGAGGCAGTGGAGCAATTCCGAAACTAAAGGGTTGGGCAGTTTGGTGGAGTTTTCAGTTGCATCGCTTATCGATCCTCTGGTTCTTTTAGTTCTTTACTTGTTTGACGTTTAGGAGTTATTACAATGGCAATTGCCGTCGGTATGATTGAAACCCTTGGTTTCCCCGCAGTGGTGGAAGCCGCAGACGCAATGGTGAAAGCCGCTCGCGTTACCCTCGTGGGCTACGAGAAAATCGGCAGTGGTCGGGTGACTGTGATTGTCCGTGGTGATGTGTCTGAAGTGCAGGCTTCGGTGGCGGCGGGGGTCGAAAACGTGAAGCGTGTGAATGGGGGTCAAGTGCTTTCCACCCACATCATTGCACGTCCCCACGAAAACCTCGAATACGTCCTACCCATTCGCTACACCGAAGCGGTGGAACAATTCCGCGAAAGCGTTAGCGGTATCCGCCCGATGGGTCGCCCATAGTGAAAATCGCGCGAGTGTGCGGCACCGTTACCAGTACTCAAAAAGAAGACACCTTAACGGGAGTCAAGTTTCTCGTCTTGCAATATTTGGGTGAGGACGGCGAATTTTTACCCGACTACGAAGTGGCTGCGGATACGGTTGGTGCAGGACAGGATGAGTGGGTATTGGTAAGCCGAGGCAGTGCCGCCCGCTGTATTATCAATGGCACCGACAAACCCATTGACGCAGCCGTTGTCGCCATTATTGACACCGTAAGTCGGGATAATTATTTGCTCTACAGCAAACGTACCCAGTATTAGCATTGGAGACTTCTCCCTATGGCGGTTCAAAGCTATGCGGCACCTCCGACGCCGTGGTCTAGGGATTTAGCGGAGCCAGAGATTGCCCCCACGGCTTACGTCCACTCCTTTAGTAACCTCATCGGCGATGTCCGCATCAAAGATTATGTTCACATCGCACCCGGCACGTCCATTCGTGCCGATGAAGGAACGCCCTTCCACATTGGCTCCCGCACCAACATTCAAGATGGCGTTGTCATCCACGGCCTCCAGCAGGGACGGGTGATTGGCGATGATGGCCAAGAGTATTCTGTCTGGATTGGTGATAATGCCTCAATTACCCACATGGCCTTGATCCACGGCCCTGCCTACATTGGCGATGGCTGTTTCATTGGCTTTCGTTCGACGGTCTTTAATGCTCGGATTGGCGCAGGCTGTGTGGTGATGATGCATGTCCTCATTCAGGATGTGGAGATTCCACCGGGAAAATATGTGCCTTCAGGAATGGTGATCACGACGCAGCAGCAAGCCGATCGCCTGCCGAATGTGGAAGAGTCGGATATTCACTTTGCCCAGCACGTGGTTGGCATCAATGAAGCACTGCTATCGGGGTACCAGTGTGCTGAGAATATTGCCTGTATTGCCCCGATTCGGAATGAACTCCAGCGTCAAGAAGACCCACTCATCCTACACGTTGAAACGCTCACCGGGGAAAAGAACACCATGACCGCAGATTATGGGACTCATGTCCGCCAATTGTTGCAGCAGGGATACCAAATCAGCTTGGAATATGCCGATGCGCGGCGGTATCGCACTAGCTCTTGGCAGAGTTGCCCGACGTTGACGGGACGGCAGGAGTCTCAAGTGATGGCGGCGATCGCCCAACTCCTCAAGGAACACGAGGGCGAGTATGTGCGCCTGATCGGCGTCGATCCCAAAGCCAAGCGCCGCGTTTTTGAAGAGATCATTCAACGCCCCGGTCAAGCTCCTGTGACCAGTACCAGTCCCTATCGTCCCAGTGCAACCGTGAGTGCAGCCCCAGTGGGTTCCCTCGATGCTTCCGTTGTGGCTCAGGTGCGGCAGTTGCTCCAGCAGGGCTATCAAATTGGCACAGAGCACGCCGATGCCCGCCGCTATCGCACCAGCTCTTGGACCAGTTGTGCTCCGATTCAAGCAAAGCAGGAACGGGAAGTGCTCGCCGCCCTTGAAGCCTGCCTCCAAGAACATGCAGGGGAATATGTGCGCTTGATTGGTATTGATCAAAAGCAAAAGCGGCGCGTCCTTGAGCAAATTATTCAGCGGCCCGATAGCGCGGTGGCGATCGCCACAAAAGCAGCAACCCCAGCGGCTACTAGCCCTGTCTCCGTCAGTTCGGCCAGCAATGAAACCGTTCTCAGTGCCGATCTCCTGAACCAAATTCAAGACCTGTTGCGCCAAGGCTGCCAAGTCACCACCGAGTATGCCGACCAGCGTCGCTTCCGTACCAGTTCTTGGCAAAGCGGCATCAAAATTACCTCAGCGCAGCAGCTCAATGACCTCAGTGCCTTCCTTGCCGAGCACCAGCGGGACTATGTCCGCCTCGTAGGTGTCAATCCCCAAGCCAAACAGCGGGTACTGGAAACGATTATTCACCGCCCCAATAGTAAAGCCGCCAGCAATGGCAGTAGCACCCGTGGTCAAGGGTTCGCACCGCGCCCAACCGCCTCTAGTCAAGGGAGCACTAGCAGCCACAACCTCAGTCAAGAGGTCGTCGAACAAGTACGGCAACTGCTACAACAGGGCTATACCCTCGGCCTAGAACACGTGGATGCCCGTCGCTACCGCACCAACTCTTGGCAAAGTGGCCCCCGCATTGAGGCCAAAAATCTCAATGAAGCCCTTGCTGCGATTCAGGCTTGCCTCCAAGAATACAGTGGCGAGTACGTGCGGCTGATTGGCATTAATCCTGCCGGTAAGCAGCGGGTGGCCGAAATCCTGCTCCAACAGGCTGCTAAGTAGCCCTCCCTGTGAGGTGCCCCAATGCCCCTGCCGCCTTTAGCCCTGCCCCCTTCACCTGCGGTTCGCATTGTTGGTGATGTGGTGGTGGATCCCCAAGCCGTTTTGGCACCCGGGGTGTTGCTTTGGGCAGAAGCAGGGGCTTCAATTCGCATTGCCGCAGGTGTCTGTATTGGTATGGGCAGCGTCATTCATGCCCACGGCGGCACCATTGAAATTGGCGAAGGGGTCAACATTGGCGCGGGCGTGCTGCTGATTGGGGCAGTGACCGTTGAACCCCATGCCTGTATTGGCGCCAGTACCACCGTGATGCAAACAACGATTCCAGCTGGTGCTGTGGTGGCTGCTGGTTCGCTTCTTGGTGATAGTAGTCGCCGTTGGCAGCCCCCCGCAGAAACGAGTCCCCCCCAAGAGAGTGCCGTTTCCTCTGAGGATCCTTGGCAAGAGCCATCAACAACTGCCGATACTGCAGAGAATGCCCCGCCAGAGCAGCAGGAGTCTACAGCCTCTCCCTCTAGCCATCAGGAAAGTCCAGCCGCCGCGCCACCAGAGACAAGCACTTCGCCAACACCTAAGACCAGCGTAGTCTATGGCCAAGCCTACGTTAGCAAGATGTTTGCCAAAATATTTCGCGTAGAGCCCATCCAACCCACTGGGGAAAATCCTGCCCTAGGAAGTAGTCAGTAAAGCAACCGTTTCTACATGGGCTGTTTGCGGAAACATATCGAGGGGCTGAATTTTGGTTAGTTGATAGGCACCGGTAGCGCAGAGGTGAGCCAAATCCCGTGCCAAGGTGGCAGGGTGACAACTGACATAGAGAATGCGCGGCGGACGGTGGCGGAGAATCGCCTCAAGAAGGGGGCGATCGCACCCTTTGCGCGGTGGATCAAGAATTAGCACATCCACGGCCTGATCGGACTGGGGTAGCCACTCTTCTGCTCTGGCGCAGAGAAAGTGAGCATTGTGAATACCATTGTGCTGGGCGTTGGCGATCGCCTGTTGTACCGAGGCAGGATGCACTTCCACACCAATCACTTCAGCGACAGCGCCGGCAAGGGGTAGGCTCAGTGTCCCGACTCCACAGTAGAGATCCAGCAGTCGTTCGTGACCCGTTGGGGCAATCCACTCTCGCAGGGTGCTAACCAGTTGCTCCGCTTGCGCCGTGTTGACTTGAAAAAAGGTGGTCGAGGCAATCTGAAACCTCACCCCTGCCATCTCTTCCCAAAGGTACGATCGCCCCGCCAATACCTGGGTCTCGTCACCAAAGATGCGATTGCCCACTTGATGATTGAAGTTGACACAGACCCCCACCACCCCTTGAAACTGCTGTAACCAACCTTCTGTCTCTGCCTGCAAGCCAGCGGGTAATGCCCCCGCGAGCACGAGGGTAATGAGCTGCTCCCCGGTACGCTGACCAATGCGCAAGCCCAAGTGGCGCAACCCCGGTTCATGGGTCTGCTCGTTGTATATCGGCCAAGGTTGTAACGCTTGCTTCAGGGCAGCCAAGAGCGGATTGAGGCGCGGATCTTGCACGGGACATTGATTCAAGTTCACTAGGTGATGGGAGCCTTTTTGGTAATAGCCCGCAACCACGGTACCATGGCGGCGACCGAGGGGGTACGTCACTTTATTGCGATAGCCAAAGGGGTTAGGGGCAGCCACAATGGGCAGAAAGGTTTGCGGCTCTAGATGAGCAATGCGGGCGATCGCGTCCTTCACCAGTTGTTCTTTGGCCGCCAATTGCGCCCCATAGGCCACACACTGCCACTGACAGCCGCCACACTTATCAGCGACAATACAGCTTGGCCGCACCCGCTGTTCTGAGGGCTGCACCACCTCCAAGACCTTGCCGTGGGCATATTGCCGCTTGACATGGGTCAGTCGCACCCGCAGGCGATCGCCCGGAACTGTATCCGCCACAAAGACCACCCGATCCTGCCAGCGTCCTACCCCCTCCCCCGTGTGGCTCAAGGAGTCAATTGTTAGCTGAATGGTGGCACCCTGCTGCCAAACGCTCATCAATTTACGTCTAAGCCTACTAAACGTTAGGGATAAGTTAAGGAGAGCCAGCAAGCTCTATTTTCGCTGCTATACTGCTAGCGGTGCAATCCGACGTTTGTACTGAAGTGATTTTGGAGTCGATCCCCTATGCTGAAGCGTCTTTCGCCTTGGTTACTGGCTCTGGCACTACCCGTGGGTGCCCTTTTCACCACCCCTGCCAAAGCAGCTAACTTTGTCTCCCTCACCTATGGTCCTTTTCAGCGCTCCTTCCCAATGTCGGAGCTAGAGGAATTTGTGTCCACCCAAGAAGCCACGGGAGAATTGCGAGCATTGATGCGGTTCGTTCCCAAAGAAGACCAAGCCAAGCTCCTTGAATTCTTGGGTATGCGGCTGCCCTTCAATGTTGTGCAAACCGATAAAATTTTGGGTAGCGCCATTGGCAAAGATTTACTCAAACAATTTTCTCAGGTCACGATTCGCCGCGATAAAGCCGGTGAAGTGGCTCTCCGTGGTGCCATGCTCACTGCCGCTGCTTCTCCGGAAGGGTTGAGCATGATGTCGTTTTTGAAAAACTATCCTGCTGAAACCATCAACCTTGATTTGCGCAAGCTCAACCAAATGCTCAAGAAACAAGATGGCATTATGAGCATGCTCGGGAAACTGCGCCCATAGTGCTAGACGATTGACGAAGAGTTAAAATTAACGATTCCAGTGCAGGGGCACAGAGGCTCCTGCATTTTTTGGCAATCTACTCCTGCTGTCGCAACCACGTCCACCAGCGATTCAAGGGGGCATAGAGCAAGGGTGCCCAAAGACTACTCATAATGGCTGAACTAAGCGCGACTTGCCGATGGTGCTGCCAAATCTCCTCGAGGGGAAAGCCACTGCCAAGGCTCATTTGGATTGCGATGACCGTTTGTTGCAGGATGGCCATTGCAAAAGTAATCAGGGCAACCGAAATAAAATCCTCAGAAACAAAGCGCTGCTTTTGCATCAGGGCGGTCAACCCCCCCACCAAAGCTAAGCTGACTGCGTGGCTAGGATGAGCACTGACCAAGCCATCTTGAATCCAACCGAGGGCAATACCCGCCAGTATCCCTTGCCCCCACGATCGCTTGACACTCCACACCACCACCCAGATTAAAAACCAGTCTGGCACCAATAGATGCAGGTTGGGTAAGTGAATAAAGCTCAGCAGGGCACAAAGTCCCACAGAGCCAATGGTAATCAGCCCGTTGAGGCTAGTTCGGTGTAAATGTGTCTGTCGGTTCAGCATAGGGAATGACGGTGACCCACTCAAGGCGATCAATCGGTGCGCCCAGAATAACAGTGGCATGGGGGCGGGTGGGATCGCTCAGTTCCACCGATTGCACCTCACCAATGGGAATGCCTGCCGGATAGAGACTACTCAGGGCTGAGGTATAGAGGACATCCCTGGGCTGCACCTTCGGGTCTTTCTCTAAAAACTCGACAATCACCTGCTGGTTGAGTTGTCCCCGCAGAATCCCCATCTGCCGCGTCCGACCCACCACAACCCCCACTCGACTGGCGGGATCCGTGAGCAACATTACCCGACTGGTATTGGGAGTAATGCTTGTAATGCGCCCCACAAGGCCCCCGTTGCCCACCACGACTGAACCAATGGTGAGACCCTGACGACTGCCTTCCCCCAAGAGGAGCGATCGCCACCACTGATCGGAACTGCGACCAATCACCGGAACAATGCGGCCATTCAAATTAGGCAGCATCGGTGCATTCAGCATTTGCCGCAACCGCCGGTTTTCCGCTTGGACGGCGGCCAGTTGCTGCTCCAGTTGCCATGTGCGGGCTTGAATCAGAGCTTGCTGATCCTCCACTGCGCCTTGAAAGGGCAAACTAAGAAGGCGGTACAGCTCGCGAATCGCTGCCCCATTGGTCTCGCGCAAAATCCAAGCACTTGTGAGTACCAAAGCAACAAGGACTAGGCCGCCGGCATATCGTCCCCACCAGCGCAGCAGAAAAGCCATAGCTGCTCATCCTTAACCAATCACTGCTGGTTGTGTGGAAAAGACACGGGCGAGGTCTTTGAAGTTTTCCAGTACCCGACCGGTACCCATGACCACACACCGCAGGGGATCCGCTGCCACGTGAACAACAATGCCCGTTTCATGGCTAATCAGGGTATCGAGACCCCGTAGCAGGGCACCGCCGCCAGCCAGCATAATCCCGCGATCGACAATGTCTGCGGCCAGTTCCGGAGGCGTCCGCTCAAGGGTGCGTTTAATGGCTTCAATAATCGCCGAGAGGGGTTCAGCCATGCTTTCGCGAATCTCTTCTGCTTTGACCACGACTGTGCGTGGTAGGCCAGAGAGTTGGTGCAGCCCCCGCACTTCCATGGATTCGGAGTCATAGCTGTCATTGGGGTAGGCAGAGCCAATGCGAATCTTGATCTCCTCAGCCGTGCGTTCACCAATGATCAGGTTGTGTACTTTTTTCAAATACTGGACGATCGCCTCAGAAATTTCATCGCCAGCAACGCGGACGGATTCACTCAAAACGGTGCCCTGCAAACTGAGAACCGCCACTTCGGTCGTGCCACCGCCAATGTCCACAATCATGTTGCCCGTCGGTTCTTCCACGGGTAAACCCGCACCAAAGGCGGCGGCGACGGGTTCATCAATCAAATACACTTCCCGTGCCCCAGCACCCCGCGCAGCATCCTCAATGGCACGGCGTTCGACACCGGTCACGCCACTAGGAATCCCAATCACCACACGGGGGGCAAACAAATTCTTACCGCCGTGCACTTGGCGCATAAAGTGCTTGAGCATCAGTTCCGCACGTTCAAAATCAGCAATCACACCATCCCGCAGGGGACGCACGGCCACCACATTGCCCGGTGTCCGCCCCAGCATTCGCTTTGCTTCAACACCAACGGCAAGGGGTTGTTTGGTATTTTGGTCAATAGCAACAACGGAGGGTTCCTCTAAAACCACACCCCGCCCAGACACGTAAACTAGGGTGTTGGCTGTGCCCAAGTCAATGCCGATGTCTCGTGATAGGCGACTAAATACTCCCACGATGGTGTACCCCTTCTTTGAATCCTGTTGGTTGTAACAGTGCTGTTACCAAAAAACGTGATGGCAAGATTGTATTACGTTTTGTTTGGAAAATCTCGGTGGGTTCTCCCTCGGTCGAGATTGTTTGATAAAGGGATAACTCCTCATTATCTTGGCTCATAATTTCTTGGCTCATGACCCACCGCAGGCTATTGATTGACAGCATCCTCTTCATCAGGGTCACTCAAGGCCATGCCATTGGCTTCGCGCCGAAAGGTTTGCCGCTGCTGCTGGGTGACTTCGATACCGACGGCGATCGCTTCCTTGAGCCGTTCTAAGGTGGCTTGCCAGCGTTCTTGGGTGGTTTCTGAGAGGCGATCGCGATGTTGCTCAAAACTCGCAGTAATGTCTTCGAGCAGTTCGGGCAGGGCATCAGCGGATTTGCGCAGGAGTTGTCGGGTTTCCTTGCCAGAGCGGGGAGCCATCAGCAGCCCCACGACTGTCCCGATCGCGCTCCCTAGGAGCAGCCCCCCCCAAAAAGCACCACCGCCACCCTGTTGCTGACTCATCGCTTTCTCCTTTGCAGGCGGACACCATATCGCCCTATCCAGCTTATCAAGGTTAAAAACAGACGGAGATTGCGCTGTTGCCGCCGCCATTTAGGCAATTGCGATCGCAAGCCGGCCACCCCCCGCTGGCCAATGATAATCACCTCAGGGGCACCGCCTAAAACCCCGTGGGTACTCCGCTCCGCATCTAGGAGCGCACGGGACACCCCCCGCAGAATCTGGCGCAGCTTGACCAACTGCCACGCCGACCATAATGCAATCAGCGCAATCAGGCAATTGCAGCTAATCACAATCCAGACCATTCGTGGCATAGGGGGCATTGGTGTTCACAATTATTGGTTCATCTTTTCATAGATTGCCACAGCGGAGGGCGATGTGGGGGTGAGGTCGTTAATGCGATTTCCTGAAGCGCGATCGCCCCTCGGTAGCACCCAGTTGCCACTGCTGCATCCAAGACCACCACATACTTAATAAGAATGGGGTTGTACTCCCTAGTTTACTGTGGAGATTGGAGAGCGGGGTTGCTGGCTGGAATTGCAAATTATGGTTAAATCACTCCCAAAACGAAAGCAGCGGCGAGGCATACGGCCTTGGCTGGTGTCGCTGTTGTTGGCGGCACTGATGGTTGGCGGTGGGCTGTTCAGTTGGTACCATTGGCGATCGCCTTCGCCCCTTTACACGCTGACTGTTGAAGCGCCGCCCCAAAGTCCGCAAGAGTTAAAGCAATGGGCAGAGTCTGCAGATCCCCTCAAGCGCGATCGCGCCCGCTATCTTTTGGCCGTAGAAAGCCTGAGTCAACAGCAACCCCAAGCTGCACTTCAGTGGCTCCAAGATCTTGAGCAGACTTACCGTCCCATGGCCGCACCCATTCTCCTACTGCGGGCGGAGGCCTATCGCCAACAGGGGGACAACCGCAGGGCCAAGGAAACGTGGGAACAGTTGCTGCGGGACTATGGCAACGAACCTGAAGCGGCAGTGGCACTCCTGAGCCTCAATCAACCGCAACCAGCGATCGCCCGCTTTCCACAGCATCCTGCCGTCGTCAACTATGTGGCGCAACAGTTAGAGAAAAATCCCGATCAAGTGCCCTACCTGAAGCTGGTGGCACGCCACGGCCTCTTTCTTAAGGAATACGGCACCTACCTTGAAATTTTGCGGCAGCGCTACGCCGATCAACTGACGCCCGCCGATTGGGAAGCGATCGCCTTTGGCTATTGGGAGAAAATGCAGTATGCTCCGGCAGCAGCGGCCTATGCCAAGGCACCACCAACCCCCTTGAATCTCTATCGGGTGGGCCGGGGACGTCAATTGAGTGAGGACACCTCTGGGGCGATCGCCGCCTATCAAGCCCTGATCAACCGCTTTCCCCAAAGTTCAGAAGCAGCCCTTGCCCAACTGCGCCTTGCCCGTTTAGCCAAAATGCCGGCGGAGCGTCTCCCTTTGCTGGCCAAGTGTCTTCAGTTAGCGAGGCAAAATCAAGCACCCGCGATCGCTGCCGATGCCCTTCTGGCACAGTACCAAGCTTATCAGGAACTAGGCAATACCAAGGGGGCACAACAGAGCCAACAACAGCTCTTCAAGACCTATCCCCAAAGCAGCGCCGCAGCGGAACTGCGCTGGCAACTGGCCCAAGGGGCTGCCCAAAAACGGCAGTGGTCTCAGGCACAACAGTGGGTTAGCGAAATTCTCAAATTGAACCCTGAGAGTGAGCTGGCACCGCGAGCCGCCTTTTGGCAAGGAAAATGGCAAGGGGAAGCAGGACAACCCCAAGGGCAACGCCAAACTTGGCAACTGGTCATCGAGCGCTATCCCCACACCTACTATGCTTGGCGAGCCGCCAGTCTGCTCAAGAAACCCGTGGGCACCTTTACAACGCTGCGACAACAGCGACCCTCGGTAGCGAGCGATCGCAAGCCCCTCCTCCCCTTGGCCACAGGGAGTGCCACCCTACGTGAACTGTACCTGCTGCGGCAATCTCAGGAGGCTTGGCAGCGCTGGCAGTGGGAGTTCCAAAATCGGGTGACGCCGACAGCGGCAGAACAACTCACTGATGGCCTGATTCGCCTTGGCGTCGGAGAATACCTCGATGGCATCTTTATGCTGCAAAACTTGTTTACGCGGGCCGCCAGTGAACCCGAGGTGGCAACGTTCTTTGCGCCTATTCGCCGCGATGTCCGCTTCTGGTATGCCCTTTACCCCCTGCCCTACTGGGAATTAGTGGAAAAGTGGTCTTTGGCACGCAACTTAAATCCTCTATTGGTGATGGCCTTGATTCGCCAAGAATCTCGCTTTGAAAAGGAGATCCGCTCAGTGGTGGGGGCAACGGGGTTGATGCAGTTGATGCCAGAGACGGCTGCTTGGATTGCCGAAAAGTTGAACCTAGAGAGCTATTCCCTTGTGGATCCAGAGGACAATATCCGCTTGGGCACGTGGTACGTTGACTACACCCACAATCAGTACAATCAAAACACGCTCTTAGCCTTGGCCAGTTACAATGCCGGGCCGGGAAATGTCAATCAGTGGTTGCAGCGTTTTGATATGACCGATAGCGATCGCTTTGTGGAATCGATTCCCTTTCCTGAGACCTATGGCTATGTCAAGAGTGTCTTGGAGAACTACTGGAACTACTGGCAACTCTATGCCCAGCCCTAGGAAAAATCGTCTATTCTCATAAAAAGGCACGGGACTGCGTCATGGATCAAGATATTCCTGTTGCGGAGCGGCTACAACCAATCACTCAGGGCAAAGTAGAACCTCGGCGAGGGGGGTGGGCGATCGCCCTTGTCCTTGTGGGGCTAATGGGCGTGGGAGCTGTGTGGTTCCTCAATCGTGCCACGGAATCACCAACGGCTACGGAAACGGAGCCAACGCTAACGCCAACGGAAAATCTGCTGGGACATCTGCCCTATGAAGAGGCTCCCCTATCAGAGCTTGAACCAGTGAGTGCCGATGGCCAAATTAAGTTACGGCGAGCCGCAGCAGAACGGTTTCGTGCCATGGTGGCAGCAGCGCAGCAGGAAGGAGTGGTATTGGTGCCCCTATCGGGTTTTCGCTCCAAGCAGGATCAGGATTATCTCTTTTTTGAGGTCAAGGAGCAGCGGGCACAACGGGCAAGTGAGCGGGCATTGGTGAGTGCGCCCCCCGGCTATAGCGAACACCATACGGGCTATGCCATTGACATTGGCGATGGCGCCCGGCCAGACACCCATCTCAGTGAGGCTTTTGAGGACACCCCCGCCTTTCGCTGGCTGGAAAAAAATGCAGCGCGTTTTAGTTTTGAACTGTCCTTTCCCCGTCATAACCCGCAGGGGGTGAGCTATGAGCCTTGGCACTGGCGATTCGTTGGCGATCGCCACAGTTTGCAAACCTTCTATAGAGCACGACAACTGACACCGAGGAACGAACCATGAGGGGATTTGCCCATCGCGCGGTTTTAGTGACAGGGGGCACAGGCGGACTCGGTCAAGGGGTAGTGCCAGTTCTTCTCAGTCAAGGCTATACGCTGACAATTCCCTATATTGATGCAGCGGCTCGTGAAGCCCTAGAGAAACAACTGGCTGCGGCTGAATTGGCCAATGTGCGGTTTGTACCCGCCGACTTGAACAATGAAAGTGAGGTGGCTGCGCTGGTCAGTCGCATGCCGCAATTGGATGCCGTGGTTCACCTCGTGGGGGGCTTTAGTAGGGGGGCAACGGCACAATTTGCCCTCAGCGATTGGCAGCAGAGTTTTCGCCTCAATGTCGAGACCACCTTCTTGGTTTGTAAGCACGCCCTCAAACGTATGCAGGCCCAGCAATATGGGCGCATTGTCACCATTGGCTCACGGGGTGCAGTTGAACCAGCGGCTGAACTGGCTGCCTATTGTGCTGCTAAAGCCGCAGTCGTGGCCTTGACGCGGGCGATCGCCGCCGAAACCAAAGGCAAAAACATTACCGCCAATGTCATCCTTCCCAGCATTATCGATACCCCTGCCAATCGGGCAGCGATGGGCGAAGCGCAAGCGGTCAATTGGGTGAGTCCTCGGGCGATCGGTGATCTAATTGCCTATCTCATTTCTGAGGGAGCGGCTGCCATCAGTGGTGCCGTGATTCCTATCTATGGCAATGTCTAGAGCGAGTTGCCATGTTCTTTATCATTTTGCTCATTCTTCTTTGTACGGTCACCCATCTCTTTACGGAGGTGCTAGTTTTAACTCCCCTAGAGGTGTTGCGCTCCATTCATATTCCTGCAATTGTCCTTTGGGGCGGCCTGATCCTACTCTTGGCATGGATCATGGGCGATTAGCGCCCGACACCTGAACGACCGTTTGGCTAAATTCGGCAATTTGGGCAGCCGCCACTTCTAAACAGGGGCGATCGCGCACGAGGGCAAAGCGCACATAACCCTCTCCCCCTTCCCCAAAACCCGATCCGGGAGCTGCGGCAATCCCAGTTGCCTTGACAAGAGCTTGACAAAAGCCAAGGGAATCCCCGTGCCAAGGTTCCGGCAGTTGCGCCCACACATACATCGTCGCTGGCGGGAGGGGCACCGGCCAGCCATGATCGCCGAGGGCTTGGACAAAGGTATCACGGCGCTGGCGAAAGATCTGCCGCGTTTGCTGGACACAGGTTTGATCTCCCGTGAGGGCGGCAATGGCACCCCGCAGGATGCCAGCGTATTGGTTGAAATCAATCACCGATTTAATTTGGCGCAGGGCAGCAATGATGTCGGCACGGCCAATGGCAAAGCCAATGCGAAACCCACCCATGTTGTAGGACTTAGACAGGCTATAGAATTCAATGCCCACTTGGCGATCGCGATCCACTTCAAAGATCGAGGGTGCCCGCTCCGCATCAAAGACGAGATCAATGTAGGGAAAATCATGCACCAGTAAAATCCCGTGGCGATCGCAAAACTCAACTGCTGTCTTGAAAAAGTCCAAGGGCGCAACCGCCGTGGTGGGATTGTGGGGATAGCTGAGAATCAGTAGTTTTGCCTGCTCTCGCACCGGCAGCGGAATGGCCGCTAAATCCGGCAAAAAGTGATTTGCTGCCCGCAAGCGCAAGGGATACAGTTGTCCCCCTGCAAGATACACCCCCCCCGCATGGGAGGGATACCCTGGATCAAGCACTAGCGCATACTCTTGGGGATTCATCACCGCAAGGGGCAAGTGCGCCGTCCCCTCCTGTGAACCAATCAGCGTCAGCACTTCCCGCTCGGGATCCACCCTGAGGCCAAAGCGGCGTTCAAACCAAGTGGCCACTGCCTGTCGAAAGGCCGCCGTACTGGCAAAGAGTTGATAGCCATAGGTACTTGCATCGCGCACCGACGCTTCAATAGCCGCAAGAATGTGATCGGCGACGGGCAAATCCGCAGAGCCGAGGGAGAGATCCACAATCGGCTGCCCAGTGGCTGCCACCGCTGCCTTCGCCCGATCCATGGCGTCAAAGACATTGCCTTGGAAATACCGCAGGCGATCGGCCAGCTTCATGCTGCCACCTCCACCTCACTGGAGAGCAAGGCCTCGACAAATTCAAAACTGGAAAAGGGGCGCAGATCCTTAATGCCCTCGCCCGCACCAATGAAGCGAATCGGTAGTCCCAATTCCTGCACTACCGCCAAGGCCACTCCCCCTTTGGCTGTCCCGTCCAGCTTGGTTAAAATCACCCCAGTGAGTTGCGCCGCTTCTGCAAACACCTGTGCTTGGCGCAAGCCATTTTGGCCGAGGGTGGCATCGAGAACCAGTAGCGATTCAATTTGAGCATCACCCGCTTTTTTATCAATGATGCGACGGATTTTCTTGAGTTCCTCCATCAGGTTGGCCTTGTTTTGCAAGCGGCCAGCGGTATCCACTAGCAGCAATTCTGTGCCTCGGGCTTGGGCAGCGCCAATGGCATCAAAGACCACAGCAGCAGGATCGGTATTTTTGCCGGGGTTGGCAATCACCTCGACATCGGAGCGCTGTCCCCAAATTTTCACCTGCTCCGTGGCGGCTGCCCGAAAGGTATCTGCCGCTGCAATCAGACAGCGATAGCCTGACTGGGTGGCAATGTGGGCCAGTTTACCAATGGTGGTGGTTTTGCCAACGCCGTTGACACCGGCAATCAACCAGATATTCAGCGTGCTTTTTTTCGGAGCAAAGTCGCGGCGGTAGCCGGCTTCAAAGGGGCGATCGAGAATGTCCCGCAGAATTTCCTTCAGGTAGGCGATCGCCTGATCGGCAGGGAGTGTTTCTTGGCGAATTTTTGTTTGCAGCGCCGCAATAATCTGATCCGTGGCCTTGACCCCCACATCCGACTGCAACAGCAGCATCTCAATTTCTTCGACGGCATCCCGACTTAAGGGGCCTTGGCCGACGATCGCCCGCAGTTGATGCACTAGGCCACGACGGGTTTTGCCCAGACCTTGGCGCAGACGTTGCAACCAAGTAATTTCCTCAATATCCACCTCCTCTGGGCGCCGGCCTTGGGCGGCAAGCACCTCCGCCGACCACAAAAAGCCTTCATCAAGGACAAGGGAGGAGTCTACGGGCTCAGCTTCCACAACGGGCTGGACAGGGGCAGGTTCAGCAACAGGGGGCTTTTCAGACTCGATAGAAACGGGAACGGGGGCATCATCGGCAGGCGGTGTTTCTTGAGTTTCTTCAGCGGTTTCAATGGTTTCAATCGTCGCGGCACTCTCCGATTGCTGTCGCGCTTGAATCGACTGGAGTGCCGTTTTTGCCCAGTTGAGGATGCCGGGGGAAGCAGTGGATTCAGTTGTAGATTGCGGGGATTCTGCGGATGGCGCTGCCGTTGGGGTTTCTGCAGGGGGCGATGGCTCCTCACCACTGCCACCAAACTTGCGTCGAAACCAATTAAAAACCATGGCCTATCCTCTGTGCGACTGAACTTGCCTATTTTCCAGAATAGCCTTGATTTTCCTGTAAAAAGGCTTGCAGGCGATCGCCCACCGTGCGACTCAAAGCTGGATGACACACCACTAAGGGCGGCCAATGCTGCACATCGGCGCGATTGTAGCGGGGCAACTCACCATTGGCATAGGTAAAGGCTCCCCCCGCCTCCTGCATGATCAAATCCGGTGCCGCTAAATCCCAGTCCTTCGGGGCACTGCGCCCTGTGAGATTGACGTACAGATCTGCATCCCCTTGGCAAATACTCGCCGTTTTACAGCCCATACTCCCCATGGGAATTAGCTGTACGCATCCTAGGGTTCTTAAAAAGGCCTGTAGGCGCTCTCCGCCGTGGCTCCGACTCATCACCACCCGCAACGACTGCCCCGCCCTAGGGGGTTGTACCCGCAGTCGCGTCGCACCTTGGCGCGTCTCTCGATAGGTACCGGCGCCGGCAATGGCAGTGTAGATCACCTCCTGCTCTGGCCAGACGACAGCGGCTAAACAAGGGCGATGTTCATGGACAAGGGCAACGTGAATCGCATACTCCCCCGTTTGCTGCAAAAAGTCGTAGGTGCCATCGAGGGGGTCAATGATCCACTGGTAGGGCTGGGGCAAGGGCTGCCCTAGGGTGTAGGTCTCTTCGGTTAAATAACCAAACTGCGTCGGCGGAAAATGAGCTTGGAGGGCGTGGCACAAAAAGCGATCAATCGTTTCATCGGCAAGGGTGACGGGATCACCGCCTTTGTCCTGCACCGTTAGATCCGTCACCTGACGGTAAAACTGGCGCAGTTGCTCAAGGGCTTGCCAAAGAATCGGGCGCAGGGTGGCAAGGGTATTCTCAAGATCAAGGGCGGGGGACATCTAGGCTGCCTCAAGGGAAAGACCACGGGGAACCGCGGCAATTAGCGTGCGAGTATAGTCGTGCTGTGGCTGTTGGTAAACGGTTTCCGCGTCACCCATTTCCACAATTTCGCCATTGTACATAACCATGAGGCGATCGCTCATGAATTTCACCACACTGAGATCGTGGGAAATAAAGAGGTAGGTCAGTTGAAACTCCCGCTGGAGTTCTTTAAGCAAATTCAGGACTTGCGCCTGCACCGACACATCCAAGGCCGACACTGCCTCATCACAAACGACAAACTCAGGATTCAAGGCCAAGGCACGGGCAATACAAATTCGCTGCCGCTGCCCCCCGGAAAATTCATGGGGATAGCGATTCTGGGCTTGGGGGTCAATGCCCACCCGTTCAAGGAGATAGGCCACCCGCTCTTGGTGTTGCCGTTGCGACTGATGACGGCGGTGAATCCGCAGGGGTTCTGCCACCAACTCGCCAATGGTCATGCGGGGATCTAGGGAACTATAGGGGTCTTGGAAAATGAGTTGCATCCGTTGCCGCAGGGGACGCAATTGGCGAGGCGATAAATGGCTGATGTCGCGATCGCCAAAGATAATTTTTCCCTGTGCGGGTTCTAGGAGGCGCAAGAGGGTCCGTCCCAGTGTTGTTTTGCCACAGCCCGATTCCCCCACTAAGCCAAGGGTCTCCCCGGCGCGAATCGTAAACGAGACATCCCTGACGGCAGTGACAAAGCGCTGCTTGCCCGCCACGGGATACTTGACCCAGAGATGTTCAACCCGCACCAAGGGGGGTTGGCTCGCCAAATGCGCCAAGCGTTCCTGCTGCTGCGCTGCGGAAATCACTTCTAATCGCGGGGGAGTGGTCGCTAGAAAATCCGCCACTGTTGGCAAAATGGCCAAGGTCTGATCCAAGCGAGGACGACAGGCCAGTAGCCCCTTGGTATAGGGATGTTGGGGGTGACGAAAGACCTGCTGAACTGTCCCCGATTCAACAATTTGCCCTTGGTACATGACAACGACCTGATCCGCCAATTCCCCAATCAGATTCAGATCATGGGTGACAAAAATCAATGAGAGAGGGTACTGCTGCTGCAACTCCCGCAAAAGCCGTAGGATCGCTGCTTGGACAGTGACATCGAGGGCAGTGGTGGGTTCATCGGCAATTAAAAGCGCTGGCGAAGCGGCCATGGCTATGGCAATCATGACCCGCTGAATTTGTCCCCCGGAAAGTTGGTGCGGATAGCGACGGAGAAACCGCTTTTTCTCCTCAAGGGGGTCTGCCGGTTTGAGAAGATGCACCTGTTCAAGGAGAGCGATCGCCCGCTGTTGACATTGCCCTTGGGGCAGTCGTTGCTGTGGATCAATAGCCTCTGCCAGTTGAAAGCCAATGGAATAGACCGGATTGAGAGAACTCATCGGCTCTTGGAAGACCATACTGATTTGGCGACCCCGAATCTGTTGCATTTGGCGGGGGGTGCAGCGCAGCAAGTCAATGGCCTCCCCCTCTGGCTCTGGCTGAAACCACGCTTCGCCGTGGCTGATCTGTCCCGGCGGCAACAGCAACTGCAACAGAGCCAAGCAGGTGACTGACTTTCCCGATCCCGACTCGCCAACAATGCCAAGGGTCTGACCCCGCTCCAAGCGAAAGGAAATGCCATCCACTGCCCGTAGGGTTTGATCGGCTTGGCGAAAGTCAACGGTAAGTGCTTCCACACGCAAAAGGGGTGATGACATCACAGGGCAAACCAACTCGGAATAATCCTAGAATAGAGGCGATTCTGGCACTTAGGCATGGAGTTGATCTTTTTTGGGGTTGGCCTGCTGTTGGGGCTAATGGTCTGGTTCTGGCAGTGGCAGCAAGTGCGACACGCTTTGGAGACGCTCCTTGAGCAGTACGCGGCTCGCCCCTTCAAATCCTCACCGTGGCAACGCTTGCGAACCCTACTCAGCCACCAGCTTCAGGAACAGGAACGCTGCCGTCAGAAAATGTTGCGCTGTCAAACGCTCCTTGAATATGCCCCCATTGCCTATTTGGAGGTGGATGAGACCAATTGCGTGGTCTGCTGTAACGAGGCAGCGCGATTGCTCCTTGGTTTAGGGCATGCCGAAGGCCGCCTTTTTTTGGAATTGGTGCGCTCCTATGAATTGGACTGTCTCATCGAAGAGGTGCGCCAAGAGGAAACGATGCGGGAGCAAGAATGGCTCTATGCCTACCTCACACCGACGGGGCAAACCAAGCGCAAACCCCTGCGGGCACGGGGACTCTGCCTTGGCGAGGGGCATGTGGGTGTATTTATTGAGGACTGCGAAGAGGTGGTGCGGCTGCGGGATGAGCGCGATCGCTGGGCAGCGGATGTCGCCCATGAACTGAAAACCCCCTTGACCTCCCTGCGCTTGGTGACTGAAACCCTACAACAACGGGTACCGGAGTCCTTACGGGATTGGGTCGATCGCCTCCTTGAGGAAATTATTCGCCTCAGCCTCCTTGTTCAAGAACTCCTAGAGTTAAACCGCCTGAGTCACACTCCCGCCGATAGCCTTGAGCGGCATCCCCTTGACCTTGTCCAACTCATTGATACTGCGTGGCAATCCCTCGCCCCCCTCGCTGCGGCTAAAAACATTCACCACGAGTACACAGGCCCAGAGCAATTTTCCTACTGCGGCAATGAATCGCAACTGTTTCGGCTCCTGGTCAATCTTTACGACAACGCCATTAAATACGGCCCTGTGGGTGGTCAAGTGCTGACGCGGCTGCTGAGCGATCGCGAGGGGGGCTATCTGTGTCTCGAAGTCATTGATAGCGGCAGTGGCTTTCCCCCCAAGGACTTGCCCTATGTGTTTGAGCGGTTTTATCGGGCCCAAGCCCGGCGGCATCGCTTTGTCATTCCCACCGATTCTGAAGGGCGGATGCCCCCCGTCGGTAGCGGTAGCGGTTTGGGATTGGCCATTGCCCGCCAAATTGTTGAATGCCATGGCGGCTACATGCAGGCTGCCAATCATCCTGACTATGGGGGAGCGTGGCTGCGAATTTACCTGCCCTTAACTGCGCTATAGCTCCTTGGCCACCCAGCGATCGCGCCCTAGGGCTTTTGCTTCATACAGGCACTGATCCGCGAGACTCAACAACATTGTTGGAGGATGGTCAGGGGTGGGTATAGTTGTCGCAATGCCAAAACTTGCCGTTAGCTTTGGCCCAACGGTACTTTTAGCATGGGTGATATTAGCCTCCGCCAGCGCTGCCTGAATCTTCTCAACAATATGGATAGCTCCCCCTTGGTCGGTACTGGGCAGCAGCAAGGCAAACTCTTCCCCACCAAAGCGCGTGGCCAAATCCCCTGCCCGCTGCAGATGGCTTTCTAAAATTTCCGCTACCCGCTTGAGAATTTGATCTCCCCGCAAATGGCCGTAGTGATCGTTGTAGGCTTTGAAGCAATCAATATCCAGCATCACTAAACTTAACGGTTGTTGCTCCCGTTGACAGCGCCGCCACTCCTTCGCAAAGAGTTCATCAAAACAGCGGCGATTGCCAATATCCGTCAGACTGTCGATATACACCATCTGCTGCAGATTGGCATTGGCAGTTTCCAACGCGGCATACATCTCCGCCTGCTGCAGTGCCACTGTTAGGGGTTCAGCAATCCGTTGCAGTAGGAACAACTCCTCCCGCTGCCAGAGGCGAGGGCCACGACACTGGTGAGCAATCAGCAGTCCCCACAGGTCATGCCCTTGCAGCAGGGGCACTACTAGATTGGCCTGAACTTGCAAGCTACTTAGGAGCTCACGATAGCAATCCTGTAATTGCGCTTGATTGACATCGCTAATGGTCACAGTGCGTCCTTCCAGAAACCGCTGCGCTGTCTCTTTACTAAAACAGGGATCGTGAATCACTTGACCTAGGATTGAATACTGCGGCAACGTGGTGGCTTCCACTTCCACAACGCCACTGCCATCGGCTAAAAAGCGGTAAATCAGCACGCGATCGCTCAAAAGCAGTTGTTGAATACTGGTTACCGCCCGCTGCAAAATCTCCTCTAAGCGAATCGACTGGCGAATATCCTGAATGATCGTGCTGACAATCATTTCCCGCTCTAGGGCAGTTTTCAGCCGCTCTTCTGTGCGCTGTTGCTCCGAGACATCCAAAAGAACGCCATGGAGCATGTGACTGTGGGGGTCAAGCTGGCCGCGATCGCTCAACCAGCGGAAACAACCATCGCGGTGTTGAATGCGATAGGTGGTACTGTAGGCACGCTGCTGCCGAATCGCCTGTTCAATATCCCGTTCTGCCAAGGCCAAATCCGGCGCTGGGATAATCTGGCGCAGATCCGGTAAATCTTGGGGAAAGTAACCCGTGAGGTGATAAATCTGATCGCTAACATAGCTAAACCGCCACAGGCGATCGCGATCGCGCCGATAGATCGCAACGGGCAAATGACTAATCAGAGTGTTATAGCGCTGTTCGCTCTCCGTAATCGCCACCGTAATCGCCTGTTGCCGTGACAGTTGCCAGCGCAGTTCCGCCGTGGCCTTATTGAGCTCTTGGGTTAGCACCTGAATCACCCCTTGAGCTTCCGTAATGTCAATGGCCGCCAAAAGATTACTTTGGGTCACAATCCCCACCAGTTGACCTGTCTCATCCACGACCACCACCCGCCGCACTTGGTGCTCCTTGAGGAAATGATTCACCTGCCACAAACTTTGATCGGGCTTCACGGTCAGCACGGGTTGGGACATAATACTGCCAACGGTTCCTGTGAGCACTCCCCCTTGGCCCTGCAGTGCCTCAAAAATATCCTTTTCCGTAATAATGCCGCGCGGCAGCACACCCGAGGCGGATGCCTCAGGAACCACTAAACTGGTGACCCCCCGTTCGGTCATCAGGACAGCGGCCTCCTGTAGCGAAGCTTCCGCCGCAATGGTAGCCACATCGGGTACCATCACCTCCGCCACCCGTTTAATTCGCAGGAGATCCACAGGGCGCAGGCTCTCCCGAAAGGCTTGGCGAGTCAGCAGTCCTTCCACCCGTCCCGATTCATTGACCACGGCAAGGGCATCCACGCCCAAGTAGCGAAAACGCCCTAACACAGCTAGGGGATCATCGAGATCACTGAGGCGCAGGCAATAATCCGATGGCAGCATGATCTGGGCAGCCGTGATCGCCTGTGGCGAGTAACCCTTACCAAGGGCACGGATCACTTCCCGTTGGGTGATCAAGCCCCGAAACTGTCCCTGCTCTTCGACGACTAAACCCAATCCTTGGTTGCTTTGTAATCCTTGGAGAATCTCATTGAAGGAACCCCTTGGAGCGATCGTCACTAACTGAGCCTGTACCAAGGCTTGCAAATTTAAGCCTGAATTCAATTGCTCCATAGTGCCCCTCTTTCGCCAAGATATACTGTTAAAATGATGTCTAAAGTTGCGTCTATCGTTTTTAATCGTTCTGGCAAATAAAAATAAGACTTACAAAAGTTTGTATCACTAATTGTGATCCTTTTTACCCCGAATTAGTTATTCTAATTCTATCTTGATAGTTCGTGGCAACATCAGGGATGTTGACAGGGTTGAATAAGCCCTTGTCTAAAATATGGGATAGGGGATGTGAGTCTCTGCTGTAGGGGCTTTCACCGTTGTGAGTGTGTTCGATCCATCGGCAAAGAGCTGTCACTGGGATATTCCGCTGTTGCAGGAGAAAAGCTAGGATAGGGAATTGAATGTATTCTATTCGCCCCTACTATGGACTAGCGAATTACTGGATCAGAGACGTTATGCGTACCTGCTGCGGGTGATTGTGACTGCGGCAGCCCCCTCAGGATTGAAGCGATGAATCCACCTGCGCCTAATCTCATTTGCCCGGAGTGTGGCACTGCAAATTCTATTCACCAAGTTGAGTGTTGCCGCTGTCAGATGCCACTCCTGAAGCGCTATCTGTGGGCGATCGGTTCTGGTTTGGATCCCTACAGGGTGGGTGAGCTAGTGGGCGATCGCTATCTAGTGCAAGGCAAACACTTGCTCTTAGACCTATTGCCGGGGGAGCCAGCGCCCAGTGTGGACAACACCTCCCAGCTCTACCGTCCCTATCTGCGCCTCTTTCCCAAGCGTCCCCATGTCCCGGAATTATTTGGCGCCCTTTCCCTCCCTGAAGGTGAACTGTTGCTCCTTGAGCATGCCCCCGTCAGTTGCATTGACATTGCCGATGCCAAAGTTGCCCCCGGTCTCACCCATGCCGCTCCCCTCACCACCATCTGGGAGAAAGCCAATTTAGTGCGCCGCCTCAACTGGTTATGGCAAATCATCTCCCTTTGGCCAGCCTTAGTGGCAGAAAATGTGGCTCTCACACTGCTGAATCCCCAGCTTTTGCGGGCCGAGGGATCCCTTGTGCGGCTGCTGCAACTGCAAGCAGGTCATAATCCCACCTTGGCTGACCTTGGCAAATTCTGGCAAACCCATTTCAGCTTTGCTGATCAAGGGGAAAATTTTCAGCAGGCCTTCACGATCCTGTGTCAACACATGCAGGATACCCAAGAAACTACCCCTGAATCTATTCGTGACACCCTAGAGACCCTCTTTCAACAGGCCCTCGATCACCTTGGTTATGAGTACCACTACGATATTGCCAGCCGCTCCGACCAAGGACCTAGTCGGACTCGCAATGAGGACAAATGCTTTCCAGAGCGCGATCTCACGAGCCAATCACAGGTGCTCGCCCTCGTGTGTGATGGCGTCGGGGGGCATGAAGGGGGCGATGTCGCTTCGGGTTTGGCCATTGACATTCTGGAGGAGACGCTAACCCCCCTCAAGCTGCTGGAGATGTCCCCTGCTACAGTTGAACAAGCGATTCAAACCGCTATTCGCCGCACCAATGATGCAATCAATCAACGCAACGATACAGAGCAGCGCCACGAACGCCAGCGCATGGGAACCACAGTTGTCGGTGCCCTGATGGAACACGCCCATCTTTACCTTGCCCACATTGGCGATAGCCGCGCCTACTGGATCAACCGCTGGGGCTGCTACCAGCTCACCCTCGATGACGATGTGGCCAGCCGTGATGTGCGCTTGGGGATGAGTACCTACCATCAAGCCCTTGAGCTGCCCTACGGTGGTTCCTTGGTGCAAGCGTTGGGGATGGCACCCTCCCAGCATCTGCACCCCACAGTAGAACGCTTTTTGCTGGATGAAGAGGGAATTCTTTTGCTGTGTTCCGACGGCCTCAGTGATTTTAATCGTGTCGAAACCTACTGGCCACAGTACCTCCTGCCTGTGCTCCAAGGTCAGCTTGCCCTCACTGCTGCGGCTGAACAACTCATTGATCTTGCCAATCGCCTCAATGGCCATGACAATGTGACGGTGGTGCTCATTCATTGTCGGGTGAAGAATGCAGCGGGTGTCATTGACTTGGACTACAGCGATATTGTTTGTCAAGGGGAGTTGCCAGAGGTGACAGACATTACAATGGGCTACGTCCCCCCACCCGATCCAGCGGATCTCGACCTGACGGTTTCCCAGATTGTGGAACCCCCTCAACCCCAACCTAAACCGCCGCCAGCCCAAAGGTCTCGTTTCCAAGCGTGGCTGCTACTGCTGGTGGCTGTGGGCGTTGCCACCGCTGCCCTTGGCTTTCTGGCTGTGATGACTTCTATGAATCGCTCTGTGGTAGAGCCATCCCCCTCACCGTTGACCCCACCCCAATAATGCCGAGTTCTGACGATTTTTCCCTCGACGCCTACGACTATCACCTGCCTCCGGAACGGATTGCCCAACAGCCCGTTTCTCCCCGCGATCATTCCCGCCTGATGGTGGTGGCACAGGAGACTGCTACCGATCACCACTTCTATGAGCTACCGCAACTGTTGCAACCGGGGGATTTGCTAGTACTCAATGATACACGGGTGATTCCGGCACGGCTGATCGGTCAAAAAATCGGCGGCTCTGGCCGCACCGTGGAGGTGTTTCTTCTCGAAGAATTGAGCGATCGCCAGTGGTTGGCCTTGGTCAAGCCCGGTCGAAAATTGCGCCCTGGGGCGGTGATTCAAATCGGTTCCCTGCGAGCAACGGTACAGGCCATTGATGAGGAGACCCGAGGCCGGGTGATTGAATTCGACCTGCCGCCGGGCGATCGCCTGTGGTCCTATCTTGATCACCTAGGGGAAGTGCCCTTACCTCCCTACATTGACAACCCCATTGAAGATACTGAACAATACCAAACCGTCTATGCTCGCCGTCCCGGTGCTGTGGCTGCGCCAACCGCTGGCTTGCACTTTACCCCCGAACTCTTGAGTAAGTTGGCCTATCACGGCATTGATCATTGTTTTTTGACGCTCCACGTGGGCATTGGCACCTTTCGTCCTGTGGAGGCCAGCGATATTCGCCATCACCATCTCCACGAAGAATGGATTGAGGTACCGGCTGCTACCGTCGAGCGGATTCAGGCCGCCAAAGCTGCCGGAGGACGGATTATTGCCGTCGGCACCACCGTTATTCGCTCCCTAGAAACGGCAGCCCAATCCGGCACCCTTCAGCCCTTTTGTGGCAAGAGTGATCTCTATATCTATCCGGGGTATCAGCCCAAGATAGTCGAGGGCTTCATTACCAACTTTCATCTGCCCCGCTCTAGCTTGATGATGCTCGTCAGTGCTTTTATTGGTCGCGAACGGTTGCTTCAGTTGTACCAACAGGCCATCGATCGCCAGTACCGCTTCTATTCCTTTGGCGATGCCATGCTCATTTTGCCCAGCGCTTGCCACAATACCGTTTGAGTGTGCTATCTTAAAGCCAGCTGTTTTGCAAATTACCGTTCAGGGAGATGGAGGTGATGCCCATGGCAGATAGTAGTAAGCGCTTGGGTCGTCGTTTTGGAGTAGCTCAGCTCTAGGGAAGAGTTGTTCTCCATCTGTTGATTTGAAATCACACCTAGGAGGCCACTTCTCCTAGCAGTTGATACCCACGATAACCACCAGACCGCTCCTAAGGCCTTCCTTGGGGGCGGATGGCTTTTTAGGGGTATGTTGGGGGCGTCTGAGCGATAGTGTAGTTTTGTGACCAGGCATTAAAAAACATTTCAGATGCTGGGTGGCGAATGGGGCAGCGATCTATAGTAGGGGCAACCGGAACGTCGCCATTATTGGCCAGAGAAGACAAATTGAGAGTGAACAACGACTAATGATGGTGGACTCTGGAACTGTTGCGTTCTGAGAGCAGCCATGGCCGTTCAATTCCTACCCCAAAAAACACGGCAAAAAACGCCGCGCTTGCATCCCATTAGTGGTACCAAGCTACTGCTAGTCGTGCTGTTGAACCTCTTTATTGCCGGCTATGTCTTTTGGGCATACCGCACTGCCCATGAGCATCAGCTCCCGACCCAACGCAATCCGATCTTCCGGAACCTGCGTTCTCGCTAGACTTGCCCTAGGCAGATTGCGACGATAGAATGAGGGATTGCTGTCTTTTTTTCAATGGGCATGAAATCCTATCTCGCTGCCGCAGTACAAATGACGAGCCAACCGAATCTTGAGGCAAATCTGGCACAGGCAGAGGAATTGATTGAACTGGCAGTGAGACGGGGTGCAGAACTTGTAGGGTTGCCAGAAAATTTTTCCTTTCTTGGCGATGACCGGGAGAAGGTCGCCCAAGCGGCAACAATCGCTGAGCGGACTGAGGCTTTTTTGAAACGCATGGCGCAGCGATTTCAGATTACCTTAGTGGGGGGTGGCTACCCAGTACCAGCAACTGCAGGCAAAGTCTATAACACAGCAGTCCTCATTGGTCCTAGCGGAGAAGAATTGAGCCGCTACCAAAAGGTGCATTTATTTGATGTCGATTTGCCCGATGGCAATATCTACCACGAATCGGGCACAGTGCTAGCGGGACGGCAGTTACCCTCTGTCTATCCCAGTAAGGATTTGGGGAATATCGGCTTGTCGGTGTGCTACGATGTTCGCTTTCCAGAACTCTACCGCGCGCTCTCCCAAGCAGGGGCAACGGTGCTTTTTGTGCCGGCGGCCTTTACCGCCTTCACGGGTAAGGATCACTGGCAAGTTCTCCTGCAAGCACGGGCCATTGAAAATACCTGCTACGTGATTGCACCGGCTCAGACGGGAATTCACTATGCGCGGCGGCAAACCCATGGCCATGCCATGATTGTGGACCCTTGGGGAACCATTTTGGCGGATGCCGGCGATCGCCCCGGCCTCGCCATTGCAGCCATTGAACCTAGCCGCCTTGAGCAAGTGCGTCAACAAATGCCCTGCTTGCAACACCGTGTCTTTTTCTGATTTGTGAGCCAATTGTGAAATAAATCGTAACATGGCATACAGACGGGGGGAGTTTCCTACGCTATCGTAGAACCATAGGTGAATCCTTGCCCTCACTCCAAACCGACTAGGAGAGTATCTATGGAAAGCGTTACGGTTCCCAATCCGCAAGCCTCCGCCGAGGTTTGGAACTCCCTGAAGCGGGCGATCGCCCACAGTTCAGGTTTTCAGCGTTGGCTGAGCGAAAAGCAGGCCAGTGTTGTCGTCGAGCAGCCTACGGATCTGGATGCTTGCGTTACCGCTTACCTGCGTCAGGCTCTCGAAACCCTTGCCTATTAAAAATTGGTAAGAATTGTAAGCTTTGCCCCTATACTAGGAGCATTCTGACTCCTTAGGTCACATATTACCCCCACGGCGCATTCCATCTGGGGGGTTTTATTTGCGAGGCAGGAGCAACACCATCCTGCAGAGTTCCCTTGGTTATAGTGGAAAGTGCCAGCCCCCAAGGTGCATATGATTGAAGGCCCGTGGATCCATAAGTTTATTGTCTCCAATGGTATCCGTCTCCACTATGTCACCCAAGGAGAAGGGGAGTTGGTGCTGCTGCTCCACGGCTTTCCCGAGTTTTGGTACTCTTGGCGACACCAAATTCCTGTCTTGGCGGAAAAGCACAAAGTCGTTGCCCTAGATTTGCGCGGCTATAATCTCAGCGATAAACCCCAAGATACCGCTAGCTATGTTCTTGACGAGTTAATTCTCGACATTGTCGGTGTCATTGACGGCCTTGGCTATCCTCGCTGTCATTTGGTGGGACATGATTGGGGAGGGATGGTGGCTTGGGGCGTGGCCTATGCGGTGCCGCAGCGGATTCAAACCCTGAGTGTGCTAGCCTGTCCCCATCCTGCTAAGTTTCAACAGTTGAGTTTCGAGCAATGGTTGCGCAGTAGCTATATGCTGCTGTTTCAACTGCCGTGGCTACCAGAGATCCTCTTGGAGTGGGGGGGCTATGGAGCGATCGCCCAAATTTTTCGCTGGGCCGCAGTGAACCAGCAGGCCATTCGACCCGCAGACTTGGCACTTTATCAAGATGCCGCCGCCCACCGCGGTGCCCTCTCGGGAATGCTTAACTACTACCGTGCGGGGTTGCAAAGTCTGTGGAGTCGGGAGTGGGGCATGCTAGACGTACCAACCTTGATGCTCTGGGGGCGCCAAGACCCCACCTTGGGTATGGAACTCACCTACGGCACCGAAGCCTACGTTAAGGAACTGAAAATTCAATACTTGGACTACTGTGGTCACTTTGTGCAGCAGGAGCAACCCGACTTAGTGAATGAGTATCTACTGGAGTGGTTAGAAACCGTTTCTGCTGCCCTAAATTAGACCTAAAACCTAAATTAAACGCCGCAACTGCGTAATTTGGTCAGCGATCGCCAGCAGCGATTCTGGCATTTCAGGTCCTGTCAGCATGACATCGAGAGTACGTGGGCGATTCTGGAGAAAATCCAGTACCTCTGCTTCAGTTAGCACCCCCAGTTGAATGGCCACACTCACCTCATCTAAGACCACCAAGCGATGCTGTCCCCCTTGCACCGTGGTTTGCAGATGCTGCCATAGCTCACGCACTGCGGCTTTTTCTTCGGCAGTGATCGAATCTCCTTGGCCTAAACAGCGTTGCAGCGCCGGTCGCCACCACGTGAGATGCTGACCCAACTGAATCGGATGCGCGATTCCCGTTTGAATCCCCCCCTTGAGGAATTGCACAATCAGGACACCACTGCCCTGGGCAGCAACCCGCAACGCCTGCGCCATGACCGTGGTGAAAAAGTGTCGCTGCGGACAGGTAAACACCTGCACCACTCCCTCAATACCATAGGTTAGGGGCAAGCCTGCCTCAGAAACGGAAACCGCGAGTTGTGCCACCATCGTGTTCCTGTCCAGTTAAAAAGGAGAACGACCCCCTAGGGGTTATACATCTAGTGTAGTGCGCAATGGTTTAACCCTAGTGAACACTAGATATACGTGGTCGTCAAGGGGTCAGAAAATTGAGTTATCTTAAAACAATGTGACTGTTACTGAGGATGCCCCCATGCCAGCGACACAGGCTCTTGATGCTGAGGCGCTCTTTCGCGCTGCCTACGAAAATCGTTACACATGGGATGAGAATTTTCCCGGCTTTACGGCCAAGGTCACGCTCATTGAGGGCGATCGCACCTACCAAGGGCAGGTAAAAGTTAGCCGCGACTACGCCGTTGAAGTGAGTGGCATAGAAGACGAACAAGTCCGCGAATCCCTCTACAACCAATTGCGGGATGTGATTGTCCATCGCAAGCGCAACCGTTTTGAAGCCGCCCACGGCAAAAACACCTTCCAAGCTGGGGAAACCGACGCCAGTGGGGCAGTGGAAATCCTCGTTAGCGGTGACGCCATGGGGTCGAACTACAAGGTGCGGGACAATCAAATTGTCTATGTCAGCCGTGTCATGGGGCGAGTTGCCTTTGCCATTACCCACCGTGAAGCCCTTGATACCGGTGCAGGCTACATTTCCACCAACTATGTGGCTATCTTCCGCAATCCGCAAACCAACGAAGTGCTGCGGCAAATGGAGTTTGAGGATACCTATGTGCCCGTCGGCAATTACTACCTGATGAGCCGGCAGGTGGTGCGCACCCATGAAAATGGTCAGACCAGCACCTTTGAAATTCGTTTTGATGACCTGCAACTCCTAGACGACTAAGCGTGGAAATTACATTTCTAGGCACCAGTTCTGGGGTGCCCACCCGCACACGCAATGTTTCCAGTGTGGCTCTGCGGCTGCCCCAGCGCAAGGAAATTTGGCTCTTTGACTGCGGTGAAGCCACCCAGCACCAATTGCTGCGCAGTGACCTGCGAACCAGTCAGATCCGCCGCATTTTCATTACCCACATGCACGGCGATCACATCTTTGGCCTGATGGGTTTGCTTGCCAGTTGCGGCCTTGCGGGAACCGTGAGTCAAATTGATGTCTATGGCCCGCCGACATTGGATCGCTACATTGCCAGTTGTTTGCGCTGGTCGGTGATGCGGCTCCCCTACAAGTTGCAGGTGCATACGGTGGAGCCGGGGGAAGTCTTTAGTGATGGCGAGTTTACCGTGACCTGTCGGCTGCTGCATCATCGTGTTCCCGCCTTTGGCTACCGCGTCACCGAGAGCGATCGCCCCGGTCGCTTTCATGTGGAAAAAGCCCAAGCCTTGGGAATTCCCTTTGGACCACTGTATGGTCAACTCAAGCAGGGAAAAACAATCGCCCTCGCAGATGGCCGCACCTTTGATGGCCGCGACTTCTGTGATCCACCGCAGCGGGGGCGCAGTATGGTTTATTGCACCGATACAGTCTTTTGTGAAAGCGCGGTTGAATTAGCCCAACAGGCGGATGTCCTCATCCACGAGGCGACATTTTCCCATCAGGAGGCGGATCTGGCTTTTGCACGGCTGCATTCTACATCCACGATGGCGGCTCAGGTGGCGGCCTTTGCCCAAGTGAAATTGCTCTTCCTCACCCACTTTAGTGCCCGCTACGCCCCCGGCAATCCCGTGCAGGTGGAGGATCTGCTTGCGGAAGCACAAGCCATTTTCCCCAATACTCGCTTGGCGCGGGATTTTCTCCATTACGAAATTCCCCGGGACGCGCCCCAAGACAATCCAGCCGTGGCTACTGCGCCAGAGAAAGGGGATATCCTGATCAATCGGGATGAGGAGAAAACGGTTGCTGTTGCTCAGAAAATTGCGCCAGCGATCGCCATCAACCGTGCCACCCGCCAACAAATGCAGCAGAAACTGGGAATTGACGCTGCTACAGCCAATGCGATTTTGGAGCGGCGGCGGCAGCAAAAGTTTACCTGCCTAGAGGAACTCGAATGCCTGTATCCGCAGGTGGCATGGGACACCCTCAACGTGGAGTTCTAAAGAGCAACTATTTTCAGTCTCAAATAGGAACTTGTGATTGAGATCAACGTCTTTGTGTGCTGTTGATCACAGTTAAGCTTTGTGAAGCACTGGCATAGTTGAGACCATACACGCAAATTGCAAGGGGATTGATGTATGACGCTGCTGGAGCTAATCCGCCGTATTCAGGCGACTCGGATCGTAACCCCTGCTCAAGAGCGGCAGATCAATGAATTGTTGTGGCAGCGTTCCCTGAGCGCCACAGAATATCAAGCAATGCAGGAGCTGGTTACAGGGATTATTGCGGGGGAAATTCAAGTCATTTCTCAGATTCAGCGGTTTGGCAGCAAAAAGGAGCTAGGGAATAATCGGTTACAATTGGCTTAAGGGACTGGGTTTTATGACAGTTCCGCCATTGGTTTTTGGGAGCTGCTCCTGCCCATGCAACTGTATTTCGACTATGGTGCAACGACCCCCTGTCGAGCAGAGGCTATTGCAGCGATGGTGGCGGCCTATGAACAGCAGTGGGGCAATCCATCGAGTATTCACGAGTGGGGGCAACGTGCAGCGATCGCCCTTGAACAGGCACGGCTGCAGGTGGCAGGGCTGATTCATGCCCAAGCGGATGAAATCATTTTTACCTCTGGGGGCACAGAAGCGGATAATCTTGCCCTGTTGGGAATTTGCCAACGCTATCGCCAACCTCAGCATCTGATTATTTCGGCGGTCGAGCATTCGGCGGTGGCTCAACCCGCGGCGGCCCTTGAAGCTCAAGGCTGGCAAGTGACCCGCTTAGCGGTGAATCACTGGGGACAGGTGGAACCCGCCCAACTACGGCAGGCTTTGCAGCCGAACACGGTCTTGGTCTCGATCATCTACGGCCAAAGTGAGGTGGGCACGCTGCAACCCATTGCTGAACTCGCAGCCATTTGTCAAGAGGCGGGGGTGCTCTTCCATACGGATGCGGTTCAGGTGGCGGGACGAGTTCCCTTGGATGTGCAACGGCTAGGGGTGGATTTACTCTCGCTGTCCAGTCATAAAATTTATGGCCCTCAGGGAGCGGGGGCGCTCTATGTGCGATCGGGGGTACCCCTAGAGCCGCTCTTGCGTGGCGGGGGACAAGAACTGGGCCTCAGGGCGGGAACCCAAGCGGTGCCGACCTTGGTGGGCTTTGGGGTGGCAGCGGAATGGGTCGCCACTGAACTAGCGACAGAACCGATGCGCCTTGCTCAACTGCGCGATCGCCTGTGGCAGCAGTTGCAGGATCATCCCCAAGTGGAACGAACAGGGCATCCATGGCAGCGATTGCCCCATCATTTGAGTTTGATTGTGCGCGATCGCCACGGCCAACCCTTGAATGGCAAAACCTTTGTACGGCAACTCAACCTTGCGGGCATTGGCATTAGTGCGGGATCCGCCTGTCAAAGTGGTCAAACCCAACCCAGTCCCACCCTCTTGGCCATGGGCTACGATCCTGAAACCGCCAAAGCAGGGATACGCATTACCTTGGGGCGAGAGACCACCGCTGCCGATGTCGATTGGTTGGCCATGGTGCTGCGGCAATATCTTGCCGAGGCGATCGCTCCCCCCTTAGCAGTATCTCTTTCCTAGGGTGTATCCATGGTGTGGGCGGCATTATCTGCACAGGGGACTTGGGCACTGGCCAGCTATGGCGTGGTTGCCACCCTGATTCTGCTGTGGACAATTCTGCGATCGCTACAACACCCCTCGCAAAAAGCCGCCCTCGAAGCCGAAGTCGTGCGACTGCAAGATCACTGCAATCAACTCCAGCACCAACTGCAGGCAATAGCCGCCGAAAATCAACAATTACGAGCAGACAGCGATTACTGGCAACAGCAACACCAAGCCCTCAATGCTCAACTCACCACCCTAGAAACCACCTATCACCAACTGGAGATGAACCTTCAACGTCTCGAACAGGAGCGCGATCGCCTGCAACAGGCACTGCAACAGCCCGCCGACTGGTGGCAGGAAATGACGAAAAACTATCAAAGTTGGTGGGAAAGCCTGCCCTTTCTTCCCCATGAGGATACCAGCAGCAAATCCTAGGGCAAGCAATCAATCGGCAATGGCGGATAAAAGAGGTAGCCTTGGCCATAGCGACAACCGAGATCAATCAATTGGGCGGCTTGGGTCGCTGTTTCCACCCCCTCTGCCACCACATCTAAGCGCAGGCTTTTACCGAGGGCAATCACGGCACCAATAATTTCCTGAGCCGCTTGGCTCTGCTCTAAGCTCTGGACAAAGGAGCGATCGATTTTCAGGGCGTGGATCGGCAACTGATGCAACCGACTCAGGGAGGAATAGCCCGTGCCAAAGTCATCAATGTTGAGGGCAACCCCCAGTTGTTGCAGTTCCTCGGCCACCTGCAATGTGGCTTCAAGGTTGCGGATCATGGTCGTTTCCGTGATCTCCAGATGCAACAGATGAGGGGGCAATTGGGCACTGCGCAGCGCCGCCAAAATATCACTAACAAAGTTGGCATCCACCAGTTGTTGAGGCGAGATATTAATGCCCAAGGTCATGGTCTGGCGACGGCTGTCCTGTTGCCGCCACTGGCTGAATTCCTGGATCGCCCGTTCAAAGACCTGTCGGCCAAGGCTGACAATGAGACCTGCTTGCTCCGCAAGGGCAATAAATTCAGCGGCAGGAATTTCACCCTTTTCAGGATCAAACCAACGGCTCAGGGCCTCAAGACCCACGAGCGCCCCGCTCTCCAGCTCAATAATGGGCTGAAAATAGACCTGTAGCTCACTGTTGGCGATCGCCTGATGCAGTTGACTCTCCAGCGTAAAGCAACTCTGGGCTTGGGTGTGCATTTGGGGGTCAAAAATCCGATACTGCCCTAATCCCTGTTTTTTTGCTTGGTACATGGCAATGTCAGCATCCCGCAGGAGGGTAGCGGCAGAGGCAGCGTCGCGATCGCTAAAGGTGACGCCAATGCTGGCACTGAGACTTAACAGATGGCCATCAATGACCAAGGGCTCCTGAATCACCCGCTCTAGATCGGCAACCCGTGCTTCTACCTGAGCCACCATTTGCTCCGGATCCAGATCTTCACACAGCACCACAAACTCATCGCCACTCAGGTGAGCCAAGGTATCCCCCTCTGGCACCACACTTTGCATCCGCTGGGCAAGGGTAATCAGCACCTGATCTCCTGCTTGGTGTCCCAAGCTATCGTTAACCCGCTTAAAGCGATCAATATCAATAAAAACAACGGCAAAGGGGCGATCGCGATGGCGTTGATACTGGCGCCAGCAGTGTTTTAAGCGATCTTGGAGCAGCGTACGGTTGGGGAGTCCTGTCAGGGCATCGTGGAGGGCATCGTGAATTAAGCGATCCTCCATTTCCTTGCGGCGGGTAATGTCGCGTCCCACACATTGATACTCCACACAGCGACCTTGGTGATCAAAAAAAGCGCGGGTTGTCCATTCAAACCAAGCAAAACGTCCTTCACCAAAAGTCACGCCACATTCAATCGTGCTGATGGACTGCGTGGGGGTGAGGGCTTGCAGGTGTTGTTGGAAGCGTTGCTGCGTCAGCGGATCAAAGGGATGCTGGATCACATCGCCAAAATCGCAACTCATCCCTGCTTCAGCCAGATAGCGAAAGAAGGCGGGATTGCCAAAGGTGAGATGTCCCTCAGGGGTACAGCGATAGAGCAATTCTGTCTGTGCCTCAAGAACCCGCCGATAGCGTTCCTTTTCCTGATGGAGGGCACTGACCAATTCGGCGCGGTTGATGCCAAAGCCCAGTTGTTCCCCCAGTTGGCGGATCAATTCGACTTCGTCACTTGCCCAAGGTCGAGGAGAAGAGCAGTGGTGGCACAGGAGTAATCCCCAGAGACGTTCCTCCTCAATAATCGGTACCACTAAGAGGGCCCGCACCTGCAATTGGTTGAGAAAGTCGCGATGACACTGGGTCATTTCAGCGGTGTTAATATCAGCAACCGCCAGTACCCGCCCCTGGAGATAGGCTTCGGCAGACTCACGGTGGAAACAGGGGTCATAGAAGGTGCGGTGCATGAGAGAAAACTGCGGTGCCGCTACCGATTCAGCCACCACCTCACCCCGGCCATCGGCATAGAACTGGAAAATCAGCGTGCGATCGACCCCCAGCAGTTGACGCACTTCCTCAAGGGCGGTTTTAAGAACCGTTTCCAGATCAAGGGAACGGCGAATTTTCAAGGTTAGCCGATGCAGGAGTTCCGCTTGGGTTTGCCGTCGCTGTAACGAAGTAGTGGAGTCCACCTGAAGCGTAATATTCTGGAAGAAAACCGCAAGGCCTCGGCCAGTGGGAAAAGCCCGTACCGCAAACCATTGGTTCAGCCCCTCATAGAAGGTTTCAAATTGGACAGGGGTTTCCTCCGCCATTGCCTGCCGACTTTGGCTTTCAAAAATTGAGTTGCGGGCATCGGGAAAGAGATCCCAGAGGTTTTTCCCCAGCATCTCTGAGGCAGATTTCCCCACTAGACGGCAAAAATTCCCGTTGACATAGATAACTGTGAAGTCGCGATCCACTTCAAAAAAGTGATCCGACATGCTCTCCAAAATATCAGTCACTTGGTTGTAGGCCGCTTGCAGGCGATCGCTAAATTGGCGCTGTTCCGTGACATCCCGTGCAACACCATAGATGCGCCCTTGACTGAGCAGGCCTTGCCATTCGTACCAGCGATAGTCTCCCCCTTGGGTGCGCAGGCGAATTGTGTGGTTACTGATTTGCTCCCCAGCAAGGAGACGTTGCTGCATCTCCCGATGGCGGGGGCGATCGCCGGGGTGGAGAAATTCCTCAAACTTTGCCCCTGCCAACCGATTCAGGTCATAGCCCAGGCAGGTATGCCAGTGTTGATTCACCCGCCGCAGCCGTCCCTCACTATCGGCAATCATAAATAGCTCTAGGGAAGAGCCAAAGAAATACTCTAATTCAGCGGTTTTTTGGGCAATTTCTGCTTGCAGACGCATGCGATCGCTAATGTCCCGCTGCACGCCAAAGTGGCCAATGATTTCCTTATTTTGGTTGTAGAGGCACACATAATTCCCCTCCACCCAAAAGGAGCTACCATCGCGGCGGTGGAGTTCAATTTCAATGTGAAAATAGCCCAGATCAAAGAGTGCTCGCCACAGCCGTTTGGCGAGTTCCAGATCATCCTTAAAGCAAATGCGCGGTGTCAGGCCAATCAGCTCCTGCGGCGGTAATTGATACTGCTGGGCAAAGGCACTGTTGACACGCGTAATCCGCTGATGATCAAGGACATACTCCAAGATTTCCTCTTTGTTGACTGTGTCATCCCAGCGGATGGGCTGATCCAACATCATGAAGAAGCAGGCCTCAAGGGATTGTTGAAAAAAGGCTTCCAGTAGTTCTTGCTTGGCTTGTAGCTCTAGCTCGAGTTGACGGCGACGGGTAATATCCCGCGATGTGGAGACTAAAAATAAAACATTTCCCCCTGCATCACAAATGGGGTGCGTGAGGGTTTCCAACCAAACATATCCGCCATGCTTTTTGCGGATGCGATAGGTTTCTATCACATTCACACTGCCTTGCAGGGCGAGGGCATGGGCACCACTGCGAATGCGCTCTGCATCTTCAGGATGAAATAATGTGTAGGGACTCTTACCAATCAGTTCTTCAGGAGAATAGCCTAAAAGGGTTTTGCTGGAGGGAGTCACATATAGATAGTTGCCATCCGGTTCGTGCAGGCAAATGAGATCATCGGTGTAGTTGACCAATAATTCAGTAAAATGCTCAAATTCATCTATAATCATTCGCTAGAATCCACAATTTTTATCACGCATTAAGATACTTCTGGACGTTTTACACTATGAAACTTTAAGTAATGATTAACAATTTTAGCGAATGACAGCCCTTTCCTGAAATATCAGCGACATAACGGGAGTGCGGTGCTCTGCCATCGGGGCTTTTAGCGGGTTGAGGGTGTTCGATCGCTGTGAAAAGGGCGATACGACTAGGAATGCCCCACTGCAACGCCCTAGCTGTTCATATGATCCTTGACAAAGACTTGCTCACCCCCTAAAATGCCAAGTGGCAGTTGAAAGATTTCCTAGGCTGCTGGCATTTGTCTATTTTTGGAGATTTTCTTAATGGAGTCTAGTAGGAGTCACTGTAATGTTGCTTCTGCTGACCCCATCTCCGCTAATGAAGATCCCTGCCATAGGTGGAGCCTCTCTCCCCTAAGGATCGCCGAGGTGAATTCAGACTTGTCTGCTGCCTAATGGCTTGAACTTCTGGTTCATCTCCGCGCGTTCCAAGGCAGTTGATCTGCAAATGGAGATGGATCACGAAGCAAATTGTTCAATAGGTCTCAGTCTGGTATCTACCTGAGTCTGCCTAAAGTTGGCTGGTTCAAACCTGTTTGTTGTTGAGAGCGATCGCCCGTAGTCAAGCGTTTTTATTGAACGACTACTTTTCATCGCTCAAGTTGTTGCGTGGCAAAACCATTAGCAACGGAGAGTTTCTATGTTTGAAGTTTGTTTGTTCAGCATGCTGGCCGAAATGCTGGGAATTACCCTTTCGGAAGTGCTGGGTGTTGCCCTTGGCCACCTGATGATTACGGTCATGAGCCAAGCGATCGCCCACTTGGGAGAGTTCTCACCCTTTGAGTTGTCTCGTTAAACCCTAAAACATCCTATTGTCGTTTCTCAATGGAGCTTAGAACCATGATGACCCACGATGCAAAGCAGGCATTAAAGCAGGCATTTCTGTGCCCCTATACCCTTTACCGTGGGCACGTCACCCTAGACGCGCTGACCTTTGATGCCTACCTACAGAAATTTGCTCAACGGGCAGGGTTTATCGCTGCTCTCCATACGAGTGGGCAACTTTCTACATCCGAAGCCTACAACCAGTTGGCTGATCTCTGGCATCAATTGAGCGAAGCCTATGCCCCTGTCTCACCCACCCTAAATTGTCAACCATAGAAGGAGCAATGCGATGGTAATCAATCCCCTCGATGATCTGCTGACCTATCCGCAGGGTCTTGGTGCTGCCAAGCGGACAGCCAACCAACTGACGATTCCTGAGCTAGTGCGTGCCCTGCGCCAAATTGACCCCCACAAGCGGGTATTGGCCTTTCGCCTCCTCGAAAAAGACAAGGCGATCGCAGTCTTTGAAGCCCTGACTCCCGATGAGCAGGCAACCCTCATTGAAGGGATGACGGATCCTGAGATTCTGCATTTTCTAGAAGCCCTTGAGGCCGATCAACGGGTGCGGCTCTTTGAGGAATTACCTGCCAAGGTCACCAAACGGTTGCTCAGCCAGTTAAGCTCAGAATCCCGCGACGCCGTGAACCTGCTGTTGGGCTATCCTGAGGGCACAATTGGTCGGCGCATGAATCTGCGCTACTTGGCGCTGCGGCAAGACTTGACCGTGGAGCAGGCGATCGCCGCTATCCGTGAGAGTTCCTTGGATATTAATGACCTGAGCATTATTTTTGTCATTGATGAACAGCGCTTTTATCGTGGCTTTGTGCAGCCGATCCAGTTGATGAAAGCAAATCCCCACCAGCCGCTTCAAGATTTGGTGCAAGGACAGGAACTGGCGATCGCTGTGACCGCGCCGGAACTCGCAGCAGCCAAACTCCTCAAGGAATACGATGTCCCTGCTATTCCTGTGGTGGATCAAGAGGGGCGACTGGTGGGCGATATCACCTTTGATGATGTGATTGACCTGATTGAGGAGGAGGCAACGAGCACCATTTTGGCGCAAGCAGGTGTGGGCAACTTGCTCAACCGCGATCAAGCTTGGAGTGAACGACTGGTGCGCGGTCCCATTCGCTATGCAGTGCAACTGCGGATTATCTGCCTGATCATTACCCTCATTGGCGGTATGATTGTTGGCGGCGTGATTCAGTACTTTGAGGAAGTTCTGGAAGCCGTCGTTGCCGTAGCCATTTTCATTCCTGTGGTCATGGACATGGGAGGCAATGTCGGTACCCAATCCACCACTGTCTTTGCCCGTGGTCTTGCTTGGCAGCACATTGATATTCGTCGCTATGGCGGTTATCTCTTTCGCGAGTTTCGCATTGGTGCGATCATGGGTCTTATCTTGGGAACTGCTGGCGGTCTCATTGCTCTTGTTTGGCAAGGGTTACCCAACGACATTCCCCAACTGGGACTGGCTGTAGGGATTTCACTTTTTGTTGTAATTACCTTCGCGGCGATCTTAGGGGCATTGCTTCCTTGGGTGTTGCTGAAGTTGGGCTTTGACCACGGGCCAGCGGCGGATCCCTTTATCACAACCATCAAGGACTTTACAGGGCTGTTGCTCTACTTCTATCTGGTGAGTGTCTTCCTAGGGCTGTCGTTTTAACCGATGTCAACGAGTGATTTTATTGTCCGTTTGGTAGCAGCCTTTTGTCTTGGGGCAGCCCTCGGCTTGGAGCGGCAGTGGCGGCAGCGCATGGCCGGTCTGCGCACAAATACCCTCGTAGCAACGGGGGCAGCCCTGTTTGTCATGCTTTCGGCTCTCACCCCGGGGGAAGCGAGTCCAACGCGGATTGCCGCCCAAATTGTCTCTGGTATTGGGTTTCTCGGCGGGGGCGTGATCCTGCGGGAAGGCCTGTCGGTGCGCGGCTTAAATACGGCAGCCACCCTGTGGTGTGCAGCGGCAGTAGGAGCACTGTGTGGTTCGGGATTACTCTATCAGGCAACCTTAGGAGCAGTGGCAGTGCTCATGGCCAATCTGCTCTTGCGTCCCCTCGGCTATCGCATCAATCAGCAGCCCCTCAAGGGCACCGAAGTGGAATTATGCTATCGCTGTGATATTGTCTGCCGCGCCGATGCTGAGGCTCATTTGCGCGCACTCTTGTTACAGTCGCTGGCGGGCAGTCGGCTGAAGTTGCGATCGCTCCTCAGCGAGGATATCGAAGAGACCTTGGACAAGGTACACATTGAAGCAGAATTACTCAGTCAAGAGCGCAATGATGACTTTGTAGAAGGGCTGGTGAGCCGCTTGAGTTTAGAACCCAGTGTTCTTTCGGCGCGCTGGCGCATTACAGAGCAGGAGTATGGTTGATTTCTCTAGGGATAGAGGCGCATATTCAGCCGAGCGGTGCTGCCTGCTTGGGGACATTGCAGACGCGGCGTATAAGTACCGCCAACTCGCCACACGGAAATATAGCGATTATCCCGTACCCATTGAATCGTTACTTCGCCACTACAGCCAAAATTACCCCCCAGATCGCGATCGCTAAAAAAGCCGCGCACGAAGCCATTGCCGCTTGCCGTGACGTTAATGGTGCCCTCATAAACTCGTCCATTGACTTTGGTCGTGTAGGGCAAGATATCTCCCGGCAAGGGGCTAAGCTGGTAGCCGTAAATTTCAGTCAGCCCGCTATCAGAAACTAGCGTCTCAGCAGCAGCAGGCAAAATAGAGGCCATACCCAGAACCACTGCGCCTAGCAAGCCCTGTAACATTTTCATAGACAGCCTCCTTTTGGAAAGATTGGAAACATAAACCGCTCCTCCCCTTGTCTCTATTGTCATTGTCTAGGAGGATAATTTCATACTTTAGGGAATGTGACAGGGCTGATAAAGAACTTGATATCTATTAAGCAGGACATCAAAGAAATGCCCGCACATCTGTAACTTCACCCGTAATCGCTGCGGCGGCCACCATCGCTGGACTCATGAGGAGTGTCCGTCCTGCTGCTGATCCTTGGCGTCCTTTGAAGTTGCGATTGGAAGAGGAGGCACTGATCTGACGCCCTTGCAGCTTGTCGGGATTCATGGCGAGGCACATCGAACAGCCGGGATTGCGCCATTCAAACCCTGCGGCTTGGAAAATGACATCGAGACCCTCCGCTTCGGCTTGCGCTTTCACCCGTTCTGAACCGGGGACAACGAAGGCTTTGACACCGGGTTTGACTTTGCGCCCTTCGACAACTTTGGCAGCCTGCCGCAGATCACTGATGCGACCATTGGTGCAACTGCCAATAAAGCAGACATCAATCTTGGTGCCTTGAATGGGCTGCCCCGGTTGCAGATCCATGTAGGCATAGGCCTCAGCGGCGATCGCCCGTTCTGCCTCGGGCAAACTCTCTAGGGTGGGCAAGGTCTCATCCACCGCAACGCTTTGGCCGGGGGTAATACCCCAAGTGACCGTCGGTGCAATATCTGCAGCCGCAAATGTGACAACATCATCGTATTCAGCATCGGCATCACTGACGAGCGATCGCCACCACACCAGCGCCTCATCCCAAGCCTTGCCCTGGGGAGCAAAGGGGCGGCCTCGTAAATAGGCAAAGGTGGTTTCATCGGGGTTGACATAACCGCAGCGGGCTCCCCCTTCAATGGCCATATTGCAGACGGTCATCCGCTCTTCCATTGAGAGCTGGGCAAAGGTACTGCCAGCAAACTCATAGGCATAGCCAACACCGCCTTTAACACCAAGGTGGCGAATAATGTGGAGGATGAGATCCTTGGCATAGACCCCAGAACCAAGGGAGCCATTCACTTCTACTTTGCGAACCTTCAGCTTATTGAGGGCGAGGGTCTGCGTCGCCAACACATCCCGCACTTGACTGGTGCCAATCCCAAAGGCGATCGCCCCAAAGGCACCGTGGGTAGAGGTGTGGCTATCCCCGCAGGCGATCGTCATCCCCGGTTGCGTTAACCCCTGCTCAGGGGCAATCACATGGACAATGCCCTGACGACCGGAGCCAATCCCAAAGAAAGGAATATGGTGAGCACGGCAATTCGCCTCAAGGGCTTGCAGCATCTCTTCAGCGAGGGCATCTTGGAGAGGACGCGCCAGCGTATCTGTCGGCACAATATGATCCACCGTCGCCACAGTTCGCTGCGGATACAACACCGGCAATCCTCGCTCCCGCAGCATGGCGAAGGCTTGGGGACTCGTGACTTCGTGAATCAGGTGCAGGCCAATAAAGAGCTGCGTTTGCCCTGAGGGCAGTGTAGCCACCGTGTGCTGTTCCCAAACCTTATCGAAGAGTGTGCCGCGACTCATAGACTCGTGAAAAAATCCAGTTTATCAATTATAGGCAAAAGGAAGAGATTCAGTACAGTGATTATACAAGGCAAATATCCGTTTTCAGTCGCATCACAGCCATGTTGCAGCTTGGTTTATGATGTTTAACTTTATGAAAAAAGCTTTAATCGCTATGATTAAGCCAAAACTCGCGAACCTTTGTAAAGTATTTCAACCGCTCTTCAATTTTGCTAATTTCACGGGGATAGAATTCAGCTAATGCATCACACAACTCAAGCATCCACTGCTTACGGGAGTAGCCACGGTTAATCGTTAAAACATTAGAGTTCGCAATCTGAATTTGCCCCCAACCCAAAGCGCCAATTGTTAAGCAGTCCCACCCCAAAAACTCGATTGGCAAAAATTGAACATTTTCAATACCGATACGAGTTCCTTGAGCCTCATAGGCAATCAGCAAAATTGCAAAAACATTTTCATCTGATTGATAGAAACGAGTGAGGCGTTCTACAGAAATTAAATTGGGCATATTAAACTGTGTACTCAATCTGTGGGTTTTCACGTCAATGACATAGTAAAATCCTTGATCATCCTTGAAAGCGAGATCAGCCATGGCTCTACGGGCAAAATGTGCTGAATAGTTTTTACAAATCTCTTCACCAAGAACCGCCTGTAGATGATTGGCAAGAATTTGCTGAACAGCATCGCCAACAGCTCTTGGACTATTGATTGTCACAGCAGACAAGAAATCTTCCTGTGAGTTTAAGAGTTCTTTGATGTTTTCTTCGATCTGACCAATCTGGTCACCATAGAAAATATGTCTTTTTTCCATTGATTCTTATGTTTCTCCTAGGGAAAAAAGCTCTGGTTGGTGAAATAGTTTTTCGCACTGATACTGCTTTTGCGTAAAACGTCCTTGCTCACTTAATGTGTTTCTTTCCCAAAACACGCCATCAGCATAGCCCTGAATCGAAGCATCTACTTCAGCCATTTCAAGGCGTTTCTCCGCTAGGCAAGCATAAGTCTCATCCAGTTCAACCCCCAAAAAACGTCTACCGAGCTTCTTGGCAACGACAGAGGTTGTTCCCGAGCCGAGGAACGGATCAAAAATAATGTCATCTGGATTGGAGCTAGCTAAAATGACCTTAGCCAGTAGTTTCTCGGGCTTTTGGGTGGGATGATCTGTATTTTCTGGCATTGACCAAAAGGGCACAGTTAAGTCTGTCCACAGGTTAGAAGGATGCGTTAGGCGGTAATTACCTTCTTCGGTAGGTTCCCAATCTTTGGGATGTCCATTGACTCTATAGGGAGCGATGACTTTACGCTTGAGCTTAACAGCCTCAACATTAAAGGTGTACTCATTAGAAACAGTGCAGAACCATATATCCTCAGAGGCATTTTTCCAATTCTTGCTTGCTCCTCGTCCTTTCTCGCGCTCCCATGTAATTCGGTTGCGGATTTGAAAACGGTCTTTAATGACTTCAAATACAGCAGTTGAGGATTCCCAATCAGAGCAAATGTAAATAGATGCAGTTGGTTTTAGAATTTTTTCAAGACTCGACAAGCAAGACTCTAGCCAGTTGATGTAATCCTCTAAACTTTTTTTCTTGAAGCTAATTGAGTTAAATACTTTATTCAGGTTGTAAGGTGGATCAATAAACAGCAAATCAACAAATTGACTTGGGAGAAACTTGATGACCTCAAAGATATCTTGATGGATGGTGCGGTTAATGATTTCTGATAGGCTCACAGGATGACTCAACCGTAGGAGTCGCTGCCGATACTTCGCTTGTTCTTGCTCGGTCAACGTAATTGTTCTATTTCTGGGGGCGCGTTCTTTGCTGTGAACCATATCGCTTTATCAAAACTTGATTACTGGTTTGAATCACATCCCCTGAGTGGCTAAGCATGACTCAATGTTAACCTAATAGCCAAGCCATCACCTGTTGACCAAGGCAAGTCCCATTGAGGCGATCGATCTCGCGAACACCGGTGGGGCTAGTGACATTCACTTCTGTCAAATAGCCACCAATGACATCAATCCCCACAAAATAGAGGCCATCGCGCTGGAGGGCAGGAGCCAAGGTTTGACAAATCTGGCGATCGCGCTCGGTAATTTCCACTGCTGCCACCCGTCCGCCGGTGGCCATATTGCCCCGAAATTCATCCCCTGTGGGAATCCGATTCACAGCACCAATGGGTTCCCCATTGAGGAGAATGATTCGTTTATCGCCTTCCTTGGCCGCGGGTAGATACTCTTGCACCATCACGGGCAGTTGTCCGCGTTGGGTACTGATTTCAATCATGGAATTGAGGTTGCGATCGCCCGCCTGCAAAAAGAGAATGCCTTCTCCGGCTTTGCCCCCCAAGGGCTTGAGAACGGCCATGCCCTGCTGCTGCACAAATTCCCGAATACGCTGCTTGTCTCCAGTCACAATGGTCTTGGGAATCACACTGGGAAATTGCAGGGCATACATCTTTTCATTGGCATGGCGCAACCCTGCGGGCGAGTTGAGAACAAGGGTGGTTTGAGGATCCACTAAATCCAGACAGTAGGTGGCATAGAGGTAGGCGGTATTGACTGGGGGATCTTTGCGCATCCACACCGCTCGAAAGGTGTTGAGGGGTCGCCATTCCACTGCCCCCGTCTGAAACCAAGGTTGGGGAATCTGCCACTGGCTGGCCACTAGTTGCACGGGCGATAACTGGATCGGGGTGAGCGCCGCCCATACCTGACCTTCGCGGATCAGCAGTTGGGAAATTTCCGTGATCCACACCTGAACCCCTGCGGCTTGAGCCGCTTCCATCAAGGCCACACTGGTATCGTGGCCGGGGTCAAGGCTGGCGATCGGGTCAATAATAAAGGCAATATCCACGGCCATTCCGCTAGGCTGCCGCTTGCAGGAGCCTATCCAAGATGCCTTGCGCCTCTAGGGCATAGAGATCATCGCAGCCGCCAATGTGCTCGTTGTTAATGAAAATTTGCGGGAGCGATCGCCGACCATGGGCACGTTGGGCCATTGCAGCACGAGCCGCTTCATCGCCATCAATGACGTACTCGGTAAATTTCACCCCTTTGCGTGTCAGCAATTGCTTTGCTCGAATACAAAAAGGACAACGAGACCACGTATAGATTTCGACGTTGGCCACGGCTTTACCTCGTTACAAAAATTCACTTTGATTCCAGCCTAGCAAAAAGGGAGAAGAGACACACCCCCTCTCCCTAATGTCCTGTCCTACAACTCCCTACAAATAATTGGGATCTTGGACATTGCGGATTTTGCAGGCTTCAGCAATGCCGTACTGCGGTCGCAAAAAGCGATCCATCTGAGCCACAAAGAAACGCCGGTTGGCCATGAGATGCTCCGGCTTGGGATCATCCAAGGGGTAGTAGAAGGCGGCACGGGTTGCTTGCAAAACAGCGGAGGTCACCGTGTACATGGCGTGCTGGAAGGCAATTCCCAACTGCACCAAAATATCATCCTCACCGCGACAGTGCTGGTGGAAGTAATCCTTCAGGTATTGGGGGAGGAAGTGATACATGTCTTGGTGGAGCAACGTAGGTGGAATCCCCGCCGTCCCCACAGGGAATTTATCGGCAAAGAGAATGCCATAGTGGAAGTCCACCTGATCAGTGGGTACCTGATTGGCTTGGGCATTGTAGGACTTGGTTCCCCGGAAGGGCGCCGTGCGGTAAAAGACCGCTTCCACATAGGGGAAGGCCGCTTCATAGAGCCACATAAAGCCCTTTTCCTTGGGCACAAGGACATGCACCTCGCCATCAATATAGACGTGGTGGTAAATCGGGCGACCGGCCATGGCAAAAATTCCATTGACCAAGAAGTTCATGGCATCCTTGACGCTGGTAATGCTGCCCTCGTCATAGCGATCGCTCATCTCGAAGAAGACGGGTGCCATCACTTCCCAAAATAGCCCCAGCACGTTCATGTAGGTGGCTTGGCGAGCCTGCTCCAAGAAGAGGTCGGGAAAGAGCTTGTACAGCCCGAGCATCAGCGGGTTGCCTTTGAAGTAGGCGCGGATTGCCCTATCGGCGGCAGCTTTGTACTCTTCAGAGTCAAGGTAGATATCCAGCTGCCCCCCCATGCGATGCCACATCATTGAGCGCGCCAAGCTTTCGGAAAACTCCATGTTGATGCGGTCGTGCCAAAGGTGGTGGAGCAGACGCGGCATTTTCCCTGTTTCCCCCTTTGCAATAAATTCCATCAGTTCGGGGTGGGCATGGGCAGGGCCACGCCAAATCCGCAGATCAGCAGTCTCCCCTGCATAGTGATTGGCCAACTCAAAGTAGTCCTTGGTTGGAAAATACTTGAAGAAGGGAAAGGGATGGATAAACACCCGCTCGCCGAGGTAGAGCAAATTCCGCCAGTAAAAGTCCATCGGAATGGCGTAGGCCTTGTACATACCGATGATCTTCATCAGGTTCACTGGCGTGTCGGGAATGAGGGCACCCCCCGCCTCGAGGCGGTAAATAATGTCGGCTAGGGGATGATCCAAGGGGGGAAGTTTGGCAGAACTGGGACGCTCAATTGTTTCAACCATGGTTTCCTCTCTGAGCTATTGGGGTAAACTGGCAATGGTTTCGGTGGCAGTAGGGATAGCGGCAACCAGCTGCGCACTGGTGGTCTCACTCCAACGCACCAGCCATGTTGGTTGGATGCCCAGAACCAGAATCAGCAGTGTCAGTACCATAGCGGGGAACTTCTCTGACCAAACCACCTGTGGGTAGTAGGCAGTGGCGTTGTCAAGACGGCCAAAGCAGGTGCGGTTAATCAAAATCACAAAATAAACAGCCGTGAGGCCGGTGCCCACCACCGCAATTAGAGTTGGCATTGGGAAGGTACCATAGCTGCCTTGGAAGATGAGAAATTCCGCCACAAACCCCACTAATCCTGGAATACCGGCACTGGCCATCCCCCCCAAAATGAGGAGAGCACTGGTGGTCGGTAACCCCCGCAGAGGATTGAGCAAGCCATTGAGCACATTGAGTTCGCGGGTGCCAACTTTCGTTTCAATGACGCCGACCAAATAGAACAGCAATGCCAAAATCAGGCCATGGCTAATCATTTGGGCAATGGCGCCGACGATGCTGAGGTGGGTATGGGCTGCTGCCGCCAACAATACGTAGCTCATGTGACCAATGGAGCTATAGGCCACCATGCGTTTAATGTCCTTTTGGGCGATCGCAGCCAGTGCCCCATAGCTAATGCCAAGAGCCGCCACAAGGGCCAGCAGGCCAGAAAACTGCCCCCAAGTCTCTGGAAAACAGCCTAAGGCAAACCGCACTAGGCCATAGGCACCCAGCTTAGCTAGGATTCCCCCAAGGAGAATGGCGGTTGGCATTGAGGCTTCCACATAGGCATCGGGCAACCAACTGTGGAGGGGCACCAAGGGCATTTTGATGCCAAAACCTAGGATCAACAGCAGCAGCAGAATCCCTTGGGTCGTGGGTGCTAAGCCGGCAACGCGAATATCTTGATAGTCAAAGCTAGGAGCATGGGTGAGCCAGCCCATCCCCAAAAAGGCAGCTAGCACGAGAATTCCTGAGACTGCCGTATAGATAAGAAACTTGATCGCTGCCTGCTCGCGACGCTGCCCGCCCCAGATCAAAATCAACAGGTAAAAGGGCACCAACTCAACTTCGTAAAAGAGAATAAACAGCAGCAGATTTTGTGCTGCTAACGCCCCGGTAATTCCCGCATTGGCCAAAAGAACAAGGGCATAGAAGAGCCGATGGGCACTTTTTTCACCCGTGAACACGACCACAAGGGTCAAGAAGGTTCCCAAAACAATCAGGGGCAGCGATAGACCATCCACGCCAAGGGAATAGTTCAATCCCAAGGGCGACAGCCACGGCACAAATTCCGTAAATTGTAGTGCGGTCTGCTGGACATCAAACTGCGTCAGCATCCAGAGAGACAGGGCAAAGGTGACACCGGCGCTCACCAAAGCAACCGAACGCAGGGATCGCTCTGGCAGCAGCGGCATCAGCAGCGCACCGATGACAGGCAAAACAATTAACAGCGTCAGCATAGGCCAAGAACCTCAATAGTGGAGCATTAAGCCAGTAGTGGCCAACAAATGGCAATCACCAGAAGGGCCACCCCCATCAAGATGGTGAGGATATAGGCTTGGGATTGACCGGTTGTACTGTACTTCAGGCGATCGCCCCCCAACAGGGTTGCCCCGCCAAAGGCATTGCCAGTGCCATCCACCAACGTGCGATCAAACCAAGCAGTCATGCGGGAAATCATATCCACTGCTCCCACCACGGTGGCTTTGTAGAGCTTGGGCGTATAGAAATCGTAGGCCAGCAGATCCTGTACCGACGGTAGGGGAAACTGCACCGGCTTGGGAATGGCTTTGCCGAGATAGACCCATGCGGCTGCACCCCAGCCCAAGATAGCGGTTACCGTCAGGGCAGCTGCTGTGGTTAAGGAAGGATCTGTCCAAATCACCCAATCAAAGCGCCCCATGAGAATGGGCAAGTGCAGCACCAGACCCAGATCAACGGTCATCGGCAAAATCATCGGCCAAAAGACCTCGGGCGATCGCGCCGTCATTGGTTTGACCTCACCGCCCCAAATCAGGCAGAACGTGCGACCAAGACTAAAGGCAGCAAACGCATTCATCAATAGAAGCACCACCCCCACCCAAGGCAGTTGGGCAAAGGCCGTATCCAGCAATTCTGCCTGTGGGAAAAAGCTGGCCAAGGGGGGAAGCGCCAGCAACCCTGCAGAACCAACGAGAAACGAAATACCGGAAATGGGGCGCCGCGACCACAGCCCACCCAACAGGCGCAGATCTTGGGTAATGCTATTCCAAATGATGCTGCCAATACTCATCATCAGCAGTGCCATTGCTACCCCATAGGTGAGGATAAAGACAAAAGCTAAGCCCGGCTCCTTGAGACCAACGGCAATAAACACCCAGCCCATATAGGCGCTGACCAAATAGGACAGAGCACGCTTAATATCCACCTGGGCAATGGCAATCAGGGTTCCTCCCAAGGCAGTGACGCTACCAATGACCAGCAAACCTGTTAGAGCGACAGAGGAAAGGCTCAGCACCGGCGTCAGCTTCACCAGCACCCATGCCCCCGTGCCCACAACAATGGCATTCCGCAGAATAGAGGCAGGCACAGGGCCTTCCATGGCCTCATCCAACCACAGATGCAATGGGAATTGGGCACATTTCCCCATTGGCCCAGCAATCAGCGCCAAACAAATTAGGGTAATGAGGGTGGGATCCACCTGAGCCGTAGCTGCCCAAGCCGCTAAATCGTCGTAGTTCCAAGAGCCAGCAAGGGGATAAATCGCCAACACCCCCATCAGCAGCACCAAGTCTCCCACCCGCTTGGTGAGGAAGGCATCGCGGGCACCGGTCACCACCAGCGGTTGGTTAAACCAGAAGCCAATGAGCAAATAGGTCGCTAGGGTCAGAATTTCGAGCATGACATAGTTAAAAAACAGAGAATCCAGCAGCACCAGCGCCCCCATCCCCCCTTCAAACAGAGCCAATAGGGCAAAAAAGCGCGCCCAGCCCCAATCCATCTCCATGTAGCCGATCGCAAAGACCTGAGCCATGAGGTTCAAGCCCGTGATCAGCATCAGGGCAGTGGTCGTCAAAATCGAAATTTCAACGGGAACGTCAAAGTGCAGACCTGCGACATCAAGCCACGTCCAGTGCAAAGACTGCGGCGGCTGGTTGGCGATCGCCACCGTGGCCAACAGTGCATGAACAAAGGAGAAAAACGTGAGCAAGAGATTCAAATAGCCCGCTGGCCGAGGTCCCGTTTTCCGAGTCATCCCCGGTGACCAAATCAAGGACAGCACCATTCCCGCCAGCGAGTAAAAGGGAATGAGCCACACCGTGTCTGCAAACGATTGCAACATAAACCCTGCTTGTGCCTATGGACAAAACTAATTAGATTTAATCTTATCTATGAATGGCACCAGACCTCCTAGGGCTAAGTGCAAAGTTGCATCAATATCTCTTATCGCCCAGATAAAAGGCAACTATGAAGGATTGAGCATTGTTTAGGATAGCTATAAAAGCTTAGGGGGAAATTTGAAAGGTCACCCGTGCGGTGTAGCCCACATAACAGAAATTGCCTTCGCCCCAGTCTTGATCAGCGTCTAATTCAACGCGCACTTGGCTTTGACGCGGATAGTTTTCGGGAATGGGAATGACCTGATCGTCGCCGGGGTTGAGGCGACCCAAGCCAGAGCGAATGTTGGTGACTGTGCCCCAAAGCACCTTGCCTTTGCTGCCATAGAGTTCAATTTTGGCCTTGGTACCGGGGTGGATTAGCCGCAGGGACTGTTCCTCTACAAACACATCAATCCAGCGCCGTTGACAATCCAATAACTGCAAAATTCGATCCCCTTTGCCAAGAAACATCCCCGGACGGGCATCCACCCGCCAGACATAGGCGGCAATGGGAGCCGCTACCTTCACTATTTTGCGCTGAGCAACCTCCCGCCGGGCTTGGGCAACCTGTCGCTGTTGAGCCGCAATTTCCCGTTTCAGCCCTTGGACGATCGCCTGCTGTTCGCCAATCTGAATTTTTAGCTCCTGAAGCCGCAGACGGGGGTCATAGTTGCTGCGGGTATTGCGCAGGGTCAGTCCCAATTCAGCGGCACGGGCATCGGCCTTGAGCGCCTCTACCCTATCAGCGGCAGCCTCCACTTCCCGTTGGCGAGCAGCCACTTGCGCTTGGCTTTGCTGCAATTCCGTTAGAGCCGCATCTGCTTGGGCTTGGGGTACCGCTCCCTGCTGTGCCAATCGACTAAAGCGGCCGTAGTTAATTTTTGCCAATCGATGGCGTGCCTTGGCATCAGCCAGATTCGCTCTAGCAGCCCCTAGTTCCGCTTGGGCAGCCGCCACTTGGCGATTGGTTTGTTTCACCTCAAGCAGCTGTTGATGGCGTTCATCCCCTTGGGCAGAGGTGAGGAGTCCCTGCAATTGAGCCAGTTTTGCCTGAGCGGCTTCTAGTTCACCCTGCCGCCGTTCGAGCCATTTTTCAACTTCCTTGAGGTCGCCTTGGCTAAGGTAGTCATTTTCTAGCACGGCTAGGGGCGTCTCCTCCGCTGGCTTGATAAATTGCCCCACCTTTGCCCTCAGTTGCTGGAGGGTTCCTTCCTCCGGAGCCCGCACATTCACAATGACGCCATTAATGACCGCATCACGACTGCGCACGGTTGTTAAATGGCGGTAGAGAAACAAGCCTGCAAAGGCAAGGATGCCACACCCGGCTGCAAACACTAACAGATTGGCAAGGAGCGATCGCCGCAGCTTGAGTTGCTGGGTAAAAGTGGGTATTGGGTTACTGGTGTGCTCATGAATTACTATGATATTTTGGGGATGCTGCAGATTGCTTTTCACGGCCAGTCCTAGAACACAAATAACTAACAGTATCAAATATTAGTGATCATCAGTGGTAAATCAATTTTTGAAAACAGGGAACTCAAACAAAACACTAGGGATTTGCTACCCTGACGACAGGGTTTTGATTCGTTGCTTATCCTGATCAATACAGGCAAGGTTTGATTGAAAACTATCTATAGCCTAATCAAACCATAAACAGTGGGGGAAGTTATCCGTAGATACCCTGAAATTTTGGATTGCGTTGGCTCATCACCATGAAAAGTTTTTTAACTTCATTAAGATAGAGATGGACAGGATTGTAATTTCCTGACCCGATGAATCAATTATCTAAATCATTGGCCATATCTTTCTAATGACGCGGTTCTCAGACACGAGCAAGCAAGCATGGCTCATTGTCCGTTCTCAAGGCACGGTGGTCGGTAAATATCACCTCGCAGGCAAAGCCTTTTGGAAGATTGGCCGTGCCAGTGACTGTGACATTATTATCCATGACCCGTTTATTTCACGGCACCAAGCAACCATTGAACTACGCCCGCGGGGCAATGCTCTAGTGTACCTGATCCGTGACAACAATAGTCGCAATGGCACATTAATTAACGGTACACCCCTGTCGGAGGAGCGAGTCTTATACCATGGAGACCTTATTATGATGGGGGATACGGATCTCACGTTTCGCTATACAAGTCCGACCCCGTCTGTCCCGCCTAATGTGTTGCAGTGCTCTTGAGAACCAACCTGTCACCCCTCGATGAATTTTTGTGGGCCATTTTAGGCCTCCTGCTGACAGTGGCTGGAACCTTCATGGAGGCGGCGATCGCCCTCCCCAACCTCCTCAATGAGGAAGGGCAATTTGTTTTGCCCAGTTCATGGGCCGCCGTTCCCGTGTATGGGTTACCCGTATCCTACCAAGTAGCGGCGGTTCTCTTGGTCGGGTGTATGGGGGGACGGCAAGCCGCCGCCCTCTCCCAGGTGGCCTATTTGATTCTGGGGCTGAGTGGCTTTCAGGTTTTTTCCCAAGGGGGCGGTCTGGACTATTGGCGTGAACCGACATTTGGTTACCTGTTGGGTTTTGTGCCGGGGGCTTGGGTCTGTGGTTGGCTGGCTTTTCGCCCCCAAAAGCGAGTGAGTTTAGAATGGCTTGCTTTGAGTGGCCTAGCGGGACTGGTGCTCATTCATGTCTGCGGTGCGCTCTACCTCAGTGGTCTGGCTCTTGCAGGGCAGTTGAGTCAACCCTTGGTGGAGCTACTAGAGCAGTATTCGCTTTTTGCCTTGCCAGGGCAGTTGGTGATTGTCTGCTTGGTGGCAGCGGTAGCGCGGGTGTTGCGCTTGATTTTGCTGTATTAAAGCTAAACCATTAAAATTTGCCCTCAATTAAACCTTCGGCCTCTAGGGCGATCGCTCGCAGGCGGTCTAGGATCTGCGGATCCGGTGCTTGCCACAGTTGGCGCTGGGCAGCTTCGAGGAGTCGCTCCGCCATGTCCCGCAGTGCCCAAGGATTATGCTGCGCCACAAAGGCTTGCATTTCGCTATCAAGCACATAGGTCTGAGTAATGCCTGTAAACACATAATCGGGCACACAGCGAGCCGTAGCGGCATAGCCAAAGAGATAATCCACCGTGGCTGCCATTTCAAAGGCACCTTTGTAGCCATGACGCTTGATGCCGGCGAGCCATTTGGGATTAATGACGCGGGAGCGATAGACTCGCAGCAGTTCCTCCTGGAGGGTGCGAATTTTCGGCTGCTCTGGCCGGGAGTGATCGCCAAAGTAAACCGTGGGCTGCTGCCCCGATCGCGATCGCACGGCAACGGTCAAGCCCCCCTGAAACTGGTAATAATCATCGGAGTCCAATAGATCATGCTCGCGGTTGTCTTGGTTTTGCAGCACCACTTGCAATTGACTCAGCCGCTGCTCTAGGGCTTCCGCTGCATTGTGGCTGTGGGCTTCCCCCGTGTAGGCGTAGCTACTCCAGTGAATATAGGCGCGGGCGAGATCTTCATCCCCTTGCCAGTTTTGGGCTTCGATCAGTCCTTGCAGCCCTGCACCATAGGCACCGGGTTTGGAACCAAAGATGCGAAAGCGTGCCCGTTGTTGAGCTTGATTCAGGGAGAGACCCTGCTGTTGCCAATAGGCCGTTTCTTTGGCCACTTGCGCTGCCAAGGGATTTTGATCCGGGGGTTCATCCAACTGGCTGACCCGCTGCACCGCCTCATCAAAGAGGGCAATTAGGTTAGGAAAAGCATCGCGGAAAAAGCCAGAAATGCGCAGCATGACATCCACACGCGGTCGTCCCAACAGCGATAGGGGAATCACCTCCAAATCCACCACCCGTCGCGAGGCACCCTCCCAGACAGGACGAACCCCCAAGAGGGCAAGGGCTTGGGCAATATCATCGCCTCCAGTGCGCATGGTTGCGGTTCCCCATACCGAAAGACCTAGGGTACGGGGAAATTCTCCCTGCTCTTGACAATAGCGTTCGATGAGTGCCGCCGCCGATCGCTCCGCCAATGCCCAAGCGGCCTCTGTTGGGACTGCCCGCAGATCCACCGCATAAAAATTCCGTCCGGTGGGTAGGACATCCGGACGACCACGACTGGGGGCACCGGCAGCGCCACTGGGAACATAGCCGCCATTGAGGCCATGGAGAAAGTGGTCAATTTCTTGGCGGGTCTGTTGCAGGGCAGGGTAGAGCACCGTACGAATCCAATCCAGTACCTGCTGAGTTGCACGGCCACAGGGGAGATCAGGGGTGCCCTTCAGTAAGTCCTCCACCAGTTTTGCCGCGGTTTCCTCGAGGGCATGCTGCCACTCACCAACGGAACGGTATCCAAGTACAGGACTTGGATCGGTTGGGTTAGCGGTCAGGGGATCTAAATCAACCCCTTGATCCTTTGCTAAGGCACGAGTGAGACCCATGTGCTGGCCACTGGGACTGCGGGCGATCGCCACCATCAGATCTCGCAACTGCTGTCCCTGGGGGCATTGGCCAAGAATATGCAGGCCATCGCGAATCTGGGCATCCCGCAGATCACAGAGGTAGCCATCGGTGCGCGCTAGCCACGCCGTCCAGGTTTCCTCAGGATTGGGGGCACCAATTTCTTGATCGAGATCGAGTTCTTTGACGAGGGCTTCAATCTGCTGCCGCAGCACACTCAAACGGGGGCGATCGAACTGCTCAGCGGCGTAGTATTCCTCAATGTAGTGGCTGAGGGTCTCTAGACCACCGTACAACTCGGCACGGGTCAGGGGCGGCGTCAGGTGATCCAAAATCACCGCTTGGGCACGGCGTTTGGCTTGGGCACCTTCGCCCGGATCATTGACAATAAAGGGGTAAAAGTGGGGCACAGGGCCAAGGGCAATTTCGGGAAAACAGGTGTGACTAAGGGCAATGCCTTTACCAGGAAGCCATTCTAGATTGCCATGTTTGCCCACATGGACAATCGCATCCGCCCCAAAAACATGGCGCAGCCAAAAGTAAAAGCCGAGATATGCTGGGGTGGGTTCTAAATCGGGGGCATGGTAATTCAAACTGGGGTCGCGATCGTAGCCCCGACTGGGTTGGACACCGACAAAAATGTTGCCCCAACAGTCACCAGCAATGGGGAGGTCTGTGGTGGGCGACGGCCAGCGTTCGTTAATGGCCGCCTGTACTGCCCTTGGTAGGTTCTGAAAATAGTGCTGGTAGGCCTCAAGGGGAAGGGTGTAGCGGGGCTGCCGCCAGTGATTGCCTTCGGGATCGTTGGTGCGGTAGCGGCTGAGGTGTTGGATCAGGGCATCGCCATCCTTGGGCAAAGGGTCAGTCCCCAGATCATAGCCAGCCGCCTGAAGTGCCTTGAGCAGTTCCACCGTACTATTGGGGGTGTCGAGACCAACGCCATTGGCAAGACGACCATCGCGGCAGGGGTAGTTGGCTAAAATCAGGGCAATGCGGCGTTCAGCAGGGGCTTTGCGGCGGAGCTTGAGCCAGTTGGCTGCCAGATCACTGACCCAGTGCAGGCGATCGCCCGCCGGGGCATAGGTGGTCACGGTGGTTTCCACATCTGCTTGAATTTGCGACACCGCCTTAAAGGACACCGCACGGGTAATGATGCGGCCATCCACCTCCGGCAGGACGACGTGCATAGCAAGGTCGCGGGGCGTCAGTCCTTGGGGATGGTGTTGCCAAGTCTCGTGGGTGCTGCTGCTGAGAATCACCTGTAGCACGGGGATATCCAACTGCTGCCAAAGGTTCACCTCGTTCGGTTTGGCGATCGCGAACCCCGTCGTATTGAGAACCAGTTCCACCTTGCCCTGCCATGCCGCCAGCAGTTCCCGTTGAATTTCTGGATCTTGCAGCGAGGAGACAAACAGGGGGACAGGTGCCAATTGCCGCTGCAGCAAGGCCTGAGCGAGGGCATCAATCACCGCCGTATTGCCCGCTAAGTAATGGGCACGGTAAAAGAGAATCCCCACCTGCGGCCAGTCGCTGGCTATCTGCCCCGCAATCGGATAGCTGCCCCAGCGGGGAATCCTTTGGGGGGGTGGGGGGGGCTGACCCCAACCGCAACCGTAGTGGCCAATGAACTCTAGGGCACGCTGAATATTTTCCTGTCCGCCCTCGCGGAAGTATTGCCAGAGGCGATCAACTTGGTCCAGCGGCCAACTGGAGAGGCTCATGAGTTCTAAGTCGGGGTGATCGTCCCCCGGCAGTAAGATCAACTGTCCACCGCGATCGCTGACCATTTGCTGCGCCACCTCTAGGCCATAGCTCCAATAGCCCCGTCCCCCCAAAAGGCGAATCACGACCACGTCGGCCTCGGCCAAGACGCGATCGCCATAGTCATCAATGGCCGCTGCCGCTTGTAAATGAAGTAAGTTCGCGAGGCGCAGAGGGGGAAAGTCCTTGGGTAGTTGGTTGTACGCTTGAGCCAGCAGGGCAATATCCGTATCCGCTGCCGTTAGAATAACAATGGGAGCACTGCTTTGCTGTAGAAATGCAACATCGCTGTTATCTGTGGCAACAGTCAGATCATTTAATGTAAGAATTCGATGCATACGTTGACAACAATCATTAAAGAAACTAGTGGGCTTTCCCCCCTGTCCCCCTTGAGCCGCTACAACAGAAATTAATGGGAAACGCCTTTAGCGATCGCAACCCGCATGGCAATGCCACTGCCTGCGATGGATCGATCAAGGATTAAACTTCAAAAACTATGCGCCAGCCCGTCTTTAATCGAATTTTACCAGCATTTTTCTACGAGCGAATCGCCACAGTCCTGCTCGCAGAAGCTAGCCATCGCGGCGCAACTGTTCTTACCCGTGAAGATGTTATAGTGTCTGCCGATGCCCCTTTTCTCGTTGTTGTGGCAGAGACCTTTGCGCTGCTGTTGCAGACAGAACCCGTACCGCAGATGAGTGCCTATCGGGTGAAAATCCTCACTGAGCCGGTGGCGATCGCTCGCTTTCTGCGCAAAATTCGCAGCCAGACACCCCTAGGCCAGCGTTCCCTGATCCGCTCAGTTTTGCAGCAGTTGACTCCCTTGACCTCCAAAGACCAAACGTTGCCCGCCGACTTGGCCCTTTCGCTGATGAATGTGCTCAGCGAAGACATGGCTCAGCAGTGTCAAAATTGTGCCCCCCTTGTCACTGCTGCCTTGAGCGAACGACAGGCCAAAGAGCGCCTGCTACATCAGGTCACCACCCAAATTCGCCAAAGTCTGGAGCTGCCTGAACTCTTGAAAACAGCCGTGGATCGGATTCGCGAATTTTTAGGTGCCGATCGGCTACTGGTGGGACAGTTTTACAATTCTACTGGTCAATTGCAGGGGCAAATTGCCTACGAATCTTGCCGCTATGGGGGAATTCCGTCGGTTCTTGGGCTCTGGGATGACTGCTGGCAGTGGTCTGCCCTACCCAGCAGTAGCTATCAGCGTCTCAGTCGTGGCCAAACCATCGCAGTCAGTGACATTGAGGAATTTTATCAAGAGGTTCCCTGCCTACAGGCCTTTGCCGCCCGCTGGCAGATCAAGGCTTGGCTAATTGTGCCAATCATTGTTCAAGAAAAACTTTGGGGAGTGCTCATTGCCCACCAGTGCGATCGCCCCCGCCAGTGGCAACCCCAGGAAGTTGAGTTTTTGACCCATTTGAGTCAACACCTGAGTATTGCCATTTACCAAGCGCAACTCTACAGCGAGCTGCAACAGCAAAAGGCCACCCTTGAACAGCGGGTGAATGAACGCACCCAAGCGCTGCGGGAAGCCCTGAGTGCCATGGAAGCCGCCCATCGGATTAAGAATGACTTTTTGGCCACCATGAGTCATGAACTACGCACGCCTCTGACCTGTGTGATTGGGGTTTCGGCAACGCTATTGCGCTGGCCCCTTGGCCCTCTGACAGCCAAACAGCGGGAGTATTTGGAAATTATCCATGAGAGTGGCACGCACCTGCTGGAGTTAATTAACAGCATTCTTGATCTTTCGCAGGCGGAATTGGGGCGATCGCACCTGCATCGTAGTGCCTTTTCGATTCGGCAACTGTGTACCGACTGCATTGAAGTCGTCAAACCCCAAGCCCATCGCCATCAGGTCAACCTGCACCACCAACTGATGATTCCCCCTAGTCGCGATCGCTTTTGGGGAGACTATCGCCGCCTCCAGCAAATTCTCATTAACCTGCTCAGCAATGCAATTAAGTTTACCCCTGCCATGGGGGAAGTGATCCTACGGGCATGGTGGAAAGAGGATGAACTCATTTTCCAAGTTCAGGACACGGGTATCGGTATCCCAGCGCACCTGCAACCCTTACTCTTTCAAAAGTTTCAGCAGTTGGATAGCTCCTTTGGTCGTGCTTATACTGGAGCAGGTTTGGGGTTAGCCCTCACTAAGCAGTGGGTGGATCTGCACCATGGCTGGATTGATGTGGACTCCACTGAAGGCAAAGGCAGTACGTTCACGGTGGGGCTGCCGGCAATCCCTTCAGACTCCCTACCAGAACCCCCGAAACTCAAGCTAGATGTCCCGCCTCTGGCCACAACGGATGTACTGGTCGAACCTGAGGGGCGAATTGTGCTTGTGAGTGAGGATGAGGCCACTGCCACACTGATCTGTTCTATTTTGACGACCGCAGGCTATCAAGTGATTTGGCTGGTGGATGGTGAAGTGGAACGGTTGCTGGCACTGACTCCCATTGCCGTTCTTTTGGCGGAACCCTTTAGCTCTGGGGATGTGCAGGAGCTAGTGGATCAGTTGCGACAACGCTGCACCCCTGAGCAACTCAAGATTTTCATTTTGGGGTCAAAGGGTAATTACCAAGGGGTCGATCGCTACATTCCTTTGCCGATCAATCCAGAAAGTTTCCTGCAACAGGTGACAATGGGGCTAACCTCCCTTGCCATTTCTGCCCAGTAGGGAAAAGGCCTGATCCACCTGACGGTAAAGTTCCTCAAGAGAACCAGTATTCCAGAGCACTGTATCTGCCCGCCGAATTTTTTCCTCTAGGGGCAATTGACTAGCGAGGCGTTGGGCGGCTGCCTTTCCAGAGAGGCGATCGCGCTGCTGAAGGCGAGCTAACTGCTGTGCAGGTGTGGTGGCAACGACCCAAATCTGATCCACTAACCCTTCGAGGTGGGCTTCGAACAATAGGGGAATCACGAGGGTAATCAGGGGCTGATCACATGCTTGAATGGCTTGCTGCATCTGGGCAATCACCCAAGGGTGAATTTGCGCTTCTAGCCAGTGGCGTTCCTGGGGCTGAGCAAAGACAATCTCGCCCAACCGCGGGCGATCGAGGGTGCCATCGCTCCGACAGATGCCATGGCCATAGCGATCAACAATGGCTTGATAAATGGGTGTGCCCACGGCAACCGCCTGCCGCGCTAAGACATCAGCATCGACAATAGGCACACCATACTGCTGCTGCAAATAGGCAGCCACCACCGATTTACCGCAGGCAATTCCCCCCGTGATACCGAGGCGAAGCGGTCTAGACACCCCCTTGGAGCTGCACCGCTGGCTGCATTAAGCGCACCCGTGCCCCAATATCCGCTGGCACAGTGGGGAGCATTTGTTGATAGGTCACTGTCTGACCGGGACCAACAGTTGCCGGTTCTGGCGTCGCTGCACCCGTTTGTAGAATTTGGCCATTAGGCCCCACGACTTCATAGTTAACGGATTGAATCGTTACCGGTTGGCGGTTATTGTTCGTCACGGTACCGGTCACCACTGAAGAGCCTGGTAACTTCAGTACAGGTTGAAGCTGCGGCTGCCCCACGCGGATATTGCGTAGGAGCTGTTGTTCCAGCACTTTGGGATCGACTTCTTGGGGCGTCTCTGATGGTGTTGGCGTAGAAGCGGCTGCCGTTGCGCCAGAAAGGTTGAGCAAATGATTCCAATAGCGTTGATGGCGCCCCCAGTCATAGGGAGAGTTGCCAATAATCACAATGTCGCCCGCAGCCCTTTGTGCCAAGGCAGGGAGGGGGGCGATCGCTCCAAGAAGCACAATACTGGTTAGCCAAAGGGGAAATGGCGATCGAGTTATCTTTAGCATGGCGCACGCTCCTGTCAATGCAGCCTACTCTCCATCCTACTGCAACTTGATGTGGGGTTTGGGGTCAGCCAACCGCCCTCAATATCGGCACAGGGGCAGCTATCGCAACAGCGGCATATTAACAATTTGGGGATCAATACCGGCACTCTTGAGCACATCTTGCCACTGCTGTTTGATGGCAGCATCATTGGGATTGCTTTGCTGCAACTCCACAAGGGTTGCCAAGGTATCGTTCCAGAGTTGACTGGTGGCCAAAAGGGGCAGGCGATCGGCTGGCGGCATGGTGGTAATCACCTGGGCAAGGTTGCTGTCTAGCTCGGCCCGCTCAATCCAGCCCGTCACAAAGGGATTGGCATCGGGTTCATTGGGCTTACAGGTGAGGGAGAAGATCCACTGGTATTTTTGCCCCGGTTGTAGCTTCGCCTTACTGGCATCCACTGTCACAGGTAAAATGCCGGCCTTACCATTCAGGGGCACTTGTTGGGTGAGGAGCAGATCGCCAGCTTCTGAGAGCAGCATCAGTTCCGCCGATTTGGCCGTGCTTTGGGGAACAAAGAAAAAGAGACTGGGATTGGCCGCAGCGGTCATCCCCAAGTTGTTATCGGGCACAAGAGCGACAATTTTTGTCAGAGAGCCTTGGGTACATTCACCAAAGCGGGTGGCGCCTGCGATCCGTTGCCCTGGCATGCCGCGATTTGGGGGTACAAAGGTGAGACGGTTACTCGATTGGGCAGCGTAGCGATCGCGAGCAATATAGGCCTCGACATTACTCATCGCTGTGAGGGCATAGCGGTTACCGGGGCGCAGACTGAGGGCACGGCGGAAATTCACCAAGGCGGATTGATAGTCGCGTTTGGCGGTGAGTTGATACCCCCGCTGCATGTAGCGATCGAACTCACTGGCTTCCCTAGGGGAAGTTTGGCCAACAGCAGGTAACGATGGCAAAATAACTGGCAGGGCACCCATCCCCATTGCCAAGGTACCGACAAGCAGCCACGAAAGGCCAAAACGGTGGGCAGACATAGCACTTACCTACTGAACACGCTAACTATCTTTAAGGTACTATCGGAAAGAACGCCCGATTGTGATCAGGCTTGCACATCCCCTGTGATTTCTGTAAAAGAGCAGCAAACTAACGATCAGTTCTCCCTTGCACCGATCACGCTTCCCTTGGTGGAGATGTTCTCAGCGATTCAAGGGGAAGGCGCTAATGTGGGGTGTCGGCAAATTTTTATTCGCTTGGCGGGTTGTGATCTCCGCTGCACCTATTGTGACAGTGCCCACACATGGTTTGTTCCCGCCCATGCCCTAATTGAAGCACAAGCGGGCGATCGCCACTTTCAAACCGTACCCAATCCCGTCACTGCCGCCCATATTCTCGAAGCCGTACAGCAGCTCAATACTCCCCCCATCCACGACAGTATTAGCCTCACCGGCGGCGAACCGCTGCTCCATGCTGCAACACTGGCACCATTTTTGCCCCTCCTCAAAGCCCATAGCTCCCTGCCCCTCTACCTTGAAACTGGCGGACACCATCCAGAAGCACTGGAGCAAATTCTTCCCTATCTCGATAGTGTCGGCATGGACATTAAGCTCCCCAGCGTCAGTGGTGAGTGCCATTGGTCAGCCCATGAAGCCTTTTTGCGCCTGTGCGATCGCGCCCCTGTCGAGGTCTTTTGCAAAGTAATTATTTCCCAAACCACCGACCCTGCCGATCTCGATTGTCTCAGTGCCCTTGTGGCCAGCGTCAATCCCCATATCCCGGTCTTTCTCCAACCTGTAACGCCCGTAGGTACCGGTCGCTGTACCCCCCCACCCACCCCGGAACAACTCCTCAGGTGGCAAGCGCAATTGAAGGCACAGCTGACCCAAGTGCGCGTCGTCCCCCAAACCCATAAATATCTCGGCCAGCGCTAGGGGTATTTTTTAATCACTTTTTGATCAAAATGTAGGCACGGACATAATTGGGGATGCGACGGGCAGCCGCTTGGTAGGTAGCACGGTCTGGAAAAATTCCCGCTAGAAAGTCCAACTGATAGAGATTGGGCATAAAGGCTCCTCCTGTATCGGCAATCACACCGAGGCGCAGTTTAGGCTGACCGCCTTGGGTATCTTCAACCACAATGACTCGCCCAAGACCGATATTCCAGACATCCCCCGCAAAGGTGACTTCAGGTTCAATGTTAATTTTGTTCTCAATGGTGCTGCCGTAGCCCTTGATGGCGGCCACTTGGCGAAAGTACCAATAGCGTTGCTGCTCGTAGGGGGAAAGCCCCTTGACGAAGGGAATATCATTATTGCGATCCACATTGAAAAAGGCTTCAGTGCCATCGGTAAATTGCACCAGAATCGTCCCCTGCATCAGGGCATCCTCAAGCCCTCTCCTCGTCAAGTAGGCCAAAGGCTTCACCCGTCCATAGAGGGAGCCACCCGGTTCAAAAATCCCTTTCAGTACCTGTTGCTTTGTCAGTTGCTTATAAAATAAGTCCTCGCGTTGATCGGGAACATGGGGCGGCAGAGCATAAAGCGCCGTATTGTACGTCTCTGTGCGGGTGCGTGATCCGCGATGGGTAAATACCGCGTAGTTGGTGAGGCGCAATTCCTCAGTTTGATTTGGATTGCGGGGATTGTGGGGCAGCCATTGAATGACGCGAAAGTGCTGATTAATAAATGCGGGATCTTGCAAACGAATTGGGCGCTTGCGGCTAATATCCTCCGTGAGCGTTGCAATCATGAAATCTAGGGTGTCGAGGACTTGGGGCAACGTCACCCCCTGAATCGCCAGAATGCCCTCCCGCTGGGTAATGGGGTCTGTGTCACTAAAGTCTTGAAAATACTGGCGAGTGCTACGCAACACTTGCAGCAGCTTCATCGGGGCGGTGCTAATGCGGTGGGCGGGCAGGGGGCGATCGCGAAACAGGTTCCGCCCATCCACTTGAAACTGGGGCTGGCCAAACTCATCCAGCGCGGTGTACAGAGGAGATACAGCCACAGGGGACGTTGTAACTGTTGCAGATGCTTCTACTGGTGCTGAGGGAACCGTTACCGCTTGACAGCCCACTGCCAAAAACATCAGACTCAGACGACTTGCCGCACTCAGCCAATAGAAACGCATAAGTAGACCTTGAACATGCTTAGCCTGCACTCCCTAATCCTCGCATCGCAGATGGGGGTTAAGGCGCGGCAATGTAGGGAAGCGGAGTGGCCAATCGATTCATCATCCTAACCTTATGTGGAAAACTACACAAGGGATGCTGCTCTCACACCTATGGGAAGTGTCGTCATCTCAACCGCATTTGAGGAATTGACCAGTGGATCACTTGGGAATAGGGAAGTGGCTCTGTGAGCAGGTAGCCTTGAGTGGCCTTACAGCCAAGGTGGTGGAGGAGTTGCCCTTGCCCCCAAGTTTCTACACCTTCGGCGACAGTGGGAATCTCTAAACCGTTGGCTAAGTCAATAATGGCTTTGACAATTGCTTGGTCTTGGCGATTGCCTGCAATCTCAGTAATAAACGAGCGATCAATTTTTAGCCCAGTGATCGGGAATTGTTTCAGATAGTTCAGTGAGGCGTAACCAGTGCCAAAATCATCCAGCGTGATCCCCACCCCAAGGGCACGCAACTCTTGAAGGATTAACTGCGTTCGTTGGACGTGATGGATGGCCGTGGTTTCTGTAATTTCCAAGGTGAGTAATTCGGGAGGAAGGTGGGCGTTCCGCAGGCACTGGCTGACTTCTTCGACAAGATTCATGTGCAAAAACTGCCGTGCCGACAGGTTTACCGCTATTCCTACGCCAGCTAATCCCTGTTGTTGCCATGCTTGGCAGTCGCGACAGGCCTGTTGGAGAACCCAGCGGCCAATAGCAAGGATCAGACCATTTTCTTCAGCAATATCAATAAAGTGTTTGGGATAGAGCAAGCCCTGCCGAGGATGGTGCCAGCGCAGTAATGCTTCAATGGCGTGAATTTTGCCTCTTGTGAGATCCAGTTGGGGCTGATAGTAAATTGAGAGTTCGCCGCGTTCAAGGGCCCCATGGAGATCGTTTTCAAGGCGCAGGAGTTCCGGGGCAAGGGCATTGAGACTATTGGTGTAGAACTGATACGTGTTGCAGCCTGTTTCCTTCGCCACGGTGGTGTACTCTCACAGGAAAAGAGAAACCCCAAGAGTTGATCCATCAATTGGGTGAGGCGCTGCGGATTTTCGGCGAGGGGACTATGGCTTGGCTCATGCTGCAGAAAGGCAACAATGAACCCGGATGCCGATGCCGTCTCCCTGAGGGGAACCATGGTGAAGCAGAGTTCGCGGTGGCAACCTTGCAGGGGCATTTGCTGGTGCCAACACTGGTCCAAAAAGGTTAGCAGTGCTCCATCCTGAAGCAGTGAAGCTACGGAGAGGTGATTCCCCAAAAGCTGCTGGCCAATGCTGTTGGCGCTAATGACTTGATATTGGGGTGGGCGGGTGGCAGAAACACCAATCAGTAGTAGCCCTTGGGCACTATAACTAAAAAGAATCTCCAACAGGCGATCGGTCATGGAGAGGGAGGAAGCGGCCAGTGTCTGGCCTTGCAGAGGAGAGGGCTGAACCACGGCCACTGTTTCTAAATTTTATTTCTTAATCCATCTACTCTAAACGACTCTGGCCAAGATGAATTGCTAAATGGAAAACACTTTATGCCACACCAAAACGATGCCGCCTGTGGCTGTAAGGGTGATCAGGTAGAGGGAACGGCTGAGCCGCAGAGCCGCAATAATCGTGCCTTGATCAATGGGGTGCAGCGGTTCTCCTAAAAAGGGTTTCACTTTCACCGTGCCGCGATAGGTATTCGTACCCCCCAGCCGTACGCCAAAAGCAGCTGCATAGGCACACTCACTCCAACCGGAATTGGGACTGGGATCCTTGGGCGCATCCCGGCAACACCACTGCCACACTCGCTGCCACTGCCCGGAGCAAAGGGCAACCAGAAAGACGAACCACCGACAGGGCAACCACGTGAGCACATCATCGGTTTTGGCAGCAAACCATCCCCAGTGGGTGTAGGGTGGCTCGCGATAGCCAATCATTGAGTCCAAGGTACTGGCAGCTTTGTAGGCCATCACGAAGGGCAGGGGCGTCAGTTGAGGCACCCACAGGGTGGCGATCGCCCCATAAAAGAGTGGCGCCATCATGCCATCGGTGGTATTTTCACTGACGGTTTCCAGAACCGCCCGCAGAATCTCAGGTGCCTCTAGATGGGCAGTCTCGCGACCCACATACTTGGCCAAGGACTGGCGTGCCCCCTCAAGATTGCTAGCCGCCAAAGGTACCAATACCTCTGCCGCTGCATCCCGCAGACTACGACCCGCAAAGCCACTGGCCGTGCCCACGACTGCAATCCCCCAACCGAGGAGGGGCGAAATCCTCATCCCCAGTGCCACCACCCCCCAACTGATGAGGGCAGAACCTAGGATTAAGCTCAGTGTCAGCAGCGCCCCCCCCAACCGCTGTCCCCAAACTGGCCAGCCTTGGCCATAGTTGAACCCGTTGCTAAGGGATTGAATATACGCTCCCATCCAGCGCACGGGATGCGGCCAGCCCCAAGGATCCCCAAGGCCAAAGTCAAGGAGGGCAGCAGCCAGAAGAATCGTGTAGGCAATGAAGGGGCAAGACACAGGAACGATCAACGGGGGCGATCGCTCATTTTAGAACCTTAGCGCCACCCCGCCCGATCCATGAGCCGCAGAGCCTCGGCATTGTTGCGGCCAAACACTGCAGCATTGACATTTTGGCCACGGAAGTTGCCAAACTGGCGCACAACCGGATGCAGGGGTACCCCGGCGCGCACGGGATATTCAAAGTTGGCCATGGCAAACATTTCCTGCGCCCTAGGACTCACTAAGTATTCGAGAAAACGAATGGCCGCTTGCCGGTTGGGGGCACCCGCCACCACGCCGCCACCGCAGATATTGACATGGGCACCGCGATCGCGCTGATTTGGGAAGAACAAACCAACCTTCTCAGCAACTGCGCGGTCTTCTGCTTTATCTGAGGCCATTAATCGAGCGAGGTAGTAATGATTTGTAATTGCAATACTTCCAACACCCGCTGCACAAGCGCGAATTTGTGCGGTGTCATTTCCCTCTGGGGGTCGGGCAAAGTTGGCAACCAATCCCCGCACCCACTCTTCTGTTCTTTGAGGACCATGAATCGCCAGCAGTGAGCCTACCAAGGATTGGTTATAGACATGGCTGGAGCTGCGTGTGAGGATCTGCCGCCGCCACCTAGGATTGGCCAAGTCTTCGTAGGTGGAGAGTTGGTTGGGATTCACTTTGGATTTATCGTAAATCAGGACACGCACCCGCCGCGAGAGACCAAACCAGTGTCCTTGAGGCTCCCGTAGGTTGGCTGGCACAACGCTATTGAGTACCCTTGACTGAATCGGCTGCAAAAGACCGGCCTGCTGGGCTCGCCACAAGCGACCGGCATCCACCGTAATCAACACATCGGCAGGACTCCGACTGCCCTCACTGCGAATCCGTTCAATTAGGGCATCAGCCTCAGCTTCAATGAGATTGACCCGAATGCCAGTTTGCTCGGTGAAACCGTTGTAGAGGGCTTTGTCAGTGTCGTAGTGCCGTGCTGAATAGACATTGATCACACCCCCTGCCTGCCGCTGTTGGGCATAGCTCGATTCTGCTTTTTGGTTCCAGAGGTGGTGGGCGACATAGGCCGTTGCCCCAGCGCCCATGCCTAGGAGTACACGGCGACCGACTTTCTGCATAATTGAGAATTTCTCCTAAATCCAATCTGAAAAATATTCTAGGACGATGGCTTCGTTTTTGCAATTTAGTTGCAATAAGTTAAGTCTTTGCTGTACCACCACTGGCGATCGCTAGGGGATAACTCCACCCAATAGAGCGTAATCACCATCATTGCCCCCGTTTCGAGGTGGCGCACCCAATAGCTGGGATGCCGTTTTGTGGCACTGTCGAGGACAAGCCGCCGCCCAATGCGCCGCCAACTGGGTTCTTTGCTGCGCCAAGCGATGCGGCAACAGGGCCACGGTAACTGCTCGCGGTCAAAAAGGCGACAACAGGCACCGACCACTTCATAGCTAAAGGAATAGCCGGGACTGTAGAACTGAGTCCCACTCCCTAAGACCGGTGGTTGTTCTATGGTTGAATCTAAGCCAATCAAGGGGATGCGCTAGCGTGCAGGCCAGCTTCTCAGTGTATCAGGAATCCCCCCTAGGGTTCTTGGGCGGCAATCAAAAGGGCACAGCAGCTAAATCCGACCACAAGGGGGAACAAGGACTGCAGCCAGCCACTCAAGCCCGTGGTGACTAGGGCGATCGCCAGTGCCAACATCTGGAGGCGGCGTTGCTGCGGCGATGGAGCCGTCGGCAGTTCAACGAGTTGCAGTCCCTCAGTGGGCAAGGGCAGGGGCATCACGCCGCCAGGGGGAAATGCCCAATACTGGTACTGCTCAATAAAGAGATCTGTCCAGCCATGTTCTTGGCACCAGGCCACTGCGGACTGATAAGAGTATTTGAGTAATTGCAACGAAGGATGACGATCCATAGGGGCACTGGTCAGGGCAAGACAATGAACATCTCTATTGAGAACATAACAGAACTGGAAAATCGGTTTGGAACCCTTGTAGTAACTCTTAATCCTTTTGCTTAGGAGAAAATTAAGATTCCCGAAAGAGGTCAGCAGATATACTGAAAGATAGATAGAGTTGTGCCAGAAAGCACAACGGTTCCTACACAACTGTTCGTTGCAGCCGAGTGATGTAAAGAAGTGTTTATTTATGTTTTGCAGTGAGGGGTATTGTTAAGCCATCAATAAATGGTTTTCAACAATCATTAAAATTTCCTCAAACCCTTATTAAGTCTTGCTTTGCCATGAATCCAAACCAATCATGAAATCCCTTAAAACCATCCAGGAGGCGGTCATGTTGCTGGAGGCACCGACTGTACCAGTTTCCCCCATTGCCTTGCTCCATAGCCTGTTAGAACTGCGGCAGGAAATTACCAAAGAAGGGGAAGCCCGTTTTCAACAGTGGCAATCAAAAATTAAGCGATCCGAATTTATACCTAGTGCCCGCAATCTTGCCTACTATTTGGCCTTGCGCTGGCGGGATCTACGGGCAATTCAAATGGCCTTGATGCCTTGGGGGTTATCGTCCTTAGGGCGGATTGAGTCGCGGGTGCTCCCCAATTTGGATGCGGTGATCAATACTTTGGGCGCCCTGTGCCATACCCATGAGTCACTGCCCCCCCGCCCACCCTTAGATGCCTTTTTTGCGGGCGATCGCCAACTGCGCCGCCAGACGGAAGAACTCTTTGGTCCGATTCGGGGCAAACGCCATGGGCGCATCATGGTGACCCTGCCCCCTGAGGCGGCGACTGACCCCCAATGGAGTATTACGCTCCTGCGCAAGGGGATGAACTGTGCTCGGATCAACTGTGCCCACGATGACCCCGCCACTTGGGAAGCGATGATTGAGCACCTGCAAGCGGCAAGCCACATTACGGGTCAACCCTGCAAAATTCTCATGGACTTGGGGGGGCCAAAACCCCGCATTGCCGACATTTTTCCTGAGGTGGTGCGCCTCCACGGCGGCGATCGCCTGCGCTTGACTACAGCAATTTGCCCTGATGGCGGAGAAATACCGCAATTCACCTGCTCCTTGCCAGAAATTTTGCCGCAATTGGAGGTGGGGCAGCGGATTTGGATTGACGATGGTCACATTGGCGGTCGCATTGTCAGCAAAGATGAGCAAGGGGTGGAACTGACTATCACCCACTGCAAAGAAGGACAGCGGTTGAAAGTGGCCAAAGGCTTAAACTTCCCCGATAGTGATTTGCGCCTGTGTCCTCTGACCGACAGCGATCGCGAGCATCTGGCCTTTGCTTGCCGCCATGCCGACATCATTGGCTACTCCTACGTCCAGTCCGCCGAGGATATTGCCCTACTGCAACGGGAACTGGAGCATTGTTGTGGCGATCGCGCCGACCAGATGGGCATCATTGCCAAAATTGAGACCCCGAAAGCAATTCGAGCACTGCCAGAACTGATCATCCAAGCGGCGGGTCGGCAACCCTTTGGCGTCATGATTGCCCGGGGTGATCTCGCAGTTGAAATTGGCTACCAACGCTTGGCAGAAATGCAGGAGGAAATCCTCTGGCTCTGTGAAGCCGCCCATGTGCCCGTGGTTTGGGCGACCCAAGTCCTTGAAAACTTGGTGAAAAAAGGCGTGCCCTCCCGTGCAGAAATCACGGATGCAGCGATGGCGGAGCGAGCGGAGTGTGTCATGCTCAACAAAGGCCCCTATGTGGGACTGGCAGTAGATATCCTCGATGATGTTCTTGCCCGCATGGAAGCCCACCAGCAGAAGAAAACACCGCAACTGCGGGCACTGCACTCTTGGCGTCCCTATGAACCCACGGCGATTGTCCACCAATAAACCCTAGAAGCGACGGTCATTAGCCCTCAGAGAGAATGCTGGGGCGAATTTTATCCCCGTCCCGCAGGGGTCGACCCGAACGGACGACATAGCGATCGCCGGCATTCAAACCACTGAGGATTTCTACTTTGCCCTCCCGCCGTTGGCCTAGGGTGACCTGCCGCTCCTGCACGCGATCGCCAACCACCACAAAAACGCTGCCTTGCCGTGAGGATAGTTGCCCCGCCTCAAAACCACTGAGGGCGGATTGCGGAATCATCAAGCGCGGCGCATTCGCTCCTTGGAAGGCCACCCGTGCCAGTAAACCACTGCCCAGGCGTTCATCGGCATTGTCAATCACGACTTCCACAGGAATCAGACGGGCAGCGGCGGCGGCAGGTGAAATTCGCGTAATCCGTCCTTCATAGGTGCGGTTGGGCACGGCATCAAACGTCACTGTTGCCCCTTGGCCGGGAGCTAATCTCGCTAATTCCCGTTCCGAGACTTCCACAACAACTTTGAGTTGACGAATATCGCCAAGGCGAAGAACTTCTCCCCCCGGTTGCAGTAGGTTGCCCACTTCTGTCAGTCGCTCTAGCACCACGCCATTGAGGGGCGATCGCAGGAGGGCTTGATTCAACCGTGCCCGTGCCTGTTGGACAAAGGCGGTTTGGGCTTGGACTCGTCCTTGGGCAACGGCCACCCCCTGTTGGGCGGTCACCACCTCTGCTTCACGAGACCGCAGTACCTGCCGTGCTGTTTGCGCCGTTGTGCGTGCCTGTTCCGCTGCTTGCGCTGAGACGGCACCATCCCGCAGCAGGGTTTCAAGGCGGCGGGCGTCACTTTCCGCCTGTTGGAGGGTAAGACGGGCTTCTTCGACGGCTGTACGGGCGCGATTGACGGCGGCTTGGGCTTGGATCACCTCGTTGCGACGGGCAGCCAGTTCTGCCTCTGCTTCAAAGACGGCATTTTTCAGCACAATGGGATCCACCTCTGCAAGGAGTTGCCCCGCTTGAACGCGATCGCCCACATCCACGCCAAGGCGAATCACTTGACCTTCCACCTGCGATCGCACCATCACTTCACGGTAGGGGCGAGTGGTACCTGTCAGGGTTGAGCCTGTTTCCAGCCGTTCCAAGCGTGCCACCGCCACATCAGCAGCGACCCCTTCCCTTTCTGGTCGCGCGACTGCCGGTGATTCTAAGCGATTTATTGCCGACTGGCACCCCCCCAAGAGCACCGCGATCGCGATCGCCCCCAGCCATTGTTGTTTCGCCATCATCTGTCTATTTATCTTCCCAACTGCTGCCGATAGCCTATCACACCGTCCCCAACTGCATCAGTAACACCTCCCAGACAAGGCGAGGCTGAACGTACTGCTGCAAATACTGACGGGCACGCTCCAATTGCTGAAGCATAGACACCTTCTGCGGGAACGATCCCCCTTGCCAAATTTGCTGCTGCATTAGACCGAGGAGCCAGAGCTGTCGTTCCACATCAAGGGATTGGCTAATATCTCGTGCCAATTCCAAAGCAGTTTGTAAAGGGAGGGGTGTGGTCAGTTGTTTGCCGAGGTGGCGGAACGGCTCAGGAATCTCTCGCCATGTTTGCCACGCTTGCAGAACTGCTCCTGGGGAGCCAGCTCCTAGGTCAAAGAGGGCGGGGCTAACCTCCTGCCAAAATTCAGGGGGGGCGACCTGTCGCAGAACCTGCTCCAGATCCGAACGATTCAGGGGATAGAAGGGAATTTTCTGACAACGGGAAACTATCGTATTCAAGAGCGCTGACGGACTGGGAGCAATGAGGATCAACGTGGCACGCCCCGGTTCTTCGAGGGTTTTTAGCAGGGCATTGGCGGCAGCTTCGTTCATGGTTTCAGCTTGGGTCAAGACCACTAGCGATCGCGACGCACGCATCGGCGGTTGGCTGAGGTGACGGCTGAGTTGGCGAATTTGCTCTAGACGAATCTGGGGGGCACTGCGGGGAATCTCCTTCTCAGCGGCGACGAGTTGGCGACGGGTGTAGAGCGTCCCTTGGATACTGTAGGTGGGTTCAATCCAGAGGACATCCGGGTGGTTGCTGAGATCCTTGGCCTCGTTGAGAATCGCTTGCAGAAAACAGCGGGCAGTGAGGGCACGGCCTACCCCTTCAGGTCCAACAAAGAGATAGGCGGGGGCGAGTCGCTGGCGATCGAGGGCATGGGTCAAGAGTTGAACAGCGGTTGGCTGACCAATGACGGAGCGAAACCAATTCATGGTTTGGGGAAATGGGCTTTAACATAGGCAATGGCACTGGGGCGATCGCTGACAAGGCCATCAAGCATTGCCGATCGCAGGGCAAGGAGAATTTGCCGTAACTGCGGTCCGCGAGGATAGCCCAACTGTTGCAGATCATGGCCATTTAGGGGCGGCTTTTGCAATCGCCAATGCCAGAGATACTCCCGCAATAGGGCGACATCCCCTAAATCAGCTTCGCTACCTTTTGCCTGCTGTACTGCGGCCAAAAGCACAATGATGGGTAGGGGCTGACGCTCTAAAAATTCACAGTAGCGACTGCGCTGTTGCTGGCTCTGCCGCAATCTCTGCCACTCCTGTTGGCATTGAGGAAAAGTGTCCAGCCACTCACAGATATGCTCCCCCAGTTGCAGTTGACGGGCGATCGCCTCCGCCGTGGGGACAGTCACAATCAAGGCCAAGAGTTCTAGCTCCCACAGGGGAAAGGTTTGCCACTCTCGCCGCTCAGGAATCTCTGGCCACCACTCCCACACTAGTCTGAGGCGCACCTTGGCCGCCTGATCAAACTTCACTTGGCGATCTAAACACTCAAGGGCACCCAATTCCGCGAGTAACGTCAAGGCACGCTCACCGCCAAAGTGTTCCGTTGGCGCAAGGGGGAGTTCAAGGATGTGGCGCAGTTCATTGCGCAGCCGACTTTGCAGGGAAGGCCGTTTTGAGGTGGGGCGATCGCGGGTGGCAAAGACACCGCTGGTGAGGGCATATTCAATATATTGGCGGGTTTGCAGCTCCAGTTCAAATCCCAGACGCACAGCAAAACGCACGGCTCGAAAAATCCGCGTCGGGTCTTCAATAAAGCTATTGGGGTGGAGCACCCGAATCAGTCGCCGCTGCAAATCCTCCCGTCCGCCAAAGAAGTCCAGAACCTCCCCGTGGCGCGGTGGCGTCAGGCGCATAGCAAGGGCATTGATGGTAAAGTCGCGGCGGTAGAGATCTTGGCGAATCGAACTGGCGGCCACTTCCGGATGCGCCGCCGGATAGGGATAAAACTCACTGCGGGCGGTGGCAATATCCACAGCAAACCCGGCTAAGGGCAAGGCCTTCGGCCAGTGGAGCGCCGCGGTTTGAAACTGGCCATAGATTTGTAAATCCGTCTCTGGGTAAAGGTCATGGAGCGCTTGTGCCAAATGCACGCCAGCAGCTTCCTCCTGTTGCACCCCATCCACCACCAAATCAAACTCCCGTGTCGGTAAATGGTGATTCCCTTGGGCAATGGCCAACAGCAGATCCCGCACGGCGCCACCCACAAGGTATAGTTGCCAGCCGCGTTCCTTGGCGATCGCTGCCGCCCGTTGCAGTAGCGCCCACAGTTGCTCCGGCAGCCGTTGTTGCAGTGCCTCGTAAAGATTTAGGGTTGGCAAGGGGCAGACCGTTTCCGTTTCGCGGCTGAGGGCATAGAGGTGGCGCAGCACATCGGTACGGGTGACAATTCCCACAAGATCACCTTGCTCATTCACCACCGGTAGCCGCCCAATATCGTACTGCACCATTAGGGCTTGAATCTCTGGCAGTGGCGTTGTCGGGGAAACCGTGCGCACCGGTGCTTTCATGTATCCTTTGACCGGGGCATGGGCAAAGCCGTGGTGCAGCGCTACATCCAAATCTCGCCGTGAAATAATCCCCAGCAGTTCCCCTGCGGCACTCACCACCGACAGACCAGAGTGGCCATAGCGCAGCAAGACGCGGTGGGCATCGGCAATGGGGGTTTCTGGACGTACTGTTCGTACGGGTGAGGACATGAGTTCTGCCGCTGTTGGCGGATGGGGAATCTGTGCTTGAAGCGCTGTAAATATCTCTTTGAGCACCGCCTCTGGCTGGTCTGTGGTCATCGTCACTGCGGCGGCTTGGGCATGGCCACCCCCGCCAAGGGGAGCCAGCAAATGGGCAACATTGACATTGGGAATTTGGCTGCGGGCAATAATGGCGAGATGATGTTGGCGATAGCAGTGGCCAAGGAGAATGGCATCGCATTCACTGAGATCCGCCAATTGGGTGATTAACCGCGAGAGGCCGGGGAGATACTCCGCTGTGTGCAGCAGTACCCAGCCCAGCCGATAGCCCTGATAAACCACTTGCTGGAGATTTGCCCACGCCTGCTGCAAATAGGGTTGCAGATCTGCACTCAAGCCAGCCTCGGAATAGGTGGCGATCGCCCGCTGATTGGCCCCTTGGCTCAACAGCCACACCAAGGCCTGCACATCCCGCACCGTGGTTTGCTCAAAGGTCAAGGAACCCGTATCGGCGTGAATCCCTAGGGCGAGAACCGTTGCTTCTGTGGGTGTCAGGCGAATCTCTGCGGTCTGCAACTGTTCGCAAATAATGGTGCTGGTTGCCCCCACGGGTTCTAACCATTGCTGCTGGGGGACAATATCCCCCGTCATCTCTAAATGGTGATCGTACAGGCCAATTTGGACTTGGGGTTGATCCAGCCATCCTGCGGCTTGCCCCAATTGGCGGCGCCACTGTGTATCCACCACCCAAATCTGGCGCAATTGACGGGGGTCAACGGCTCTTGCTTCAATGAGGGGATATTCATCGCGATGGTAGGCCAAAAATTCCCCCACCTTGGGATGGGTTCCCCCAGTCAAGACAATTTTGGTTCCCGGATAAAGGCGTGTGACACCGACGGCTGCCCCAAGGGTGTCAAAATCAGCAATTTGATGACAAAGGACAACATTCATCAGAACTTCCGCAAGGGGGCGGTGGCGAGAGTTTTCAACTCCCCTGTATCCAGTCTGCGGCAAGTTGTGTTCCAGCAAAAGGACAAAAATTAGTAGAGAAGAGGAATCAGTTTCTTCACCGTTTGCCGATAGGTTGGGTAGTCCTTAAACTTGGCCGATAGCCACTGTTCTTCTTGAGCGGCCTTGCGGTCAAAGAAAATGAAGAGGGCGATCGCCCCCAGCCCGTGGGAAAGACTCATTTGCCATACACCATAGGCCAAGGCCAAAAAGATCACACTGCTATAGATCGGATGGCGCACCCAAGCATAAACCCCCGTGGTTACTAACTGACTGTCCTCCTTGGGATGGGGTAGGGGTGTCAAGTTGTTCCCTAGGTGAAACAAGCCAGCAATGCCTAGACCAAGGCCAATCAGCCCCAAGCCAAGGGTCAATCCTAGGCGCACCACCAAGGGTAGGCTAACCACTCGTACCACTGGCAAGAGAATAAAGCCGATACTGAGTACCGTTTGGCCAATGACCCAAAATTCTCCCCGTTGATTGCGCCACCAGTCTTTGCTGAAGCCCCACTCTTGCAGTTTATTCACCTTGGTTGCCGCTGTTGCTGCATATCTTCAATTCTAGCGATCGCGCGCTCATTCCACAGGGGGCAACAATTTTGTGGCTTTCGCACTGGCTTTTTTCGCCTTCGTCTGGCCACTTCCCAGTTTACCCAAGGATTCTTGGAGTGTGCCCATCGGGCAAATCGCACACCATGCCCGCTGATTAAAGATCACCCCTAAAAGAATCGCAACAATGGACGTGACGACGCACATATTGACAAAGAGGCCACCTACCGCGACCCAGTTGCCCCATGCCAATGTCATGCGAAGGGCAAAAACCGTCATGATGAAGCTAAACACCGCCCAGCGAAAACTTTGTTTTTTGAAGAGTTTGGGATAGGGACGGTGGGGACTAAAGTGATAAAGCACAATGTCTAGGAACGCGCCACGCGGGCAGAGGTTGCCACACCAGTAGCGGCTGCGAAAATAGGCCAGCACAGGAATACCCAGCATCATGGCCAGCATCAGGTACCCCAGCCAAGGATACCAGAGGCCACCGATCGCAATTAGAAAAAATAGCCAAATCATTGCCCACTGACTGGGCTTGCCCCTCAACGATCGCTTCATAACCTGCCTAGTCGTATAATCTTATATGACTATAAAGTTATTTAGTAGAAAAAGTCAAGGTCTGGCTCCAGTGCCTTCACGACTCTTTACGTGGTCAAGGCAATAGCTAGCCGTGCCGCTCTAGAGCCAATTGCACCAAGCGATGGACTAATTCCGGAAAGGGCACACCACTCGCCGCCCACAGTTGGGGGTACATACTCAGGGCGGTAAACCCCGGTAGGGTATTCACTTCATTAATCAGGATTTCGCCAGTGCTGGGTACATAGAAAAAATCAAAGCGGGCAAGGCCAGCGGCATCAAGGGCTTGAAAGGCCTGTAGGGACATCCTGCGGATCTGCTCACTCACCGCTGGGGAAATCTCCGCAGGAATATGGAGTTGAGCGCGGCCATCGGTGTATTTGGTTTCGTAGTCGTAGAACTCACTGCTGTAGGTAATCTCCCCCACCACCGAAGCTTGGGGTTTATCATTGCCGAGCACCGCGCACTCTAGCTCACGGGCAACCACACCCGCTTCCACAATGATGCGGCGATCCAGTTCGGCAGCGGCCTCAAGGGCAGTTGTCAGTTGTTGGCGATTTTTGGCCTTGGAGATGCCCACGGAGGAGCCAAGGTTGGCAGGTTTGACAAAGCAGGGATAGCCCAATTCGGTTTCAATGCGATCGCACAAATGGTTGTAACGACAGGGATCCGACCACAGGTCACTGCGCTGAAGGGCTACGTAGCGCACTTGGGGTAAGCCCACAGCCCCAAAGACCGTTTTCATCAAGATTTTGTCCATACCAATGGCCGAGGCAGCCACCCCCGAACCCACGTAGGGGCGTTGCATCAATTGCAGCAGGCCTTGCATCGTACCATCTTCACCATTGGGGCCGTGGAGAATCGGGAACCAAACATCAATGGTTTCGGCAACCGCAGGAAACTGCCACAGGGAGTCCTCTGGTGCTGCGCCCTCGGGGATGCCAACATGGTCTGTGGAGCGCCAGCGGCCATCTTTTTGGATGTAGATCGGAATCACTTGATAGCGATCGCGATTGTCGCCCTCGGTAAAGGCTTGGGCGATCGCTGCCGCCGAGACCACCGAAACTTCATGCTCCCGTGAGCGACCTCCAAACAATAGCCCGACCCGCAGACGACCCATAGGACAAACCCGTGTGAATGTGACGGTTTCTTGGTACGATTTTCAAGGATTATACAAAGTTTGGGAGTTGCTATGGACGTGGGGCAAAAAGTGCGCGTCTGTCGAATTCGCGATCGCGTCGCCCAAGACATCATTCAAAAACTCGGCCAAGTGGGTCAAATTACTGGTTTTAAGATGACCGATGGCAGTGGGGTTGGCGTCATTGTCACCTTTGACGATCGCTCCAGCACTTGGTTTTTTGAGGACGAAATTGAAGTCGTCGGCTAATTCCTGCCCTGCCGCCTTTTTCACAGCAACTGAGCGGGGTCAATAAGATCTCAGATTTGCATCCCACTGAATCCGATAGAAAAAGGCTGCATTAGTGGTACGTTGTATTGTGGTGCGCTTGCACCAAAAGCTGCATTCCACTTTCAGTCTCGATCGTTGTGCCCCTTGGGGAGCGATCGCCCTCTGAAAAAACGCAAATGAATTTACCTAGACAGTAGGCAAACGTCCATGGTCATATCAGCAGAACGAACCAATGTAGGCTTTATTACTCAGGTCATTGGCCCTGTCGTTGACATTGAATTTCCCAGCGGCAAAATGCCCGCCATTTACAACGCCCTGCGGATTCAAGGCAAAAACGAGGCCGGCTTAGACGTGGCTGTAACCTGTGAAGTGCAACAACTCCTTGGCGATAACCGCGTCCGTGCCGTTGCCATGAGTAGCACCGATGGCTTAGTGCGGGGGATGGAAGCCGTAGATACCGGTGCCCCCATCAGCGTGCCCGTAGGGACAGCCACCCTTGGTCGCATCTTCAACGTGCTGGGTGAACCCGTGGACGAAAAAGGCGCTGTCAGTGCCACTGAAACCCTGCCCATTCACCGTCCTGCTCCCAGCTTTACGCAACTGGAAACCAAGCCCTCGGTCTTTGAAACCGGCATCAAGGTGATTGACCTGCTCACCCCCTATCGCCGTGGCGGTAAAATTGGCCTCTTTGGCGGTGCAGGCGTCGGCAAGACCGTGATCATGATGGAACTCATCAACAACATTGCGACCCAACACGGTGGGGTGTCGGTGTTTGCTGGCGTGGGCGAACGTACCCGCGAAGGCAATGACCTCTACAACGAAATGATTGAATCGGGCGTGATCGACAAAAACGATCCCAGCAAATCTAAAATCGCCCTTGTGTACGGTCAAATGAACGAACCCCCCGGCGCACGGATGCGTGTGGGTCTGTCGGGGCTGACGATGGCCGAATACTTCCGCGATGTCAACAAGCAGGATGTGCTGCTGTTTATTGATAACATCTTCCGCTTTGTGCAAGCCGGTTCTGAGGTGTCGGCGCTACTCGGTCGGATGCCCTCTGCGGTGGGATACCAGCCCACCCTCGGTACCGATGTGGGTGCCCTGCAAGAGCGGATTACCTCGACCACGGAAGGTTCGATTACTTCGATTCAAGCGGTCTATGTGCCTGCGGACGACCTGACTGACCCTGCTCCGGCCACGACCTTTGCCCACTTGGATGGGACAACGGTGCTCTCCCGTGGTCTAGCCGCAAAAGGGATTTACCCCGCTGTGGATCCCCTTGGCTCCACCTCCAACATGTTGCAGCCGGACATTGTGGGTCAGGAGCACTATCAAACGGCACGGGCGGTGCAAGCCACCCTGCAGCGCTACAAAGAGTTGCAGGACATTATCGCTATTTTGGGTCTCGATGAACTCTCTGAGGAAGACCGCCTAACCGTGGCGCGGGCACGCAAAATTGAGCGCTTCCTGTCTCAGCCCTTCTTTGTGGCGGAAGTGTTCACCGGTGCCCCCGGCAAATACGTCACCCTCGAAGAAACCATCAAAGGCTTCCAGATGATCCTCAGCGGTGAGCTGGATGATCTGCCCGAACAAGCCTTCTACATGGTGGGCAATATCGAAGAAGCCAAAGCTAAGGCTGAAAAACTCAAAGCCTAGGTTTCACAGGTGTCGATACAGGGTGGGGCAACCCGCCCTTTGATCATTGAGTGGCAAGGGAAGCGTTATGGTGATGACCGTCCGGGTAATTGCACCCGATAAAACCGTTTGGGATGCCCCCGCTGAGGAAGTGATTTTGCCCAGCACAACGGGGCAATTGGGTATTCTCTCAAATCATGCCCCCCTCTTAACCGCCTTGGAAACGGGCGTGATGCGGGTGCGCCAAGACCGCGAGTGGGTGGCGATCGCCCTCATGGGGGGCTTTGCCGAAGTTGAAAACAACGAAGTGACCATTCTTGTCAACGGTGCTGAGCGCGGGGACACAATTGACCTCGAAAAAGCCAAGGCCGAATTTGCTGAAGCACAGGCTGCCCTCGCTAAAGCCGAACAGGGGGAATCTAAACAGGCCAAAATTCAAGCCACCCAAGCCTTTCGTCGTGCCCGTGCTCGCTTGCAGGCCGCAGGGGGTGTGGTCGAGATTTAGGTTCTTTCCCTGATTTGCTGAACTGCAATTGCTCCCCCTAGGGGGAGTTTTGTGTTTAACTGGCTTCCTCCGTTTGCTGCCGCAGGTAGGCTTGGATAAAGGGATCGAGGTCACCATCCATTACCTCTTGAATGGCTGTCGTTTCCACCGCCGTGCGCAGGTCTTTGACGAGTTGATAGGGATGGAAGACATAGTTGCGAATTTGGTTGCCCCAAGCCGCTTCAACGGCATCACCGCGAATATCCGCAATTTCTTTGGCCTTTTGTTCTTGGGCAATGACTAATAGCTTGGCCTTGAGAATGGCAAGGGCTTTTTCCTTGTTTTGCAGTTGCGATCGCTCCTGCGTACAGCGGACGGCCAAGCCCGTTGGTTTATGGACAATACGCACTGCCGTTTCCACCTTGTTCACGTTTTGCCCCCCCTTGCCACCACTGCGGGAAGTGGTAATCTCCAAATCGCTTTCCGGGATTTCAACCGTAACGGATTGATCCAGTTCGGGCATCACATCCACGCCGGCAAAGCTGGTTTGCCGTTTACCATTGGCATTAAAGGGAGAAATGCGCACAAGGCGATGGGTGCCCTTTTCAGAGCGCAGATAACCGTAGGCATAGCGCCCCCGAATTTCTAGGGTGGCTGACTTAATGCCCGCCTCCTCCCCCTCCGATAGCTCGGCCAGATGGGTTTGGTAACCGTGGCGCTCCGCCCAGCGGGTGTACATTCGCAGCAACATTTCTGCCCAATCCTGAGCATCAGTCCCGCCAGCACCAGCATTGATCGTGAGAATGGCGTTGTTTTTGTCGTAGGGGCCACTGAGGAGTTGTTCCAGTTCCCAGCGACTCAACTGGGCGTCTAAATCCTTGAGCAGCGTAGTCGCCTCTGTCACCAACCCTTCATCCGGCTCTAGCTCCAGCAGTTCCAGTGCCGTTTCCACGTGTTCAATTGTTTTTTGCCACTGCTGAAGTTGGTTGAGGGCGTCTTTGGCTTCGGTCAACTGTTGGAGCGTGACTTGGGCGATCGCTTGATCATTCCAGAAGTCGGGCTGAGCGGCAGTGTGCTCAAGGTCGTGAATCTTAGCGCTTAATGCTGCTGGGTCAAAGATAGTCCTGGGTATGACCCAGGCGATCGCGCAACAGGGAAAAATCGCGTTTGAGCGTACTTAAATCGATCATTCTACAATGCAAAGGAAATGAATTCTGTTGATATTCTATCAAAGGCAGACCGCCGCCCAACGCTACTGTGGGCTATTTCTGAGGCAGCTGAGGGGTCAAGGCAAGAAATGTTAAGTTTTTCACCCTTGCCCTTAGTCCCTCCCAAGTGTCACCATGATCCCTAGGTGAACTCTGGGGAATGGAACCCATGGCCATCAAAAACTCGCCCGAAGTACCCCGCAATCGCTGGATTGGCAATGCCTTACTCTTTCTGGGTTTGGGATTTCTGCTGCTGAACCTCTTCTTTCCGCAGCTCTTTGCACCGCGCCCGCCTCAGGTTCCCTACAGTATGTTTATCCATCAGGTGCAAGAGGGAGAAGTGGCTCGCGCCTATGTGGGTCAAAATGAGATTCTTTATCAACTCAAACCCCAGGGGGATAAGCCTGCCCAAGTGTTGGCGACCACGCCCATCTTTGATTTAGAGTTACCTAAACGCTTGGAGGAACAGGGGGTTGAATTTGCTGCCGCGCCACCCCCCCGCAACAGTTGGCTATTGAATGTCTTGGGCTGGGTGATTCCGCCGATTGTTTTTGTGCTCGTTTTCCAATTCTTTGCCAGTCGCCAAGCGGGCGGTGGTCCTCAGGGGGTTCTCTCCATCAGCAAAAGCCGCGCTAAGGTCTATGTCGAAGGTGCGAACACGGGGATTCGCTTTGATGATGTGGCCGGGGTGGAAGAAGCCAAGGCGGAACTGGTGGAGATTGTGGATTTCCTAAAAAATCCCCAGCGCTACATTCAAATTGGAGCCCGCATTCCCAAGGGGGTGCTGCTGGTGGGGCCGCCGGGGACAGGGAAAACCCTGCTGGCCAAAGCCGTTGCTGGCGAAGCTAATGTCCCCTTCTTCTCCATTTCAGGTTCTGAATTTGTGGAGCTATTTGTGGGCGTCGGGTCGGCCCGCGTACGGGATCTCTTTGAGCAGGCGAAAAAGCAAGCCCCCTGTATTGTCTTTATTGATGAGTTAGATGCCATTGGTAAGTCCCGTTCCAGTGCCGGTTTTTATGGCGGGAACGATGAGCGGGAGCAAACCCTCAACCAACTGCTCACGGAAATGGATGGCTTTGATGCCACGGGGGCAACGGTGATTGTCCTTGCGGCAACGAACCGCCCAGAAACCCTTGATCCGGCATTGCTGCGCCCTGGACGCTTTGACCGCCAAGTCTTGGTCGATCGCCCCGATTTGAGTGGTCGGGAGGCAATTTTGAAAATTCATGCCAAAAAGGTGAAACTGGCTCCTGAAGTGGATCTGCACGCGATCGCTGCCCGTACACCGGGGTTTGCTGGCGCAGACTTGGCCAACCTAGTCAATGAAGCAGCCCTACTGGCGGCGCGCAATCAACGGGAAGTGGTGACGCAGCAGGACTTTGCCGAAGCAATTGAACGCATCGTGGCTGGCCTTGAGAAAAAAAGCCGTGTCCTCAACGACAAGGAGAAGAAAATTGTCGCCTACCACGAAGTCGGTCATGCCCTTGTCGGCTGTGCGCTGCCGGGCAGTGGTCGGGTAGAGAAAATCTCGATTGTGCCCCGTGGCATGGCGGCTCTTGGTTACACATTGCAATTGCCGACGGAGGATCGCTTCCTCCTTGATGAGCAAGAATTGCGCGCCCAAATTGCCACCTTGCTAGGGGGGCGATCGGCAGAGGAGATTGTCTTTGGCACGATCACAACTGGAGCTGCGAACGATCTACAACGGGCCACAGATTTGGCAGAGCGGATGGTGCGCAGCTACGGCATGAGCAAAGTCCTTGGTCCTCTTGCCTTTGAGCAACAGCAGGCGAGCTTTTTGACGAACAATGGCATGATGCTACGGGCAGTCAGTGAGGAAACCGCTCAAGCCATCGATCGCGAAGTCAAAGAAATTGTCGAGTCAGCTCACCAGCAGGCGCTCAGTATTCTTAAGGAGAACCGTGACCTTCTCGAAGCGATCGCCCAAAAACTCTTAGAAAAAGAAGTGATTGAGGGCGAAGAACTCCACGAACTACTGAGCCAAGTAAAAACCCCAACCGCTGCTTAACCAACGGAGCCGCAAAACCGCCAAAAAAAAAGACCAGCGGATTACTGGTCATTCAGTCCAATGTTTTTGTCTCAGAAGAGAAGTCAAGGTGCACACAAAGCGGTGAGGGCGATCAAAAAGCTGCACTGCCTGAGCTCCCCTTCTTCCTCCATGATAATGTAGCCAGAGTCACAAAAGTTCACATATAAAATCTTTAGGTATTTCTACTCAAATCCATAACCGCAGGTAATCAGTTTAGCGGCCACCGACGGTAATGGCATCGACTTTAATGTGGGGTTGACCAACAGTGACGTAGATACTACCGCTAATCGAGCCACAGAAACCGGGGGCAAGGGCGAGATCGTTGGCAGACATTGAAATTCGCTGCATGATTTCCTCGGCTTCGCCAATCAGTGTGGCTCCCTTGAGGGGCTGTTTGATTTGGCCATGTTCAATCCAGTAGGCTTCCTCAACGGCAAAGTTAAATTGCCCCGTGGCACCAACACTACCGCCCCCCATGCGTTTGCAGTAAATGCCGCGATCAATGGAGGTAATTAAGTCCTCAACACGGTATTCACCGGGGGCAATGTAGGTATTGCGCATCCGCGAAGCGGCGGCATAGGTATAACTTTGGCGGCGGCCACTGCCCGTGCGAGGGTGCCCTGTGCGCATCGAACCCGCGCGATCGCTCAGGAAATTCTTAAGGATGCCATTTTCAATCAGCAACGTGCGCTGCGTCGGCATCCCCTCATCGTCCATATCAATACTGCCAAAGGCACCGCTGGTGATTCCCTCATCCCAAGCGGTCAAGTTTTCATGGGCAATTTTTTCGCCTTTTTTATCAGCAAAGGGGGTCGTACCGCGTTCAATTTGAGTGGTTTCCAAGAGGTGACCACAGGCTTCATGGAAGATCACCCCCCCAAATTGGTTGGCCATGATCACCGGGTAAGTACCCGATTCCACATAGTCAGCATAGAGCATTTTGCCCGCCGCTTCGGCAACGGTATCGGCCAAGGTGGTGTAGTCCCACTGACGCAAAAAGTCTGGATTACTGGTATCGCCATTGCGCTCACCAATAGAGGCGCGGTGCTCGCCATCCGCACAGAGAACAGAGGCCACTGCTGACTGGGTGAGGCGAATATCGCGACCAAAGGTGCCATCACTAGCGGCCACCATTACCTCTTGCCAATCGCGAAAATAACTGAGGCGGCGGGATTGCAGATGCTGGGTTTTCTGGCGTAGGCGATCGCTCCCCGCCAGCAGAATATCGGCCACTTCAGCAATAGAACTACAGCTAGCCAGCCAGCCTTCCTTGCGGCCTTGGGCATAGTCCCGCAGCAATTCAAGGTGGATTTCAGGCACGTAAGCTTGCGGACTGGGTAAGAGCAACCCCATTAAGCCCAAAGCCTTCTCTAGAGCCGCCCGCAACCCCTTGAAGCTGAGGTCATTGGTGCTCACGTAGCAATCACTGGTACCGCGAAAAACGCGAATACCCGCCCCTAAACTCAAGCGAGGGGAGACACTCGTCAGGCGATCGTCCTCGACAAGGGTACTGAGGTAATGGTTGCGCTCAAGGAAAATCTCGACAAAATCAGCGCCAGCCGCCCGCCCAAGGCCAAGGAGCGTAGCGAGGGGAGATTCCCAAGAGCCGTCAAAGCGATCGCCTTTGGGGGAATAGCTAAGGTGGGCAAGATCCGCAGAACGAAGGAGCGTGGCTGGCATTGTTAACAATCACTTAACATATCCCCACTATAGCAAATTCCCCCTCGCAGCCTAGTTTTCAGCTTTGGCTAAAAAGGAGAGGTGATAGAGGGTATCCTTGGCGGGGTGGGCTTGCACCTCTTGGAGCACCACCGTTCCCTGCCACGGCAAATCGGGGATCGAAAGCTGGATCGGGGTTTTCTGGGGACGGGCATCCCGCACTAAAAATTCGGCGGCATGGGTATCCACCACCAAGGAAATCGAAGACTCAAGCGTCGGGCCGTAGAGGACGGCAGGGGTTTTGCCCTCACGGCGTAGGGCATTGGGTTTAGCATCGGCAGGGCGTAGGTGCCCCTCAATAGCTAAGGAACGAGACATTGCTGCAACTCCAATTAAGATAAAACGGGATGGACTTGGGTGCCATCATCCTTGAGGAGTGCCCGTTTCGGACCATGGATCGGATCCTCAACAATGATGGTTTGGCTGCGCTCTGCCCCCAACGAGACAATGGCGATGGGCACAGACATAATTTCAGCCAAAAACTTGAGATAGTTCAATGCCGCCTTGGGCAGATCGTCAAGGGAGCGGCAATGACGGGTGGATTGCTGCCACCCCGGCAGGGTTTCATAGATGGGACGACAGCGGGCAAATTTGAGGGCATTGCTGGGGAAGTGTTCGCAGCGCTCACCGTCAATATCGTAGGCAACACAGACTTTGATCTCTGGCAGCTCATCGAGAACATCGAGCTTCGTAATTGCCAAGCAGTCGAGACCATTGATGCGCACCGCATAACGGCCAATCACGGCATCAAACCAGCCACAGCGGCGGCGCCGTCCAGTTGTGGTACCAAATTCAGCACCGCGATCGCCCAAGAGTTCTCCCACCTCATCCAGCAGTTCCGTCGGAAAAGGCCCTTCGCCGACCCGCGTGGTATAGGCTTTGGCCACACCAATGACGCGGTCAATCATCGTTGGACCAATCCCCGCCCCAACACAAGCACCCCCGGCCACAGGGTTTGAGGAGGTGACGTAGGGATAGGTGCCATGGTCAAGGTCTAAAAGAGTACCTTGGGCACCTTCAAAGAGAATGTTGCGCCGCCGGCGGATGGCATCATCCAGCACGAGGGAACCATCGACAATGTGCGATCGCAGGCGCTCACCGTAGGCACAGTACTCTTCAATGATCGGCTGCGGTTCGAGGGGAGCCAGTCCGTAGAGCTTTTCGAGGATCAAATTCTTTTGGGCGATCGCCCACTCCAGCTTGGCGGCCAACTGATCAGCATCCAGCAGATCCAGCATGCGAATCCCCGTGCGCTCCGATTTATCGGCATAGGTGGGGCCAATGCCGCGTCCTGTGGTACCAATGCGCCGCGAGCCACGCCGTTCCTCAGCAGCAATATCCAACTGGCGATGGTAGGGCATCGTCACATGGGCTGTTTCTGCAATCAGCAGATTCTCAGTGCTCACCCCCAACTGTTCCAGTTGTTCGAGTTCCTCAAGGAGCACCTTCGGATCCACCACTGTTCCCGCGCCAATGATGCACTGGGTATCAGGGTAGAGAATCCCTGACGGAATCAGGTGCAATTTTAGGGTCTGGTCTTTGACGACAATCGTGTGACCTGCATTGACACCGCCCTGATAGCGGACTACCACATCGGCAGACTTGCTCAGGAGATCGGTGATTTTACCCTTGCCTTCATCGCCCCACTGGGCACCAACAACGACGACGTTTGCCAAGTGATTTTCTTAACTCGTTAATTAACACAATCGTCTATTGTAACCCTTGGGGCAAATGCACACAAGCGCGCGATCGCAAAAATTTTGCCATTGCCCTGCCCGTCCTAGGGGCGATCGTGCTATCATAAGAAATGCTTTGAATGCCGATGTAGCTCAGTGGTAGAGCACTCGATTCGTAATCGAGCGGTCGTGAGTTCGAATCTCATCATCGGCTTGGCTCACCCATTTCCAATCGTCTGCGAGCAGGAACAGACTGTGTTTGCCTACCTCAGAGGAACCGTTGTTGCCCATCAATCGGAGGGTGGCCATCGCTCTGCCCTGATCCTAGAGGTGAATGGGGTCGGCTATCGCTTACTGGTCACATCCCATCTGTTGCGGCAATACCCGCCGAGTGCTGAGGTGGTGCAGATTTTTACCCATCTCAGTGTCCGTGAGGATCAGATGCTCCTCTATGGCTTTGCCTCGGCAGCGGAGCGGGATCTCTTTTTGCGTTTGATCCGTGTCAATGGGGTTGGGCCACAGATGGCACTATCGTTGCTGGATACCCTACCTTTGCCAGAACTCGTACAGGCAATTGTGAGTGGCAATACCCGTCGTCTCAGCCGTGCGCCCGGAGTAGGCAATAAAACCGCTGAGCGCATTGCCTTGGAACTGAAAGCCGCCCTGAGTGCTTGGCGACAGGAAACGGGGTTAACAACGGCTCCCGCTGGCCTGCCCACGGAAGCGATGCGTGAAGAACTGGAGTTGACTCTTTTAGCCTTGGGTTATAGCGATCGCGAGATTGAAGCCGCCCTCACTGCCATCGGCCAAACGAGCACCCTCGCCAAGAATAGCGATCCAGAGGCATGGCTACGGGAAGCCATCACATGGTTAAGTGCCAATACCTAGGCCTTAGGATAAATAAAGACGACACCTAACTCTAGACTGCTATGGGGCAGCCAACCTTCATTGATCTATTTGCTGGCATCGGTGGCATGCGGCTCGGTTTTAGCCAAGCAGGTGGTTGCTGTGTTTTTAGCTCAGAGTGGAATAAGTTTGCCCAAATAACCTACGAAGCAAACTTTGGCGAAGTGCCAGCAGGAGACATTACTCAAATCCCCTCGGAGAGGATTCCTGACCATGACATATTATTAGCGGGTTTTCCCTGTCAGCCCTTTAGCATTGCGGGTGTCAGCAAGCACAATGCCCTAGGAATGAATCATGGTTTTCAGCACCCGACTCAAGGCAATCTATTTTTTGAAATTGCGAGGATCATCAACGATAAACGTCCTAGGGCTTTTTTGCTAGAAAATGTTAAAAATCTTCAAAGCCACGATCGCGGTAGAACCTTTCAAAGGATTCAAGAAATTCTAAATGATTTGGGATACTACATCTATTACCAAGTCATCAATGCTGTTCATTTTGTGCCCCAGCATCGAGAAAGAATTTTTATTGCGGGTTTTAGAGAACCCCTTGAATTTACATTTCCTCAGGTACCAATTCAGCAACATAGAGTTAGGGATATTCTGGAACCGTCAGTAGATGCTAAATATACGTTGAGCAATCATCTGTGGCAGTATTTGCAAAACTATGCTGAAAAGCATCGTGCCCGTGGTAATGGATTTGGCTATGGGCTAGTTGATTTAGAGGGAGTAACCCGAACATTAAGCGCAAGGTATTACAAAGATGGCTCGGAAATCCTCATTCCCCAAGAAAACAAGAATCCCCGCCGCCTGACGCCAAGGGAATGTGCCCGCTTAATGGGGTTTCCCGACTCTTTCAAAATTGTGGTGAGTGATACAAGGGCATACCAGCAGTTTGGCAATTCAGTTGTGGTGCCGCTGGTGAAAGTTATTGCTGATGAGATATTAAAATCCCTAAAGCAGGGAAAATTATTAAAACAAACTAGGCAGCTTACGCTCTTTTAGTTCAGATATGTCATTCAAGGTTTTAAGCAAGCAGGAAAAGAAAGTTTTAAGAAAGATATGTTCAGACAATAAGTATTACATGAAGCCTATTGTTAAGAGAATTAATCAATGGGTTGCTAGTCAGAAAAACATTAAGGAAGCATGGCTATTAGTGCTTAACCAGTTACACGACATCATACGAGCTTCTCAGATTGATGTGGAAATACTTTTAGATCAAAAGGTTCAACAGGGGAAAATAGAGAATAAAAATCAAGCAATAAAGAGCATTGCTGGCAATGCTTTTTCAAACGCCTTAATTTACATCTTTCTTGTTAACAAGTGTTGCAAAAACATACCTGAATGGATGTTCATAACATCTCAGCTATCAAGTGTTCCAAATTTCAGGCAGTCAATTAATATCAATATCCAAAATGAAGTGCAAAAACCAGATATGGATATTGTGATTTATGCAAATAATAATATTAAGCAGAAACATACACCTGAAAGCTATATCATTTTGTCTCTTAAAACATCCTTAAGGGAAAGGGCGGCTCAAACTTATAAGTGGAAACTCCTAATGGAAGTTGCTCTACATAGTCCTGAATTATGCGAAAAATACAATATCTCCTATCGATCGTCAGTAGTTCCGATTATTTGCTTTGCAACAACAAACTTTTATAACGAAATTAATAACCCTCAGCAACGCGGAATGTTGAAATTCTTTGATCGGTCTTTTATCGCTAAGGAAATAATAGATTTTACAGAAGATGCGTTTATTTATCCTCTTTCTAACTTAATTCCATTTGCTATAGAAAAGCTGTCAAATCCCTATGTTCAGCTTAGTTTGTTTTAACCCGCAAATAAAAAAGGGGCAGTTTTATGCCCCCTAGTATCAGCAAACTATAGCGAACAATTTGAATCTCTAGGAAAACATGGGCAGGTGAGAATAGACGGCTGCCCACAGGGGACTCCAAGGCCCAAGGTTGAGTACTAGAGTTGCGATCGCCACGGTGCTGCTGAGCCATGTCAGCCACTGAGCGTAGATATTTGCTCCTTGTTTTTGCGTTTGCAGGTGGTCAATGGTTTGCTGAAGCTGCTCGACTTCTTGGTTGAGATCTGCAATTTCATGGTGTAGCTCGTCAATTTCACGATCGCGCTCGCTGACTGTGGCATGACAGGCCGCCAGTTCTGCCTCTTTTTCGCGACAGGTGGCTTCAATCGTGGTCAGAGAAGCAGTCAATGTGGCCGTTTGACTGGCGTATTCTTCTTCGAGGCTGCTACTGCGCTGGTAGGCGGTTTCTAGCTCTTGGCGATAGCGATCGCAATTGTCCCGTAGAGCTTCGTTTTCCGCTTGGCTAGTGTTGAGGGCATGCGTCAATTCCGCCACCTGTTGGCGATAGTCACTAACTTGAGTGCGTAGTTGCTGTTGTTGGTCTTCTAGCTCTTGACAGCGGTTTTGCAGCCGTTCCACCTCTGAGCGTAATTGCTCAATTTCTTGGCGCTGGCGATCGCGCTCCTGTTCACTACGGCTGACCAGTTCCTTTAGCCCTTCGATGCGCTGGGCTTGTTCGCTGACAATCCTATGCAGGCGATCGCACTCTTCCTTCAAACGTTGCACAGAACCCTTGTACTGCCGCTGTACCCAAGCCCGCAAAAACGATAGGCCAGAGATGGTAAATCCAATCAGGGCATAGGTGCCCACCAGTGTATGACCCGTGGCCGACATCTGTAACATATTGAACCCCTGAACTTCAGTTGAATGTCAATGAAAACGCCGCCATCCAGAATACAGCCCTTTTCCCAAGGATGGAACCCGCCCAAAACAGTCAAAGCCGCTGTCGGACAGGCCTCTATCTCTTTATCCTTTGGCGATCGCTCCCCTATGCAGGGGCACAGCGATAACTTTATGGGAATGCATGCAGAAACTTCTATTTCCTAGTCTAGCGAGGGAGAATGACCGCTGGGGCTAGCTTCTTGCCAGCATTGGTACAATAAGGGATGCACTTGAATTTGCAAGGGGAAGACCAATGACCGAGGCACCTGTATTGCCCATTCTATTGATGGGGATTGCGAACTTTTTGCAGATCTACTTAATTGTGCTGCTGATTCGGGTTCTGCTGTCGTGGTTTCCCAATATCAACTGGTACAATCCGCCCTTTTCGATTCTCAGTCAGTTAACGGATCCCTACCTGAATATCTTTCGTGGTCTGATTCCCCCCATCGGCGGCCTTGACTTTTCGCCGATTATTGCCTTCTTCCTCTTGCAATTTATTGTCCAACTCTTATCGGGGTTCTCCAGTAGCGCCACATTCTTCTAAACCATCGCTAGCCTAGGGTGCAATCGCTATGTCAACGCTGCCTGCGTTTCAGGATGAATTTGATGTCATTGTTGTTGGTGCCGGTCACGCCGGCTGTGAAGCGGCCTTGGCAACGGCACGGTTGGGTTGTCGTACCCTCTTGCTGACCCTCAACCTCGATAAAATTGCTTGGCAGCCCTGTAATCCTGCCGTGGGTGGGCCGGCCAAATCGCAACTGGTGCACGAGGTGGATGCCCTCGGAGGCGAAATTGGGCGTGTGACCGATCGCACTTATCTGCAAAAGCGGCTCCTGAATGCCTCACGGGGGCCAGCGGTCTGGGCATTGCGGGCGCAAACCGATAAGCGCGAATACAGCGCCGTCATGAAGCAGGTGGTGGAAAATCAGCCCAACTTGCTGGTGCGCGAAGGCATGGTCACGGATTTAGTCCTTGATGCCAATGACACGGTGATTGGGGTTGAAACCTACTTTGGCGTCGCCTTTCGCTGTCAAGCAGTGATCCTGACAACGGGAACCTTCCTCGGTGGCCGCATTTGGGTGGGAAATAAATCCATGGCCGCTGGTCGGGCTGGCGAATTTGCTGCTGAGGGACTCTCCCAAACCTTAGCACGGCTCGGTTTTGAGGTGGATCGCCTGAAAACAGGAACGCCCGCACGGGTAGATCGGCGATCGGTGGACTACAGCAAGATGGAACCGCAACCCCCAGATGAGCAGGTACGCTGGTTTAGCTTTGACCCCACCGCATGGGTGGAAAGACCCCAAATGAACTGCTACTTGACTCGCACCACCGCTGCTACCCACCAACTCATTCGCGAGAATTTGCACCTGACGCCCGTCTATGGCGGTTGGGTGGATGCCAAAGGCCCCCGCTACTGCCCCAGCATTGAGGATAAAATTGTCCGCTTTGCTGACAAAGAAAGCCATCAAATTTTCATTGAACCCGAAGGCCGCGATACACCAGAACTCTATATCCAAGGCTTTTCCACGGGGCTACCGGAACCGCTGCAATTGCAACTGTTGCGCACCCTGCCGGGGCTAGAAAACTGCATCATGCTGCGTCCGGCCTATGCAGTGGAATACGACTACTTGCCGGCAACCCAGTGCTTTCCCACCCTGATGACGAAAAAGATTCAGGGGCTGTTTTGTGCCGGGCAAATCAACGGTACCACCGGCTATGAGGAGGCCGCCGCCCAAGGGATTGTGGCCGGGATCAATGCGGCTCGCTTTGTTCAGAGGAAACCGATGATCACCTTCCCACGCCAAGAGAGCTACATCGGCACCCTGATTGATGATCTGTGCACGAAGGAACTGCGGGAACCCTACCGCATGCTCACCAGCCGCTCGGAATATCGCTTGGTGTTGCGATCGGACAATGCTGACCAGCGGCTCACCCCCTTGGGGTATGAGATTGGCTTGGTGAGTGAAGCCCAGTGGCAAGTGTTTCAAGCAAAGCAACAGCGCCTTGCGGCGGAGACCCAACGCCTGCAAATGACGCGCATTAAAGCCCATGAACCCGTGGGCGAAGCGATTGTGGCTGCAACAGGTCAAGCGATTAAGAGTGCCATTGCCCTTGATGAGTTGCTGCGGCGATCGGGGGTACATTACGACCTATTAGATCGCCATGGCCTTGGCAATCCTGATCTGACCCCCCAAGAGAAAGAGGCGGTTGAAATTGCCATTAAGTACGCAGGCTACATTGAACGGCAGCAACGGGAAATTGAGCAGATTGCCCGTCAAGACCAGCGTCCGCTCCCTGCGGATTTGGATTACTTTGCCATCCCCACCCTTTCGATGGAAGCACGGGAAAAACTCAGTACCATCCGCCCCCTCACCATTGGTCAAGCCAGCCGTATTGGTGGGGTCAACCCGGCAGATATTAATGCCCTTTTGGTCTATCTCCAAGTGCAACAGCAGCGGCAATCCCTAACGGCGGTGGAGGGCTAGAACCGTGTGGCCGTCTGAACTAGAGTTGTCCTATGTCAGACATCAAGCTCCCCTGTATACTTCTGGCAACCCAGTTGGGGAAGCGAGCAAGCATCTCCCTTGTCCAAAAGCTCCCTTTTTTGCAAAACAAACCCATGATTGCTCTGAACCTGCGTCCCACGATTGAATTAACTGATGAAGCCTTCGAGCAACTTTGCCGTAGTAACCCTGAGCTACGGCTAGAGCGTAGCGCCCAAGGAGAATTGATTGCCATGGCGCCTGCCGGCAGTGAAAGTAGCCGTCAAAACCTCAGTCTCAGTTCCCAGTTATGGCACTGGAACCAACAAACAAAGCTGGGTGTAGCCTTTGACTCCTCCGCTGGCTTCCGTTTGCCCAATGGCGCCATTCGCTCCCCTGATGCTGCTTGGATTGAAAAAAGTCGCTGGCAACGCCTCACGCCTGAGCAACGGCGCCGCTTTGCCCCCATCTGTCCTGATTTTGTGTTGGAACTCAAGTCACCAACGGATGATTTGGCTGCCCTCCAAGCCAAGATGCAGGAGTATGTGGACAATGGTGCCCAACTGGGTTGGTTAGTTGATCCCGAAATGCGACAGGTTTACTGTTATCGATCTGGGCAAGCTGTGCAGGTTTTGGAGCATCCCCCTTGTCTTTCAGGAGAGCCCCTGTTGCCTAACTTTGTAATGGATTTCACCTTGATTTGGGATTAGGGATTCCCTATTATAGGGTGCCTCTGCCGTTCGTACTGCCCTTCCGCAGCATGAATGCCGAGGCTTGGCGCGCCCTAGGTCAGTGCCCTGATTCGTGGAGTGGTTTGTCGCTATCGCGGTCACTCCATGGCGGGATTACAGCACTGGTTTGTGGTGGCTTGGCAATTGCTGCGGCAGGAGCAAGGTTCTCATCTTACGGTTTGTTATCCCCGGGTGTGGCCACGATGACCCGCAATCTTGCTCTTACGGATTATGAGCGGCAACAAATTAAAAAAATCAGTGCGTGGCTGCGGGAAGAAACGAACCCTCTGCAACAGGCGGTGCAATCGGTCAATGCCACAGTCGAGCGTCATGTCAGTCGGATGTTGTCCCCTGAACATCTAGCGATTCTGCGTAAGGCGGGCGATCGCCTACTAGCCAATAGTGATCAGGCTTGGCAACACCTGAAACAGCGATTGGGGAACACTCGGATGCCAGTCGATCATTGGCAGGATCTCAAGGATCAACCCCTAGAGGTGTGCGATCGCCTGCAAGCTAGGGTTGCCGGTGCGGCCTTGACCAACGCTGCCTTGGAAGCCCTGATCACTGCTCCCTTTGACTTTCTGGGCGAACTGGTGGATGTGGGGTTAACTCTGCTGTTGGGTCTCAAAACGATTCAAGCGGTGGGCTTGTGCTATGGCTTTGGCAGTGAGACCACAGTTGAACAGCACATCATCTGGGGCACATTGGGGATCAGTTTTGCCGGCACTGCCAAGGAACGTCAGCATCTATTGTTGAGTTTGCTGCATCCTTCTGAGGACAGTGAACGGGGGGCGATCGCCGGCCTCTTGGAAGACAGTGCCTTTGAGGTCTTTACTGACAACACGGTGGAGGCGGTGTTGAGTCGCGCATTAGTGATGTTGAGCGAAGAATTGAGTGGCGAGTTGATCCCCGTGATTGGCACTGCTTTGGGGGTTCTGGAAAGCGAACAATTTGCCCGAGAAGTGGCAACGACCACGCGATATGTTTATCAGTTGCGTTGGCTACTGCGTGCTCACGGTGGCAGTGGAGTGGATGGTTGACAACGGCTACCGCCGCCAAAGTCCATGGTCGTGCCAAAATCTCTGTAGAAGAAACAATCCACTACTATCTTGCCGATGACGCTGTTTTGGAATGGCTACCTCAAGAAAAGAAACAGTCGTTTGTCACTATCGGGGTTACTCAATTTTATTCAATTAATGGAGTCAATTCTCTTTTCATTTCTTCTGCTGTCTTGATACAGTTAAATCCCCAAAAATAGTTACAGGCTTCATACTGATCATGTGTAACACTCAGTGAGATATCGCGAAATAAATTCGTTAAATGTGATGAAATTGATTGATATGTTTTTCTTTCTTGATAAGATTTTATACCATTCTCTACCCTGATTTTCAAGGGAATGTTGATCAGAACATCTGCTGTACAGATTATCTGTTGTTCAAATAGCCAATGGGGTTTATTCATGTAAATACAGTACCCAATGTGAGTACCAATAGCGTTAGAAGCAGTGACATCTGACAGCCAAATGATTGATTTAAGACGATTCAGAAAATTCCAATCATAAATGTGACCTGCTGTTGTGCAGTGAAACCCTGCATTCAGGTAGAGTTCTACAATTTCAGGACGGCAATCTTTCCAGTAAAAACAAATAAGTACTGATTCAAACTGATGATCCTTTGATACTCTTCTAAGCCATTCGATAGCCTGTAAATGATTGAATGAAGTTTTAATTAGATGAGTTGAGTGTGCAGGGAAAAATAGTAGCGTTTTTCCAAGTTTTTTCTTGTAATCCTTTAGTGTTTCAATATCGATTAACTCTGCGTAATGTATATATGGCCCTATAGGTAATAATTTCCTCTCTGTATACTTTGAAATAACTTCTTTTCTAAACTCACTGAATGTAATAATTGCCCTTGCAAAGGGATCATCGTCAGGTGCTCCGGAATCATCTAGATAACAACCATGTTCGATAGGCGCCAGAAGCTTTTTTTTAGGCTGAATGCCAGCGTACTGCTTGATTGTTTTGGATATACCGTAGAGTGAATTTTGTGAAAATTCTTCTGGAACTAAGTGATAGCAAGCTCTCATAGGGATATCTACTATATTATTAATATCCCGATCAAACTGAAGTATGTTTGCATTCTTTTCTATGTAGGGCAAATATAGGTAAGACTCAAGTTTTGTAATTGGGTTTCTTGCAGGTGCAATCAGAAACAGTCTAATAGCCCTGATCGTTTTCCTAATTCCTCTTAAAAAAAATTGATTTAGTAACATGACTTCTTGTATCTGCTTTTTTGGAGAAGGAATGATTTTTCTTATAAGATTATACTAGGGGTTGACTCTTGTTAACAGAAGCCAAAGCTAATTTGGCTAGTAATAATAATAGAGTTTCTTAAGTCTGGCTAAATGAGATTGGCGGTGCTGTTGGGCTTGAATAGAAGATCATTTGGGGCACGTTGGGGTGAGTTTTCTAGCTATAGTCAAGGAACATCAGTATCCCCACGGTGCTCGCTACTGCGTGCTCACGGTGGCAGCGGAGTGGATCGCGCTTGCAGTTGATCACCAATGCGCTGTAGGGCATTCATAGAGCCAGTGAGAAGGAGGCGATCGCCCGCCATTAAGGGACAGTCCTCCTTGGGTTCCAAGAGCAGCGTTCCCTCTCGCCGCAGGGCACGGATGGTGATGGTCTCAGGCAGATGCAGATCGGCAATGGTGCGATGTTGTTCGCCAATCTCTTTGGGCAACATGATCCAAAGAAACAAGGTTTCCCCTTGGGGCACACTGACACGGCCATTGATCAGGGCTTCACAAGCTGCAAACTCCCCTAGCTGACCAACAATCAGGAGGCGATCGCCCCCCTGCAGACAGGTTTCACCACTGGGATAATCCACCTCAGTACCATCGGCACGGACAATGGCCAACAGAGTCACCCCCGTCAACTGGCGCAGTTGAATTTCCGCAAGACTCATGCCCCGAATGGGGGAATCCTCAGGGACGGTCAGCCAGCGACTATTCATATCCTGAGCCGCTTGCCGCAGGAGACGGGCGGTTCCCTCAGGGGGAGTATCGCCGCGCAAATTGGCGTAGTGGCTGTCGCGCACCTGTTGTACCTGCTGCTGAATGTGGCGTTCACCCATGCCTAGCGTAAAGAATAGATGAGCGGCCAACTCCAGACTGGCTTCAAACTCGGGCTGCACCACCTCCCGTGCCCCCAGTTGATAAAGCAACTCAATGTCGCGATCGCTATTGGCGCGCACAATAACATCCAGTTCCGGGGCAAACTCTAGGGCACGCTTGAGACAGAGGCGGGTACTCATACTATCCGAGAGGGCGATCGCCATACCAAGGGCTTGATCGACGCCTGCTTTGGCCAGAATGGTGGTACTAGCAGCATTGCCGTAAATGTAGGGCAGTTGGGCATCGCGCACTTCGTTAATCACCGTTTCACTTTGCTCAATGACCAACACGGGATAATTTTGTTTTTGGAGGAGTTTCACCACACTCTTGCCGACGCGACCATAGCCACAGACAATCACATGATTCCGCTGCGGCAACCCCGTTAAATCCATGTCGAGGATTTCATCTTCCTTGAGAATACGGCGCAGTAGGGGCAGTTCCAACAGCACAGGCACCAGCTTTAACAAAAAGGGCGTCACCAGCAACGTCACTGCTGTCGTGCCGAGGGTGAGCAGATAAACTTGTTGGGACACCAACCCCAAGCCCCGCCCTGCTGTCAGCAGTACAAAGGAAAATTCCCCAATCTGAGCCAGCCCAATCCCCGCCAGTAACGACGTTTTCCACGAATAGCCAAAGAGCTTGACAATGGGGGTGGTGATCAGGAATTTACCCAGAATCACTAGGCTCACCAGTTCAATAATGCGATCCAAGTGCTGCCAGAGAAACACTGGATCAATGAGCATACCAATGGAAGCAAAAAAGAGCGTGGTAAAGACATCGCGGATCGATTCCACGTAATCGAGGGTTTGATCGGCATACTCCACCTCGGAGATCATCAGACCGGCAATAAAGGCACCAATCTCAATCGAAAGCCCCAAATACTGGGTCAGCAGGGCAATTCCCAAACAGAGGGCAACGACGCCTAAAAGGAAAAGCTCACGACTTTCTGTTTTGGCCAGTAGCCGTAGCAGAGGCGGCAGCAACCACATCCCAGCGGCGATCGCCCCCACGGCAATCAAAGCAATGGTCAAGACTGCTTGGCCGAGGGCAAGTCCCAACTCCTCTGGGGGTTTGTTCAGGGCGGGTAAGACGGCAATCATCAAGCCCACCGCCAGATCCTGCACCACCAAGATGCCCAGCATAATTTGCCCTTGGATCGACTCCAGCTCATTGCGATCCATGAGGCTGCGCAGCACCACTGCTGTTGACGAGAGGGAGAGGACAGCACCGAGGAAAATCCCCTGATTGGGGGAACTTACCCAGCCAACCCCAACGGAAATGAGCGTTGTAACTGCAATGGTCAGGAGAATTTGCAGGGCACTGCCCCCCAAGCTAACCCCTTGAACTTTGCGAATTTCACCGAGGGAGAAGCTCACCCCTAGGGCAAAGAGCAAAAAGGCCACCCCCAGTTGTGCCAAACCTTCCACCTGGGGTACTTCCTTGAGGAGTCCCAAGCCCGTTGGCCCGACCAACATACCGGCCAAAAGGTAGCCCAGCAGGATCGGTTGTCGCAGCAAAGCCGCCAACACACCCCCCACTGCCGCTGCCCCCAGTACCACACTGAGGTCAATGACAAGGCGAAAATCTTCAGTCATGGGATCTAATGCTAGGGCATCAAGGCTAGCATCTGAGCCACAACGGCAAAACTCTCACTGTAGAGGAAGTCTTGTCCCCAGCGCTGAAGTTCCTGACTCAAGAGCACCTCAGCCGTGAGATCACTCAGGGGAGACACATGATAAGTACGGCACATTTGAGCACTGCCCCCGGCCTCCATGCGCATACAGCCACGGGTTTCTGAGCAAATGATTGTACAGCAATCGGCTTGGAGATTGGAGGAGGTGAGTTTGAGGTCAATTAAATCCCCCAGCACGAGGCCAGCATCACCCGTGGGAATACCTGCTAATTCTGCCTTAATCAACCGTTGATCGGAGGCCACCAATTCCACGTGATAGACATCATAGTCACCGCACTCGTGGCGGATCTGGCGCGGCTGCCACTGAAGCCGGGAAGCTAACCAGCCAAGGTACATTAAAGCTTGGGCAGGATTGCCCTTTTCGTAGTCAATGACCACCTGATCAATTTCCTGAATGGCCAAACGGCGTTCGGGGGGATCAAAGGCTTCGGCGGCCAGTTCTTGCCATGCCCCCAGACGGCGCCAGTTCAAATCTGCGAGGGGAAGGTTCTGCTCCAGCAAAGGCGCGATCGCCCGCAAGCCCCGCAGCGGATCGAGAAATTCACTGGAATCCACAATCACGCGGCTAAATTGGGGCGCAAGGGTTTGAAACAACTCAAAGTTATTGAACAAGTCCCCCTTCCACCACAAAAAGCGGGGGAGTTCGCGAATGATTAAAGACTGCAACAGGGGTTCCACCCGCTGGAAGGCGCTATGGGTGCCCTTGAGGGTAATGTATTCACAGCAAACGAGGGAACTGCGCATCTTTTTGTTAATCGGGCAGTAGGCCGCCACCTGAGCAGTAATTCCCGTATCTTCGCCAAGGGTAGGACACAGGGCAATCACCCGACAGGGATTTTGGCTGGCGATCGCGTCAGCAATGCCACTACCGCGCATATCTACCGCATAGCGATCGCCCCGAGGGGTTCCCTGAGCATATTCTGCCTGCAAGGCCTGCCGCAGTTGGGGCGTGACTCGACCCGTCAAGGGCAAGTTGTGATTCTTTTCAGCAGCACGAATCGCCGACTGCATGCGGGGGCCAAGGATACCATCAATGGGGCCTGTGTAGTAGCCCAAGGCCGCTAGCAATTGTTGGGTATCATCCGCCTCATAGACAACTAGGGTAAAGGTGGTTGCCCGCACTGCTGCTGGCGCCGTACCATCTCCGCCATGGCTGAGCCAAATTTGCCGCAAACTTTGCTCAATATCATCTAACGAGACATCCACGGGATCTTGGAGCGCTACGAGGGGAGTTGATTCAGTTGCCATACCTAGGTACCTATCTGTGAATGAAGTTCGGCCTTGATTCCCATCTCTTCCCATGATGGATAAAGATCACAGTCGCCGCCACCGCCGACCATCGGCATTAATCATCGCTTCTGCGGCATCGGGATCCCATGTCCCCGCTTCATAAGTGGGAATCGTGTCTGGATCTGTAGGGGCATCCCAAGCACTGAGCACTGGCATCACCACCCGCCAAGCCGCTTCCACCTCATCTGCCCGGGTAAACAGGGTTTGATCCCCGAGCATGCAGTCCAGTAAGAGCCGCGCATAGGCATCTGCCGTTGCCATTCCAAAGGAGGAGCCGTAGCTAAAGTCCATTTCCACCGTGCGCGTGCGCAGATCTGCACCGGGCATCTTTGCCTCAAAGCGCAGGGCAATCCCCTCATTCGGCTGGATACGCATTGTTAGAATATTGGGGTTAGTTTGGCGGGCGGCCGACTGGAAAATCAGCAGGGGCACATCGCGAAACTGAATCGAGATTTCCGTCACTTTTTTTGCCAAGCGTTTACCCGTGCGCAAATAAAAGGGCACCCCCTGCCAGCGCCAGTTATCAATCACCAGTTTGAGTGCCACATAGGTGGGGGTGGTGGAGGTGGGACTCACCCCCGGTTCTTCGCGGTAACCCACCACAGGTTTGCCCTTCATCCAGCCGGCTCGGTATTGGCCGCGGACAGCACAGGCATCGAGATTATCCAAATCTGCTAAACGGGTGGCTTGGAGCACCTTCACCTTTTCGTTGCGCAGACTATCGGCATCGAGGGCATTGGGGGGTTCCATGGCGGTCAAGGCCAATAACTGAAGGATGTGGTTTTGCACCATGTCCCGCAGAGCACCCGAAGTTTCATAGTAGCCCGCGCGGTCTTCAACCCCCACGGTTTCGGCAACGGTAATCTGCACATGATCTACGTACTGGCGGTTCCAGAGGGGTTCAAAAATAGCATTAGCAAAGCGAAACACCATCAGGTTTTGAACGGTTTCTTTGCCGAGGTAGTGGTCAATACGGTAAACCTGCTCCTCTTTGCACACCGACTGCACCACTTCATTGAGGGCTTGGGCAGAGGTGAGATCGCGGCCAAAGGGCTTTTCAATGACGAGGCGATGCTTTTGGGGATCACTCAATAGACCGGCTGCCCCTAGTTGTTGAATCGCTTCAACGAAAAAGCTCGGTGAGACCGCAAGGTAAAAGACGCGATTGCCGCGAGTTTGGCGTTTTTCATCCAGCTCGGCCAAGAGGGTTTTCAGTTTGGTGTAGGCGGCGGGATCATCCATATTGCCAGAGCAGTAAAACAGGCCTTGGGCAAATTCCTGCCACAGGGGTTCCGCCTGAATGCCGCCGCCAAATTCCTCGACCCCTTGGCGCAGATGCTCGCGAAAATAGTCATCACTCCAGTCGCGACGCGCCACACCAACAATCGTGAGTTCTGGGGGCAGACGGCGTTCCAGTTTCAGTTGATAAATGGAGGGAATGAGCTTGCGCTGGGTAAGGTCGCCACTCGCACCAAAAATAACTAAAATGAGCGGCTCTGGCGTCCGCTCTTGGCGTAATCCGACCCGTAGGGGATTTTCAAATAAGGTCACCATGGGTTTACACCTAAGTCACGGTTGGATTGGCAGGGGCTTGCCGGATGAAGGATTCAACGAGAGCAACATTCTCAGGACTGCCAATGATCAGCGGTGTGCGCATGTGCAGATGATCAGGCACGACATCGAGGAGGGGTTGGGTGCCGGTACTGGCTTTGCCACCGGCCTGTTCCACGAGGAAGGCGATCGGTGCCGCTTCGTAGAGTAGACGCAACTTACCCGCCGGATTTTTTTGGGTGCCCGGATAGAGAAAGACCCCCCCCTGCATGAGGATGCGGTGAATATCGCCGACAAGGGCACCACTGTAGCGGGCACTGTAGCCGGGCTGGCGATGGACATGGCGGACATAGTTACGAATGGATTCTTCCCATGCCCAGAAGTTGCCTTCGTTGACACTGTAGATCGGGCCACTAGCGGGAATTTGCAGGTTCTCGATCGCCAGAATAAATTCTCCGAGGCTAGGGTCAAGGACAAAAACATGGGTGCCCCTGCCCAGGGAATAGACCAGCATCGTACTAGGGCCATAGAGAATGTAGCCAGCGGCAATTTGCTTGTGGCCATCTTGTAGAAGATCAGCAGCGGTGCCGTCTAGATCAGTGCCCTCCTGCTGGCGAATCGCAAAAATTGATCCCACGTTCAGGTTAATGTCCACATTGGAGGAACCATCGAGGGGGTCGTAGAGGAGGGTATAGCGACCAATGGGGCAATTTTCTGGAATGTAGTAGGGCTTCTCCATTTCCTCGGAGGCGAGGCGACACACTAGGCCACTTTGCTTGAAGGCCGCAATAAAGACTTCATTGGCATAGACATCCATTTTTTTGACGTCTTCCCCTTGGATGTTCACTGCCCCCGTAAAGCCCAACACCCCCTCCATGAGACCCGCTCGACTCAAACGGCGGGCAATGAGCTTGCCAGCAAGGGCAATGCGATTCATTAGGGCACTGAGGTCTTGGGCAGCGGCGTCAAAGCTTTGGAGTTGCTGGAGAACGTGCCGAGATAGGGTCAAACAATCGCGATCGAGAGCCTGTTCATGGGCTGCGTAGTCAGTCATTGCCCCTCCCTAGTGAGGATGCATCTAGCCCCGATCCTAAACTGTCTCTTTTCAGAAGTGGTAAGTCTTTAGATCAACTAAAGATTCCAAGGAGCACTGCTAGTGGTGATCCGGTGCATGCCGGCAGCAGCAAACTCGGCAAAGGTTGCATTGGCAGTTTCACTAAAGTCCACGACCCCCGGCACCACCACAGGGGACATACAATCCTCAAGGAGATAGACCCGCTGGGCGAGTTGGGGATCTCGCTGCTGAATTTCACCGAGCAGGTCAGCCACCGTCCAAGCAACACAGTGACTTTTGGCTTGACCGGCAATGATCAGGCGATCGCCCGCCAGTAGATGCTCAATCAAAGCCCGATTCACCGCCACTAAGGGACGCCCTTGGGGGTCATGGCTCACCTCTGGCCGCAGCACCGAATAATTTTCGGTCAGGGGATGGCTCCCCTTGAGTTCGATGCGGGTTTGCTGCTGTCGCGCCACGGTGTGAAAGAAACAGGCCTCCTCCACAGCAGACACCAGTGCATGACCAATTCCCCCCAGCATCGAGTGGTAAGGCCAAATCGTCAACGGAAATTTGCCTTTGGCGGCTAACTGGGCAACATAGTGCCGGGCATAGGCCTGCAAACTTTCTTGATCAGTCATGCCGAGGGAGGTCAGCAAATGGGGATTGGGTTGCCAGCGCCCGCGCTCAACGTCCTCAACGGTAATCGTGGTTAGGGGTGGCGGCGGTTCCCCGGTAGCATCTCTCCAAAAGAGGGGATGAAAAATTTGACTGGCGGTATGGGTATCGAGGGTAACGATAATCTCGCTAATGTGAGTAAGGTGGGTATAGATAAAGCGGCAGAGGCGTTGATTATCCGCAACGGCACCGTGGACAAATAGCTCAAAGTCGGGTAAGCAAAACGTGTTTTGGACATCAATGAGCAAAAGGATCGTACGCTGCTGATCCTCAGCGGCAGGGGGAATTTGATACCGCTGTGCCCATTGCCGCGCCTGCGCTGCCCGCTCTTGGTAGGGAACGCGCCACACTTGAGCAACCTTAGTGGCATCAAAAAATTCAGGGATGGGCAGTTCTGTGATCGGCGCCATAGGCAAGGGCTCCGCTGCAGACCCGCTGCAAAATAGTGTAATAAAGTATTTGCGGATACAATTGTTAATTTTTAATAAAAATCTAGAATATCAGAAATTCTACGGATGCGCAACAATTGATTCCCTCTATAAAGTAGAGTTAGTCAAAGCTTAATCTTGATTAGGAAACTCGCAATGCTGGTGCGTACACTCAAGAGTGTTTTAGAACAACACATTGCTGGGGTGCCGGGCGTTTTGGCCGTGTTGATTGGCCGCATGACGGATGGAGCAACCATTGCCGAAATTAACTACAGTGGCAACAGCCTTGAAAATGAGTCCTTGAGTTTTTTGGGTGCCTATGCCAGCGATCTGCTGCGAGCCAACAATCGCGTGTGCCAAGTGGTGGATCCGGCCTCGGAGGCAGACTATCTGCTAGCGGGTTCGGCAGAGGTACGACTGGTCATCAAAGCCTTCAGCAAAACTCCCTACTTTGTCCTGTTTCTCACCAAGGGTAGCACGAACCTGAAGCTGGTCTTTGAGCGTATTAAGGCGATCTTGGCGGATGGCAAGCCACTGCTGCCCCCCGTGCAGGATAACACGACCTCCGTCGCTCAACTGCTGCTTAGTTATGCCCGTCGCTATGCCCCGGATCCCAACTTTGTGACGCTGCGGCTCTCGTTGAAAACGGGCTTGCACCGCGAGCGGCTGGAACAAGGCCAATTGGATGAGCGGGAAGTGCGGATTCTCTATAAGGGTGTGGCCGATATTTTGGGCGTGGAACGTCTCCCCGTTGCGCTTCCCTAGTGTTGTTGAACTGCCCCTAATTAGAAACTTAAGAAAAGATTTGTACCCATGTTTGAGCATCTCCGCATCGATCGCCCCCGCAAGCTGGTGGCTTTTTTTGACGAACCAGTGATTTTCCACTGCCACCACTACAACCTATTTCTCCAGCAAACCATTGAAGACCCCGACTGGATTGATGGCGTCAGTATCCTACAGACCTCAGCCCAAGAGATTTTCTATAGCTTGCTCGCCAATGCCTTTAATACGTTGGGAGTGCAAACGCCAGCGGAACGCCTTGCCACCGCCGCCCAGATTTTTAGCTTTTTGGGCTTTGGCCGCCTCAACTTTGAGGTGACAGAAGAGGGGGGTGAGGTGGAATTAACCCACTCCCACTATGCAGAGGGCTGGCTTGGAAAATACGGTGAGCAGGTGAGCCGCACGAAACCCATTGATCACTTGGCGGTGGGTTATGTGGCGGCAGCCCTAGATGCCACCTTTGCGGCGTTGGGTACCTATGTGGCTGAAGAAACCAGTTGTATGGCGGTGACGCGGCAGGATCACTGCATGATCCATGTGACCAAAGCACCGGTGCGCCGCTCCCTAACACCGAGTCCGCAAATGGGCAAGCTCATTGATCAACCCGTCCCGCTGCCAAAAGCAGAAACCAGTGTGGACTACGATGCGGTGAACGAAGCTCTGTGGGGACTGCCCCTGGAAGGGGATGCGAATGGTCAAATTCGTGCCTTTAATGTGCTGCTGACGCGGATGCCTGCCAACTACTACAACCGCATTCAGTACCGTTTCCTTGATGAGCTGCAAAAGGTGGATCCACAGCTTTTAGAGGTGGGACAGGCGTTGATTCGTGAATCGGGCCATGTTTGTGTCTTTTATACCTTTGGCAATATCATGGAATCCTTGGAGTGGGAAACGGTCATTGGCCCCATGTTGAAAACCGATACCGATTGGATTCACGGGGGGTATGCCGTTGCCAGTAGTTTGGGGTGGGGGCGTTGGCAAGCCCTAGAGGTGGTCAGGAATGAATCCTGTCGGGTGGCCATTGATGGCAACTACGAAACCAACTACTTCTTAGCCTCTTATCCCCATGCTGCCCAACCGGCCTGCTATTTTGCCCAAGGGGCGGTACCGGCAATGATGAACATTGTCTATAACGGGCGCATTCAACAGAAGCCTGTCTTAGATGAGGCGTTTTACAATCGTCTCTTTCAACGGGGCGGTGTGTTTCAAGGGGCAGAGGTGAAGGCGCGGGAAAAGGGCGATCCTTGGTGTGAATTTTATGCTCAACGCCTATAAGTTAAGTTCTGAGAATGCCAATTCAACTCTCTAAACGGCGGGAATGTGGGGGCACATGGGTGGTTGATGTGGATCTGGGGCGATCGCCCACCAACGAGGAACTCACTACCCTTGCCCAGCGCCATGGTGGTCGCTGTCGCCAATTTCAACAGTTGGTGTGGTTAGATCTTCCTAGCGGTCGGATTACGGCTTCACTGCGGCTGTCGCGTCTGACGATTCGCTTGGGGGATAAGACCCTCGAAGCGGCGATGATTACCGAGTTGCAGCAGCTTGTGGAGGGAAGCGTGCCGGCCTGTACGGTGGATCTCTAGCGCTAGCTATGGCGGGTTGGCTTGGCACCTACGATTTCTTGATTGTTTCAATGACCTTGGGGGCAATGTTGGCCTTGTCGCTCTATTTGCCTCTGATGAGTGGTCAACTCTCCCTTGCCAGTCCAGCCTTTTATGCCATGGGTGGCTATATTGCTGCACTGCTCTCCACCCGTGTTTTTGCAGGACTGAACCCCTATCCGGTGCCTTTGGTGCTGGGGGAAATGGTGTTGGCGGCTATTGTCTGTGGTCTGGTGGGCTGGGGCTTGGGGGTGCCGGTGCTGCGGTTGCGGGGCATTTATTTTGCCATTGCGACGATTGCTTTCTCTGAGGTGCTGCGGGTGTTGGCACTCAATCTGGAGGTGACTGGGGGAGCGATCGGCATCTTTGGCATTCCCCAACCCTTTAGTACACCCTTGGGCTATTTGTGGCTGACGCTGCCCTTGCTGATCATGGTGGCGATCGCCATCGGTCGCTTGGAACAGACCCGTGCGGGCAAGGCGATGCAGGCCATTCGTGCCGATGAACTGGTGGCACAGACCCTCGGTATTGATACCACTCGCTACAAGGTTTTGGGGTTTGTCTTGGGGGCGATTCTAGCGGGGGTGGCGGGAGTTTTGGCGGCCCATCTTTTGAATACTTGGAATCCGCGTCAGGGCACGTTTGATACGGGGGTGCTGGCACTGACAGCAGTGCTGGTGGGGGGCAATCGGACGTTTGTGGGGGCGATCGCTGGCGGTATGCTCTTTACGGCTCTGCCCGAACTCCTGCGGGGACTCGCCGATCAACCCTATTTGCCAGTGGCAGTGGCCACTTTTTTCCGCGATGGGCGTCTGATGCTCTATGGGTTGCTGATTATCCTCGGCACACGGTTCTTTCCCCAGGGGTTGTGCCAGTCTCCCAACTGGCGATCGCTCTGGTGCACCCTATTGGGCAACAAAACGAGGAAAATGTAATCAGTCCTCCTGCATTTGGCTGCTTCATGTCCCATCTGCGTTGCGCCATTGAACTCTCTTTCTCCTGCAGCCCATCTCAGCAGCCCTCCAGCGGCGAAACGTCTATTCGTCATGGCTCCATTTGCATCCTTTACATTCAGTGGGCAGGGCGAGCTGCGGAGCTGTTTTTGACCTCTTGGTATCCGATCCTAAGGCTCTGCAACTGATTCCACCCCAGCAAGGACAACTCAGCCTATGACGCCTCCCTTCACCACGGTTTCCCTAACCCTAACCAGTGACCTGACCCAACTGGAGGCTCTCTTGGCATGGTTCAATCAATATCGCCCCACGACACTGCCCATCGAAGAGTGGTTGAAATTGGAACTCGCCCTTGCCGAGGGGTTTACCAATGCTGTGCGCCATGCCCATCGCGATCGCGCCAGCGATACCCCCATTCGCATTGATCTCTCCCTTGCAGACACTGTGATTGAATTGCGCATTTGGGATCAAGGGGATCCCTTTGATTTGATGGCCAAACTGGCAACACTCCCCAGCCAAATTGCCCTCGATGCCGAAGGGGGACGCGGCCTACGCCTCTTGGCAACCATCATGGATGAATTGGACTATCAGCGCGTGGGCAATACGGGTAACTGTTTGATTCTGCGCAAAACCGTGAAGCCGACTCCCCAATAACCCTATTCCTTGTGGGGGAAAAGGCGGGCTGCCAATTCCTCGTAGGTGGCATCAAAGGGACAGCGATCGCCCATCGCACACTGGCGACAGTATCTGCCATCGCTATAGCGTTCGAGGTTTTGGCGGTTAAAAAAGTAGGGCTTGTGGCTAAAGGTACTGGCCACCCACTGCCACGAGAGGTTATTACTTGCCGGATCGCCATCGAGGAGATGCTGCAAAAACCAAGTGGCTCCCGCCTGCCAGCGCACCCGACACCAATGCACCACATAGGCCGCCAACCATAACCGCGCATGGTTATGCAAGTAGCCCATTCGTTGTAGGTCGTCACTAAAGGCATCCATACAGGCCAGTCCCGTTTCCGCTGCGATGAGTGCAGGAGGTAAGTCGGTTTGATAATCGGCTGCTTGCCAACCCGTTTTATAGGGTTCGATGTCCTGCCACAGGCGATCGCCCCAGCGGGCATAGAGGCGCTGCCAATAGTCTCGCCACGCCAGTTGTTGGAGTAAGGCTTCCGCTTGATGGGGATGAGCTACCACTTCCCGCAGGCGATCGCGCACAGTTGCCAAACTAATCACCCCATGGCGCAAATAGGCCGAAAGCCCCGTTACTGCCCCCGCCAAAAAGTTGCGACTCTTGCCATACCGTAGAGGCTGTATCTTGGCCAAACGCTCTTGGGCTGCTCCTAAGCCACCACGGGTTTCACTGACCGCGTCATCCGCCCCCACCACATCGGCAAAGACTTGGCGCAGATAGGGCACATAGGCATCACGAGTTCCCGCCATTCGCTCCACAGCAGCAGCCGCGAGCAGATCTTTAGCAAAATTTGTCATCGGTCTAAGGGCTTAATAAACGTTGCAGGCGATCGCGATTATCCAAGTGTCCCACAAGGCGGCGCACCGGCTGGGGATAGACCCGCACTAAGGTTGGCGTGGCCTGGACTTGATCCTCCTCCGCCAGATCGGGTTGCTTGGTGACATCCACCACTTTGAGCGTATAGGGCACCTTGAGGGAGCGACTCAGCAAGTCATGGAGGTTTTTGAGGGCAACTTCCGTGGCATGGGTTTCTCCACGCACATAGAGGCGAAAGACATAGCGATCGGGTTCCGAAGGACGCGGTGCAAAACTGCTCAGGGGGGTGGCTTCCTGCAAATCATAGATCAGTTGGTGAGGCTCCCACAGTTGGGGAAAGCTGCTGCGGTAGGCCTCTAGGGCTTGGACATCGCAGGGATGCTGCGGATCCTGTACCAACTGCCACGGCAATGTGGGCTGATGAGCAGGGGCAAAGAGGGCATTCAATAGGGGACGATGGGGCCATGCCAAGGGATAGACCTCCGCCGCCACTCGCAGGCATTGCTGCTCCTCATCAAACCAGTAATCTACCGCCGCTGTGTAGCAGGGGGATAGGAAAAGGGGCGGCTCCTCCAAATCCAACAGTTGTTGCAGGGCTTGACAAAGCGACTGATGCCAATGCCCCTGTTTTGATGGGTCACGGCAAAAGACCACATCCTCCCCCGGTGTAAAGAGGGCCAACCCCTTGTATAAGACAGGCTTGAGGCCAACCATTGCCCTAGACACGACCCCGTAGAATTTGCGCCATTTCGTTGGGTTTGGGGGAGTTTTCGATGGCGGTTTCCTCATCAATGCGCCCCGCCTCATAGAGTTCGTAGAGGCATTGGTTCATCGTGCACATACCGTCGTAGGTACACTGCGGAATAATTGCCTCAATTTCCTCCACTTCACCCCGCAAAATGTAGTCCTTGATGGCATCGGTGTTGATCATGATCTCGTGAATTGCCGCCCGCTTACCATCCGTCGTACGCACAAGGGCTTGGGCAATGACCGCCACCAGCGACTCCGCCACCTGCATCCGCATCGGTCCCTGTTCATCGGGGTTGTAGAGGTTGAGGATCCGCTCAATCGTTTTCACGGCACTGTTGGTGTGCAACGTACCAAAGACCAAGTGACCCGTTTGCGCTGCTTTTAGGGCTGTATTCACTGTCTCGCGATCGCGCATCTCCCCAATCAGAATAATATCGGGGTCTTCCCGCAACGACGCCTTCAGAGCATTGTCAAACTTCAGCGTATGGATACCCACCTCCCGCTGGCGGATCAGGGCACGGCGACTTTGGTGCACAAACTCAATCGGGTCTTCAATGGAGATAATGTGCTTCGGCATTTCGGTATTGATATAGTCCACCATTGCCGCAAGGGTGGTGGATTTCCCGGAACCCGTTGGCCCTGTCACCAGAATCAGACCCTTGTGGTAGTGGCAGAGATCCTTGAAGACCGGCGGCAAATTCAACTGCTCTAGGGTCAGAATCTTCACCGGAATCAAGCGCAGCACCATGGCGGGGCCTTTGAGGGCGACAAAGATGTTGATCCGCACACGGCACAGACCCTCGTACTGATAGGCACCATCGTATTCAAGGTGGGTGCGAAACTGCTCAATTTGTTGGGGGGTCAGCAGTTCATTCAGCCAGTAGTTAAAGGTTTCCTCATCAGTAACGGGATAGTTGGTAATTTCTAAACGTCCGCGATCGCGAAAACGGGGCGCTTCTCCCACTCCAACATGAATATCAGAATAGCCGTGATCAAAGGCCTCCCGCACCAGTTGTTCCATTGTTGGGCCAGAGATCCGCGCGGCTGGTGTCGGCATCGGTTGGGTCGGTACCCCCTGTTGGGGCATTCCCGGCTGCGGCGGCATTGGTCGTGGCGGCATCCCCGGTTGTGGTGGCATGGGTCGAGGCGGCATGCCGGGCTGTGGGGGCATCCCTTGGGGAGGCGGTGGGGGGGCAGCAGGACGGGGAGGCGCCATTCCCGGTTGGGGAGGCAGCGGCGGAACACCCCCACCCATTGGCGGCCGGGGCGGCGGCATCGGGGGTGAATTGGGAACACGCGGCGGTGGCGGCGGAGGACTTTGGGGATTCGTCATAGGGAGACTCGTGAAAGGGCTAGCAATGGATCAGGTATTTTCAGTGTGCCACTGTTCTTGGAAAAGGAGAGCAGTCGTTAGCGTTATGTTAAAACTTGGCGGCACAGGAACACCCACAGCGGTAACACCACCACAAAGCTCAGGGTACTCAGGGCAATCACCGCCGGTGGCAGTTCGGTATTGAGTTCGTATTCCTCTGCCAAAATTAGCGCGGCAAAGGCGGTGGGCGTACCAGTCATAATCGCGATCGCCAGCAACGTATCGCCCCGCAAGCCCAAACCATAGGCGATCGCCATCATCGTCAATGGCAGCAACAACGTCTTCACTAACATAGGCAGCAACCCCATACGAAAACTTTGCCAGCCGGGGAGCCGACTCAAACGAATTCCAGTGAGAACAAAGGCAAAGGGAATCACCAAGTGAATATCTATCTCACACAACCTTTCGATTGCATCTGGCAAGGAAAGATCATGGGTAGCAAAGCCGGCCATGGAGGCCCAAAGCGTCGGTACCGTTGGAATCACCCCGAGGGCGCGCCACCAAGGTTGATCATTGCCCTTACCGTAGTACTGACCGAGAAATGAACCCAATCCATAGGTGCCGAGGGCATTTTGGGTAATGGCATAGAAGGCCGCCCAGGGCAATGCCGTGGCACTCAGGAGAGGAATCGTGACCCCCAAACCGACAAAGCCCGTATTGCCGAGAATGCTGGCAATCAGATAGCTCCCCTGAAAGCGGCGACTTTCTCCTTCGGGAACTGTACTTGTCAGGAAGGGGGGGGTGTATTGCAGCCACTGGGGTTGAAAGTAGCGTTGCTGCCAATAGTAAAGTCCTTGGGCAAGGGTATAGCCGACAATGAGCGCCACAAAGGCCAGCAGCGGTGCCAACCAAATTAACCCCGCGAAGTTGGTTTGCCGCACCAAAGCAAAAATTTGAATGGGCACTCCGACCCAATAGAGGCTGCGCCCCAACCATTGGGGAATCACTGCTGGCAACCAACGGCCACAGATGAACCCCAGACTTGTCCAAATGACTAAGGGACTAGCTGCGCTGAGTGCACCCACCATCGCGATCGCCCTTAACGATTCTCCACTCAATATACTGTGGACATTCCTAAATACAGGAGTTGAGTCATGGTTTGCCAAAAAGGCTCCGCCCTCAGGTTTGTCGTGCTCCTAGGGGTGGTTTCCCTCTGTGCCGATGCCACCTATGAAGGCGCCCGCAGCCTTACGGGGGTCTATTTAGGAGTATTGGGTGCCAGTGGTACCGTTGTCGGCCTCGTAGCGGGTTTGGGGGAATTCATCGGCTATGGTCTACGCCTTGGGATTGGCTATCTCAGCGATCGCACCCGTGCCTATTGGCGCATTACCACCCTTGGTTATGCCATCAATACCTTGGCTGTGCCCCTCATGGCCTTGGCCCATCGTTGGGAAGTCCTAGCGGGATTGATGATTGCTGAGCGCACCGGTAAAGCGATTCGTACACCCCCCCGCGATGTGTTGCTTTCCTACGGTGCTCGTCAAGTGGGTCGCGGCTTTGGCTTTGGTCTCCATGAGGCGATGGATCAAATTGGTGCCGTTGTTGGGCCGCTGATGGTGGCCGGCGTCTTTGCCCTCACCCGGCACTATCAATGGAGTTTTGCCGTCCTCGCCATCCCTGCCCTGATGGGGCTGGTCGTTTTATTGGTGACGCAGTGGCGGTACCCAGAGCCACGGGACTTTGAAACGGTGGTGCAGGATCTGGATACCAAAAGACTACCAACACTGTTTTGGATTTATCTATTGGCCATGGCCTTTCTGGGCGCCGGTTATGTGGATTTCCCCTTGATTGCCTTTCATTTACAGCAGGGGGATAGTCTGCAAACGAGTCAAATTCCGCTGCTCTACGCCTTGGCGATGGGGGTTGATGCCGTGGCTGCCCTGCTCTTTGGGTACTTACTGGATCGCATTGGCATCATGGCCTTGATCCTTGCGGTTGTGCTGTCGGTAGGCTTTGCTCCCTTGGTCTTCCTCAGTTCTGCGGTGATTTGGGGCATGGTGCTGTGGGGCATTGGCATGGGTGCCCAAGAATCCATTGTGCGGGCGATCGTCGCCAACCTCGTCCCCCCAGAGCGGCGGGGGTCAGCCTATGGCATCTTCAGCACTGGTTATGGCTTAGCGTGGTTTCTCGGCAGTTTGCTCATGGGAGTGCTCTACGATCGCTCCTTGGGGTTGTTGGTACTGGTGTCAGTGGTGCTGCAACTGCTGGGGCTGCCGCTGTTATTGTGGATTAGGCAAGGGGCGAGGCATCCTGCTTAGGGGCTGCTTCTTCAGCGAGTGCTTGCAATCGGTAGAGATGGGCATACACCCCGTTGCGAGCCAAGAGTTCACTGTGGGTGCCCTGCTCCACTAGTTGTCCCCGTTTGAGCACAAAAATGCGATTCACATGGCGAATCGTGGCGAGGCGGTGGGCAATAATAATGGCGGTTCGATTCACCAACAGGCGGTTCAAGGCCTCCTGAATCATTGCCTCCGTGCCCACATCCAAATTGGCGGTTGCCTCATCAAGGATAAGGATTTCTGGATTGCGGATCGCCACCCGCGCAAAGGCCAAAAGTTGTCGCTGTCCCGCTGATAGATTCGTGCCCCGCTGCCGCAGGGGAGTGTCATAGCCTTGGGGCAACTGCTCAATGAAGTCGGCAATGTTCATTTCGGCGGCCACCCGCTGAATTTCGGCAAGGGTGTAGTTGTCGCCAAGGGCAATGTTGCTTTTGACATCGCCGGAAAAGAGAAAGCTATCCTGCAAAATCACGCCAATGTGCTGCCGCAGTTCTGCTTGGGTAAAGTCGCGAACATTGCGACCACTAACAAGGACTTCACCGCGCGTTGGATCATAGAGGCGACAGAGCAAGCGAATAATTGAACTTTTGCCTGCACCCGTAGGGCCAACAATCGCCACCTTTTCGCCAGCATGGATCTGAAAGGAAAGTTGCTTGAGGACATAGTCATCGTCTTTGTAGGCCAGCCAGACATCGCGAAACTCAACGGCAGCGGCTGTATTTTCTGGCTTGGGCAAACGCAAAAAGGTGCGATCGGGATCCTGAATTTCAATCGGTTCTGAGAGCAGATCATGGATGCGCTCAATGGCCGTTAAGCCCGCTTGCACCGTGGTAAATTTCTCCGCCAACTGCCGCAACGGATCAAAAACGCGCTGGGAAAAGAGAATAAACGTGGCCAAAGTGCCAAAGTCAATCGTGCGCTGCTCCACCAAGGCACCGCCCAGCCAGAGAACCCCCGCGATCGCCACAAAGGCAATCCACTCCAACGTTGCTGATACTGCCGAATCGTAGAAAATCGTCCGATCCACCTCTTTGATGTAGCGTTGATTGCGCCGCCGAAACAGTTGGCTATTAAAGGCCTCACGGCGAAACAGTTGCACCACGGTAATGCCAACGATGTTTTCCTGAAGATCGGCATTCAGTAGCGACAGCTCCTCGCGGGATTTGTAGTTGGCCACGCGGTAGCGATGTTGAAAATAGATAATCAGGGCGGTGATGGGCAGTACCAAGGCCAGCAGCAGCGTTGCTAGGAGGCGGTCAATGAAAAACATCGTCAGGACGACCACCAGCATTGAGAAGACATCGCTGAGAACCCCGACGGCGCCAGTGGCAAACACATCCCCCAGAGCATCCACATCACTGGTCAAGCGGGTAATGAGCTTACCGACGGGGGTGCGGTCAAAAAAGCGCGACGATAACCGGAGCACGTGGTCAAATAAGTCATGGCGAATATCGGCAGTAATGTTTTGGCCAATTTTTTGAATCCAGTACCCCTGCACCGCCTGCACCCCAAAACGCAGCACCACGGTAATCAGCAGTGCAATGCTCAGTAGATCAATCCCTTGGGTCAGGGTCAAAGGTTTCAAAAAGCTATAGGTACTCTCTTCCCCCTTGAGGAAGGCGATCGCCTGACCAATGATGATCGGTTGTAATGCTGCTGCTGCCGCCAAGGGAATCAAGAGCAAGCCACTTCCCACCAGTCCCCAGCGATAGGGCTTGAGGTAAGGAATCAGTCGTTGCAAAAGTTGCCAATCCGTGGAACGTGTTGCCGCTGTCATGCCCTGCTGAAACTTGTGAACATCCTTTTTCCCAGTCTAGTGGGTGCTTGTAATTGTTTGTAACAATTTACACGCTTTAGGCAGTTGTCATCTGGCCATCCCTTAGCTAAACTAAAGGTAGTTCGGGCTATTAATCCCCCGCATAGCCCCACTGAAATCCCCGAAAGGGTAAGTTACGCCGAAAGGGTAACGCACAAATCAAGGATCCTATAGCCGCCGCTTCAGAAAATGGTATGGATGTCCTTGATGCCGAAGGGATTTTTTCCAAGCTTCTCAACCGCTCTCAGCTCAGGGTGTAGATGAACTTGCCCTTTGATTAGGTAGGATAGTGGACGATCGCCCCCAGTCCCTCACCCCTCTCTGGAAATTGCAGTAGGCTAGAACTAGCGGCACCCCGTTCCATTCATCGGTTTATGAGTGATTCCCGTTTGCTCGATATTGCGCGGCAGGGCGACCCCCGTGCCATTGGTACGCTGCTGAATGCTGTCCTCCTGCCAAAGCGGGTAAAGGCCACTGTGGTACGTCAGGCCGAGGAGTTAATGATCACGCTGCATTCAGAAAAAATGCTCAATCAAGGGGCAGCCGTAACCCTGATCCGCACTGCCTTAGAAAAATTGCACTTGCCAGCGATTCAACGGGTTTTCATTGAGTCACGGGTGTTGGGCGTCCCCCTCTGGGAAAGTCATTTTCAGCTCCAAGTCCTGCCACCCACCCAACCCCATCGAGACGTGGTCGAGGATCCATGGGGCACCGAAACGGCAGCGACTGAGCCATCCCCCCCTGAACCCACGCTGCTGGATTTAATGTCTGCTTTTATGACCTCCGAGGCACCTGCCATATCTGAAAGTCAGGATGTTGTGGCGCGATCGCCCGAAGAGAAGGAACACCCGATTCCAGTAGAGAGCACACCTGAATATGGGGATGTAGCTTTTCCCCTAGAGCAAGTCACTGAGAATGGAACAGGGGCAGAACCCATCAGTGAGCCGCAAGAGAGTTTCCTAGATGAAATTCCAGAAATCGATCCTGATGAGGACATTAGTTTGGCAGATTTAGCTGCCGCCTTTGACCCCAACCCACCCTCACCAGAACCCAATACTGACCGTGGAGAATCTCCATTTGAGTCGCCCCCCCTTCAAGAAGAGCGTATTGAATCCGACACCCTTGCTGGGTTCTCAGGAGAATTGCCAGTCTTCGAGGTCGCTGCTGAACCACCTCCAGAAGCTTCTGAGTCCATAGAAGAGAGCATTGCAACACCAGAAGCCCAAGACAGTATTGCTGAGATCCCTGAACCAGCAGCCGAATTCTCTGAAGCTGCCCTAGACCAACTGACCCTTGAGGCATACGACTTCCCTGAACCGACGACTGAGGACATTGCCGCCCTAGAAGCTGAGGTTCGCCCACCCACCGCGATAACCCCTGAGATGATTGCTAAAGCTGAATCCTCGCCTGAGGGGGCGATCGCCCCAGACGCTGCCCCTGTTGTTGAGGATCCTTGGGCAGTCTCAGACACGTTGCCCACTGCACCCCCAGTCCCTTCAGAATCTTCTGCCCTTCCCCAAGACCAAGAAGCCGCCAACTATCCTCCCCTACGGGATCCTTGGTTAGAGGCCGAGCCTGTGCCGCAAGTGAAGGCAGATGAGACGCCTCCCCCTGAAACCGCCACAGAACCCCCACTACCCCCCTCTGAATCCGAGATTTACACCATTCCAACGATTGAAAAAGTCCCCCGCGATCATCAATCAAAGGTGGCAGGTCTTGCCGGCATAGTCATGGGTCTGGGCTTTTGTGCCACGGGGCTAGGCACCATCATCGGTCTGCCGATGGTCGTGGGCAGTATGTGGATGCTTGGGGATGAGGAGGTATGGAGTGGCGAGTGTCCCCATTGTCATCACCCGCTGAAAGTTCCGGTCGGTAAGCTGTGGCGCTTTAGTTGTGAAAAGTGTCAAGGGTTGATTGAAATGAAGAATGGCCGCTTCTACGCGCGGCAAACGCCCCCTGCACCCCCCTCGTCTTGAATCTGAATCTAAACAGAACTCTAGATGTCTAACTTAGGTGTCTAAATTCTCTAAATTCAAACTGACCCGACCCCGTTGGCGGCGGGCTTCAAGAGCTTGGGCAATGAGATCCAATAGCCCCGGTGCTTCTTCCTGAATCGTCAGCAGGAGACGTTCCCCCATGGCCAAATCTGTATCTGGAGCGGGCGGTTCTTTTTGAACCAACTGCCGCAGCCGAGGCACTGTATTGTCAACGATTTCCACGAGTGCCCCCAAGCAGCGAAAAAATTGCCGTTCGGTGAGGGTGCTATCCTCAATGGGGAATTCAATCATGGCACGCACTTCACCCTCATTGGGGTCGTACTCCCACTGCAACATTTTTGTCTGCCACGAAATGCACAGTAGCGTTTGCAAAATGGCATCCCGAAAGCGGTGGGTTTTAATCCCCGGCAAAAGATTGGGGGCATAGAGCTTAAAAAACTCGCCCCCCTCATCTAGCTCAATGACGACGATAAATCGCTCAAGGTGATCACCGTTGACGCCCGTAATAATTTGGTGGTTGGCCGCATTCAACCGATAGTTCAGTTGGTGCCGTTGGAGATATTGGGCAATTTGGCTGAGGGCGATCGCCATGCCACGGTGATCCTACACTGCTGCCAAGGGTCGGTGGCTAATCGTTGTTCCCAAAATCTCTAAAAATGTCGCCAACCACTGGGGATGGGCAGGCCAAGCGGGCGCCGTGACCAGATTGCCATCCACTACGACTGCATCCACTGCCACACTGGTAAAGTTACCCCCAGCACTCACGACCTCAGGGCCACAGGCCGGATAGGCCGTACAGGTTTTGCCCGCAAGAACGCCTGCTGCCGCCAACAGTTGGAGGCCGTGACAAATGGCTGCAATCGGTTTTTGGGTCTCGCCGAAGTGCTTGGTGATTTCCAGTACCCGTGGATTGAGGCGCAAATACTCTGGGGCACGACCCCCCGGCACCACTAGTGCATCGTAGGTAACGGGGTCAATCTCTGCAAAGGTGGCATTGAGGGTAAAGTTATGTCCCCGCTTTTCACTATAGGTTTGATCCCCCTCAAAATCGTGAACTGCCGTGCGAACAATGTCCCCAGCGACTTTATCAGGGCAGACAGCATGCACGGTATGACCCACCATTTGGAGGGCTTGGAAGGGCACCATCACTTCGTAATCTTCCACATAGTCACCCACAAGCATGAGAATCCGTTTGCCGCTCATGATTCGCTGCCTCTTAAACTGACCTGTCTTGATCCTGACATAACTGTGTTACCGGCAAAAGTTAATCTTAGTAAGGGGAATAATCAGGTGCAGTGTAGTGCTAAAAAGACAGACCTCGGCTGGGGTTTACTTTGTGGGTGCTGGCCCCGGTGATCCAGAATTACTCACCCTCAAGGGACAACGGCTGATCCAAGAGGCCGATGTGATTCTCTATGCCGATTCTCTTGTGCCGACGGGGATTTTGCAGTTTGCACCGCCGAGTGCCACCTGTATTCCCACAGCCGCAATGACTCTTGAAGAAATGATTCCGCTGATGGTTGAAGCAGTCCAAGCGGGTAAAAAAGTGGTACGGTTGCAATCGGGAGACCCTAGCCTCTACAGTGCCATTCACGAGCAGATTGCCCGCCTCGCCGAAGCAGGCATTACCGTTGAAGTTGTCCCCGGCATCAGTGCCTATCAATTGGCTGCCGCCCGCCTCAATGCCGAACTCACCCTACCCGAATTGGTACAGACAATTATCCTCACCCGTGCCAGTGGCCGTACACGCGTCCCACCAACAGAAGAATTGGCCAGTCTAGCCGCCCACAAAGCCAGCCTTTGCCTCTACCTGAGTGCGAATTGTGTCCACCGTGCTCAGCGAGATTTGCTTCAGCACTATCCACCCGAAACCCCAGTTGCTGTGGGCTACCGCTTGGGATGGCCCGATGAGCAGTTGTGGCTGGTTCCCTTGGCTGAAATGGCATCATTCAGTCAGCAGCAGCGCTTGACGCGCACCACCCTTTACCTGATCAGTCCAGCACTGGCAGTACAACATCAAGGCCATGGCTCATTGCGCTCCTGCCTCTATAGTCCAGAACATCACCATCTATTTCGCCCCCATTAACCTGGGTATAATTGGGATACCTTGTAGGCAAAGGCTGTGGACAACTGGCTAAGCAAAGCACTGATCTTTTTGATTCGCGCTTATCAGCATTGGATTTCGCCCTTATTTTTGCCCACCTGTCGCTATACGCCCACTTGTTCTGCCTATGCGGTTGAGGCGATCGCCCGATTTGGAGCAGTCAAGGGAACCTATTTAGCCATTCGTCGTATTTTGCGCTGCCACCCCTTTGCTGCCGGCGGCTATGACCCTGTACCCGATCCCCACGATGACTCTGTGCCCCCCTCTTCCCCTTGTTAGTGTCCGGGAGAGCCTATAGACCCTCTACAGCATCGGCATAGCGATAAATTTCTATTCCCAATGCTGCGGCAACCGGTCGTGCTCGATCATCTACCATTGGCAAAATCACGATTTTACGGTCAATTTGGCGTTGGTGGTGCCGTGCATAAAAATTCACCTTGCGATCAAAGATATACATCCCTGCCTTGTCAATTGAAGATTTAATTTCACAGGCGATCGTGAGACCATTCTTGATGATCAAGTCTAGTTCCACCTGATCCGGACGACCAAAGACCTCGCGCTCATGGTCCCAGAGGCTTCAACCCCAAAGGATTCCGTCAAGATCCCAGCAAGTGCCTTCCGAAAACTTGTTTTAGAGGCAATGCCCCAGCGAGCACCTAGGGCACCTATCGTACTCTCAAACCGTTTATCCAGACGCCGAATTTCTGCAAGTTGCTCATGCCAGCGGCGATCCTGTTCCTCCCATCTGCGGACTTGTGCTTCCCATTTACGATTTTCTTCCTCCCAACGACGGGCTTGTTCCTCGCGATCGCGCCGCAGTTCCTCTAGGATGCGATCGAACTTAATATCTGCCTCACGACGGGGAAGGGATAATTCTGAGACTGTGCGCAGGACAAAGTCCCTCAGGCTGGGATCTTGAGCCACGAGCCGAGGTAGCTCCTGTTGAATGAGGGCAATAATCTCTGCCTGCTCCATGACATGCTTTTACCTGAGCTATTTTCAATTCTAGGGGAGGGACTGTTGGCGTCACGGCCTTAAGCCAAGACTTGCTTGAGTGCCTGAATCACTTGATCCTGTTGAGCAAGGGTCAGTCCATAATACAGTGGCAAGCTAATCGCTTCTTGGTAGTAGGCTTCGGCGTTGGGAAAGTCTCCCCATTGAAAGCCCAATTGCTGATAGTAGGGTTGGGTATGTACAGGAATATAGTGCAGATTCACCCCAATCCCAAGGGCGCGCAGGGCTTCAAAGACTTCGCGATGGGAAGTTTGAATCTGGTCTCGCTTCAGGCGAATGATGTACAGATGCCAACTGGAGCGGGTGTCAGGATGCTGAAAGGGGAGCGTGAGGGGCAAATCAGCAAGGTATTGATGGTAGCGTTGGGCTAAAAAACGCCGCCGCTCGACAAATAGATCGAGGCGTTGCAGTTGCCGTAGGCCGAGGGCGGCTTGGAGGTCGGTCATGCGGTAGTTAAAGCCCAGTTCCAGTTGTTGGTAGTACCAAGGGCCGTGGGAGTCGCTCACCATTTGTTGGGGATCGCGGGTAATGCCGTGGCTGCGCAGACGGATAAGGCACTGGTAGAGGTCTGGATCATTGGTGAGAACGGCACCGCCTTCACCCGTGGTGATAATCTTGACGGGATGAAAGCTAAAAACCGCCATCGTCGAGAATTCACAGCAGCCAATGGGTCGGCCACGGTACTGACCCCCAAGGGCATGGGAGGCATCTTCAATAAGCATAAAGCCATAGGTCTGCGCCAATTCAGCAAGGGCAGCCATCTCACAGGATTGCCCTGCCAAATGAACAGGAATGACGACCTTGGGAAGCGTCCCTTGCTTTTTGGCCATTGCTAGCTTGTCGGCAAGGGCAGAAACACTCAGGTTATAGGTGTGGGGGTCAATATCAACAAAATCCACCGTGGCACCACAGTAAAGGCCACAATTGGCGGAGGCCACAAAAGTAATCGGCGATGTCCACAGGCGATCGCCCCCCTGTAGCCCCGCTGCAATACAGGCGAGGTGAAGTGCCGCTGTAGCACTACTAACCACAACGGCATACCGTGCACCACAATAACTGGCCAGTGCTGCTTCAAACTCGGGAACCTTGGGGCCTTGGGTCAGCCAGTCCGATTGCAGGACGTCAACGACAGCCGCAATATCCTCTGGCGTAATGTCTTGGCGACCGTAGGGAATTGTGCCCATTTAGCCCCTGCCTGGAACAAAGTTCGGGTCAACGTGTTGGCGAATCAGGGCGCGTAGCTCCTCGACACTAAGGAAGCGATCGTTGGTGCCAGAATTATAGCTGAAGCCCGGTTTAACCCGTGTTGCCCCTGTTTGGGCACAGTACTCTTCTAGCGTGAAGCGTCCCTGAGTTGGCAAAATGGCATAGTATTGACCCAAATCAACCGTGGTATAAGAATCGGAAGTGGTAATCATCTCTTCGTGGATCTTTTCCCCTGGACGGATACCCACAAACTGTTGCTCACATTCCGGGCAAATCGCCTCTGCAACATCGAGAATGCGGTAGGAGGGAATTTTCGGCACAAAGATTTCGCCCCCCCAACTGTGCTGCAGTGCCCACAGTACCATTTCTACCCCCTCTTGGAGGGAGATATTGAAGCGAGTCATGGCTGGATCCGTAATTGGTAGGCAGCCCTCACAGCGCTTTTTCAAGAAAAAAGGAATCACGGAGCCTCGTGACCCCATGACGTTGCCGTAGCGAACCACACTGAACCGCAGATCACGACCCGCAAAGTTATTGGCAGCAATGAAGAGTTTGTCACTACAGAGCTTTGTTGCCCCGTAGAGGTTGATGGGGGCAGCCGCCTTGTCGGTGGAGAGGGCAATGACTTGCTTGACACCGGTGTCGAGGCAGGCTTGAATGACGTTTTCGGCCCCCATGACATTGGTGCGAATAAACTCAATGGGGTTGTATTCCGCCGCAGGCACTTGCTTCAGGGCAGCCGCATGAACCACAATATCGACCTTGTTCAGAGCCCGGCGTAGGCGATCGCGATCCCTAACATCGCCAATGAAGTAGCGGATACCTGGATACTTTTGGTAGGGGAACTCCTGAGCCATCTCGAACTGCTTTAGCTCGTCACGGCTAAAAATGACGAGACGTCGAATATCAGGGAACTGCCGCAACACCTCCTTAACAAAGGCACGGCCAAACGACCCTGTACCCCCCGTCACAAGTACGCCACTCTCTTTCGTTAATCCTTGAGGCATTCTTGTAGATCCTCTCCACTACTTCTATGCTTCAATCCATCAATCGCAAAAAATCCCATCGAGCGACCACGGCGAGCTTGCTCTTGACAACTGCCTTGAAAATCGGTTAAATCGAGGTATTTTAATTATCATAACGTAAATAAAGCATGAAGAAGCCTATCAAACCTCAAAAAATTTGGCCAAACTATGAGGATATAAATCCTTTCGAGGGTTTTGATGATGCATATCTCGAATATATCTGTTCGGAAAAAGTAGATACTGGAATTAAGAGTAATTTTGCAAGACTTCCTGCTTTATTTTGGCCTACAGAGCTTTATAGTTTTGGTCGTTGCTATCGTTTATGGTTAAAGTGGCCTGATATATTACCAATACCGGTCTACGGAGATCATGGTGTAGCACTTTCAGGGGAGCTTCAGGAACATGAGATAAATAATAAAGCTGCTTACTACCTATCTTGGTATAAACAGAGAGTTATTAGTATTGAAAGATACCAAATTAAGAAGGTGGTTCATATAACACATCCATGGGTGATCTATAGAAAAATAGCTGGTTATAATCTAAAGGAAAAAGCAAAAGGCACTTTGATTTTTTATCCACATTCCAATGATGGAATTGAGATCATAGATTATGATTGGGATGAGTACTTCCACAATCTGGAATCATTAGAAGATCGCTATAAACCATTTGTTATATGTATGCATATGCATGATGTGAAAAAGGGTTACCATAAGAAGCTTAGAAAGTACAATATACCAATAGTCAGCGCAGGCGAAGCACTAAGTCCGCTGTTTGTAGATAGGTTTTATGACTTAGTCTGCAATTTTCTTTATGCAACATCGCCAACAGGTGGTAGTGAGTTGTTTTATTGTGAAGAAATAGGAATTAAATACTTTATACTTGGTAAAGAGCCAGTCTACTACAATTTTTCTCATCATCAAAATCCATTTGGTGTGCTTAAGCCAAGAGATGAAGTGGCAATGATATCGCATCAAATCAAGAAAGAATTATTCTCTAGCTTACCTCCAGAAAACAGTTACGAGAAAAAGCAATTTGTAAGTGATGTATTAGGGTTAGAATTGGACTTGCCAGCAATCGCTAAAACACTAAGGACAATATTTGTTGTTGAGATGATCAGGCTTCTACCGATAGCATATCTAAATATCCTACTCAGGCTGAAATCTAAGTTATTTTTTAGGATAAAATCCCTATTTTGATTCTTAAATGTTAACTGTAAGTTTATCTATAGTAGCCATGTATCCAATGAAAAAACTTGAGTTTCTTATTCCATCATATAAAAGACCACAAACACTAGTAAGAGCGATACAGTCTATAACAACTCAAGTCAAACAATTTGAATTAGCTGACAAAGTAAGTATTGTAGTTGTTGATGACTGTACTCCAAACTTTAGCTGTGATGACATAAGAAAGCAAATCAATATATTACCAGAAATAGTTGATATAAGGACTAATACTTATAACAAAGGTATGAGCCTAAATATTCGTGATATGGTTTTTGAATCTTCTGCTGACTTCGCCTGCATCTTAACTGATGATGACTACTTACAGCCGAACATCTTAATTGATATAATTAATTTCATAGATAACTTAACTAGCTACGAAAATAACACAAATGTACAAATAGGTTCATTTTTTGTGCCAAGATATTCATACTTAGAAGATGGTTCTCTTCATTGTGTAGTGTGTAAGCCATTTGAGCAAGATACCTTAATACCGCGTGGAACCATAAACTCAATTCGCTATTTACATAACGGATTTATATTAACTGGGCTTTTCTTCAAGCCCAAACTGATAAACTTTAGTTTGTGGAATGAAAATATTGAAAATGCTTTTTTCCCACTTATTTATTTTTTTGATTTACTATTAAAATATGATTGCTTCTTCATTAATAGAAACTGGTTTGTTCATACAGTTCTTAATAGGTGTCACTGGGAAGCGTGGGGAACAACAGATTACGAAAGGACAAAGCGGCTGTACACTGACTACATGAAGGCTATTACTATTTGCACTAATATATCTATTGATTATGACAAAAGAACTACAAGTACTTATATTCATTACCTTAAAAAAATCTTTATCCTTATAGAAGAAACTAAGAATTACCGAAACCAAATTAAGAGTGTTATCCGTTCTGGTCTATCTCTAGTAGATATAAAGGGTGTCAATGACCTTACAAAGCAAAGGCTGACATTTCGTTTAGCAGTCGTGATAAGCTACATTGATTTGATTTTATTTCGATTTATCTTAAAATTTATTCGGAATTTACGAATCTTGACCTATGGTAAGTAGCCCGGTATTACTTCTAGTGTTTAATCGCCCCAAAACTACTGCAAAAGTGCTTGAAGCGATTTGTCAAGTCAAACCCAGAAGGTTCTATATAGCTGCAGATGGTCCTAGACCTGACTATGAGGGCGAAGCAGAGAAAGTTAGACAAGTCAGGGAGATTGTTACGCAAGTAGATTGGCCTTGTGAAGTTAAAACTCTTTTTAGAGAGAAGAACCTAGGATGTAAGGTAGCCGTCAGTAGTGCCATTACTTGGTTTTTTGAGCATGAAGAAAAGGGGATTATTCTAGAAGATGACTGTTTGCCCCATCCTGACTTTTTTAGGTTTTGTGATGAATTGCTTGAATACTACGAACAAGACGAACGGGTTTGGGTTATCACGGGAAACAACTTTCAGGATGGGCAGTGGCGTGGAAAAGCTAGCTATTATTTCTCTAAATATAATCACTGCTGGGGTTGGGCTACGTGGAAACGGGCATGGTCTAAATACGACGTAGACATCTCATTTTGGCCGGCGTGGAGCAAATCATCAGCGTGGCAAAATCTTCACTTTAACTCTGTTGAGGAGGGATACTGGCGTAAGATTTTTAATCGAGTGTATTCAAGTGAGATTAATACATGGGACTATCAATGGACGGCCTGTGTCTGGTATCATGGAGCCTTGACGGCAACACCCAACGTTAATCTTGTAAGCAATATTGGTTTTGGTTCTGATGCAACTCATACAAAGACTGCAGGTCATATTCATGCAAACTTGCCCGTTTTTCCAATAGGAGAAATTCAACATCCAAGTGAAGTGGCTGTTGATGTAGAAGCAGATAAGTATACCTTCAATGAGCACTTTGGTGGCAAGCGTATGCGTTTTCCTTCTTCACTAATTAGAAGCATAGTATCGAAACTAGTTCCTCAGTAAAGCCAATTGATTGTTTTTTTCTTCTTTTAAGGGAAGAATATGACATTTCTTCCTTTTTTCTAGCCTCTCAAACTATCTTTCAACACTTCTGAATCCAAGTGACTAGCAAAGGTTTTTTTGTTAACAAGGAGACACTAAAATGAGCTTAGTACACCCTAAGTCACCTTTGACAAATCAAGAAAATACAGTATGTCTCAGGTCAATTTCTACGGAGAAAATTTACCAGAGATGGTACGATATTTTTGGTATCAAGTTGTTTGATAAATTTCTTTCTATAAAAGAGATTATGCATTGGAAATGTTTGGATACTGGTTTTGAATGGTACACTCCTGCTGAAGCCGCTGGTGATGGTTCTCTTTATCAGCAACTACAAAAATTTCCATGGTACTATATGTCTGATAAGTGGGAGTTTCATGCTGCTCTAGACTATATTCAACCATCATCAAAAGTTCTTGAAGTAGGTATTGGTGGTGCAGGCTTTTTACAACTAGCACGCCGAAAGGGTGTTGATATTGAAGGAATGGAAATTAATCCTGAAGCAATTCAAAATGCCCAGAAACTAGGTTTTATAATTTACCCAGTCTCAATCGATGAATTTCTAAACCAATATCCAGATCAAAAGTATGACGCTATTTGTGCTTTTCAGGTGATTGAACATATCCCCGACTCTATCTCATTTCTAACTAAATTAATCAATATTTTGCGGCCAAACGGCAAGTTAATTCTCTCTGTACCTAATTCTGAAGTCTTACGTAAAATTGATCCAAGCTATGAAAACCTCCTTGATCAGCCTCCTCATCATATGTCTCACTGGTGTAAAAGTGTTTTTAATTACTTACCTAACATTCTGCCCCTAGAGGTTACTAACCTATTAGAAGAGCCTCTACAAAGTTATCATGTGGAAGGATTTGTTGTTGGTTATTGTCGAAATTTTCTTAAAACTAAACTGAGACTACCCAATCTAGGATGCCGATTACTTGCAAACTATGTTACTCTAAGTCCAATTAGTCTTCTCTTGAAGTTAGGAATAAGTAAAATGCTTCCAGGGCATACTTTACTAGCTGTCTTAACTAAAAAGGCATGATGAAAGCGCTTCACTTAAATACGTACGCGGATACAGGTGGCGCTGCAAAAGCTGCTTTAAGAATTTGTCAATCTCTGCGAGGTATTGATTGTAATGCCTCGATGGTTGTTGCTTCCTCTCAAATGAAAGAGACTTACATCTTCTCTGATAAGAATCCACTTGGCTCGATTAAATATAGTTTCCTTAATGATTTGTCCAAAATTTTTATTAAGCTATCTGGTTTTAGAACAGAGAATAAAATTCTTCATAGCCCTAATCTATTTTCCTGCTATTCCACGGCATTTCTCGAATCACTGCTACCTGATATTATCCATTTTCACTGGATCGCAGCGAATCTGTTAAGTATTGAGGAAGTTGCCAAGTTAACGCAGCCACTTGTTTGGACACTGCATGATATGTGGGCATTTTGTGGTGCAGAACACTACACGGAAGACTTGCGCTGGCAAGAGGGCTATTACCCCCATAATCGTCCTTCCTATGAAAGGGGGTTTGATCTTAATCGCTGGACATGGAACCGTAAGCGAAGATATTGGCAAAAACCTATACATATCGTTGCACCGAGTCACTGGTTAGCAGACTGTGTTCGACAAAGTGCACTGATGCATAATTGGCCTGTTAGCGTGATTCCTAATCCAATTAATACTGAGCAGTGGTACCCCTATCATAAAAAACAAACACGCCAAAACCTAGGCCTACCAACAGAAGTGCCAATTGTTCTGTTTGGTGCAATGGGGGGTGGCCGAGATGTGCGCAAAGGGTTTGACTTACTCAAAGAAGCCTTGGGTTATCTCAAAAATAGAGGTCAACAGTTTCAAATAGTTGTTTTTGGTGAATCTGAGCCTCGTAAGAAACTAGATTTGAAATTTCCAGTTCAATACACGGGTCATATTGATAATGAAGAGCATCTTTGTAAGCTGTACAGCGCAGCAGATGTGATGATTGTGTCCTCTCGGCAGGATAATCTTCCCAATACTGCTATTGAAGCGCAGGCCTGTGGAACACCAGTAGTTGCCTTTCGTATTGGCGGACTACCCGATATTATTACTCATCAACAAACAGGGTACTTGGCTCAGCCCTTTGATGCAACTGATCTTGCTGATGGTATTCAATGGGTGTTAGCGGATTCTCAGCGTCATGCTGAATTATGTGACCAAGCTCGTGCGGACGCAGTGAGGAAATTTGCCTATCCTGTGGTGGCTAAGCAATACCTTGCGGTTTATGAGGAAGTTCTCGAGCGGCATCGTCAACAACCGTCGCCTGTACAGTAGCAACCAGCGATCGCCCCAAGGCATTAAGGTTGTACCCTCCCTCCAAGCCAATGACAATACAGTGAGTGATCTGCAAGCACTGGTGCATCATCCAGCCATAGTCTGCCTCCTGTAATTCAATGCTAGAAAGGGGATCATCGCGGTGGGCATCGTAGCCCGCACTGATGATAAGCACATCTGCGCCAAATTGCTGCAAAAAGGGCATGACTTGATCTTGAAAAGCAGTGCGATAGGCCGCTCCAGTGGAGCCTGTGGGCATGGGTAAGTTGAGGACGTTATTGTAGGGGCCGCGATCGCCCCCATCCCCCGTATAGGGATAGGCAGGAAACTCATGGAGCGAACAATAGGCAATCTGAGGATGGTCTTGAACCAGTGCTTGGGTACCATTGCCGTGGTGGACATCCCAATCGAGAATTGCGACTCGTCTTATCCTTGGCAGATTGAGGGCATAGTGGGCAGCAATGGCTGCATTCGCTAGTAGGCAAAAGCCCATTCCCCGCTCCCGCAACGCATGGTGGCCGGGGGGGCGTGCCAAAACAAAAATCGGTTGCTGCCGCTGTACAGCTAAATCTACCCCATCGAGCCACGCCTGTACTGCTAACCGCGCCACGCGATCGCTCTGGTCATTGAGGTAGGTATCGGGATCTAGCCAGCCGCCCCCTTCTGCTGCAATCCGCCTTAATTGGTCTAAATACACCCGACTATGTACCTTTTCCAACCAAGGAGTTAATCCTTCTCCGACAGGCGTAGGTTCACGCCATTCTGCTGCTGGAAATGCTGCCTGTAAGTGCTGACGGATGGCCACTAACCGTTCGGGTCGCTCAAAGTGAAATTGGCGGCAGCGGTGTTCGAGGAAGCGATCGCTATAGATAAAGACAGGGGAAAACATAATTTAATCCATCCAGATCTGCCCATGCCTTATTGACAAGAGCTTGACACTGCTCTTGCGTCCACGCATAAAAATCGGTATTGTAGAGCGCAGGATGACTCATAAAGAGAACCAGTAAACTACTGACGAACTATACTGCAACCCTAACATAATGAAAGTCGCGATTATTCCTGCGCGGGGAGGAAGCAAGCGAATTCCTCGTAAAAACATCCGTAACTTCTGTGGAAAGCCGATGATTGCTTACGCGATCGCGATCGCTCAAGACTCCTGCTTATTTGATCGCATCGTTGTTTCTACTGAAGACCCAGAGATTGCTATTATTGCTTCTCAATGGGGTGCAGAGGTTCCTTTTGTGCGGCCAGCTTCCCTAGCTGACGACTATGCAGGCACCACACAAGTCATTGCTCATGGTATTCAAGTATTGCAAGAGCAGGGTTGTCATCCTGAACTAGTGTGCTGTATTTACCCCGCCGTGCCGCTGCTACAGGTTGATGATCTCAAAGCTGCCTTCGACATGCTACTTAGTTCTAATGCTTCCTATGTTTTTCCCGTAACGAACTTTCCTTCCTCCATACAGCGAGCTTTACGACGACATCCATCTGGTCAGATGGAGCCTTTTTATCCAGAGTATGAGCAAGAACGCACTCAGGATTTAGAGCCTGCTTATTATGATGCAGGTCAGTTCTACTGGGGCAGAACTGAAGCATGGCTTGCAGACATCAGTATTCATCAGCAAGGTATTGGTCTTGTCATTCCCCAGTGGCGGGTTGTGGATGTCGATACCCTTGAGGATTGGCAGCGTGCCGAACTTCTGTATAAAGTACTGTACTCTACTGAAGTGGTGCAGGATTCATGGTAGTCATTTTCTACTGGGGCTTTTCTTATCTAGGCTGTTTGAAAAACAGAACTAATACCATTGTTCAGGAAACATTATTTATATGCGAAGATTAGGTAATATTGCGATTAGGGTAGAGGCTAATTCAGAGATCGGCCTAGGACACTTACGACGTTGTTTAACCTTAGCAAAACAGTTATTTGAAGATGGCTTTTGTGTCTACATTGTTTCTCTTTCGTCAATTAGCCACGATCTTTTACAGGGTTTTCATCATATTTGCATGAGAAACATTTATAGGAATCTGGCCCAAAGTAATATATTTGCTAATAACTTTAATAAAGAATTACTTGATGCTGAATGTACATTAATAGCAATTAGAAACTTGTCAATTGATTGGGTAGTACTAGATAGCTATAATTTGGGGATTTGGTGGGAACAACGAGTTGCTGAATCTGGATATAAAATACTGGTGATTGATGATTTTCGTAATAGAGAACATTATGCAGATATAGTATTGAGTGATATTGATATCCCTTTTGATAAAAATCTGCTAAAGAAATCAACTAATTGTCATCAATTAGTAGGCTTAAGATATGCATTAATTGATTCACATTTTATTGCTGTAAAGAATAGTGATCAAGACTGTACTGTACAAGATAATAGAAAGAAAATTCTGATTTCCTATGGTGGAAGTGATCCTACAGGAGAGACAATTAAAGTGCTAAAATCAATAAAGTTGCTAATGAAAAGTCATCCTAGCTTTAAACAAGAAGTTAGTACTGATGTAGTAGTTGGTTGTTTCAATTCACAGCTAAAAACAATTAAAAAAATCAGTAAGAACTTAGATGAAGTAAAAATTCATTATGCTCCCGAGAGCTTAGCAAATCTGCTTAAGAATGCTGATATTTTTTTAACTTCGGGAGGCAACTCTATGATAGAAGGTTTATTTATGCAAAAAAAATGTTTAATTACAACAACAGCTGAAAATCAAATTCTCTCTGTTATGTGCTTACTTAAACAAAACCTTATTAACTACTTAGGTCATTACAATAAGGTAAATTCTCATATTATATGTGACTTCTTGTTAAAGGCTATAAAAAATCATTCAGGTTTTAAGATCAACCACAATCCGGTATGCGATCATCTAGGGGCTAGCCGAGTAAGCCATATGCTACAGTTAATCATGAGCAAGTAAATCCATAAAAATTTGAAGTAATAGTATGAACACATCTATTTCAATCGGTTCTAAAATTATTGGACAAAGTTATCGTCCCTTAATTATTGCCGAAATGTCTGGTAATCATCATGGTAATATAGATAGAGCATTTGCTATTGTCGATGCTGCGGCTAAAAATGGTGCAGATGCTATAAAGTTACAAACTTTTACACCTGATACTTTAACTATTGATAGCAAACGTCATGAGTTTCTTATAGATGATTCTGAGAGTCCATGGTTTGGTAAGTATCTCTGGGATTTATACTCTGAGGCTTACATGCCTTGGGAATGGCAGGAGGAGTTATTTAAATTTGCTCGCAATAAAGGTTTGGCTTGCATTAGTACTATATTCGATATTTCTTCATTAGAATTTCTCCTATCTATTGGAGTCGATGCTATAAAAATTGCATCATTTGAGCTTATTCACATCCCTCTACTGTCAGAAGCATCCTGTTGCGGTAAACCATTGCTCCTTTCTATTGGCATGGCAACATTAGATGAAATACAAAAAGCTGTAGAAACAATCAGAAAAAGAGGCTGTGAAAACTTTATTCTACTAAAATGCACTAGTGCCTATCCTTCAACTGAAAAAGATGCTAACATCTTAACAATACCAGACTTGAGAAGTCGCTATAATTGTTATGTAGGATTATCTGATCACACTTTGAGTCCTTATGCTGCGTTTGCTGCCGTTGCTCATGGAGCAGTGATGATTGAAAAGCACTTTACTTTATCCCGTTCTGAAAGAGGAGTGGATTCAAGTTTTTCAATTGAGCCCGCAGAATTACACCAGCTTCGACTAGGTACGGAGATGGTTTGGGAAAGTTTAGGCAAAGTCTGTTATGAGCCGTTATCATCAGAAAAAACTTCACTGAAAGAACGTCCCTCGATCTATGTTGTGAAATCTATTAAAAGCGGAGAAACATTTACGCATGAAAACGTCCGTATTATACGACCTTCAGGGGGATTACTACCTGAGTTCTACGACCAAGTAATCGGAAGAAAAGCCAAAGTTACGATGGAAGCAGGCACTCCTCTATCTTGGGATATAATTGACTAACTTCAGCCAACTGTTTAAATCTTAAGAGTATAAATAATTCTCAAGAGGAAATATCGATGAACGACTATCTTCAAACAAATGCTCGTTATTGGTCAGGAACTTACAACGCTCCAAACGTAGAGAGCTTTATTTTTAGGTTTTATGGCAGAATCCTGAAGTTTGACTACGGTATTGACGGCTCAGGACATGAACGTTTACTAGATTTTGGTTGTGGACAAGGTGCTGCCTTGGCCTTTTTCGATAATTTAGGATTTGATTGTTTCGGAGTTGATATTGCGGCTAACGATATTGCCGTTGCTCGTAGCAGAATGCCACATATTGCTTCCCACTTTGCTGTCATTGATCCTAAACCTAATCCAGAGCAAATTTTCTTTGGAGGTAACTTTGATATAGTTATATCGATTCAGACCTTAGACTTTTTGTCGAATACAGATTTTGATTTAGCAATTAGGTGTCTTTATGACAATATGAAAGTTGGTTCCAAAATTTATGCTTCTATGAATGGATGGGCGCACTACTATAGAAATCACGCAACTTATGTTGGGGACGGTTTGTGGCATGTCCAATTTAAGACTGACCGTTTAGACTATGATCTTTACCTTAACTTTGTGAGAGATAAAGAAGAAATGGCGAAGAAATTTTCCTTGTTTAGGCCTGTGTATCTAGATTACTATGACTACTCCTTTCGTGAAGAAGGGAGCGAGTTGAGATATACTTTCTTTGGTGTAAAGGAGTGAATTAGCAATGAAAATAAAATCTAATAATGAATGGGATAAACTTAGGACAGTCGTCGTTGGCACAGTTGACAATTTCTCTCCGGGATTAGAAGTTATAGATGGTTCAAGATCATTTGAGCTTTTGACAAAGGCTGAAACTATTGCCCGTAAAGCCTACCCCCAATGGTATTTAGATGAAGTAGCTGAAGATTTAGAGGTATTGTGTAGTATCCTACGAGAAGCTGGAGCTCTGGTTTTACGTCCTTCATGGCATGAAGAATACCACACCTTTAGCACTCCGAATTGGTCGGCATCTGGTTTTGATATATATAATGTTAGAGACATTCACATTGTTTTTGGAAATACTTTAATTGTCAGCGCTCCATCATCTAGATTTAGATTATTTGAGTTTTATGCCTTTCAAGACCTACTCTACAAGTATTGTTTTGATGAAGGATTTAGATGGATATTTGCACCACCACCAAAGTTAAGAGGGGGATATCGTCAGCTATTGCAACGTCCTTTAACTGATCTAGAAAGCGTGGAAGATCAAGTACACCAGCAGCTAAGCGGTGGAATAAATGAAACATTTCACCGCCTGTCTGAGGATGAAATTATTTTTGATGCTGCTAACATAATTAGACTCGGAAAAGATATCTTATACTTAGTTTCTTCGACTGGAAATCATAAAGGAGCCAAATGGCTTGCTGATGTGTTAGGTAATGAGTATAAAGTTCATTTGACGTATACCTATCGATCCTCTCACTTAGATTCAACTATATTACCTCTTTGTGAAGGAGTGGTTCTCTTGAATGGTTTTAGAGTAAAAGAGTCTACATGTCCTGAAGTATTTAGTAAGTGGGAAAAAATATACTTTACAGAGGTTGTACCCGTGCCTGAAACTGAAGTCTCCTTTCATAATGAGGTGCGCCTTCCTATATATGAAGAATTATTATCCATGGGTGTTATTTCTCATTTAAATACCATGAGTTCTCCTTGGGCAGGATTGAATGTGTTTTCCATCGCTCCTGATACAGTCTTGGTTCATGACCAGCAACTCCCCCTAATTAAAGCCCTCGAAACCAAAAGGTTTACTGTTATTCCTGTCAGAATGCGTCATTGCTACACAATGCTAGGTGGTTTGCATTGCACCACTCTAGACCTTGAAAGAGACCACAGGTAGTGGGTAAAACAAGCTATTAAAGAGGCGGCAGGGGAAGTGATTACGCCAGAGTGTATTCGTTCAATTCGCCCCGGGTATGGGTTGCCTCCTAAATACTATGAGGTACTGCTAGGCAAGCGAGTGAATCAAGCCATTGAGCGGGGTACGGCTGTTTCATGGGAGCATATTGGCTGAGTTTGTACTATCTGTTGTAGTATTGGCCATAATAAGCAAATAATATGGTTTTTTAGATGATAGATGACAGAAAGATTGCTGCATGCTGTAGATTATACCAGCTCTTTGTAACATTAGCCGTCCACAAATTGCCCAATTGCTCCATGGCAACGAGTCCACCATTACTCGCTGGCTGAACGCCTATCGCCAAGGAGGACTCCAGCAGTGATGGCACAGTTGCAGGAACGCCTACAAGACCCCACAGTTACAAGGCCATTGTGCAGTGGCTGCGACAGGAGCATCAGCTTGAGGTCGCCTACCCGACGGTGCATCGCATTGTGCGCAATGTCGTGCCTGTGTTTGCCCCCGAGGTCAATCCCATTGAGCGGTTGTGGCAACATCTGCGAGCAGCATGAGCATGGCAGTCCTTCGAGACGCTGGAAGCCCTGCGTCAAAAGCTGCAAGCTGTATTGTCACAACTGACGGCGGAGGTGATTCGTTCTTTGACGGGCTGGTCATTCATTACACAGCCTTTATTAACCCTATCTTCAAATTGAATTGGTATTAGTAGCAGGACGGTATAGACACCAGAAAGACTTCATCGCCCCAATGCTGTTTTGCGGATATTTGAATGCGGTAGGGTTTGTGATTTGAATGTGATTGAGCACGACTTTAGTGCGCTGAAGCGAGCGCGGATGTATGCAGGGTCAAACAGTTCTATTGATGAGGTGATTCGCAATTATTGTGCTGGATAATGTCTCATTCTTTATTGGAATAGCTATAAGGCAAAAAATGAGCACTCATCAATAGAGTATGGGTAGTGAACTGCCATGCAGTGAGGGATCAATTTGCTTGGCTAAGCGAGATTTGTCTCAGAATCGCCAAGAATCCTCAAGGCGCAATTGCAGGTCAAGGGTGCAGCCGAAAGGCTTGAATTTGCCACGGGCTGAGGGTTACTGAGTCTGTGTCCCCTGCGGGCGTCTCTAGGAGCGTTTGCTGCTCTTTGACTTGCCATGGAATAAACGTTGAGTGCAGCTCCAAGGTGCCCCCTTCACCAACCACTTCAGCGACTCGCAATTGCCAACCCTGTCCATCCTCCGCTTGTTTCAGGGCCAAACATTGAATGTGGGCATCCGACCAATGGAGCAGGTGAGCGTGGGGGGGTAAGGTGCCTGACAAGTTGACAGGGGCGATCGCGCTGCGGAGGGGATGATTAAACTGAGCCGCCCATTGGGAGACAGCAGCCGCTTGCCATGAGCCACTGTGGGGAAACACGCCATAACTAAAGCGGTGGTGGCGGCGATCGCTCGTCGGATCTGGCCAAGTGGGCGATCGCAACAGGGTTAATCGCAATTGATTCGCTTGGGCATCAAGGCCATGCTTGCAGTCGCTGAAAAGACTCACCCCATACTCTGGGGTACTCAGATCCACCCACGTTAAAAAGGGCACCTCCCATTTTGTTTGCTCATGGGCGCTGAGGTGGGGATTGGGAAGGGTCGGGCGCAGCGTAACGCCGCCGGGAGTTTCACAGGTGATCTGCTCAGCCCTGATTGCCAAGGGAAAAGCCGTCTTGAGGAGAATATGTTCCTCCTGCCAGTCAATCACCGTATCAATGCGCAGCCACGGGGTTTGATACTGCAACACATACTCCTGCTGCATCCGCGAGGACTGAAAGCGCCATCTGACCCGTAGTCGCTGCTCCAGTTGATGCCACGTCACCCATTCAATGGCCTCTAGGGTCGCCCCCGGCAGTCGCTGCTGCCCATAGTTGGGGTCAATGTTCCAAGCATCCCAGTATTGCCCCTGATCACGGAAAAATTGCAGTTGATTACCGCGATCGCCCAAGCAGGGACGATGATTCAACTTGTCATACAGGTTAGTGATTTCCCCTGTTGCCGGATCAATTTCAACGTGGAGATAGTTATTTTCTAAGACATAGCCCAAGGGTGGGGTTGGTAACGTATCAGGGCGCGATCGCGGGCAGAGCCACAGCAGTGTGTAGCCAATTCCCGGCACCTCAGGGGTACGAAACGTCAAGCAACCTTGGGGAGCATTCAACTGCGCTGGTAAATCGTAGTCGCCCCGTGGACAATAAACCCGCCAAGAGGAAACCTCCTCAGGGAGCTGTGCCAAGTCAATGTGGACAACCCCGGCGCGATCGCCCACCCCACTATTGAAAATAACCACAGGCATTGCCCCTGCCACGGGGGGGTCGCCGTAGTCTATAGACGCACACAGAGCCGTTTGCGCCGCACCCAGTAACGTTTCTGTTGTTGTCAGGAGTTGCTGCCATGTTGGGTTCACCTCCGCATAAACCTCTGGAATCGAGGAGCCGGGGAGAATATCATGAAACTGATTAAAGAGAAGTTGTTGCCAACAGGCTTTGAGTTCTTCTCTGGGGTAGGAAAAAGAAGTTGTGATTGCCGCGAGGGCACACCAGCGTTCCGCCTCTTGCAGTTGGCGTTGGGCGCGATCGTGGGCAGCCTTTTGATCGCCATGGCTGGTGTAGCAGCCGCGATGGAATTCCAAGTAGAGTTCCCCGTGCCAGACGGTTGTGGGGGGTGTTTCTTGGGTTAATTGTTCCAGATACTGCTGCACCGTTGTCCATTGCCACTGCGGCCCAATACCACCGAGGTGTTGCCAGCGTCGCACCCGTTCCAGCATTGCCGCCGTTGGTCCACCGCCATGATCGCCGACACCGGGGAGCCAGAGACTGCGCCGCGATCCCGTTTGTTGCCACCACTCTTGGGCATAGGCAGCCATTTTTACCGCATCAATGCCCTCGCCAATGGGCGCCAACATCAGGGCATTCACCTCCGCCCCCGCCACATCCCGCCAGACAAACCAACCGTGGGGAAAGCGCGTGGTGTCATTCCAGCGCAATTTTTGAGTGACAAAGTAGCGAATGCCCCCCTGAGCCAAGAAACTGGGGAGCCGTTCCGGAAAGCCAAAGGTATCGGGCAACCAAGCAATGGGGCTAATGCCACCAAAGGCCTGCTGCACGTACTGCTGGCCATAGAGAATCTGGCGGGCAATGGATTCACCGTTAATCAGATTCAGTTCCGGTTCGACCCAAAGGCCTGCCGCTACATCCCACCAACCCGCTGCCACGGCTTCCTGAATCCGCCCAAAGAGTGCCGGGGCATGGGTTTGCAAATAGGCATAGAGGGCGGGGGTGGAGTGGGTAAAGGTGAGTTCGGGATAGCGTTCCTTTAGCTGCAAGACGGATCGAAAAGTGGACTGTGCCACTTGCCAGGTTTCGGCGATCGGCCAAAGCCACGCCAAGTCCAGATGGGCATGGCCACACAGGTGCATGGTGAAGTCCCGCAAGGGGGTGGCGATCGCCTGCATTTTCTCGTGGATCTCCGCCAGCAACGGATCTAAGATGGGGCGCTGTCCATGACTTTCTAAAACGTCCTTCAGCAGGGGTTCAAGGGGTTGCAGGTTGAGGGTTTCACCAAAGATCGCCAAAATGTCCAACTCAGTGGCAACAAAGTCCGGATTCACTCCCGTTGGCAATTCAAACCGCAGGCCTGATCTCACCAAAGCACCGTCATCGTGGCCGGGACTCACAAGATGCAACACCACCTCCCATGCTTGGCCGGGGGTCACTGCCTCCCCTAGGCACAGACTCACCGAATGATCAAATAAATCCCCCTGATGCACCGCCTGACCATTGACATACACCGTTGCCTGATCCGCCCACCACGTGAGATCAAGGTGTAGAGTTAAACCCGCCACACTATAGCCTTGAACCGTCGCGGGTACCGTGATTCGCTGCCCCAACCAGAGGGAGTGCCGACCCTTGGGCCACGCCAAATGCCCTTTAGCATTCACTGCATAGGGGGTCGTCGCCGCATCTTTGAGCGAGGGGGAACTGAGGGGAAACCACTGGGAATGAATCTCAATGACTGCCAATGACTGCAAATAGTCACGAGATTTTTTAACTAATTCTGTCAAGATCATAAAACTTCGTTAATTTTCCTGCGATCGGCCTAGGCCAATTGCTATGCTGGAGGTGTGAGGAGCCGTCATCATTCGTTTAACCAAACTGTCAATAAAATAAGCAAACTTTATTTCAGAGGAGTGACCTCATGGTAACCCGATTTGCGCCGTGGCGGGGCTTTTTGATCTCCTCAGTCTGTGGGATATTGACAGCCCTTGCGATCGCCCCAGTAACGCCTGCCCAAGCCCAGCGACCCTCAGCCCCCGATCAACCCGTAGAAACAGTAGTCACGGATCCGCTTCAGAGTCCTTTCCCCCTCCCTTGGAAATGGATTGACGACGGCCACGCCGCTGCTCTAAAGGCTAAGAAATCTCTCCGCTTGACTCAGCAGACGCCCCAATATCTCTCTCCCGATGGCCGCTATGTGGCACAGGCCACCCTCTACTTCACGGCCCATCCAGAAGCCCATCGGCAACAACTGGTGAGTGTTTTGGAAATTCGCGATCGCCAGAGCGGCAGTCAGCAGCGCATTGAAAGCCTCAAGGAAATGCCGCCTGAATTTTTGGCAGAGGTGCCCCAAGGTCAAGGTCTGATTGCAGTACTGGTTCCGGTCGGCTGGTCAGAAACGGGCAATCGTCTCTTGGTGCGCCAGCTTAGCGGTTTGTTTGCCACCGATTTAATTAGTGATAGCGCGTGGATTTGGCAGGCGGGGATGGGTCATGTGGCCACGGTTTATCCCACCGCTGATGAATACGACTTTGCCACCCTTTTGGGCTGGAGCACCACGGATCCGCAGCGGGTGCTGTTTCAAACCCAAACCCTAGGAAATCCCAAGGCCACGATCTGGGCAGTGGATACTCAAGGCAGCACCCAATTGGCCCAGGGCGATCGCCCCCGTGTCTATGGCACAACCCTACCCGCCACTGCCAATGCCCAGCGTTAGATCACCTCAGGGGGAGGCCAGCAACTGGCCAAGGTAGCGATCAATCCAGCCAATCATCACCGCAGGGCACTCCAACTGCGGCGTTAGTCCCACCCCTGGCATCACATCAAAGGCACGAATCGCCTCGGGGTTTAACTGTGCCAAGCGTTGACCCACGGCCACAGGAGGGAGTTTTGCCTGCTCTCCCCAAACGATATAGGTCGGCACCGTCAAATGGGGCAAGAAGCGACTGAGGTCGCAGCAGAGATCACCCCGCACAAAAGCCAGTGCAGCAAATTCTGCCCCCGCCGACTGCGCTACTTCGGTATAGGTGGCAACCATTTCCGGGCTGATGCGGCTAGGTCGGGCAAACTGTTGATTGGCCATAAAGGACTGCACACTCAGGACATTGGCCACGCCGAGGCGATAAAAGGCGATATCCACATAGGGCTGGCGGGCAATCTGGGCAAGGGGGGTCTGGCGGTAATCTTGACCAAAATCACTCAGCCCCGTTGGACAGGTGAGAATCAGGCCACAGAAGCGTTGGGGATGGGCGATCGCCCCTTGAATAGCAAAGGCTGCCGTCAGTGACGACGTGATTACCACTGCTGGTTCTGCCGTCAATTGGCCAAGGCACTCCAGCAAGTGATCCACATAAGCCGCCACCGTATAGGATTGATCGCGATGCTCAGAGACTCCCCAACCGGGCAAATCCAACGCAAAAAGGGGATACGCCGCCGCAAAGGCTGGGTAAACCGCTGACCATTCATAGCGACTAGAGCCGCCCCCAAAGCCATGCCAAAAAAACAGGGGCGGGCGGGCATAGGGCGTAGTGCTGAACTCATTTGTAACGTAGGCCACCTCCCCCATGGCGGTCGTGAGGGTGCGCGATTGCAAGCAATCAAACATCGGGATTTCCTAAAAAGAAGAAACCTGCTATGATAATAAATCGCGCTGAATTAAACGGGTAGCAACGGGCTGCCCCCGCCCTAAGGAGTGCCGCCGTGACCAAGAGTACCGAAGGCGAAAAGCCCACTAGTGGCTTTAATCTAACCGAGTTTTTCCGCGAAACCAAGGAAGAACTCAGCAAAGTGGTGTGGCCTGATCGCCAGCGTCTGATTGGCGAATCTGCGGCAGTCATTCTCATCGTTTCCCTTTCCGCTGCGGTCATCTACCTAGTGGATGAACTCTTTCGTTGGCTGGCCACACTGATTTTCTAGACAGCCAAAGATTCCTACGAGTACGCGCCTATGGTGAGTGAATTTACTGATCATTCTGATCTGAACGATCCTCTTGACGACACCGTTGAAGTGGCCGAAGGGGATCAAGCGGGTAAGGTCAAACGGTTTTGGTATGCCGTGCAGGTGGCCTCTGGCTGCGAAAAAAAAGTGAAAAGCACCATCGAGCAGCGGCTCCATACGCTGGATGTGGCCGATCGCATCTTTCGCATTGAAATTCCCCAAACCCCCGTCATCAAAATTAAAAAAGATGGCTCGCGGCAAACCATTGAGGAAAAAGTTTTTCCGGGTTACGTTCTTGTCCAAGTGCGGGCACAGCAGTCCCCCGAAACAGGTGAATGGCAAATTGATGATGAAGCTTGGCAGGTGATTAAAAACACCCCCAATGTGATTAACTTTGTGGGTGCCGAGCAACGCCGCAGTACAGGCCGCGGCCGCGGTCACGTCAAGCCCATGCCCCTGAGTCCGGCCGAAGTGGATCGCATCTTCCGCAAAGCCCAAGAACAAGAACCGGTGCACCGCATTGATCTCAATAGTGGTGATAAGATCAAAGTTCTCAATGGTCCCTTTAAGGACTTTGAGGGAGAGGTGATTGAAGTCAGTGCTGAGCGCAGCAAACTGAAAGCATTACTCTCGATTTTTGGCCGCGAAACGCCGGTCGAACTCGAAGTGACTCAAGTGGAAAAAGTAGATTAGGACGCTAACTCACTATGGCGAAAAAGGTCGTCGCAGTTATCAAACTTGCCATTCAAGCGGGTAAAGCCAACCCTGCTCCCCCCATTGGTCCAGCCCTTGGTCAGCACGGTGTGAACATCATGATGTTCTGCAAAGAGTACAATGCTCGCACCGCCGATCAAGTGGGGATGGTGGTTCCCGTTGAAATTTCGGTCTATGAAGATCGCAGTTTCACCTTTGTTCTGAAAACGCCGCCCGCTTCCGTGCTGATTCAAAAAGCTGCGGGCATTGAAAAAGGCTCCGGCGAACCCAACAAGAAAAAAGTGGGCAGCATCACCCGTGCCCAACTGCGGGAAATTGCTGAGAAGAAAATGCCAGATCTCAACGCCAACGATATTGAAGCGGCCATGCGGATTATCGAAGGTACTGCTCGCAATATGGGCGTGACCATTGCTGACTAAAGCTTTCCTTCGTGTGTTCCTGTTGAGTCCGTTGTTGTGTTGGGGGGAGAAACTGCGTTTCGTTAGTACCCCGTGGAGGTAAATTCTGATGCGTAAACTCTCGCGACGACTGCGTGAACTCTATGCCAAGGTGGAGGATCGTCCCTACGCCCCCCTTGAGGCCTTGCAACTGCTGAAGGAAACGGCCACAGCCAAATTTCCTGAATCGGCAGAAGCCCACATCCGCTTGGGCATTGATCCCAAATATACCGACCAACAATTGCGAACCACTGTGGCGCTCCCCAAAGGCACCGGTCAAACGATTCGCGTGGCGGTCATTGCCCGGGGTGAAAAAGTGACTGAAGCCAGTGCCGCCGGTGCCGATGTTGTGGGTTCAGAGGAACTCATTGACGAAATTCAAAAGGGGCGGATGGACTTTGATCTCCTCATTGCCACCCCCGATATGATGCCCCAAGTAGCCAAAGTGGGTCGGATTTTGGGTCCGCGGGGGCTAATGCCGTCGCCCAAAGCCGGTACAGTGACCTTTGACTTGCCCCAAGCGATTCAGGAGTTCAAAGCGGGGAAAGTGGAATTCCGCGCCGATCGCACCGGGATTGTCCATGTGCTCTTTGGCAAAGCTAGCTTCAGCGCCGAAGACTTGCTCGTCAACCTCAAGGCACTACAAGAGAGTATTGACCGCAACCGCCCGAGTGGTGCCAAGGGTCGCTACTGGCGCAGTGTCTATGTGGCCGCAACGATGGGGCCGAGCATTCAAGTGGACATCAACGCCCTGCGGGAGCTAAAACTGGCCGAAGCCGCCTAAGGAGGACTTGCCTATTGCCCAATACTGGACAACTCAAGACTGAAACCGAAGACCGCAGGGGTCTGGCTCAGACATAATCTTCCTGCCGAGGTTTGCGAAGTCCATCCGTTGGGATTGGGCGATCGCCCCGGCACCACTGCTGGGGTTTTTCTTGCACTGACTACAGGAGGTGATGCGCGTGGGACGCACGCTAGCAAACAAAAAAGAAATTGTGGCGGAGCTAAAGGAACGCCTGAGCGAGTCACAAATGGCACTGGTGATTGACTACCAAGGTCTCACCGATGCTGAGATGAAGGATTTGCGGCAACGCTTGCGCAAGTGTAATGCCAGTTGCAAGGTCACTAAAAATACGCTGATGGAATTGGCGGTTAAAGAAAGTGACACTTGGCAACCCATGACCCAATTCCTCAAAGGACCTTCGGCGTTCCTCTTGGTCAAGGATGACATTGGTGGCACGATCAAGGCCTACCAAGAATTCCAAAAGGCCACGAAAAAAACCACCCTACGCGGTGGGGTCATGGAGGGACGGGCCCTTGACGAAGCGCAAGTGAAGGCTATTGGTGATCTGCCCTCAAAAGAACAACTCATGGCGCAGATTGCCGGTGCCCTCAATGCCGTCACAGCGAAGATTGCCATTGGCATCAAGGAGGTTCCCGCTTCCTTGGCGCGGGCAACACAGGCGATCGCCGACAAAGGTGCGGCATAGATCGATCCTGTTTTCGGTTTCCCTTGGGAAGCCACCTGTTCTTGTTTTCTAACCTTGAAACGATAGGAGTTGACAATGTCTGCTGCAACCGATGAAATTCTCGAAAAGTTGAAATCCTTGACCCTGCTGGAAGCCGCTGAGCTGGTCAAGCAAATTGAAGAGGCCTTTGGTGTCAGTGCCGCTGCGCCGGTCGGTGGCATGATGGTCGCCGCTCCTGTGGGTGGTGGTGCTGCTGCTCCCGCAGAAGAAGTCGAAGAGAAAACCGCCTTCGATGTCATTCTCGAAGAAGTCCCCGCCGACAAGAAGATTGCCGTGCTCAAAGTGGTGCGCTCTTTGACCGGCTTGGGTCTCAAGGAAGCCAAGGAAGTGGTGGAATCCACGCCCAAACCCGTGAAAGAAGGTGCCACCAAAGAAGACGCCGAAGCCGCTAAGAAAGAACTCGAGGAAGCCGGCGCCAAAGTCAGCATCAAGTAGTCTTTGGTATCCATTTGTTTCGGGGGTGGTCTTGTGGCCCCCCCTTTTTTATTTGCAACCTTTGGAGGGCATAGAGACTCATGACCGAGATTCGTGCCATTTATACCGATGGTGCCTGCGAAGGCAATCCGGGACCGGGGGGCTGGGGCGTGGTCATTTACTTTACCGACGGCTCTGTGCAGGAACTGGGGGGACATCACCCCGCGACCACAAATAATCGCATGGAATTGCAGGCGGCCATTGCAGCCCTCAAGGCATGGCGCCAACTGGCTCCGGGGAGCGCGATCGCCCTTTACACCGACAGCGAATATGTCCTCAAGGGAATTACGGAGTGGATCCACAACTGGAAACGGCGGGGCTGGAAAACAGCCGCCAAAAAGCCTGTTCTCAACCAAGACCTGTGGCAGGAGCTAGATGCCCTCAATGATCCCTTAGTCCAGTGGCACCATGTGCGTGGCCATAGTGGCGATGTCGGCAATGAACGCTGTGATCTTATTGCCCGCAGTTTGAGTCGTGGGCAGCCAATTGCCCTAAGAACGCTGCCACCATCGCTGGGGTAATGTCGCGCGTGTGTTCAAAAACTGCACTGGCTCCCGCTGAGCGCAAGCGATCGCCATAGCGTTGCCGATCTTCGGGCTGGACATGGGGAGGAATCACCCCTAAGGCAATCCACGGCGTTGTTGCTTGTTCTTTGCGGGCATTGACAACGGTCTGCATATCCGCCACTGTATCCCCCACATAAAAGGCAGGAATGGTTTCCTGAGCCGCGGCCTGACGGTAGGCCATGCGGAGTCCTGTGGGGTCGGGTTTGCCGGGGGCATCTTCCATGGCGATCAAAAGGGGCTGATCGAGACCCAAGCGGTGTTTCAGAACATATTCTGCCGAGTCCCGCGTCGCACCACTGACAAACCCCCAGCGGATTTGTGCCTGATCAAAAGCCTGAAAATAGGCAACATCCACCAGCAGTGGCTCATCTTGAATATAGCCGCACCAATTTTCGCCACTATAGCGCTCCTCAAAAAAGATCACTAGGCGTTCATAGTCCAAGGGCACTTGGCAGCGGGGTTTCCCTTGGCGTTCAAAGTAGCGATAAATGAGTTCACGCGACCCTTCCCAGTCGTTATTCCAGCAGCCTTCCGCCTTGAGGTTGTCAATTTCCTTTTGACTGGGACGATAGGCACCCCCCGTAAAATGCTCGACGGTATCCGCTAGGGCACGGCGATAGGAACGACTGACATCGCGAATCACCCCATCAATATCAAAAAAGACACAGGCGCAGGGGGTACTCAACCGTAGCTCTCCAGAAACTTGTATGCAGTTGGCCTGATTGGTTATTATAAAGGATGGCTTTTTGTGAAAAACGAGTTTTAGGAGGTTAGAATTGTCCCGCTTTACCCTGAGAGTACTTTGGTTAGAAAAAGACGTGGCGATCGCTGTCGATCAAATTGTTGGCAAAGGGACAAGCCCCCTCACCTCCTACTTCTTTTGGCCGCGCACCGATGCTTGGGAACTCCTGAAGGCGGAGTTAGAGAAGAAATCTTGGATTACGGAAGCCGAGCGGATTGAACTCCTCAACCGTGCCACCGAAATCATTAACTACTGGCAAGAGGAAGGCAAAAATCGTCCCGTCAGCGAGGCACAAAAGCGCTTTAGTGATGTTAGTTTTGTAGGCACAGCCTAGGGTATTCTGAATCCCGAGGTAAATCACTACCTGTTGAGGAGAAACATGATGGGAATTGTTTTGTACTTTGTCATTGTTGCGGGCGCGATCGCCTTGGCGACAATTTTGTTTCACACGCTACGTACGGTGAAGCTCATTTAGCGGCATCATACCCTCCTAATACCTTTGTCTTTCAGTTCTGCATAGGGAGAGAGAACTCGTGTCCCACGCTGTTACCTTAATTCGCGGCGACGGTATTGGTCCTGAGGTTGCCGCTGCCACTCGCACTGCCATTGATGCTACGGGCGTCAAAATTGATTGGGTGGTGGTGGATGCCGGTGTGGACATGATGGAACGCTACGGTACCCCCTTGCCCGAACACGTTCTCGATGCGATCAAAAGCACGAAAACTGCCATCAAAGGGCCGATTACCACCCCCGTAGGTACGGGCTTTCGTTCTGTGAATGTCGAGATCCGCAAGCGGCTCAATCTCTATGCGAACCTACGGCCGGCTAAATCCATTGTTGGGGTGAAAAGCTATTTTCAAAACATTGACCTTGTCATTGTTCGCGAGAATACCGAAGACCTCTATGCCGGGATTGAGTTTGAATACACCAGTCCCGAGGCGGCCAAAGCCCGTGCCTTTTTGAGTGATCTAGCGGGTAAGCCGATCCGTGAGGATGCTGCCATTGGTGTCAAGCCGATTTCTGTGCTGGGGAGCGATCGCATCATTGAGTTTGCCTTCAAATATGCCAAGGCCAACCATCGCCAGAAAGTGACTGCCGTTCACAAGGCCAACATCATGAAATTTACCGATGGCCTCTTCCTTGAACGTGCCCGCGAAATTGCTACCCGTTACCCCGACATTGCCTTTGAAGATCGCATCGTCGATAACATGTGCATGCAGTTGATGCAGAAGCCCGAACTTTATGATGTGATGGTGATGCCCAACCTCTACGGTGATATTCTTTCCGACCTTTGTGCAGGGATGATTGGTGGCCTTGGGGTGGCTCCCGGCGCCAATATTGGCGATGAATATGCCGTTTTTGAGGCGATTCATGGTTCAGCACCTAAATATGCCGGCCAAAATAAAGCCAATCCTACGGCATTGATTCTCTCTGGTGTGTTGATGCTGCAACACTTGGGTGAAATGGAAGCGGCACGGCGTCTTCAGGCAGCTGTGGAAAAAGTCATTGCTGAGGGGCGCTTTGTCACCTATGATTTGGCTGCAGCGGGCAAAGAACCCGTGGGTACCCAAGAGATGGCTGCCGCCATTGCCGAGTACGCCGCCCCCTAACCCACCAACAGGTTTTCCTCAGGATATTGGACGCTAGAAGGCTGGGGGTCGCCGATAATTGCCGCCATCAGCAGCAGGATACCCACCCGTCCGGCATACATTGTTACAATTAAGACCAACTTGGAAAAGACGCTTAGCCCACTGGTAATACCGGTGGAAAGACCAACGGTGGCAAAGGCGGAAACGGTTTCAAAGAGAATATTGATGAAATTCTCTTCGGGGTCAGCGATCGCGATGAGGGTAGTGGAAACCAGCACCGTAAACATTGAGCCAAAGGCGACAGCGACCGCTTTCATGATCAGCGAGGGGGGCACCTGACGGCGGTAGAGCAGCACCACCTCTTTCCCTTGCAGAGCTGACTTGGTAATCCCTGCCAAAATCCGCAACGTGGTTGTTTTAATGCCCCCTGCCGTCCCACCGGGGCTACCGCCAATAAACATCAGGGCAATCATAATAAATAGCCCGCCATTATTGAATTCACCAATGTTGACGGTATTAAAGCCCGCCGTCCGCGCTGTCACCGACTGAAACCAGGCCAAGAGGAGCTTCTGATCAAAGGAAAAAAGACCAAATCGTTCTGGCGATCGCATCTCCGTCGCAAACAGCATCGCCGTTCCCAAGATGAGGAGAATCGCCGTTGTACTCGTCACAATTTTGAAATTGAGGCTAAACGTCATCTGGCTCGCCTTGCGGATTAGATAGGCGGGTTTACCCCAGTGGCGCAGATGCTCCCGCAGCCAAAGATAAAATTCAAAGATCACCTCATAGCCAATGCCGCCAAAAATAATCAGCAGTGAAATCACGAAATTCAGGGGCACAGAGGTTTGATACCCCATCAAGCTGTCACTAAACAGACTAAACCCGGCATTATTCCAAGCACTGATACTGTGAAACACCGCCAGCCACAGTGCCCGTGGATCACTAACGTCTTGGCGAAAAATCAGCCACAGCAACAAGGCACCCGTCAGTTCAAAGAGAAACGTGAGACCCAAAATCGAGCGCACCAATTGCCGTGCCCCCTGCATGCCCCGCCGATCCAAGGCTTGCTGTACCGCTATCTTCTGCCGCAGGTTAAACTTGCGTCCCAGCAAAATAATCAAAAAGGTGGTCGCCGTCATGTACCCCAGACCACCCACTTGGATCAACAGCAGAATCACCAGTTGACCAAAGGGAGAAAAGTGGGTTCCCGTATCGACAATAATGTGGCCGGTCACACAAACGGCCGATGTTGCGGTAAATAGCGCAACGATAAAGGGGTTCCATTCCCCATTACTAGTGGACCAAGGCAGCCACAACAGCAGCGTCCCCAGCGTAATCACCGCCAAAAATCCAAGGCAAATTGTCCGTGGAACCGTCAGCATCAATGAATACGTATCCAAAAGGCCTGAGGCTAATCTACCGCAGGATTGTATGGGCAACAATCGTTCTAGGTTTACGGTTCCGAATCGGGATGACAGGATTTGAACCTGCGACCCTCTGCTCCCAAAGCAGATGCGCTACCAAGCTGCGCTACATCCCGGCAGTTAATTTCTATCCTACCACCGAATTCTCAGCACAATCGGACAGGGACGCTTAGAATCAAGAAAGGAGTTTTTCATTTTGTTAAGGTTGTCCTCGCTGGTATGACCGACGTCCCCGTTTCCCACATTCGCAATTTCTCGATCATTGCCCACATTGATCACGGCAAATCGACCCTTGCCGATCGCCTGCTGCAATTTACAGGCACGGTGGATCCCCGTGAAATGAAGGAACAGTTTCTTGACAATATGGAGCTGGAGCGGGAGCGGGGAATTACGATTAAGCTGCAAGCGGCCCGCATGACCTACACCAGTCGCGATGGCCAAACGTACATTTTGAACTTGATTGACACCCCCGGCCACGTGGATTTTTCCTATGAGGTGTCGCGATCGCTGGCTGCCTGTGAAGGGGCACTCCTCGTTGTGGATGCCTCCCAAGGGGTAGAAGCGCAAACACTGGCCAATGTCTATCTGGCATTGGAGCATAATTTAGAGATTATTCCGGTCCTCAACAAAATTGACCTACCCGGTGCTGAACCCGATCGCGTCAAGGCCGAAATTGAAGAGATTATTGGTCTCGATTGCTCCCAAGCGGTTCTAGCGTCCGCCAAGGAAGGGATTGGCATTGAGGAAATTCTGGAATCGATTGTGCATTTGGTGCCGCCGCCTCGGGATACGGTAGATCAACCCCTGCGGGCATTGATTTTTGATAGCTACTACGATGCCTACCGAGGGGTGATTGTCTATTTTCGGGTCATGGATGGTGTGGTTCGCAAGGGCGATCGCATTCGCTTGATGGCCTCTGGCAAAGAGTACGAAATTGATGAACTCGGCGTTCTCGCGCCCAACCAAAAACCCGTGGACAGTCTCCATGCTGGGGAAGTGGGCTACCTCGCAGCCGCCATTAAAGCCGTTGGCGATGCCCGTGTCGGCGACACGATTACATTGGCACAAAACCCAGCCAAGGAACCTCTTCCGGGTTATACTGAGGCCAAACCGATGGTCTTTTGTGGTCTTTTTCCCACGGATGCCGATCAGTTTGAGGATCTGCGGGAGGCCCTTGAAAAATTGAAGCTCAACGATGCTTCGCTCCACTACGAGCCGGAAACCTCCAGTGCCATGGGCTTTGGGTTCCGCTGTGGTTTTTTGGGGCTGCTGCACATGGAAATTATCCAAGAGCGGCTAGAGCGGGAATACAATCTGGACTTAATCATTACCGCCCCTTCGGTGGTCTATCGCGTCACCACCATCAAAGGGGAAGTGCTGACGATTGATAACCCCAGCCTGCTACCGGAACCCCAATACCGCGAAAAAATTGAGGAACCCTACGTTCAACTGGAAATGATTACCCCCGAAACCTATGTGGGAACGCTGATGGAATTGGCGCAGTCGCGGCGGGGCATCTTTAAGGATATGCGCTACCTCACCCAAGGGCGCACCACATTGGTCTATGAAATGCCCTTGGCGGAAATTGTGACGGACTTTTTCGATGAAATGAAGTCGCGATCGCGCGGCTATGCCAGTATGGAATACCACCTGATTGGCTACCGTCCTAATGATCTGGTGAAACTGGATATCCTGATCAATAACGACCCGGTGGATTCCTTGGCAGCGATTGTTCACCGCGATAAGGCCTACTATGTGGGACGTGCCCTTGTCAGCAAACTCAAGGATTTGATCCCACGCCACCAGTTCAAAATTCCCATTCAAGCGGCCATTGGCTCACGGGTGATTGCCAGTGAAAGTATTCCCGCCTTACGCAAAGATGTCTTGGCCAAGTGCTACGGCGGCGATGTGACCCGTAAACGCAAGCTCCTCGAAAAACAAAAAGCGGGTAAAAAACGGATGAAGGCGATCGGGCGGGTGGATGTCCCCCAAGAGGCCTTTATGGCGGTATTGCGACTCAAGAATGAATAGGAGGCTCAGGGTGTCTCAACGGTCATCGGGCAAATGGGTGGCGATCGTCACCGGTGTCATTTCCCTGTTATTGGGAATTGGCTACTTGGTGTTAGTACAGCTTTTGGATTGGCGCGGCGATTGGCAGCCGGCTCCTTTGGGATTACTGCGAGTGCTCCTGTTTTAGAACTATTTAGGCAATTGGGGGCAGCTCACCATGAATGGTAAAGCGCACATGATTGAGGGCTAAATCTCCAAGGCGTAGCCCGCGATCGCGATAATTCGTGCTCTCAAAGCGAATCCCTTTACCCGCTTCCACGTGGTACCAAGGCAGTGCCATAAAGAACCGTGTTGGATAAGGGCCGCGCTCTACGACATCATCGGGATTGGACTCCATGGGCAACCAGCCAACCCCCGGCACATAAAACTCCAACCAAACGTGGTTATAGGTGGGTTGAAGGGGGATGCCCCGCTTTTGGGGATGGGGGGGACATTTGTAGCGACCCACCGTACGGCAGGCAATGCCATTTAATCGCGCCAAGGCAAGGAGCACCCCCACGTACTCACCACAGGACCCCGTTCCCCGTTTCAAAACCAAATCGGGCGTTTCAATCGTGGGTCGCATGGCATAGCTCAGGCGATCGTACACATAGTTACGAATCTTGAGCATCTTGCGCAGGATATTGGTCTCTGTGCCCACAGCTTGCCGTGCCACCTCCTGGACAATGGGTTGATCCATCGCCAACTCATCGTTATCCACTAGATACTGTGCTGCAAATTCTGGCGGCAGCGGTAGCGTCTCATCAATGTCGTCAAAGCTGAGATGGTACTTGATACCTCTCACTTCTAGCCAAGCACGCCAACCAAAAAGACGGGCTTCGTAGGGACGCACTTCAGGAAAATCAAACACCGCCACCTGCTGATCACCCACGGTTTCCAAGCGAAAGGGGGTACCGACGGGTTCAACCCGCAGCAATTTTTGGCGCAGGGAATTGGCGGGCAGAGCAATTCGCCACTCTAGGTTATCTAGGTGCAGCGCATCGAGGGGAGACATTTCCTCCACGTAGGCCATCTCAATCAGATAGCCATTGGAGACCGTGTAATACTGCTCTTTGTGGGTCTGATAGAGCAGAGGATGAATCAGGCAAATATCGCGATGATCAATTTCGAGGGGGGCTTCGCGGTTGTTGGGGTTATCCCGCAAATAGGGTTCTTCACCGCCATAGGCCACCCACAGTCGCCCCGTTGCATCAAAGGTAAACGCCGTTGGCTGGGCAAAGGGCGTCAAGGCCACCCATTCAACACGGCCACTCTGGCGATCGAGACAATAGATAGATTGCTCTAGGCGATCGCTCACCCACAGATAGCCATCCTTGAGGGCTAAATTTTCACAGCCAATGCCCGGCGCGCTGAGGCGATACTGCTCTCGACCTGTTTCATCAAAACAGTGGATGTAACCCGATTTTTGACAGGCCACATAGATGCCTGTGTCATCCACCGCCACACCGTAAATGGGATAGCGGCACTCCAGCACCTTTTCTACATGCCAGTCAGGCAGATGACAGCGATAGAGCCATGTGTCCCGGCAAAACCAGAGGGTTTGGCGATGGAGACAGAGGCCATCGGCATCGAGAAATGCCTCTAGATCGTAGGGATTGAGAATCTCACTGTGGTCATTTTCGCCATTGATGAGCAAAATAAAGCCCCGCACCCGATCCAAGGCCAAAAAACTGGCGCCAAGGGTTGCTTGGCAAAAGGGCAAACGGGGCAATTGACGTAGCCACAGGGCTTGGGGATCGACCCATGCCAGACCGTGGATTTGGTAAGCACCCAAGGGATAAATGGTGCGCCAGTCGTGATCCAGCGCTCGGGAGCTGAGGGAGTCCCCATAAACCTCTTGCGGTGTGTCTGGCATAGGAAGTCAATACCCTACTCAACCGCTTGGGGCAGTAGCTCACGCCGAGGTTGAGCTTGGATCTTCACTTGACCCGATTCATCCACATCAATGAGGGCAGTATCCCCTTCACGAATGCGGCCAGAGAGCATTTCCTCAGCCAAGGTATCCTCTAGGAGGCGCATAATGGCTCGCCGCAGGGGTCGCGCACCGTAGCTGGGATTGTAGCCTTCTTCAATGAGTCGCTCCTTGAAGCGATCCGTCACTTCTAGGGTGATTCCTTTCTCGGTCAGGCGTGAGAAGACCTCCCTCAAGAGGATGTCAGCAATTTGCTTGACCTCGTCTTTGGTCAGCTGGCGGAAGACAATAATCTCATCCACGCGGTTGAGGAACTCTGGACGGAAGTACTGCTTCAGTTCCTCATTCACCAAGGAGCGAATGCGATTGTATTGCGATTCAGCAGCATCCTCAGTGCCAAACTCAAAGCCAAGACCGCCAGCGCCTTTCTCAATCACCTTCGAGCCAATGTTCGAGGTCATGATCAAGAGGGTGTTCTTGAAGTCAACGGTACGCCCCTTAGAGTCAGTGAGGCGACCATCCTCAAGGATTTGCAGCAGCAGGTTAAAGACATCGGGATGGGCTTTCTCGATTTCGTCAAAGAGCACCACCGTGTAGGGACGCCGCCGCACGGCTTCGGTCAGTTGACCGCCCTCGTTGTAGCCGACATAGCCGGGGGGCGAACCAATGAGCTTGGAGACGGTATGCCGCTCCATGTACTCGGACATATCTAGGCGGATCATCGCCTCTTCAGAACCAAAGAAGTAGGCGGCCAAGGCTTTCGTTAGCTCGGTTTTACCCACACCGGTTGGCCCAGAGAAGATAAAGCTAGCAATGGGACGGTTGGGATTTTTTAGACCGACACGGGCACGGCGAATGGCACGGGAGATGGCTTTCACCGCTTCATCTTGGCCAATGACCCGCTGGTGCAGGGTCTCCTCCATGTGCAGCAGTTTTTCCGATTCGCTTTCGGTGAGCTTGCTGACAGGCACACCCGTCCAAGAGGCAACAATGTGGGCAATGTCCTCTTCGGTAACGACGGGGGTTTCCTCTTCACCATTGGCGCTTTCGGATTTTTTCTGCTGGGCAATGGCACGGATTTGCGCTTTCAGTTCCATCTCGCGATCGCGCAACTCACCCGCTTTGTCAAAGTTTTGGGCACGCACGGCATCGTCTTTTTCTTTGAGCACTTGCCGCAATTCGCGATCCAGTTCCTTGGCCGCAGGCGGTAGTTGCGAGTTAATCAGGCGCACCCGTGAGCCGGCTTCGTCAATGAGGTCAATGGCTTTGTCGGGCAGATAGCGATCGCTAATGTAGCGATCAGACAGCTTCGCTGCCGCCTCAAGGGCTTCATCGGAAATTTTCAGCTTGTGGTGCTTCTCGTAGCGTTCCCGCAGGCCGTAGAGGATCTCAATGGTTTCCTCAACGGAGGGTTCACCCACCATCACCGGTTGGAAGCGGCGCTCCAAGGCGGCATCTCGCTCAATGTGTTTGCGGTACTCATCCAACGTGGTGGCACCAATGCACTGCAACTCACCACGAGCCAAGGCGGGTTTGAGGATATTCGCCGCATCAATGGCACCCTCAGCAGCCCCAGCCCCAATCAACGTGTGTACCTCGTCAATCACCAAGATCACGTTACCGGCTTGGCGGATCTCATCCATGATCTTCTTCAGCCGCTCTTCAAACTCACCTCGGTACTTCGTGCCCGCCACCAACAGGCCAATATCGAGGGTGACCACCCGCTTGTCTTCTAGAATATCGGGGACATCTTTATTGGCAATGCGTTGGGCAAGGCCTTCAGCAATAGCGGTTTTACCTACCCCCGGTTCACCGATCAGCACAGGGTTATTTTTGGTGCGGCGGCCGAGGATTTGAATCACCCGCTCAATTTCTTTTTGCCGACCCACCACGGGATCTAGCTTGCCATCAATGGCCATCTGGGTGAGGTTGGCACCAAATTCGTCCAGCGTTGGTGTTTTGGTACGCCCTTGGCTGGCACCGGCAGCCACTTCTGCGGTTTCACCCAGCATACGAATCACTTGAGTGCGCACTTTCGACAGGTCAACGCCGAGATTTTCAAGAACCCGTGCTGCTACCCCTTCCCCTTCGCGAATCAGACCCAAAAGAAGGTGCTCAGTACCAATATAGTTGTGTCCCAGTTGGCGGGCTTCTTCGAGGGAGAGTTCCAACACTCGCTTGGCACGGGGGGTAAAGGGAATCTCCACCGCTACAAAACCAGACCCACGGCCAATAATTTTTTCCACTTCGATGCGGGCATCCTTGAGGTTCACGCCCATGGAACGTAGCACCTTCGCAGCCACACCGGTGCCTTCACCAATCAATCCGAGGAGAATTTGTTCGGTACCGACAAAGTTGTGGCCGAGGCGGCGAGCCTCTTCCTGTGCCAGCATGATGACTTTAATGGCTTTTTCTGTAAACCGTTCAAACATGACCCTTCCCCTAATGGCTCCTGCGTGCTGGTAACACTCATCTTAACACGTCCACTTTGGCGTGTTTTTGTATGCCAATTTACAGCCCTCTTCCCAAAAGATGGAACAGACCCAGAACCGTCAAATCCACTCTTAAACAGGATCAACGTCCCTTGACGTACCCTATAGCTTAGATAAAGGGCTGTACTCCTACTGTAGATGTTGACTCATTTTTTTGCAGGTGTGGTTGCCCGTATTTTAATTGAGATTTTGGGGGCTAGCCTGCGGCAAAATTCCATTGATCGATTGGCCAGCCTCTTTAGTCTCAAAAGACGATAGACTACACTTGCTGATGCCCAACTTTTTCGCCAATGGCTAATTTTTCCCAGTTTCTTGCCGTTGAACCCTCGCAGCGTGCCCTGATTTTTGATATGGATGGGGTGATCTGCCATACCATGCCCTACCACCTTGAAGCTTGGCGGGTCTATGTCGATCGCACCCCTGAACTGCGGCAGCAGATCAATCTGGAACAGTTGCGGCAAATGGGGGGCAAACGCAATGCCGAACTCCTGCCAGAACTCTTGGGGCGATCGGTCACTGAAGCGGAAGTCGAACGCTGGGGCGCCGGCAAAGAGGCTGTCTTTCGGGAATTGCTGGCACCCAATTTGGAACTGTTGCCGGGGCTGTTGCCCTTTCTCAAAAGTGCTAAAGAAAAGGGCTATCGCTTGGGCCTAGGCACCTCGGCCTGTGCTGCCAATGTGGAATTGGTGCTCTCCTGTGAGGGGGTGGGCAACTTTTTCGATACGGTGGTGATGGAGCAGGATGTGCAGCGGGGCAAGCCCGATCCAGAATGCTATCTCCTAGTGGCGGAGCGGTTGCAGGTGTTGCCGCAGCATTGTCTTGTCTTTGAGGATGCCGTGGCAGGGGTGATGGCAGCGGTGCGGGCAGGGATGCTCTGCTGGGGAGTGTTAACAACGCAATCGGAAACGGCACTGCAAGCCGCAGGAGCAGAGGTCTGCATTGAGGACTTTACGGATCCGCGCCTGCAATGGCTATTGTCCTAGGGCATTTTCGGCGATCATGGGTACTGGCGCGTTAGGAATCCACCACCTTGGGCGTTGATCTGCGCAGTTATGTCTATCTCGACTCGATTCAACCGCAACACGCGGCCTACTTGGGAACCGTGGCTCAAGGGTTTTTGCCTTTGCCGGGGGATTGCTCCCTCTGGGTGGAGATTTCACCGGGGATTGATGTCAATCGCCTTTTGGATATTGCCTTGAAGTCTGCGGTGGTGCGGCCGGGAGTTTTGTTTATCGAGCGACTCTACGGACTATTGGAGGTGCATTCGGGCAATCAGGGGGAAGTACGCGCAGCAGGGCAAGCAATTTTAGATGCCATTGGCGCTCGGGTACAGGATTGCTTGCGGCCACGGGTGATTTCGAGTCAGGTGATTCGCAATATTGATGCCCACCACACCCAACTAATTAACCGCTCGCGGCGGGGCAATATGATTTTGGCGGGGCAAACCCTCTATGTGTTTGAAGTAGAACCTGCCGCCTATGCTGCACTGGCCGCCAATGAAGCGGAAAAGGCAGCACTCATTAATATCTTGCAGATTTCAGCCGTGGGCAGTTTTGGCCGACTCTTTTTGGGGGGCGCGGAGCGGGATATTCTGGCAGCAGAACGGGCCGTCTTGGCAGCCATGGAACGCTTGCCGGGGCGTGATAGCCTTAGCGATCGCCGCGAGTAGCTTTGGCATATTTCTTTAGCTTCTGCTCTAGGGCAGCTAAGAAAGGACAAGGGGGACTGTCTTGGAGTTGATAAAACCCTCGCCAGTCAAAGCTCTGCCAGTTAAAGGGGGCTTGGTGGGCGGCGGCGAGCCACAGTAAACGCTTAGCACGGGTCATGGCCACGTAAAGCAGGCGGTATTCCTCAGCAACTTTGGCCTCTTTGGCTTTTTGATAGGCGGTTTGCCAGTCAGGAAGGGGTTGCTGATGGCCGTAGGCCCGCAGTTGCGATCGCACCACATCCGTAAAATCCACCTCTGGACTGAGGAACTTGGCATTGGCCCCCACCCAGCTCTCACCGGGGAGGGTTCTTGCCTCTAAAAAGGGGACAAAGACGGCATCCCAATCCAGACCCTTGGCGCGATGCATCGTCATAATCGTTACCTGCCCCGATCGCACTAAACGGCTATGGAGGTCTTCCATCTCAACAGCGTCAAAGCGATCCGCTGCCACCAACTCCTGCCAACGGGGATGGATACGCTCCCACAGTTGCGTTGGTTCCTGCTGTGCCAAGTGGCAGATCAGGCGATCGCTGGTGGCCAATTCAGCGGCATCATAGCCCAATTCCTGAGCGCAGTACGCGATCAAAGGAAATAGAGACAGCTCTAGGCGGGCTTTGAGGAGACGTTGACAGTAGTGCCGTGCCTTGAGTACCGGTTCTTCGGCAGGGGGGTCTAAAGGACTAGGGTAGAGAAACACCTCTGGCTGGGCGGCTAAGCGATCCAAATTTTGGACAGAAATGCGTTTGCGCTCCTGAAGAACAGTCAGGGCTGCTTTGACCGCTTCGGGAGAATAGGGACAGTGGAGAAAATAAAGAATGTCCAGCAATTCTTTGGGCACCTGCGATCGCCGTTCAATGCCCGATACATCGAGAATCGGAATCCCCTGAGCGGCAAGGTCGGTATCAATGCTGAAGCTAGCGGGCGATCGCAACAGATCCGCGACAAATTCCCCTTGGCGGTTGGTACGCACCAGTACCGCAATTGAGGCCTCAGGATACTCTGCTAAAACCTCAGAAATACGTGCTGCTAGCTCGCGCACGGTCTCGAAAACGGTTGCTGGTCGGGCAATTTCTACCCCTTCTCCCCAGGGGGGTGGGTTCGCCCCCGGTTGCGGATCTGTCGGTGAGACGGGCTGAATTGCTTGGGATCGAAAGGGCAGTTCTTGGCCTTTGAGGGCATGATTGACCCAGTTCACTAAAAAGTTGGCCGATCGAATGACCAATGGGGTGGATCGCCCCGCTTGGGTCATTTTATAGAAGGCCTGCTGCTGGGCACATTCGTCACAGAATTCATTAAAAAAGAGCGGGTCTGCCGCCGTAAATGTGGAGTTAATGGCTTGATTGGGATCCCCCACCCGCACAAAATTCACTTGCCCTGTGGTGTTGTCCTCGGCGAGAAGTCGCAGTAACCGCGATTGCAAGGGGGTCGAGTCCTGCGCCTCATCCTCAAAGACGGCATACACCCGCTGTTGCCATTCTTGGCGACACTGGCGATCGCCCTCTAGGAGTTGTACCGCTGCCAAAATCATCTCATCATAGTCAATTTGCTCTCGCTGCGCTAAATGGTGCTGGTACAGTGCCAAAAGGTCGGCACCAATTTCTAAAAAGGGGTAGGGTTCTGCTGCGGCTGCACTTTGGGAGCGCAACTGCTGGGACAACTGCCGCAGATCATGGGGCGTCAATGCCATACTGCGGGCACTGCTAATAACGGTTTGTGCCAACTTCACCAAGATGTCAGTCAAAAGCGCACTTCTGCGACCATCGTGTTCAACGTCACTCAGGGGACTGGTATCGCAGCCTTGGATCAGTTGCTCGAGAATATCGGGGTGCGATCGCGCCCATTCCTTAACACAGGTGACACACAGGCGTCGCTGCTCATGCTCACTCATTAAATTCTCGCCACTCCAACGCAGACCCGCTGTGGGGTGACTGGTGGCAATTTTCAAGGCCAAACTGTGGAGCGTCTGCACACTAAAACCATTGCGGGGCAAGCCCATTTCCCGCAGGTACTGGCGAATCCGCACCTTGATATTGGCCGCTGCCGAACGACTATAGGTGACTACGACCAGTTGCCGCTGTTGATGGAGTTTTTCGCGAGCGATGGCGCTCGCTGCTCCTACGGCCATGCCATGGGATTTGCCTGCTCCGGGCACTGCCGATACCGCCAAGAGACCCCCTTGCCATTCACTGATTTCCCGTTGACCCGGACGCAACGTCCTTAAAAGGTGACTGGCATTGGCAGGGAGTGACAACACGTTCATAGGAGGACTGTGGGAGGGCTAAAGATTTGTTAAAAAAACCGGCTTCTACCCAATGAAGATCGAAAAATCGTATAATAGAATACAGAAATTTAGAGGCAAGTTGTTTCCTAGCGCAGACCACCTAAAGCTTGATAACGAGTCAATAGTATTCACCTAGGAGCCTTGATTTAATTATGCAACTAATCTATCGCGGCGTTAAATACGAAACTTCTGAGCAGCACATTCCCCTTGTTGAATCGGGTGCCAAGGGTCTCTACCGGGGGACGCAATGGGTAGGGCACAAAGCGGCTGAACCAGTTCCTCAACCCAATCATGTCCTCTGCTGGCGGGGGGTAACCTACCAAACCAACGGTACACCAGTTACCACAACCGCTCCGACGACGAGTACTGCCCCTTCAGTACTTCCCCACCGTAAGCGCGACTCCTTGGCCGAAGCCCATCGCCATGCAATTCTGAAAACTCTTGAGCGGCGGCTGCAAGTGGCTCGGAGTCAGGGCAACGAAGACCTCATTAGTCTGCTGGAAGAAGAGTGGCAGCAATTTGCCTAAGGTTGGATCACCGAAACCCAAACTGCGGTGCCGTTGCTAACAGCGGCACTTTTTTATTTTCTATTGGTGATTGCCCCTTTCTTGGCGAAAAGCTGTTGCTTGGGCAAAGGCCGCCGCCGCCCGCTCGCGATCGCCCAAGGTTTCATAGGCACGCCCTAGTTGTTCGGCGGCAATCTCCCGCACATAGCCCAAGGGAAAAATCATCTGTTTACTGTAGCCATTGGTGCGCCCCAGTTCAAGGCAATACTCAAAGTAAGCCGTTGCTCCCAAGGGGAATCCCAAAGCCATCAGCCAGCGCCCGGCCAAATCATTGAGGGGAGGATAGGTGGGAAACCACACCAGACTTTGCTGACAGAGGAGTTGCAATGTTTCGTGATCCCCCATAGCCAGCAGACGCCGCCCCAGTTGATTCAGAATTTCGGGCAGGGCGCCAGGGGCATTCTCAGGCAGTTGGCCGGTGAGGAGATGGGGCAAGAGCCGCTCAAAAAGTTCTTGGTAGCAGTCATCCGCAGCCGTGGGGTTATTCACAGCGTGGTACATATCCGCCAAGGCAAAAAGGAGATTCAAAGGCAGACCTTCACTGGCGCGGATACGTTCCAAAATCGGGATGTTGCGATCGCGCATCTTGGCTTGAATTTGTGCGGGTTGATAGCCATAGTGGTCAATGCGCAGCGTTTCCAGAGTACCAATGGTCAGCGGTTCTGCGGCTGTCGAAACCAACTGCTCATGGAAGCGTCCCTGATAGCGCAGCGTCGGCAGGTTGCGAAAGAGTCGCACAATGGCAAAGTCAGAAAATTGCTGCCCCGTGCCGATTTCCCGCCGTAGGAGTTGGTAGGCAGTGAGGGTGCTGCCCTCCAGTTGTTGTCCGAGGGGCACAGGTGGCTCCCGCAAGGTCACGAGCACCTCATCAGCATCAATCACCAAAATCCAATCGCCCGTGGCCTGCTCTAGGGAGTAATTGCGGGCAGCGGCAAAATCATCCTGCCAAGGGAAGGTAAAGATGCGCTCTGTAAACTGGCGGGCGATCGCGATCGTCTCATCCGTTGACCCGGTATCTACCACAACGATCTCATCTACCCAAGGCTGAACACTGCCCAGACAGCGTGCCAAATGGGCTGCCTCATTTTTGACAATTAGACAGGCACAGACCCGCACCATCTACAGCAGCTTTTCAAATTGTTGGCGCAACTGATTCAGTTCACTTTCGGAGAACTCACTCTCAGCAGCGGGGGGCACGCGATTTTCTAGTTCCCAGTCGGTTTCTTCGACATTGCGTTCGGGAGGCGCCAAGAAGAGACGCTCAGCATCGTTTGTCGGCACAAATCCTTCGGGCACCAAGTGACAGGTGTAGCCTGAGGATTCGCAGAATTCTTCGATTTCCTTGGCATCAATGGGGACAACGCTGGGGGGATGAAAATCCTGTGCCTCTAGGAGCATGGCGTAGCGACTGGCATCGTCTTCGCTTTCAAACATCAGAATCAGGTTGCGATCGCCCAGTTGCAGAGAATGAATGCCCTCATTTTCAGTCCCCGGGTTGTAGAGCAACACGTAAACGCGCATGATGCCTCGCTAATGAAATCTCAACAGCGATTATAACGATTTTGGTTCCCCCTACCCGTAGGATTTTCTCCTTCAAAACTGTCAAAGGGGCAAAAATAGCTTGAGTTAGAACAATGTTTTTTCAGGTTCCCCTTTGATCCGCTGCTCTAGCCATGCTTGACGATAGGTGAGTTCTAATTCATTGCCAGTGCGGCGAAAAATTTGTGCCTGCTGCAAGAGAAACGCTTGAAAGAGCCGCTGAAAGGCAAGGGCAATGATCGCCACCACCAGACCAGAGGCAGTACTAATCAAGGCCTCACTAATCCCGAGACCCACGCCCATGGTGGCCGGTGTGCCAATATCCCCCAAGCGAATAGAACTGAGGGCACTAATCAGACCTAACACCGTTCCCAACAAACCCAGTAGAGGTGCCATCGTAATCGTTGCCTCTAAGACCTTTTCTCCCCGCCGCATGGCACTCAGCTCCTCATCAGCCGCAGCTTCTAGGGCTAGGCGAAAGATTTCTGGGTTGGTGTCAATCAATTGTAAAGGGGTATAAAGGAAGCGACCAATCGGTTGGTCACAGGCATTGGCTGCTAATTCAATGGCTTCTTGCCAATCGTGGCGAGCGGCATCCAGAATCTGCTCGGCCAGTTTCGTCTCTCCTTGGAGAACAATGCTCCAAAACCAAAGCCGCTCAAAAATGGTGCCTAAGGTCAAGATCGAGAGAATCAGTAGTGGCCACATGGCCAAGCCACCACGGTTAAAAATTTCAGCGATATTCACGATCAGTTCCCTGTCAGAGCATCCGACGTTTAGTATAGTCCAGCCAGTAGCCGCAATTGTTTACCAAATTCTAGCGAACCGTGGTGCCAAGGGTCTTGAACCGCTCTTTTCGATGCCCCGTCTAAATAGATGATTACGTTAATGGAGTGATACCTCGCATGAGTGTATCTTTACCCCTATCAGCGGCAACGGCATCAACGGCTATCGTGACCCGACCCCAAGTGATCGATCCCGATCGGCGGATTATTGAGCAGTGCCTTTCCGGACATCCAAATGGGTTTCGGGAACTCTATCAACGGCATCAGCAACGGGTGCGATCGCTCCTGTTTCAGTTGTGCGGTGCGGTTGCCCTTGACGATTTGGTGCAGGAGGTTTTCTTGCGGGCATGGAAGGGGCTAAAAGGTCTCAAACATGAGGCAAAGTTTTCAACATGGCTCTATCGGATTGCCTGGAATGTGGCTTGCGACTATCGCCGTCAACTGGCAACGCGCAAATCGCGACATCAGCAATACCTGTCTCAAAGTGAGCCACTCACCCCTGGACTGGATCTACGGCAATTGCATTACGAAGATTTAGTTCAGCGCGGTTTAGCCACCCTGCCCTTGGAGTACCGCAGTGTTTTGGTCCTGCATGATCTGCAGGGCTTGCCCCAAAAGGAAATTGCTGAAATTCTGCGGATTCCTGTGGGTACAGTGAAATCCCGCCTCTTTCGTGCCCGAGGCACATTGCGGACTTACTTTACGGAGGCTGGAATCACTTTATGAAACGTGAACCCCCACCTGTGGAGGATACAAATTTGGTTAAGTTTTTACAAACCTATGCGGGGACGCCCCCGCCCCCCCACCCCCATTTGGAGCAGCGCATTGTCCAAGCGGCTCTGCATCAACACCAACTGAGTAAGCGACGCTGGCAAGTCGTGTCTCTTTTGGGGGCTGGCGCGATCGCCACCGCCACCAGTGTGTGGTTCCTCAAACCTTCAACTCAAGTGGCAAAGCAGACGTCCCCGGATGCAGTGGCTATCTTCATCACCACCAATTGGCAAGCAATGTTTCAGGACGCAGAACCCACCATCTTCGACTAAATTCTGTCCACCCTACTTTTACTCTTTGTTGAGTTTTGACAAGTTAAGTTTTGACAAAGGAGAACACAGCTATGTTGAAAAAATCTTTAGCCACGCTTCTTATATGTGGTAGCCTCAGCCCCCTACTGGCGATCGCTCCCCCGAGCGTCGCTGACCCCGGTTATGGCGGACCTCGCTGGGGAGCCAATCTGGACAATCTAAACCTCACACCTGAACAGCGGCAACGTTTACAAGCCGTGCAGCAACAATACCAAGGCCAAATGGAGCAAACCCGCAACCAACTGCGCACCGCCAAGACAGAACTGCGGCAGATGATGAGTGGCAATGCCTCGGAGGATCAAATCCGCAGCAAGTATCAGCAAGTGCGTCAACTGGAAAATCAACTGGCTTCCCTGCGCTTTGAAAGCATGCTGGCCATGCGGGGCATTCTCACACCGCAACAACGGCAAGCCTTGGCCGCCCAAATGCAGCAGCGGCGGCCGGGCAATCGCCCCATGAAACCCCAGCAGTAACCCATTAAACTTGGCAACGCTCTAAAGCTCTAAAGGAGTTCATGACTTCCCTAAGTGTGGGACAGCGGATCCTGCACTTTTTTGTTGCTCAGCAGATCTAAAATCTCTGTGGCGGCGCGATCGACCACGCCGGGAGTCCCCATCGCAGCTCGCATTTTGGCATAGCCTGCCTGCATGGCTAGGCGTTTTTCAGGATGATCCAATAGCGCAAGGGCAGCAGCGGTAATGTTGGCAACAGTGGCTCGTTCCTGCAGGAGTTCGGGGACGATGTCTCTATTCACGAGTAAATTGGGGGGAGAGACAAATTTGAGGTCAAACTTCAGGAAACGCCGATAAAGCCACAAACTCAGGGGATGAACGCGGTAGATCACGACTTGAGGCACATTCAACAGCGCGGTTTCTAAATTCACCGTGCCGGATTTGGCGATCGCCAGATCTGCGGCCGCTAGAACTTGCAGGGAGTCTTCCGCCAATGTGACGCGAATGGGATATTCCTTGAGAACTGCTTCAATGGCTGGGCGATACTGCCGCAGCGAAAGGGGTAACCAAAAGCGGGCATGGGGATAGGCTTTGGCGATATTTGTGGCAGCCCCCAAAATTAGAGGCAAGAGGGACTTGATTTCCTGTTTGCGGGACAAGGGCAACAGGGCAATCGCCAGCTCATCGGCAGCAATGCCTAAACTTTGGCGTGCCACTTCACGACTGGGAGCGGCAGCAATGCGATCCAACAGGGGATGTCCCACCCAAACGACATTGGCACCATGACGGCGGTAATAGGTGGCTTCTTCTGGAAAAATGGCAAGCAGGCGATCGCTGAGGGCAACAATTTGCCGAGTGGCCTTCAAACTATGGGACCAGACCCACTCTTGGGGAGCGATGTAGTAAACCATGGGAATAGAAAAATGTTTGCGGATAAACCGCCCCATGGCGACATTGCCACCAATGTAGTCAATTAAAACCACTAAATCAGGGGGATGCTGCCGTAAATAGCGGCGAGCCTTGAGTTGGAGCGCGATCGTTGGCTTGATCAATGGCAGGGCTTCTAGTAGCCCCACGGAGCCAATTCCTCCGGTGTTAAAGAGTAGCTTTGCTCCCGCAGCAGCCATGCGATCGCCCCCAAGGGCAGAAATTTCTAGGGGAATCCTCCGCTCTGCCGCCAAGCGATAGAGTGCCTTGACTAATAGGGCACCCTGCAAATCTCCGGAGACTTCCCCCGTGCTAATGAACAAATGCGCCATGCCTAGCCCCGCACTGCCGCCACTGGTTGACAGAGTTGATCGGCAAATTCCTGTTCGCTAGCGGCCATTTCCTGTACGGCGGTGGCCATAATCTCAGGGATCGATTGCCCCGCTGCATATTGAGCCAGCCATTGCTGGGCGGTGTTTCCCTGGCGCAGGATTTTCTTAATCGGTGCCAGAAAGCAGCTAAAGCCCTGTGCTTTGGCGATCGGCCAAACCTCTTCGTAGAGTTCGGCTATCCAAGCGGCTGCCGTTAGTTGCCGGCGATCGCGCCAATGGGTCAGCACGGCCTCTAGGCTGTTTTTTGCAGCAATCTGCTCGTTTTCATCGGCTAGTTGTGCCAGCATCTCGCCATCGCCCCAGCGGAGCGGGTCAAGGTCAGGGGTGTCGAGCAATTGTAGGAGTCGCGCTTCCAAGAGAGCCGTAATTGCCAGTAGGGCAATGGCATCCGTAACTAGGTCACAAATCCGCAATTCAAGACGATTGAGATCGTAGGGTCGGCGATCGCCATTGGGGCGCACAGAACTCCACAAGTGCCGCACATTTTGCATCGTGCCCAGTTGAAGTTGTGCCTCTGTCCACTCAATGAAGTGGGCATGGCTGGTAAATAGGGGCACTTGGGGTGGGGTCTTCGGAAAGATTGCCCAACGGGTGGAGTGATAGCCCGTTACCTTGCCATCGAGAAACGGCGACGCAGCACTGAGAGCCAGAAACAGGGACGCCTCTAGCCGCACTAGCCGACAGGCACGGATCAACTCTTCTGGATCCCGCAGGCCAATGTTGATGTGGACACTAGCGGTGACAACCCTTGTACCATAGGTTTGCTCAATGTAGGTGTGATAGGGGTTCTGGGGGTCAGAGCGATAAAAGCGTTGACTGTCCCCTAGACTCAGGGTGCTACCGGGGACAAGGGTTAAATCCCCTAGGGATTGCAAATAAGCGCGCAGCCGAAAGCGGGGGCGCAGCAGGTCACAGAAGGCTTGATCATAGAGATAGACAGGGGGCGTTGTGAATTCAACATTGCGACTATCGGGTTCGCGCACAAACCCCGGCAAGTCCCTCACAATGCGATCCGACAGTCCCACAATCTCGCCCGTGGGCTTACCCGTGTAGAGTTCAACCTCAAAGCCCTTTGACAACATGGCATCCCTTTGGCTAACTTGGGTCAGCAAGCCCCCTCGCAGAAAGTGGGAGTTTTTAGCTACTTAGCCACAATACCATGCCCGCGTCCCTGCTGCACATATGAACATTCGTGAAACCCTTCCTGTGGCAATCAAAACTCGATCAGTTAACCTGTATTATCAATTACACAAATCACCCCTATAGTGAGAATCTCAAGATGTTTGGTCAGCGGCGAGTCGAAGCAGATGTCCGTGTCAGTCGCATTTTGGATCGCCTGGGAATCCGCTATCAAGTGGATGAGGATGGTGATTACCGCGTTGTCTTTGAGCTATCTAACGGTCGAACGCAACAGGCCTTTATTGACTCCAAAACCCAGCAGCTAGGAAGCTATGAAATTCGGGATGTCTGGTCTGTGGGCTACAGTTGCGAGGGCTTTCTTGACCAAGAGATAGCCAATTATCTGTTAATTGAAAATGCCAATAAGAAAATTGGCGCTTGGGAGTTGCGTCCCCTTGCTGACAATAGGTATATCGCTGTATTTTGTACGAAGGTTGCTGCTGACTGTGACCCCGAAGCCCTTTACACCAGTATCCGCGTGGTTCTTGAGGTGGCAGACGAACTTGAAAAAGTTCTTGAGGCGGGCGATCGCTTCTAGGTTAGTTTGCAGTGAGTCCCCTTAAAATCAGGGCTTGAGGCCAGTGGGGAGCTTCTGAATGCCCCGCCCCTAGGTAGGGATTCTCATTTGCCTCTGAAATACTAGAAAATGCTCAAACCCGCTTCCTGAGAAACGCTAAGGGATTCAACGAAAGCATCAGGGTTGGAGGCAACTTGGCAGATCTCTCGGAAGCAAGACCCAAATGTTTCAATTCTTATAGCTAGTACAAAAAACTGTTAAATATTACAAAAGAATTTTTATTTTGCTTCCACTGCATATCCCAACTCACGACACTGGATAAAACATTAGCTGCGATCGCCCAAGGCGCATTGCTAGGTGTTCGCAGTGGAGTCAATTGTTCTAGGAAGGCCATCTATGTACTACGAACGCAAACTCTTTGCCCTCCTCCACGACCCCTACCTCAAGGCGTTGTACCGCAACAAAGCTCTCAAAGGCCCATGGCAACAGGTGTCTTGCCTGAATCAACATGCCCAGGATTTGCAAAATTGGTGGAATCATCACGGCGGTGTTACGGCAGACCATATTGCCTCGGCCAGCGATCGCCTGAGCTTTCAGCGCGGCATGAGCACCCCCCCAACAACCACTGCAAATATCACCCAAGTGGAAATTCGCCACCCGATTACTGGTGCCAAAAGTAATTTGAACTTTGCCTTTGCAGGGAGTCTCAGCGATGAGAATTTAGCTGATATTGAGGCGCAGTCCATCTGGAGCGAGATTCGCCAAGAAACCGATGCTGAAAAGGTCTTCTGGTGGTTTTGGCGATTTTATGGCGAAGCCATTGCTGGCGATCGCGGCATCAAAGGTCAAGCGGTGTATGCCAAAGATATCTTGCTGTTACCCTCAGACACACGCATTCCCGACTGCCCCCTCGAAGCCCACACCTCGATTACCGCTGCCCTTGCCGGCACCCTCTTTCCCCGAAACGCCAGCAATGGGGATAAACCGCAGCACCCATGGCTGTTGATGTTTTCCTTTTCCCCCGTGCAGGAATTCATTAAATCTTCACGCAAGCTGCTGGACTTTTGGTCAGGCTCCTATCTACTCCATTACCTAAGTGCCAAGGCCTGCTGGTTCCTTGCCGAACGCTATGGCCCTGATGTTGTGATTACCCCCAATCTCTACAACCAAACGATCATTGATGCGTTTCTGCTGCAAAAATACCCAGACTTTGAACCCTACTTTGAGGAATTTGGTATCCCCAAACCAGTTGAGGCACAAGGGCAGCCGTCCTCCAGCTTGGTGACAGCGGGTTTTCCCAACGTGATTACGGCACTCATTCCTGAACAAGACAAAGACATGATTGGCAAAGAGCTTCAAGACCATTTGCGGGAAACATGGCTCAACCTTGGCAAAAATGTGCGCGAAGCCATCAAAACCAAGGTACGGAGTGGCTATGAAGATTGTCACTGGATTGCTCACATTGAAGCGTGGATTGATACACAGTTTCCTGCGGCAGAGCAAGAGGAGCTAAAGAAAGAGTTTCTCAGTTGGCAGCAGGGAGGACGCTGGGAGTGGAATGCCCTTTGGCAAGCCCAATTAGAGAATTTTTGGGAAAGCTACTGGATCGCTCTGCCCCTTGGGGAGCCAACCCAACCTCTAACCTGCCAGCGTGGAGCATCCACCTACCCAACTTGGAAAACCGCCCAAACCACGTTAGCAAAAGCCGAGGCTCCCCTGCCCACTCAGGTTGAGGAAAACGTGTATGCCACGATTAACGTGGGTACATGGTGGCCATTGCTGCAACAACGCCTTGGTGCGGCTCTCTCCGCTGTCAAAAACACTCGCAACTGGCAGTTTCCCGCTTCACCGGGTGAGCGCTCCTCGATTTCTGGGGCCTACAGTGCCCTGCACCCGAATTTGCTGTACCGCGATCCCTTTCGCGAGGGGCATGGCCTGCCGGCGAGTTCCCTGCGCCTGTTTTGGTATGTGATGAGCCAAGCCTTTCCGGGGCTATTTAATGGTAGTGAGCGCTTGAATGCGATTGAGGTCACCAAGCGAATGGCGTGGAAGCATGGCGGTGTCGCTGAGTTCTTGGGGGTTGCGTGCCCTGAGGAGGACTATGAAAACTTGGTGCGCTTTCCCAATGCCAGCAGTATCGCTGCCGCTCGCATTATGGTGAAGTATCCCGGTCAGGTCAAGCGGTATTGGCGAGAATTGAACCATGAATTTACTGCCGATCTGGATTTACAGCCCTATCGCGATCGCTTTAACAGCACCACTCGCCGCCCAACCCAGATTCCCCAAGTAGATACCAATTTAAGGGATTACAACGGTGTGATGTTCTCGGCCAAGTGGTTGGCAGAAGCCTTAGGTCTTGACAGTAAACAGGAGTTGGCCGAACTTCGGAGGGCGGTGAATCAGACACAAAAACGAGTGGGTTGGGGCGATCGCTCCCCTGCTGACTGGTGGTGTATCCTCTTGGCCGATGGCGATGGTATGGGCAACTATGTGCGCGGCCATAAATTGGAGAAATACCGTGAGTATCTTGCCACTAATATTGCGAGCCAGATCAATCAGAATCCTAACTTGCAACCTTGGAAAACATTGATTAATCAGACCCCCAAACGCATGGGACCTGCCACCCATGTGGGACTTAACCGTGCCCTGCTAGATTTCTCGAATCGTCTGGTGCCCTACTTGGTGGAGCAACGTCACTGTGGCCGTGTGGTCTATAGCGGTGGCGATGATGTCATGGCCGTCTTGCCTCTGGAGGATGCCCTCTCGGTGATTCATCTCCTACGCCAAGCATGGTGCGGCGGTACGGATCCAGCCGGGGAGTTTGAACCCCACGGGGACTACTGGCAAACCGTTCAGGACAGTACAGCGGCTGAGGTCTTGGGCATGCGTCGCCTGTTTACGATGGGCAAAGGGGCAACAATGAGTATGGGTGTGGTCATTGCCTACAGGAGTGTTCCTCTGCCCACGGTTCTAGAAAACCTCTGGCAAGCCGAAAAGGAACGGGCGAAAAAACTCCCCGGCAAAGATGGCCTCTGTTTCCGGGTGCTCTACGGCTCCGGCAATGTCCTCGAAGCAGTGTTGAAAGGTGAACTGCTAGCGGCCTGGGGCAGATTACTTGAGCAAGCAAATGAAGAGGTGAGTCCGCTGCTGTACCGACTCGTGACAGAGTTGCCCCAACACTGTTGGTTGACCAAAGAGCGGGTCATTGAGAAGGCGATCGCCAGCATTGCCAATCGCCGTGAAAAAGACATCCCTTCAGAACTGATTGAGCAGCTTTGTCAGTGTTGCAATCAATGGGAAGACTGGGCGCTCCAGCATGAAGGTCAGCTAGGAACAGATCTGCAAGACCTGCTCAACCTGTTGCGGCTCATGGCCTTCTTCATTGATAAACGGTTTGTACCCCCAGGGAGTAATCAGGATGGCATCGATGAAAGCAGAGGGTTCTAAAACTCATTTGGGCAAAACTATTCTGCTTCAAGGATAACGAAAGACACATGAGGTTGATTATCATGACTGAATTAAGTTGGTATCGTCTAGATCCCCTAGATGTCCTCCTTTTTCGTGACTCCCGACCCTTTCAACCTGGAGAAGGCTCTTGGGCAAAAAGTCTCTTTCCGCCCTTGCCGATTACGGTCTTTCAAGCCTTACGCTCCCTGTGTGATCCCTACACACAAAATCTGGAGTTTCTTGGGCCTTTCCTCATTGATGCCAAAAACCAAGTCTGGGTAGACACGCCCAAGGATTTGGTATGCATTGGCAACAAAAGCAACGAGGAAGCCGACATCAACGATCGTGCCGACCTCAGTAAAGTCAAGGGCTTTGCCCGCACTCAACCCGCTGCCACCGACGACCCTGCTTGGAAAGATGTCCGCCATCCGTTGCCGGGAAAGTTACGCCCTATTGTGGAACCGACCCTCAGGGAGAATGAGCAAACCCAAGGCCGACCGGCTCCCCTGATGCGCTTGGATGCTCTTGTCCTCTATCTCCAAGGAAAGCTGGATCAGCTCAACGCCAAAGAGCACTTCCATGATTTGCCGTGGTCAACCCAAGTCCTCCCCCACATCAAAATGCAAACGACGAGTCGCACAGTGGAAGAGGAGGCTGGCTACTTTACCGAGGTGGCCAACCGATTGCATCCGGGCTGGGGCTTTGTGGCCGGCATCAGTGTTGCCAATCGAGAGGGAGTCGTGCGCATTGGGGGGGAGGGGCATCAGGCCCAGGTGCATGCCCTAAAGAAACATCTCTTTGCAGACCTAGAGCGGTTTCAGGGCACCGGTCAAGAAACCCTAGCCTATGTACTGACTCCCGGCTTGGCGCCCGTGGTGGCTGACGTACCTGTTTATGGACTGTATCCCCATGATTGGCAAGAGCATCTGATTGGTGTGGTGGGCGATCGCCCCCTCCTAGCCGGTGGCCTCAGTACCTTCACCCGTCGCAACGGGCAGCTCCAATTGGGCTATTCCGCACAGCGTGCCTATGTCAGGCCGGGAACTATCTATCGCTTTGCTCAGCCTCCCTCTCCCCAGCCCCAACAACTCCTCGGCGGTGTAGCCCCCAAAGCTCGCACCACGTTTGAAAAACTTCACTACGGCCAATTGCTCTGGGGCACTGCATAACCACCCGAATACGAATGGATAAATAGGTGAGCACCGATACACGTTGACCTCAAAGAGACTGGATGATCAACAATGTTTAACCTTGCCTACCTCTACCTTCTCTCCCCCCTGCACACGGGTGGCACCACCCAAGAGGGCAACCTTCTCGGCATTGCGCGGGAGTCCCACACAGAGTTGCCCTACATTCCCTCCAGCACGATTCGGGGTCGCTTGCGTGCCAGTACCCCCCACAAAAACCGCAACCGCCTTTGGGGCAACACCATTGAAGATGTCATGGGCGGCGAAAACACCAACCTTACCCAAGGGCAAGTGTGGGTCGGCGATGGTTCACTCCTGTGGGTACCGGTTCCCTCCCTCAGCCATGGCGTGATCTGGATTAGCTGCCCCATGCTGCTGCATCGTTGGCAACGCCTCACTGGTCAGTCCTTAGAAACAGTCGCTGCCTACAGCACCAATTTAGGTAACAAGAAACCTGTTTATCTCAAGGACGCGATTCTCAAAGGCGATCAGCTCAAACTTTGGGAGAAATGGCAAGAGTGGATTCCGATCCGCGAGCAAACCCAAATTCAACAGGTCTTGGTTCTGCCCGATCAGCACTGCAAAACCCTCATTGAAACCAGCCTGTGGCGACAGGTGAAGGTGAAACTCGATCAACACAAAACCGTTGAAGGCGGTTTTCGCTACGAGGAAGCCATTCCCCCCGATACATTGATGTACTTCCCGTGGGGGACGGTTGCCCAACTCAATGGCGCTGCAGAAAAAGTGGAAAGCGATCTGCGGGATGTTTTCGATAGCCACCCAATTCTCCAAATTGGTGGTCAAGAAAGCCTTGGTCGCGGCTTTGTCCAACTTGTTACTCTTGGGAGTTAGTTATGGCCTTTGATCCACGCACAATGGCACAGCCAGTCTATGAAGCCTTGAGTCAACTGCGGAATGACACAAAAGACGACACTCGGCTGCGGGAGCAAAAAAGCCAAGCCGTTGAACTCTACACCTACTTGGCCACTTGGGGACTGATGCGCCTAAAAGCGGAAGAAGCTGCTCTCAGTCAAGAGGGGAAGAAGGAGGTTGTCAAAGCCTTTTTCCGTGCCCTTGAAGAAACAGCGCATGTTAAGAATTTGGCGGATGACAAAGGCTTGGAGACCCTCAAGAACCTTGACACAGAATCCTACCTTGGCTTAACCGGCTTAGGGTTACAAATTGCCCGTGAATTTAGCTTCTGGACAACTGCCCTGTACGTTGATATCGGCAATGCAGACTAGGAGGAGTACAACATGACAAATAACCCTGCATTACAGCGACCTCAAACGCATAAAGCAACACAGCGCCCCAACTCAGGAAACGCTGGCCATGGCAGTAGTGGTAAAGGTGGCAGAGGCAATAGTGGTGGTTCCCAAAAGGGCGGGAACACTCCACCCCGTCCTTCCCCATGGCTCGAACATCCCCTTGATCCAAATCCCAAGCCCGATCAAACTGCAGGGTTTGTCGAGTATCTGCGCTGGATGCGATCGCCCGATAGCCCCGCCAAAGATGGTACGAAAGTGGAACTAGTGACAATGGCAGAGCAGGGTAACTACAGCCAACGTTTGCAGGTTTTAACAGAGCGCACTCGCCAAATTGCCGGCAAAGGCAATTGTTTTAAAGTCACCTGCCCATGGCGCATCCGTGTTGGTGGCCACCGTGGTCCTGAAAGTATCCTTCTGCCTGCCTTTGATAATCTAGGCATTCCCTATATTCCCTCCAGTACCTTACGAGGTGTTGCTCGTGCCCAAGCCATTCGGGAGGTGATGGCAAACGAAGGTGTACCTTGGGCTGAAGCAGACAAACTCGTCGGCCAGCGTTACTTTGGTTATCCCGACAGCAGGGACTCTAGCGAAAAAGCTGGCAAAATTATTTTCCTCGATGCCTACCCCTTGCCTGAAAAAGAGAACGGGGGACTAGCAGTGGACATGGCCAATAATCTCTGGTCATGGAATAATGGCAACCTCAAGTATGCTGCCAACCCAAACGTGTTCTTTTCCCTGCGAGAAGCTTCATTTCTTATTGGTATTAAACCTACCAATCATTGCTCTCCTCAAATGCTTAAACAGGTCAAGAACTGGTTGATTCGCGGCCTGACCCAAGGAATTGGTTCGCAAGTGAATGCAGGCTATGGGGTTTTAGTCGAATCCCTAAAACAGGTGGGGCGTGGTTTCTTTAGCGTTGATTTTACCGTTCAAGGCCAACTCATCCACGGTTGCCAAAAGTGTACGTCTACGTCATGGCAATGGAACGCTAGAAATCAAGCGTGGCAAATGCGCGGGCAACCAGAGGCCGAGGTGCGAGCCACAGCCTTTAAGTCCCTGCTGCGATACTGGTTTCGTGCCTTTGCGCGGGGGGTGTTGCCCACAGCAGAAGTCCAACGCCTTGAAGGAGTGATTTTTGGCGCAATTCAGCCGCAACCCAAACATGGCTACCTGCGGGTACGGGTGATTAATGGGGAGGTAACCCAACCTGAGGCACGCCCTAATCAGCAAGGTAAAAACGATCCCTGTGGAAAAGAACAGGGGACACTGGTATTAGACTTTTCTTCTGAAGTTCCTGATGCCCACCAAAAAACCCTAGCAGAGTTGGCAAGAAACCTGACGTGGCTCATGTTTCACTTGGGTGGCATTGGTCAAGGGGCACGTCGCCCTTGCTACTCTCGTAAAACCCGTAACCAAGCACCCTGGTGGCGTGGTTCTAATCTGATTCCTGAAAACGATGATCCCTTTTGGGAACTCCCCAGCAGTGCCAAGGAATTCAAAAAAATTTTTCAACAGCGACTTCAAAACTTTTACACAGCTTTAGGGCAGCTTGGTAATTGCTCAATCAACCCGACTCAACTATTATCCGTTGGCACCGTCACCCCTGGGCAGTGGGCAGAAGCAATTGATCGAAACTGCCGTATCGTCGTTTGCAGTGGTGATCCCAAAGAAGAAAAGCCCTACGGCCTTGCCCTTCTTCATGACCCTAGCCTTAAGGTGAATGGTAACTACGACAAAAACCTCTGTGGTTCCACTGGCAAACCCTCGCCAGTTTGGGTGGCTGACTTAGGGAACTATCAAGTTATTACGATTTTTGGGGTCACCCAAAATCCACGACTCAAGTTTCTGAACCACTTGAATACGTCTGGAGGATGTTTGCAACTATTTCCTTGAATAAATACCTAAGAAACCATGACCGACTACTACGACATTCTTGGCTTGCAGCCGGGTGCTTCCAAAGAGCAGATCAAAGCAGCCTATCGCCGCCTCTGCCAAGAGTGCCACCCTGATAAACTGCCTCCTGAGACCCCCAAAAAGGCGCGGCAAATCGTCGAGGAGCACTTCAAGCAAATCAACGAAGCCTATGCCTACCTCATGGAGCAGGGCGATCGCCCGCCCCCACCTACCCAACCAGCAACAGATGTTAGAACTGCCCGCTCCATTTTCGATCCCGCTCGTATGGAAGCCGTAGCTCGGAAACTGGAGACAGAGCGGCAGACCATTCAACGGCAGTATCAGCAATCAATCAATGCTATTGACCAACAACAGCGGCAAAAGCTAGCTTGCCACGGCCTCAAGATTAACGATAAGGAAACCGAAGCAGCAAAGGCCGCTGCTGCGCAGAAAAAAGAACGACGATTACAGGAGCAATCTAGTTACATTCATCGTCACATTGACTATTTCAAAACTCTACCCTTGGAAATGCTTTCAGAATCCTTTGTTCAAAATTTAAGTGATGAAGATCAGTTTTTCCTGCTCTTGGCCATCAAAGAAAAAGAGGATGATAAGCAGTGGGCGCGCACAGTTGCAGCCGGTGTAGAGATTGCTGCAGCAGCGGGTGTGGTTCTACTGCTGTCGCAACTCTTTCTGGGTGAGCCATTCTAATCTGAGCGCAACCAAGAAAAACAGGAAGGGAGGAACGATCGCCCCCCTCTCGCAGGAGTTTTGCTGAAACGCATTCTACCCCTACCCTTAGCGAAATAAAATGTGATAGAATGCCTAACTTGGCATTATACCTAGTGTTTACCTATGCCCAAAGTGCTGGTTTCCGATCCCATTGAACAGGTGGGGCTTGATTTACTTGCCCAAGTGGCACAAGTCGATGTCAAACTTGGCCTCTCAGAGGCAGAACTGATCAAAATCATTCCCGAGTACGATGCCCTGATGATTCGATCGGGAACCAAGGTCACAAAGGCGGTCATTGAGGCCGCCAACCAACTGAAGATTATTGGCCGGGCGGGGGTTGGTGTAGATAACATCGATGTGCCTGCGGCCACCCGTAAAGGGATCATGGTGGTCAACTCCCCAGAGGGCAACACCATTGCTGCTGCGGAGCACACCTTGGCGATGATGCTTTCCCTTGCTCGGCATATTCCGGATGCGAATGCTGCGGTGAAAGCAGGTCAATGGGATCGCAAACGCTTTACGGGCGTAGAGATTTATAAGAAAACCTTGGGCATTATTGGCCTAGGAAAAATCGGCTCCCACGTGGCCACCGTTGCCCGTGCTATGGGCATGAAGCTTCTTGCTTACGATCCCTATCTATCTACGGAACGCGCCGAACAACTGGGCTGCCGCCTCGTGGAGTTGGATGTTCTCTTTGCTGAATCCGACTTTATTACACTGCACCTGCCAAAAACTCCGGAAACCCAGCATCTGATTAACGCCAAAACCATTGCCAAGATGAAGCCCACAGCCCGCATCATTAACTGTGCGCGGGGGGGCATTATTGATGAGGCAGCGCTTGTGGAGGCGCTCAAGACAGGTAAGTTGGCGGGAGCTGCCCTCGATGTCTTTGAAACTGAACCCCTTGAGGCGGAGTCTCCGCTGCGTGCCTTGGGGATGGAAGCCATCTTGACTCCCCACTTGGGGGCTTCCACGGAAGAAGCACAGGTAAATGTGGCCATTGACGTTGCCGAACAGATTCGGGATGTGCTCCTAGGGTTGCCGGCGCGATCGGCGGTAAATATTCCGGGTCTGCGTCCGGAGGTTCTTGAGAAACTGGCGCCCTACATGCAGTTGGCAGAAACCTTGGGTAATCTTGTGGGGCAATTGGCGGGCGGTCGGGTCGAGTCTCTGGAAGTCCGTTTGCAAGGGGAATTGGCCACCAATGACAGTCAACCGATTGTGATTGCCGCTTTGAAGGGGCTACTCTCGCCAGCGCTGCGGGAGCGGGTCAACTATGTAAATGCTGGGTTAGAGGCCAAAGAACGGGGAATTCGCGTTGTCGAAACCCGCGATGAATCGCAACGGGATTATGCGGGCTCCCTAGCGTTGATTGCTAAAAGCCCCTCGGAAACCCGCTCGGTGTCTGGTGCGTTGCTGGCTCACAGGGAATTGCGCATCACCAGTATTGATGACTTTCCCATTAGTGTGGCGCCAACCCGTTATATGTTGCTGACGCTACACCGCGATATGCCCGGCATTATTGGTAAGATTGGCACCCAGTTAGGGAGCTTTAATGTCAACATTGCCAGTATGCAGGTGGGACGCAAGATGGTGCGCGGCAATGCGGTGATGGTTCTTAGCTTGGATGATCCACTGCCTGAGGGTTTGTTGGAGGAAATTCTAAAAATTCCTGGAATTCGTGATGCTTATATTGTGAATCTTTAGGCACAGTTGTGGTGCAGCGGTGGTGGGAAATTACGGTCACCTGCGAAGTGGAGGCGGAGGAAATTGTCTATTGGCGTCTCCAATCCTTTGGCTGTCAAGGAACAGCAACCCAGCAACAGCAGGGGCGGGTCTTGATTCAGGGGTATGTGCCTCAACAACAGGTGACACTACTGGACATTGCTGCCCTAGGGGTTTGGATTGAGCAAGATGTGGTGGCGCAGGGCTACCTCTCGCCAAAACTCCACTGGCAGTTGGTGAATGAACAGGATTGGGCCCATAGTTGGCAAGCCTATTGGCATCCAATACCGGTGGGCGATCGCCTGCTGATTTGTCCGGCTTGGGAAACCCCACCCCTCGGCAACACGCGCTTGGTGATCAAACTGGATCCTGGCATGGCCTTTGGCACCGGCACCCATGAAACCACCCAGCTTTGCCTTGAGGCCTTGGAAATGCAATTGGATCAAACCTTTGAGCCGCTGCCGCCCACGGTGATGGCTGATATTGGCTGTGGTAGCGGCATTCTGGCGATCGCCAGCCTCTTGCTAGGGGCACAAAAAGCCTATGCTGTGGATACCTCGGATCTTGCGGTCACTGCCACCCAACGCAATGCAGAACTCAATGGCATCAGAGCCGACCAGTTGATTGTCAAGCAAGGGAGTTGGGAGCAAGTCCTCGAACTGGTGGATGGCCTTGTCTGCAACATTTTGGCACCGGTGATTATCGAGATTCTGCCCCACTTGCCGGCAATTGTGAAACCCAAAGGTTGGGGCATCTTTAGTGGCATTCTTTTGGATCAAGCGGATCGCGTAGCGGCGCAACTGGAACAACAGGGCTGGAGCCTAGGCAGTGTCTGGCGACGGCAGGAGTGGTGTTGTCTCAATGCTCGCTTTGAGCGTTTGCCAGATTAGAGAGAGCTAGCTTTTCACCTTAGCCGCCGGGCGCGCCAAAGAATACGAAGCCATTAGTTCTTGGTAGCAGGCTTCGAGGCGATCCAAGTTGTGACTGAGGCTATAGTGCTCAAGCACCCGTTTGCGGGCTTTGTCCCCCAGCAGGCGAATCATTTCCGGATGCTGATAAAAAATAGGCAAGAGCGTTTGCAACTGGGTTTTCACATACTGGGGATTCAAGACAATCCCTGCTCCAGTGAGCACTTCACCATCAGCACCGACATCGGTGGCCAAGCAGGCCAAGCCACAGGCCATTGCCTCTAGGAGCGACAGGGATAACCCCTCAATTTGCGAGGGCAAAATGAACACATCACAGCCCCGTAAAATTTGCAGCCGCTCTTGATCATTAACGATTGAGCCCAGCCAGAGAATATTTTGATCCGGACCATAATTGGCCATCAAGGAGGGCATCAGGGCACCGCCACCCACCATTAGCAACTTACAATCCGCCGGCATTTCCGCTGCACACCAAGAGCGCAGCAGCGCTTCAACATTCTTCTCAATGGCCATCCGGCCTTGATAGATATAGAGGTAGCGTGCCTTAAAGTCCTCTTTGGCCGTAGAAGGTCCCGGTGTATATTTGCGCGTATCGACGCCATTGGGAATCACTCGCAGCGTCTCAGCACCGACCCCAAGACGAATTAGTAGTTCCTTTTGCGATTGGGAAAAGACAATCACGCGGTCATAGCGAGCCAAAAAGGGGGCATACAGTTGGTAAGTCATCAAGGCGGTGCCCGTCGTTAGGGTACGATACTTTTCGCTGTAGGCAGGATGAAATGTGGCGACTAGGGGGATGTTTAACTCTTCGCAGATGTCCGGCAGAAAGAAATCGAGGGGAGACAGAGTCAATGAGGCGTGGACAATATCGGGTTTGAGCTTCTTGAGGGATTCAACCAGAACTTTGTTGGCTCGCAGGGAGGGCAGGGTATAGACTTGCGATTTATAGAGGCAAGGGAGCGTCACATCTGGCATCTCCCCTTCGTTCTCAGCGTCCTGTTCATCCTCTTGGGCAAAATGCAGAAAGCTCACTTGGTACCCGCGATCCAATAGCCCATTGGTAATTTCACGACTATAGGTGACATTGCCGCAGGGGGGAGATTTTTTGCCAAGCCATGCGATGTGTAAAGCCACGATTATTGATTCCTTATTTATTACGTTATTTATAGAGCAGCGGTACCCACTTGATCAATGATCCGAATCGGACCGTTGACATCACCGCTGAGAAACTGCCGCAGGTAGGGATTATCGGTCGTGCGGGCTTCGGCATGGGTGCCCTGCCAACAAATGCGGCCTTGGTAGAGGAGAATCAGGCGATCGCCCGTGCGCTCAATTGTGCTGTTTTGATGAGTCACAACAACGTAAGCATGACCCGTCTTTTCCCGTAATTCGCGAATCAAATCCTCAATCACTGTTGAGGCAATGGGATCTAGCCCTGCCGTTGGCTCATCGTAAAGCAGGAGATAGGGATCATCATCGGGGTCTTCGGGATTATCCACAATGGCGCGGGCAAAGCTGACTCGCTTGCGCATCCCCCCAGACAACTGGGCTGGGTAGAGGTCTTCCATGCCAGAGAGGCCGACCATCGCCAGTTTTTCACTGACAATTTCGCGAATGCGGGCTTCGGGCAAACGGGTGTGCTGGTATAAATAAAAGCCGACATTCTCAGCAACCGTGAGGGAGTCAAAGAGGGCAGATTGCTGAAAGACCATGCTCATCCGCAACCGGCACAGGCCATCTTGGCGCAACCCTTGACGCCGTTCACCGGCCACATAAACTTCGCCTTTATCGGGAGCGAGTAACCCAGCAATAATGCGCAGAATTGTTGACTTGCCCGTGCCAGAGGGGCCGAGAATCACAAGGGCATCTTGGGGATAGATGACTAAATCCACATCATTGAGGACATGCTTATTGCCAAAGGATTTGCAGACACCGCGCAGCTCTACCAGTGGTTTGGCCATCTGAGGCATCCCCTAGCCAAAGGCTTCTAGTTGCAGGTCTTCGATCGCTTGCAGTCCCCGTGCATCCCCCAGCTTGAACAGCGCTGCTTTGGCATCTTCTTGGACACCCATATCACTGTCCCGCAGGGCAGCAATGAGTTGATCAATGGCTTGGGTGTAAAGAGGCCCAAGGGGAATTTTGCGACAGGCATGACCTAAGGCCCAAGCACAGTTACTACGCACAGCGGCGATCGCGTCCTGAGCCAAGGCAAGGGCAAGGGCAGGAATGGCAACCGTCGCCGCCTCTTCACTAGCTTCTGCCACCTGACCCAAGGAACTCGCTGCCCATAGACGCACGGCAGAAATATCCGTTTGCAGGGCACGAATCAAGGGATCAAGGGTGCGCCGATAAATTTCTGGCAAGGGAAAGCGGACGCCACAGTTACCCAAGGCCCAAACAATGCCTTTGCGGACATAGCCATTCCAGTCCTGCTCCAATTGCTGAATGAGGGCATCCACCGCTGCCAAACTGGGGTTACGGCCAAGGGCATAGGCGGCACTGACACGGACAAGGGGACAGGGTTCTTGCAGGAGATTGATGAGATAGGGTGTGGCGCGTTCATCCTGCAATTCGCAAAAGGCGCGAGCCGCCAACATCCGCTCCGTCACATCGGCGGAGGTCAGCAGGGGCAACATGGCTTCGGGATCGGGGCGATCGCTCTCCTCACTCGGCAGCGCCGCTAGTGCATCTTCTGAAGTGTCGAGAAGGGGGAAATCATTGTCATCCATACTGTTTAATCTACAGGATGCTTGGAATCCCGACTAGAGCGCACCGTTGACTTCGCCGCGAAAGCCATAGATTTGGCGACTGCCACCAAAGGCCACCAGTTGCACCACCCGCTCATCCCCCGGCTCAAAACGAATGGCGGTGCCAGCGGGAATATCTAAGCGCATTCCTCGTGCCTGTTCATGATCAAATTGGAGGGCTGGATTGACTTCGTAAAAGTGGTAGTGAGATCCCACCTGAATTGGGCGATCGCCCGTATTGGCCACCGTTAACGTCACCGTTGGCCGGCCAGCATTGAGTTCAATGGTTCCCTCTGCGGGGATAAGTTCACCGGGAATCATGGGCATCTCAGCCAATCTCTAAAGGTATCCCTAATCCTAGGGGTAGAGGCGCACCCGCTGCCAGTGGTCTCCTTGGCGCCGATAGCACAGGCGATCGTGGAGGCGATTGGGTCGCCCTTGCCAAAATTCAATCAGCGTCGGCAGGACACGATAGCCCCCCCAATGCTCTGGCCGGGGAACATTTTCACCGTAGCGGGCTTCCACTTCGGCAAGGCGGGCTTCCAAATCGGCGTAGGATTCTAAAACCTCACTCTGCTGGGATGCCCATGCCCCCCAACGGCTACCCAAAGGACGACTCTGGAAGTAGGCATCGGACTCCGCTGCACTAATTTGCTCAACAGTGCCTTCAATGCGCACCTGCCGTTCTAGCTCTGCCCACCAAAAGACAAGGGCGGCCTTGGGATGGGCGGCTAATTCTAGACCTTTGCGACTGCGATAGTTCGTGAAAAAGACAAACCCGCGATCGTCCACATCTTTGAGCAACACCACTCGCGCAGCGGGCATCCCATCTAAGCCAATGGTGGCCAGTGTCATCGCATTGGGTTCCGGTAATTCAGCGTTGACCGCATCCGTAAACCAGAGGCGAAACTGTTCGATCGCATCCTCAGCCGCCTCACTTTCGAGGAGACGTTGACGACGGTAATCACGGCGCAGATCAGCAATGCGGGTCATGGGTTTTCTTCGGACTCGTTGCTTGGGGTTTCTTCACTGATCCTAGAGGATTCCACGGGCGATCGCCGCCACAGGGCGCGGAAAAAATAGCTCAGCAGCAAAAAAATCAAACCAAACCCCATAAATAGGAGCACTCGCCACACCGGCGCAAGATGGATGAGATCAACGAAGAAAAGCCGCACCAAAGTAATGATCAACGTGATTAAAGCCACCGTGCGCACCGCTGAGGTGTCCCGTCGCAACCCATAGATCAGCAGTCCGACGCCAAAGAGTCCCCAGACAAGGGTGGCTGCCCCGGTGCCAAAGGGCGCCAGTTCGTGCTGCATCCAGATCATCGTCACCCCATAGCCCAATATCCAGTAAAGGGGGCGGGTGGGTGGGGGCAAAAAACGGATACTGACTGTTGCGGCGCCAAGCACCACCAAATGGGAGAAAAAAGCGACATTCAACAGCGGGGGGCGATCGGCAGCGGTAAAGAGCAGTTGCCCAACAAAACCAAGGCCGAGTAGTCCCCACCAAAGATGGGCAATAACCCGCAGGGTACGCGAGGCATAGTGTTGGCTCAGATAATGCAAAATCAACCCCTCGATCGCCAGCGGTGCGAGGATAAAGCGATTGCTGTCGTAACGCACAACGATTCCAAAGGCAATTAGCACTAACCCCGTCAAGCTATAGACCCAACGCCAAGGCTGGGGAATGCGTCGCCACAGTACACTAGTCACTAGGTAAAGGCCGCCAAATAGGATCAAGACCCGACCCGTTAGCGTTGCCGACCAATCCCAGAGGAAGGCACTTAAGCCCAAAGCAATCAGCGGATTAAAGAGGGCGATCGTCTGACCATAGGACGGTGGGGAAGTCTCCTGAGGGCGATACAGCTCCCCTGCCCTGTCGTGATTGCGCCCCTGATACCAAGGGGGTAATACCGTAAAGCCCAGCCAAGTCAACGCCAGAATGGTCTGTAATGCCACGACCCGATCAAGCCGTTGAGCAGTAATAGACACCGTTAACATCAGCCATCCCAACCAAAAAGCTGACAGCAGCAGCGATCGCCAGCCCTTCACTGCGTAAATTGCCCAACTGCCCAAGAGAATTAAAAAGGTATAACTGGCCAAGGCCAAAGGACGACTCATCTCTGTGTTGTAGAGCAGCAAAGGGGTTGCTAAGCCGCCAACCACGCCAATCACTGCAAAAATGGCTCGATTTTGGCGCAACGAGATGAAAAATGCCCCTAGGGTCACTAACACCATCACCGGGAAGGCCACACCCCAAGGCATGACGGACAAAAACTGATAGGCCGCAAAGATCGTCAGGTAATAGGTCGCAAGGCCGCCCCCCTGCAAAAACTGGCTAAAGATGGCTCGCCGCTGCAACCGCCAGCCCAACCCCATCAGCCCCGTACCAATGACAAAGCCCATGGCCACAAGAACTGCATCGGTAATCCAGCCCAATTCAACGGCGTACCGAAAGAGGAAGCCAATCCCCAACAGCAGCAGGCCGATGCCGAGACGGTTGAGCCACAGTTCCCAATTTTGTAGCCAGTCAGCTTGGGAAGGCCTCACTGGGCGTAACGGTGGCACCGCTGGAGATTCAGACGCTGGGGGTTGCGGTTCAGCAGCAGGGGCAGGAGCGATCGCCGTCGGTTCCTCAGGTGGCGTTGATGGTGTTGCAGGTTCTGGGACGCCAGAAGAGGAGAGGTCTTCACGGAGAATGGCTCTTTGCAGAATCTCGAGCGATCGCTGCAGGGCAGCCACAGCGGCTTCTAAGTTTTCAAGACGACGCCGCAAGTCATCCCTGTCTTCCATGGTTCGGCTCCCTACGGACTATATCCCCGTTTTATGCGCTAGAGGAGAGAGCCATTCCTTGGGCAATGCACTTTATGAAGTGGCTAGAGGCGCATCCCAACAGGGGTAAAACGGGAAACAAAATTGGGTGAGAAATCGTCCTATGGCACACAGAAAAGGTCGCAAAAAGCAAATTTTCTCTTTTAGATAAATTTTTATTTTCGGTGATCTGAGTCACAGAAATCTTCAGAAATTAAAAACGATTTGTTAAAAGTTTATAAAATCTTCTTATTTTCTTTCGCCAACCGTAAATTCCGTTAATATGCCAGTCTGCGTAGGTTTCACCGCCTTCAGCGCTTTTTTATTCTTTTTCAAAATGTTTGTAATGAACAAAATGCTCCTGATGCTTGATTCTAGGCCTTCGTGGTAGGTTGAAACAGTTCCGCGATGAGAGCGAACGCGGCACCAGTAGGGGTAACCCCTGTGTGATGTTGGTGCCCTACTGTCCAGCCGTATGGATGCCCTTTTTAACGGACGCCTATGAAAAAAACGCTTTATGTGGGTCTGACAACAACCACCTTGGCTGTGTTGGGAATCCTTTCCAGTAGCCGTGCAACCACAACCACACCAGCCATAGAGTCAGGTTCAGCCCCCTCTTCCCCCGTCGTTGCCACAAAAGTTGGGGAACGCCAATCCACCGCCCCCACCACCACACGGGCGATCGCCAGTCTCCATCGTCACCAACAGCAAGGCCGCGAAGCCGTAACCGTCTATTTGCGGGGGATTCCCGTACTCACCTTCTTGGGTCAACGGGTAGCAGCCACAGAGGGCGTCAAAGTCGCTGCCGCCAACGGCGCCGCAATGCCAGAGCAAACCACCCTCTCAGAAGCAGCCCAACAGGCAACCATTCTTACCGCTCGCCTCAATCAGCTCCACGAACAGGGCTTTGATGCCAACCTTGTGCGCGTGGGTTGGGATGCCCAACAACAGAACTATCGCATCTACGCTGACAAAGAACCTCTCCTGACTCTGAACAATCAAGTCACGCTTCCCAATAGTTCACAACGCAATGATGAAAACGCCCTGCGCATTACTAACCTGATCCGCCGCCAACTGGGGAATGCCCCTGCCCTAACCAGCGTAGAGGGTAGCCCAAATACCGTTGTGGCCATGGGACCAATTCGGATGCAGTTGACGGGTATTGCCTCGTGGTATGGCCCCGGCTTCCATGGTGCCCGCACTGCCAATGGCGAGCGATTTGATCAGGATGCCCTGACGGCGGCTCATCGCACACTGCCCTTTGGGACACGGGTACGGGTGACAAATCTCCAGAATGGCCGCTCAGTAGTGGTGCGCATTAACGATCGCGGGCCTTTTACGGGGGGACGGGAAATTGACCTCTCGCGGGGCGCTGCGGCTGCCATTGGCCTCATTGGTGCCGGTGTCGGGCCTGTACGCATTGACGTTTTAGACTGATCCCCACCCCCCCAAGGGCAAAGTGGTAGAATGAACGACATGCTAGGGGTGTCTGCGGTCAGAGCAGGCTGAGAGCAAACCCTTAGAACCTGAACCAGATCATGCTGGCGCAGGGAAGCTGTCTAGAGAGGATTCTATCAATGGTGCGTAGCGAATGGATTGCTGCCCGTAAGGGGCACGACAATGTCACCCAAATGCATTATGCCCGCCAAGGGATTATCACCGAAGAAATGCACTATGTGGCACGGCGGGAAAACCTACCTGCGGAATTGATTCGCGATGAGGTCGCCCGTGGGCGGATGATTATTCCCGCCAATATCAATCACCCCAACCTCGAGCCGATGGCGATCGGGATTGCTGCCAAGTGCAAAGTCAATGCCAACATTGGTGCCTCTCCTAACTCCTCAAACCTCGAGGAAGAATTGGCCAAACTGCGTCTCGCAGTGAAGTATGGTGCCGATACGGTGATGGATCTCTCCACCGGGGGGGGTGACCTTGATGCCATTCGCACTGCCATTATTAATGCCTCACCCGTGCCCATTGGAACGGTGCCCGTCTATCAAGCCCTTGAAAGCGTCCACGGTAGCGTTGAGCGGCTTACCCCCGATGACTTTCTCCATGTCATTGAAAAGCACGCCCAGCAGGGGGTGGACTACATGACGATCCATGCGGGGATTCTCATTGAATATCTGCCCTTGGTGAAAAACCGCATCACGGGAATTGTGTCGCGCGGCGGCGGCATTCTCGCCAAGTGGATGCTGTATCACCACAAGCAAAATCCCCTCTACACCCACTTCCGCGACATTATTGAGATCTTCAAAAAATACGATGTTTCCTTCTCCTTAGGGGACTCGCTGCGGCCGGGGTGTCTCCATGATGCCTCTGATGAAGCTCAATTGGCGGAATTGAAAACCCTCGGTCAACTCACCCGCAAGGCTTGGGAACACGATGTCCAAGTGATGGTGGAAGGCCCCGGCCACGTGCCCATGGATCAAATTGAATTCAATGTGCGCAAGCAGATGGAAGAATGCTCTGAAGCTCCTTTCTATGTCCTTGGGCCCTTGGTCACGGATATTGCCCCCGGCTATGACCACATTACCAGTGCCATTGGCGCGGCGATGGCGGGTTGGTATGGCACGGCCATGCTTTGCTATGTGACCCCCAAAGAGCACCTTGGCTTACCCAATGCTGAAGATGTGCGCAATGGCTTGATTGCCTACAAAATTGCGGCTCACGCAGCGGATATTGCCCGTCATCGTCCGGGGGCGCGCGATCGCGATGATGAACTGTCGCGGGCACGGTATAACTTTGACTGGAACCGCCAATTTGAACTGGCTCTCGATCCGGATCGGGCACGGGAATACCACGACGAAACCCTACCGGCAGATATCTATAAAACGGCTGAGTTTTGCTCCATGTGCGGGCCGAAGTTCTGCCCCATGCAAACGAAGGTCGATGCCGACGCCCTTGCCGAACTGGAGAAATTCCTCGCCAAGGACAAAGATCAAGTGAGTGCCTCTGCCTAGGGCATGGCCATTGATTTCAAGGGGGGGTTGATTGCGATCGCCCTCCTTTTTGATGTCACCAATGGCTTCCATGATGCCGCCAATGCCATTGCAACGGTGGTGGCCACCCGTGCCCTTTCCCTGCGCTCGGCGCTCATCTTTGCTGCTGTCGCTAATTTTGGTGGTGCCTTCTTGAGTACGCGGGTGGCGCTAACAATTGAAGCCGGCATTCTCAACAGCAGTGCCTTGGGTGCCCATTGGTTTGGCGTCATTAGTGCCGCACTCCTCGGCGCGATGGGCTGGAATTTGCTCACTTGGTATTGGGGTTTACCCAGTAGTTCTTCCCATGCCCTCATTGGTGGCTTGGTGGGGGCAGCCCTCTTTCAAGTGTCACCCCAAATCATCTATTGGCAGGGGATTGTTGAGGCGGTGGTGATTCCCATGGTCGTGTCCCCCTTGGTGGCGATCGCCATTGGCCTGAGTTTCATGACGCTTGTCGAGAAATGGCGGCAATCCCAAGACATTCCCCCAGAGCACTGGCAACGGTTGCAGATTCTCTCCGGAACATTGATGGCCGTTGCCCACGGTGCCAACGATGCCCAGAAAACAATGGGGGTGATCACCCTTGCCCTTGTGAGTTGGGGACAACTGTCACCGGATGCGGGTGTGCCCTTCTGGGTGATGGCTGCCTGTGCCCTGGCGATCGCGATCGGTACCTATGGCGGCGGCGAACGCATTATCCGCACCACGGGGGAGAAAATTACACCCCTTGACCCTGTGAGTGGCTGCTTAGCGAATCTCAGTGCCGCCTTGACCGTGGGAGCCGCAAGTCTGGTGGGCTTTCCCGTCAGTACGACACAAGTCGTGGTGGGTGCGATTACGGGTGCTGGCTATCGCCATCAAGGGGAAGTGAACTGGCAAGTGTGGGCGCAAATTTTCATGGCATGGGTACTCACGTTTCCCGGTGCAGCCCTGCTGGCGATCGCGATCTCTTTTGGTCTATCCCAACTTTGAGTCAACCTCAGGAAACCTGTGTGGGCTGCATCTGTTGGGCATATTCACGAAAGCGTTCGAGATCTGCTTGCAATGTACTTTCAACTACGCGGCCAAGGAAAAGGCGATCCATCATTTGTCCCAAAATTCCCGGAATGGCATAGGAGACCGACAGCTTGACAATGGTGCTGTCTTGGCGATCGTAAAAGCGAATTGCACCCCGATTAGGCAGCCCATCCACGGACTCCCACTGAATCATTTGGTGCTTCACTTGGCGGCAAATGCGCGATCGCCAGCTAAAGTGCCAGTTGCCCGTGGCCAATGTCCAGCGCGATAGGGTAGGGTCTTCTTCAGTGATGACCACAGATTCAATCCACTTCATCCACAGGGGCATTTTCTCCAGATCCGACCACAGTGCCCAGACGCGATCGACATCGGCTGCCACTTCAATCTGAACCGTATGCTCTAACCAACTCATCCATGACCTCCTGCCAAAATCGCTTGGGCGGCTTGTCGTCCGGACATTGTCGCGCCCTCCATGCTGTCAATGTAGTCCTGTTGCGTATAGCTGCCCGCCAAGTAAAAGTTAGGAACGGGTGTTTTTTGGGGCGGACGATAGGGATCCATGCCGGGGGCTTCGCGATAGAGGGACTGCGCTAATTTGACGACACTGTACCATGTCATGTTCAGATGGCGCGACGAGGGGAAAAGTTCATGGACTTGGCGCAGCACATGTTGGGCAATTTCTTCATTGCTGGCTTTGATGAAGGGATCACCGGGAGTAAGCACCACTTGCAGTAAGGAGCCTTGACCTTCGCGATAGTAGTCCGCTGGACTAGTGAGGGCCAGATCCGCAAAGCAGGAAAAGTCAGCATCGGCAGTGTAGAGCAGGTTATCAATACCCGTTGCCGCCACCTGTTTTTGCTTACTGGGGTCTTGCAGTTCCGTAACCCAGCCATCAAATCGCAGTTGTACCGTGGCCACAGGCACGGCCTCGAGCTTAAAGATGTTGTCAAAGGTCGGGTGCGATCGCCATGCTTTTGGAATCAGGCGTTGAATCCCCGGCACATCACAGGCACATAGATAGGCATCCGCTGTAACTGTTTCTAGTTCTTCGCCTAGGGGAATCACCAACCCTTCCACCTGCCAAGTGCTAGGATCCTCGCCGCGAAAGAGAATTTCCTTCACCCGTCGCCGCAGATGAATCTTAGCCCCCCGTGCTTCAATGTAGTTCACCAAGGGTTTGAGCAGGTATTCTGCCGGTGATCCCTTGAGCATATTGAGCCGTGAGGCAGTTGTTTTGGCGGCAAACATCATAAAGATCGTCAGCATACAGCGAGCGGACATGTGCTCGGTATCAATAAAGCCCAAGGCGTAGGAAATGGGATTCCAAAGGCGCTTGAGGCTATTTTCTGAACCGCCCTGCCGCCGAAACCACTCCGCAAAACTGACCTGATCTAAGGCGCGGATTTGGCGCATTGCCCCCTCGTAGTCCACCAGACCCCGCACCACAGGACTCGTGCCAAGGGCAATGGCATTAAAGAATTTATCGGCAGCAGAGAGTTGACTGGTGGTGAAGAAGGCCTTGAGACCGTTGAAGGGGGCACCCAAGGGAAAGCGAAAATCCAGTTCTCCCACCTGACCACCGCGATTAATAAAGGTGTGGGTATGTTCCTTGGGCAGTAGGTTGGCGATCGCCCCCACCTTGGTCATCAGTTCAAAGAGATTGGCGTAGTTGTAAAAGAAAACATGCAGCCCCATCTCAATGTGGTTTCCATCGGCATCTTGCCAACTGCTGACTTTGCCCCCCACAAAGGGACGGGATTCATAGATTTCAACACTGTGACCGGCATCCACCAAATCCACTGCGGCGGCTAAGCCGGCTAACCCTGCACCAACAATGACAACCCGCATCAGTGATCCCAGAAAACTTTACAGATTTTAACATTTTTCGCCCCTCGGACGGTTTCTCGCGCGTTAAGAAACTTGGCAGAGACCCTTGCCCCCCAGAACCCTCGTCTATGATCAAGGTAAGTTGAAGTTTTTGAATCGCTCACGCTCACGGTGTGCTTATGGCTACGCGTCGTGTCCTCGCCTTTCCCCTGTGGCAGTATTTGAACCAACGGCTATTTAGTCCGGGCTTTACCCTCAATCCCAAACGGTTCTGGCGGCAGTATTACGATGCTTACCTCGAACGCTGCTGGCAAAAGGACTGTGCCTCCAAGGAAGAACCCTCCTGTTAATCGTTCCACAGGTTCGCTAAAATGAGATAGCTCACTTTCCCGATCAAGATTAGGGACTTTTGGCTGTCGTCATTTTAGTTACTTTCACCTGCTGGAAAAAAGAACACTATGGTTGCTTCGCCCCCCTCTGCTGATGCTGCCCTGAAACGCTCAAAAATTGAGGCTCTCAAGGAACGGAGCCAACATCTGCGAGAACCCCTAGCCACAGAACTGCTAGAACCAACCAATCATTTTAGCGAAGCGGGGGTGCAGATCCTCAAGTTCCACGGCTCCTATCAGCAGGACAACCGCGATAACCGCGTCAAAGGGCAGGAAAAAGACTACCAGTTCATGCTGCGCACCCGCAGTCCAGGAGGGTATATTCCGCCGCAGCTCTATTTAACCTTGGATCGCTTGGCGGATGAGTATGGCAACCACACCCTGCGGGCAACAACGCGGCAAGGATTCCAGTTGCACGGCATTCTCAAGAAGAATCTGAAAGCAGCGATCGCCGCCATTGTCCGCAGCATGGGATCCACATTGGGCGCCTGCGGTGATTTGAACCGCAATGTCATGGCGCCACCCGCCCCCTTTCGCGATCGCCCGGAATATGCCCTTGCCTATGAGTATGCCCACCGCATTGCCGATCTGCTGACCCCACAAACCGGTGCCTACTACGAGATTTGGCTCGATGGTGAAAAGGTGATCTCCGCCGAAGAGCACCCCGATGTAAAGGCGGCACGGCAGCGCAATGGCAATGGCACGATCTTCGCCAATAACGAAGAGCCAATCTATGGCGATCACTATATGCCCCGCAAATTTAAGTGCTGTGTCACGGTGCCGGGGGATAACTCCGTAGATCTCTTCTCCCAAGATTTGACACTGGTGGTGATTACAGATGCCCAAGGCCATCTTGAGGGCTTCAATATCTATGCTGGTGGTGGTTTGGGGCGCACCCACAACAAAGAAGAAACCTTTGCCCGCATGGCTGATGAAATTGGCTTTGTCCGCGCGGCAGATGTCTATGAGGCGGTGAAGGCGATCGTGGCCACCCAGCGGGACTATGGCGATCGCTATAATCGGCGCCACGCCCGTTTGAAATACCTGATCCACGATTGGGGAGTCGAAAAATTCAAGGCCAAGGTGGAAGAATACTTTGGCAAGCCCCTCGAACCCTTTCGCCCGCTGCCGCCGTGGCGCTATCAGGACTTTTTGGGCTGGCACCCCCAAGGAGATGGCAAATTCTTCTATGGCCTCTCCATTGCCAATGGCCGCATCCTTGATCAGGGGAACTTCAAACTCAAGTCGGCCCTCAAGAAAATCGTCAAGGACTTTCAGCTCCCCCTGCGGGTCACGCCTCACCAAAATCTGCTCCTGTGTGATGTCTCTCCCGATCAACAGGATGCAATTCAGCACATCCTTGAGCAGCACGGGGTGCGTGATGTCAATGCCATTGATCCCCTCGAACGCTATAGCATGGCCTGCCCGGCGTTGCCTACCTGTGGCTTAGCCATTACTGAATCGGAACGGGCAATTCCGGGGGTACTGGAGCGGATTCGTCGCCTCATGGATCGGCTGGGACTCCAAGAGGAGCACTTTGTGATTCGGATGACGGGGTGCCCCAATGGCTGTGCCCGCCCCTACTTAGCGGAATTGGGCTTTGTTGGCATTGTCCCCGGCGCCTATCAGACTTGGTTGGGGGGGAGTCCCGATCAAACCCGCTTAGCGGAGGTCTATATTGAGCGGTTACCGATTGCCGAACTGGAAACAGCCCTAGAGCCATTGCTAGTTTTTTATCGCGATCGCCGACAGCAGGGAGAATCCTTTGGTGATTTTTGCCATCGGGTTGGTTTTGCGGCCTTGCGAGAATTTGCCGCGAATTACGTTCCCACAGCCACAACGAAGCGCTATCGTGTGGATGTGCGGGCTGATCAATACCAGCAACTCAAGGAATTAGCAGCAGCCAAGGGCATGTCTCTGGCGGCAGTGACCCGGGAAGCGATTCAGCGTTACCTTGAGCAATCTGGTCAGTAAGCTAAAACAATCAAGGATGGGAAGAGCGCTATCGGCTATAATGAGAAATCGCCAAATAGGGCGGCATAGCCAAGTGGTAAGGCAGAGGTCTGCAAAACCTTTATCCCCCGGTTCGAATCCGGGTGCCGCCTTTATACTTTCGTGGGTTATCTAGGTTGCTGCCCTAGCCAATCCAAGAGCCGATGAATCCCCCAGCAGTAGTCGGGATCGCCCCAGAGGCGTTGACACTTGCGATCGCTGGTAAAGCCCACGTGACCCCCTTGCTCTGTCATCAGCAGGGTGAGGGCAGGATTGCTCTCGGCAATCGCTAGGAGTTCCGTCACCAGACAGGGATCAAATAGGGGATCATCGGCGGCATAGAGAATCCATACGGGTATTGTCAGTTGCGGCAACAGTGGCAAGGGACTACTGGCAGCGTAATACTCGGCCACACTGCCAAAGCCAAGGCGGTCAATGACGAGGGCGGCATCAAAACCGGCAATGGTGTCAATCTGGGCAACGGTGTTGAGATCAAAGATTTGAGGATGAAGACGATGCAGGTGGCGAGCCAAGTGTTGGAGTTGACGGCTGATGGCGCGTTCAAATTGCTGTCCCCAAAAAGTCGTGCCGAGGTGGGCAAGGGAGCGGTTGGAGTCAAGGTTGGGGCAAATCACAGCCGCCCCCCCAATCTCTTTTGTCCCTTGCTGTTGGGCATACCACGCCCCCCAAAGGGCTAACTGACCCCCCAAGGAATAGCCAACAAACCAGTAGGGAGGGGTATAGCCCAGTTCTTGGCACTGTTGGGCGATCGCCACAAAGTCTTGGCCTTCGTAAAGCCCATCACTGGTCAACGCCGGAGAAAGTTCAGCACTGCGGCCATGGGCACGCCAGTCGAAAAGCACCACATCAAAGCGGCGGGCGATCGCCCAATGGGCAAGGGTATGCAAGTACCATTGATTCTTGAGATTACCCGTAATGCCGTAGGTGGCAATGATGGTTCCGCGTGCTTGGCCAACCCGATACCCCTCACCGTACAGGGGCACGCCCTCCGCCCCATGGAAAACATGGCTGGTTTGCGGTTGCCAAGGGTAGAGGCACCCCCAGCGTTGGACATAGGCAGTAAAGACCGTGTGGATCACGCCAGAGTGCAGCGGCAGTGGTGGCCGATAGGATAGGGATTGCATAGAATTTAGTCATCCATCGTAAACAAAATAGGCAAGGTTGGGCGTTTTTGGTGATCATTGTGAGGCATGGGTGATGACACGGAGCGATGATCCGCAGAGGACAGACCCCTATACCATGGAAACCTGTCTGACAGATGTCCAAGCCAATCGCTTGCTGGATGAAGTCTTTGCCGCTGTGGAGGCCGACCTCAATGAGCCAGAATCCCTAGCAGCGGTCTTAGAACCGGAACCTTCCCTCCTTGTCCCTTTTGAAGCAACGACACCTCCTCCCCCTCCACCGCCGGCGGAACCTTCTCGCTGGCTGCACCGATCTCAACCGCAGCAGGCCTTTTCTTGGGGCGATCGCTTTTTGATGGGGGTTGGCATTGCCTCCTTTGTACTGGGGGTTGGCCTCTGGATCAGCCTGAATCGCCAACCGGTCGCAGTTGCCCCTGAGGGTGCGGTGACCACAACCACCAGCCCTGCCGATATGGCCTTCGCTGAGTATCTGCAAACCTCCCTTCAACTCCTCAGTCAACAGGCCGCCACCCCAACCCCTTCGCCGCCGGCGATCGCCAGCAATTCGGTTCCCACCCCCTCAACCCCCACCCCGACGGTTGAACGCATTTACGTTCCCGTCTACCAAGCCCCCAGCGCGCCAACGGTGACCCTGCCCAATTTACCTACAGTCACAGCCCCTAGCCCTGCCCCCACACCCACCCCGCCATCCCCTGCACCCGCACCGCCGCAGCATACCTTGGTGGGCATCTTAGAACTGGGCGATCGCTCAGTGGCTCTTTTTCAAAGCAATGGCCAAACACTGCGCTTGAGTGTGGGCGATACAATTGGCAACGACGGCTGGCAACTGGTACAGATTCAAAATCAGCGGGCGGTGCTACGGCGTCAAGGGGAAGTGCGCTCCCTCACCGTTGGCCAAAGTTTTTAAAAAAAGGGGCACTCATGAGCTTTTTCCGCGACTTGAATGCATTCCTAGAGCAAAAACTCGAGGACTTTATTCGTGCCAATCCGCAGCTTGAACTCAATCTACTGCTCCTTGAGCTAGAGGATCAAGAACGGGAAACCCAAGAGCGATTACTGCGGTTGCAACAGGAAGTCAATACCTGCGAACAGCAAATTTTAGGCCTTGTTTCCGAGATTCGCCGCTGGCGCGATCGCATCCAAACGGCGATGGCAGCTCAACGCCCCGACCTTGTGGAATTGGCACAGCAACGGGAGGCCGAATTACGCCGACGCGGCGAGCAACTGTGGACTCAGCGCCTCAATGCCCTCAATCAAATTCCCGTTACCCAGCAGCTGCTGCAAAAGATTCGCGATCGCCGGCGAGAAATCATGAACCGTGTGCCTACCGCCAGTGCGCCCCCACCACCGCCCCCACCGCCACCACGCATGACCAGTGACCTGAATGACCCAATTGAAGCTGAGTTTCGCCGCTTGGAACTGCAAACTGCCCTTGAGGAACTGAAGCGCTCAATGGAGCTATAGCGCAACAGACGTGGGACAATCGAGAACGCGGTTTTATCCAAATGTCCCATGGCGGTGATTCAGATTACATCCGACGACACTTGGCAAATTCAGGCCGATGGCCATCCCCTGCAGGGCACCCTCCAGGTACCGGGAGATAAATCCATTTCCCACCGTGCCCTGATGTTGGGGGCAATGGCAGAGGGCACTACCCATATTGAAGGCCTGCTCGTGGGTGAAGATACCTGTAGTACCGCCGCCTGTTTTCGTGCCCTTGGTGCCGAGATTTCAGATCTCAATGCCACAGCAGTCACGGTTCAAGGCTTGGGAATTGGCCATCTCCAAGAACCCGTGGATGTCCTGAATGCCGGCAATTCTGGTACAACGATGCGGTTGTTGTTGGGGGTATTGGCAGCGCAAACAGGTCGCTTTTTTACGATGACTGGGGATGCCTCATTGCGATCGCGCCCCATGGCACGGGTCGTCACACCCTTGATGCAGATGGGTGCCCAGATTTGGGGGCGTCAACACCACAGCCGTGCCCCCTTGGCCGTTTTGGGGCAGCCCTTAGAGCCAATCACCTACTCCAGTCCCATTGCCTCCGCTCAGGTGAAATCAGCGCTATTGCTCGCCGCCCTCCACACCGAAGGCACCACCATTATTCGCGAACCCCACCGCTCACGAGATCACAGTGAACGTATGCTTCAGGCCTTTGGTGCCTGTTTGAGCGTGGATGAGGCCACCTGTACGGTGAGTCTTGAAGGACCTGCGGTCTTAAAGGGTCAGAAGGTGATTGTGCCCGGCGACATCAGTTCAGCCGCCTTTTGGTTGGTGGCAGCCTCCATTACCCCTGATTCAGAATTAGTGCTGACCAATGTGGGAGTTAACCCCACCCGCACCGGCATTCTCGATGTGCTTTGGGCAATGGGAGCCGAGATTACCCTTGAAAATGAGCGGCTCGTCACAGGCGAACCAGTGGCAGATCTGCGGGTGCGATCGGCGAGGCTGCAGGGAACCCGTATTGGCGGTGAATTGATTCCTCGCTTGATTGATGAGATTCCGATTTTGGCTGTGGCTGCTGCCTTTGCTGAAGGGATCACCGAAATTCGCGATGCAGCAGAACTACGGGTGAAGGAGAGCGATCGCCTCAAGGCCGTGGCCACAGAATTGCAAAAAATGGGCGCTAAGGTCACTGAACTCAGTGATGGCCTCGATATTCAGGGGGGCGTACCCCTGCAAGGCACCCATGTGGAAACCTACGGCGATCATCGCATGGCCATGAGTCTGGCGATCGCTGCCCTCAATGCCACAGGAACCAGCCACATTCACAACGCCAGTGCGGCAGCCGTCTCCTATCCTGAATTTGTAACAATTCTGCAACAAATTGCTTGACAACACAAAAATCCCAGTAATTTTTGGGACAACTTCCCTCAACACCAAACGCTGTATGCTAGCATCAAATAAATTGTTTTGGTGTCACAATGCAGCTTCGCGTTGCGTTGAATTCTCTGTAGCCTTGTAATATTCAGGTGTTTACTTTCCTTGATAATTGTAAGACTACATGAGACCCAAAATGATACAGAACCAAAAAAATACGATAATATAGTTTCACTCCTGCTCTAGGGGCGCCCTTGCGCTCTATCTGGGACAGGGAAATTCCTCTCTAACTGACTTCTTTGTTTTTTCGTTCAAAAAAGGCTGTGTTTGTTCATCATGGCAACAATTCAAGATTTCATCCACGTTCAGGATCAATGGTCATTAGATGAGTTGGTGGAAATCGCCAACGAACTCTTACCCCAGCACCTCCCCCAGGAGGATTCCAAAAACCGTGTTTTGGAAGAGGTCAACCCGCGTCTGGTGCGCCATTACACCTCCTGCAAATTGATTGACCGTCCCGCTCGCATTGGCCGCGAAGGGCGCTACGGCTATCGCCACCTGGTGCAATTGCTGGTGGTGCGGCGGCTGTTGATGGAGGGCTATACCGCAGGTGCCATTTACAAGCTGGTGTACCGCATGAGCACCCCAGAACTGCGGGCACTCCTTGAGCAAGGGGTTCATCTGCAATTGAATCCACCCCCGATCAACCCAGCTTTGGCCTTTTTGCAACAGGTACAAGACCGCTCCGAGCATCGCTATGGGGAACCCATGCGCGTCAGTCCCAGTGTCAGCCGCCGCGAGGTACCGCCCCCGAGCCATTCACCGCAACCGGAATCTTGGAAGCGCATTGAGGTGGTGCCGGGCTTTGAGGTTCATATTCGCGATGACTTTAACTTTCCCCAGATCAATCGCGATCAGGAAGCCCTTGTGAAGCAACTGGTGCAATTGCTCTCTAGCTATACCCAGCGCTAACTGAGACTGACTATCCGGTGTCGCGGTCAGCCCGCTGGCGATCGCTATAATAGCGCCATGGAAGGATGCCTCAACGATACGGATATTTACACGCTGTGCCAAACCCTTGCCCTTGGCCAGCGCACCGGGGAACTCTACCTCGAAGATGATGCCGGTCAGACGTGGCTTCTCTTTTTGACTCATGGCCACTTAGTGTATATTGCCGATCGCCACAGCCACAGTTTAGAGCGGTTGCAGGATCTGCTCTATGGGCAGGGCATTCCTTGGCCGAGTCCCGATAGCTTCATCGAAAGCAAAGCTGGTGCCAGTTGGGTGGAATACGAATGCCTGTGGTGGCTCCTCGATCACTGCAAGCTCAATCAAATCCATAGCGTGTGGCGGGCGCTGCTGCGGGAAAGTCTCTTTGACGTTGTTAGCCTCAATCGCGCTTGGTTCAAGTTTTATAGTGCGAGTCCCCTCACCCCCCAATGGCACAATCTCTCCCTGACAATGCTGCTCAATGACAGCCTGAGTCATCTGCGGGAATGGAAAAAACTGCATCCAGAGTTGCGTTCCCTTGATCAATCCCTCGAACTGACGGATATTAAACCCACAGGCAACGATCCAGCGGATCAGTGGTTTCGCCAACTGGAACCCTTCGTGCGCGAGCGGATCACCTTGCGCCGTCTGAGTCGGCAACTGGGACGAGATGGCGTGACGGTGGGCAAACTCCTGCTGCCCTATCTCCATCAAGGGTACTTACAAGTCAGTTCTTGGGGAACCAATGGCCACACCCGTACCTTTCCCCCCCTCTCTTGGCGGCGATCGCCCCGGGTCGTGTGTGTGGATGATGCCGCCACCGTCCGTCAAGTGGTTGAATCCACCCTACAAGCCGCAGGGTATGAAGCGACGGCGATCGCCCACCCCTTAACGGCCTTGAGTCTCATTTTCCAACTCAACCCCGACCTGATTTTCCTCGATATTGCCATGCCCGAATTGGATGGCTACGAATTTTGCACCCTTCTGCGGCACACCCCTCGCTTCCGTTATACGCCGATTATTATGCTGACTAGCCTCGTGGGTTGGAGCGATCGCCTGCGCGCCAAAGTGGCCGGTGCCACTGATTACCTCAGCAAGCCCTTTTCAACTCAAGAATTGTTAACAATTACGCACCATTACATTGGTGCAGCCCCACCTGTGACCTCCTTAACAGACGAGTCCTTTGGCGACGTGCTAGAACCAAAATCAGGCCTTGAGACGCCCCGTTAGCAGGTTAGCTATCATCAACCTGTCAACCTCTTAGGCTTTTACAATATAAAGCAAACCCTTAATTCTACGTGTAACCCCCTATGAGTAAAGTCTTAGTTGTCGAAGATAGTCCACCCCAGCGGGAAATGATCAGCGAATTGCTGGCGAAAACAGGCTTTGAAGTAACCGTTGCCACCGATGGTGTCGAGGCAATGGAGCAATTGCAGCAGAGCACGCCCGATGTGGTTGTCCTCGACATTGTCATGCCCCGCATGAATGGGTATGAAGTCTGTCGCCAAATTAAGTCCGACCCCCGCACCCAATCCATTCCCGTGGTGATCTGTAGCTCCAAAGGTGAGGAGTTTGATCGCTATTGGGGCATGAAACAGGGGGCTGATGCGTACATTACGAAGCCCTTTGACCCCAAAGAACTGGTTGGCACCATCAAGCAACTCTTGCGAGGCTAAAAAAATGTTTAGTAGCTCAGACTTACTCGCAACCAATGCCCCCATCGAAAGTGGCAATATCGATGACCTCAGAACCCCAGAGGGGGATTTGCATATCCTCTTTACCATCCCTAGCGGTGATACCCTAGCCCTACCGGCTATTGGGGTACGCGAAGTTGTGGCCGTGACTCCCGATCGCATTACACCAGTGCCCAATACCTCCAATCTGCTACTGGGGATTTTGAACTTGCGGGGGCAGGTGATTTGGGTCGCGGATACCGGTAAGTTTCTTGGCGATGACACCCCCTTGAATACCGATCGCTCTGAGCTATCGATTATTGCCATTGAAGATGATGAGTTAATGGTAGGGCTAGCAGTTCATCAGGTCCGAGGCATGGAGTGGCTCAACAATGACACCATTAAGCCCGCGACCCATGTCAGCGATCAGATGGCTCCCTTTGTCCGTGGCGAATGGGTTTTTGATGCCGAGCAACAGGACATTGTTAAGCTTTTGGATCCCCTCGCCATTTTACGCAGTGCTCGCTGGGGACTCTAAACTAGAAAAAGTAGAATCTCAATGGACACTCGTGCTCAAGTGTCACCATGGAACTCATCAACACCAGTCACTTTAGGAAAATTAACACCCCCGTGATATCTTTCCCAAGGATTGGCGCATACTTTGTAATTAAAGCTTCCTTGATGTAGTCCTTGAGAATTCTTTGCCCCTTGTCATCATCCATTCTGGGAGTAAGCCCATGGCATCCAGCAGCACCCAACACACCCAAGAATATCAAAAAGCGGTTGCCGCTTATGTGCAAGGCAACTATGAAGAGGCGGCCAAAATCACTGACCAATTGGTGGGCACCCGACCGGGCGATCCCAACCTACGGCTGCTGCGGGGGCACATTTACTGCTGTCAACAACGCTACAGCGAGGCTCAAGAGCAGTACCATGCGGTTCTCAATGCCACAACGGATCCAGAATTGATCAATCTGGCCAACGAGAGCCTTGCCAAGATTAAAGATTTGATTCCCGCTGCTGAACCTGCCAAGAACGGGGGCGAAGAATACCATACCACCCTGCAAGGAGATCACACCCAACTTCAGGGGGACAATACCTTTTTGCAAACCACGCCACCCATTGTGGAACCCCAAGCCGCAAGCCCTTCAGAGGAATTGAGTCTTGATCACTTTGATGACTTTGGTAGCGATTTAGGGACAAGTAACCCCTTTGACGATCTTGAGGTGGGCGGCATTGAGGAAGAATTTGGCGCCAGTTTAGAACAGGGTGCCTTTAATCCCTTCGACGAAGATGCGGCGGTTCAGGATCCCTTTGCCTTTTCGGCCAATTCTTTGGAGGAGCCAGTCGCAGACATTCCAGAAATTCCCATCGGCGAATCCGTGCAGCCCCTAGGTACAGAGTCCATCAGTGATGATGATGTCACAATGCTCATGGGAAGTTCTCCTTTGACCCCGTCCGAACCCGCCAGCCCTGTTTTTGATGGTGAGACATCAGAAAGTACTGCGGCTCCGTTTCAAGAAATGACGCCCCCCGCCCTTGAAACATTTGATGATCCCTTTGCTGCTGAAGTAGCCGTATCTGAAGAGAGTCTCTTTGGGGGGCTTACAGAATCGGGAGAAGCCAACGCTTCTGAAGAGAGCCTTTTTCCCGGTCTTGAGGAATCCCCAGCGGCAAATATGTCGGCAGAAAGTCTCTTTGGCGATATTGAGGAAGCCCCAGCAGCCAGCATTCCTGAAGAGAGCCTCTTGCCAAATCTGACGGCATCCATTGAGACCAATGTTCCTGAAGTCTCTACCTCTGCCGCTGGTATCAGTGATTTGTTGACCAATGAGGCGGCAGATGCCATTGAATTGTTGCCGCAGCCCGAATTCAGTTCTTCTGATGCGGCCGAGGAGGAAGACGATCTCTTTGGTGACTTCTCAGCTTCCCCTGAGGCTTTTGAAGCCCCAGATATTGTGGCAGAACCCCTGTCTCCTGAGGCCTTTGACCCCGCTACTTTTGAGGATGAGCAGACGATCGCCATGTCTGAGTTTCCCGCAGGTGAAACCGTTAGGGAGCCAGAGGCGCCAGCGATCGCGCAAGGGGAAGCGAGCTCTGGTGGTGCTGAACCCTTTGAATCCATTGCCGACTTTGACCTAGAGGATCTCTCCTTTGGCAATGCAGATCTCTCCGGTGCGGGATTTGATGATGAAATGACCATTGCCAATCCTCAAGTACATGGCATGGGGGCTGTTGGCTCAGATGCCACCGTGATGGCCGATGCCGGCACCGAGACCTTTGCAGTTTTACCGGATGAATTTGATCTCAGCCAGCAAAGTCTTGAGGACTTGGCCGATTTTAGCCTCAGCCTGAGCCAAAGCACCGCTAGCCGCGCTGAAACCCCACCCCCTCCAGCAAGTCAGGATCTGTCAGCCTTTACCGAGCAAGTACCCGTTGCAGCACCAGCGGCTACTGCGCCAACACCTTCCCGTAGTCCTCGTCCTGTGGCTAGAACAGTCCCAGCAACCTCAACGGCCACGAGTTCCTTTGGCCAGCAAAACATTACCTCAGCCGTAACCAGCGGTGTCCTTTCCGCCTTGGCTGCGGGTGCCGTTAGTTTAGGCTTTAGTGCCTCCGGCCCTGCGCCTTTAGTGAGTGGTACTGCTGCTGGTCTCACCGCCGGGGTGGCCGTCTATGCCATGGGGCAGCGCAGTGTCAGCCGCATCAAGCGCTTCTGTACAGATTTGCAGGCACAGTGTAATGCCGTGATTGCTGGTGATATGACGGCGCGGGTGCCGGTCACCAGTAACGATGAACTGGGACTCTTGGCACAAAGCTTTAACCAAATGACGGATACCATCCAGCAAATTACTGCTGATGCCCAGAAAAAAGCAGAGGAAAACGAACGGCAGCGGGATGATTTACAGCGCCAAGTGATCCGACTCCTCGATGATGTGGAGGGTGCCGCCCGCGGTGACCTGACCGTACAAGCGGAAGTGACAGCGGACGTGCTCGGCGCAGTGGCCGACTCCTTTAACCTGACAATTCACAACCTGCGGACGATTGTGCAACAGGTGAAAATTGCCGCCCAGCAGGTGAGTCGCGGTGCCGCAGAAAACGAAACCTTTGCCCGTAGTCTCTCAGCAGATGCTCTGCGGCAAGCGGAGGAGCTAGCGGTCACCCTGAACTCGGTGCAGATGATGACCAACGCCATTCAGCGGGTGGCCGAAAGTGCCCAAGAAGCTAATGAGGTGGCACGCAATGCTTCAGAAACAGCCCTCCGTGGTGGTGAGGCGGTGGAACGCACAGTGGCGGGTATTTTGCAGATTCGGGAAACGGTGGCCGAGACTACCCGCAAGGTGAAGCGCCTAGCGGAATCTTCCCAAGAGATTGCCAAGATTGTCGGTGTGATCTCGTCGATCGCCAACCGCACGAACCTGTTGGCCTTGAACGCCAGTATTGAGGCCGCACGAGCTGGGGAAGCAGGTCGGGGGTTTGCGGTGGTCGCCGATGAGGTGCGGCAACTGGCAGACCGGTCAGCTAAGGCCTCAAAGGAAATTGAACAGATTGTGTTGCAAATTCAAAGCGAGACCGGTGCGGTGATGACCGCCATGGAAGAGGGCACACAGCAGGTGATTGAGGGCACCAAGCGAGCAGAACAGGCCAAGCATGCCCTTGAGGACATCATCCAAGTGTCGTCGCAAATTGATACCCTTGTGCGCTCGATTACCAACGCTACGGTCGAGCAAACAGAATCGGCGCGAGCCATGGCTCAGGTGATGCAATCCATTGAGTTGACAGCGCAGGCCACCTCTCAGGAGGCACAGCGGGTGTCTGACTCGTTGCAAGGTCTAGTGAGTGTGGCACGCAACTTGCAAGCATCGGTGGAACGGTTCCGCGTTGAAAATACTGAAGATCAAGCCTAAGCAATCCGGGAGGGGGCTATGCAAAGCGATCAACAAAAGCGCATTCTTGGCTACTTCATTGAGGAGGCGCAGGAACACCTGACCACCATTGAAGACAGTTTGATGAATCTCCAGCAGGTGGTCAATGACCCCGAGGCGATGAGTGAAATGTTTCGGGCAGCCCACTCCGTCAAAGGGGGAGCGGCTATGCTCGGACTCCATAGCATTCAGCACACCGCCCACAAGCTGGAGGACTACTTCAAAATTCTGCGGGAACACCCCGTAACGGTGGATGAAACCCTAGAGCAACTCTTTTTGCAAGCCTTTGATGCGCTGCGGGAACTCCTCGATGAATTGCAAGGCCCCTTTGGTTTGACGGAGGAGACAGCAACGGCAACGCTGAATCGGGTGGAGCCAGTCTTCAATCAACTGCAAGCCCACTTGAGCCACCTGACCCAGGGAGCGGAGGTGGCGCCCCCTGTAGCTGCGCCTTCTCCCCCTGTGGCCGAACCCGTTAAGCCGCCGGTACAACCCGTTGTTGATTCCAGCTACCGCTTAGTCTTTCAAACGGAGGTGCCCGATCGCCTGCGGGCAATGTTACAACTCTTTAAGCAGCCCGATTCGCCCCAAGTGCGGCAAGAATTGGCGGCGGCCTGTTCTAATTTGGGTCAATTGGGGGAAACCTTTGCGCTGCCCCAGTGGGTTGAATTGCTGGCGATCGCCCAACAGGCGGTGAGTAACACAGCTCAGCCCCTCACGGCCTTGGCACCCGTGGTGATCAAAGAGATTATGGCGGCTCGCGACTTGGTGCTCAATGGTCAAGGCAGTGCGATTCGTCCCAGTGACAGTTTAGTGGCGCTTCAGCCCCCTGTGATTGAGGAAGCGCCGGCTGTTGTTCCAGAAGCGCCAGAGCCTGCGGTCTTAGAATCAGCTCCCGTCACCCTTGAGGAACCACTGCAACCCCTTGAAATGGCCTCTGAGGTTGCTCCGCTAGAGGTGAGGGTGCCTGAAGAAGAGATTGCCGAGCCAATGGAGCCAATGAGCAGCGGTGGCGATGGTGTCACTGTTTTTGGCGAGGAGAGTGGGACTGATTTCCAAGAATTGAGTGACATTTTTAGTGATGCCACAGCGCTGCCGACGGACTGGCTGGAGGACACCCTTGAGGAGGATTTGGCCAGTTTAGGGCTGGGGGATGAAGCGGCCTTTGATGAGGAGATTTCCGACTTTTTGAACATGACCGCTGCTGAGGAGTTGCCTGAGGCAGAACCCAGCCTTGATGCCATCCTCGATGAAATTGAAGAACTCTCGGGTGAGCTGGTCTCTGCGGAGGTGGAGGAAGCATCCCTCGATGACCTCACGCCGCCAGCGATCGCCGAAAGTATGGCTGAGGCCCTTGAGGCGCCCTTGACACTTGACCGTCCTCTTGAGGAGAGTGCAGCCACAGAACCCGTCGAACTTGGTCTGGATGCATTCCTTGAACAATTCACCGAGGAAGCCCCCTCAGAGGTGGCCGCTCTTGATGAGGCAGTTGCTTCCCTAGAAGACTTTTTGGGTGAGGTGGAAACCACTGAGGCTTCCGATCTGCTTCCCCTAGAAGAGGACTTTGAGATCCCTGCTCTCAGTGATGTTGCTGAGGATGTGGCTGAGTTCCTCGAAGAGGTGCCGGGTCTCAACGATGCCCTAGAAAACTTGGTCGTAGATAATGCGGCGGAAGAAGCCCTCGCGGAATTTATTGCCCCGCCAAGCCCTGATGATCCTTGGGCAGAAACGCCATCCGAGGCGCCGGCGATCGCTGAGCCAAGTATGCCTGAAGTCACAGCGGCAAATATTGCTGAACCCGAAGCACTAGTGGAGGAGATTGTACCCGCTCCTGAGACTGCTAGCCTTGCCGAGCTAGAATCCCTCATGGAAGCCTCCCTAACCTCTCCTGAGGCTGCGACCGTTGCTGAATCTGAAGCCTTGGCCGAGGAATCTCTCGCCTCTCCTGAAGCTGCGGGCATGACGGAACCTGAAGGGTTGGTGGAGGACTCTATCCTCTCCCCTGAAGCAGCCAGCATGGCAGAACTGGAAGCACTGGTGAATGATGCCACTGTGCCTGCTAGCCCCGAAAGCGTCCTAGAGGAATTGGAGGGGTTGATTGAGCAAAGTGCAACGAGTACAACCCCACCTGAGGCTGCCACATTCAATGAATTGGATCAGCTTTTAGAGACGGCGGCACCACCTACAGCGGCCTTTGAGGATCTCGAGCAACTCTTGGGGCAATCCACCCCAGCCCCTGCCACCGCTGATGATAGTTTTGCCGATTTAGAGAAATTAATTCCCCAACCCGCAGGGAGTAGTGCGAAGGCGGCCACCCCTCGCCGAGCCGGGGCAGGGCCAAAAGGTGGCTCCTTGGTGGAGCAAACCATGCGGGTACCTGTACGCCACCTCGATACCTTGAGTAACCTCGTTGGGGAGTTGGTGGTCAACCGCAATAGCCTCGAAGACACCCAAGAACGCCTGCGGCAGTTTCTTGATAACTTGCTCTACCAAGTCCAACAACTGGGGGATGTCAGCCAACAAATGCAAGACCTCTACGAGCGATCGCTCCTTGAGAGTTCACTGTTGGGCGTCACGACAGCACGGGCAGCCAATGGCCAAGGGGAACGGGGAACCCACGCCACAGGGGTCGAGTTTGATGCCTTGGAAATGGATCGCTTTACCGGCTTCCACACCCTCTCGCAGGAGGTGATTGAGCGAATTGTGCGGGTGCGGGAGGCCGCCGATGACATCCAATATGTCGTTGATGAAGTGGAGCAGGTGGCACGGCAGTTTCGTCAAGTCACTACCCAAGTTCAAGAGGGGTTGAGCCGCTCCCGAATGGTGCCCTTCCGTGAAATGTCTGTCCGCTTGCCGGGTGCCGTGCGCCGCGTTGCCAGTACCATTGGCAAACAGGTGGAACTGAAGATTGAAGGGGAAGATACCCTCATTGACAAGGGCATCCTCGAAAAGCTCTTTGACCCGATGACCCACCTGATTAATAACGCCGTCTATCACGGTATTGAACCCCCCGAAGAGCGGCGGCGATTGGGCAAACCTGAAAAAGGCTTGATTCGCGTGCGAGCCTTCTATCAAGGCAGTCAAGCGATTATCTCCGTCAGTGACGATGGGGCGGGGATTGACCCAGAACGGGTAAAACGCAAGGCGATCGAGAAGGGTCTCCTGAAGGAGGCGGATGCCCCCAACCTATCGCGCCAAGAGGTCTATGCCTTCCTCTTCCAGTCGGGATTTAGCACCAAAGATCAAGCCGATGCCCTTGCCGGTCGCGGTGTGGGGATGGATGTGGTGCGCAAAAATCTGGAGGACATTCGCGGCACGATTAACATTGACTCTACGGTGGGCAAAGGCACCACCTTTACGATCCGCTTGCCGCTGACGCTGAGTATTACCAAAGCCCTCTGCTGCATTGATAACCACTGCCGCATTGCCTTCCCCATTGACGGTGTGGAGGATATGCTGGATATTCCCCAAGAGCGCATCCAAAATCTAGAAGATGGTCAGCGTGTCCTCTCGTGGCACGATCGCCTGCTGCCGGTGCGTAAACTTGGGGACTTGCTCAAGTACAGCCGCAATATTAGCCGCAGCAATGTCTATGGCGGGAGCAGTCAAGACGATGGCATGGTCTCAATTGTTGTGCTGCGCAGCGGCGATGATCTCGTGGCCATGGAGGTGGATCAGGTCATCGGCGAACAGGAAATCGTGATTAAGCAGTTGTCTGGACCGGTGCCGAAGCCGGTGGGGGTAGCGGGAGTCACAGTTCAAGGGGATGGTCGCGCGATGGCGATCGCCGACGTGCTGGAAATTATTGACCTGTCCCTAGGACGCATGGATCGCGACTGGCGTGGCTTTGGTCACACCATGGATGTTGCGGAACCCGAGGAAGCCTCCGAACCCTTGGTGCTGATTATCGACGACTCGATTACGGTGCGGGAGTTGCTCTCAATGACCTTTACGCGGGCAGGCTACCGCGTCGAGCAGGCACGGGATGGTCAAGATGCGTGGGAAAAACTGCGCTCGGGCTTGCCCTGTGACTTGGTCTTCTGTGACATTGAGATGCCACGCATGGATGGCTTGGAGTTGCTCTCGCGGATTCAAAAGGATCCCAAACTCAACCATCTGCCGATCGCCATGCTGACCTCACGGGGCGCCGATCGCCACCGCAAGATGGCCGCACAACTGGGGGCACGGGGCTACTTTACGAAGCCCTATCTCGAGGAGCAATTACTGGATGCGGCGGCACGGCTCCTCAGGGGTGAAGTTCTGGTGCAGCAGGAGCCGACACCTACCCCATGAGTGAGCGATCGCCGGCCCTAGCAGACTTCCTTGCCCAACTCCCCTTTGAACTGGATGCCTTTCAAGAAGCGGCGATCGCTGCCCTTGATGCCGGTCGCTCTGTGGTGGTCTGTGCTCCTACGGGGTCAGGTAAAACCCTCATTGGTGAGTATGCAATTCATCGCGCCCTGACGCGGCAGCAGCGGGTTTTTTACACCACCCCCCTCAAGGCACTCTCAAACCAGAAGTGGCGTGACTTTCAGCAGCAGTTTGGCGCGGAGCAGGTCGGCCTCTTGACCGGGGATGTCTCGATTAACCGCGATGCCCCGATTCTGGTGATGACGACGGAAATTTTCCGCAATATGCTCTACGGCACCCCCATTGGCGAAGTGGGTACCTCCCTTGCGGGGGTTGAAGTGGTGGTGCTCGATGAATGCCACTACATGAACGATCGCCAGCGGGGCACCGTTTGGGAAGAATCGATCATCTACTGCCCCAAGGAAATTCAACTGGTGGCCCTCTCCGCCACGATCGCCAACGGCGAGCAACTCACCGACTGGATTCAATCCGTCCATGGGGATGCTGAACTGATCTACTCCGACTGGCGACCGATACCGCTGCACTTTTACTTTTGCAATGGCAAGGGACTCTTCCCCCTCTTGGACGGCCAACGCAAACGCCTCAACCCGAAGCTCCACGGCCAGCCCGAACTGCGGCGACGCGGCGGCAAGCGGGACTTTTTGAACATCCGCTACGTGGTCAGCCAACTGCAACAGCGGGAGATGCTGCCGGCCATTTACTTTATCTTTAGCCGGCGCGGCTGTGACCAAGCGGTTCAAGAGGTCCTGGGCATGAATCTCCTCACCAAGGCAGAACAGCAAGCACTAGCGGCGCGGGTCGAGGCCTTTTTGGCACAACATCAGGACATTGTTGCCCCGGAAATGATTGCCCCCCTCTACCAAGGGATTGCCGCTCACCATGCCGGGGTGCTACCCGTGGTGAAAACCCTTGTGGAAACCCTCTTTCAAGAAGGCCTAATCAAACTCGTCTTTGCTACGGAAACGCTGGCCGCAGGGATCAATATGCCCGCGCGCACCACTGTGATTTCTACCCTCTCGAAGCGCACCGACAGCGGTCATCGGCTCTTGACGGCCTCGGAATTTTTGCAAATGGCAGGGCGAGCCGGCCGCCGCGGCATGGATACGGTGGGTCATGTGGTCACCTTGCAAACCCCCTTTGAGGGTGCCCATGAAGCGGCATTTTTGGCCACCGCCGCCCCGGATCCCCTCATTAGCCAATTTACCCCCAGCTATGGCATGGTCTTGAACCTGCTCCAACGCCACACCCTCGAAGAAGCGCGGGAATTGGTGGAGTGCAGTTTTGGGCAGTATTTGGCCACATTGCAACTGACCCCGCAGCGGCAGGCGATCGCCCAACTGGAAACGGAATTGCAAACCGTGCAACAACGCCTCACAGGCATTGATCGGCAGCAACTAGCACAGTATCAGAAGCTGCGGGAACGGCTGCGGCAGGATCAACGCCTCCTGAAAATCCTCGAACAGCAGGCGGAGCAGGAACGTGCCCAAGAACTCCTCCCCTTTATGATGGCAGTGCCGCCGGGGACGTGGCTCCATATCAAATCCCCCCTGCGGGATCATCCCCCCTTAGCCGCCATCCTCTGTCAGCCCGTTGCTGGTTCCGGGCAGTTGCCCCACTGGCTGTGTCTTGCGGCCGATGGTCGCTTTCGGGTCGTTGACATTGATGATATTTTGGCTGTCTATCCCGATCGCCCCCCCTGTAGCAATCTCCCCCCGCCCCCAGAGGCAATGAAACTGCGTCTAGGGGAAAGTTATCCCTGCAATGAGGCGAATCACTACCTCGGTACCCTCCCGGATCTGCCACCTGTCTTAGCCGCGCCAGAAGTGGCTGCCCAAGCCGCTAAAATCGCTGACCTTGAGGCCAAACTCACGCAACTCCAAGCCAGTCTGCCGCAAAATGTCCATTCGCTGCTGCGCTTAGTTCGTCGCGAAGAACGGCTACAAACGGAACTGCGCGATCGCCAGCACAAGCTCCAGCAACAGTCCCAACGCCACTGGGAGCAATTTCTTGCCCTCATTGCTGCCCTGCAGGACTTTGGTGGCCTCAACGACCTAACCCCCACCCCCCTTGGGGAAATGGCCGCTGCCCTGCGGGGCGAAAATGAACTGTGGTTGGCCCTAGCCTTAGCCTCTGGCGAATTCGATGACTTGCCCCCCCATCTCTTGGCGGCAGCGATCGCAGCTCTAGTGACTGAAACCCCCCGTTCCGACTGTTGGTGCAACTACCCCATTGCCAGTGAGGTGGAAGAACGCTTGGCCGCCCTCAGCCCCATTCGCCGTCGGCTGTTTCAGGTGCAGCGTCGCCATCACATCATCTTTCCCCTCTGGTACGAGTGGGATCTCATTGGCTTGGTAGAGCAGTGGGCCTTGGGCACGCCGTGGAATGAATTGTGCACTGAAACCAATCTCGATGCCGGCGATATTGTGCGATTGCTGCGGCGCACCCTCGATTTTCTTTCCCAGATTCCCCATGCGCCCCACACCAGTCCCCAACTCCGCCAAAGCGCCCAGCAGGCACGCTACCTCCTCGATCGCTTCCCCGTGAATGACTTGCTAGAAGAAGTCGAGCTAGAGGCAGCAACCGTATAGTTTGAATCGTCATAGGGAGTGGCTCAGGCGGGATTTGAACCTGCGACCTTGGGCTTATGAGTCCCCTGCTCTAACCACTGAGCTACTGAGCCGAAATTTTTGCACAATTCTCATTATAACGCGAATGTCCCAAAACTCAAGGCTCCGCCCGCAGATTCCAGTCGAGTTCGCCGTACAATAAAGGGTGGATCCATTAGAGGAAAGATAGGCGTTGAGCAAAGCAGAACGCACGGCGCTTGACAACAAGCTATCGCAGCGATTTATTCATCTCGATCCGGCAGGGTATTTCATTATCTACATTGACCCTGCGCAAGAACTGATCTGGATGAAACACTATCCCAATGACATCAATGAGAAGGGCTTAGCGGTGGATCCCGATACGGGGGAACCCATTCCCACCAAAGGGAAAGTAACGCGGGAACCCGATCTAGTACTCAGCGGTCGAACAGCCAAGGAGTTGTGTATTGAACTCTTTGAAAAGGATCGCCAACTGGTGACGATGTTTGACCATGCGGCCTATCTCGGTCGTGAATTGATGCGGGCACAGTTTTGTTTGGATGAAGGGCTTGAGTATATCCAAGATTAGACAACACTGGCGCTGGGGGGTAGGGGCAGTTCTTTTGATGCTCTGTGCCCTAGTGGGTACAGCCTTAGCAGCGATCGCCACCCCAGACTTGAGCGGTACCGTCGATGTTTTGCCCTTGAATGCCCAGTTGGGAGCGCAAATCTATCTACGGCGCTGTGGCAGTTGTCATCTCGCAGTCCCCCCGGAAACATTGCCCACTCAGGCATGGCAGGTACTGATTCAAGATACCAATCACTACGGCGCAACCCTCGAACCCATTCCCCGTCCAGAGTTGGTTCCCCTGTGGAACTATTTGCGCACCTATTCTCGACCCCTGCCCAACGATGCCCAAATTCCCTTTCGCGTCGGGCGATCGCCCTTCTTTCGTATCCTCCATCCCCGTGTTGCGGTGCCGCAGCCCGTCACCCTCGATGGTTGTGCCCAGTGTCATCCCAAGGCCACCCTCTTTAACTTTCGTGAGCTAAGTCCGCAGTGGCAGGATTCCCCCTAGAATGTTTAGGGATGGCGAATTTTCCACCGCCCCATGTTTTCTAGCGCCTCCAATCGCTATTCTCCGCGTGTCCAACGCATGATGATGCGCCGTCGCTGGCTACAGCAAGAGTGGTGGACGGTTGTGGCACTCCTCCTCTGGGGAATGTTGTTTCTCCGATATTGGTTGCAGGGGCGACTGGGGTTACTGATTCACCCCAACTACTTTGGACTGGCGATCGCCGCTGGGTTTCTTTTAGTTACTGTGAGTGGTTGGCAAGGGTGGCGGTTGTGGCGGGGGCGAGTGACACCTGTGCAGCATGTTGCGCTCTTACCGGCTCGTTGGACGCTCAGTATTCTGATTGTTGCGGCAGTGGTGGGGTTGGTGATTACGCCTCGTCCTTTCAATAGTGCCACGGCCATTCATCGCGGTCTCGAGGATGGCTTGACAGTGACCCGCAATAGTCCAGTGGCCTTTCGCCTCAATCAACGGCCTGAGGAGCGCACGCTCATTGACTGGATTCGCACCCTTGATGTCTATCCCGAACCCGATGCCTATAGGGGGTTGCCCGCTCGCGTTGAGGGATTTGCGGTCCATAGTCCCCAACTGCCAGAGACTTATCTCACGCTCACCCGTTTTGTCATTACCTGTTGTGCAGCGGATGCCTATCCTGTGGGACTGCCCGTGAAATTGGGGCGATCGCGCCAAGCCTATCCCCAGGATCAGTGGTTTCGCGTTGAAGGTCGGATGACCACAGAAACCCTCAACGACCGCCGCCAATTGGTATTGGTTGCTGAGACGATAACGCCGATTCCTGAGCCTGAAAATCCCTTTATGTACTAAGGCAATGCTGTTTCACTTGATTCACACTCCCTACTGGATTGTCTTGGGCATGGGGGTCTTGCTCTTTTTGACGGTGATCCTTGGCGATGTGGGCGCTGAAGAGGTCGACCTAGAGGGAGATGCCGATCCCTTGGAAGTGGAGGTCGATCTAGAGGAGGGCATCTCATTTCTGACAATTTTGCATTGGTTGGGGGTGGGGAGAGCGTCCCTCATTCTCTTGCTCGCCTTAGACTTTAGCCTTTTGGGCGTGCTGGGCTGGTTTTTTAATGTTCTCTTTTACACCCTGAGTGGCAGTTGGCCGGGGGTGGTGTGGTCTGGGGTGATTGCGATCGCGGCACTGCTGTTGGCGCTAACAATTGGGGGGCTGTGTTCACGGCCTTTGGGGCAAATTTTTGCGCAGTTTAGTGAAGATACCAGTCGCGATCGCCTGCTGGGGTGCAGTGGCCACGTCAGTTCTGCCCATATTCCCCGCAGTGGTACTGGTATTGGCCAAGTGAGTGTTTTGGATGCCAATCGCAATCGGCTGATTCTGCCGGCAGTGCTCCCCCCTTGGGCAACGGTCACCCCCCAGCATGGTCAGGAGATTTTAATTATCGATCGCCAAGAGAATGAGTACATCGTCGTGGCCAAAGACAGCTTGGATGAAGCCACATGGTTACGCCAGCAGCGGCAATCTCAGATTAAAGATAGCGAAGAGTCTTAGGGAATCCTTGATGGGCGGTGAGGGACTCGAACCCCCGACAGCCTCGGTGTAAACGAGATACTCTACCAACTGAGTTAACCGCCCAAGTTCCAGAATATCTATCATAGCAAAGGTATAGCCCATTTATAAAATAACGGTACACAAAGCGGATAGGAGCTTGTGCTACAGAAGTTTGAACCTTTCAAGCCCCTTCAATCTCCATGAAAAGCGCTGTACGTCAACATGGGTCAACTCTTGCGAAGAAAATCCGCTAGGATCAACGTGTTGAGACGTGCAAGGAATGCCCTATGGGAGCAGCAACGGCAGCCAGTGGTCAACGGTTACGGAATTTTGTGATTGCTGTTGTCGCCATTCTCATTAGTCTTGCCCTATTGGCGGGTCTGCGCAGTAGCAATCAACCCCTCACCCTCGCCGAGCAAGCCCGCCAAGCCACCCCTTGGGAGGAGGCTCAAGTCAATGGCAAGCCGACACTTTTGGAGTTTTACGCCAACTGGTGTAGCACCTGTCGTTCGATGGCCAAGGATTTGGGGGAATTAAAGGCGCAATATCGCGATCGCCTGAACTTCGTCATGCTGAATGTGGACAACACTAAGTGGCTACCGGAAATTGAGCAATTTAATGTGGATGGCATTCCCCATTTTGTCTTTCTGAATCGGCAATTGGAACCCCAAGCAGTGGCGATCGGCCTCCAACCCAAGGAAGTGATGGCCAAAAATCTTGAAGCCCTCAGCAATAACCTCCCCTTGCCCTACGGTCAACTGACGGGTGAAATGTCCCAACTCACGAGTTCCCTCGCCCGCCAACGCAGTGATGATCCCCGCAGTCATGGGGGCTAGGTTGTGGAACCCCAAGATGAGGTGCGTCAGGTTTATGAAGAGACGCAAACACGGATGGCAGAGCTTTACCGTGAGTACGAGCAGATCAAAGCCACCCAAGCACGGTTAAAAGGACGTAATCAGGCTGCCCTAGATCAAGAGCGCGATCGCCTCGTCCAAGAGCTGCGGCAACTAGAGGCGGAGTTTGGCCTCACACTGCTTTTTCATCTGGGGGAGGCGGCACGGGAACGCTGGCAGGACATTCTGGCTCAAGAAAACTTTTGGCAGTTTGTGCGCTTTGCCGGTTTGGGGTTTGTTCTTGGCATCTTGGTTAAGACCCTGACGGGTTAGACCCCTGCCCAAGGTTTAAGGCCGTTTGCCAGAGTCCGGGCCGCGAATTGGGAATCGGCATGGCACCAACGGTCTTTGCGTAAAAGTCCTCTGAGGAAACCCAGCCAATCACGGCATAGGCATAGCCCGCTGCCTGCATCTGAGCCAAGGTTAACTGCAACAGCAGGCGACCAATCCCCCGCCCGCGATAGGGTTCGGCCACAGCCATTGGCCCAAACAGTCCCAGGGCGGCTGCATCGTAGCAGGCAAAGCCTAGAAGTTCGCCATTTTCAACTGCAATCAGTCCGCGGGGCGGTCTCTGGCTCAAGGCAAGAGCCACTTCACTGCGCCAACCGGCACTAAAGCGATCGCCCACCCACTGGACAATCCAGTCTACTTCTGACCCCAAAGGCTGGCGGTAGTGAATTCCCTGCTGCTGATGCGCCATGACGGCGGGCCAATCCACCGCTAGCTCGTAGAGCTTGACCAGCATATCGGTCATCTCGGCAGCCTATCGACTGAGACTCACAAGGGGACGTTGCAGGGCCTGCATCAACTCATCAAACTGATCGGGCGTGAGGGATTGGGCACCATCGGAGAGGGCTTTTGCTGGGTTGGGGTGCACTTCAATCATCAGGGCATCGGCGCCCGCGGCCACGGCGGCTTTGGCCATCGGCGGAACAAATTCTGCCCAGCCGGTGCCATGACTGGGGTCAATCATAATCGGCAGATGGGTGAGCTTGCGCAGCACCGGAATCGCTGCTAAATCCAAGGTATTGCGGGTATATTCACGGTCAAAGGTGCGAATGCCCCGTTCACAGAGAATCACATTGGGGTTCCCTGCCGCCAAAATGTACTCCGCCGCCATCAGCCATTCCTCGATGGTGGCAGACATCCCCCGTTTCAGGAGCACAGGTTTGGGCTGGGCACCCACCCGCTTGAGAAGCGAAAAGTTTTGCATATTACGGGCACCAATTTGCAGCACATCGGCTACTTCGGCAATTTTGTCTAGATCCGCTGCGTCCATGACTTCGGTAATGATGCCCAAGCCCGTTTTTTCTTTTGCTGCTGCCAACAGATCAAGGGCACTTTCACCATGGCCTTGGAAGGCATAGGGGGAGGTACGGGGTTTATAGGCGCCACCGCGGAGAAACTTGGCACCCGCCGCTTTCACCCGCTGCGCTGTTTCAAGGATCATCGCTTCATTTTCAACGGAGCAAGGCCCTGCCACCACCACCACATCATGACCTTCGCCGAAAATAACTTCGCCGTTGGGCGTTGGCACCACCACTTCACTGGGTTCACCGTGGCGATACTCGCGACTGGCTCGCTTGAAGGGCTGCTCAACCCGCAGCACATGCTCAATCCAAGGGCTAATTTCCTGAATCCGCAGGGGATCGAGTTCCGCAGTTTCGCCGACAAGGCCGATAACTACCTTGTGCTTGCCCACAATTTTTTCGGGGGTGAGTCCCCAAGTGCGCATCTCAGCGCTGACCCGCTCAATCTCTTCACCGGGGGTGCCACTTTTTAGAACGATAATCATCCGCTTGCTGATCCCAAATTTTCGGCTTAGGGTTTGATTGTATTGTGCCAAATTGGTTCCGTTCTGCCTATGCTGCATCGTTTCCGAGGCCTGCGGTGGATGATTTCGCTGGCGATCGCTACTGTGGTTGTGCTGTCCCTGTGGAGTGTGATGATTGGCTCTATCCCCAGTGGCGATCGCCCCCTTGATTTGAGTCAAGCGGTCTCCATTGATGATCCCCAATTTGATCCGCCAACGGACTCATCGCCCTCACCCCCGCTGCCAGAGAATACCCTGCTGCCTCTACAACGCAGTGATGGCGCCGCCTATGAACGCCTTTTTGCTCAAGTCCGCCAAGTTCATCAACAGTGTTTATTTACGCCCCCTTGGTACAGTGTCCCCATCGACCGCACCAATTTTGGCGATCGCTACCGTACCGATATTCGGGGTCAAGTGGTGACCTACCCGCCCCTGATTGTTCTCCATGAAACCGTGGCCTCCGCCCAAGCCACCCTCAACTTTTTCCAAACGCCGCATCCCCGCGATGAAGATCAAGCCAGCTATCATGAATTGATCACCCTGCAGGGGTGGCTGCTGCACTTAGTGCCTTGGTCAAAGCGTGCTTATGGTGCGGGCAACTCTGTCTTTGGCAGGGAAACGGTGCAGACCAATCCTCGCCTTGCCCCTTCGGTGAACAATTTTGCCCTCCACTTTTCCTTGGAAACACCGCCCCAAGGTCGCCACGATCGTCCCCAGCACGCAGGCTATACCGATGCCCAATACCGCGCCTTGGCTTGGCTAGTGTCCCAAACCGGCATTGATCTCCAACGGGTAACCACCCATGCGGCGGTGGATCGCTCTGGGGAGCGCATGGATCCGCGTAGTTTTGACTGGGCCACGTTTAATCGCTATTGGCAGGCCTATCGCGATCGCCCCTGTGGGGATATCTCCAGCTAGAAGTAGCGATCCAAGAAGGTCTCTAAAGACTCAAAGGAGAGTTGAAAATAGGTTTGGGCACGTTCAATTTCACTGGCAGGGCAGAGACTTTCATAGGCCAATAGGGTTCGCAGCGTTCCTAGGCTGGCCTCAAGATCCCGATTCATCACTCCCAAAAACTGACGAGCGCCGTCAATCACGCCTAGGGGAACCGTCATGACAAAGGGGCGTTTATTGAAAAAGCGACCAAGGCGATCGGCAATCTCTTGGCGGGTTAAGACCTCTGGATGTGCCAAGCTAAAAATGGCCGGTTGGCTGGCTTGACTAGCCATGAGAATACAGCGGGCTAAATCCTCGGGACTGAGCAGTTGCAGGCGGTGCTGGGGATCTCCAAGGACAATGTAAACCCCCGTCTGCTGAAAGCGCTCCGCAAGGGGCAGCAAACTAGACATAAGGGTGGGGCAGCGAAAAATGGTGTAGTTGAGGCCACTGCTGATGAGCACCTGCTCGACTTCGTACTTGGCCTTGAGAAAGGGGGACTGCTGGCGATCGCCCGTCACCACCAAAGGAGAAATCAAGGTTATATGGCGTACCCCCTGTTCCTGAGCCGCCTGAATCACATCCAACGTGGCACGGTAATCAATGGCCTGAATGGCACGGCTGAGTAACTGACTACCATGGCAGCAAATCACCGCCTCCACGCCCGCCATGGCAGCCTGAATATCGCGGGGCTGTTGCAGATCGCCAATGAAAATCTCGGCACCCCATTCCTTGAGGAGATCGTATTGGCTCGTTAGGCGCACAAAGGCTCGTACGGGTAGCCCCAACGTGATACAGCGGCGCACCACCCGCAAACCCAATTGTCCTGTGGCACCCGTGACCAGATACATGAAGCGGAACTATTAAGGGATTCTTGTCTCAGCGTGCCCTAGGGAGAGCTACAATGCAAGACGCTTGAAGGATATGCAGGGGGGAATGCGCTAACCTAAGGAATACCCTTGAGAATCTTCACAACAACTCTGCACCGCATGACCCTTGACTTTTCTGCTGCTCAGCACCTGAGCCATGAGCTGTTTGCTGCCCTGAAACCGACAGAGGCGCTTTTCGTTGAAATTGCCAGTGAATCCAGCCAGTTTATCCGCTTCAATCGGGCGCGGGTGCGGCAAATTGGCACCGTAGAAGATACGGTGGTGACCCTGCGGTTGCAATCGCAGCAACGGACGGCTAGCACCTCGTTTCCCTATACGGGAACGGCAGATCTAGCGGCTGCCCTAGATCACTTGGCCGCATTGCGTTCAGAAACGGTGCAACTCCCTGTGGATCCTTACCTCGTGCCACCAACGGATACCGGTTCCATTCAGGATACCTACCTTGGTCGCTTACCTGATCCTGAGGCCGTCGTAGAAACGATTCTGACACCTGTCCAGGGCCTTGATTTTGTCGGCATTTACAGTGGCGGCACGATCGCTCGTGGGAGCTTTAACTCCGCTGGGCAGGAGCACTGGTTTGCTACGGAAACGTTTTGCTTGGATTATTCTCTCTTTACAGCGGCGGGCAAGGCGGTGAAAAATAGCTATGCCAGTACCCATTGGGACACTGCCATCTATCAAGCTCAAATTGAGGGCGATCGCCAGCAGTTAGCACAATTGGAACAGCCTCCCCGTCAGTTAGCAGCGGGACGCTATCGCACCTACTTTGCCCCGGCAGCGGTAGCTGAACTGGTGGGCATGCTCTCTTGGGGAGCCGTGAGTGAAGCGGCCTATCGCCAAGGCGGCAGTGCCCTCGCCAAATTACGGGAAGGGGCAACCCTCTCTCCCCTCTTTAGTTTGCAGGAGGACTTTACCACAGGAACGGTGCCCCGCTTTAATGCCGATGGCGATATTGCGCCCCCTTGCTTGTCTTTGATTGATCGCGGGAAATTGCAAACGTTACTCATTAGTCGGCGCACCGCTCAAGAATACAACCTCGTGGCCAATGGTGCCAACCGCCAGGAAACCCTGCGATCGCCCCTCCTCTTGCCGGGCACGCTACCAGAGCAGGAGGTGCTGGCTGCCCTCGATACGGGTCTCTATGTGGGCAATTTACACTACCTCAACTGGAGCGATCGCCCCAATGGCCGCATGACCGGCATGACCCGCTATGCCTGCTTTTGGGTAGAGCAGGGCAAAATTGTTGCACCCATTACAGACCTGCGCTTTGATGACAGTCTCTATGAGTTTTGGGGAGACAACCTCGAAGCCCTGACGGACACCCCCGTTTGGGTTGCCAACACCGACACCTATGAACGTCGTTCCCTTGGGGGTATGACTGTGCCGGGGATGCTGGTCAAGGCCTTTAACTTTACCCTCTAGGCTACTCGGCAGTGGCCAACTCGGTGCTGCCGCGCTGTTTGCGACGGGTGAGGGTATTAAAGAGCAACTGGCCAATGGCTCTGATGAGGTTGCCCTCCAGTTCTTGGAAGATCTTCATATTCATCCCAAAGGCGGCATTGGCCTCATCCACAATCTGCTGCGCCGTTGCTTCATCTACGGCCAGCTCATCCAAGCGTTGGCGATAGAGTTGCTTAAAGGCCTTTTCGTCACTAATGGATTCAAAGCGATAAAACGCCGTACCCTCGCCATCTTGGAGATTCATGGCACGCTCAGCAATCCCCTTGAGGATTTGGCCGCCGGAAAGATCGCCAAGGTAACGGGTGTAGGAGTGCGCCACCAACAGTTCGGGGGCGGTGTTCGCCACTTCGTGGATGCGGGCAACATAGGCTTGAGTCGCGGGCGAGGGGGTAATTTCTTCCCGCCAATTGGAACCAAAGTAGTAGGTGAGATCTCGCTCAAGGCTGTTTTTGCGGTTCAGCTCCGGAAAGTAAATCTTGCCCACAATGGGATGGTCTTTGAGCCGTTCCATCTCCTGTTCCATAGCACTGTAAACGTGATAGAGGCTGGCAACGAGTTTGCGGTAGGAGCTTTTTTCCACGGTGCCTTTGAGGAAGCAACGCACAAAGCCAACGTTCTCGGCCATGGTGTGGGCTTTTTTGGTGCCTTCGCGCAATTTCGTCGCTAGAGACGTCGTCATCACGAGATCCTTCTTAAAAATTTGCAACGTTTTGTTTCTAAAAGCGACCGTAAGTACAGTCTATTTCTCAGGCTAAGGGCAAATGACACCATTTTTCATTAAAAATCATTAAGGCGATCGCGAGCCGCTGCAAGGGCTTGGCGCACCTGATCAAACCCTGTGCCCCCGTAGCTATCGCGGGCAGCCACCACCTGTCGCGGTGCAATGCGTTCGTAAATATCCGCTGCAAAGGCGGGGTGCAGGGCTTGCCATTCTTCAAGGCTGAGGTCTTTGAGGAATTTCCCTTGAGCAAGACAGGTTTTCACCACCTGCCCCACCAAGTTATAAGCCTCACGGAAGGGCACCCCCTTACTGGCCAAGTAATCGGCGACATCCGTGGCATTGGCAAAATCACTCTCCACCGCCGCCGCCAAGCGTTGCGGTTGAAACACCACCCCCTCCGCCATCAGGATCGTCATCGCCTCTAGACAGGCACGCACAGTATCAACAGCATCGAACAGGGCTTCTTTATCTTCTTGGAGATCCTTGTTGTAGGCCAAGGGTAGCCCCTTCATGATCACCAAGAGGGCTTGCAAATGGCCAAACACCCGTCCTGTTTTGCCCCGCACCAACTCCGGCACATCGGGATTTTTCTTTTGGGGCATGATGCTAGAACCCGTGGCACAGGTGTCGGTGAGCTTGACAAAGGCAAATTCCTCAGAGGCCCACAGAATAATCTCCTCCGAGAGCCGCGATAGATGCACCATGATCAAGCTAGCAGCACAGAGAAATTCAATGGCAAAATCGCGATCGCTGACGGCATCGAGGCTATTGCGATAGGGTTCGCGAAAACCCAACAATGCTGCTGTGTAGTGGCGATCGATGGGAAACGTTGTGCCCGCCAGTGCCCCAGCTCCTAAGGGAGAGACATTCACCCGCTCACGAATTTGCCGCAGTCGCTCGCTGTCCCGCTCGGCCATTTCCACATAGGCCAGCAGATGGTGAGCCAAGCTCAGGGGTTGTGCCCGTTGCAAGTGGGTGTAACCGGGGATGAGCGTTTCCACATGGGATTCTGCTAAGTCCAAAAGAGTGCGCTGCCACTGTCGCAGTTGTCGAAGAATATGGTCAATTTCTGAGCGCAGGTAAAGGCGAATATCGGTGGCCACCTGATCGTTGCGCGATCGCGCCGTATGCAGTTTCTTACCCACCTCCCCCACCAGTTCTGTGAGGCGGCGTTCGACGGCAAAGTGCACATCCTCCGCTTCAATACCGGGAGTAAACTGACCCGCGCGGTATTCTTGGCGAATTTGCTCTAGGCCTTGAATCAGCGTTTCGGCTTCCTCAGGGGAAATAATCCCCGTTTTTGCCAGCATGCGGGCATGGGCTTGGGAGCCGGTGAGGTCGTATTCAATGAGGCGAATATCAAAGCCAATACTGGCATTAAAGCGGGCGATCGCCGGATGGAGGGCTTGTTCAAAGCGCTGGCTCCAAGGCTGGGGTTGGGCGGTCACAGGCAGTTCTCAGGGCTAAAAATTCAGGAGCTTGCCAAAAATCCAGCCAATGGCCAGACCAATAATCAGTGCCCACAGTTGGCCAGAATCGACAAAGTTTGCCCACGCCTTAGAAACGTCTTCCCCCAAGGTATCTTTGAATTTCTGCGCCACAATAATCTGCGGCTCAATCGTCATTTGGCTGGCAATAAAGTAGTTCGGTGCAGTATTCATAGCCATTGGCGGAAACGCAACTCAAGTTTATCCTAGCGGAGGCGGGGGCGATCGCCAACCAGTATCGCAGCACTGAGGATTAGAAGACCCATTATTGTGACCACTCAAGCAGAATACAGCGATCGCGCCCCTGTTGCTTGGCCTGATAAAGGGCGGCATCAGCAATGGCAAAAATCTCCGTTAAGGTGCCCTCACTTGCCTTGGCAGGAACAAAGCATAACCCAGCACTGACGGTTATGTAGGGATGGTGCGCCCTCTCCCCTTGGGGGATTTTCATCTCTCGAACATGATGGAGTATTCGTTCAACAATGTGTAGAGCCGTATCAGCAGAAACATGGGAGAGCACAAGGGCAAACTCCTCACCGCCGTAGCGAGCAATGATATCGTTGGAGCGCAGATGGGCTTTAAGGGTTTGAGCCACCTGTTGCAGCACGCGATCGCCCGCCAAGTGACCCCAACGATCGTTATAGGCCTTGAAATCATCAACATCAATTAACGCTAGTGTCAAGGCATGGCCTTGGTCTTGAGCCTGCTGCCAGAGCTGATTCAATGCTATGTCAAAAAAGCGACGATTGCCTAACCCCGTTAAGGGATCCTGTTCCGCAAGGATCTGGAGGTGCTGTTTTTCCTGCTCTAGGGCTTGTTGGCATTGTTGCAATTCCCTCACAAGGGCAATTTGCCGAGCCAGTTCGGCCTGTAGTTGTTGCAACTGGGCAGCGAGTAACTGCTGATTGTGGCAAAAGCTAGGAACAATCCGCGTCAAAATCGCAGGTTCATCATCCAGATTGACGCCAATGCCTTCAATAACCCACTGATCCGCTTCAGGGTTGGGAATTGGAAAATGGGCAGCCAACATCTGGGCATTGCTTTGACAGAGCTTTAACCATGCCTCTACCTGCTCCGGCGATTGTTGCAGCAGCGCTGCGAGGGATTTACCAATTAAGGCTTCTGCATCCTGTTGCCAAAAGAGCGAGGCACCATCGTTGATTGCTAGAATTTCACCGCTACTATTCACGATCGCGATCGGCTCAGGGAAAAGGCAAATATATTCAGCAAGTGTCCCCCTCATTTGTTTCGTTTGAGCCTATCAAAGGAATGGTTGCACTAATAAGAAATATTTCAGGAATACACCGAAAAATTAAAAGTTAGTTGTCAAAGTAAAATTTTTCTAATTGTTAGGCTATACTAAAAGATAGATAATTAGAGAGAAAAATTAATCCGAGGGGGATTGACAACTGTAGTAGTCGGGGAAAACAACGTAAAGAGGCTTTTCAAGAATCGTTGCTATTTCCTTCTCAATCATTGCCGAGCGGGAGCGGCCACGAATCACTGCCGATACACAGTGACGGGAAACCCCTAGCTTTTGGCCAATTTTGGCGCCATTCCAGCCCCGTTTTCGCAATTCTGCCTTAATGTCCTCAGGATGCATAGTGCTGTTATCAATCTGTGCCCAACAATTCAATGTTAATTGCGGGCAATAAGGTTGTCAAGCGACAACTTTTGACAAGGTAGTGGGGGTATTCATTGATGAGGTTGACATGTAAAGTTATTGAAAGACGCAGTGCCCTTTCCAAGGGTCTATTTAGGTTCCGCATGGTTAGTCCACTCTCTCGAAAACAACTCTCTAGGCTGCTACGCCAAAAACGGGGGATACGCAGTCAACGTGCCTTTGCCGCCGAGCTGGGAATCTCCTATACCTGCTTGCAAAAATGGGAAAATATGGCCTCATTTCCAAATACTGAAAATCTATTAAAGTTGTGTCGTGTTTTTGGCTTTGAGGATTTAGAAAGTTTTATCGCCTACCTCAACCAAACGGATGTCACCAACCGCGAAGAAGAACAACTGGTGACTGAGATTCTTGCCAAATTGCGTCACTTGCCTCCGGCGACAGCAGTTCGGGTGCTAGAAACAGCGCTAGGGTTGTTAAAGGCTGCCGCTAACAATGAAGGGGACATTTGAGTATTTTTTAGGTTCCAAAAGAATTATAGCAAATCTCTTGGGGGGCGATCGCCTGCCGCAGCTTGCCGCTTCTATGGCATCCTGAAAGGGAGAAGTTGCGCAATTTGGCCACTTACATCCTATGCAAACGCTGCCGAGTCCTGTTCAAGCTACTCCGACAGAAACCGCCATTGTCCGTCGCAAAACCCGTCCTGTGCCCGTTGGCTCTGTCATCATTGGGGGCGGTCATCCTGTGGCGGTGCAATCGATGATCAATGAAGACACGCTAGATATTGAAGGCTCAGTAGCCGCCATTCGTCGTCTCCATGAAATTGGCTGTGAAATTGTGCGGGTGACAGTGCCTAGCCTTGCCCATGCTAAAGCCATGGAAGAGATTCGCGATCGCCTCTACAAAACCTACAAACCTGTGCCCTTGGTTGCCGATGTCCACCACAACGGCATGAAAATTGCCCTCGAAGTCGCCAAGTATGTGGACAATGTACGCATCAATCCGGGGCTATACGTCTTTGAGAAACCCAAGCCCGATCGCACTGAATACACCCAAGCCGAGTTTGAGGAAATTGGTGCCAAAATTCGCGAAACCCTTGAGCCACTGGTGATCTCGCTGCGGGATCAGGGCAAATCCATGCGCATTGGCGTCAATCACGGTTCTCTTGCTGAGCGGATGCTCTTTACGTATGGGGACACCCCAGAAGGCATGGTGGAATCGGCTCTAGAATTTATCCGCATCTGCGAGTCTTTGAATTTCTACAATCTTGAAATTTCCCTCAAGGCCTCACGGGTACCCGTGATGATTGCCGCCAACCGCCTTATGGTCAAGCGCATGGACGAACTGGGCATGGACTACCCCCTCCACTTGGGAGTCACTGAAGCCGGCGATGGCGAGTATGGCCGCATCAAATCCACTGCTGGCATTGCCACCCTCCTTGCCGAAGGTATTGGCGATACGATTCGTGTCTCCCTCACCGAAGCCCCCGAAAAAGAAATTCCTGTCTGCTACGGCATTTTACAAGCCTTGGGTCTGCGGCGAACCATGGTGGAGTATGTGGCCTGTCCCTCCTGTGGGCGCACGCTCTTTAACCTTGAGGAAGTGCTGCACAAAGTCCGCGAAGCCACCAAACACTTGACGGGTCTCAACATTGCCGTTATGGGCTGCATTGTCAATGGACCGGGAGAAATGGCCGACGCCGACTATGGCTATGTGGGCAAACAACCCGGCTATATCTCGCTCTATCGCGGTCGTGAGGAAGTGAAAAAGGTGCCGGAATCTGAAGGGGTGGCTGCCCTTGTGGAATTAATCAAAGCCGATGGCCGCTGGGTGGATCCCTAAACCATTAGACATGTGTGAGGAGTGAAACCATGACCACGGAAACCATTTTTAGCCGCATCATTCGCCGCGAGATTCCAGCGGATATTGTTCACGAGGATGAGCTGTGTCTGGCCTTTCGTGACATCAACCCCCAAGCCCCCGTGCATATTCTGGTCATCCCCAAAAAGCCGATTCCCCAACTCAGCTTGGCAGAACCGGAAGATCACCGTGTGCTGGGGCACCTGCTGCTGACGGCGAAACGCATTGCTGAGGCAGAGGGTTTAACCAATGGCTATCGGATTGTCATTAACAATGGCCCCGATGGCGGTCAAACCGTCTATCATCTGCACCTGCACCTGTTGGGCGGGCGAGCCATGCAGTGGCCACCGGGTTGAAGTTGCGTAGCAGTCAATACACTTTTTTACAAAAGGTAATTAGCCGTGGGGAGCGATCGCTGAAACCTTGTAGCCTAGGATACAGTTTGCGCCAATAACGTCCCCTTAGCCTATGGGGGATTATTGCTTATACGAGACAGCAAAACCCCATGGCTCAACAATTTGGACTCGGACGACGGAAATTTTTGGTGTATGGCTCAGGTTCCACCCCATGGGCGGAGATCTCAGCGGCGGGCAGCAGCAACAGTTGGCGATCGCCCGCGCCCTAATCGGCGAACCCAAGCTTCTCCTATTGGATGAACCCACCGAGGGAATTCAACCCTCGATTATCCTTGAGATTGAGGCGGCAGTTCGTCGCATTATTGCCGTCCGAGGCATTTCTGTCCTCCTAGTGGAGCAGCACCTCCACTTTGTCCGTGAGGCAGACTGGTACTATGCCATGCAAAAGGGGGGCATTGTTGCCTCTGACCCCACCCGTGATCTCAGTCAAGAGGTGATTCAGCGGTTCCTCGCGGTCTAACCTCTAAATTGGGCGATCGCCCCCATCCAAGGAACTCGGCTGCTCCACTAGCGTTACCCGTCGAGGTTGTGCCAGTTGCCGTAGCACCGGTTGCAGATTCCCCAGCGTGTGGTTGAGGCTATCGAGGAGCAGTTGCAGATTACCCGTATCGGCGAGGGCTTGCAGGGCTTGGTTGAGGGTTTCTAACAGTTGTAACCGCTGTTGCAGAGTGCGATCGCTCTCGGCCAAGAGTTGAGCAATGTACTGACTCTGTTGCCGCAGTTCTTGGGCAATGGCGGTCTGTTCCCGATTGACGTGCGCCAGTAGTTCCCCTTGGCTGTGCTGAATCTGGGTCACGAGGCGCTCAAACTGCTCAATGGCCTGTTGCTGGCGCTCCTCCAGTGTGGCCACAAATTGCTGCCGATCCCTGACCACGGCACGGGCCAGTTGATTTAAGTTGTCCAAGAGTTGTTGCAGCCGTTCCTGCGTGGGCAGCTCCGTGCGAATCGTTTCCTGAATCACTTCTTGGAGAGTGTCGCGATCCACCCCTGCGGACGTATGCGTAACGGGGAGGCGAGGCAGCAGTTGATCGTTAATGTAGGTGTCAATTTGCAGCAGCAGCTTATTCTCCCAGCGTTCAACGATCACCATCGGAATCATCACCAGCACACTCAGCACTAAGGCCACGAGGGTCGTATCAAAGGCCACTGCTAGCCCCGTCGTCACACCGCCAATCCCCTCCTTGATTTGGTTCACGTCCTGAGCCGTCTCCAAAAAGCTGGAAAAGCCACTGACCGCTTGGCTAATCCCAACCACGGTGCCAATAAAGCCCAGCAGGGGAATCGCCCAGACGAGAACACGGGGAATCGTATAGGAGGCATCAGTGGCGGCTGCGGCACTGCCACTCTCTTCTGCGGCGGCTTCAACGGCAATCTCTCGCTGGCCACTGCTGAGAAAGGCGCCTAAAACACGGGCACAGCGATTGGGCAGCAGCGTCCGCCGTTGGGCAAGGGTTTGCTGCAGTTGCAAAATATCCCGCATCGAGGTGAAGGGGTAGTTGGCGGGAATCCAGATTTGCCGCAGGCTGGGTGCTTGTTGAAAGAGGGCGATCGCCTTCAAAATCGTAAACACCAAAACTGTCCACGCAAAAAAGACAGCCACGGGTTGCGTCCAGCCACGATTGAGGAGCAGTTGGCCAAGGTAGGTGCCCTGAAGGGGCAAAAAGAAAATGTAAAGGATCACCGTAGCAACGGCAGCGATCGCCAGCGCTAACCACAGCGGCACAGTGAGATCCCGGCGGGGTACCGCCACCGGTGTTAGGGAAGGGGCAGTTGTTGTCGAAACGGAAGAAGAAGCTGTCATGACAATACTCAGGGCGCAAACATTTTTCAATCTATCGTGAAGGCGCCTCAAATTTTGGCAACTGCTGCTGCTCCCTGCTGCCTATCGGGGAATGAACCAGCCCCGAAATCCACAGGGTACTGCCGTGAGAGGATTCGCACCAGTTCCCAGTCAATGAGTCTCCTACTACCACGGTCCTCTGCTCTCCTGAGGGATGGTATTCATGGACAGGCCACTCCAGACTTGGCGGACATCCTTGCTAGGATGGGGATGACTGGTCACGGAGACGGGAATCATGCCTGCACAGGTGGAGGAAAAGTCGATTGTTCCGACAGTAATTGTTGGCGTGGGAGGTACAGGCATTGAGGTGCTATCGCGGGTGCGGCGACTGGTGGAGGAAACCTACGGCAGCCTGAAGCAGTTTCCCGTGATTAGCTTCCTCGCCATTGACACCGATCGCGACTACAAAGTGAGTAACCCCCTCGCCGCTGGCTCTCCCCTCAAGGACAACGAAAAGCACTGGGCCAGTGTCAGTGGCAAAAACGTGCAGCAAATCATTCAAAACCTCGACAACTACCCGTGGATTGCCTCTTGGTTTCCCAAGGAACTGGAGCGCAACATTACCGCCCTAGAGGCTGGGGCGGGTCAAATCCGTGCCTGTGGTCGGTTTGCCTTCTTTTGCAACTACCATGCGATTCAACAAAAGTTCCAAGCGGCCAGCGATCGCGTTAAAGGCCACGAAAGTTATATGCAAAGCCGCTATGGCCTCAAGGTCAACAATAGTAGCCTCAATGTCTTTATTACAGGTTCCCTCTCTGGGGGCACGGGTAGCGGTATGCTCATTGACCTCGGCTATTGTGTGCGCCATTGGCTCAAGGGGCAGTCGAGTCCCCTCGTCACGGCAATTGTGCCCATGCCCAATGCCTTTGCAGCCATTAGTGTCGGCGATCGCGTGCTGGCCAATGGCTATGCCGCCCTCATGGAACTCAGTTACTTTGCCGACTACCGCACCGAGTACGTGGCGCAATTTAGTAGCAGCCTCAGCGACGAAGTGCGCTACAACTGTCCTCCCTTTGACTTTACCTACCTCGTGGGCACTAAAAATGGCGAGAATGAATTCAAGCTCGATGAGATCCGTGAGATGATTGCCCAAAATATCTTTTTGGATCTCACTTCTGACTTTGCGCCCCACAAACGCTCGATTCGCGACAACATTAAGGCGGCTTGGGCCTCTCAGGATGCCGGGGGGCGGGGCTATCCCAAGAGCTTTATGGCCTTTGGCCTCTCCAGTGTCGAAATTCCCATTGCCCAAATTCGCGCCTCCTTGACCTATCGCCTTTGCCAAGACTTTATTCACTGGTGGCTGAACGAATCGGTGCAATTGCCACCCCAGCTTTTAGAGGTGACCCAGAGTCTCCTGAAACCCATGAACTTGCTGGATATGGATTTGGTACTGGCCTTAGCAGCAGCGGGCGATCGCCCCTACATGCAGGAAATTTCCCGCTGGGTGAATGATCTACGCAATCAAATTAGCCGTGAAAACCGCCTTGAATGTACCCAACAGGGGGTAGGGGGCATGATTGGTGCCGAAAGAGGCAAAATTTTGCAATTTGTGCCTTGGCTGAGTGAACAGGTGGACAATTACCGTGCTGCCCACTTGCGCGAACTTAGCCCCGATGAGCGTCTCCACGGTGACTTTTTGCAGCGCATGTACGACAACCGCAATCAAATTATCCAGCAGGCTCGCCAAAGTCTTGAGGAGGAGTTCTACCGCATTGTTGAAGATCGCAATCGCGGACCCAAGTTTGCCAATGCCTTTCTGCTGCAAATTCGCCAAATTTTTGTCAGTCAGAAGGAAAAATATGACCGCGAAATTCAGCACACTTGGCAACCCAATATCACCAATCGTCAGCGGCAATACGAAAATGCCCTGCAGGATATCCAGCACTTTAGCACTCTCTTTGGCATCTCCAAGCAAGCGAAAATGGAGGAATTCTGCCAGCAGGCTCTAGAAGGCATTGAGGGCAGTTTCAATGCCATCATTCAAGCTAAAGCCCGCTTTCTGGCCAAGGAGGTGATGGACAAACTAGAGGAATGGCTGCAGGGGATGGAGGCACGTCTTGCCAAGCTCAACCAGCGGCTCCTCAATTTACGGGATGGTTTCAAGGCGATGGCCGATAGTCAAGCGGATAGTGCCGATGCCCTGCGAATCAATGGGGTGAAGCTCTACGATCGCCAAGAACTCAATGGCCTCTATCAAGACTTGGTGGAACGCTATGCGGGTGCCAATACCGGGGTGCAGTCCACATTTGCCATTGGTCTAAACCAACTCTGTACCACAACGGCAGCAACGGTGTTGCAGGAGGCGAGTCCCCTCTGGAAGGAAACCCGCGCCGCCAATGAGGTGATGCGTCTCTTGGATTTGGCACAACTAGCGGATGTCCAAGAAAGTGACCTGCGGGAGATTATCCAAGAAACCGTACGGCGCACCGTGCAAAATGCCCCAGAAGAGAGCCGCCTTGTGCGGGATCTCACCGCCTGCGATCGCCTGTTGCAGTTCTATCGCAATGATGAAGCGGAGATCCTCAATGCCCTGCGCATGGCTTACCAAAAATCAAAGCCACTGCTATTGCTCTCCCAAGCGGTCATGAGTGGTCGTGATGCTGGCTTTACTCCTTCAGTGAATACCAATATCGCCATTGTTGGCGGTGAAAATACGGCTGATTTGGCTGCCAAAAAACTGATTCCCCTGCTCAAGAACCTCGTCAAACCGAATGGCCAGAGCATTACCAGTGATGACATTAAGCCCTTGGGCGATCGCGAACGCCACCGCATTGTCTTTGTCCAAGAGATGGGGGGCTTTTCCCTACGCTGTATTGAGGGCATGCCCGAACTGCGCCAGTCCTACCAAGATTGGCGAGGCCAAATGATTACCGCCAAACGCGCCCGCCTGCGGGGAGAAAACCGCGATTTGCCCATCCCCGTACATCTGCAAAAGGATCCCCCCTTCTGGGATGTCTTTCCAGAAAACCCCCAAATTCTAAAACTGGTGGTGATTGCTCGCGCCCTTGATGTCCTCAAACAAGCAGAAAACCGCGCCACCCGCGAAGCCACCATCCGCTACACCCGCCATACCGCCGTTGGTCTTGAAGATGTGGACATTGCCGCCAACTGGGAGGAGGTGACCCAAGTCCTAGAGGTGTTGGCCTGCCGTCCCGACTTAGAGGAAATTCAGCGCCAAGTGACCGTTATTCTCAAAGCAGCCGAAACCCCAGAACAAAAGCAAGCCCTCTATGAGCATCTACTGAACTACTTGAAGCGACGCGAGGAAGAACTCCACAAAGCTGGGGGACGCGACAGCCTTGAATATAAGCGAGAAGCCGCCATTCTCCAAGAGGTGATCCAAACCTATCAATTGGCTCAAGGCACACCAGCCCCTAGCCCCACACCAACGTTCCCTGCTCCTGAACCACCTCCATCCCAACCCGAACCAACACCTGAAACCAGTGCTTCGGCGAGTTCCTCTGGCTTAGAGCAACTGCAACAACTGATGACCATGTATCAGCAGGGACTACTCTCAGAAGCGGAGTTCCAAGCGGCCAAGAAAAAACTACTGGGGCTATAGAGGAGCTCCCTGTAATTTTACAGAGATCTGTGGGAACACTTGAGAGTGAAGACGAGTCTAACCTGAGAGCCGCCCTATGTCTCCTTACCGTCTTAATTTGCCTTGGTTCTACCGATCGCTCATCCTCTCGAAAGGCTTTACCCTCATTGAACTGCTCGTCGTTGTCATTATTATCGCGATTTTGGCGGCGATCGCCCTCCCCTCCATGTTAAATCAAGCCACCAAAGCCCGCGAATCCCAAGCCAAAACAAATGTTGGCGCGGTCAACCGTGCACAACAGGCCTACCGTTTGGCCAATCCCACATTCACCACTGACATCGCAAGTTTACAAATCGGCTTTAGTGATACGCCCGACTATGATTACGCGATCACTGCTGCGAATAGTAACTATGCTGAATTCCAAGCCACCCCTGAGCGTTCAGAATTGAAAGCGTTTACGGGCTGCACCTATGCTACGTTTACAACACTAACCACAACCCAAATTTTAGAAGCTGCCCCCGCTGGTTCAGGAATTGCCTCACCCTCATCTTGCCCCGTTCCCACTCCCTGAAGTGTCTGATGCGTCTTCATCTAAGTGTTCTGCGACCGCCTCATAAAGAGCGAGGACATGGTGATCTAGCAATTGATAAAAGATATGCCGCCCTTGGCGACGAAACTTGACCAGTCGCATGGCCTTAAGCATCCGCAATTGGTGGGAGACGGCAGATTCGCTCATTTCCAGTGCCACGGCAATATCGCCAACACAAAACTCCCCTTGGGCGAGCAAGGCGACAATCCGCAGTCGGTTGGCATCCGCCAAGAGGCCAAAAAATTGCGCCATCCGTTGGGCTTTCTCCGTAGAGAGCAGGCGATCGCTGGCTCGTGCCAAAGCCTCTGGATGATGAGGATGAGAAGGAGCAAAAATTTTAGTATTCATACTTCCATCATAGGCGTTGATCAGGTGCTAACTAATTGACGTTTGAACAACTGTTCAGATATATTAAAGGAGAGGTGAAGCATACCTCCCTTGTGTCACTTATTTGGAGAGAACAGCCATGACAACCGTTACCCAAATGAAATGTGCCTGCCCCCACTGCCTCTGCATTGTCTCCCTCAGCGAGGCCATCATGGTTGAGGGCAAACCCTACTGCTCCGAAGCCTGTGCCAACGGCACCTGCAAAGAAAGCGGTGGTTGTGGCCACGCTGGCTGTGGCTGTAGCTAAGGTTCGCAATTTTTAGCTGAATGGGCGGGGAACTCCGCCCTTTACCACTAGCAAGCCTTAGCAGGAAAGCTGAAGGGGTGCTACACTTGTGTAAGCGGAGTTAAGCATCGCCTCAGGATAAAACACGAAAAGCGCTTAGACCTAGGCGCATGTCGCCTAAAAGTAGAGGGAAAGATTATGACATTAAAAATAGAAATTTTAGGCACAAATTGCAAAAAATGTCAACAACTAGAAGTGAATACTCAAACTGCTGTTAAAAATCTCAACTTGGCGGCCGAAATTACTCACGTAACCGATAGCCTAGAAATAGCCAACCGAGGAGTAATGTCAACACCTGCTTTGGCCATTAATGGCAAGGTGGTCAGCAAAGGAAAAGTCTTAACGCCTGAAGAAATTGCATCCTTCTTAAAATAACATTCCGTAGAGTATTGCTATTGGTAGCGTTTCAATTGCTTGAGGTTTTCTCAATTTGAAAAAAAGCCCAAGTGTTTGCTACAAACTTAACTGGAAAAAGACATGCTGGATTTGTTTTACCCCTTTGATTGGTTATCTGCTCAAATAGTTACGAAATTATTTGGCTTATCCCTAGACTCACACCTAGGCAAAAGTTTGCACTTCTTCTTTTACGATGTGCCAAAAATATTAACCTTATTAGCTGTAATTAGCTTTGTAGTTGGAACACTGCAAACTTTCTTAGAACCTGAAAAAGTTAGAGTTTATTTAGAGGGAAAACGCAAATTAAGCGGGCATATTTTAGCAGCAAGTTTAGGGGCAGTAACACCATTTTGTTCTTGTTCTGCCGTGCCTTTATTCATCGGTTTTGTTAAAGCTGGCATACCTTTAGGTATTACCTTCTCCTACCTTATTTCCGCTCCGATGGTGGATGCAGTTGCTGTATTTTTATTATTCGCTTTATTTGGTCTAAAAATAACTTTATTTTATATCTTTTTTGGGATTACATTAGCTGTTATTACCGGTTATGTTATTGGCTTGTTGAAGCTAGAAAAATGGGTAGAACCTTTTATTTGGGAATTAAAAAATAAACAGTATAAACAATCTCAAGATGAGGATATTGAACTAATAAGATTCTCTCAGATGAGCTGGGAAGATAGATTCAAAGTTGGTTGGTTTCAATCAAGTGAAATTCTTAAATCAGTTTGGATTTATGTGATAATTGGGATTGGTATTGGTGCTGGAATCCACGGTTATATGCCCGCTCAACTTATTAGCGAATGGATAGGAAAAGATAACCCCTTTGCTGTCTTAGTTGCTGTTTTAATTGGAGTACCCCTTTACACTAATATTGCAGGGGTTTTACCCATTGCCTCAGCTCTATTTTCCAAGGGAATGCCTATCGGTACAGTCTTATCTTTTACCATGGCAGTGACTGCTCTTTCTTTACCAGAAATGATCATTTTGCGAAAGGTTTTAAAACCAAAATTATTAGGTATTTTTATTGGTTTAACTACCTTAGGAATTGTGGGGGTTGGTTATTTATTTAATGCTATCTCAGCCTAACAGATCCTTAGCCTGCTGTCGCTGTTGCCGATGGCGTCTATGCTTAAGGAACCCAAGAAAACTTCTGGGACACAAATAAAGGACAACAAGGATCAGGAGCAACTCATAGCACCCACTGCGCCATGTGAGGCGAAGAAGAGTTTTCGTATCCAATATCTCTGCATTAATTTTGGTGTTTATCAATGTGGCTATGGCAATTCGGCGAAAACAGGCCTTAATCCCTCGGCGGTGGTGGTAAGGAGTTTGCTGAGAGTGTAACAACTCTACTAAGAAGGGTAATGAAGCAGGGAGGGCAGCTTGAGGGAGTTTACTGCAGCGATTCTCTGCATCTTGGTTATAGATAACAGTAACTATTGCTGCATGAGCTACAGGGTATTGGTACCCCAAGTGCCACCAAGCGATGTAGTCCTCATTTAGTTTGACACCCACGGGGAAGCCCCCAACAGAAAGTAGCGCCTCCTTGCAAACACAGGCAGTTGAGGAATTAACCATACTCAGTCCTTGGGCATGGGTTTCAAAGAACCGCTCCACCATGCCTCGCCAGCCGTATGGCAACCCGCTTGGCGGCAAATAGTAGTCCCCACGTTGCCGAATTAGACAAAATGTACTCCACAAAGCGGCTTGCGGAAACGCCGTGATTAATGCTTGAAGAGTACTCAAGTGCTCGGGCAGCCACTCATCATCAGCATCCAAAAATGCGACGTAGGGATAACTGGCTTCCTGTAATCCGCGATTACGGGCGGCGCTGACCCCTTGGTTTGGCTGTTGAATCAAACGCACACCCTGATCCAAAAAGCCGCGAACAATTTCAGCGCTAGCATCAGTTGACCCATCATCAACCACAAGAATCTCAGCTGCTGGGCTGGTTTGCTGCAAAACACTCCTCAGCGTATGAGCAATATGCCTAGCTTTGTTATACAAAGGAATTACCACAGAAATTTTGATCTCTGTTGTTGAATGCGGGGCCAACATCTGATAATCCGATAAAAGAGTAGCAAGGTTTGGACAAGGAGGGAGTGTCCTAAACGAACTTGAACCCGATACAGCTCAACAATCAATCCCAAAAGATCGCTACCACTGGTTCCATGGGGATGGAAACGCCCAGCAATAAAATCTCTCCTAGCAACCCTTGCACCCGCACGGATTGCTTGCATAACAAAAAGCTGATCCGCTACGATAGGAAAATGGCGAGAGTATTGACCAACCCTTTGATGTAATGTGCGTCGAATTGCCAAGCCAACAGCATGACCAGTTACGTGAGCCTGCATGCCCTTCAACCATTCCCATGTTGGCTGCCAAACAGACGCTATGTCACGCTCTCCTATGTAATAGTTAGCAGTAACAAAATCCGCCCCTGTTTCCTCGCAAGCGATCTTGTATTGGGCAACTGCCTCAGGAAAAAGCTCGTCATCTGCACCCATCACCAGATAATAGTCTCCTGAGGCTAGGCGAATAGCACGGTTGAGGGCATCATAGATCCCAAAGTCGGGTCGCGAGTCGACAACGACTGCCTTGAGTTCAGCTGTTGCTGCTTCTATTAGCTCTAAAGTGCGATCCGTAGAGCTGCCATCGGCAACGACCCACTCAAAGTCTTGATCGGTTTGAGCAATCAACGATGCAATCAACCGTGGCAGGTGTCCCTCAGCATTATAGGTCGCAGTAATAATACTTAGAGTTGGTTGAGTGGGTTTCATGGGTTCAAGGTCGCTGCAATCGCACCATCTCGGCCTGAATACGCTGACTCAAGGCGCTGTCCTGCTGTGCTCGCAGTGTAATCGTATTGAATTGCTCTAAAGACATATTATATTTCCTCAGCACCTGCATTGCCTCACGCACATAGTTAGCACAGATGGTCTCCAAGCCACTGGGGATATTTTGGGGATTCATGCCAAAGCAAGAATTGCGGGGCACTTGACCTTGGAAAGCCACCTGAGCTTGACGGTAGTATTTTTGACGAATGGGTTCAATTTCCAGAACCACGCGGGCATAGTTCATGATCTCCCACGGAGCGATCGCATCTGTGCGCGGGGAAGTTTGAGCCAAGGAATGAGGTGAAGGCACAAGCACCAGCAGTAGGCCTGCACTACACACAGCAAGGGGCAACCACTTCCAAGACATTGACCACCACACACAACGCATCCGACTACACTGTACTTGGAATCCCTAGAACCCCTTCAAGTTCCGCAACGCAGGCAAGCACCGCAGAGTAAAAACTGTTTTGGCTAAGATTGATCCCACAATAGGTAAATTTACCAGACTTTACAAAAAAGTTACATTCTTTGAAGTTTGCCCATCCACTCCGCCGCGCAACCAACCACTGCGGTATCCTAAATCTCGGTATTTATCTCCAGACTGCCCTTATTGTCGTAGCTTAGGGGCTTCCTGAGTTGGCGGCAGGGCATCCACCTGTCATCCTGATCGTTTTAGGAGCGGTTATTCCATGGCTCACACTGTCAAAATCTACGATACCTGCATTGGCTGCACCCAGTGTGTGCGGGCCTGCCCCACCGATGTGCTGGAAATGGTGCCTTGGGATGGTTGCAAAGCGGGTCAAATTGCCTCCTCCCCCCGCACGGAAGATTGCGTTGGCTGCAAACGCTGTGAAACGGCCTGTCCGACGGACTTTTTGAGTATTCGCGTCTATCTGGGTGCCGAAACCACCCGCAGCATGGGTCTAGCCTACTAGTTCCCTATTTTCGTGAAACCTTCGGTAAATCCTTGATTGGGCTTGAGGCAATATACCTACGTCTCAAGTCTTTTATTTGTTTTAGCGGCCGTACTCTACCTACCGCTCAAGGCTGATCCTCGTTGCTGAGGCGGTTTTGCAGGTCATCCACCGCTTCATTGATTTGGGCAATTTTGGCCTCTAGCTCTAGGCGCATAGACTCCATTAAGTTGTCATCACTGCCATTGAGGGGAGCAGTTTTATCCCCCTTCAGCCGCCCAGAGTCACTGGTGATTGCTTCGCTCAATCGATCCTTAACTAAAAGCGTGACAAGGGAACCCGCAATGCCACCAAAGAGGGCACCTGCTAGAAATCCCCAGCCAAAGCCATTGCCACGGTTATTCATAAAGAGACTGATCAGGCTTGATAACTATAGACTAGCCTACTGCACACCATGCGAAGATACCACAGGAGCAAGCTACCGCAAATTTAGCAGATTGGGAATGACGCCTACCGAGGGCACTCCAGTAGTAGCAGGAAAAAATCGGAAACTTTTTGGAAGGGGTGTTAATTTTGCCGCAGGGGGTGGGTATGTTATGCCTAGAGGCGAATATGTCTTGACTTAAGGAGTCTCAAAAATATGAAAACCGAACTGAAAGCGAAATTCCTGCAACACCTGCTGGCCAAGAAAAAAGCCAACGAAGGCTTCACCCTCATTGAGCTGCTGGTGGTGGTGATCATCATCGGTATCTTGGCCGCCATTGCCCTGCCCTCCATGCTCAACCAGGCCGCTAAAGCTCGTCTCGCCAGTGCTAAAAACGCTGTGGGTGCGGTCAACCGTGCTCAGCAAGCCTACCGCTTGGAAGCCACTTCATTTGCCGACGACCTTGCTACGCTCAAAATTGGTGTCAGCCAGCCTGATGGTTACAGTGCGCTGACACTGGCCAACATTGGTGTGAATACTGCTGATGTGACTACAAAGTCTAATGACACCGCAGGTACAGGTGTGCGTGGCTGTGTCACAGTTGTTAATGGTGTAACGACTGCTAGTGTTAAGGAAGGAAGTGACCAAAATGCTCCAGATAACTGCTAAGTGCAGCTAAATTCAAGTAGCCAAGAGACTTAAGTGGTCTCAAATGTACATAAGCTTAAAGCCAAGGAACAATTCTTGGCTTTTTTTAATCAAAAAATATCGTACTAAGAGAAAATTATATTAATTGGTAGTCCTCTTGCGATGCGGATTCTTTTTGTTGATCGGATTCGTTGGCAGTACACACTCAACACACCCTATGAAGCTCCCTTAGGGGGATCACAATCAGCACTCTGTTATCTAGCGGAGCAGTTGCAGCGGCGGGGGCATGAAGTTTGGTTTTTCAACAGTACACAGCACATTGAATCTATTCGCCATGTTCCCCACCTACCCTTGTCTTGGCTAAGAGTAGAATTCCTTGAACAACTGCGTCCCGATGTTGCTGTTCTGCTCAACCGTGCCCTACCGATGGATCCGCTGCGCTCTGTCCTGCCACCCCAGACTCCTCTACTACTATGGACACAACACGCTGCCAATCAACCTGCCGTTGAATCTTTGCAATCCCCTGAACATCAACAGGTCTATCAACGGATTATCTTAATTAGTCAATGGCAGCAAGAGCAATATATTGAAGTATTCAAAATTCCTGTTGAGAAAACCGCTGTCCTGCGTAATGCCATTGCCCCTTGTTTTGAAAACCTTTTTGATCCTACAGAATCTATCCTTAAGGCAAAGGCGCAACCTTTGACACTGGCCTATACGAGTACCCCCTTTCGCGGTTTGAATCTACTTCTTGATCTCATGCCTTCGCTGCAGGCGAGCCATCCCTCAGTACGTCTCAATGTTTATTCCAGCATGAAGGTCTATCAAGCCAGCGAGGCTGAGGATCAACAGCGGTATGGAAACCTCTACCAACGCTGCCATGACTTGGCCAATGTCAATTATATTGGGTCACTCCCCCAACCAGAACTAGCTCAAGCCCTCAAATCCACTGCCATTTGGGCCTATACGAATACCTTTGCTGAAACCTCCTGCATTGCCGCAATGGAGGCTATGGCCAGCGGTTGCTACGTCATTACTAGTGAACTGGGTGCCCTCCCTGAAACAACAGCGGGCTTTGCTGACCTCATCCCTCTTCCCCACGAGGACTATCTGGCTGCCTATGGCCGCGTGCTTGATCGGGTGATTCAACGGTTTAAAGACCCTCAAGCCCATGCCGCCCTCGATGCCCATCTCCGTGCTCAAGTGGACTACATCAATCGCCACTGCACATGGTCAGTTCGTGCCCGCGAATGGGAAGCATTCCTAGAACAAGTTTTGATACAGGTGGCTGTTGTTCCCAATGTAATTGCTTGGACATCCCATTTACGTCATAACCTGAAACACCAGCGCTATGAAAAAGTCCTCAGCACCTGTGAGAGGCTCAGCCAAACTCACCCCAGCGCCCAATGGATAGGCTACCAAGGAGGAACCTATCTACTTCAGGGGGAAGAATCCGCTGCTCAACTGTTGTGGTCTGTCTATCTGAGTGAGTTTCCTGAAGATACTACTGCAACCCACACATGGGCAAAGATTCTAGCTGAAACTGCCTCTTTTTCCGATGTAGATTTGACTCATCGCTTTATTCTGCTGACCTATGCCTATGAATTTGAGGCTAAAGTTTCTTGGGGATTCCAGTTGTTAGCACTGTTACTAGAACTGCGGGTGGAACCAAGCGAGGTTGATTCTCTACTGGAGCAGTTGTCTTCCTCGCTACAGGAGGAGGGTTTTGAAGATAGCAATCAGGCTGACGATGCTCTAAAAATCGCTCGCTACTTAATTACCTATTACCTAGACCTACCCTCGCTCCCCAATTTTCTAAAAGCTCTGAGCCAGTGTTCTACTCTCAGTAATTCGCTTCAGGATTTAATTTTTAATGAACTCAGTAATGCTCCAGCACAGCGGGCAAAAGTTCTCGCTCCCTTATATCTAGAGCTAGCTAACGAGCAATGGGGTCTCTACGAGTTTTTGGCACGCATGGCTTGCTTGGGCGGGCTACCTGAGTTAGCACTAGCCTGTGCTCAACGACTAGCCGAGGATTCGTTGACACCCCTTGGTGGAGATTTGACTCTGACCACTCAGCTCCATGTATATCAAACCTTTAAGTATGATCTGCGCTACGACCAAACATTAGCTAGGCTATTTCAACAATGGCAGGAGCAGCTTTCCAGTTGCCATACCTATCTTCAAGAGCATTTAGATGGTGCAGCGGTAGGTTTTGGCGCTTTTTTCTACGCCAGTTCTTCTTACTTTCACTGGTGTCACTACATTGATGAGCCAAAGTTATTAAAGCCAATCTACAACCAGCGCAATCAGCTTTTTTATAATCATTCCCATAATTACTTGAAAAACATAGGGAAATACTGTCACATCTTGAAAAGAGAGTCTGAAAAAATTCGGGTTGGCTTGATCGGAATGTGCTTTCAGGAGCATCCCGTTGCTCACCAAATCCGTGGCTTCATTCACTGCTTTAATCGTGAAGAATTTGAGGTCTTTGGCTATAGTCCATGGTCAGAGTCAATCAAGCAAGACAACATTGCGCGTTGGTTTCAATCTCACTTGAGCCATGTTCGTCAAGGGGGCAAAAGTGCTACTGAAATTGCTCAGCAGATTTATGATGATCAGATTGATCTTCTCATTGACTTAGATAGCTGTACCAGTGACCTTACCTATCAAGTTCTCACCCTCAAGCCAGCGCCTATACAAGCGACATGGGTGGGCTTTGATGCCATTGGCTTGCCAACAGTAGATTACTTTATTGTTGACCCTTACATTCTGCCTGAGGGAGCGCAGGCATGGTACACAGAAACCCTGTGGCGGCTGCCGGATTGTTATCTCTCCCTTGATGGCTATGAGGTGGCCAACAGAACAGGAATTCGCGATCAATTGGGGCTGAGTGCCGATACGGTAATCTTTCTCTGTGCCCAGCGTGCCAGTAAAATTCAACCGGAAATGCTCAAGCTGCAATTTGCCATTGTTGAAGCGGTGCCAAATGCTGTACTCATTGTGAAATATCACAGTAGCAGTCCCATCTTTGAGGAGTGGTGCCGTAGTGTTGCTGAAGCTGCCGGATTTGATTTAAGCAAACTCTATTTCTTGACATCAAATCCGCCAGAGATCCACCGTGCCAATCTCTATGATGTGGATGTGGTGCTGGATACCTATCCCTATGTGGGGGGGGCAATGAGCCTAGAGGCGTTATGGATGGAGGTGCCAATTGTGACGAAGGTGGGTCAGCAGTTTGTGGCACGGCACACCTACACTTTCCTCAAAAATGTTGGCGTTGAGGAGGGGATTGCCTTCAATGATGAGGAGTATGTGAATTGGGGAATTCGTTTTGGGACGGAGCCAGACCTGCGGCAGCAGGTCAGCTGGAAACTGCGGCAAGCTAAACGCTATGCCCCCCTGTGGAATCCCCAACGCTTTAGCCGTGAGATGGAGCAAGCCCTAACGGCCATGGTGAATCGGTATCGGACAGGGGAGTTGGTTGTGCCCCCGCGCCATCGAGTCGGAGAATAGAGCCAGTCATCGAGTTTGCTTAATTTTCTCCATAGAGTTCAATGTCTATAAGTATTTCAGATACCTTGGAAGCCTTAGATTACGAAAACGATACAAGGAGGGGTTTGCAGTTGCCAATCAAGGCTGAGGTTTTCCCCTAGTATCTAAATTGGAGCGTGATGGCTCCCTGCCTTTTCCATATAAGAGAGGACAAGATTCATGGCAACCTACAAAGTAACGCTTGTGCGTCCTGATGGAAGCGAAACAACAATTGACGTGCCTGAAGATGAGTACATTCTGGATGTGGCTGAAGAGCAAGGCTTAGACCTGCCCTTCTCCTGCCGTGCTGGTGCTTGCTCGACCTGTGCCGGCAAGCTGCTGGAAGGGGAAGTGGATCAGTCGGATCAATCCTTCTTGGATGATGACCAAATCGAGAAGGGCTTTGTGCTCACCTGTGTCGCCTATCCCCGTTCTGACTGCAAAATCCTCACCAACCAAGAGGAAGAACTTTACTAAGGCGATTTTGCACAATTTATCTTGCTGGGGCGGTTGTCGTGGGGCAGCGCCCCTTTATTTTGGTGACGGAGTCCTTAAGATGGAAGTAGTGATTGGTGCCCGCTGATGGTTTCCGAGTTGCCCTCCACTGGTGATTTGATTATCCGTCCCTTGGCCTATCGGGATGTGGAGGTGGTGGAACAGCGGCTGTGCCATGAAGGGGTACATGATCAACCCTTTGGTCTGCCGTCCTTGGCGGGTGGCCTGATGACCTCACCGCTGCATCTATTGCAGTGGCTAACGGGGATGAGCAAGCTGCGGATTTATGTCGCGGAGCGGGACAACCAAGTGTTAGGCGTTGTGCAAGTGGCTCCCTTTAATGAAAGTCGCACCACATGGCAGGTGCAGCAATTGGCCGCCCAAGAGTTTACGGAGGTGGGGACACAACTCCTGCGCCACTGTTTTAGTACCCTTGTGGAAGCCCGTACTTGGATGGTTGAAATCAATATTGACCACCGTGAAGCACTAGACCTCTACCGCCAAAATGGCTTTCAACCCTTGGCGCATCTCACCTACTGGCAAATTTCAGCGGATCAGTTGGCAGAACTGGCACAGGGCACGCCTTGCTTGCCTAATTTGCTGAAGGTCACGAATGCTGATGCACGGTTGCTGCATGAGTTGGATACGATGTCGATGCCGGCACTGGTGCGCCAAGTCTTTAATCGCCACTATCGGGACTTTCAAACGAGTCTTTTGGATTGGCTACACCACGGTTTGGCCAGTTGGTCGCAACAGGTACAAGTGCATCGTGCTTATGTGTTTGAACCACAGCGGAAGGTGGCGATCGCCTCCTATACACTCCATACCAGCCAAGATGGACACACGCCCCACTGGCTAGACTTAACAGTACATCCTGCCTATACAAATCTGTATCCAGGGGTACTGACCCACATTGCTCGCTTGGTGCAGGCCTATCCGCCCGTACCTCTACTGCTGTCTTCGACGGATTACCAAGGGGAGCGAGAAGCCTACCTTGAAAGCTGGGCTGAACCTATCCGCCGCAGTTTAATGATGTCGCGCTCGGTGTGGCACAAGGTGCGGGAAGTGCGATCGCCCCTGCCGGAAGGCCTGACCTTATCAGAAGTGCTGCAAGGCCTGCAAACCCATCGCCGCCCTCAACCCGGTCAGATTCATACCAAAGAGGGAGCACAGGCCTACTACCGCGAGCACCCATCCGAAAACACATCGCCCCCAGAAGCCCAATCCTAATCTTGGGAGAGGGAAATTTCTGAGGTTTCAGTGTAGCCTTGGAGAGCTTGTAAAAGGCGTTGGATTGCGGTTTCATTGTCGAGGGGTAACCGTTCAGGTTCAGCAACAGCCGTGTGCTGGGTGAGCTGCGGTAGAGTTTCGAGGGGTTGACCGTAGGTATTGCCCTTGGTGGCCAGCGGTGTGCTTCGGGGCAGCGGGTTGAGGAAGCTAATTTGCTCAGGCAAGTAGAAGATGGGTTGCAGGTGCTCTAGGGGAAAGGTGCCATAGCCTTGGGCATCCGCTGGATGGTGTTGCCAGTAGTCAAGAAGGGTCTGGCGATCGCAAAAACCCAGCATCTGTGCCTGACGGCGATCGCGATCCAGACCAACAGCAACCGCCAAATCGGCGTTGATCACCCCCAAAAATGTCGGGCAATGAATCCGCACAGACTCTCCCGCCTCGACAGGATAGATAGATAACTGCACCCCTTCCAAGTTGAGATCCGCAATGTCCACAAGGTCAAGAACCTCTGGCCGCTCACACCAAGTGGTACTCAAGGTCAGATCATCGGGCAGATCGTCCAGATCATCCTGCTTACTGGGAACACCCTCATTTTCCCACCAGTCTATGAACGAGTAGAGGGCAACCAAATAGGGCAGAACCTGCCGTTGCCGACTGGGACGACATCCCTGAAGCACCCCATGGGCGGCATCCAATATCAGGGAACGAATGGGAACAGTCGGTGCCAAAAAGGAAGTCATAGCCGTCGTCATCCAAACCAAGTACGAAAAAGCGAGGCTGCCTAGGGAAGGTAGTAAATATCGTTATGCTCACACCACTGCGCAAGTTTGGCCTCTATTTGCTCATCAATTTGTTTTGCGGTGCAGAGGCCACGGGCATAGTCAGGGTGAATTTCACGGCGGGTTTGCCGTCGTTGATGGGGGCTGGGGATTGATTGGGTTTCATACCATCGCCTCATCCATTGCGGAATCTGGGGATCTTGAAAGAATTTACGGTAGAGCCACAGGCGATATTCACGACCGAGGCAGCGAGAAATCGTGGGCTGGCTGACAAAGAGTTCACGGGCAATTTCCGCTTGGGTACGGCGACGCTCACACCAATCCCTGACCCATGTCGGCGTCTGCGGATCATTGAGAAACTCCACCATGGACTCCACCCCTTGGCCATTGCTGGTGGGTAGGGTGCGGGTATCGGGATAGTTGTCAATCCATTCTTGGTTGCTGTCGGTGGAGCAAATGTTCAGAGAGCGAGTGGACTGCACATAACGTCCAAGAATACGCCGTACCTGTTGATGAATGTCGCGGGTGTACTCGATCGTCCAGCCCAAGAGTTGGGCAATGTGCTGGCGCAAGCGAGCCGTCGAAGCACGGATACGGGGATCGGTAATTTCCGTTTGGACAATCGTAATCAACTGAGCGCAGGCTTTGGGATCAATCTCCCGTTTTACCTCAGGGGGTGCTGCTTGATAACGATCTTGAAAGACTTGCAGGGCGCGGTTGTCATAGAAGAGCAGTTCATCAGCCTCGCGCTTGAGGAGTTTGCGTTTTTCATCCGCCAGTTTATTGCTGATGACCGTGCGCACCCATGCTTCAAAGGTGGGACGACCATGACCAGTGGCACCAAAGGGCTTGAGGGGGTCAAAGGACTTCATTGCTTCCCAGAGCCAGCCCGTGAGGTTACTTTGGCATTGCTCGGGATCAGAACTCCCCAGACATACGGTACGCAGGAGATCGCGGTACTCGTGGCGAAACTGGGGGGATAGGAGGACTGTTGCGCCGAGTTCTTGGCGTAGGCACTGGATAAAGAAGGCGAGGAAACACTCGGCCTCTGTCAGTTCGGGGGAGGGATTGCGGTTGGCTAGGACTGGGCGACTAAAGGCAAGCACCAGTTGCTTCAGGGGTTGATTGTACTGGCCACGATTGAGGCGATCGTACTCATCTTGAATGACGGTGGCGGGAATTTGCAGTAATCGCTGCACCGTTTTTTGCACCGCCTGCTGTTGAAGTTGATCGCGGCTCAGGTTTTCTAGGCAGCGAGGAAAGAGGCGAAAATAGGCTTCCACTAGGCGTTGGAGATAGCCGCCGCGTTGACTCAGATGGGTATCAATGTTGCGCTCGAGGATGGCTCGCAGGGCTTGAGAGAGGGGCTTCGTCACAGCGGGCGATCGCTCCCCGGCTAAATAACGAGACCGAGCTGCCTGCAATAACTGCGGCAGTTGTTCCACCTCAAGATCAGGACTGCGGGTCGAGAGACTCATCCGAAATCGGCAACGTGAAAATAATTTAATTACTCAACATAGTAGCGGTTTTTGCCGATGTCCTTGGGGCAATTGTTAGGATCGCTTAAGATAGCTCTTCCTCATGGGATAAAGGGGTTTTCATCGCCTCAGGAATCACGGTTCCAAGTTGCGATGGCAAGCGAGCGATCGCCTGCTGCACAAAGGAGCGAATAAATTCATCGCGGCGATTGAGTTCAAATTGCTGTTGAACTACTTCGCTGATGCCACCATCGCCCCAGTCTTGGTTGTGGCGAAAATACTCAATAAAACTTTTACCAGCAATGCGAGTGAGGTAGGCAGCTGTAATCCCTTGGACGGCTTTGCCCACCACCAGCCCCCCCATGCTCAATTGCAAGGCCGTACCGACGAGATTCATGGCTCCCTTAACAATGCCCAAGCTGACCAGGGTTTTGCCCAAGGAAAGGGCTAATTCGCGGGCGCGATCGCGATTCAGGTCACAGCCATAGACCTTGCCAATTTCCATCACCATTTGCGCATTCACGGCGGCGGCAGCCAGTAGATCTACGCCGGGAATCGGCGTGACACAGACCACACCCGCACTGATCCACTGGTAGCGCTCCACCACCTTATCGGCTTGGCGGCGCCGTTGCTGATCAATGATTTTGCGAGCCTGCTCCCCTAGGCGTTGAGACTGCAAGAGGATATTATCTGCCACGAGGTCATCCCCTTCCTCGCGGAGAATGGCACTCAGCCGCCGAATCAATGGCCAAATATGGGGTTCGGGTTCTAACCACTCTCCTGTGTCGAGGTGAATCGGTTGGGGACGGGCGGCAATACCCACGACATCTTGGGGCGGAATCAACCCCTTAACTCGCTGCCGTAGATGGCGCAAAAGAGCCAGTTGATCGGCCTCGGAGCGCAAGTCAATTTTATTGAGGACCAAGAGCGATCGCTTGCCCATTTCCACCAAGTTGACCAAGGGCAGATATTCCGACTGGCGCAGGTCATCATCGAGCACAAAAAGCAGCAGATCTGCTTCTGCGGCCAGTTGTCGCGCTAATTGTTCCCGGTAGGTTCCAGCCACACCCGCCTCCAAAATGCCGGGGGTATCGGTAATCAGAATTTCCCGCTCTGTATTAGGTAGCCAAAAACGATAGGTTTGCCCCACTGCGGTGGTGCCCATTGTTGGTGCCACTTCCCCCACCATTTCACCAAGGAGGGCATTGACGAGAGAGGTTTTACCCGCTGAACCGGTGCCAAAGACCACAATGCGCAATTCTTGGCGGTAAAAATCCTCCTCCAGCTCCCGTGCCCGTGCCAACAGTGCTTGCCGTGCCACCTCATCTTCAATTTGACTCAGTTGCTGCCGTAGGGCTTTGAGGTTTTCGGCGGCGGCTTCCGTTTTATCAAGGGGGGCTTGGGGCGTAGCGGTAGCGGGCTTGGGCTTGCCCTTGCGCTCAAGTAAGTACAGGTAACGAAAGAAGGTATAGAGCAGCCCCCCCAATAGACCAATGAAAATCAGCACCAAGAGATTGGCCAAAAAGGGGGCAGTAAAGGCCACCTGCACATAGAGCCACGTGAGTGCCGATATCAACCAGAGGATGAGCACCAGAATGGCGCTGAATCCTAACAGGGGCCAAAACCAACGCCTGGGGGTCATGGCAGGTATTTCATCAGACGCTGCAAGACGGGCAATTTCAGCGATCGCCCCCGCCATAGGCGCACCATTAGCCCCAAGTTCACCAAAAAGTAGGCGGATCCCCAGAGACTATTGAGAAAGAGTAATAGGCCATGATGCAGAGACTGGGCTTCACTCACGCTGACCGCCCCATTCAGCAGGCCATAGCCCAACAGCCAAATGAGACCAATGAGAAGAGCAAGACGACTGACTTGACGGGTCTGGCGATCGCTCCCCCGGCGACTCAACTGCCACAGTGCTGGAATCATGCCAAAAATGGGCAGCAAATAGACAAAGAACCACAATCGCTGCAACGTGGGATTGCTAAAGGCTTCCCGATCCACGGGGTCGAGCGGTTCCATCGAATACTCCCCAAGGGCATGGGCACCGTCGTCACGGCTTCTTGATTCCTAATATATCGCTGATTGATTAGGAGACAGCGCCGTGCCAAAGCGCTGCATCTGGGGCGATAAATGATCAGCCACATTGCTAAACTGAAGATTGGCCTGTTTGCGGCCATGCCCGCGATCGCCAGTGTTGCATTGTCACTAGGGAATCTGCATTTATGTCAGTGATTCAGGAGCTACACCGTCAACTCGTTCGCAAAGAACGCTCCGCCACTGAAATTACCCAAGCCTACTTAGACCGCATTGCCGAAGTGGAGCCAATGCTCCATAGCTTCTTAACGGTGACGGGCGATCGCGCCCTTGCCCAAGCGGCCGCCGTGGATGAGCGCATTGCTGCCGGTGAAGAGATTGGTTTACTCACAGGGATTCCCTTGGCCATCAAGGATAACCTTTGCACCTACGGTGTGCGCACCACCTGTGCTTCTAAGATGCTGGAGCACTTTGTCCCCCCCTACGAATCCACCGTGACCCAAAAATTGCAGGCCGCTGGCGCGATTATGGTGGGCAAAACCAATCTCGATGAATTTGCCATGGGCAGCTCTACTGAAAATTCTGCCTTTGGTTTCACCGCCAATCCTTGGCATCCAGAGCGGGTCTCTGGGGGGTCTTCTGGGGGGTCTGCTGCCGCCGTGGCTGCCGGAGAATGTGCTGCTGCCCTTGGTTCCGATACGGGTGGTTCCATTCGTCAACCCGCCGCCTTTTGTGGGGTGGTCGGCCTCAAACCTACCTATGGTTTAGTGTCGCGCTATGGCCTTGTTGCCTATGCGTCGTCATTGGATCAAATTGGGCCTTTGGCACCGACGGTTACCGATGCTGCGATTCTTTTGGGAGCGATCGCGGGGCATGATCCCAAGGATGCCACCAGTCTCAGCGTGTCGATTCCCGACTACACCCAAGCCCTCAAACCCGATCTCAAAGGCATACGCCTTGGCGTCATTCAAGAAACTCTAGCAGAAGGCGTGCAACCAGAGGTGAAATCCGCCCTTGAAGCCGCCCTAAAAACCCTTCAGGAATTGGGGGCCACGATTGTTGAACTCTCCTGTCCCCGCTTTGCCTACGGCCTGCCCACCTACTATATCATTGCCCCCTCGGAAGCCTCGGCAAACCTAGCCCGCTATGATGGCGTGAACTTTGGTTTTCGCGCTGAAGGAGCCAGCGATCTCCTTGAAATGTACATGAAAACCCGCGCCCAAGGCTTTGGGGCTGAGGTGAAGCGGCGGATCATGATTGGCACCTACGCCCTTTCCGCTGGCTACTATGATGCCTACTACCTACGGGCACAAAAGGTACGCACCCTGATCAAAGAAGACTTTGCCCAAGCCTTTGCACAGGTGGATGTCTTGGTTTGCCCCACCACCCCCACCACTGCCTTCAAAGTTGGGGAAAAAACCGCCGACCCCCTGAGTATGTACCTGTCAGATCTGATGACCATTCCCGTCAACCTTGCCGGGCTACCAAGCTTGAGCCTCCCCTGTGGCTTTGATCAGGAAGGGCTGCCCATTGGTCTGCAATTGATTGGCAACGTCCTAGGGGAAGAGACCCTCTTTCACGTGGCCTATGCCTATGAACAGGCGACCCCTTGGCACCAGCAGCAGCCGCAGCTTTAGGCTTTAACCAAAGCGGCCACTGACATAATCCATCGTGGCTTGCTCTTTGGGGTTATTGAAGACGACGCTAGTGTAATCATACTCAACAAGGTAGCCCACCCGGTTGCCCCGTTCAGTGGCTTCGGCATTAAAGAAGGCGGTGCGATCGCTGACTCGAGTTGCCTGCTGCATATTGTGGGTCACGATGACAATTGTGTAGTTCTGCTTCAATTCATGGATTAGTTCTTCCACCTTGAGGGTAGAAATGGGGTCAAGGGCAGAACAGGGCTCATCCATGAGGATGACCTCAGGCTTGGTGGCGATCGCCCGCGCAATACATAGCCGTTGCTGTTGTCCGCCAGAGAGCGATAGACCACTTTCTTTGAGCTTGTCCTTCACCTCATCCCAAAGAGCCGCCTGCCGTAGCGCCGTTTCCACTAGCTCACCCAAATCCCCCTTATACTTATTGACCCGCGCTCCAAAGGCCACATTGTCATAAATTGATTTCGGAAAGGGATTGGGCTTTTGGAACACCATGCCAATACGCCGCCGCACTTCTACTGGATCCACCTCCTTGGCGTAGAGATCCTTGCCGTGGTAGGTAATCTTGCCCTCTACCCGAGCACCTGGCACTAGGTCATTCATGCGGTTAAAACAGCGCAGTAGTGTGCTTTTACCACAACCCGATGGGCCAATGAGAGCCGTCACTTCATTGGCATAGATGTCCATCGTTACATCCCGCACTGCCCGAAATGAGCCATAAAAAATCGAGGCATTTTGGACTTGGAGAACGACTTTGGGAGTGGGTTTAGGATGAGTCGTCATAGAACAGTTACCTTTTAAGTCCTTAGTAGCGTTTCTTACGGGTAAGCAGACGCGAGACAATACTGACGAGCAAGATGATGCTCAGCAACACCAACGCGCCTGCCCATGCCAGTTCCTGCTGGGGTTTGTAGGGAATGATGGCAAAGAAATAAACCTGTACCGAAAGCGTGGAAATGGGGCGAAACAGATCCGTTGACCAGAAGTTATTATTCAGTGCTGTAAAGAGGAGAGGAGCCGCCTCACCCCCTGCCCGTGCCACCGCTAGAGTCACCGCAGTAGCAATAGAGGGTAGCGCCGCAGGAAGCACCACTCGACTGACGGTTTCAAAACGAGTCGCCCCCAACCCCAATGCCGCCAGACGAACCTCTTCAGGAACGAGGACTAACCCCTCCTCTGTGGTTCGCATCACAATGGGCAGCATGACCACTGCAAGGGCAACCCCACCGGCAAAAGCACTAAAGGTGCCCATGGTCATGACCACAATCGTGTAGGAAAATAAACCCGCGATAATAGCGGGCACCCCGCTGAGAACGTTCGCCGAAAACCGCACCCAATAGGCAATTTTGCTGCCGCGCCCAAATTCCGACAGCCAGACGGCTCCCAAAACCCCAATGGGAACACTAATCGCCATGGCAACAGCAAGCACAATTAACGTACCAACGATGGCATTACCTAAGCCCCCCCCACCCAGACCCGGCGGCGGTGGGAGTTTTGTAAACAGATCTAAGTTGATCCGAAGCAGTCCTTGGGACGCCACATTGATGACAATGGCTGCCAAGGGAATCACCGCAATGACAGCAAACAGTCCCGTCACACCTGTCATCAACAGACCAAAGAGGTTTCGTGCCGAAGTCCAGACCTTGCCTAGTTGAATCTCTGCGGCAGAAGGGCGGTTACTGATCTCTGTCATGGTGCAACCTATCGCTCAACGTTTTGAAACTTCTTAATAATGATTTCCGCCAAGATATTGACCAGCAGCGTCAGGATCATGAGCACCAAACCAGCATACAGCAGTGCAGCCACTTGCTCTCGCCCTGCTTCACCAAACTGGGAGGCAATCAATGACGCTATCGTCGAACCCGGCTCAAGGATTGAGAGGCTAATGCGGTTGGCATTTCCCACTAGCATCGCTGCGGCCATTGTTTCGCCCATGGCTCGCCCCAAAGCCAACATCACTGAACCGACAATCCCAGAAAAGCCAGCCGGAATGAGAACCCGCAAAATGGTTTCCCAACGGGTGGCTCCCAGAGCCATTGCTCCTTGGCGTAAGTAAGGGGGCAAAGAAACCAGCGTTTGCCGTGAAATGGAGCTAATCAAGGGCAAAATCATGAAGGCCAGCACTAAACCTAGGGTGAGGAGGTTGTTACCACGGGGACTGGTACCAAAAAAGGGAATCCAGCCAAAGTGCTGATGCAAAAAACTGTAAACGGGTTGCAAAAAGGGAATGAGAACAAAAATCCCCCACAGACCAATCACCACACTGGGAATCGCTGCCAATAACTCAATAGAAAAGGCGATGGGGGTACTTAGGTATGTCGGTAGAAAGTCCTCACTTAAAAAGACTGCAATACCGATTCCTAGGGGAACTGCCACCAGTAGGGCAATGAGGGCACTCACAAGGGTACCGTAGATTTGGGGTAGGATGCCGTAGATATTTTGCACCGGGTCCCATGTGGTGCTAGCCAGAAAGCGCAGGCCAAATCGTGTAATTGCAGGTATAGCCGCAAGGCCAATTTGAATCACAATCCAGAGCAGGGCAACAGCCACCGCTAGGGCAAAGACCATTGTCAGATAGTAGAAGGATTGATCGAGGTAGTAGCGTAGGTTTTTCCGTGCCTCAATCGCAGCCAAATCCGGTAATTCAGGGGGGGTGCTGGTAACAGCCATAGGTTTCACGGGTAATATTGATCAATTGCCATAACTGACTCTTTTTCATCCTAGGGGATTGCGAGGGGGAAACACTCCCCCTGCAGTTAAATGATTTAGCCTTTAACTTTCACCTTATCGAGGGTTGCCTTGACTCGCTCGACGATGTCGTCAGGCATGGGAACATAGTCCAGTTGTTCGGCAATGCTTTTGCCCTCATTGCCCAGTGCCCAAAGCAGCACATTTTTAAGGGCTTGCCATTTTCTGCCATCTTGGTACTCAGGATACACCAAGATCCATGTCAAGCCAGCGATGGGAAAGGCTTCGGGATTTTCGGGATCCGGCACTAACAATGCAAAATCTTCGGGAACGTCAGCGCCCTCAAAGGCTTTGGAGGCAGCTTCCGGGGAAGGATAGACGAAGTTACCTGCCTTGTTTTCCAGTAGGGCGCGGGGCAAGTTGTTGAGTTTGGCATAGGCATACTCGACGTAGCCAATGGTGCCTTCGTTTTGCTGAATTTGGGCAGCCACGCCTTCATTGCCTTGGCCACCAACACCCACAGGCCAATTGACGGAGGTGCCAACCCCTGCCGGCCAGCCGGGACACACGGTGTTGATGTGGTTTGTGAAAATAAATGTGGTGCCACTGCCGTCAGAGCGGTGGGCAAAGGTAATTGGTTTATCGGGAAGCGTTTTACCCTCATTTGCAGCAACCAGCTTGGGATCATTCCAGCGGGTAATTTTGCCCATGACGATGTCGCAATAGACCGCCCGCGGTAATTTCAGCTCATCCACACCGGGCAGGTTATAGGCAAAGACAACGGCGCCGCCGACCATGGGAACTTGGATAGGGTCAGCCTTGTATCTTTCCTGAAAGGACTTCAGGCGATCGCCGGCTATTGGGGCATCGGAACCAGCAAAATCCACTGTACCGTTAATGTATTGCTCGAGGCCTGCTCCACTGCCAACGGATTGATAACTGACTTGGACGTTGGGATCAACCTGCTGGGCGTAGGTTTTGAACCAGTTTTGGTAAAGGGGGGCTGGAAAAGTGGCGCCGGCACCATTAATGTTTATCGGCTCGCCCGCTTGATTTGGGCCACCCCCTCCCTGAGGGCCACAGGCAACAACAATGCCAGCGGTGAGGATGGCGCAAACAGCAATGAGAATTCGAGATTTTCTGAGTTTGAAGATCATAAGCGCGATCGCAAGTAAGAACAATGAACAAATGCATTGATGCATCAGTGTTTACAGCCCCTCTCGTGAGGATTGAGACTGCTCAAAGTAGTTAGAACTACTGTGCACTGACAGCAGGCACGAGGATCTCATCCCCGTTCATGTACTCCATAAGTTTTCAGAACAAGGGCTGCATGACAGCTTGCTCGATAGCAACGACAAATCTATCGCAACTCAAAAACAAGCTAGGGCGATAATACTGGAACGATGTAAAGGTTAGGTTAAGAACGACTCCATCTGTTAATTAAGTTTTTTTATTATTTTGCAGCGCCTGTCGCTCCGAACCAAAGCTTGGGTAGGATAGTCTAAGTTTGATTTATTGCCAAGTGTAGTGAGGAATACTTTCAAGGAAGCAATTTATAAAAATTTTCTTAATCTCTAGGTTCCTGAGACCAAAGGCAGCCTAAGATTATCGCTAGGGTGTTCTCAACAATACTTTCTCTAGGGAGAAGGGCTAACGAAATGCCTTAAGATAAGACTTTTTAAGTCTCAATTCTTTGAATTCAAGTTACTAACTTTAGAAGGATTTATATTAATAACTCATCTTTGAAGTTTTATTTATAAATAGTTTTGGCAAGTTATTCATCGTTTTTAGTGATTTTGTTTTAGTGGGGAAATAGTTGAATTCACCAATTTTCTAATTGATGCAATATCCGTCATTTTTAGAGTGAGGCTTGAGTTATGAAGTTTCAGCAATTGAGACGTGGCGTCTTACCCCTTTTGGCCATCATCCTTGTGGGTTGCACCATGGAGGCGGCATCTAATGATCCGATGCTGAAGGTGATTCGGGTGGATGGCTCGAGTACGGTTTATCCGATTTCCAAGGCGATCGCCGAAGAGTTTAAGACCACGCCCAATGGTCAAGAGGCCGATATTGCTGTTGCTTTTTCAGGGACATCTGCTGGCTTTCGCGCCTTTTGTAGCGGCAAAACGGATATTAGTGACGCCTCTCGCCCGATCCTCATTACCGAAATGAATGAGTGCATTGCCAATGGTGTCCCCTTTATTGAATTGCCCATTGCCTTTGACGCGCTGACGATCGCCGTCCATCCCCAAAATACTTGGCTCAAGGAAATTTCTGTGGCTGAGCTGAAAAAACTCTGGGAAAAAGCGGCGGAGAAAAAGCTCACTCGCTGGAACCAATTACGTCCCGACTTTCCCAATGCACCCATTGTGCTCTGGGGACCGGGTCAAGATTCAGGCACCTTTGATTATTTCAACGAGGCGATTCTTGGCAATGAGCGCGGCTCTCGCACCGACTACAAAGCCAGCGAAGACGATAACGAAATCGTAGCGGGTATTGCCGGGGATGTGAATGCCCTTGGTTACCTTCCCTATGCTTACTACATGGCCAACCAGAATCGGCTACGAGCTGTGCCCGTCAATGATGGCCGAGGGGCAATTCCGCCTTCAGTGGAAACGGTGCAAAACAGTACCTATCAGCCCCTCTCGCGCCCCCTCTTCCTCTATGTCAATGCCAAATATGCCCAAGACAAGCCCCTGCTGCGACAGTTTGTCGAGTATTACATCCAGCAGGCACCGACGGTCGTTCCCAAGGTTGGGTATGTCCCCCTTACGCCCGAAGGCTATCGCTTGGCAGGCATTCAGTTTATTCGCCTAGAGGTGGGGACTGCCTTCAAGGGGGTGCCTGAACCTGATGTAACAATTGAAGAGGTGCTGCGGCGTCAGGTGATCTTCCAAGAGGCCCATGCCAATAATCCGACCCCCTAGAATAGGGGCATGGAAATTATCGAGAAGTCTCAGCAGCGGCTGATTTTGCGCAGTCGCCCTTGGGGGGTGTGGCTGGCAGGTCTGATATTCTGTGTTGGTGCTGCTGTACCGATTTGGTTTGCAGCCCGCTATGAGCTGGTGTGCCGCCATGAGGTTCGCGTTATTGATAGTCGCTGTCGCTGGGTGCGCTCTGGGGCAACGGGGGTACAGATCACCCAAATTCCCCTGAATCGGCTCCAAGGGGTGGGCATTATCGAGCAGTGGCGCTCTAGTCGCGGACAACGCTACCGTGTCTATCAGGTGCACCTACAAACCACCGCGGGTTCTATTGCCTTTGGTGAATTTACCCGCGATCGCCAGAATCGGGAAGCCGTTGCCGAACGCATCCGTCGCTTTTTGCAGCAGCCGCAACATCCCCCTTTGACATTAGTGGAAGACAACCACTGGTGGGGATTTTTGATCTTAGCTGTTGGCTGGGGCCTAGGCTTACCCCTAATCTTTATCGGAGCCAAGGTGCTGGTGCTGGTTTTTGATAAAAGTGCAGGGGTGGTATCGCTGCAATATAGCAGTCTTCTCAGGACAGAAAAGAAAACCTTCCCTTGGCATGACCTCAAGGATGTCGTCGTACAGCTCTCCCGTGGTCAGAAGGGTAGACTATCAGCTCGTTTGGCCTTGGAGTTGCAGAATGGGCAGGTAATTCCCCTGCGGTTTTATTACAGCAGGGATGTCAGGGGCACTCAGGCACTGCAAGCCACGATTCGGGCGTTTCGTGATCGTTCGTGATCAAACGTAACGGGTACGGCGGAACGGCGATAAATTAGCTAGGCTAGAAGCAAGAAATTTCCCTCAGCAGGGATAGAAATTTTATCTGAGAACAGCAAATTAGAATTTGTTAGCGGTTGTTGACGCGAGCGATCGCTAGCCCTGAATTCCCGAAAAATTTATCCCTCTGCTGTGGGCGATTTCTGTTAGAAAGGCTACAATCAATGAGGTTTTAGTTAAAATTAGTCAAAAGATTCCTGCACAGTCTCAACCGCTCGCTACTGCCTGCTCCCTGACCCCGTGGGTCACACAGGAAATTTTTCAAGATGATCCAGCGGCAGAGATCCTGAGGATGTGGAATCTAGAGCCTATGCCCCCGTCCAACCGCTTTCCTTGGCTACATTCCATGATTGAAATGTGGCTGACGATTCTAGCGTCACCAAAGGCAACGGTTGTCGACAACACACTGACAATACACATTTAGGGAGATTTTACGAGGACAACGGCATGACCCAAGTGAATGTACTTGACGTTTACGACCCCGCAACAGCCCCCCTTGAAGACGAGGTGGCTCTGCTCAGTGATTATGGCCTTGATGGTGTAGAGGCTGTAGAGATCGAGGAAGAGGAGAGCGAAGACTTTGAGGAGGTCAGCGATGATCTTGACGGCAAGCCCACAAAAGGTCGTGCCAGCCGACGACGGACACAAGTCAAGAAGAAACATTACACTGAGGACTCGATTCGCCTCTATTTGCAAGAAATTGGCCGCATTCGTCTGTTGCGTGCTGATGAGGAAATTGAACTGGCGCGCAAAATTGCTGATCTCCTAGAAATGGAGCGAGTGCGCGATCGCCTGTGCGAACAACTGGGCTGTACCCCTGAAGAACTAGAGCGCAATCCCGAACCTTGGGCCACAGAACTAGGGATGACGGTGCAGGCATTTCGGCATCGTCTCTTTGTCGGTCGCAAAGCCAAGGAAAAAATGGTGCAGTCAAACCTGCGACTGGTGGTGTCGATCGCCAAAAAATACATGAACCGGGGGCTATCCTTTCAGGACTTGATTCAAGAGGGCAGCCTAGGACTCATCCGTGCTGCCGAGAAATTTGATCACGAAAAGGGCTATAAATTTTCCACCTACGCCACCTGGTGGATTCGCCAAGCGATTACCCGCGCCATTGCCGATCAATCCCGCACCATTCGTCTGCCTGTGCACCTGTACGAAACCATTTCGCGGATCAAGAAAACCACCAAGCTCCTCTCACAGGAAATGGGGCGCAAACCCACTGAGGAAGAAATTGCCGATCGCATGGAAATGACCATTGAAAAGCTGCGCTTCATTGCCAAATCGGCTCAACTTCCCATTTCCCTAGAAACCCCCATCGGTAAAGAAGAGGATTCCCGTCTGGGGGACTTCATCGAGTCCGACGGTGAAACCCCTGAAGATCAAGTGTCCAAGCACCTGCTGCGCGAAGATTTAGAAACGGTATTGTGTACCCTTAGCCCCCGCGAGCGAGATGTGTTAAAACTGCGGTATGGCTTGGACGATGGTCGCATGAAAACGTTGGAGGAAATTGGTCAACTCTTTAATGTCACCCGTGAGCGCATTCGCCAAATTGAGGCCAAGGCCCTGCGGAAACTGCGCCATCCCAACCGCAACAGTGTCCTCAAAGAATACATTCGTTAAGGAGTCGTTTATGTTGCGTCCCCTCATTGCCCTGACTGTTGGTTTGTCTGCCACTCTGGTGGCAATGCCGCAACCCAGTTCTGCCCAAGCCTGTGCCTATGCCAAAGGGTTAAGTCAAAGTCTGAGTAATTCCTCATTTTTCGATAGCAGCAAGCTGCCGATCGCCCTTGGACTGGGTGCAGGTGCAATTACAGCAGCGGCAGTGGGGGTGACCCTCTGGCAACGGCAGCAGCAAACGGATGCCCCGACCCCTGCTTCTGATGCTACCTCTTTGGAACTGCCGGTGGTCTTGCCGGAGTCTGAAGGTGCAGAGCGTTCTGAAGATGTGACACCCATTGCCTAGTTATCGATTTGTCAAATTACTCCCCCTCATGGGGGCGATCGGGGTATTCCTAGGCTGTAGTCCCATTGCGCAGTCGGATACCCCGTTACCTTTATCAACCGCTGAACCCCTGTTAGAATCGCAGCCACCACCAACACTGGCGGTACGCATTGAAACCGTTGTTGAAGGGTTAGAGCATCCTTGGGCAGTAACTTGGCTGCCGGATGGCAGTGCGTTGATTACTGAGCGTCCCGGACGATTGCGGCGATTTCACCAAGGGCGTTTGGGTTCACCTATTCGTGGCGTGCCGCCGGTCTTTGCCCAAGGCCAAGGGGGCTTATTGGATGTCGCCCTTCACCCCCGCTTTGCTGAAAACAATTGGGTTTATCTTACCTATGCCCATGGCACAGCATCCGCGAATCGTACTCGTCTAGCACGGGGGCGTCTGGTGGGCGATCGCCTTGAAGAGGTGACAGTTCTCTTTGAAGTCTCGCAAGCGAAAACTGGGGGACAGCATTTTGGCTCCCGCTTGGCTTGGCTCCCCGACGGCACATTGCTCATGGCCATTGGCGATGGCGGCAATCCCCCAATTGAACTGGAGGGCAAATTAATTCGCGAGCAAGCCCAAAACCGCCGCAGTCATTTGGGCAAAATTATTCGCCTGCGGGACGATGGCACTGTGCCAAAGGACAATCCCTTTGTCGGCGACGCCACAGCCACCCCCGAACTCTGGAGCTACGGCCACCGCAATATTCAAGGATTGGTGGTTGATCCAGTCACAGAAGCGGTGTGGTCAACGGAGCACGGCTCCCTCGGTGGCGATGAACTCAATCGCATTCAGCGCGGTGCCAACTACGGTTGGCCAGTGGTCACCTATAGCCGTGAGTATTGGGGCGCAGAAATTACCCCAGAGCGGCGCCGGCCGGGGATGGTGGATCCTTTGGTGGTGTGGACACCGGCCATTGCGCCTTCGGGGCTAGCAGTTTATCGGGGCGATCGCGCTCCCCAGTGGCAAGGTGCCCTCTTCGCTGGTGGCCTAGTTTCCCAAGATGTGCGCAAAATTCGAGTGAATACCAATACTGCTGTTGAAAGCCAAGGACGCATCCCCATCGGTCAGCGGGTACGGGATGTGCGCCAAGGCCCTGATGGCTACCTATATGTTCTCACGGATGACCCCCAAAATGGCCGACTGTTGCGGCTGATTCCTTAATGTTGAGCTAAGCAGTTCTTTATCGCTCCTTAAATGCAAACCAATATCTTTATCAAGGCGGTCGCACATCATCGGCTACCGCCAGTTTAGGTGTTGAGGAGTGTATATGCGTTCTTGGGGGAAGCTTCTAGGAAGCTGCCTAGTTGGCTTGGGCGTCATTTTGGGATTGAACAATGCAGCCGTCGGCCAGTCATCAGCAGAGGAAATGTTAGGGCCTCGAATCCAGCCCCGTGGAACGATTCGCTTCAATAGTGAAGGCGCTGGTTTTGATAACTACCTCAGTGCAGAAACATTTATTCCGTTCTTTCAACAGCAGGGTGCTAGCGTCGGCTTCTTTGAAGGCAAACTCCTCATGGCCACGCCCAATACAGCCTTGGGGTACAATTTGACCCTTGGCTACCGTGCCCTGACAGGCAATCAAAAATTTGCCCTTGGTGGCTACCTATCCTACGATTTTCGCAACACGGGAGATGCAGGTTTTAACCAGCTTGGGCTTGGTCTGGAACTCTTGGGAGATGTTGATGTCCGTATAAACGGCTATATCCCCCTAGGGACTCGACAAGTCCTTCTCAATCAAGCAGTGGGTTCAATCGGCACCATTCAAAACAACCAGATTCTTCTTGATCGCGATCGCCTTTTCCAAGAAGCGCTGACGGGTTTTGACTTTGAAGTAGGAACCCGATTGGTTCCATTAGGTAAAGACTATCTGCGGGGTTACGCAGGTTTATACTACTACAGCGGTGAGAGTATTGCTGATTTTGTGGGCGTCCGTGCCCGTTTAGCTACCCGCCCTATTGAGTACCTCAGCCTCAGTGCAACAGTGCAAAATGATGATCGCTTTGGCACGAAAGCTTGGTTTGGAATTGGGGTTTCTTTTCCCGGTGTCGCAGGTAGTCGCCGCCGTACTCCAGAACAGGGTCAAAATGTAGCAGCCCGTCTAGGCGAATCCCCCGAGCGCCTTAGCTTTATTACCGTTGATAACGAACTGGTTCAGGATCAAATTGCAGCAATTAATCCTGCCACAGGTCAACCCTATCGCGTTTTCACAGTTGATACCGGCGCTGGCAGCGCGGCTCGTATTAATGATTTACCCCTCACTCAAAACGATATTGTCTTAGTTGGCGTTGCTGACACCGATGGCAATACCGCAGGTCAGGGCACAATTAATCTCCGAGATGGCGTCCAACTCCTCTCGACAACTGTCAATCGGCAACTACCAAGTACAGTAGGAACCATTACGATTCCTGCGCTCACACCGAGTAACCAACAGCCTATTATAGCTGCCACTATTGTTTTAGCTAGGAATAATACAATTGATGGCTTCAATATTACACCGCCTGCCGGCCAACCTGCGATTATTGGTAATAACGTCAATCCACCGCGGATTCTCAACAATCAAATTACAACCATCAATGCCAACGGCATCAGTATAACGAATAGTACTGGTGTACAAATTACCAATAACCAAATTACGAGTACCAATGGCAGTGGCATCATTTTAGTCAATGCTGAATCCCCTGTGGTTCGCAATAATAATGTTACAATTACGAGCACAACTGCCCCTGCCTTTAACCGCCGTGGCATCAGCATTACTGAAAGCACCAACGCAACGATTGAAAATAACACTGTTGATGGGGGGATTGGTGAGGGAATTGGCCTAGATAATGCCCTTGGAAATGTAACTATTCGCGGCAACACTGTCCGTAATGTTGGCCAAACAGCAACAGATACTAACCTCGAAGCTAGCATCTTCATTCGCAACAATCGTGGCAACGCCAACATCACCATCGAAGATAACGTGACTGAAAACAACTTGACGGCAGGTAATCGTGTGGATGGAATTGAATTCAACCTCTGCCGTGGCGATAGCTTTGCTGTGGCTGACCGTTTCAGTGACAATCAGTTTGCCAATTGTGCTGCCCCTGCGAGTGCAACGGTGACTGTTCGGAACAATCAGATTCGCAACATTGGTACAGGGACTGATGGCAGTGATGGCATTGACTTCAATATTGGCGATGGTGCCAACCTCACAGCCGTTCTAGAAAATAACGTGGTTAACAATATTTCTGATGCAGGGATGACGTTTGATGTTGTCAGCAGTGCGGCTCCAATTGCACCTCCCAGCGCAAACATTACAATTCGCAACAATGAGATACGCAATATCCTGAATGATGATGCCATCACCCTAGAGTCGAATAGTGCGGGACAAGTGGTACTAAACATTGAAAATAATGTGATCCAAAATATTGGCAATAATAATGACGGCATTGACATCGAGTTCACAACAACGGCTGCAAGTCCAACCCCTGCACAAGTCAGAATTGTGGGGAATCAACTGAATAACATTAGCGATCGCGGGATTGAAGTGGACACCACTAATAATGCTCGCTTAGCAATTGAAATCAGCAACAACACCTTAACCAATACAGGCGAAGCAATTCGCTTACGTGGTCAAAATAACTCTGTATTGACGCCTACGGTTAACAACAATACCATCACGGTTACAAATGCCGCAGGTATTATCTTGCAAAATGTACAATCCCCTGTGGTTCGCAATAATAATGTTACAATTACGAGCACAACTGCCCCTGCCTTTAACCGCCGTGGCATCAGCATTACTGAAAGCACCAACGCAACGATTGAAAATAACACTGTTGATGGGGGGATTGGTGAGGGAATTGGCCTAGATAATGCCCTTGGAAATGTAACTATTCGCGGCAACACTGTCCGTAATGTTGGCCAAACAGCAACAGATACTAACCTCGAAGCTAGCATCTTCATTCGCAACAATCGTGGCAACGCCAACATCACCATCGAAGATAACGTGACTGAAAACAACTTGACGGCAGGTAATCGTGTGGATGGAATTGAATTCAACCTCTGCCGTGGCGATAGCTTTGCTGTGGCTGACCGTTTCAGTGACAATCAGTTTGCCAATTGTGCTGCCCCTGCGAGTGCAACGGTGACTGTTCGGAACAATCAGATTCGCAACATTGGTACAGGGACTGATGGCAGTGATGGCATTGACTTCAATATTGGCGATGGCGCCAACCTCACAGCCGTTCTAGAAAATAACGTGGTTAACAATATTTCTGATGCAGGGATGACGTTTGATATTGTCAGCAGTGCGGCTCCAATTGCACCTCCCAGCGCAAACATTACAATTCGCAACAATGAGATACGCAACATCCTGAATGATGATGCCATCACCCTAGAGTCGAATAGTGCGGGACAAGTGGTACTAAACATTGAAAATAATGTGATCCAAAATATTGGCAATAATAATGATGGCATTGACATCGAGTTCACAACAACGGCTGCAAGTCCAACACCGGCACGGGTCAGAATTGTTGGCAATCAGCTTTCTGGTGTCAGCGATCGCGGGATTGAAATCGATACCACTGGCAATGCTAGCTTGCAACTTGAGGTTAGCAATAACAGTATCCAAGCAACAGCTGGTGGTGAAGCAGTGCGACTGCGTGCTCAGAATACTTCTCGCCTCAATGCCACAGTCAACAATAACACCCTCACTCAAGGGAATCCTGCCACGCGAAGTTTAGAGCTGCGGGCTGATCATAATGCAACACTGTGTGCAAACGTATTTAGTAACGTCGAAACAAGTGGTGCAGGTTTCCGCTTACGACCCCAGAATGCTCCTGTCATCTTCCGTGTTGTTAATGCTCTTAGTCTCAGCCCGAACAATGGTGGTGTGGCCATCAACACAACTGGAGCAGGAACAGTTACCAATATCACGCCTGCCACATTCAGTGCTGCACCACCTGCGGGTTGTACGTTCCCCTAGGACTCAGCAGGATTGTGATACTCACTCAAGGTGGTCAAAGAGCACTGCCAACAGTGTTCGAGCCAATTGATCAAGGTCTCGCGAGGGGCAGAGACTTGGCGTACCACTGACCACACCTGTAAGGCAGCTAGGGGGGAGTTGACCTCGACCCTCAGGGGTTGATAGGGAGCATAGTTACAGGGCACCTCTAGATCAATCAACCGTTGGTAGATCGGCCAGCGTAATTGCCACTGAACTGCAATAAGGTGGGGATTTATAGACATTCAAGAAGCACTCCATTATTGAAAATGTACAGAAAGGTAGTTTAGGATCGGGCTGTCAGAGCTAAGTTAGTTAGCTCACTAGTGTCCGCAAAGGAGCATCGTGCTATGACGACCAGTGCATTGCCACGCCAAGCGTTTGGCGAGATGGGTGACACGGTTGTGTTGCTGGAGAAGGCCACCACCACGCCCATCTGTGAGGGGATGAATCGCCTCTTGGCCAGTTTTCAAGCCCTGTATTTGCAGTACCAAAAGCATCATTTTGTTGTTGAGGGGGCAGAATTTTATCCACTGCATCAGTTTTTCCAAAATTGCTACGAACAGGTGCAAGGTCACGTCCATGACTTGGGTGAGCGTCTGAATGGGCTGGGGGGTGTTCCCGCCGCCGGTTTTCAACAGTTGGCCACGCTCTGCTGCTTTACCCCTGAACCGGAGGGGGCTTTTAACTGCCGCCAAATGCTCACTAATGATTTGCAGGCCGAACAGGCAATCATTAGTGTTCTGCGGCAACAGGCTACCCAAGCAGAGAGTTTGGGCGATCGCGCCACTGCCTACCTCTATGACCAAATCCTGCTGCAAACGGAGGAGCGAGCCTACCACATTGGTCATTTCTTGGCCAATGACAGCCTGAAGGCGTAGTCTTTCGCAATTTAGGTTAACGAACCTTAATGCAAGATTACGGTTGTCCATAAAACGCCCCCACCCAAGGGGGTTTTTTAATGCAGATTTTTCCTATTGCTTAGCCTAGCTTAGTTGCGATTAAATTGCAATAAATTTATCCGAGGAGGTTTGTTGCAGGACGCTGGCGGGGATACTGTTGCATCAGGGCACGCACCTGCTCGGCATGGTAGGAACTGCGGGTGAGGGGAGAGGAGACCACCTGCAAAAAGCCCATGGATTCGCCAAGCTGCCGCCATGCTTCAAATTGCTCTGGTGGAATAAAAGCCTGCACGGGTAAGTGCTTCGGACTCGGTTGCAGATACTGGCCAATCGTGAGAATATCACAGCCCACTTGACGCAGATCCGCCATCACCGCTGCCACTTCCTCAGGGGTTTCTCCCAAGCCCACCATGATGCCAGACTTTGAGTAGATCCAAGGGGCGCGATCGCGCACCCGTTGCAGCAGTTCCAGACTGCGCTGATAGTTGCCTTGGGGACGCACCCGCCGATAGAGACGGGGCACGGTTTCGGTGTTGTGGTTCAGCACTTCGGGACTGGCGGCGAGAATTTGATCTAAGGCCTGCCAATTGCCACAGAGATCGGGAATGAGCACTTCAATGGTTGTTTGGGGCGATCGCGCCCGCACGGCCTGAATCGTGGCCACAAACTGAGAGGCACCACCATCAGCTAAATCATCCCGATTTACCGAGGTAATGACAACATGATTGAGCCGCAGCCGCACCACCGCTTCCGCCAGTCGCTGGGGTTCAGTGGCATCCAAGGGCAGTGGCTTTTTCGCAAAATCAATATCGCAGTAGGGGCAAGCGCGGGTGCAAGCTGGCCCCATCATTAAAAATGTCGCCGTCCCCTCATGGAAACATTCACCAATATTGGGGCAAGAGGCCTCCTCACAAACCGTATTGAGGTTTAAGTCCCGCAACAGTTCCTTGACCGAACCCACCCGTTGCCACTGGGGTGCTTTGACCCGTAACCACTCTGGCTTAACAACCACGGCTAACTCCACTGCAAATTCAAAAACAAACAAAGGGAAAACGTCAATTGTGCCACCAACAGAAAGAGGTAAATGAGAGCACGGGGGCGAAAAATCGTCAGCAGTAATCCCAGCCCCTTGAGATCCACCATCGGTCCAAGGACAAGAAAAGCGAGAATTGACCCCGGCGTAAACGTGGCAGCAAAGGCAAGGGCAAAGAAGGCATCAACCGTCGAGCAAATGGAAATCACTGTGCCCAAGATCATCATTGCCACAATCGAGATCACCGGCCCTTGGCCAAGGCTGAGAATGAGTTCGCGGGGAGCCGCCACCTGAATAATAGTCGCCACTAGGCTACCGAGGACTAAAATTCCCCCCAATTCGCGAAATTCCTGCACCACATTCTCTAGGACTTGGGGCAGACGCTGCTGCCAAGGCATCGTTGCAGTAGGTGGCGCAAGCGTGAGAGTTTCCATGGCTAGGGGTTGGCCCGGAGTTCCCAACAGGTAGGTGCCTGACTGGAGCAAGGCCGGTATAGTGGCTGCTTGAGGCTGGGGACGACGCATGAGACTGGTGACGGTGGGCTGCAAAAAGGGGGTTAGATCCTTTTGGAAACTAAAAACCCAGCCAATAAGGGTGGCGATCGCCAGTGAGAAGAGGACGCGAAAGACGACAATCTCCGGTTGATCACGAAAGGCCGTCCACGTTGCCCAAATCACAATCGGGTTGATTGTCGGTGCCGCCAACAAAAAACCAATGGCCACGGATGTAGGCAGTCCTTGCACCAATAATCGCCGCGCCACCGGCACATTACCACACTCGCACACGGGAAAAAGAAAACCAATGCAACTGCCCACCAAGGCCCCCAAGAGGGGCGATCGCGGCAAGCGACGAATCAGTGCCTGCTCATCTACAAACAGCAGCAGTGCGCTAGAGAGCAAAATGCCCAGCAGCAGAAACGGCACTGCCTCCACCAGTAGGCTCAGAAAAAGGGTAAAACCGCTTTGCAACTGATTCGCAAATGCCATGGGTGTATAGCGGGGTCTAGGACACAATCTCCTTCAACTCGAGGGGACTCGGCTGAATATCCGTTTGCCGTGAATCGGTAATCAACCAATCAAGGGCAGCGGCCTTCAGATCAATCGTTGTCCCTGTTTTATCAACACAGTAGCGGCCAAAGACCAGCTTATCCACAAGACGAACGTCAGAGCCAAGGCGAGAATACTCAAAAATCACACAGTTATCGACGACCGCACCGCTACAAATGTGGCAATTGGGGCCAATCATCGTCGGCCCAATAATCGTTGCCCCATCTTCAATCTTGGTCATGCCGCCAATGTACACGGGGCCTTGAATTGTGACTTTATTCCAGTTGACCGCCACATTCAGCCCGGTATAAATGCCGGGGGACTGCTCATGGCCGGGAATCGAGACATTTTTAATTGTGCCCTCAAGAACGCCACGCACCGCTTGCCAGTAGTCGGGGACTTTACCAATATCAATCCATTCAAAGTCCATTGCTAGGCCATAGAAGGGGGCACCCATTTCCACCAGTTTTGGGAAAAGCTGACTGCCAATGTCGTATTCCTGATTGGAGGGAATATAGTCGAGAATTTCTGGCTCAAAAATATAAATTCCCGTGTTGATATTGTTGCTCAGAGCTTCTTCAACGCTAGGTTTTTCTTGAAAAGCGATAATGCGATCGCTCTTATCGGTGACGACGACGCCATAGCTCGAGACATCCTCTTTGGGGACTGTTTTCATAATCACGGTAGCGATCGCCCCCTTTTGGCGGTGCCAAGCCACGGCTGCTGTCAAATCCAAGTCAATCAGGGCATCCCCACACAGCACCACAAAGGTGTCATCAAAAAAGGGGTGAAAATCTTGAATCCGCTTGATCCCCCCCGCAGAGCCTAGGGCTTTGCCCACGAGTTCGCCATCCTTGATATAGCCCTCAAAGGAGTAGGCAATCTCCACCCCAAACCGCTGCCCATCCTGAAAGTAGCTTTCAATTTCATGGGCGAGGTGGCTCACATTCACCATAATCTGGTTAAACCCATGCTGCCGCAAAAGTTCCACCAAAAACTCCATCACCGGTTTTTGCAGAATTGGGATCATTGGCTTCGGAATGGTGTATGTAATCGGGCGTACCCGCGTGCCTTTTCCAGCCGCCAAGATCATTGCTTTCATATCGGTTTTACCCAATCTACCAACACTGCAAGGGAGACATCCCCGCTTATGATTATCCCCCCTAGCTTACCTCAATCCAGGGCATACACCCGCCCATGGTAAAGCAAGCGGGTAATCCCTTTTGACTGAAGATAGCTGCGCACTTTCCGCAACATTTCGCCGTCAGGCACCTTAACAACGGTCTTGCGCCATTGGACATCACTGGCCTTATAGAGGCGTTGATTTTGCTGGGAATAGCGTAAAGCCACGGGGCGGCTATCGAAAATCGGTAGAGTACTTTGTTGCGCTTCTTCACTGGAAAGGGCACCTAAACCGCGAAAGGCTTCTAGGGGACGGGTGAGCAGTTCCGCCCGCCGATCCACCACAACATAACAGGGACGGGGCAGCATCGCTTCGGCAAGGGGAATGACCTCCACCGACTGCACCACTTCTACATCGGCGAGATCCGGTAAGGGAATGTCCCCCTCAAGTTCCTCGTCATCGTCATCTTCGAGATCGTCATCCTCTGCATCACTGTAGTCATCCTCATCGAGGACAACGGCCTCTGCCGTCTCTACATCTTCTAGATCCTCTTCCTCTGGCATGTCATCCGTTGTAGCCATGGCCAATAGGGGAGCTTCAGGGGCAGCCGCTTCTTCTTCCATTTGTTTGATCACACGCCGAATGGTGTTTTCACTCACACCAAATTCTGCAGCCAGAGCTTTGATGGTTTGTCCGGCAGTGTACTGTTGAAAGACACGCTGGCGTTCGCTGTCACTGAGTCGCTTGTAGGTCATGGATCCAGATTAAGAAGCAGGTGGCCAGATCTATTATCTGGGGTGACGGTGCCAGAATGTTGATTTTGGCCAAAGCCCTGTTCAAGGGGCGATCGCTAGCGCAGGCGCACAAATCCTGCCTTTTCAATGGCGGCTTGCCCTTGATCCGTGAGCAAGAGTGCAGCGTAGGCACGTCCTGCTTGGGCATCGAGGCTATTGTCCTCCTTGGTAATGACAAATAGGCGGCGGGTGATGGGATACGTCCCCTCTTGAAATGCACGCTGATTCAGTTGGTTGCGACACTGCTCAGGGGGAACATAGGGGTCTTGATAGGGAGGCACGTACTCATTGGCTTGGCGGCCGAGGGGAAGCGGGTGGATGCTGCACTGACCCACGACCTCCGGCGCAGAGGCATAATAAATCCCCCCCAGTGTCGCGGCGACGCGCCGTAGGCCATCGGTGGTATCGCGAACCATGACCACATTGCGACCAAAAGGCTGCTTCCCTAGCACTTCCTGAATAAAGTATTCAACGGTACCACCATCTTCCGGGCGGCGAGAGAAGGGGGTAATCTTTTGGTTGGGGCCGCCCACCTGCTGCCAATTGGTCACTTTGCCGGTGTAAATATCCACCACCTGTTGCACGGTGAGGCCGGCAATCTCTAGCCTCGGATTGACAGCGATCGCTAGCCCATCAATGGCAACAGGAATGGCAGTTAATTTAATACCCTGAGCCGCCGCCTTGGCTAACTCCTCGTCTTTGAGGGGACGGGAAGATTGGGAGAAAGACAGTTGATTATTCAATAACATGCGGATCCCACTGCCCGACCCCGGCGTTCCTGTGGGTGGATCCACATAGCGCAGTTGAAAATTGGGCCAAGCCGCTTGCAGCAGCGGATCCACATCGCGGCGAATGGGTGCCCAAGTGGTGCTACCGCCATAATTAAAAAGGCCACTGGGGACATTCTTGACTTGGCTAAACGTAGATCGACCCTTGGTTCCGACATTGAGACCGCCATTGCCAATGATTTCGCCGTTATTGACGAGGCGAAACACCAGCCCTGCACCAACGCCCAAAAAGCCGAGGGTAGCCAGCAGGGAAAGGAGTAGAGGCAGGAGAGAATGACTTTTCCCTTGGGACATACAAAATAATTGCTATAATTGCTGTCATTTTTTCTAGCCTAGCCCAAACCAAGGGATATTGTGGATACTCTACTGTAGTGCCACCGCGTCAGCCCCTCATGCCCCCGTTAGCGAAGGATCGGGAATTCCGCGACAATGATGAAGAAGCGTTCATTGAGTTCAACATGCGCTACCGTCGCTTTGGTCGTACCCAATTACCGATGCCTGTCTTTTCCTGTGGCGGCATGCGCTATCAGTTTTCATGGCAGGATGTCAGCCCGAGTACGATTCCAGAAGAGAATCAACGCAATTTAGAGGCGACGATTTGCCGAGCCGTGGAGCTAGGCATTAATCATATTGAAACCGCCCGGGGCTATGGCACCTCAGAAGTGCAGTTGGGCAAAATTCTGCCGCGGCTGCCTCGCGAAAAGCTAATTGTGCAAACCAAAGTGGGGCCGCGACCCACCGCCAAGGAGTTTCGGGCAACCTTGGAAACCTCGCTGCGCAATCTGCGGCTGGACTACATCGATTTGCTGGCGATTCATGGCCTTAATTTGCCAGAGCATCTGGAACAGGTGCTGCGACCGGGGGGCTGCCTAGAGGTGGCACGGGACTGGCAAGCGGCAGGAAAGATTCGCTTCATTGGCTTTTCTACCCACGGCAGCCTAGAGGTGATTCGGCAGGCGATCGCCAGCGATGTGTTTGACTATGTCAACCTACATTGGTACTACATCAATCAGCAGAATTGGCCCGCCATCCTCGATGCCCAAGCCCGTGATATGGGCGTCTTCATCATTAGCCCTGCGGATAAGGGGGGGATGCTCTACAAACCACCCCAACGCCTTGTGGAACTGTGTGCCCCCCTCAGCCCGCTAGTCTTTAACGATCTGTTTTGCCTCTCCCATCCCCAAGTGCATACCCTGAGTGTCGGTGCTGCTCGCCCCAGTGATTTTGATGAGCATCTCAAGGTGCTCGATCTGTTGGATCGGGCCGATGAAATTTTGCCGCCGATCTTGGTACGGCTGGAGCAAGCCGCCATTGAGCGTTTGGGGGAAGACTGGTACCACACTTGGCATCAGGGACTGCCAGACTATCGCCACACCCCCGGTGAGGTGAATATCCCCACCATTCTCTGGCTGTGGAATCTGGTGCAGGCCTACGATTTGCTTGAGTACGCCCGTATGCGCTATAACTTGCTTGGCAACGGTGGCCACTGGTTTCCGGGGGCGAATGCAGCACAGGTCAAGCACTTGGATTTAGACCCCTGTTTGCAAAAGAGTCCCCATCGGCAGAAGATTCCAAGGATTTTGCAGGCAGCCCATGATCTGCTCAGTGGCACTCCGCAGCAGCGCTTATCTCAATCCTAAGGATAGGGGAGTTTTCCCCAGTAAATCGCGGACAATTCCCCTAGGGGATCGCTCTAGGTGCCACCGACAATAAAAGTATCAAGGGTAAGAGGTCAACACCATGGATTTCATCTATCACCTCAGCAATGCCAGCCTTACCCTGCGGGTTGTGCAATTCTTGCATGAATACGCCAAGCTACCAATACAGTTTGTTACAGTCATTCATCAAGTGGATGGGTGGGTGATTCGCATTAAAATGCATTCGCCCCTCTCCGACGAACAAGCAGGGAATTTCCGCGCCTTCTTGAACGAATTGGGATTCCCCTACACACCGGGGATTTCGCTGAAAATGGCACTGTGGGCACTGGAAACCGGACAGTCAATGGTGGATGTGATGCGCCGTTATCAAGTGGCGATTGTCTCCCATGGCTACCCCAACTACGACGACATTGAAGCGTTTCGCAAGCAGTTCATTCAAGGCTTGGGCTACTGTCCCGAAACCTTGGCCTAGGGCATCGTGTCCCTTTGGCCTTGCTCTTGGCGATGCTGCAAGATTCGTTCTGCAAGGGGGAGATCGCTGGGAGTGGTTATCTTGAGATTGGTTTCTTCGCCTAGAACAATGTGCACGGCATAGCCTAGGCGTTCAAAGAGGGCAGCATCGTCTGTGACTTCCCAGCCTCTGGCCACCGCCATTTCATGGGCAATACGCAAGGGTTCGACGCGAAAGCCTTGGGGAGTTTGAGCCGCCCACAGGGAGTCCCGCTCTGGGGTTTGGACGACAACCCCTTCACGGTTGACGATTTTAATCGTATCTTTGACCGGCACGGCGGCAATGAGTCCGGCATAGGTCTCTAGGGCTTGGGCACAGCGGTTGATCAGATCGGGGGTGGCAAGGCAGCGGGCACCATCGTGGATCAGCACCTGCTCAGCCCTTTCGGGAAGTGCCTGTAACCCATTAAAAACGGAGGCTTGACGGGTCTCACCCCCTTGGATAAGCTGGACGGGCTGCCGTAGGTTCAAGTCCCCAAGGAGTGCTTCCCAAGTGGGAAAATCCTCTGGCTGGCCAATAACGCCAATCCATTCAATCGCTTCTGCAGCAGCCACCGCTGCCAATGTCCATGCCAAAAGGGGTTTACCCAAGAGTTGCAAGCGCAGTTTATTGTGGCCTGCCCCCATGCGTTTACCCATGCCGGCGGCGGGAATGAGGATGTGCATTCATACCCCTTTCAAGACTGTTTTTATCTTGGCATAGGAAGGCTCTGGGCACTATGGCTCTGTGGGACGGCTGGCCAAGTTAATGCGATCGCTGAGTTGTCGCAGCAGGCTGCCCATTTCTGGATCGGTACGTTGCAGTTCGGCCACCTTGTCACAGCTATACATGACGGTGGTGTGATCCTTGCCGCCAAACTCTTCACCAATTTTCGGCAGACTCAAGCCCGTGTATTGGCGCATCAGATACATACCCACTTGACGCGCCATGCTAATTTCGCGACGGCGGGAGTTGCCCTTGAGATCACTAATGGACACATTCAGGGCTTCAGAGACCACATTCAGGATCACCTCTGGGGAGGTCTCAATTTTGCGGATGGCTGGACTCAGAACGGGGGCAATATTTTCCACCGTCATCGGCAACCCAGAAATAGAAATGTAGGCCACCGCTCGAATCAGTGCCCCCTCCAGTTCGCGGATGTTGGAGGTGTAGCTGGCGGCAATGTACTCAATTACCTCCCGCGGCAGACGGATATTCTCGTACTCCGCTTTTTTCTGGAGAATGGCCATGCGGGTTTCCAAGTCCGGGGGTTGAATATCGGCAATCAGGCCCATGGAAAAGCGGGAGCAGAGGCGCTCTTGCAGGCGGGGAATTTGACTGGGGGGGCGATCGCTGGCCAAAACCACCTGCTTACCGGCCTCGTGCAGTGTATTGAAGGTGTGAAAAAACTCCTCTTGGGTGTATTCCTTGCCCTCAATAAATTGAATATCATCCACGAGCATGACATCCACCGCCCGATAGTGCTCGCGAAAGCTCTGCATACTGTCTTTGCGGATGGCGGCAATCAAGTCATTCGTAAACTGCTCGGTCGAGACATAGAAAATCTTGGCATTGGGGTCAATTTCCAAGCGATAGTGACCGATCGCCTGCATCAGATGGGTCTTGCCCAAGCCAACGCCGCCACAGAGAAAGAGGGGATTAAACTCCCGCCCCGGTGATTCTGCCACTGCCAAGCAGGCCGCATGGGCCATGCGATTATTGGGGCCAACGACATAGCGGGAAAAGACATACTTGGGATTCAGTTCACTGCCGCGATGACGAGCGGGCGGGGTGGTGGCCTCTACTTCAGCACGACTGGTGGGGCGAATGCTGGTGTCATGCTCTGCCCCTTGGGCGATCGCCAGCTCAATCTCCACCGCCTCACCGACAATTTCCCGTGCCACATCGGCAATGGTTTTCAAATAGTACTTTTGCAGCCAATTGCGGGCAAAGGGATTGGGGGTGCAAATCGTAAGGGTCTGGCCATCAAAGGACTGCACCGTTGCTGTCTTAATCCAAGTTTCAAACGTCGGGCGACTGAGCAACAGTTGCAACCGCTCCAAAATTTGGTGCCAGAGATCTTCGGCAGAGCTAATCAC